>NZ_JAODUA010000082.1 GCF_025399895.1 Streptomyces sp. ASQP_92 | reverse complement strand
TGTCCGCGTACTTGCTTGAGTGCACCACCCCGTACGAAGTTGTGTGCGCCACTGGTCAGGCCACGTCGGTGTCCCGTTGGATTGCCTGAAGGCGGTTCTTGAGGCGGTAGCTATTGCCGTTGATGGAGACGACCTCGCAGTGGTGCAGGAGCCGGTCGAGGATTGCGGTGGCGAGGACTTCGTCTCCGAAGACCTGGCCCCATTC
>NZ_JAODUA010000081.1 GCF_025399895.1 Streptomyces sp. ASQP_92 | reverse complement strand
CGCACGCTGGCCCAGTTCAAGACCGGTGACGTGTCGGTGCTCGTCGCCACCAACGTCGCCGCGCGCGGTATCCACGTCGACAACCTCGACCTCGTGGTGAACGTGGACCCGCCGACCGACCACAAGGACTACCTGCACCGCGGCGGCCGCACCGCCCGGGCCGGCGAGTCCGGCAGCGTCGTCACCCTCGTCACGCCCAACCAGCGCCGCGAGATGAGCCGCCTCATGAT
>NZ_JAODUA010000080.1 GCF_025399895.1 Streptomyces sp. ASQP_92 | reverse complement strand
ACGGTCGCGGGGCAGGGTCACGGTGAGGACGCCGATACGGTCGCCGCGCACGCTGATGGGCAGGTGAACCGTCAGCTGTCCTGGCTGGTCGTCGTTCTCGACGTAGGGTTGCTGCGCGCCGAAGGCCCGCCCCGCGGGGCTCTGGTAGACAGAAATCGGGTCGCCGGTGTAAGGGAGCGCGCTGACTGGTTGCAGTATGGTCATCGCGTAGTCGGCCATGAGCAGGTCAACGGAG
>NZ_JAODUA010000079.1 GCF_025399895.1 Streptomyces sp. ASQP_92 | reverse complement strand
GCGGTCGCGGGGCAGGGTCACGGTGAGGACGCCGATACGGTCGCCGCGCACGCTGATGGGCAGGTGAACCGTCAGCTGTCCTGGCTGGTTGTTGTTCTCGACGTAGGGTTGCTGCGCGCCGAAGGCCCGGCCCGCGGGGCTCTGGTAGACAGAAATCGGGTCGCCGGTGTAGGGGAGCGCGCTGACTGGTTGCAGTATGGTCATCGCGTAGTCGGCCATGAGCAGGTCAACGGAT
>NZ_JAODUA010000078.1 GCF_025399895.1 Streptomyces sp. ASQP_92 | reverse complement strand
GGACCAGTCGAAGTTGTCGCCGTAGATGGCGTAGGCGGGCTCCAGCTGGGCGCCGATGTCGTACTCCGGGCGGGAGCAGGAGCGGCCGGGAAGGAGCTGCCACTGCATTTCGGCGGCGAGGGTCAGGCGGTTGGCGCGCCGGGCCTGGAGGTATACGTCGGTGTCGCGTTCGCCCACGACGATCTCGTGTCCGAGGACTTCGGCGACGTCTTGGAGTTCGTGCTCGGCGTGGGCGTCGTA
>NZ_JAODUA010000077.1 GCF_025399895.1 Streptomyces sp. ASQP_92 | reverse complement strand
CGCACCCACGACCTCACCGCCGCCCGCACCCACCGGATCATCCGGATCTGCGAACGCCAGGGCGTCCCGCTCGTGGCCGACCTCGCCTACCAAGGAGCCGGCCCTTGGCTGACCACCGCAGTCAAACGACGGCCTCATCAGGAACTCTCCGAGACCCAGAAGACCGTCAACCGCGCAATCGCCCGGACGCGAGTCCCGGTCGAGCGAGGCGTCGCCCGGCTGAAGACCTGGCGAATCTTCCGTCA
>NZ_JAODUA010000076.1 GCF_025399895.1 Streptomyces sp. ASQP_92 | reverse complement strand
GCTGGGATGGGTAGGGGAGCGTCGTGTGCCGGGTGAAGCTGCAGCGGAAGCTAGTGGTGGACGGTTCACGAGTGAGAATGCAGGCATGAGTAGCGATACACACGTGAGAAACGTGTGCGCCGATTGACTAAGGGTTCCTGGGTCAAGCTGATCTGCCCAGGGTAAGTCGGGACCTAAGGCGAGGCCGACAGGCGTAGTCGATGGACAACCGGTTGATATTCCGGTACCCGCTTTGAAACGCCCAATATCGAATC
>NZ_JAODUA010000075.1 GCF_025399895.1 Streptomyces sp. ASQP_92 | reverse complement strand
TCGGGGCCAGGATGTGGTCCAGCACGTCCAGCGCGTCGGGTGCCTGCTCGCCACGCTCGCGGGCGCGATCGAGCATGGACCGAAGTTGCCGGGTGCGTTCGTCTCGGAGTTCGTCACGCGCCTGCATGCCCGGACGGCCGTCATTGGCCAGGGCGACGGCCAGGCGCACCACCGCGAGGCCGTCCGGTCCGGTGATCTCGCGGGCCACTTGAGCCGCGTAGGTACGCAGGTCGCCGGCCAGGCTCCCGGTGTCGG
>NZ_JAODUA010000074.1 GCF_025399895.1 Streptomyces sp. ASQP_92 | reverse complement strand
CCGGCGGCACCGGCTTCACCCAAGGCGCCGACGGCAACGCCGGCAACGGCGGTGACGGCGGGGTCGGCGGCAACGGCGGAAACGGCGCAGACAACACCACCACCGCCGCCGCCGGCACCACAGGCGGCGACGGCGGGGCCGGCGGGGCCGGCGGAACCGGCGGAACCGGCGGAGCCGCCGGCACCGGCACCGGCGGCCAACAAGGCAACGGCGGCAACGGCGGCAACGGCGGCACCGGCGGCAAAGGCGGCACCGGCGG
>NZ_JAODUA010000073.1 GCF_025399895.1 Streptomyces sp. ASQP_92 | reverse complement strand
GCGGCGCAAGCCCGGCAAACTCCACGCCGACAAGGGCTATGACTACGCCCACCTGCGGCGATGGTTACGCGAACGCGGCATCATCCACCGCATCGCCTGCAAGGGAGTCGAGTCCTCACAACGGCTGGGCCGCCACCGCTGGACCGTGGAACGGAGCATGGCCTGGCTCGCCGGCTGCCGCCGCCTCCACCGACGCTACGAACGCAAGGCCGACCACTTCCTAGCCTTCACCAGCCTCGCCTGCACCCTCATCTGCTACCGCCGACTCGCCAAATGAGATGACTTCTA
>NZ_JAODUA010000072.1 GCF_025399895.1 Streptomyces sp. ASQP_92 | reverse complement strand
GCCAACGGCTACAACTCCGCCTCCCTGGACGCCGCGCTCTCCAGCGACGCCGAGAACGGCGAGGCGGCCCTGGCCGACTTCATCGGCGCCGAGGACCCGGCCATGAACCTCGTCGAGGACTTCCAGGCCCTGGCCCCCCTGGTCGCCCAGCTCACCGACCGCGAGCGCCTGTTGCTCCAGCTCCGCTTCGGCGAGGAACTCACCCAGAGCCAGATCGGCGAGCACCTCGGCGTCTCCCAGATGCAGGTCTCCCGCCTCCTCACCCGCACCGTCGCCAAGCTGCGCGCGGGCATGCTGGA
>NZ_JAODUA010000071.1 GCF_025399895.1 Streptomyces sp. ASQP_92 | reverse complement strand
ACCTGCGCCGCCATGACACGCTCGCGGAGCTCTCGGCCGGGTTCGGCATCTCCGTCGGGACCGCTCACGCCTACGTCAGCGCCGTCATCAGCCTGCTCGCCGCTCGTGCGCCGGGCCTGCTGAAGGTGTTGCGCGAGACGGATCCTGACTTCGCCCTCCTCGACGGGACTCTCGCTGAGTGCGACCGCGTGGGCGACGGCAAGGCGGACTACTCGGCCAAGCACCGGCGTCACGGTGTGAACGTACAGGTCGTGACCGATCCGATGGGCCGGCTCCTGTGGCTGTCGCCCGCTCTGCCGGG
>NZ_JAODUA010000070.1 GCF_025399895.1 Streptomyces sp. ASQP_92 | reverse complement strand
GTGCGCTGCGGCTGGGACTTCCCGCCGTGCAGGGCCGCGGCCCGCACCCCGCTCTGCAAGAGGTGCTTGGTGAGCTGGTCCACGGCGTGCTTGGTGTCCAGGAACATGATCACCCGGCCCTCGCGGGCCGCGATCTCGGTGGTCGTGGCGTACTTGTCGGCGCTCTGCACATGCAGCACGTGGTGCTCCATCGTGGTCACCGCACCGGCCGACGGGTCCACCGAGTGCACCACCGGGTCGCTGAGGTAGCGGCGCACCAGCAGGTCCACATTGCGGTCCAGGGTCGCCGAGAACAGCATCCGCTG
>NZ_JAODUA010000069.1 GCF_025399895.1 Streptomyces sp. ASQP_92 | reverse complement strand
TACTGCAACGGTCTTTGCCGTGACTGGTGGCCAGTTCGGTCGTTGGTGTGGTTATGGGTGGGGACCTTGGTGATGTCAGTTTGTGGGCGGGCGAGTTGGAGCGTTTGCACGGGCAGTTCGTGCATCGGTTCAGCCGGAGTGAGCCGCGGGAGTCAGCGCTGGCCTATATGCGGGGCCTGGTCGCTCCGCTGGAGCGGAAGAACGGCTGGACGCTGGCAGAACAGGCAGGTCACGGTGCTCCGGACCGCATCCACCGGTTGCTGAACCGGATCGACTGGAACGCCGACGAAGTCCTGGACGACGTCCGCGACTACGTAGTCGAACATCTCGGTGACCCCGACGC
>NZ_JAODUA010000068.1 GCF_025399895.1 Streptomyces sp. ASQP_92 | reverse complement strand
GGGACATGCCAATGCCAACAGGTGGGTGCCCCGCGCTCTTGGCGCGGGGCACCCACCTGGTTACTGACGCTGCTGGCGCGCTGTTCTACCAGCGGTACCAGCGGCCGCTCCCTCCCTTGGGACGGGCCACGAAGCCCACCAGCCAGACGACGAGCACGATGACCGCGACCCACCACAGGGCCTTCAGCGCGAAACCCGCACCGAAGAGGATCAGAGCCAGCAGAAGAACGAGAAGCAGGGGAACCATAGTTATCAACCTCCGAGCCATCGAATGCCCCCATCGATCCGCCCGACACAGCTCCCACACCCTTGTTTATGAAATTCTTATCCGGGCAACCGCTACACCCCTCCCGACACCG
>NZ_JAODUA010000067.1 GCF_025399895.1 Streptomyces sp. ASQP_92 | reverse complement strand
CCTCCGCCGGCCACCTCACCCTCGTCGTCACCAACGGCATGGGAGAAGGAATCGAAGCCGCCCTGCTCACCAACCTCGCCGTCAACGCCCTGCGCAACGCCCGCCGCGCCGGCCTCTGTCTCGCTGACCAGGCCTGCCTCGCCGACCAGGCCGTATACGGCCACTACCACGGCCAGGCCTACCTCTCCACCTTGCTGCTGCGCTTCGACCTCGACACCGGCCAGACACAGATCGTCGACGCCGGCTCACCCCGCATGTGGCGCCTCAGGCACGGCAAGGCCGAACAGATCCAGCTGGAAGCCCAGCTCCCGCTCGGCATGTTCGAAGACACCCTCTACACCGCCGAGCCCTTCCAGGCCGAACCCGGCGACCGCCTGGTCTTCGTCAGCGACGGCGTCTACAACGTCGCCTCACCCGCCGGCGAGCCCTACAGCGA
>NZ_JAODUA010000066.1 GCF_025399895.1 Streptomyces sp. ASQP_92 | reverse complement strand
GTCTTCCCGGTCGGCGTCGACGCGGGCATCTGTGTGCTGCTCGCGCTCGACCTGCTGCTGACCTGGATGCGCATCCCGTTCCCGCTGCTGCGCCAGACGGCCTGGCTGCTCACGGCCGCCACGATCGCCTTCAACGGCGCGGCCGCCTGGCCGGACCCGCTGGGCGTGGGGATGCACGCGGTGATCCCGGTGCTGTTCGTGGTCTCCGTCGAGGCGGCCCGGCACGCGGTCGGGCGGATCGCCGACATCACCGCCGACAAGCACATGGAGGGCGTCCGCCTCACCCGCTGGCTGCTCTCGCCCATCCCCACCTTCCGGCTGTGGCGCCGGATGAAGCTGTGGGAGCTGCGCAGCTACGAGCAGGTCATCAAGCTGGAGCAGGACCGGCTGGTCTACCGCGCCCGCCTCCAGGCGGTCTACGGCCGCGCCTGGCGCCGCAAGGCTCC
>NZ_JAODUA010000065.1 GCF_025399895.1 Streptomyces sp. ASQP_92 | reverse complement strand
GGCGCTGGCGGCGTACGCGCATCAGGATGTGCCGTTCGAGCGGTTGGTGGAGGTCCTCGATCCCGAGCGGTCGATGGGGCGCAACCCGCTGTTCCAGGTGATGCTGATCCTCCAGAACAACGAACGCGCCGAGCTGCGGATGCCCGGCCTGCGCGCCGTACCGGAACACATCACCGCCGACGCCGCCAAGCTCGACCTGACGTTCAACGTCATGGAGGACGGCGTCGACGGCGGCCTCGACGGATTCGTCGAATACAGCGCGGACGTCTTCGACGAGTCCACCGCCGCCTCGATGGCCGAGCGACTGGTGCGCCTGCTCGAACAGGTCGCGCTGGAGCCGGAGTTGAGTGTCGGTGGCATCGAGGTACTGTCCGAGGACGAGCGCCGGCGCGCCCTCGTCGAGTGGAACGACACCGCCCGGCCGCTGCCCGCGACCACCCTGCCGCAGGAGTTCCAGCGCCAGGTGGAGCGGACACCGGACGCGGTCGCGGTGATCTC
>NZ_JAODUA010000064.1 GCF_025399895.1 Streptomyces sp. ASQP_92 | reverse complement strand
CACACCACCGCGACCGCGTCCGGCGTCCGCTCCACCTGGGCCTCGAAGCGGGCCGGCACGGTGGTGGCGGTGTCGCCGCCCCGGGTTCCGCTCCACTCCCCGAGGGTGCGCCGGCGCTCGTCCTCGGACAGCACCTCGATCTCACCGACGCTCAACTCGGGCTCCAGCGCGACCTGTTCGAGCAGCCGGGACAGTCGCTCGGCCATCGAGGCGACCGTGGACTCGTCGAACAGCTCCCTGCTGTACTCCACGAATCCGTCGAGGCCGGTGGGGGCTCCGTCGGCGCCGTGCTGTTCCAGCAGGAAGAAGTTCAGGTCGAAGCTGACCTCCTCGACGTCCGGGGGCTCGTACCGCGCCTGGAGTCCGGGGAGTTCGAGTGCGGCGCGTTCGTTGTTCTGGAGGATGAGCATCACCTGGAACAGCGGGTTGCGCCCCATCGACCGCTCGGGATCGAGGACCTCCACCAACCGCTCGAACGGCACATCCTGATGCGCGTACGCCGCCAACGCG
>NZ_JAODUA010000063.1 GCF_025399895.1 Streptomyces sp. ASQP_92 | reverse complement strand
CGCGGGCCGCGGCGCGAGCGGATCGGCGGGATGCCCTTCACGAGCGGGATCAGTGCTTGGCTGTCGTGCAGGTTGGCCCCGGAGATTCCGACGGATATGGGCAGACCGGACCGTTCCGTGATCAGGTGGATCTTCGAGCCGTACTTGCCCCGATCGACAGGATTCGGACCTGTCAGGTCCCCCTTTTCAGGGCCCGCATGTTCACCGAGTCGATCGCGCACCGCGACCAGTCCAACTCGCCGCGAGCGCCGAGTTCCTCGAGGACCAGGCGGTGGAGCTTGGCCCACACTCTGGCCCTCGACCACTCCGAGAACCGCCGGTGGGCGGTTGCTCCGGACGGGCCGAACGACGCCGAAGGCAGCTGCTGCCAGGTACAACCCGACGTAGCCACGAAGACGATCGCGGCCAGCACTTCCCGGTCGCCGTGCCGACGCCGACCACCGCCCTGCGGACGCGACGGCGCCTCCGGCACCACCCGCTGGAACAACTCCCACAACTCGTCCGGCACCAGCCGCTCAACGATCCCCACCATGACTCACAGAATACCGAGCCAACCAAATGAGATG
>NZ_JAODUA010000062.1 GCF_025399895.1 Streptomyces sp. ASQP_92 | reverse complement strand
AGCGCCGTTTCCCTGCGGGTCCTGAGGTCGCTGAGGTAGCGGGTGCCGGCGCTGGTCAGGCGTAGTTCGACCTCTCGCCTGCTGGCCGAGCTGGGGGTTCTCTCGACGAAGCCGATGGCGTGGAGCCGGTCGCACATGCGGCTCACCGACGACGGGGTCGAGCCCAGTTCGTGACCGAGGTCGCGCAGGTTGATGCCGTCGTTGTCGGCGAGGATGTACAGCACGCGCAGCTGGGACGTCGACACGGGAGCGATCGCTGCCAGGTCCCCGCTTCGGCTCCACAAGATCTCCAGCACCTCGATGGCCTCACGGGCCGCCACCGCGGCGGCTCCCCGGCCATCGCCGGCGGCGCCTGCGGGGTGGCGTCCGCTGTCAGGAGTCACGGTGTTCAACCGCCTTGGCAGTCGCTGCGGCACAAAAAGCCCCTCCCGCGCCTCTTAGTCTTCATCATCTCGAACAGGCGGTAACCGAACAGTGGACAGATTCACGGCGGCGGAACGCGCACTGCGCCAGGCGGCGCCGCACGCTCTGCTGCAAGCGGTGCGGGACGCCCTCACTCAGCACTACGGGGCCGT
>NZ_JAODUA010000061.1 GCF_025399895.1 Streptomyces sp. ASQP_92 | reverse complement strand
GCTGGAATGACACGACTTCGGCGGTACGCTTGAGCCCCGCTACATTGTCGGCGCGGAATCACTTGACCAGTGAGCTATTACGCACTCTTTCAAGGGTGGCTGCTTCTAAGCCAACCTCCTGGTTGTCTCTGCGACTCCACATCCTTTCCCACTTAGCGTACGCTTAGGGGCCTTAGTCGATGCTCTGGGCTGTTTCCCTCTCGACCATGGAGCTTATCCCCCACAGTCTCACTGCCGCGCTCTCACTTACCGGCATTCGGAGTTTGGCTAAGGTCAGTAACCCGGTAGGGCCCATCGCCTATCCAGTGCTCTACCTCCGGCAAGAAACACGCGACGCTGCACCTAAATGCATTTCGGGGAGAACCAGCTATCACGGAGTTTGATTGGCCTTTCACCCCTAACCACAGGTCATCCCCCAGGTTTTCAACCCTGGTGGGTTCGGTCCTCCACGACCTCTTACAGCCGCTTCAACCTGCCCATGGCTAGATCACTCCGCTTCGGGTCTAGAGCGTGCAACTCAATCGCCCTGTTCGGACTCGCTTTCGCTACGGCTTCCCCACACGGGTTAACCTCGCTACACACCGCTAACTCGCAGGCTCATTCTTCAAAAGGCACGCAGTCACGAC
>NZ_JAODUA010000060.1 GCF_025399895.1 Streptomyces sp. ASQP_92 | reverse complement strand
GGGGTGATGGGTGGCTGGTCGTTGTTTGAGAACTGCACAGTGGACGCGAGCATCTGTGGCCAAGTTTTTAAGGGCGCACGGTGGATGCCTTGGCACCAGGAACCGATGAAGGACGTGGGAGGCCACGATAGTCCCCGGGGAGCCGTCAACCAGGCTTTGATCCGGGGGTTTCCGAATGGGGAAACCCGGCAGTCGTCATGGGCTGTCACCCATACCTGAACACATAGGGTATGTGGAGGGAACGAGGGGAAGTGAAACATCTCAGTACCCTCAGGAAGAGAAAACAACCGTGATTCCGGGAGTAGTGGCGAGCGAAACCGGATGAGGCCAAACCGTATGCGTGTGATACCCGGCAGGGGTTGCGCATGCGGGGTTGTGGGATCTCTCTTCTGTCGTCTGCCGGCGACAGGACGAGTCAGAAACCGTTGGTGTAGGCGAAGGACATGCGAAAGGTCCGGCGTAGAGGGTAAGACCCCCGTAGCTGAAACATCAACGGCTCGTTTGAGAGACACCCAAGTAGCACGGGGCCCGAGAAATCCCGTGTGAATCTGGCGGGACCACCCGCTAAGCCTAAATATTCCCTGGTGACCGATAGCGGATAGTACCGTGAGGGAATGGTGAAAAGTACCGCGGGAGCGGAGTGAAATAGTACCTGAAACCGTGTGCCTACAAGCCGTGGGAGCGTCGC
>NZ_JAODUA010000059.1 GCF_025399895.1 Streptomyces sp. ASQP_92 | reverse complement strand
CCTGGGCGACCGTCTACGGACGCTTTCGCGTGTGGCGGGATGCGGGTGTGTTCACCGCTCTGCTGGAAGGCCTGATCGCCCAGGGGGCCGGCGCCGGCAGGACGGGCTTGTCGCTGGTCAGCGTGGACTCCACCACGGTCCGCGCCCACCACGATGCCGCGGGCATGCGGGTCAGCAAGCACCTCATGAAGACCTTGGAAGAAGCCGTGCGGGAAGAGGAGACAGCCCGCCAAAAGGGGGCGACTCGGAGGAACAGAACGGACACGACGAACGCCGGCGCATCCGGCGCCGACACAGGATCCGCCTGAAGCAGGCCCTGCTCGGCAGGTCCCGGGGCGGTCTCACCAGCAAGATTCATCTCGCCGCGGACCGCCAGTGCCGTCCGCTCGCGCTGGTCCTGACCGCCGGGCAGGCCGGGGACAGCCCGCAGTTCATCCCCGTGCTCAAGAAGGTGCGGGTGCGCCTGCCCGTCGGCCGCCCTCGCACAACACCCGGCGCGGTCGCCGGGGACAAGGCCTACTCGTCCCGCGGTAATCGCGCCTACCTGCGCAAACGGGGAATCAAGGCGGTCATCCCAGAGAAGAAGGACCAGGCCGCCAACCGCAGGAAGAAGGGCGCACGAGGCGGCCGGCCCATCAGCCACGACGCTGACCTCTACAAGGAACGGAACACCGTCGAGCGTCTGATCAACAAGCTGAAAGCCTGGCGAGGCATCGCCACCCGCTACGACAAAACCCCGGACAGCTACCTCGCCGGCCTCCACCTCCGCGCCGCCATGATCTGGATCGACGACCTCGTGAAAACCGCCGACTGATCACAACATCACACACGCCCTA
>NZ_JAODUA010000058.1 GCF_025399895.1 Streptomyces sp. ASQP_92 | reverse complement strand
AGAGCGTGTCCTATGTGGTGAGTCAGGGAAGAACCTCAACATGGGTCAGGGGACGTGGAGTTGGATTGTTCCGGACGGGTTGTGGGAGATCGCGAAGCCGTTGATCCCGCCGTCGAAGGTGCGGCCGCAGGGCGGCGGGACTCAGGACACGCCTGATGAGACGCTGTTCGCGGGGATCGTCTACGTGCTGGTCAGTGGGTGTTCCTGGCGGGCCTTGCCGCCGTGTTTCGGGGTGTCGAAGTCGACGGTGCACCGCCGGTTCATGATCTGGTCGAGAGCCGGTGTCTGGGGTCGCCTCCATGAAGCGGTGGTGCACCGCCTCGATGACGCCGGCCTCGTCGATGTCTCCCGTGTGGTGCTGGATTCGGCGCACGTGCGGGCAAAAAAAGGGGCGAACACACAGGTCCGAGCCCCGTGGACCGGGGCAAGCCGGGTTCCAAGATGCACGTCCTGTCGGACGCGAACGGACTGCCCCTGGTCGTCGGCCTCTCCGCCGCGAACGTCCACGACAGCCTCGCACTGAAGCCCATGGTCGCCGGTCACCAAACGAGACACGACCCCCACCGCGGCCGCTACTTCAAACCCACCCGGCTGCACGCTGATAAGGCTTACGACGTCCCCCATCTGCGGAAATGGTTATGGGGCAAGCACATCGGTGTCCGCATCGCCCGCAAAGGCATCGAGTCCAGCGAACGGCTGGGACGTCGCAGGTGGGTAATCGAGAGGACCATGTCGTGGCTGTCCGGTTACCGCAGACTCAGCCCCCGCTACGAACGAAATCCCCGCAACTACCTGGCCTTCCTCGGCCTCGCCGCAGCCCTGTGCTGCTACAAACGACTCGTCCGACTCACCACGTAGGACACGGTCT
>NZ_JAODUA010000057.1 GCF_025399895.1 Streptomyces sp. ASQP_92 | reverse complement strand
CGCCTTGCGCAGGATCAGGGAGATCCGCGGGACCGTCGCGTTGCAGTACGCGTACAGCAGCTTCGCGCCGTGCCGGATGATCCCACCGTGCTCCTGGGAGACGCCCGGCAGGAAGCCGGGGACGTCCAACAGGGTGACGATCGGGATGTTGAAGGCGTCACACATCTGGACGAAGCGGGCCGCCTTCTCGGAGGCCTCGATGTCCAGGACACCCGCCAGCGACTGCGGCTGGTTGGCCACGATGCCGACGACCTGGCCGTCGAAGCGCGCCAGCGCGCAGATGATGTTCCGCGCCCAACGCTCGTGGATCTCCAGGAAGTCGCCGTCGTCGACGAGCTCCTCGATCACCTTGTGCATGTCGTACGGGCGGTTGCCGTCCGCCGGCACCAGGTCGAGCAGTACCTCCGAGCGGCGGTCCGCCGGGTCGTCGCTCGGGTGGGCCGGCGGGTTCTCCCGGTTGTTCGAGGGCAGCATCGAGATCAGATACCGCACCTCCGCCAGGCACGTCTCCTCGTCGTCGTACGCGAAGTGCGCCACGCCGCTCGTCTCGGCGTGCACGTCGGCGCCGCCGAGCCCGTTCTGGCTGATCTCCTCGCCGGTCACCGCGCGCACCACGTCCGGTCCCGTGATGAACATCTGGGAGGTCTCGCGGACCATGAAGACGAAGTCGGTGAGGGCGGGCGAGTACGCGGCGCCGCCCGCGCACGGGCCCAGCATCACCGAGATCTGCGGGATCACCCCGGAGGCTCTGGTGTTGCGCTGGAAGATGCCGCCGTAGCCCGCGAGAGCGCTGACGCCCTCCTGGATACGGGCGCCCGCGCCGTCGTTCAGGGAGACCAGCGGCGCGCCGGCCGCGATGGCCATGTCCATGATCTTGTGGATCTTCGTGGCGTGGGCCTCGCCCAGCGCGCCGCCGAAGATACGGAAGTC
>NZ_JAODUA010000056.1 GCF_025399895.1 Streptomyces sp. ASQP_92 | reverse complement strand
TAGTAGTACTCCGTTAGGTCTTCCTCTTGGTCCTGTTCGGGAGCATGTTGGAGGTGTGGACGCACATGAAGTGAGCCGGGCTCGGGCCAAGTTGGCGCTGTTCGTGGCTGACGTGTTCGCGTCGGTGCCGCGCAAGGACCAGCGGGCCAAGAGTGACTGCTATCTGCGGGGACTGATGACGGACGGTCGCCGCAAGTCGATCCAGGCCATGGCCGGCCGCCTGCCGGACGGCAACGAGCAGAACCTGCAGCAGTTCGTGAACCAGTCGACCTGGGACCCGGTGCCGGTGCGGCGGCGCATTGCTGAGCGGATGGTGCCGCAGATCGCCCCGGATGCGTGGGCGGTCGATGATGTGTCGTTCCCCAAGGACGGGAAGATGTCGGTGGGGGTCGCGCCCCAGTACTGCGGGGCTTTGGGCAAGCAGGCCAACTGCCAGGTCGCGGTGAGTATCCACGCGGTGTCCGACACCGCGTCCTGTCCGTTGCAGTGGCGGTTGTTCGTGCCTCAGGAGTGGGCAGCCGATGCTGTCCGTCGGCGCAGGACGGGCATCCCTGAGGAGATCGGGCACCGGGAGAAGTGGCGCCTGGCCCTGGAGATTCTCGACGAGCTGGCCGGATGGGGGCTTGTCCCGCCGGTACTGGTGGCCGACGCCGGTTACGGGCAGAACGCCGACTTCCGTGACGGGCTGGAGCGCCGGAGCATCGGCTACGTGGTGGCGGTCCGCTCGGATGTGACTGTGCACCCGCATGAGGCGGTGCCCACTGTCCCGCTCTGGTCCGGCAACGGCCGCAAGCCGCAGCCCCGTTACCGCGACAAGCCGTCCTCGGTGGCCGCGCTGGCGGCCGGCCGGGCACGGCAGGCCTTCACCGGGGCGACCTGGCGTGAAGGCTCCCGCGGGCCGATGCGCTCGCGCTTTGTGGCACTGCGGGTCCGGCCGGCCGGAGTCCGGGCCCGCCGCCTGGCCCAGGCCGCAGCCACCGCGCAGGACGGAGCCTGGGACGGCGTCCTGCCCGAGCTCACGCTGCTGGCCGAATGGCCCACCGGAGCCGAAGCACCCACCGACTACTGGCTGTCCAACCTGCCCGCAGGCACCCCGCTGAACGAACTGGTCCGCCTGGCGAAGGTCCGCTGGCGCATCGAGCACGACTACCGGGAACTCAAGCACGGCCTCGGCCTGGACCACTTCGAGGGACGTTCCTGGAACGGCTGGCATCACCACGTCACCCTGGTCACCGCCGCCCACGCCTTCCTCACCGAACAACGCCTGGCCCCAAAAGCCGATACAGCGGACTCACCCTCTACCAGATCCTCGACACCATCCAGGACCTGCTGAACTGCTGGACCGGCACCTGCACCACCTGCCACCGCCCCCTGCCAAGAACATCCACCACCAGCCCAAACTCAAGAGCCAGAGCGACCTAACGGAGTACTA
>NZ_JAODUA010000055.1 GCF_025399895.1 Streptomyces sp. ASQP_92 | reverse complement strand
TGCGGGAGTTCATTGCTTCAGAACAAACACAGTGGACGCGAGCAACTGAGGACAAGCCCTCGGCCTATTAGTACCAGTCAGCTCCACCCGTTACCGGGCTTCCACATCTGGCCTATCAACCCAGTCGTCTACTGGGAGCCTTACCCTCTCAAGGAGGTGGGAACACTCATCTCGAAGCAGGCTTCCCGCTTAGATGCTTTCAGCGGTTATCCTTTCCGAACGTAGCCAACCAGCCATGCCCTTGGCAGGACAACTGGCACACCAGAGGTTCGTCCGTCCCGGTCCTCTCGTACTAGGGACAGCCCTTCTCAATGTTCCTGCGCGCGCAGCGGATAGGGACCGAACTGTCTCACGACGTTCTAAACCCAGCTCGCGTACCGCTTTAATGGGCGAACAGCCCAACCCTTGGGACCGACTCCAGCCCCAGGATGCGACGAGCCGACATCGAGGTGCCAAACCATCCCGTCGATATGGACTCTTGGGGAAGATCAGCCTGTTATCCCCGGGGTACCTTTTATCCGTTGAGCGACGGCGCTTCCACAAGCCACCGCCGGATCACTAGTCCCGACTTTCGTCCCTGCTCGACCCGTCGGTCTCACAGTCAAGCTCCCTTGTGCACTTACACTCAACACCTGATTGCCAACCAGGCTGAGGGAACCTTTGGGCGCCTCCGTTACTCTTTAGGAGGCAACCGCCCCAGTTAAACTACCCATCAGACACTGTCCCTGATCCGGATCACGGACCGAGGTTAGACATCCAGCACGACCAGAGTGGTATTTCAACGACGACTCCACAACCACTGGCGTGGCCGCTTCAAAGTCTCCCACCTATCCTACACAAGCCGAACCGAACACCAATATCAAACTGTAGTAAAGGTCCCGGGGTCTTTCCGTCCTGCTGCGCGAAACGAGCATCTTTACTCGTAGTGCAATTTCACCGGGCCTATGGTTGAGACAGTCGAGAAGTCGTTACGCCATTCGTGCAGGTCGGAACTTACCCGACAAGGAATTTCGCTACCTTAGGATGGTTATAGTTACCACCGCCGTTTACTGGCGCTTAAGTTCTCAGCTTCGCCACACCGAAATGTGACTAACCGGTCCCCTTAACGTTCCAGCACCGGGCAGGCGTCAGTCCGTATACATCGCCTTACGGCTTCGCACGGACCTGTGTTTTTAGTAAACAGTCGCTTCTCGCTGGTCTCTGCGGCCACCCCCAGCTCAAGCAGCAAGTGCTATCACCGGTGATGGCCCCCCTTCTCCCGAAGTTACGGGGGCATTTTGCCGAGTTCCTTAACCATAGTTCACCCGAACGCCTCGGTATTCTCTACCTGACCACCTGAGTCGGTTTAGGGTACGGGCCGCCATGAAACTCGCTAGAGGCTTTTCTCGACAGCATAGGATCATCCACTTCACCACAATCGGCTCGGCATCAGGTCTCAG
>NZ_JAODUA010000053.1 GCF_025399895.1 Streptomyces sp. ASQP_92 | reverse complement strand
GACCAGGGCGACGATGTTCTGGATGTCGGCCTTGGCCGGGAGGCCGACACACAGCTTGTTCAGAGAGCCCTGGACCAGGGTCATCTGGGGGCTCATGTCGCCGTCGGTCTTCGAGTTGCCGAAGGCCTGCTCGGCGCCGTTGCCGCTGAGCGACGTCGTACCGCTGTCGTTGCCGATGGCCATCGCCTGCGGCGCGGCCATCATCGCGACACCGGAAACGGCTGCGGCGACGGCTGCGGCCGACCACAACTTCTGCATGTCTACTCCTGTTTGGTCTGATTCCACTGACGGGGATCTGTGAAGAGAAACGGTAAGAATCTCTTTTGGTTGCGCCCTGTCCCCCGGACAGAGCATTGCGGAATTCGAATCCGCTCGGCCGTGGTATGAGGCAATCACCGCGACCGATGGTGAGGAAACATGACGGAGACGCAGGGTGCCTGGCGTCGGCAGACATTCATCCCGATCACCCGTCGACGATTCGAGAGCGAGGCGGCGGCCGAGCCCCTCTATGCGGACCTGGTACGTGCCTGGGCCGCAGAAAGGCGTACGGTGCCGGGTCGGCCCGACTGGGAATGGAACGCGCTCGTCAACGGTTTCCACTGGCCCCACTGAAAAGGCGCGACGTCATCGCGTGAGGTGACAGGCGCGAAAAAGCCGGATCGTCGGAGTGCGCCGGCGATCCGGCCAGGACATCAGGGCGTCGGACCCCCGAAGGGATTGACAGCGGCCCGGCCGTCCTGAAATCGCTGAATTCAGCTGCGCGAGGCGCCGTTTCCGGACAGGACCGGGATGTTGCTCAGGATGTGCGACAGCGCCTCGTCGCCCTTGGCCTGGGTGGAGTTCTCGGTGCACTGCTGGGTCTGCGGCGAGGACAGGATCGGGATGTCCTGGATTCCGACGTTCACCAGGGCGAGGATGTTCTGGATGTTGGCCTTCGCCGGCAGGGCGATGCAGGGCTTGTTGAACGAACCCTGAATCAGCGCGATCTGCGGGCTCATGTTGCCGTACGTGGCGGAGTTCCCGTACGACTGCAACGCGTTGTTGCCGCTGACCGTCGTGGTCCCGCTGTCGTTGCCGATCGCCATCGCCTGCGGCGCCATCGCCGCGGACGCGCCGATCACGGACACGCCGACGGCTGCTGCCGCCATAGCCTTCTTGATCACGCTGGTCCCTTTCTGGTGGATGCCCCAGACGGAGCCTCCTGCCCAACAGTCCGCACGGCGGATCGGTTTCTTCCCTTCACTCTTTCGGCCGTACGAAAATAGGGCCGAACACGCCTCTGCACCTTTGCGGATTGGGATTATATGGAGATCTGACGGGGGTGTCCTTGGCGAAGTGTCCGGCACCCTCCGTCCCTCTTGAGAACCGTTCGGGTGATGTGGCGGAACCAAACCAGTTCGGCGAAGTTGACCAGGCAGTAGTACGGCGCAGTGGATAGGGGCGCGGTACTGCACGTGCTCTCCACCAAGAAAAGGGAAGACCATGCTCAAGAAGGTTATGGCCGCGTCCGCTGCAGCCGTTTCGATTGTCGGCGCCTCCGCCATGCTGGCCCCCCAGGCCATGGCCATCGGCAACGACACCGGTACGACGTCGCTCAGCGGCAACGGTGCGAAGCAGGCCTTCGGCAACTCGAAGACCGAAGGCGACATGAGCCCGCAGCTGTCGCTGGTCCAGGGCTCCCTGAACAAGCCGTGCATCGGCCTCCCGCTCAAGGCCGACATCCAGAACATCGTCGCCCTGGTG
>NZ_JAODUA010000052.1 GCF_025399895.1 Streptomyces sp. ASQP_92 | reverse complement strand
GGCCAGCGGGGCGAGCGACCAGCCGTCGGCCGCGATGTGGTGCAGCAGCAGGAGCAGGACGTGCTCGTCGGGCGCGGTGCGGTAGAGGAAGGCGCGCAGCGGGATCCGAGAGGTCAGGTCGAACCCTCGGTCCGTCTCGGACCGGATCAGTTCGGTGAGTTCCCCCTCGGCCACCTCCTGGACGCGTAGCCCGCTCCACACCTCACCGGCGTCGAGGACGACCTGCCGCGGCTCGCCGTCCACCTCCGGGAACACCGTCCGCAGACTCTCGTGCCGCGCCACCACATCACCCAGCGCCGCGTCCAGGGCCGCCACGTCGAGCGGGCCCGAAAGCCGTACGGCGAGCGGCATGTTGTAGGCGGCGGAGTCCGGGTCGAGGCGGTTGAGGAACCACAGGCGGCGCTGTGCGGAGGACAGCGGGAGGGTGACCGTGCGGGGTGCCGGGGTGAGGGCGGGCCTGGGCTGGCCCCCGGTCCTGGCGCGCAGGGCGAGTTCGGCGACGGTGGGCGCCTCGAAGACGTCCCGTACCGACAGGGCGGTGCGGAGTGCGGCGCGGGCCCGGCTGACCAGCTTGGTGGCGAGCAGGGAGTGGCCGCCCAGGTCGAAGAAGCTGTCGTCGACGCCGACCGACTCCACCCCGAGGACCTGTGCGAAGAGCCCGCACAGGGCTTCCTCCACCGGGTCCCGGGGCTCGCGCGGCGCCGTCGGTTCGTCCAACTCCCGTACAGGATCCGCCTGTTCGACAGCGTTCGCGCGTCCGGTCAGGACGAGCCGGCCGTCCGGGGTCCAGCGCGCCTGGTCTCCGGTGCGGTACATCCGGGCTCCGGCGGGCCCGAAGGGGCAGGGCACGAACCGCGCGGCGGTCAGGGCCGGTTGGCCCACGAAGCCCCGGGCCAGGCCCGCGCCCGTCAGATACAGCTCCCCCGTGACGCCGGCCGGCACCGGGCGCAGGCCCTCGTCGAGGACCAGGGCGCCCGTGCTCCCCACCGGGCGCCCGATCGGGAGCCCGGCGCCGTCCTCGGGGCGGCTCCCGTGGGTCGCGGCGCCGTCGGCCGCCGCCGATCCGTAGAAGGTGACCAGCCGTGCCGACGGCAGGCTGGTGCGGAAGCGCTCGACGGTGGCCGGGTCCAGCGGCTGGTCGCCGCACATCCAGACGGTGGCCCCGGTCATGCGGGGCAGGTCGTCGCTGTCGGCGAGGGCGCCCAGGTGGCCGGGGGCCACGGTGAGGCGTGCGATGCCGTGCCGGACCACGGTGTCCGCGAGGTCGAAGGCACCCGGGGCGTCCTCCGGGTCGACGACGACGGTCGAGCCGCCGGACAGCAGCGGTGCGAGCAGCTCGGCGATGCCGTCGATGCCGGTCGGCGACGAGGTGGCGAGGACGGCCGCCGTGCGCTGCTCGGGGAACTCCTCGGCGTACCAGGTGAGTCGGTCGACCAGCGCGCCGTGCTCCCCGGCGACCGCCGTGGCGTCCGGGCCCGCGAGTATGTGGGCGAGGTGTCCCGGCCGCAGGGGCGCGGCCCGGTCGGCGTCGACGGGGTCGTCCGCGCGGTGGGCGGCCAGCGCCGCCGCCGTCGCCGGGTCGTCCAGGACCAGGCGCGGGAGGCCGGTGTCCGCGAGCGACCCGGCGGTGGCCGTGTCGGTCACCAGGAGCGCGGGGGTGTCCGGGCCGGCCGGGAACGTGCGGCCATTGGTGGTGATCGCGGGGTCGATGGGCAGGTAGGCGGCCCCGGACTTCAGGACCGCGAGCAGGGCGACCACCATGGC
>NZ_JAODUA010000051.1 GCF_025399895.1 Streptomyces sp. ASQP_92 | reverse complement strand
GCCGAAGGTCTTGTTCGAGGTCAGGATGATCGAGCCCTTCTCGTAGCGCTTGGAGATGACCTGGAAGACCAGGTTCGCCTCGGCCCGCTCGAGCGGCTGGTAGCCGACTTCGTCGACCACGAGGACGGCGGGGCGGAGGTAGCTGGTGAGCTTGTTCATCAGCCGGCCCTGGTCCTCGGCGGCTTTGAGGTGACGGACCATGTCGTCGAGGCTGGTGAAGTAGATCGAGTAGCCCGCTCGGCAAGCCGCGACCGCGAGAGCGACGGCGAGGTGGGTCTTGCCGACTCCCGGCGGCCCCAGCAGGGCGACGTTGGCCTTGTCCTCGACGAAGGACAAGGTGGCCAAGTCTTTGACCTTGCGCGGTTCGAGTTCGGGCTGGAAGGAGAAGTCGTAGTCCTCGAGCGTCTTGTGATGCGGCAGCTTCGAGAGCCTGAGGCCGTTGCGGAAGCGGCGGTCGTCACGGACCGCGAGTTCCTCGGAGAGGACCAGGTCGAGCAGGTCGAGGTAGCCCATCTTCGCCTCGTCGGCCCGTTGGATGTAGTGGCTCAGGGCTTCGGCAAGGTGCGGCAGCCCGAGGCGGGCGGCGGTGGTGCGGATGCGGTTGCTGGTCAGCTCGCTCAACGGGCGTCCTTGGTCGGGGCGGGCGAATTGAAGGGCCGGGTGCCGGTCAGCTCGTCATAGACCGACAGCGGGCGGCGGCCGACCTCGACGTGGGCGGCGGCAGACCTGCTGAGAAGAGCCTGCAGCGGGCCGGTCTGCGAGTCTGTCGGCTGGCTGCGGCGGGGAGAGGGCAGATCATCGCCGGTGGTGACGCGGCGTCCGGCGCCGGTGGGCAGACCGTCCCAGTGCCTCTCGTCGACGACGCGGGCTCCGCGGCCGACCGCCCGCGAATGAATGGCCAGCAGCGTCGTCCCGTCGGATCCGGGGACGGTGGCATGTAGGCTGACCTGGGATTTCGTAGCACGGACCTCGACCAGCTGGCGAGGGCGGACCTTGCGGGCGGGCACCGAGTAGAGGTTCGCATCGAAGGCGACCAGGCAGTCCTTGCCGACTTGCCGCAGGTGCCGCTGGGCAACCAGATATGGCGTTTGCGGCAGCGGCCGCAGAGCTGTGTGATCGCGAGCGGCCCGGTGTCCGATGACCTCGCCGTGGGTGCCGTGGACCTTCGCCCGCCGCAACGGCACCCAGGCCGTGAAAGCGGCGTTCATTTCCTCGACCGAGGAGAAGGCCCGGCCGGCCAGGACATGGTCGCGGACGATGTTCACCTGACGCTCGACCCTGCCCTTGCCTTGCGGCCGGTAAGCCGCCAGTACGTCGATGTCGTAGTCGTAGTGGCCTGCGAATGCGACCGCTTCAGGATGCAGCGGGACCGCCTCGCCCGGGGCGACGTGCCGGCGCACGACCGTCTTGGTGCGGTCATAGACGATGCTCAACGGCACCCCGGCGAAGTGCGCGAACGCCTGGCGGTGGCAGTCGAAGAACGTCGCGAGATCCTGGCTGGTGGTGAAGCAGCAGAACGGATCACGCGAGTACGACAGCGTCATGTGGAACGAGTAGACCTTCGGAATCCCGACATGAGCGAGGACCCTGCCCTCATCTCCCCAGTCCACCTGGGCCTGAGCACCGGGCACCACCTCGAAACGCCGGTGCAGCCCCGCCAGCTCGCCCGGGCTGATGCCCAGCTCCTCCGCGATCCGCGGCCGGGCCTCCTGCAGATAGAGCTTCACCCGCTGGTAGTTGATCGCGACCCCGTACTCCGCGACCAGGCGCTCGTGGATCACCGACCCCTTCAGGAGGACCTCGGCCCTGAGCATCGCGTCGATCAGGGGCGCGACCTCGTCCACGAGCCGCCGCTGGGGCCGGCCAGCGGACTCTCGCTTGGGCAGCCCCGCCGATGCCGGGTCCTTCAAATACTTGCTGACGGTCCGACGGTTCAGCCCGGTCTCCTTCGCGACCTCCCGCAGGCTCATCGCACCAGACTCATACAGCGGACGAAACCGCCTCAACTCCAGCCACCGATGTGGGTCCAAGACCACCGCGAGCCGCCTCCCTGCCGCCCCGAACGGACAACAGCAGACTCACGGCGAGCACCCCATCACCGCCCCGAAAACGGAGCACCTTCATTCGTACGAGGTGGAGCACGTCCACTTGTACGCCGACACC
>NZ_JAODUA010000050.1 GCF_025399895.1 Streptomyces sp. ASQP_92 | reverse complement strand
AAAGCGCACATGTTCCGGCGAACCCGTGCGAGGTGCTGCCGAAACTTCACGGGTTCAAGCAGACGGAGAGACCATCCCGGTCACGGCTTCGGGGATCAGCGCAATCAGCTGCTGAGACCAGCAGTCCGACTGCTGTGTCGCGACCTCCGCTTCGCAGTTGCCACAGACGAGGTTGGGGCCGTCCAGGCCGTCGAGTCCACAGCATCCGTTGCGACGCCTGGGGTCAGGGTGTCTGGTCAACCCCATGATGTCGTCGGGGTTCAGGACCAGTGCGCCAGTATGGGGACTGACCGCATACGACCCACGCGGCAGAAGCGGTGGCAAGAATCGGTGTCCCGGGGCTTCCTCGGTGACCGGCGGCGGCATCGGCACCTCCCGAAGATCAGGACTCATCCGCTGCTGACAGTTGGTGCAAGAGAAGGCGGTCATGCCCGCAATTCTGTACGAGTTTTCAGCGCGGCCTCCTGGCATTTCGGCTGGCATCCGGAAGCGGGAGCCGCCCCTCGTCGACGTGATCGGCCAGATAGATCATGGTGGCCTCGGGGTCCATGCCGAACGCGGCGGCGATGAGCTTGGGGTCCATGGTGTTGACCAGCTCGAGCAGTCGAGTGCAGCGGATCATGCGGGGTGGGAAGCCGCAGGCGTCAAGGACGTGACTGACATAGGCGGTGGACGCCGGCCCCCGGCCGGACTTCGTCTGGCGGGTGACCATCACATGCGGGTTATCAGTCTTCTGGTCTTCGCGGTGGGCAAGGCAGCGTTCCACGGCCGCCCAGGACGGCGGATCCAAAGGGACCGGATGCGGGCGGTCGCCGAGCCGGGCGGTCCGGGCATGAAGGTCGATGTCAACGGTCTGGAGCATTTTGACCTCACGGCTTGAGGCGCCGTGCAACAGGGCGAGCATGCCCAGTAGTGCTTCGTGCGGGTGGACGGCTGGATCCGTTGTCCAGCGGCGAAACAGCAGACGTTGCTGGTCAAGCGTCAGAGTCGCGCCAGTGAAGCCGCTCGGTCCTCCGGCGGTCAACCCGCGGGCGGGATCGACGAGGACGATCTTCTGGGATCGCGCGAAGCGGAAGAACTGTCCGAGCACCACCAGTCGACGCTTTCGGGCCTTGGGCGAGCCGGCCAGGAAAGCTTCGAGATCGTGCACGTCGGTCAGTGCCCAGTCCTGCTTTCCGCGCTCACCTGCGAGGAACAGGGCAAGGTCACGCACGATGGCCAGTGCGGCTTCGATGGTCCCGTCAGTGCGGGGCAGCGTTCCGGCACGCCGTGACCGCTCGCGTGAGCGGATCATGAAGTCGGAGAAGGCCTCCACGGAAGGTCGCAGGGGCTCCGGGACCGCGAGAACCCGGCGTTGCCGGCGGCCGACCGCGAGCCGCTCGCCCTGGTCGGTGGCCATGGCCAGACCGCGACTGGTAAAGAAGGCTTCTAGGGCGCGGGCGAGGGAGCCCATCGACCGCCCCGGGCGGCGGGAACGTTCGAGTACGGACTGGGGGAGGCTGGGCTGGCCGTCCCGAAGTGCAGGCCCGGCCGACGGAGTACTTGGCGGCGAGATCTGTCGTGAAGTCCGGGAGCCAGTCGGGGGGATTGTCGAGTTCGGCGATGAGGTGCTCGGCCCGGACGAAGGGACGGTCGGGGTGACGCTGCCAGCAGGCCGAGCACAGCCCCAGCCCTGCGTGCTTCCGTACTCTGCCGCATTGCTCACAGGCCCGGGGCGGCTGTTTGGCCTGCCGGGGACGCGAGCAGTGCCCGCACCAGCCAGTGTCCTCGCGCAGATATCCGGGTCGGCTGCAGCGAGGGCATGGATCCTTGGCCGCGTCGCGTTCGGACTCCCGCAGGCAAGTGCGGCAGAGTGCCGAGGATTTACTCCGTACCGGGTGTCCGCATGCGGTGCATATGCGTGAGCAGGTGATGCACCGGCCGGTGTCCGCCTGGAGAACGCGCTGCTGGCCGCACCGGGGACAAGCGGCCCGGGCCTCGGCCTCCTTCTGCCGGGCAGTGCAGCGGCAGCAGTGGTGCCGGTCGATGAAGCCGACCGGGGCTCCGCAGCCGACGCAGTCGCTCTGTTTGACGCCCACGATGCCCCCTCATCTCCGGGTCAGATAGGTGGCATCGAGCGGCCTCGCGCGGAGGCCACTTTCGGCAGGTTGGCGACCGGTCGCGGTGGAACCGCAGGACGCTCGACGGGGGTGGTGTCGACCTCGAAAAGGTCGTTGGGGGTGCAGTCCAGCGCGGTGCACAACGCGATCAGCGTGGACATCTTCACCTGGGAGGGCTCTTTGCTGAACAGCGCAGACACCGAGGCAGAGGACATTTGCAGACCTGCGCGTTCGGCCAGCAGCCGCTGCAGCTGGGTGCCGGTCCAGATCTCGCGTTGGGCAGCGGCCATCCGCAAACGCCATCGGATCTTCATGCGGAGCTGTCCCCCTCAGCGGTCAGCTCGCCGAGCGTGGTGGTCACCGCGCGACGATATGCATCCTCGATGAACGTCGCGGAGGGACGGACGTATCTCATGGTCGAACTGACCGTCCAATGACCAAGGAGCTGCTGGATTGCCACCAAGTCCACACCACGCTCGTAGTTATGGGTCGCGCAGGCCCGCCGCAGGGCATGCGGACTGAACCGGTCGGTCGCCGGACGGCCTTCGAGTTCCATCAGATAGCGCAAGCGATTGCGAATCGTCCCGCGGTGCAGACTGCCTCCGGACTCGTCCGCAAACAGCACCGGCGAGTCGGGGAACTTCCCGCGGACGTCGTCGAGAAACCAGCGCAGGACAAGGTCGAGCCCGTCCAGCATCGGCACCCAGCGCGGCCGCGGTCCGGATGTGCGGGCGCCTTTGCCGAACCGGACGTGGAGCTTCCCGAACGGTCCCCGCGTGAAGTGGAGGTCCGGGCGGTCCAGAAGCGACACCTCTTCGGACCTCAGGCCGGCGTGATAGAGGGTCCGGAACATCGCATAGTCCCGGGCGGCGGGTGCGTACTTGCGGGCGGTGGCGATCCGGGCCTTGAGGAAGTCGAAGAACTCCGCGACCCGCTCTGGGGTCGGTGGCGGCAGCTGGGCCGGGGAGTCATCGCCGACATGCCGGGCCGCGTTGAACTCATCGACCGGGCAGACCAGGCGAACGCCGAAACCGGCTTCGATCTCGACGGCCTTGCGGACCTGCAGAAACCGGTGAAAGCCCTTGAAGATCTGCACGTACTCGCGCCGGGTCGAGGCCGCCCGCCCGGCAAGAGCCAGGTCTCCGACGACGCGGTCGATGTCTTCGGGGGTGACGTCCCAGGCGGGCCGGCCCAGTGCGGTGAGCGTGCGTTCCAGCAGTCCGATGTCGTTCTCGACGGTCACCGGGCTGAACCCACGAGCTCGCCATGAGGCGACGAACGCCTCAACGCAGTCGGCCTGAAACTCCCACGGATCGGCGGTCACCGGCTCCAGCAGTACGGCACCGCCCTGGACCACCCTCAACTGGGATGCCACCGGCACACCTTCCTCGCACCTGACCGATCAAGGCAGCACCTGGAGAATCCGGGCACCACCACGAAGACCAACGAGGACAGCAGGAGATGGATACGGGCCGGTGGCAGCGGCGATCCACGAAAAGGAACATGTGCCAGCCCCAGAT
>NZ_JAODUA010000049.1 GCF_025399895.1 Streptomyces sp. ASQP_92 | reverse complement strand
GGTGTGTTAACTGCACCATCGTGACGCCAGTTGGCGCGCGATGACTGTGTAGCTCCTGGAGGCCCGAGTGGAACTGACCCTGCATCACCAACTCATGGAAGGAGGTGTCACCTTGCCCCGCATCGGCTCAGTGGTTCAGCTGGACACCCAGCACCCGCCGTACGTCGTGCTCGGCAGGGATGGCCTGCCGGTCGAGCCGACGGTGGCCTTCCTGCGGGATCTGTCACTCGGGGACAACAGTCCTCTCACCTGCCGTAGCTACGCCTACGACCTGCTGCGATGGTTCCGGGTGCTGTGGTTTCTCGGGGTCGAGTGGGACAAGGCGGTCGAGGCGGAGACGGCGGCCATGGTGGGCCTACTGCGGGCAGCCGCGAACCCGCAGCGGCGCCGAAGCAACCCGAATGCGCCGCGGCCCGGCTCGGTCAATCTGCGGACGGGCAAGCGGTACCTGAAGGCCGGCTACGCCGCCAGCACTATCAACCACGCCCTGACGGTGGTCAGCTGCTTCTACGAGTTCCACGCCGAGTCGGGACGGGGACCGGTCATGAACCCGGTTCCCGTCTCGCAGGCCCGGCGACAGGCGCTGGCCCATCTAGACCCGACCGAGCCCGTTCCGGTCTTCCGCCGGTCCCGACTGCGGCAGAAGTCGAATCAAGCGGATCCCCGCGCGATCCCGGACGCGATGTGGGAGGAGTTCTTCGCGGCTCTGAACCACAACCGTGACCGGGCCGCCATCCTGCTCTACGTCTCCAGCGGGGCCCGTGCCAGTGAACTCTTGGGCATCACTCCAGCGGATATCGACTGGTCGGGGCAGCTCGTCTACGTGATCTCGAAGGGGACGCGGGAGCGCGAGGCGATTCCGGCGAGCCCTCAGGCTCTCGTGGTGCTCGCCGCCTACCTTGACGCGGCTGGCCTTCCTCCGGCCCACCAAGCGATTCTGCGCGCTCGGCGCGGCCCCGACAGGCCGCTGACCTACTGGGCGATGCGCCGGGTCATCCAGCGCGTGAACGAGAAGCTGAAGACCAACTGGAGCCTGCACGACCTTCGGCACACCGCCGCCGAGCGCATGGCCAACGACCCCAACCTCACCCTGGTCGAAGTGCGGGCAATCCTCCGCCACACCGACCTGGCCACCACCGGCCGCTACCTCAGGGCTCGGGTCGAGGACCTCTTCGACGCCCTGCAGACGCACTACAACCGCCCGAAGGTCGAGCGGAGCATCCCGGCCGGCTACGACCCCGACGACTTCAAGGCGGTCTTCGGTGGCTGACAGCCCGACCATCGCCGACGACTTCTCCACCCTCCGCAACCGGCGGGTGAACTACGACCCGAAGCCGTTCGTCCCCGCCCCCGCGACACGGTTCAACACCGCATCGGTCAAGGCAGAACCCGCACCGCCGCCGGAGAAGCCACCGCTGCCATTCGGCGACCTGTCCCGCGCATCAGTACGGGAGATAGCCCGAGTGGTCGGCGAGGAGGTGGTCCCGATGACAACGATGCCGCTCCGGCGATCGGTCATGGGGATCGAACGACTTTTCGGACACCTTGAAACCTTGCCTGGGAACACCTGGCAGGAGCGCTGGGCGGCCAGCAGCTTCGACAAAGACCACGACAGCGTCCCGGTGACGTCGGAGGCTTCGGACAAGTACGACGGCAACACACTGGTCGCCGGCGCGAAGCTCGCGTTCTGCATGCGGATCATCAAGCCGTCCGTCGCTGGCTTGCGGGTCAACAGGTTCAGGCAGTACGAGCAACTGTTCCGCGTTCTGCAGCAGGACCCCTACCTGGACTCGTTCTTCAAGGCCACCGACGGGCGCACGGAACTGCGGCACGTGCACCGCAACCGGGCCCAATTCGACCTGGCGGTGGCGCTGACGACCGGCGGCATGGCTCTGGAGGACCTGACGCCGTCGGCCCTGATGCACTACTCCGTCGAATCACGCCGCCTGGGCGTCAGCCACGGAGCAGGCGGACGCACCGACCGGTTCGCCGCCCTGGCCGCCTGGACTGTCTTGCACGGGATGGGTCATTTCCCGCCCGACACACCGCCGACCCTGCGGGCCGCGGTCTCCAGCAACCAGCGCACGATCGAAGAGCTCGTCGACCGCTACCCGATCGCTCACCAGGGCGTCCGGCAGATGCTGATCGACTACCTCCGACGCCGGCGCGCGGAGTCGGACTACACCACAGTCGACAAGCTCTCCCGGCATCTGGCCAGCCAGTTCTGGGCGAAGATCGAGCAGATCAACCCTGGGCAGGCCGGCCTCGCTCTCTCCTCCGAGGTCTACGACCAGTGGCGGGCCGAGATCCAGTTCTGGGACAACGACAAGGACAAGAAGCGCAAGGACGCCTCCGGCATCCTCCTGGCGGTTCGCGGCCTCTACATGGATCTGCACAGCTGGTCGATCCAGGAGCCAGAGCGCTGGGCCGAGTGGGTCGCCCCCTGCCCGGTTCGGCGGCGGGACCTGAAGGGCTTCGCCAAACGCAAGCGCGAGGTCAACCAGCGCATGGCTCACCGGGTCCGCGCCCGGCAGCCCCTACTGCCTGCCTTGGTCGACCACGTCGAGTCCCGGCGCGAGTACTTTGCTGGCCTGCTGGAGGCGGCCCGCGACATTCCGCTCGGCGAGTTCTTCACCTTTGCGGGAGCCAGCTACCAGCGCGCGAACTCGAAACGAGACCAGGAGCGGGCCCGCCACGAGGAGAACCCGGCCGTCCGGGTCGTCGATCAGGACGGGACCACCGTCGACGTCACCGCCGCCGAGGACACCGCCTTCTGGGCGTGGGCCCAGGTCGAGGTCCTGCGGCACAGCGGCATCCGCGTCGAGGAACTCGTCGAGCTCACCCACCTGAGCATCCGGCAATACCAGCGATCGAACGGCGAGGTCATAGCCCTGCTGGTCATCGCTCCCTCGAAGAGCGACCGCGAGCGGGTCATCCCGATGTCGGCGGACCTGTTCCATGCGATCGCGCAGATCATCCGACGCCTCACAGCGGGCGGGCGGACCATCCGGCAACTGAGTCGCTACGACCCGCATGAAAAGACCTGGTCGGAGGACATGCCGTTCCTCTTCCAACGGCAGATGGGCACTATTCACGGCGTCATGGCCCCCACCACGGTGTTGCACATGCTCGCTCGCAGCTGCGAAGAACTCGCCGAGACCAGAGCAGCGTTCGAGGGCTTGACCTTCACGCCCCACGACTTCCGACGGCTCTTCGCCACGGAGATCATCAACGGCGGACTACCGATCCACATCGGTGCCGCACTGCTGGGCCACCTGAACCTGCAGACGCTCCAGGGCTACGTCGCAGTCTTCGCCGAGGACGTCGTCACCCACTACCAGCGGTTCCTCAACCACCGTCGGAACCTGCGGCCCGAAGGCGAGTACGCCGAGGTCACCCCGGAGGAGTGGGCCGACTTCGAAGAGCACTTCGACAAGCGCAAGGTCGAACTTGGCAACTGCGCACGTCCCTACGGCACCGGCTGCCAGCACGAGCACGCCTGCATCCGCTGCCCGATGCTCCAGGTCAATCCCAAGATGCTGCCCCGGCTCGCGGAGATCGAGAAGGACCTCCTTCTCCGACGCAAACGAGCCGAGGCCGAGGACTGGCTTGGCGAGATCGAAGGCATCGACATGACACTCACCTTCCTCCGAACGAAGCAGGCCGATGCCGCCCGCTTCCGTCGCCGCCCCACCGTCAACCTCGGCATGCCCGCCCGTCACCTCGGGGAGAGCACATGACCCATCAAGATCAACTTGCAATGGTGCAGAGAAGG
>NZ_JAODUA010000048.1 GCF_025399895.1 Streptomyces sp. ASQP_92 | reverse complement strand
CTTGAAAAGGCTCACTGCCATACCCGGAGTCCTCGGGTCCACCGATCCTACGAATGACCGGCGTAGGCCCGAGCTAAAGCGGTAGGACAAGCTCAGCTTGGCATTTAACCTCTGCCATTGAGGCATCTGCGCAGCTGGTCGCGGTGTTCAGCTGTGCACGGCGAGGTATGAGTCGTGTTCGGCATAGTGGATGACTGCCTGGCACTTCTGCTGGGCGTCCGGCTCGGCCCCATTACGCCAGGATGACCACACTTCGAGGACGTCTTGAGCCATGTCGACTTCGAGCAGGTAGGCGAGGCCGTGCGGAGGCTCGTCGAGTACCTCCACAACAGCGACCGAGGTGGAAGTCCAGGGCCTGGCCGCAAAGATGGTCGCTTCAACGGGCTGATCATCAAGAGACTGCAGAACATCCAGGAGGGAGGGCATGCCAGAAGTATGCGGCTGGCCTCGAACAGTGTCCCGAACTGAGTCACTCGCCTGGGGATTCGCCGGACAGGCGGACGGCCCCCGCATGAGCATGCGTTCCGTCACAGAACCGCACTCATACGAAGGCCGCAGGGGTGAGTCTGCTGCACCACGATGCCCGGGACGAGGCGTTCGACTTCACATCCCACTTTCGGGAGGACTTCTACGGATGCCTGCCCCGGCGCGGTGACACGCTGTTCGAGCTCTGCGACGCGATGCTCTGCGAGAGCGGGCCGGTGACCTCGCCGGTCGACCTGACGCTGCTGGCCGAACACCGGCGGGGGCACGGCGCGTTGTACGACGCGCTCAACCAGGGCCGCATCCACGTGGCCGGGCTGCGGCGGGCGCTGGCCATGCTGCCGCAGCCGAAGGCCGCCGACGGACGTCTGGTCCTGGCGGTCGATGTCTCCTCGTGGCTGCGTCCCGATGCCCCGTGCAGCCCGGACCGCCTGTTCTGTCATGTCTATGGACGCTCGGGACGCTCCAGCGACCAGTTCATTCCCGGCTGGCCGTACTCGTTCGTCGCCGCCCTGGAAACCGGCCGCACCTCGTGGTGCCAGCTGCTCGACGCGCAACGGCTCGGACCCGAAGACGATGTCGCCGAGGTCACCGCCGGCCAGGTCCGCCGCGTCGTCACCGACCTGATCGGCCAGGGTCAGTGGGAGGACGGTGATCCCGACATCCTGGTCGTCTTCGACGCCGGCTACGACGCCCCGCGCATGGCGCATCTCCTCGGCGGGCTCCCCATTGAGGTACTCGGGCGGACGCGGTCGGACCGGGTGATGCGCCGTCCGGCGCCCTCCCGCAAGGAGTTCGCCCTGGCCAGCCCCCAGGGCGGCCGCTATCCCAAGCACGGCAAGGAGTTCCGCTTCGCCAAGTCCGACACCTGGCGTGCCCCGGACATCGAGACCGTGCAGGTCACCGACCGCTACGGCACCGCGCAGGCGATGGCCTGGGACCGCATCCACCCGCGGCTGACCACCCGCAGCGCATGGATCGACCACGACGGCGAACTCCCCGTCATCGAGGGCACCCTGATCCGCCTGACGGTGGACCACCTGCCCGGCGGCGGTGACCCACTGCCCGTCTGGCTGTGGTCCTCCAAGACGGGCATGACCAGCGAGGACGTCGACCTGCGGTGGCAGGCGTTCCTCCGCAGATTCGATCTTGAACATACTTTCCGTTTTGTAAAGCAGACGCTCGGCTGGACCCGGCCGAAGCTCCGCACTCCTGAGGCGGCGGACCGGTGGACCTGGCTCGTCATCGCTGCCCACACCCAGCTCCGTCTCACCCGCGAGGCCGCGGCCGATCTTCGCCGCCCCTGGGAGAAGCCGGCCGAGCCCGCCCGGCTCACCCCGGCCCGCGTCCGCCGCGGGTTTCGGAACATCCGCCCCTACTTGCTCTGTCCGGCCCGTGCACCCAAACCATCAACTCCAGGCCCAGGACGCCCACTTGGCTCCAAGAACCGACGGCCCGCCACCCATTACGGCGTGGGCAAAACGACCAGACGACCCGAGACCATCGCCGAACGTAATCAACTCAAAGCTCACAAACCATAAAAAACAAGCTCAGAAGCTGTGTCAGATCCGCTGATCAGTGACGTTGAGTAGCTCTCTGCTGCACTTTGCAACCCTGGCCGGCGGAGTGGGGCTTGTGCCTACCTAGGCTGTCAGCATGATCGTCCGCTGCGTTCACATCATCAGCCCGACAACCGGGGAGGTCGTGACCGATCACCCTGCCATCCGTGTCGGAGCGGAGTACCCAGTGTTGGAAGTCATTACCACTGGGAACAAAGTGCTGCTCCGCATCCCTGAGTTGCTCGACACCACGGAGTACAGAGACAGCCCGGGGCTGTGGGCCGCCGCCATGTTCACGGTCGTCAGCAGTCGGATGCCGAGCTGTTGGGTTGCAGAGTTGAGGGACGGCCGACTGACATTGGCACCGCGAGAGTGGCAGCGTGCCGGTTTCTGGGACGACTACTTCGACGTGGTGCCTGCTGCCGTCGACGACTACGACCGGCTGAGGGCCGAGATCCTTGCCGACGCGTGATTGCGGATTCCCCTTGACGATCTAGACCAAGGCGGTGGGGGCGATCCGCCGGATGGTCTGCGGCTGCACCCGAATGCGAACAGGTTTGGGCTTACTGGCCGCGGTGACCGGCTCGACAGGGCGGGGTTCGGAGCGGGGCGGCCGGGGTGGCCGGGTGAGTCGGCGGGTCATGAGGGTGATGAACGTCCAGGTGAGGTGGGCCTCACTGTGGGAAATCAGGCGTTCGTAGTCACGGACGTTTCTGCGTGCTCTCATGATCCACGAGATGGCGCGCTCGACCCGCCACCGCTTTGCGAGGATGGCGAAGCCGTCCTGGTCTTTGCGACGGGGCACCGTCTTGAGGGTGAGGCCGAGAAACGAGCGGGCCAAGTCGGCCAGGGGCCCGCCGTAGGCGGAGTCCGCCCAGGCCAAGGTGACTTCGGGGTGCGTCAGACGCAGTCGGAAGAGCAGGTCACGGGCGGGGACGCTGTCGTGCGGGGAGGCAACGCCCACCATGACGGCCAGCGGCATGCGGCGCATGTCCACGATCACGTGGCGCTTGCGCCCGTTGATCAGCTTCCCGCCGTCGAAGCCTCGCGTGTCCGCTCCCACCGTGTCGGCACCCCAGACCCGCTGCTTGGGCAGATGCGCGCTTCTCGTGGCAGGCCGGCAGGGTGTCCTTCGTCACCGGCATTCCCATCCGGCTGGCCAGGCGGGCTCCCGCCCGGCGGCCAGAGCCTCTGCGACCCGCGCCAGCAGCTTGCGAAGGACGGGAGTGTGTCGGGCATGAGGGCTGGTCAGCCCCGGTATCTGTTCGGCGAAGGTCACCGTCGGGCAGCCCGGCTGAGGTACTTGAGCCGGCGGACCATCAGCAGAATCACCACCGGAGCCGTTCCCACCGCGGCATCTGCCAGGCTCCGTTCGTACCGGCCGTGCACCCGCCACGACAGCGACCCGCACCGCGGGCATCTCACTGCATCAGCTCGGGCCCGCATACAAAACGTGACCACCCCCCGTCCCGCGAGATCGACTCCACCACACCCGACAGATGCGGAAACAACCGCACCAAAACCCCAGAACCGCACACCTGGAGGCTGTCCCAGTTCAACCGCCCAGCATCACAAGATCAGCGACAGAGCCGACGAGGTTCTGGCTCAACTTCTCTTTCCGTGGAGTGGTTACGGAGAGTCAAATCTTCGGTGCCATGCGATGCCTGTCGGGATGGGCACGAAGCTGGGGTGAGGTGAGTTCCAGGGCCCGGTTGTCGCGTCCGGAGCTCATGTGGTTGAGCCAGCGTTCGTACCAGTCGAGGAAGTCGGTGGCGGAGGAGACGTTGGGGCCCCAGTACCCGTCGCTGTTGCCGATGAGGACGCGGCCGGTGAGGGGACCGGTCACCGCGATGACGCATACGTCGGTGCAGCCCATTTCGATGACGTGGAGGAAGAGGTCGCGTCCGTGACCCCCGGGTTCTGCGTCGTCGAATCCGCGGGGTGTCCCCGGTTCCTCACGCGGGTTCATGACCAGCAGGGAACACCGCTCCAGCGGCATGAGGCCGTAAAACGGCGCCGCGCCTGAGCCGGCGATGTTCGTGAGGAACTGCCGGTAGGCGTCGGGCAGGGCGATGTCGTGCTCGGCCTCGAACGCGGAGACGCGTGCTTCTGCCAGCTTCGGACTGAGGCGGAACTTGTGTTGCTCTTCTCCGAAGGAGTGGCTGCGCAGTGGTTGGAACGGGATCGCGGCCAGCTTGCGACGCAGGCGGAGTATGCGGGGATCCATGGTGCATCTTCTCTCGTCCCCGTCACCCTATGGGTGCTGTGGTCAGCTGGCCAGAAGAACCCTGTTCCTCAGGAGAGCGATGCCGGCCCGGCAACGGCCTCAGCCGAGACGACCGCATCTGTCATCAGGCGTCACTTCCTGCTCGAAGATCCACCGCTGACCGTACAGACCCTACGCCGACAGCAGGGCGGTTCACCGAAGGGTGGCTCTCGCCTGGACGAGATCGCCGGTAGGCGCATGTGGCCGGGTTAGGGTTGCACCCTCATGAACCGGGGGTTTCCATGCATACGCCGACGATCGCCATGAGAGCTGTGCTCGTGTGTTCAGCGCTGGCGGCTGGGCTGAGCGGGTGCTCGGAGAGTTCTCCCGCACCTGCGGACCGCTCCGCCGAACAGCTGCTCGACGACGCCAATCGGACCATGAGTGCACTCAGCTCGGTGACCATGGACACCACCGGCGCTTCCGCCGGAGTTTCGCACACCTCGCACATGACGACCGACCGCAAGAGCAAGTGCAGGAACAGGACCACCTGGGCCGACGGCGGCACCCTCGAACAGATCCGTATCGACGACACGGACTATGTCCGCCCGGACGCCGCCTATCTCAAAAAGGCGGGTCACAGCGTAGCGAAGGCTCAGACCCGTTGGGCGAAGACATCGGCGAGCAGCGCGAAGCCGGGGGACGGACTCGCCTCGTGTCCCTACCCGTTCACGTCCTTCGGCGAGGCCACCAAGGGGAATCGGGTGACCGCCGGCGCCCGGCAGGCCATCGAGGTGGTGGTGCACGACAGGTCGGACCGGGACGGCAGATACACCTTCACCGTCGCCGCCGAGGGCAAGCCCTACATTCTCAAGGTTCTCTACAAGAGCACCGACCGCGAGACCACCACCTCGTTCAGTGGCTTCGACGAACCCCTGACCATCCGGCCCCCGGACGCGGCCGATGTCGTGGACGGAGCCGTAACGCCGCATTGAACGAGTCTTCGCCAACCCTAAACGGCCCTCCGTTCCCTGCTGATCGGCGCGCCCGCAGACCCCAGGGCGAGACCTCTGTCCACGTGTCCGAAGCTCAGTCGTGGCCGAGGGAGACGGAGTCCAGGTAGATGGTCGACTGCTCCCCTTGTGGGTCGACCAGGACGAGAAAAACCGCCCCAGTGGGGGTCTTGAAATCATTGTAGAGGTCGTAGCGCTTTTCAGGATCCAGCTTCAACTTGAAGTCCTTCATGCTCTGCGGCTGGAACGGCGGATCCGTCGGCGAAACCTTCTGATCACCGAACGTTCCGGATTCACCTGTCGGCCAGTGCAGTGGATTGTCCCGACTCACACCGTGGTCATCCAGATACTGCTCTACACACACTTTCGGTGCCGTGAAGCGCAGCAACATGTGCTGCTGCGGCCAGTCCTTATTGCCCGCGGACCACATATTCGTGGTGCGGCAGCCGGGAAGATCGAGGTCGAAGATCTTGAGCAGGTCTTCCCGGCTCGCACTACAGGAGGCTGACGTCAGAACCGCGAGAGCGGTGAGCGACCAGATCAGCCCCGTTCGTCTGCTGCTCAGGATCCTTTTCACCCAGCGCAAACCACCCATCACATACCGCCTAACTATCGCACCAGACCTGCACTGTTCTCTGCACTCAGTGGTTCACGAATTCATCCACGTGGACCGTGCGACTTCCGTGAACTTCGTAGTCGCGACCCAGCCCGCACTTCGGAGAGTCCGCCAGCGGATCCAACGGGATAACACTCAGAACCTTTTTCCCGTAGTCGAAGTTGTAGGCCTTGTTGAAGTCCACTCGAAACTGCCAGCCGCCGCCAGCAAATCACTCTTCGCCTTATTTAGATTCTTTCTCCATGGGCGATGCAGCGCGGATCCTTCACGTACGACGGCACCGGATGGCCTCCTTCAGTGCTCAGTGAGCAGGTGGGGCAGCAGCAGTGGGCGTGGACTGGGCGTGACACCGGCGGTGGTCAGTCGTTGAACTGCCGGTCGATTGAAGTGCACACAGACCCCGGGATGTCATGGCCGATTCCCGGGGTCTCGTGCTGTCAATCACAGGACAACCACGCCCACCCGGTCTATCCGCGCATCTTCCGATGGGACCTACCCGTTGTACGTTTCGAACGTGACAACGGCATCTTCCTGGCTCTCCCACTGGACCTCGACATTCACCTCGTCGACCTGGCCGTAAACGGGGGGAACGATGTTCAGGTGGAGTCCTTCTTTCCGTTCAGCCACCCCGTCGGGTCCGGCTCCCGCCACCCGGTGGCTTCGGTCACCGGGGAGGGAAAGTAGCCAGGTTCGCGCCTCGGCCCGTGGCATGTGGAATGTCCCTGCCCACGCGCTTGCGAAGAAGGGGTCACTGATCTCGGTGCACTGCTGCCGGTCTGCCTGCCGTGGGAGTTTCCAGCCGATGCTCGTCATGGCCTTGGTGCAGCTGGCCTTGTTCGTCTTGCTCTCGCCCGCGTGCATGAACGCGTACGCGAACGAGACGCCCCAGGCCAGCGGAGGGCCGACAACCATGAACACCACCACCGCGATCAGCCCCCTCGTCCGTCGTTGCCGTGCGGCCCGCCGCCCGACGCCCTATTCCCGTCCTCCTTCGTCCCGCTGCCAGCCGCTCACCAATCCCCCTAGATCAATTCGAACGCGTTCAAGATCTTGGACGTGAAGGGAGACGGAGCGGTTCCCCGAAGAATCGACAAGCCGAGCCAGACGCGGAATCATCGCGAGCCGGCCATGGTGATCAGCCAGAGAATGCGCCCCCTCCGTCAGACACGACCCACCGGACAGGCCCTTAGGTTAGAAGTCATCTCATTTGGCGAGTCGGCAGTAGCAGATGAGGGTGCAGGCGAGGCTGGTGAAGGCGAGGAAGTGGTCGGCCTTGCGTTCGTAGCGTCGGTGGAGGCGGCGGCAGCCGGCGAGCCAGGCCATGCTGCGTTCCACGGTCCAGCGGTGGCGGCCCAGCCGTTGTGAGGACTCGACTCCCTTGCAGGCGATGCGGTGGGTGATGCCGCGTTCGCGTAACCATTGCCGCAGGTAGCGTAGTCATAGTCCTTGTCGGCGTGGAGTTTGCCGGGCTTGCGCCGT
>NZ_JAODUA010000047.1 GCF_025399895.1 Streptomyces sp. ASQP_92 | reverse complement strand
AAAGGACGGCCCTGCCGCAGAGCCCTCATCCGGTTCGTGTCGCGCGCGGTCGCCGCGGCCCCTAACCCGGACTGGGTCTCCGCCTACGCGAGCGCCTTCGATGCCTGGCGGACCTTGGTGCCCGCAGCCGAGTCGTGGCGGTATCGGCCGAAGTACCGGTCGAGGTTTTGCGGCTCCATCTCCCACGACGGTCGCCCCAACCACTCGCGCAGGGCCATCACGGGCCTGACATCGCCGCGGATGGTGTCGTCGAGGACGCCGGCGGAGGCGCGGGCCAGGACAAACTCGGCCAGCAGGTCCTGCTCGAAGCGGCGATCTTCGCGGCGGTCTCAGCCGAAGCTCCGGCCGCAGATCCCATGACAGCCGAGGAGACCTCGGGATTTCCGAAGAACGAGCAGGTGAGGGGAAGCACCAGATCAGGCAGCTGCCGAGACCAGCGCCGGCGTCGGGAGGCTGCGGGAGCTCACGGAACAAAGTGCGAGCGGAAGGCGATCCAGTGGTCGGCCTCCGTCCTCGCCCGCCCCTGCCCCACCACTCTGGCGACAGCGGCCTTTAAGTTGTCGTACGGACCTTGCTCCGCCCCCCCGCAACGTCCGAAGTGTATGAACATGGCATCGACGAAGGGCTCCCTGGCCGCAGGAGGCGAATACCCTACGGACGGCCTTGCCCGAGTACGACAGCCGGAATAAGACGACGTAGCAGGTGACCAACTCGTCGGCCAGGCGCACCGTCACGTCACCGAAGTCGACCTACCCAGCTCGCGATGGTCGACCTCATGGTCCGACGCCTCACCGGCGAAACCACCCCCAACTGGCGCGGAATCTGACCCTGCGGAACCAAACACACCTCACGGGACCAGACGCTCAGGAAGTGCCGTTGGCTGATGATCGGCCGCGAACAAGATTGCTCTCGTGGATTCTGTGAACTCCCTGTATGTTTCACGGGTGTTCCGTGGAGGATCCGTGTGCAGCGTTGTGGCGGCACGCGCCTGTGCGGCTGGCGCTCGGTGTGTGGACATCTCGTTTTGGTGATGTCGCCGGGTGCGTCGTTTCCTGTGGGGGGAATCGCGATGCTTGGGTGTGGGGTGCGTGTGCGCCGTTTCATGGTGGGCGCGGCGGTTGCAGCGTTCGGGCTGGGGGCGTTGGCGGCGCCGGCCGAGGCGGATGATCAGGCGAAGCCGCTGGCTCTGGTCAAGCCCGCGCTGCCGCACTGGACTGCGCCGAGCCTGCGACTTCCGCCGGTGGCTGCCCGTTCCTCGCTGGCAGCCGGTGTGCGTGCGACGGGGAAGGTCGTGCCGCGGTTCGACGCCGACAAGGACGGCGTCAGTGACCTGTTGATGCGCGGCTTGGACGACCAGCTGCATCTGGCGCGATGGAAGACAGGCGAGGCCGAACTCTACGTACCGGGGTACACACTTCCGGATCCGGCGGGAACGTGGAAGGACGTCATCGAACCCGGGGACCTGGACGGTGACGGAGGCCCCGAGCTGCTGGTGCTCGGGCCGGACGGCTCGTTGAAGCTGGTGCCGTCGAACGGCTACGGCAAGCCGGTGTGGTCAGAGATGGGTTGGCAGATCTACAACAAGGTGTTCATGCCCGGTGACGTGACCGGTGACGGCAAGAACGACTTGATGGCCCGCACCCCGAACGGCGAGCTCTACCTCTTCGCCGGTACCGGCAACCTGGCGGTGCCGTTCGTCACCCGGATCCAGGTCGGCTGGAGCTGGAACATCTTCGACCAGGTCGTGGGCGCCGGAGACATGAACGGCGACGGCTTTGGTGACGTGGTGGCCCGCACCCCGGCCGGCGATCTGTTCTTCTACGCCGGAACCGGCACCGCCTCGGCACCCCTGAAGTCCATGGTCAAAATCAGTGGCGGCTGGGGCGACTACAACCAGATCCTCACCCTCGACAACAACACCGGGCACGTCGACCTGATCGCCCGCGACGTCACGGGAACCCTGTGGATGTACCCCGGTGATGACAAGGGTGGTCTCGGACCGCGTGTCCAGCTCGGCACCGGCTGGCGGGGCGCCACCCTCGCGAATTCCGGCGGCAACCCCTTCTTTGGCAAGAATGAACTCATCGGCTGGGACACCACCAACACGCTCAACTACTACCTGGCCCAGGGCGACGGCTCCCTCGCCGACCGGCTCCTCATCGACGGGGACATGTCCAGCTACGCCCTGAACAAGCTGTCCAGCGCCTCCTCGATGAACAACACCTCCCGCTGGTCCACCCTGACCCTGGTCCGCGCCGACGGGCATCTGGAGATCAGCGGCAAGGACGTCGGCGCCGGGTGGAACGTGATGACCGCCTTCGCCGGCATCGGAGACCTCAACAACGACGGCAAGGGCGACCTACTGGCTCGCGATTCGAGCGGCCACCTCTACTTTTACCCCGGCAACGGAGCCGACGGCATCGGATCCCGCACCGACATCGGCGCCGGATGGAACGCCTTCGACATCCTCGTCGGCGCCGGTGACGTCACCGGCGACGGCCTGCCCGACTTGCTTGCCCGGGAACCTGCCACAGGACACCTGTGGCTCTACCCCGGCGCCGCGAGGGCCGGCTTCGGCGCACGCATCGACATCGGTGGCGGCTGGAACATCTACAACAAGATCGCTGTCCCCGGCGATATGAACGGTGACGGCCTCGCGGACCTCGTCGGCACGGATGTCGCGGGTATCTCGTGGCGCTACGACGCCGACGGCACCGGAAACTTCCACACCAAGGTCAAGTTCGGCTCCGGCTGGAACATGCACAAGGCAATTTACTGAAAAGGGCCAGACTCTTCGAAACGCTTACAGCAGAAACATCCCGACGCAAAAACATATCGATGCTGCGGCGGGAGGCATTCTCTCCACGCTTCCCGCATCACAAACCATGAATCCAACAGTGCGGCGACCTTCCTGTGAGGATGCAAGCGCATTTTGCGCGGTGATCCGTCACTTTCAAGACATTAGCTGCATGGGCTTACGTTGCGCTTGCTTTGCCCTTCCGTAAAGGTGTGAGTCGTGTAAAGATCGGTGAGCCTTCGGGGGGAAGGCTAACCGATCCCTGGTTCTGTTGCGGATAACGCAGGGCTGCCGCCTGCGCGCCTTTCCTGACCGCGACAGTCGAGATCCCGTTCGCTTTCTCCTCGTTGGTTTAGCCATCGCCCTTGAGGAGTGCAACGATGCGACGAAGAACCCTGTTCGGAACACGACGTAGCAAACGCGCCGCCACGGCGCGAGGAATGAGCGGCACTGCCCTGGCAACCGCCGCCGCCGTCCTGGCGGGATTGATGAGCGCCATGCCCGCGCGGGCAGACGAACCTGGAGGCACCCCCCCCGACCCGTTCGCCCGCCCCCTGCGCATGAGCCTGGGGGAGAAAGCCCGGCAAGATCGCTGCTCTCTGGGGCTGGCCGTCCACTACGGCGGACCAGAACGCAAAGTCTTCGCCAACGCTACCCTGGCCGGTTCCGATGCCGGCATCGAAACCGCGCTGCGTGGAGATGGCGGCATATACCCCAGCAAGGAGTACGCTGACGCCACTCAAAAGGACCTCAACGCGGCCAACGCATACAGTGCCGAGTTCCAGCGACGACAGAAGCAGCTCGAGGACGACCACGCTCCTTATGCCGGGGCCAATGCTGACGGCGGGCGTCCTTACTCCGCCCCGACGATTGGTGGTGACATCGCCGGTTTCACGCTGGAGGGGTGGAAGAAGATACCTGGCGACGTATGGACGGATCCCTCGCCCCACCCCGGAGCGGAATCTATCGCTCAAGCCAAGAAGGTCTATGACGCCTTTGATGCAGGTGGTGATTACTGGGCCGAAAGCTACAAATCTTTGGCGGGCGGCAGTGCGAATAGCGGTCTCGGAATAACCGATGGCAAAGCCAACTCGGCTAATGATATCGCTACTTTCCTGCGTTTTGGCGGGTTCGCCACGAAGGCGCCCGAGCCGGACTCGCTTGAGTTCCGGACTGAGGTCGAAAACCTCAAAATGGCTTGGGCGGTCTGCGACAGCCGTAACCCCGTGGACCATTACAGCGCTCTGAACGGGCCTGTCATCCAGGCATATGGCGAATGGGAGACCGAATACGCCTCTCAGGCCACCCAACGCAAGGACATCGTCACCGCCGAGGCAGCTGCTTCTCAGGAGGCACGCACCACAGCGGACTTGATGATCGAAGCGATACGCCAGTCCTGGCTGGCCGACCAGGTCCTGTTTTGGCAGCAGTGGTTTCGTGACCACCCGAATGCCTGGAACAAGCCCTCGTTGACCGCCCAGAAGGATGCGGCGCGTCAGCTGGCGCTGATCAGAGGACGAGCGCCGCAGCTGGTCAAGGACGCGGACGCTGCAGTGGCACGGGCCAAGACGGCAGCCGATCAGGCAGCTGCCGCCCAGTCGTCGGCCTGGACGATCGCCGACCAGAACAACGTCCCGCGCGGGCGTGCCCTCATGTACGCCCAGACCTCCGTACAGGTCGCCAAAGCGGACTACGCCGCCACCCGGGCAGCCGCCGCCACGGTCCTGACCGCGTCCAAGGCCATCCAGGCCAACATCGCCGACAGCCAGGCCCTCTACGCCCTGGCCCAGACGCAGTCGCACGCCATGAACACCGAGTTCCGCAAGGCTGCGGCGCTGGAAGCCCGCGCCCAGGCCAAGGCGGCAGCCGACTCAGCGGACAAGCTCGCCAAGGAGACGGCTGCCAACGCGACAACCGCGAAGAACGCCCAGGCCAGGGCCGAGGCCGCGGAGAAGACTGCGAAGGCGGGCGCAGACGAGGCGAAGAAACAACGTGGCATCGCCGAAAAGGAGAAGGCCAACGCCGAACGGGAACGCGACACCTCGGCCCGCGAACGCGCAAAGGCTCAGGAAGCCGAGGCTCGGGCGCAGACCGAACGGGACGCGGCTGGCCGGGCGATGACCGCAGCGCAAGCACAAGGCAGCACTGCGGCCAGCAAGAAGGACGACGCTCTTGCCCAGGAACTCCGGGCACAGCGGGCTCGCAATGCCGCAGCGGAAGCCGAACGCAAGCGGGATACCTTGGCCGCCAGGGCTGAGGCTGCCGAGGCGTTGTTCGCCGCGGTTGACGGCACCGCCGCTGCCATTGAGGCCCGTGAGGCCGCCACTAAAGCGCGTAGCGCCGCGAATGACGCGACCACCGCTGCCACCGCCGCACGCCAGGCTGCCGACGACGCGACCGCAGCCGCGACCAGCGCCCGAGAGGCTGCCACCCGTTCTGCCGCGGCAGCATCGCGAGCGACCGCAGCTGCCCAAGTCGCCTGGTCCGCATTCATGACCACCAGCGCCGCAGCCTCGACCGCGCACTCAGCGGCTGCTGCCGCCATCGATGCGGCTGCGGCTGCCAAGGGCGATGCCGACAAGGCCGACGCCGAGGCAAAGAAGGCCCAATCAGCCGCGACAACGGCCCGTACCGAAGCCGAGGCCGCACGCGACGAGGCTGGCAAATCCGCTGCATGGTCGGCAAAGACAGCTGGTTACGCTTACGCCGCCGGCCAGGCAGCTCAGGGTGCTAGGGATGCCGCACTTACCGTCGTCAAGGCTGCCGACGAGGCGGTCGCACTCGGCTCTCCGTATCGAGAGGCGGACACATCTGCGGCCTTCGCCGTGCTGATCGCGCAGGTTTCCAAGCCGCTGACCGAGCAGCAAGCCGCAGCAGCCACGGCCAAGGGCCGCGAGGCGGCGAAGGCCGCTGCTGACGCCCAGGCCCTCGCCGACAAGGCCGCCGGAGATGCAAAGATTGGGGCTCAGGCAGCGGCTGACGCTGCGACCGATGCGCAGAAGGCACTGACCTCCGCCGCCGCAGCCCGCGCATCCGCAGCGGAGGCCGCTACCGCGGCGAAGGCCGCGAAGCAGGCCGATTCCAGCGCGCAGCAGCACCTCGCGCAAGCCGGCACTGACACCATGTATGCGGGCTTCGCGGCAGCAGACGCAAACACAGCGGCAACGCAAGCCGACCGCGATGCTACGGACGCGGAGAAGGACGCTGCCTCAGCTCGCATTGCGGCCACCTCCGCCGAGAAGGACGCGGGCACCGCCCGTGGTGTTGCAGATCAGGCGGAGCGAGATGCAACTACCGCCGAGACGGCGGCGGCTCATGCTCGGGAACTCGCGGTGGAGGCCGTCCAGATCTCTATCCGCACACAGAACGCGGAGATCCAGGCCTGGGAAGAACAGCAGCGATCGGCGGACGGCGGGACCGGCGTGGACGGCGTGGTTATGCGCCCAAGCGAGGATTCGAAGTTCGACATCGACCCGAAGTCCGACTGTGTCGGTTCACACAGCGGCAGCGAGATCGGCTGCGAGATCGATCTCGAATTCCATATTTACGGTTCGATGGACTACTACCTAGAAACTTGCCCACTGCCGGGCGTATCCCGCGCAACATGTGGAAGTGCCCTCAAGCGTGACTACTTGATGAGCGCGCCGCTGGATGTGCGATTCCTTGAGAAGCGCGTCCACATCGACGGTCTCAAACTCACTGTATCCATCCTCAAGGCAGTGGCTCAGGCGGCAGTCAAGGACATCAACGACTGCCGTCACGGCCTGCTCAGCGGCTGCCTATGGCTCGCCGGAAGCATCGTCATCCCGTCTGCACTCCTCAAGGCGGTGGAGGTCGCGTTCGCAGTGCGCCTGGCGGTGGTCGATGGCACACGGCTAACTACTGCCCTCTGGAACCTGCGCGGCGCCGGACTGAGCGCAGAAGCCGTCGCCAACCTGGAGAGGGCCGGTATTGACGCTCTGATCGGCCGGTGCTTCCCGGCCGGCACGAAGGTCGCGACTGCGGACGGCCCGAAACCAATCGAGCAGATCAAGGTGGGCGACCGGGTCTGGTCCACCAACCCAGCGACCGGAACAAGGTCCCTCCAACGAGTCCTCAAACTATTCAACCGTCCCGTAGACCAACTGGTCCGGATCCGGACCGCCGGCGGCGAGGTCTCAGCCACGGACTCCCATCGGTTCTGGGTTCAGAACAAGGGCTGGGTCGAGGCAAGCGCCCTGCGAGCCGGCGACAATTTCCAGACCCAGGATGGCAAGAACGACAAAGTCCTCGGTACGACCCTGGTCAAGGGGAAGACGCAGGTCTTCAACTTCGAGGTGGAGAATGCTCACACGTACTACGTGTATGCAGGCTCAACACCAGTCCTGGTGCACAACGAGTGCTTCGAAACCCTGATCAAGGATCTGGTGGCGGACGGGGACCACATCCTTCTCGGGATCAATCCAGGTGTGGACGAACTAGCCGCGAGCGTCGGAGGCCGGACGTTCAACGGAAGGGCCTTCGCGAAGCCGGTGGAGATAGCAGGGGGTAAACCCGCTTGGATGGTCGGGGTGGAGGCGGCCATGGAGAACCAAACAGTGAGACTGGGCGTATCGTTGGACGGTGTGGAGGGCGCGAAGACTGCCGAAGAGGCCCTGGCCATGCTGGTCAAGCGGGGTCAGGAAGCCGTAGGTTCCAACTGGAAGTTGGCCACCCAGAGCGGGTACGGCACCGCGTGGGAGATGGCAACGCTACGGGTCAAGGTGCTTCTTGAGAAGCGCTCCTTCCAGTCGATCCAGTGGTACTGGAAGAACGTCCCGTACAAGTTCGACAACGTACCTGCGGATTGGATTCCGTAATGGCGTCCACTAGGAGCAAAGACTTGGTGACGGAGTACATCAGTGGAAAGCGGCTGTTCCGGGTGGTCGGGTTCGATCCCTCCCACCGGCAGCTCAAGCTGTGGAGCGAAGCGACAGCGGTCGATGAGACCTCCACTCGGGTGGAGGTCTGGATCGGGCATGTGGAGTTGATGTTCCTGAGGCCGTACTACCGCGACGGCTTGCATATCCGGCGTGCCACCGAGGCCGAGTTCACCGAGTTGCGCGAGCGGCACCAACTTGCCGAGGCGGACGCCGAGTGGACATGGATGCTCGCGTCTGACGGCAGCTTCGTCGTCAGCGGCAATCCGTCCTGGCGTGAGGCCGAGTTCTCACTCATGGACCGTGAGTCGCTGTTCGACCACTCAAAGCCCTGGCCACCGGTGTACCCGGTGAAATGGGGAACAGTGGAGTAGTAGCTACAGGTGTCGACTTGCTGTGCCCGTCCAAGGTCTCCCCGCCGGGGGTCCTTTGGCGGGCACTTCCACACTCGGACCGAGTTCCTACATCGCCTGCACGAACGTGACTTGTGCGGGGCCTTTTTGGTCCTCGCCGACCACCGGACCGGCCTGGCAAAGCGATCCGCAAGATGATGATCGGCTCTTGGTGCGGTTTGTGTTTAGAGGC
>NZ_JAODUA010000046.1 GCF_025399895.1 Streptomyces sp. ASQP_92 | reverse complement strand
GAAAGCCCTCGTACGCGCCCTCACCAGCACACGACTCCTGCCCGCCTCCCAAGTCCCCCGAGCCGTCCTCCAGGAACTCGCCGGACACCGCGGCCCCATCGAAGCCGACGACGACGCCATGGTCGTCTGCCTCGACTGGCACGGCCGCCAGAACACCGAGTGAGCTGACGGACAGGCAATTCCCGTTGTGGTCCCGGCGACGCGTTTCTCCTTGAGCGCGCCAACTCCCGCCTGCGCGGCACCCGAACCGCCATGCCCGGCGTCGCGGGGCCGCCTGCGGGCAACCGGATGAGTCGTTGCGCGCTCGGCCACCGCCGTCTCCCACACCCGCCCTCGAAGCCGCCGCCCCGCCGCCCCGCCTCCCCGGCGACGGCAGCCGGGAGTTCTGCCCCTCCCCTTCCGCGGCGGCGGATCCAGGGCGCGGGGCCCCGGGAACACGTCGAACGGATCGTCGCCAAGGACCAGGAGGAGGCTACGACCATGACACGCGTAAGCAAAAAGAAAGGCGGCTTCGCTGGGTAAATTTTGGTCATAATTCACCCGGCGAAGGCCGCCTGTCCCGCTTATTTCATTTCCGTCGAAAAACGCGAGCGGAAATCAGGAGGGCGTCAGCACTTCCAGACGCCGGTGACGTTGTCAAAGACACTCTTGTCGAACTTCTTGCTGCTCTTCTTCCCAGCAGGAGCCGTGACACACGCCGACATGTGGTTCTCCTGGTTCTTGGTGTCGAAGAACTCCACACGATACTTCACGCTGTGGTTGCAGTGGTTGTTGTAGTAGACGGTGACGGTATTGTTCCCGGGCGTGTACGACGTGTTGAAGCGGTTCACCCTCGGGTTGTTGTCGCAGCCCCACGAGGTGTGCACGGCGGCCGCCGACGAAGCAGCAGCAGAGGTCTCAGCCTGCGGCGCGGCGTAGGCAGTGCTGCCGAGCAGAGGCAGAGCCAGCACCGCAAGAGCCGTGGCCTTGGCGCCCATACGAAGAGTATTCATTACGAAATTACCCCCTGAGAAAAGACTACTTGCACCCCGCACTTGCCGGGTGCAATGAACTCTCGCACGCAAAGTAGACCATGGGCAATCCGTTTGAGCCGAACTTGAGGTGTCGATCTTCGCGGCCTGATTGTGTGCGAAATTTGCGCGATGCCACATGTCGGCCTGGTCTGGCAGCGAAGGGTGCCGATCTTCCTTATCGTCCAGGTTTCCCGTACGTGTGCGGCCATGAAGCATGTGCGGTGCTCAGTGTCGCGGCGGGACGGTATCGTGCTCGGCTCCCGGGACCACGAAGCGTCGCCCGGTTGCCTGGCTTCACGGGTCGATCTGCCGCCCTGCCGGCTGGCGATCGCGGCTCGGACGCTCTTGCCGGAAACTGCCTACATGACGGGCGGCACCCTGGGCCGCGTGGCCCATGTCAATGCTGCGCTGCTCCAGCGACATCGCTCTGGGCGGGGCGTATCTCCCTGGTCCGCGCCGTATTGGTTCGCGGGGTTCGACTGCCCGGTGGCAGGGTGCCGCTATGGATCAGGCCGAGGTATTGCTCATCGGAGGGCGCGCTGGCGTCGGCAAGACGGCGGTGGGATGGGAGGTCTCAGCACGACTGCGTGTGGCGATGGTTGCCCACTGTGTGATCGAAGGCGACTTCATGGGGCAGGCACATCCCGCTCCGGAGGGGGACCCACGCCGCAGGAAGATCGCCGAGCGCAATCTGACGGCGCTCTGGTCGAACTACACCGAACTCGGGTACCGCCGTTTGATCTACACGCAGACGGTGAGTGTTCTGGCCGAGAACGAGGGCATGTTCCGGCGTGCCATGGGTGCGGACGTCCGCGTCGTACGGGTGGTGCTCACCGCGTCCGATGCCACCGCTCGTGAGCGGCTGAGTGGTCGGGAACGAGGCTCGGAGCTGGAGCGGGAACTGGAGGGCAGCGCCCGCAAGGCGCGGCTTCTGGAGGAGCAGGCGCCGCTTGACACAGTGCGAGTGGCGACCGACGGACGGACCGTCGTCGACATAGCGCGCGAGGTCGTGCGCGCTACCGGATGGCTGGCGGGCATATCCGGGTAGCCCCCTCGCCCACTCGAGGTCGGGCCCAGATGGGGCCGTCGGGGCGGCATTGGAGAGGGTGTACTCCAGCCAGGGTCGGAAGATCACCGGTTACCAACCTCCATGAGGGAGCCATGGCCGTCACTTACCTGATGCTCGCGCGGCCGCCTGAAGGAGGCTTGGGCGCCTTCGACACGCCGCCAAGAAGCACCCGTCCCTGATGTGCGGCTGGGGCCAGGGCCCCTGGCAGCGCCGCCGATCTCCGGTGCTGGTGCTGGTGCTGGTGCTGGAGTCGGGCCTCGGGCCTCGGGCCTCGTGGCCTCGGGTTCGCGCAGAGCCGGCTGCCAGGCCTTGAGGAAGACACAGCCGACCCGCGCGCCGACATCGGCGATCTCCTCGTCCGGGCCGCACGGCGTGGCAGGATTTCTCAACCCCGTACGGTTTGACCAGCTCCGGCGTTGCGGCCCGCCTGACACATGTTCCTCGACGGATCGGTACTCGACACATGGGGGCGGTGTTGGTAGCTGCCGACGGCGCCGCTACCCAGTACGGATACTGCTTACGTATGGGGCCGGCACCGGCACGGGAGGCACGCATGCATACGGACGACACGCCGCATGCGCCAGGCATGGCAGGTGACACGGACCGCCGTCGGCGGTGGGATGGGACGGTTTCGCGTCGAGCGGCCGTAACGCCTCTGTTCCTTGCGGCGGGAGTGGTCTACAACGACTGGCTGCTGCAGTTCTGGGTGCCCACCGGGCTCGACCAGCGCGACTCCTACGTCAGCGAGGCGTTCGCTGCCGACCAGCCGTATCGCGTGCTGTTCAGTGGGGTGGAAGTGCTCTGCGCGGCGATGATCCTGGCGGGCGCATGCCTTGTTGTCCCCGCCCTGTCGTGCCGGTGGGCTCTCGCCGGATGGGCGGCTCTCGCGCTGCTCGCGGTGTGCTCGATCGCGGATGTCGCGCTGCCGATACGGTGCGCACCGTCGCGGGAGGCGGACTGCCCGGTGGACAACGTCGCGCATACGGTGACCAGCGGTCTGGTCGACTTCGCCGTGTTCACTTCGATAGCCGCTCTCGCTGTCCACGCCCGATCCATCGCCGGCCGGCACAGTCACGCCGGCCGCTGGGCTCGCTGGCTGCTGCCGCTGTCCATGATCGCTGCGATCGCCTCGGCCGGCCCCTACATCGGCATCGATGGCGGACAGGGCATCGCTCAACGAGTCCACCTGGTCACCGTCGGCATGTGGTTGTGGCTGCTGTCCGCCGAGGCGTGGCACCGACGGTTGCCGAACCCCGAAAAGTCCCCGGTGAAGGGAGAGTTGACCGGGTGAGGAGAGCGTTCAGGGGTCAGGTACCTGCGCTGTCCGTCAAGGACACGGTGCTGATCGTGGACGGCAGCTTGGTCCCCGCCCGGGATCACACCATCATCACGGGCCTCGCGACACGGCGACGTCGAGAACCAGGAGCCCGGTAGCCTTTCGCCATGAGTGATCAACTGGCCTCCGGCGGGCGGGACTTCGGTGCGGCCAGGGGAACCGTCGGGTATGCCGAGACGGCGGACGCGCTGGCCGTCCAGTACGAGGAAGTCACCTTCGACGAACTCCACCGCGACGTGCTGCATCTGGTTCCGGCCGAGCCCGGCCGCATCCTGGACGTGGGCGCGGGGACCGGACGCGACGCCGCCGCGCTGGCGGCCCGTGGACACAGCGTCGTGGCTGTCGAACCGACCGCGGAGCTGCGGGCGCATGGACGGCGAATCCACGCGGACAGCGGTATCGCTTGGGCCGACGACGCTCTTCCGCACCTCACGCTGAACCGGCACCCGGGTTCATTCGACGCCGTCTTCACCACTGCGGTCTGGATGCACCTGGACGCCGAGGAACGCCGATACGCGATGGCGAGGATCGCAGCGCTGCTGGTCCCTGGCGGCCGCTTCTTCCTCAACCTGCGCCACGGCCCCGTACCCGATGGCCGCCACATGTTCGCGGTGTCCGCCGCCGAGACAGTCGAGCTGGGGAACACCTACGGGCTGCACACGGTCCACCGCGGCGAGCGTCCCGACCTGCACGGCCGTGACAGCGTCCGGTGGACCTCCCTGGTGCTCCGGATGAACGCCGCCGACACCTCGCCCCACTGAACGCGAGGCGGTCCAACAGCCGTTCTGCCTCGGGGAGTTGGTGCCGGTACGCGCCGCGGTGATGGACGCTGCGGTTTGCCCCGCGGGACACCGTAGGGAAGTCCGAGTTGCCCGGGGCAGTCAGGCCTCCGCCGAGTGGCCGGAGGCCCTCAGGCCTCCGTATCCGGCGCCCTCCCATAGATCTCGGCGTACTCCTGCCCGGACAGGTCGCCGATCGCCTGGACGATCCTGTCCGTGACGGCCCGCCGGGCCTGAGCCGGGCGCAGTTCGGGCTGGGACCGGGTGCAGTGAAGGGGCGTGCCGAACTCCACGGTGATGCGGTGGTAGCGGGGCAGGCGTCGGCCTACGGGCTGGAGGCGTTCGGTACCTGTCAGTGCCACCGGCACGACGGGTGCTCCGGTCGCCAGGGTGAGCCAGGCGACACCGGTCCGTCCGCGGTAGAGGCGGCCGTCGAGGGAGCGGGTGCCCTCGGGGTAGATACCGAAGGCACGGCCGGCGGCCAGGACCTGCTCGGCTGCGCCCAGCGATGCCTGAGCGCCGCGGTGCGCCCGGCGGTCGACCGGGATGCACCCGAAGGCGGTGAAGAAGAGGCGGGTGAGGGCGCCTTGGGCTCCGATGCCGGAGAAGTATTCGTCCTTGGCGAGGAAGTGGACAGGGCGCGGGGCCAGGAGGGCGATGACGATGCTGTCGATGAACGACAGGTGGTTGCTGGCGAGAATGACCGGGCCGCGCCGCGGGACGTTGCCGCGGCCGCGGATGACGGGCCGGTAGATCAGTCGCAGGAGTGGGGCGAGTGCGAACCGGGCGAGGGAGTAGAGCATCGGTTGGCCTTTCAGGGGCAGGTGACGACCTGGCCGGCCCAGGACAGACCCCCGCCGAAGCTCAGCAGCAGCACGGGGGTGCCGGCGAGTACCTCGCCGCGCTCGACGAGCTTGGACAGCGCGAGCGGGACCGAGGCGGCGGAGGTGTTGCCCGAGTCGACGACGTCCCGGGCGATCACGACGTCATCGCGCAGTGCGAGACGTCGGGTGAGTGCCTCGATGATCCGCAGATTGGCCTGGTGCGTGACGACCGCGGCGAGGTCGGTGGTGGCGATGCCGGCACGCCGGCAGGCTTTCTCGGCGATGGCGGGCAGTTCGCTGGTGGCCCAGCGGTATACCGTCTGGCCCTCCTGGGCGAACCTCGGTTGCCAGGCGTCCTGTAGCCGCACGGCGTTCCCGCGGGTGGGGTCGGAGCCCCAGACGACGGGGCCGATACCTTCGTGGCCCGCCTCCGTCGAACTGATCAGGGCCGCGCCCGCGCCGTCGCCCAGGAGAACGCAGGTGCTGCGGTCGCTCCAGTCGGTGACGTCGGACATCTTCTCGGCGCCGATGACGAGGGCGTGCCTGGCCGCTCCCGCCTTGAGTGAGTGATCCGCGCAGGCCAGGGCCGTGGTGAAGCCGGCGCAGCCGTTGTTCAGGTCGAAGCAGACGGCGGACGGGACGTCCAGACGAGCGGCGACCTGGGCCGCGATGGAGGGGCAGCGGTCGACGGCGGAACAGGTCGCGACGGTCACCAGCCCGATCTCCGCCGGTGCGAGGCCGGAGGCGGCCAGGGCCTTCGCCGCGGCGGCCGCGGCCATGTCGGTGACGGACTCGTCCTCGCCCGCGACCCTTCGTGTGACGATCCCGGTGCGTCGGCGGATCCAGTCGTCGCTGGTCTCCACGAGCTGTTCGAGGTCCGCGTTGGTCAGCTCACGGGACGGCTGATGGTGGCCCATTGCGGCGATTCGGGTTCCCGGCATGAAGTGCTCCTCGGTCGAGCTGCGGTGCGGGCTGGGGCGGTGCCGCCGCAATATAGCAACCGATCGGTCGGAAGCTAAAGAGGTGAGGAACGGATACCATGCCGTGCCATGAGCCCTCGCAACTCCGTCCTCGAAGCCGGCCGTACCCGTCAGCGCATCGTCGAGCGCGCTCTGGTGCTCGCGTCCGTGGAGGGCCTGGAGGGGCTGACCATCGGCCGGCTGGCAACGGACCTGGGGATGAGCAAGGCCGGCGTGCTCGGTCACTTCGGCACGAAACAGAGCCTGCAACTCACCGTCGTCGACGCCGCGGCGGAGATGTTCGCCCGCGAGGTGCCGCAGCGGGCCCGGGGCCTGCCGTCGGGGCTGGCGCACCTGGACGCGCTGTGCGAGGCATGGGTGTCGTATCTGGAACGCGAACTGTTGCCCGGCGGCTGCTTCCTCACAGCGGCCGCGGCGGAGTTCGACGGCCGCGGCGGACCGGTGCGTGACGCCATCGCCGGCCTGGAGTCACTCTGGCGCCGCGACCTGAGCATCCACATCCGTCGCGCCGTCACCGAAGGCGGCCTGCCCGCGACTACCGATCCCGACCAACTGGTGTACGAGCTGGTCGGGATCATGCTGGCCCTCAACCACTCCCTGCAGCTCCATCACGACAAGCGAGCACCTGAACACGCCCGACGCGCAGTGCAGCGGCTTCTGCGGACCGACTGACGGAGCGTCAGATGCCGCGACCCAGCTCTGGCACGGCTGAACGCCCGATGAGGCAAGGATCGATTCCGCACGCGACAGGAACAGGAAAGGGAAACCGCGGGGGGTGAAGACAGCACCGCGTGTCCCCGTCCGACAGCGGATCTCACCTCGTCCTCGCTTCAGTGGGCGGATGCGCCGAACTCGGCATGCTGGGCACGCCGTACGAACTCCGTATCGTCGCCCGGTTCGCGGACGGGAGGAGGAAAGACAAGCCGGCGCGCTTCCTCGCGCGCCTGGGACAGGAGAGCCCGGAATTCTTCGTCCGTCATCGAGATCGCCTCCTCTCGGCCCGACCCCGCTTCAGGAGCCTTACAAGGGATTCGTCGCGAAATGGTGCGCAGATTGCTCCCTTGGACGATGAGTACCGGCGCCTCGATCGCGGGTGCGGTGACCAGGAGCGCCCGGCCTGCGTAGCCGGGCTTTCGCTCAGGCCCCGGGGATGGCCATGAGGGCCAGAGGGGCGGTGGTGGGCCGGGTGGAGCCGCCCATCGGCTCTACGGTGATTCCCATGCCGGTCGCATGGTCGAGGGGGCCGGACAGCAGGACCGCCTCGGTGCTCCGGGTCGCGTTCATCAGGCCGGCGGACCGCATGGTGCCGGCGTCGTCGAACCAGAGCTGGTAGACCTTGCCGGCGGGGGGGCCGCGAGAGGGGTGGCGCGGCCATCGACCGCACGCCACCCGCACTGAAGGACCGGGCGATCCGTCACTTCGGCACCAACGACAAACTCGTCCTCCAGCTCGGCATCCTCGCCGCCCTGGCCCTGCTCGCTCTGGTGCTCGGCGTGCCGGCACTGCGCTTCCGGCGCATCGGCGCCACCAGGGGGTGCTCCTGCTCGGGCTCGTGGGAGCGCCGGCCACGGCCCCGTGCCGGTTTGGCGTCGGGCGCCATCCGCTGCGGGTAGCCCGTCCTTGCGGAGTGTCAGGTGGTGAGGGCCTCTTCGAGGGTTTCGCGGCAGTCGATGACGACGTCCACACCGACGATGCTCATGGTGCGCATCACCATGTCCGTCGGTGCGGCCAGGCGCAGCCAACCGCCCGCCTCGGTGAGGGCGTTGTGGGCGGAGATGAACATGTTGATACCACTCGAGTCCATGAACGTGACCTGGTGCAGGTCGACGACGACGCGGGGACTTGAAGCGTCGGCGCTGTTCAGGGCTTGGTCAAGCGTGTCCTTGGTCTCGTAGTCGATTTCTCCGGACACGGTGATCACGCGCACACCGTCGGTGTCGGTGGCCACGATCGAGAGCTGCTCGGGCTGCTCAGCGTGGTCTGGGCCCGTTGTCTCTGTCTCAGCCATGCGGCGATCCTGGCACACTCGGCCCCGTCGCTGTAGTGCCGCCGGCGTGCTGGGGAACGAGCCTTCGTGCGAGGGTCCGACGGAGGGTCGTGTCGTGGTCCGGTGATGGGCGGGGGCGCGAACCGTGTTGGGGAGGGGGCGGCCGGTGGGCGTGCTCGAGGCGGATTCGGTGGGGGAAGACGACGCGGCGCCAGGGCCTCGGCCCGTACAAGCCAGTGTGGCTCTGGACGGGGACGGTCCTTGCATCGCACAGGCCCGCCATTCGGCCTCGGACTTCCTCGCCCGGATGCGGTCCGAGCACGGAGTGCCGGTCTCGCGGCGTGCCATGGATCTGACGTGCCTGGCTGTCAGCGAGCTGGTCACCAACTCCCTCAAATACGCTCCGGGGCCGGTGCTTCTGGATCTCCGGATCCAGGGTGGGACGGTGGAAATCGCGGTGTGGGATTCCGATCCGGTGCTGCCGGTCGCGCGGGCCGCGGACGCCGGCCGGGTCGGACAGCACGGCTTGGAGATCGTGATGGCGGTCGCGCAGGGCTTCGAAGCGCGCAAAGAGACGGTCGGTAAGCGAATCACCGTCCGCATCGCCCTGGACGACGCCACCTGACGAACCCTCCTTCCGGGACGCGTCCGGCCTCACCACCCCCTGATCGCCGCTCGCCGTCACGCTCCGCTCGTTGCCCGAATCGTCGGGTCGCGTAAGACAGGTGACGGACATGCGCAAGGAAGCCGCCCAGCGGGTCGAGCTGGTCTTCTCCGTGTGCGATGTTCCGGCCTTGTCCCCCCTGCCCCTGCGGGGCCCGCACCGGCTTCCCGCACGAACCCACGGTCTTCCCAGCTGCGGTCAACGGGCCTGGCAGCGGGCGGGCGGG
>NZ_JAODUA010000045.1 GCF_025399895.1 Streptomyces sp. ASQP_92 | reverse complement strand
ACGAGCGTTTTCCGCATCCTCGAGCCGTTTCCGCATCCCCGGCAACACGACGGGGCTGTCACGACGGGGCTGTCGCCACCCGGCCGCGATCCGGCCGAAGGCGAGTCGCAAGACGTGTCGCGCCGCTGCCGCGGACGACGAGTGACCGCTTGTTGGCGTCAGTCAACCGTCGGCGCTCATGTCCTGTTCGTTCTCGTCCTCTCTTCGGCGGCGGCACACCTGGCAGCCGGCGGTGGGCCGCCCCAGGTCGGAGAGGCGTCCCCGCCCGACCGAGTTGCACCGGGTGCAACGGAAGGACCAGGGCGCCGTGAACCCGTGGAACGCCTCCAGGGGCTCAAGACCGACGGCGCGGAAGCTCGCCGCGGCCCACTGGGCGCTCCCGCGGCCGCCCAGGGAAACGGCCGCGTCCGCTTTGCGTTCCGCGTAGTACGGGCTCTTGTGCGTCGGTTCGGGCCGATGGCTGCGCTGAGCGGTCAGCCATGCGCGCACCCACTTGGGGCGTTCGACATCCGCGACCTGGCATGCGGTGAGGAAGGCGTGGAGCTGTTTCTGGGTGCGGGGAACGGCACGCCGACGAAGGATCCGGTGGGCTGCCGACCGCGAGAGCGGCCCGTGCTGTGAGGCCTTCGCCTCGGCGCGCTGCTCCATCAGACGCATGGACGGCGCCCCGTTGCGGTCATGGAGTTCGATCAGCGCGTTGCTCAAGTCCCGCAGATCCGATACGAGATCGAGCAACGGACCGGTCGGGCGGGGGCCTGTCAGTTGTCGGCGCTGCTCACGCTGCGCGGCCCGCCACAGGTCGCGGGCCTCGCCCTTCCCTCCGCAGGCCTGGTCGAAGGCCACGGCCACGGCCAGTGTGGGCAGGGTCGTTCCGCTGGCGGCGCGTTGCAGGGTGGAGGGGCTGAGTTCCGCGCGTTCGCTGAGCTGTGTGTAGGTCAGGCCCATGCGGGTCCGTTCGCTGCGCAGGTACGTGGCCAGTCGGCCGAGCGCGCTGGTGGTGGAGGGAAGGGGGTTCTCTGGACGAGCCATGGCAAGTCCTCATCCCTGTGCGGCGAGACGGGCCATCGCCCTGCCCGTCAGGCGCAGGGCCCTGGGCGGCCCGGCGGCCGCCAGGCGTACCGCCCACCCGCCCAACAGGGCTGCTGTCAAAGGGAGTCGGAGGGCGGCGGCCTCCTGCATACCGGTCCGGGTCAGGACTGCTGACAGCACCACGATGACGATCACCACGGCGGTTTCGGTGCCGCCGAAGCGGCGGGCGGGGGTGGCTCCGTGAGCAAGACACGGAGCCACCGGACGGGGTAATGGTGACACGATCGGCCTCCTGAAGGATGGCGTCCGGCGGCCAAGCGCCGGACCCCGTTTGTATGTAGGCTCCAACTCGGTTGCCTGCAAGGGTGGTTGGCGCCACCCGGCTCTGCAGGATGGGCAGCATCGTGTCAGGCCCGACGGCTCGGGGAGGCCGGTTGATTCCGATGTGTCTTGGCATGGAAATCTGCGGTCATCGTGACGAGGACGGCAGGTCTCCATGAGACACGGAGCGGGTCAACTCGTAGGGCGCCCTGACCTGGGGCCGGAGACAGGACCCTCCGCCGCCTTGCGCCGTGGGGCCCGTAACCTACGGTGATCATCTCATTCTGTCCCAATTTCATTTGCCGCTGTTTGGGGACACTGCCACCATCCGGAGTGCGTCGGTGTACAGCGACGCCTCCCTGATCGCTCCTGGCTCCAACCACGGCCGCACGGGGAACAGTGCATGGTCATGTTGGCGCGTGATCCTGCCGGAAGGGCCGGTCCAGTACCCACTGGTCCGGCCCTTGTCGTGCTCGGGTCAGGTGCCGGGCCGGGCCGAACTGTTCCCTGCCGAACCGGCGAACCGTCGGCCCGAACCGTGCCGGACCAGGCCGGGCCGGCGACCGCCACGGCGGCACCTGCGGACCCCGCGATCCGTCACGCCGTGCCATACGGTTTCAGTACGACCGTGGTTACCCAGTTGCCCAACTCGGCGCCGGGCGTGGCCAGGGGCAGTGCGTGCAGCCCTGCCTCGTGGAGCGCGGTGATCAGCTCACTCTCCTCGTACCGGACCATCAGCCTCGGCGCCTCCCCGAGGTACGGGTCGAGTTCGACGCGTTCCCCGGAACCGCGCTGCACACCGACCACGGCGTGACCGCCCGGACGAAGGACCCGGGAGAGTTCGGCCGCCGCGTGCGGCAGGTCCCGGTGGGGGATGTGAACCCAGGCGGCAACGCACCACACGGCGTCCGCCACGGCGTCCCTCAGGGGCAGTTGCGTCAGGTCGGCGCAGAGCAGCGGGTGGTGCCGCCGGCCGGCCAGGCGGAGCATCGGCAGTGCGATGTCGACGCCGATGACGTGGATGTCGGGTCGGCTGAGTACGGGAAGGTCACGTCCCGGCCCGCACCCCAGGTCCAGCAGGGTGCCCCCATCGGGAACGCTCCCGGACAGCCAGGCCGCGGCAGGCGGCAGTCCCTGGCGGGTCGCCGGGTTGGCTCGGTCGTAGGCGTCCGCCAGTCGGTCGCCATACCAGGACCGGGCGTCGGTCAAGCGTCCACGTCCACGGTGAGCGCGGCGGCCGGGATGCGACGCTCGTCGGCGTTGGTAACCGTCACACCGCAGGACGTCAACTCCCTTATGTTCCACGTCACTTGCCCGTGTCCCCCCATCCGTTGTTCTGAGCCGGCCGCGGTCGCCAGCGTTCCGTAAGTGTGCTTGCACTACAGTGAGCCGCCCAAACTCCCGGGCTGGGACGAGTACTCGGGTACGAGGCGGCCGCCCTGGTGAAGCAACGGCTGCTCCGCGCAGGGCTCGGTCTCGACGTGGTCGCACTGATCGGAAAGGCAACGGGCACGGTGACTGACTTCGCGTACGGGTCGGATGTTCTGGCGCCGGCGGACTTCGATCCCTGGCCCGATCGTCAGGTCCACCTCGAGTGGGGCGTGACCGGCGCGAGGCTCGCTGCCGGACGCGGAGATGCCGTCGCTGTCGTCGATGTGCTCTCCTTCTCGACCACCATGTCGATCGCCTGCGCGCGGGACTTCTCGTGTCTGGTGTACAGCGGCCTCGAAATCGCCGATATGGGCGGTCCCGAGGTCGCGGGCGCCCGACTCGGTGCGCGGCCCCTGAGCAAGAAGCGCGGTACCGATCCGGGCGGGGTGTCGCTTTCTCCCGCCAGCATTCTCCGAGCGGAGCCTGGGCAACGCGTCCTGTTCACCTCGCTCAACGGGGCGGCCGTGGTGGCGGCCGCGTCGGCGGCTCCCGCGCTGGTCGTTGCGGGCCCGCGCAACGCTTCGGCCGCCGCCCGGGTGCTGGCCGGTCTGCTCGACGAGGGCCGTGCGCGCCGCATCACGGTGGTCGCGTCCGGCGAGCAGTGGAGTTCGGTGTCACCGGGCAGCAGTGGGCTGCGGCCGGGGGTCGAGGACTGGCTCGGAGCCGGGCTGATCTGCCGGGAGTTGGGGGCACTGGGCCTGCTTCTGTCGACCGAGGCCCGCATAGCGGCGGCGGCCTGGACGTCTCCGGACGACCTGCGGGACTGCGTTTCCGCGCGAGAGCTGATGGCGGCGGGCTTCACGGAGGACGTGAACCTGGCGCTGACCGTCGACGCCGACGCCACGGTCCCGGTCCGTGAACCCGGCGATCCGAGCGGCCGTCTGTTCGTCGGCCGGAGCGAGTTCGTGTGACGGGGACGCCGACAGGCATGGTCCCGCCTGCCCGCACCCCCCCCGCGCCCCAACCAACCAACCCCACCCCAGCCGCTCAACCCCCCGCATCCTCCTTCAGCATGTCCGCGCACTTCTCCCCGATCATCATCGTCGTGATGCACGGGTTGACCGTGACCAGGTCCGGCATCGCCGAGCCGTCCGCCACGCGGAGGGCCTCGATGCCCTTGACGCGTAGACGGGCGTCCAGTGGGGCGGTGGGGTCGTTGGCGGGGCCCATCTTCACGGTGCAGGACGGGTGGTAGACGGTGTTGTGGGTTTCCGCGATGTAGTGGAGCAGCTCCGTGTCGGTCTGCACGTCCGGGCCGGGGGCGAGTTCGGCTCCCGCCCATGGTGCCAGGGCCGGCTGTGCGGCGATCTGGCGGGCCAGGCGCAGGCCGTACGTCATGACGCGTACGTCGTGCTCGTCCGTGAAGTAGCGCGGATCCACGCGCGGCTTGTCGCGGTAGTCGCGGGTTCGTAGCCGTACGGTGCCGCGGGAGCGGGCGCGCGTCACGTTCGGTGTCAGACAGAACGCGTTCTCGCTCGTCGGGTAGCCGCGTCGATAGGTGTTCATGTCGAAGGGCATCGAGCCGTAGTGGAACATCAGGTCGGGCCGGTCCAGGCCGGGGCGGGTGTCGACGAAGATGCCGATCTCCCACCACTGCTGGGACTCGGTCACCATGGGCCGCTTGGCCTCCCACATGATGACGCCCTCGGGATGGTCCTGGAGGTTCTCACCCACCCCCGGTGCGTCCAGGACCACGTTCACGCCCACGTCGCGCAGGTGGTCGGCCGGTCCGATGCCCGAGAGCATCAGGAGCTTCGGGGTGTCGATGGCGCCGCAGCTCACGATGGTTTCCCGTCGCGCGGTGACCGTGTGGGAGTGGACCAGGTCCGGCGCGAGGTAGGCGGCACCCGTGCAGCGCCGGTTCGCGTCGATCAGGAGCCGCTGGGCCCGGATCCCGGTGCGTACCTCAAGGTTCGGGCGCTTGCCCAGCACGGGGTGCAGATAGGCGACGGACGAGGACTGGCGCATGTTGTTCTCGTCGGAGTTGATCTGGAACCAGCCCGCACCTCGCACCACCGTCGTGCCGGTGTTGAAGGAGGTGGTGGGGATGTCGGTTTGTGCGCATGCCTCCAACAGGGCGGCGCCACATGGGTCGTTGGGCTGTACGGTGCGGATCTTGACGGGTCCGGTCCGGCCGTGGTGGTCGCCGGGGCCGTCGTTCGTCTCCAGGCGCCGGTAGAGCGGGAACGTGTCGGCCGCGCCCCATCCCGTACAGCCGGCGGCGGCCCACGCGTCGAGGTCCTCGGCGGGCGCCCAGAAGGCGATGCAGGAGTTGTGCGAGGAGCAGCCGCCGAGCACCCGGGCACGGGCATGCCGCATGAAGCTGTTGCCACGCTCCTGCGGTTCGACGGGGTAGTCCCAGTCGTAACCGGATTCAAGGAGGCCCATCCAGCGCTCCAGGCGCAGGACGTTGTCGTCGTCCACGTCGCTGGGCCCCGCCTCCAGGAGGCAGACCGTGACCGACGGGTCCTCGCTGAGCCGGGCGGCGACGACGCATCCGGCGGTGCCGCCGCCGACCACCACATAGTCGAACTCGTCCACGTCAGCTCCTTCTCGTACGGTGGGTGCGCCTACGGCCCGCCGTGGGCCATGGGTTCGGGCAGGTCGTCGACGGCGTGCTCGGCCAGTACGCCGGTCCGCCCGCGCTGGACGAACCAGTAGTAGAGGAAGCCGCCGACACCGACGACGCCGACGAACAGGACACCGCCCCAGCGCAGATACCAGTGCTGGGGCCCGGTGGCGTTGTAGACCGCGGCGCGCGGCCACAGCAGGTTGACGGTCATCGCGGCGCCCCAGAGCACGGCGAGGATGTTGACCGGGATCCCGAGCCGCCCCAGCGAGAAGCTGCCGGGCGCCGTGGTCCAGCGGCCGCGCAGCCGCTGGACCAGCAGGGGCAGTGTCACCAAAAGATAGGCGACGTAGATCATCACGATGGCGATGCTGGTGACGACGGAGAAGATCTGCGGCTGGTTGATGTTGACGACCAGGATGGCGATGGCCACGACCCCGATCAGACAGGTGGCGAGGACCGGCGTCTGGAACCGCGGGCTGATCCGGGCCAGTTTCGTGCCGCCCGGCAGGTTGTTGTCCCGGGCCATCGCGAACGCCAGCCGCAGCCCCGCCGTCTGCACGGAAAGCGCGCACACGGTGATGGCGATGACGACGCACCACAGCACGACCACGCCGATCGTATGGCCGAGCGCGGCCTTCACCACGTACTGCAGACCGTCCACGGACAGCTCTTTGGCGTGCAGATCGGGGGCGGCCAGCAGCGCGAACAGCAGGATCAGGCCGCCGATGAGGAACGAGGCGATGAGTGCGCGCAGAATGGCGCGGGGCGCGTTGTGGGCGGGGTCGATGGACTCCTCACCGAGTGAGGACGCGGTGTCGAAGCCGTACATCACATACGCCGAGGCGAGCGAGGCGGTCAGGAACGCGCCGAGGTAGCCGAGCGACTGCCCCTGCCCGTAGCCGCCGGTCTCCACGATGGCGCTCGGCCCCCGCGTGATGTGCACGCCGAGCAGCACCACCAGGGCGACGGCCGCGATCAGTTCGATGAAGACGCCGCCGGAGTTGATGGTGGCCATCAGCTTGACGCCGAACGCGTTGACCACGGTGGTGAACAGGATCAGGATCGCGCCGAGCAGCACCGCGTTGGCGGCCGCGTCGTACTTGCCCGTGCCGTCGCCGACCACCTGGAAGACGCTCGAGATCTGAGGGAGCGTCAGTTGGTAGGCGAGGGCCACCGCGGCGAGCGACACCATCGTCGCGACCGTCATCATCCAGCCCGCCAGCCATCCGACGTGCGGGCCGCCGCAGTGCTTGGACCAGTTGTAGACCGAGCCCGCGACGGGGAAACGGGCGGCGAGCTCGCAGAAGCACAGGGCCACCATGAGCTGGCCGATGAAGACCATCGGCCAGGACCACCAGTAGGCGGGGCCGCCGAAGCTGACGCCGAAGTAGAACAGCTGGAAGGTGCCGGTCAGGATGGAGATGTAGCTGATCCCGGCGGCGAAGGTGTGGAAGTTGCCGAGGGTTCGCTTGAGGCCGGGCTTGTAGCCCAGTTCGGTGAGCGCCGCGTCGTGGTCGTCGGGGGACGCGCTCTCGGCCGGCCCCTGCGGACCGGGCGGGGTGTCCGCCATGGCAGGTCTCCTCGTTCCGTGCGGGCAGGGGGCAGGGGGCAGGAGGCAGTGGGCAGGCCGTCGGTCAGTCGAACCAGCGCTGCGGTTCCGGCGCCGTGTTGCGCCAGACGTGCTTGGCCTCGGTGTACTCCGCGAGCCCGGCGGGACCCAGCTCACGGCCCACACCGGACTGCTTCATCCCGCCCCACTCGGCCTGCGGGACGTAGGGGTGGAAGTCGTTGATCCAGACCGTGCCGACGCGCAGGCCGGCGGCCATCCGGTGGGCCCGGCCCTCGTCGGTGGTCCACACCGCCCCGGCCAGGCCGTAGACGGTGTCGTTGGCGAGCGCCAGGGCCTCGGCCTCGCCCCGGAAGCGCTCGACCGTCACGACCGGGCCGAACGACTCGTCCTGGACGACGGACATCTGCGGGGTGCACTCGTCGAGGATGGTGGGCGGGTAGTAGAACCCGTCGGCGAGGGCCGGGTCGTCGGGCCGGGCGCCGCCGAGCCGCAGCACCGCGCCTTCCGCGACTCCGGCGGCGACGTACGCCTCGACCTTGTCGCGGTGCGCGGCGGAGATGAGCGGGCCGGTGCGGGCGTGCTCGTCGAAGGGGCCGCCCATGCGGATCCGCCCGGCGCGCGCGGCGAGTTCGTCGACGAAGCGGTCGTGCAGCTCGTCCTCCACCAGCAGCCGGGCACCGGCCGAGCAGACCTGCCCCGAGTGGAGGAAGACGGCCATGAGCGCGTAGTCGACGGCGGTGTCGAAGTGCGCGTCGGCGAAGACGATGTTGGGGTTCTTGCCGCCGAGTTCGAGGGCCACCTTCTTCACCGTCGGAGCGGCGGCCGCCATGATGCTCCGGCCGGTGCTCAGGCCGCCGGTGAACGAGACCAGGTCGACCCGCTCGTCCGTGGTGAGCGGCGCGCCGACCACGGCCCCGGGGCCCAGTACGAGGTTGGCGGCCCCGTCCGGCAGCCCGGCCTCCTGGAGGAGCCGCATGAGCATGATCGCGGTGTGCGGCGTCAGCTCACTCGGCTTGAGTACGAAGGTGTTGCCCGCGGCCAGCGCGGGCGCGACCTTCCACGCGGTTTGCAGCAGGGGGTAGTTCCACGGCGTGATCAGCGTGCAGACCCCGACCGGCTCATGCACGACGCGGCTGTCCACGGAAGCGATGCCGGTGTCGACGACCCGGTTCGTTCCGGTGCCGGCGACGAGGTTGCCGAAGTAGCGGAAGCAGTTCGCGATGTCGTCCATGTCGTACTCCGACTCGACCAGGCGCTTGCCCGTGTCGAGGGACTCGGCCCGGGCGAAGTCGGCCTTGTCGCGGACGAGGAGGTCGGCGACCTCGAGCAGCAGCGCGGCCCGTTCGGCGACCGAGGTGCGCGGCCATGGACCGCGGTCGAACGCGTCCCGCGCGGCGGCCACCGCCGCGGCCGCGTCCTTGGGCCCGGCCTCGTCCACCTGGGCGACCAGAGAGCCGTCCGCGGGGCACCGGATGTCCCGCTTGCCCCCTTCCGCGGCCGACGTCCACCGGCCGGCGATGAACAGCTCGGGCATGAATCCTCCAGGTCAGGCCGGACGGGTCGGCCGGCACTGGCACACCGGCCGCTGCGACACGGGCCGTCCTCGCGACGACATGTGACCTGCCACACCTAGCACGGCCCGGGCCGTCCCGCGCGGCGGCACGATGAGCGCTTGTCACTCACCATGCCGCCGCGCGGGGGCGGGGACTCTTGCCGAGTCCTCAGTAGTGGGGGACCTGCTGGGGCATCGGCGGATAGTGGTGCGGTTCTGGTGCGAACGGCACGGCCGACGGCTGGGCGGGCGCGGGGGCGATGAAGTATTCGCTGTCCTTGGGGCGTTGGTCCGGCTGGCGACGCCGGGGTCGCGCCGCCGGTTCGAGATGGGGGATGTGCTTGGAGCAGTGGACGTACGCCTCCTGCACCGTGATGCGGATCCACAGCTCGGGCTTGCGGCCGGGCGCGAGGTCGGCGGGGATGCGCGCGTGGGCCGCGAGCGGGTCGTCGGCGGCCAGCAGAGCGGCCGTCCCGTTGATGTGCAGGCCGATGTGGTGCTGGGTGAAGTCCATGAACAGCAGGCCGATATGGGGGTTCTCGGCGATGTTGCCGGCGCTGGCGAGGACGCCGTTGCCCCGGTATTCCGGATAGGTCAGGGTGCCGTCGTCGAGCACCGTGACGAAGCCGGGAGGCCCGGCCCGGAAGCTCGCGTCGCAGTGGCCGGCCCGGTCGGCGGTCGAGAGGAACACCATCGACTGGCGGCCGATGAAGTCCCGCATCGGTGGCGTCAGAGCCTGGTGCACCTGGCGCGAGTAGAAGGCGTCGGCACGTTCCTGCGTGGCGAGGTGGGCCTGAAGGGCGCGTTCCCCTGGGGAGGGTATGGGGTGGGAACTGGTCACAGCGGTGCGTTCTCCTGGCGGTGTCGTGCCGGTGCGAGCGGGGTGTTGAGGACGGGGGTTTCGAGCGGGTCGTAGTGGATCCGGGATGCGGGCACGCCGTCACGGATCAGGGTGCGGACGGCGGTGGTGACCATGGCGGGTGGCCCGCAGAGGAACGCTTCGTGCTGGTCCCAGGGCCCGAACTCGTGCAGTACCTGCGGCAGGGTCCCCTCCCGGCCCACGATGTGCTGGTGGGAGACGGCGGCGCGGACGGACAGCCAGTGCTGGCGCTGGGCCATGCGCAGCATGTCGTCGAGGCCGTAGAGCTCCTCCGCGGTACGGGCGCCGATGAAGAGGTCGACGTAGCGGCGGATGCCGGTGCGGGCCGCTTCCTCCAGGATGGCGCGGATGGGAGCGAGGCCGGTGCCGCCGGCCACACACACCAGATCGCGGTCCTCGGCGGACGACAGCGCCATCTCGCCCTGGGGGGAGCCGAGTTGGACGATGTCGCCGACGGTCGCGTGGTGGACCAGGGCGCTGCTCACGGTTCCGCCGGAGACGGCACGGATGTGGAAGGTGAGCGTGTTGTCCGGGCGTGGCGCGTTGGCCGGGGAGTAGTGGCGCCAGGCCTGCGGCCGCCACGGCGTTTCCATGGTGACGTACTGGCCCGCGACGTAGGGGTACGCCTGGTCGGGGCGCACGGTTATCTCCGCGATGCCGTGGCCGCGGGGGAGGTGGCCGACGATTTCGGCCTTCCAGGTGGCGGGCCGTACGCGGCTGTCGTCCTGGGCGGCGAGGATCATCACCCGGGCCGCCGTGTTGTACGCGCGCGTCCAGGCCGCGGCCATCTCATGGGTCCAGGCGTCCCCGGCGTACCGGGCCAGCGCGGCGAGCAGGCATTCGCCGACCGCCGGGTAGTGCGCGTCGACCGTTCCGAACTTGCGGTGGTCGCGGCCCAGGAGCGAACAGAACTGGACGAGGCGGTGCGGGTCGTCGACCAGCTCGATGATGCGCAGCAGGCCCCGCAGCAGCCGGTCTCGCTGCACGTCCATGTCGGCGGGGAAGAGCTGGCGTACCTGGGGGTAGCGCGAGAAGAGGATGGCGTAGAAGTACACCGTCATCTCTGCTGCCTGCGATTCGACCACCGCCAGTCCGGCGCGTACCAGGTAGATCTCGCGCTCGGTCAGAGCCGCGATGTCCGGTGCGGGAGGCGGGTCGTGGGGCGGAAAGGCAGCAGGGGGATCTGCGGGATGCGTAGAGGCCGTGGGCCGCGTTGGGGACGGGCGCGACAGTCTTCGGGGCACAGAGTTGTCACAATCACAGAGACGCCGTTGCAGGCTTGCTGAACGCCGGATGGTCAGGAACATGGTGGTTCAGGCAATTCACCTTTCAGTCGGTAGCGATGAGACGCCAGTGGCCGTCTGCCCCTGAATTACTGCGTCAGTCCTCTCGGAGGCGTTACCAATGTGTCGTGTGTGGCATCCGGGGTATCCGGATGGCCAGTCTGAATGCGTCGATGTGGTGTCAAGTGACGGCTCCCGTCGGGCAGTGTGAACCAGTTGTGAAGGTCCTGGCGGGTGGTTACGTGCGGGTCAGCGGGCCACCGATGGACGGTGAAGCCTTGGCCATCGGCCTTCAACCAGGCGGAACGCGAGCCGAGTTGAGGTTTCCGCGCATGATCGCATGGGTCCCCGCGATGGAGTTACCCCGTGGCGTGAACTGGCTTTTAGGCGTGCCGGATTGCGGGTGAAACACGGCAAATCCCCGGGCTCGGCAGTGTTTTGGGTGGGCGTCGTGGCCGGAGTGGCGTATGCCTGGAATCATTCCGGCGAATTCATCCCATTCGGCCGCTCCGGACATATCCGTCGAGCCGTGCTATTCCATCCGCGGCGGCCCTGGGAAACGGGGCGCGGGGTCAGGCCGGAGTGCGTTCCCCATGGAGGAGCGTGACCAGGGAGCGGTGGGCGCGGGGAGTGGGAAGGGGCGTAATTTCCGCGCGGAAACACTTGTTGTTTGACAACTGTGTTGGGAGGGGCGCAGTCTGGTCCGGCTCACGGTCGGACGTGCGCATCATGCCTGCGTGGAGGACTGAGGACTGTGATGTGTTGCCCCTGC
>NZ_JAODUA010000044.1 GCF_025399895.1 Streptomyces sp. ASQP_92 | reverse complement strand
GAAACCGGTCGACGGCCGGTCCCGGGACACCCGGGGCCGGCCGTTTTCGTGCGCCCGCTCCGGGGAGCGTTCAGCGCAGCGCCTCGTCGAGGAGCGCCGCCCACTGGGCCACGACGCGTTCGCGGCGGGCCGCGTCGTCGGTGAGCAGGTTGGCCAGGCCCAGGCCCCGGGCCATGTCGAGAAGGCCCTGCACCGTCTCGCGTACCCCCGGCACCGACTCGTCGGCGCCGAGGAGTTCGACCGCGATGCGGTGCGATTCGCGGCCCACGCGCGCCTCCAACTCCGTTACGCGAGCGTGCAGTTGGGGCTCGTTGGCGGCGGCGACCCACAGGTGCAGCGCGGCCCGGAACAGCGGCCCGGTGTAGAGGCCGACGAGGGCGGTCACGACCTGGGTGCGGTCGCTGCGGTCCAGGGCCCGCAGCGCGAAGGAGCGCTGTTCGGCGACGTACTCCACGGCGGCGGTGAACAGGTCCTCGCGGGTCGGGAAGTGGTGCTGGGCGGCGCCGCGCGAGACCCCGGCCCGCTCGGCGACCACCGACACCGTCGAGCCCGCCCAGCCGTGCTCGGCCAGGCAGGCCACGGCGGCCTCCAGGAGGCGCTGCCGGGTGGCCCGGCTGCGGTCCTGCTTCGGGGTCTTCGGTGGGGTCACAACACCCATGCGGGGTCCCGTCGTTCGAGGAAGGCCGTCACTCCCTCCCGCGCCTCGGCGGAGGCGAAGAGGGACGCCGAGCGGGCGGTCAGCTCCTTCGACCAGCGGTCGAAGGTCTCCGACACGGTAGCCGTGAGCAGCGCCTTCGACGCGGCCAGGCCCTCGGGTGAGGATCTGCGCAGCCCGTCGAGGACGGGTTCGAGGGCGACGTCGACGTCGTCGGCGGCGAGCGTGACGAGCCCGGTGCGGGCCGCCTCCGCCGCGTCGAACCGCTCGCCGGTGAGGTAGTAGCGGCTCGCGGCGCGCGGGTCCATGCGGGGCAGCACCGGCAGGGAGATCACGGCCGGCGCCAGGCCGAGCCGTACCTCCGTGAACGCGTACGAGGAGGCGGGCCCCGCCACCGCGATGTCGCAGGCCGCCAGGAGGCCGAGGCCGCCCGCGCGGACGTGGCCGGTGACCCGCGCCACCACCGGTTTGGGGAGCTCGACCACGGCCCGCATCAGGGCCACGAAGGCCGCGGGGTCCGCCGGGGCCTTCAGATCGGCACCCGCGCAGAACGTGGTGCCGGTGTGGGTGAGCAGGACGGCGCGCACGTCCGGGTCGCCGGCACAGCGGGCGAGTGCCGCGCCCAGCTCGGCCACCAGGGGCGCCGAGAGGGCGTTGCGGCGGGCGGGCGCGTCGAGGGCGAGGGTGGTGATGCCCCGCTCGTGGGTGACCCTGACAACGCTCACGTCCGGCCCCTTCGCGGGCCGGTGCCGGTGGGGTGGCTCATGTCTGGTCCTTCTCTCGAAGCCGCAGTTCGCGACGGAGGATCTTGCCGGACGCGGCCCGGGGCACGGCGTCGATGAACTCGACGCGGCGGATCTTCTTGTACGGGGCGACGTGTCCGGCGACGTACGCCATCACCTCGTCCACGCCGAGATCCGCCCCCGGCCCGCGCACGACGAAGGCCTTGGGGACCTCGTTGCCGTCCGTGTCGTGGACGCCGATGACGGCCGCGTCCGCGATGGCGGGGTGGGTGAGCAGCAGGGCCTCCAGGTCGGCGGGGGCGACCTGGAAGCCCTTGTACTTGATGAGTTCCTTGACGCGGTCGACGACGTACAGCCAGCCGTCGTCGTCCACGCGGCCGACGTCGCCGGTGTGCACCCAGCCCGCCGGGTCGATCAGGGCGGCGGTGGCCTCGGGCCTGCGGAGGTAGCCCTTCATGACCTGGGGGCCCCGGATCGCGATCTCGCCCTCCTCGCCGGGCTCGGCGTCGCGGTCGGTGTCGTCCAGGCGCAGGATGCGCATCTCGGTGGACGGCAGGAGTTTGCCGACCGCGCCGGGCGGAGGGTTCTCGGTGGCCAGCGGCACCATGTGGGTGCCGGGCGACAGCTCGGTCATGCCGTACGCCTGGCGTATCGGCGGCAGTCCCAGGCGGGCCGAACAGGCCGCCGCCAGGCGGGTGTCGAGGGGGGCGGCCGCGCTGACGATGTACTCGATGGACGACAGGTCGTACCGGGCGACCGCCGGGTGTTTCGCCAGGGCGAGCACGATGGGCGGGGCGACGTACAGGCCGGTGATGCGGTGGCGCTCGATGGTGCGCAGGAACTGGTCGAGGTCGAAGCGGGGCAGCACCACGACGGTGGCGCCGGCTCGCAGGGGCGCGTTCATCAGGGCGGTCATGCCGTAGATGTGGAAGAAGGGCAGCACCGCCAGGATGCGGTCGCCGGGCACCATCGGGACCAGCGGGTGGAGCTGGGCCAGGTTGGTGGCGATGCTGCGGTGGGTGAGCATGACGCCCTTGGGGACGCCGGTGGTGCCGGACGAGTACGGCAGTACGGCGACGTCCTCGGCGGGGTCGATGGGGACGGGGTCGGGGGCGGGGCGGGCGGGCTCGGGGGCGGCGCCGGCCAGGAGGTCGTGGACGAGGGAGCGGTGCCCGTCGGCCCGGTCGCAGACGAAAATCTCCTGGATGCCGCCGGCGAGGCCGGCGGCCCGGCGGGCGGTGTCCAGGAGCGGCGAGACGGTGACGATCCAGCGGGCCCCGGAGTCCGCGAGCTGTTTGGCGAACTCCTCGGCGGTGCACAGCGGATGGACGGTGGTGACGGCCGCCCCGGCCCGGCTCGCCCCGTAGAACACCACGGGGTAGAGCACCGAGTTGGGGCTGTGCAGGGCGAGCACGTCCCCCTTGCGCAGCCCGCTCGCGACGAGCGCGGACGCCAACTTGCGGTGCCGCGCGTCGAGTTGGGCGTAGGTGGTGGTGGCGGAAGCGCCCGCGTCGGTGGCGTCGACGAGGGCTACGGCGTCGGGGTGGCTGGCCGTGGAGCGGGCCAGCACCGCCTCGTGGATGGGCTCGTCGACCACGGGCACGTCGGCGTACTCGCTGCGGTGGACGCGAGGAGTGCGGGGAGCCGGAACGGCTGGGGAGTCCATGGGGGATCTCCTAGTACGGCTAGTACGACTTGGGAAGGCCCAGGGACTGGTGCGACACGTAGTTGAGGATCATCTCCCGGCTGACCGGGGCGATCCTGGCGACCCGTGCGGCCGTGATCAGCGGGGCCAGGCCGTACTCGCGGGTCAGGCCGTTGCCGCCGAGGGTGTGCACGGCCTGGTCGACGGCCTTCACGCAGGCCTCGGCCGCCGCGTACTTGGCCATGTTGGCGGCCTCGCCCGCGCCGATGTCGTCGCCCGCGTCGTAGAGCGCGGCGGCCTTCTGCATCATCAGGCGCGCCAGTTCCAGCTCGATGTGGGCCTGGGCGAGGGGGTGGGCGATGGCCTGGTGGCCGCCGATGGGGAGCTTCCACACCTGGCGGGTCGTGGCGTAGTCGACGGCGCGGGCGAGCGCGTAGCGGCCCATGCCGATCGCGAAGGCCGCCGTCATGATCCGCTCGGGGTTGAGCCCTGCGAACAGCTGGAGCAACCCCGCGTCCTCGTCGCCGACGAGCGAGTCGGCGGACAGCCGCACATCGTCGAGGACGAGCTCGAACTGCTTCTCCGCCGCCTGGAGTTCCATGTCGATCCGGGACCGCTCGAAGCCCGGGGTGTCACGCGGGACGATGAACAGGCAGGGCTTGAGGCCTGCCGGGCGGCCCGTCGCGTCGTCGGGCCCGGTCCTGGTGCGGCCGACGATGAGGGTCGCGTCCGCCAGGTCCACGCCGGAGATGAAGACCTTCCGCCCGGTGAGGACCCAGTCGTCGCCGTCGCGCCGGGCGGTGGTGGTGATGCGGTGCGAGTTGGACCCGGCGTCCGGCTCGGTGATGCCGAACGCCATGGTGAGCGAGCCGTCCGCGAGCCCCGGCAGCCAGGTGCGGCGCTGCTCCTCGGTGCCGAAGCGGGCGATGACCGTGCCGCAGATGGCGGGCGAGACCACCATCATCAGAAGCGGACAGCCGGCCGCCCCCAACTCCTCCAGGACGATGGACAGTTCGGCCATTCCACCACCCCCGCCGCCGTACTCCTCGGGCAGGTTGACGCCGAGGTAGCCGAGCTTGGCCGCCTCCGACCACAGGGCGGCGCGGTCGAATCCGCGTCCGTGCCGGGCACCCAGTGCGGCGACGGCGGCCCGCAGGTCCTTGTTCTCCTGGCTTTCGATGACACCGGTCATGCTTCCTCGGCCTCCGATGCGACTACGGCGAGCAGGGCACCGACCTCGACCTGGCGGCCGGGGGCGGCGTGGAGCGCGGTGAGCGTGCCGGAGGCCGGAGCGCTGATGCGGTGCTCCATCTTCATGGCCTCCAGCCAGAGCAGCGGCTGCCCCGCGTGGACGCGGCAGCCCTCCTCGACGCCGTCGGCGACCCGCACGACGACCCCCGGCATGGGGGCGAGCAGCGAGCCGGGCGCGACGAGGTCGCTGGGGTCGGTGAAGCGGGGGTGGACGGTGAAGGCGTGGCACCCGGACGCGGTGTCGACGTGGACGGCGTCGTCGCCGTAACGATGAACGCCGAAGTCCCGTATCAGGCCGTCTATTTCGAGGCGTACGCGGTCGGGCGAGACGGAGTCGAGACGCACCCCCGGGTGGCCGTCGGCTTCGAGTCCGTGGCGGGTGAGGCGGTAGCGGACCTCGTGCTCGCCGTACCGCTTGATCTGCGGCTGCGAGGGTACGTTGCGCCAGCCGCCGCCGAACCGCCCGGCCCGGGAGGCCGCGTCGGCGAGGGCGGCGGCGAGGGCGGCGTGGGCGGCGCCGGGCAGGGGCGCGGTGAGGTCGGCCAGGTTGCGGTCGTAGAAGCCGGTGTCGAGGCGGGGGCCGTCGTGGGTGGCGGCGTGCGCGCGGTCCGGGTGGCCGGGGGCCTCGGTGGAGCCGGGGCTTCCGGAGGGGCCGGGGCCTTCCGCGCCATAGGCGCCTTCCGTGAAGTCGGGGTGGCGCAGGGAGCGTACGAGCAGGTCGCGGTTGGTGGCCGGGCCGTGGACGCGGGCGCGTTCGAGGGCGTGGGCCAGCTTGCGGGCGGCTTCGGCGCGGGTCGCGGCATGGACGACGACCTTGGCGATCATGGGGTCGTAATGGACGCCGATGGTGTCCCCGTCCGCGTAGCCGCTGTCCAACCGGGCGCCATGCACCGCCAGTTGATGGAGTGTGCCGGTCTGCGGGGCCCAGCCGTTGGCCGGGTCCTCGGCGTACAGACGGGCCTCGATGGCGTGGCCGCGCGGGGCGGGCGGCGACGGCGGGAGGGGTTCGCCCTCGGCGATACGGAGCTGAAGGGCGACGAGGTCCAGCCCGAACACGGCCTCGGTGACGGGGTGTTCGACCTGGAGGCGGGTGTTCATCTCCAGGAAGTGGGCCCTGCCGTCCGCGACCAGGAACTCGACGGTGCCCGCGCCCCGGTAGTCGGTGGCCTTCACGGCCCGCACCGCCAGGGCGTACAGCTCGTCGGTCAGCTCCGGGCTCAGACCGGGGGCCGGGGCCTCCTCGACGACCTTCTGGTGGCGGCGCTGGAGCGAGCAGTCGCGGGTGCCCAGCACCCAGACCGTGCCGTGGGCGTCGGCGAGGATCTGCACCTCGACATGGCGCCCGCCCTCGACGTACGGCTCGACGAACACATCCCCGTCACCGAAGGCACCGAGCGCCTCCGCGCGGGCCGCCGCCAACTCGGCGCGCAGGTCGGCCAGTTGCCGCACCACGCGCATCCCGCGTCCACCGCCGCCGGCCGACGCCTTGATGAGGAGGGGTAGGTCGCGCTCGGTGACGTCGGCGAGGTCGAGGGGCGGCAGACCCATGAGTTCCTTGGCGCGGGTCTTGGAGGCCATGGCCTCGATGGCGTCGGGCGGCGGACCGATCCAGGTGAGCCCCGCGCCGGTCACCGCCCGCGCGAAGTCGGCGTTCTCGGAGAGGAAGCCGTACCCGGGGTGCACGGCGTCGGCGCCCGAGGCGAGGGCCGCCGCGACGAGGAGGTCGCCGCGCAGATACGTCTCGGCGGGCGTGGCCCCCGCCAGGCGTACGGCGGTGTCGGCCTCCCGTACGTGCAGGGCTCCCGCGTCGGCGTCCGAGAACACGGCGACCGTGGATATGCCCAGCTCACGGCAGGTGCGAAAGACCCGGCAGGCGATCTCGCCCCGGTTGGCGACGAGCACCGACCCGATCAGGGTCTTCGAGCCGGTCGAGCCGGTCGTGGTCTTCGCCTTGCTCGTGGTTTTCCCCTGGCTCATGGCCCTCACATCCGGAAGATGCCGAAGCCGCCACGGGCGCCTTCGACGGGAGCGGTGTGGATCGCCGACAGGCACAGCCCGAGGACCGTGCGGGTGTCGCGCGGGTCGATGACCCCGTCGTCGTAGAGGCGTCCCGACAGGAACATCGGCAGCGACTCGGCCTCGATCTGCTGCTCCACCATGGCGCGCAGCCCGGCGTCCGCCTCGTCGTCGTACGGCTGCCCCTTGGCCTGCGCGGAGGCGCGGGCCACGATCGACAGGACGCCGGCGAGCTGCTGGGGACCCATGACGGCGGACTTCGCGCTCGGCCAGGCGAACAGGAAGCGGGGGTCGTAGGCGCGGCCGCACATGCCGTAGTGGCCGGCTCCGTAGGAGGCGCCGAGGAGCACGGAGAGGTGCGGGACCCGGGAGTTGGACACCGCGTTGATCATCATTGCGCCGTGCTTGATGATGCCGCCCTGCTCGTACTCCTTGCCGACCATGTAGCCGGTGGTGTTGTGGAGGAAGAGGAGCGGGATGTCGCGCTGGTTGGCGAGCTGGATGAACTGCGCGGCCTTCTGCGACTCGGCGGAGAACAACACGCCCTGCGCGTTGGCGAGGATGCCGACCGGGTAGCCGTGCAGCTCGGCCCAGCCCGTCACCAGGCTCGTCCCGTACAGCGGCTTGAACTCGTCGAAGTCCGAGGCGTCGACGATCCGGGCGATGACCTCGCGGGGGTCGAAGGGGGTCTTGAGGTCCTCGGGCACGATGCCGAGCAGCTCTTCCTCGTCGTACTTGGGTGGCTCGACCGCCCGTGCCGGGTCGGGGTGCGCCTTGCGGTGGTTGAGGCGGGCCACGATGCGCCGGGCTTGGCGGATCGCGTCCTGCTCGTCGTCGGCGAAGTGGTCGGCGAGCCCGGAGGTGCGGGCGTGCATCTCCGCGCCGCCGAGCGACTCGTCGTCGCTCTCCTCGCCGGTCGCCATCTTGACCAGCGGCGGCCCCCCGAGGAACACCTTCGACCGCTCCTTGATCATCACGGTGTGGTCCGACATGCCGGGGACATACGCGCCGCCGGCCGTGGAGTTGCCGAAGACGACGGCGATGGTGGGGATGCCGGCGGCGGACAGCCGGGTGATGTCCCGGAAGATCGCGCCACCCGGGATGAAGATCTCCTTCTGGGAGGGCAGATCGGCGCCGCCGGACTCGACGAGGCTGATGCACGGGAGTCGGTTGGTGTACGCGATCTCGTTGGCGCGCAGGGCCTTCTTGAGCGTCCAGGGGTTGGACGCGCCGCCGCGCACGGTGGGGTCGTTGGCGGTGATCAGGCATTCGACGCCCTCGACGGTGCCAATGCCGGTGACCATCGAGGCGCCCACGGGGTAGTCGCTGCCCCACGCTGCCAGCGGGGACAGCTCCAGGAAGGGGGTGTCCGGGTCGAGCAGCAGCTCGATGCGTTCCCGGGGGAGCAGTTTGCCTCGTCGCCGGTGGCGGGCGGTGTACTTCTCCCCGCCCCCGGCGAGGGCCTTGGCGACCTCGCCCTCCAGCTCAGCGAGCCGGGTTCGCATGGCGGTGGACGCGGTGCGGTGTTCGGGGGTGGTGGGGTCGAGGGTGGTGGGGAGGGTGGGCATGGGGGGGCTCCGGGGGTTGGGGGGTGGGGAGTGGGGGGGCTGGCTGTGGTGGGGGTGGGTGCGGGTGGGGGGCGCCTGCGGCGGAGGCTCCCCCACCCCGCCCCTTCCCGAGACCCTCCGGGGGTGCGAGTGGGTGGCCGCCTCTCCTGGGGCTCCGCCCCAGACCCCGATCGCGCCTTAAGGGCGCTCGTCCTCAATCGCCGGACGGGCTGAAGGTGCCCCAGCGCCGAGCAGTTAAGGGGCGCGGGGAACGGCGCGACCAGCCACGCACGGCCCGCAGGGACGAGGGGGTTGAGGGGCGCGAGGAACGGCGCGAGAAGCGGGCACGGTCCGCAGATGAGAGGGGGTTTTGGGGGCGCGAGGAACTGCGCGACAAGCCACACACGGCCCGCAGGGACGAGCGGGTTGAGGGGCGCGAGGAACTGCGCGACCAGCCACGCACGGCCCGCGGACGAAAGCGGGTTCAGGGGCGCGGGGAACGGCGCGGGCCGGTGGGCGTGGGACCCGGGGCGACGATCCCCCGGAGGGTCTCGGGAAGGGGCGGGGTGGGGAACAACTCACCCCAGCAAATCCACCGGCACCGCCACCACCCGACTCCGCAACCACTCCCCCACCCCCTTCCCCTGAGGATCGAACCGCGCCTGCGAAGCAACCCCCTCCCCCAACAACCCCTCCACCACGAAGTTGAGCGCCCACAGGTTCGGCAGAACATGCCGGGTAACCCGCAAATCCCTTACCTCCGGCAGGAGTTGACGAAAGACGTCCACGGTCAGCGCATGCACCAGCCACGCCCACACCCCCTCCGACCGCACCCAAACCCCCACATTCACATCCCCCCCTTTGTCCCCACTCCGCGCCCCTGCCACCGTCCCCAACGGCACCTGCCGCGTCGGCCCGGACGCGACGAACGCAGGCAGCGGAGGCAGCGGGACCGAAGAAGGCGGAGGAGGCAGAGGAGGCGGAGGAGGCGGAGGAGGCAGAGGAGGCAGAGCCGCCGGAAGAGACAGCAACCGGTCCGAAGGGACGGCCGTCGCGGCCGGCCCGACCGCCCCAGGCGCGGGCGCCACCAACTCCCGTTCCCCGGACGGAAGTACAGCCACCTGCTCCACCGACCCCGCATCCACATACACCGCCGAGAACACCCCGTACGGCGCCCCCTTCGACGGTGGAACCGTCACATGGAAGCCGGGGTAGCTGCCGAGGGCGAGTTCGACGGCCGCGCCGCTCACCACCCGGCCCACCGTCTCCGGATCGGGATCCCGCACGACCAGCCGCAGCAGCGCGCTCGCACACTCCTGCGTCGACGCGTCGGGCCGATCGGTGCGAGAAAGCTCCCAAGTGACGGACGCGGGGCGGCATTTGGCGCGCGCGAACGCATCCGCGACCTGCTCTCGCACCAGCTCCGCCTTCTCCTCCACATCGAGCCCGGTCAGCACGAACACGACCTCGTTGCGCCACCCCCCGATGCGGCTGACCCCGACCTTGAGCGTCGGCGGCGGTGCCTCGCCCCGTACGCCGCTGATGCGCACCCGATCCGGCCCGTCCTGGTCGAGCCGTACCGTGTCGAGCCGCGCGGTGACATCGGGCCCCGCGTAACGCGCCCCGGACGTCTCGTACAACAGTTGCGCGGTGACCGTCCCGGTGTCGACCACTCCGCCGGTGCCGGGATGCTTGGTGATGACGCTGGTGCCGTCGGCGTGGAGCTCGGCGATGGGGAAGCCGGGCCGGACGAGGTCGCGGCGCGCGAGCTCGGTGAAGAAGGAGTAGTTCCCGCCGGTGGCCTGGGTGCCGCACTCCAGTACATGCCCCGCGACCACCGCGCCCGCGAGCGCGTCGTACTCCTCGGGCCCCCAGTCGAACCACCAGGCCGCGGGCCCGGTGACCAGGGCCGCGTCCGTGACCCGCCCGGTGACGACGACGTCCGCCCCGGCCCGCAGACAGGCCGCGATCCCGGCGCCACCGAGGTAGGCGTTGGCGGTGAGCGCGCCCTCGGGCAGGGGCTGGGCGTCCCCCTCGACATGGGCGACCCGTACGGGAATGTCGAGCCGCGCGCTCAACTCCCGCACCGCGTCGGCCAGTCCGGCCGGATTGAGCCCGCCCGCGTTGGCGACGATCCGCACCCCGCGTTCCCGGGCGAGCCCGAGGCACTCCTCCAGCTGCCGCAGGAACGTCTTGGCGTACCCGAGGCGTGGATCGCGCAGCCGGTCGCGGCCGAGGATGAGCAGGGTGAGTTCGGCGAGGTAGTCGCCGGTGAGCACGTCGAGGGGGCCGCCGGTGAGCATCTCCCGCATGGCGTCGAACCGGTCGCCGTAGAACCCGGAGGCGTTCCCGATCCGCAGGGGCCGCCTCGCCCCCCGCGCGCCGGGCGCGCCCCGCGTCCCCTCGTCCCCTATTCGCCCGCCGCCTTCCATCAGGCGCCGGCCTTGGGCGCGGGGGGAGCCGAGGACGCGCGGGGCGGGCGGCCGGGGCCCGCGGGTCCGGCGAAGGCCTGGGCGATGTCGAGCCAACGGTCGGCGTCGGCGCCCTCGGCCGTCACGGCCGTGTCGGCGCGGTGCAGCCGCTGGGTGACCAGCAGACAGAAGTCCAACGCGGGCCCGGTGACGCGCTGTTGAGCGTCCGCAGGCCCGAAGACCCACACCCGCTCCCCCTCATCGCCACTCTCACCGCCACCGCCACCGCCACCGCCCGGCACGGTCAGCTCCACCCGGAACTCCTCGGCGGGCGGCTCCAACCCCCGTACCGCGAAGGCGTAGTTGCGGGCGCGGATGCCGATGCGGGCCACATGGCGGAGCCGGTCGGTGGGCCTGCGGGTACGCCCCAGCGCGTCGAACACGTCCTGGCCGTGCGCCCAGGTCTCCATCAGGCGCCCGGTGGCCATCGACGCGGTGGACATGGGCGGCCCGTACCAGGGGAACCGCGCCCCGGCGGGCGCCGCCCGCAGCGCCTCCTGGAGCTGTACGCGACTGTCCCGCCACCACGAGAGCAGCTCGGCGGGCGGGAGCAGAGCCCCCGCCTCGGCCCCGTCGTCCACGAAGGTGTCCGGCGACGCGGCGGCCTTGTCGACCTCCGCCGCGAAGGCGTCGGGATCGGTGACGGAGAGCAGGGCGGCGGTGTCGGTCCACGCAAGGTGGGCGACCTGGTGGGCGATGGTCCAGCCGGGCGCGGCGGTCGGCGTGGCCCACTGGGCCGGGCTCAACTCCCCGATGAGGACGTCCAGTTCGCCGCCTTCGGCGAGCAGATCGTCAAGGACAACGAGAACGGCGTCGGTCGGACCGGCCGGCTCTGACACGGTGCGCTCCCCTCCGGGACAGCGGGTGTGCCCCGGAGCATGGCAGCCCACCCGGAAACAAGCAAGCGTGCTTGCATTTATTGATGGTGCGGGGATCGGGGAAGGGGTGCCGTCGGCCGGCGTGGGTCGGTCAAGATCTTCCGGGTTACGGAGCAGCCCCTCAGGGGGCTGGGGCGCAACCCCGGGGGCCGGACCTTCCAACCCCCTGTACGGGCCCGGGCCTTCCAACCCCCTGTACGGGCCCGGGCCTCCCCCCTGCACGGGCGGTGGGCCGAAAGCGCCTCGGGGTCTGGGGCGGAGCCCCGGGGGTCCGAGGGGCGGAAGCCCCGGGGGGCCAGGGGCGCAGCCCTTCGGCGGGCCTGGGGGCCCAACCCTGGAGGGGCGAGGGGCGGAGCCTCAGGGGCCGGGCCTTCCAGCCCCCTGCATGGGCGGTGGACGGAGACCGCCTCGGGGTCCGGGGCGCAGCCTCAGGGGTCCGAGGGGTGGAGCCCCTCAGCGGGTCTGGGGCGCAGCCCCAGGGGCCGGACCTTCCAACCCCTTGCACGGGCGGGCGGGTGGGCAAACACCCAGGGGTTCTGGGGCGCAGCCCCAGGGGGTCCGAGGGGCGGAGCCCCTCAGCGGGTCTGGGGCGCAGCCCCAGGGGCCGGACCTTCCAACCCCTTGCACGGGCGGGTGGGTGGGCAAAC
>NZ_JAODUA010000043.1 GCF_025399895.1 Streptomyces sp. ASQP_92 | reverse complement strand
GACGAGCCCGTTGTCTCCGCCGCATATCCGCCACGTCCCCTCCCCTTTGCCCGCCGTATACCGGCGGAGGATCCATCCCCAGGTCACACGGAGAATTCATGAGACTGATGAACGGATTTCCCTCGTCACCAGCCTTCATGATCCCACCAGGAATCCTTCTCCGCCATGTTTCCGTGGCCGGTAACTCACCCATGGAGCTGATCCAATTGGCGTGCGCCGCGCACCGCCTGACAGAGTGCGCGGCAGAGCGACATTCCCGAAAATCCACGAGAGAGAAGGAGGAGGGTAAGCCATGAAGGCAGCCCGCCTACTGGCTTTTATCGGTATTGCCACCTTGCCCGTGGCCGGTCTCACCCTCACCGCCGCGGCCCCGGCGAACGCGACATCGCACGTCACGTGCCAGATGGGTAAAGGTGAGTCCTTCACCACTGTCGGCATCCAGTGCGACCGGCAACTTCCCTCCAACAGGCCCACCACGATCACCCTGCGGGATCAGGCCGACCCCCAAACCTGGCGGTGTCTGAACGATCCCCCGGTGTACTTCTTCGTCAACCCGGCCAGCACTCTCGCCAAGCAACTCAAGGCCGAAGAGGGAAACACCTACGTCGGAACACACTGCACGCGACTCGCCTAGTCCCGCCGACATCGGTCCCGGTCACCGTTCGCAAGCCCCTGACTGGCGCGGCCGAACTCGACAAATAGTCTGTCACCGCCAGGGCCACGGACGGGCCCTGGCGGAATTCGCCTCCGAGGACCCGGATATTTCATCAACATGGGCAGCGAGCCCGGGATCTGCAGGGGCATCTAGAGGGCCCGGCAGTACCCCAAGGTCACGAGCAGACCGAAAGTGCCGAAGCCGGCCAATGCCGGCCCCGGGAAGTAGCCGAAGGGCACCCCGGAGGCGCTGCCTTGGTGCCGAACAGCCCGTCGGACGGCACAGCAAACCGACCAGCGCTCATGGACTGCCTCCACACGAAAGCAGCGAGCGGGACGGTAACGGCCGGGGGCAGAACAAGGGCCCGGCTGTCGAAGTACGGCACGACCCAACTGATCGCGACGCCCCCGGCGGAGCCGAGCAGGACGGCGAGCGCGTCGGAGCGGGCGCCGGTACGACCTGGGCGGCGGCCGTCCGTCCCCTTCGCCGCTCCGTTCGCTGCCACCGGCTCACCACCGGGCCCGCAACACGCCGTCGCTGTCGGGCAGGGCGGCGCGGAGGAGCGGGTGGCATTCGTCTGGGTACGCGGGCAGGGCGCTGGCCGCCCGGGCGCCGACAACCAGGGCGGCGAGCTCCTGGTACTCGGTGTCGTCTACGGCAGCGTGCCTGATCGCGCCGTCCTGCGCCTGCCATACGAACTCCGTGGATCCCTCCGGCAATGTGGCGAGGACTTCGTTGACATCGGGGTTCAGGTCGGGCCAGACGGTCAGCAGGGCGCGGGAGGCGAGACCCGTACGCACCGCGTCGAGGTTCTCGGGCGTGACGCGATGGAAGCGTGCGGCGTTGCGGACGTAGCCCTCCTCCAGGAGCACTCCCTTGCGCGAGGCCAACGCCGCGCGCACGCGCGCCCAGAATCCCTCATCGGCCGCCTCCAGCACGTCTGGTTCCTGGAGCTCCGCCGCGTAGGGAGAGATAGCCACCGGTTCCGGGAAGAGGCCGAGTTCTCGTGTACGGGCCACGGCGTCCGCGCAGAGCCGGTCGGTGCCCACATACACGTACTGGTCCCACCCGACGTGGACGGTGAACACCTCCCCCGCCTCCAGACGACACCAGGCGCCCTGATCGCGGAGCATGGTCCGGACGAGTTCCAGAGCGACCGGAAGGGGAACTTCGGCCCCGTCGTGGTAGCCGGCAAGGTCGGGCGGGAAGATTTCACCGAGGCCGTGCCCCTCGACCGACGGCTCCAGGCCGAAGTGGACGACCCCAGTGACGGACGGCTCGCGGATCTCCAGCCTGTCCATGCCCGAAGCTGCCGCGAACGCGGCTATGGATGACAGGTACGCCGCTTCAACCGGCCCATGGTCACTGACGGTCTCCTCGACACCGATGTAGCGGCCGTCCTCGTCACGTTCGGCAGGGTCGTACTTGGTGATCCGATAAGTGAAGGACGGCGACATGATGCTCCCTGGACAGTTACAAGGGACCGCCAGCGTATTTCTCGGGCCTCCGCTCCGGCGAGTCAGATCCCTGCTACGGCGCATGTGACGAACGGTAGTTGGCCCGACGCCAGTAATCGGCTCCGGGTCGACTCCTGGTGGCGACTTACGATCCGGCCGTTCGCCGATCCATAGTTGGCCACGCCGGACTGGCACATCCCCCGCTACCAGACCCACATCCCACCGTGGGGAGAGGCCATGCCCGTCGCGTCCACGCCGACCAGATGAGCCGACTCGGGGCCGAGGCTTGATCCGTCGTCCAGCGGGATGGTGAAGCGGTGGTCCCCGAAGTGCAGGGCGAGCATCCGTTTCGGATCCACTTCACAGGCACTGACGGTCTTGCCGATGTAGCCGCGCATGAGGTCCATCGACCCCGGTTCGGGGAAGTGCCACTCACGGCCCCCGTACACACCCAGGGGGTCGCTCAAGGACCGCAATACCGGCCCGTCGAAGTGCAGTTCAACGTAGTCGCGCACGAAAGAGACGGCGCTGACCTCCAAGTCAACCAGTAGGTGGAGTCCGTCGCTCGCCCGCATCGTTCTCCCTGTTCACAGGCCGATGCTGTCAGAGACCTCCGTCCGGCTGCTCGTGCGTGCGGTCGGCCGCCCGCATGCAGAGCGGGAGGCGCTGCGGAGCCCATTCCCGGATGGTAAATGGGCGCCGTTCTTCAGCGCCGGGCCCCCAGGACTGTCTCGGCCGCGGCCAGGATGCGGTGCAGGACGGGGACCGGGATCGCCGGATTGGTGACGGCCGCCCACGCCGTGTCGCGGTCGTGCAACAGCCCGGCAAGGACGCGGGCCGGAAGCCGCGGATTGCGCATCGCCGCCCCGCGGACGTGGGCCGCTGAGTCGTTCAACAGCCGCACCGCGTCGGCCGGCGACAACCTTGTGTCCTCGGCCGCACGGCGGCGCACCTCGGCTTCCGGGTCGCAAGCGAGACGTGCGACGTCGGCGGGCGTGGACTGCGGATCGTCCAGGGCCAGGCGACGCATCCGCCCAGAGGGGTCGTCGGCGTAGCGCAGCAGACCCGCACGGGGGAAGTTGGGGTGACTGCGAGGGCGGTCGGGGTGGCTGAAGCTGCCGTCCCACCAGCGCCAGACTTCCAGCAGCATCTCGTACGGTGCGTCGTCGCACGATTCGGCCAAAAACAGGCGGACTGTCCGGTCCTCGTCCCGGGCGAGACGCTCCACGACCTCCGGCGGAAGGCGCTGGGCACGGGCCACGCTTCGGCGGATGAGTGGATGGGCCGATACGGCGAGACGGCGCATCGCGTCGGCGTCACCGTGCAGGGCCTCGACCCAGGGCAAGGTGCGCGACATCAATGTCGGGTCGAAGGTGTGGCGCACCGCGGCACGCTGCTCTTCGTCGAGGTCGGGCCGTAGCGCCACTGCGGAGCGGATGTCGTCGGATGGGTCATTCGCCAAGACGGCAACGCTGTCTGCACTGAGACGCGGGTTGGCGGCCAGAGCTCCGCGGACCTCCGTGTTCCCCTCATGGATCAGCTGCGCCTCCAACTCGGTTGAGAGGCGGCACTGTTCGAGCGCGCGCCCGGGTGCGAGCAGCGCGGCAAAGACGTCGCGAGGCATGGGGACCTCGGCGTGATGGGCGAGCAGCGCCGCCGTACGCACCGCGTCGTCGGTGTCGGCCAGCAGTCGCGCTCGCAGGGGCGTAGCGAGGTCTTCCCACCGGGCGCAGGCAGCCGCCCTCACTTGGGGATCGGCGTCGGCCACGAGGCTGGGGAGGCGGTGCGCGGGGAGCCCCGGGAGTGCGGCGGCCTGGGCGCGGCACGGGCCCGCGAGGAGGTCGTCGTACAGGTCCTCGGGGAGTTCGACTCCCCAGGCGCAGGCATGCTCGGCCCAGAGCACGCGCCGGTTCGGCGACGGTTCCGTACGGACCAGGCGTACCCACTGGTCGGTCGTGAGCTGGGGACGGAAGGTGTCCACGAGCGTCGAGCGGACACGCGGATTGGGGTGTGCCACGGCGGCGTCGAGTACGGCAGGTCGGTCGCAACCGTGCAGGAAGCCCTCCGCGACATCCAGGAGCCGGATCAACAATTCGTCCGGCGCTGCCGGATTGGACCCGATCCGCTCCACCCAGTGCGCAGGCCATGCAGGACGGCCGGGCAGCGCCGCCCACACGTCGGCGCGCTCGTCGTCCGTCTCGCGCCCGGCGGCCGCGGCGGCCCTGTCCAGCCGCTCCGGCAGGCGGTCGAGGGCCGTCACCCGAGGCCCGCCCGGGCCGGGCACCTCCGCCAACAACACCTGCCCGTCGAGAGAGAGCGCAACGAAACCGGGGTCGCCGGTCAACTCCGGCACACCGTCGCCGACGTAGCGGACCCGGGTCCAGCAGGCGTCGTTGCCACCGATCCGATGTCCGAGAACGGCCACCAGGAACTCGCCGTCGACATCCGCAAGACGGCGCCACCAGGCGGGGTCGAGCACCTTCCGGACCGCGCCGTCCGGCGCCGCGATGCCCAGCGCGATCCGCCGACCGGCCTCCGGTGGGAGCGTACTGCCCGGGTGTGTTTCCTCAACGACCGTAAGTCCGGCACGTGTCAACAGGTCATGGAGTTGCTCTCGGTGTTGCACGCCGTCATGATCCCCGTCGGCTCGCGGTGGGACAAGGCCCTCACCCCGGGGCAACCGGCCGTCATGTGCGCACACGTCATGGCTGCGATGCTGTTCGGCCCCTCCCGGGCGATTCGAGTTGGCTCCACTGGTGCAGGCAACCCCGGCTTCTGCTTCTAAACTTGTTCCTCAACCTCCGACCGTCGCTGGCCACGGCGAGGGCGGGGTCCAGAAGGCGTCGAGCCTGTCGATGATCTTCTGGAGTTCGCGGGCTCCGCGGGGTGACATGGCTCGCATCGCAGCGTCGAGGAGGAGTCGGGCTTCCAGCGGGTTGCCGCAGCAGTACCAGTGGAGGTGGAGCGAGTCGTCGTCGTGCCAGAGCCCGTCGTAATCGCGCCATAGCTCGCGCGCGGGGCGGTGAACGAAGTCCTCCCAAAGACGCACTGCCTTGCTGACGTCCCCTGGGTAAAGGTAGTTGCGGGTGCGCTCCAGACGATCGATCTCGGACAGCACTCGCGGGGGCAAGTCACCGATGTGTCTGGAGTTCTGGGCCCGGTGTCGGCGGGGAAGGCCCGCCCGGACATGTCCTGGCCGTCTACGCGGCATGGACCTTTCGAGTCGTCGTCATGCCGCACATGGTGCCATGACCTCGACCGATGTCTCGAATGGTTTCGCTCGTCGGGGGATTCGCCGGGCAGTCGGACGGTCCGCTCGTGAGCATGCGTTCCCCAACGGGATCATGTTCGTACGAAGGCCGCAGGGGGTGAGTGTGCTCGACCACGATGCCCGGCGGGACGCTTTCCACTTCGCGTCCCGCTTTCGGGAGTACTTCTACGGGTGCCTGACCCGGCGGGGTGACACCGTGTTCGAGCTGGGTGACGCGATGCTCTGCGACGACGGGTCGGTAGTCTCGCCGGTCGGCTTGACGCTGCTGGCCCAGCATCGGCGTGGGCATGGTGCACTGTACGACCTATCCGGTGAATTTCCAGTCGACGTAGATGGCGCTCTCGTCCTGGCTGGCGAAGTACCTGAAGAGACCCGGCGACAGATCAAGCCCCGGATAAGAACAGCCTGGGCACTCGTCCACGATGGTCGCGGTGGCCGACTTCCCCTTGTACGTGATCTTGATCTTCTTTCCGCACTGTGGTCCCGGGTATCCGCCCCCGAACTGGGCGGAGTTGAGAGCGACGATGAAGTCCGCGTCATTGCTGACCTTGCCGCATGCACCCAGGCCGGTCGAGTAGAAGGTGGCCCGGGCATGGGTGAACCCCGTCTGCGGTTTCCCGGTGGGGCACCCCGCCGACGCGACGGCATCCGCATCCACTTCCGCCTCCACCACGGCGGCCTGAGACACCGGCACACCTGTCAATGCGAGCTGCGGGGCCGCTGCCACGGTGGCCTGCGGCTCGACTGCCACCGTTGCCCGCGGCTCCGGCACACTCGCCACGGTCGCTTCGGGCTCCGGCGCACCCGCCACTGTGGCCCGCGGGGCCACTGCCACGGTGGCCTGCGGCTCGACCGCCACAGTCGCCTGCGGCTGCGGCTCCTCCGCGGCACGGCCGTGCGTCGGCGGCTTCGTCGTGGGGTCCGGAGTGGGTTCCTTCGGCGGCCTCGTCGTGGGGTCCGACGTCGGCTCCTTAGGCGGCTTCGTCGTGGGTTTCGGAGTCGGACGCTTCGTCGTCGGGTTCGGTGTCGGCTTCTTCGGCGGCTTCGTCGTGGGATTCGGTGAACACGCGGCGGGGGCGGCAAGGCCCGTGGTCTCCGACGCCGAGGCGGAAACCGTGATCACGGCAGCGGAGGCAGTCGCCAGCATGGAGGCAAAGGCGGCGGTGAGTATTCGTCGTTGTCTCATTGTTCGCTCGAGACTGCCCGGGTCCGCTAACACCCGACTAACGCTCCGCCAACGCGGCAGCAGCCATATGAAGCGCCGAACTGCCGCGCCCCAAAGGTGGGTTCCACACTGGCAGGCTTCGGTGTGGGCGGTCCGTGAGCCAGGGACACCCACACCGCACGCCATGGATACACGCCGTCCAAGAGGCCTACGGGCTCGCACAGTCCCCCGAGCGCCGACGCAGCGCTCGGCAGCACGACGAATAGGCCTCCGTCGCGCCATCCGCAACGCACGCCACCGCCCGCAGACGTGGCCCAATTCCACCAACTGGTCTGGACCTGCCCATGGAACATGTCCCAGACTGCCCTGATGGACGAGTCACGGCACACCCGGAGCCTCGACATCCCACTGCACCGCCTCGACGTCCCCCTGCCGCATCTGCTGCCCTTCGCCATCGGCACCTTCGACACGATCGGAGCGCTCTCGCGCGCCAACTTCCCGCACCGTCACACGTTTTACGAGATCGTGTACGTCACCGGTGGCCACGGCGCCCACGTCCTGGACTCGACTCAACAATCCCTGCATCCACCGCAGTTGTGCGTCATCACCCCGGGTCAGATACACCATTGGGCTGACGCGGAGCAGCTCACCGGACACGTGGTGCTGTTCAACGAAGACTTCCTGCTCTCGCGGCGCCAGGACGTGGCCGCGCTCCGATCGCTGTCCGCCGGCCCCGGCCACGCCCCGGGCGAGCAGTCCGTGCCCATGGAAGCGCTCCTGGCCGAGATGGAGTCCGAGTACCGAGCCCTACGACCGGGCTACCGGACGCTGCTCCGCGCGAGCCTGCAGATACTCATCGTGCGGGCCCTGCGAACCTGTTCATCCGCAGAGGAGACGATCACGCACAGCCGCGCCGGCGAGGTGACGACGGACTTCACCCGCCTCCTCCGGCTGCCCGGCGGCACATGCCGATCGGTCGACTCGTACGCTCAGCAGCTCGGCATGTCCGCAGGCCACCTCCACGCTCTGGTGAGGCAGTCGACAGGCCTGACACCGGGGGCCCTGATCCGTCTACAGCGGACCCTTGAGGCCAAACGCCTGCTCGTGGCAACCGAAATGACGATTCGTCAGGTAGCGGGCGCGGTCGGATTCCGGGACCCCGCGTACTTCTGCCGGTTCTTCCGGCGGGAGACCGGCATGTCGCCCGGTGAATTCCGGGCGGACACCGGAGAAAATCACCACGATCCCCGGATCCAGTCCATCGCCGCCCGCCCGGACGGCTCATAGCTTGACTGCAGGCACCTCAGACAACTCGCAGGCATGACTGCGGACACCTCAGACAGCCCGTTGGGCATGGCTGAGGGCCCCCATACAGCCCGCGTCGGCCGCAGTTCGGGCGACCCGCCTGTCGCGGCACTGCGAACCAGCACCCCGAACTGCAGCAGCGCTGCACACCGGCCCTGCGCACTGGCACTGCGCACCGGCACTGCGCACCGAGCCCCTCCCTCGAGCCCAAACACCCCGTACCCCCCACCCCCGCCCGCACCCCCCACTCCACCCCACCCCACCCCCGGAGGAAAGTGACGATGTCCGCTACCGACGAGCCGACCGGAGTACCAGCCCCCGATGACGCCAAGTCCCCCCGCGTCAGCCGCAAATCCGTACTGCGCGCCGCCGTCGCGCTCGGCGCGACGCCCGTGCTCGTCCGTGGCGGCGTGGCCCTGGCCCGCGATCGCGGCACCTCGGCCACGCCCCTGGCGACGACTCCGCAGTGCCACGACGGGGACGGGCCGACCGTCGAGCAGACCGAGGGCCCTTACTTCAAACCCAACTCCCCCCTGCGCAGCTCGCTGATCACCGACAGCACGCCGGGCACGCGTCTCACGGTCACCGGCTACGTCTTCAACCGGTCCTGCCGACCGATCTCAGGCGCGCTTCTCGACTTCTGGCAGGCCGACGACAACGGCGACTACGACAACACCGGCTATACGTTCCGGGGCCACCAATTCAGCACCAGCCAGGGCGCGTTCAGCCTGACCACGATCGTGCCCGGCCTCTACCCCGGCCGCACACGGCACATCCACGTCAAGGTGCAGGCCCCGGGCGGCCGGATCCTCACCACCCAGCTGTACTTCCCGGGCGAGCCCCGCAACAACACGGACACGATCTTCGATGCCCGCCTGTTGATGAACGTCCGCCAGGTCGGCCCGGCACGCGAGGCCACGTACGACTTCGTCCTGGACGCCCCCACCGGCCCCACCACCCCGCCCACCACACCTCCCTCGGGCACATGGGCCGCAGGCACCACGTACCGCGCGGGCGATGTGGCCACCTACGCCGGCTCCTCCTACCGCTGCCTCCAGGCCCATACCGCCATCACTGGCTGGGAACCCCCGAACGTCCCCGCGCTCTGGCAGCGCGTCTGACGCAACCCGCTTACCGCGTCCCCCACTTGACCCCAAGCCCCCCTGCGACGCGCACCCTCACGACATTGGCGGCCCGCCGGGCAAGGATTCCTCACGGCGGTCCGCCATGCGCCGCGGCGCGTCCTTCCGGTCGCGTATCGCCCGGCGGGACAGATAGACACGCCCGGCCCGGAGGCGCTCCCACTCGGGCCGCAGCCACCGGGCGACGTACCCCACCACCCCCTCGACGACCAGCGGACTGCCGCCCTTGCCGAAGCCGCGCGCCACCGTACGGTCGCCCAGCGGAACGCCGACGACGGCTCCCGGCACGGTCGGGCAACGTACCCGTACTCGGCAACCGGCGTCACGTGAACGAAGGCGAAGCTCGAAGCCCATCGGCGCCATGTGAAGCAGATCACAACCGCGAGATGTCACGTTCCTGTGCGGCCGGGGTGTCTCGATGGGCATGGACGGAACGTGGGGCGGGACAGCCGGGATGCTGGGGCGCGGGGGTCGATGTGAGGGAGCCGGTTCGTGACTGAGGATGCCTTCACCGAACACCGCGCGCTGCTGTTCACCATCGCGTACGAGATGCTGGGCAGCGCCGCCGACGCGGAGGACGTGCTTCAGGAGAGCTATCTGCGGTGGAGCGCGGTCGACGCCGGCACCGTGGAGCATCCGCGCGCGTACCTCGTGCGCGTGGTGACCCGGCAGTCCCTCAATCACTTGCGGGCGGTGCGCGCGCGGCGCGAGGAGTACGTCGGCACCTGGCTGCCCGAGCCCATCCGCACCGAGCCCGCGGTGAGTGAGGACGCGGTCCTCGCGGAGTCGGTGTCGATGGCTCTGATGCTCGTCCTGGAGACGCTCAGCCCCACCGAGCGCGCGGTGTTCGTGCTGCACGACGTCTTCGGCTACAGCCACGGCGAGATCGCCGCCTCGGTCGGCAAGACCGAGGCGACGGTACGTCAAATCGCGCACCGGGCACGGCGACACGTGCAGGCGCGTCGGCGCCGCTTCGAGCCGGACTCCGAGGCCACCCGCGACATCGTGCGGCGGTTCCTGCTCGCGACGTCGGCCGGCGAGATCCAGGGCCTGATGGATCTGATGGCCCCCGATGTCGTCCAGATCTCCGACGGCGGCGGGAAGGTGTCCGCGGCACGGCGTCCAGTCACCGGCCACCTGGAAGTCGCCCGTTTCGTCCTGGGCGTGGCCCGCACCAGCATCACCGCGGCGACAAGGATCGAGCACGCCACCTACAACGGCATGCCCGCCGCGCGGTTCTTGACCAACGGCGAACTCGACTGGCTGGTCGCCTTCGAAATCCACGACCAACGCATCACCGGCCTCTACGCCTTACGCAACCCTGACAAGCTGCACCGTGACGACATGGTGCGCCCACTCGATCGAGGAGAACAGCGACCGTGGAAACCATGACCGTCGAGCGTGTCATCGACGCCCCCATCCACGACGTCTTCACCTGGCTCACCACGACCACCAATTACAGGCGATCACCCCTGGTACTGCGCTGCCGGCTGACCCGGCGCGGAGAGAACGCGCCCTATGGCGTCGGCGCGGTGCGCAGTCACCTGTGGATGATCGGCTGGCTCAGGGAGCGCATCACCCGCTACGAGGCGCCGTACACCACCGAGTACGTCGTCGAGCGCAGCGTGCCGCCGTCGCGACACGAGTTCGGCAGCATGACCTTCACCGAGGTCGACGGCGGAACGCGGGTCACATGGACGACCCGCGCGGAGATGGCGATGCCGGTGGTGGGGCCCTTCCTGACCCGCGTCATGGTACGGCCGATGATCACCCGATCCTTCGACAGCATCCTGCGGTCCGCCGAGAGGGCGCTGACCCAACCGCCCTACGTGGAACGGGACATGAGCGGTCGTCAGCTCGCTTCCTGATCGTGCTCTCTGGTGCTGAGACGGCGGACAGGGTGGGTTCAGGTTGCGCTCCTGTTCCGCCGCGTCGGGCTCTCGAAGTGCGCCCGCGCGCGCCGGAGGTCGGCCTCGGACATCGCAAACTGGTCGGAGACCCTTCCTGCCCGATGGCGCCGGGCGTGCGAGCTCGACCGCCTGAAGCACTCCCCCCACAGACTTCATCGGCGACTCCGTGGACTCGAGCGCGAGGTGGAGGTCTCCGCATCCATCGATCTCGCACTGTCTCCCGGTGACACGCGGTCTCCAGCGCAACTCATGAGTGCCGTCAGCACGGATATGGAGCGCGCGGGATGGAAGGGGAGAGGTGCCGTTCGTCCCTCGCCCTCGATGAGCAACATATCCACGGATCTCACGCTCGAGGGCTCGGGCACAGCCACGATTTCCGCCGGCCACAGGCCGCCCACCGGCCAGGCCCAGGCCGTCAACTGGGTGACCGTCACGCTGCGCACCGACTGCCTGCGCAACGCGAACTGGCACCGGTGAAGAGTAGGCAAATCGCGGCTCATCTGACGCCAGACTTGATCCACGGCCACGTGACGATGCAGACCACGACGGGGGCGACGAGCATGGCCAGCAGCCACAGGCCCACGCTCGCTGGAGAGTAGATGTAGTAGCGCCAATGCTCTGGCAGCAGTGTCGGTGCCAGTAGGAGCACGATCAGCGAGGCCCAGGTGGACAACACGGCTGCTGCCATGCGTATTGCGGTCATCTCCATCGGCCCCTCGGCGCCGCTCATCTCTCCGGATTCGATGATAGAGCGGCTGAGATGATCGCCCCTTGGCGGGTGTGATCACGGCGTCGGCGCCGTCCTGGACAGCCCCGTTCTCCGGTTGGGCCCGGGGCAGTTCGGGGAGCTGGCGACGGGTCTTGCGACGTGAGGGTGCGGACACAATCCGCAAGGGCCGGTCGTCGACCCCAGGGGATGCGAGCGAGGCGACCTTGCTGAGGTAATGGTCCGCGTACAGTCGCATCATGACGGCCGAGGTGTGCCAGCCGCTCGCGATCAGCCCCTTGAACGGCTCGACGCGGCGAGCCACTGTTGCACGGTCACGCGTACGGTAGCGGACAGCTGAGGCCTTGAGCTCGGCTAGCGCGCGCTGCTTCATAGCCGGTGAGCTAACGATCACGAGTACGCCGGAGCCACTCATATCCATCCGTTGAGTGCCGCGAGCGGGACGCGGGGCCATACCGGCCCGAGGCGGGGCGCTGAGTACGACCAACGCCAGGACGTTGATGACGGTGAAGTGCTCGTCGGCCCGGCTGCTGGCCGGCGTACGTCGGCGTAGTCCGCACCGGCTCCGACAGCCGACAGCCGTTGGAGCCGGCCCAGCAACCGTTCTGCGGCCGGGCCCACGGTCGACGCCTCGTCCCGCCACCGCTCACGTCCAGCGGAATCGGGGCCTCCTGGTGCACGACCGGTGCTTCAGTCGTTCTTCGCCGACTCGTCGAAGAACCGGATGATCCTGGGCACGGCTTGCAGCACCGACCCGTTGTGGTCATAGTCTCCGACGTCGGTCAGTCGCGGAGTGACGTCGTGTTTCCTCAACTGGTCGGCGCAGTACGACGTATGGCTGGGATCGACGTCCTTGTCACCCCGGGCGTAGAAGATCTCCACTGGTGTGTTCGGCCGCCAGTCGCAGGTGTTGTCCATCGGGCGCAGCCTGTCCTTCAGGACACCGTCGGGCTTGCGGATCTTGTTCAGGAAATCTTCCTTGAACAGGGCCTCGGAGGTTGTCGGGAGGACGTCCGTGATGTCCTCGGGGGTGTGATAGCCGTCGAAGAGACCTTCCACCTCGCCGGCGTAAGAGGAAGCGAAGGCATCGGTGGGTGAGGCGTAGAGGCCGTACATCCTGTTCCAGGCGGTGACGAAGTAGGCGAGGTAGAGGCCGGAATGGTTGATCGCGTCGTCTGCTGCGGTGGCCTCGAAGGCGGAGAGGTTGTAGGGGCCGCTGACCGGGGCGAGTGCCCCCGGCCGGAAGTAGCGGTCGGTGCCCTTCTGTTGCAGCGCACGGCCTACCAACATGGTCGCGGGGCCACCCTGCGAGAAGCCGCTGACTTGCACCCTCCGCTCCAGCTCTCGGCCGGTTCGGTGGGCCAAGGAGCGCGCCGCACGCAGGCCGTCCACCGAAGCCGCGACGGTGGCCCCGGGGTCGCCGTAGGGGTGGAAGCCTTCGCCCGCGCCGAGGCCGACGTAGTCGGGTGCGGAGACAGCTCGCCCGGTCGAGGCGAGCAGCAGGGCGACGAGCCGGTCGGTCGACTCCGGATTCTCCGAGGCGACATCCTTGCGGTAGACGGTGGTGCCGTGCAGCCAGGAGACGGTGGACAGACGCCGTGCCCCGTTCTTGGGCAGAACGACGAGCTGGCTCGCCGTCGTGGAGGCGCCCGCGCTGTCAGTGGTGCGGTAGGTGACCCGGTAGGCGGTTACGCCGTAGCGGACCTGGGACGGGTTGATCTTCCCCTGAAGCTGTCCAGCCACTTCCTCCGCTGTGAGGTCGGCCGCGCGCTCGACGGAGACGACGGCCCCTCCTTGCGCCTGCGCTCCGGGGGATTCGGCCGCCGCCGGGAGGGGCGCCATGAGGGCGGAGACGCTGCCAAGGGTCGCCGCACCGACCATGAACCGAGCTTTTGTTCGCCGTAAAGTCATGGGGAGAGCATGCCTGCCGACGCCGCGCAGGGACATGGAGCAACCCCCCTGCTCCCCAAGGGGGACAGCCCCCTCAGGGTCCGTAGGGGGTGTTGCGTATCCCGTCGCTATGGGGCGGGTCGGATGGCGAACGGTACGGGCGGTGAACCGAGCCCATCAGCCCCTTCACCGGCCTCGACGGCAGTCGAGCGTCGAGGGCGCGACTCAGGTCGGCAGCGAGCGGCCTAGGGCCTGTGTGATGTCGTGATCAACTGTTGGGTTCTGCCCCGTTCGCGGGGTGGAGTCCGGTAGGACTGTTGTCGTGACGCGTAGGCAACTCACTAA
>NZ_JAODUA010000042.1 GCF_025399895.1 Streptomyces sp. ASQP_92 | reverse complement strand
GGTGAAGCTGGCCGAGTTCGGGTTGGTCTTGGCGGAGTCCATCGCGGTCCTGAGCCACGTCGGTACCCGCCGAGCCCGGCGCGGTGGGCGCGACCGTCGGCGTGGGCGGACTGCACGAGGCGTGGCCGGCACCAGCCCCTCGGGGCTCACCGACCGGCCCGCCCCGGTGCGGGATGCGCGGGTGCTGCACACCGCGCCCGCCACACGGCTCTTCATGGCCGGCCGTTGGCTGCTCCTGGCCACCCATGCCGCTGACGCTGGACCACCCTCCTGAGGGCGTCGCTCGCGCCGGGCGCCTGGGTATTACCCGCGACCGTCCATCGGCTGGGAGGCGCCCGAGACCGCCGGGCCGTCCCAGTACCACGCCAATCTGGACGACACGGCGGCCGTGCGCACCGCCGTCGACAGCATCGTCGCCGAGCTCCGCATCGAGCCGATCTTCCCGCTGTTCGAGGGCGACGTGCTGTCCGCGAGCCGGGCCCGCAAGGACCACGGCATCCCCGGGCCTCACCACCGGCCAGGCTCTCAACTTCCGCGACGAGAAGGTGATGCACCGCCGGGCCGAGGAGCTCGGGGTGCGCGTCGCCCGATCCTGTCGCCCGAACACTGTCGGGGGCGCCGAGTTCACCGGACAGGTCGGGTACTCCGTCGTCGTCAAGCCATACGCGGGCTGGGCGTGCGGCAAAGCCTAGCGGGCGGACGATTGGGCCGAACTCGACCGCGTGTGGGAGGAGATGGGCGTGCGCGGAGTGGATGGTGTGCGGAGGAACTCTGCGCGCCATCGACGCCCTATGCGGTGGCATCGGCGGGCGTTGCGGGTTGCGAGCGCGCGTGGCCTGCGGGTGCATCTGGGTCCGCCTCAGGGCGAGTTGGGGTCGAAGCGTCCCTGCGGCCGCTCGTTCGCTGGTGACGGTGGACACGTGGAGAGGGGGGCACGGGGGCGACGAACACGTCGATCCGAAGGCTGTTTCCCGTTTCCTGTTCGAGAGGAAACAGGAAACGGGCTTGGCCGTGGATTGCCCCGGGGATGGCCTCCTCTGCCCGGCGGGAGTCGCCGGCGGTGTCCGCCGCGCTGTGGACGCCCACGTCAACCGATCAAAGGAGACGCCTTGTCCGTCCCACGCAAACTGCTGCTCACGGCTGTGGCTCTGGCCGGCACGGTTGCCCTTGCTCAGCCGTCGTCCGCCCAGTCCGTCCCGGCCTCGTCGCTCGGCTCCTCCACCGGCTCCGCCGGTCCGGCGGCAGCCAGTTGGCATGCCTTCGCCTCGACGGGTTTCTCGGGTCTGGACACCTATTTCTCCGGCAATCCGGGGGAGTGCAAGTACGTCGGTGACAACTGGAACGACAGGATCCGATCAGCCCGCACGGAAGTCGCCCACCGCAGGGTCGAGTTGTGGGACAACTACAACTGCACCGGGGGCGCGATCATCATCGACGGCTCCGGCTACAACAGCATCGGAGCGTGGGTCAGCGCCTACCGCATCGTCAACGAGTAGCGCCTTCTGCCACCTGCACCTGCCCCCTGCCCTCGGCTCGAGTGAGGGCAGGGGGCAGGTGGCCTTGAGCACGGTGACCTTGTTGGTGAACGGAAAGCCCAGCAGCCGGTTGGGATCAGCTGGGTGCGCGGCCTCGTAAGGCACCCTCGGGACGATACGCGCTGTTAGGTGTGCCGCCTCATCTGCTCCGGTCGTGGGCTTCCGTCGGCGGGCGGATTCGCTGCCCCGATGACGTGGTGTACGGACGCGGTAGCCAGGCCCCAACGGCATGGTGCAGGGCAGCACAGTTGGCGGGGGCGGCGTTCGCCTAGGCGTGGGTGCCGCCCCACACCAGCGCCGGAGCGGCACCCCTCCGTCGGCGTCCACGGTGGGCACGGCGTGTGCGCGACCGGCGTCGGTGAGAGCGCCAGGACATCCCCGAGGTCCCTCTCCTGAGCGCTAGAAGAGGTTGTGACCGCTCTTCCGTGATGGCTACGCCTTGATGATGAGACCGGCTGGACAGGGTATGCGGCCGCTCCGCCGGCAGCGGCTCCTACGCGGTGAGTCGGCCGCTCATCAACTAGCCGCATCACCGGTGCGGAAGATCCGGTCCAGGCGGTGGTCCAGGACGGCGATGGCAGACTCCGGGCTGCGCTGGCCGACGAGGATGCTGGTGCCGAGTCCCGCAGACATGGCAAGCAGGCCGGCTGCCTCCAACTGTGCGTCCACACCGGGCTCGAGCAGAGCTGCCTCTTGCGCCTGCCGGAGGAGCTGGGTTACCGCGTCTTCTGCGGCATCCGGGTTCTTGATGAAGGGTTGGGCGGCGAGTGCCTGGTCGGTCACGGCCAGAACTGCGTAGGAGGTGTAGACAAAGTGGAAGGTGCGGCTGTCCTCGTCGGTCGGCAGCGCCGCCATCAGCAGCGCCTCGATCATTTCCCGCGGACCGAGACTGTCCCCGGCGGCCCGCACACGGGCGGAGGCCCGCTCCCCGAACCTCGCTGTCAGGTGCTCCAGTCCGAAAAGCAGCAGCTTCTCCTTGGTCTCGAAGTAGTACTGCACCAGCCGCAGCGACACGCCCGCCTCTGCTGCCACATCGCGCATCCCTACGGCATGCAGCCCGCGTCGCCCGGCGACCCGGACCAATGCCTCGGCGATCTCGGTGCGCCGTTCTGCGTGGTCCACGCGCTTGGGCATCGGCCGTTTCTCCGCTCATCGTTCCACTGGTGCGGCCCCAGCAGGACCTTGATGATACAGCCGTACCAACATTGTGGTACGTTCGTATCACGAAAATGAGATCCGGAGGTGACCGTGTCCGAGACTGCTGTCCGTGCCCGAGCCGACATAGGCCGCTACGTGAGCGATGCCTGGCGCGACCGCTACTTCGCGGCCTGCGACGCGGTGTATGCACTGGGTGCACCCGCGCTCGCGGAAGAGGACGTGGAGACGTCCTTCGGCACCACGCACGTCTACCGCTACGGCCCCGCGAACGAGGCCGCTCGATCCCGCACCCCCGTCGTCCTGGTACACGGAGCGGGCTCCTGCTCCGCCATGTGGTACCCGAACACCCCCGCCCTCAGCGCCGACCGCCCGGTCTACGCGATCGACACCCCGGGTGATCCCGGCCGCAGCGTGCAGCGCGAATCGATCCACCAACCCGAGCGCGCCGCACAGTGGCTGGACGAGACCCTCGCCGGACTCGGCCTCGACCGCGTGCACCTCGTCGGCACCTCCTACGGCGGATGGCTCGCCCTGAACCAAGCGCACCGCAGGCCCGGCCGCCTCGCCTCGGTCACGCTGCTCGACCCCGGCGGCCTGGAGAAAGTGGGGCTGCGCTTCTTCGTCTGGATCTTCGCCGGCCTCTTCGCGACCTTCGCGCCCAAGGCGCTGCGCCCGCGGCTGGCGGCCTGGCTGGAACAGCCGGTCCTCGTCATGCCGGAACTGCGCACGATGATCAGAACGGCCGTTCGCGCCTACCGCATACGCCGCCCGGCACCGCTTCCCCTGTCCGAGGAGGACCTGTTCACCATCCGGACTCCGCTCTATCTGGTGCTCGGCAAGCGAAGCCTCCTCGTGCACCCGCAGCGGCAGGCGGAGCGTGTGCCGCGCCTGGTCCCCGGTGCCCGAGCCGAGATCATCTCCAACACGGGCCACGGGCCGCAGATTGACCACGCGGAGGAGATCAACCGCAGGATGCTGAACTTCATGGCATCCGTCGACTGACAACCGCCCACGCCGACAGGGCCAGGACAGTGCCGAGGAATGGCCCGGTCAGAGCCTGGGCCGGTAGCGCCCGGACTGCAGGACCGTTCCGCCAGGGGACCCCTCTGGCATGCGAGTGGAGACGATTGAAGACGTCCTCTTGCCGGGCCTGAACCTCAAGGTGCGGCAGCTCATGGCCGTCGACGGCAACTTGGTGGTCGATGCGGCGGGATGCGGGCCGCCCGGCAGGTGTCCGCAGTGCGAGCGTCCTGCCACGCGGGTCCACAGCCGATATTGGCGTCAGATATCCGAGTTACCCGTCGGCGGGCGGGGGTTGATCGTCCGCCTGCACGTGCGTCGGTTCTTCTGCGATCAGAGCCAGTGCCAACGCCGGACGTTCGTGGAACAGGTGGCGGGCCTGACCGAGCCACGCCGCCGTTCTTCACCGGCGGCACAGTCGGTGATGAGGGCGGTCGCGACGGAACTCGGCGGGCGCCCGGGCCAGCGACTGTGCGCGAAGCTGCGGCTTCACGGCCGACGGACTGCGCTGTTGGCGCAACTGGTAGCCCCGCCGGTGCCGGCCCGCGCGCCGCGGATACTGGGCATCGACGAGTTCGCGTTCCGTAAAGGACGGACCTACGGCACCGTCCTCGTCGACGTCGAAAACTCCAGGCCCGTAGACGTCCTGCCCAACCGCGAGACCGGCTCGGTTGCCGACTGGCTTCAGGAGCACCCCGGCGCCGAGATCGTGTGCCGTGACCGCCTCATGGCATTCACCAAGGCCATCAGGCAGGCGGCCCCTGACGCCCGGGAAGTCGCCGATCGCTGGCACCTCCTCCAAAACCTCTCGACGGCCGTGGAGAAAACCTGCCGCCGACACCGCGGATGCCTGCGCCGACCTGCCACCGCGGACGCCGGACCGCCGCCGGCTGCCCCGGCGACTCCCCTTCTTGACCGTGTACGTCAACGCCACAGGGACGTCAACGAATTGGCCGCCACGGGATTGTCCCTCAGCGCCATCGGTCGCCGCCTGCAACTGGACCGCAAAACGGTACGGCGCTACCGGCACAGCGACCTTGAGGACCTCCTCGCCTCGGCACAGGACCGGGGCGCAGGGCTCCTCGACCCGTTCACCGACTACGTGCAGCACCGTTTCCAGGCGGGCTGCACAAGTTCGATGCAGCTCTACCGCGAGTTGATCGGGCTCGGCTATGCCGGCGGCTATCACGTCGTGAACCGCTACGTGATCACTATCAGGAAGGGCACCGCAGTCCCCGCCCAGGCAGTGACGCCCAGCCCACGCACCATCACCTCATGGATCATGCGCCCGCAGGAGACACTCCGGCCCTCGGCGAGCGCGCAGCTGGAAGCCGTACGGAACGCCTGCCCGGAGATCACCGCTGCCTGCGACCTCGCATGGGAGTTCACGGACATGGCCCGTCACCGTCAGGGCCACCAACTCCGGGACTGGATCCAGAAAGCCGAGGTGAGCGGTCCTGAGGCCATCGGTGTCTTCGCCGGCTCCGTCCGTCAGGACCTCCCGGCCGTCACCGCTGGTCTCACCCTGCCCTACAGTTCCGGCGCCGTTGAGGGGCACGTCAACAGAATCAAGACGATCAAACGGCAGATGTACGGCCGCGCCTCCTTCACCCTGCTCAGAGCCCGCATCCTCCTGCAGCCGTAGTCATCACGGAAGAGCGGTCACAACCAGAAGAGGCCAATTTTTCATGCGGAGGGTCGTTGTTCGTTTTTGTGTGTGCACGGTGCGATACCGAGCTGACCTGCCCAACTCCCTTACGGCAGCGCCGAGATCGCCGCCCCGCCCCCACCCGGGTCGCTAGGGTGTTCCCATGATTCTTCACCGGGGGAGGGTGCGGCTCGCGGCGTGCGCAGGGGTCGCGGTGCTGATGCTTTCGATGTCGGCCTGCGGGACGCGCACGGCTGGCTCACCGCCAGGAGTAGGCAGCGTGGGGGCCGAAAAGCTGGGTTTCGAGCGGTATGCCGACAGTGTGCAGTGGCCCGGATCCGGGGACGGGGGTTACGTCGCGCCGGGCGAGGGACTCCAGCTCCTCGCCCGGCAGGGCAACTGCGTACTGGGCGTCGGCACGTACGCCAACGGCTACGCATACGTGCCCGTCAACTGGTCCGGAAACGCGGACTGCACGAGGCTCACCCTGAACCCCGACCCCGCCGGTTCGCCCAAGGACGAATCCGACGTGCCGAGCTCGATGCGGCACGGAGCTCCCGGCGGCGGAGTGCCGGCCCAGGCGGTGGTCGAGTGGGGTGACGGGTCGCAGTTTTTCGTGTCCAGCGTGGTCCATGTCCGTGAACGGGACGGACAGGTGCGGAAGTTGGCCGATCTCGAACTGCCCTGGGCGCTCAAGGAGACGGACACCTCGGACCGTGGGAGGGTCAGCTCGGCGGTCCGCAGCGGGAGCCGGCTCCTCATCGGAGGCAGCGAGACCGTCTCGGGCGCCACCGGGCCCTTCCTCTACGCCTCCGACGACCGCGGGGCGACCGTGCACCGGGTGACACTCCCGGCGCGGACGAGCAGCCGTAGCCGGCCATCGGTCGGCCCGATGGCGGCCGAGGGCCGGGAGGTCATCGCTGTCGGCAGCTACTCCTCGAACGCCTTCACCCAGGAGGCGACCGGCACTCTGATGGTCTGGCACTCCGCCGACAGCGGAGCGCACTGGACCAGCGCGATCGTGAACGGCCTGCCGACCGGCACAATGATGCGCGGCGCGTTCCGGGTGTCCGGACGCTGGTTCGCCGTGGGGAACATCTCGGGAGCCCCCACAAAACCCAACGTGCCCGTGCTCCTCACCAGCACCGACGGCACCAGCTGGACGAAGGCCGACACCACTGCCATGGGTGCGGGCGGCATCGTCGCGGCGACCGTCGATGCTCAGGGACATCCGATCATGGTGGGGAGCCTGCGGGTGCCGGGGAAGTCCCTGGAGTCCCCGGCGACGTACTGCGGCGCGGTCTGGACCGGCGACGGAACCCCGGCTGGCTGGCAGCGCGGCGAACTCGGCTGCCGCCCCCAGCCGCCCGCCGCCATAACGACCTTGGCGAACGGAACGGTGGTCATCGCCGGTAACAGCGACGTGTGGTTGCGGCACTGACAGGGAGGGACGGACTGCGAGACCTCCGGCACCTCCGGCCACGCCAACTCCGCCTGAAAGGCACGCATATGGACCCGCTGCTCCCGACCGACCCCGACCGCATCGGCCCGTACCGCCTCGAAGGGCGGCTCGGTGCCGGCGGGATGGGCGAGGTCTTCTTGGGGCGTTCGCCCGGCGGGCGACGCGTGGCGGTCAAGCTGATCCGGTCGACGTATGCAACCGACGCGATTCCGTAAGCGGTTCGCCCGAGAGGTCGCGGCCGCGCGTTAGGTGGGTGGGTTCCACACCGCGCAGTCATCGATTCCGACCCCGACGCGGAATCGCCGTGGCTGGCCACCGCGTACATCCCCGGGTGCTCGCTGAACAGCCCTCCGGCAGCTACGACGGGTTCAGCATCCCGGCTGCCAGCACCGACGGCTCACTCGTCTACGTCGCCCACCGCACCGAGGACACCACCGGCTCGGGCCAGAGACTCGTCATCCTCACCCTTCCCGTCGTGTGGGCCGTGGACGCCGTGAGCGGCGCGTCCCGCTGGAAGCACGTTCCATCGGAGAGCTTCACGGTGTCGGCGCGGTCCGGACGCCTCTACGTCGCCACGCCGGCCTGGGCTCGCGCTGTCGGCCATGAAGACCCCTGAGCCTGCGCGCGCCCCGCGACTGCGTTGTGGCCGGATCCCCGACCGACCCCTGCGAAGCAGCCCCCGTATTTTCCCTTCCTCACGGACCAATCCACGGCATGCCTGGCACCGAACCACTGATGAGGCGGTGCCATACGAGGCTTTGGAGGAGGTACGAAGGTGGAACGGCGAAGGATAGCCGTGGTGGGCGGCGGGGTGGCCGGTCTGACCGCGGCCCATGTGCTCCAGCGGGCGTGCGACGTGACGCTGTACGAGGCGGACGACCGGCTGGGCGGGCACGCGCACACCCATGACGTGGCCGAGGGCGGGGAAGCGGCCCTTCGGGTCGACAGCGGCTTCATCGTGCACAACGAACGTACGTATCCGCTGCTGCTGCGGTTGTTCCGCGAACTCGGGGTGTCCACCCAGGACGCGGAGATGAGCATGTCGGTGCGGTGCGACGGCTGCGGGCTCCAGTACGCCGGCGCCCGCGGTCCCGCGGGGCTGTTCGCCCAGCCCCGCAGCGTGCTGCGCGGCCGCTATCTGCGGATGCTCGGACAGGTGCCCGCGTTCCACCGTGCCGCGCGCGCGGCTCTGGCCTCGGACCGTGAGGGTGCGCTTTCGCTGGGGGAGTTCCTTGCCCAAGGCGGGTTCACTGCGTATTTCGTGCACCACTTCGTCACCCCCCTGGTGTCCGCGGTGTGGTCGTGCGCCCCGGAGATCGCCATGCGCTATCCGGCCACCTACCTGTTCCGGTTCCTGGAACACCACGGGATGCTGTCGGTCCGGGGAGCGCCGCAGTGGAGGACGGTGACCGGCGGGTCCGTCGAATACGTCAGCCGGGTGGCCAAGCAACTGTCCGCCGTCCACACCGCCACCCCGGTGCGGGCGGTGCGGCGCGAGCCGGGCCGCGCCCGGATCGTCACCGATGACGGCGGGGAGCTCGCCTACGACGCGGTCGTCATCGCCGTCCACCCCGATCAGGCGCTGCGGCTCCTCGCCGCTCCCACCCCCGAGGAACGCCAGGTCCTGGGCGCCTTCCGGTACTCGCGCAACGAGACGGTGCTGCACACCGACGCCACCCTGCTGCCCAGCGCCCGCGGGGCCAGGGCGTCCTGGAACTACCTGATGCCGTCCTGCTCGTCCCCGGCGGACAAAGTGCAGGTCAGCTACGACATGAGCCGGCTGCAACGCCTCGCATCGCGCCACCCCTACATCGTCACCCTCAACGCCGCCGACCGGATCGGCCCGGACCGGGTGCTGGCCCGTATGACGTACGAACACCCCGTCTACACAAGGGAGTCGGTGGCCGCGCAACGGCGTCTGCCCGACCTCAACACCACTACGACGGTGTACGCGGGTGCCTACCACGGCTGGGGGTTCCACGAGGACGGCTGCCGGTCGGGCGTGCGGGCCGCAGCTGCCCTGGGGGTGACCTGGTGACCCTCTCGACCCCTGCTCCGGCGCGCGTCCGGCGGGCCCCGGCGCTCTATGAATGCGTCGTCTCACACGCCCGGACCGCTCCGCTGCGGCACGCCTTCAAACACCGCACCTACCTGTGGCTGATCGACCTCGACGACGTGCCCGTCCTGCCGCGCCCGCTGCGACCCCTGGCCCGCTTCGAGGCCCGCGACCACTTCGGCGGGGCGGACACCTCGCTGCGCGCCGGCCTCGAACGCTTCCTCGCGGCACGCGGAGTGCGCCTGGAGGGCGGCCGGGTCCTCATGCTCGCCCACGCGCGCGTCCTGGGGTACGTGTTCAACCCGCTCACCCTGTACTGGTGCCACGGCCCGCGCGGGGACCTGCTCGCGGTGGTCGCGGAGGTGCACAACACGTACGGCGAACGCCACTGCTATCTGCTGCGCCCCGACGCCCAAGGCCTGGCCGTGGTGCCCAAGGAGTTCTACGTCTCCCCGTTCTTCCCCGTGGACGGCACGTATCGGATGCGCGTGCCCGAACCGACCGAACGCCTGGACGTGAGCATCCAGTTGCGCAGGGGCACCGAGCGCCCGTTCACCGCCACCGTGCGGGGCACCCGCACACCGGCCACGACCGGGGGGGTGCTGGCCGCCGCGCTGCGCCACCCGTGGTCCACCGCCGCCGTCGCCGCGGGGATCCGCAGGCACGGGCTGTGGCTGTTCCTGCGCCGCCTGCCCGTCCGTCCCCGACCCAGCCACTGCCTCCAGGAGGGCATGAAGTGAAGGCCGCAGTCTCATCCCCCGACAGCCCGACCAGGACGGTCACGCCGCCCCCGGGTGTGGACGCGTCCCGGTGGCCGGGTGTGGCCACGGTCCCGCGCAGTTCACCGCTGCGCACGGGGGTGGCCTCGTGGGTCGTCCGGCGGGCGCTGGGGCGTCTGCCGTTGCGCGTCGCGCTGGGCGGCGCACCGCTCACCGGAGACCAGGGACCCGTGGTCAGGGTGCGTGACCCGCGGGCGTTCTTCCGCCGAATCGGCGTCGACGGCCTGATCGGCTTCGGCGAGTCCTACATGGCGGGGGAGTGGGACACCGACGATCTGGTGGGTGTCCTCACCGTCCTGGCCTCGCACGTCTCCTCGCTCGTACCCCGCCCCCTTCAGGGGCTGCGCGGGCTGTGGGCGCACCGTCAGCCGACCGGGGAACGCAACAGCCCGCAGGGCGCGCGGACCAACATTCAGCGCCACTACGACCTGTCCAACGCCCTGTTCGCGCTGTTTCTCGACGAGACCATGACGTACTCCGCCGGCGTCTTCCGCAGCTTCCCCACCCACTGGTCGGCGCTGGCCGACGCGCAGCACCGGAAGATCGACCGGCTGCTCGACGCCGCCGGTGTCCGGGAGGGCACCAGGCTCCTGGAGGTCGGCACCGGCTGGGGCGAACTCGCGCTGCGCGCGGCCGCCCGCGGCGCGCACGTCACGACGGTGACCCTCTCCCAAGAACAGCATGCCCATGCCGCCGCACGCATCGCGGAGGCCGGGTACGCGGACCGTGTCTCGGTCGAGCTGTGCGACTACCGCCACGTGCGGGGCGAGTTCGACGCGATCGTCAGCGTGGAGATGGTCGAAGCGGTGGGGGAGGAGTACTGGCCGGTGTACTTCGACACCCTGTCCCGCCTGCTCACCCCGGGCGGGCGGATCGCGCTGCAGGCCATCACGATGCCCCACGACCGCATGCTGGCCACCCGGGACACCTACACCTGGATCCACAAGTACATCTTTCCCGGAGGCCGCATCCCCTCCGTCGAGGCGCTGGGCGACGCCGCCGCGCCGGCCGGGCTGAGGACGGTGTGCGACGACGCGTTCGGCCCGCACTACGCCGAGACACTGCGGCTGTGGCGCGAGCGCTTCGCCGAGCGGCACACGGACGTCCAACTCCTGGGTTTCGACGCCACGTTCACCAGGATGTGGGAGTTCTACCTGGCCTACTCCGAAGCCGGGTTCAGAGCCGGCTACCTCGATGTGCACCACCTCGTGATGGTCACGGCAGGTGCACGATGACGGGCATCGCGCCTCGCCTGGCCGAGGCCGTCCGGGCCTACAACGGCGACGGCCTGCCGGTACGGCTGCGCGCCTGGGACGGGAGCGAGGCCGGGCCGCACGGAGCGCCGGTCGTCGTGCTGCGTTCCCCGCGCGCCGTACGCCGCCTGCTGTGGGAGCCGGGCGAACTCGGCCTGGCCCAGGCCTACATCGCGGGCGACCTCGACGTGGAGGGCGACGTGGGCGCCGCGCTGAGCACGGTGTGGCGTTCGGTCCGGGCACGCGGGCCGCGGCCGGACCGCCCGCCCCTGCGCGCCCACCTGAGCGCCGCCGTCGCCGCACTGCGCTGCGGCGCGGTCGGCCCGCGGCCACCCGCACCCCACGCGCCGCAGGCCCTACTACGGGGTCGACCGCACAGCACCGACCGGGACCGCGCCGCGATCAGCCACCACTACGACCTCTCCAACGACTGGTACGCGCTGCTCCTGGACGAGTCCATGGCCTACTCGTGCGGATACTGGAAGCACCCCGACGACCCCGCCTACGGCCTGGCCGAGGCCCAGCGCGACAAACTCGAACTGATCTGCCGCAAGCTGGCCCTGACACCCGGCGCCCGCCTGCTGGACGTGGGCTGCGGCTGGGGAAGCCTGTCGCTGTACGCGGCACGCCACTTCAAGGCCCGTGTCACCGCGGTCACCCTCTCGCGCGAACAGCGCGACTTCGTCGCGGCCCGCGTCCACGAACAGGGCCTCGACGACCTCGTCGAAGTCCACCTGCGGCACTACCGGCACATCACCGGCGCCGACTACGACGCCATCTGCGCGATCGAGATGGGCGAACACGTCGGCGACGCCCACTACCCCCAATTCGCCGACCGTCTGCACACCTTGCTGCGCCCCGCCGGACGCCTCCTGATCCAGCAGATGTCACGCACCGGGAACGCCCCCGGCGGAGGCGCGTTCATCGAGTCCTACATCGCCCCCGACATGCACATGCGGCCCCTGGGCGAGACCATCACCCTGATCGAGGGCGCGGGTCTGGAAGTGTGGGCCGTGGAGTCGCTGCGCGAGCACTACGTCCGCACCATCGCCGCCTGGCACGCCACACTGGAGGCACGCTGGGCGGAGTTCGTCGCCCTGGCCGGGCAGGAGACGGCCCGGGTCTGGCGGCTCTACCTGGCCGGCGGCGGCCTCGCGTTCGCGGAGCGCCGCATGGGCGTCGACCAGATCCTCGCCGTACGCCCCGGCACGGACGGCAGAGCCACCATGCCGGCCGACCTGTCCGACTGGTACCGACAGGAAGGCATGTGATGACGGGATTTCCCTGGCACGCCTTCGCCGCCGGCCTCCTCCTCACGGCCGTCGCGGTGCTCGCCGTCGTCCTCGTGACCTTCGCCGTCGCCCTGGCCATCGGGATGCACCGCGTGGTCGACATCGCCTGGGGCATCGGGTTCACCGCCGTCGCCGTCGTCGCGTGCGCCGTGTCGGCGGGCCACGGCGACGACGCGCGACGGCTCCTGGTGACCCTCGCGACGGCGATCTGGGGGCTCCGCCTGGCCGCGCACATCGCCTGGCGCGGGCGGGGACACGGCGAGGATCCGCGCTACGAGCGCATGCTGGACAAGGCGCCCGGCAACCGCAACGCGTACGCCCTGCGCATGGTCTACCTCCTGCAGGGCGGCCTGATCTGGCTGATCTCGCTGCCCGTTCAAGCCGCCCAGTTCACCCCCGGCCCGCTGGGCGTCGCCGCCGTGATCGGCGGTGCGCTGTGGGCGGCCGGTCTGGTCTTCGAGTCGGTGGGCGATTTCCAGCTCGCCCGGTTCAAGGCCGATCCCGCACACCACGGCCGGATCATGGACCGGGGCCTGTGGGCGTGGACCCGCCACCCCAACTACTTCGGGGACTTCCTCGTCTGGTGGGGCCTGTTCGCGCTGGCCTGCGGCACCTGGCAGACGGCCGTGCTCAGCGTCGTCTCGCCCCTGGTGATGTCGTTCCTCCTCACCCGCGGCAGCGGAAAGCGCCTCCTGGAACAACACATGAAGGACCGCCCCGGCTACACCGCGTACGCGGCCCGCACCAGCGGCTTCCTCCCTCTCCCGCCCCGCCGCCACCCCACCTCGACGGCAGCACGACGATGACCGTCTCCCGCGAATCCGGCGACGCCACGGCCGCCGACGTGCACGGTCCGGCCAGGTTGCGCGTCCGCACGCGACCCCGACACCCCCAGGGCGCGGTGGTGCTGCTCCACGGCGGCCGCGCCGACGGCCTCGCGCCACCGCCGTGGCTCAATCTGCCCGCGCTACGCCTGCGTTCCTTCGGCACCGCGATCCTGCGTGCCCGGCCACGGCATACGCTGCTGCTCGCCTCGGTGCGCTACCGCCGCCGCGGCTGGAACGGACAGCAGGCCGACCCCGCCCACGACGCCCACGACGCGCTCGACGAACTGGGCCGCCTGGCCCCCGGCCTGCCGGTCGTCCTCATCGGCCACTCCATGGGCGGCCGGGCAGCGCTGCGGGCCGCGGAGCACCCCTCGGTACGGGGCGTCGTGGCCCTGGCCCCCTGGTGCCCCACGGACGAACCCGTCTCCCATCTGCGAGACAGAGCCGTCGCTCTGCTCCACGACCCGAAGGACCGAGTCACGCGGGCCGACCAGACATGGGCCTTCGCCCAGCGGGCCCGCGCCCACGGCGCCGAGGTGCACACGCAGGCCATGCCGCACGGCGGGCACACCATGCTCCGCGGCGCCCAGCACTGGCAGAAGCTGACCGCCCACTACGCCTCTGCCATCCTCAACGGCACACCACTCGCCCAGCCAACCTCACCCTCTTGATCACCGTGCCGGGACCGCAGCGTTCCGTTTCTCCGGCCGTGCCGGCGTTCGCGGACCAGGCTCACAGCGCGGAAGAAGCGACCACGACATCCGTGCTGGACTGACTCCTTCCGTTGCCCACGCGTCCCCGTCTTTGTTGCCTGGTATTCCAGCGAGCGGACCCTGTCGATCCACGCCATCCACACCCGTCGCCGGGAGACGTTCTACTGGGCCACTGTCCTCATCACCTTCGCCCTGGGCACCGCCGTCGGAGACCTCACAGGCCGATCTTTGACTGATTCGCCGAAATCGGGCCCCCTGGTGCCGGCTCGCCCTTTTGCTAGCGTCATGCGGTGATCTCTTTGGGGGAACCTGCATTCTTCACCCGCCTGCGTGATGCGCGCCGGGTGCTCATCGCCGGGGCGGGAGGTGGCTTCGACGTGTACTCCGGGTTGCCGCTCGCACTCGCGCTGCGGTCGGCGGGCAAGGAGGTGCACCTCGCCAACCTGTCCTTCGCCGACTTGTACGGCCTGGACCTCGCCGTGTGGGTGGACCAGGACGTCGCTGCCGTCGGACCCGACACTGCCCAGCGCGGCGACTACTTCCCTGAACGGACGCTCGCCCAGTGGCTGGTGACGCAGGGTCTGCCATCGACGGTGTATGCGTTTCCCAGCATCGGAGTCGCTCCTCTGCGGACGGCCTATCGGACGCTGATCCAGCATCTCGGCGGTGTCGATGCGGTCGTGCTGGTCGACGGCGGTACCGACATCCTGATGCGCGGGGACGAGCACGGTCTCGGCACTCCGGAGGAGGACATGGCGAGCCTGGCCGCCGTGAACGGACTCGACGAGATCCCGCACCGGCTGGTGGCCTGCCTCGGCTTCGGGGTGGACGCGTATCACGGCGTGAACCACTCGCTCGTCCTGGAAAACCTGGCTGCCCTGGACCGGGACGGCTCCTATCTCGGCGCGTTCTCGCTCCTCGGGGCAGGGCAGGAGGGCGCCCTGTACCTCGACGCGGTGGCGCACGCCCAGCGCCACACCGCGAGCCACCCGAGCATCGTGAACGGATCCGTGGCTGCCGCCGTGCGCGGCGATTTCGGCAACGTGCGGTTCACGGAAAGGACCAAGGACAGCGAGTTGTTCATCAACCCATTGATGGCGCTGTACTTCTGTGTGGACGTTCCGGGACTGGCTCGCCGCCATCTCTACCTGGACCGGCTGGAAGGAACTTCGCTGATGCGGCAGGTGAGCTCCGTGATCGAGGAGTTCCGCACCACGCTGCCCCGCCAGCGCCCGCCGAGGGCGTTCCCGCACTGAACCGGCCTCGGCCTCCGGTACGAACGTACGCAACCCGCCCAGGATCCACAGCACCACCGCAATGAGAAGGCCTTCCCCTGAGTCGTGCCGACGCTCCGAACGTAAATCACTCATAGCGGCATCTCCTCCGTTCGCGACAGCCAGGACCTGAGTACGCGTAACTCAGGTCCTGGCCGCGATCTGGCCGGAGCCACAGCTGCTCGATCTGCCCGTCGAGGTCGAAGGGGGCAGGTCGGCCTGGGCGACGTAGTTTCTCTGGACCCGACCGACCGAGTCCTCGTACAGGATGCACCGCATCTCCGCCGCCTCTGCCTGCTCATCTCGGCGAAGATCGTCCCGTGGCCCGGGTCAGCGATACAGACCGGGTGCCCAGCCGCCGCCCGCTGTTTTTCTCCACCCCGGCCTTGGAATGGGCCCGACGGTAGGACTCGGTGCCGGTCTCGTTGAGGGTGGCGTTGCAGGTGAGCCGGCCCACCATCGCCGGACAGATCCGCGTGTTGGTGAGGTCAGGCGATGGTGGACCGGCCGGTGAACGCCTCGTCGGAGGCGTTCGTGTCAGGCGGTTGCGTCAGGCGGTGATCCAGGACAGGCGCCTCAGACCGAGGCGAACCCTCGTGTCCATGGTTTTGGCAGCGGGCGGGCGGA
>NZ_JAODUA010000041.1 GCF_025399895.1 Streptomyces sp. ASQP_92 | reverse complement strand
GCCCTGGGCGGCGGCCATCGGCTGGGTGGCCGCGGTGGAGGTGGCGTGCGCGGCGCTCTGGAGGGCGGGGTCCGCGCCGTGCAGGGCGGCGAGCAGGCCGGCCGAGGCGCCCGCGATCGGGACGAGGGCGAGCCCCACGAGCAGGCCCTCGGCGGGTATGAGCCCGCTCCAGTGCCCGGAGCACACCGCGCAGGTGCGGGCGTGGCGGGCTATGCGCTTGCGCCACAGGGCGGAGGGCACGCCGTCCCAGGACAGGGCGAGCCCGGACAGCTCGCCGCACCGCTCGATCCCGGCGAGCGCGCGCACGACGACCCGGGCGGTCTCCAGCTGGCCCTTCATGCGCTGGACGCGTACGGCGGCGTGCTCGGCGGAAAGGTCCAGCGCCGAGGCGACCTCGCCCCGGGTGAGCACGCCCGCGGCCTCCAGCCACCACAGCGAGAGCAGTGCCCGGTCGTCGGTCTCCAGCCAGCGGGTGGCCTCGGTGACCTCCTTGCGCTGCCCGGACAGCCCGAGCCGCACGATGGTGAGGTCGACGAAGTCGGCCCCGGGGTCGGCGACGTCGTGCGCGTCCTGGAGCCCACCGGCCACGGGGGCCCGGCGGTGACCCTGCCAGTACCGGCGGATCTCGTTCATGGTGACGGCGACCAGCCAGGACCGGAACGCCTCCGGCTCCCGAAGCGAGCCAAGCCCGTCGAGCATCCGCAGCAGGCTCTCCTGCACGACGTCGTCGACGTCCGCGTGCCCGTCGAGCGCACGGCCCACGATGTTGTACACGAGCGGCAGATACCCGGCGACGAGCTCGTCCCGCGCCCGCTGATCCCCGGCTCGGGCCGCGACGACCACCGCGGCTACCTGTTCACTGATCACGCCTCGTCCACTCTCCCCGGAGCACCGAACCTAACTGACCCGACACAGAGGAGACAGCCCGCGGGCGGTCGGATAACAGAAAACGGATGACGAATATCGACTGCCGACCAACAGATATCGCCCACTGCCGGTCATCCGGGGCCCGCCCCTATGGACTTCGTCACCCCGGTGGACTTCGTCACGCCCACCCCAGGTGCCCGGGCACCCGGCCACCGGCGGCCGTACGGGCACGCGTCCGGCTCGGTACGCTCCCGCTCATGAATGACACCCCCGCTCCCGGGGCGGGACGGCGCCCGGAGGCCGACGCGGTGGCGGGGCGCGGGTTCGGGCCCGCGCCGACGCCGGACATCACCTATACGCAGTGCAAGCGCTGCGGTACCGAGCTGGCCGGGCTCGACGGGCGGTACTCGTGCGGGGTGTGCGGGTGGTCCAACCACTGGTCGGAGGGGCACCGCCCGCTGCCGGCGGCCGAGGACGACCCGGACGCGCCGCCCTCGCCCGTCAATCCGCTGAGCGAGCAGTAGCGGCGCCGGCCGGCCGGTCGAAGGGGGCCCCGCCGTCGGCCGGCGGATCCAGGGACGCGGGGGCGGATCGCCGGGCGCCGGAAGCCGTGGGGCGCCGGGGCGCGGGTGTATCGTGCCGAACACCTCTCTCACGAAATGTACTGTTTTGTACGATGACTTGAGTGACCCCGGGTTCCGGCGCCGCGCCCTTCTGGCCACCCTCCCCGCCGCCTTCGCGCTGAGTGGCTGCGACGCCCCCCTGCCCCGCCGTGAGCGCGAGCGGCCGTCCGCGCAGGGCGCGCCGCCCGGGCCGGTCCGTCAGGACGGGGTGGCCGGGCCCCGGCAGCAGCACGTGCTCTTCGTGGCGTACGACCTCAACCCGGGCACCCGGGGCGCCCCGGGCCGGGACGCGGTGCGCCGGCTGCTCGCGCGGTGGAGCGAGCTGCTCGCCGGCAGACCGCCGGGGCCGACCGCCACCGTCGGCATCGGGCCCGCCCTGCCGCCCCGGCTCGGCACCGGCGCCCCCGAGGGGCTGCGGGAGCTGCCCGCGTTCCCCGGTGAGCACCTCGACGCGGGGGCGGGCGGCGGCGAGATCGGCGTACAGATCTGCGCGCAGGACCCCTGGGCGTGCGAGGCGCTGGCCGGGCTGCTCGCGGGCGCCGGCGCGGGGGTGCTGCGGCCGCGCTGGCGCCAGGCCGGTTTCCTGCCGCCCGAACTGCCCGGGCCCCAGGGCCTGTTCACCCCGCCCAGGGACGGCGGGACACCGCGCGACCCGCTCGGCTTCAAGATGGGCACGGCCAATCCCTCGGCGGCCGAGAGCGAACGCTGGGTCTGGCTGTCCGGGCCGGGCCCCTACGCCGACGGCACGTTCCTCGTCGTACGCCGCATCCGGCTGCGCGTCGAGGAGTTCGGGCGGTTGCCCGTGGCCCGGCAGGAGCAGATCGTCGGGCGCCGCAAGCGCGGGGGCGAGCCGCTGGGGGGCGGCTCGGAGCACGACGACGTCGACCCCGAGGCCCGCACCGCCGAGGGCGGGGCCGTCCTGCCCGCCGACGCGCATGTGCGGCTCGCCCACCACCGGCTCGACGGGGGAGCCCGGATGCTGCGGCGCGGGTACTCCTACGAGAACAACCCCGCCGACCGGGGTCTGCTCTTCTTGGCCTACCTGAAGGACCCCGCGCTGTTCGTCCGCGTCCAGGGGCGGCTGGCCTCGGGGGACGCGCTCAACTCCTATGCCGAGCACTATGGTTCGGCGCTTTTCTATGTGCTGCCGGGGGCCCGGCCCGGTCGTCCCCTCGGCAGCATGGTGTTGTAGTCCTTCGTTCGCCTCAGCCGCCCTTCGGCGGGACGGGGGGCTCCGCGCCCGGGAAGTGGCAGGCCACCTCCCGGCCCTCCCCGGCCGTCACGGTCCGCAGCACCGGCGCCTCCGTGCGGCAGACCGACTGGGCCCGCGAGCAGCGGGGGTGGAAGGCGCAGCCGGGCGGGGGCGCGGCCGGGCTCGGGGGGTCGCCGAGCAGGGTGATGCGTTCGCGGGCCCGCTCGGCCGCCGGGTCCGGCAGGGGGACCGCGGACAGCAGGGCCTGCGTATAGGGGTGGGCCGGGGCGGCGTACACCCGCTCCTTCGCGCCGATCTCCACCACCCGGCCCAGATACATCACGGCCACCCGGTCGCAGACCCGCTTCACCACCGACAGGTCGTGCGCGATGAAGAGGTAGGCCAGGCCCAGTTCCCTCTGGAGGCGTTCCATCAGGTTGACGATCTGGGCCTGTACGGAGACGTCGAGGGCGGAGACCGGTTCGTCCGCCACGACCAGCTTGGGGTCCAGGGCCAGCGCGCGGGCGATGCCGATGCGCTGGGCCTGTCCGCCGGAGAACTCGTGCGGATAGCGGTCCATGTGCTCGGGGATCAGGCCGACCAGGTCCATCAGTTCGGCGGCCCTGGTGCGCGCCGCCGACTCCGGACTGCCGTGGGCCAGCAGGGGGTCCGCGATGGCGCGGGCGACCGTCTGGCGCGGGTTGAGGGAGGAGTGCGGGTCCTGGAAGACCATCTGGAGGTCCTTGCGCACCGGGCGCAGCTCGCGCCGGGACAGCCGGCTGATGTCCTGGCCCTCGTAGGCGATCGTCCCGGAGGTGGGCTCCAGGAGGCGCACGATCATGCGGCCGGTGGTCGACTTGCCGCAGCCCGACTCGCCGACCAGACCCAGGGTCTCGCCCGCCGCCACGTCGAAGCTCACCCCGTCGACGGCCCGCACGGGTGCCGAGCGGCCCCGCCTGCCCGGGAAGTGCATCCTCAAGTCCCGTACGGACAGGAGGGGTTGGGGGGCTGCACCGTTCATGAGGCGACGCCTTCGTATGCGGGGAGGTGGCAGGCGACCGGATGGTCCGGGGGTCCGGCGAGCAGGGGGCGTTCGCTCGCGCAGCGCTCGCGCAGGGCGGCGTCCGCGGCGGCCGCCCTCGGGCAGCGCGGTGCGAAGGCGCAGCCGGGGGCGGGCTCGAGGAGGGAGGGCGGGCTGCCGGGGATGGCCCGCAGCGGCTGGTCGTCCTCGTCGTCGAGGCGGGGCAGCGAGTCGAGCAGGCCGCGCGTGTAGGGGTGGGCGGGCATCGCGAACAGGGCGTCCACCTGGGCCTGTTCGGCGGCCCGGCCGCCGTACATGACGAGCACCTCGTGGGCGACCCGGGCCACCACCCCCAGATCGTGGGTGATCATCACGACGGCGAGTCCGCGCTCCTGCTGGAGGCGGGCGAGCAGCTCCAGGATCTGCGCCTGGACGGTGACGTCGAGGGCGGTGGTCGGCTCGTCCGCGATGAGCAGTTCCGGTTCGCAGGCCAGCGCCATCGCGATCATCGCGCGCTGGCGCATCCCGCCGGAGAACTGGTGCGGGTACTCGCCCGCGCGGCGCGCCGGTTCGGGGATGCCGACCTCGGCGAGCATCTCCACGGCGAGCCTGCGCGCTTGTGCGCGGCGGGAGTTGAAGTGGACGCGGTGGTGCTCGGCGATCTGCTCGCCGATCGTGTAGTAGGGGTGGAGGCTGGACAGCGGGTCCTGGAAGATCATGGCGATGCGGCGGCCGCGCAGCTGGTTGAGGTCCCGCTCGGGCAGGCCCACCAGCTCGCGCCCCTCCAGGGTGATGGAGCCGGTGACCTCGGCGCCGGTGTGCAGGCCGAGCAGTGCCATCGAGGTGACGGACTTGCCGGAGCCGGACTCGCCGACGATGCCCAGGGTGCGGCCCCGGCGCACCTCGAAGGACAGGTGGTCCACGGCCCGCACCGGGCCCCGCGCGGTGGGGAAGGTGACGCTCAAGTCGCGGACGGACAACAGGGGTTGGGGCTCGGCGGCAGGGGGCATCAGAGCCTCACTCGCGGGTCGACGACGGCGTACAGGAGGTCGACGGCCAGGTTGGCGACGACGATGAAGGCGGCCGCGAGCAGGGTCACGCCGAGGATGACGGGCTGGTCGCCGCTGGACAGGGCGCCGTAGAAGAGGCGCCCGATGCCGGGCAGGCCGAAGATGGACTCGGTGATGACCGCGCCCGCGAGCAGCCCGCCCAGATCCATGCCGAACAGGGTGAGGATCGGGGTCATGGCGGAGCGCAGGCCGTGTTTGACGACGACGGTGCGGCGCGGCAGGCCCTTGGCGCGGGCGGTGCGGATGTAGGGCTCCGCCATCGTCTCGATCATCGAACTGCGGCTCTGGCGCGCGTACATGGCGGCGTACAGGACGGCGAGCGCGATCCAGGGGAGCAGCAGATTGGACGCCCAGCTCAGGGGGTCGCTGGTGAGGGAGACGTACTGCGGGTAGGGCAGCAGTCCGGCGACGCGGATCAGGCCGTAGATCAGCATCACCGAGGTGAAGTAGACCGGCAGCGAGGCGGCGGCCACCGCGCCGACCATCAGGGCCCGGTCGGTGAAGGTGTCCTTGCGCAGGGCGGCGGCCACCCCGGCGGTCAGGCCGAGCACCAGCCACAGCACGGCCGCGCCAAGCGCGAGCGAGGCCGAGACCGGCAGGCGGTCCATGAGCAGCGCCCACACGGACTCGCTGTTCTCGTACGAGTAGCCCAGGCACGGGAAGTCGCAGTGCAGGGCGTACTGGCCGGTGCCCATGGTGCGGCCGGTGAAGATCCCGGAGGCGAAGTCCCAGAACTGGCGCCACAGCGGCTGGTCCAGGCCCATGTGGGCGCGGATCGCCTCCAGGCGGTCGGCGCTGCACGACTTGCCGCAGGCGGCGGCGGCCGGGTCGGAGGGCAGGACGTAGAAGATGGTGAAGGTGACGGCGGCGATGGCGATGAGCACGCCGAGTACGCCGAGGATCCGGCGGGCCAGATAGCGGGTCATGTGCGGCTGCCCCTCGGGTCGAGGACGTCGCGCAGGGCGTCGCCGAGCAGGGTGAAGGCGAGCACGGCGAGGAAGAGGCAGCCGCTGGGGATGACGAAGTACATGGGGTCGGTGTCGTAGAACGACACGCTCTCGGCGATCATCTGGCCCCAGGACGGGGTGGGCGGGCGCACGCCGACGCCGAGGTAGCTGAGCGCGGCCTCGGTGGCGATCATGCCGGGGACGATGAGCGTGGTGTACGCGATGACGGGCCCGGCGACCCCGGGCAGGACGGAGCGGGTCAGGATGCGCCAGGGGCCGGAGCCGCCGACGCGGGCCGCGTCCACGTACTCGCGGTGTTTGAGCGAGAGGGTCTGGCCGCGCACCACCCGGGCGATGCCGGGCCAGCCGAACAGGCCGATCACGGCGGTCATCAGGAGGATGCGGTTGACGTCCTTGGCCACCGACATCATCGCGATCATGAAGATGAGGGACGGGAAGGACATGGTGAGGTCCATCAGGCGGGACAGGACCGTGTCGGTGCGCCCGCCGAAGTAGCCGGCCGCGATCCCGGCGGCGGTGCCCGCGACCACGACGATGGCGGTCGCGGTCAGGGCGATGAGCAGCGAGACCTGGGCGCCGTACACGACGCGGGCGAACAGGTCGCGGCCGGTGACGGGCTCCACGCCGAGCCAGTGCTCGCCGGAGATCCCGCCGAGCGCGCCGAGCGGCTGGCCGCCGAGGTAGGGGTCGATGACGGTCTTGTCGAACGCGTCGGGCGACCAGCCGCCGAGCGCGCCGAGCACCGGGGCGCCCGCCGCCATGATCAGGAAGAGGACGACGACGGCGAGGGAGACCTTCACGGAGGTGCGGCGGCGCAGTTCGGCGCGGGCCAGCTGCCAGGGTCCCCGGCCGGCGGACGGCGCGGGCGCGCGGGCCGGTGTCTTCAGGGGAGGGGTCAGGGGAAGGGTCATGGCGCTTCGGGCCCTCAATTCCCGCTCGTGGCAGGGTTCTTGAGGCCGATGGTGGCGTAGTCGAGCTGGCCGCCGAAGGACGTCTGGCCGTAGCCGCCCGCGATGTTGGTGCCGAGCACCAGCGGCCAGCGCCGGACCAGGACCGGCAGGGCGGGCGCCTTGGCGAGGATCTCGCCGTCGAGGTGCTGCCAGGCCTGGTCGGCGGCCTTGGCGTCGGTCATCGCGGAGATCTCGTCGATGCGCTTCATGGTGGCGTCGTCGCGGAAGATCGAGTGGTTGCCGGAGTTGCCCTTGTCCTTGATGTAGCGGCCGTCGAAGACGAACGGCAGGAACGTGGAGCCGGAGGGGTAGTCCGGGCACCAGCCCGAGTACACGAGGTCGGTGCGGTTCTTGACGTCGCCGATGGTGGCGTAGAACGCGGACGGGTCGACGGTCTCGATGGTGACCTTGATGCCGGCCTTGGCGAGCGACTGCTGGATGGCCTCGGCGCGGCCCTTGTCGCCGGTGGAGACGGTCATCTTCGTCTCGAAGCCGCCCTCCTTGCCCGCCTCCTTGAGCAGCTCCTTGGCCCGGGCCACATCGCCGGTGGCGGGGATCTTGAGGGTGTCGGGCTGCTTGCCGGCGAAGAGGGTGGCCGGCATGTAGGCGGTGGACAGGTCGTTGAAGGCGGGGCCGCCCGAGGAGGTGAGCACCGCGTCCTTGTCGAGCGCGTACATCATGGCCTGGCGCACCCTGACATCGGTGAACGGCGCCCGCCCGGTGTGCATCTGGACCATGTCGGTGCAGTTGGTGGACTCGGCGACCAGCCGTGAGCGGACCTCGGCGCTGGGCAGCACCTTCGGCGCGCTCTCGGGACGCAGCGCCCCCCAGGAGACGGCGGAGGCGTCCGCGCCCTGGCTGGCGATGAGACGGTCGTCGATCTGGGTGGCCTTGAGCCCCATCGTCACCACGATGCGGTCCGGGTACGCCTTGCGCACCGGGTCGGTGGCGGCGTCCCAGTGGGTGTTGCGGACCAGGGTGAGCTGCTTGTTCCGGTCGTACGACTCGACCTTGTACGGGCCGGACGAGAAGGGCCTGTTGTCGTACTTGGGCCCGGTGTCCTTGGCCTGGGGCACCGGAGCGAAGGTCGGCATGACGGTGGCGTTGGGGAACTCCGCGAAGGGCTTGCGCAGTTCGAAGACGATCGTGTGGTCGTCCGGCGTTCTGATCGCGTCCAGGTGCTTGCCCTGGGCGGGGCCCTGGTAGCCGTCGGCGCCGGTGAGGTAGCGGGCCGCGTAGTCGGCGCCGCCGGGCAGGTCCGGCGAGAAGGAGCGCTCGACGTTGTACTTGACGTCCTGCGCGGTGATCGGCGAGCCGTCCTCGTAGGTGAGCCCTGGTCTGAGGTGGAACGTCCAGGTGCGGGCCCCGTTGGAGGGGGTGCCGAGGTCGGTGGCGAGGTCGGGCACCAGCTCGCTGCCGGCGGTGCCGGGGGCCGCCTTGTAGGTCACCAGGGTGCGGTAGAGCAGCCGGGTGCCGAAGTCCATGTCGTTCATGACCCAGTTGCGGGCCGGGTCGAGGTGGGTGAAGTCCTGGTTGGACAGGACGGTGAGGGTGCCGCCCTTGACCGGCGTGCCACCGACGATCTTGCCCACGTTCGCGGCGGCGGGGTTCTTGCCGCCCTGGCCCTGGCCCGCGCTCGGGTGCTTGGTGCCGGAGCAGCCGGCCGCGCCGAGGGTGAACGCCGCCACGACGGCGACGGCGATGCAGGTGCGCTTGTTCATCAGTGGTCACTCCGTGAACAGTTCGGCCAGCCATGGGGCGGCTGGAATGTGACCCGTAACATAGTAATGTGAAATTGCACTGACAAGGTGTCGGGGACTCTTTTATCCGCCCTTGGCCCATCCCGGGTCAGGGCGTTCCGGCTCGGGAGGGGTTGCCGCCCAGGTCGGAGAGTTGATCGGGGACGACTCCTTGGCAGGCGCAGTGCCATGTGAAATATTACCGAGGTGTCCATGGGATCCAGAAGCTCCACCGCCGGCACCGCGGACGTCATCGTGGTGGGCGCGGGCGTCGTGGGGGCCGCCTGTGCCTACTACGCGGCCCGCGCCGGCCTGAGCGTCACCGTCCTCGACCGGGGCCCGGTGGCGGGCGGCACCACGGGATCGGGCGAGGGCAACCTCCTCGTCTCCGACAAGGAACCCGGCCCCGAGCTCGAACTCGCCCTGCACTCGGCCCAGTTGTGGCGCGAACTCGCCGAACTGCTGCCGCGCGCAGTCGAGTACGAGCCCAAGGGCGGCCTCGTCGTCGCCTCCGACGAGGCGGGCCTGGCCGCGCTGCGCACCTTCGCGGCGGGCCAGGAGAAGGCGGGCGTGACCGCACGCGAGGTGGCGGCCGACCGGCTGCACGACCTGGAGCCGCATCTGGCGCCGGGTCTCGCGGGGGGCTTCCACTATCCCGAGGACGCCCAGGTCATGCCCGCCCTCGCCGCCGCCCATCTGCTGCGCGCCTCGGGCGCCGAGGTCCGGCCCGGGCAGGAGGTCACCGGGCTGCTCACCGGGGGCGACGGCGCGGTGCGGGGGGTACGGACCGCCTCCGGCGTGCTGCACGCGCCGCACGTGGTGAACGCGGCGGGCACCTGGGGCGGCGAACTCGCCCGCCTCGCCGGGGTGTTGCTGCCGGTGCTGCCCCGGCGCGGCTTCGTCCTGGTCACCGAACCGCTGCCGCGCGTGGTGCGGCACAAGGTGTACGCGGCGGACTACGTCGCCGATGTCGCCAGCGGCTCGGCGGCGCTCCAGACCTCGGCGGTCGTCGAGGGCACGCCGGCGGGGCCGGTCCTCATCGGCGCGAGCCGCGAACGCGTCGGCTTCGACCGCCGCCTCTCGGTGGAGGCGGTCAGCCGGCTCGCGGCGGGGGCGACCGCGCTCTTCCCCTTCCTCGCGGGGGTGCGGGCGATCCGTACGTACGCGGGGTTCCGGCCGTACCTGCCCGACCACCTGCCGGCGATCGGGGCGGATTCCCGGGTGCCGGGGCTGCTGCACGCGTGCGGGCACGAGGGGGCGGGAATCGGGCTGGCGCCCGTGACGGGCCGGATCATCGCGGACTGCGTCCTGGGGCGCCGGCCGCCGCTGGATGTGGCCCCCTTCGATCCAGCCCGCTTCGACCACTGAGGAGGCCTTCATGGCGCGCACCCCCGAGGAACTGGCCGGAGCCCGGCCCGGCCCCGCCTTCGAGATCACCCTCGACGGCCACCCCGTCCCGGCCCTCCCCGGCCAGACCGTCGCGGCGGCGCTGTGGGCGGCGGGCGTACGGGCGTGGCGGCGGACGCGGGTGGGGGGCCGGGCGGGGGGCGCGTTCTGCGGGATCGGGGCGTGTTACGAGTGCCTCGCGACGGTGAACGGGGTGCCGAACCGGCGGGCCTGTCTTGTGCCGGCGGCGGCGGGGGACGCGGTGGTGACCCAGCGCGGGGTGGGCGCGGTCCGGGACGCGGCGGGTGTCCCGTTCGCGCAGTTCCCCGCGCCCCTGGGTGGGTTGGGGGTGGGCGCCCCCGGGCCTGCGGGGGGTTCGGCTTGCTCGGGTTCGTCCGCGGACCGTGCTGGGCTGGTCGCGCAGTTCCCCGCGCCCCTAGGGGGGTTGGGGGCTGGCTCCCCTGAGCCTGCGGGGGGTTCGGCCTGCTCGGGTTCGTCCGCGGACCGTGCCGGGCTGAGCGCGCAGTTCCCCGCGCCCCTGGGTGGGTTGGGGGTGGGCTCCCCCGGGCCTGCGGGGGGTCCGGCTTGCTCGGGTTCGTCCGCGGACCGTGCCGGGCTGAGCGCGCAGTTCCCCGCGCCCCTAGGTGGGTTGGGGGTGGCGGACTGCGGTTCTGCCAGGGGCGCGGGGAACTGCGCGGGTGACCCTGCACGGTCTGCGGGCGACGACGGTGAGTGCAGCCCCGCTGAGGGCTGGGGGGTGGCGCCCCACAACCCCGCCAGGGGCGCGGGGAACTGCGCGGGTGACCCTGCACGGTCTGCGGGCGACGACGGTGAGTGCAGCCCCGCTGAGGGCTGGGGGGTGGCGGACCGCAACTCCGCTGGGGGCGCGGGGAACTGCGCGAACGGCCCAGCACGGTCTGCGGGTGAAGACGGTGAGTGCAGCCCCGCTGAGGGCTGGGGGGTGGCGGCCCGCAAGCCCGCCAGGGGCGCGGGGAACTGCGCGGGCGACCCCGCACGGGTGGCGGAGGGGGTTGGGGGCGGGCCCCGTGAGGGGTACGACCTCGTTGTTGTGGGGGCCGGGCCCGCCGGCGTCGCGGGGGCCGTCGCCGCCGCCGAGTCGGGGCTGCGGGCCGTCGTCGTCGACCTCGCCCCCACCGCCGGCGGGCAGTACTACCGACAGCCCGCCGCCGAGCTCAACGCCGCCCGCCCGCACGCGCTGCACCACGACTGGGCCACCTTCCAAAGGTGGCAGGAGCGGATGGACGCCGCCCGCGTCGAGCGGCTCGTCCGGCATCACGTCTGGGCGATCGAGCGCCACGGCGAGCAGGAGTGGACGGTCCACGCCGTCACGGGCGACGACGGCGCCGACGCGCGGCCCGTACGGATACGGGCCCGCGCCGTGCTGCTCGCCACCGGAGCGTACGAACGCCAACTCCCCTTCAGGGGCTGGACGTTGCCCGGAGTCGTTGGGGCCGGCGGGGCGCAGGCCATGCTCAAGGGCGGGCTCGTGCTGCCCGGGAAGCGGGTGGTCGTCGCGGGGAGCGGCCCGCTGCTGCTCGCCGTCGCCGCCTCGCTCGCCGAGGCCGGCGCCGACGTGCCGGCGGTGATCGAGGCGTCCGGATACCTCGGCTACGCCCGGCACCCCCGCGCGCTCGCCGCCAACCCGCACAAGCTCGTCGAGGCCGCCACGCACGGCGCGACCCTGCTGCGGCACCGGGTGGCGCTGCGCACCCGCAGCGCGGTCACCGAGGTGCACGGCGCCGGACGCGTCGAGGCCGTCACCGTGATGCGGCTCGACGCGCGGTGGCGGCCGGTGCCGGGCACGGGCCGCGAGATCGCCTGTGACGCGCTGGCCGTCGGCCACGGCCTGATCCCCGGGATCGAACTCGCCACCACCCTCGGCTGCGCCACCCGCGTCACCCCCGACAACACCCTCGCCCTCGACCTGGACGCCCGCCAGGAAACCTCCGTACGCGGCCTGTGGGCGGCGGGCGAACCGGGAGGCGTCGGGGGCGCCCAACTGGCCATGGCAGAAGGGGAGTTGGCGGGGCAGGCCGTCGCGGCCCGGCTGGGCGCGTACCCGGGCCCGGGCGGGCGCGTGCGCCGGTTGCGGTCCCGCCGCACCCGGCTGCGTACCTTCGCCGAAGCCATGGCGGCCCTGCACGCGCCGGGTCCCGGCTGGAGCGAGTGGCTCGCCGACGACACCGAGGTGTGCCGCTGCGAGGAGGTCACCGCGGGCAGCGTCCGCGAGGCCGTCCGCGAGGGCGCCCGCGACGCCCGTACGGTCAAACTCCTCACCCGGGCCGGCATGGGCTGGTGCCAGGGCCGCACCTGCGGAGCGGCGGTGTCGTGCCTGGCCGGCGACGGCGAACCCCCCGCGCAGCGCCGCCCGTTCGCGGTGCCCGTCCCGCTCGGGGCGCTCGCGGACCTCGCCCCGGCGGCCCCCGTGGAGCCGAGGGAGCCGGGGGGACCGGGGGAGCCCCAAACGTAACGTGACATTGTACTCTGGGTCTCCGCTCGGTACGGAGGAACAGCAGCATGGGACACCTGAAGCAGAGCAAGCTCATCACCACCACCGAGCGGCTGCGCGACCAGGTCGCCCACGAGCTGCGCGCGGCGCTGATCTCCGGCGAACTGCGCCCCGGCCAGGTCTACTCGGCGCCCGGCCTCGCCGAGGAATTCGGCATCTCCGCGACGCCCGTGCGCGAGGCCATGCTCGACCTCGCGCGCGAGGGCCTGGTGGAGCCGGTCCGCAACAAGGGCTTCCGGGTCACCGAGGTCAACGAGCGCGACCTCGACCAGTACACCGAGATCCGGGCACTGATCGAGGTCCCGATGATCGGCCGGATCACCCGCTCCGCGGAGCGCGCCGACCTGGAGGCGCTGCGGCCGGTCGCCGAGGAGATCGTGCGCGCGGCCCGCGACCACGACCTCATCGGCTATCTGGAGGCCGACCGCCGCTTCCATCTCTCCCTGCTCGCCCTGTCGGGCAACGAGCGCCTGGTGGAGACCGTGGGTGACCTGCGCAAGCGTTCGCGCCTGTACGGTCTGACGGCCCTGGACCAGCGGGACGAGCTGATCCCCTCTGCCGAGGAGCACATCGAACTGCTCGATCTGATGCTGGCCGGTGACGCCCGGGGCGCCGAGAAGTGCATGACCCGCCACCTCGGCCACGTCCGCTCGCTGTGGGCGAGGAGCGAGGCCGCCGAGGCCAAGCCGAAGCGCCGCCTGGGCGCGAGCCGCTGAACTCTCACCCCTCCTTGGACTCCGCGCGCTCGACCGGGATCCACAGCGCCGCGTCCGTGGCGTCGCCGATCTCCGCCGGGCGGGTGCGCAGAATCTCGGGACCCGGACGGCTCTGGTAGGGGTTGGACGGGAACCACTGCGTGAACACGTCCCGCCACAGCTCCTGGAGTGCCTGCGGGTAGGGTCCGGTGTTCTCGAACACGGCCCAGGTGCCCGCGGGCACGAACAGGGCGTCCAGGTCCTCGGGCGGCTCGTGTTCGCTCAACGCGGCGTGCCAGTAGTCGAGTTCGGTTCCCTCCGCCCGGCTGGGGTCCAGGCCGTCGCAGGCCGAGACGATGCCCCGGGGCTCCTGGTCGGACAGGTGGTGGATACGGAGCGAGGTGTCCTGCCCGATGCCCTGGACGAACGCGGCGATCGCCGGGTTCACCCCCTGGTGCACGAGCGGAACCCGCGCCTTCCTGCCGACCAGGTGGAACGCTTTTTTCTCCACGACCCGGTAACGCATGCTGGTGCTCCCTTCGACGACGAGACGGAAGGACATCCGGGGCTGGGACCGCAGGGCCGCGCCGGTGCGCCGTGCCTCGCCGGGGCCGACGCCGTGCACGGCACGGAACGCCCGCGCGAACGCCTCCCCCGACGTGTAGCCGTAGCGCACCGCCACATCGAGCAGCGTGCCCGGCCCGGCGAGCACCTCGGCGCCCGCGACGGTCAGCCGCCTGCGCCGCACGTACTCCGACAAGGGCATCCCGGCGAGTGCGGAGAACAGCCGGCGGAAGTGGTACTCCGACGTCATCGCGGTACGAGCCAGCTCGCCCACGTCGATCTTCCCGTCGAGGCACTCCTCGATCCGGTCCATGGCCTCGTTGAGCCGCTTCAGCATCCCCGGCCCCCCTCCTTCCTTACGCCCTCCACGCTAGGAGCGGGCCGCCCCACCCCACCCGACATTCTGTGCCCGCTCCTGTCGTATCCCGGCGGCGGCCACGGTGAGCGGCTCCGGGCCGGTCAACACGCCTGACCGGTAAGGGGGTTAGCCCCCCACGGGCGCACCGGGCCAGCCGGATGGTGTCGCCCGCGCCCGACGGCGAGGCTGTGGCGCATGACGAACTTCCTTCAGCGCGCGGCGCTGGTCACCCTGTCCGGCGCGGCCCTGGCCGCGAGCCTGCTGTCCCCGGCCCAGGCCGCCTCCCCGGCCGCCGACCCCGCCCTGACCTGGCGTTCCTGCGCCAAGACCGGCGGTCCCCTCGACCAGGAGTGCGCCGACCTGTCGGTCCCCCTGGACTACGGCGACCCGGCCGGCCCGCACCTCACCCTCGCCGTGTCCCGGCTGCGCGGCGATCATCCCGAGGCGCGGCGCGGCACCCTCGCGGTGATACCGGGCGGCCCCGGCGGCTCCGGGGTGCAGCGCCTGACGCAGAAGGGCGAGGCGCTGCGCAAGGAGACGAAGGGCGTCTACGACCTGGTCGCCTTCGACCCGCGCGGGGTGGGCGGCAGCACCAGGGCGAGCTGCCAACTGGCGCCGGACGACCGGAGATTGGTGAACCTGCGGTCGTGGCCGGACGCCGACGGCGGCATCGCCGGCAACATCGCGCGGGCCCGCCGCACCGCCGAGGCCTGCGCCCGCAACGGCGGCGCGGTCCTGCGCAGCTTCAGCACCGCCAACGAGGTGCGCGACCTGGACCTGCTGCGCCGGGCGCTGGGCGAGCGGAAACTGTCGGCGTGGGGCACCTCGTACGGGACGTATGTGGGCGCCCAGTACGCGCAGCGGTTCCCCGGGCGCACCGACCGCATCGTGCTCGACAGCAGCGGCGACCCGGACCCCTCGCGCGTCGAGCGGGGCTGGCTCGCCAACATGGCCAAGGGCGTGGACGACCGCTTCCCCGACTTCGCGGCCTGGGCCGCCGACCCGGCGCGGGGTGACCTGCGCCTTGCCGAACGCACCGACGGCGTACGGCCGTTGTTCCTGGATCTGGCGGCGGCCCTGGACCGGGCGCCGAAGACGTCGACCACACCGGGCGTCCCGCTCACCGGCAACCTGCTGCGCCAGGCCCTCCAGAACGCGCTGGTCGAGGACGCCGCCTTCCCGCAGCTGGCGCGGCTCGTCGAGGAGGCCCGGGATCCGGCGGCGGTGCCGGTGCTGCCGCCCGCCCTGGCGGCGCCCCTTCCCGACGAGGACGCGGCGGTGACGCTCGGCGTGCTGTGCAACGACGTGACCTGGCCGACGTCGATGGGGGAGTACCGGCGCGCGGTGGCCGCCGACCGGGCCCGGCACCCGCTGACGGCGGGGATGCCCGTGAACGTCACGCCGTGCTCGTTCTGGAAGGACGCCCCCGCACAGAAGCCCACCCGGATCACCGACGACGGGCCGTCCAACGTCCTGATGATCCAGAACCTGCGGGACCCCGCCGTGCCGTACTCCGGCGCCCTCGAGATGCGTGCCGCGTTCGGCGACCGGGCCCGCCTGGTCAGCGTCGACCACGGCGGCCACGGCGTCTATCTGGCCAACGGCAACGCGTGCGGGGACCGCGCCGTCACCCGTTTCCTGATCACGGGCGAGCGGCCGCGGGGCGATCTGTACTGCGGCGCGTAAGGCGCGGGGCGGCCGGGCTCAGTGAGCGCGGTCGCCGTTGCCGGCCGCGGTGCGGTACCGCTCGTTGAGGCGCTGGGCCTCCTCCAGCTGGTCCTCCAGGATCACGATGCGGCAGGCCGCTTCGACGGGGGTGCCCTGGTCGACGAGTTCGCGGGCGCGGGCGGCGATCCTCAGCTGGTAGCGGGAGTAACGACGGTGGCCGCCTTCGGAGCGCAACGGGGTGATCAGCCGGGCCTCGCCGAGGGCGCGCAGGAACCCCGGGGTCGTGCCGATCATCTCGGCGGCGCGGCCCATCGTGTAGGCGGGGTAGTCGTCGTCGTCCAGCCGGTCACTGAGCGGGCGGTCTGCTGTCATGTCACCTCTTGCGCAACGCTTCCAAGGGCCCCGGCCGTGCGGGGACCGGAGTTCCGAGGGGAAATTCAACACCATCGGCCCCTGTGGCCGTCGCGCCGACCCGTCGGGGGCGTTGCACGGCCCCATACGAGAAGGGCCCCGCCGGTGTCGGCGGGGCCCTTCTCTTACGTTGCGGTGCGGTGGCCCGCACAGCTGCGCGGCTAGGCGAGCGCGGTCGCGCCGAACAGCGCGGACGCCTCTTGCATCGGCGTCAGGGGGCGGACGGGCGCGGCCGGGGACATTCCCTGGCAGGTGAAGCCCAGACGGGTCATGGCCCGGGTCACCTCCTGCGCGCTGAAGTCGCGCCGGTCCTGGCGGGTGATGACCTCGCCGACCTGCTTGACCGGGTAGTGGCGGCGTCCGATGAGCACGGACTCACCCACGACGGGCTCGGGCTTGATGCCCTTCATCGAGGCCACCACCCCGCTCTTGGAGAGGTCGAACGGGAAGCGGGCGATGACGCAGCGCATGATGCCTCACAAGGCTCGGGGGGTGGACCGACCGGGATGTCCCGGTCGGCGGAAGGGCGCGAACGCCCCGAAGCGGATGATCAGGCGGCCGCGGTGCCGGCCTGGCGGGACTCCGTGGCGCGCGCGGGGCGGCCGCTGCGCTGGCCCGGACGGCCGCGCCGGCCCCGGGACGAGGCGGAGGCGCTGCGCCGGGGACGCTCGGCGACCGGGGCGGCGATGGTGACCGGGATGCCGGAGGGGGTCTGGGCGCCGGTGATGCGCGTCAGCTCCTCGTCGCCCGAGCTGACCTGGGTGGTCTGCGGCACGATGCGGGCGCTG
>NZ_JAODUA010000040.1 GCF_025399895.1 Streptomyces sp. ASQP_92 | reverse complement strand
AATGTACGGCCGCGCGTCCTTCGCACTCCTCCGCACCTGAATCCTCACCCAGCCATGAGATTCACGGAACTCCAGGCAGAGCCAAAATTCGGGATCGGTATCAACCTCAGAGTCTCCTCAAGTCGCCCCCCGTAAGCCCTGATTGCCCATCAACATCAGCGACATGACTGTCGTCGATTGGGGTAACTTCCCAACTTGGATCAGTGCCGTTGGTTCCACCGGAGCCCTCAGCGCCACGATCAGCATCATCTGGCGAGATCACCGAAAAGCAAAGCGGGCAGACGCCTGTGCGGTTTCGTGCTGGGAGGTCTCTCTGCACGACCGCGACTGGGAGAAACTGCCCCCGCACAGCCACAATATCCACGTACAGAACAACGCTACGCGACCGATCTACGACATCGTCATCCTCATCTGGGACGGTGTCGCCGTTGAGTTCAAGACCGGACACATCATGCGGCGCGTCCTGGGCCCCAGCGAGACCTGTGCAGCCTATGTAGCACCTTCCGCCGACCCTTTCGGTCCCTCGCCTGTAGCTGTTGCCTTCCGTGATAGCGAAGGCAACTACTGGCTGCGAGACTTGTCCGCACAGACGCTACATTCGCGCAACCTCACACCGAGCACCCGCGAAAAGCGTCACTTCAGCCAACGCATGGTCAAACAACGACAGCGCAATGAGGAAGCAAACCAGCGGATTCAGCAAGAGCATCGCCCTGGAGACATGATCAGCCGCTTTGTCACGGCCCCACCCTGGAGATGGCCACGGCGCTGGTGGACGCCACCGCGCACCCCCATTGGGTAGAGCTCAGTCTGCGTGCCACCGGCAGTGGACGTGGACCCGAGGGAGAGATAGGTGACCCTTGTCCCTGGCCGCCCCACGTAAGTGCCGCCGACAGTTCAGGTCCGCTCCGCAACATCACATCGACGAGGGCTGGCGGCCTGATGCGCCGGCCTCGTCAGTCAGCGTCGGACGGGATCCACGCGGCGGGTACGAGTGCTTGCCCATCGCGCCGACGCCACCGATGCACGACGTGGTCGCTGAAGGCCGGATCTTCAAGGTCTGCGTGCTCCATAACGATGACCTGCAGCTTCCCGTCGAGCCTGCGGAGCGTCCGGTGGATGGCGTTGAAGATGTTCAGAAGCAGGACCCGGTCATCACTCTCAAGCACCTCTTCGCCGACGTGATCGGGCGGGAAGTACACCTGCGAGGGTTGGTCGAGAATGAGCACGCCCGGCACAGGGCTGCCGTTCTCGGCGAACCACTCGTGCAGGCTGAGGAGCGTGGCCACGTGGTACCCGAGATGGTTGTCGCCGCTGCCCATATCCCTCAGGGGCACCGGCCCCTCTACGGTGTCAGCAACAACGGTGAGGCGGTTGACATCGAGGCGAATGGGTGAACTGGAGTGTTCCAGAGCGAGTTCGAGGGCCTTCTTCCTGATCTCCACGTTGATCAGTGACAGGAAGCTGGTCAGACGGTCGCCTTGAACATCTTCGCTGAGGAGCGTCTCCAACTCGGCAATCCGTGCCCGAAGCTCTTCGGTTCGATCTTCCATCCTAGGGCCGACAGCGAGTTGGGCCGCTGTGTCCAGGTAAAGGCTGATACGGCCTTGCACTATGGCAGCACGTCGCACGTCGTCCGGCTCTTGGTCGAGGATCCGGGACGCAGCGGTGACCTCGTTGATCTCTTCCTGATTGCGGGCGAGTTCCGAGCGGAGTTCCTGAAGCTGGCCCTCTTCGTGGCTGATCATCCGTTCGATGGCGGGCGTGTCGCTGCGGATGGCGTGCAGGTCACCTTGGAGATGGAGTAGGTCGGCGGTCAACGCCATGACAGTGGCATGGGCGGATCTGACCGGGCTGTCGCAGACCGGGCACTGTTCAGCAGCGGATGCCTCCGGATCGCGCTTCAGCAGGCCAAGGGTGGCCAGCCGCGCGCGCTGCTCGTTGGCTTGGTCGGTGAAGTCACTGTTCTCCGCCAGGGCGGCCTTGAGATCGGCGATCCGGACCCGTGCTCTACTGGCCCGACCGCGCAGCTCGGCACGGTGGGCGCGCAGAGCGGTGAGAGGGTCGTCGGTCCCGGCTGGACCCGGCTGTGGGCCCCTTTGGAGGAGTGCCTCACGCAGGAGGCGCAGGATGCCTTCGGCGGTTGCCTCGTGGCCGTCGGGAGGGTCTACGAGACGGGCTTCGATGGCCTCGGTGAGCAGGGCCTGTGCCTGCCCGGCGGCAGGGGCAAGGTTACTCGCGGTGGCCAGCTTGGCTTCGTGGTCGGACAGATCCCGGCGAGCGAGGCGTAGCCGACTGCGGAGAAGTGCCTGCTCACGGTCTGTCGCGCCAAGGAAGTAGGGGATGACGCCGCGGATGGTGTTCGGCCTCCACTCTTCGCCTTGCGAGTGGAAGAGCACATCTTCGTTGGCGATCTCGTTCTGGGCCTGGAAGCAGAAGAACAGTGCATGGCGGACGGAGGGCGCGATGAGTGTTGCGCGGCCGACGGCGGGGACGCGGATATTGCGGTCGATGCCGCAGAAGTCGCTCAACAGCCCCTTGGCGACGTCCCTCGGTGTGACGAAGCGAAGCTCGTTCAGAGGCGGCGGCGGCGAGCCGGGCGTCTGGGAGAGGATGCAGAGGACGGTGCTGACGCCTCCCTTGGCTTCCGGGGCGCGGCGGGCGACAAAGAGCTGTTCTCCGGGCTTGACGAGGGTGATCGCGAACGTGCTGACGTATTCACGGACCTTGCCGGACTTCACTGGATAGCCGGCGCTGGCGAGGCAGTAGTCGATGATCGTCAACAGAGCGCTCTTCCCGCGGCGGGAGTCGCCGGTGACGATGTTGAGACTGCCTGGCTCGAAGGGCACGGTGTGCACCTGACCCGGCTGCTTGCCGTAGATAGTGACCGCTTTGATCTGAAAGGTCACGGCTTGACTCCGAAGAGGGTCAGGACGGTGCCAAGACTGCCGGTGCTGGGAAGCCAGCGTCCGAGCATGAGGGCTGCCCGTTGGATGTCTACGGTCTGTGGTGTGCCACCACTAGGGGTCTTGGTCAGCGCGCGGGGCACGGGGATGAGGCCGACGGCCGTGCAGTGCAAGACGCGGGACTGAAGGGCGAACAGAAGACCTGGCCTGACCACGTCGGCGAGGAGCGCGGCGTTGCGGGACATCTCGACGCGCACATGCTCGTTCGCTTCGAGCCACCCCATCAGTCCAGCGCCAGTCGTTGCTGGCAGCGCTGCCCGGATGGCGGGTTGCAAAGCCATGACGCTGGCTGTCACAGCTACGGGAAGCGGGCAGGCGGCGGCGTATTCCTTGTCGTAGCCTTGAACAGCGCGGGTGCACAGGACCCCAGTGAACGCAGGGTTGTATAGGGCCCGTTCCTCACGACTCAGCTGCATCAGTGGGCCTCGGTCGGCTCAAGGAGCTCCATCAGGCGCGCGGAGAAGTCCGGGTGCCATCCGACTTTCAGTTCGTCGGCAAGCATGTGATAGGAGCCTTTGGTAACGAAGATTTCGTCACAATCTGCGCGAATCGGGAAGCGGGCCTCTCGATCGACCCAGCGGTAGATCAGCCTGGCTTCCTTTTTCTTCTCCTCTTCGGAAGCCTCGAACCCGAGGTCCTCCGCCATCTCGGCGAAACGCGACTGCCACTCCTCAACGAGCCGGCGCTCGTACTTACCAAGCTCGCCCGCACGCAGCAAATTCTCGGCGGACCAGCGGGAACGCTGGGTGAAGGCACGGACGTAGTCCCTCACCGCGAGACCGATCCGCTCATCTCCGACACCGATCAGCGCGAGCTGGCGGACAAACTTCCTGTCGGCTGAGTGGGAGGCGTCGGAAGTCATGTCGGAGATGTCGGAGTCGATCGGCAGGTTGTCGTAGCGGAACTGTCGCTGCAGGTCGGAGAGCCGCTCGTCGAATTCGATGCCGGTGACCGGGCTTCCCCCTGGGGTCTGCATCTGCTCGATCACACGGTCGTAGAACCAGCCTTCCAGCCTGGCAAGGAAAGCCTTCGCCGCATCGTGGCCGACCGCGAAGGCGGCGAGGCCCTTCAACGCGTCTCGGACCTCGGTGATGTCCTGAGTGCCTCCAAGGACTTCGACGCGGGAGATCAAAGACTGCTGAAGCGGCCTATCCCCCCGGTCCAGATCATCGAAGGCCTCAAAACACTTTGGAAGGGACCCCTTCTTCGCCTTCGACGCCTTACGGGCCTCGCGGAGCAAGTGCAGGGCGCGGTCTTCATCGCGATGCTGACTGCTTCGAGGCTGCAGGTAGAAGGCAGCGCTACCTTCAGGGAGCTCAGCTGTCGTCAGCAGGAACAGCTTCGTCTCAGCGAGCGCGATCCGGCCGGACTTGGCGGCCTCCGCCCAGATCCGCAACGTCTTCCAGAGATCCTCGGACAGATCGGTCATGCGAACGCCTTCGGCGCGCTGCTTGAGCTGGATCAGGCTCCTATCCGGGCCCCGCTGGATTTCGATGTCGTCAGCTGCTTCGACCGCAACGTCCCAGTCCATGCCGCCGCTCATCCACTGCTCGATACAGATGTGCAGCGCCTTCGCAAACTGAAAAAGGTACCCAAGTGCCGACGCGGATGCCTCGTACTGCTCACCCGTGTCTGTCATCGTCCACTCTCCCCCCAGGCCGATCCAGCGATCATTCCACGGAGGTGACCGCCGCGCACATAGCGATGCACAAAGCGGAGCAGCGGATTAAGGCGAACGGGACCACTTCACCCTTCTGGGCGCCCCCGCACGTTGACCTCTCCTCGGGCTACCAGATGCGGGGAACCAACCTGAACACATCCACTTGACAGGGAAGACCACGATGTCGGGGCGGAACGAGCGGATCTGCTGAACCAGGCGCGACCACCTCGTCGAGCGGTGCGTCGACGAGGCGGGGATGGCCGGGAGCCGCCTACGGGTTGCGGGCATCGCCGTATCCGGGCATGCGGGGCGGACCCGCGCCCAGCGCCCGCAAGGCGTCGGCGAGTTCGGGAGCCCGCGGGCTGTCGGGCGCCCACGTCAGCGCACGCACGTCAAGCGTTCCGCCACTCGTCGTTGGCGCAGCCGACCTCATGATGCCACCAGCCTTCTCCTTCACCTTGAGCCAGGAGCGCCTTGACACCGGCGAAGTCCGCCCCAGCGGGAACGGTGAAAGCCACCATGGGGAACTCCTCGCTGAAGACCTCGCCTCCGAGTCCGAACGCTGAAAGGCGCTGGTGCACCGCTTGAGGGCTGCGTCCCAGGGGGCCATCGGGGACGGGCACAACGCGAACGGTGCAGTTGCCGGAGGCGCTGACCCGTCCCACAGCCCAGTGGAGTCCATCGGAATCGGTGGCGAAGCGCACTACGTCGCCCTCAGCCACTCCGTCCTGGAGGAAAGGGACGTTCCGCACCCTGGCAGTGTCCTCGCTGAGTTTCGTCCCCCATAGGCCCTCGGTGTCCTGCGGAAACCATCCCTCGCGAGGAACGAAACGGAACCAGACCTTGATCTTCTCGCCTGTGTCGCCCATAACGGGCATCATGCTGCCTCGTTCGGCACCGCCCCGCACCGGGGTGAGCTGGGCACCGGCACCGAAAATCGGGGCGGCCTCGCCCTTCCCGACTCCCCATGCATGGCTTTCTGCCCCGGCGTGACCAAACCCCACTCCACACAGCACCCGGTTCCACTGGCGCCGGCATCACCGTTCCCGAATGCGCCACCACCACCAGCGCCCCGCCGTCCACCCGTTCACCCGGCCAGGGTTCGGAAGAGTCCGACGTTCGAACTCCACATCGATTCGCTCCACCAGGCGGCCCAGGTCTACTCGGGCTCCTCTGGGCAGGTGCAGCAGGGCGACTTCTAGGTCATCTCGTCCGTCCTCGATCTCGATGCCGGGACTCTCGCCAGGACCAGTCAGATATCGTCCCGGCTGTCTGAAAGCCCACTCGAACCGGCTGAGAGCGTTAGCAACTGCGTCCGGCCACAGGTATTCGGCTTCAACACGTCGCACCGCTGCCCGAGTTCGAGCTGATACGCCCGAGATCCGACGGACCGGCACGTGCTTGGGTGGCCGCCACCGCTCGGCGCGGACGGCCTTCGGACGCCTACGCGGCATCGCCCTTTCGGATCAGAACCATGTCGGCATTCTGCCACGGTCCGCACCAAGCGAGAGGGTCAACGGGCCCGCCCCCTCTCCTCAGGGTCTCGGTTCGGGCCAACAACGTTCGAGAGCAGCTGGCGCCGAACGCTTCCGCCCTGTTGTCCGTCCTGTCAGATCGGCAAGGGTGACTGCCTGCGCGTTTCCTGGCACAGGACCCTCTGCATGCAACAGAACAGAGTTGAGAGAGAACGCCGAGCAGATCGGTTCCCTGCCGAGAGCGCAGTACCACCCGCCCGCCGGCGTGCACGGCGAGCAGCGCGCGAAGTCCGTCCCACTTCGGTTCTGCCGCGTACCCGGCGGGCAGCACGGGACTGTCCACGGCCACGGTCAGCATCGGCTCGGGCAAGGACCACGTCATGCCGTGCTGCCTTCCACGCCGGTGCCAGCACGATCGCCCTGGCGCCTCCCCGTCCCCGGTCAGTCCTGCGGCCGGCACACCTGGCACGGCTCGATGCCCGCCTCAGCCAGCGCGATCTGCGCCTCCTGCGCGTTGAGGTAACCCATCTCCTTCGTGTATAGGCCGCAGTTGGCCCGGTGGAGCAGGGCGACACCACCGTCCGCACGGGAAGGCTGCAGCTTCCACGACACCCGCATGCGCTGCCTCTTCTCCCGCTCGCGCAGACGCTCCTGCCCGGCCTCAAGCTCGCGGATCACAGCCCGCGTCCGCTCCAGCTGGTGCGCCTGCTACTCCTCCACGACGCGCAATTTGGCGAGGCGGGACAGCTCGGACGAAGGCGGGTCGTAGGGTCTGGTGCACGAGTGGGTGGCATCTGATTTGGCTTGTCTTGTGGGGCGGGTGGGAAGGATGTTGCTGGGTGCCCGAGCCGTATGGGGGAGGGTTGCGTGGGGGTGTCGTGCGGGTCGCGAGGGGCCGTGGCCGTGGTCGTTTCCGCTGCGAGGTCGTCGTCGGGCCCCGCGGTCGTCTCCAGTTCGGGGATCGTCTGGTCCTCGTCGTCGATGGCCCGCAAGCGTGCGGGGTGTAGCGGGGGTTGTGTCCGCGATGATGTACGCGTTCCTGCCGGTGGCCGTTGTGCACTGCCATCCCGCCCCCGCGCACCCTGCGCAGCGCTATGTCGTAGCTGGCGGACTCTCGGTAGGATCCGCGAAGGGGGGTGTTCATTGATGAGATTCCTCCCGACCACTGGTTGCCATGGGCCCGCTGCCGTGGCCAGCGGAGGAGCGAATAGTTGTGGTCATGCTCTATGTGTTTCTCGGCCTGCTCGTTGGGGCGGCGTTGTTCCTGATCGTCACACTGCTGCGGCGTGGGAACACTCCCACCGAGCAGGCGGATGGTCTCCTCATCGAACAGCGGAGCCGGACGCGGGCACGGAGCGAGCGGGCGCGCTTCGGGACCTTCGGGGCACACTTCGCCCTGCCGACGATGGCCGACCTCTACCGCGGCTGACCATCTGGCAGGTCTTCCAGGGCCGGTCGTGTCGTGTCGGTTCGGTCCGGGAGTACCACCGGGCCTGGTGCGGCCTGTCCGGCACCTGGCCCATGGTGAGCGATCCACGCTGTGTTCTGCCGGGATGGCGCAGCAGGATCCGGCGTGGCTACTTTCATGGCCGCTGCTCGGTCGGCGGCGACACCCTCTGGGGCATCAGCCGGCGCGGCAAGGGCATCGGCCCGGCCTGGGCCGCGCGCAATGGCATTGGCGCTGCCCGCTGGGACGGTGTCCGGTCTGCGTGGTCATGGATAACCTGTCCGCCCACTGGGGCGCGTATCGAGTCGTGATCGATCTGTGGGTTTCGCTTTCGCGGCGAGGTCTGGTCCGGTAGATCTTCTTGCGTGACGCGAGCTCAATTGACGGACGCAGGTTGGGAGTTGATCGGGCCGCATCTGCCGATCGGCGAGTACGGCCCGTACCCCGAGCGTCTCCGGCGGCAGTTCGAGGGCGTGATCTGGCGGTTCAAGACGGGCGGGCAGTGGCGGGAGATGCCGCAGGAGGTCGGCGCCTGGTCGACCGTGCACAACCCCTTCCGGCAGTGGCGTGACGCCGGCGTTTTCGAGGCCGTGCTGGAGGGACTGATCCCGGAAGCAGCGGAGCGGGGTGAGGTGGCCCTGTCCCTGGTCAGTATCGACTCCACCACCGCGCGGGCCCGCCACGATGCCGCCGGGATGCACCTGGGCGAGGACGTCATCACCGCGTTGGAGAAGACTGCCGCCGAGCAGGAGAAGGCCAGGTAGGGGGCAGCCTCGAAGAACAAAACGGGCAGCACGTCACAGCAGATCCCGAGTAGAAGGGCGACGACGACTCCGGCGTCGACGAAGAGTTCGCCTGAAGGCCGCTCTCCTCGGACGTTCCCGGGGCGGGCAGACCAGCAAGGTCCATCTGGCCGCCGACCGCCAGTGCCGTCCGCTCGCGCTGGTCCTGACCGCCGGGCAGGCCGGGGACAGTCCGCAGTCATCCCGGTGCTCCAGAAGTTACGCGTCCGCGGCCCCGCCGGCCACCCCCCGAACCCGGCCGGACGCGGTCGCCGGGGACAAGGCCTACGCGTCCCGCGGCAACCGGGCCGACCTGCGTGTCAACGAGGCATCAAGGCCGTCATCCCAAAGAAGAAGGACCAGGCCTCCAACCGGAAGAAGAAGGGCTCCGGGGGCGGTCGCCCCGTCAGCCACAACACCGGCCTCGACAAAGAGAGGAACACCGTCGAGCGCCTGATCAACAAGCTCAAGGTCTGGCGGGGCATCGCCACCCGCGACGACAAGACCCCGGACAGCTACCTCGCCGGACTCCACCGGCGCGCCTCGATGATCTGGATCAAAGACCTCACCCGAGGCGCCCCGTGATCACAGCCCTGCCGCGCCTTATGGGCGGATGTAAGGCCGGGTCATGACCTCCATGTTGTGACCGTCCGGGTCGTCGAAGTAGGCGCCTCGGCCACCGAATAGACGGTTGGTCTGGCCGGGTTCGGTGTGGCCGGGGTCGGCGTAGTAGGTGACCCCGGCCGCCTCCAGGCGAGTGATGACGGCGTCGAACTGCTGGTCAGGGACGAGGAAGGCATAGTGCTGGGACTGGATCGGCTCGTCCCTCTTCTCGTAGTAGTCGAGCGTCACGCCATTGCCAAGGTCGACGGGCAGGAACGGCCCGAACGGGGCGCCGACCTTCAAGCCCAGGACCGCGGCGAGGAACTCGGCAGACAGGTGCCGGTCGCTTGCGTAGATGGCAGTGTGGTTCAGCTGGACGCCTGCCGCCGACAGCGCGGAGTCATGGGGGTACTGCTGGTCATAGGACATCGGTGGTGTGTCTCCGGTCTTGGATCCGCTGGAGTGGGGCGCCGTATGCAGGCGCCGGGAGCTAAGACGCGGAGAAGGGGGCGGGCCTCTTGCCCGCCTCGTGCTCACGCCGAGGCCGGGAACCTCACTCGTGTGTGGCCCATGGCCGACCCGGCAGTCACCCGACCGACCTTAGTGATCATCACAGGCTGGGGCAACATCGTTTCTTGGCCGTGCCCGCCTGCGGATCGAGCTGTCGCAGCGTCATAGCGGGCCGTCAGGCTCTGCTGATCACGACCCGATACGCGCGCTAGAACTGGCGTATCGGGCGGTGGGCGGCGAGGAACAAGGTCGAGCTGTGCTTCACACCGGCGAACGCGTCGTGGGCCAGCCCGGTCGAGGCGCATTTCGGGCCGCTTGGGCAGTTCACCTTGGCCAACTCGAATCGCCCCAACCACATTGTCCGGACGCGGGAGTTGTATCGCTACCGGGACGGGCGTCCCTGGACGTGATCGTCGGGGGTGTTCGGTGTGGGGCTGGGTGGTGGGTCAGTCCAGTTGCTGGGCTTGCAGGCCGGTGAGGTGTTCGTGGGCGGGGTCATGGTTTGGGTAGAGGATCTGGATGTCGATGAGGAGGTCCGTTGCGGGGTCGACGGAGTGCCCGCCGCCTTTAGGGGAGCCGAGCAGAACGCTGCCTTCGGTGGCGTCCCGGATGACCTTGCCCCAGAAGATGTCGGTGAAGGTCTTGGGCAGTGAGGTTCCTTCTGGCAGATCACCGAAGCCCACGGCCCATTTCACCACGCGCGTGTCTTCGGCATGGATGGCCAGCCGGTAGGAGTAGATCCGCCCCTGGCCTTGCGCCCACTGGCCCCGCAGTTCTTGGTCGACGCGCAGATTCCCTGTGAACGGGGCCGACTGCGCCGACTGGGCCTGGTCGTTCCATGTGCCGTTCGGGCTCCCGGCCATCCCGATACGCCGCAGGTCCGTGATCGAGGACCTCGCGCCCACCGGCAGCGAATGCCCCTGCTGGCCCGCGGCGGAGAAGAGCGCGTTGTCCTCGTCCGTGTTGTTGACGACGCTGCTCACTCCGTCGGCGCTGTGGTCGAACCCGTATACGGAGAAGTCGTTGACGTACACGCCCAGCGGAATGGCCAGGATCTTGTCGTCGCTGCCGCCATTCAACGAGACAGCCCGGTAGAGACAGAAGCTTCCCTCTGGACACGCCTCGGCGCCCCGGCCGTAGATCAGCTGTGGTTCCTTGTCGCTCACCATGGTCCCCTTTGTCGCTGAAGAGTGACGCGTCCGGCGGAATTGGCCCCCGGGGCTGGTGCCCCGCACATCCGCCGGGCACTGCAGGCTGTGGCCGTACCAGGCGCTGAGGGCGATATCCCGCCCCCAACCGTGTGCGGTACGACCCTCACCCTTCGCAGCGGCCCAGATGACCGCATCGCCCTCATCTGTCTGGTTCCGTCGACAGGTTGACGCAGAAGAACCCCTGCACGCCCGGAGGTCTTCCGCCGCAGGGCGGAGCAGTTCGTCGTCGGCGGTGCCTTCGGGCAGGCGGGCTTCGGCGACGCGTCATACCTACTCCGCTTCGTTTGCGGGCAGGATCTCCATGGGGTGGCCGTTGAGGGCGAACGCGGGGTTGGCGTGGGCCGGCAAGTTCAGGGAGCGCGGCGAACCGCAGCCACGTCGAGTAGAACGCCACCGTCGGAGCCTGCGTCTGCCGGCGCAGCATCAAGCGGGCCCGAAGACGTGGCTCCGGGCCCGCTCACCGGTCCGCACTCGGACCGGACATGCGGCCCGGGCCGTTTGAAGCGTTTTCACGCCCCGAGTTCCTCCACGATCACCAACGTGCCGTGGCTACCACTGTCCGGGCCGCTGACCGCGGCCTCACCGCCACCTTCGAACGACTCCAGGTACTCGGCGGTGAGGCTCTTTTCGGTTCCGCCGGCCGTTGCGGGGCGAGGTTCCGGCCCGCCGGTGTCCACGTCGATGGCCCGGCAGGGTGACGGTTTCGGCTGGTCCCGTGTCTGGCAAGAGTCCGCTGGTATCGGGGGTTTGGGGGTGGTCCGGGTTGAGGGAGCGTGACCCCGGCTGCACGGTGTGCGGCGCCAGCGCGGCCGTCCCGGGGGATGGGACCGGTCAGGTTGTCCAGGCGTGCGGGCAGCAGCTGGCTGGTATCGCGGGTGCGCGGTATTTCGCGTGCGGGCGGTACGGCCGCCGCCCGGTGCGGGGATGCCGGGGTCTTGCCTGGATGGTGGCCTGTCGTACCGCGCAGCGTCCTGCGCGGTGCGGCGTGTCACGGAGCAGCACCTGGGCAGGGGTGCCGGGGCGCGCGTGCGGCCGGCGGTATGTACCTGACGCCGCCGGAATCCTGTGGGCCGGTTCGTGTGCCTGGTACGTGCAGCCATGGGGCCCGGTTGTGGGCTTCGTGCCGGCGGCTGGTGTCCTGTGACATGAGCGGCTTGCCGGGAGGGGTGAGGGCTGGGGTTCCAGTGCGAAGGGCGGTGATGGCTGGGGTTCCAGTCGGCCTCATGTTTCCGGGGTAATGGTCAAGGCCTGTGGATGGGCGACTGGATGGGCGGCCCGGTGGGGTGGAAGCACCAACAGCGGGGTGGAAGCGCCAGCAGTGGGGTGGGAGGGTCTGCGGGGAGACTGGGCTTGAGTCTCCCGTTGGGGGAGGTATGAGGGTGCAGGTATGGACGGCGACACGCTTTTTACGATCGGGGCCCTGGCCCGTAGGACCGGGCTGACGGTCAAGACCATCCGGTTCTACTCCGATACGGGAATCGTGCCGCCGACGGACCGCAGCCCGGCTGGCTACCGTCTCTATGACCTCGGCGCGCTGGCGCGTCTGGATCTGGTACGCACCCTGCGTGATCTGGGGCTCGACCTTGCTGTCATCCGGCAGGTGCTGGACCGGGAGGTCTCGGTGCCCGAGGTCGCGGCCGCACACGCCGATGCCCTGGAGGTGCAGATCCGCACTCTGCGACTGCGGCGCGCGGTACTGCGAGCGGTGGCCAAAAGGGGCTCCACCCCCGAGGAAATGGACCTCATGCACAAGCTTGCCAAGCTCTCCGACGACGAACGCCGACGCCTGATCACCGACTTCATCGACGACACCTTCGGCGCGTTCGACGCCAACGCCGACTTCGTCGACATGATTCGCTCGGCCATGCCCGAACTCCCGGACGACCCCGGACCCGATCAGGTCGAGGCCTGGGTGGAACTCGCCGAACTCACCCAGGACTCCGACTTCCGCGCCGCTATCCAACGCATGGCGCAGTACCAGGCAGCCGAGCGCGCGAAAGGCGACGTGACCGGCTTGCACCACGACCTCACCGAGACCGTCCGCGACAGCGTCGGCCGCGCGCTCGACGCCGGCATCGATCCGGCCTCGGCCGGGGCCGCACCCATCATCGACGCCCTCACCGCCCGGTACGCGCAAACCTTCAGCCGCGCCGACGACGCCGGCTTGCGCTACTGGCTGCTGACACGCCTGGAGATCGCTGGCGACCCCCGCGCGGAACGCTACTGGCACCTGCTGGCCGTCATCAACGGATGGCCCGCCCCGCCCAGCCTGGCACCGGTGTTCACGTGGTTCACACAAGCCCTGCGCACGCACACCCCGCGGCAGTCCCACGTGCGGTAGCCCCCCCGCCTGACGGCCTCCGGTCCTCGCGGCTTCGATCACGCCGCGAGGATCTCGGAGCGTTCGACAAGATGACCACCCCCCGAACCGGGCTCGGCGCGGACAAAAGCGATGAGATCAGGAGCGTTCACCACCCGCCAGCAGGCCTGCGCGGACTCGACGAGTTTGAAGACCATAGCCAGCGGCGGCCACGCTGCCGGCGCCTCGCGTGACCTTTGTCCGCAGCCGGACCTGGCGAAGGCCGATTCGACCGGGTTCAGGGTGCGTAGGTGAATCCAGTGCTCGGCAGAAAGGAGTAGAACGCCAGCGGCTCGCCGACGCCGTCGGTGATCTTCTTCACGGCCTTGAGGAACGTGGCCCCGTAGCTCTTGTCGAACGCAGCGGAAACCTGCGCGCTGTTGCGGGGCGCCCCGGCCGTCCAGCGTGTGCACCGTGCGGGGGTGCGGCTGTGCACTGTTGTGGTGTCGTGGGGTGAACTGGGCTGCCCGGGGCGGGTGTTGCGTCCTAGGGTGAAGCGCCTCCGACCGGGAAACGGGAGGCTCATCCGATCGAGAAATCAGCGAACTCGACGTCACTGAAGGCGATGTGCAGACCGTGGGCCCGGCGGCCCCCGTCACGGAAGTAGGCGTGCCCCAGCGCCCGGGCCAGAATCACCGTCTGCTGCTGTTCGCCTGCCCCGGCGTCCCGGGCGGCGAACAGCTCCCGGGCTACCTCTCCCGGCAAATCCTGAGTGATCCACCGCACTCGCGGATCGTCCGAAGAGCCAGCCGCAGCAGCGAACCCGAATCGCGCCCGGGTATGGAAGACGAACCCCTCCGCCTCGGCCCGGGCACGCAGGCGTGCCCGAACCCGGGGCTGCCACCGAGCCAGAACCGCTTCCTCGATCACCCGACTCTGCGTCAGACCTGGAGTACGACACGCTCCTGGCTTCTTCGTCACCCACCGCTGCACGGTGCGCTGTGACACCCTCAACACGGTAGCCACGCTCCGGGTGGAACCACGGTGCGCTGCCAGCAAGAATCGCAGGCGGGCCTCGATGCTTGAAGGAACGGGGCGGGTGCGCAATGCGCGCTCCAAGCCCTGCTCGATCTGTCCCATGTCCGCCTCTCCCAGCGGCCAGCCGACAGAGCCGGCACCTGCAGTCCGTCGCTTCAGTCCTCCCATGTCGTCTGCTCCCGCCTGCCAGCTTCCGCATTCTCAGGGCAGCGCTGGCTGAGGCAAGCTACGAGCCCGTCCCGTACGCGAAGAACACCACCGTCTCGTCATCGCAGCCGAAGGGAAGAGCCGACGGCCGAGCCGGTATCCTGCCCGCAGGGCCGACGCCCTGGGCTTCACCGACGCCCACACCGCACCCGGACACCCACACTGCCCGGAACACTGGTGGAAGGTCTTCCGGGATCAGCGGACCGCTTGACGAACACCTCGAGGATCCGTCGAGCCGGGGTCCATGACCAAACGCACCACCGAGCAGCAGCGCGCCCACGAACTCCAGCGCACCGCACGCGAGCAGGGCACAAACCTCAGCTACCACGAAGCCCTCAACCGGGTACGCGCCACCGCCGAAGCGCAGGCTGAGAATCCGGGCAAGATCGCCGTCTGCGTACCGCACGCGCACTGCATCATGATCTTCGACGCGGACCCCGAGTACATCAGGAAGTCGATCACGCCGACTCCCGCGGCCGAAGTCGACCTCGCTAATGAGCTCTTCCAGCGGAGGAACGCTCTGATGCACAACCACTCCAAGGCGGAGATCATGGCCATGATCCTCAGGAGGCGGCGCGTTTCGCGCGCGGATCTCGCACGCTGCACCAAGCAGGAGCTCGCCAACGATCTGGTGTACGACGAGGACGACTGCGAGCGCTATGAGGCGTACGGGCGACTGGCACTGATCAACGGCAGGCCGACGCGCGACTCACGCCCTCTTTGCGGAGGCACCGGCTGCTCTAGCCATGACAGCACGACGCCTTGGCCGGAAACCCGTGCGCGCTTCCGCGCCCAAGGGCCCTGTATCGACGCGCAATAGTTTGCACTGGCCTCTACGGCCCGCGAGCCTGCAACACGACGGACCGTGCCTCGGTGGTCTCGTGCTGGTGTGGCGCGCAGCTCCTGGCCGTCCGCGTGGCCGCCGTGCTGCTCTCCCTTGGTTTCCCGGGCGCGGCGGCCGGCTCAGTCCGGATCGCGTGCCGGCACCAGGGGCTCGGTGGCTGGGGCGCGCATCACGCACCAGACTGGTGCGCGGCGCGGTGACGGCGTGGGCCAGGACACCGACGGCTTGGCGGGTGGTGCCGCCCTGGCTCACGCCCCGGTGAAGCGGACCTGATCGGCTGCTCGGTCGCCCGGCCGCTGCCACGGGCGCAGCCGCCCGAGCAGATAGCCCGCCCGCGAGCCCGGCGGCCGCGATGACGACGACACCCACCATCACGACCAACGCATCCCGATCGCGGACAGTAGTTCCATCCGCTCCGGGGACAGCGTCGCGGCTCTGCTGCGTTGGTTGTTGATCCATGCACCGAGCTTGTGTTCCCGTTCTTCCTGGTCTTCGCCGGTGATCCGCTCGATGTGTTTCCTCGGGACCTGGAGGTGCTCCTCACGCTCGTAGAACTGGCGGGCGGCCTTGTAGTTCAGCGCCCACTTGTCGGCCTGTGTACGGCGCTTGGGTTTCTCGTCCTCGCTGGCGGGTGTGATCCCGAGGACCTGCTCGCACATCCACTGCTGCACGGTCGTGAGCTCGTCCCAGCCGAACCGGACCGACTGCACCCACCGTCCGAGGTCCTCGCCCTGGCGCACGACGTCGCCCGCCTCGGTGGGCAGTGCCTCGCCCGCGTCCAGGTGCATCCGGACCAGGTGGAAGCAGCGTTGCCATGTCACTGGCCAGCTCGGGCACCAGGACGCGTCGATCTCCTCCAGCTGCTCGCGCCGCGTCTCCGACAGCGCCCCGGCCGACGGCTGAACCGGCAGCCCCTCGGCACGCCGCTGCTCGTTCTCCTGCGCCTTGCGGGCGGCGGCCCGCGCGTTCTTCAGGAAGATGCCCACCTTCGCGCCCTGGTAGGTGGCGTCCAGCGGGCCCAGGAGGTGCCCGTGTTCGGCGGCCCATCCGCGCGCGGCAGACAGCCCTTCCTCCCACGCGACGTCGAAGTGGCTCCAGATCATGCCGAGCTTCTCCAGCTGCGCGACGCGGTCCTCGTTCATGTCGCCGCGGGCGTAGAGGCGGCGGGCGTCGGCGGTCCACTGCCCGAGCGGGAACCCAGCGAGCGAGGCTGGCCACCCGGTCTCTTCGGCCTCCTGGTCGTCGGCGGCGGGTACCCGGAACGTGAACGGCACCTTCAGGTCGCCGTGCTCGCGGGCGTAGATGACGGCCGCCTCTACGCCGCGCCGCCAGTGTTCGTGTTCCGGGTTGAGGACGCGCAGGTTGATGAACGCGGCGAGGGCGGCCGGGTCGCGGGGCGTGGAGAACTTCAGCAGCGCCTTGGCGGGGGCGCTGACGCCTCCGGAGCCCCCGCCGCTCCCGCCCATGCTCTTCCCGCTGTCGTCCTTGCTGACTGGCCTGTAGCGGCTGGGGGCCTGCTGCTCCGCGAGGCTCTCCACGATCCGCGCGTCGTGCGCCCGCAGCGCCTCCAGCAGTTTGGCGAGCCCGCCGAAGGCACGGGAGGTGAGCATGTTGTCCGCCGTCTCGCCCGGCCCGAGGAGCACCGGGACCACGAGTGAGGCCATCTTGCCCTCGCCGGGCTGCATCCGCAGCGCCCGGCCGACGGCCTGGACGAGGTCTGGCATGGAGCCGCGTACGTCCGCCCAGTACACCGAGTCACAGTTCTTGGTGTCGACGCCCTCGCCCAGCACCTTCACCGAGCACAGGAAGCACTTCTCCACCACGGTGCCGTCCGTGGCGATCCCGGCCGCGAACTCCCCGAGCAGCCGGCGCCGGTGGAGCGGCTTGTGGTCGCCGCACAGCCAGTTGGCCCAGATCGTCTTGGGGTACAGCTCGGGGTCGGATGCGTGCAGCTGGGCGGCGACGTCCGGGAGGCCGGCCGCGAATGCCTCGGCTTCCTTGACGACGTGGTGGAAGACGAGCGTGCGCCGGAAGTTCTCCTCCGCCGACGCCTTCACCAGGGCGGTCTGCAGCGCGGAGAGCCGCGCCCCGCGGACCTCTGCCGAACGGCTTTCGGCGCCCAGGAGCTGCGCCGCCTGGAGCGCGGTGTCGGTGACGTCCACGCATACGACCTGGTAGGGGGCACAGATTCCCCGGTCGATGGCCTCCGAGAGAGTCAGGGTGAACGCCCTGCTGCCGAAAGGCCCGTTGGGGTCGTCGTCCATGCTCGCGACCAGCTCACCGGGCACCCCGCCCGGCCGCTGCTCCTGGTCGTCGTCCCCGAGCTGCCACAGCCGCGGTGTGGCCGTCATGTAGAGGCGGCGCAGGGAGGGGATCTTCTGGTTGTCGTGGACGACCGCCCACGGCTTCCCGATCCGGCCCGAAACGCGGTGGGCTTCGTCCACGACGATCAGGTCCCAGGCCGCGAGGCCCCCGGCGTGCGCCCGCTCCAGCGTGCCCAGACCGAGTGAGGCGTACGTGGCGTACACGGTCACCTTGTCCAGGCCCCGCGTCCACTCCACCAGCTCGTCCACGTCCGTGGTGTTGGGGAAGGACACCTCCTCACCCCGCAGCGAGGACACCCCGGTCATCGGCCCCCGTCGGCCGCCCTCACGCCACGCGGCTTCGGTCTGGGCGAGCAGGTCCAGCGAGGGCACGAGCACCAGCACACGGCCCGCGTGGAGCTCCTCCGCGCTCCGGACCGCAACCCGGGTCTTCCCGGACCCGGTCGCCATGATCACCTGCGTTCGAAGCCCTCGCTCCGGCACAAGTGATCTTGCAGGCAATTCGAGCGCACGCACGACCGCGTCAATGGCTTCTCGCTGGGCCGCCTCGCGCTGATCAACATGCTTGGTGGTCGACAAATCCGCCTGCCTTCTCGTGGATGTCGTCCGGTCCGACTGGAGCGGCCGTCAACGGGGAACCTGCACATAGACGACCCGTGGACGCCATGGTTCAACTGACACGTCAGGCTTGCCGCTC
>NZ_JAODUA010000039.1 GCF_025399895.1 Streptomyces sp. ASQP_92 | reverse complement strand
GCATCGGTGACCGCGCGTTGAGGCGGGCCAGCGCCACTTCGCCGAGCAGGGTTTCCAGATCGCCCCACCGGCGGTAGATGCTGCTGTCGGCCACGCCCGCGCGGGCCGCGACATCGCCGACGGTGAAGTTGCCGTAGCCGCGCTCGCTGATCAGCTCGGTGACGGCTCGATGCACCTCCGCGGCGACGCGGGCGCTGCGCCCGCCGGGCCGCCGGACTGGCTGTCGCTCACTCATGCCACCACCTTAACGCAGTCGAGTCTTGCGTTTGTGAGTCAACCCTCCCTATAGTCTCCTAACGCAGTCGACGACTGCATTAGGAGAATCCAGGTGTACCGGCCTCCACGCTTCACCCATGGCCGGAGCACCGACGATGGAGAGGAATTCCCATCGCTGCATCGCATGCGGCCTCAGGCAGTCGATCAAACCGGGGGGTGGTGCTCGGGGTGACCTGTCTCGGCCAGTTCATGGTTCTGCTCGACAACACGATCGTGGGAGCGGCGCTGCCCGACATGCAGCACCGGCTGCACACTCAATTGATCGGTCTGCAATGGATCGTCGACGCGTACGTACTGCTCGTCGCCATGCTGCTGCTGTCCGGCGGTATCTTCGCCGACCGCTTCGGCCGCAAGCGGGTGTACCTGACCGGCGTTGCCTTGTTCACCGTCGCGTCGGCGCTGTGCAGCCTCGCGCCTTCGCTCGGCTGGCTGGTCGCCGGCCGGGTGCTCCAGGGCATCGGGGCCGCGGCGCTGAGCCCTGCGTCGCTGGCCCTGCTCGCCGCCGCCCACCCCGTGCCACGTGAACGCGTCAAGGCGATCGGGCTGTGGGCCGGGTGCAGCGGAATCGGTCTGGCCGCAGGCCCCGTGGTCGGCGGCGTGCTGACAGAAGCCTTCGGCTGGCCCGCCATCTTCCTGGTCAACGTGCCCAGCGGCGTGGCCCTTCTGCTGGTCGGGCTGCGCCCCCTCGCCGAGTCCCGCAATCCGGGCGCCCCTGCGATCGACATCCCCGGTACGGCGGTGTCCGTCCTGGGGGTGGGGGCGCTGACCTACGGGCTGATCGAGGGCGGTGCCCGCGGCTGGACATCACCGGTGATCCTGGCCGCCTTCGCCGCCGCGGTGATCCTCCTCGGCACCTTCATCGCCGTCGAGGCGCGCCGGTCCGCGCCGATGCTGCCGCTGGGTCTTTTCCGGCAGCGCCTGTTCACCGTGTCCAACACCGCCATGGTCGTGGTGGGGTTCACGCTCATGGGTTCGTCGTTCTTCTTCTCCCAGTTCTTCGTGTACGTCCAGGGCAGTTCGATCCTGCGGGCCGGCCTTCAGACCCTGCCGTTGTCCCTCGCCATGGTGATCGTCAGCCCGTACGCGGGCCGGCTCGCCGCCCGGTACGGATTCCGCGTCGTGGTCAGCACGGGCCTGGCCCTGGCCGGCCTGGGACTGATGACACTCGGCACGGTGCACGCCGACACCGGCTACGCCAACGTGTGGTGGCGGCTGGGACTCGCCGGCATCGGTTTCGCCCTGACCTTGTCCCCGCTGACAGGCGCCGCCATCCAGGCAGTCGGCCCACAGGAGGGTGGCCTCGCCTCGGGCGTCAGCAGCACCACCCGGCAGATCGGCGCGGTGCTCGGCGTGGCGGTGCTCGGGGCCGTCGTCCGCTCCCGGCAGTCCCACGGCGCCTCCTTCGAGGCCGGCCTCAACAGCGCCTTCCTCGCCTCCGGCGCCGTCACTTTGGCAACCGCCGTCCTCACCGGCCTGTGGCTGGCCAGGTCCAAGCCCGCGGAGGGCTCCACGGCGCCGCATAGCGTCACCGAGCCGGACGCGGCCATGACCCTCAACAAGGCACCCAGCGTTGGTAGTTGACCCCCGGCGCTCCCCCTGCTCGCGAGGTGTCCCGTCGCGGCCTGCTCCAACGGAACAGCTCCCCCACATCCACCCGTACGACGCCCCCGGTCCATCCGAGAGGAACCGCCCACATGCCACTCATCCCTGCCGACCCCGCCGTGCTGCACCCCATGCCCGAGCATCCGCGTGTAGTTCTGCTCAAGCCGCTGGTGAAATCACCTCTGATCGACGTCGGTGACTTCTCCTACTACGACGATCCGGACGACCCGACCGCGTTCGAGACACGCAACGTCCTGTACCACTACGGTCCCGAGCGGCTGGTCATCGGCAAGTACTGCGCGCTGGGAACAGGCACCCGGTTCATCATGAACGGCGCCAACCACCGCATGGACGGCCCGTCCACCTTCCCGTTCCCCACCATGGGCGGCTCGTGGGCGGAGCACTTCGACCTGATCACCGGCCTGCCCGGCCGGGGCGACACAGTCGTCGGCAACGACGTGTGGTTCGGCCACGGCGCCACGGTCATGCCCGGTGTACGCATCGGCCACGGCGCCATCATCGCCGCCGGCGCCGTGGTCACCACGGACGTCCCCGACTACGGCATCGTCGGCGGCAACCCGGCCCGGCTCATCCGCACCCGCTACGACGCCACGGACACCGCCCGGCTCCTCGCGGTGGCGTGGTGGGACTGGCCCGTGCAGCACATCACCAAACATGTACGGACGATCATGTCGGGGACCGTCACCGAACTGGAGGAGGCCGCCGCGCAGATCGACCAGCACTGACACCGAACTCCCGCCACACCGCCGGAAATCGACCCGCGCCAGAAACGAGTGATCGCCCATGTCCCGTCGCCGCGCCCATATCGCGATGGTCGGCGTCCCCATCGTCAGCCACGTCCTGCCCAGCCTCGCGCTCATCCGCGAACTGGTGGCCCGCGGGCATCGGGTCACCTACGCCAACGACCCGTTCGTGGCCGACCGGATCGAATCGGCCGGAGCGGAGCTCGTGCCCTGCACCTCCACGCTGCCCGTCGCCGACAACGACTGGCCCGCCGACCCCATCGCCGCGGCGAGTCTCTTCCTCGACGACGCCGTCCAGGCACTCCCGCAACTGCACGCCGCCTACGACAACGATCCGGCCGACCTGTACCTCTACGACATCGGTGCCTATGCCGCGCGAGCCCTCGCCGAAGCACAGGGCCGTCCCCTCGTGCAGCTGTCTCCGACGTTCGTCGCCTGGGACGGCTACCAGGAGGAAGTCACCGCGCAGCTATGGCAGTTGCCGGGTGCCGACGCTTACCGGGACAAGTTCGCGCGGTGGCTCGCCGACTGCGGGGCGACCACCACGGACGTGGACGCGTTCTGCGGCCCGCCCGCCCGGACCCTGGCCCTCATCCCCAGAGCAATGCAGCCGCACGCCGATCGGGTCGACACCCAGACGGTGACCTTCGTCGGCCCCTGCTTCGACACCCGAACCGACACAGACGGCTGGACCCGCCCGGCCGGCGCGGACCACGTACTGCTCATCTCGCTCGGTTCGGCATACACGCGCCAGCCCGCGTTCTACCGCCAGTGCATCGCCGCCTTCGGCGACCTGCCCGGAGGGCACGTCGTCCTCCAGATCGGCCGATACACCGACCCCGCCGAACTCGGCACCATCCCACCCAACATCGACGTGCGCTCCTGGGTCCCGCAGCGGGCGATCCTGGAACAGGCCGACGCCTTCCTCACCCACGCCGGCATGGGCGGCTGCGGCGAAGGGCTCCTCGCGGGGGTTCCCATGATCGCGGTGCCACAGGGAGCCGAGCAATTCATGAACGCGGACCGGCTCGTGGAACTCGGCGTCGCGCGCCGCGTGGACACCGCTGACGCCACCGCCGAATCCCTTCGCGCGGCGCTGGACGACTTGCTCAAGGATCCCGAACGTGCCGACCGGTCAAGGCAGTTGCAGGCCGCCGCCCGCGCCGAGGGCGGCACCTCTCGCGCCGCCGACCTCATTGACAACATCCTCAACACCACCCAGGGCCCCGCACTCTGAAACCAGCACCACCCGCCCCGGCCACAACCATATGAGCACCAAGCCCCGCACGCTCCGCTGCCCCGTTATCGGGCTGCGCGTTATCGGCGGCGGCGCGGAAGCAGCTGCTTGGGGCGGAACAGAGGAGGCGAGGCTACCTGCCTAGTTCCACCTGCCCCCCGGACAACTGCCCGCGAAAGTAGGCGTCTCGGATGACGATGAGGAGCTGTGCCACGACTCGCAGCTGAAGCCGCCTACTGCAAGTGTCCCGAACACTCCGGCGGTTGACCACCCCAGAGCCTCCACAACGCCTGCGGCACACCAGACCGGGCCGGGCCAGTGCCCGCTGACGGTCTGTCTCGTTCAGCGGACCGCCGTTCCCGTACAGGAACCGGTTGGCCTGCGCTGAGGGGGTCGGATTGAGTTGCGACGTGTCTCGCAAGTTGAAACCTCCGCTGCGCGGTGCGTACCAGCGCGCTGCGATGCTGACGTCACCGGAGGCGGGGGTGGCCCAGCCCGTCACGGCGACCAGGGCGATCACCAGGTTAGGGAAGGCGGCCATGGCCCATGGCGCCGGCCGGCTATCCGGCGGTCCCTCGGTCGTGGTGCTCGACCGCAGGTCAGCGCGGGTCCGTCTGAGCAATCAAGCTGAGCAAGCACGGCCGGCGATCTCGATGACCGTCCACGGCTCGGGGCGGACCTCACCGCGGGGCCGGTCAACGACAAACGTTCCCCGTTGCCGGACCAGGCACGAAGGCCCGCATCCGCGAGCGCCAAGCGACCATCCACCGTGTCCTGGCTCAAGGGCACGGCATCCGTGAGATCGCCCGGAAAATCCACGTGGACGGGAACACCGTCCGCCGCACAGCCCAGGCCACAGCTCCTGAAGAACTACCGAGCGGGCGGCAGCCAGCCCCGCCGCAACCAACTCGCCCCCCTGCAAGGCCCGCCCGGACCAACGCTGGACACAAAACTTCACCACCGCGGTCCATCTACACGCCGAGCTTCGGGCCTTCGGCTCCCAGAGCGGTTACCGGCCGATCAGCGACTCCCTGCGGCCGAGACGCGTCGCCGAAGTCGCGTGGTGACTCCCACACCGCCCGGTGCCGACAGGTCACCGGCTGGATGACGCGGCACCCCGAGCACCTGGGGATCAAACTCCTTGCCCACCGCCCCGAGCCGATCGCCCTCAACAGTCATGTCCGTGCACTCGCCGAGATCCTCACCACCCGCTCCAGCCAGCACCTCAAGGACTGCATCACCATTAGCGGTGAGGCCCCCGGGAACTCCACACTTTCGCGCACGGCCTGGAGGCAAGACCGCCATCTACCCCGAGGCACCGGTGAACTCGATCAGAACCTTCCGCCGCTCCGGTCGTCACCGCCGATCTACCTCAACGCGAGTTGACGAGATCACTCACCGAATCCGTACCTGATCCTGCCTCCCACCCACCAAGCCAGCAGGACCAGGACGGGCCTGACAGTGTGTCGGCTCCGTCCCCGAAGCAAGCTTTCCGTGCCGAGGAAGAGTGAATCGGACATACCAGCCAAGGGCGGCTACTACCCGGTTGGCCCCCCAGGCCTTTGCCTCACGCCAGGCTCTTGGGAGCGAATGCCCTGGTGGGGCGTTGAGTAGAAACGATACGGGGTGGACGTAACCGAGCGCGGTAGAGGACCCCCGGCGAACAGTTCGTCGAAACACGCGGCGAGTCCTCCAGCGGTCCGGGCGCCGGCGGACACGCACGACGAGCGGTCATCGCCGCCGCCCCCACCAACCCTGCTACCGCCATCCCACACCCAAATCAACAACTGCCGGTAGACCACCGGCTAGTCTGTGCGACCGCCAGGCTGGCCAGGCCGCGTGATGCAGAAAACGCCCGGCCGCGGCGCCGACAGGCAAAGGATGGCGCCTGAATTCTGCTCAGTCTGCGGCCCTGTGCCCTTCGTTCAGATAGCCCACGGCGTAGCCGCGCTCGTCCGGGTGACGGCGTGCCATCGCCCATACGGTTCGGGCGTCCATCCCCTCGCCGAAACCCGCGGCCAAGCGGCGCGCCTGCCACGTCGCACACGGGGCGAGCGCCCACCGCACGAGCGGGAACCACACGCGGCAGTACCGCCGTCATCTGCCAACGGCCGCCTGGGGAGGTTCTGGGAGGAAGGCCTGGGGATCTTCAGGCCTGTCACGGTCGCGAGTGTGGCGACGCGCGCTGTCGCCTCGTGCTGGTGCGGACCACAACTCACCTTGACAAGCGGTATCGGGGTTCCGGGAATGCCCGCTTTTCTCTCACTGGAGCTCGACGGTGACGCCGTACTGGCGTAGGAGGTTTACGGTCGCCTCGAAGTAGGACAGGCCGCCGAGGTGGTGCAGGACGTGTCCGGCGAGGGCGTGGCGGGCGATGTCGGCGTGGTGCCACACCAGGGTGAACGGAGGGATGACGGAGGGCCCGCCGCACAGGCAGTCCCGTACCGAGTCCAGGCATCTCCCGTAGTTAGCGCCGGGGCCGAGCAGGGCTTCGCCGAGCGCCAGCAGCATGCCGGCCTTGTCGGTGACGTGCTGCCCGTCCAAGTCGTACGTCCCGCCGGAGTGGCCGTCCGGCCCGTACGGGCCGATGCGGGTGAGGTTCAGCCACTCGGACCGGCCCTTGGCGTCGAACTGCGCCCACAGGTTGGGCAGGGAGGGAACCCCCTCGGACCAGATCTCCCAGACGGGGCGGGCGGCCAGGGTGGGGCGGTCGTCGCCGGGGCTCGTGAGGGTGATGTCGATCAGGGCTCCGCCGAGGACGGATGGGCGGGCTTCGACGCTGTGCAGGTCAAGGCGGTACGTGGTCATCGTGCGGCCGTGACGGTCGAGACGCCAGAGCGCGATCGAAGCACCCGTCTGCGGCTGGGGATGGCACAGCAGGGCCAGAAGTGGTGCCGCGGGCTCGCAGCCGATCAGGTGCACGGGCTCACCCCGTCGCTGCCGACGCGGGGTGAACAGGCCGTCAATGGAACGGCAACCGCCCGATGAGCTGTCCCCCCGGATCGAGGGGAACCACAGGTCGAACCGCGGACTCGAAGGCAGCCGCCGGCCGCCCGCAAAGTCATCCTCCCTGACGCCGGTGCCCACGACGATGTCCACGCGCCCGGAATCGCCCGGCGTGGGCCACTGCGCCAAGACAGCCGTGTCCTCCAGGTCCCAGAAGCAGGACGGCCCGTCGTTCGAGGGATCCACAGGTTCGATCGAGAGCATTCCGTCCCCCAGCAGCCGCACCGGTTCGGCGCCGGCCGCCACGGCCTGGACCAGCAGGCTCTCGCGCGGGCAGCCGCGCAGCGTCAGGACCTCGCGCGGCAGCGGAGGCGCGTCCATGAACAGGCCCTCAGCCTCCACGCACCGCCCCCACAGCACGCCCTCCTCCTGATCGCCGTTGTCCTCCCCCACCAGGAGATACCGGACCGGGAAGTCCCGCCCCCACCCGACATGTTCCCCGGACTGCATGCGTCTCTCCCCCCGCTGCCGGCTGTCTTCGCGCGCCAACCCTACGGTTCGCCGGCGCGGAAGCCCCCCGAATATCGCACGCCCTTAAATGACGCTCCCCCCTTCACGAGCAGGGCCAGGTTCAGTCGATGCGGAGTTGACCCAGCGGCCATGTCCGGTCGGTGTGGACCACGGCGAGTGCGGCCAGTTCGCCGGCGCCGGTGGAGCTGTCCCCATTCCAGGTGGCCGGTACGGAAGTGATGTCCAGGCGCACCTCGGTACCGAACCGCCGAGCAGCGACGTAAAGCATCTGCAGGATCTCCACTGCACGCGGATTGAGAGCTCCGATGCGCGCCCACCACGTACCGGAGGCGGGGTCGTAGGAGGCCATGGACCGCAGCAACCTGCGCTGCTCCTCCCGCGTGGCCGGGGCTGCCGGGGCTGCGGCGACCATGACCTCGAGGACCCACCCCGTGCTGGTCGTGCGAGGAGTCCCGTGAAGAACGGCCTCTCGCTCGGGGGCTACGGCGCGATCGCGATGAACACAGCGCTCACCGCCTCAATGACGCAGCTGCCCGAGCAGCTACGCAAAACTTTCACCTGGGACCGCGGAAAGGAACTCTCCGGCCACGCCCAGTTCGCCCTCGATACCGGGACGAAGGTGTTCTTCGCCGATCCCCACTCGCCCTGGCAACGACCGACGAACGAGAACACGAACGGCCTGCTGCGTCAGTACTTCTCGAAAAACACCGATCTCTCCCGCTGGTCTTCCGCAGACCTCGGAGCCGACGCCATGGCGATCAACAACCGACCCCGCAAGACCCTCGGCTGGCGGACACCCGCCGAAGTCTTCGAAGAACAGCTACGCTCGCTGCAACAGCCCGGTGTTGCAACGACTGGTTGAATTCACCCAGTTCCGGTCACGGAAGTTCGTCCAGGCGCTCGACCGGCACCGGGATCGTCGGCTCGATGGGAGGGCCGGGGCGGCAGGCGACAACGCGGCCATGGAGTCGTTCTTCAGCCTGCCGCAGAAGGATGTCCTCGACCGTCGGGCGTGGGCCACCCGCGAGGAACTGCGGATCGCGATCGTGACCTGGATCGAGCGGAACTGCCACCGACGCCGCAGACAAGCCTCCCTCGATGGGCTGAACCCCACCGAATACGAAACCGTCATGACCACACCGGCCCTCCAGGCCGCGTAACCGAACCTGTCACCCGAACCTGCATCAGCCCCTCCGGTTCTGAGGGGGCCGGGGATCAGCAATGGTCTCCGGCTACCCGACCACTACTGTCCTATCGGCAGGCTTGTTGTCCCGTGGGTCGCAGAACGAGCTGCGCAGGCCGCCAGACGTTGTCCGGCGGCGCCGCGCGAGTCAGGAGGTGAGCAGCGCGGCGAGCATCCGGCGGGTGTCGCCGCGCTGTGCGAGGGCCAGTCCGATCTGATGGCTCGCCCCGTGCAGCACGATCTCCGTGAGGTCGGCCCTCGCGCGCAGGGCCTCCCGCAGCCCCGCGGTGACCCCCTCGGGGATCACCGCGTCGTGCCCGGGCACCATCAGCACGGACCGCCCGCGGAACGCGGCGTACGCTCCGAACGCCTCACTCTCCCGCCAGCTCCCGGGCCGGCGGATGCGCTCGGTGAAGCCGTCGCCGAAAGGGACGCGCCACGCGTCGGCCGCATAGGCCGCCGGAGCGCACAGGCAGAGGTGGGTCACCCGGTCCGCCAGATCGCCCAGCAGGTCCGCCACCGTCTGTCCGCTCATGCTGAATCCAACCAGCACGAGTTCGTCGTCGGGGTCCACGAACCGGCGGATCAGCTCGGCCGCCTGAGCGTGCCGTTTCTCCAGGCTCTGCTGGTCGAGCCGACCCGAACTGCTCCCGTGCCCGGCGAAGTCCAGGGCCACGGTGCGGGCGCCGGCGGCGGCCAGATCGGCTGCCAGCGGCAGGAGCCGCTCCATCGAGGCGGTGCCCGCACCGTGCAACAGGACAGCGGTCCTGCTGGCGGGTCGACGCGGTTCACTCGAAACGCACTCGATCGTTTCGTCACCTTGCACGAAGGAGAAACGGAGCAGTTCTTCAGGACCGGCGACCGGCACGTTGAGCGTCATGACAACACAGGGTAGCCGTCATGACGCATACCGTCCTCGACGACGTAGGGGTCGCGGTAGGCGACGGTGCGCAGCAGCCAGCGGTCGGACCCGTCGAAGCGGGCATTGAACGAGCGCCTGGCGTGGCAGAGGCGGTAGTTGTTGATCGCCAGGAAGTCGCCGGACGACAGGTAGGCGTCCTCGGCATTGCGGGTGAGCACCTTCCGCAGGACGTCGAGCGCCGCGGCGGCGCCGGGCGAGGCCGTCGTGGACGCCGTCCGCTTCGAGTTGTACCGCAGCAGCGGCCTGTCGCGGTGGCCCCACACGACCGGACCGGGGCGCAGCCTCTCCTCGTCCCAGCCGGTCTGTGCGGGGTTCGTCCGCACCAGGTACTCCGGCTTGCGGAGTTCATCAAAGGTTCCGGCGTCGAGATCCCCGGAGTAGAGACCGCTGACGGTCGTGGGAACGCGTAACGGGTTCCGGACACAGGACAGTTGCAGGAAGCTCGGCGGGTTCAACATGAACGCGTCCTCGCTGTGCAGGTCGAACGGCAGGTGCGATCCGGTGCCGACATCGGACATGCCGGCCGTCGTGGACATCGGTGAAATGTTGTTGACGAGCCTGCCGTTCTGCTGGCCCCGGTACGCGAACGGGGTGCCGAGGAGGCCGAGCGCGGCGATCCCCACGGCGGCGAACCCGTGGACTGCGCGAGAGGCGGTGTAGGCGTCGGGGGGCGTCGGCATCGCGGCCATCGCCCCCAGTGGCAGGCCGCGCACCACGAGCGCGTCGTGGGTCCTGGACTCGCGGAACGCCAGGACTTTCTCGACGAGTTCGGCGGGGAGGCGGGTGACGAGCGTCGGCATCGCGGCGTAGAGCGCGTCCTCGGTCGGCGGAACGGCGTCGATCTCGTCGACGAGGGAGTGGAGAGCCTGGCGGCTGTGCGCGCTGAGCCGCAACTCGTGGGTGAACATGTTGACTACCTCCGAAACAGAAGCCAGGGCGCGCCGTGGGGTCCGGTGACGGACCTGCGGCGCTGGGGACGACCTGCGGTTCGCTCGGCGAACCGGCCGGTCCCTATGACGTTATGGACGTGCGCGCAGAGCGGACCGGGTTGTTGCGCGGTCCCAGCGCGAACGCAACAACCCGCCGGAGAGCGGGCGTCGGGGTGGCCTGCCGGACCTACCATGGCCCCCATGGACACAGCGTCGTCGTCCCGGTCCTCCGGAGGCCGACCGCACGGGTCCGCCCGAGCCCCGCGCGCAGGCAATGAAGCTGTGCTCCCCAAGGACCGGGTCGGCTGGCTCCTGCGGGTGAACCGTGTCTACGGCCGGGGCGGACGCTGGTTCCGGTTGACGTCCTTCGCCGAGGCGTTCCACGGCGGCTCCTGGCCGAAGCCGGTCGACGCAAGCAGGATCTCCCGCTGGGAGAACGGCGGTTCACCGCCGACGCTGGCAGTCCTGCGCCGCTACGAGGAACTGCTGGAGCTGCCGCGCAACACCCTCGTGTCCACCGTCGAGATGACGATGCGCTACTACGGCGTCGACGCCCTGGGACCGACCCCCCGGCACGGGTCGACCGGGAACGACCAGGACGCCGACCAGGAGCTGGACCGCCTGGAGGTCCTGATCGACCGGGTGTGCTCCACCGCCCTTGTGTCCGGGTCCGAGTGGGACGAGACGTGTCGGCTGCTCAGCGCCCACCCGCACCTCGTGCTCGTGCCGCGCAGCCGCTGGGACGCCCTCGCCGAACGGCTGCTCGCGGAGACGATCATCTCCGCGAGCAACGCCTGGCGACAGCGGTTCGAGGCGTTCAACCGGTTGCTGGGCCATCCGATGGCGCGCCGCGCCGCGATCGCCGCCTGTGCGACGCTAGCCCGGGACAGGAGCTGTCAGATCTTCGTTGAACCGATCTGCGTGCTGGACACCACCGCGCACCCGGACGCGACGCTCCACGTGCTCGCGCAGCTCGACGATCCCACCAACGACCGCGTGCTCTACGGGGCGTTGCTGGCCTGCTTCCGCAAGGTGCGGCAGCGCCATCTCTCGGAACCGGACCTTGTGCGGCTCGGGAACAACGTCGAGCAGCTGCTGACCGAGCCGGCGCTTGCGGAGGAGTCCCAGCTGCTGGCGGCCCAGCTGCTGCGCCTCCTCGATCCGGCGGAGCCGGTCGCGGGACGGCTGCGTCTCATGCTGACGACGCACCCACTGTTGCAGCGCATCGTGGAGGACGGGCGGCTGGCGTCCGCGGCCACCGCCGCTTTCTCGGTCCGGCGGATCGTGGACCTGGTCCTCGCTTCGCAGACCCGGGAGCTGGCCGGCTTCGAGGACCACACCCTGCCGTTGATGGTCGACCAGATGCTGTTCCACCCGAGTTTCGACGTCCGGCTGTACGCGACAGCCATGCTCTCGGTGACGCCCTACCGGCAGAACCTGGCGGCGGCGATCGCGGTGGAGCTGCGGCGCCCCGCGGTCCTGAGCAGTCAGGCGCTGACCCATGCCTTCCTGGGTGCGCTAAGGCAACTGGGCGGCCCCGCGGAGCGGCCGCTGGTTGAGTGGCTCGTTTCGGGCCGAGCGTCGCCGTGGGCGGCGGAGTCGGCCGCCGGGGTCATCGGGCATCTCGACGGCGCGAGCTCCGAACTTTTCTGGCGCACGGAGATCGCCCGCTACTCGACCGCCTGGCGGCGCGCCCGCAGTGACGGAGCGGCGCGGGTACTGCACGGCCTGATATACGCCCTGGGCATCACAGGGCAGCACGCTCTGCTCGCGATGATCGCCGATGACGCCCGGTACCCGGCGACCGTGCGCGCCGCGGCCACCTGGTGGCTCAACATCCCCGAGTTCATAACCGCGAGCGCGTTCCAGGAGTAGGTCACGGGGAACGGAACGCCAGCGTGTGTCGCGCCGGAACGCCGGATTCCGCCCGCGCTTCCGCTCCGCTGGCTCTGCGGTGTCGAGCCGGTGCGGCTTCCCCTCCGGTGCGTTTGCGTTACGTAGCCGGTGCACAGGATCACCGGCATGGCACCCGCGACCTGTCCAGGTGAACTCCAAGGCTCTCGACGACGTGTGAGCGCCGTCGATATTGGTTCAGGCCGCGATTCCGTGAATCCCCAACTCATGCCGGAGCAGGATTCGGGTGTGGAGGAGACGGAACGAGGCACGGCCGTACATCTGCCGTTTGATCATTTTGATGCGATTGACGTTGCCCTCGACGATGCCCGAGCTCCAGGGCAGGGTGAGGCCAGCGGTGACGGCGACGAGGTCGAGGCACAGACCCTTCGCGAAGGACAGAATGGGGGCCGGCGCATCGTGTTCGGCCTGGCGTACCCACGTCAACAGCTGAAGACCGCGCCGGCGTTGGAGCAAGTCATGGAAGGTCCAGGCGAGCTCACAGGTTCGGGCAATGTCGGGGCACGCAAGCCGCACGTTCAGCAGCGTGTCCTCTTCGCCTGGCTTCAGGGCTCCACGGGGCAGCATGATCCAGGTGGTGATCTTGCGTGGACTCGGGACGGCACCACGGGCGGGTTCGACGGTCCCGGCCCTGAGACCAGCCACATAGCGTCGCACGGGCAGATCGGTGCCCTGGTAGCCACGTTCGCGGATCTCTCGGAAAAGGTCGGTCGGGCTGGTCACACCGTCGGTAAACCGCTCGGTCAGGTAGCTGGTGAACGGCTCGAGCACCCGCCGCCTGACTCAGGCCTGATCAAAAGATCTTAGCCACAGCCGAATTACATGACGCTCAACCGCCCAAGCTGGGGAAAAACTTGATCGTCCACAGGACTCCCGTAAGGCCTCCTCACCCTGGAGCAGGACCGCTGAAACGCTCAATGATCCGCTTGGCGTCCCTTGAAGCTGTCGCCCTGCCGCTGCTGGCGGAACTGAACACGGCGACCGACCTATGTCCACCTGGGGCTGGTCTCCCGAGACGAGCCGATTCCCTACGAACCGCTGAGGCAGAACTTGTACGGGTTCAAGCTCGACAGGGGGCGGGCCGGCTGGCTGGCCCTGTAATCTCTGGCGGCGACCCGCACCCCTTCGCCGTACGTCACGGTGACACCGTGTCTCTGCCGACCGCCGGGGTGCGGCGCAGCGTGCCGGTCCTGTCCGCCACCGAGTTCATTTCAAGGCCGCTCAGACTAGGCGGCCTAAAGATTTTCGGTGACCAGCACGTACACACCCTGCCCACTTACGTGATCACCGATGCGGCGCCTCTCGTAGTTCCGCGCCTGGCACGCAGCAAGACGCGGAACTCGACGGCTGACGAACTGTCTTTCAGTCCAGTTGCGGCAAGACGTGTGTGGTCAGGCCGTACTCCCGGAAAATGTTCTCCAGCGCGAGAGCCATGGCATCGAGGCCGCCGCTTCGCACAATCACCAGATCTCGTACTTGAAAGTACGCCCCTGAGAGCGATTCACCCGTCCCAGACCAACGGTCCATCAATGTGGTGATCCGCTCAATTGTCATGAGCGTAGCACTCCAACGCGTCCCGTCTTTCGCCGTAATGACGGCGTCGACGTCATCGATGGATTCTGGATCTTCACCCTCGGAAACCGAGAATTCCACTCTTAGCCCGAGATCCTCAATCTCTCTCGTGGTGTCATTTCGCAAAGATTTTCTCCAATCGAGCGATCACCTTGTTGCTCTGAAAGAATTCGTGAGTAGTAAGGCTCTGCGGCGTGCCAGCCGTAGGCTGCCACCTGGCGTCACGGTGATCGGCGCCGATGACAGGATCAGGTCGATGCCCCCCTCCGGCCAGGACTGGTCACGCGAGTTGGGGCTCTCTCCCACGTCTTCGGGAGCCGACGACCCAGATTCGTCGGAACTCAGCTGAACTTGACCCACCTCGCCCAGTCGGCCACCGGGCCGACTATCTCCCGAATCCCCACGCCTCAGGAGTGAATCTTGCTGCACGCCCAGGGCCTCGTCGGTGAAGGGAAGGGGGATGTAGCCATCAGCATCCAGTCCGCTTCGGCCGCTCTGCTCCTGTCGGCGGTCTCGGCCTGGTATCGGATCACTTCCAGGGAAAAGGCCGTCATCGAGCAGGCCCTTGAAGGTCTGCCAGCCAAGCACATTACCCGCCGCCTCGGCCTGTCCCCGCACACCGTGAACGACCACTTCAAGGCCATCTGTCGCAAGACGGGCGTCAGCAGTCGCGACGAACTCGTCGACGGCCTGTCCTGAGCGCCACGCTCCGTCAGCCCGACCTGGAGGTACTGAAGAAGCCCGACTCGCAGCAGGCGAGTCGGCAAGCTGTCCCCACACAACCTCACGCCCTCGGAGCGGATGCGCATGCCCCGTCACGCAGGGGCTGCGGGCTTCTTCCCGACAGGGCGTATCCGGCGGCCGGTTGTGCAGGCGATGACCGGGGGCGGGGCGCGTTGGAGGGCGACGGCGTGTGTGTCCTTCCCACGGCTGCTGGCTGATGCCACGCTGGGGCTCTGTCCACCCGGCCGGTTCCCGGCCCGCAAGGAGGCGACCGTGCCCGACAGCAAGCACAAAGGCGACCCTGCTCCCATCATGCCGTGGACGCCGCCGCCGAGCCCCTGACGGCAGCGGCGGGAAGTAGCGGGTCACCCGGTGGACTACCGTGCCGTGGCGGGCAGGGAACTCGAGGCCATGGCTGCCTTCCGGTCGTCATGGCTGCGTGCCGCGTTCGACGCTGTTGACCGCGAGAGCTTCGCGCCTTCGCAGTTCTGGGCCCTCGCCCCCGATGAACAGGGCCTGCTTCCGGTCGTGGACCGGTCCCTCGACGCCGACTCCTGGCGGCGGGCGGTGTGGGACACCCATCGTTCCCTGATCACGCAGATCGACGACGGCCGCATCCCGCAGGAGGGCCCGGCCCGGGGTGATTACACGAGCAGCATCTCCGCTCTCGACATCGTCTTCGAGAAGCTGAACCACCTGGGCCTCGAACCGCACCACCGGGTCCTTGAACTTGGTACCGGCTCCGGGTATCACACCGCGCTGCTGGGCGAACGGGTCGGTGCCGACCGGGTGACCACGGTCGAGATCGACCCCGCCCTGGCAGTGTGGGGGGCCGAAAACCTGAAGCAGGCCGGGTACGAGCCGGACGTCATCACGGGTGACGGACTTACGGGTTACGCCCCGAATGCTCGCTACGACCGGATCATCAACACGGCGTCCCTGCGCAGCATCCCCGACGCATGGAGGGAACAGACAGCCGATGACGGCATCATTCTGACGCCGTTCAACACGCTGTATTCCGGCGGCGGGCTCCTCAAGCTCCACGTCCAGGGCGGCGCCGCCTCGGGCCGGTTCGTCGGCTCGGCCTCCTACATGTGGGCCCGCTCCCAGCGTCCTGCCCTGTCCATGCCGCACGCGGACACCTACACCCTGCAACCCTCGCCCATCGACCCGGCCCAGGTCCTCGATCGGGCCTGGGCGCAGGACTTCTGCATCGGCCTGTACGTCCCGCACCTGAGCGTCGACATCAGGATGGACGCCGATGGAAGCCGCCAGGCCCAGGTTCGCGACGACACCGGCGAGTCCGTCACGATCGTCCGGTTCGCCAACTGGTGGGACCAGGACGCCGTCACCGGCTGGGGCCACACGAACCTGTGGAGCGACATCGTCACGGCCTACACCACCTGGCGGACCGCCGGACAGCCCCACCCCACACGCTACGGCCTGACCTTCGACCACGACGGACAGCACCTGTGGCTCGACGCACCAGACTGACAGTGCCGCCCTGTCGGGCCGGTCAGCCAACGTGCCGGGCAGCCCATCCCGGCCGCGGTGCTGCCCGCTCACCAGTCGCCACGGCTCTGCCCTGGTGACCGGACTTCGTGTGGCAGATTCTGCTGCGTCCTCGCGGAGACTGCGTATGAAACGGTCGTACTGAGGGCTTGGCACGCCTAGCAAGTTGCCACCGAGCTCCAGGTAACGCCGTCGCTCACCCTCGGGTGGGGGCTGATGCAGGGTTGGGTGACAGGTGTGGTCACGTGGCCCGGAGGGCCGGTGGGGTCAGGACGATTTCGAACGCGACGGGTCAATCGGCCGAGCGAGGCTTGTCTGCGGCGTCGGTGGTAGGTCCTCTCGATCCAGGTCGCGGCTGATGCCGCGAAGTGAACAGGCTTGGGCCAGTAGTTCGTGGACACGGCGGTGCCGTTCACGAATCCGGCCGACGATCTGGCGCGGGCACCCGTTGACGTCGAGAGTCCCCTCCGGCGGCGGCGCCGAGGTCTCCTCCCCGGGTTCCGCAGCGGCTTCGTGACCAGCGCGGTGCAGGCATAGTGGCTGGCCAGCGTCCTTGCGACGGCCTTGGCGAAGTTGTTCCACAGGTGCCGGACGTCTGCGATCTGGACCGCTTGCGGAGCGGCCGCTCTGGCTGCCTCGGCGTAGGCGGAGGCCGGTCACGGCAGAGGACCTCCACCTCCGGATGCTCTGCGAGCCACCGGGCGACCGTCTCGGCCTCCCGGCCGTGCAAGACGTCGACGGGTCGGCGGGCTTCGAGGTCGACCAGGATCGTCGCGTAGTTGTGGCCCTTGAACAGGGCGAACTCGTCTACTCCCAAGACCCGAACCGGGTTCCTGCGGGTCAGAGGCACGTAGGAGTAGAAGCAGGGTGTCCTTGGCCACCAGCATCCCCATCCGTCGGGCCAGGCGGGCTCCGGCGCGGCCGGCCAAGGCCTCGGCGAGCCGGGCCAGCATCTTGCACAGGACTGGGGTGTGCCGGGCGTGAGGGCTGGTCAGTCCCGGTATCTGTTCGGCGAGGGTCACCGTAGGGCATTCGGCACTGAGGCATTCGAACCGGCGGACCGTCAGCGGATCACCATCGGCACGGTCCCCACTCCCGCGTCCGCCACGGACGCGAGCGTTCCTGCGCGCTGCCGTCCGTATCCTCGCTCGGAGTCCGGCGTGGTTACCGTAGGCAAATTCCTGGTCGGGTGCCAAACTGTCGGCTCGTCCAGAAGCTACGGGGAGTGTTGTTGGGAACTTCCGCAGCTCCGGTCCGTACTGGGTGCCATGTGCGTCATGTCGAACAGCGGAGAATGGGCGGACAGCAATAGAGGTTGAGCGCATGGCATCCGAGGGGGACGCTCACTGCCAACGCGACGGTCAGGCGGTGGCCGTGGATCGCCAAGCGGTGGTGACGCACCCTTCCTCCCAGTGCCACCATCCCTCACCCTCGCCGTGTTCCAAGAGCTTCCGAATCCGTGGAAGATCCGCATCGGGCGGGACATCGAGAGCCACCATCCTGAATTGCTCGATCCCCTCGCCGGTGGTGCCGAGGCGATGAAAGGCCTTCAGCACGGTCTGACGGGCGGCAGCTGAACCACCGTCCCTCAGCACGATCAACCTGATCGTGGAGTGCTCCGAGGCCCGAACCGTCTCCCCGGCCCAGCGAGCACCTTCCTCGTCGGGTTCCACGCGGATGATGTCCCCGCTGGCGACTCCACGTACGAACCAGGGCGTGTTGTCCAACCGCACCGAGCCGTCGCCGCGATCAACTGCCCACAAGCTCTCGACGCTTGCCGGCGGCCAGCCCTCCTCATCCACCTCCATGCGGAAATGAACCTTCACGTGGTCTCCGCTGATGCTCGTCACCGCGCCATTGTCTGCGCTGTCGCAGCAGACCTGGAGGCCGTCCCCACCAGCGCCTTTCGTTCCCGCCGCAGAATGCGAAACCCAGGCGTTCGACCGGCTCCACGGCCGCTCACTCGAACCGGCTGAGAGGCTGAAGTCCCTCCACGAATGCGCGGAAGTCGGCCGCGAGCGGCAGTTCCGCGCCGGAGTCGGTGTCGAACCAGGTCACCGAGGGTTCCCCCAACGCGCTGCAGGCCCGGTAGTCGAGACCGATCCAGTAGTGACCGTCGCCGGACAGCAGCACGACTGGAGACGGCAGTCCCCACTCCTCCACCAGGTACGGCGTGTCCAACAGCGACAAGCCGTGCCCGCCGGTGCCGATCCCCCATCAACTCGGTGAACGGGATGTGATCCTCGCTCCACGAGGTTGGCTGGTGGGTCGGAAAGGCATCCCGGTCGGCCGTGACAGCGCCGCCGTTTTGCACACGCAGAAGGTCGAGCAGTGATTCGGGGAGTCGCAGCCCCAGGACGCGCTCCGCGTCGGCGACGGTCGCCTGGGTCAAGGCCGGCTGAACACCGTAGGTGTGTCCGCTCCAGAAGGACGCCTTGATTCCATCAAACGTCATCGGCTCCTCCAGTCGGGCCGTCGCGGCGAACCAACTGATCAAGCTCTTCAGCGGAGTCGGCCGCGAGGCGGTAGATGCCCTGGAGGCTCACCGAGCGGATCAGCCGCCCGTCCTCGACGTACTTGAGCAGGCGCTCGCCACGACGAGATGTGAACGTCAGTCGCTCCAGAAGGTCCCCGGGGACGACCGTGCCGAAGGTGAGCGGGGCACCTGGCGGTCCGACAAGCACTTCAGTGACACATCCAGCCTTGAGCGGGCGCCAGTCCAGCAACTTCACGTAGTCATCATCGGGAAGCACCGAGCCGACGTCCTCGTAGGGAACGATGTGAGCTACCTCCAACATCCCCAGCACATGGAGGCGGGTGCGGTGCACACGCACCGGGTAGATGCGGTCGCCAGGCTGCACCCCCGCGCGCTGGAAGCTCGGCAGCGACTGGTGCGGCCCGCCGAACAGCATCGTCAGTCGCTGACCGGCATAGCCGGACCGCTCAAGCTCTCGGCACAAGTCGTTGGTCCACAACGTCGTATATGAGTTCGGCACGCCAGCACGGTAGCCGTGCCCTCTGACAGGCACCGTGCCGGGAGCCAATGTCAGTACGTGGTGGCATGCTCGCGGCCATGAACAAGGAGCATTTCTGGATGTTGATCGAGAAAGCCCGTGAACACGTACCTGACACCAGGGACGGTTCCAATGTCGCCGACTGTGCCTCCGCTTTGCTTGCTCGCCGCTCAGTCCATGAGATCACCGCGGCACAGCAGACCCTGTGGGATCTCATGGCCGACTCCTACCAGAACCGGCTGTGGGCTGCCGCCTATGTCATCAACGGCGGCTGCTCGGACGACGGCTTCGACTACTTCCGAGGCTGGCTGATCGCACAAGGACGTCCCACATTCGAGCGCGTCCTCGCAGCCCCCGACACACTTGCCGAACTCTCCCACGTCCGCACTGCCGCGGCTGAGGGCACCGACCTCGACTGCGAAGACATGCTGAGCATCGTCTGGAACGCACACCAGAAGGCCACCGGCCAGGAACTCCCCGCCGGTGCCTTCACCATCCGGTACCCGGACCTGGACCCTGCCTGGGACTTCAATTTTGACGACCGTGAAGAGATGGCTCGCAGACTTCCAGCCTTGACCGCGCTGTATTCGTACTGACAGCAGTCGGCAACATCCCGTGATGCCCAAGAGCCCAACCTGAACTGCCCCACCGCTCGCCCTCGAACGCTGGGACCAGCTCCTGCACCGCCCCGGAAGGGAATCGCGATGACCGGCCCGCACCACACCCTGACCGAGCCCGCCTCCGACGCCGCCATCGACACCGCCTGCCGGGTCCTGAGGCTGCCGACGATGCGGGCCCAGTTCGCCGACACCGTCGCCCGCGCCGAGCGCGAGCACCTGTCCTACCGCGGCTTCCTCTCCGAACTACTCATGGCCGAGTGCGAGGACCGCGACCGCCGACGGTCCGAACGCCGGATCCGCGCGGCCGGCTTCCCACG
>NZ_JAODUA010000038.1 GCF_025399895.1 Streptomyces sp. ASQP_92 | reverse complement strand
CGTGTCGTCCTTCTTCATCGCGCTGTCTCCTACGTGTGACGTGCCCTGAGGTTCTGGCAGGGCGGATGCGGGAAAGGCTTGAGCGCCGCGTTCAACGTTTGACCGCTTGAGAGAGGGGCCCACCATGGCCGAAGAGACACCTGAACCCGAGCCGACCGACACCGGAGGTGCTACGCCGAAGCACCAGGGCGGGCCGGCGCTGCCGCGCAAGTCGAAGGGTCCGGTCCACTACGCGAAGGATCCGGCGCCCGACTCCAACGGTGGCGGCGGAGGAAGGGACAGTTCCCCCGCTACCGGAGCGGACGTTCCTTTGCCGCCCCGCAAGAAAGCTGGCGGGAACCGCTAGTCCACGGGACAGCAACAGCAGTGCCCGGCCCGATCAGCGGCTGGCCGTCTGCGGGTACCTCTCCCGCTGGCGGTCGGACCATGATCCCGGTGACGCTCCCGCCTCCGCCGATCGGCCTGTCATCTACTCCGGCCGCGACTTCGGGGGCGACAGCATGACGCTCCAGGCCGGCACCTACGACCTCACCAAGCCGGGTGACGTCGGAAACGATGCCGTCAGCTCCGTGAAGGTACCGAGCGGCTGGACGGTCACCCTCTACGCCGACACCGGACTCAAGGGCGCCAGCAAGTCGTTCACCAGCGACGTCTCCTATGTCGGCGACGACTTCGACAACGCCGCCTCCTCGATCAAGGTCAGCAGCACCCGACCCGCCGCTCTCGACCGGTGCACCCCACCGGTGACATGACGTGTCCGCCTTCTTCGACTCCTGCACCCCGGTGTTCATCGAGCTGCCCCCGCCGATGGCATCGGGCGCCGGCGAGTGGCATCCGTCATCGCGGTCGCTGTCTTGACCCTGACCGGCCACGACCCTGCGGCCGCCGCCGTCGGAGTCATCGGCGGTCATCCGCATCGCACGACGACTCTGGCCACCCGCCGCCGACGGCGAGACCGAGGTCCGTCCGAGCCCGCCTGTTGTTGCGGGTGTCGGCGGTGAGCATGTCGGTGACCGGTTGCCTGAGGGCGCCTTTCGCCCTCTCGGATCGGAAGGGTGGAGGGGCCCGGTTCGGTCACCGTTTCACCCTGTCGCGGTTTGTGGGCCGCGCCATTCGCAGAACAGGACGGTTGCGTCGTCCTCCAGTCGACCCTGCTGGTAGTCCATGACGGCGTGCATGAGGCGGCGCAGGGTCTCGTCGAGGGGGAGGTTGTCGGCGTGGTGGCGGATGATGAAGTCGGTGAAGCGTTCGACGCCGAACTCACGATTGTCGGTGCCGCGGGCTTCGGTGATGCCGTCGGTGAACAACAGCAGGCGGTCGCCGGGCTCCAGCTGTTCGGTGCTCTGCTGGATCGGCAGGTTGAAGCCGCTGCCCATCGGTCCGGCCGGCGGGCAGTGGAGTGTGCTGGCCCAGCGGCCGCCGCGGATCAGTACCGGCAGCGGATGGCCGCGGTTGACCCAGCTGAATTTTCCGGTGTCCAGCTCGAGGTCGGCGAGGATGCCGGTGGCGTAGCGGCTGTGTCCGAACTGTTCGACCAGGGTGTCCTCGATGGCCGCGCTGGCGTCGGGGATGGTGGCGCCGTCGCGGCGCCGGCTGCGGCAGGTGGCCATGGCCAGAGCGGTGGTCAGGCCGGCGGACGTGTCGTGGCCCATGGCGTCGAAGACCGCCAGGTGCAGGACATTGTCGGCCACGGCGTACTCGAAGGCGTCCCCGGCCACCTCGTAGGCGGGTTCCATGAAGGCGCTGACCGTGACCCGCCGGTCGGAGAACGTCCGCGGTGGCATCATGCTCCACTGCAGTTCCGCCGGTATCCCCATCGGCCGGACCCGGGTCAGCCGGGCGTGGGAGTCACTGTTGGCGCGCTTGGAGGTCAGCAGCAGCCCGGCCATCGACGCCAGCGCCCGCATGACCTCCTCATCAGGCCTGCCCCCGTCCCCCTTGCCGGGCTCGACGTGCAGGACCCCTAGGCGTTCAGCGCCGTCGCGCACCGGCACCCAGCACGCCCCGCCACGGGCCGGAGCCGTGATCTCCGCCGTCTGATAGGTGCGGCCGGGCAGCGTGCCCTCGATCGCGAACTCCTCGCCGCCTTTCCCGGCACTCAGACCGAGGCCGGTGACCTCACGCAGCACCTCCTCCTGAAGATCCGCCACGAACAGCCGCGCCCCGCCGGCGCCGGCCTCCTTCGCGGCCTCGTCGAGGAGACTGGGCAGCTGCTCGAACGGTGCCGCATGGCTGGCTGCCAGCAGGCCGGTCAGCGCCCGCGCCAGGCCGAGCGCTGTCACGCCCGTCTCCGCAGCCCAGGCCCCAGCCCGCCGCCGACATATCCTTCTTCTGCCATGACCCGTCCCCACCAGGCGCGCGACCACACAGGTCCGCGAATCGATACACGCATACGCCACCGGGAACCACGGGACCCAGGCCCGAAGAAACGACACCGGCACGCCCACCCCGGACCCCTCGACGAGGAGCCGGCCAGGACAGCGATCCCCGCAAGTCTCCCACCCCGCCGGCAGGAGACGTGTACGGAGTGCCACGACTGACCACGCCGTCCGGGTACAGCCGAGGCGGCGACCGTCATCTCCGCCATCACCGTGGCGACCGTTTTCGCGATTCATCCAGTCTCCTCCGCTGCCCTCTCGGGGCGGCTATCTCGAAGGAGCAGCGTGCACAAGCACCCGCCATCTCAAGTACTCAGTCACATCAGTACAGCGACAGCGGTCCAGGACTGTCAGCGGTGGGGCGTACGGTGCGCTCCATGGACCAGGCAGATCTCCCGTACCGCATCACCCTGCGGTTCGCCCCGGACGGGGCGGCCGTCCAGGGGGCCTGGTCGAGCCTGGAGGTCGCGCGGCGCAAGTTCCGTGAACGGATCGGCCTGTACGGCACTCCCGCCTCCACGGCGACGATCCGGCTGTGGGAGCAGTTCACCGACGGGCGTGAGCGAACCGTCGACGAGTCGCTAAGCAATCTGCCTGACACGGGCAGTGTGTTCCGAACCCCGCGGGAGGGGGCGCGATGGCCCTGGCACCAGGGAGGCGACCCCGCGACCCCCGCACCCTCACCGCCGCCGAACGAGCCGCGGCGAGCACCTGGGTCGAGGCGCCGGCCTCCGTCCAGCCCGTCGTACGGACCGGCCGACGCCGCCTCGGAACCGGCCCCGTCGACCCCGGCGGCTGACGACGGCGGTGCTATGGGACGGCCGGTTTCTCCAGGAATGGCCTGCCGAACGACACCTCAAGCGTGGTGAGTTGGTACCGCTGCCGCGTCATGACTGAGCTCCGGCCGCCTACTGCGGCCGGAGCTCAGCTGGTACCCGGGCCCTCAGCCCCAGATCGAGTCACCATCGACGCTCTGGGCGAAGTCCCACCGGGTGTCGCTGTCGCTCTTCATACGCATCCCCTCCCTCACGATTCGAACCTCCCGATCATGCAGGCCGGGCCGTTCAGCCTGCAACACCATTCCCGCTGCGACAGAGGCCAGACTCTGCCGCCTCCTAGTGGGCGGGAAGGGGCAGGTGAGGGGAGACAGCAAGCACTCTTGAGGCAAAAGGACGCCAAGGCGGACTATTGGAGGGGAGCAAGGAGGTCCAGGTCATGCCCGACAAGCGTCCGCGCGGAGCGCAGCCGAACTGGCGGCCCCGACGTGAGACCCAACGGGTCCTTGCCGCGGTTGACGGTGTCCTGGACCTCTACGCCGACTACCTGCCGGTCACCCTTCGGCAGATCTTCTACGTCCTCACCGGTGAAGGCGTGCTCGCCAAGACGCTTCGCGACTACAAGCGGCTCGGTGAGTATGTCGGCATGGCCCGCCGCTCCGGCCGGATCCCGTGGTCGGCGATCCGGGACGACAAACAGGCTGTCGCGGAGGCGCCGCCGTCCTTCATCGGCCCCGGGCACTTCTGGCGGACCGTGGAGGCGATCGCCCGCGACTACCGCGTTGATCGCCAGCACGGTCAGGTTGTGCGGTTGGAACTGTGGTCAGAGACCGAGGGTATGGTTCCCCAACTCGCCCGCGTTGGTGAGGAGTTCGGGATCTCCTGCTACTCAGGGGGCGGATTCGACGGGCTCGCTGGCAAGCACGATGCGGCCGAGCGGGCCATCGCCGGGGGCAAGGAGACGTGCATTCTTCACATCGGGGACTATGACGCGAGTGGTGAATGGATCCTTACCGCGCTCGCCGAGGACGTCACCGCTTTCGCCGCGGGGGGCGGCGCCGAGGTCGAGTTCGTCCGGGTCGCGGTCACCCCCGAGCAGGTCGAGATCTACCAGTTGCCCACCGCCCTGCCGAGCGTTACTGACCGTCGCTCGTTCTCCGGCTCGACCACCACCCAGGCCGAGTCGCTGACGCCTGATGTCCTGGCCGCGATCGTGCGCGAGGCGATCGAGTCCCGCCGTGACATGAACGTCCTCCAGCAGGCGATCGAGCGAGAGCCGGCCGAACGGCAAGCCCTCGTCGACCGGCTGACGGGCATCGGATGAGTCCATTCAGCGAAGCCGTGCCTACACCTGCTGCGTCACATACGATCACCTCGACTGCCTCTGAGCTGCGTCGGGGGAGAAGTGTGACCATCGCTCAGGGCGGCACCAGCCGCAGCGGTGCTGCGTCCTCCGGTGTTCGTCAGACGGTGGGATCGGTCGTGGCCTGGTCTGCGGGGCGGTCGGCGCCTGATGGAGGTCGAAGGGTCCTCCGCGTGCCGACAGCATCGTGGGGTGGCCGGTGGTCTTGAGGACTTGGGCACGGTAACGGAGGCCCGTCCCGTACCTGCGGGGGTCGAGGCCGTGCGGGCGCCGGGCGACGGCGCGGCTGACGCTGGTGGCTCTTCAGCACCTGGCACCCTGCGGCATGCACTCATTGCCAATCCCGTGTCCCGCCCACCTCATCCCCGTCGCGACGAGCAGCGCAGCCTTCAACGCCGAATACCTCAGGGCGAGGGCTGAGCGTGCTGTTTACATCGGCATCGAACGTCGCGGGCGGAGCTGGACGGTGAAGGCCGATGCTCTGCTGGCTGCGCCGGGGCTCGCGGTCGACGCTGCGCAGCTTCAGTCCATTTGGCGTGCCGCCCATCACCTGGTTCGTGCGGGTGTGATTCACCGGTCCTCGGGGCTCGGCTGTGATCACTTCACGCTGAGGGGTGTACGGGAAGAGGAGCAGGCTCGTCTGCTTGCCGCTGCTCTGCATGCCGCGCTGTACGGGGACTTGGCGCCGCTCGACCGTCTCGTCGAGGCCGGCGCCGTGGGGTGGGGCCGGTAAGGGTGGACACGTGCGGGTGACGGGCCCGGACCCGCCCTTCGGGGGCTAAGCGGTGTGGGGCGCCGAAGTGATGCCGTGACGCGGTCTTGAGGGGCTGCCGCATGGAGCGGCCGCCGTGATATAGCACGCTCTGTATTTGTCGGTTGCTGAGTGTGTGTTCCCGAGAGGGGAGCGTGATGGCAAGGAAGCCGAAGGGCAGGCCTGCGCCGCCGTCTCGGGACAGCGCGGCAGAGGATCAGATGGAGCTGTTCGCCGCCGAACCTTCTCCGGTTCCGAGGCGTCCTGCCGCTCCCATGCCGTTGAACAAGAAGCTCAACGGCCTGATCCTTCACATTGTCCGGTTGTCTGGGCGGAGCTACGTCGACGTCAACGTCAGCCTGAACCGCCGTCTCGGCGTGACTACCCGTACCGGTGCCTCCGATGCTCTCCTGGCGCGGGGCATCGCCCTCGCCGAGCAGTACATCGCGCACGTGCTTGCGGCTGACCCACCGGTAGATTTCTCGCCCAAGTCGCCGTCGGCCAGGGCCGCAGGAATGCCGGAGCAGCGCACACGCAACGCCCAGCTTTCAGGGCCAAAGCCGACATGGGAGCAGGACCTTGCCGTCGAGGCGATGGCTGCCGGGGAGCACTTCGTTCTCCAGGCCGGCGCAGGGACGGGCAAGACGACCACGCTGGCGATGCTGGCCTGTGCCGGAACTGCCCGACGCCGCGGGATGTTCCTCGCGTTCAACCGGTCGGTGGTCGATGACGCGGTCCGGAAGTTCCCCTCTCATGTGGAGTGCATGACGGGGCATTCCCTGGCGATGAGGTCGGTCGGCCACCGCTACCGGGAACGCCGTGGCCAGCCGCGGGAACCGAGCTGGAAGGTGGGCGAGCGTCTGGGCATCAATCCCAGGACCCGCCTGCGTCTGGGTGAGCGGACGATCACCCACAAGACGCTCTCCTACCTGGCGTTGGACACTCTCGCCCGGTTCTGTCACTCAGCCGAGGAAGAGATCATCGCCAAGCACGTCCCGCGGCTGCGGGGCCTGGACGACGCCTACAGGGCGGACCTGGCACGCATGGTGCTCCCGTACGCACGCAAGGCGTGGGAGGACGTCCAGGACCCCAAGGGGCGGGCCGTGCGGTTCGACCCCAACCACGGGCTCAAGATCTGGGCCCTGGGCGATCCCCGGATCCGGGCCGATTACCTCCTGCTGGACGAGGCGCAGGACACCAACCCGGTGATGGAGAAGGTGTTCAACGCCCAGCGCGACCACGCCCAGCTGGTCATGGTCGGCGACTCGGCGCAGGCCATCTATGGATGGCGCGGAGCCCGCGACGTTATGACCGGCTTCAACGGGCGTCAGCTGACGCTCTCGCAGTCGTTCCGTTTCGGCCCTGCCCTCGCCGCGGAGGCTAATCGCTGGCTGGCAATCGTGGAATCTCCCCTGCGGCTGACCGGCACTCCCACCATCGACACCCGTATCGGTCCCCTGGAGCGGGAGGCTCAGGCGGTGCTGTGCCGCACCAACGGCGGCGCGATCGCTGAGATCTTCCGCCTGCTCGACCAGGAGCTGCGCGTTGCCCTGGTCGGAGGCAAGGGAGCGCTGTGCGATCTCGCGAAGGCGGCGGGAGACCTGAAGGCGGGGCGCCGCGCGTCCCACCCCGACCTCGTGCTTTTCGAGAGCTGGGACGAGCTCGTCGAGTACGCGACTGACGATCCCGACGGACAGGACCTGTTGGCCCTGGTGGACATCGTGGAGAAGCACGGTGTGGACAAGGTGCTGGACGCGATGAGACGTCTCGATGCCGAGAGCGACGCCGACGTCGTCATCTCCACCGCGCACAAGGCCAAGGGCCGCGAGTGGGACACCGTCCGCATCGCCGGCGACTTCCGTGAACCCGTCAAGCGCGAGCGGGACCTCGACGACAATCCGCTGCCCGGCCCAATCGACCTCGAAGATGCCCGTCTCGCCTACGTCGCCGTCACGCGGGCCCGCCGGCACCTGGACCTCGGCGGTATCTCCTGGATCGAGGCCCACCCCGATGGCCAACCCGGGGGCCGGCCTCTGTACGAGCCGAAACCCTCCACCTCCTCGCCGTGGGACCGGCTCGGCCCCCCGCCCGCCTAAGCCGCTCCGGCCGCGCCGACGCTGGCACACGGCGAGCGGCGGCCTGTCACCACCCGAGCTCTCGTCGGCGGAGCTCAGGCGGGCGAATCCTCCCGGGTAGGGCGGGCTTCGGGTGTCTGGGGCTGGGGCTGGACCTGCCACTTGCGGTGGGTCTGCTCACGGCGAAGAGCGATGGCCGCGCACTTCGCGCAGAGCCATCCGGCTTCCTGCTTGGTGTGGCTGTACTGGCCGCACTGGGCACACTTCGCCCCAGTCCTTGCTGCGACCTGCACGAAGAAGGGACTCGCCGGGCGTTTGCGTGCCTCGCGTGCCATCTCCGGCTCGTCGTAGGTGATGAACTGGCCGTGGCGCCACGTGTCGAACCAGACCCACTCCGGCATCTCCGCCTGCGGGGCTGAGGTGTCGTGATGAGTGGCGCAGGTTTGTGCCTTCCAGCGCATGAAACTCTGCGGGTCGAGCCCGCTCATGTCGTACACCCACATCAGCTGACCGGCCATCAGGGTTTCCTGCCCGCCCCTGCCCGGCGCCGGCGGAATCTCCACCTGAACCCACAACCCCTCGGCGACGTCTTCCATGCAGACCGTCTTCTTGCACCGCTCGCCCGTACTGCTCGCCCGAGCCACGCACTGAATCTGGTCCACCTCGCAGGGGGCGAGCAGCAGCACGTAGTTGTACCGGACCACGTGCCGGATGTTGGATGAGGTCTGAGTAACCTGCTCGACCACGTCGTCCTCGCACACCTCTTTCAAGGGTGCGGGAACGAACTCCCCTTTCTGAATCGACGTGGCCGTGGCCACTTTGTAGCTTCGCCGCAATCCATCCAGCGCCTTCTCGTATTCGTGATGGATGGCGGAGCACACCGCGGGATGCGCAATCCTGCAATAGCTCCCGTCCTCACCGAAATACACCAGCCCGTTGAACACCGACCACCGATAGCGCTCAGGCAGCAGGTGTGAGGGGAATGACTGGAGCAGGAGAGGCAATCGCTCGCGGTTGTCGCCGCGTTCGTACCACTCGATGGGATGGTTGCAGTAGATGCAGCGCTTGGTGGCGCCCGCACGCAGCGTCTTTGAAGCGCTGCTCCGGTGCACCCGCATCGTTCGACCCTGCTCCCAGTTGCCAGAGCCATCGCCGACTGCCATGTCCTTGTACTCCACGTAGACCGAGTTCTCGTCCGCCACGGTGGAGCCCGAGCCGCTCGATAGAAGTGCCTGATCACTTGGCTGGCGCAAGAGAATCCGCAAAAAGAAGGACCGTGCACGTCGCTCCTTGACGGCGCAAATAGACAGTCCGCCATTGCGCCCGGACGGCTACGACACGGGAGCGGCGCGCCAAGGGCTGCTTTCGGTCGGAAACCCTAGGCCGCCGGTGGTGCCTGTGCCCTTCGGCACCATGATCGACGAGTGGATCGGTGAGTGTGAGCGCCGTCTTGCCGACCAGCCCGGCCCCCGGGTACGCCCGAGACCCTTGAGGATTTCGACCAGGCCGGCGTCGCTGGGCAATGCCCTGGATACACCCGCACGGTGACTCCGCGAACCCTCACCCTGCATGCGGTGGACGCCGTTCGGCGCGGGAGCCATGTCTTCCAGATCCGGATGTCGCAGGGCCGGGGCGCCACGTTCACGCCGACCGCGCCCGCACCGGCCGACCCCGTCCCCGGACCGCCTGCCGGGTCGGTCCTCGTGGGCACGGCCCAAACCACGGACGACAGCTAGTGGCTCGGCTCGCATCGTTGGCCGGGTAATCGACCTGCCGCCCGGTGGTCAGCAGACTGTCTTCAGGACCTGATCTTGGAGGTGGTCGTGGGGCGTCGACCAAGTGTGTTCGTCCGGCCGGTCAGCATGGACGAGGGCCGGAGGCTGCAGCGGATCAGCCGGACTGCGAAGGATCCGGTCCGGCTGCGGCGGGCGATCGTGGTGCTGATGTCCGCCCAGGGGCAGGCGGTCAAGGACATCACCTCGCTGATGCAGGTCAGCGAGGACTACGTGCGCGATGTCATCCATGCCTACAACGAGCGGGGGTTCGACGCGCTGGAACCAAAATGGAGCGGGGGACGCCCGAAAACGATCAGTGACCGAGTGCGTGAGCACATCCGTCTGATCGCCCGGACGTCCCCCGCGTACTGGAACATCGGCGCCTTCTCCACCTGGAGCCTGGCCAAGCTCGCCGCTCACCTGGTCGAACTGCAGGTGGTGCCCAGGATCAGCAGAGAAACCCTGCGGCGCATCCTGCGGGAGGGCAAGGTCTCCTGGCAGGCCATGACTACCTGGAAGGCGTCCAACGATCCGGACTTCATAGCCAAGATGCACCGTGTCCTGGCACTGTACGACACACCGCCAGCCGACGGACGGGTGATCTGCGTCGACGAGTTCGGCCCGCTGAACCTGATGCCGCGCAAGGGCAGAGCGTGGCGTCCGGCCGGTAGGCCACGCAGGCTGCGGGCCACCTACAACCGGTACGGCGGTGTGATGCACATGCTCGCCGCGCTCGACCTGGCCACCGGGAAGATCTACTACCGGATCCGCCAGCGCAAGCGGTGGCGCGAGTTCCTCGGCCTGCTCAAGACCCTGCGGGACCGCTGGCCCGGGGAGAAGCTGTATGTGGTGCTGGACAACTTCTCCCCGCACAAGCACGCCGAGGTCCGGACCTGGGCCGCCGACAACGACGTCGAACTGGTCTTCCTGCCGACCTACGGCTCGTGGCTGAACTGGATCGAGTCGGAGTTCGCGGCACTGCGCTACTTCGCCCTCAACGGCACCGACCACCGCACCCATGGCGAGCAGAACTCCGCCATCGCCGCCTACATCCGCTGGCGGAACACCCGCGCAGAACCGAAGGCCACCTTCGCCCCCGACTCATCCATCCGAGCCTGGACCCAGTACCCAACCCGCGCTGCCTGACCGGGTAGCCGGGTGGTTTCACGGGCAGCGGCTTGCTCGCCTTTACCGGGCGAGGGGCGACTTGTCGCTCGCAGCCAGATGACGGGCCAACACGCGGGTGGTGCTGCCGTCGTCCTCTGTGATGTCCCGGACATACTCGAAACCGATTCCGTCCAGCAGGGTCAGTGAGGCCTTGTTCGGTGCAGTTACGGTGGCGTAAACCTTGGTCAGCCCGAGGATGTCGAAGCCATAAGCGACGATCGCATCTGCCACCTCGGTTCCCAGGCCAAACCCCCATGCCGCCGGGGCCAGAGCGTAGATGATCTCGTGGCCTCCAACGACGTCGGTCGGCTTGATCTCGGCATGCCCGACCAGGAGTCCGTCCCTACGAACAGCCCAGATATCGAACAGTTCCTGGGCGTAGACCTTCGTGAAGATCCGCCCGAACAGGGCCCGGTCTGCTGCTTCGGAAGCAGGGCCGTCACCCATCCACTGCGACACCCTGGTGTCCTGGAACAGAGCGACGAAGTCCTCTTCGTCCTCAGGGATGTACGGCTCCAGCAACAGCCGCTCGGTGCGCAGAGTTGGGGTCACAGACGGCGACGCTACCCACGCGGCACTCAGGTCGGCAAACCACTTTCACCTGCGCGGAAATCGCCCTCCCCCGTCGTCATGCCGCACATCGCCCAGCGCCTCAGGCCGAGCCATCATGCAGAGCCATTTACACGGCCAACCATCCGAGCCGAGCCACTAGACAACGGAGTCCTTGGCGACTTCGGCCATCGAGGCCCGGGTCCGAGCGTAGGGCGGTAAGGTGCGGGCAGTGGCCGTCGCATCGGCCCAAGCCAGTGGCCCGGCCCATGACCGGGGCGCATGACGGCAGAGGTGCCCGCGGGCCCCGTACAACGGGGTCCGGACTGTGAGCATCAGTGCGAGGCGAACATCAACTCCCAACGGCCGTACAGCTGTTGAAGCCTTCCCCATGCTGCTCTTCGTCGCGCGCATCGGGTCATGGGGCCGGGGCGCGGGAAGCGAGAGCCGTATGACCAAGAGCCACGGCCGCAAGAGCCGGGCGAGGAAGACGAGCCGGGACAGAGGAGCGGCGTTCGCCTCCGCCAACGCCGGCACCCTCCATCAGCACAGCAGCGGCCCGTCGGCCGCGGACCTGCAGCCGGCCGACCCCAAGCGGTGGGGCGTGGACACGGCGCCGGACATGCGGACCTGATCGGCGCGTGTATGGACCAGTGCGCGCCGTGCCAGCAGTCACTGGCGGACAAGCTCCTCGACGAGGAAGCTGTCGTCCTCGCGATATTGGCCGGATCCGTCTACACCCTGCACGCCGAGAGTGAGCCGGACGCAAGCGCCCAGGCATCCCGGGCCACGCAGGCCTTCTGAGGCCGCCGTGCAGCAACTGCAGCACAGGGAACTGCTGATGAGCGACTACCGGGGCGAGCCTCCACGACGTCCTGCAGCGCTTCGCGGAGTCCTCCGACGCAGCGAAGGACCTCGCGGGTGCGCTCCACGGCAGACTGAATACGGCCTACTCCGCAATCGGACGCGTCGCGTACAGGGAGAAGCCCGTGGAGCAGGATTCGGCGACGGAACGCTGAGCCCGCCGGTTCGGCGGGTGTGATCGTTTGCGGATGGTGGGGAGCGGAGGCCGGGGCCGGTGGTCCCGGCCTTCCTGCTGTCCGCTCCAGATCGGTTGCGACCCTCCGATCCGTCAACCCACACACCGCAGACAGGGATAGTGAGTGAGATTGTGCGAAAACATAGTGACTTCTCAATTAGATTGGGTGAATCCTGCTATGGTGGTGGGTGGTTGAGGTTGAGTGCGCAAGGAGGGGTGAGTGAGTCAGTCACCACAAGCAGAGGGCGCGATCAACGCGACCACGGCACGGAACAAGCTGTACGCGCTGGTGAAGCTCGTCGAAGAGGAGGGGCGCGCCACGGTGATCACCAAGCACAAGGTGCGCGCTCTGCTGGCGCCGCTCGACCGGTTCCCGGCAGCCCGGAAGACCGACGCCTTCCCGGCTCACGTGCTCAGTACAGCCCAGAGGGACTTCGGCGACCTCGTCACACTGGCGGCCCATGGCCAACCGCAGGTTCTCTTGCGGAACACCACGCCTGTCGCGGTGCTGCTCCCCGCCGACTCCCCTCCTGATGCCCTCTCGTCCGACATGGCCGCGCACACCGGCGCGGCGACCGCAGGAGGTGCGGTGAACAGCCAAGGCAGCGACCGCGGCAGCACGCCCCGCAGGCTCGCCACGCTCGGCGACGCCATCAGTTCCGTACTCACCGACGACGTTGGCCCCACCTTCGGGCTGCCGGGCCTGGACGCGGCAACAGGCGGTCTGCAACGGGGCAAACTGACGCTTGTGGCAGCTCGCCCGAGCGTCGGCGGAAGCCTGCTGGGTCTGGCGGCCGCACGGAAGACGGCGCTGGTCGACCACGACATGGTCCTGTACGCGGCCTCGGGCCCGAACCGGGACGACATCTTCCGCCGGATCATCTCCGCCGAGACCGGCGGCGAATACGCGCGCCTGAAGCAGGGCCGCCTTACCGAACATGAGCAGGAAGTCGCCCGTCGGCTCGTCCAGGCCGGCGACCTCCTGATGATCGATGACGGCAGCAACCTGACCGCCGAGGACATCAGGGAAACCGCCCCGCACATGGAGGGCCTAGCCCTCGTCGTCGTAGACCGCTTGCAGGCCGCCCACAGCGCCCGCCTGCCACTGTCCGGGGACCGTCTCCCAGACGCCTCCCAGGTACTGGCTACCCTCGCGCGCGCGCTGCACGTACCGGTGCTCGCCATCGTGGACAGTGACGATCCCGCACTCCTGGGTCTCCTGGACGCCGACGTCACAGTGACGCTCTCGCCGACCGAGGACCCTGCCAAGGTCCAGGTGACGGTCGGGGAGCGCGACTTCGGAACGATCGGCTCGGCATACTTGCAGCCTGATCTAATCCACGCCCGCTTCCTTGACGCCGGGGCCGCCCCCCGCGGCCGCGCCGACTGCCCGGCAGGCCCGGTGCTCTCGGCGGCCGCTGGTGCAACGGCGGCGCTGGAACTGGCCGAGGCCGCCCTTCCCTACACCTCCGGCGGGTGCCGGGGGATTCCCGCCGCCCTCACCCACGAGCTCGCGGCATGGCGGACCGCGGTCAAGGGCGGCGACCAAGACGCCCTGAAGGAGATCCTGCCGTCGCTGCTCCAGGCCGCCGCGGCAGGGGAGATGCCGGACACACATGAGGGGGCCCGCCTCGCCGCCGCGCTGCGGCCCTACGGCACGCCCGTGTCCCCCGACCTCGCCGCAAGCGCCGGTCAGACCGCTGCTGCCAGTGCCTCTGTCCACGTCCCGGCGGACAGCGGACAGGCCCAGGGCGACGTAGCGGAGGACGAGGAAGACGGCGCGGACTGGCTGAAGCCGGGCGACGAGGAGGACGAGCCCGAGGGGCACGTCTTCCCCGCTCTGAAGATCCTCAAGGAGGCGGTCGGCCGCTCGAAAATGCACCCGATCCCCGTCATCCGCAAGGAAGAACGCGACAGCGGCCCCTGGCCACTGATCAGCGAACATATGGACGGCGAGCCCCGCTGGGTCCACCCCGACGTCACCGCCACACGCGTTCCCCACATCCGGGCGAACGGCAAGCGCGTCCGGCGCGACCAACTCGACGTGCCCGACTCGTTCGGCGCGGGTGTGCTGTGCCTGATCGACCGCAACGGCAGCTTCCCCTCCGCCTGTTCAGGCGTCCCCCTCGCCCCGAACAAGCTCCTACACACCGGCCCGCTCGACGCGTACGACAAAACGAAGGCCGGCATCTATCTCATCGACATCCCGGAGTGGACCCGCACTGACATGCCGCACCCCCTGGGGCGGATCATCGACCGTCCCGACGAGGACGGCCGGGTGTGGGTCACCACCCCCCACATCAAGCAGCTGGAGAAGCTCGTCCGGGAGAAGCACCTCGACGCCATGCCGACCATCTACGACTCCTGGACCGGGAAGTACAACGAGTCCCTCTTCAAGCCCTTCTACGAGGCCACCCGCAAAGCACGGACCGAGCTCGTCCAGGTCGGCGGAGACCCCTACAAGGCCTACAAGACCCGGCTGTCCATCGCGCTGCGCCTGCTGTGGCCCAAGCGCCCCTCCCAGAGGTCCCCATTCTGGCGGCCAGACTGGCGCATGAGCATGGTCGCGGAGGCGTCCGTCCGCCACTGGAGCGTGGCTTTCAGGGCCGTCGAGGAAGGCCACCGGCTCCTCGCGCTGCGCAACGTCGACGCGGCCGTGTTCTGGGCGCCGGACGGCACCGCGCCCGACACCTACCGGATCGGGACCGGCTTCGGCGAAGTGAAGGCCAAGTTCGTCCAGCCCGGACAGATGATCCCCGAAGGTGACGACTGATGGCCGGCCCCACAGGCCGCGGTGGCTCCCTGGGCGCCGCCCTCAACGACCTCCTGCGCGCCCGCGTCACCCCCCGCCACCGGCTGTCGTCGTACAACGCCAAGCACTGGCACGCCCAGCTCAGTCAGCTCACCGCGACCCACCGCGGGCATCAGGCGCTGGAGGACGCCGGTCTCCATGTGACGACGAAGACTCTGGTCAACTGGCTGTCCGATGCGGAGTACAACGTCCGCCGCAGCTACCTGGACATCATCCACACCGCGTATGAAAACGTTGCCATCGTTCCCGCCGACCCGATTCCTGACCACATCAAGCGGGGCCAGTACGAGATCAGCGGCGTCGTCAAAACCGGGGACGACGTACGTACTCGCGGCACCGTGGACGCCAACCCCCTGCGTATCGACGGCAGCCGAGGTAACTGGGACCAGATCGAGGAACTCTGGCTCGCCGGCGAACTTACCGACGACGAGTTCGAGGACCACTTCATCGATGACGTCATCGTCGAGGACATCGGCGAAGGCACCGACGGCTGGGAGTTCCCGGGCGCCGCGTACTCCGTCGAACTCAGGTAACAACGACGTCCGTTGGGACAGGCAAGCGCCAGACCCGGCGAGACCCGGCGAAAGACCGAAGGAGTAGAAGTGATCTCTGTTGGTGAAGTCGATGCTCTGGCGGTCAACGCGCATGCCGGCCAGGAAGACAAGATCGGCGTGCCCTACATCGAGCACGTCCGGGCGGTGGCCGCAGGGCTCGCTCCTTTCGGCGATGAGCTCGTTATGGCTGGCCTCCTGCATGACATCCTGGAAGACACCGACTGGACCGCTGAGCGTCTGCGCGAGACTGGCGTTCCTGGTCGCGTCGTTGAGATCGTCGAAGCGGTGACCAACCAGCCTGGGATGCCCTATGAGGAGAAGATCCGCCTCATCACAGCAGACCCTGCGGCAACGCTCCTGAAGATTTCCGACAACGCACACAACTCCCATCCCGACCGGGTGGCAAAGCTTCCCGCCGATAAGCGGGAGCGCCTGGCCGCGAAGTATCGCTCCGCGCGTGCCGCCCTCTGGCCCGGGGCGAAGCGTGACGACATCAAGTCCATCGTCTGCATCGTCAACCCGTCGCTGCTCACAGAGTTGAACGTCCACGTCTGACGGCACTGCTGATGGCGACCTTTGAAGCAGAGGTTGGGACGCCTTTGGGTCCCGGGGAGCACAACATCCCGTAACCGTCCGGGCTGACGTTCCGTTGATGCGGCGGGGCGGCGCTTCGTCGCTCCGCCGCATGCGGCCCCGCGGGGGCACGTCGCACCAACGAATCGAGGACCGACGGTGAGCGAGGTGTCTGTGAACACCGAAGGCGACAGCCTGAAGGACGTCGCAATGAATCTGCTGGCTGCCTTCCAGGCTCTGGGGGCCGAACACCAGGCCCTGGCCGCCGAGGAGCAGGAAACCACGGCTGCGGAACGCCGCGGAACCGTCCGCCGGATGGTCCAGTCGATCACGTACGCGGCCCGTACCGTTGCCGAATCAGTGGAGCAGGTCGCCACCATCTACGGGCTGCGCGCGTTCGGCATCAGCCAGCAAAGGGCCAAGGATGCCGACGGGGCCAATTACAGCGCGCTGCTCTCCATCGGCGACGCGGAAGAGCTGCTCTACGAGACGGCCGCATATGTCCAGGCCGCCGCACAGCGCCTGGGGGAGGCATATCAGCCGACGAAGAAGCATCCGGGTCTGGCTCGCGCCCGGCGGCCCCAGGAGATGCGGACCGTGCTGACGAAGCTCGGTGCAGCGCTCACCGCGCTGAGCGCCGAGGTGGTTGAACGCAACCTGACAGACGACGCTGGCGAGTTCGACCGGTGCATCGCGTTCCTCGTTACGCTCGAAGAGCGAGTATGCCGAGTCGTGCCCGCCCAGGCCTCGGGGCCTAGTGCCGAGGACGTGACCGCCGCCATCCTTGCGGACCCAGAGATCGCCCGTGCAGCGGCCGCGGCACTGGAGCGGGCCGGCGCGTAGCCCGTGTTGCCCCGGCCACACGCCATCCTGCCCCGCTCGTCCCGTGACGCTGCTCGAGGGCTGTCGCACCCTCGCTGAAATGTCAGTGCGCGGTGCGACGATGACAGGGCAGTGTGGTCTCGATCTACCTGCGGGCGCAGGCTGCTCCAGCTCGTAGCCGGGCCGAGCACGCGTACGGCCCCCTGACTTCACTTGAGTTCTAGTGGTCGTCGCAACACCCCAGCTCAGGGGATGCGGGGGTCGGCCGCCTGTCCGGCGAATGCCCAGGTGAGTGACCCAGTTCGAGACGCCGTTCGAAGCCGTCCGCATACTGTCCTGTATGCCTTCTCTACTGGACGTTCTGCAGTCCCTTGACGATCAGCCCCGTGAAGCCACCATCTTCGCGGCCAGGCCCTGGGCTGCCACCTCGGACGCCGCCGTGAGAATGGACGACGAACCGCCGCACGGCCTTGCGTACCTGCTCGAAGTCGAGTTGGCCCAGGGCGTCCTCGACGTGTGGTCATCCTGGCGTGAGGGAACGAAGCCGACCCCTGAACAGAAGTGTCAAGCCGTCATCCACTACGCCGAGCATGACTCATACATGGACACGCATCACTGATGCATCACAAGCTCCGCAGATGCGCCAGAGGTTAAGTAACAAGCTCAGAAGCTGTGCCATATCCCATGATCTGTGACGTCCTGTCACTTTCCCGTGGTGAGAAGCCGTTCCGCTTCCTAGTGAGGCCTGCTCCAGCTACCCGGCGCCCTGACGCTCCTCCAGGAGGCTGAGGAGGTTCACATGGTGCAGGTCCAGGTCTTCCACAGCGTGTTTCCTACTGGCCGCAATCATGGACTCCGTCGGGTAGTTCGGGAGCGTGGACGTGCTCCATGCCGTGGTCACGCGGTCCAGCACGGCCAGAATCTGGCCCAGGATGTATTCAGCCTGCATGTCCCACGGCCATGTCGACACGATGAACAACGCGACTTTGAGTGCCCCGAGCTTGCGCTGTACATCGTCCGTAGACGCGTCGGAGCCAAGGGATCGTTCCTGGGCCTCGCTGCGCAGGTGGTCGGCGTGCATCGTGGCTTCGATGCCTTCTTCCCGAAGACGATGAGCCAGAGCCACACAGGCGTCGATGTCGACGGTGTGGGCGGTCACGAGAGCACCCAGAGCCCCTGAACATTCGGATGCTAGACGGAGCCTGTTAGGGGGCATGGCGGAATCCTTCCCTTCCAGAAACGCCTTCCGCCACCGCTTCCGAGAACACCGGCCGGGTAAGGGGGACGGCTTCTCACCACGGGCAAGTGTCAGAACGTCACAGATCATGGGATATGGCACAGCTTCTCAAAGTTGGAGGTGCGAGTTCATTCGTTTGTGGCCCTGTCGGATGCAACGTGTTGACGGGGAGCCGAGCTGAACCGGGATCGCGAAGGCGACGGGCCGACCGGGGCGACGAAGATGCCGGAGCTTCTCGCGAGACCCGCGCTGGCGGCCGGCTCGCCGGTCTTCCGCACCATCAAGATCGAGGTGCAGAAGTGGCAACACACAAGCGCCCGGATCCCCGAGGATGGACCGGGGCCCTTGCTCACAGGGCCGAGGGACTGGCCGGAGGAGAAGCATGAGCGGAGAGCATCTGATTTCCGATGACGAGACTCGTCAGTTCGCAGAGGGGTTCTTGGCAGCTTCTCCGTGGCTGGGCGATGCCGAGTGGAAGAACATCGTGACCGGTCCGAATGCTGGCTATCTTGCTGCCTTCGACGGCACCTTCCCTGCCGGCGCAGTCCTCACCGAGGGGCAAAAGTGGTCCTGGCGTGTGTCGTTCTCCGATCCCACAGGGACGAAGCAATCTCTCTCCCATGAGACGGTCCTCAAAGAACTAAGTGACATCGTCTATGGGGATCACACGGGTTCCGAGGGCTTTCGCTACATGCGCATCCAGCAGTGGTTCACCGAGCCGACTCAGGCTCGACGGGCCATCCAACTCTCCTCGTCAGATCACCCGGCGATCTGTCAGTGCGCCCTGTACGGCAAGACCGTTTTCCCCGCGGGAGAGACAGAAAAGATCTTCGGCAAGAAGCTGGACCTGTTCGAGGACCAGCGGCAAGACGGTGACCAAGCCACGGATGAACTCAACGCCTGACCGAGCTTCACCCAGGACGGAACAGGTGTCCACCTCGACGATAGCGCGGGCGCTCCGGCGTTCTTGACCGAGACGGGCTCCCGAAATCGAAAGCAGAATGGCCACGAACTCACACAGGCAGACTGTTATGACGGGCTGCCTGCAGCGGGTTCGTGGCCGTTTTGGGTGTTCTGGACTCAGCGGGGCACTGCGTCGAGATAGCGCTTGATGCCGGACGCCAGGCGAAGCTTGTCCGGGGTGCCCGAGAACTCTCGAATCGCCTGGAGGAGTTCCCGCTCCGGCCGTCCGGTGATCTTGACGTCGAGCACGTTCAGGAGCTCGTCCCACTTCGTCCGAGACAGAGGACGCTGCAACTGGCTTGAGATCTCCGCGTTGGCGAACGACCGGAGGGCAAGTGATGCCTGTTGCGGGTCGAATCGGCCGATCAGGTCGAGGTAGATCGGGTCGGCCGCGAACACCTCACCGTTGCCGTTGGTGAGGAACACCGTGACCACGGTCTTGACGTACTGGCGGACAAGGTTGGTGGGCACAGACCCGTGCTGTCCCACAAGTTCGGCGAGGCGCCGGGCTACTCGCGGTTCGTTGTAAAAGTTGTTCATGGCGAGGTGCACGTCCATGAGCTCCTCGATCGCCTCTGCCATCTCCGAGACCTTGACCGCCTCGGGGAGGTAACTGCTGCCCTGGGCAAGGTCGATGAGCTGGCGAGCGAGGGCGGCCTGCGCATGGTCGGCGTCGGCCAGGAAGCGTCCGAGGCGGGTGCCGGCCCAGAAGCGGGTGTCGTCGGAGATGTAGGGCCAGAGCTTCGGCCAGAGGTCGCGGATGTTGTCGAGTGTGTGCGGCTCGGCGCCGATGGCGGTGTAGACCCCGAAGAGTCCGATGGCCAGGGTGTCCGCCTTCTCGGTCGGAAGCTCCTTGAAGAACACCGCCGTCTGCGCCAGGTAGGCACTGTCCAGCCTCGCGGCCTGGACGTTGACGACCAGCTTCTTGATCTCGGCGACGACATTGTTGTGCGGGAGGGTGATGACCTCCCGGATGCACGTCTCCAGCCAGTCGGCGAGCTGGAGGCCCGTCAGCGACACCTGGTTGGGGTGGGCCGCGCTGGCATAGTTGCGCATGAACCGGATGTGGTCGACCTGGTGATAGCCGACATCACTGATGAGCCCGATCTCACGGGCTCCGCTGAGGAGCTTGGAGTCGTCGAGCTTGACCAGGTCGTCGGCGGTCTTCAGCTCCTTGCGACGGTTCTCGCTCTTCTCCGCGACGGCATAGAAGTAGGAAAGGTCGTAGCCGATCACGCGCTTCCGCAGCTCGATGACCGTCTCGTCCCAGAGGTAGTTGAGTGCCGCGTCGAACAATCCAACAGAGCCCGCCATGATCATCTTTGCAATGTATGCCGACCGCGCCCGCTGTTCATCGTCCAGGCCGGCGAGGGCGTGCTCGGTGGTTTGCAGCAGGGCATGCCGCTGGTTTAGGGCGACCAGGACGTCCTCGGTCGGCAGTCCCAGGCCGCCGAGGCGGGTCAGGATCAGGTCCTGGAAGTTCCGGAGGCCGTCAAGAGCGACCTGGCCCGGGTCGCGTCGTACGACTTCTCCGGATGCGCTGGCAGCAGGCAGCGACTCACTCTCTGTCATGCCGAAAGGGTAGGTCCCGGGTGGTCACGCCGTCTCCGGATTTCGACTGGTCTGCGGTTGATCATGCCTGGAGTGGATCGACTCGCTTGTCCGGCTGGGCGGCGGCGGGGAGAACGGACAGCTTCCGGTCGCCGATGCGCTTCTTCAGGGCCTGGTTTTCGCTGTAGAGGTTCACGGTCACCGTGGCGAGGGCGTCGAGCTTGCCGTGCAGTTCGGTGATCTCGGACTTGCTCGCTCGTAGTTGTTTGCGGAGCTCGGCGATCGTCTCGTCGCGGGCAACCTCGCCGGGGGTGCGGAGGACGGGCCGGGTGACCTGGTTGTCCCATTCGGCGAGGACGTCCTCGGCACGATGGACGGTCGCGTGGCTGACCTGCGCCTCGCGGGCAAGGTTCTCCTTGGTGAGGGCTCCGTCGGCGTGGAGAGGTTCGCTGGCCAGCAGTCCGGCCATGGCTTCGCGGAGCTTGGTCGCGGTCTTGGCGGACACCGGCATCAGGGGATGACTCCTTCGTGCTGAAGTGCTCGGGTGATGCGCTGGACGTCGGCAAGGCGGATCAGGACCATCTCGCGGCCGGGCGGCGACAGGGTGGGGTCATTGGCCCTGGTCGCCAGGTCGTCTTCCTCGGCAATCCAGATGGGAGCGTGGCCTCGCGTGATCACGGAGTTTCGGCAGCGGTCGGGCTGGCAGGCGCTGATCAGCGGGCAGTTCGTTCTGGCACTCGGCCTGTGAGGCGTCGAACATGCCCCCCACTGTCACTACCGGCCCGACGCGGCGGACGGCCCCTGCTGAACGGCCACTTCACGCAGCGCCGCGGCGGTCAGCGCGATGACGCCGGCGATCGCGCGCGGATCGTCACGCAGCTCGTAGACGATGTCGAGCATCCGCTCCCGGCCGGCGCGGCCGTGCGGGACCTCGTCGAGCACCCTCTGGATGGCCGCCCGGGCACGGTCGGTCGCGGCGATCTGGTCCTCGACGTTGCGCAGCTCCTCCTCAAGGCCTGTACCGAACAGGGCCCGCAGTTCCTGGGCGGCGGTCAGGACGGTGAGCGCGTCGGCGTCCTTCGGCACCAACTGGTCGAGGTCCGGGACTGCGTCAGGTGTGCGCAGGTGGTCCGGGCAGTCCTCGAACACGACGACGGCCAGGCAGAACTGCATCACGTGCAGAGCGTGGAAGGCCGAGAATGCCTTGGCGTGCGCGGCGAGCACCGGCAATCCGGTCAGCAGGGAGGCGTCGGGCTGCTCCTGGGCCAGGGAGAACTCGGCAGCGCGCTGCTGCACGATCGTCCAGTACAAGTTCACCGGTAGTCCTCGTCCCACTCGTCCTCGCCGTACCGGCCGTCTTCCTGAGCTTCGGCTTCGGCGGCCCAGCGTGCCTCGTCGGCCGCGTCGAGCGCATACTCCAGACTCCGCTCCTCCTCCGGGTCGTACGGCTCGGCGGCATCGTCGGCCATCTGAGCCCAGTACGCGGCTTCCTCCTCCGCCTCGTGTACGGCACGCTGTTCCGGGGTGAGGGAGGCCAGCCACGCCTCGTGCCGGGCGCGTTCGGCGGCTTCCCGGGCCCGGAAGTATCCCGCCCAGATATGGGACGGATGGTGGGCCTCAAGGGAGCAGTAGCCCCATCCACCATCGTGCTGGAGGTGGTCGGCCGGCCGAACGCAGCGTCCGCCGTCGAGGGGATGGGCCAGGCCGGAGCACACCAGGACGAGGGCCGCCCCGGGCTTCGAGCGGGGTGCGCCGCGCAGTTCGGCGAGGACGTCGGGGTATCGGCGGCCGGTGGTCCGGGCGAGGTCCCGGGCTCGGCGCTTGAGGTGGTCGCTGCCGGTCTTGGTCACGGTCGTCTCCACAGCGGGATCCCACGCTTCCCGCCGGACGTCGCGTGAGGTGCGTCGCTGCCGGACAGGGGTCTCGAATGGTGCTGCGCGGGACCCGGGTGCGGTCCTTGTCCGGCGGCGCTGCCCCTGTGCGGCGTGGGCGCGGGGCGGCAGCGGAAACGGCGGTTCGCGGCATGCCGTTGTGGTGCGAGACCCACGGTAGCGGGTCCCAGCGCCGCCCGGGCACTCGTGACAGCTTTCGGCCCCACGAACGAGCGCAACGGCCAGCGCGCGCCGGATAGGGTCGGCACGACGCCTTCGAACGCCGGGAGTTGCCGTGGACCATCACGTCGAGCGCGGCCAGATCTACCGTTCCCCGCGGGCCCGCCCCGGTCGAGCCGCCGTCGACGCAGGACACCGACGCGGTACGGGCGGCGCCGGCCGGGGCGGCCGGAAAGCTGCGGCCTCGCTGCTCGTCGCCGTCTTCCGGCTGACGGAGCAGGATGCCCGGGCCCAGCGCACGGAGGGCGCGAAGTCGTGGCTGCTCGCAGGCCGCGAGGGTTCGCACGAGGCCGCGTCGCGGGACCAGTTGGCCTAGGGCATCGGCTGCGACCTGGCCGAGAAGCCGAAGCGCTACGACGCGGCTGCCGTCGCCGTGCTGATGCGGGTGATCGAAGGCTGGGTCACGGGCCCGGACCGGTACGTCGAGGTCGCTGCCAACGTCGCCTGGCTGTTCAGCGGTGTCGCCGACGAAGCGGACGGCTGGGCGGCAGTCGCCGACCAGTACCTGCAGCGCGACGCGCGGGTCGGCGCGCCGGATCGTCGAGGCCAGCTGTATCTGGTGTCGCAGAGCCGCACCTTCTTCGCATAGCCCGGTGCCCCGGGGGCCTTCACCAGCGCGGGTCGACGTCGGAGTCGGCTCCGATGGTCCAGGTGTGCTCGAGGGCCGCCCTCTGCATCTCGGTGACGATTCTGCGTGCCTCGTCTTCGGTGGTCACGCCCCGCAGGCCCGCCAGCATCCACAGCGGTAGCGCGGCGTGGTCGGCCCAGTCCGGCAGCCCCGGCCAGTAGTCGTTGAGGGCGGCCCTGGCGGCGCGGAAGGCGTCGGTGATGACTCGTTGGTCCTCGTCCTCCAGGTGCCAGGGGCGGCGGGCGGCTACCAGGATGAAGGCGTCGAGGAGTCGCCAGCCGTCGGGGGCATCGCTGGGTTGGACGGTGGCGGGCGGCGGCACGACGTACACGTTGAAGAAGGCGGGGTACCGCTGCCCGTCGCGCTGGACCTCGCGGGCGCTGCGCGCGACGAGCGCGCCGAACAGGGACTCCATGGTGGCGCCGGGCTGCAGCCCTGGGTCGGGTTCAGCCGGGATCGCGGAACTTAGCAGGAAGGCGGTAGTGGCGACGGTGGGCTCGGCGCCAGAGGTGTCGACTGTGCGTGCGGCCCGGGCACGGTAGGCGCCGCTGGCGTTCATGTGGGCGCGGGCGGCACGATCGCGGGCGCGGTTCCTCGACATGCGGTGTCACTCCATGCTGGTACGCCCCACGCGCGTACCGCTCAGAGCGGAACGCTGGTCTCGCACGATGCGTCAGAGACGACTTGCCGGGAGTTGGGGGCCTGGCGTGGGCCTGTGGCCCCCTCACGGATACCTGGCGGTCGTGCACCGCCGAGCGTCATCCTACGTGCCGCCCCATAGCACCCGTCGCATCTCGTCGCTGTCAGACGCCGGCGCTATGGTCCCCCCTATGCCGATACCGCTGCAGACCCTTGCCTTGCACTTCGAATCTGACGTAGCCCAGGCCACCGCCGAAGATCTCGATTGGTTCTGCTGTGACCCCCGCCTGCCCGATGCCCGTGTGGCGCTGCCTTGGGGGCCCGGCGTCTATGTGTGGTGCGAGCGGCTGACGCAGGCGGTGCTGTACGTCGGCAAGGCGTCGGGACAGTTGGGGCTACGAAGCCGTCTCGGGCAGGAACTGCGGTGGATTGGCGATGGTCATGACATCGTCGCGGCCGGTGCCGATCCTGCCTACCTGGCGGACAACTGGGAGTCCTTCAGCCGCGTGATGGTGGCCCGCGACGGCGTGGTGTGGTGCGCCCCCACCGAGAACGCGGCTGCCGCACAGCAGTGGGAACGCAATCTGCTGCAGCAGGCGATCCGGGAGACGCAGGTGGTGCCCATCGTGAACGGCGGCGCGTGGTGGAACCGGTCCGTCTTCTGGGCGGAGGCACGGTTTTGGGCGCAGGCAGCGGCCGGCCGTAGAGCCGAGCGGCGCCGGGCAGCGCTGGCGCAAGCGGTCTAGGCCGGGGTGACGCGGTGAGCTGTTCCTGCTCCACCGTAAACGGTTACGGAGTGGGCCGCGGAATGCACACCCCGGCGGCATTCGGGCGCCGGGGCCCCAGCGTCGAGACTCGGTGCCCCGCAGGGGATGCCCGCATTGGCGGCATCGCACCACTGGCCGCTACCGGCTGACGGGTACCGGCAGGATGGTCGGCCTCACTGCTCACCAGCGGCCTGCGGGCTGCGGCGATGCAGACGGCGATCATGACCGCGTCCGGGCAGTCGCTGGGTAAGGCACGCATGCGTTCCGGGGGATCACGAAGGTGCGCACCCAGCGGGGTGGTTCGGTTAGCCGCGGAGCCCTGGCCGGCCGCTCTATCCGGCGGAGGCCGGGGCCGAAGCCGCGGCGCGCGGCGAGCTCGTCGGTCACTGGCCACCGTCCGGCGTCTCGACGAACAGGGTGCCGTCGAGCACGGCAAGGCGCAACTGGGCACGGGGCGGGACCGGCTCGGCGCCGGGCAGGGGCCAGTCGTCCGCAGAAAGCCCGTGCCTGACGCCCGAACCCCGTCCCAGGTCGTGTTCTCCAACTCCGCCGCGAAGCAGCTGGACGCCATCACCAGCGAAGCTGAGCTCCATGCCCTAGACGCGCCCTGGGCGTCACCCCCATCGACCCCCACGTCGGCGAGTTAGCCGACAGCGTGCAGCGAACCGCGCCTCTTGGCGGCTGTGGCCTTCTTGGCTGCGGCGGCGGCTGCCCGCTTCTTGCGCTGCTCGGCGAGCTGGTCCTGGTAAGCGGCGACGGCCCGGTGGTAATCCGCTACATAGTTCTTGCTGTCCAGGCGGTCCGCCTTGGGCATGGCCTTGACGGCGTCCAGAGCCTCTTCTGGGGTGTTGTAGCCGGCCAGCATCTGATTGATCTGGTAGACGCCGTTGCGGACCTTCTTGACGAGCTTGGCCAATTCCAGTTCCCGCATTGCGGCGTTCACGCTGGGGCGGCTGAGCCCGAGCAATTCACCGAGGGTGGCCTGGTCCATCGCGATGCGGCCGCCGGCCTCGCTGCGCGCCCGTAGCTTCAGCAGCGCACGGTAGGCGGCGGGCGGCAGGTCCAGGTCCGCGAGAAGACCGTCGGCGTTGGTAGCCGACCACTTCAAGGTACTCACTGGGCTGATCCCTCCTCCTGGCGCTGCGCACGGGCCAGCCGGCGTGCAGCGCGGTCCTCGGCCCGCTTCTTGCGCATTTCCTCGATCGTCTCGCGCATGTGCTCCAGCGACGGAAACCGCACCAGATCCGGCAGGCTCTCGTCCCTACGGATCTTCGCGATGGTCTTGTCCTGGTCGACCTGCACGTACTCGGCTTCGACCAGCTCCGTGCCCGGGATGAACTCAGCTACACGGTACGAGTAGGGCGGGTTGAACTGGTAGACGCCGCGGCGCACCTTGAAAGCGATGCCATGGCTCATGATCTCTTGCAACGCCTCGTTGATCCTCGCGCGGGGCACGTCCAAGACCGTCGCCATCTCCTCCTGCGTCAACCTGATCTGACCGCCGGCCTTCTGACAGGCAATCATCAACAGAATCAGCCGCAGCGGCAAGGCCTCGCGGAAGTACTGCGCGATCAGGAAGAAGAACTCCAGCGAATCCATGGAGAACGCCTTGGGGCGCTCCGCGGTGTCGTAGAACTCCAGCGGCTTGCGTTCGCTGCTCAGCGACAGTTTACGACGCGGGTAACGACGAGCGACCGAGTCAAGGTCCTCTACCGGCTCCACCGGCTTGGACCACGCCTGGAGGTCATCATCGTGGGGCAGTTCAGTACGGCGCGGAGCGCGCTTCGGTGCGGGCCGACGACGCTGTGGCTCGGGTGTCACGCGGCTGTCTCCACTTCGCTGATCTTGGATGACAGCAGTATGTCAGCCACGCCGACATATATGTCGGCGTGGCTGACATTCCGGCGTGTTGTGTCCCTTCAGGGGGGACACAACACCTCCGCTCAGCCGCCACGGACCCCCCAGCGGAGGGCCGTAGCGAAACGTCGGCCTGGCTGACATTTTGTCCCTGAAACTGTCGGCCTCGCTGACATTGAGGTCGCGATGTGACTACCCAGGAGGTACACATCGTCTGCGGTATGTACCTCCTGGGGGGACAGACCGCAGAACGTGCACGTCGCTGACCAGCAGGTATTCGGGTCTGCGTAAGTATTAGTCGGCTGAGGTCGACTAGCAGGTGCGGGCCAGTCCACACGTGGCTGAGGCGGCTTCGCGTGTGGGCCCACGGACCAGTGCAGACCCTAGGTGACGTCAGTGGCTCTGAGTCTCGGGTGATCCCGGCCCTGACGATCAAACCAAGGAAGCGTGGCTGGTGCCCGTGGGCGGTTCCGCCGCCCGGCCCGAGGGGCCGTTCGGCTTCGCTGCCTCCGCACGCCGGAGCTTCAACTTCCTTGTCTCCCGGGTACTGTTCTGTGACTAAGCTAGGTAAACAGATACTGATACGGTGTCAGAACTGCTATTTGGGAGGGAAGTTGAGGTGGCCCCTTCACCCCACCAAAGGAATGTTTCATCGTTCGTTCCGGAGGAACGTAAAACGGCTTCTTCTGTTCGTTCCGGAGGAACGCAGTTGGGGAATAGGCCGGAGGCCTATTCCCCAATTCCCCGCCGGAGGCGGGGAATTC
>NZ_JAODUA010000037.1 GCF_025399895.1 Streptomyces sp. ASQP_92 | reverse complement strand
AGTCTGCTCTGCAACGGCGTCCTGGTCTTCGAGGACACCGGAGACCTGCTGCCCGACGGCAGCATCGTTGCCCCGCACCGGCCTGCGGTCGCGGCCTGACGGTTGCTTGATCCGCCCGCGCCAGCCGCCACACCCCGGCGACCGGTGCGGGCGGTGAAGAGGAGCCGGACAGACCGGACCACACAGGATCGAAGGGAAAGCGATGCGCATCACTCGCGCCCGGATGACCACCGAAGCCGACTACTGGCAGAACGTCGCCGCGCCCCAGGCCGCGACGGCGGCCGCCGAGAACAAGTCGATGGCCAAAGACCTCGCGCATGACGACTACGTCCGCGAGTGCGCCGCACGCCGAGCCGAACTGGCAGAGGCCAATGAGCGCGAGTACCTCGTGCTCGCTGAACAACTGCGTGCCGGTGAGATCCCCGACGGCTACCGCTTCGACTGACGGCCCGCGGCGGGAGGCGTGCCCCGCTGACCACGTCCGGCGAGGCCGACGACATGACGCAGACCATCACCCGGCGCACCCAGCAGCACGCCACCACCAACCAACTGCCCACCCCAAAGCCCCATCACCACTCAGAACAGGAGACGTTCATGCCGCTCCCCACCTGTCTCACCAGCCAGATCACCGCCGCACAAGCCGAAACCGACGGCGACGGCACCACCTGGTCCGCCTACGCCACCACCGACGACGGGCTCACGCAGATCGCCGGTGCTCACGACCGCGACCACGCCCAGCGCTGGCTGGACGAGTCCGGTCGCACCGGCATCGTCGCCCCCAGCCGGCGCACTTCCGAACAGCGAGCCTGATCGAACACCCGTGAGCGCCGCCCCCCTTGGGGCGGCGCCCCATTTGGAAGGAGGCGGCGTGGCCGCCAAACGAACCCGCAAGAGGCCCACCGCCCGCAAAAAGCCAGCGGCAACCCGCACCGCTCCGCAGCCCGCGACCTCCCTTATCCCCGACGTCTCGCCGGCCTCGGCCACGATGACGGACACGGAGGCAAAGGTCGTCGACCTCGATGTGCTGGCCCGCGTCGCGGACGCCCGCGACCGGGCCGCCGACATCATCGACACCGCGCGCGAGCAGGCTGCTGCCCTCCAGTCCGAAGCCGAGACCGCCGCCGCGCGCACCATTGCCGACACGCATGAGCAGGTCACCACGCTGATGTCCGAGGCGCAGGCCCGCGCCGAAGGCATCACCGCTGACGCCGGCCAGAAGGCCGCCGCTCACCGCCTTGAGGCGAAGGGCGACCTCGAGGCGGCGCGCGTTGAGGCCGGCAGGCTGCTGGCGGAGGCCCGCGAGCGTGCCGAGACCCTGGTGGGTGAGGCCCGAGCGCAGGTCACTGAGCTCACCGAGCTGGCCGCCACCGACCGCGCGGCCACCGCCACGGCGGTCGCTGAACTGCGCCGCCTGGCGGAGGCCGACCTCACCGAGATCAGCGTCCTGGTCGACCAACGCCGTACCGAGGCGGGCCAGATCCTCGCCCGCGCCCAGGAGCAGGCCGACGCACTGGTCGCTGCGGCGCAGCGGGAGGTCGACCAGGCCCGCGCGCGGTTCGCGCAGCTCGCGGCGACGGCGGCTGAGCAGTACGCCGGGCGGCGGGCGGAGGCAGAGGGGCTGTACGCGGACGCGGTCAAGGCTGCTGACGGCCGGCGCCGCGAGGCCGACGACCACGTGGCCGCTGCGCACACCGAGGCGGAAGCGGCCCGCACCGAGCTGCGGACGAAGCTGCGCGCGCTCACCGACCAGTTCGACGCGGAGGCCGCCACCAAGCGCAAGACCCTCGCTGACGAACTCGCCGGACTCAAGGCGGCGTGCGACAAGCAGCGCGAGCGCCTGCGGGATGAGGCCAAGACCGTCGCGGTGCAACTGCGCGAGGCCGCCCAGAAGGAAGCGAGCCGCATCACCACGGAGGCGGAGCGCAAGGCGAAGGCCGTCACCGAGCGGGCGAAGGCCGATGAGGCTCGTGCCCGCCGACTGCTGGAGGAGGCCCGGGAGGCGAAGCGGTCCGCGTCCCGCTGGAGCGGCTGGCAGCAGAACATCAGCCACAAGGCGTGGAAGACGGCCCCGTGGATCGCTCTGGCCGCCGGCGTCGGGCTCGCGGCCTCCGGTGAGTACGAGCTGGCCCGCATGGTCGGCATCAACACCTACGTCGCTCCGCTGCTGCCGGTCTCGATCGACGTCTACTGCGTCACCGCGTTCCGCGCGAAGAAGGACATCCCGTACGCGCTGCTGCTGATGGCGTCGGCGAACGTGACGTACCACCTGTCCGAGCAGGCGGACCTCGTCCAGGACGGTCAGTCGGCTCCGTGGCCGCTGACGACATTCGTCGTGCTGATCTTCGTGGCCGTCATCTGGCGTGTCCACACGCTCATGCACGACGACAGTATGGACGGCCACGGCAGCAAGGCCGCTTCGGCCGGTCGTTCCGGTACGGACGGCGGAAACGGAATGGCCGACCGTACAGGTACGCACCGACGTACCGACGGAACGGACACCGTGTCGTCCAGCCGTGCAGAGGGCGCGAGCCACGACCTGTACGCCGCACACAATGCGGTTCGCCCGGACGGCTCGGGCGCTGGATGGGACGGTACGGAGCCTGTACGCCCCGCCTCGCACCCGCTGCACGAAGGCGGCACCGAAGCTGCGGTGACCAGGTCGTACAGCGACCGTACAGGCGGCGTACATACCCCCTCCGAGGGGGCGCCGCGTACAGGTACGGCGACTGTCGGGCGTACCGGGATGGCCAGCGCGGCCGTACAGGGACGCGCCGCCGCAATCAGCGTCCGTACACAGCCCGGTGGCGAGGGTGTTCCGGGGGCTCGTACAGGTACGGACTCCGCGTCCTCTTCCACAACCGGAACCGTCGGTACGGCAGGCGCGGAGCGTCCCGGTACGCCTGTACGGACGGACGAGGAACTCCTGCCGCTCGTACAGAAACTCCCCCGCGGCCAGGACGGGTTCGTGACCCTCTACCGGGTCCGTACTGACCTGAGCGTCAACAGCGACCGCGCGGTGCGCCTGCTTTCTAAGGCCGGCCTGCTGCGCCCCGAGGACGCGGACAAGCACCTGGCGTGATCCGAGTCCGGCACACGCCAGTGAGGGCCAGCCCATCCGAAGTGGGCTGGCCCTCGCTGCGACTGCCGGAAGCAGTCACAGCCCCACCAGTACACCAGGAGGGAATCCCTGCCGTGAACAGCAACGACGACCCGAGCTACTCCCCGCTGCGCGATGTCGCGCAGAGCCCGGAGGCGACCGCCCGGTACCTGGCCGATGTTCAGCGGGTCCTGCTGGACATCGGCCGGAACCTGGAGGCCCTGGCCCTGGAGACCCGCGTCCATTGCCGCGACACCCACGTCGAGGGCGACCGCTGGTTCGACGCCTGGATGCGCGCCCAGCCCGTCGAAAGGGCGCTCAAGGACGTCCTCAAGCACGTCGAGGGCGTCACCAAGGGCCTGGAAAAGAGCGCATTTAAGCGCCGAGCCCACGACGAGGCGGTAGCGAATACCGCTAAGAAGAGGAAGGAAAAGGAGCTGGAAAAGAGGCGGAAGAATGCCCCGCCGCTGCGGGCCGCTCAGCAGAGTCCGCCGCAGCAGGGTAGGGAGGGCCACAATTCCGGGTATGGTGGTCCCACGTCGATTTACGATCTGGGTAACCGGGAGTCGGCGTGAACCGCCCCCTCAGCAGCGCAGAACGCTCGGCAGAGCAGCGCCAGAACTGGCTGAAGGAAGAGGCGAGGAAAGCCCGCGAATCTCGCGGCGAGGCGGGGCAGATGGAATTCTGGCTCCGCCTGGCACGGTCCCGAATGGCTAAAGACGTCAAGGCGAATCGGCCGGGCGTCTACGCCGGATTCGCTTTGGTCTGCCGCCTGTTCATCACGGCGCTGGACCAGCGCGTGGAGGGCGACGAGCGGATCTGGAACGACCTGCTGCAGTACGCGGAGCAGGTCGTGGCGAAGTACCCGCCGCGCAACTGAGCACCCACCAACGAAGGCCCCGCCGGACTCCGGCGGGGCCTTCGCCTCGCGTAATGCGTGCACACGTGCACGTGCACACGCGTGCACACGAGACCCCCTGTCTGTCAACCCCCTGGAAGGAGGCGCTCCGTGTCCGATGTGGATGACCCGAACGGGATCCTGGTCCGCGGCCCCTGGCGCGGCGAGTCCTCGTACGTGCCGCCGCCGATCGCGGATTACGGCGACACCATTCCGCCGCCGGAGGACATTCCCGCAGCTCGCCCGGAGTCGCCGGAAGAGACGACGATGCAGTTGCCGACGATTCCGGCCGCGCCGGACCCGGCAATGGCATTGCGTTCCGAGGGAATTACCCCGCCAGTAGTCGGAGAAGATGACGGTGAATGCGAGGAAGGCGAATATGTCCAGCCTCGTTCTCTCGCCGACCGTCTCGGTGACTGGCTGGAACTCCGGTTGGAAATGGCGCGGTACAACCACGAAAGTGAAGCGCCTTTCCGTGAGGCTGAAATAGCGCGGAAGGCGGCACTGCTGGAGGGCCGCACGGCGCAGGAAGTCGCGATGATGGAGCAGAACGGAAAGCTCCACGCCGCGATGATGAAGGCGAAGGGCGACAAGGCGGCGGCCCGCGGAAAGGCGGATGCCGACCGCACGAAGTCCTCCAGTTCCGGGCTGGGCGCCGACAAGGGCCGCTCGAAGGCCGGCGGCGGGTCCACGCGGGGCGGGGGCGGCAGCGGCGGCGGCGGGCCCCGCAACAGCTCGGGGCCCGGGTCGAAGGGGCCGGGGTCGCGTGGCTCCAACTCCGGCGGCGCCGCCGGGCGTTCGGGGTCCGGGGCGGGCGGCGGCAAGGGCGCCGGTAAGGGCCCTGACCGGGCCTCTGCTAACCGTTCCTCCGGCCCGGGGCGCTCCGGATCAGGAGGGGGCTCGAAGGGCTCCCACAGCGGCGCTGGCGGCTCCGGCAGGGGCCACAGCTCGAAGGGTGACGGCGGCGGCCGGGCGCAGCACAGCAGCCCGGCGTCCAATGCCCGTGCGGAGCGGGCCCGCGGCCGCGCCGATCGCGCCTCGACCCGTCAGGCCGGACGGCAGGAGCGGCGCAGCGCCGGGCACACCGCCGGAATCGCCGACCGGAGCAAGAACCGGGACCAGGCCCGCGCCAACCGGCAGCAGGAATGGCAGGACCGCCGGGACAAGAAGGCGGAGCGGGAGGCGGTACGGAAGGCGAAGCGGGAAGCCGCGGCGTCGGCCGACACCGGCCGCACCACCTTGGGCCAGGCCGTCGGCGAGGAAGCCCAGCGGCGCTTCGACAAGCGCCGCGCCGACGCGAAAGCCGCCGCGGACGCCAAGGCCGCCAAGGCGGATGGGGCGGAGAAGGTGAACCTGACCAAGGACAAGGACGCCAAGGGGAAGGGCACTGACGGCAAGGACGACAAGAGCGCCAGGGAAGCCCCTGGCGGGGCCTCCAGTGGTGGGAAGGGCACCCCGGCGGCCGATGAGTCCGGCAAGGACGACAAGGCCGCTGACGGGGCGTCTGACGGCTCGAAGAAGCGGCGCCGGTTCCGCCGCCGCGCCGGCGGTTCGGGCCGGGCCGGACGACGCGGCCGCACCCGCCGCACCAGGGGCGGCGCCGGGCGTACCGGTCGTACGGCGGGCGCCGGTCGGCGTGGGCGTTCCGGGGGTTCCTCGGACAGCCGGTTCGGGCCGCCGCCCACCCCGACGGTGGAGTGGCCCGATCACCCCACCCGCCCACCGCGTACGGCGCCGCCCCCCGAGGAGGACATCGTCGACGCGGACATCGTCCCCGACAGCCCGGCCGCGATGACGACCGGCGTCAAGGGCCTGCCGCCCGCGCCGGAGAAGCACACCGCACGTCCCGGCACCAGCCGGCCCACAGCCACGGAAGGGAGCAGCGTGAGCAGCGCATCGGTCAGCAAGCCGTCCGGCCAGGGCAACTTGGCCGTCCAGCACCGCACGGACATCACGTTCGACGAGTTCTTGATGGAGATGGCGAACATCGCCATCAAGGCCGCCTCCGACCAGGAGCGCGCCGAAGCCCTGATGGAGGCGCTCGGCAAGGTCGCCGACGCCCTGCGGGACATGGCCGCCGACTTGGTCGGCGACCACAACATCTCCACCGCCGTCACCGACCTGATTGCCGACCTCGCCGACTCCGCTGCCCGGATGAAGGAGCAGGCCCAGCGGTGCGCGGAGCAGTGCGGCATCGCCAAGGAGGCCGCCAAGCTCGCGGCCACCCAGGTCGCCCGCGTCTACGGCCAGGACATGGCCGCCAAGGAAGACGCCGGCCTCCAGCACGCGTCGGCCGCCGCCCACCACGACTAGAACCACGAAGGGACCACCGGTGATGAGCAGCGACCTCGCACCCCGCAGTACCGGCGCGGCCCCGGCCCCGGCCGACGGCGACAACCGCTACAAGTCCGTGCAGAACAAGCTGGACAAGCTCGGCAAGGCCATGGACGACGCCACCCTCGAACTCGAGTCGCTGCGGCGCAGCATGCGGGCCAACGCCACCCGCACCGAGAACGTCGCCCGCGACATCGAGAACGCCGGCCTGGACGGCAAGTTCGTGGAGGTGACCAACCTGGTCTCCGTCGCCCTGGGCGGCGCCGCCGTGGAGGTCAAGCGGCTGTGCGACACCGCGCAGGAGACCGCCGACCTCACCCACAAGACCAAGGGCACCCACTCCCGGCTGTACGGCGCGCTGGACGACATCCGTTCCAACCGGCGCGAGAAGACCCCCAGGCCGGGCTTCTTCAACCGCTGACCCCACCCCTCCCCCACCCCCGCCACGGGCGGCGCCGCACACCGCGGGGCCGCCCGTCCCCATTCCTGAAGGAGCCCACGGTGTCCACGCCGCGCAGCGTCGTGCTCGAACGTCTCGCCTACACCCTCGCCGCGCCCGTGCTGGCCGTGGCCCCGAACCTCTACGCCGACAGCCCCGTCAACCAGATCGTGCAGCTGGCCGGCGCCGCCGGGATCGGCGGTTGGATCCTGGCTGCCAGGAGCGACGCACACGGCGCCGGACGCAAAATCCTGCGCTGGTCGCCTCTGGTCCTGGCCGCCGCCATCGACGTCACCGCAAAGACCACCACCGGCTGGGGCCCCTGGTGGACGGACGGGCTCCTCGCCGCGGGATGGGTGGCGGCCGGCTACGTGGTGATGCCGTTCTCGCGGCACGCCCGGCGCCGTCACCGCCCTGCCCTCGCCGCCCCGGTCCTGCGGATGGTGCCCGTCGAAGCCCCGGAGCCCGCTGTCGTGCCGGACGACGGAGCCGACCTGCTGACCCGCGACGCCAGGGTGCTGTGGGAGCGCGCGGGGATGCCCGCCCGCACCCATATCGTCAAAGCCACTCGGCACCCTGCGATGCGCAACGACTACACGCTCCTGCTGCGTGCCTCGGAGACCGGGCGGCCCATCACCGGTCTTTCCGAGGCGGTCGTCGCCGCCGCGTTCTTCATCGACGAGAGCGATGTGGCGCTCTCCCAGGTGGCAATCCAGCCCGGACGGCAGGGCGGGCCTGGCTGGATGGAAGCCCACCTCACCCCCGACGCCAACCAGCGCCGCCGCACCAAGCCGACCGACCAGGAGCGCTGGACGGACAAGGTCGGCTCGCCCAAGGGCGGCGCCCCCGGCTCCGAGCTGGTGCACAAGGACCGCGATGCCGTCCGCGGGGTCACCTTCTACCGCGCGAAGATGACCGACCCCACGGCTTCCCCGCGCATCGACCTGGCGAAAGTCTGCCGCGGCCTGGGGTTGCCCGAGGACGACTCCTGCGTGTTCGTCCTCATCGACGGCACCGAGTTCCTCATCAGCGCCTTCGACAAGCCCCCGCTGTCCGCGATCTTCCCCGCAACCCGCGAGCTGCTCACCCCCGACGCCAAGGGCATGTACGTGTGCGGGTTCACCATCACTGGCCAGCCGGTGAAGAACATGGTGTTCCAGCACGACAAGAACGCCGCAGCCCACGGCTTGATCCTCGGGGTGTCGCGGAGCGGCAAGACGCAGTTCTTCGCGATCAACATGGCTGCCCAGTCCCTGGACGGCCAGGTCGTGTGGCTTGCCACCGTCCGCAAAGACGAGAAGACGTCCACCCTCGGCCGGTACATCGACCGGCAGGGCTCGAACGCTCTGTGGATGGCCCGCTCGCTGCGCGCGGCGAAGGCGTTGTGCGAGATCAGGGCGGAGATGCCCTGGCCGCACGACGGTCAGCCGCACGACTACAAGCCCGGCGACCCCCGCTGCCCCTATCGGCAGTTGAACGTGTACGCGGATGAGTTCATGACTGCGGCGCAGGACGCAACGTTCGGCGAGTTCATCCAGGCCGACGGAGACGACCTCACCGTGACCGGCCTGAAGTACGGGATCGGCTTCAACCCCGCGGGCCAAAGCCCGTTCGCGCACAACGGGTTCTCCACCGAGATGAAGGACAACCTCCGGCAGAACTCCAGGCCGACCATCTTCAACATGGGCTCGCCCGGCGCCACCCGCAAAGCGGCGGAGGGCACGATGGAGAACGCCTACGACGTGCCGACCATCCCGGCCCGCTACGCCCAGCAGGAAGGCTCCGCGATCGAGCGCGCCATGAAGGGCGAGGCCGACCCGGAGAACGGGGTGAGCACCGGCGGTGTCGCCATCATGGTCATGGACAACGGCCGCGCGGTCCTGATGCGGTCGCTGTACGCGGACTTCGACACCGACCTCGCCGACCTGTTCCCCGCCGAGGTCAACCGCCTCACCGACCACGAGATCAGCGAGCTGACCAAGCGCGGCCTGTGGTTCGACTGGAACGAACCGGTGCGGCCGGGGGAGTTCTGGCCCGAGCCGGAGGAAGGCGACGGCGGCGACGACGGCGGCTCCCGCCGTCGCGGCGGCGGTGGCGGCAAGCATGGACCGAAGTCCGGCAGCCGCCGCGAAGCCCAGGTCACCTCGCCCCGCCAGGCGCTGGAGGCCATCAAGAGCCTCAACAACGTCTGACCCTCTCCCTTCCCAACCCGTCACCGGTGGGGGCCGGCCTGCCCGGGCACGGCCAGCCCCACCGATCCCATCAAGGAGGACCCCGCCGTGGCCCTGAACATCTCCGCCGCCGTGCTGCTGGGCATCATCGTGGCCGTTCTGCTCCGGGGCGGCCACGTCCGCTTCGGCTCCATGCTGGCGTGCAGCCTGTTCGGCTTCACCCTCGCCGCGACCGGCCTGGCCCCGATCATCAACAGCGGCCTCGCCTCACTGGCCGGACTGGTCGCCAGCCTCTGATCGTCATCCACCGGCCAGTTCCGCCAACCCAGCAGTAGAACGCCGGAATCTGACGCATGCTCTTGTCGGGCCCCACCAGCCACCAGGGGGAGACAAGGGCATGGCACACCTGCACTACACCTGCTGGGACTGCGGCGAGGACTGCGTCGTCCACGGTGACGGGTGCGACTGCTGCGACCTGGTCGACGTCCCCAACGAATGGGACTGCTGGAACTGCGGCGCGCTGAACTACACCCCCGACTAGCAGGCCTCCCCTCCCTGCACGAGCCGAAGGGCGCCGCCGGACACAGCCCGGCGGCGCCCTTCGGCGTACCCCGCCTGGAGCCCCCGATGCCCACCACACCCGCCCCCGCCATAGCCCACACCACCCTGGCCGCCGCGCCGCCGGCCGAACTGTCCCTCGAGGAACGCATGGCGTTCATCAACGCCGCGATGACCGTCCGGCTGGAGGAAGCCGCCGTCGCCTACGAGGTCAACACCGCGCACATCCCCATCGAGCCCGTCGACCTGGCCGACGTTGTCACCGTCCCGCTCACCCCGACCCTCCAGCCCCCGACTCCGTACCCGACGCCGGTGGCGGCGCTCCTTCAACGCGCGCACCACCGGCTGCGCACCGGCGGCTGGTGTTCCGGCGCCCTGGTCGACGAGGACGGGGCCCGCTGCCTGTACGGCGCGATCCACATCGAAGCCCGCAGCGACCAGAGCGTGGAGTCGCGCGGCTTTGAGGTCCTGATGGACGCGATCCGCCGTCAGTTCGGCGACGTCGACTCAGTGCCGTCCTTCAACGACGGCTTCGCCAGCGGCCGTATCCCGATGCGGATGCTCGACCAGGCCGTCGGCCTCGCCGACGCACGCGGCCTCTGACCCCTGCTCCGGACCACCTGCCTCGTACCCGAACCCTCGCGGACGGGTGCGGGCCAGGCCCTCCGGCTTCTTTACGCCGTAAAGAACGGCCGCCTGCGGCCCACCTCGCCGTAGGCCCCCTGGACCGCCCGTGCATCACCGGCCCCCACACAATCCCGATCAAGGAGCGTCCCGCCATGCAGTCCGACGACAAGCTCATCAACGGCCAGCCCAACCCGAACAGCCCGAGCTTCCTCGATCTGCTCAACCAGACGCCCCCGCCGCCGGACACCGATCTGAACAAGGACCCCGGCACCACACGCTTCACCCAGCTGCGCGCCGCGTGGAACGCCTCATGGGAACACGGCGGCTTCCTGCACGGGCGGTGGGAGGAACTGCGCCAGGCCCCGCAAGCCGGATGGCACGGCATGGCCCACTGGATCAAAGCCCTGCTGGCCCTCATTGGCGTGTGCGCGGTCATCATCCTGCTCGACACCGCGGGCGACATCTTCGACGCCACCGTGAGCCGCATGGTCGACGCCGCCCCCGCGACCCGGACAGGCACCAGCGCTGCCAACGGGCTGTGGGGCGTAGTCGAGACCCCGCTCCGCTCCTACATCGCGCACCACACCGCCGGCCTCGCCGTCAGCGCCTCCGCCGTCTTCGCCTTCTGGCAGCTCGTGGGCTGGTTCGGCCTGATCGGTGGGTTCATCGGCAGCACCGGCGCCCGCATCACCTGGACCTGCTGGGGCGCCGGAAGCGTCCTCGCGGTGTGGTCCGCAGCCCCGGCCGACGGGCGCACCGTCGCCACCGGCATCGCCGTCCTCGCTTGGACCATCGCCTCCACCGTCGCCCTGCGTGGCCTGAGCCTGCGCCCGGTGGTCAGCAACTTCATCCACATCCCCGCCCCGGCCCCCGCGCCCGACAACGTCCACCCGTTCCAGCGCTGACCCCAGCCGCCCCGTCGACGTCTTCCGCAGGCGGGGCGCAGCACCCCTGGCCCCTGCTACCCGCAACGCCCCGCCCGGCTCCCCGGTACCTGGAGCCGGTGATTCCGTGCCCTCGGAAGGAGCGGCGCCGCGAGCTCAAGAAGATGCCGCGCAGCACCGCGACGCTGGAGGAGTTCGACCGGCGCTTCTGTCTCGAGGGCCTGGTCACCCGAGCCAGCTGCGCGAGCGGGGCCTGTGCCCCGGCGGGCACGGGTCGCGGTCCTGTGCTGCAAGTACTGCGTGTACCGGCCCGACCAGTCGTGCAACCACCCCACCGGGGCCTGGCTTTACGACGTAGAGCTTGCTCGGCCGAAGCGGACTCCGACGATGGCGCAGGAATGGATGCTGGACCGGGCGATGACTGCGAGGTCCACATGTTCCCAGTGCCTGCGCCGGTACTACTTCTGTCTCCCGCTGCGCACCCTGGGCTGCTGCGACCCCTGCGCCCGGGGCTACGAGCCCAGCCCCGACACCTACTTCGCCTCTACGGCCCCGGTCATCCGTCGGCTGGCCGCCTGATCAACGAATCCCTTGAAGGTGAGTCACCGTGGCTCGGCCACCCCTTCGCCCGGCCCTGGCCATGCGCGCCCGAACCGCCGTGCTGGCTGCGGCCAGCGTGCGCGTCATGGTCGCCGCGGCCGCCCCTTCCTTGAGGCCGGCCACCGGCGGCTGTACGCCGACCGGCACCGCATCGAGCTCAAGCCCCGACCCCGCCGCTCCTGCCCCGACTGCCGAGGCGCGGGCGGCTGGTGGACCAGCGGCCCGTTCCTGGAGATGGAGGCGTGCGGCTGCTGGTCCGAGCGGCGCGAGCTCCGTGTCCGGCTCCTGCCCGTCGCGGCCTGGGACGAGCCGCCCTTCTGAACACCGCCGCCCCTGGCCGGACTCCGGCCGGGGGCGGGAGCGCACCACGGGGCGTCCGCAGCATCGGCAAGAGGCCGGCCGCCCCGCGAACCTCCACCCCGAAACACCGAGTTGAGGAGCACACCCAGCATGACCGATCGCCTCCGCGCCATCGAGGGCCTGGCCCTGGCCGCCGCCCTGACCGCCGTCTTCGACGGAGTCCACAGTTTCGGGGACCAGTTCGTGCAGAACTCGCACGACGCGTCGACCAAGGGCATGCACGGCTCCCACCTGGTCTACAAGAACGACGGCTCCCCGGTAGAAGAGAATCCGTGGCGGCATGGTCCTGAGGGCCGCACCTGCACCGCCAGCGCGTACGGCCGCCGCTCCGCGAGCCGGCACGTCGCCAGCTACTCCGCCGTGCAGCTCGCTTCGACCATCGCCGTCACCCGCACCGTCGGCTACCGCGTCCCCGCGGCCGCGCTCCTCACCGGCGCCGCGATCAACGCGATCACCCACGGAATCCTGGACCGGCGCGACCCGCTCCTGTGGCTTGCTGGCAAGGCGGGCAAGTCCGGCTACATCAAGCACGCCACCGTCGTCCGCAAGGCCGGCGTCGAGGGCACCGCGTACCCCGAGCCGGTGCAGGACGTCTCTGGACCCGGCACGGCGCTGATGGAGCTGGACCTTCTCTGCACTAACCGCCACCGCCAGCCCCGTGAGGCTGGCGGTGGGTGGGGTGAGCCACTCCGGTGCCGTCGACCGCGCGCACTCGGGCAGACACGGCCGGGATGTTCAACCGCTCTGCCGCCCGTGCCACCGGTTCAAGACGCGTGAGGACTTCGGGCCGCTGGTGCTCCGTTCTGGCGCCACCCTGTACGGGTTCTGACCAGACCCGTGCGGGGTGGTTACGGCGTCGGGGAACAACGGAACGGTGGTTCACGGTAGCGGCGGTTCCGCTTACGGATCTCGCAGATACGACGACATGCTCGGCATGGCGCTGCACCTGCGGGACCAGGAGCTGAGCCTGCGCGAGATCGCGGCCCGGTTCGTCATCACCAAGGGCGCGAAGAAGGGCCAGCATCCCTCCGCGCCGACCGTCATGCGGATGCTCCGCGAACATGACGCGCAGACCGCCACTGCGGCGAGCACGTGATCGTCTCGCTACCTTGCGGCTGGGGTCAGAGGTAGGACCTCGGGGCCCTGAGGGCTGGTTACGGCGCGGGTTCGACGGGCAAGATCCAGGCGCGTCGGCAGCGAGCCGTCCAGTGAGGAGACGCCATGTCCGAGACCACGCCCAACGCCAAGGGCCCCGCCAAGGTGCAGATGTCACCCGAGCAGATGGCAAGCCGCGGACTGACACCCACACCTGAGGCAACAGCACCCCAGGAACCGACGCTGGTCCCGGCGGACCAGGTCAAGCCCGAGGACATCGCGACCCTGTCGATCGAGTACCGGGACGGTCAGCCCGTGGTCGTCGTAAGCGATGGGAAGTACGTCCCGTCCGAGCTCCCCGTTGTGGACAGGGCCGGCGAGGCATACGCGGCCCGATTCGCCTGGGTGAACGGCGTTGCGGTCCTCCACACGCCCGACCCGGAGTCCGCACCAGCTGGGTCACCGGTGTCCGCACCAGCTGGGTCATTCGTAAGCCTGGGGACGACGGACCTCACCGCGACAACGTCGATGGAGCAGACCATCAGCCATTAATGGCCGCGTGCGGTGCTGATCCGCGTGCACACCTCGGGCCGAGGGCGTGAGCCTGCGCGACATGGCGCCCCGGCTCGTCATCACCACCGGAGCGAAGAAGGGCCAGCATCCCTCCGCGCCGTCCGTCATGCGGATGCTGCGCGAGCACGACGAGCGGATGGCCGCAGCAGAGACGGCGAAGGGCCTGGAGGCCGCTGTGAGCCCCTAAGTGCACCTCAGGCGTCCGATGGGGGCCCCGGAGTCGTTCACGGGCGGCCCCGGGGCCTTCCTCGTCGCGTACGGGCGCGCGTGCGTGTGCGGCCTTGGGGCACAGCAGTACAGCGGCTTAGCGTTAAGCCGCTGATCATGGACGGGGCAGGTCATGGGCGGGACTACCGCAGCTCGGTGTTCGGGTGGGGCTGGGCCTGGAGCCGTTCGCGGAGGTGGATCTCCTCGGGGGTGAGCGGGTCCTGGGGCCGCCGGATGCGTACGGGCTTGGGCCGCAGCGGCAGGCCGTCGTCGGCCGCAGCCGCCTCGGCTTCGGCGAGCGCCCGGTAGAGCGAGGCGACCGACGGAGACCTGCCCGCGTTCTTTCCGGTCGCCGCCATCCCTGGCCCCGCTTCACATGTCGGAGTGCGGCAGCACCTGGTACGCCGCGGAGACTCGGTTCGGGAAGACGAAGCGATCCGACAGCCTGTACTGCTCACCGCGCTGCCGGACGCGAGCATGGCGCCGACGGCCGCGTTCAGGAGGCGTCACCGGGTGACGCCTCCGGGTGACGCAAACGGCAGGCTCGGAGGCTTGAAGCAGGCTTTCAGTCTTCGATCTTCTCCTTCCCCTCTTCCGACATGACAGCGAAGCCGGGCTGGGTGTCCTCCGACGCCGGGCCCAACGCCGCACCACCAAAATTCGGGGCGCCCGAAAGGGTGTGCAGGAGCTCCTCCCTGACCATGTCGACGGGACCATTGGTGTCGCGCTGGTCCTTATTGACGTCGTTCAGGATGACCTTCTGGCGCTCACCGTCGTCTTCGTGGTCGACCACGGCGGGACCTCCGTCAGCGTGGGCGGGGACGGCAGCGGAGAGAGCGCCGAGGCCGACAGCGAGGCCGACTGCTACGGCAGCGAGTTGCTTGTTCATACCCCGGCTAACGATCTTGCAGGTGCCTAGTCACCCGCCCCAGACAAGCGCAGAGAAATGCACAGGCAAGCTGCGCGTCAGACCTCAGACCGAGGTTCAGGAACAGGCACTTACAGCGAATCCGGCATGTACGGCGACAGGAAACCTCGATCGAATTGCATATCGTCGGTCCTCTCCACCTCCAGCTCCCGGAACCTCACGCTAATTTTGTATGCCGATACGGGCTTTCCGGCCCCGTCCACGACTTCGATGCCCGCCGGAAGGAACTTCCCGCCGCTGACAACGATCACGGGCCGCCCGTCGCGGTACTCGAGCGCCAGTGTGCCGATGTCCTCAGGCTTGACCTGGTCGGCCGGGATCAGAGCGGGTTCGGTTGCGTCGGGCGTGAGCCGGGCCGGGGCCGGTCCCTTGGAGTGGGGCGTGGTCTCGGACATGGTGTCTCCTCGCTGGCCGGCTCCTTGCCTGCCTGGTCAGAGCGTCTCAGTACGGAAGGTAACCGATCAACGACTCTTGGTGGAACGGCTGATAAGCGACAGGGTGGCGTGAAAGGCACCGCCTCCGAGCTGAGAGGCGTAGCCAGCTTTGCTGGTGTCCATGCTGCTGATCACTCTGGTGTGGGGCGGCTGTGAGGGAGAGAGGGGAGGCCCAAGTTCACTGGCGGCAGCTGCTGCGACCGGTGAACCTGGGCCCGCTTGGAGCGCAGGAAGGTCAAGGTCAGCTCGATGCCTTCGACCTCGCCCTTCCAGCCCTGGGCGATCGCGTGATGGCGGCGGGCGATCAGGTCGTCCTCCAGCTCGTCCAGCCGGGGCAGCATCGTCGGGTTGACCGAGAGCATCGGGCATCTGATGCAAGCATGCTCATGCGCGCAAGGCGTGCCGTAGGGGCGCCCGCAGGAGCCCAGCTCGACCTTCCGCTTGTCGAAGTGCTCCTGGAACTCCGACCGCTCCTGCGATGTGGGGTCCCGGTACTCCTCCTCCGGCCGCAACTGGCGACGCTGGTCGAGGAACTGCTGGTAGTGCCGCACGATGTCGTCGTCGAAGACCGCGACGTAGCCACGAGTGGTCTGGATATTCAGGTGGCCGAGCAACGCGGCACCGATGTGGATAGGCAGCCCGGAGTTGACCAGGTCGGTGGCGAAGATCCTGCGGAAGTCGTGGGCGGAGAACGTCGTCCCGACGAACTCGGGGTGGGTCTTGGCCAGCTCGGTGCAGCACTTGCGCAGGCGGCGCCAGATCGTGCTGGTGCTCATCGCCTGTCGCTCCAGGCCGGTCTGGGTCTGGAACAGGTAGGGCAGGGGCGGGCACCACACCTTCTCGTGAACGTCGTACCGGCTCGCGATCGGCACCGTGCCGTAGGTGCCGCGGTGCCGGCGGATGACCTGGGCGATGACGTGGAACAGTTCGGCGGACATCGGGATCACCCGCTCCCGGTCCGTCTTGGAGGGAGTGACGACCAGGAGCGCGACGACCTCGCCGTTGGGGCGCTGGTAGTTGCGGACGCTCAGGTGGGTCAGTTCGGTCAGCTCCTCGATCCGCAGGCCGGCGTGCCGGAGCACTTCGACGACGGCCCAGTCCCAGAAGGCCGCGGTCTCGTCCCGGGTGACGGCGACCAGCTCGCCCGTGTCCCGGTTGACCGCCCGGACGGGGAAGGCCTTCTCCGTCTTGGCCCGCTTGAGGTCGTACTCGCTGGCGGTGCGCTGCCACTGTGCGCCGGCGGCGGTGAACCGCTCACCGGGTTCGACGGCCTGGGCGGCGGTGAGGATCTCGCGCAGTCGCATCCACCGGTTGGTGACGTGGTCGACCAGCAGAGGCAGCAAGGGCTGGCGGACCCGGGTACGTTCGGCCATCCGTGCGTTGATCTCGCGGCGGCGGACGTTGAACCAGCGCAGTTCGGCATCACGGACGGGGCAGGGCACCGACCACGCCGCCCAGCGCTCGGGTTCGGCGACCGCCCAGCTCTGCAAGTCCAGGTAGAAGGTGCGGACCTTGAGCAGCACGCCGTCCATGTCGAGCCGGGGCCGCCCGCCGGGCAGGACGGAGATGGTCTCCTTCCACTGCTGGTAGGTCTCCTCGCTCAGCCGCAGGTCGGCCTGGTCGGGGTTGACCTTCTCGACGTTGCTCCAGAAAGTGCCGGGCAGGACCCGGGCCAGCTGCCGCAGCGAGGAGTGGTCCAGGTCGGCGGCGCGGCGGCGAAGGTATTCCACCAGCAGATTGCGCACGTCGGTGTTGCGCAGCTGCTGCCGGTCGACGAGTTCCTCGACGCTCTTCTGCCCGCCAACGAGGGCGGCCCGCAGCACGTGCGGAGCCGACGGCGGGAAGTGCCCCGACTCGTAGAGGATGTGCCAGGCCGCGATCGCCGCGTAGTTGTACTCCTGGCCGCGCTTGGTGGCCCCGCGGGTGAGCTGCTTGCGCCGCGACTCCAGCGAGTAGTGCAGCAGCACCTCCGGCGTCAGGTCGGCCAGGGAGATCCCGAACACGGTCAGGGCGCAGGCGACGTCGAACAGCGCGGTGCGCTGGGCCGCCGGGGTCGCATCGGAGGCTTCGACCGCGGCGTGGAACTTGTCCAGCAGCGGGTCCTTGGCCACCAGGCAGAAGTCGAGGGCGTAGTTCGGGTAGGTGTGGCCGCGGAAGGCGTCCAGGCTCGGACGGATCACCCGCAGGCAGAACAACTGGCGGGTGCCCGAGATGAACAGCTTGCGCAGCTTCTTGTCCTCGCCGCCCAGGTCACCGGGATTCGTGCCGTACTCGTCCAGTCCGGCCGCCACCCATCGCTGCTGCCAGGTCGTGCCGGGGAACCGCTGCAGGTGTTCGAGGATCGTCACCGTGCTGAGGCGGCGCAGCCGGCGCCGCTCAAGGCCCTCGTCGTCCCAGGCCGTCACGACCGCGTCGGCAACCTTGGTCAGCGAGGCCCGGGAGAGGTCACCGGCCGGCCGGGGCGGGTTCTCCGGCTCGGGTGGTGGCGCGGGCTGGATGACCTTGGTGTTCACCCGGTCCGCCGGTGCCTCCCGCAGGGGGTTGCGCTGGATGCGTCCGGTCGTCGGGCCCATCGCCCGTGCGTTGTAGCCAGCGGTACTACCGGGCACCGAACACCGCCTCGACATCGGCCGGATCGTAGATCTGCGACCAGCGGATTTCCTGGCGGGGGCGCTGGTAGTGCTCGGCGAGCTTGTCCATCAGGTCCTCCAGGCCGACCGCGGTGTAGCGGGCGGTGGTGCTGAGATGCGCGTGCCGCAGGATCGTCTGCACCTCCACCAGCGTCAACGAAGGGTCCCGCGCCATCCGCGTGGCCGCCGTGTGCCGGGTGTCGTGCAGCGTGTAGTTCGTGCCGAGCACAGCGTTCGCCCGCTGGAGCACGCGGCGCATCGCCCAATAGGTCAGCGGCCGGGGATCACCCCGGCGGGCCCGCCAGAGCGGCCCGCCCGGCCCGGGCAGCCCGGCCTGGTCCAGGTAGGCCGCCATGTAGGCGAACGCCTGCGGGGACGCGGGCACCGGGTCCCGCTGACCGGTGCCCTTGGTGATCACCCACAAGCGTCCGGCCGACCAGTCCACGTCCTCCAGGCGCACCCCGAGCAGTTCGCTGGCGCGGGCACCGGAGCTGACGTAGCAGTCCAGCAGGGCACGGTCCCGATCGCATCTCATCTGCGCGAACAGCTCGTCCCACAGCCGATCGGGAATCGCCCGGGGCTGGCGCTCCCGCACCCTCGGCCGCAGCCGGGCCCGCCTGGTAGGGGCCGGCGCCTCCAGCGGGGAGCGGTGAGCCAGCCGGGCCCGGCGGTCTCGGCTCTCGGGCACCGGATTGACCACCGGGCCCCGGCCGTAGTGCTGGTGGAAGGCGTAGAAGCCGTGCACCACGGTCAATGCGTGCGCGATCGTCCTGGGCGCGTACCCATCCAGCAGCGTGGTCTTGCCCGTCTTCGGATTGACCACGCCCGCGGGCATCGAGTCCGGCCGCGAGCGACGCCGCTGCGGATTCGGCGCCGTACGCAGCCAGCCGACCATCGCGGTCGTCTCCGCCTCGGTCGCCTGCTCCCAGCCGACATTCACCGCCCACAGCACCCGGAACCAGCGCAGCAGGTCGTACCCGTAGCTGCGGCCCGTCAGCGCGCTCGCGTCGCCGAGCGCCAGGTCCCGCAGGTACCGGCTCACCGGCTCGATCTCCCGACCGGCCGCATCGACCACGAACCACGGCAACGAAGGTCTCGCCCCCTTCACCACCGCACCGACCGACGGCAGCTGGCCGCAGCCATCCATCAGATCCCGATGTACGGAGGACATTCCATGAAACGAGGACATGCCGAAATCCTCGGCACCCACCCGCCGGAACACCAGCGGATCACCAACTTGGTGCAGTCAACAGACCAGTCGGCCCACCGCTTGATCGGCGTGGCTGCCGCCCTGGTCACCACCTGGATCACCCTGCGCAAGGGCGACCGCCGGTGACGCCCGCCGCCCGCACCCGGCTCGACAGGGTGCGCTCCTCCGTCGGCATCGCCAAGCTCGCCGTCCAGCAGCTCGAAGACGAACTGGCCCGCCCCGTCGACCCCGAGCTGCTCGCCGGGCTGCTGCGCGAGCTGTTCGACGAAGCCTTCCCGCAGGACGGCCTCTTCGGCTCCCTCAACCAGGTCCTCACCATGGCCTCCCGCGTCGCGGCCCTCACGCCGCTGGACGGCGAGGACCCCGAGTCCGCGGCCTGCGCGATCGAAGAGGCCGCCGCCTACACCGGCGACTCCGCCGGGCTGCGCCTGCACCTGGCCACCTCCACCCTCCACCCGCAGGGAGAACGCGCATGAAGACCACCTTCACCGGCACCATGCAGCCGCTCGACACGACCATCCCCGACCCGTCGCTCATCGTGATGATCGGGGCATCCGGCAGCGGCAAGACCACGATGGCGAGCAGCTGGCCCGTCACCCAGGTCCTGGAACTCGACACCTTCCGGGCGATGGTCTCGGATGATGCCGGCGACCAGACCGCGACCGAGGCCGCGGTCACCGTCATGCACGCCGCCCTCGCGGCCCGCATGGCCCGACGGCTCACCACGGTCATCAGCGACACGAACACCGACACCACCGTGCGCAAAAGCCTGATCGACGCGGCCCGCGCCCACGGCGTGCCCGTCGTCGCGCTGCTCGTGTGCACCCCGGCCGACGTCTGCGTGTGGCGTCAGGCCGTCCGCGACCCGGCCCGCGCCGTGCCCGAGGACGTCGTACGCCGCCAGCACGCCGATGCCGTCACCGCGTTCCCGCAGCTGCGCAGCGAGGGCTTCGACCACGTCGTCTTCGCCGACACCATCCACCGCCTGGAGCCGCTCCTCAAGCGCGCCAGCGACGCCCGCCGCCGCGACATGGGCTGGGACGGCGGCGCTGGCCTCGGCTCCCTGCTCCTGGTGCGCCGAGTCTTCGGCCCGGACGTGCTGCCGCTGTGGACCTGGCGCGACGGCAGCGACCTGGCGGGCGGCGACCGCGTCGGCGTGATCCGCCTCGGCAAGGACAGCCTCGTGCTAGCCCTGCGCACGAACGTCGACGGCGAGGGGGACGTCGGTTTCGACCTGCTCACGTGCTGCCCGTACGACGATGAGTGCGCCGCGCGCGCCTGGCAGCCCGTGCACTCCGTGACCGACCTGCTCATCGCGCACACCAGCGACCGGCCGCACCCAGACACGGTGTGCACTGTCCACGGCGGCCCCGACGACGTCGACCAGGAGGCCGACGACCACGACCAGGACGACGACCCCGAGGGCCGCGCGGACCCGGAGGCGCAGTACGCGGACGCGGTCCGCGCGTGAGCCGCAGCGTCAACGCTTCACCGACCACCTCGAACCCGCCGCGGCCCGGCCACGCCGGGCGCCCGCTGCTTCCCCGGGAAGGACACCCACGCATGAGCATCACGATCAGGAACACATACGGCACCGCGCACCACGTCAGCGAGACCAATCCGGCTCACGTCACCAGCTGCGACCGGTACCGGTTACCGCTGGTCGGCACTATCGCCCCTGGCAACCCGGGCTACGAGGACATGGTCGAGATGCTGCGGGAGACCGGCCACGACACCCGCCCCGAGGGATACGGCCTGATCTTCCTGGAGTCCGAGGAGTTCTCCGCGACGTACTTCGGGGCGATCGCACAGATTGAGCAGTACCAGCGCGAGAGCGCCGTCGGAACGGCGACCTTCGACGCCTCCCAGGGCGTGACGTACGCCCAGTGGCCCCACGGCAAGGGCTGGGACGACTTCCTCCCCATTGTCTTCTGGAACCAGGTACAGCGCGGCGGGATCGCGGACGGCGTCGGCCTGGTAACTGCCTTCGCACACACCGAGATCCCGGGTGCGGAGGTCATCGTCTACGAGTTCGAAGGCAAGTGGCTTCCCGGCAGCCAGCCGCAGCAGAAGGTCACCTACCACTGCACCGGCTGCCACCTGGACACCTTCCACGACAGCGGGCACGTCCATGAGAACTCCGGTCCCAGCAGCCGACGCTGGGCCGCCCGCCAGGCCCGCCAGCACCTCATCAGCGCCCACCGGGACGGCGTCGGCGGCACTAATAGCGCCTGCCGCCCCAACAACGGCGAGATGCTGCGCGCCGTGAACGCCGTCGCCCGCGAGATGTGGGGCACCACGGGCACCGCACTCCCGGACACCGACGACGCGTACTGCGCGACCAAGGGCCCTTGCTCGATCATCCGCGAACTCCGAGCCGGAGTCCGCCCGCCCACCTACCGCGCCTGAGGAACGCTCCCCCTCACCGCACCGTCCACAACCTCTGCCGCGACTACGGAGACCATCGCATGCCCATCACGATCGAGCTCCACCACTGACAGGAGACCCACCCGTGCCCGTCCAGACCAGGACCAACACCTTCGCCGCGCTCCGCGACTGCTTCGCCACCGACCTCGCCGCCCTCATCGGCGACAAGACGCAGCGCGACGCCACCCCCAACACGTTCATCGACCTGGTCGAAGAGGGACGCGACGTCCTCGGATCGTCCAGCATCGGCGCCTGGCAGGACGCCAGCGACGACCTAGACTCCGCCGCCACCTACCTCACCGAAGCACTGACCGAGCCCGGCGCCGACCAACCCGCGCTCCTGGCCCGCGCACGAACCCACCTGCGCGACGCCATCGAAGCAGCCAGCTGAACCCTCGCCCGAGTTGAGCGCACTCTGTGCCGCCCCGGACCCCGCGCCTGCCGGGGCCGGGGTGGTTGCAGTGGCCCCTCAACACAGGAAGGAGATGGACGTCATGCCCCTGCCCTACTTCGAGGTCGACGTCCCGATACGCCACAGCCAAACCCCCAACCAGAAAGGCGTGCACGTCTTCACCGGCCGGGCCGACAGCCGCAGCGCTGCCGTACGGATCGCTCACGAGGTCTACGACGCGGCACGCACCGCAGCGGCGGCCGGACTTGAGATCCCCACGGACGGCCAGACGGCTGGGGCGCCCGCGGATACCGGCCCGGCTGGGACCTCGACTGGCCCGACGCGACCGTCGGCCGCTGGAAGACCCCGTACCGCTGACTCGCACCCAGCCCGTTCGAGCCGCAACTGCTCAGCACGGAGGCCCACAGCGTCCACTCCGGTTGGGCCGCCTGTCCTGGTCCACGTAGCCCGTACCCAAGGAGACGGAGTTTGCCATGCCCATCCACCCTCGCGGTCTGCTCCCCGCAGCCCGTCCCACTCCCCCGCCAGCGGACAGCGAAACGGTGGAAATCGTCTTCACTCCCGCCCTGCCCGGCCCCGCGATCCCTGGCAGCGGCTGGCTACAGCCCGGCGGCCTGGTCGTCCACACCGGCTGGCGCAAGCCGTACCGCCCCGCCGATGGCGACACCTACCACCAGGACCCCGCCCACGACGGCTACCAGTCCTGGCAGATCTCCACCCCTGACGGGCACGAGATCGCCTGCTTCGCCTACTACTCCAGGCCGGATGCCGAGCGCGCCGCATCAGTGATCGCCGCCGCGCTGCCCGGACAGCGGTGGCCCGCGACGTGGCAGGACTGCGCCTCCGTCAACGCGCTGCACGAGCGTGCGTTCGACGCCTCGACCGGGCCCGAGATGCTGCCGCGCACCGATAGTGAAGGGCGGCCGGACTGGGGCTACGGGGCGGACTGGATCCACTGGCGGATGCCGCCCACCCGAGCCCTGTACGAGCGGATGATCGCCAAACACGGCGGGCGGGCGCCGAGGACCTGCCGGTCCTGCCGCACGAGCCTCAGCCGCGGCCGTCGGGATGGCTGGCTGGTCCGTACCGGCCACTGGCCGCGCTGGGCACCCGAGTTCCACCCGCCGGGTCAAGTCCGCAAGGCCCACTGCTTCTGCCAGGCCTGCACGGTCCCCGTCACCATCGGCGTGGTCGGCCAGGCCGTCGACGTGGACGGGCAGAGCGTGCCGGGCTCCCTGTCCACCACCACCATGAGTCCGCTGCCCCTCGGGCTCGCTCTGGAGAGCGGCGAACGCGATGTGCCGTGGGAGCAGCGGCCGTTGGCATGGTTCCAGCGGATGCTCGCCGAGGGCGGTCACGTGATCCTCGACAGCCGCCCCTGCACGGGACTGTGGCCGGACGGGGTCCGCCACGACGACGCGGCCCTGTGTGAAAGCGGCTTCGCCGCAACCGACTTCGAGTCGTAGCTACGCCCCGGGACAGGCGCACATCGGCGTCCAAACCAGTTCGCCTGCCCCGGGCCCATCCATCCCGTACGAGACGAGAGGGAGATCCTCAGTATGGACTTCACCCTGCGATTTGAGGGCCGGATCGGCTCCCGAACACCCCCATCACCATCGCTCACCCAGCGGCCGGCTGGGACGTCCAGGCCGTCGCGCTGCACAAGAAGCTCGCCCGCGCGGACAAAGGGCGCCCCGGCACGCCGGTATTGGGGGCGAGCGTCATGAGCATGGGAACCCTTCTGCCAGGTCTCCTGCAGTTGCCCGGCCTGCGGCTGTGACCCGCACCCGCGGCAAGTAGACCGCGTGTGAGCGGGGCTGTGTCCCGGCTCCCGAGGCTTGCTGGACTGGCGACGGCCAGCATTTCGACCGCTGGCAGGACCGCCTCTGCGCGCTGTGCGAGCAGCCCACGCCCGACGCGCTCCCCGTTGCGGGGAGGCCGTGCGACAAGGCGTGCGCTGAGGACTGGATCGCCGCGAACCCGGTTGAGGACGACGCCTCGGCGGGCCCGCCTCCGGCCTCCAGCCCAAAAGCCAGCGCGACGACCACGCCTATCCCTCCTCCACCCGGAGGCACCCATGAACCCCACCCAGCGCGACGTCGACCATGCCCTCGCCTATCCCGAGCCGCCCGCCTCTCCGCTCTGGCACTGCCGCGGCGCGAAAGTCCGGCCGCTCACCCCCGAACAGCGGCGGCGCAACGCTGCGCTGCTGCTGACAGCGCAGCACAAGCCCCGCCCCACCACCCCGTAGCAGCAGCTGTGTTCAGCGACTGGAGCGAGGTCCTCGAAGCGGCGGCCAGCGTCACCGCCCGTCATGCCGACAGCAGGCAATACCTGATCCTCCTCCTGGACGCCCTCGGCCTGCCCAGTAACGAGCACACCGTCAGCGCCCTCCTCCCCCACTTGAACAGCCACGAAGGAGCCACCGACATGCCCGAGCACCAGCAGCCCCCCAAGACCGTCAGCGCCCTCGAGTCGATGGCGCTGTCCATGTACTACACCGACCACACCACCGCCGAGATCACCGCCGCGACCGGCCTGGCCGCAGACGAGATCACCGCCCTTGTCGCCACCCAGGAGCGCCAGTTCGACGCTGACGAAGCCGCCAGCATCACCACCGCCCCCGGACCGGCCGGCGGCCCGGTCGAGCAACTGCTCGCGTGGGCCGAGGCCCACCCAGCGGCCAGCATCCGCAGCAAGGCGGCCCGTGTCCGCGGCGACCTGGCCGAGCTCACCGCCCGGCGCGTTGCGGAAGACACACAACGCCAGGCCGAACTGCGAGTGGCCCAACTCAACTCGGAGCTCGAGCAGGCCCAAAAGGCGCTGCGCACCGTCAAGACCGGAGGCCGTCCCACGCCTGCCAGGCTGTCCGTCTCCGCGTGCGTCCGCAGCAGCACGGCGGAACTGGCCGCGATCCGGGCGTGGGCCCACGCCAAGGGCCTGCAGGCGGCCGACCGGGGCAACCCGGCCAAGTCCGTCCTGGACGCCTACGACACTGCCCACCGCACCAACAACCTCGCGGAGGCGAACTGATGGACACCATCCCCTGCGCGCTGGACGGCTACCTGACCGCCGACCCCGTCCCCGGCGCCCGCGACGGCACCGTCGTCTGGCGGCTGAGCTGCTCCTCCACCGCCGACCACATGGAGGAAGAGGCGGTCATCCCCTGCACCGCCAGTCAGCCGGACATCGTGCACGCTCTGCTCACCGAGCGACAGCCCGGCGACCTGCTGCGCGTCACCGGACGCCTCACACTTCCCGTCACCGCCAACGGGATCATCCAGCTGCACGCCGAAACCCTCGAAGTCCTGTGGGCGGCACCGCTCTTGGACCCGGACGAAGACGACGCCGGCGACACCGCGACCGTGACGGACCCCGAGACCGACCGCAACAGCGCTATCGCGGCCCTCGCCGAATCACTCGCCAGCCTCGCTCATCAGGCCGCCCCCGGCCCCGGACAGAACATCCGCCTTCACATCAGTCCAACTGGCACGCTCGGTTCAGGCCTCGAGCACTGTCACAGCATCGACCTCACCCCGGCCCGAGCCCGCCAGCTCGCCGACGGCATCGACGCCATGAACTGCTTCCTGGACTGCCAACGCCCCTGCGGCGACGTCCCGGATCCGCAGACCATCGCCGAACTGACCGACCTGTTCGACAGCATCGACCTGGTCGCCCTCACCGGGGCCGTCCTCAACGCGACCCGGCCCGAGCACCGACTCCGTGTCACCGAGGCGATGGACGCCATGTTCGGCGACGCCCCAGCCCCCGAGGACACCGACCCGTGACCGGCAGCGACACCCCCAGGCGAGACCCACTGCCCAGCCAGGACCAGCGCACCGTCCTGGAGGCATTCCCCGCCGGCCACCCCCGCGGCTCATGGCCGGCCGAAGAGTACGCCGCTGTCCAGCGCGCTCAGGGCATGCAGGCGCAGGTCGTGATGGACCTGCGCACCGACCAGTTCCTCGTGGTCACCCGACACCACCACCCACTGATCCACTTCACCGAGGGGTGCACATGACCGAGACCGAGACCACCCGCTACACCGCCGACGTGGTCGCTCTGCCTCCCGACGGCAACGTCCTGCTGATCGAGCGCGACTGGCCGCCGTTCGAGGGCGCCTGGGCTTTGCCGGGCGGCCACCAGGACGAAGGAGAGACCAGCCGCATGGCGGCCGCCCGGGGACTCCGCGAGGAGACCGGAGTCCGCGTCGACCCCGACCAGCTGCGCACGATCGGCACCTGGGACCAGCCGGGCCGCGACCCGCGCGGCAGGTACAGCACCGACGCCTACCTCGCCGTCGTCCCCGCCGGCACTCCCATCGCCGCCGGAGGCGACGCCCGCACCGCCCGCTGGTGGCCCCTGGACGCCCTGCCGGAACGACTCGCGTTCGACCACGCCGACATCCTCCGCGCGGCCACGACCGCCTGAGCCACACCGCAGCGAGCCCCGAAGCGCCGCACCCCCGACCGCGGAGGCCGGGGTGCGGCGCTTCCCCGTTCTCACCACCCATCAGTACACCGAGAGGCCCCGCGTGTTAGCCACCCTCATCACCGCCGCACTCACCATCGTCGCCACCCTGCTGGGCGCGATCGTCAGCGGTCGCTTCGCGGAGCGCGCCGCCGAACGGCCGGTGCGCGTCAGCCACGGCGAGGCGATCCGCCGCGACCGGCTGGAAGCCGTCACCGCGCTGGCCTGCGCCGCCAGCGACCACCGCACGGCGATGTGGAGGCGCGGCGACGCTGTCCTCACGGGTGCCAGCCCCGAGCGGATCGAGACCCTGCGCGGCGAGAGCCACACGACCCGCAGCGCGGTCACCCGCCCGCTGGTCGCCCTGCGCATCCTCATCGAGGACCAGGCCGTGCGCGCCGACGCCGACCGCATGATCACGCTCACCTACGCGATCCGGGACGCGTACGCCACCACCGAGGACCTGACCGCCGCCCGCGAGGCCGCGACGGTCGCGCACGACCAGTTAGTGAACACCGCCGCCCGCTACCTGAGCCCCGCCCCGTCGACGGCCAACCGCACCCCCGAACAGGAGCCCACCCGATGAAGCGCCCCACCTTCCGCCGCTGCGGGACCGCCCCCGGCGCCCTCTCCCCCGAGGACCAGGCCGTCGTCGACCAGTTCCGCGCGATGCTCACCGCCGTACGCAACCTGCAGCCCTGGACGCCCGGCGGCTCCCAGGACATCGCCGTGCGGGTCGGCCCGTTCGTGGAGCGCGCGCACACCCGGCCCGGCGACGACCACGGCCCCGAGATGATCGCCGTGGCCCTGGTCCACCCCGACACCCCGCACGCCGCGGGCTACCTCCACGGCCGCCGGCTCGGCTACACCGAACGCGGCTGGCTCCGCTGCGACACCAGCGCGATCCTCGGTGTCTGGCAGCCCGGCTACGCGATGCTCACCCACGCCGCCGCGAACTTCTCCCTGCCCGACGACGTCGGGATGGAGCTCGCGCACTACGCCCTCTACATCGAGGCCCGCAAGCGCGACGACAGCCTCGACGGCTACACCCTGCTGCGCCTCGGGCCGTACACCCAGACCCGGCACGCTCAGCAGGACTACGACCGGCTCACCGCCACGCTGGAGGGCCGGGAGACCACCGCGGTGCCCGGCTTCCGCGTCTCCGCGCGGTACGCACCGTTCGACGTCAGCGACTACCAACTGTTCGCCGACCCGTACGGGGGCGACGCCGTGGCACTCCTGGCCGCTGCCATCGAAGGAGTGAGCGCATGAGCACGCCCTCGCGCAAAGACCAGCTCGAAGTGGCCTCGAGGCCGGAACGACCACTGCAACAACTCGCAGTCGCAACTGCTGATTCAGCCGCCGCTGAAGACATATCGTGCGGTGAGCGCGATGCCGGAACGCGCTTCGTCCAGGTCGTCGAGTTCCCGGTGAAATCTCTCATCAACGGACACGGCTCGCCGCCGCGGTGACCAGCATTCGGTACCTGACCCGGCCGCAGGTGGAGGGCCGGAGGGTGGCCGCCGACCCTCCCCGCGGCGACCGAGACTAAGGCACAGACCCGGCAATTTGCGGGCAAGGCCTGCCCTGTCTTGCTGGGCGTCCACCTCGCCCCAGGTCGCTCACGCCTCGTCACCGCCGTCACTCCCCCTTTCTCATAGTGACGTCCAGGCCGACTTTGGGCTGGCAAGCCCGTTGCTCCCGCCCCCGTCTGCGCCTGGCCTGGCGCTCAACTCGCCAACAGCTGGCCCTGCTTCGTCTCTGCTTCGCGCCGACTGGTTCTTTACGCCGTAAAGAACCAGGGGCGCCGTCTTGGGTGGCAAGCGAGGCATCTTTACGGCGTAAAGGTTGGGGCCTGCGGAACGCCGGGCGCCGACTGGCTAAGCTCCCTGCGAGAACCTTGAACGACCCACCCCACGGAGCAGTGAATGGCTGGCGCGCAAAACGAGTTGTCAGTGGCCGAGCGCCGCAAACTGCGGGAGGAGCAGCGCCGACAGGCTGAGGCGGCGAAGACAGGTGCCGCTGCCCTGCCTGAGATGCCCCTGTCGGAGCTCGCGCACAACCCCCGCAACGCGCGAAAGGAACTCGAGAACCTCGAGGAGCTCGCCCAGACCTACGCTGAGAGCGGGGTCCTCCAGCCCGTTGTCGTGATCCCGGCGGACGTCTTCCGAGTCGCATTCCCTGAAGAAGCGGCTGCAGTTGAGGGCGCGCGGTTTGTGGTCATCGGCGGCAACCGGCGCCTTGGCGCGGCTCGGCTCGCGGGGCTGGAGACCCTGCCGGCGCACATCAACCGCCAGGCAACCAGTCGTGAGGCCATCCTCGTCGCCGCCGCGACGGAGAACTTCGCGCGCCAAGAACTCAAGCCGTTCGAAGAGCTCGCCACCATCGAGGAACTGAAAGCTGAGCTCGGGACCTACGACGCGGTCGCTAAGGCACTGGGCAAGAGCCCGGGGTGGGTCTCCCAGCGGCGACGTCTGCATCACCTGGCACCCGAAGTCCGGCAGGCCCTTGAGCAGCAGGCCGAGGGCATGACGATCGAACTCGCCCGTGACCTCGGCAAGATCAAGGACGCCGACCGGCAACTCCAGGCATGGAAGGCCCACCAGAATCTCGCCGTCGACCGAGCGTCAGGCCCGGAGTCCGGCAAGAACACCACGAAGAGTTCTACCAAGAAGTCCACGCCACCCAAGCAGATCCCTGAACAGAAGGCGTCGTCCGACCAGCCGGACGCGGGCGCGGACCCCGAGGTCAAGGCCCGCCGGGAGGCGTGCAGTTCGGCAGTAGCCACGTACAACGGAGATGCCACCCGTTTGCACATCGTGGCCCTGCAGTCTCAAGGTGACCCCGATGAGGCGCTGGCCTTGGCATCCACCTGGTTGTCAGAGGTCGGAAGTGGCCCATCCGCACTGCACCTGCCCACGCTGCACAATGATGAGGGCAGCGAGCGCCAACACCGTGCCGCCCTCGCGCTGTCCCTGGCTCACAGCGAGCTCTATGCAACCCGTGCCGGAAGCCAGTCCACACCTCAGGTCGCCGCCTATCTGGACTGGCTTGCATCTCACGCCGACTATCAGGCAGCCGATGCCGCAGCCGCCCTCCCCTCCCCCGGAGTGCCCTCGTGACGACCACCGTAACGCTGCCCGAAGACACCGGCCTCGACACCCGGGTCCTCGTATTCACCAATGGTTCCGCGGGCTCCGGTAAATCCACGACAGCCGCCGCCCTGGCCTACGCCGCCGCCAAGAAGAAGAAGAAGGTCTGCTACATCGGCTTGGACAAGCAGCGAGACGGCTCCCGGCTGCTCGGCTACGACGATCCAGATGCCGATGAGGACCTGCCCACCCTTTTCGACGTGGTCGACAAGCTCGTCAGCCTCTCGGAGGCCGTAGTGCCGGCCCGGAACACCCGAACGAAAGAGGCCATCGACAACCTGTGGGTCGTCCTTGAGTCCAAGAAGCTGGAGGACCTGGAGTTCAAGCTGGCCAGCGTGACAGCGCGCGAGCTCTGGCTCTATCGCATCATCGGTGAGCTCCGGGGGCGTTTCGACATCATCGCGCTGGACTGTTCCGGAGACGTCAAGCTGGGGACCATAGGAGCAATCATCGCCAGCGACGAAGTCGTCGGCTGCACCAAGTCGCAGGAGAAGGAGGCCCGCGGCCTCACCGAGCTCGAAGACAAGATCGCCGAGGTTGCTGAAGCGTACGGGCACACCGGCATGCCGACTGGTATCGACTGGGTCGTCATCACGGAAGGCGTCGAGCACAAATCGCAGGGCAAGGTCTACAAGGACATGGAGACGCAACTCCGTGAGGCCTACGGCAACATCGTCCTGGAGACGGTGCGCGACGACGTGAAGGTTCCAGAGGCCTACACTGCTGGACAGCCTGTAACGCTGTACAGCCCATCCTCGTCGGCCGCTAAGGCGTACACGAAGATCGGTCGGCAGATGAAGCTCTATCGATAGCCGCCTTTACGGCGTAAAGATCTGAGGGGCCCCAGGCAGCTTGCCTGGGGCCCCTCAGATCTTTACGCCGTAAAGAGCGCTCCGGTCGCGCCTGTTGAACTCGGGGCGCATCGGCGGCTCGACTTCCATGCAAATCCCGCCGATGCGGGGTCTCGTCCGGGCAGTCGCCGTCGAGCCTCCCGAAACGCATCCGGAGAGGGCGAAAGTGGGGCGTAGCCTCCAAGTTCTTACGGCCGGGGCGCGTAGCCGCGGAACAGCCGTTTTCTACGACCGGGTCGTGTCCGGCGTCCCGTCCATGAGCTGGTTGCATAGACCGCCGCGATACACCCCGCGCTCGACCCTCGTGAAAGAGCACCATTGGCGAACGTGTCAACACATTCAACTCCACGGCCATGCGCGAGGACATCGGCTCAAACGCTGACGCACTGGGGCGCCTATGTACAAGCGATCGCGACGGTCGCACGTGCCCCCGACAACCAAGCACAATGCTGCCTGCTCCAGGAGGATTCTTTACGCCGTAAAGAACGGGGGAGGTGGCAACGCATGCCTGACCTCTACCTGCCTCAAGCAGGACTGGCGGTTCGTAGAAGAGCGACTCATGGTCACTATTCGCTGACGATCCCTGTCTCCACACTCATCTCGGCACTCACCAGGCAGGCGTACGTGAGAGTGTGATGCTTGATCAGGTGCGAGCTGCGTGATGAAGGAGGGACAGGACTGGTGACTGCGGGGAGGGAGACGCAGCTGCAACTGACACGGACGCACCGCATCCTGATCGGGGTGGTGGTCGCGGGAGCCGTGGTGATCGCGGGGATCGGGTTCGCGGGTTCGTACGCCGCGGTCCGCGAGCTCGCGCTGCACAAGGGCTTCGGGAACTTCTCCTAT
>NZ_JAODUA010000036.1 GCF_025399895.1 Streptomyces sp. ASQP_92 | reverse complement strand
GGCACATCCGCGTCCTGTTCGGCATGGACCCGCTCACCCCGGACTACGTCGACGCCCTGGTGGACCGATTGCTGTGATCGCCCCGCGCGGCCAGCACCAGGCGAGGCCGGGCGGGCCTCGGCCGGTCGGAGTCGAGGCTCAGACGGGCCGCACCGTCCGAGGGCCGACGCACTCGGCGCCGTACGCCCTGACGCGTTCACGCAGTTCGCGGTCGGCGGTCACGACCGGAGGGCCGGTTGAACGCATCGACGGGGGACTCGACCACCGAGCCGAACCGACGGTGGATCCGCCGGCGAACCGCTGTTCAAGGAAGGCGTAGTAGAAGTCGATCCGGTTGATCTTCGACCGGACCGTCGTGTGCCGCGGCCGCTTCCCCGGCCCGCGAAGTACTTGTCCAGCTGCCGCGAGGTCATGTGCCACGGCATGATGTCGTGGTACGAGCAGATCTCCAGCGCCGGCTGGACCAACGACTCCAGCGTGCGCGGTGACAGGCCCATCAGAACGTCAGCCAGGCCCGGCTCCGGCGGCACGTGCTCGGCAGGCCGGTCCTTCACAGCTACGTCGCGGCCCGTGATGAGAGAGAGGCGACGAGTCCCGGAATCCGTCACAAGGAAGCAAACTACGGAGGGAACTCCTGGAATCTGCGAGTAATCGTCAGATCCCCACACGATCGAGTGCAGCGTCTACCCACGTCTCCGACCTGCGTGAACAGCCACAACTCCCGCACGGGGCGCCGGAACGAACCCGTCAGCGCTCCAATTCACGGGCATGGGACTGGCTCGTTGGACCATGCGCTGGAAGACCGCGCTGAACGCCTTCGACATCACCTTCGACGGCCGCCTGTCAGCGGCCCGCCATAGCCCCAACTGCCCAGTTACACCGAACGTTTGACAGACCCACAGATGGCGTGGTCCCAGGCGGTGGTGGAGAACGTGGTGGCTCTGCACCGCTGACCGCACCACCGCACCGGATGGGCGCGGGTGCGGTAAAAGGGCCCCAGGTGGAGACGGTGGAGGCGATGCGTTCCTCCTTGACCTTCTGAGCTGAAGTCAAGGAGGAACGTACCGGGTGAAGACGCGGCCCCCACTCCCGTCGATGGCGTCCACTCCACGCGGTGGAGTGGACGCCGGGCATCGTTGGTGCGCACCACAGCATCGGGTGCGCGCACCAGCGGGTCGACTCGCGCTTGGCCATGCCCCCGTGCTCTGCGGGAAGAAAGGCCGGGCTGTGCAGTGCGGGCCCGCTGTCGGTACCGCCCCGGCGAGCGAGTTTTCAGGCGGTGGTGCGGTTGCCTTGGCGTGCGGCAAGCGCGGTGTCGGCGCTGGGATGGGCGGGCAGGAAGGTGTCCATCCCGGTGACGCTGAGCAGGCGGCTCAGCCGGTCGGGGATGGCCGCCAGGGTCAGGGAGCCGTCGGCGTCCTTGGCGCAGCGCCAGATGCCGACGAGGGCGCCCAGTCCTGAGGAGTCGCAGAAGGTGACGCCTGAAAGGTCGGCGACCAGGTGGGGGTGGCCGTTCGCGATGAGTTCCAGGGCGCGGGCCCGAACGGCGGGTGCGGCGGCGAGGTCGAATTCACCGGACAGTGCGATTACGGCCAGGGTGCCTTGGGTGTGCGGGACGTCGATGCGGAATGCGTCGGTCATGGGCGTCGGTTCTCCTGCCCGACGGAGGCGTCGGCGGTTGGGGCGGCGGCGCTGTGAGCGGTGGTGGTGATGCCTGCGGGAGCGGCATCGGGGGTGGGGACGGACAGGGCCAGCAGGGCCACGTCGTCGCGTTCGGTGTCGGGGAGGGTGTCCAGGAGCGCGACGGTGTCGTCGATCAGGGCGCCGGCTCTGACCGGCGCCGGCCGCCGGGCGAGGAAGTCGGTCAGGCCCGTGTCGGCGAGCATGTGGCCATCGGCGGTGCGGGCCTCGGTCAGACCGTCGGTGTAGAGGAGCAGTCCCTCACCTGGTGCCAGGTGCAGGGTGCGTGAGGCGAATGCGGCTTCGGCGAATGCGCCGACCAGCATGCCCCCCTTGGCGCGGACCGCCTCCACCCGTACACCAACGCCCTCGGCAGGGGTGAGGTGGTAGGCGGGCGGGTGGCCGCCGGTGGCCATCGTGACTGTGAAACCGCCGTCCCGGGCGGGATCGAGCAGGCCGAAGATGGCGGTGCAGAAGCGGGTGCCGACCGCCGCGTCCAGCAGCAGCGCCGTGTTCAGGGCATTCAGCGCGGCCGTCGGGTCCGCGTCGACGAGGGCTGCGGCCCGCAGCGTGTAGCGGGTCAGTGAGGTGACCGAGGCGGCTTCGGCGCCTTTGCCGCACACATCGCCCAGGAAGAACGCCCACCGGCCCCCGCCGACGGGGAAGACGTCGTAGAAGTCGCCGCCCACTTCCTGCGGAGAGGCGGTCTTGTAGTGGCAGGCGAGTTCCAGCCCGGGTACCGCGGGCAGTGCGGGAGGCACCAGGGTGCGCTGCAAGGTGGAGGCGAACGCGGCGATAGCAGCCTTGTCCCGCTCCGCGCGCTGCCGGGCCTCTTCCTCGGCCTGGCGTTTTTCCTGCTCGACCTTGCGGCGCTCCTGCTCGGCGCGTACCGCGTGCAGCGCCGACAGCCGCAACTCAAGCTGGTCACGCACCACCGCCGCCAGGTCCGCCAGCGTGGTCGAATCCTCCTCGCTGATCTCGCGGGGGCGGGTGTCGAGGATGTTGACCGTGCCCAGCCGGTACCCGTCCGTGGTGATGATCGGAGCGGCGGCGTAGAACCGCACCCCCATCGGGCCGGTGACCAGCGGATTGGAGCAGGCGACCGGGTCGAGCAGGGTGTCGGGGATGACGGTGGTGTCATCAGTCAGGACCGCCGAGGCGCACAGGCCCGGATCGCGGCCGATCTGCGTGACGCCTTCCAGCCCGTGTGTGGCCTTGAACCAGATCCGGTCCTCGTCCACGATGGTCACCGTCGCCACCGGCACTTCGAACAGGCGCGCGGCCAGAGCCGTGACTCGGTCGTATGCACCGTCCGGTGGCGTGTCGAGAATGTCGTAACGGCGCAGCGCCGCCATCCGTGCCGCCTCGGCCGACGTGGCCAGAGGTTCCTTCGGTGCTATCGCAGGCGGGCTCGCTTGCTCCGGCATAACCCTCGTCTCGTCATCCCCCCAGGAAGACGCCGACCAGACGGTCAGCATCCCCACACAGTACCGACATGCCCCAGCCCACCCGAACCGACGACGAACTTCGCGGAAACAACCGCAACTGAGCGCAGTGATCACATATAGGGGAAACGTGACGGCCTTCGTGGCTCGGCGGTTCCTCGACCGCGGTCAGCTGGTCGGCCTGAGCGCGAGCCTCCGTCGACACGGTCGTCCCCGCATACCTGGAGGCGGACTGGGAGCAGCTGCGCGCGCTGAAGAAGGGCCGGCACTTCTGCTGCGTAGCTCTGAAGTATGACGAGAACCGGGCCGCCGCCGCGCGTGCGCCGGGGCGGCCCTTCGGTTCCCCCGCGCGGATTGCCGCCGGTGGGTAGGGCGGGCGGTTTCACGGGTCGGGGGTTGCCGTGGGGCCGGAGGTGGGGGGCAGGGCGCCGGGATTGAGGTGGGTGACCAGACGGTTGAGGAGGCGGTGCACCGAGGCCCGCTCCTGGGGCTCCAAAACCGCCAGCGCCTCTTCATTGACTTGGCGGACCACCTCTTGTGCCCGCTCCAGGAGGCGGGAGCCGTCCGGAGTGCTGTGCAGGCACAGGATGCGGCGGTTGGTGGGGTGGGGCGAGCGGGTGAGCAATGCGCGGTCGGTGAGGCTGGCCACGGCGGAGCCCATGGACTGGGCGGTGATGCCGGCGTGACGGGCGGCGTCGGCGCTGGAGATCCCGGGCTGGCGCTCGGCCCACTGGAGGGCGTTGTACTGCGCGAGGTTCAGGTCGAGAGTGCGCAGTTCTCTCTCGAGGCGGCTGCCCATGGCCTGGGCGAAGTGCCAGGCCAGATAGCCGGTGTGGACGGGCTGTTCGCTCACATGGACCCCACTTGTAAGGCATCTTATGTTTTACTACTTCAGTTATCAGGCACCTTACAACTCGCGGACGGTTCTTCTCATGCCACCCCCCAACTCCCTCCACCTCGCCGACGCCCTTCCGGCCACCCACAAGGACATACCCGACCCCGCCCCCGAACCGCATCCCCGCTCCGGCCTGAAGGGCGTCCTGCTGCCCGTCGCCGTGGTGCTCGCCATCGGGACGATCTTCGTAAGCGTCTACCTCGCCGCCTTCCACGCTCCCCGCCCGCACGATCTCCCCGTCGCGGTCGTCGGCACCACTGCCGATGCGCACCGGCTGGAAGCCGGCCTGGAGCGGGCCATATCCGGCGGATTCGACGTGCGGACCTACGGCGACGAAGCGGCGGCCCGCGAGGCGGTCGAGCACCGCGAGGTCTACGCCGCCTACGTCCCCAGCCGCGGCCAACAGGGCGGAAAGCTGCTGTACGCCGGCGCCAACGGCCCCTCTGTGACCGCCACCCTCACCGCCGCCTTCGCCCAGGCCGCAGCGCAGGACAGCCCGCCCCCGGCCGCCCAGGACATCCTCGCGGCGTCCGCAGGCGACACCCGCGGCCTGTCGGTCTTCTACGCCGCCTTCGGTCTGGTCCTGGCCGGCTACCTCTTCGGCATGATGACCTACCAGGCCGCGCCCACTCTGCGCTTTCGCCAACGCATCGCCAGCCTGAGCCTCTTCGGCGCCCTCGGCGGCATCATCGTCGCCCTCCTCGCCGGCGACACCGGCTTCGGCGCCCTCCCCGGCTCCTTCGCCGGCACGGCCGCGGTCACCGCCCTGATGGCCATGGCAGCGGGAGGCGCGACCATGGCGATCGTGAAATGGACCGGATCCGCGGGCGCCGCCATCGCCTCGGTGATCCTGCTGATCTTCGGCAACGCCACCAGTGGCGGCGTCATGCCCCGCTTCTACCTGCCCGGCTGGCTGGATCCGCTGTCCGGCGTACTGCCCGTCGGCGCGGGGGTGCGCGCTCTCCAGGGGATGTCCTACTTCCACGATGACGGCCTATGGTCCGGCCTCGCCGTGCTGGCCGCGTGGATCATCGCCTGTGTGGCCCTGCTCTACCTCCGGGATATCCGCAGCGCCCACAAGGACCGGCTGCGCGCCGCCTGAGGAGTGCCTGCCGCCCGACCTCGCCGGCCCCGCGATCTGCCGAAGTTCGCGGGGCCCTGGCTGTTGTGGGTGTTGGCGGCGCAGACGCCGCTGGACAGGTCAGGGCGGTCCGCTCGGTGATCCAGTGGATCTGTGAGCCGTTCTTGCCGGGATGGCGATCAGCCGGTTCCAGGTCCTCCCGAGCGATCCGCACGGCACCGGCAGCGCCCAGGTCACCGCCGACGCGACACCAAAGGTGCGCAGGTACTCATTCGCCACGTCAGGGCATGTCAAACGTTCGGTGTAGCTGAGCAGTTGGGGTTACTGGCGAGCCGCTGACAAGCGTCGTCAAAGGTGATGTCAAAAAGGCGTTCAGCGCGGTCTTCCAGCGCATAATCCGGCGGGCCTGTCCCTTGTCGGCGGGATCGAGGGACATGATCCCCAGGTAAACGCACTTCAGGGCGGGGTGGCCAGATACCGGAACTTCCTGCCGTCCAGCGCGAGATGGGCGGTGTCGCCGACGTACTTCGTGTTCGGCTCGCTTGCCGTGAAGTCGCGGCCGACAAGGTCCGGAGCTTGCGCCGCGGCCGGGTCCGCAACAGTGATGCGGTGTCTGCGGCGCAAGCGCGTGCCCGCCGGACCGGCGCCGCGAAGGGCGCCCCGTGCCAAAGCCTGTCGCCGGGGCCAGGCGCGCGCGAGCACTACGTAGGGGAGACCGTCTACTGGGACGCCAGCACCGCCCGGCTGTTGCCTCGGCTGCTCAAAGGACCAACCCGAGGGCCGGTGTTCGTCACGCACCGCCGCCCGGGGCCGGGCAGGGTCGTCAGCCCCCGTGACGTGTGCCCGGATGCCGGGCCGTCCCGGCCTTCCTACGGACAGGCCCACGCCCTGCTGGACATGCACACCGCGGTGCGTGGTCGCGGAACGGGCTGGGACCCGCACGAGTACCTGTGGTGGCCGACGGGTCGGCCGCCCGGCCGTCCCGGTCGAGCTACCGGGTGAGCAGGGCCACTCCGCCCTGCCTCACCTCGGTGAGCAGGGCACCTCGCTACTGATGCTCATGGCCAAGTCCCGGCACAAGAAGCCGGAGAACCTCCGCCGCTACTTCAAGCCATCGGCCATAGCGTTCTCCGTAGTCACCAGCCTGCTGGCACCCGGCGACGCCCCGCGTTGATGCACCCAGTCAGCCGGAACGCCGGCCCTCATACACGGTGGGGTATGGGCGAGGACCGCCACCTTTGGCGACCACGCCTCGGCTCCGAGCCCGCGTCGCGGGCCCCGATGCGGGAGGGGCTTGTCCATTCGCGGCGGATGGCAAAAAGCAAAGGCAAGGAGGGGTTACCTACTCCTTGCCACTCTCAACTTATAGCGCAGTGGGGGCCTTGCGGCAAGGCCCGGGTGGTGGCGCAGAATCGTCGGCCGAGGCCAGAACTTGGGGAGTCCCGGGATTCGCGAAGTACGTGCGCCTTTGCTGGCTGTGGGTTCTGCGGGACGTGAAACCGCCCGTGGGACTCGCGGTGTGGTTGCGAGCACGCGGCGCGGAGGTCCGGGTGTGCGCTCCGCCGGACTGCGCGGGGCAGCTGGCCGAAATGCAATCTTGTTGAATGGGGGATTCATGATCGATGTGATCGTTGCCGGCGGCGGACCGACCGGCTTGATGCTGGCCGGCGAGTTGCGGCTGCATGGCGTGCGCGTGCTCGTGCTGGAGAAGGAGGCGGAGCCGACCAGGGTGGTCCGCTCGCTCGGCCTGCACGCGCGCAGCGTCGAGGTGATGGACCAGCGCGGTCTGCTGGAGCGGTTCCTCGCGCTCGGCAAGCAACACCCGGTCGGCGGTTTCTTCGCCGCCATGAACAAGCCGGCGCCGAACCAGCTGGACACCGCGCATCCGTACACCCTCGGCATCCCGCAGACCATCACCGATCGCCTGCTTGCCGAGCACGCCACCGGACTCGGCGCCGAGATCCGGCGCGGCTGCGAACTCGTCGGGCTGAGCCAGGACGAACACGGGGTGACCGCCGAACTTGCCGACGGTACACGGCTGCGCTCGCGCTACCTCGTCGGTTGTGACGGCGGCCGCAGCACGGTGCGCAAGCTGCTCGGTGTCGGTTTCCCCGGCGAGCCCTCCAGGGCCGAGACGCTGCTGGGCGAGGTGGAGTTGACCGCGTCGCCGGACACGCTGAACGCCGTGATGGCCGAAGTGCGCAAGACCCACAAGCGGTTCGGCGCCATGCCACTCGGGGACGGGGTGTACCGCCTCGTCGCGCCCGCCGAAGGGGTGGCCGAGGACCGCACGCTCCCGCCGACCCTGGACGAACTGAAGCGGCAGGTGCGGAAGCTCGCCGGCACCGACTTCGGCGTGCACTCACCGCGCTGGCTCTCCCGCTTCGGCGACGCCACCCGGCTGGCCGAGCACTACCGGACCGGCCGGGTGCTGCTGGCCGGCGACGCGGCGCACATCCACCCGCCGACCGGCGGGCAGGGGCTCAACCTCGGCATCCAGGACGCGTTCAACCTCGGCTGGAAGCTGGCCGCCGAGGTCAACGGCTGGGCACCGGAGGGACTGCTGGAGAGCTACCACACCGAACGGCACCCGGTGGCCGCCGACGTGCTGGACAACACCCGCGCGCAGATGGAGCTGATGTCCATCGAGCCCGGTCCCCAAGCAGTGCGCCGACTGGTGTCGGAACTGATGGGCTTCGAGGAGGTGAACCGGTATCTGATGGAGAAGATCACGGCGATCGGGGTCCGCTACGACTTCGGCGAGGGGCATGAACTGCTCGGCAGACGGCTGCGGGACGTGGGGCTGAAGCGGGGTCGTCTCTACGAGCTGATGCACGGCGGCCGAGGGCTGCTGCTCGACCAGACCGGCCGCCTCTCGGTGGCAGGCTGGGCCGATCGAGTCGACCACGTCGCCGACATCAGCGAGGAACTGGACGCGCCCGCGGTGCTGCTGCGGCCGGACGGACACGTGGTGTGGGTCGGTGACGATCAGCAGGATCTGCTCGACCGGCTTCCCCAGTGGTTCGGCGCTGCGGTCATCTGAGCGCAACTCGACGCACGAAAGCCCACCGGGCCTGCCCGGACAGAGCGGGTACGCAAAGCTGTGGGAGTGCCCAATAGACGGCGAATCCGATGATCAGAGTCTGTCAAACGGTCGGTGTAACCCGGCAGTTGGGGTTACTGGCGGGCTGCTGACAGGCGGCCGTCGAAGGTGATGTCGGAGGCGTTCAGCGCGGTCTTCCAGCGCGTGGTGCAATGAGCCTGTCCCTTGCCCGTGGGGTCGACGGACATGATCGCCATGTAGACGCACTTCAGGGCGGCCTGCTTGTTCGGGACGTGCCCGCGGGCCTTGACCGCCCGGCGGATGCGGGCGTTCACCGACTCGATCGCGTTCGTCGTGCAGACGATGTGGCGGAACTCGGTGTCGAACCGCAGGAACGGAGTGAACGCCTCCCGGGCGTTCCCCCACAGTTTCACGATCGCCGGATACTTCCGGCCCCAGGCATCGGCGAACTCGGCGGACCGCTCCAGCGCGGCTTTTTCGGTGGTGGCGGTGTAGACCGGCTTGAGGAGCTTGGCGATCTTGTCCCGGTCCTGGCGGGCGGCATAGGGGGAAGAGTTCCGCAGCAGATGCACCACACAGGTCTGCACGATCGTCCGGGGCCAGAGCATCTCCACTGCCGGGCCTGGCGGACGTAGTCGAGCGGTGCGGAATCTTCCGGCCACGGCCACCGCGTATCGCCGGTTCGCGGCGTGGACCAAGACCGATCTGTGGCGTTCGCTTTCACCAGCCCCCACCACCTGGTCCAGGTCGTCTGGCGTGGTCTTCGCACGATCCAGTACCGCAGCGACCTCATCGGCGGACGGTTCACGAGTTCAGGCTCAGTAAGGGAACAATCATTCGAGAAGGTGCTTGAGGCCGGTCATGAGCATCGGGGAAGCAGCTTCAAATCCGAAAATACCCTGCGAAGACCACAGGCAATGGCGGGCTGCCCGGACTAGGCTGGAATCTACACCTAGGGGGGAAGCGCATGGCATGCAAGATCGTTTTTGGGGATTCTGTCGAAAGATTTATTCGAGAGCTCCCCGACTCCGAGTTAGACACCCTGGCCTCCGACATCCGACAGATCTCGACAGGAGGCCCGCCTTTCCCCGGGGCGCAAGCTCCCAAGGAGCACTGGCTTGTGGTGCTGGGCTGCGGGTACACCATGCTCTACCGTGAGATGGCATCCGATGAGCTCAAGGGCAACAGCGTCAGGCGCGGCTTCGTGGTCGTCGAGCTGCAGAGCGCGAGCGATTCGCGTCAACCCTGAGGCGATCTCTCATCCGGTGGGCGGGGGAGAAGCGAGGTGTACTCGTACGTCAAGCGGTGCATCCGGCTGAGGCGGGTTGGCTGCGTAGGCGAAGACACCTAAGCCGATCACGGCGGCAGCGGATGCCCAGGCAAGGCGCCTGCGCATCTGGCGAAACAATTCCACTGTCTCGTAGTAGTTAGCGCACTCGACCACTTCTCGTGCGGCCGCGCGCAGTTCCATGATCTGCTGAAGTGCCGCCTTGCGTTCTTCCTCGGCGGCTGTTGGGCTATTCACCATGTCATCGGCCAGATGCAGTTTGCGGTGCAGGGTGGGGATATCTGGTGCAGCGTAGCCGTAGAGCTCATATCGGTTGGCGTCAATTTTTCGTTCGATCTTCTTGAATCGTCGACGCTGCTCGTGGGTGGGCTTGTACGTCACCTTCGCATTCCAGGATTCAGTGCTGAATGAGGCGAGGGTGACCCAGTCCTGGGAGAGGACGGCCGAGGCGCTGGTTGCCATGTAACCCAAGGCTCCCAACGCGAGGGTAATGGCTGCGGCGGACGTCCATAGCCGCCAAGAGTCGGCAGCCAGCTCGCCCAGGCCTGTCAACTGCAGACCTGCCGCCAGGGCGGCGCCCGCGCCGGCAAAGGCCGCAAGCAGCCACTTGGCGGTAGAGCGCAGTGACTCTTGTGCGGCGAGGTAGCCAGTCCCTGAACCTGTCTGGTCGGTTTCGTGGAGCACTGCAGCCCTCCGCCCAAGGGCGTCGTCAACGGTTGACAACGCTGTTTGCAGGCTAGATAATTCTTCCAAGATAGGCAAGGGTCGTGACTGGCGGCAGATCCTCTACGGTCGCCAACCGGGAAGAGGACTCCATGAAGACGATCGGCATCCGTGACCTGTCCGGAGATTTGATCAAGATGGCTGCTGGCCAGGGTGAGATGCTCGGCATCACCAATGACCGCCTGTTGGCGGGTGTGCTGATGCCCTTGAGTGGCAACACGCTCGAACATCTCGTGGATCGCGATCTCACGCGGATCGAAGAGAGCATCCGCATCAGCGAGCAAGAGTTGGCGGCCGGCGAGTGGACCAGCCTCGACGACCTCATGAGCGAGGACCGGTCCGCGCAGCCCCGCAGGCGCGCTCCGTCCCGCGTGGCTATCAGGAACCTGTCCGGCGCGCGTCTGCAGCAAGCCGCGGAAGCTGCAGAGGTCTTGGTGGTCACCCACGGTGGCGTTGCGGTCGCCTTGCTCGTCCCAGTCACACTGCAATGGGTCGAGCACCTCATTGAACGCAACCTGTCACGGATCCATGCCAGCATCGAGCGGAGCGAGCATGAGATCGCTACTGGCAAACTGGCCAGCCTCGATGAATTACTGGAAGAGAGGCAAGGCGGGCTCTCCTCGCAGTCGACGGTCGAGTCAGCTGCAGCCGCCCCAGCACAGCCCTATCTCTTCCATACCCACGACCCGGAAGAGCAGCTGATCATCGGCGTCAACATCGTCACCGACGCCCCGGACAATCACCGGCGGGTAATCGCCATTGCGGCCGACACTTCTGCCCGCCCACTGCTGGACCCTGTAGTGATACCCCTGCCCGACCAAGACGAGGAGAAGGTACTCGCCGGCATCATCAGAGCCGTCATCCAGCTGAGGACGACCCTAGCGCCACGGCGCAAGCATCTGATCGGAGTGGGCATACAGATCGCTGGGCACGTGCATGACGGCGCAGTGGTGGACTCGCCCAACGTGAACTGGCACCGCCTCCCCTTGTCTAATCAGGTCAAGCGCCAGCTCGGCGGTATTCCCGTCGTCCTGGAAAACAATGCCAACGCCCTGGCCTTGCGTGCGCAGTTACGGCGCGACATCGACCCGCGCGAGACCGCGGCCGTCATCCTGATCACAAACCGCGGAGTGGGCTCCGGCCTCGTCCTCGACGGCAAGGTCTTCAAAGGCGCCACAGGCATGGCTGGCGAAATCGGCCACATCCAGGTGGAGTCGAGTCAGAGCGTCAAGTGCCGCTGCACGAGAATCGGTTGCCTGGAAGGGATCGCCGCCCCATACGCGATCAGTGCCGTGCTCAGCCAGAAAGGCTTCGTTGGAGACTTCGCCGCTGCGGTGGAAGCCGCAAAGGACAGCACCAACGACCTTGTCCGTAGGACGTTCAGCCAGGCCGGTGACGCGCTCGGCCGCGGCATGGCCGACCTCATCACCTTGTTCAACCCTTCCACGATCGTCCTGTATGGGCCCGAAGCCCTAGTCGGTGACCATCGCAGATTTCGCCACCACGAAGAGGAAGCCGCCGACACCGCAGCAAGCCTCTATCTGCGTGCCATGGACAAAGCCATCACCAACACCTCATTCTCCAGCGGAGCAGAGGACTGCGAACGCATCCTCGTCCGCAACACCGATGAAGCTGATGGCGCAGCTGCGGCAGCAGCCTGCCTCATCCAGCAACTTCCTGCACTCCACACCGCACCGTAACCAACCATGCACACCACTGGCTGACAGCCGGAACCTTGAGGGCGTCCGTCGTCCGTCTGCACATCGGCACGGTCACCGACGGCACGCCGTCGAACCCGCTGGGGGAGTGCAGCGTCGACGACTCCGGGGACATCAAGACTGTCGTCGACGCGCTGGCGGCGCTCGAGTACGGCGTCTGGGGAGGCCCGCAGGTCATGAATTTCTGAGAGGCGGCAGAACATCTGCTGGACCAGAGGGACACGGATGCGCCCCGCTGACTCATGCGGGCCAGTCGACGACGCAGGCAGCCCGCCTCCGACCTGTTGTGACCCAGCCCCCGACCATCCGGTGTCGGGCGTCGGGTGCTGGTCACTCGCCGAATAGTGGGACCTGTGGCGCCTCGATGTCGGTGCGGAAGCACTCCGGTCAAGTGACCACTGCATGTGGCGCGTTGGCGGGTCGGGCGGAGCCGAGTGCGTGCAGTGTTACCGCTGCTTCTCCAGGGTGAGCGGCGTCGCGTCCTTGAACTTGCCGTCGTAGGAGACGCCACCGTGGATGGCGACGACTTCGCCGTCGTCGCTGCAGCGGGGCTCGCCGGCGAAGAGGCCGTCCCAGAGCGGGACAGCGACCGCGGCGGCGCCGTCGGCATCGGCTACCAGGTAGTTGCTGCCGAAGCTGTGGGTCTTGTGGGTCTTGGTGTCGTAGGTGTACGCCTGCTCGGCGTTGCCGTCGAGGAATCGGACGGTGATGTTGCGGTCGGCCTTGCCCTTCTGGTGCAGGGTGCCGCCGAAGACTCCGCTGTAGTCCTCCACGCTCGCCCCACACCCAGCGGAGGGGTGGCTTGCCCCGTTCGCGGGAGCGGCGATGACGAACACGGAGGCGAGGGAGGCCACGCACAGGGCGGCAGTGCGCTGGAGAGCAGACATGGGGGTGCCTTTCACAGGGTGGGAACTTACGGGACGACACGGGGTGACGTCTCGCCGGGAACTGTAGGGATTCACGCTCAGTAACCATTTTGAACACGCCGAGTAATCAAGGAGTCGGCAATGGTGTGAAGAGCTGACGGACAAAACAGGGCGTGCCAGACGTGGCGTTGCCGTGTCCGGAGCCGGTGGATCTGCTTCTCTGTGTCCGCGAACCTGCCGCAGAGGGGCTCTCATCCGTTCTGTGCGAGACCCTGCCAGACCCCCGTGCGCTTCGCAGGGTGTCTCGCCATGCCGCAGCGCAGCGTCCCATCCACACAACCAAGAAGGTGTCGACGTGTACGAACCTGTGACGGTCAACGCGCTCAGCCTGGACATCGAACTGCTGGAGCCGCTGGACGCGCTGGCGGCTACGCCCATGGACGGCCCGGGGCAGATGGCCTGGTCGAACTTCTCTCAAGGCGCCCAACACACCGTGCAGGCCGTCTCCGACGGCTATAACGGCAACTGGTCAGGCGCGGCCACGCACGGCATCCAGGCAGTCGAGCATTTCGGCACCGCCGGGTACAACGCCGTCCAGTGGTACAACGGCGGCCATTGAGCACCGCAGGCGTCTTCGGCGGCCGGCGCACGACGCCGAGCCGCCGAGGCGTCTCCCACGGACCTCAGCGATAGAGGCACTCAGTACGACCCGCCCGTCCCACCTGCCGCAACCTCATTCGTCCGAAGGCGTCCATGACGACTCAACTCACGCCCGTACAGGCCGATTGGCCGGCACTGCGCCAAGGCATCGACATCACACCCCAACCCGAGTCCGGCAAAGTGGTGGTGAGCCTTCCTGAGGGCGCGTATCTGAGGATGGGGCAGGACGCCGCTGATCTCCTGGGCGACCTGGACGGAACCCGCTCCCGCGATGCGGTACTCGCGTGCTGGACAACCCGCTTGAGTGAGGAGCAGGCCACCACACTGCTGCACCACTTCACGCAACTCGGCCTCCTGGAAAGCGATATCACGCCCTCATCGGCAGGGTCCTGCCGGTCCTTCCGGTTCCGCAAGCCGGCCACCGTGCAGCTCGTCCTGTACCGGCCCCAGCGCATGACGGACGCGCTCCGCCGGGTCGGCACTCTCGCTCGACAGTGGCCTGCGCTGGCCGGCTATGCGCTCCTCCTGGGCGCCGGAGCCGCAGCGGCCCTCACCCACCTCCATGCTGCCGGCGCTGTGTTGCTCAGACCGTCCTGGGGCATGTGGTGGCACATCGCCCTGGCCATGCTCATCGTGAACGCGGTCCACGAACTGGGACACGCCACCGCGCTCGCCTATCACGGGGGACGCCCCCGCGCGATGGGCGTGATGCTCCTCTACTTCGTATGTCCCGCCTTTTTCTGCGACGTCAGCGCCACTTGGCGCCTGGGACGTCGGCAACGCGCCGCGGTCGCCCTCGCCGGCATCACCGTCAACGCGGCAGCAGCAGCGGCCGCCGCACTCGCAGCCGCCGCCGACCTCGGCGGCCACCAGGAATTCTGCTGGCGCCTGGCCGCCGCCAACGTCTTCACCATCGTCTTCAACCTCCTCCCCTTCATCAAACTCGACGGATACCTCCTGCTGTTGGCGTTCGTCGACGAATCACATCTGCGCCCCCGGGCCATGGCCGACGCACGTAACTGGCTCAGCCACCACCTGTACCGGCGCCCCGCGAACGAGCACGAATTCCACCGGTGGTGGAGCGTGCCCTACGGCCTGGCAGCCATGACCCTCCCCGTCCTGCTCTTCACGTCCATGCTCGTCAGCCTTGGCGCCCTGTCCTTCCGAGCGGGCCCGATCGGCGTGATTGTCTGGTCGGTCGCCGCACTCTTCGCCCTGCTGAGACTCCTCGCCGGAATCATCCGCGTGGCCTTCCCGCCGCCACCACCGGCGGTCACGTCCCCAGCTCCCTGCTGACCGGGGCTGCCACCTCGTGGCGGCCGTCTCCTGGCCGAACACACCCCGAGTGACCTGCAAAGGACTCCGCGCGAACTGATCGAGGAACTCCGCCACCACCAAGGGATGTCGCTTGATTCCGGGGGCAGTTGTTCTCGATTTCATCTACGCCGACGGAAGCATGCAGGTCTTCCGCGCGAGGACGGTGAGAGCCAGGGATGACGTACGTCACGGTCACGGAGGGGCCGACAGGTCATCGACCAGGCCTGCGCCCCCTGGCACCGGCCATCGATTACATGGATGGCACCTCTGCGACGCCACCGACAAGGACGGCAACGGCAGCATCCGACGCCGCGGAGTACCGGACGCTCTTCCACGTCGTCGGCTCTACGCCAGTGGAAGTGCGGCGGCCGGCTGTGGAAGGGGCCCTTTAACAGTCCCCTCCATGTGTAGGTTCCCGTGACCTGTGTCATCTACCGGGTCCTCGACCTCGACGGTTCTGGGGCTTCTCAGCCCGTGTCATCTGTTGGATTCCCGGCTACGTGTCAGTTTCCTGGCTCACCTGGCCAAAACAGCGCGGCCGCTGTCTCAAGCACCGAGCAGGCCGCCGGGACCCGGCTTCGCGAAGTAGTCGGTGGGTCACATCCCGCGTGAGGCTTCTCCATACGTACCCCCTACCAGCGGTTGTCGGTGGGCGTGGAATGCTGCTGGGAGCCAAGATCGGGAGCGTCTGTGACAGTCACGGCCAGTCAGGTATTACGCAGTGCGAGTGACCTCTGTGAGGGGCAGTTACGGCAGTGGGTGGGGTCGCTGCAAGGAGCTGCTGGGGAGGTGGCCTCCTATCAGTTCGGCTGGTCGGGGCAGGGGGCGGGCCAGGGCGGGAAGTTCGTCCGTGCTGCTCTCGCTCTGGCGTGTGCCCGCGCTGTCGGCGGTAGCGAGGCACGCGCGGTGCCGGCGGCCGCGGCCGTGGAGATGGTGCACAACCTGTCGCTTCTCTACGACGACGTTCTCGACGGTGACGCGGTGCGCCGCCACCGCACGGCTGCCTGGAAGGTCTTCGGTTCCTCTGCTGCTGCCCGGTCGGCGGACGCGCTGCTGCTGAGCGCGTTCGACGTGCTGGCAGACGGGGAAGCAGCAGACGGCCCGGGTGAGTTGGTCTCGCGTGAGGCGTCAGCAGTGTTGCTGGAGGCACTCATCCAGCTGGCTGTCGGTGAGAGTCTGGACCTGGTGTTCGAGGGTCGGTCGCAGGTGGCCCTGGCGGAATGCCTGGAGATGGTCTCGGGCAAGACCGCCTCGCTGTTCGCTTGTTCCTGCCGGCTGGGTGCGCTCTACGGCGGCGCCGACTCGGCCGCCGCCGTCCAGTGGGCAGCGTTCGGCCACGACTTGGGCATGGCTTTCCAGTTGGTGGATGACCTGCTTGGTATCTGGGGCGATCCGGCGGTAACCGGCAAGCCGGTCTTCAACGATCTGCGCAGGCGCAAGATGTCGGTGCCCGTGGTGGCTGCGCTCGCGTCCGGCACCGCTCCGGGCGAAGAGCTCGTAGGTCTCTACGGCACGTCCGATGCGGACCCGGGGCGCCTCGCCCGCCTGGTCGAGGAGGCGGGCGGGCGGAGCTGGACGCAAGAGCGTGCAGCCCAGCACGCGAGGGACGCGCGTGAGCGGCTGCACCGCCTCACGGCAGTGCCTGAAGCACTCGCCGCTCTGGAGGCACTCTGCACGGTGATCGTCAGCCGCGTCCACTGAGGGCCCAGGGCGGCGGCCCGTCGAGGATGTGGGCGCGGCCCTGGGCGAACAGTTCCGCGTCCACCTGCTTGAGCCGCTCTAGTTCCTCGGGCTGGTGCAGGGCATGCACGGCAGCGGGGGCGCCGGTGCTTCCGGCCTTCTCCAGCAGGGCGTTGACCGCCAGCCGGGCGCTCTGGTTCGCGCCCTCCATAGTCGCCAGGTTCACCGGGCTGCGCACGTAGTCCCCGGCCATGAACAGGTTCGTCGCCGCTGTCGCCGCGCGCGGGCGTGCCGCCCAGGAGTCCGTGGTGTTGATCAGCAGCGGTTCGTCGTTGACGGCATGCGCTGGCCCGTCCAGGTTGCGCACTGCGGGGTCCAGCTCCCAGGAGTGCAGCAGCCCCCGGTGCAGGGCGGTGCGTCCGCCGCCGTTCAGCCCGTCGCACAGCTGCGCCCAGACCTCGGCCGCGACCTCAGAGCGGGTGCACTCCCTGGCGGGCTTGCCGTACAGGATGCCGGGGGTGTCCCAGGAGGAGATGTCCACCGACAGGCAGTCGGCCACCGTCCCGTCCCCGTACGTGGCCGAAAAATCACAGTCCCAGAACTGGGCCTGGCTGACCGAGGTGAGTGCCCACGGTGAGTCCAGGTACAGGACGTGGCCGCGGGTGACCGGCACCGGCTCGGTCAGGTAGAACTGGATGCCAACCATCCAGTCCGTGGACAATCCCGTCACGCTCTTGAGGTCGGCGTCCGCCTCCGCCAGACCCCGGTCCAGCAGTGCGCCGACGCGGTGCACCGGCAAGGCACACACGTACCAGTCGGCGGTGAGTTCCCGACGCTGCCCTTGCCGCCCGTGCAGCTCGGCCCCGGTGACGCGGCTGCCCGCCACGGAAAGGCGTTCGACGCGCCATCCGAGTTCCAACCGGACGCCCAGCGAGGCCAGATGAGAGGTCCAGGGATCGATCCAGGCCGTACTGGTGGGGCCGTTGAGCAGCCGGTCGGCCGCGTGAATCTCCTCGCCCTGGCCGAGGAACCCGTAGCTGAAGGCTTCCATGAATCCGCCGACCGTGTGCGTACTGCACACCTCGGCGCGCGCCGCGACCACGGTTCGGGTCGCCCCCACCACGCACGCCCTGCGGTACTCCTCCGATGCGTGGTCCGCCCCGGCGAAATCCCACCACGACGTCAACTCCCACTGCCCCAGACGCCGCTCGTCACTGCTCGTCATGTACACGAGCATCCGGTTGGCGAAGTAGAGCAGCTCCTCGCTCGTCAGCCCCTGGCCGCCGGAGTCCACCCACACAGCACGCAGAAACTCCATCGGAGTCCGCGCCCCGGCGGCCGACGACACGTCCGTGAGCCGCTCACCCACCCGGCCCGAGCGCGCGGAAAGCATGTGCGTCGCCTCCCGCAGATTCGCCTCCACCCCTCCCTTCACACCGTCGACCGGGATCCGCCGCAGGGTGTCCGGCAGGCTGCGGTAAAACCCCGGGAAGAACCGGAAGCCGTGCTCGCTGGGCAGATCAAGACGCCCGCCCGTCCCCGTCCCCGGCACCCAGGCACTACGCGCCTTGCCACCCCAGCCGGCCGGCTCCACCACCGTCACCTCGAAGCCGCGCTCGGCCAGCTCCATCGCCGCCGTCAACCCGGCCACGCCCCCGCCCAACACAGCAACTCGCATGCCCTGCCCCTTTAACGCCACCGTGTGCCTCTCTGCCCTGCAGGGGTCAAACGCACGCCGCCCCCACCCTCTGCGAAGCCGAGTAGATCATCTTTGTGCATGTGGCCCAGGGGCGCCCCCTCACCGGCCTTCGTGACGCTGCGCTGCGACGCACCCTGGAATCCCGAGTCCGCTGGTCGCGCGCGAAGTGGCCGACGGCCCGTTCTCTTTCGGGTGAAACGGTTTCCTCTCATCCGGATTTGTCGGAAATCGCGCAGCTCTGCCGCGACCTCAGCCGGTAGAAATGGAGTCAGATCGTGAAGGAACCCGCAACACCTGCACCCGCCAGGTCCGACCCCGCTTGAAGCGGGCCGGGCATCCACGCGCATCCACTCAGCCTTAGCCCCGCCCGACCCAATGAACTGCGGCGCGGGCGGCCCGAACGCCACCTTCTGCCACAGCCCAATGAAGCAACGCATGGGCCCGACGCCCAGGCGCCTGCGCATCGTCCCCAGACAGCCCGGTACAACAGAGAGAACAACATGCCCACCACCGCAATCACTGCCCGCGTCGGAAAGTTCTACGACGGCTTGGACTCGCGCGCCGGAGCCAAGGGGTACATCGAACGCACCGACTTCGAACAGGTTGCCGTCCGAATCGTCGAGTCTTTCCAACTAACCCCGCAGTCCTCGCAGGCCCAGAAGGTCCACAACAGCCTGGGGCACCTGTGGGACACGATGATGCTCCCCGCCGACGCAGACGGCGACGGCCGGGTCACCCGGGCCGAATACATCCAGGCCATCGTCGCCTTGGCCGATATGCCCGACCTCTACGAGGACACCATCGGGCGCTGCGCACTCACCTACGTCGAGGCCGCTGACGTCAACGGCGACGGCCTCGTCGACGCCCGCGAGTTCACCACACTCCACCAGGCCAACGTGGACGGACTGAGCGATGGCGCCGTCGCCGAGGTCTTCCACCGCCTGGACCGTGACGGCGACGGGTACCTCACCGCCGACGAAATGCGCCAGGGCTTCACGGAGTTTTTCACGAGTCCCGATAACGACGCCCCCGGAACCTGGCTCATGGGTGCGCCCGCCTAGAAGCCCCATGAAGTGTTGCGGAAAGGCCGTCCACCAGCCCCGGCTGGGTGGCCTCTTCGCCCTGGTCAGGGGGTTGCCGGTCAGGGTCCAGGTCCCGTTGCGAACCTGTTACGACCGTCATCGGCGCTGGTCGGCGGACGGTACGCGGGAGAAGGTCCTATGGGCCGTGCAAGCCGGCGCCGAAGGGCAGGGGCGCATCGACTGGTCGATGGTGAGTGTGGATTCCATTCCACCGGGTGTCGGGCTCACCAGCATGCCCCGGAGCCTTGCAAGCATTCTCCCCGAGGATCTGGCTGCCGTGGCCTTCCGTCTGAGCACCGGTTCGGATGAGGTTCTTGGCCGCTCACGCGGCGGGCTCAGCACGAAGATCCACCTGGCTGGAGAAGACGGCCTGCAGCCCCTTTCGTTGCTGGTGGCGCCGGGGCAGTGGGGCGACGCACCGCAGATGGTTCCCGTCCTGGAACGTGCGCGGGTTCGTCGCCCTGCCGCCGGACGGCCCCCGCCCGAGGCCGACCATGTCAGCGGCGACAAGGCGTACAGTTCCCGCCGCAATCGCCGCTACCTGCGGCGACGGCAGATCAAGCACACGATTTCTGAGCGCCGGGACCAGCGGGCCCACCGTCAACGCCATGGCGGCGATGGCGGCCGACCCACCAGTTTCACCCCTGCCCTCTATGCCGTAGGAACGAGGTCGAACGGCTGATCAACCGATGGAAGATCTCCCGGGCCGTGGCGGCACGATGCGACAAGAGAGCGTACGTCTTTCACGGCACACCGTCGCAGCTCTTCGTCTCTGGCTGCGTCCGTGACGTTGCCGGCGTGATCCGTATCCAGACGCGCTGCGGTCAGGAGAAGAGCACAGAGCGGAGCTTGAGGCGCTCGGACCCCTTCGCGCCAGGCTTGAGGGTGTAGTAATTGCCCTCGCAGTCTTCGTCGGCGAAGACGACAACGGTGGACTTGGTGCGGTTGTCCGGCGAGTAGGCCGGAGCGGAGGCGTCCTCGTCGGCCACCTCGGGCAGCGTGACGCACTCCTTGCTGGGCGGGTCGATCAGTTTGCCAGTGGCGGTCTTTCCGTCCACGCGGGCGAATGTGTAGCGGAACTCACCGTTAGCCGCGTGGGCAGACGTGGGCAGACGTGGGCAGAGTGACGGTGAGGGCAAGGGCGCCGAGGGCAGCAACAGCCGCCTGACGAAAACGCATCGAAACTCCTGGGTGAGAGGTGTGTTAACCGCCTCAACTGTCGCTGGCGGCTGGATGAGAAGCGCCCAATACCACCCGCATGCAGCAAGACGAATCGTTCCTGCTGTCACCCGTCCGGTGCCGAAGCACGCGTCAAACCATGTCGCCGACGTCGTCGGCCCCGCCCCGACTGCCCGAGCTCCCGACACTCAGCCGCTTCCCGCCCCTTCACCGTGACCCGCCGGACAGGCCCCCAGCCGCAGCCGCCGGTGCGGAAGCCGGCGGGCACGAGCCTCGCGCACTGGCTCCCCGTGCCACCTTGGACCGTTGACATCCCGGCCGCGCTGCGCGGCACCAACTGGAAGGCAGGCTCCCAGTTACCCGCCCCGGGATAGCGCTCGCCGTCGCCCCCGTCTCATCGCGGCCGGCCTCGGCACCCTCCCAGCCGACGCCACCGACCGAGGCCAGCCCACACCGCCGCTGTGCTCCTCTTCGCCGCGTACGTCGCCGCGGTCCGAAAGTGGTGCACCGGGGACTTCGTTGAGAAGGCCGCCATATACCTGACTTCAGGCCCCTACCCAACCCGCTTCATGTAGTACCAAGTTCGAGCCATCCGCCGGCAGGAGAGATCTACGGTGCGCAATCACGAGCACGATGAGAGATCACGCCGAAATTGCAGCCCAATATGGCAGCCGCACCCCAAAGCGCTGATCCCGTTCGGCTCCGGGTTCCTCCTCGGCGCCCTGTCCACCACGTGTACCGGGGGCTATTCGGGTGGCTCTCCGGGCGCGCCCCACGCGTCACGAACGCCGTGGGTGAAAAGTTCGTGCAGGAGTCACCGGCATCAGCAACGCCTCAGCCCTCGTCCGCCACCCCCTGGGAGTCTCACTTCCGGACGGTGCCGTCCTGGTGTTCCTGGTGACGGTCGGCGTCGTGCTCACGTGGTGAGCTGCGGGCAAGCAAGAGCGCAAGCGAATGTCCGGCGTGGTCCGCTCGTCGGGTCGACTCTGTGCCTTACCGCCGATGTCGTGTCGCTGCTGACCTGGCTGCCCGCCGTCGTCAACGACGGCGCTGCCCAACTCGACGCGCACTCAACGGATCCAGGTGCCCTGTGAGTCGTCTCAACCAGGCTGCGATCCGTCTCGTCAGCGGCGCGCCCCTCCTCGCCCGCCGTCTCGTCGACCGCGCCGGCGCGTGTGTGCGAGCCGGAAGCCGCAATCTCACTGGCTGGCAGACGCCGCTGGGTTGCCGGGTCCGGCTCGCGCTGCTGTGACTCGTGCTGTGGATCCTGTGGGGCGTCGTTCGCGCTGCGCCCGCGCTGCTGTGGGGGAGCACCCCCGTGCTGGGCATCGCGGCCTGGCGCGCGGGTCGGTCGCAGCGCAGGCCCGCGCGCCAGGCCGCCAGGCCGGGGTGCCGCAGCAGGCTCGCCGCGTCACCCCCCGTATCCCCCGTAGTGGTCGACGTACTTGGGGCCGCCCGGCTCGGGCTCGCAACCTTCGGTGCGGTCGGGGGTGCCGTGGCCTATGACGAGGGCGTACGAGTCGGGGATGAACCGGCATCCCTTGTCGGCCCACTGGCCTGCCCACACGGTCCAGAGGATAAGGGCGAGGCAGGCGAGGACGATCGTCGTGGACTTCTTAAGCGGCCATCTTCGGCCAGGCACGTCGGGCATGAGCGCGATTGTGACGCGCGAGTGGTGCGGCGCGGGAGGGGTTTGACGAGGCCGTCCCAAGATGCGGATTCAGCCGCCCCGACGTCAGGGGCCAGCGGACCTCAGTCCGTGGCCGCGCAGTACAGCGATCGAGGTGCTTGACTGAAGGAGGGGTGTTGTCCGGAGGTGCTCATGGGCAGGTCTCGCAGAGTCAACCGATCTGGGCGTAGCTGCGCAATCTCGCTGGCTTTGGTTGTCGGACTCATTGTCCTCGTGCTGTCCTCCACCCGTCACAGCAGCCCTGGCCCATCCTCACCTGCTCCGTCCAGCTCCACATCTGCGGCTCCCGCTACACCCGAGCCCGAGCCATCCACAGCTCCCGTCCCGCCGCCACCCACACAAGAGTCGCCGGCGCCGCCCCTGGCACCGACGCCGCACGCCGCGACAAGCCCTGCCGGCGCCTACTACGAGAACTGTGCCGAGGCTCGGGCCGCAGGGGCGGCGCCCCTATACCGCGGTCAGCCTGGCTACCGTAGCGGCCTTGACCGTGACGGCGACGGGGTCGCCTGTGAGCCGTACGTACCTTAGATGCCTGGTTTCTGCCTCTCTGCCTACTCGTCCTTGTCGAGTCGTGCAGCGCATCCGCAGATCAGGCCCGTCCAGTGCTTGCTGTAGAGGACCCGCGCAGGAGGCTGTCCTCGCTATCTGAAGTAAAGCCAGACCATCAGCAGGCCGAACAGCGCGAACAAGCCGGTGATCGTGATGGCGAACAGCTGGCCGAACAAGGGAGACCAAGCTCCGCCGGGACCTATAACCGTTGCGGAGCGTGCGGGGTTTTCGGGGCTGTACCGGACCGTCAGCGAGTCGCCCTCGGCGAGCAGCATGACGTCTTCCTCGAATTCCAGGTACTGGCCCTCCAGGGTGGTGAAGCCGTGTACGTGGTGCCATTGAGTGCCGTTGTCCGTGCTGTCCGTGGAATAGCGGCGCACACAGCGGCCCTCCACGGCTATGCCGCTGAAAACCGAGCGAAGACGGTGCATCAGCTGCCACGAAAGATAGGCACATCCCGTGCCACAGGTAGCAATGAGCAGGATCCCGAGGAAAAGCATCCTGACAGACTATCCATCCACGACGGAGCAGCCCGCTGGGCAGCCTGCGACCTGATGTGCGGGCCGGGGGCATGGGTACGCCGGAGGCCAGGTGTGTCCGGGTGTCTCCTGGCGGAAGAGGGGACGACGTGTTGGCGGGACGGGCCGGGCAGGTCAAGGATGGCGAGCAGGCGGTGCTGGACGCGCTCAGGGCGGTGCTCGCCGAGGCGCCGCCCGCCGGCACGGGCTGGACCGATGGGCTATGGGGCCTCTATGAGGCGTATGAGGCGGGCCGGTCGGGGCAGGAGCAACCGCCGCAGCTCACCGCCGAGCAGTCCGCCCAATTCGCTTCTCAGTGGCAGCGCCAACAACTTTCCCTGGAGGTCCAGCCCGAGGGCGGCCAACGGGGAATCCTCCATGACACCAGAGGGATCCAGCGAGCCTGACCCAATCCTCGGTGGGCCCCGTATGCGTCACGGCGCCACAGGCGACGAGGCGAACGGGCTGGTGCGAAGGCTGCGCGAGCGGGCGGAGCAGAAGCGGCTTGTGGCGCCGGCCGCGTCGGCCGAGCTCGCCGTGCAACTCGTACACGCCGCATTTGCCGCACACGAGGCGGTCAACCTGCTGTCCGTTCTCGGGCCCCGCACGGTGAGAGGGCGCTGCTTACCCTTGTCCGGAACACGAGGATCGATGAGGGGGACAGGCTCTGGGCCCGCGAGCGGCTGTTCGCGCTCCGCCGGGACGGATACCGTGCCGGGCCGGCTCGCAGTGGACGGCGAGAAGCCCTTGCTTCCGGCCGCCGGACGCGAACTTCCCACCTGCTCCGGGGGAACCCTGGCCCTCCCGGTCGATCCCGTTCGGGCCCGTACGGCGCTCGAAGCGTTGCTGCCGTCGGCCACGCTTGCTTCGCGGGAGCCGCCGCCGGAGTGGGCGGCGGACTGGGACGGGCTCGACGAGAGGGACGAGTACCGTCCCGACTGGCTCGAAGCCCGGTTGCTCGTACGTGAGTTGATGCCTACGGCGCGGGAGGTCACCCAGGAGCGGATGGTCGAGGCGGAGCAGAAGTGTGGGCTGCTGGGGCTCGATGGTGGAGAGGGGGAGTTCGCGGCCCTCTGGGCCACCCGGGTCGCCGCGTGGCTGGCGGGCGATGTCTTCGACGCCCTGAGCCGCGAGCCCGAGCCGGCCCGCCTGGCGCCCTGGTCGATGGACCTCGCCGGGCAGTACGTGCGGTGTGGCATGGCCGTTGAGGAAGCGCGTGCTTTCCTGCGGCGGACCGGGGGACGAGGTTCCGTACAACCTGCTGGTGCTCCGCCGGCTCCCCGCCTGACTGACTGGCACGGACCCGGAGCTGGGCATTCTGGCTTTTGTCCACAGCCTGGCATCAGCAAGGTCCCCACCCATCAACACCCCAAGGACTGACCTGGCCATCCGCCACGGCCAGCACCGTTGCAGTACTGCGGTCGTCGGAACGTTGGAGGCCGGGAGGGACTGCCCTCAGCCGACCGGCATTGACAGGTGCGGAGCCGGCGCGGTTTCCATTGTGCTGGACGCCCCGCTCTGTGGGGCCATCGCCAACCGGGTCGTCTTCCACTGCGCCCTGATTCAGACCGGCGCCGAGTCCTATCGCTTTCAGGGCCACCCCTTCCTGGCACAATCACTTCGGAAAACACCCGCCGGGAGAGGCGCAGCAATGCACGGCAAGCCCGATGAACGCTTCATTGAAGGCGATCTGACCTGCCTCATCCCGTCCACCGAAGTGCATCTGTCTTTGCTTGCCCGCTGGTTCGCTGACCCCGAATTCGTGCGGAACTGGGGCGGGCGGCCCCTTACTCGTGAGGAAGTCGCGGCGAAGTACACGGGAAGACGCCGCCCCGACGTGGAGTCTTTCCTGATCCTTGCTCGGACCATCCCGGTCGGGTATGTCCAGTACGCATCCGCCGGCCCCGGCCAGGGCGGCATTGACATGGTCCTCCTGCCACAGGCTCAAGGCAGAGGTCTCGGCCCCGACGCCGCCCGCGCCCTCGTCCGGCATCTTCATACCGTGCTGGGCTGGAAGCGGGTGACCGTCGACCCCGAAGCGTCCAACACCCATGCCATCCGAGCCTGGGCAAAGGCGGGCTTCCAGCCGGTGAGCCGGCAGGGGAGCCAGCTACTCATGGAATGCCTGCCCGCCCCCGGCGGCCCGCTGGTGGACGATGAGAGCTTCCCGCCCGTCGTCTGAACAGAGGCGGGTCGACGGTGAGTTCGTTCTCTCGCTCGATTGTCGATAGGGGAAGACCCCCGCAGGTGGCGGCCGCCGGAGACGAACAGAAGGAGCATGTTCGACGCACGGATGCCGACGGCGCCGATCCATATGACCAGTACCTCCGTCCTGCACCAGACGGTTGCTCAGGGTCCGCAGCGCCGGCCACTGGGCGATGAGCAGGTCCCGGTTCAGAAGGTCCCGCACGTCCTGCTGCTGTCCCTCGGTGAGCACCGTCCGGTACGGTGCAGACCCCCGTCGATCACCTGCCGATGGTTCCGCCACCTGCCACAACGCCTGTTGCTGACCGGCAAGAACGGCCGCAGCCGTTCCCACTCAGCATCCGTCAGATCACCCCGCCCTCGGTGGGACACGGCTCCGTGGGTCAGCGGCCGCTTCGGTTGCTGCGGGTGCGGTGGGTGACCGCGAGCGTGGTGCCCAGGACGAGGAGTACCCCCGCGCCTCCGAGGGTCCATGTCACGGCGGCGTCGCTGCCGGAGTGAGCAAGTTGGCCAGTTGGGGCGGGGCCTTCCGGTTCATCCTCCGATACAGCCACGAGTCCCGCTTCGGTCGGGTCAGGGGCGGGGTGCGAGGTGGGAGTGGTTTCCGGAACGGGTACCGCACTGGGCGATGGGGAAGGGCCGGGGGGAGGGGGTTCGGTGGGCAGGGTCGGGTCGGGCGTGGGGTCGGGGCGAGGCTCAGGATCCGGATCCGGAGCCGGCACGTGGGGCCGTACGATTTCAGATTTCACCCAGGTGTCGACGGGGCCGGAGCTGTGCTCGCGGTCAGGCCTGGGACCGAGGATGAACGACGTCAACGGTGTGTCGGCCGTGAACTTGATGCGTAGCCGGAAGGTGGTTTCCCCCGGCGGCAGTACAACCCGGTCAAGGGGCAGGGCCGCGTCCACGTTCCCGTCGCGGTCCGGCTGTTCAAGAGGGGCATCGACCCACGTGCCGTCCAGACGCAGCTGGACTCGCATATGCTCCAGCACCAGGTTCGGGGCCGGATGGATGGTGTCCACCGCGAGGTTCACGTCGTAGCCGCTCAGGTCATGGTCGGTGAGGTTGTCGAGAGCGAGGGTGAACTCTCCCCAGGCGCCGCCCGCTTCGAAGGTGTCCGGGACCTCCCGGACGACGGAGGACATCTGCTGGCGCGGGTCGGCGGCCGGCCGCGCCCCGGTGACGGCCTCGTCGGCGCGGGTGGGGGAGTCGGGCAGCGGGCCGCGGTCGGGTACGTGCAGGGAAGGTGCCGTCGGACGAGCCTCTGCGACCGGTGCCGGCGCGGCTGCCAGCACGGTCGGGGTGACGGCGGCAACAGCCGCCAGAACTGCCATTCGCTTGTGGTTCACGTAGGTGCCGATTCTTGAGAGGTGCTTCAGGGGTGACCAGGACCTCGACTCTTGTTGCAACACGCACCTCTATGTAGACGCCTTCGACTTATCAGCTCATAAGAGACATTTATGGGCTTCAGCCGTGCAGGGTTCCGGCTTCGAAGCCTTCCTGCGGAACTGAATGGCGGTTCGACACGTGATCGGCCGGTCAAGTCCTAGTGGGCGGCCGGGCGCAGGCTGTGGAAGGTGTAGGTGTGCTGGGAGCGGTCGTCGCGTCCGGGGCTCTGGCGTTCGGGGTGTTCCCCTGACCTACTCACCCCACTCCGTGCCTGTGGCGCCGTGACGCATACGGGGCCCACCGAGGATTGGGTCAGGCTCGCTGGATCCCTCTGGTGTCATGGAGGATTCCCCGTTGGCCGCCCTCGGGCTGGACCTCCAGCGCCTCTCCCCGCTGCGCCAGGGCGAGGTACCAGATTCCGGGTTCAAGGGTGACGGGTTCTCCGTACTCAACAGTCATCACACATGGCTCGGGCATGGCGAACCAAAGGGATCTGACGGAGAGGGAGCGAGTGGTACTGGCTGGCCGGGCTGTGGCGCAGGCGTGGGGTATCCGTAACCTCTGCCGAACACGTCAGGCACGGCCGATCCTCCGAGATGCATGATCTGGCCATACATCAGCAGGTTGAGGTCGGCTGCCGCCCTGCCGAACAGAACGCGCTGGACGCAGGTTCCGCCAGCTGACCCAACACGCCTCTGTCCGTGCAATTTTCGCGGACGTGACCGGGATGCACCGTCACACCGTACTCCGCTGGGTCGCCTATGCCAGACGCCACTGGGCCGGGTACTTCGTAGCCGGGCGGCAGATGACGCCATCGAGGCGGTGGCGCAAATGATGTTGCGTCTGTCCGGCGGGGCCTGGAGTCTCTCAGGCTGGAGGTGGTCTCAGTGACCGACATCAGGGTCCCCCTGTCCGTGCGCGATCTCGCCCATGAGGACCTGCCCTCGTGCGACTGGTCGGGCTCCGCCATACACGTGAGGCAGATCGCCGAGCAGTTGCGGCGTGCCGAGCTCGGCGAGGTTGACTACCTGGCTGTTTGCGGACCCGCAGACGTGCCGGTGGCGATCGGCGGCGTCGACTACATGCTCAAGAGTGGTGTCGGCACGCTCTGGCAGCTCGGCGTCCATCCAGCGCTTCAGTCGTGCGGCGTAGGCACCTTCCTGATCACCTCTGCAGAGGCCCGAATCACAGCCCGTGGTCTGGCGGTGGCCGAACTGGGCGTGGAGGAGAGCAACCCCAGAGCCCGTGCCCTCTATGAGCGATCGGGCTACCGGTCCTACGGCCGCGAGCTGGACTCCTGGGACGTGGAGACCGAAGAGGGTTCGGTCAAGCGGTGCCAAACCATGTGCACGCTGATGCGCAAGGACCTCGCATAGCCAGGGCCGCCGGCAATCCGAGCGGACATCGAAAGGTGCAACAGCGAAGCAACGGTACGGAAGGTGTGCAGTGACGGCTTACCGGCCGCCAGTTGGGTGTCGCAACCCCCGGGTACAGAGCAGCAGCCGGGATCCCGTTCCAACTCTCGTTGGTACGGTCCCGCATCGTCCAGCACGAGGTCGTGCAGGGACAGACCCCTTGCCTGAGCACTGGGCGGCCCAAAGCGGCTGGCTCCCGAGCCGTTGCCCTGGCCATGGTCTTCAAGCTCCTCAAGTCCGCCCAGACCCGCTGGCGAGCAGTGAACGGACCCCACCTCGTCGCTCTCGTCCGAGCCGGAGCCCACTTCGAACGCGGCCACCTCGTCGAACGCCCCGAAGTCCGCGTGGCCTGAACCGGCATACCTCCCAAAAAAATGCCCAGGCCCCGTGCGGGCATGTCATGGGAAGATCCGCTTGACCTGTAGGGGGTGGAGTCCATGGGCCTTGACTACAGCTACGAGATCTTTACGCCTGCTCGGAACGTCACCGGCGCACTGGTCGAGCTCGTCGCGCTGGCGCCGCGTGCCGATCGAGTGCCGCCGCTTACCCTCACCTTGCCCGGCGGTGACCAGGTCGTTGTCCCGTTCACCTCCAACTTCAAGAGCGAGCCGGTCGATTGCTCCGTAGGCAGCACGCTTGAACTCGACACCTCCATCATGTTCGGCGTCGACGACGCGGTGCGCGAGTACGTCGACACCGTCCACGACCCGGAACTGGACGAGCTCGGGAGAGTTGCGGTCGGGTATGTCTATCTCACGGTCCGGTTCGCGTCCTGGCTGCACCCCAACTACGCGTCGCTGGAGTTCACCGCAGCTACGACAGGGATGAGCCGGATGTTCGAGCGGTCCGCAAGCGTCAGAGCAGTGTTCACCGACCTCACTGTCGCCAGCGGCGGAGTGTGCTGCGCGCTCGATACCGAGAGCGACACCTTGCAAATATGCTGGCTGAGCGGGCAGCCGATCCAGGAGACCGTCCCCGGCCCCCGCTTCGCGAGCTACCGTGACCTTGTGGCAACTTGGCCAGGCCAAGACAATTGACGAAGACAGAGCCCCCGTTCGGGACTTAGCGAGCCGTCAGGTCCTCGACGAGCTGTCCGCCACCGACACGGACAGCTCCGGCGCCGGCGCCACCACCGGCTCCCCGATCATCGGCCTTGCCGGAGCACGCCTTCCCATCGACCGCGCCACCGGCCAGCCCCTCCCCGTCAAGGTCCGTGCCGGGACGGTGTGGCAGCTCAACGACAACGGCCACATGGACGCCCTCGACACCTCCGCCCAGCTCGCCGAACTCCGCGCCCGCGTCGACCACCTCCTCGACCGCATCGCCGCGAACAGCCGCCTCACCGCCGCCGGCCTCGGCACCCTCGACCCGACAGCCCTGCCCTCCGGCTACGCCCTTCAGCTCGCCGTCGGCCCACTGGATTCCTTCGTCGCGGCCATGCGCCTGACCCGCACCCACAAGTCCGCCGTCCTGCTGCGCATGGTGCAACGCCTCCACCAGGCCGGGCATGCCGAGGGATGGCTCGCGGGCGAGTCTCTGCCCGCTCGCCTCATGTGGGGACCGCACATCCCAACCGACCGCGCCGCCGTCCTGGACGTCGGGGGCAAGGGGGCGGAGCTGGTGTCCTGTCGGTGGAGACCGGCGTCCGCATGCTGATCGACGCCGGCTATCCGGTCGACGACGCACAGGCGGAGATCGGGCGCATCCAGGCCCGAGCCTTCGAGGCCGCCGCCCGCCTTGCCAACGCCACCGGAGACAACACTGCTGTCCGCGAATACCTCGGATTGCGCGAAGCCGACTCGGGGGTCCCTACCGCGCCGATGACGAACCTTTCGCCGTCCGATGACGCGAACTAGCGGGCCTTTTGCCTGCAATAGTCTTTGAAGTCATCCTCCGAAGAGAACTTACGGTCGCGGTCCCTCGTGATCCCGTTGTTGTCCGTGATGGTCCCGCGAGTCATGCTGCCGTCTGCTTGAACGTCGCCTACGACGAACCATCCAGATTCCCGGTCCGTCCAGCCTTCTGTGCTCATTGTCGCCTCCGTCGTTTGCATGCGGATTTGCGAACTTCCACGCAGACTAGCGGGCTTGAGTACAACTTGACCTGCACGCGCGAGAGTTGGTGCGGATATAGCTGCCAAGTCTTTGAAACGAACTCCTTCACTTCGGGTCCCGCCCGTCGGTGTGGACCATCAACTGTCAGGCCACCTCGTCGGCACCTGGCTGACCTGCTCAAGTGCCGCAGGGAGACAAAGGTCGGGTCGTTCACTCCCATAAATTAGCTCGTATTGGAGAGCGGTTAAGCTGATCACCGGCGCGGGGCGCTGAAGACCTGTGGATGGTTCACTCATGACGCGCCCTCGCTCCCCAACCCGCTCGAACCGGTCGGGTACCGCCGTGACGGGCGGCCGATCTGCCCGATTCTCGGCGCCTCATCGGAGGACGACTCCAACAAGCCCGACGGCGACGTCGGATCCAATGGTTCCGTCACGAAGGAGGACCTGTCGCGGCTGTTGGCCCGTGAGAAGAGGCAGGGCGGACGCGCGGCCATGAAGAAGCTGCTCGGTGATCTCGGCTTCGACAACTCCGAGGCCCTGACCGAGTTCATCACCACCAGGCGCGAGGCCGAGCAGGCCGCCCTGTCCGAGGTCGTACGCCGGGCGCAGGTCGTTGAGGAGAGGCTGAGGGCCCCCGAGGCGCGAGAGGCGCAGGCCGCTGCCAGGGAACGTGTAACAGCTCGACGCTCCACCCCTGCCGGGCTCGGTGCGGCGGGAGACGACCTCAACGACGCGGTGCTCAAATCGACCGAGCCCTGGCCGATCAGCCCGACGCCGACGAGGACGCGGTCGCCACGGCTGCGGAACGGTTGAAGGAGCGAAGGCCGGAGATGGTCGGCGAGACCCGTGAGGCCACACCGCCCGCTCCCGGCGGTTCTCCCGCAGGCGGGCCGCCCTCGCGGGGCGGCGTACCGCCCAAGCCGGGCGCGGCCGGACTGGAGGTGCGCGGCGCCGGGGTTTCGTCTCCGGCTGACCGGGTCCAGCGACGTCCCCGCGAAGCGCACGATGCGGCCCAGCGTGCGCGTCGCCACCGCGATCACGCTGGACATCGAGAGAGGCGCTCTGAAGCCCAGTCAACGGATCTTCGTCACGCGCCTGGCCACCCCCCACAGGGTGGACCCGACGTCCGTGCACCAGGCGCTGTGGATGCTTCAACGCAGCGGAAAGCCAAGCCTGTTGGGCTCCCCACGGGTCGCTGCCACTGGTCGCAGCCCCTTCGCCAGCGTCGTCCTTCGAGTGCAAGGGGGCGATGCGCTGGAGGTCCGATCGGCAGGTTTGATCGACAAGTGGGTCAGCGGCCTGCACACCCAAACATGATCAAGGCGGCTCTCGCGCGCGGCTATGACCTCACCAGTCACCGGCCGACTCAGTTGGACAAGGCCCTCCTCGTCTGGGCCGACGTCGTCCTGGCGATGGACCGCTCCGTCCTCGGCCAACTCCACGACATCACTGGCGAGGACAACACCACAAAAATGCGGCTCTACCTCGACGACGGCCAGGACGTCCCGACCCCATGGGCAAACAAGTACAGGACTTCGCCGATTGCGCCGCGATCATCGAAGCAGGAGCCGTGCCCTACCTGCCGTAGGGCACGGCCTGCGGCAGGCCGTAGGCCTATGGATCACGAGCGTTGTTAACCTGCTCACCGGCGAGACCGAGCTGGATGTTAATACCTTCATTAGCTCGGGCAATGAGCCTTTTCAAC
>NZ_JAODUA010000035.1 GCF_025399895.1 Streptomyces sp. ASQP_92 | reverse complement strand
TGTGGAGTCCCTGATGCCGCTGCGGCTCGCCAAGTTCGGTGTGCCGCTCGCCGACACGGCCCCGGCGGGCCTGGCCGCCGCCGGCATCGAGCCGGTGCTGCTGCCGCCCCCGCCGGTGGCGGCCCGCCCCGAGCCGCAGCCGGAGCTGCCCCCGGTCCACGCGCACGCCGCCGCCGATGAGCCCCCGCTCCAGGCCCGCGAGCAGGCCCATGACCAGACCCGGCAGCAGGACCGGCAGCAGGCACAGGAGCCGTGGCCCGAGCAGGAGCCGGGCTACGTCGAGCCGGAGCACCCCACCACGCACGAGAGCCCCTGGTTCGCGGCGCAGCACATCTCGCCCGAGGAGTACGCGGGCACCTACGACCCGGATTTTGGGCAGGAGGAGCCCGAGCCGGGCCCGGAGCAGGAGCCGGTGATGGTCCCCTCGGGCCCCGGCCGTGAGCGCCGTCTCGGTGTGCCGGGCCCGCGCGCGACCGCTCCCCGCCCGGCGCCGGAGCCCGCCCCGCGGTCCGCAGCCGAACCGGCGCCCACGGACGCCGAGTTCGCCGAGTTCGCGGGCATCGCCTACGAGGTCTTCCGCCAGTACGCGAACCGGGAATCCGGTTACCCCACCGTCGACGAGCTCGACATACACCTCGCGGACGGGTACGGCGTGCGCTACCCCGACAGCACCGCCGTGCTGCGCAAGCTGTACCCGCAGTTCAAGCGGCGCTTCGAGGCCGAGGCCGTCGAGGACCACATCGCCTGACGGTCCGTCAAGAGGCGTTCGGGCGGGCCTTCTTGCCGGTCTCTCCCCAGACGGCCAGGGCGATACCGGCGACGGCCAGGGCCAGGTAGCCGGCGGTCGGAACGTCGACGAGCTTGTGCAGGAAGCCCCAGGGACCGTCGCCGAACCACGCGCCGGCGAACCCGAGCACGCCCTGGATTCCGACGACCCATCCGAGGCCTCCGAGGACCTGCCTGGTGATGTACGCGTTCATGGCTCCACGGTCTCGCGGCGCCGGGCCCGGTTCCTCCTGCCCGGGGCGGACATCGCGGTACACCCAAGGATGCAGCGAGGGCCGCCACCCGGAGAACGGGTGACGGCCCTCGGCCGTGCGGTACGTCAGGCGGCGAGCAGCTTGCGCACCCGCTCCGCGCCCACGGCGAGCAGCAGGGTGGGCAGGCGCGGGCCCGTCTCGCGGCTCACCAGGAGCTTGTAGAGCAGCGCGAAGAACGAGCGCTGGGCCACCTTCAGCTCGGGCGTCGGCTTGGCGTCCGGCGCCAGGCCCGCCATCACCTTCGGCACGCCGTAGACGAGCGTGGTGAGCCCGTCGAGCGACCAGTGCGTGTCCAGGCCCTCGACGAGCAGGCGCAGCGACTCGCGGCCCTCGGCGTCCAGCGAGGCGAGCAGCTCGGTGTCCGGCTCCTCGCGGACCAGGGTGCGCTGGTCGGCCGGGACCTGGGTGGTGATCCAGTTCTCGGCGCGGTCCAGGCGCGGGCGCACCTCGTCGAGCGAGGTGACCGGGTTGGCCGGGTCCAGCTCGCTGAGGATGCGCAGGGTCTGGTCCTCGTGGCCCGCGGTCACGTCCACCACGGAGGCCAGCGTGCGGTACGGCAACGGGCGTACGGTGCGCGGGAGTTCACCCGCCGCGGTGCGCGCGGCGCGGGAGTGGGCGGCCGCGTCGGCGGGCAGCGCCGAGCCGTCGGCGACCTTCGCCTCCAGCTTGTCCCACTCGTCGTAGAGCCGCTGGATCTCCTGGTCGAAGGCGATCTTGAAGGACTGGTTGGGCCGGCGGCGCGCGTACAGCCAGCGCAGGAGCTGCGGCTCCATGATCTTCAGCGCGTCGCCCGGGGTCGGGACCCCGCCCTTGGACGACGACATCTTGGCCATGCCGCTGATGCCGACGAAGGCGTACATCGGGCCGATCGGCTGGACGCCGTCGAAGATCGACACGATCTGGCCGCCGACCTGGAACGAGGAGCCCGGCGAGGAGTGGTCGACGCCGGACGGCTCGAAGACCACGCCCTCGTACGCCCAGCGCATCGGCCAGTCGACCTTCCAGACCAGCTTGCCGCGGTTGAACTCGCTGAGCCGGACGGTCTCCGAGAAGGCGCACGCGGAGCAGGTGTAGGTCAGCTCCGTGGTGTCGTCGTCGTAGGCCGTCACCACCGTGAAGTCCTTGCCGCAGCCGCCGCAGTACGGCTTGTACGGGAAGTAGCCCGTCGTGCCGGTGCCGTCGTCCTCGGCCGCCGCGCCGGAGCCCTCGGCGGCCTCCAGCTCGGCCTCGTCGAGGGGCTTCTGCGACTTCTTGCCCGGCGCCTTCTTGGTGCGGTACTGCTCCAGGATCGCGTCGATGTCGCCCCGGTGCTTCATCGCGTGCAGCACCTGGTCACGGTAGACGCCCGAGGTGTACTGCTCGGTCTGGCTGATGCCGTCGTACTCGACGCCCAGCTCGGCAAGGGCGTCGATCATGGCGGCCTTGAAGTGCTCCGCCCAGTTCGGGTGCGCCGAGCCGACCGGCGCCGGGACCGAGGTCAGCGGGCGGCCGATGTGCTCGTTCCACGACTCGTCCACGCCGGGGACGCCGTTCGGGACCTTGCGGTAGCGGTCGTAGTCGTCCCAGGAGATCAGGTGACGGACCGTGTAGCCACGGCGGCGGATCTCGTCGGCGACCAGGTGCGGGGTCATGACCTCGCGCAGGTTGCCCAGGTGGATCGGGCCGGAAGGGGACAGGCCGGACGCGACGACGACCACCGGGGCTTCGGCGGGAGATTTCGCAGCGCCAGGCGCACGTCGCTCCGACTCGGCGATGACATCGTCCGCGAAACGGGAGACCCAGTCGGTCTCGGTGCTGCTCTGAGCCACGGTCGGCACGTCCTTCTTTCTCGTAATGCCCTCGTCTGCCCGGGAGAGGCCGGCACGCTCATTCTCCCAGACGGAACGAGCTCCTCCGGGGTTGCCCGTATCTCAGGAGAAAGGCAAGGGGGCAGCGTGGGAGAATCGGAGCGCAATCGTCCTCACTCCCGACAGGAACGGCACCTCATGGCCTCGGTCCATTCCCTCGCTTCCACTGTCCAGCAGCGCCTGGCGGACGCCCTCTCGGCTGCCCTGCCGGAGGCCGGCTCCACCGACCCGCTGCTGCGCCGAAGCGACCGGGCCGACTTCCAGGCCAACGGCATCCTGGCCCTCGCCAAGAAGCTGAAGGGCAACCCGCGCGAGCTCGCGACGAAGGTCACCGACGCGCTGGCCGCGCCCGAGCTCCTCAAGGACGTCGAGGTGTCGGGCCCCGGCTTCCTCAACATCACGCTCACCGACCGGGCGATCATCGAGACGCTCGCCGCGCGCGCCGCCGACGACCGTCTCGGCGTGCCGCTGAAGGCGAACCCGGGCGTCACCGTCATCGACTACGCCCAGCCCAACGTGGCCAAGGAGATGCACGTCGGCCACCTGCGCTCGGCGGTCATCGGCGACGCGCTGCGGGGCATGCTCGACTTCACCGGCGAGAAGACCATCGGCCGCCACCACATCGGCGACTGGGGCACCCAGTTCGGCATGCTCATCCAGTACCTGATCGAGAACCCCGGCGAGCTGGCCCCGGCCGACGCCGTCGACGGCGAGCAGGCGATGAGCAACCTGAACCGGGTGTACAAGGCCTCGCGGGCCGTCTTCGACTCCGACGAGGAGTTCAAGGAGCGGGCCCGCAAGCGGGTCGTCGCCCTCCAGTCGGGCGACAAGGAGACCCTGGAGCTGTGGCAGCAGTTCGTGGACGAGTCGAAGGTCTACTTCTACTCGGTCTTCGAGAAGCTGGACATGGAGATCCGCGACGACGAGATCGTCGGCGAGTCCGCGTACAACGACCTCATGCCGGAGACGGCGCGGCTCCTTGAGGAGTCCGGCGTCGCCGTGCGCTCCAACGGCGCGCTCGTGGTCTTCTTCGACGAGATCCGGGGCAAGGACGACCAGCCGGTGCCGCTGATCGTGCAGAAGGCCGACGGCGGCTTCGGCTACGCGGCCTCCGACCTCTCGGCGATCCGCGACCGGGTCACCGAGCTGGACGCCACGACGCTGATCTACGTCGTGGACGTACGCCAGTCGCTGCACTTCAAGATGGTCTTCGAGACGGCCCGCCGGGCGGGCTGGCTCGGCGACGACGTCACCGCGCACAACATGGGCTACGGCACGGTGCTCGGTGCGGACGGCAAGCCGTTCAAGACCCGTGAGGGCGAGACGGTCAAGCTGGAGGACCTCCTCGACGAGGCCGTCGAGCGGGCCACCGCCGTCGTGCGCGAGAAGGCCGAGAAGGTGGGCCTGAGCGAGCAGGAGATCGTCGAGAACGGCCGGTACGTCGGCATCGGCGCCGTGAAGTACGCGGACCTGTCGACCTCGGCCAACCGGGACTACAAGTTCGACCTGGACCAGATGGTGTCCCTCAACGGTGACACCTCCGTCTACCTCCAGTACGCCTACGCCCGGATCAAGTCGATCCTGCGCAAGGCCGACGACGCCACCCCCACCGCCCACCCGGAGCTCGAACTCGCCCCGGCGGAGCGGGCGTTGGGCCTGCACCTCGACGCGTTCGGCGAGCTGCTCACGGAGGCCACGGCCGAGTACGCCCCGCACAAGCTGGCGGCGTACCTGTACCAGCTGGCCTCGCTGTTCACCTCGTTCTACGACCAGTGCCCGGTGATCAAGCCGCGGCCCGAGCAGGACGTCGTCGAGAACCGTCTGCTGCTGTGCGAGCTGACCGCCCGGACGCTGCACCAGGGCATGGCCCTGCTCGGCATCCGGACGCCCGAGCGCCTCTAGCCGGCATCAACTCCCGTGTGGGGCCGCCTGGTTCATCACCCGATGTCCAGGTGGTCCCACACGTTGGTGTCCAGGCGGTACTCGTAGGCAGGCCGGCCCTTGATGGCGCTGGTGTGGAACGGCTTGCCGTGGTCGTCCACACGGATCTTGTCCGAGCGGTCGCCGCTGCTCCAGGAGACCTCCAGGTACCAGCTGACGTCGTGCGCCTCGGTGTGCACGTTCAGGTCGAAGACCTCGGGGTCGCTGGTGGACACCTTGAAGGGGAAGTCGCGGGCCGGGACCTTCGCGTCGGCCTGCTGGCCCGCGACCGGCTTGGTGACCGGCTGGGCCGCGTCGAGGTCGATGTCGAAACTCTGCGGTTCGATACTGCCGCCGCATCCCGAACCCATCGAGTACGCCGTCCAGTCGAGCGGCGCCTGACGGCCCACCACCCGCACGTCGATCCCGGTGATCACCACCGCGTCCTGGGTCTTGCCGGTCGCGGCCAGCTCCAGTTTCAGCTCCCCGCCGTCGACCCCGCCCAGCGCCCGCGCCCAGGCGCGCCGGTCCTGCTCGTTGGTCGGGGGCGGCGGCACCGCGCCGGGCTTCTGGTCCAGCAGGAAGAACTTCCCGCACGGCCCGTCCCAGTCGTACGAGCCGATGCCGACGCGCAGCGGAACGCCCTCCACGGGAGCCTGCTTCTTCTGCCCCTTGGACACCGGGGTGCCGGGCGCGGAGGGAGAAGCCGACGAACCGGAGGGGCTCGCACTCGCGCTCGCACTGGGGTCCGCGCTCGCACGGGCCGAGGGCCGCGCCGCGCTCCGCGTGCCGGAGGGCGTACTCGTACCGGCGTCGGCGTCGGCGACGGTGTCGCTGCCGCTCGGCCGGTCCGACAGGGTGGCGAGCGCCGTCACCGGCACCGCGACGGCGACGACGGCCGCGCCGATGAGCACGAGCCGCGTCCTCTTGCCCAGCCCCCGGCCGGGCAGCCCCGGCCGGCGCACCCGCTTCCCGGCGACGCCCGGCACGGCCGACCCGACGGCGGGCAGCTCGGCGGAGCCGTCGGAGCCGTCGGGGGCGGCCGGGGTGGGGGTTGGGGCCGACCCCGGTCGCGACGGGGACTGCGACTCGGGCTGCGGCTCCGGCTCCGGCTCCGGCTCCGGCTCCGGCTCCGGCTGAGCCTCGGGCTCGGGCTCGGGCGTGCGAAGAGTATCGGCGTCGGCGACGGTGTCCGCGACGGGGGCGGCAGTGACCGGGGCAGGGGCGGCCGGGGGCGGGGTCGTCCCGCGTGCGCGGCGGCGCGCCTCGTCCGCCAGGATCCAGCGCCGGTGCAGCTCGACGGATTCCTCGGAGCTCGCCCCGCACAGCCGGGCGAGCCGCTCGACGGGCGCGTACTCATTCGGGACCGCGTCGCCGTTGCAGTACCGGTGCAGCGTGGACGTGCTCATGTGGAGCCGGCCCGCGAGCACTCCGTAACTGCGTCCGGAGCGGTCCTTCAACTCCCGCAGTAGCGCCGCGAACTGCTCGGACTCGGTTGTCGCCATGCCCCGGTTCCCTCCCCATCCATCCCAGGAACGCATTCCAGGGACAGGTTGTTTCCCCAGGTCAAAGGGTGTTTCAGCGTTCCAGCTTCCCCCATTGTCCCTTGCTCGTTGCCGGGCCGTCGGACCGGCCCGCAAGGTAGGTGCAGCAAGCAGCCGAACAGCCCGCTCCGGGAGCAGTCCATGCGATTCCGCATCCGGTTCAACGTGGCGGACTCCCTGGCCGTGGTCGTTCTGGCCGTGGCCATCGCCACCCTCGTCACGCTGATCCACCACTACCACCGCTGACGCGTACACGCCGTCGGACGGCCCACGTACACGAACGTCACTCGCCACGGGGAGCACCCACCATCATGATCATGCGCACCAACTTCCGTATCGCCGCCGCCGCGACCACCACGCTCGTCGCCGCCCTCACCCTGACGGCCTGCGGCAGCGGGACGAACTCCGAGGCGGGCGACAAGCCGGCCGCCTCGGCGTCCGCGTCCGGCCCGGCGACGGGTGACCCGGCGGGTGCGGGCCAGGATTCGGGGTCCGGCTCGGCCGGCTCGGGTACGGGGTCGGGCTCGAGCGCCGGGTCGGGTGCCGGAAAGCACAGCACCGGTACGCCGGCCAAGTCGACCGGCAAGTCCACGAAGAAGCCCGCGTCCGGGGGCGCGGGTGGGGGCGGCGGCACCGACGCGCCGTGCACCGGCGCCAATGTGAAGCTCACGGCGACGCCGGTGTCGCGCCCGATCAACCACATCCTGCTGACGGCCACCAACACCGGCAAGACGCCGTGCAACGCCTACGACGCGCCGGCCGTCTCCTTCTCCAACGCGCAGTCCCCGATCGCGGTGGACAAGGACACGATCCCGCAGGCGGTGGTGTCGCTCGCGCCGGGGGCGTCGGCGTACGCGATGGTGCGGACGCTGGGGGAGGACGACGGGACTCCGTCGTACCAGGCGGGGCAGGTCGTCGTGTTCTTCCGAGGGAAGGCCGGGATGGAGTCGACGGGGCGGTCTGCGTATGCGGTGCTGTCGAAGGGGGTTTCTGTGGTGGATGCGCAGGCGATGTCCACGTACTGGCAGTCGGACCTGTCCGCCATCGACTCCTGGTAGCCCCACCCCCTGGGGCTCCGCCCCAGCCCCGCCGGGTTTTCCCACCCACCCACCCGTGCAGCGGGCTGGATGGCTCCGGCCCCTCCTGGGGCTCCGCCCCAGACCCCGGGCCCTTTGCCCACCCGCCCGCCCGTGCAGCAGGGTTGGATGGTTCGGGCCTTCCTGGGGCTCCGCCCCAGACCCCAGGCACCTCGCCCACCCACCCGCCCGTAGGCGCAGGGTTGGACGGTTCCGGGACCCCTGGGGCTCCGCCCCAGACCCCGTTCGCGCCTGAACGGCGCTCGTCCTCAATCGCCGGACGGGCTGAGGTGTCCCATCCTGGCCCGCACCGAGCACTTAAGGGGCGCGAGGAACTGCGCGAGAAGCGACCACGACCCGCAGGATCGAGAGGGTTAAGGGGCGCGGGGAACTGCGCGAAAAGCGACCACGGTCCGCGGACGAAGGCGGGTTTTGGGGGCGCGGGGAACTGCGCGAAAAGCGACCACGATCCGCACGATCGAGAGGGGTTAGGGGCGCGGGGAACTGCGCGACCAGCCACCCACGGCCCGCAGACGAAAACGGGCTCCCAGGGGCGCGAGGAACTGCGCAAAAAAGACCACGGCCCGCAGGCTCAAGGGGGCCCAGGGGCGCGGGGAACCGCGCAAAAAGGACCACGCCCCGCGGGAGCGAGGGGGCTCAGGGCCGCGAGGAACCGCGCAAGGGCCCGGCGCCCAAGCCGACCGCCAGAGCGAGCAGCACCACCCCCGCCCCCACCCCAAACGTGACCCGCATCGCGAAGCCCACCACCCCCACCCCCGCCACGGCGACATCCGACACCCCCGACGCGAGAGCAAAGACCGTTCCCATCACAGCCGTCCCCGTAACCAGCCCCAGATTCCGCGACAGCTGGAGCACCCCCGAGACCAGCCCGCGCCGCGACGGCTCGACGCCCCGCATCACCGCCGTGTTGTTCGCCGTCTGGAACACCGCATACCCACCCGTCACGACCGCCAGCGGAACGACGTACCCCAGCACCCCGAAGGACACCGGCGTCACGGCCGGCAGCACGCAGCCGAGCGCCGACGCCCCCAGCCCCGCCACCGTCGTGCGGTACGTGCCCCACCGGTCCACGACCCGCCCCGCCGGCACCCCCGTCGCCGCCGCGACGAGCGGCCCCGTGGACAGGACGAGCCCGACCACCGCATCCCGCAGGCCGAGCGCACGCGTGAGGTAGAACGGGCCGACCACCAGCGTCGCCATCATCACCGTCGAGACGAGCGTGCTCATGACCAGGCTCGCGCTCAGGGCCCGGTCGCGGAACATGGCCGGCCGCACCAGCGGGGAGGCCGTCCGCTTCTCGACCCGTACGAACAGCACACCCGCCAGCACCGCCGCCGCGAGCAGCACCCCCGTGAGCGGGCCGACGTGCCCGTGGCCCAGGGTCATGGCCAGCGCGTACGCGCCGAGGGCGACGGCGAGCAGCACCGTACCCACGTGGTCGAAGGCGGGACGGGACGAGCCCAATGAGCCAAACGGGCTCAACGGCGGTCCAGCCACAGGGAGTTGACGGACGATCATCAGCAGCGTCACCATCCCCAGCGGCACCGTGACGTAGAAGATCCCCCGCCAGCCGAACCCGGAGAGCAGGACGCCACCCAGCGAGGGACCGAGTGCCGTGCCGATCGCGGACATCGTGCCGAGCAGCCCCATCGCCCGGCCGGTCCGCTCCTTGGGGACCGTCTCCCCCACGAACGCCATGGTCAGCGCCATCATCACCGCCGCCCCGAGCCCCTGCGCCGCGCGGCCCGCGATGAGCAGCCACAGGGTGGGCGCGGCCCCGCACAGGGCCGAGGCCACCGTGAACAGCAGGATCCCGGACAGCAGCAGCCGTCGGCGGCCGAGCAGATCGCCCAGCCGTCCGACGCCGACGATCAGCGTGGTGACCGCCAACAGATAGGCCAGCACCACCCATTGCACCTGCTGGAACGACGCGTCGAAGGCGTGCGCCAGGGTCGGCAGGCCCACATTGGCGATGCTCGTGCCCAGCGAGGAGAGCAGCATCGACAGCGAAAGCCCGGCGAGCGCCCACCGCCCCGCACCCGTCGGCCCCTCGCGTCCCGTCGCCGTCCCGGGCACCCCCGCGTCGATGGATCTCACCATGAACCCCGCTCTCCGGCCGGAGCCCGCCGTACGGGCTCATGCCGCAGAAGGTGCTCTCGCGTGCCGGGAACGGCAACATCTGTTGCCAATCCCGGGATGGCCGGGTGAAATGCCCGTATGGCCCCTCAGCAGAAGCTCCCCCAGGAGAAGCCCTCTCCGCCCTCCCCCCACCAGGCCGTGCTCGACGAGGTCGGCCCCCGGCTCAAGGGGCTGCGCGCCCGGCGCGGACTGACCCTGGCCGCGCTCGCCGAGACCACCGGCATCTCCAAGAGCACCCTGTCCCGCCTCGAATCGGGCCAGCGGCGCCCCAGCCTGGAACTCCTGCTTCCGCTGGCGCACGCGTACAAGGTGCCCCTGGACGATCTGGTCGGCGCGCCCGAGGTCGGCGACCCCCGGGTCCGGCTGAGCCCGCGCCCCCACGCGAACGGCGGCACGTTCGTCCCGCTGACCCGTTCGCCCGGCCCCCTCCAGGCGTACAAGCTCGTCATCCCGGACCGGGGCGCCGAGCCTGACCTGCGCTCGCACGAGGGCTACGAGTGGCTGTACGTCCTGGACGGCCGGCTGCGCCTCGTCCTGGCGGGGCACGACCTGGTCCTTGGTCCCGGCGAGGTCGCCGAGTGGGACACCAAGGTCCCGCACTGGTTCAGCAGCGCGGACGGCCGCCCCGTCGAGGTACTGAGCCTCTTCGGCCGCCAGGGCGAGCGCATGCACGTACGTGCCAAGCCGAAGAGTGACGGCGGCACCGTCAACTGACCGCCGCAGCGCGAGATTTGGGGCCGCCTGCCGCCGGTCACCCCTTGAGCGCGCGCCCCAACCGTGCCAACCCCTCCCGGATCTCGTCCGGCGCGGAGGTGACGAAGCACAGCCGCAGCGCGGCCGGATCCGCCGCCCCGGCGAAGAAGGGCGCGCCGGGGACGTACGCCACGTCGTACTCGATCACCTTGCTGAGCAAGGCAGTTGCGTCGCTCCCCTCCGGGAGACGGACCCACAGGAACATGCCGCCCTCGGGCCGGTTCCAGGTCGAGCCCTCGGGCAGCGCGTCGGGCAGGCCCGCGAGCATGGCGTCCCGGCGTTCGCCGTAGGCGGCGCGCACGGTGGCGATGTGCGCGTCGAGGTCCTGGTCGGCCAGATAGCGGGCGGCGGCGAGCTGGTTGACGGTCGGGGTGTGCAGGTCGGAGGCCTGCTTGGCGATCACGCAGGCCCGCAGCAGCGCACGCGGCGCCCGCAGCCAGCCGATGCGCAGACCCGGCGCCATGATCTTCGAGTAGCTGCTGAGCAGCACGGTGCGGTCGGCGGCGTCCTCGTACGCGGAGATCCACGGCACGTGCTCGCCCTCGTAGCGCAGCTCGCCGTACGGGTCGTCCTCCACGATCCACAGCCCGCGCCGCACCGCGACATCGGCGATCGCGCGGCGCCGCTCGGCGGTCATGGTGCGGCCGGTCGGGTTCTGGAAGGTGGGGACGCAGTAGAAGAGCTTGGGGCGTTCGCGGGCGACGAGTTCGTCGAGGGCGGCGGGGTCGGGGCCGTCCTCGTCGCAGGGCACGGCGATGATCCGGGCCCCCGCGAAGCCGAAGACCTGCAACGCGGCGAGGTAGCAGGGGTCTTCGACCAGGACGACATCGCCCGGTTCCAGCAGGGCGGCCGCCAGGAGCGTGAGGCCCTGTTGCGATCCAGTGGTTATCAGCAGGTCGTCGGCGCCGGTCGGCAGCCCCCGCCGGGCGACCCGCGCGGCGGTCGCACCCCGCAGCGCCGGGCTGCCCTCGGTGGTGGAGTACTGGAGCGCGACGCTAGCCTGCTCCTCCATCACCGCCCGGAACGCGGCGGCCATGCCCGCGCCGTCGAACAGCTCGGGCGCGGGGAGCCCGCCCGCGAACGAGATGACCTCGGGCCGGGCGGTCAGCGCCAGGATCTCCCGCACGGGCGAGGCTCCGACGGAAGCGGCACGCGCGGCCAGCGCGGGAACGGCTGCGGCGGCCGATGAGGGGGCGGGCATGGGGCGGCTCCTGTCGGTTGCTCGGACGTCCAACTATCCGGCAGCCTACGCAGCCCCGCGCGTCCCTTCCCGTCCGTCCAAGATCCGAACCCCGGCCGGGTCGGCCCCCCTCCGGGGAAGCCGCCCGCCCCTCCCTCACGACCGGCCCTCCTCGGCCGGGTCCGCCCCCTCCGGGGAAGCCGCCCGCCCCTCCCTCCGCACACCCGAACTCGCACCACACCGCCTTGCCCGGGCTCCGCTCCCCCACCCCCCACTTGTCGGCCGTCACCGCGACGAGCAGCAGCCCGCGCCCGCCCTCGTCCGCCTCGTCGGCGACCCGGGGCACACCACCCCCGCTGTCGTGCACCTCGGCCCGCAGCAGGACCCCGTCACACAGCCGCATGCGCAACAGGAACCCCCGCCCGGGCGGTACCCCGTGCAGCAACGCGTTCGTGGTGAGCTCGCTGACGCAGAGCAGCACGTCGTCACGCCGGTGCGCGAACCCCCAGTCGGAGAGGGCTACCTCGGCGAACTCCCTTGCTGCTGGCACGGATTGGCGCCGCCGGGGGTAGAAGTGTTCACGGATTTCGTTCTCGGTCATGGGGGGAGAGTTGCGGAGGGGGCGGGGCGGGGTGCAGTGCACCGACCCGTACACGATTTTTGTACGGGTCCGTCACGCATGACACGCCTTCAGCGGTGGGGAGTTGGGGGTTATGCACCCCAGGAGGAACACGTCGGCGATGCGCATGCTGGGCGCCCAGCTCGCTTGCTTCCGCCGCGCAGCCGGTTACACCCAGCGCGCTCTGGCCGAGGTGGTGTGCGCGGATCTGGAGACAATCGCCTCGATCGAGCAAGGGCGGCGGGTCCTGAAACCCGATCTCGCCCGGACCTTCGACCGGCTCCTGGACACCAAGGGCGCTTTGGAGGTGGCGGTCGAAAACATGCCGGAGGTGGACCGGTACCCGCTGTGGGCCGAGAAGTACATCGACGAGGAGCGCGTGGCCATCACCCTCAGCTTCTACGCGAACCAGGTCCTGCCGGGCCTGCTCCAGAACGAGGAGTACGCCCGCGCGGTGTTCAGCAGCCGCGTGCCGCCCTTCAGCGAGGACGAGATCGCCTTCACTATCAGCAATCGTCTCGATCGCCAGGCGATACTGCACCGCAGGGAACCGCCTTCGTTGAGCTTCATTCTCTCAGAGGCGATCATCCGCGACCGGCTCGGCGGGCAAGCCGTGTACCGCGCGATGCTTCAGCACCTCACAGAGTGCGCACGTCTCCCCGGGCTGGCCCTACAGATCATGCCGCTCGGGCGTGAGAGCCATGCTGCCCTCGACGGCGCTTTCATCCTCCTCGAAACCCCGCAACTCCAACACCTCGCTTACACGGAAACGCAGCGTGGCAGCCAGTTCGTGGCCGACCCTGACGACGTAAGCATCCTGGCGCGAAGGTATGCGATGCTGCGGACACAGGCCCTCAACACCGAAGAGTCGATGGCCTTGTTGGAGCGGCTGCTAGGAGAGCTATGAGCGACGAACTCGAGTGGTTCAAGTCCAGCTACAGCGGCAGCGATGGTGGCGAGTGCCTCGAAATGGCCTGCGACTGGCGCAAGTCGAGCTACAGCAGTGACGAAGGCGGCGCCTGCGTCGAAGTGGCGGCCCACGCCTCCGCCATCCACATCCGGGACTCCAAGAACCCCGACGGCCCCACCCTCACCCTGAACCCCGCCGCCTGGCACGGCTTCCTGACGGCGCTCTGAACCATCCGCTCTCCGAGCGGACCGCGTTGTCAGTGGCGGGATCTACATTCGAGGGCATGGCGATGCTCGCGAATCCACTCCCGCAGTTGACGGACGACCCGACCGGTGGGGCGCTGGGCCTCGACCTGCCGCCGGGCAGGCTGATGGGGCCGCCGGCCGCGCCCTGGTTCTGGTACGCGGACGACCCGGCCGGGCCGCAGGACTGGGCGCGGCTGGCCCCGGCGCGCAGGGCGGCGGGGCTGCATCCCATATTGCTGGGCGGTACAAGGGACTTGGCCGAGTGGGGGCTGGCTCCGGAGGAGATGTCGTACCCGGGCGACCACCACCCCGAGGACGTGCTGGCGGAGTCGTGGGCGGCGTACGCGGGGGACGAGCTGGGCTTCGGGGCCGAGGACTGGCCGGGCCTGGCGGAGGCGCCCGCGCTTCAGGAGGACCCGGACCGCAGGGCGGCGGAGGTCGCGGGCGCGGCGATCGGCGAGGGCGCGTTGAAGGGGGCCCGCGCGGCCCTGGTCCCGGCCCGCCGCAGCGCGGACATACCGGCGGCGATCGGCTGGGGCGGGGCGCTGCACCACGCGCAGGACGTGGCGCCGCTGTGCGCGGTGCTGCGCTCGTGGGAGGACCGGTTCGGCGTGCGGGTGGTGGGGCTGACCCCCGATCACCTCACGGTGTCGGTGGCGGCGCCGCCCACCGATGAGGAGGAGGCGCTGGTCCTGGCGGCGGAGCACTTCGCGTTCTGCCCGGAGGCGATAGCGACCGACCTGTCGGAGTACGCCGAATCCCTTCTGGGCAAAGGGGGTTGGACCTTCCGCTGGGACTAGGTACTTGACGCGGCCCCGGGACCATGAACAGCGATCCCGCCAACCACCGCTGAACCGGCGGCAGTTGACGGGATGACGGGGGCGGCTACAGCCCCTTGGCGACCTCGGTCGCCCAGTACGTGAGGATCATGTGGGCGCCGGCCCGCTTGATGCCGGTCAGGGTCTCCAGGATCGCCCGGTCGCGGTCGATCCAGCCCTTCTCGGCGGCGGCCTCGACCATCGCGTACTCGCCGCTGATCTGGTACGCCGCGACGGGCACGTCCACCGACTCGGCGACCTTGGCCAGGATGTCGAGGTAGGGACCGGCCGGCTTGACCATGACCATGTCCGCGCCCTCGGCCAGGTCCAGCGCCAACTCCCGCAGGGACTCACGGGAGTTGGCGGGGTCCTGCTGGTACGTCTTGCGGTCGCCGCGCAGGGAGGAGCCGACGGCCTCGCGGAAGGGGCCGTAGAAGGCGGAGGAGTACTTGGCGGTGTAGGCCAGGATGGACACGTCCTCGTGGCCGGTCTGGTCCAACGCGTCCCGGATGACGCCGACTTGGCCGTCCATCATCCCGGAGGGCCCCACCACGTGGACGCCCGCGTCGGCCTGCACCTGGGCCATCTCGGCGTAGCGCTCCAGGGTGGCGTCGTTGTCGACGCGCCCCTCCGCGTCGAGGACGCCGCAGTGCCCGTGGTCGGTGTACTCGTCGAGGCAGAGGTCGGACATGATGACGAGCTCGTCGCCGACCTCCTCCTTCACCGCGCGGATGGCGACCTGGAGGATTCCGTCGGGGTCCGTCCCGGCCGTCCCGGCCCCGTCCTTCTTCACGTCCTCGGGCACCCCGAAGAGCATGATCCCGGCGACCCCGGCGTCCACCGCCTCGACGGCGGCCTTCCGCAGCGTGTCGAGGGTGTGCTGCACCACGCCCGGCATGGCCTGGATGGGGATGGGCTCGGTGATCCCTTCCCGTACGAAGGCGGGGAGGATGAGGTCGGCGGGGTGCAGCCGGGTCTCCGCGACCATGCGGCGCATGGCGGGGGTGGTGCGCAGCCGACGGGGCCGGGCCCCGGGGAAGGATCCGTACTCAGTCATGCCTCTACGCTACGCCGCCGTGGGGGGTGTCTTTCCCCACCCCGCCCCTTCCCGAGACCCTCCGGGGGCACGCCCCCGCCCGCAGCCCGTGGCCACCTCCCGCGCAGTTCCCCGCGCCCCCAAAAACCCCGGTCATCTGCGGACCGTGCCCGCTCCTGGCGCAGTTCCCCGCGCCCCCAAAACCCGCCTTCGTCCGCGGACCGTGCCCGCATCTCGCGCAGTTCCCCGCGCCCCAAAACCCCGGTCACGTGCGGACCGTGCTCGCTCCTCGCGCAGTTCCCCGCGCCCCTTAACTACTCGGTGCCGGCCCGCACGGGACACCTCAGCCCGTCCGGCGTTTGAGGACGAGCGCCCTTAAGGCGCGATACGGGGTCTGGGGCGGAGCCCCAGAGGTCCCGGCACCATCCAACCCTGCGCCTACGGGCGGGTGGGTGGGAAAACACCCCGGGGTCTGGGGCGGAGCCCCAGGAGGGCCCGGAACCAGCCAACCCCGATGCACGGGCGGGTGGGTGGGCGAACCCCCCGGGGCGGAGCCCCAGGGGGTTGGGGGCAGGCCCCCTTACGTCGTGCGGCGGCGCCTCGCACCGGGCCGGCGCTCACTGGGCCGGGTCACGTGCTCACCCGCGGAGACCGCCGCGTCACGGCGAGCCGCGCCGAAGTCGGCGAGCGCCTGGGCCAGCTTGAGGACGGACGGCTCCGGAGCCATGACGTCCACCCGCAGCCCGTGCTCCTCGGCGGTCTTCGCCGTGGCGGGACCGATGCACGCGATCACGGTCACGTTGTGCGGCTTGCCCGCGATGCCCACCAGGTTGCGCACCGTGGAGGACGAGGTGAACAGGACCGCGTCGAAGCCGCCGCCCTTGATCGCCTCGCGGGTGTCGGCCGGCGGCGGCGAGGCGCGCACCGTCCGGTAGGCGGTGACGTCGTCGACCTCCCAGCCGAGCTCGATCAGACCCGCCACCAGCGTCTCGGTGGCGATGTCGGCGCGCGGCAGGAAGACGCGGTCGATCGGGTCGAAGACCGGGTCGTAGGGCGGCCAGTCCTCCAGGAGACCGGCGGCCGACTGCTCACCGCTGGGCACCAGGTCCGGCTTCACGCCGAACTCCACGAGGGAGGCCGCGGTCTGCTCGCCGACCGCGGCGACCTTGATCCCCGCGAACGCCCGCGCGTCGAGCCCGTACTCCTCGAACTTCTCGCGCACCGCCTTGACCGCGTTGACCGAGGTGAACGCGATCCACTCGTAGCGACCGGTCACCAGGCCCTTGACCGCGCGCTCCATCTGCTGGGGCGTGCGCGGCGGTTCGACGGCGATCGTCGGCACCTCGTGCGGCACGGCACCGTACGACCTGAGCTGGTCGGAGAGCGAGGCCGACTGCTCCTTGGTCCGCGGTACGAGCACACGCCAGCCGAAGAGCGGCTTGGTCTCGAACCACGAGAGCGGGTCACGCTGAGCAGGGGCACTGCGCTCGCCGACCACGGCTATGACGGCCTGGTGCCCGTCCGGCGAGGGCAGCACCTTCGCCTGCTTGAGCACCTGGGCGACCGAACCCAGCGTCGCGGACCAGGTCCGCTGGCGGGTGGTGGTGCCCGCGATCGTCACGGTCATCGGGGTGTCGGGCTTGCGGCCCGCCGAGACCAGCTCGCCCGCGGCGGCCGCGACGGTCTCCAGGGTCGTGGAGACCACCACCGTGCCGTCGCTCGCGCCGACCTCGGCCCAGCACCGCTCGGAGGCGGTACGGGCGTCGACGAACCGGACGTCGGCGCCGCCGGAACCGCGCAGCGGGACACCGGCGTACGCCGGCACACCGACCGCGGCGGCGACGCCCGGCACCACCTCGAAGGGGATGCCCTCGGAGGCGCAGGCCAGCATCTCGCCGGCGGCGTCGCCGTCGAGGCCCGGGTCGCCCGCTACCGCACGGACGACCCGCCTGCCGGAGCGCGCGGCCTCCATGACAAGATTGGCGGCGTCCCGCAACACCGGGATCCCGGCGGTTGTTGACGCCTCGTCAATGATCGTCAGCTGCGGTGTGTCCACACCTGCCCGCGCGTGCGCGCGAACAACGTCGAGCACGGCCGGCTCGGCGATCAGGACGTCGGCCGACGCCAGCGCCTCCACGGCGCGCAGCGTCAATAGCCCGGGGTCACCGGGACCGGCACCGAGGAAGGTGACGTGTCCGGCTGCGGTGGGGTGGTTGGTGGGGCTCAAAGTGCTCGCTCCCCCATAAGACCGGCCGCACCCTTGGCGAGCATCTCGTCCGCGAGTTCGCGTCCGAGGGCCATCGCTTCGTCGTGCGACGTTGGTACGGGACCGGTGGTGGACAGCTGCACCAGCGAGGAACCGTCGGGGTTGCCGACCACTCCGCGCAGGCGCATCTCATGAACAGTCTGGCCGTCGTCCAGCAGGTCGGCCAGCGCGCCAACAGGTGCGCTGCAACCGGCCTCCAGGGCGGCGAGCAGGGATCGCTCGGCGGTCACGGCGACCCGGGTGAAGGGGTCGTCGAGCTCGGCGAGCACGGCGGCGAGGTCGGCATTGGCTGCCGTGCACTCGATCGCCAGGGCCCCCTGGCCGGGGGCGGGCAAAACGGTGTCGACCGACAGGGACTCGGTCACGACGTCGGAGCGGCCGATGCGGTTGAGTCCCGCGGCGGCCAGGACCACCGCGTCGAGCTCGCCCTTGGTGACGTATCCGACGCGGGTGTCGATGTTGCCGCGGATCGGCACGGTCTCGATCGTCATCCCGTGGCTGCGGGCGTACGCGTTGAGCTGCGCCATCCGCCGCGGCGAACCGGTGCCCACACGGGCGCCGTCCGGGAGTTCGGCGAAGGTCAGCCCGTCGCGGGCGACCAGCACGTCGCGCGGGTCCTCGCGGACCGGCACCGCGGCGAGCACCAGGTCGGGGTGGCGGGCGGTCGGCAGGTCCTTGAGGGAGTGCACCGCGAAGTCGACCTCGCCGCGCAGCAGCGCGTCACGCAGCGCCACGACGAACACGCCGGTGCCGCCGATCTGCGCGAGGTGCTCGCGCGAGGTGTCGCCGTACGTGGTGATCTCCACCAGCTCGACGCGGCGGCCGGTCAACTGCCGTACGGCGTCGGCCACATGGCCGGACTGGGCCATGGCGAGCTTGCTGCGCCTGGTCCCGAGTCTCAGTGCTTTCTCGGTCATGACCGCCCTCGGTTCTTGACATCGGCGTCGTTCAGATCGGCCCGGGAGACGGCGGCCACCGTCTCGGGGTCGAGGTCGAAGAGAGTGCGCAGCGCGTCCGCGTAACCGGCGCCGCCGGGCTCGGCGGCGAGCTGCTTGATCCGCACGGTCGGCGCGTGCAGGAGCTTGTCGACGACGCGGCGCACGGTCTGGGTGACCTCGGAGCGCTGCTTGTCGTCGAGGTCCGGCAGCCGGCCCTCCAGGCGCGCGACCTCACCGGCCACCACCTCGGCGGCCATGGCGCGCAGCGCGACGACGGTGGGCGTGATGTGCGCGGCCCGCTGGGCGGCGCCGAACGCGGCCACCTCGTCGGAGACGATCGCGCGCACCTGGTCCACGTCGGCGGCCATCGGGGCGTCGGCGGATGCGTCGGCGAGCGACTCGATGTCGACGAGCCGCACCCCGGACACCCGGTGCACGGCGGCGTCGATGTCCCGCGGCATCGCCAGGTCGAGCAGCGCCAGCTTCACGGGCCCGGCCTGTACGGGGATGTCGCGGCGGTCCCGCGAGATGCGCCGCTGGGTGTTCTCGGCCCAACTGCCGTGCAACTCAAGGGAGTCGGCGTCGGTACCCGGCGTCGCGGCGGCCGCGCCATCGGCCCTGAGCGCCTCGTCGACCACCCCGAACCCGGCCACCGCGGCACCCGCGGCCGCCGTGCCGGTCAGGCCCACGGGACACCCCATGACCGCGGCGGCGTCCACCGGAGCGGCCGGCGCGGGCTCGGTGAGGCTCTCGCCCACCGCCTCGGCGACCGCGTCACCGGTCAGCACCAGGCCCGTGGCCCCCGTACAGGAGACCGCGATGTCGACTCGTGTCAGTTCGCGTGCGACGTCGCCCATCGCCACGGCGCGCGCGGCGGTGCCCGACTCGCCGAGGATCTCCACGAGCCGCTCGGCGCGGGCGTGCGTCCGGTTGGCGACCACGATCTCCTCGACGCCGATCCGGCTCAGCGTCGCGGCGGCGAGCGAGGACATGGAACCGGCGCCGATGACCAGCGCCCGCTTGCCCTTGGCCCAGCCCTCGACGGCCGCGCCCGCGGCGAGCTGCTCCAGACCGAAGGTGACGAGCGACTGCCCGGCCCGGTCGATGCCGGTCTCGCTGTGGGCGCGCTTGCCGACCCGCAGCGCCTGCTGGAACAGATCGTTCAACAACCGCCCGGCGGTGTGCAGTTCCTGCCCGAGCGCCAGGGTGTCCTTGATCTGGCCGAGGATCTGGCCCTCGCCGACCACCATCGAGTCGAGGCCGCAGGCCACCGAGAAGAGGTGGTGGACGGCCCGGTCCTCGTAGTGCACGTACAGATAAGGGGTGAGCTCCTCCAGGCCGACGCCGCTGTGCTGGGCGAGCAGCGTGGAGAGCTCGGCGACACCGGCGTGGAACTTGTCCACGTCCGCGTACAGCTCGATGCGGTTGCAGGTGGCGAGCACGGCGGCCTCGGCCGCGGGCTCGGCGGCGAGGGTGTCGTGGAGCAGCTTGGCCTGCGCGTCCGCGGACAGGGAGGCCCGCTCCAGGACGCTGACCGGGGCGCTGCGGTGGCTGAGGCCGACGACCAGAAGGCTCATGCCGGCATCACGGCGGGCAGATCCCCGTCCGGTCCCTTCCGGCCATGGTTCGCGGCGCGCACCGGCGGCACCACGGCGGCGGCGGCCTCGGCGACGGCCGCTTCCTCGCCGGCCTTGCGCTGCTCGTGGAAGGCGAGGATCTGGAGCTCGATGGAGAGGTCGACCTTGCGCACGTCGACACCCTCGGGCACCGACAGAACGGTCGGCGCGAAGTTGAGGATGGAGGTCACCCCGGCCGCGACCAGACGCTCGCAGACCTGCTGAGCGGCGCCCGCCGGAGTCGCGATGACCCCGATCGAGACCCCGTTCTCGCTGATGATCTTCTCCAGCTCGTCGGTGTGCTGCACCGGCATCCCGGCCACGGGCTTTCCGGCCATCGCCGGGTCGGCGTCTATGAGGGCCGCGACCCGGAAACCGCGCGAGGCGAAGCCGCCGTAGTTGGCGAGCGCGGCGCCGAGGTTACCGATACCGACGATCACAACCGGCCAGTCCTGGGTCAGACCCAGTTCACGGGAGATCTGGTAGACGAGATACTCGACGTCGTAGCCCACGCCACGGGTGCCGTACGAGCCGAGGTAGGAGAAGTCCTTGCGCAGCTTCGCGGAGTTGACCCCCGCGGCGGCCGCGAGTTCCTCGGAGGAGACCGTCGGCACGGAGCGCTCCGAGAGTCCCGTGAGCGCACGCAGATACAGCGGAAGCCTGGCGACGGTGGCCTCGGGGATTCCTCGGCTTCGGGTCGCCGGTCGGTGAGTTCGGCCAGTTGCCACGGTGCTCCTGCGGGATGAGCGGGGCTGTAGGCGGCCACATGGCGCAGGGCCGCCCCGTCGGATGCAGGCTATGTCTTTGTGAACGCGTGCACAAAGATGGTGTCCGCTTTGTCCGAGCAAAGTGACCGGGCTCACGCGAGTCGATGCCGCGATCGCGGAACCACGGACGGGTTCAGTCCGTTCAGGACCCGAAGGGGGCAAAGCCGCACACTCTCCTCACAGCGATACCCCCGAACCACGGCAAAACGACCCTTGATGGTAACCGCAACCATCGCGATCCCCACCAATCGCCAGTTCAGCACCGAGCCCGGAACCACTCCTGGTTCAGCCGGCCAGTGCCCCCTTGAGACGCACCGGGTCCACGCGCCAGAAGGTGTGCTGCTCGCCGTCGACCAGCACGACCGGGATCTGCTCCCAGTACTCCTTGTACAGCGCCTCGTCCTGGGTGATGTCCTTCTTCTCCCAGGACGCGCCCGTCTCGGCGCACACGGCCTCGATCACCTCCTGGGCGTCGTCGCACAGATGACAACCGGGCTTACCGATCAGCGTGACCACCCGGTCGGCAGGGTTCCCGCCCGGCTTCCTCGTACGTCGCAGCAAGGGACTCATGCCTTCCATTGTCCAACCCCGGCAGGGCCGGACCCATACGCCCGGATCGTCCGTTTAACGCGATGGCCCGGCAGAGTTCATGCCATCGCATCCCCGGCGCGTCGGGCGGGCCCGAACAGACTGGCTATGCTCACGGCATGGCCGCACTGGGATGGCTCACCCGTCGTAGGCCCTCGGCGACAGCACGCAGCGTGCTGGCCGGCGAGGCCGCAGCCGAGGCAGCCCGCAAGTCCTCGCTGGAACTCGCGGCGCTGGTGGAACCGGCGCACGCGCGGGCCGACGAGTTCCCGCCGGAGCCCGAGTTCCCCGTCCACGGGGACGCTCTCGCCGCCGCCTTCTTCGACCTCGACAACACCGTGATGCAGGGCGCCGCCCTCTTCCACTTCGGCCGGGGCCTCTACAAGAGGCAGTTCTTCCAGCGCCGCGAACTCGCCCGCTTCGCCTGGCAGCAGGCCTGGTTCCGGCTGGCCGGCGTCGAGGACCCCGAGCACATGCAGGACGCCCGCGACAGCGCGCTGTCCATCGTCAAGGGCCACCGCGTCTCCGAGCTGATGTCGATCGGCGAGGAGATCTACGACGAGTACATGGCCGACCGCATCTGGCCCGGCACCCGCGCGCTGGCCCAGGCCCACCTCGACGCGGGCCAGAAGGTCTGGCTGGTGACGGCCGCCCCGGTCGAGACCGCCACGATCATCGCCCGCCGCCTCGGCCTGACCGGCGCCCTCGGCACGGTCGCCGAGTCCGTGGACGGCGTCTATACGGGACGCCTGGTGGGCGAGCCCCTGCACGGGCCCGCCAAGGCCGAGGCCGTCCGGGCCCTGGCCGCCGCCGAGGGACTCGACCTGAACCGCTGCGCCGCGTACAGCGATTCGCACAACGACATCCCGATGCTCTCGCTCGTGGGCCACCCCTACGCCATCAACCCCGACGCCAAACTCCGCAAGTACGCGCGCGAGCGTGAGTGGCGGCTGCGGGACTACCGCACCGGCCGCAAGGCCGCGAAGGTCGGCATCCCGGCCGCCGCCGGGGTGGGCGCGCTGGCGGGCGGCACGGCCGCGGCCGTCGCCCTGCACCGCCGCCGCCGCTGACCCCCCGGGGCTCCGCCCCGGACCCCGTATCGCGCCTTAAGGGCGCTCGTCCTCAATCGCCGGACGGGCTGAAATGCCTCGATGCGGGCCAGCACCAGTACTGCCAGGGGCGCGAGGAACTGCGCGACCAGCCACGCACGACCCGCACCCGAAAGCCGGGCTTCCCGGGGCTCCGCCCCAGGCCCCGATCGCGCCTGAAGGGCGCTCGTCCTCAATCGCCGGACAGGCTGAGGTGCACCGTGCGGGCCAGCACCGAGCAGTTAAGGGGCGCGAGGAACTGCGCGAGCAACCACGCACGGCCCGCAGCCGAGGGCGGGTTTCCAGGGGCGCGAGGAACTGCGCGAGCAACCACGCACGGCCCCCAGTCGAAGGCGGGCTTTCAGGGGCGCGGGGAACTGCGCGACCAGCCACCTGCGGCTCGCAGACGGACTCGGGGTTCCAGGGGGCGCGGGGAACCCCGGCGCCCCCAAGGCCCCCGTTCGCCACTGTCCGCAGCCATCCGCGATCGCCGCCCGCCCCCGCCCGCCGGAATATTCGATTGTGGGAGTTTCGCCCCGCCCCCCTTGGCCCGCCTGCCCCGTTGCCCGCAGCCGGGCACAAGAGATCTCCGACGCGGACAGAACCGAAAGCAACTCGGTCATTTTCTGCTCACAACGTGTGACTTGAACAGCCGCATAGACGTAACAGAAGCGACGGAATCGACGATTTGAGCAACTGGGTGTAGCGCTCCCTGCACGAAGCGTTATTCTCCTCAGACGCAATCCGGAACCCCACACATCGCCACGATGGGTGAACGGTTCCGCACTGCACGTGATGGAAGCTCTGCCTCTGGGAGTCCCGTGTACCCACACGTCGGGGTTGACGCCTCGGGCCTGGCTACGCTGCGCGGGGCGGTCGTCGACCGCTTGCGCGTCTTCGTCCCCACCGCGTACGCCGGCGCCCCTGCCTTCGCCACCGCAACACCCGTCGGGCCCTGCTATGCCCTGGCCGACGGTGGTGCCGCAGTCGGTAGACGGAGCGGCGGCCGCAGCACGGGCACGTCCGCGACGCCCACCGCCCGCCGGCCCACCGCCGACAGCGACAGCGCCCGCATGATGGATCTCGTCGAGCGCGCACAGGCCGGCGAGGCCGACGCCTTCGGCCGGCTGTACGACCAGTACAGCGACACGGTCTACCGCTACATCTACTACCGCGTCGGCGGCAAGGCGACGGCCGAGGACCTCACCAGCGAGACGTTCCTGCGCGCCCTGCGCCGGATCTCCACCTTCACCTGGCAGGGCCGTGACTTCGGCGCCTGGCTGGTCACGATCGCGCGCAACCTGGTCGCCGACCACTTCAAGTCGAGCCGTTTCCGGCTCGAAGTGACCACCGGCGAAATGCTCGACGCCAACGAGGTCGAGCGCTCCCCCGAGGACTCCGTCCTGGAGTCGCTCTCCAACGCCGCCCTGCTCGAAGCCGTACGCAAGCTCAATCCACAGCAGCAGGAGTGCGTCACCCTGCGCTTCCTCCAGGGCCTGTCGGTCGCCGAGACCGCCCGTGTCATGGGCAAGAACGAGGGCGCGATCAAGACCCTCCAGTACCGGGCGGTACGCACCCTGGCCCGGCTCCTGCCGGACGACGCCCGCTGACCAAGGGCCCGCCCGGCCCCCACCCGCCGACCCGCCCGAACGGCGGGTCCGACTCACCGTCCGTGAGCTCTCGATGACGCTGTGGTCCGATCATCCTCCGTCCGTAACCCAAGTGCCGCGTCCGTCGTTGTGCGGGATGAAGGCTCCCTGTGGTCACGCCATGTCCATGGCCGCTCACTCGATCGTGTGGATGTGCTCAAGGCGTGCAACCTTCCAGGCCCCTTGGGGAGTCGACCGTGATGACGAGAGGAGGTGCCGCCAGTGATCGCGAACGTATCGGCGCACCGGCGGGCGAACGCCTTCGCCCAGGCCCTGGAAGAAGCCTCGGCGGCCGACCAGGAGACACCCGAGACCGGCGCGGCCGAACAGGCCGACACCGGCAGGCTGTTGACCCTGGCGGGTGGGCTCGGCGAACTGCCGAAACCGGAGATGGACCCGCAGGTCAAGGTCGAGCAGCGCACGCTGCTCATGGCCGAGATGGAGCGCATGTTCGCCGGCGGCGCAGCCGCCGACCCTCAGGTGCCCGAGCAGCGGACCGGCCGCGGCGCCCACCGGGCGACGTCGCTCCGGAAATTGCGACCCCGCTCCCGCTGGTCCAAGGGCATTGCGGCGGGCGGACTGAGCATCGGTGTGGCCGCGGGCGCGTTCAGCGGCGTGGCCGCTGCCAGTTCCGACGCCCTGCCCGGTGATTCCCTGTACGGGCTGAAGCGGGGCATGGAGGACCTCAAGCTCACCATGGCCGACGACGACGCCAGCCGAGGAGTGCTTTACCTCGATCAGGCCTCGACCCGGCTCTCGGAGGCGAGACGTCTGATGGAACGGGGCCGCGCGGGCGACCTCGACCACGAGCAGCTCGGTGAGGTCCGCCGCGCCCTCACCGGCATGGAGCACGACGCTTCGGAGGCCCACCGCCTCCTGCACCAGGCCTACGCCCGGGACGGCTCGCTCGACCCGATCGCGGCCCTGAACTCCTTCTCCCAGGCCCACCGCGAGAGCTGGAGCAAGCTCCGCGGAAAGCTGCCTCCCCAGCTGAGCGACGTCGGCAACCAGGTGAGCTCGGTCTTCGCCGCCATAGACCAAGAGGTCAAGCCGCTTCAGTCGCTGCTGCCCAAGACGTCGTCCAAGACGCACACCCGTCAGGACACCTCGCACCCCGGCGGCACCTCGGGGGCGACCCGCCCGTCCGCGCCGTCCTCGTCGTCCGCCTCCGGCCACAGCACCCCCGGCCGGAGCGGAAAGCCGCAGCAGCCCTCCGGCTCCCCGTCCAGCGAGGGCCTGTTGGGCGGCAACACCGGCGGCCTGTTCGAACCGGGCACGGGCAGCGCCACCCCGGCCCCGCCCGCCAAGCCGGCCAAGCCGCCCGTCCCGGACGTCACGCTGCCCCCGCTCCTGCCGGGGTTGCTGCCGGACCTGAACATCCATCCGGACAACCCGGAGTAGGCGGCGTACGCGAACGTGGGAGGGGCCGGGAAGAAAGTTCCCGGCCCCTCCCGCGCGTACGGACCGCCTGTGGGCGCCTCAGAAGAACACGGACCGCCGCTGCACCAGCAGCTTGTACAGCGTGTGCTGGATCTGCTCCCGCACCTGATCGGTGAGGTTGAACATCAGCATCGGGTCCTCGGCGGCCTCCGGCGGATAGCCGTCCGTCGGGATCGGCTCACCGAACTGGATCGTCCACTTCGTCGGCAGCGGCACCAGACCGGCCGGCCCCAGCCAGGGGAACGTGGGCGTGATGGGGAAGTACGGGAAGCCGAGCAGCCTGGCCAGCGTCTTGGCGTTCCCGATCATCGGGTAGATCTCCTCGGCCCCCACGATCGAGCACGGCACGATGGGCGTGCCCGCCTTCAGCGCGGTCGACACGAAGCCGCCCCGCCCGAAGCGCTGCAACTTGTACCGCTCGCCGAACGGCTTGCCGATGCCCTTGAACCCCTCGGGCATCACCCCCACGACCTCGCCCCGCTCCAGGAGCGCCTGGGCGTCCTCGGAACAGGCCAGCGTGTGCCCGGCCTTGCGGGCGAGCTCGTTGACGACCGGCAGCATGAACACCAGGTCGGCCGCGAGCAGCCGCAGATGGCGCCCCGCCGGGTGGTGGTCGTGGACGGCCACCTGCATCATCAGCCCGTCCAGCGGCAGCGTCCCGGAGTGGTTGGCTACGACCAGCGCCCCGCCCTCGGCGGGAATGTTCTCGACGCCCTTCACCTCCACCCTGAAGTACTTGTCGAAGACCGGCCGCAGCACCGACATCAGGACCTGGTCGGTGAGCTCCTTGTCGTAGCCGAACTCGTCGACGTCGTACTCGCCGGTGATCCGCCGCCGCAGGAACGACAGACCGCCCGCGATCCGGCGGTCCCAACTGCCGTGCTGTCCTTGGCTGCCGCGCTGCTCCTGCCCGGGCGCGGTGTCGTCCCCGGAAGCCCGCTCCACGGCCTCCTGCGCGCCCGGCAGGGCACTGACCGGGGAGGAGGGCGCCGGGAGCGGCGGCGGCCCGGACTCGGCCTTGCGGCGGCCCGGAACCGGGCGCCTGCGACCGGCGCGCTGCGCGCTCTGGCGCGAGCGGTCGTCGTCGAACGGGATGACCTTGGCGTCCGCCATCGTTGGTGCGCTCCTCATTCCGCGTTCGAGGGGGTGGGCGAAGGGGTGGTGGCCCCGGCGAGTGCCCCGCCGGGGAAGGGCGCGAACGGCAGCCCCGCCACCCGGTCCACGGCCCTGGCCAGCGTGTCCGGCGGCAGCAGCCCCGGCCCCCGGCTGCGGGCGAAGTCCGCGAACGTCTCGGCCGTCGTGTACTTGGGTTCAAAGCCCAGTGTCTCGCGCATCTGGGCGGTGCTGACCACCCTGCCGTGTGTGAGCAAACGAATCTGCTCGGGCGAGAAGTCGGTCACCCCCACCGTCCTGAGCGCGCTGCCCACCCACCGCACCGCGGGCAGCAGCACCGGCACCGTGGGGCGTCCGAGGCGGCGCGAACACTGCGAAAGGAGCAGCACGCCCTCCCCCGCGACATTGAAGGTCCCGCTGTTGAGCGTGGAACGCCGGGGCTCGCCCGAGGCGATCCGCAGCACGTCGATCACGTCGTCCTCGTGGACGAACTGGAGCCGCGGGTCGTAGCCGAACACCGTCGGCAGGACCGGCAGCGAGAAGTACTCGGCGAGCGGCGAGTCGGCGCTCGGCCCCAGGATGTTGGCGAACCGCAGCACACACACCGCGACATCGGGCCGGCGCCGGGCGAAGCCGCGCACATACCCCTCGACCTCGACGGCATCCTTCGCGAAGCCGCCACTGGGCAGCGACTTGGGCGGGGTCGTCTCGGTGAACACCGCGGGGTCGCGCGGCGCGGACCCGTACACGCTCGTACTCGACTTCACCACGAGCCGTTTGACCGTCGGCGACTTCTGACAGGCACCGAGCAGCTGCATCGTGCCGATGACGTTGGTCTCCTTGACCGTGGCACGCCCGCCGCCCGAGCCGAGCGGCATACCGGTCACATCCATGTGCACGACGGTGTCCACGGCGTACTCGGCGAGCACCTTCGCGATCGCCGACTGCCGGATGTCCGCCTGTACGAAATCGGCCCCACCGAGCTGATGGCCCGGAGCGACCACATCGACCCCGATCACCCGGTCGACCTCCGGATCACGCTGGATCCGCCGTACGAGACGGCCTCCGAGCTGCCGGGCCACTCCGGTGACGAGCACGACCTTCCCCAAGATCAGCGCCTTCCTTCGGCCTTCGGTACGTCCCTACGCCCTCTGCGCCACCGTAGCGGCTCGATGTCACGCGGTGATGTCCACGAACGTGCCCATGGCCGAGAAACCGTGTCCGGGGTTCGGGAATCCGTGTCCGGGTACGCCACAGCCCTCCCACCGACGATGCGGTGGGAGGGCTGCGATCTCACGAACAGCGCTCGCTTACTTCTTGTTGCGACGCTGAACGCGCGTGCGCTTGAGCAGCTTGCGGTGCTTCTTCTTGGCCATCCGCTTGCGCCGCTTCTTGATAACAGAGCCCACGACTACCCTCGCTCACTTCTTCTCACTCGGTGCGGGGCGTCTGGGCCCACACGACCTACGTCGGCCTAGCCTACCTGCCGCCGAGTGAGGGACGTAATCCGAGGGGAGCGTGGTGCTCCCTCAGGCCGTCTCCACCCCCACAAAGGACTCGCGGAGATACTCGTGAACTGCTTGCTCCGGGACCCGGAAGGACCTGCCCACCCGGATCGCCGGCAGATGGCCGCTGTGCACCAAGCGGTACACGGTCATCTTGGACACTCGCATCACCGAGGCGACTTCCGCCACGGTCAGGAACTTGACCTCATTGAGAGGCCTGTCACTCCCAGCAGTCATGACCCACCTGTACCTTCCGCACCCAACGCGCACCGGCTTCCCCTCCGGTGACTCAACGTCGCTGTGCGCTCACTCCCCAGAGTAGGGGCGGGTGGTGCGAGTGGGGAAGAGGAGCCCCCATCGGCCGCCTACTGTGACAGACACGCCCGATTGAGTACATAGCGAGTAAGCGGCCGGTAGTAATCGGACCGCACGGCGTCATCAAGCGGAACGGCCACGGCCACCTGCCCCTCGGCCTCACCCACGAACAGCGCGGGGTCGTCGGTATCGGCCAGACCAACCGCCTCGATACCCAGCTGACCTGCTCCGCAGACCCATCCGTGGTCCCCGATCACCAACTCCGGAACCTGCCCCGAGACCCCCGCCGCGGCCCCCAGAGCGACCCGAACCGGCAGCGGGGAATGGGAGTGCGCGCCGGTCACGCTCCCGGCACCCCGCGCGCCGGGTTCTCGCACCAACGCGACTCCCCGTACGTAGTCAAGGTTGTACGTACGTACCCCGAACCGGGTCGTTATGTCGACAGAGCTACCCTGCGCTGGGGTGATAACAGGGCACCCCGCCGCCGACAAAGCGTCCGCCAGAGCGGCGTAGAAGCCGAGCAGACGGTGCGGATGCCCGGTCCCGAGCAGCACCGCGCCGCGCCGCGAGGCCACCTCCCCGAGCCGTGCCGCGAAGGCGTCGAGCCCCGCCAGCGTCCGCTCGGGGTCGATGACATCGGGCCCGCTCACATGGCCCGGGTCGTCGCTCACCCCGCACTTGTCCGCCATCAGCCGCAGCAAGTCCCGCTCGCCCCAGCCCCATTCGGGGTCCAGCCCGATCATGACGCGGGGGTCGCGGGCCGCGAACAGCCGGTAGCTGCGCAGACTCTCCTCCCGCGACGTGGCCACCGGCCCGGCCAGCCTGGCCGCCAGAAGATGCGCCCGGAGCGCCGCGATGCTCAACACCCGACGATGCTCCCGCAGCGGATGCGCCCCCGCCCCAACTTCCCGCCCCAACCCCACAGTTGGCGTAACGCCGCCTGCACCCCCGCCTCCGGCTCCGCCCGGCCCCGCACCCAGCTGTTGCGCAGTTCCCCGCGCCCCTGGAAACCCGTTTTCGCCTGCGGACCGTGCTCGCTTCTCGCGCAGTTCCCCGCGCCCCTTAGCGGTACTGGTGCTGGCCCGCATCGGGCATTTCAGCCCGTCCGGCGTTTGAGGACGAGCGCCCTTAAGGCGCGAACGGGGGTGCAGGGGGCGGAGCCCCCGCCCGGGAGTGCTGGGGCACCTTCAGCCCGTCCGGCGTTTGAGGACGAGCGCCGTTCAGGCGCGATACGGGGTCTGGGGCGGAGCCCCAGGAGAGGCGGCCACCCACTCACACCCCCGGAGGGTTTCGGGGAGGGGCGGGGTGGGGGGAGCACCCCCTAAGCCAACAACCCCCGCAACGGAAACACCGCCCGCCGCGTAGCCAACACCGCCTGATCAACCCGATCCGCAGGGTCATACCCCGCCTCCCACCCCCGCCAGGAAACCCCCCGCCCATCCGTCATCCGCAACGGCCCCAACTCCCGCGTACGCGCGAACACTTCATCCCGCCAGGACGAAGGAATCAACGACTCGGGAGCGACGGGCGCATGCCCCGCGATCCCCACCAGATGCGTCCAGGACCGCGGCACGACATCCACCACCGCATACCCCCCGCCCCCGAGCGCGACCCACTTCGCCCCCGGAACGTACTCGTGCGCCAACGAGTGACACGCCTCCTGCACCGCCCGCTGCGCGTCGAGCGACACCGCCAGATGGGCCAGCGGATCCTCGAAGTGCGTATCGGCCCCGTGCTGGGTGACCAACACCTGTGGCCGGAAATCGGCGATGAGCTCCGGCACCACCGCGTGGTACGCCCGCAGCCACCCCTCGTCCCCCGTCCCCGCCGGCAGCGCGACATTGACCGCGGAGCCCTCGCCGGGCCCGTCCGCCCCGGTCTCCTCGGGCCATCCGGTGCCGGGGAACAGCTGCCGGGGATGCTCGTGCAGCGAGATCGTGAGGACCCGCGGGTCCTCCCAGAACGCCGCCTGCACCCCGTCCCCGTGGTGCACGTCGACGTCCACGTACGCGACCCGCTCGACCCCCAGCTCCAACAGCCGCGCGATCGCGAGGGCCGCGTCGTTGTAGACGCAGAACCCGGCCGCCCCACCCGGCATCGCGTGGTGCAGCCCGCCCGCGAAGTTGACCGCGTGCGCGGCCTCCCCCGCCCACACCGCCTCGGCCGCCGCGACCGACTGCCCCGCGATCAGCGCGGAGGCCTCGTGCATCCCGGGAAAGGCGGGGTCGTCCATCGTCCCGAGCCCGTAGGAGGCGTCGGCCGCCCGCGGATCCGCCGACGCGGCCCGTACCGCGTCCACGTAGTCCTGGCGGTGCACAAGCCTCAGCGTGGAATCCCCGGCCGGCGGCGCCGCGACGACGTCCACCTGCCGATCGAGCCCGTACGCCCGCACCAGACCCATGGTCAGCGCGAGGCGTACCGGGTCCATCGGATGGCTCGACCCGAAGTCGTAGCGCGTGACAGCTTCATCCCACATCAACAGTGCGCGGCCGTTCATGCCCGCCACCGTATCGGGCGCCCTCGGAGCCGAACGAGCGGGCGTACACCAGCGTCAACAGCACCAACACCATCGGCACCAGCATCGCGCCGCGGTAGCTCCAGGCGTCCCCGAGCGCCCCGACGAGCGGCGAGCCGACGAGGAAGCCGACGTAGTTGAAGATGTTCAGCCGGGCCACCGCCGCGTCACTGGCCCCCGGGAACAGCCGCCCCGCCGCCGCGAACGTCTGCGGCACGATCACACACAGCCCGAACCCGAGCAGGGTGAATCCGGCCATCCCCACCCAGGGCCCGGGAGCAATGGCCACCACGGCGAACCCGAGCGCCGCCAGCACCGTCCCGACCCGCACCACGGCCACCGCCCCGAACCGCCGCACCCCGAAGTCCCCCGCCGCCCGCCCGAGCAGCGTCGTCACCATGTAGACGTTGTACGGAACGGTGGAGAGCTGCTCGGAACTGCCCAGCGTGTCCTGGAGGTACTTGGCACTCCAGTTGGAGACGGTCGAGTCCCCGATGTACGCGAAGCTCATCACCAGGCAGAGCGGCAGCAGCAGCCGGAAGACGAGCGGCTTGGCCCCCGCGACATCACCGTCCACGACCTCGACGGCGCCCGGCTCCCCATCCACGTACCAACGGCTCGCGACCAGACAGACCGGCAGCAGCACGGCCACGACCGGCAGATACGACACCAGCAGCGACAGGTGCCAGTGCGCCCCCGCCCACGCGAGCGAGGCGCCGCCGATCCCGCCGAGACTGTACGAGGCGTGGAACCCGAGCATGATGCTGCGCCCGTACGTCCGCTGAAGGCTGACCCCCAGCATGTTCATGGAGGCGTCGAGCGCGCCCACCGCGAGCCCGAACGCGCCGAGCGACAGCGCGGCCTGCCACATCCGGTCACCGGCGCCGGCGCCGAGCAGCGCCAGGAGCACGGCGGGCTGCGCGAACCGCAGCACCACGCTCGGCCGGACCCGCTTGACCAGGTGCTCGGTGCAGACGCTGCCGACCCCGGCGAGGATCGGCACGGCCGCGAGGAAGGCGGGGAGCAGGCCGTCGGATATCCCGTACCGGTCCTGGATCGCCGGTATCCGGGTCACCAGGAGGGCGAAGGCCATGCCCTGCGCGAAGAAGCTCACCGCCAGGGACGCCCTGCCGTGCCGCAGGCGTGCGTCTGTCATGGCGGCACAGCCTAGGGCCGTCACTTACTCCTGGGTAGAGAGATCACGCGAGCAATCCGAGGAGCTGTCCCATGTCCCCGAAGTGCCCGTTGGCACCTTCGAGGCGGTCGGCCGGCGTCATCGCCGTGAAGGCGTAGACGTCCATCCCCGCGGCCCGAGCCGCCTCGATCCCGAGCCGGCTGTCCTCGATGACGACACACCGCTCGGGCGCGACCCCCATCCGCTCGGCCGCGCGCAGGAACAGGTCCGGTGCCGGCTTGCCCCGCCCGACGTCCTCCGCCGAGAACACCCACTCCTCCTCGAACCACTCGTCGAGCCCGGTGCGCCGGTGTCCCACCCTGATCCGCTCGTGCGTCCCGGACGACGCCACGCAGTACGGCACCCCCTCCGCGACGAGCTTGCCGAGGACGTCGGTGACTCCGGGGACGGGCTGGAGTTCCCGCTCGAACGCGGCGAAGATCCGCGCGTGCAGCGTCTCGTCGAAGTCTTCCGGCAGCCTCTGCCCGGTCCGCTCCTCGATGAGGTCGTGTACGCGGTGGACGGCGGCCCCCATGTAGTCACGGAGGGAATCCTCGTACGAGGTGGCGTGGCCGAGCTCGGTCAGATACCCGGACAGGATGGTGTTCGAGATGGGCTCGCTGTCGACGAGCACGCCGTCGTTGTCGAAGATGATGAGGTCGTAGCGCATGACTCGACCTTAAACGCAGAAAAGCCCCGCACCGGGACCCTGAAG
>NZ_JAODUA010000034.1 GCF_025399895.1 Streptomyces sp. ASQP_92 | reverse complement strand
GTTACGTGGAGAGTCCAGCTCATCACGCTCCGGATCGTGGGTACGGGCTTCACGTGGCCGTGGCGCGGAGTCCGCGCACGGGAACCGCGCCTCCAGGACACCGCGCCACGGTCCACCCCGCCGAACGAGCTGCCACCCCTTAATTGGTCATCGCCTCCGGGCTGTCGTATTGGATGGTCCCGTGGTGGCAAGGACGGCGGCCGTAACGGCGATGTCCGCCAGGACCCGGCCGGCGATCCGGGTAAGAGTGCGAGGAGACGTGCGAACCCCCAGTTCACCGAATCCCAACTCGTGGCTGGGGAATGCCGGTTGGTGCGAGAGCCGGGCGCAGGTTCGGCTGGATACCCGCACCGTTGCCTCGGAACCCGCCCGCCTCAAGCGCAGAAGTTAACGCGCGACCGCGTACGGAGCTTCACACACCATCAGCCCTTGCTGAGCGCGCGCCCCGGGGTGTAATTTCCTCCGCGAGCCCCAGCCCGGTAACCCCCGGCCCCGCCGCTCGTCTCGGGGTTGAGAGGCGGGGCCGCAAGACGGGACCGGACAGGGAGAGTCCGACCGCGTGAGGTGTGGGCCGTGTGCCCGCCATACGGCAGGACATGCGCTCTCTTACGCAACGGTGCCGAGAAGCCGGCGGTCTGAAAGAACTCATGAGCAAGCTGCTGGTGCCCATCCGGTAAACGCGAGGTCACAACGGCACGGCCGGGGACGCCCGGCGGCAGCCTGAGGCCGTCGTCCTGCCTGTCTGCCGTGCCGTGGGGGAGCGTATGCCGCAGCGTCGTTTGGGTTGGTAGTGCCGTTCTCACAACGGTCGCCCTGTCGGCGCGTGTTCCCGCGCGCATGCGGCGTCAGACGCCAAGCGTCCGGCAGGCCAGTCGGACTCTCCGCGGTGTTGAGAACGTCCACCTCCTATCCGGCGTCATGACGCGGCAGCGTTGGGCGTGAAGGCGTATGTCCGAAGCGGGTCCAGGTGCAGCTCATGCGGGCCCATGCAGTCCGCGGCAAGAGTCGCCACGCCCACCCCGCACAGGCACGTCATGTTGGGTCCTCCGGTTCCAAGAGGTCCGCAGCAACCGTGGTGAATACCCAGAGAGCCGGCCAGTTGCAGGTTTAGCGTGCCCTCCGGGTGCACGATGACAGAGTTTCGGGGGCCAGCGGGCGCCATGTCGGTCATGCCGGGCGGCATGAGAAGGGTCCGGCTCACAAGTGCGGACGACGCCCGGGTGCCTGGGGCCACGAAGGGGGCTCCCCACGGTTCGGGATCTATGGCGTAGCTGCCTCTCGGGACTGTCGAAGGCGCGAGCCGCGTCTTGCCATGCCGGTCCCTGTCACGCACCGAGATGTCCGGGATGCTCTGAAGCTCCTGCAGGTCCGGGGTAAGTTCGGCACCGCACTTTGCGCAGTAGAAGACCGTCATACCAACCGTTGTATCCCACTGACAGACTCAGTCACGATCGTGTTTACCTGCTCTGTCCGCCTGTGCAACGGCGCAAGCGGTGGGAAAGGCGACCGACTTTTGTGGTCGCCGATCACGCCCACATGGCCGGGGAGTACTCCCTCAGCAGAGGGACGGAGCTGATTGGCGACCTGCTGCCGGTTCCAGACCGCATCCTGCTGCGCGCGTGCCAGGACGGTGACGGCCTGGGCCAGGTCGGTGCGGCAGGCAGTGGTCGGCGCATCGGTGCGGGTGATGTGCGTGAGTGCGGTGCCGTCTCTGATGACCCGGCGGAGGCGGCACCCAGTGCTGGGTCGACTGAAACGCGTACACGTATGCGTACGGACACCGGGCCTCCCAAGAAGCCCGGTGTCTTCTGCTGCCGCCTCGCCGAGGGAATCCTGATGAAGGGTGCGTGCGGCACCGGCGCGGGACCGCCGCCGACCGCCGTCGACCGCCGGTGTTTCAGCGCAGCTCGCCGGTGATGATCCACAGGTGGCCGAACGGGTCGCGAAGGCGCCCCTCCCGCTTGCCGTACGGGCGGTTCTCCAGCGGAACGACCACGGTGGCTCCTCCGGCGACCATCCGCTCCGCGACGGCGTCCTGGTCGGTGAACTCCGCCTCCAGGAGGACCGGGGAGCCACCGATGTCGTCCGGCGAAAGCCAGCCCCACTCGGGTACCGCGGGGGACAGGGAGAACGGGGAACCGTCGACCTGCAGGACGACGACCATCACGCGGCCGCTGTCATCATGGGCGCGGAAGACCTCCTTGGCGCCCATGGTTTTCTGGTAGTAGGTGGCGGCGGAATCGGGGTCCGGGACGACCAATCGCGGCTGCATGCTCATGAGTTGACTGTATTCCCCTCCTCGGCGGCCCACAGGAGGGATTCGGTCGAATTCGCGCCACGCGCCACAAACGCCGGCTCACGAGGGCCGGAGCGTCATGGTCCGGGGAATCGCGTGCCAAGGAATAGGACCCGCGCGACGACAGCCATGACGACCGGACGCCGTCACGGCGACCGGACGCCGTCAAATGGTGCGGCACACTCAGCCAGTGACGCTTCGCGGGCCCAGCGAGCTACGCGGACGGCGGTCCAGCGAGCTACGCGGACGGCGATGCATCGTGCCGGCGCCGGCCTTCGTCCGTTCATCTGCTGGGCCGTACAGCCAGCACCAGGCTCACTTCTCGGGTTCTCCCGGGTGGAGCCAACGCAGGCAAACCGCAGGCAAGAGGTCCTGCTCGTCCGTGGGCGGGGGAGACTTGGAGGATGCGTGCCGCCCGTCTGATCCGTATGGCTCTCCTGATCCAGTCGAACCCCGGCCTGACCGCAGCCGCTCTCGCCCGTGAGCTGGAGATCTCCGAGAGGACCGTGATCCGCGACGCCCAGGCTTTGCAGGAGGCCGGCGTTCCCGTCCGGTCGGAGCGGGGCCGCGTGGGTGGGTACTTCCTTGCCGCGGGATACCGGACCCGGCTCACCGCTCTCCACCCGAGCGAGGCGGAGACGCTGTTCTTGTCCGGGCTGCCCTCGGCGTTGCGGGATCTGGGGCTGTCGGAGGCAGCGGAAACCGCCCGGTTGAAGCTGACCGCTACCCTGCTGCCGTCGGTACGCGAAGCCGCCGAGTCCTCGGTGCGCCGCTTCCACCTCGACGCGCCGACCTGGTTCCGCGAATCCACCACTCCGGAACTGCTGCCGGATCTGGCCCGCGCGGTGTGGGCGGACCGGGCCGTCGAGCTCTCCTACGCCCGGCCGGGCCGGGACGGCGCACCGTCCTCTGCCGTGGCGCGGGTGGTGGAGCCGTACGGACTCGTACTGAAGGCCGGCATCTGGTACGCCGTGGTCCGCATCCCCGGCAAGCGGGAGGACCAGGACGGTGGCTGGCGTACGTACCGCGTCGACCGGATCACTTCCCTCGGCCCCGCTGCCGGAGCGGAGGAACCGTTCGTGCGCGATCCGGCCTTCGAGCTGGCCGAGTACTGGGAGGACCGCTCGGCCGTCTTCGCACGCGCCCTGCTGCGCACCACCGTCACGGTCCGCCTGACCGGCTCGGGGCTACGGCGGTTGCCGGCTGTCGTGGACGGGGCCGCCGTCGCGGACGCGCTCGCGTCCGCGAGCGCCCCGGACCCCGCCGGCCTGGTCACCCTCGACCTGCCTTCGGAGTCCGAGGACGTCGCCTTCGATCAGCTCGCGCGGCTCGGCGCGGACGTGGAGGTGCTGGCCCCGGCCGGCCTGCGCGCCCGCTTCCGTGAGCGCGCCGCAGCGCTGACCGCCCTCTATCAGGCCCACAGCCAGGAGGCCCCGAAGGCAGTCAAAGGTCAGCGGTAGTCCTCGGGAGAGCCTTCCTTGCCGCGGGCGACATCCTCGAAATAGGCCCAGGCGTCCGGCTGGCTGCCGTCCACGTCCGTCACCCCGTACACCTTGGCGAGTTCCGCGCTGGAGGTGGACTTGCCGTTCCAACGCTTGGCGCGGTCCGGGTCGGCGGCCAGCGCCGCAACCGTACGGGCCAGGTAGGCAGGGGACTCCGCGATCGCGAACGCCGGCTCCTGGGCGATCGCGTCACGCCAGTTCTCCTCACTCACACCGAAGTGGGCGAGCATCTGCTCCGAGCGCAGGAAGCCCGGCGAGACCGCGACCGCGGCGCCCCGGTACTCGACCAGCTCCTGACCCAGCCCGAACGCGAGCCGGATCGGGGCGTTCTTCGCCAGGTCGTAGTACATGTTCTCCCGGTAGCGGCGGTTGTAGCGCGCGGTGCCGTCGGTGACCTCCACGTGCAGCGGCGCGTCGGAGCGGATCAGGAGTGGAAACAGCAGCGCCGCCGTGATCACGTGCGAACGCGCGCCGAGCTCCAGGATCCGCAGGCCGTCGGCCAGCGGTGTCTGCCAGCTCTTCTTCCCGAACACCGAGGCGGCCACGAGGTGTTCGCCGCCCCACAGGTCGTTGACGAGGATGTCGAGCCGCCCGACCTCCCGGTCGATCCGCTCGACCAGGGCGCGCACTTGTACTTCGTCGAGATGGTCGGTGGGAACCGCGATTCCGGTGCCGCCCGCCGCGGTGACGAGTTCGGCGGTCTCCTCGATGGTCTCGGTGGTCCGGCCGACCTCGCTGGACCGGGCCCGGGTGGTCCGTCCGGTGACGTACACGGTCGCACCGGCCCGGCCCAGCTCCACAGCCTGAGCCCGGCCCGCCCCGCGGGTGGCCCCCGCCACGAGCGCGATCCGCCCGAGGAGTGGACCCGTCGGGCAGCCCTGCGCGGTTTCCTGAGTCTTCTGGGTGGTGATGTGCTGGTTGCTCATGCCGTCCATCGTTCCTGCTAAAGGTGACAGAACGTGTCACCTTTAGCAGCGGGTGCCCCGCATCACCCCCGAGAGCAGCCAGCCGCTACACATAGACGCGGCGCCAACTGGGCACCGTGGCACGGTAATTGGGGGCAGCAGCCTGCGAGGACCCACCCGGTTTTCTCGCCGCGCGTGACACGTGATTCGGCACCTGATTCACCAGGTTCCTTGGGATCAAGCGGGGCATTGGTCAATCAGTTGGATCGCAGCCTGGCTGGGGGGCAGATCTGCTCCCATCGGACCGGAGGCGCGACAAGACGGCCGCCACCGGCGGCGGACGCCGGAGAGCGTGGCGACGACCCAGGAGCGGGCGCTGGACCACGCATTGGCGTCAGAACATCACTGTGCACCATCGGTTGAAACTCACCTCTGTCCAAATGTGGACGCGCGGCCCGCTCGCCTCCGGCGCGGGTGAGTCCTCGGTTCGCGGGGATTCCGTGACGGCGTCCTCCAACGGAGGGGCACAACGCTGCGCCGTACGCGGACGTTTGATCGGATGAGCGCACTCTTCCATGCGGGGAGGAACGAGCGACCGCCCCATAGGTTGCGCAAAGTGCGGACGGTGCTTCGCATTCGCCCGTGCATCCCGTGCAACCCGTGCCCCGTGCACCCCGTGCTTCGGGCTCGCAGTGTGACTGTCATCCGATTCGCTCGTTTGAAGGGCAGAGCCACACCATCCGTCCCGGAGAAGGTGTTCCACCATGTCAGCCCCGCAACGCGTGCGTCATCCCCGTCCTGTTGGTCCGGTGCCCGCGCTCGGACGGGCGGAGGCGACACTTGTCGAGCACTACCCCCGGCTCGTCCGGCTGGCCTATCTGATCCTCCCTCCTCGGCTCGGCCGCCATCGGCGCGTGGTCGTCGCGCACGGCGTGGTACAGAACGCGTTGCCCGCTCGTCCGTGGCCGCTCAAGCATGGCCGGGTCCCCGGGCCGCGCGGTGACCAGGCGCCCGTGCTCGGCTGGATCATGCGGCGCGTGGTCGGCGCCGCGCTGTCGTACGAGCATGGGAACACCCGCTGGCGCAGGGCCCTGCGGCCGGCGTTGCCCGCAGTCTGGGGACTGACGCTGACGCCTCGTATCGGCGATGCCGAGGAACTGGCACTGGAACAGCAGATGGCGACCGTACCCGCGGAGGCTCGGGCGGCCTTCGTGCTCCAGCACATGGAGGGATACGCGCCGGGCGCCGCCGCCGAGCTCTTGGCGGCGGCCGGAGTCACGGATCCGGAGGCCGCCCTGCGCACGGCCGAGGTGCTCGGCCCCCAGGACGGCACGCGGGCGGGACTGCTGCTCGACTCCGTCGAGTTCGACCCGTGCACCGTGCAGGCCCGCCCCACGGACCTGCTGCGCCGTCGCCATTGGCGCCGATGGGGAGCCGCTGCCGCCTTGCTGGTGGCGGTGGTGCTGACCGTGGGGCAGAGCGGCGGGGACACGGTGTCGCCGGACCTCGACGGCAGCCCCGCCGCGGGAGGCGTGATGGTCGATCCCTCCTCCCTGGTCCATGCCTCCGCTACCGCGTGGAAGGCGAGCTCGCGCATCGACTTCACGGTCTGGCCTGCTCGGGGCGGCCTCATCGACGACCGTTCGCTGCTGGGTCACGTGCTGCGCACGTGGGCGCGTCCGGGCCCGGATGTTCGTGTCTCCGCCGCCCCCGGGACGGGAACCGGCCCGTCCCCCGCCCCGCCCCAACTCCTGTACGCGGGACGGGTGGACGACGCCGACGTGGTGCTGCTGTACGACGGACAGCGGGTCGTGCGTTACACGAAGAACATGGGGCGGCCGGCCGAGCTGACCCTCTCGCGCGCCGACAACTCCGACGTCACCTCGGCGGCTGCCCTCGTGCTCAGCCGGACCGACGGCCGGACACGCTTCCTGTTCGCCCCCTGGGTCGCCGAGTCGACCACCCGCGACCTGCTGGCGCCCGACAACCCGGCCAAGCCACTGCACGTCGGCGACGACGGTGTCAGCGACACCGTGCCAAGCCCCGGCCTCACCGGAACGTGCTCGAACTGGCCTGCCCTGCAGCTGCGTTCCTCGGAGTCCATCGCCGAGAAGCACGCCTTCTTGCTCACCGATCTCGGTGACCTGTCACCCGTCCACCTCACCTATACGCCGCCGCCGGGTGGCGGGGTCCCCGCCCGCCAACCCCGTGAGGCCACGGGCGCGGCGGCGCTGGTGAGCTGGTCCCACACGGCCTGCACGCTGCGGTCCATGGCGGACGGCGGCGTACGGGCAGTGAACAACTGGATCTTCGCGGAACAGCAACTGCCGGAAAATGCGGGCCAGGCACAGTGGCTGTGCTCCAGGGCCGACACCTGGAACGGACCGGGCCGGGCCATCGTGCGGTTCCAGCCGCCCACGACGGCAGCGCGGGAACCCGGCACCCTGGTCGCCGATGCGCGCGATACGTCGTACTGCAGCCGCTTCAACCAACACGTCCTGGCCGACGTCCGCTGGAACGCCCCCTCGGGCACCTCGTACCTTCTCGCTGCCGGAAGCCGTGCCGTCGCCCGGATCACCGTGACGGGACAGGTGCGCGCGGACAGCACCGCCACGACGCTCGCCGTGAAGGCCGCTCCGGGCCAGTCGGCGGAACTCGGCGCACTGCTCAGCACCGGAAGGAAGCTGGCCGCTGTGCATTGAGCGCAGTGTCGGCGCGTTCGCCGTCTTCGGCTGGGGCGAGCGCTTCGACGAGAGGACGGGGGGAGCGGTCTCTGGAGAGGCCCGGGTGCGAGCTGTGGCTTTGAATCGTCGCGCCGGGGTACGCGGGGCTGGAGCGCTCTTTGAAATGGTGAGGGTTGTCGGTGGGAGCTTCACACGGAGGAAGCTGCGCGTGTTCTCGGTGCAGGTCAGTGGGGTCGAGCAGGGCACGGTGTTCGCGCTGCGCGGTGAGCTGGACTTCGACAGCATGGTGCAGTTGCACGAGGCGGGGGAGAGGGAGTTGCTGAAAGGACGGGGTGCGGGCCCCGTGGTGATCGACTGCTCCGGTTTGCTGTTCTGTGACTCCTCCGGCGTGAGCGCGCTGCTGTGGCTGCACCGGCAGTTGTCCGCGCAGGGCCGGGCGTTGCGTCTGGCGGCGATGCCGGCGCGGGTGTCCCGTTTGTTCGCGTTGACGGGCCTGGACGTGGTGCTCTCTGTCTACGCCGATGTAGCTGGCGCGCTTGGTAGCAACAGCCGTGTCATCGCCGCCGGCGGTAGTGATGGTCCGGCCCAGCCGAATGAGGAACTCAGCGCATGACGCGTGGAAACACGACGCATGGAAAGCGGCAGGCCGCCGTGTCCGTCCTGGCGCCCGGCGACTTTGGCGCCGGGGGCGGGGCCGATGGTGATCTCCGGGCTCTGTTCGGGCAGTCGTCGGCCGTGTTCGCCTCCCTGGCCGGCCCGGCGCACATGGTGGAGACGGCCAACGACGCCTTCTTCGCTGCCCTTGGCGGCGGAGAGCGTGGCCGAGTCGGCGTGCCGCTGGGGCAGCTCATGCCGGGGCCGACGGGGCAACGATTCATCGCTCTGCTGGACCGGGTCTATCGCAGCGGAAAGCCGCACACTGAGCGTGATGACCGGGTGCTGCTCGGCCAGGGTCACACGGCACGGGAAGCGTACTTCGATTACACCTGCGAGCCCCGTCTGGACGCGGGCGGCAACGTCATGGGAGTGCTGGTGATCGGGGTGGAGACCACCCAGGTCAAGCATGCCCAGCGGCTGACCGCGGAGCACCGCGCCCTGCTGGAACAGATCGCGCGCCAGGCGCCGCTCCCCGAAGTGCTGGAGGGGATGGCCCGCGTCATCGAGGACCTGGCGCCGGAAGAGGTGCTGGTGTCCGTGCTGCTGGCCGACGCGGATGGGCGGCATCTGCGCCACGGCACGGCACCGAGCCTTCCCGACTTCTACAACCAGGCCATCGACGGCATCGCCACCGGGGAAGGTGTGGGCTCGTGTGGCACGGCCGCGCACCGGCGTCAGCGGGTGATCGTCGGCGATATCGCGACGGACCCGTTCTGGGACGACTTTCGCGACCTGGCAGACCGCGCGGGCGTGGCCGCCTGCTGGTCGACGCCGATCCTGGCGCGTGACGGTTCTCTCCTGGGCACTTTCGCGATGTACCACCGCGTTCCGCGCGTGCCGCAGGAGGCCGACCTCGCGCTGGCCGGCGTCTTCGCCGATACCGCCGCCCTGGCCATCGAGCGCCATCAGGCCGAACAGGCACGCCAGAGGGCTGAGGCACGAGAGGAAGCCGCCCGGGACGATCTCGCTTTCCTGCTGGAGACCAGTACGGCCCTGACCTCCGACCTGGACGCCGGCCAGACCCTGCAACGTCTGGCCGCCTCCTGCGTACCGAGGCTGGCTCCCCTGTGCGCCGTCGACATCGTCGAGGGCGGACGGGTGCGCCGTGTCGCGACCGCCGCTCCCACGCTTGCCCAGCGGGAGCTGCTTGCCTCCCACATCCCGGTCTACGACGCCGCCGACGACGCGGTCGCCCGTGTTCTGGCCTCCGGCACCAGCGAGGTCGCACGGCGTACTCCGACCGGACCCGGCCCCTGGCACGACCTCGATGTCACCGGCTACCTGTGCGTCCCGCTCACGGTCCGGGGCAGCGCTTTCGGCACCGTCACTCTGCTGTCCACGGGCGAGCACACCTTCGACGGGCACACCGTCGCCCTGGCCGAGGAACTCGCCCGCCGCGCGGCCTCCGCCGCCCACAACGCGCGCCAATACACCCACCGCGCCACCCTCGCCCGTGATCTCCAAGCAGGCCTGCTTCTGCCCGACCTGCCCGCGGTTCCAGGAGCCGACGTCGCCACCTACTATCACCCCGCCGGCGAAGGACTCGACATCGGCGGCGACTTCTACGACGTCTTCCCCCTCGACTACGGCCGCTGGGCCTTCATGCTCGGTGACGTCTGTGGACGCGGCGCCATCGCCGCCACCACCACGGCCCTGGTGCGCCACACCGCCCGCGCGGTCGCCTCGTTCCTGCCCGGCCCTCAGGACGTCGTCAAGGCCATCAACCGGGCCTTGTCCAACCGGCCCGACAGTCACGGCACCGGATTCGTCACCCTCGTCTACGGTCAACTCACCCCCACTCCCGAGGGCCTGGACATCGCGCTCGTCCGCGCCGGCCACACCCTCCCCCTGCACCTCGACACCGAGCACAACGCCCACCCTGTCGAGGCCCGCGGCAGCCTGCTCGGCATCAGCCCCGACCCGGATGTCACCCTCCGCCGCCTGCGTCTGCTCCCGCACGAGAGCCTCCTGCTCTACACGGACGGCATCACCGAAGCGCGCGATGCCAAGGGAGAACAGTTCGGTGAGCGGCGCCTCGCCGACGCGTTGACCAGTGCGATGCACCGGCCTGGGGCCCAGGACGTCATCGACGCCCTGACGCAGGCGGTGCGGAGCTTCACCGGCGGCCACGACATCGACGACGACCAGGCCGTCCTGGTCCTGACCGCTACCGAGCCCCGGCACGCCTTCAGCCGTGGACGGACCATCTGACTTCCCCGGTCGTGTACGCGCGAACGTCTCCGGCCAACGGCCTGCCGGTCGTCCTCATCGGCCACTCCATGGGCGGCCGGGCCGCGTCCACGACATCCGTGCTGGGCTGTCGCCAGGCAGAAGAGGATGCCTCCGGCCGCCGGGCTTCGGACCGGGTGGCCTCACCGGTCGTCGAACCGAGGCCGGCGAAGGGGAGGTCGCCGATCGAGAGCCGGGGATGGGTAGCGTTGTGCGGGTTGCGCTGGATGGCCGGTGGCGACGTGAGATGTGGCCCCGGGATGTCCTGGGCCCGATGGTGAAGAGGAGTATGGGCTATGAGCAGCGACCTGGAACGGCCTGTGGTTGAGGTTCCCCGTGGCGGAGCGCCGCAGTTCCTGGAGATCAAGGACCTGTGGGTGGGCGACGGGGACGAGGCGGTCAAGGGGAGCCGGGTCTCCGTCCACTATGTCGGAGTGGCGCACTCCACCGGGCGGGAATTCGACGCGAGCTGGAACCGGGGCGAGGCGTTCGAGTTCGACCTGCTGGCCGGTCAGGTCATCAAAGGCTGGGACATGGGCGTGAAGGGCATGAAGGTCGGCGGTCGCCGGCGGCTGACCATTCCCGCGCACCTGGGCTACGGCGACCGGGGGGCCGGACCGGCGATCCGTCCTGGCGAAACCCTGATCTTCGTCGTGGACCTGCTCGCGGTGAAGTAGTCGTCGGCGTGCCGGGACTTCGCGGCCGCGACTCCGCGGAAAGGACCGGCACGCGGCGGTGCACAGCCTCACCATGAATGTCCGGCGCCGTTCCGCGCCATCGGCAGAGGTGAAACGCCCTCGCGGCTGCGGACTGGGAGACCGAATCCGTCGCCGCCGAGGCCCCTTTGCCGGTGACAGCAGAGGGGATGCAAGACCCGCCTGGATCTTCGATCATGGTCGTGTGGTGGGGAATGCGACGCGGACGCGGGCAGTGATCACCAGCGACCGGAGGGTTACGATCCTGCCGGTTGCGGTGATCGGTCAACTCCTCGCCGAGGTCGGCCCGTTGTGGCAGGAGCGACATCGGACCAAGCCTTTGTGGTCGCGGACTCTGGCTGGGGCGCCCGGCCAGACCCGGAAGCTGCGGATCTCATCCACGCCCGCCAGCCTGGGCTGTTCAAACCCTTGGCCGAGGGGTGAGCGGTCGAGGCCGCCCTCGCCGATGTTGGTTACCAAGGTCTCCGCACCGGCGGCCACGGCCGTGACGCCTCCGCACCGCAAGCTCAAGGAAAATGCCCCGGACCGGCGGTGATCGCTCATTCCGACCAAATACGGCACGGCTTCTGCCGCCATCTCGGCCACTCCGCACGGCTGTTGCAGGGCGGAGACATCAGCGCTTCACATAGGGGCTCAGCTGGTAACACAGCCTCACGAAAAGGTCGAGGTTGGGGATGACGTGCGCATGCGCGGACCCCGGGACCGTCGACCTCCTCTGGTGGCCGTTGAACATGAAGGTGCCGGAGCTGAAGCCGATCTCGATGATTTCTGTCCAGGCGGCCGAATACTTCTTGTCCGTGACGCCGTGCTGATCGACCGTGTAGGGGCCGAAACTGACCCGCTCGCCCTGCTGGATGCGCGCGAGTGTCGCGGCCAACTGTGCTCGGGTGACAGCTGTCTGGATATGGTCGCCCCACATGTGCGGGTAGAGGAACCCGGGGCCGTTCGTCCAAGAGGTGATACCGAGAGCCGTCTTGTCCGCCTTGAACAGGGGGGCCCTGCCGAACCCTATGTTCAGGGCGCTGCCGGCCGGGTCTATCAGGACTGAACATGCTTCCGAGTCCGCACCGTTGACGGTGCGACGGTACTGGAGCACGCGCACGGTTTCCCAGTCGTACGCGGACAGGTGGCCCTCCGGCATTCTCACCACCAAGCCGTCTGTGAAGAGGTAGAGCCTTGCGTCCCGCGACTTCTTCCATCCGAAGCCCTGCTTCGTCGCGAGCGTGTCGAGCCAGTCGCCCAGGCCGCATTGAGTGGCGAGTGCGGCAGCGTCCGCGGTCGGCTGCTCGGTCCGTATGTGCGCGATGAAGTCGTCCTGGCTCATGGTGTGGTCCCCCTGGATGAAGGCGGGTGGGTCGGAGATGGGGCCGGCCGATTCGGCACGTGCCCAAGGGCGTGGGCGTGGGCGTGGGCGTGGGCGCGGGCCGCGGGCGGCCACGGCCGGTTCCGGCGCGCACGTGGCTCGTCCGCGTGGTGGCTTCGCGGTGCGGTGGACAGCGACCGCCGGCGCCTGGCCGACGGGGCGCGTCCTGATGAGACGAGACGGCATCGGATCGCGGTGGACAGCGTGGGGTTCACGTTCGGTCGGGAGAGTTCTCTCAGGAGAGACGGGCGGCGACCTGGCGGACCCGAGCCGCCTGCTGCCCCTGTCCCGCCGCGTCGAGGAGTGCGCCCTGACGCAGCAGGGCATCCCTGCGTTCCGCGCGGAAGGTCCGGGGCTCGTTCTCGGCCAGCACGCGCCAGGCCTCGGCGGCTTCCCCGGCCCGGGCGATCGCTTCCAACTCCCTTCCCTGGGCGGCCAGTTCGTCGCGGCTCTGGTCCAACTGTCGTGCGTGACGCAGCAGATCCTGTGTGGAGGTCCCGCGCCGCGCAGGCGCGGCGGCCCCTTGACGGGCTGCCCTGCGTCTGCGAGAGGCCGCGCCGAGGTATCCGGCCAGGGCGATCAGCCCTCCGGCGAGGGCGCCGGAGACCAGCTTGTGCAAAAGATCGTTCACGGAGGTACCCGTCTGCTCGCTGGGGACGCGCGCCCACGGACACGCGCAAGGGACGTGGAGGCGCACGACGCGTCGTTCGACGTCTTGTCCGTCCCACTCTCGCGGCAGGTGTTGAAGTATTGATTAAACGGCGGTGGGCACACGCCGCGGTCGGCGTACGCGGCGGCCTTATGTCCGACTTCGCCCCGATCCACCCTGTTCCCAGGGGCGCGCTCAACCGGCCGGTCCCATGGCCCTGCCGTGCCGGCGGAGGTGGTGGTCTCGCGGAGGTCATCAGACGGGTTGAGGACAGGAATGCCGGGCCGACGCCTGTGACAACCGGGTCGGCGCGGGAGCCACCCTCTCGCCGTTCGTGGCGTCAGGGCAAACGGGACGGGCAAACGGGACGGGGTGCCGGTGGGGGATGGACCAGAGCGTGCGGTATGCAGGCGGGGTGGATACCGAACGGCTGACTTTTGACGGATGGATCGCCGCTGTGGGAACGGGCTCGGGCACGCGTGTCGTGGTGGGCCACTGGCCGAGATCCCCGTTCGGCCCGTTCAGCGACGTGATGCTGGAGCGCTCCGATGGCTGGCGAGTGCTCCTGGCACCGACCGCCGAGACGGCCGCGTATGTCTCCGCCGTCTACCACTTCGACGAGGTGCGGTGCGTTGCGGTGCGGGTGGACGTGAGCGATGGAGTGTGGGACGTCTCGGCGGGGCCCTTGGACGTGCGGTTCGCTGTCGGACGCCGGGGCCCGCTGGGCCTTGCTCTGCGCGCGATTCCGCGACCGCTGTCCAGAAGGCCGCTCTGGGCAGCCATGGCGGACGTACCCGCCCGTCTGATGGCCGGCGTCCGGACGCGGGGAAGTTCCCGTCCGGGATGTCGTCAGTGGTACGCCGCCAACGACCTGAGGCCCATCGTCACTGTCCGGGCTCGGCTCGACGGCAACGACCTTGGCCCGCTGGCCCCCGTCTCCCCACCCGTGCGTTTCGGCTTCGGATCGGCCCCGGCCGCGCCGTCTCTCGTCCGCGTCGTCTCCACCGTCGAGTCCCCGCCGCGGGCGTAAGCGGGACCTGGGGTGACACCAACTCGCCCGGGTGAGCGCAGCGCGCGGGCCCGGGAACGTGCGCCGTGTGCCGTGTGCCGACGCAGGCTGTCGTCCAGCCGCGGGACGCCGGTGAGCCGCACAGCCCGTACGAGACAAGCACCCCCGAGGCGGATCCGTATGTGCCACACCGGCAGGTCTGCGAGGTACGGCCAGTCGCGCCGGGCTGACGACCGCATCGCCGCGTCGCCGTGTCGCCGCTTGGCCGCACGGCCCCGTCGGCCCCCGGCAGTCGCCATGGACCCCGAGGGGACGCGATGGGTCCGGCTATCGAGGAATGTCCATGTGGAGGCGGATGGTGGTGCCCTGTTCGCGCGTGGACCGGATCTCGACCAGGTCGCACAGTTGGTGGGCGAGCCAGAGGCCGCGGCCTCCGATCTGATCGGAGGTGGGGCGGACGCGGCCGACCATCTGGTCGGAGATGAATCCGGAGTCCCGGAACTCGCACAGGAACGTCGCGTCCTGCGCCCAGGTGCGCAAGGTTCCCTGTCCGCCACCGTGCCGGATGCTGTTCGTGGCGATCTCGGTGACGGCCACCGCCAGCTTGGGCAGCTGGTCCTCGTGCACACCCGCGTCGGAAGCACACTGGGACACCTTCGACCGCACCGCGGACAGGTCACCGCTCGTGTAGACCAGCTCCTGGTACGGGTCGCACGCATCAGGCAGGGCGTCGAATGCGTAGTCGTCGGTGCTGAGATATCCGTCGTTGGGTACGACGTGCCCGTCCTGGTGGATCAACGGATGGCAGCGCGAAACCGACCGCAGCGCGGCCGGGTCCTCGTCGGCGGCGTCGTAGGGGCACAGCATCGACCATGCCCGGCTGCTGGCGAAGGCGCGATTGAGCAGCCATTCGTTGTAGCGCAGCTCGGAGAGGTGCGCCGGGTTGCGCGCCTGGCGCCAGGCGGTCTCGCCGATACCGCGGACCGGCCGTCCCTCCTCGCCGTGCTGACTCATCCAGGCCGTCCAGGCCGCGATGTGCCGTCCGGGGTTGGCGCCGGCCGTCGATGTCTCGACGAACGTGACGGCCGGCTCGTCGCGGAGCTCGTCGTGGAGGAGCGATGCCTTGTCGGAAGGGACGGCGATGATGATCGCCTCACCGGCCGTGAGCGCTTCGTGGATGAAGCTCAGGGTGCCCGTCAGGAACTGTGCGTCACCTCGGTACGGGTACAGCGCGTGCCGGAAGGAAGATTCCTGTCCGGCGGTCGTCTTGGACGTCGCGGAGAAGCTCATGCGCCCATCACCACCGAGGGGTCGGCCGCTTCGTAGCCGGCGAGTTCCCAGCACAGGCGCACGGTTTCGTTGGCGCCCTCCACGAGGATGCGGCGGGCCGGCATGCTTCGGGCCGCATCGACGAGGGCATGCATCCCGGCAGCGTCGATCATTTCGAGGGTGTCGAACCGCAGGGTGATCGTAGGAGCCTGGGCGATCGCAGCGCGCAGCGCCGCGTTGAACGCCGACGCGCCTTCCGAGTCGATCACACCGTCCACGCTCCACATGTCGGCGCCCGTGCTGAACATCCTGAAGGCCGGGCGCCCAGCCCGTGTGCCCATTTCATGAGGGTGCACACATGCCATATGTTCCAGCGTAGGCTCGTTCCACTGCGACGGCCTGTAGGCGCAGACCACGATGGCCCCGCTCTCGGACGCGAACTGGTCGAGCCTGAGCTCCTGGTCCAGCAGATCTTCCACCCCGCCGGCGGCCGCCCGGGGCGCTCGCTCGGTGAGGACACGCACGGAACGGAACCCTTCGCGGAGCGCGGTACGCGCTTCGCTGCGCACCGCGGCCAGGACTGCGGAGGTGTCCGCGGTCTGCGCGGAGTCGAGAACGACCCAAGCCGGCGACTCCAAGGGGCGGGGAGCCTCGGGGGCCCCGCCGATTCCACCGATGACGACGATCTTGTCTCCGTACAGGGCGCCATCGGCCACGAAACCCCGAGCGTCCCTCAGGAGCGCTGCGTCAGGGTCCATACGCCAGCAGACGTGATCCCCGAGCTCGACCTCGTCCAGCGTTGCCAACGCCCGCGCCGCCCTCACCCGACTCCCTTCGGACCGCCGCCCGACCACTCGGCGGAGTACTCACAGAGCGCAGAGCCTAGCCGAGCGGCGACGGACTTTTCCGGGGTGGGGACGGCGCCGAGGGCGCGCCGGATGAGTACGTTGTGTGGTCGGCGGGCGCGACCGTGGCCTTGCTGGAGCGCGAACAGGGGGCGATCTTCGACTGTGTACTAAGCTGTCCGACCCCATCGGTCGGCTCTCACGCTGAAGGTCATCTGCCCCGGCGCCCGGTCACGGTTCACCAGGCCAGCGCCCGGGTGAGCCCCACAGATCACGAACGCCAGCTCCACCGGCGTCGCTGTCGTGCGCGACTGCCTGGCCGGTTTGCTCTTCTGGGGGAGCAGCCGATGAGTCCCCCGCACTGGCCGAAAGGTCAGTGAAGCAAGGCCTGGAGTGGGGGACAGCGGCATGTACATAGGAGGAGAGGGCTAGGACACCTTTATTCGGGCAGGAAGCTGGGTCGGGGCGCGCGGGCTTGTAGTGGCAACTGCGGTCGTCCTGGGGGCTGTTGCCTGCGGATCCGGGGGCCCTTCGGGGCAGCCACACACGGGCACGCGCCACAGCAATCCGCTGGGGCGACCGCGACTCCGAACAAACAGGGAAAAGGGCTCGATGCACCGATCGCTAAAGGAATCGCGTCTCTGACTCGAGGAAACCTCGCCCCGCTGGCCTTCTACGACCCTGGTGGCGTGCCGCTAAACGGCCGGGACTCTCGCAGGCCCCTCGCTTCACCGGCCGCCCCCAAGGTGATGCAGACCGCGCAGAGCAGTACGTCGCCAGTCGTGACGAGTGCGGCTGTTGAGGTCAGGTGCGAACAAATCCGGCAGGGTCAGCCAGGTAGCGGTCGAGGTCCGGGTCTTCGCAGAGTTCGTGGAACTCGTCGTGAATGTGCCATACCGGGCCGAGTTCGGTGCGAAGGCGACCGAGGGCTTGGCGTACCGCGGCGTTGAAGTCGAGGCACTCCGCTTCACGCCACGGCCCCGGGTTTGGGGGGTAATCCCAGTTCAACGACGTATCGTAGCGAACGATCAGCGCGCTCAGGCGGTCACGGAGGTCGTGACTGATCGGTAGTCGGGCCAGGTCAAGCGGGTACCCCCACGCCTGCTGGTCCTCTGGAGCCGGCCACAGGACTGCGCCTGATCCCGCGTCGAAGAAGAACCTGACGGTGGGCATGATGTGGACCTCTCGATGTGTATGCCGGCTCAAGCAGCCACCACGGTAGCAACGAGGTCGACACAGCGGCCGCGCTGTCTTCGGCAACGGTCAACTCCTCGCCTTCATCCCGACCGCGGATTGGTCGGAGAAGTAAAAACCCTGCGGCGACCTGGGTCTTGCCGGAACAGATTACGGTGTAGAAAGAATTTCGCGCACCAGCATGGATGGCGCCCGTAGCCCCCCAAGCGGCCGGTTCTGAGCCCGCTGTTCCGGCTGACGCCGAGTTTGGCGAGTGCTGGGCCAGTCGCTGGCGGTGGCGTTCTGAGCGGCTTGGACCCGCTGCCGGCTTTGGGGTTGTTGGGGGCGGCGCAGGGGTTGTGGCCGGGGGAGGGTGGTTCGACCCAGAGGACGCGTGGGTCGTTCGGGTCACCGCCGAGTTCGAGGCTCAATAGGTGCTGTCCGGTGTCCATATCTTGTGCCGCTGACGACGCTGACCTGCCGGTCTTCGTGAACCTATGCCGAGGCGGGTGCTGCAGCAGATGGAGCCGACCGGGTTTGCGCAGGTCCTGCCGGCCAGAGCCTCGGGAGCTGAGGCACAGGAAATCGGATCCCCGATCAACGAGAGCCGTGCGAGCATCGACCGGTGACCGACAATGAGGAGCTGTTTTCTGCCGACCTGATCGGTAAACGACTACTGCGGGTGACCACGGCCTGGCACCACTACGCCGAGGACGAGCCGTCACTGCTGCATCTGTGGCTCGATCTGGAGGGGCTCGGCCCCGTCCTCTTCCATACACCCAGCACTGGCCTGTCGCTGAGGATCGACCAGCCCCACGAGTCGTACTCCATGGACGATTACGGCGTCACGGTCGTCCACAACTCGCCGGACGTCCCGGTGACCCGGTTCGTGGGCCAGCCGATCCGCTCGGTCCGAGACATCAGCTACCGGGACGGCCACGTCGCCTTCACCGCCGGCCTCACACTTCAGTTCCCCTGCGGGAGTATCCGCCTGCTTGCCCTCGACGACGATCTCGTCATCGCCCACCATCAGTACCTGGGCCCTGTCGAGGCCCACCTGCACGAGGACGTGACCCTCGCCCCGCGTGGTGCAGACCGGCGGCGGCTTCCCGTCGCAGTGGGACGCATGGACGACCGGGGGCCAGTACCTGTTCTGCGGTACCGGCACGGTGAGGGAAGCGTCGAGCAGCACCCGAGCGAAGACACCGACACGTGGGACGGCGAGGAGTCCAGACTCTGAACGAAGTGGGACGACCTGAGCAATGCCGGTCACCTCGGCCTCGCCGACTTCCGCGCCATGGCCGGCATGCGGCTGGCATCCGACGCCGAAGTCACTTCCGGATGACTCGCCGCCCGTATTGGGCGGCATCGCGCTCCTCCTTCTTACTCCTCCTTCTCAACTGTCAGCGCCTCAGGCCGCCTGTGGACCAGGTCGACGGCGAACGTACTTGAAATTCGTGGCCTCGTAGCCGACCGAAACGGTGCCGCAGGCGGCCCCCAGAAGCCCGCGGCGGCACTGCGGTAGCACTGAGCGCCCCTCCCGGCCGGGCGCTCCCGACCGCCCCTCAGGAGCCCGCCAGTGACCTCGTCAAACTAGCTCCGACCTGGTGTTTTCTCCGACAACTCCTAAGCTGGGGAACTCTGTCGGACACCCTCGGAGGGGGCATCATGAGCGAGGACTCCAACCCGTACGACGCCAGCGTGATCGTGGTTCTGGAGGGCCTGGAGGCCATTCGGAGGCGGCCCGGGATGTACGTCGGATCGGTCGGTGAACGTGGGCTTCACCTGGTGTTCGAGGCCGCTGAGCGTGCGCTTGACGAGATCCTCGGCGGCTCTGCCAGCCGTGTCGAGATCACCCTCACCGCCGACGGCGGCGTCCGCGTCGCGGACAACGGCGCGGGCCTCCCGGTCCAGCACGCCGGTCACAGCGAACGCCCTGAGCTGGAGACCCGGTTGTCCGTGCTCTACTGCGGGGCGCAGCCTTACAACCGGCGCTCACTGTCGGCCAGCAACTTCGGCGTGGGACTGGCCGCCGTCAACGCACTGTCGGGCCGCCTGACCGCCGAGGTGCGGCGCGACGGCGCTCGCTGGGTGCTGGAGTACGAGCGAGGAGAAGCAGTCGCGACGCCCGCGCACACCGGACCTGCCGACCGCAGCGGTACCGCGATCACCTTTTGGCCCGATGCCGAGATCTTCGAGACGCTGGAGTTCTCGTTCGACACGCTGGCCGAGCACTTCAGGGAACTCGCCTTCCTGAACCGTGAGTTGGACATCGTCCTGACCGATGAACGCGACCCTGCGGCGCCCCGGGCCATCCGCTTCCGCTTCCCGGGCGGCCTGAGGGACCATGCCGCGGAGCAGAACGCTCCCCTCCATCCCGACGCGATTGTCTTCGAGTGTGATTGCTGCAAAATCGAGGGAACGGTCGAGGTGGCTCTCCGCTGGTGCGACTCACCCGAGGAGCGGATCGCAAGTTACGCCAACAGCCGACGCACCAACGGCGGCGGCACGCACGAGCTCGGCTTCCGTGAGGGCCTGGCGACCGCGGTCAACGCCTATGCCCGTGAGCAACAGTTGCTCACGCCGTCCGACCCCGACTTCACCCCCACCCAGCTCGGCGCGGGCCTGACGGCGGTCGTGTCGGTAAAGCTCGACCGCCCCGAGTTCGAGGGGGCCGTCCGCGACCGACTGAGCAACGAGCCAGTTCGCGCCTGCGTCGCCGAGGCCGTCCGAGAGCACTTGGCCGCCTGGCTCCAAGCCGACCCGGCGCAGGCGATGACCGTCCTCGCCCGGATCTCGATGATCACCCGGCACTAACAGCAGGACACCGAGGTCCAGGCCGAGATGATTCCCGGCCTGGGCTCTTGGGCGGGCGCCGACAGTCTTCCCACGGCTGGTGGCCTCATCGCTCGGCCCGATGTATGTGCGGTAAACGGCCCCCAGTCTTGTGTGATCGCCCCTTGGCCATCGCATAGCGACTCCTCTCCGGAACAGACCAAGGAGTGCAGTGGGTCTTCGAGCTTGTCCTTGCCGCCTCCCGAAATGTTGAACATCTGCTGCCTGTTGTCGGATTCTGGCTCAGGTTCCGCGATGACGTCGCACTGAGTGATTGGTCCTCTTGGGTAAATTCAGGGCGTTAGGCGCGGGTTGCTCGTATGATCGCGGGCGGGATGGGGCTCGTAGCGCAGCGGTTGTCGCGCCTTCACCGCATGTGGGAGGACGCCGGTTCGAATCCGGCCAGCCCCATTCCACTCTGACCTTATGCCAGCAGATTCGCTCCCTTAGGACTTGGTAGTCTGCGCGACCGAACATCTGATGCTTGAGCATCTTGATGAGGTTGACGTGGCCTTCGGCGACGCCCGAGTTCCAGAGCAGGGTGAGACCGGCGACGACGGCGTCGCGGTCTCGTGCGATCCCTGCGGCGAGGGTGAGGGGTGGGCCGGTGTGACCGAAGGCATCGACGTCCCGCTGTCCCTTCTGCGTCAGCAACGGGACCAGACGTGTCAATTCGCCAGGGGCGCACCGGTCGACCTCGGTATACCTGGCATCGCGCCGCGATCAGCCGTCGGGCCAGAATGACGGGATGTATTGCCTTCAGGCGGTCATCGCCACCGAATCCGTGCTCCGCGAGTTGGCCGGCTCCATCGCAGAGGCGTGCATCGTTCCTCTCGGCCAACACCTCTGGCTCTTGCCGATGACCGACGTGCTGTTCGATGTGGTCACGGTCGCCGGAGCACCCGAACTTGACGGGTTCTGGAAGGCGCCCGCGGGCTTTGATCACCTGCTGACCGCATGCTCGAAGACAGGACCGGTTACCTACATCGAGGCCGACTACATGGGTGGGGCAGGGGCCCAGACCGCGCAGGTCTGGGATGCTGGAAAGGTAGTCCTCGGCCCGCTGCACCTGGCCGCGAGGGAGCCGTCGCCGATGACCGGCACTCCGATCTCTCAGGCGCTGCGGCGACTCGGCGCCACCAAGAGTCATCACGTCGACGAGTTCGATGCAGTCGGACTCGGCCGCCACCGTGACACAGAGGACTGGCTACCGCCGACGAACCCGTCAAGGCCCGACGGGCAAACCACTTGACTTGGTACAGGGAAGGTTCCGGCGGGTCAACGGCCTTGATTGGGGCAGCGAGTTGCGCGAGGACGCCTGGGACTTCACCCCATGGATGGAACTCGCTGACGGGTCGATGCGGGTGCACTGGCGCCACCGCAGTCAGGACCCCCACTTTGAGTCCCTCAACGCAGGCCTCGAAGCGCACCTTACCGTGTTGGCGAGTTGATTCCGGTCCTTCGTACGATCGGTGGACCCGGGGGCCGTGGGTGTGCCTGGGTGTGGCTCAAAGCGCTCATGCCGTACATGTGGCCTTGACTGATAGGCCGCCCACTGCCCCGCGACGACACGGCCACTCATTGGGATGAGCGAACAGCTTCGTAGTCACCCGGCATAGCGCACATGTGGCTGTGCGTTTCACCCTGCTCCTCCCCAATCGACCGCCGCACTTGGTTGCTTCCAGGCCGCTGGCGATCGGGATCAGTGGGCCCAGGGCAGTCGGAGGGCCTCGATTTCCGTGTCGTTCAGGAGGGCCTCGACGAGCGGGACGGGGCCCGCCACCTTGGTGGCCCAGAGGTCGTAGTCCGTGCAGAGGACCCAGGAGCGGTCCTGCGGCCAGAGGTTGGAGGGGGTCCAACCGTCCTCCTCCGGGTGGTCGTACAACGCCTTGGCGTCCGCGAGCGTGCCCGCTCGAACATGCAAGTTGACGAAGTCCTCAGCCCCCTGCAAAAGCGGGTTGTAGTAGGCCAGGCAGCGGGTCTGCGCACCCTGCGGGCTGTGTGCGGTGAGGATGTCGATTACTCGGTTCCAGTCGGCCCGGTCCAGGCTGCCCTCGGACGGCCCGGCGATACCCACTGGCCAGCCGTTCGGCTCCCGGAGCGAGGGGAATGAGCGGTAGCAGGGCAGCCGACCCTCGAGCGCCACGTGATCGCTGGTCCGTCGAGAGAGTTCCGCCCAGCGCAGTCGGCGCCACCGTGGGCCGAGGGGCTCGCCCGGCGTCCCCCCGAACACGTCCGCGGGATCGAGGCCCGGGATGACCTCGGGCCCGCCGCCATTCAGCACGGCTCGTTGATACGCGACATAGGACATGTCGGTGGGACCGAGTTCGTGTTCGTACATGGAGTGGAGCACCCAGGCGGCGTCGGGCATTGCCGGCGGCATAAAGCCTGTGAGCCCGTCATCGTCGGCCAGGTCCCGCAGCCAATCAGTCTCCGCAGCCACGGTCAGCGGCCACCGAGCGGTCGCCAGAGCAGCGGTTGTGTCGTTCATCCGTTCAGGATCTCACCCGCTGCAGCGACGAGCGCCCTGGGATCGTCCCCCCCCGGGGCTCCACCACGTTCCCGGTGTCCTTGACATACATGATTGGGGATCAGTTGTCGGCGTTCAAGACAATGTCGCCACCCGTGTACGGAGGGGAAGGGACAGTTGTTGATGCGTTGAGGCCCTCAAACGACCGCCAGAGCCTGTCTTTTCGACCGATGGTTGCCTCGTGGTGGGGCTGGTTAGTCTGCTGCGATGACGAATAGCAAGCTGGTTGAACGTCTCCACCCCGGCTCAGCCCGCAACACCCCACCCATACTGGGAAAATGTCGAGGACCGAGCTTCTCTAACACCCTGTAGGGGCGGGCGCCGAGGGCCACCACCCGGACGACCAGCACGATGACCGCCACTCCCACAGGGTCTTGAGAGCGAAGCCCGCGCGGTAGAGGATCAGGGCCGGCAGAAGAACAGAAGCAGGGGAACCATGAAGCCCCGTGTGACGCGTACCGACCGGAAAGTTGGAGCCAGCCTTGGATGCCTCATCGACTCCGGCCAGCCCTCGTGGGACTGGTTGCATGGTTGGCCTGTTCTGGGTGACAGAGGAGGCCGTGTATCTGGGTATGCCGCCGGTGCCACAGGGGAGGGGTGTGCGCATGTCCGGGACGACGCTCCGGATAACTGGGCCCGAGGAACGCGTATGGGCCTGGTCGGAGCTGATGGATCTACGTGTAGAGCACGTGCCGGTTCGATCGGTCTTGGTGCGATGGGCGACGCGTGGGGCGCTTTTCGCCGCAGCTGCCCTGGACGCCTGGCTGCCGGGCAGCCCCGCGGAGATGACCGTAGTGATCAGTACCGGGAACGACCAGATCGAGACAGGGGTGCTCTCTGCGGCCGCCACCGCGTATACGCAGCGTGAAGTGGATCTCTCTCATGCCCTGCTGTCCCACTTCGTCCGGGGCACTGCCTCACCCACCATCCTGACCGACTGGTGGAACAAGACGCAGCCGGCCCAGATTCTGCGGTCACGCCAGCGCGAAGCCCTGCTCGAGGACTGGACAGCCCCGCTGCTCGCATAGCGCCTCCACCACACCGCACCACCGTGGCCGCCCCTCGGGCGGCTGCCGCGAAGTGAGATGTCCAGGGGGGAGGCTTACCGCCAACTCGCCGCGAAAAGAGGGGCCTTGGGAGCGGTCACCTGCGACCAGGTACGTGCGGTCATCCGACGGCGCGTCGCGGCCAGTCAGTGGTGGGCGGTGGGGCGGCCTGGACGTGACGGTCGTGCTCGACTCCGGCTACGGCCCCCCGGCATCGCCCACCTCCTGGCTGACCTGCCCATCGAAGTGCTGGGGCGGCTTCGATGGGACCGGGTGATACGCAAGCCGGTTCCGGTGCCGTGGATCTGCCCGCCGCAAGAGGGGCGCCCGGCCAAGCACGGCGGCGAGTTCGTGTTCGGGCGGCACGGGACCAGGGGCGAGATGACGGTGGTGACCGAGCCTGATACCGAGCGGTCCGGGACAGCGACCGACCGCCATGGGTGGGACCGGCTGCATTCCCGGTTGTCCCGGCGGGCGGCTTGGCCCAACCACGGAGACCCCTTGCCGATCATCGAAGGCGGACGAAGTCCCGGCGAACTGGATGAACGGCAAGAACAGCAGGAACGGCAAGAACAGCAGGAAGACTGCTGCTCTTCCTGCAACGAGCTGAGCAACTGGGGGCATGCGCCGCGGCGCATCGGGGCGGCGCGGCAGGGCTGAGGAAACACCGTGTCTGTGCGGGAGTTGGCGAGACCGACTGGTTGTGTCTCTCAGACCCCGGCCGTGCAGAAGACGCACGCCTCCCAGAACGGCAGCGCGTCCAGTACCCGGTGGCGTACACATGAGGCCATCGCCGCCTCCTGCGGCGCGGGCAGGACTCCTGTGCCGCCGCTCGCGGTCGCGACGTCGAACTCCTCCACCATGGCCCGGTATGTGCGCAGGTACCCCTCGGCCCGCGGCGGCTCGTATGTCAGTTCCTCCCACCGGTGGCGGGAGAGCGCCAGATCGAGGACGCGCAGCAGGAAGTCCTTGGCGGCGGCCCGTTCCTGTGGTGTGTCCCCCCAGTCGAGCTCCGCCAGGTCGAACCCGACCACCCCACGCCCCATCACGTTCTGATCCTGGAGCGTCAGCAGCGCGGCTAAGCGGAAATCCCACGGCTCGTGGGCCAGCGCGGACACGGCGAGCATCAGGACGTCCACGAACACCGCTGTGCCGCCGTTGGTCATCTCCAGGTACCGGCCGCCACCGCTGCCAAACACGTTCATGTCATGAGAGTAAAGAGCGGGGGAGGCCATGCCGAGCCCCACAGAGCTTCCGTACTGCCCGCAGTAGTCGGCCGGACTGCTCAGCCCGCAGCTCCGCCAACGTTGCCACCCGCCCACGTTCCGCGCTCAAAGCTCCAGCCACACACCGAAGATGCCCGGATGAGAGCTTTGTGCAACCTGCTTGAGGCGGCCTGCAGGTCCGAGACAGCGTCTGGCCCTTGCATGCTCCGTACAAGCCGTTACGTCTGCCCCCTTTCGAGCAGCTCGTTGAGGACCGGCATTGTGTCGGGTCGTGCCTCAAGCAGGATGAGGCCGAGCACGGTAATCGGGTCGAGCGCGGGATCGCTGCGGGTGACGTATGTGTGGACGGTGCGGTCGGGCCGGGACGTCTCCCTGACCTCAAGGACGGTTCGTTGTCCGGATGTTACGGAGAAGTGCAGCTTCCTGCGGAATCGAGCACGGCGGATGCGGAATTCCGCTTCCCACAGCAGCACGGTGTTCCCATGGCGCTCGCCCACTGGCCGGCCGTGTGCCGACAGCAGGGGCTGCCCCTCATTGAAGTCGACGAGCAGACGCGGTTCGTCGCCGACTCGGTCGGTGCTGCCCAGCACATGCTGACGACCTGCGCCGGTCTGTGACGCGAACGCTCCGACGGGTTCGCCGTCCAGTTGGAAGAACGAACTGACCGTCCACATCATCGACTGGCCGGGTCGAAGCCCGCTGCTCGTCGTCACCGGCGCCTCACCCGGTTCCTGAATAGCGCATCGTCGTTTCGCACATGATCGCTGAGCCCCCATCGGCTGCCGGGACACGACATTCGCCAGTGGAGACGCGAACCTTCCCGACGCGGTTCTTGATGGTGCTGCTGTGCTGGCCGTCGTGGCCGCCGCGTGCGCGCACCACGTTGGGGGTCCTGCTGCCCGGGCCGTACGTCGGCGCGAGGTGGCACGACGGTGGCTATGCGGCATGGGAGCGGAGGTGCAACGGAGCTTCGCGGCGCTATTGCATGGGGCTCTCTCTTGCAGGCCGGGAGTTCAGTCTGGCCATACGGGAGAGTTCCCGGCGGCGTTCGAACCGCCAGGAGCGCCCTCATCGGCCCGGGTCACGCCCACCACACCAGCCACTCCATCGGGCCCTTCACGGCGTACCGGACCGCCCACCGGGCTAGGCCCTGTCCGATAGGTGGCTTCGACACCCTGACTTCCGCCACCAGTAGGTGCCGCCAGACACGATCTGCCGGCTCACCGACACTGTCGCCGGGCGAGTCCTGCGGCTTGAGAGGATGGCCAGATGCAAGATATCTACGGCCTTCCCGACATGGCCGAGGTGCCTTCGGCACTGCGGAGCATCCTTGCGGCGGATAAGGCCGAGAGGGCTGCGCGGGTCCTGACGCCCGAGGAGGCTGCGTCATTCGCCAACTGGGCACGCGTTCCCGCCGAGACCGAAACCCGCTGGCTGGCCGCACTGTCCGGTGACGACGGCCTTCTTGGCTTCGAGCCACCGGCTCGCCCTGACAGTGCCTGGATCCTGCACGCCATGTACGAGGACCCGCGACGCCCGGCCATTCCGGCCGGCACCGACGCTGTGATCGGCACGGAAGGCGCCAACGACTGCGACGATGAAACGGACTGGGCCACGCATCCCGGGCCTGACTGGCAGCGCGTGCGCTGGTCCGAGCTGGCCGAACGCATCGGCGACGCGATCGTCGAAGAAGGCTCCTATCCCGACCGATACCAACTGCGCTCACGGCGCTCCAAAGACCACAGCTGGCCGGACAACATCCTGTGGTCGAACGAAGGCAGCCTCGACCGGGAAACCTGGCACCAGCTGATCGACCTACTCATTGAGCACAGCCCGGACGGCCCTGACACTCGCTGCCTGGTCCACTTCTGCCGAAACATGTTCTACTACCACGTCCCCACGGTGCTCACCGGCCGCTTGGGCGACGCCCACAGCCTCTACCACCATCCCGACCTGATGGCATACAGCCCCTCCAATATCTGGCCCGCTGACCGGACTTGGGTCACCTTCACTCACTTCGACCTCCACGGCACCAAGGTCGCAGGCCCCACCCCGTTGGTCGAAGCCCTCCTCAACAACCCCGGCCTCGAAGCCCTCCGCCTCCCCTGGAAACCCTGACCTCCCCGAGCCCGCCCCCTCCATGGTTCCCGGGAGCTTCCAGACCGCGAAGAACTGCCCCGCGGATCATCGCCGGAGCCACAGCCTGATCGCGGCAACGGTGACCGTCCCGTGAAAGACAAAGGCCCTCTTGTCGAAGCGCATCGCCACGGCCCGGTTGATCTTCAACTTGTTGATCAGGCGTTCGACTTCGTTCCTGCGGGCGTACCGCACCGCGTCGAAGCCCGTCGGCCGACCGCCCGCACGTCCACGCCCCACCGGTTGGCACGCTGGTTATCCGGTTCGGGAATGGTGTGACTGATCTGGCGTCGGCGCAGATAGCGGCGATTGCGGCGTGAGGAATACGCTTTGTCGCCGCTCAGGTGCTCGGGCCGGGTGCGCGGACGACCACCAGCCGGGCGGGGAACGTGCACCCGTTCCAGGACCGGAATCAGCTGTGGGGCATCGCCCCACTGTCCGGGTGTGATCAGTAGAGATGGGGGCCGCAGGCCGCCTTCACCGGTTAGATGGATCTTTGTGCTCAGGCCACCGCGCGAACGCCCCAGTGCTTCATCGGAACGGTGCTGAGCGGGACGGGTGCGCTTGCCGGGCCAGCGTGGCGCCTGCCTGCGGGCACCGGCGGCGTGCTGGTGAGCCCGGCACACGGTGGAGTCCACACCTACCATGGACCAGTCGAGATGGCCTTCCGCGTCGGCTTCGGCCTGGACGGCCCGGAGGATCCTCTCCCATGTGCCATCCGCTGACCAGCGTCGATGCCTGTCATGTGCCGTCTTCCACTTCCCGAATCTCGTCGGGAGGTCTCGCCACGGGATACCCGTCCGCTAGCGGAACAAGATCCCGTTGATCACCTGGCGGTGATCCTTCCACCGCCCGCCCCGTCCAACGTTCTTCGGTAAGTGCGGCCTCAGTCGGGCCCATTCCTCATTCGATAAGTCACCCCGCCCCACTCCGACAGGAACGACCAGTATCCAGGACGGTCACGCGACCCGTCGGACACGCCCTAGGTGTATTGACCCGCCCCCCCGCGAACGCGGCCACTGTCCGTCACGGGAGGGTGGAGTGCCCCCGCGCCCGCCCCTGGTCGCCGTTGCCCGCTTGGGAAATCGGCTGCCCTGACAGGGGGAACAGGGCCTAGGCTCGGCGCGTGGATCCCGTCGCGCTCGCCTGTGCCGTCGTCCCCGTCACAATCCTGCTGTACGGGGTGCCCGTTGTGCGCGACCGCCTGCGCGCGTGGTTCCCTGCCGCGCCCGTCGACCCCTATCGCGCGGCCGCCGGTCGCTGGTTGACCGAGGACGACGTCCAGGCGGCCGCCGCCCGGCTCTTGCTGGACGGCCTGGTCACCATCAACCATCGGGGCAATCTGGCACTGACGGGGACCGGCGTGGACGTGGCGCGGACTGCCGGGCACCCCATTCCGGAAGCCCTGCTCGCGGCGCTGCGCCGGCGTTCGGCCGCCACGACGCTCGGCAATATCGCTTTCCGCGACCCAGTCTTTCGCGCTGCCCATGCCGAGTTCCACGGGGGTCCTGGCGCGTCCCGCGCCCGCCGGGCGGCGGCCGCCCGGGATTGCCTGACCGTCACCGGGGTGCTGCTTCTTACCGGGGAGTTCGCATTCGTGAACCTGGCGCTGTTCGACCGCCTGCCCCACGGGCCCGCGCAGTGGGCCGCGACCGCGGCCACCGGCATCGCCTCTCTGGCCCAGTTCGCCTTCCTGGCGCGCTACGGCCGTAGGTCCGGCGCGGACGGCCGCCGCATTGCGGCTTCCGGACCCTACGTCCCGCCCGCCCCGCACCCGGCTCTCGTGGAACTGTCCGAGAAAGCCCCGGAGGCCGCGGCCTGGCTGCGTGCAGGACGGTTGCGCACGACCCGTCGCCGTAACCGAGGACGCCGACGACGGCGTGGACGTGGAACGGCCCCGGCACCGATGTAACTAAGGGGCGTTCCTGCGCCGACCCGAAGATGGTCCACACGCCACCGAAACTGGGAAGCTCTGGCCGCGATCATCTTCGTGGCGGCCCGTCGGGGTGCACTTGGCGATCAGCCCCACACTCACTGCCTGGCGGGCCGAGCGCAGAAGCCACGGCCTCGACATCGGACGCCCCGCCCGAGCACCACCTACGCCGCATCATGGACGCCATCATCTACGTCGACCGCACCGGAGTTCCCTGGCGGTATCCGCCGCAGACTTCGCACCGTAGGAGATGGTCTTGGCTACTGTGCCGCCTGGCAGAAGGAGGGCATCTTTGACCAACTCAATGGCCTGCTGCGGCGCCTGGCGCGGGAGGCTGAAAACTGGGACGCCGAGCCGAGCGCCTGTGTGCTGGACGCGCAGAGCAGCAAGACCTCCGACCACGTTCCCGCGGTCGGCCAAGGTATCGAGGCGGGTAAAGCCGCAGCCGTAAACGTCATATCGGCGTCGACAACCTCGGCCTGCCGCTGGCCGTCCGGGTGACCGCTGCCGGCGTCTCCGACAACAGCGGCGGCATCCGTCTGCTCTCCCGCATCACCGTCGCGACACCTGGAGTGACCCAGGCGTGGGCCCACACCGGATACCGCACCAAGGTCATCGACCACGGCGCCCGCCTCGGAATCGACGTCGACGTCGTCCAATGAGACCCCCGCATCACAGGGTGCAAGGTGCTCCCCCGACGTTGGGTCGTCGAGCGCACCTTCGGTTGGCCGATGCAGCACCGCCGTCTCGCCCGCGACGCCTGTTCCACCGGGCCCGGTCCACCTGCCGGCGGCCGCAGAAGCCGACCTGCCGACCCGAAAGGCTGTCCGCCCACAGGCCATGATCAAGATCTACAGCTGGTACTAGGTTCACCATGAGGTCGGGTGCAGGTTTCATGGCGCCGTCCTCCTGCGGTGCCCTAGCGTCGTGCCATGACGATTCCAGCTGGACTGAGACGCACGGTCCTCAGGGCGTGGCGGGACACCGGCTTCCTTGCCGCCGGTGTGCTGCCGCACCTGGCGCTGGTGCCCGTGTGGTCCTGGGCGGCGGCGACTACCGCCAGGACGGGGAACTGGCTGCTCACGGTTTCCATCTCGGCCGCCCTGGTCCTCCTCGTCACCCCGGTGCTGACGGTCGTTCAGCGGGTTCGCTACCGGGTGCTCATCGGTGTGGACGTCCCCCGGCTCACTCCCACCGCGCCGGAACGATGGACGTGGGCCTCGACCGCCCGGTGGCTCGCGGCGAAACGGCCTTGGCGCAAGGTCGGTTACCACCTCCTGCTGGGCCCGCTGCTCGCGCTGCTGGAGGTGCTGGTGCTCGCGGCGGCAGCGGCGTGTCTGGCGGGTGTCATCGCCTACGCCTGGTCATGGGCGTTGCCAACCGGAATCCGCCAGGACTGGTTCGGCTACCTGACCCAGCTGCCGGTTTACACAGCGGCCGGCCTCCTCCTCCTGTGCGTCCTGCCCTGGACCGCGCGGGCAGTAGCCCGGGCCGAGACGCGGCTGGCATTGGGCCTGCTCGGGCCCAGCCGGGCGCAGCGGCTCCAGGAGCAGGTCGATCAGCTGGCCGTGAGCCGGACCGACTTGATCGAGGCAGTCGACGCGGAACGCCGCCGGATCGAGCGCGACCTGCACGACGGCACCCAGCAGCGGCTGGTGTCTCTCGCGGTCAACCTGGGTCTGGCCCTTGCCACCCGCCCAGACCTGCCCAGTGATGTCCGCGAGATGGTTGCGACAGCGCACCTGGAGGCGAAGGAGGCGATCGCCGAACTCAATGACCTGGTGCGGGGGTTGCATCCGGCCGTGCTCGAAGACCGAGGTCTGGACGCGGCGTTGTCCGGGCTGGCTGCCCGCACGCCCCTGCCCGTGCGGGTTCGGGTCAATCTGGAGGAGCGGGTGGCGCCCAATGTGGAGTCAGTCGCGTACTTCGTGATCTCCGAGGCGCTGACCAATGCGACGAAGCACGCCCGCGCGATGCGTGCGGAGGTGATAGTCCGTCAGGTCGGCGAGGTGCTGCGCGTGCGCGTTACCGACGACGGGCTGGGCGGTGCCGATGCCGCCGCCGGCACGGGGCTGACCGGGCTGGCCAAGCGGGTCGGCTCCCTTGACGGGGCCTTCCACGTCAGCAGCCCCGTGGGCGGGCCGACCATCATCACCGCGGAGCTGCCGTGCGCGCGGTGATCGCCGAGGATTCGGTGTGGCTTCGGGCCGGCGTGATCAGGGTGCTGGAGATCGGCGGGTTCCAGGTCGCCGCGGAAGATGGCGACGGGGCGTGTTGGCGGCAGTGGCGGAGCACCAACCCGAACTTGCACTGATCCACGTCCGGATGCCGCCCTGCTTCACCGACAAGGGGGTGCGGGCGGTGATGGAGATGCGTCGGCGCTGGCCGGAGACGCCCGTGGTGGTGCCTTCGTAGTACGTGGGGGAGCGGTACGTCTATGACCTGCTGTCTGCGAACACCAGCGGTGTGTGTCAGCTGCTCAAGCAGCGGGTTGCCGATGTCACCGACTTCGTGGCGCCTGTCCGGCAACCTGGCGGCTGGTGCGGCCCAAGCCATCTTCTGAGTCATCGTGATCACGTAGTTCCATAGCGCGTGGCGCCGGCTTGTCGTCGCCGTGGGGATTGGGGCATTGCTGTCCCAAGGCCGCGGGATGGCCTTGGCGGTGCGGGACTTGAAAGCCCTCCCGCCGCTGTCGGAGCGAGGGAGTGAGCCGAGCCACACCCGATTGGTCTTCTCAGTCAGTTGGCGCCGCGGCCGCTGCGCCAGGCAACCTCACTCCGCGCCGGGCCCCCAACTACCCACACCCGTGATGAAGAGTCGGGGACTGCAGTGCGAGGATCACGATGGAGAGTGGGGGCTATGACGATCCGGTAGCAGGAGCAGGCTCCCCCTCACCACGTTGACCCCATCCCCCATGTGATCCGGCCGTGCCGTATCACCGAGGAGAGATCTCTTGCCGATCCGTAAGACCGTCCTGGCCACTGGCCTTGTGCTCCTGACTCTCGGTGCGCCTGCTTGCTCCAGCGAGGAGAGCCCCCAGTACCGCGATGCGGCCCTGGAGAACTCGGTGCGTAGTTACGGGCAGGCACTTGCCGCCCCGGACGCTCCGGCGGCCTGGCGGCTCATGTCGAAGCGGTGTCAGTCGATGTCGTCACTGAAGATGATCACCGCGGTAGCGCACGCGACTCACAACCAGTTGGGCGCGATCCCCGTGAAGACCTTCCACATAGACGAGTTGTCGGGTAACCACGCGATAGTGACCTACGGCTACAACCAGGAGGTCGGGTACAAGCGGAGGAATTGGGTGCGTGAGGGCGGCGTGTGGAAGGACGACTGCTCGAACTCCTGACTGTGCGGCAGCCCAGGGCCACCGCCAGAGCTTCGGAACCTTCGGTGAGCGTCTTCGCAGGTCAGGACTTGTACTACATGGTCCGAGCGCGACTCGGCGGACAGGTTTTCGGCTCTCCGAGAGCTCTGCGGCGTTGTCGGGGGTGTGAGAGGTCGTGTGCTTGCCGAGGGACCGTTGTGGCATGACCGTGTTGCAGTGGCTCGCGTCCGACGCCGCCGCCCCCGGGAGCTCTGGGGCCGGGTCGGCCGCACGGGAGAGGAGCGAGGCCGCGCGGTCTGCCGCGAGAGCCCTGTGCCGGGCGGCGTCGGCGGTGCGTTCAGCGACCTCGGCCTGTGCTGCCAGGACCCGGTGGCCCGTGCCGGCCCCTGCTACCCCGCCGATCTGGTCGCCGCTCCCGTCGGGAGGGGGAGGGGCCGAAGGCGCGGGGCGGGCGGGAAGGCCTGCGTATCGTGCGGCTGCGTCGAGGAACACGTCGATACCGGTCCCGCCCATGTACAACGCCCCGTCGGGACGCGGCAGTTGTGGAGGGGGACGGTCTGCCGGGCCAGTTCGGTGACGGCGTCCGCAACGCCCGGCCGGTCCCGGTGGTGCAGCAGCTCCAGGCCCACACCGGCCGCGCCCGCGTAGAGCGTGAGCGGCGCGCCGAGATGGTACGCGCCGGGCCGTCCGCACAGGTTCGGCGCCGCGGCCGCACTCGTGGCCACCGTGTGGGTGATCACCTCGTCCAGGAGGGTGGGGGAGGGGCGCGGACGGGGCGTCGACGAGCCACCGGCACCGGCCGGAGAGGGCAGGCCCGCCATAAACCTCCGCGCGGTGACACTCCGTTCGGCCGCATCGAGGCTCATCAGGCCCGCGACCAGCAGGCGCATCGGGCGCAGTGCGGCGCCGGGGCCGCGGGGGCCAGACAGGCCAGGGTCCGGTCGCAGTTGACCGCGCGGTCGGGGTCGACGACGACCGGGTCCATGCCGGTGAGCGCGAAGTGCGGGGTCGCCCCCAGCGCGTAGAGGTCGTCCGCCGGGTCGGGCTCGGCGTCGGGCCGGTACAACGGCAGGGAGTAGCCACGCGTCGCGTCGGCAAGACGGTCGCCGTCCAGGGCGCTGATGCCGAATCGACGACGTGCGCGGCCCCGTCGGAGCCGAGCACCACGTTGTGGGGCTTAAGGTCTGCGACAACGACAACGACAAAGACGGCGCGGGCGTGGATCGCGTCGAGGATTCCTGTCAACTGACGCGCCAGTAGGCCGACTTGTCGGGCCGACCCGCTGCCGCGCGCGGCATACAGGCCGCGCTGTGACACGTCGCGGCGCAGATCCGCCGACCCGTAGTCGGTCATGCCCGGGTACTCGTCCTCGCCGTGCCGCACATGGTCGATCAGGCGGGGGGACGCCCTCGGCGCCGTCGAGCGCCGCCAGCACCCGGTGCTCGTGGCGAAGCCGGCCGAGTGCGTCGATTCCTCGTGCGTCCTCTGCCATGTCCGCCATGTACGCCCTGGCCTGTTTGACGACCATCCGGGCGCCGGTCACCGTGTCGACGCCCCGCAATACGTCCCCGCGAGGAGAGCGCGCGACACCGGCGGTGACGCGGAAGTAGGTCGATGCCGCGGATCAGGCCGACCAGCCGACCAGACGCACTGTCCGAGACGATCCCGCAAAGGTGCAGCCATCACCTGCGACACCGTGCTGCCACTGCATCGGCATACTCGGCATGCAGAGGGCCTACCAGGCGCAGTGCAGTATTGGCAAGTCGCGTCCCGAGAAGGGGCGTTGGCCGCCAGAATGGGTGACGTCCTTCAGGAATGTCACGTCTTGCTCGCACCCAAGGAGTTGTCGGCCATGTCTCATCGCCAGGACTCGGACGGCCAGGTGGGCGGCCCCTACAGCTCACCGGGGGACCCGGGAAACCCGGCTCCCGAACCCGACCCCACGCCTCCACCGGAGGACGAC
>NZ_JAODUA010000033.1 GCF_025399895.1 Streptomyces sp. ASQP_92 | reverse complement strand
ACGCTCAAAGTGGCTCTCCGGTTTCGACTACACCGCCAACCAGAACGTCACCCCGGCCCTGATCAACAACCTCGCCACCTGCGAATGGGTCAAGAAAGGCGAGCCGCTCTGACTGATCGGTGACTCCGGCACCGGCAAATCCCATCTGCTGATCGGTCTCGGCTCCGCTGCCGCGATGGCCGGCTTCCGGGTCCGCTACGCGCTCGCCGCGAAGCTCGTCAACGAACTTGTCGAGGCCGCCGACGAGAAACAGCTGACCAAGACCATCGCCCGCTACGGACGAGTCGACCTGCTCTGCATCGATGAACTGGGCTACCTCGAACTGGACAGCCGAGGCGCCGAGATGCTGTTCCAGGTTCTGACCGAAAGGGAGGAGAAGAACAGCGTGGCGATCGCCTCGAACGAATCGTTCGGAGGCTGGACCAAGACCTTCAGCGACCCCCGGCTCTGCGCGGCCATCGTGGACCGCCTCACCTTCAACGGCACCATCATCGAGACCGGCACCGAGTCCTACCGACTCGCCCAGACCAAAGCCAAGCAACAGCGCGGCTAGAAAACGAATGGAGATCAACGACATCCCTGGCAGGCTGGGAACATGGTGTCTCCCGACGATCAAGAGCTGAGCGCGGCCGTTCAGGACGTCGGCTCCCCGGACTGGTCCGTTCGCGCGGCGGTCGGTCGGCGGCTCGCGACATCGGACAAGATCGACGAAGCGGCGGACCTCCTCCACCGTCTCCTCTTGGATCCCCAAGATTCCGGGGTCACCCAGGAGACGGCCGAGGCACTGCTCGCGCGCAAGGACACCGCCGGCCTCCGCTGCGTGCTGTTGGCCAGAAGCCAGGCTGGGAAGTTCTGGACCGCAGATCAGCTTGCAGCCGCTCTGGACTGCGACCCCGAGTGGATGACGACCGAAGGCGCCGACCGGCTGATCCAGCAGTTGCACGAGCTGGCCGCGGATGACGGCGCCGGGGTCCGGGACGAGGCCCAAAGGATCCTCTCGCGTCTGCGGCCGCGCGAGGAATGGGCCCGAGGCTCGGACGACGACCCGCTCTGATCCGACACAACAGCACAGCCACGTCCTCATGGCCGGTCCGTCACCGACGGGGCCACCTCGAGTCGGAAGCCGGGGCCAACTCAAACCGGAAGCCACACCGAGAGAACCGTGAGGTGGGGCCAGTTCGGGCCGGAAAAGTGGGCCCAGTTCAGACCGTTAACGCCAGTCGAGATCCCCACTGGCACTGAACCGGTGCCGTCATTGACGTCACCGATACGCACGACATTCGCACCCACACCGCGCTTCCCAACCCCGCGCACGATCGCGTTAGATCGGCTGCAAGGCCAGGCCGGAAGAAAAAGAACTTCCCAATGACGATGTCAACCCGTTGCTGTGACGGTTGGTAGGAGCTCGTAACACTCTCCGTCGCGGAGCAAGGCCCCCAAGACGTTGGCTCGGCGCCGGGCCAGAGCGAACAGGGCTTGATTGTGTCCCTTTCCCTGGTTCCGTTTCCGCCCGTAGTAAGCCTGGGAGGCGGAGCAGGTTCTCAGGCTGGCCATCGCGGAGAGGTAGAAGGCACGGAGCAGGCCGCGGTGGTAGCGGCGCGGACGGCGCATGTTGCCGCTGACGCGGCCGGAGTCTCGCGGCACGGGTGAGAGGGCGGCGAAGGACGCGAGGCGGTCGGCCGTGCCGAAAGCCTCCAGGTCTCCACCGGTGGCGGCGATGAACCCGGCTGCCTCGACCTTGATCTCCTCGCCGGTCCGCGGGTTCCTTGCTGTCCCGTCCGGGCGGTCCTTGACGCTGAACGTGCCGAAGCCGACGAGAACGACGTCGTCCCCCTGCTTCAACGCACCGGCGACGGAATATGACTGCCGTCCGTCCGCGGTGCCGGAAGGACAAGACGACGGCCCCGGGGGCCACGGCGTGTCCTGGGGCCTTCGCTTCGCTGACCTGACAGCTCAACGACGAGCGAGGTGGCGCATCACGCCCAGGTCACGCCCAGCTTCACGAGGGCGGCGCTGGCGCCGGTGCCCGCGAGGCCCACCATCCTGCGGCCTGTCATCGCGCGGATGAGCGGGACGCACGGCCGCGTCGCCGAGCCGTTCAGGCATTCTCGGCAGCCGTATGCGGCGTCGGTTGGGTGAGGTGGTCGACGATGTCGGTGACGGTGCCTCGTTTTCGGTGGGCGGCGCGTTGTCGATCGGCACCGTTGCCGTGGGTGCGCTGGCCTGTCCAGAGGGTGTGGATGAGGTCGGTGTCACCGTGGTCGTGCAGTGCGGGCTGCAGGACGGCCAGGAGTTGTTCGACTTGGTCGATGGCGGGAGACAGGCGGCCGGTGTGGAGATCGATGCCCTCTCCGGTCAGGCCGTCGCGGGCGGCGCGCCAGCAGGCGGCGCGCAGCATCTCCGGCCGCGGCTGGAACGCCGGCTCGCGGGCGGTGATGGCTTGCAGGGCGGTTTGGGTCATCGCTCTGATGAGGCCGGCGAGCAGCACGGTTTCGCCCGGGGTGGCGGTCGCGTCAGCCATGCGGAATTCGAGGGTGGGTACGTGATGTGAGGGCCGGATGTCCCAGTAGAGGCCGCCGCGGTCCAGGACGGTGCCGGTGGCGATGAATCCGGCGGTGACGTCTTCGAAGTGGGTGGGGGACTCGAAGTACGGCGGTGGTCCGGCCACGGGCCAGCGCCCCCAGGACATGGTGCGCCAGCTCGCGTAGCCAGTGTCGCGGCCGGCCCAGTAGGGCGAGTTACCGGTGAGGGCGATCAGGGCCGGGATCCAGGGGCGCAGGTGGTTGCTGATCTGCAGAGCGGTGGCGAGGTCGGGAACCCCGACGTGGATGTGGCAGGCGCAGACGCTCTGTTCCTCGTCCAGGGCACGGAACATTGCGGCGCTTCGGGCGTATCGGCGGCCTGCGGTCAGTGGTGGAGGGGTGTCCTGGGCGAGGATGGGGGTGCCGCTGGAGATGATCCGCAGGCCCTGGCGCGTGGCGGCCCGTGCGACGGTCGCACGCGTTGAGCGGACCTGCTCGGCGAACTCGGTGAGACTGGTGTGGGGATCGGTGCGCACCTCGACCTGGTAGCGGGTCAGTTCGGTGCCGACGCGGTCACCGAGTTCGCCTGCGGCCTCGGCCACCACCTTTTCGCTCTCTGCACTCACTTGGCGCGTGACGGGGTCGACCAGGAGGTACTCCTCCTCCGCGCCCACGGTCAACGGGACGGTCCTTGCGGCGAGGGTCCGGCTTCGGCCGCGGCCTGCGAGTGGCCCTTGTGTACCGGCAGTCGATTGCCCTGTACTCGTCATGGTCATCATGCTGTCACGGACGGTCAGCATGATGCAGGACGCGAAAGCGACATTCTCCAGCCACGGGGAGCGGAACGTGCGCGAGCGGACACAGGTACTGATCGCTGGGGGCGGCCCCGCGGGAACGACAGCAGCCACCCTGCTCGCGCAGCAGGGTATCGACGTGGTGCTGCTGGAGCGGACACGCTTTCCCCGCTACCACATCGGCGAATCCCTGCTCCCCTCACTCCTGCCCATCCTGGACATCATGGGCGCGCGGGAGCGCGTCGAATCCCATGGCTTCATACGCAAGAGCGGGGCTTTCTACGGCTGGAGCGGCCAGGAATGGGCCCTGAACTTCGACGATCCCGGTCGGCCGGCGACCCACAGCTTCCAGGTCATCCGCTCCGAGTTCGACCACCTCCTCCTTGATCACGCCCGCCACCAGGGAGCCGACGTACGGGAAGAAACCCAGGTACGGCACATAGCCATGCCCAAAGACCGGGCCACCAGCGCGTCGTGGACAGGCAGGGACGGCCGCACCGGGCAGATCGACTTCACCCACCTCATCGACGCCACCGGCCGCGCGGGAATCCTCGCCGCCCGGCACCTGCACACCCGCAGGGTGCACGACGTGTTCCGCAACGTCGCCGCCTGGGGCTACTGGCGCGGTACCACACCTCTGCCCGACGCTCCCGCCGGCGCGATCGGGGTCTTCTCCCTCCCGGAAGCCGGCTGGCTGTGGGCCATTCCCCTCCACGACGGCACCCTCAGCGTCGGCCTGGTCACCGACAAGCGCTCCTTCAACCACGCCAAGAACAGGCGGGGTTCCATCGAAGCGGTCTACGAGGAGGCACTCGCCCGCTGCCCCCTCCTGGCCCGCATGCTCGATGGTGCACAACGGGTATCCGCCCTCAAAACCGAAGCCGACTACTCCTACACCAGCGAGGCGTTCTGCGGTCCCGGCTATTACCTCGCCGGCGACGCCGCCTGCTTCCTCGACCCCCTGCTGTCCACCGGCGTACACCTGGCCATGTACAGCGGCCTCCTCAGCGCCGCAGCCATCGCCACCGTCGTGCGCGGGGAAACCGACGAAGAAACCGCCCGCCGCTTCTACCAGACCACCTACCAAAACGCCTACGAACGCCTCCTCATCCTCGTCGGAGCCTTCTACCGCATCCACGACGGCCGCGACGCCTACTTCCGCAAAGCACAAACCCTCAGCCACCGCGACCAGCAAGGCCTCCGCCTCCACGAGTCCTTCCTCAACATCATCACCGGCGCCGAAGACCTCCACGACGCCCAACACCACACCCTGGACTCCCTCTACGACACACTCCGCAACCCCCTGCCCGGCCACCAGGCCAACGGCCTGGGAGGACACGGAACCAGCCACATGCTCCCCCTCCCCACCACCCCCGACCACGCAGCAGCCGGCCTCTACCTCTCCCTCACCCCCCACCCCACCCTGCGCCCCACCCCCTGACACGGGGCGCCCGACAACGGCCTGGCTGCCGCTCCAGGATCGCCCTCTTTGGAGTGGCCGAGAGGCCCGGCCCGGAGGAGCGCCCGCCTGCCAGGCACGGCTCGCACTCCCAGCCGCCGGGCCGGTGCGTGGCGGGCCGGCCTGGCCGAGCGAGCAACCGATGGAGTGGCGCCTCGTTGGTTGTGCGTACTGGCCGCACATGTGAGGAGTCTGGGGGGCACGACTGTGTTTCCATCCCAAGCCCGCAGCCACGACACCCTCGGACTCATCGAAGTCCTGGAGCAGATGAAGGTGTACTACCGCGGCGAGAACGTGGTGCTGGTCCGGGACGGCCCGTCCGCCCGCCGGAGCCGGGCCATGCGGGCCTGGGTCGCCGAACAGGACTGGCCCACACCCGAGCGATTACCCGCCGACGCACCCGAGCTGAACCCGGTGAAACTGCAGTGGTCCTCGCTCAAGAAACGTGAACTCGCCAACCCCGCCGACGACCACCTCGCCAATGTCGCCGACGCCACCGAACAAAGCATCAACCGCATCAACAACAACCCACAACTCCCCTGGCCATTCCTCACCCACACCGGCCTGACCATCCACCCACCACACCCACCGAACCAACGAAAGGATCAGTAGGGCGTGTTTCGAAAGTGCTGGTCACAGCGTCTCGTTGAGCACTGTGACCAGCACGGTCGCTTCTGTGGCGGCAAGTGGCTGGTCAGTTCACCAGCAGGTCGATCACTCCCGTCAGGTCCTCCTCGCCGCTGCCCTCGGCCAGGCGGCGGCGCATCAGCCCGAAGTACGGGCTGAGCAGTTCTGGGCTGACACCCTGCTGCTCGGCTGTGTTCAGGAAGGTAGGCGTGCCAGCCACCTGCATGGCGAGGTTGGAGACGACGCCCTTGGTGTAGTCGCCGCTCCGCAACTGGTCGGCGGTCTGGTGAACAGCCGGGGCCATCGCGACGAGCCAGTCGGCGAGCAGCGGGGCGAGCGCCGCGGGGTCGATGTCCTCCTTGCGGATCAGGGCGAAGGCGTGCGCGGCGCCTGCGAACATCCCGTACATGGCGCTGAGAAGGGCCACGTCGTGGAGGGCCGCGAAGCCCGCGTCCTCGCCGACGTAGGTGGTGCCGGCCGGGACGCTCAGGGTCTCCTGGTGCCGCTCGAACAGCTCCCGCGAGCCGCTGTAGAAGACGTAGCCGCCGGTTTCCGGGACGCCGATCATCGGAGGGACGGCCATGATCCCGCCGTCCAGGTAGCGGGCGCCGCGCTCGCGGGCCCACTCGGCGCGGGCGCGGGCCTGGGTGGGGGTGCTGGTGGTCAGGTTGACCAGGTCCCGGCCGGCCAGGTCGGCGCCGGCCAGTACCTCGTCGACCGAGGTGTCATCCAACAGGCAAAGGATGATCAGGGTGTTCGCTGCGACCGCCTCAGCGGCGGTGTCCGCGACCCTTGCACCCTCCGTGGCGAGGGCTGCGGCGCGGGCTGGGGTGCGGTTCCAGACGGTTAGTGGGTGGTCGGCGGCAAGCCAGGTGCGGGCCAGTGCGGTGCCCATCGCACCGAGGCCCAGCATCGTGACGGGAGTCTTCTCAACAGTGTTCTGTGTCATGCCGATTAGGCTGGTCACAGGTCCGGAGGTGATCAAGTACGCACTTGGTAGTGGGTGGTTACCTCGGGGTGAGCAAGCACGTCAGAAGGGTGGGGCATGACGACGCTGAACCGGCCGGGCACACCAGACGGACACGTCTGCGGCATCGACACCGCGATGGAGGTGATCGGCGGCAAGTGGAAGGTGCTGATCCTCTGGGCGCTCCACGAGCATCCCCACCGTCGCTTCGGCGAGCTGCGTCGACTGCTTCCGGGGATCACCGAGAAGGTGCTGGCCTCTCACCTACGTGAGCTGGAAGCGGACGGCGTCGTGCACCGCGTCTCCTACGACGAGGTGCCGCCCCGCGTCGAGTACTCGCTTACCGAGGACGGCATGCGCCTCAATGACGCACTCCAGCCGCTGGCCGCCTGGGGCCGAGAGCGGCCGACCATTCGACGGCCAGAGGAGCGGGCAGGCTAGGATCTGTTGTGAACGTGCTGGTCACAGCCACTCGTTGATGGCCGCGACCAGCACGGTGGCTTCGTAACGGACGGCGAGTTTGCCGTATCGAGTGGCCTGACTGGTGCGGGGGATCCGAATCTGCTCGAGCACCCGTTGGAACTGCGGGCTGTCGTGCCGTGCCCGGCCGTGATGATCAGGGACATGAGTTTTTGCCCCTGTTCAGTGGTGAGGTGAATCTTCGTGGTCAGCCCGCCACGGGACCGCCCCAAGCCGTGGTCGTCCGGCTCGGTGTCTATGCCGCCGGGAGGCGCTTTCTGGAGATCCCCTTTTTGCGGGCGCCCGCGGCGTGCTGATGGGCGCGGCAGACGGTGGAGTCCACGCTGACGTCCCAGGTGATCAAGCCCTTCGCGTCGGCCTCGGTCTGAAGCTGTTCCAGGATCCCCTTCCACGTCCCGCTGCGCTGCCATCGCCGGAACAGGTCGTAGACCCGGTCCCACAAGCCGTATCGCTCGGGCACGTCCCGCCAGGGCGTTCCGGTGCGGGTACGCCACCGTATGCCGTCGATCAGCTGCCGCCTGGTCCAGATCGGCGGCCGCCCCGGCTTTTTCCCGCGCGCCGGCAGCGGCTCCAGCCGTGACCACTGCGCATCCGACAGGTCTCCACCTGCCACAGCCATGATCATCCACGATCAAGATCCACTTTCGCAAGAGACCCTAGTACGCGCATCGGGTCAAGGTTCTCAGGTCGCGTCGCCCGCTTGCTGAAGGGTTCCTCAGGTCGCTTCAGCAAAGCTTCAGCAAGCTCCTCGCATGCTTCTGCCCGAGCCGGGCGCGTATCCGGTGGAACGCGAGGAGCAGCCAGATGACTCAGTCCGATCCCCAGCCTCCCGAGTACCCCGTGGGTCCGGGCGAGGAGGCTGCCGGGCCGACCGGCGGGGCGCCGGGGCGCCGCGGCCGGTTCGCCCGGCTGACCCGTCGGGGCCGTACGCGATGGGTGGCACTCGGCCTTGTGGTGCTGATCGGGGGCGGTGTGGCGGCCGCTGCGGTGGCGGAGCACCACCACGAGGAGCGCGGCGCCCGGCTCGCAGCCGAGGGTCGAGGCGGGCGGGAGAAGGCGGGCCACGACAGCAGCAAGAACGCGCGGGAGGCTGGGCCGAGCCGTTGACGTCCCCCACGGGCGGACTCGCCCCGGCGCCGCTGCCCGCGTTGCCCGCCGCACAGGCCGTGGACAAGGCGGCAGGTGCCGTTTCCGGCGGCAAGGTCGAATCCCTGCTGGTGGTCACCCAACAGGGCGACGGCAGCGCCTGGCAGGCCGTGGTGCTCGGCCCCGACGGGGTCCGGCACGCGGTGACGCTGGCCGGCACCGACGGTACGGCCACCAGCAACACCGTGGCCGTTCGGGGCCCGGAAACAACCCGCTGACCGCAGCCGTCAAACGCTGATCGACGTATCCGTCCTGCCCCGGCAGGACGGATACGTCCCGCCGGGACGGACACCCTCACACGGCAAAGACCGGAAGACGGGGACTTTCCCCGTGCGACAAACGCCGCCGACTCCCCCGCGCACGACAGGCCTCGTCCAACAGGCCATCGGGCAGCATCCCTTGGGATCAGTGGTTCAGCCACGACCCGCGCGCCGGGCGAAATCCGTTCGCCGACGGCCCCATAGGGCGTTCACCCGCCCATCGCCTCTTTGGAGGGCTGGACGGTGAGGACGGTGTCGGCTTCGGTGATCTGGAGGACGTATCGGACCTGGTCCTGCAACGGTCCGGTGATGACCAACTGCCGTTCCTGGCTGATGCGCAGCAGGACGTTGAGGCCCATGGAGTCCATGAAGGTGACCCGGGACAGATCCAGCACCAGCCGTTCGCCGGGCGGCTCCGCGTCTGCTCGGGCGTACAGGGACTCGGCCGTCTCCATGTCGAGCGCACCCGACCACCACAGCAGCCGGACTCCGCTCGCCCCGGCTTCCGGTCCAGGGCCCCGCTCGTTGCTTGCCATGAGGCAACTATCGCGGCTCATCCCCCTCTGGGTCTACCTGCCCCCCATATGCCGGGCGCCCGGGAGGAACGGAACCCACGCGAACAACCAGGGAGAGGCGTCGCAGAGGGGTGTGCTTATGTTTCTGGGGTAGGCGGGATGGATCGCATCTCCGCCGCGGACAAGAGGCCTATGTATGGACATGCCTTGGCAGGACGAGGGTCACGAGCCGCTCGTGGACCCTGTGATCACTGTCTCCGCCACGTTCGAGGACGGTGAGGAGATCGCTCAGGCTCGTGACCTGGCCCGCGACTTTCTCACATCCGTGCAAGGTGACCACGGCCTACCGGTCTCCAAGCGGGCGATGGGCATGGTCCAGCTCGTGGTGAGCGAGCTCGTGACCAACGCCCGCAAGTACGCGCCCGGGCCGTGTCTGCTGACGCTTCGGGTCGAGGACGGAGCCGTCCAGGTCAGCGTGTGGGACAGCAGCACGAGGCTGCCGCTGGTGCTGCCGGCGGACCCGACACGGGTCGGACAGCACGGCTTGGAGATCGTGATGGCCGTCTGCCATACGTTCGCGATTGAGCGCGAGCCCGTCGGCAAGCGCATCACCGTGTCCATCATGCTCGCCGACGACCCCGGCGGAGACCTCGCCGGACGCCAGGTCATGTGATCTGACACCACCCCTGGGAGCTCCGGGCATCTTGGGGACAGGGGGCTCGACTACGCCTGCGCCAGACGCTGCCAGGTTGCCGGGACGCCGGTCTGAGGTACAGCGGCGTTCAGTACAACCTCGTCCTCCGCGCCGACATCGCCCGGAAGGCCGCCCACTCCAACGGCGTCGCCCGCGGAGGGCATTGCGCGCTGCTCAACACGGGTCAGTTTTTCCGCACGTCACGTCACGTCACGTCACGACCGGAGCCGGAAGATCGGGATTCGGGGGCGGGGCCGGCCCCCCGCTCACCCAGAATTATCATGGTGCGGAAGATTCCTGAGCTGTACGTTGACGCCATGGACTACCTGATGGAACTTCGGCGTGAACTCGATGCGTTCGGTGACGCATTGGACGGTGATCTGTCGGCTCCTCTGGAGCACTGCGGCGACTGGCGGTTGAGGGATCTGGCCGCGCACATGGGCGCGGGGAACCTGTGGGTCGTCACAGCGATACAAGAGGGGCACGGCCGGAACTATGACGAGGGAGCCGCACCCCGGGACCCGTCCGGCCTGAGGGCTTGGTACGCGGAGTCGGCGGACGCGCTCGTGCAGGCTTTGTCGGTTGAACCCTCGACCGCGGCCTGGACGTTCTCCCCGCCGCACACGGTCGGGTTCTGGCGTCGGCGCCGTAGCCAGGAGACGCTGATGCACCGGTGGGACGCCGAGTACGCGCTCGGCGCGGCGAAGCCGATGGATGCGGCGCTCGCCGCCGACGGTGTCGCCGAGGTCTTCGACACCATGGCACCCCGCATGATCGCCAAGGGGGCCGCCGCCCCTCCCCCGCATGCTGTGCGGGTCTCCGCGACCGACTCCGGCCGTTGCTGGATTTACGGAACCGGCGAGCCGATCGCAGAGGTCTCGGGCACCGCCGAGGACCTGCTGCTGATGTTGTGGGGGCGCAAGCCCCTCGATACCGCATCGGTGACCTGGGCCGGGGATCGCGAGGCGGGGCTGAGCGCGCTGGCCGGACCTCTGGTCCCCTGACGCGAATCAGACGACGTTCGCCGGCACCGCTTCACGTTCTCCCTGACTCCTTGCCCCCCGAGATCCTCGTCTTTCGCCTTACACCGGCCTGCCCGTCACCAGACGGGGATGCTGGTTGATGGCCGGGTTGCCTTTCACCCGGCCATGCCGAGGCTCTTCGGGTTCACCTTCGCCCAACTGCCTGCCGCCACCGAGTCGTTCGCACACCACGGGCGTTCGGCAAGCATGGAGCGCCCAGAGGGATGAGGACGGCGGGCGAGACGAGCGCTGCCGGCGTTCCCCTGCCCAACGGGGGGACGAAGAAGCCCTCGGCGGGCCCGCTCACCGATCTGGGCACCCGGCACGCTCACGGTGCGGCCCATGGGAGCTGCGACGGGGCGGCGTGGCGGTATTCGGCATGAATGCGCTCGGCGTCCTCGAGCTGGCCTTCGAGGATGCCGATGCGACAGGCCGCCCCGATGGGCGTGCCCTGGTCGACGAGTTCGCGGGCGCGGGCGGCGATGTGCAGTTGGTAGCGGGAGTAGCGCCGGTGGCCGCCGACGGAACGCAGCGGGGTGATCAGGCGGGCCTGTCCGACGGCGCGGAGGGAACGCGCCCGACCCGCGCCAGGACACTCGACACTCCCCCAGCCTTACACGCTGCCCGCCGCGCACCCGTCAGGGCATGACAGCCCCCTGTCGCCTGGTGACTACACCACACAGATGTGCGTTGCCCCCCGCGTTGCTACCCGTCGATACGTCGTGACGATGAGGTGAAGTGCCGCAGCACCGGTAACTGCGGTACCGGGATGGCACCTTCAGGTCGAAAAGGGCATATGAACCCGCCACTGCCGTGCGGAAGCGACCCTTCCGATGAGTCGACGGTGCCAGAGTGCGGCTGCGACGCCCGTTCGGGCACCGCTGGATGTACTTGCCTGACTCAAGGAGTTCGCTCGTGAGGAAGAAAGTCATCACCCTTCTCTCCACCGCCACGCTCGCCGTCCTGGCACTCACCGGACAAGCCAACGCCGCACCCACGCACCACGCTCCCGCGGCTGCCCCCGGTTCGGTGACGGTGCTGGGGCCCCAGGCCAACCAGACGCGCTACGCACCATTCACCCTGAACCGCAACCAGTCCCTGAGTTCCAACACGGCACGGCTGGTCATGCAGTCGGACGGGAACCTCGTCGTCTACGACGAGTTCAACCGTGCGCGCTGGGCATCGAACACTGTCGGCCGGGGCTGGACGGCGCGGTTCCAGACGGACGGCAACTTCGTCGTCTACACCGCCTCCAACCGGGCCGTCTGGGCATCGAACACCAATGGCCACCCGGGCTCACGCCTGGTCGTTCAGGACGACGGCAACGTCGTCATCTACGACGGCAGCCAGGCCATCTGGGCCACCGGCACCAACCACTGAACCACCGCGACCACACACCGTCCGCTTTCCGACCGTCGGCCGGGCCCCCAGGCCCGGCCCTTGGACCCGACTGAGCGCGAGGTACGTAGGTGCCACACCCGGGCCGCGTACGCCGACGGACCACCGACCGCTCGCCTACCGGAGCTGTCCGCGCTGACCCGTTGCCTGGCGGGGCCCGCGACGGCCGAGGAGTTCGGCCGTGTCGGCGCGCCGGTTCCAGGCGATGACGGCCAGCGGAATCATGAAGAGGAACGGCGTCCCCGCGTTTTCGCCGTGCATCGCGGTGAGCTGTGTGACGAACGCGCACAGCAGGAAGACGATCAGCGCGGTCGCGGCCGGTCCCGCCAGTCGCCGGACGAGCAGCCCGACCGCTCCGGCCAGTTCCAGCAGTCCCGTCACGTACATGAACCAGTGGCCTACGCCGATGGCGTCGAAGACAGTCACGGCGGCTGGAAGCGCGAGCAGTTTGGGCAGCGCGCTGGCACCGGCGAAGAAGAGAGCGAGCAGGATTCGCAGCGTCCAGACCCCTCGCACCACGGACTTGCTGGACTTCGTGGTGGTGTCGATGGTCGCGGTGACGGTACTGGTCATGTCGAATCCCCCAGGTTGGCTGTCGTTGTTGTCTCAGGTTCGACTGCCACCGCCGCCTGAACTCATCGGTCCCGGCACAACAGGATGCGCTCACTCCAGAGCAGCGATCACCGCCTGGGACACCATCACTGCCGCCTCTTCCAGACGACTGACCAAGTCCGCCTCCACATGCCCCTCCTTATACGGCAGTTCACAGCGCGCTCATTCGGGTTACGCATGCGGCGACTTGACGCTACGTCAGCTCACACCCGTCCGCTGGCGAGGTCGCGAAGTCCCCGGCCCGCCGCATCCTCAACTCAGACGGGCCAGCAAGTGTGCGTCGAGGAAGCCCCGCTCGGAGGCCGGGTCGTGGAGCAGCCGGGCGAACGTGGTCAGCCCGGCTTCGGTCAGCAGCTCGGCGAACCGGTCCACCGGCCAGCTATAGGCAGTCGTCACCTTGTGGTCGAAGGGGACCGGGTCCGATCCGTCGCCGGTCGCGAAGAACGAGACCAGGAGCAGGCCCCCCGGTGCCAGGACACGCACCTGCTCGGCGAGCAGCGCGGGCAGTTCCTCGGGCGGAGTGTGGATCATCGAGTAGTGGGCCAGTACGCCACCGAGCGCGCGGTCCTCGACCGGCAGTGCTTCCATTCGGGCCTCGTCGAAGCGCAGCGCCGGATGGGCCTTCCGGGCGTGGTCGACCATTCCCGGGGACAGATCGAGGCCGAACGCGTCCAGCCCCAAGTCCCCCAGCATGGCCGTCAGATGACCGGGGCCGCACCCGACATCGGCTGTCCGCAGGTTTCCCGTACCGCGCACCAACTCGGCGAAGGTACCGATCATGTTCCGCGAGAACGGATGGGTCTCCAGCCGATTGGCGAACTTCGAGGCATACAGTTCGACGACCCCGTCATAGGCCGCTCGGGTCCGGTCCTGGTGCTCCATCATGGGAAGCGAAGCTAACATCCGTCCAGGGACGCGGCTTCGTCGGCCTCATCCCGGCCCCGCCCTCGGTGGACGCGGCAGCCGGACTCTTCGTGGGAGCCCCGGGTCACCGGTCGGCCCCTCGCCGGGCGGGCCCTCCCTTGCGGACTGCCCTACCGAGCAGGCCCTGCGGCAGCCCGACGCCGAGGCCGTCGGCTTCCTGGCCGGTTCCCGGGCGGCTCCCCTACTTGGGTGCCACCTCCCAGGCCAGATCCGGAAGGTAGCCACCGGGGACGGCCGACCGGCAGGCGCACCCGCACCTTCTCAAGTACGGGGACGAACTGCGGGCTGAGGTCGGCGAGGACGTACCGCCGGTGGCCATGTCCAGCGTTGCGAAGCTCTGCACGCCCGTCTGCACGATGGAGGGGGCAAGATCAATAGAGGGGGCAGGCTCACACTGCCAATGGCCACCGGCCCCTTGGAATCGATCACCTAGGGATGAGCTGGCCGGTTCATGAAGCCGCGGTCGGCCAGTCGTGGCAGGTTGCGGCGGTCGCAGGTGGCCTCGTCGAAGTCGTCCAGGAAGGTGTGGAGGATGTCAGCGAGGTGGGCCATGGAGTCGACGGTGAACAGGACCGGCTGGTATCCGTCGACCTGATAGGGCAGCCGCACCAGATCATCGATGTCGAACGGGCGCAGCTCGGTGCGCGCGAACCGGCTGAGCTCGCCGTAGGAGGAAAGCAGGGCGGCCCCGTACGCTCGGGGACCGCGGCTGGTTCGGGTGACGCCGTATTCGAGGGTGAACCAGTAGACGCGGCTGATCAGGTCCAGGGCGTCGTCGGAGTCGACGCGGGCAGCGGCCTGGCCCACGGTCCGGTAAAGGTCGGCGAAAACAGGGTCGGCCAGGTGGATGCCGTGACCAAATACGTCGTGCAGGACGTCCGGTTCGGGCGTATAGAGCGGCATCGCCGGGTGCCGTACGTACTGGACGGCGTGGAAGTAGCCGTCCGCCATTGCCCCGAGGAACCTCTTGTTCGGCACGATCCCGCCGGCCAGCGTGAAACGGAAACCGCCCAGCGCATCCAGCCGGTCGGAGACTTCCTCGTGCTGGGGCACCCGGTCGGGCGGAACCGGAACCGCCTCGCGGGCAGCCAGCACCTGCGGGCAGCCCCAGTCGTCCTGGACGCTGCGCAGGGCCGCATGCACGGTACGCCAAGTGGCGTGCTCCTCCTCGCTGTAGGACACCGGGGGCGACGGCTCACCGACCTGGTGACCGCAGGCCCGGGACGCGATCAGATTCCTGCGGGCCACATAGGCGGCGTCAGCTAAAGAAGGGTGCTCCACGGCCCGCCCGAACCGTGTCCCGTGCATGTCGAGCGGAGTCAGACTCATCCAGTCCCTCATCAACCGCCCACCCTTACGCACCCCGCACTCGAGCCGACTGTTGGAACCCCCCAGGTTCGTCGCGGGAACGAACGAGGGCCTGGCCGCCGCCGCACGCGCGCGCGGCCAGGTCGGAAACCGCCGGCCCACCGTGGTCGCCCCCGGGATCCCTCCTGGCCGCGCGCGACGCACTGCTCAACCACGAGAACCGCGTCGCCCCGATCGCCAGGCTCCCCGGAGACAGCGCGGGAACGCTTTACAACCCATCTCCGACCCATCAGAACTACGCACCTCCAGGCTCCCTGCGCAGATCCCACCGGTGGCAACCAGTGATCGCACACGCCCACCGCGTCGAGGACGAGCCCGTGCCCCGGCCGCCTGGCCGTTCGCCGTCCACCGCAATGCGGTGGCCCCGCAGCGGCATGGGAGTCGGACTCCCACCGTGCTCCGTCCCGTCCGCCGCCGGCGATGAGGGCGCCGACAGGACGGAAGGGCTCCGGGTGTGGTGTGTTACCGGTACCAGCGCCGGATCCCCTTGGAGCCGTCCGCCTGATCGACGAGCCGGAGGCTCTGGTCCTGACTGCCCTCGACCAGGCGGCCCTGACCCGGCCGCGGCGGACACCGTCAGCGCGGGTTCGCCGTAGGCGTGGTTGCGGATTCCCTTGGAACGGTGCCCCAGTCGGCGCGCGGAGCACAGTCCCTCTCCGCCAGGTGCGAGGAGAACTGGTTCTGGTGCGCTTCGAGTTCGTGGATCTGCACCCGCAGCAGCAGGTCACCCACATCAGCACGACTGGCCTCGGCCTCCCGCCGCAAGTCCGCACAGACACGACAGTCCTGATCACTGAGCACTGGATCTCCTCACCCTTCAACAGGCCCCCGCGCAGCCCGCATTACCCAGCGCACGGCCGTCGACGCGCGCCCCCAAGCACATTCCCCCGAACGAGATCCCCTGGCGCACACCGACGGACAAGAACCAAACTTGGCGCCACGCCGTGCGGCTTTCGCCATCGTGGACACCAGAGCTGGAGATTGCTCAGGGCCTTGCCTTTCCTATGTGGATGACGGGTTGGCTTTCTAAGCGGGGTCCAGTGGTCCGAGCAGCCACACACCGGTGGAGGTGGGCTCCTCGCTGAAGTAGAAGTCACGGATTGCCTGAAGCATGTCGTCACGGCTGATCAGGCCGTCGGCGTCCCGGTCGAGGCGACCGAAGACCTCACGGGCGTCCGCTTCAGGCAACCCCATCAGAGCGCCGGACCAACGAACCTGCTCGTCCCGGGTCAGGTATCCGTCGCCGTCCTCATCCGCGATGTCCATCAGCGCATCGAGGAACGGCACGTAACCGGCGTCGAAGGAGGCAGGCGTGACCAGCAGGCCGGCGGCGAACGCCGCCTGGTACTCGGTGAGACTGATGCGTCCGTCGGCGTTGGTGTCCGCGGCCTGTGACAAGTGCTGCCACAGGCCGCGGCTCAACTCCCGCATGTGCTTGAGCGCGGGGGTTTCGGGGGTGAGCTGGAAGGCAGCGGCAAGGCGGTCGCAGGCCGACTCGAAGTCGGTGCGGTCGATGTAACCGTCCTCGTTGGTGTCGAAGGTGGCGAAGCGGCGGGCGAGTTTCCGCTGCAGGAACGGTGAGATGTCCATGCCTGACACTCTGCCTGCCCACGCAGCACCTGAAACCCCGCTGACGACCGGCGATACCCGTACGAGGCACGCCGGACCGGACACCCCGAGACGGCCGAGCGCTCATCCGTCAGCCAAGCACGCGAGCCCGCCCTCTCGGCGCGGACAGGGAATGCTCAGCCCCTACTGCGGGATGGGCGCCTCACCGGTCACGGTCACCCCTGCCCGCCGGAAGTCCTCCAGAGTGGATGCTGTGGTGTCCGGGGCCACGCCGACCGAGTAGTCCAGGAGTACCCGGGCACGGAATCCGGCCTTGACGGCGTCAAGGGCCGTCGCGCGGACACAGTGGTCGGTGGCGATGCCCACCACGTCGACCTCTTCCACTCCTCGCGATCGCAGCCACTCCGCCAGGGGGGTTCCGTGATCGTCGGCGCCCTCGAAGCCGCTTTTCGATGCGCTGTGGGCTCCCTTGAAAAAGACGGCGTCCACTTTGCCGCCCGCGGCCGTAGGAGCGAAGTTCGGGTGGAACTCGCCGCCCTCGTCTCCCGCCACGCAGTGAACGGGGAAGCTGTCCTTGAAGTCGGGGTTGTCCGAGAAGTGGCTCCCCGGGTCGATGTGGTGATCCCGGGTGGCGACAACGTACTGATAGTCAGATCCGGCGCCGCGTTCCACCAGATCGGCGACAGCAGTCGCGATCCGCTCCCCACCTGAGACCGGGACGCTGCCACCCTCACAGAAGTCGTTCTGCACATCCACCACGATCAAACCACGGCTCATCATGAACACCCTTCAGCGCGACGGAACAACCACCGCGTTCTACCGGCCCCCGTGCGTGCCCGGAAGGCAGAAACGGTTGCGCTCACCCGTACGGACCACGGTTGGTCACCGCAGGAACGATTCACGAAGCGCTGCGCAGGCCCGAGGCGTGTGCCGAGATCAGCCGGACCGCCCATGCGGCCAAGTACCGCGCCGCGTCAAGAGGTTCGAACAAATCCCGGGCCGGACACCGACCCGCAGCCCAATTTCACCGGCGCATGGTTCACCGAGCTGGTCGGGCGCGCGATCAACGGCGTCGAGCTCACCGACTACGCGGGAATGCCGGACTCCGCAGCGCCGGCTAGATCGCCGATCACTTCATCGGCCAAGCCTTAGGTGTCGCCTAGTACTCCAGTGCGGTTTTGTGATCTACCTGCTGGCTGCGCGGGCGGGCAGTCGTCGGTAGTCGCCACATCGGGTCGTGGCATGGTGCCGTACGAGGCTGCGGCATCCCTGAGGATGACAATGGTCGGCGGTACCGACGCACATCCAGGACGAGTTGCAGTGAATGGCGCATTCCGGTGGTTCAGTGCGCCGGAGGGAATGTAGCGTCGCGATCATGGAATCGCTGATCGGCACCACCACTGACCAGGCGCCCGCGAACCCGGCCGCGACTGATGACATGCTGGCTACTCAGCCGATCGGCTACTGGAGCGGCTTGGCCCATGCGACCGTCACACGGCATCTGCGTGACGCGATGGCCAAGCTCGACGTCACGCAGCCACAGTACTGGGTACTCAACTGCGTGAACGGCGGCCCTGCGGCGCCGAGCCGTGAGGAGGTCGTCGCGCAGCTGACGCACCTCGCCGACGGCCCGCACGATATAGCCAGGGTCGTCGACCAGTTGCTCCACCGCGAATGGCTGCGGATCGACGACGGGCAGCTCCTGCACCTCACGGATGCCGGGGAGGCCGCCAGAGCGCGGCTTCGTGAGCTGGCAACCGAGGTACGCGCCGTAGTCCACAAAGGCATCAGCGACGAGGAGTACGTGGCCGCGCTCAAGGTGCTTCGCACGATGGTGGCCAATGTCGAGCGCGACGGGCCTTCTGGTAATCCGGTCTGATGAGACGATCTCGTGACGGACCCGGTCTTGGAACCCGTGCGGCCACCGCGTGATCATCGGAGGTTGTGTGGACGCCTGAAGATCGTGCGGTGGCCGCAGGCCATAGCGCAGACCCTGCTCGCTGGCGGGGGCGATGTTCGACCAGGTCATGGCCCGGATCGCGGGTCGGCTCGGGCGAGTTGAACCCCGGGCCACGACCCGCGCCTACCTGCTCGGACTACTGTCGACCGTCGAGCGGAAGAACTGTTGGCAACTGGCCGAGGCTGGCGCGCTCGGAGGACTCCGAGCACTCCGTATGTCATTGCTCGACTAGCGCCGGACTTGGGCCCTGAGGCCGTCCTGGCCAAAAGCCAAGCCCACCGCAGGCGGCCCTGCCATCACACCACCGTGCACCGTGGCGGCCTCAAACGTGGGAGCTCCGCTGATCGCCGGTGGGCTCAGCCGTCAGACAGCTCGGTGCTGGGCCCTTTTGAGCAATGCAGAGTCGATATACGGCCACTTCTTTCGGCAACGCCACAACTGGGCGTCATCGTTCGCTTACGTTTCTGATCATGCCTGAGTGCCAGCACGTGCCGCAGTTGCCGCAGGAGCAGACCGACTTGATTCGTGCGTGGCACGAACTGGGTTATGAGACTGCCCGACATAGCGCGGCGAGCGGCGAGCGGTTGGTGCATTGCATGGGGCTGGATCTCATGGTGCCGCCCGAAGTGCTCGCGCCTGCGCCTGCGGTGGCCGAGGTGCTGGGCAGGGCGGTCCTTTCGGAAGCCAAGAGCGGACGAAGAGTGCTGGACCTGGGCACCGGGAGCGGCATCAATGGCATCTTGGCCGCAGGACGCGGCTGTGAGGTGCTGGCTGTCGACATCAACCCGCACGCTGTCGCAGCGGCGGCCGCGAACGCCGTACGCAACGGGGTGGGTGAGCGAGTTCTTGCGCTGGAAAGTGATGTCTTCAGTGCGGTGGAGGGCACGTTCGACCTGATCGTGTGCTCTCCGCCGTTTCGCTGGTTCGCTCCCCGGGACCATCTGGAGGCGGCCACCACCGACGAGGGCTACCGCATGCTGCGGGCCATGTTCGCTTCCGTCGCCGACTACCTTGCTCCGAAGGGCTGTCTTCTCTTCTTCTTCGGCAGCAGCGGCGATCTGGCTTTCGCCCAGTCACTGATGGACCGCAGCGGACTACGGCGCACGGTGGTGGACCGACTACAGCGCGAGCGCGAGGGCCGACTGGTGGAGTACATCGCATACCGGCTGAGCCGGTGACGCCCATGTCATCTCAGCGAGCCAAAGAGGCGGTGCTCATCGCCGGGGCCTACGCGGTCGACCTGGTCCTCACGGATCTGCGCGGCGCGGTGAGGGCGGGGGCCGAGGTGTGGGCCGATGGACTGGACATGGTGCCCGGAGGGGCGTTCACCTTGGCGATGGGGCTGCACCGGCTGGGGCGGCAGACCGTGTGGGCGGCCGATTTCGGCACGGATGTCTTCAGCCGTGAGGTCCTGGCCGCAGCGCGCCAAGAAGGCATGGACGAGGCAGGCTTCCGCCATCACCCACGCCCTGTGCGCAATGTGACGGTGGCCTTGTCCGATAGGAAGGACCGGGCAATGATCGCCCACGAGGACCCCATCACGGCACGCCCTCTCGCAGAGTTGATCGATAGGTTCCGTCCGTCGGTGGTGATGCTCCCCTTCCTTCAGTTCGGCCCGGAGACCACAGACGCGCTGGAGATGGCTGCTCAGCACGAGACCCGGGTGTTCATGGACTGCCAGGACTATGCCGGCCACATCGGCATGGACGACGTGCGCAAGGCCCTGGGGCAGGTGGACGTGTTCGCGCCCAACGAGTCAGAAGCGCTGCGGGTGACCGGGGCCGGCACGGTCGAGAAGGCACTGGAACTGCTCTGCGAGTTAGTGCCCACGGTGGTGATCAAACGTGGTCCGGCAGGCGCGGTGGCCGCAACGAAAGGGCTTCGGGCATCTCAAGACTCGCTCACGGTGCCGGTCGTGGACACGACGGGAGCCGGAGACTGCTTCAACGTGGGCTTCGTGCACCAGTGGATGGAGGGCAGCCCGCTGAACGACTGCCTGGCAGCAGCCGTGGCCTGCGGAGCCGCTTCCGTTACCGGCCCGGGCTCCAGCAACGCGCTCACCGCCCCCGAGCTCACAGCCTGGCTGACCCGGCTGCCGCACTGAACGTGGAACCACAAGAGCAGGGGGCCGTCATGAACTCCAACGAAAGCCGGGCGCGTGGCGGACACGCTTCTGCGGGCCAAAGAGTCCTGGTCACTGACCTGGACGGCACATTGCTGGGCGGCGACCAGGAGAGCCGTCTTCAACTGCGCCGTGCTCTGGAGCGTCACCCGGAGATCAGTGTCGTTTTCGCCACGGGCCGCAGCCTGAACTCTGTGCGGACACTGCTGCGCCAGGACCCGCTGCTTCCCTCACCCCGGTGGATTGTGGCCGACGTCGGTGCCAGCGTCATCGACGCCACCGACATGAGCCACGTCGACGCGCTGGAACACCGCCTGCGGATGGGGTGGCCCGGGCCCGCACTCGTCCGGGAGGCACTGCGCGGCTTTCCCCAACTCGCCTACCAGGACGTCGCACAGGATGGCCGCTGCTCGTTCTTCCTGGCTCCCGAAAGGCTGACCGGCGCCCTCACGTCGGCAGTGGAGAACATGGGATGCAGCTGGTCCTACAGCGAAGAACGCTACTTCGACGTCCTGCCCCCACATGCGGGCAAGGGACCCGCCGTTCAGCTGCTCATGGACAGGCACCAATGGCCCTTGTCCAGCCTGCTCGTTGCAGGTGACTCGCTCAATGACCTGTCACTGTTCCACCTCCGCTCTCACGGTGTCATCGTGGGTAACGCCGAGGCGTCCCTCACCGAACAGGCCCCCCAAGGCCCCCTGATCCACCGCTCCCCTCTCGATGGGGCCGCCGCCATCCTCTCAACGCTCCAGCAACTCAACTGGATCGAGCCGCCCCCACCTGTCGTCATCTGCTACCACCGCGCGCCTGCTCGCTGGGCGGGAGGACGGTGGGAACGGCCCTCCAGCCCCAACGGCATCCTGCCCACCCTGACATCCGTCTTCGGCAGCACGACCAGCGATGGCGACCTGCGCGCTGTGTGGGCCGCCGCGGTCGCCGCAGAAGGCCACGATTCCTGGCCCGCCTCGTTCCCCGGCCACCTGCCGATGGCGCTGCTGCCCGTGCAGGCGTCCCGCTGGGCCGGGTACTTCCACCGGGCCTGCAAAGAAATGCTGTGGCCGGCGCTCATGTCCCAGCCTCACCTCATCCATCACGATCCCGCTCACTGGGCCGACTACGAGCACGTCAACGCCGCCTTCGCCGACCACATCAGCGCCCACGCCGCCCAGGGCGCAACCGTGTGGCTGCACGACTACAACCTCTGGCTCGTCCCCGGCCTCCTCAAGCGCGCCCGGCCTGACGTGACCATCGGCCTGTTCCACCACACCCCCTTTCCTCCGCCCGACGTCTTCCGTGCCCTGCCCGTCGCCGAACAACTGCGCGCCTCCCTCGCCCAACTGGACTGGGCAGGCTTCCACACGGCCGCCTTCGCCGACCACTTCCATAAGCTCCTGCAAGACAGCACCACAGTGCCGCGCACCGGTGTCCATCCCCTGGGCATCGACCAGACCGCCGTCGCAGCCCTGGCACGCTCCCGTACCCCTCAAGTCGCCGTCACGGACAGCCTGTTGGTGCTGTCCGTGGAACGCCTGGACTACGCCAAGGCGCCCGTTCACAAGATCCGCGCCGTCGCGACCCTCCTCGACCGCCAACCGGAACTGCGCGGCCGCCTGCGCTTGCGGCTCGTTTGCCCGCCACCTGAACCCGGCATCCACGCCTACGAGGCAACTCGCATCGAACTTCAGCAGGCCATCACCACCCTCAATGCCCGATGGGGCACCAGTGAATGGCAGCCGGTGGAATACATCCCCCGATCGCTCCCCTTCACCGAGGTCGTGGACCACTATCTGGCAGCCGGCGTCTTCTGGGTGACCTCCCTGGCGGACGGGATGAACCTCACCGTCCAGGAATACCTCACAGCCCAAGTCGCCACCGAACGCGCAGGCATCCTCGTCCTGTCCTGCCACACCGGTATCGCCCAGCAACTCGGGAACGCGGCGCTGCTCACCGACCCGCACGACCCGCAGGACCTCGTCGACACCCTGCACACCGCCCTGACAATGGCCCCCTCTCATCGCACGGCGAACACGGCCCACCTGATGCACCTGCTCGACGCCGCCCCACCCGCCGACTGGGCCCGCGCAGTGATCGCGGCCATCCGCGAGAGGCCCGGACAATCGCCAGACCCGACCGTTCGAACGGCGGCGCCGCAAGGGGCGGGGCTCGTCACCGAAACCGGGAGGACGGTTTCGGCCACCAAACAGTGACGCGCCGCCTTCGATTCGACTTGTCAGCCACAAAGGGACACATCCACACACCCACCTGGACAGCTACCGCTGCGAGATGAACGGTGCGTCCACCACTTCGTAAGCAAGAGGACCACCATGATCGCTTTGGTCGACCCCCTTTCCAGCGGCGTCTTCCTCTCCTCCGCCCTCAGGGAGCGTGGCCAGGACTGCGTGCACCTGTACGAGAAGCGGTTCTCGAAGACGGCCAGACGTGACACGAGCGCGCCCGTCCTGATCGCGAGCGAAAACATGGCTGACACAGCCGCAGCCCTGCGTCATCGGGGTATCCAACACGTCGTTCCTGCAAGCGAGTTCGGCGTCTCGTTGGCTCATGATCTTGCAGCAGCCCTGGGCCTGGCGCGCAACGAAGACGATACGGCTGCCGCGCGGCGGGACAAGGCGCTGATGGGCGAAGCTCTGCGACAAGCCGGAGTGCCCTGCGCGGGTCAGGCCGCAGTGGCAACAGTGGAAGACCTGACCGGGGCTCTTCAACACCTTGGGTTACCCGTGGTCGTCAAACCCAGCCAAAGCTCCGGCAGCGACGGTTGCAGGGTGTGCTGGACGGAAGCAGAGGCGGTGGCCCACTTCCTGGACATTCACCACCAGATGAACCTCGTGGGCCTGCCGAACGACACGGCGCTCGTCCAGCAATATCTTCAGGGTGAGCAGTACGTGGTGACGACGGTGACGCTGGACGGCCAGCACGTGGTGTGTGAGGTGACCCGAAGTGTCATCGCCGAACTCGACGGCCTTCCTGTGCGCCGGTACAACGTCAGCTGCCCCAGCCTTGGTGCAGCCGAACGGGAGTTGGTGTCCTACACCCTCGACTGCCTGGACGCTCTGGGTATCCGTCAGGGCGCGGCCAATGCGGACGTGCGCCTCACCCCTGACGGCCCGCGCCTCATCGAGGTCAATGCGCGCATCCTGGGACCGGTGCTCCATCCCGATCCCTACTTCGCCGCGTTCGGCACCAGCCAGCAGCACTTACTCGCAGAGAGCCTCGGCGACCCCACCTCGTTCAAGGCCCGTTCCTCCGACGCCTACGCCCCGCCGCAGGTGATGGGCAAGGCGTTCGTACGTTGCTGGGAGTCCGGAGTTCTGGCAGCGGTGCCAGGTTTGTCATCCGTGCGCAGGCTCCCGGGCTTCCACAGCGTGCAGGGACTGCCGCACGTCGGGCAACCGATCCACAAGAACACCCTGACCAAGGGCAAGACAGGGATCGTCTACTTCGTCCATCCCGAGGAGGCTGTAGTCCTGCAGTCTCTTGAGGCGCTGAGCAGACTGGAGGACGAAGCGGCCCTCTTCCGCGTCGAGGCTGCACCGACCACGGGCAGTGAGCGTCGATGAACGATGACGTGTTCTCCTCGCTGGCGACGTGCGACAGCGAGACCACACAGCAGATTGCATCAGTACTGCACTCCCGCAAACAGGACCCAACTCAGTACCGGATGTTGCAGCGCTTCCTCACGGCCGTCGATGTCACCTCCGGGCCGCTGCTGGAGATCGGCTGTGGTTCCGGCGAGCTTCTCGCCGACCTCTGCGACCGGGCACCCGCCGCCACAGTGGTCGGCATCGACCACAGCGTCGACCTGTTGAGGATGGCCGGCCAAGCGGGCGGAACGGCCGGGAAACCCAAGCTCCTGGCAGCCGACGCGCACCGGCTGCCGTTCGCAGATGAGTCGTTCTCGACGGTCCTCATGTACACGTTGCTCAGCCACACACCGGACATCCGCTCGGTGCTCCAGGAGGCGTACAGGGTGTGCCGTCCGGGAGGACAAGTCGCCGTGCTGGACGGCGACTACGCATCGGCGGACTTCTCGCTGGGCCCACACGATCCGCTGAACGCTTGCGTGGACGCCTGGCGCGCACAGTACGTCGTGAACACGCACGACCTGCGATCCCTCCCCCGCCTGCTGAAGGCGGCAGGCTTCCAGCTCAAGCAGGCAGGCGCCCACGACTACACCGCTGCGCACTCGGACTACGCCTACACCATCATCGACCGAGGCGTGGACTCCCTGTTCGACAGCGGAACGATCGGCAAAGACCTCGCCCGCTCACTCAAGGACGAAGCGCGACGCAGGGCGCACGAGGAAGGGTTCCTCGGCAGCATCACCTACCGCTTCGCGCTGGCTCGAAGGCGCCCATCCGCCAGCACAACGCCCCCGAAAGCCTAGGAGCTGCGCATGCGTATCTGCATAGTGGGCGGAGGCACGGCCGCGGCCTGTCTCGTCATGGCGCTCGCCCGCGCACTCGGCTCTCGCCCCGTCGACCTCGTGATCGTGGAGCCCTCGGATCAGCTGTGGCGCGGCAGGGCATACAGGATGGACCGGGACGAGATCGTGGTGAACGCCCCGCCCACCATGATGACGCTGAACCCGAACGACCCACAGCACGCCCAGCGGTGGCTCGCCCGCCACCACGGCGAGAGCTGTTCCTCCCGCTGGTGGACGCAGGAGAGCTTCCCGCCTCGGCATGTCTACGGCCGCTACCTCGAGGAAACCCTCTCTCAGACCCTGGACGGCCTGGCGGCCTCCGGCTGGCGTGTCGAATGGCTGCACCGACGCGCCGTGAGTGTCGCGCTCGACGGTCACAAGACACTGGTCGGCCTGGAAGACGGGGCTACCGTCCCATGCGACTACACAGTGCTGTGTGTTGGAGAACCGTCGGAACCGTTCGGCTACGACCCCTACGAACTCGCCGGTCACCCCTCCTACATCAGCCGCCCCTACCCCGTGGCCTCCACTCTGGGCACCATTCATCCGTCGGCCTCCGTGGCCGTCATCGGCTGCGGGCTCACCGCCGTCGACACCGTCCTCGGACTGCGCGCCCAAAGCCATCAGGGGCGGATCACGCTGCTCTCCCGTGACGGCATCCTTGCCGCCGTACGCCGCCCACGGCAGGTCGGGCGGCCGTCACTGCTGACCCCAGAGACCGTTCGGGACCGCCTTGAGCGCTCGTCCTCACCTCTTCGCCTGTCGACGGTGGCTGCTCTGGCCCGGGAAGAAGCACTTCGCGCAGGGGCCACGCCAGGGCAAATCGCCTCCGAGATGTCCATGGCGGACTGGGGATTGAGGCGTGTGCGCCGACAACTCACCGACCGGGAACACGTACCGAACGTCGACTGGCTCCAAGTAGCCACCTGGGCTCTGATCACCACCGTGCACTATTGGTGGCCAGCTCTGCCCCGCAGCGATCGGCAGCAGTTCCTCCGCCGCTACCACCGGCTATGGGCCAGCTTCACCTCCCCCATGCCGGCCGCAACAGCCAACACACTCGTCGAGACGGCGGACAGCGGTCAGTTGCAGGTCCTGCGAGGCCTTCAGAAGATCACGCCGGCGGAGCAGGGGTTCCGGATCACAGCGCAGCACGACACGGTGGAAGCCGACGTTGTGATCGCCGCCGCTACCGCACCACCGGCGGCCCACCCGGCCACGCCCGATGAACTGATGGACGCGGTGATCCGTAACGGGTGCGGACAACAGCACCCGGACGGCGGCTTGCGCGTGCAGCCAGAAACCGGACGACTCATCGACCGCAGCGGCAGGCCCCAGCCATCGCTACTCGCCCTGGGCCACCTCACCAGCGGCACCCACTACTACCTGTCCGGCATACCGATGCTCGTATGGCGCAGCGAAGCAGTCGCCGCGGCGATTGCCGCCGATGCCTCACCCAGCATGGCCCCGCCCCCACCAGGTCTACTTACCCAGGTGTCACCGCGCCGGGTCAAGCATCCGTAGAAGTCCTCCCGGACGCGGGACGCAAAGTCGAAGGCGTCCCGCCGGGCATCGTGGTCGAGCACAATCACCTCTGCGGCCTTCGTATGAACATGACTCCGTGGCGGAACCTGTCGGTCCGCGGGCAGACGCCGCCAGCGCGTTCCCACCTCCCGCAGCCGGGCATGCAGTTGAGCGCTCAGGCATCGCAGGGCGCGGCTGGACAGATCAATCGACGACGGGTAGCCAAGCTCGCGAAGCTCCTGGTGGGGCACGGTGGATCTTGGTCGTGACACCTCCTACCAGGAGCTTCATCGCGCTGCAGAGCCGCCCAAGTGACGGACACCGCCGTCAGGTTGGAAACAGCTCGGTGATTTCTTCATCGGTGAAGAGGTCGATGGATACGTCGGCGTCAGCCTGCACTAGGTGCTCACCGACGACCGTCAAGAAAATTTCCATGTCGCGGTGGGGGGGGCGATGATTGCACGATTCTCCTCGGAGGGTGGTGTGAGGGGCCCAACAGGCGCTGAGAAGTCGGCGCGTTCGCTATGCGGCGAGGCCTGCCGGATCACGCGGCCTGCGCTTTGCGCCACTCCACCTCCGCGTCGGTCATGGGGGCGATGATGCTGTAAACGTCGCCTACGCGCAGATTGTCCGGGGTGGTGTATTCGCCGTAGCCGGCGATGACCGTGACGGCCACCTTGGACTCCGGTTGCCAGAACACCCGGTAGTACGGTGCGTTCGCCGGGTCCGGGACCTCCACCAGAGGCACACCGCGCCGCTCCAGCAACCGCCGCAGCTTCTCGAACCGGAGCCTGGGCGTGAACCGCCCGTACCGCTCGCGGAGCGTCTCGCCGATCAGGGTGCGGTCCCGGTGGGCGAGCCGGTGGACCTGCACAGTGAAATGGTGCCCCACCCAGGGCTCACCGGCATCGGCACGCTGCCAGAAGAACTCCACCAAGCCGTAGTCGCGCCACATGCTCCGCGGATCGAAACTGTTCTCGCCAAAGCGTGATCCCATGGCCTCAGCGACACGTTCGGGAGTGTCCGTGGGACGTGCCCCGAGCAGGGTGCCGGTGCTGACGACGTTCACGTAGAACGCCAGGGAATACGGTGTCAACTGCTGTTCCTCGGAGTGCCGTCGGGCCCGCGCCGCATGCCGAGGCGGACGGAAACGGCGAGATGCCCTGGATGGTAGAGATGGCTGGGTGGCAGGGGTGGCAGGAATCGAACCTGCGGCATCCGGTTTTGGAGACCGGCGCTCTGGCCAACTGAGCTACACCCCTTCAACGAGGCCCACTCTGTCACGCACACCCCACCGGCCTCCACCGCGTTTCCCGCACGCCCCCCGTGCGACCCGGCCTTCGCTTTCGGCGCCGAGACCGATCTGCCGCTCAAGTACGGTATGCGTCGCGCGAGTTCAGCGACCTCGGAACCTTTGAGGCGTCAGTGGCCGCCCCTGGGCCGGCCGCAGCCGCAGTGACCGGGTGGTCTCGGTTGCCGCTCGGGATCGCAGGTGTGCCAGTCGGGCACGGCTGCGTCGGCGGCGGCAGGGGTGCCGTGATGTTCGCAGCGCCGGGCCAGGAGCCGTTTGGTGAAGTGGCTTCGGACCGTGCGCGCATAGCCCCAACCGCCATCGCCGAACGGAACCAATCCGAAGCCCTAGTGGGCACTGAGCGTTTCCAACCTCCATCTGAGCAGGCCAGATGCAGCGCAGGACACCACACAGGCTGGAGAAACTCACCGAGCGGGCGCCCCGGCCGTACGTGGCGGACCTGGTCGTCGGTCGCGCCTTCAATCCTGATGCACGCTTGCAGGCTGGTGCTGCGCCGCTGAGGTTCCGCTGCCGGCTATCGGGCCGTGAGGCGCCTGTTGATGTCCTCGGCGTCGAACCGATTGGGGTCGAAGGCGCCGCCAACCCATTCCAGGAGTTCGTCGTGTTCTTCGTGCCCGGGGTCGCTGATGGCCTCGATGAGGTTCGCGTAGCCCCATGTGCCGCCGCAGTCCTCCGGTGTGCAGGCCCGGCGGCCGGTCAGGCAGCGGGGGTAGGTGGTGCCCGAGTCCTTGGGCAGGACCTTCTCCACTTCGATGCGGTGCACCCAGTGGTCACCGAAGTCGTAAATGTAGCTGATCTTGTCCCCGACGGCGGGAGCGACCGCGTAGAGCGGGACCTTGCGCTCGTCACGGTGCCCGAGCTCGCTGTCGCGGTGCCCGTAGTCCCCGGCCGCGGTCTGGAAGAGGTGCATGTGGTCGTTCTCCCAGCCCATCGCTCTCTGTATCACCAGGTGCAGGCGGTCGAGCGTGACGTCGGCCGGGACCTGCAGCCGCCGCCAGATCGGCGGGCGGACATCGACCAGGGTGACCTTAATCTGCAGAACGGAGTCAGCGGGCGTGGCACGGGTCCTTCGCAGCGGTGGGGCTCTCATCCCCAGTCTGGCGGGGCCGCCCTTCGTATTTTCAACGGAACGGGCGAGCCGTCTCGGTATGGACGATGGCGAGATCCATGACCTTCTCCAGCAGGTTGGTGCGGGAGGAGAATTCGCCGCGGCTCAGCACGGCGGCGGGCCATGAGGGAGAAGAAGATCTCCACCTGGTTGAGGCCGGAGGCGTTGCTTGGGGCTGTAGTGCACCACGATCCGCGGACGCTTCGCCAGCCAGCCAGGCACGAGTGGCCTTGAAGGTGTGCGAGGAGCCGTCGCTCGAGACCAGATGGATTGTCGGCCCTGCCGGGATGCACCGTCCAGACGGGCCAGGAACCGGACGAAGTGCGCGGAGTCGTTACGCGACAACTCCTCCACCACCTGCCCGGTGCGCACCTCCAGTGCGGCGGTGACCGAAACGGTGCCGCAGTGGATGTACTCGAACTCCCGGCACCGCGCCCGCCTGGGGGCGGGTGGCTGGTCGGGGTGCCTGCACAAGCGGGCGGCCATCGCGGTCTTCTAATCCATCGAAAGCACCACCGAGCGCGGCGGCCGGCTGCGGTAAAGGGCGCTGGCTGCGTCGATACAGGTTTCCCCGACCGACACAACCAAAGTAGTGATCAGGCCCGGCCAACCGCCCCCACAGAGCGTGAACGGTGCGGTTGATGAGGCTCTTCGTCATGTTGCCCCATCAGCCGCTCAGGTGCTGGCCAGACATGCTCACTTGGATCCCCCACGCCGGAACCCGCGGTGGGGACACCGATGGCGGGAGCGGAAGTAGCCGCTGAGCGGGTTGAGGAGAAGAACAGCTACCCATTGCCTACCTGACGAATGATCACCCGGCGGGTTAGCGGGGCCAGAAGCGCGGACAGGGGTCGGCTCGACGCAGAACCGCCGGCTCGCGGAGAGCGAGCCGGTCGGCGGGTGCCCGGCTGTCGAAGTACTCGTCTCTGATCGTGCGGAGGTCGTGACTTCGAGCCCTGACCAAGTAGACGTCGGCTTGGCAACGCGCCGAGGCCGCCTCGCGGGCTTGAGCCCGCGACTGACGAACCCGGCGAGAAATCGCGTCCTACTGACTCGATGCGCGGCCAACCACGCCCGGCTACGTTCTACTTCTCCTCCGGCTCCCAGGCGCGGAGCAGGTCGAGCAGCCCTGCGTCTCCGTCGACGCGCAAGGAGTCGGCCTTGATCCGGTCGTACAGGTAGAGGACCAGTTCACTGGCCGTGCCGTGGACGGAGGCGCCGGCTGCGTCCGAGTCCTCGCCGGTCGCCGTGGTGGGCGCGGGGATACGGGTTGTGCGTGCGCCGTCGCCGTCGACGGTGAGGCGCCAGGAGCGGCCCTCGGCGGTGTGGAAGTCGAAGGCCGTGGGCTTGTGCGGCCAGGCACTCGGCGTTCCGCAGACGGTGAACAGGAACTCCTCCACACCATCGAGTGCCACCTCGACCGGCAGCGGCTGCGGGGCACCCCCGGCGAGCTGAGCGTCGTAGGTGTGCACCGCGGTCTCCTGGACCCGGTGCCGCGCGGTGCCGCCGGCGGTCTGCGGTGACTGCGACGCGGGCCACCACGTCCAGCACCCGCTCTCCGGTCCCGCCTCACGCAGAGCGCCCAGCAGAAGCTCCGTCGACGCGTCCAGCCAGGACAGCAACGCCTCACGCTCCTGAGACACTTCCAGCGCGGCACGCGCGGCGACGGCCTCGGCCGGAGGCGCGTCGGCAGGCCCCGCGCCTACGATGGCGGCCCAGAAACGGTCTCCCCCACCCAGGTGCTTCACCAGATCGAACAGCGTCCACCCGGGACAGGTCGGCACCTGTGCGTCGAGACCGGGCGCGGCGGCGACCACGGCACGGAACGCGGTAGACCGTTCATCGATCAGTCGCAACAGGTCAGGGAACTCAAGATTCTTTTCCACACCCGATGTCTATCACCGTGCTCCGGTGATCGGACAGCGATTTTCACAGCCGCCGCCGGTCGGCCCTTGCGGACGTCCTCGCCTCCCGCTGCCCCCCGTACACCGAAATCTCCAGCGTCCGCGTCTACTTCATCCACATCCGCCTCCTGCCACCCACCACCGTCAGCAAAGCAGGCAAAGCCACCCATGTCGGCCTCACCCACGAGGACCTCACCCACCCCGACACCACCTGAACCGCCGTCACGTAGCAGCCCGCCAGAACTGCACCACGCTCAACCCACCTGCACAGGCGACATACACACAGGACAGCCACCACGGCCCCACTCAGAACCACACCCCGGGGCGCCGCGAACAACACTCAGAAAAAACACTCAGGAAAACTGCGAAATCCCAGCTCGAAGCCACAGCAACAACTCAGAACGATGTGCGACGACAACAGAAGAAACGAGGTCGAACGGACGATCAATGCCCTCGTGAACTCCCGCGCCGTGGCCCCGAGGTATGGCAAGCCCGCGTACGTCTTGCACGGCACCGTCACCGTGGCCGCGATCCGCCTGTGGCTCAGGACGTGATCGGACGGGCCGAATTCACAGCCACCGCTGTGCCGCCTCGACGCTGTCGCCTCCGCTGGTGTTGAACGCGATAGCAGCCTGCGGCGCATGACGGCGGATCAGGTTTACGACCTGCTCGAACAGCGGAAGCAATGGCTCGGCCTTGCGGATCCCGCCACCAACGACCACAACATCCCACGGATGCCTGGCCAGCGACGTGATGAGGGTGGACTCGGCTGATTCGTCGAACGCGACCAGCGTCATGGCCGCGTCGATGCCGTGCTCGCCGAACCGGGCCAGCTCCGCGTCGAGAGCCGCGCGAAGCGCATCCCCGTCGACGCCAGGTATCGCATGCGGGTCGTAACCAACAACAAGTGCTGAAGACATGCAGACAACCTACCGGGCCCTGCCCGAACATGATCCGCCGAACAGTGCCTTGAGGTCGTGGGTGCGGCGGAGGGCGACAGCGAAGCGGTCTCCACACACGCTGTCACCGCAGCCGCGGGCATCAGGGCCCCCGCGTTCTGCCGGATTTTCGACGACAAGGACGGACTCCTGGGCGAGCTCGCCACCTACGGCTTCGAGATGTACCTGGCCGAGAAACAGGAGGCACTGGCCCAGACGCCCGACGGCCCGGTGGCAGATCCTTACCTCGGCTGGGACCTGCACGTCGGCTTCGGGCTGCGTCACCCCGCGTTCTACATGCTCATGTACGGCACCGTGCGGCCCGGACGGCGCCCACGGGCAGCGCACGAGGCACACGCCCTGCTGGTGAGACTGCTGGGCCGGGCCGCGGAGGCCGGGCGCCTTCGCATTCCGGTGGCACTGGCCACCCGAGTCATCCACGCCACGACAACGGGCGCCACGCTGGCGCTGATCGGCGAAGAGCCCTCACAACAGAACCTGTCCACATCGGCGCGGCTGCGGGACACCGTCATCGCCCTCCGTCACCACTGACCCACCCGCCTCCTCCGGGTCCGACCTGGCGTCGCGCGCACTCACCCTCGACGCCGCACTGGAAACCGCACTCACCCCCGGACACCCGGCCACGGGTGCCGGGATGCCTCTGCGAGCCACGAAGACAGCTCTGCTCCGCGAGTGGCACCAGCAACTGGCAGGCTGAACCCGCCGCAGCACTACAGGGGCAACGCAGTCAGTTACGCCCCCAGCCACCGATCGGCACCGCTCCCCCTGCCAGACCCGGAACGCCCGCCCGCCCGGCAAACGACCGCCGTCGCGGCCGCCTGACAGGACTCCGTTCAGTCTCCCGATCGAGCCTGTCCGCAGCATGGCCGATATGCGGATACCCATGAAGCGACCTGGCTGCGGGGCGAGTTGGCGCTTTACGCGACCGGCCTGTTCGCCTCGGTGCGCGGCAGGCCAGCCAGGGCCACCCGCGCGATCCCCGGAATACCGTGCTGTGCAAGGAAGTTCGCAGAGGGGCCCATGCAGAGCGGCGTTCCCCCGCTGGCAGCATTCCGGGCGAGCGAAGGAGTGAGAGATGAAGTCCGTCATCCGGACGACCGCCGGCGGTCCCGACGTGCTCCAACTCGTCGAGCGCCCCGTGGCCGAGCCCGGTCCGGGCGAAGTTCGGGTCCGTATGCACGTCTCGGGTGTCAACCCCACCGATTGGCGCAGCCGCAGACGTGCGTTGCCGCCGGGCATGATCGAGCAGGTGCCCCACCAGGACGGCGCCGGAGTCATCGACGCTGTCGGACCACAGGTTGACCCAGCGCGGGTCGGAGAACGAGTGTGGATCTGGGAGGCCGCGTGGGAGCGGCCCTGGGGGACGGCACAGCAGTACACGCTCGTGCCGGACCGGCATGCCGTCGAGCTGCCCGACCATGCCTCGTTCGAACTCGGCGCCGCCCTGGGTATCCCGGCCCTGACCGCCCACCGCACGCTGACAGTTCATGACGGCGGACCAGGGCGTATCGCGCCCGGTACCCTGCGGGGCGCGACCGTACTGGTGGCAGGCGGCGCGGGCGCCGTCGGCAACGCGGCCATCCAGCTTGCCCGTTGGGCCGGAGCGCGCGTGATCACCACGGTCAGCGGACCCGCCAAAGGCGCTCTGGCGGCCGCGGCAGGCGCCCACCACGTGGTCGACTACCGATCACAGGACGCGGCCGCGGAGATCCTCGCTTATGCCCCCGGGGGCGTCGACATCATCGTGGAGGTGTCCCCGGGCGCCAACTCCGCTCTCGACATTTCGGTGGCCGCCCGGGGAGCGGTGGTGGCGTACTACGGAGCCGGCGAGAACGAGCAGCTCTCCATCCCTGTGCTCTCCTCGTTGGCGGCCAACCTGCGCTGGCAGAGCGTCTTCGTCTATACCGTGCCGCCTGCCGCGAAGCAGCAGGCCCTCACCGACGTGGCGGCAGCCGTGGACGAAGGTGCGTTGCGTGTGGGTGAGGAGGCGGGGATGCCCCTGCACCACTTCACGCTGGAGCGCACGGCTGAAGCACATGCCGCGCTCGAACAGGGCGTGGTCGGCAAGGTCCTGCTCGACATCCCGTGACCTGATCAGGAGACCGACACCATGTCAGTCACTGCGCACGCGACGGCCATACCCGCCTGGGTCCTGAAGTTCATGGACGCCATCGACACCCTGGAGTTCGACGAGGGCTTCGCGCCGCTGACGGAGGCCAGTGACATGTTCTTCGGTACCGAGCACCTCCATGGCGTCGAGGCCATCAAGGCGTTCTTCGTCAAAATCGACGCTCCGCTCAACATCACCCACAAGGTTCTGGAGTACTGGGCCGCCGACGACGGCGTCCACCTGCTGCGCGGCGAGGCGACGATGGCCAAGAAGAGCGCACCGGACCGGGTGGTGCGGGCCCCGTTCATGCACATCTTCTACCTGGACCGGGAAGAGCCGGTCCGCGTCCGTACCCTCCGCATTACGGCGGGTCCTCTGGAGACTGACGTCGTGATGTGACCAGGTCTTGCCAGGTCTTGCCAGGTCTTGAGGGGGAGCGATTGTCGCGGCTTCCGTACCGGGGACGGACAGCCCGAGCAGTGGAGCAGTGGACCTCCCCGCACGCCGCGTGGCCGGGCCCTGGTGGGTTTCGTCGGAGATTGCCGGCCGACCTCTCGATTCGGCGGGACGAAACCTGACGGCTGGCCCGGACTGGCCACGCCCGTCATCCCGAGGTCTGAGGACAGGCGTGGTGTCGGGCCCGCCGGGAGCCGTGATCGAAGACCCGTTGCCACTGCGTGCCTGTCTCCGCTCGGTACAAGGCCCGCTCGGAGGAGATGTGTGGCAGGCGGGGCCAAGCATGACCGTTCCGCTTCGGTGTCACCCTGACGGAGGAGGAGCTCACGGGCTGCTCGGGGCGCGGCTGCTACAGGTCGAACTCCAGATGCTCGATGTCGGTGAACCGGACCCCCTCCAGGGAGCCGGCGCGGCGGCCGCCGTCCTGGAAGTAGACCTCCTTCAGCGCTTCGGCCGCGATCTCCTGGAGCTGGGCATCGCCTGCGCCGGCCTCCTGGGCGTCGAAGAGGCGGGCGGCGAAGCGGGGCGGCAGGGCGACCGTCAGGTGCCGGATGCGGTCCTGGTCGGTCGACCCGATCGGCGCGGTGTAGCCCATGCGGGCGCGGGCGTCGAGGACGATGCCGCCCGTGCTCGCCGCCTTCGCCTTGGCCTTGGCCCGGATCTGCGGCTGCCACCGGGCCTTCACCTCGCGCTCCAGGCGCGCGGCGAGGTCCGGACGGGGCTTCTTGATCTGGGCCTTGACGTACCGTTCGACGGTGCGCTGGGAGATGCGCAGCATCTGCGCGACCGCCTTCGTGCCGCCCAGTTGCTTGACCAGGTAGCGCATCTGCGCGGGCGCGCTCTTGGGCGCTGGACGGGTGAACGCCTTCTGCACCGCGGCGTCCAGGCCGTCCCCGAACATGGTCATCGGCTGCTACTCCCCATGGTCGGCGCCGGTGACGGTGCCGTCCTTGATGTACCGGGCGAGGTTGAGCTCCGGGGCGTTGAACTCCTCGCGCACGCCCTCGCCCCACAGCACACTCTGGGTGCCCTCCCATTTCACCAGCCCGGGGTTCACGCCGAGCTTGAAGCCGCCCGGCAGCGGCTTGCCGTCCCGGTAGGGCAGGAAGTCCAGCGGGGAAGGGCCGTCGGAGGCGTAGACGGCGCAGTCCGAGAGGACGGCCACCGGGTACTGGCCGGTGAAGGCGGCATGCTTGACGATCTTGCGGTGCATGTTGATCCGGGTGCGGGAGATGACCGCCGCGCGGATGTCCGGGCGCCAGGTGGGCCGGGCCAAGGCCCGCCACGGCTGTCCGGGTTTCCAGCCCTCCCCGCGCGGGCGTTCGCGCAGCTTGCCGATACCGCCCTTCACCGTCGCCTTGATCGCGGACACGACGATCGCCAACTCGGGGTCACGCTGCCGGTATCCGTCCATCGCCTTCAGGAACTCCTCCGGCGTCAGGTCCGCGCCCACTCCGAGGTCGGCCATCGTCGCGATGTAGGCATCCCGCAGCCGGTTGTACCAGGCGTCCAGGTAGCGGCCGGTGTCGCGGCGGACGTACGCCTCGATGGGGCGCACCTCGTAACCGAGCTCCACCGCGTACGCCACGGTCGGCGTCGCGTACCAGGCCGGCCCCTGCGGCTGCTCGCCCTTCGGCGTGAACGGGCTGGGCAGCAACGCGCCGTCCAGCTCAGCCCACTTGTCCTTGGCGAGCTTTACGCGGGACAGGTCGACGTGGGACAGGTCGACCAGCCAGGAGCCGGGCAGTTTCGCGTCGAAGACGGGGTTCTTGACGTGCTCCGGCGCGTCCAGACCGACGATGAGACCGTTCGCGCCGGCGGCGAAGGCCATGTTCACATCGATGCCCACCAGGTGGGGGCGAAGGCATTCGGCGTCGGTGAGCGGGCGTGCCCAGTCGTACGCCTCCTCCACCAGGACCTCGGCCGGGGTGCGCTGGTGGAAACGCGGCAGGCCGGCCAGGAGCGGGTGGCCGTCAGGTGCCTCGCAGGGTGCGCAGTCCACCGGCTCCTTGCCCAGCGAGCCGGGGTTGTGCTCGGAATGCCGCCTGCCGTCGGCGTCGGGCTCGGAGGCGCGGGTCGGCGGATGCAGGGCGGTCATCAGTTCCAGACCCGTGACGGCGGTCGAGCCGCGCGGCGTCATCACCCGGGCCGCGTACATGCCCAGGACGCGGGCCAGTTCGGCCGGCGGAAGCTGGGCGGCGTCGGCCCAGTGCCGGGTGTCGAGCGCGTCCCACGACGGGATGCACAGCTGCACACAGGAGCGCTCCGCACCCTGCGCAGGTCGATAGATGCGCGCCCACGGCCCGAACCCACGCTTGGTCAACTGCCAGTGCGCGCGGGCCAGTTGCTTGATGACCTTGTGGCCCTCCGGAATCCGTCCGGCCAGGCGCTCCTCCTTGGTGAGCGTCGTGGGCAGGCCATAGCGCGCCAGCGCGGCCTCGGTGAGCACGAGCAGTGGGTCGGCGTCCTTGCCCGGACCGGCGAGCTTCGGCTGACCGAGCCGCCCTTCGCGTAGCGTCCACTCCACCAGCGCGGGAAGCGACTTCGCGGGCACGTCCAGAACCAGACCACCAACGCAGTACGCAACCGCCTCACCGTCGATGACGTCGACCACGGCCAGCGGTCCGTTCTCGAAGCGCGCGTCGGCATCCCCAGCCGCAGCGGTCTTCCTCGCGTCCGGCTTCTGTGACGTCGCCCTCTGCGACGTCGGCCTGGTCGCAGGCGGGACAGCCGCGGGACGCGGTGTGGTGATCCGGGAAGCAGGCTTTGCGGTAGGGGCTGTGGAGCTTGCGCGGGTTGTGGCCGCTTCAGCTACCGGCGGTGCGAGAGGGGCGGGGGCGCGCGTGTCGGGAACCGCGGTGGCTTCCGTGGGAGCCGGAGCGTTGGCGGGGTAGAGCTGGGCGAGCTGCTTGAGCATACGAGCGTAGGCGTCACGCTCCGGCGGCCGAGGCTCCGTCCTGCCGGCCTCCCAACCGCTGACCGTCGCCCGCCGCACATCCAGAGCGCCGGCCACCTCGTCCAGGGTCAGGCCGTGCGCCTGGCGCAGCCGCTTGCGTTCCGCCGCCGGCGGCAACGGGGAGCGGGACGCGATGAGTGCGTCAACGGCGTCGAACAGCTCGGACATACAGCACCTCCAGCCCCGACCCTAGCGCGAAGCGCACGTTTCGCGTACCAAGCGCGTACGGACAGCGTAAATGGCGGCGGGTGGTGTTCACGCTTTCCCCAGGGGTGGTGGCGCCCGGCATGGGGTGAAGCCGGGGACAGGATCTTCGCAAGGCACTCAGAACAGACCTCGCTCCATGAAGTCATCGAGTTCCTCCCATGTGACGAAAGAGCACTCCCCTGTCTTCAGGTCGACACGGATCGGCAAATTACCGCCAAGCTGAGCGTCTTCATCACCCTCGTCAAGAAACTCGATGCGGTCGTAGGGCGCAAGGAGCCGGTCGGCGTCGATAAAGCAGTCCTCGACGATTATGCGGACCTTGCTAGACAGCCAAGCCTGGCTCCGCTCCGCAAGAAACCGGGCGGCTCGTTGTTCGGCAACTTCCCTGTCCATCAACTCAGTTGGTCCTCATGAGCCAGTAGGCGCTGTACTGCGGATATGCCGGATTGGCCTCCGTTGTGGAGGTCGAGGGACACTGCCTTCGTCACCGCCAAGCGCGGTTGGGACGTCACAGCGCCCCAAGCGATCCCGCTGTCGGTGCTGCCGGTGGTGGTGCATCGAACACTGTTGCCGACCTGGTTGACGTACCGGTCCCGCGCACGGTGCCGGCGGTCTCGTGGATCGGCCCTGGGGTGGAGAACCTGGCCGGCTGCAGCCGCGAGGCCGCGTCCGGCCAGGGCACGGGGGCGAAGTCACCGCATGCGGGGTCTGCCTCGTACCAGCCTCGACCGTCGAGCCAAGCCGCCTTGCCCGGCACGACAGCCCTGGACGGCCCGGGCCGCAAGCCGGGTCACCCCGATCCATGACGCCTGGTGGGATAGTGCGGTGCACCCACTGCGAGCGCGACACACCGGGGCCCTGATTGAAGTCCTCCTCAGCCGCCACCTGCCCCACGAACAACTCGTCGCAGGGCTCCCAGCGACCGTGAAGAGCGGTGCCCTGACCGCAGACGCCGTCGCCCTGGAAGTACGCAAGTCGGTAGCTCCTCATGCGCGGCGAGGACGGCGCCTGCGGAGAGTGGCAACTGCTGGCCGCCGCCACAACCTCCGCAAGATCTTCCGACGCGCCGGAACAACCGCACTCGCGTCCGCGATCGCCTGAGCAGCGAGACACGCCACCGACCCACCCTGCCGAGACATCCACAACACACCGCAGAAGGGTGACCGGTGTACCGCGACCGATCCCGCCGATCAGGATCACCCGGCCAGTTGCCCGTTGCTGACCCACGCTCCAAACCAACGAAGGCGGGTGACGAATGGCCACCTCGTTCCGGATTCCCGAGCCGACCCAACCGGCGCTAATTGGGCCGGGGCAGGCGCCTACAGGTCTCTCATCAGGATGGCTCCAGGGGAGGGTCAGGCTGTGCGGGGACGAAGATCGGGAAGGTGACTGGCTTGGACGCATTGGTCGGCAGGCCAAGGTTTCCGCACTGATTCGTGGGTCCGGCCACAGGAAGTGCAGTGGTCAGTCCCGCGGCGATGCCCGACGATCTTCCGGTCGAGGTCCCGGGGCGAAAGCCCGTGATGTTGCGGCATTCGTTCCCGTAGGCGCTGTTCCCGAAGCCGATAACGGAGGTCGCCGAAGCGGTCGCGGCGCTGCTCGCGGCCGTCGCGAGTACTGCTGCCGCAGAGGTTGTGGCTGCCCTGTTCATACTGTCCCCTCGCCCTGGTCGATTCCCCCGTCAACAGGGCCCTGTTGCAGCGGTTACGGGGCGGAGGGAAGCGTTGGCGCTCAAGGCGTGGTGGCCTACAGCTCGATGTCGAGCCGTTCCATGTCGGCGAACCCCACGCCCAGGCCATGTGCCGACTGTTGTTGGCGCGGAAGTACTCCGGGCCAGGCCGTCTGCGGCGCGATCTGCCGGGGCTGGGCTTCCGTGGCGCCGTGCTCCCGTGCGCTGAACAGTTGATCGGCGTACTCGGGCGGCAGGGCCTGGGTGATGGCCCGGATGTCACGCGATCCATCTCCACCTGGGTCCCCTTCGCTGACGTCGTGGTTCAGGGAAACTCGATCGGGGCGTACCAGAAGAAGGGCGCGGGTTACGTCGCCTATGGGGCGGAGGTGGGCTCCAACGCGTCCGTGACCACCGCCTTGATCGCCCCGCTCCGGCGCCGTCACCATCGGCCTGGCTGTCGGCGTCGGCCTTGTCTACGGTGGGGCCAACGTGGTCGAGCATTGGGACGACATCAAGGACGGGGCGGGCAGACAGCCAACTGGGTCGGCGACAAGTCCCCGAAGTCGAGCCATGAAAGAGCCGGCGGAGCCAAGAGCGCGGCCAAGCACCTGAACCCGTCACACTGGTTCTGACCTCATAGGGACACAGGCAGGTGGAGATGAGCGACGCCTTCATATTTGAGCTGCACCACTACCGCACGAAGAACGAGACCGGATTCGAGGGGATCGTCGGCCCTTTCGGCAAGGTGGTCACGATCCGGCCGAGGAACAGGATTCTGAGAGGGAAGAAGCTCCCGAAGGCTGAACTACGTGTCCAGGGCGAGAACGTGCCGGAGGTCCGGTACCGCTCGGACTCCTTCCACCCCCTGTCCTTGGAGAACAGTTCGCTGTTCATCGACGGAACGCAGGCGGCCTTGGACTTCAATCGACGGGCCTTCAGGAACAAGTCCCGGGCACTCAAGATCTCTTTCAGGGAACGCTCGTACACATGCACCGTGGTTCGTACGGACCGCACCTTCGTCC
>NZ_JAODUA010000032.1 GCF_025399895.1 Streptomyces sp. ASQP_92 | reverse complement strand
GAACGGTCAGGTGTGAACGTCACGCTGGAACGCGCCGAGACGACGAACAGGAGGAGTGTGAAGTACATGGGCGCCGCCTCCAGTAGCGCGGACGCCGTAGACCTCGCGCTGGCCATCGTCCTCAAAGAGGTCGACACCTTGCCCCTCACCTCGATCGGCGCTGCCTCGGCAGCCGTGAACGCCGTCCTCAGCCCGCGCCGCCCCGAGGGGGCGACTACTCCGACTGACCCGTCCCGCAGTCACCCGTGTACTGTCGGTCGATCCGACGCGGCGTCCCCGCAAAAGTGGCCCCGGTGTGACCTGCCATGCCTTCCTACGACAGCTCCCGCGCTCACTTTCGGCCGGCGGGACCGACATATAGCGGTGTTCGCCCATCTCACGGACGTGCAACCGCGGTTTAAGGGTGGCCGACCCGAGGACACGCCCAGGTTGGACGCGAGTGAGGGCTTCCTTCAGTTTGTCGCACACCCCGCTTCTGCCATCGACGAGTGTGCCGGTCTGCTCCAGATCTGCCAGACCGACATTGCCCATGTGTGATCCCCCGACCTCTTCACTCTGTGCTTCGATGACCGCCGCCAGGGGACCCGGTGCCCTCACCTGTCCCCGAGAACGGCGAAGGCGAAGGCCAGACGGCGATCCAGCCAGTCCTTTTTGATCGTGATCAGTTTGATGCTCTCGGACACCATCACCACGTCACCATCGGACACCCACTCCAGGGTTCGGCTCTTCGGGCTCGCTTTGCCGTAGGTCTCATCGACCCCCATCCCGGTCACGGCGTTCAGCACTTCCGGGACGATGTTGCCGGCAGCTCGCTTGGCGAGCCGCTTTACGTGGTGACCGCTCCACTGGTTGCGCCCGGCGATTTCCGGGTGGCCTGGCTGACTGATCCGCCATGTGTGTTTGAAAAGCTTGCCCGACGGCGGGACCCGCCGAATGGTGCCGATGGGCTTTCCCTGCCCGTCGCTCACATGAAACCGACGTTCGCCTTCCTGCCCGTCCTGCCCTTCCTGCCCGTCCTCAGCGACGAGACAACACAGCAGACGCTGGGCGTCCGCGTCCTCGTACAAGCAGAGCACCGTGGCGGACGAGGGCGCTGGCGGCGCGCTCGGAGCAACATAGGCACAGGGGGCGAACACCTGCGAGCGGCCCGCGCCCCGTGGAACACGGATGGCGCGTGGCCCGCGCACGGCGCGCGGACGGTACTTGGTGGCCGGGCGCTCCACGGTGCCGAGGGTGAACTGCCACACCCCAGCCCACTCGACCGTCGGCACCGGAGCTTCCTCCCGCGCACCGCCCCTGCCCAACGCCACGGTGTCCCCCCTTGGCTCGCCCTCACCGATGTGGTTCAACTTACGCCTCGATCCGCGATTGATGGTGGGTGTAGCTCCGTCTCGGGGGGGGCAGCTGATCTCGGGTGCTGCGACGACCGTTGACCGGCCCGGGCTGTGTGATGGGCGGTACTCGGTCGGGATATTCGCTGGTCCCCGCTTGTTGATGGTGGTCATACTGCCGCGATGGATCCAGTGACTCTTGAGACCGACCGTCTGGTGCTGCGGGCCTTCGAACCTGCCGACGTGGATGCGGTGTACGAAGCCTGTCAGGACGAGGACATCCAGTTCTATACCCCGGTGCCGGTGCCTTACCGGCGTGCGGACGCGGAGAAGCTCGTCGGCGAGAAGCTGCCCGTTCAGTGGGCCGAGGACAGGGACTACACCCTCGGCGCGTTCCGCAAGGACACTGGCGCCCTGGTCGGCTCGTACTGCCTGACCCTCATCAGCCGCGGCGTCTGGGAGCTCGGTTTCTGGGCGGTCAAGGAGCAGCGCGGACGCGGGCACTCGGTTGAGGCCGCTCGGGCCCTGTGCGACTGGGGCTGGGCCACGCTCGACGTGCACCGCATCGAGTGGTGGGCCATGGCCGGGAACACCGGCTCGCGTGCCGTCGCCGAGAAACTCGGCTTCACTGTCGAAGGGACACTGCGCAATCGCGGCATCGCCAACGATGGCAAGCCGCACGACTGGTGGGTGGGCGGACTGCTGAGGCCCTGATGCTCGGGCCGGTGCTTCGTTGGCTGCGTTTGCTCTTCTGCAGGAAGTTCCCAGCTCGGACAGTTCCCACAGAAGGGCCACACCCATTGATCATCGGCTGGCAGCCGTGACGTGGCAGTGGCCGCGAGGGTTCTTCGAGTGTAATTAAGAAGTGGGCCCGTGTGGCCTTGACCCATCCTGTCTTCTGCGGCGTCTCGCGTGCACATCTCGGCGATTTCATCGAGGAGTTGGCCGATCTGTGGCTCGCCCGGTGCGAGTCGGAGCTTCGTGAGCGGCGTGGTGCCGAGCGGCAGCGGGAGGCCGGTGCCGGCCCGAAGCACGACCTGGTCTTCACCGACCGCCCGCTCGTCACTTTGGTCCACCTACGCACCGGGCTCCCGCACACCGCGCTCGCCGAGTTGTGCGGCATCGCCCGCTCCACGATCTCCCGTGCCATCGGGGAGATCCGCCCGTTGCTGGCCATGCATGGCTTCGCAGTCCCCGACCACTCCGGCGTGCGACTTCGGACCCTGGCGGACATGTTCGCCTACGCCGAGGCCGCTGGGATCCGGTTGCGGATCGACGGCGCCGAGACCCAGGTTCGCCGCCCGAAGGCAGGCAGGCCTGGACGGCGGGCCTTCGTCTCTGGCAAGAAGAAGCAGAACACCATCAAGACCACCACCATCAGCGACGGCCAGGGCCGTCTGCTGTGGTCGGGTACGGACCGCCCGGGCCGCATGCACGACCAGACCGCGATGCGCACCGAGGGTATCGCCGAGCAGTTCCGGCTCCACCCGAAGATGACGGCCAAGGTCGACGAGGGATACCGGGGGTTGGCCAATGAGTTCCCTGACCAGATCAGCGCCCCTCCGAAGAAGCCGAAGGGCGACGCGCCGCTCGGCGAGCAGTACGCCTGGCGGGAGATGCGCCGACGGCAGTCCTCGGAGCGGATCTGCGTCGAGCACGCCAACGCCGAATTGCGACGCTGATTACCGCCCTGATCATCTGGGACCACTCGCTCCCCGTCCCCACCGCCGTCGCGATATGGGCCGCTCCCCCTCTGGGCGGAGTGATCAGCACCGGGCAGCTTCGAAGACATCTCCGTCAAGTGACGATCAGCCACCGCTTCACGGAAAGTGAGCAAAAACCCGTTCTCGTCAACAAAGCCACCCTGCGGGTATAGAACGCGGTAACCGGGAGTGGCGCAGCGGCTGTTGCAACGGCTTGGACGGCCCGTGCCGCAGTGCTGAGGGCAGCGGAACGAACCACATCACGTGTTGCGGCCCCGCCACTCGTCTCGGGGTTGAGGTGCGGGGCCGCGGTTCGCCATCGGAGCAAGGATCCGACTTCACAGCTTGGATCAAGTGCCCCCTCCAGCACGGAACATGCAGGCTGGCACTCGATCTCTCGTCCACGGCCGAGGCCGTGGCCGTGGCTGGCGGCTGGGCTTCCTCGACGATCAGCTCCGTGTCCCCTCGCTGCACGAGGAGCCGCCGCGGTGTGGGCGGGGCTCCAGAAGAGGCGCAGCGTCGACTCCTCAGAACGGGAGTTCGTGGGCGAGCCGATCAGCGGCTACCGGCAGCCGGCAGTAGCCACTAGCTGTGGTGTCTCGGGACCTTGGTTACACGAAGCCTTCAAAGGTCAGCTGCTGCGGGATGTCCGCGAGTGGTTCGGGCGGCTGTGTTCACCGGGAGCCCTGGGATCTCAGGGCTCCCGTGTGAGCGGCTGTGCGCGGCGTCAGCGTGCGAACTTTTCGATGGCCGCTGGGGTGACGGGGGTGAAGAAGTTGACGAGGTTGCCGTCGGGGTCACGGAACAGGAGCGACCGGTTGCCCCAGGGCATCGTCGTGGGCTCGGTGACGAAGTCGGTGACGAAGCCGGTCAGGTTCTGGTGAACGCGGTCCACGTCGTCAACAAGGAACTCGGTGATCACGCTGTGGTTGTCTGCCGGGCGGGCAGAACCCGGGGCGAACAGCGGGACGGTGCGGGTGCCGGCGATCGCGAGGGTGGCGCCCGCGGTCTTGAGTTCGGCGAAGTCTTCGGTGGCCGACGTCGCCCGCGCCCCTGTGGCTCGCTCATAGAACTCGACGAGGCGTGCTACGTCGCTGGTGATGATGCGGATCGAAACGAACTTCATGGGGATCTCCTTGGCTGTGCCGACGGTGTGCACTGCGCAGGCTAGGAGAAATAGTGGACAGAATCGGTCCTGTATTCGCGTTAGGTTGTGCATATGTCCCGACCCACTGCCCGCGTGCTGACACTCCTGGAGCTGCTGCAGTCGGGTGGCACCCGGACGGTGGCCGAACTAGCCGACCGGCTCGGCGTCGAAGGGCGCACCGTGCGGCGGTATGTGGACCAGCTGATCGAACTGGATGTGCCCGTGGAATCGGTGCGCGGCCGCTACGGCGGGTACCGGCTCGCCCCCGGGTACCGCTTGCCTCCGCTCATGCTCAGCGACGACGAGGCGCTGGCCGTGCTGCTCGGCCTGGTCGCCGGCCGCCGGGCAGGGCTGACGACGACGGAGCGCACGGCAAGCGAGACGGCATCGGCGAAGATCCGGCGGGTGCTGCCCAAGCACATCGCCCGTCGACTTGACACACTTCTGGAGGCTCTCGCCTTCACGGACCAGCCCGGCGAGTTCGACACCCCGGACGCTGGGGTCCTGCTCACCATCGCCGATGCGGTGCGCCACCGCCGACCGGTCTCGATCCGCTACACCGACCGCGACGGACGGCGCAGCGAACGTACGCTGCACGCGTACGGGATCGTCGCCCATTCGGGCCGGTGGTACGTCACGGGCAAGGACGCTCAAATCGGCGAGGACCGAACCTTCCGGCTCGATCGCATCGCAGACGCGCGGACCCTGCCCGGCACATTCGAAGCACTCGTGGGTCCCGGTCCGGCACAGCGCGTGTTGTCAGCGTTCGCCACGGCCGAGTACCAGCATGAGGTGACCTTGCGGATCCACGGGACAGTTGAGCAGATCCGCGCCCACCTACCCGCCAGCGTCGCGAGCCTGGAGGAGCACGAGCCCGCGACAGGCCAGGACCGGGCGACCGAGCGCTGGCTGCGCGTCGAGCTGCGGGCCGAGCGGCTCGACTGGTTACCTCCAGTACTCGCCTCACTCGACCGGCCGTTCGTCATCGAGCGCCCCGATGAACTGCGCGACCTCGTCACCGCGCTCGCCGATCGCCTTGCGTCCTACGCCCGCCAAGCCTGACCGCGAGAACCCATGTCCTGAGAGGGCACAACTAGCGCAGCCATAAGGGAGTGAGGCAGGGCGCAGGCGCCCCGAGAGGACTGGACAACTCTCGCCTGGAGCCTATGACTGGCCGCTGCTTCCTGGACACTCAAAGCCGCAGAAGGACCTCCCTGACACCCCTCCAGCCAAGCGTGCAGCCTCGCTACGCTGGCACGGCCCTGGCGTGGATGGCTGGCAACCCTCCCGGTGACGGAACATCAGCCCCGGGCACCCGGCCCCCGGGAGCCGTGTCGTGGGCGGCGGGACCTCACGAGACCGCCGGAGAGCAGCCATGGCGTCCCCGCCGGGGACCAGGGTTCCGTCCGCGATGAGCATGGTGCCCTTGCGGAACCTTCGGTGAGGCCGGAGCGCGAGGTGGGGCCCGGGGTGGTCGATGATGCAGTCGGTCGCGGACTTCGAGACCCCGAGCGGAGGTATGTGTGTTCATGGTGGCCAGCAGTGCCAGGCCCACGGTGAGGAACACGGTGCCGCGGACGGGGAAGACCTGTACCGGCCGGTCGCCGACATGATCTTGCCTGCGACGGTCGGGACGATCGCGACGGGTACCAGCAGCGGTAGCATCAGCAGACCGGAGGTGGTTGCCGAGGCGCCCTGCACGGTTTGCTGGAACAGCGGCAGGTAGAGGCGGCGCCGAACATCACTACGCCGGCGGCGAGGAGCACCACCATCGCCAGTGGGTAGTTCCGGTGGTTGGTGAACACGCGCAGCGGCTGCAGAGGTTCGCTGACCCGCGTCGCCACCGCGACGAGTGAGACGAGGCCGGACAAGGCCACCAGGTCTAGGCCGATGACCTGCCAGGAGCTCCACGCCTACGTGGTACCGGCCCAGCTGGCGGCCAGCACTATCACGTTGATGGACACGGTCAGCAGGGCGGTGCCGGCCCAGCCGATGCGTGCCGACATGCGCTGGGCGGGCAGGCGCAGCAGCAGTCCCAGCCACACCAGGGCGACAAGGCCGAGCGGCAGGTTGCTGGAGAAAGCCCAGCGCCAGTCGAAGTGACCGGTGACGAAACCGCCGAGCAATGGGCCGCCGATGGTGACCGGTAAGTGCTGCTCGAACTCGTCGACAACCACCGCGGCAGCAAAGGAATCAACCCGCCCCACCGCTGGTGTTGCCGCCCGTCAGCGCGAAGGCGAGCGGTCGGCCCGCGCCGTCGTGGACAGGTGAGGTCTGCTGGTCAGTCCGCATCGCGACGGCCCGAGGGCAGGGTTCGAGGCCCCCTCTATCGGGCTCCGGCGGCGTGCTGGCGGGCGGCACGGACGATGGTGGAATCAACCGACATCTGCCAGTCGGCAGCGGACAGTTCACGGCGACCCGTAACCCGCCGTGATCCACAACTCGAGATCACTTTCACGACAGCCCCTGGCGCCAGTGGCGAAGCAGGAGACCCGGGGCATGGCGGGTCAGCCAGGCGCTGGCCAGGCCGATGGCAGCGCCGACGGCGACGTCGCTGGGGTAGTGGGCGCCGCTTTGCACCCGTTCCAGAGCCACCGTGGCGGTCGGTACCGCGCAGAGTGCGCCGGCAGCTGGCCAGATGGGGGCGACGGCGGCAGTGAAGGCGACTGCGGCCGCCGTGTGTCCTGAAGGGAAGGAGGAAGAGTCGGGGCGATCATCGACTTCGTCGTGTGGGATCCACTCCGCAGGTGGCCTGGGGCGGTCGGCGAGCTGCTTGCACACGCCGTTCGAGATCAGCTGCGCCGCTGCCAGAGCCCCCAACCCCGCTGCCGCCGCCTTGCGCCCCCGCCACCCGCCCCACCCGGCCATCACGACGGCCGCGCCGCCCCACAGTTTGGAGCTCTCCGCGCACTCCTCCACCACCGAGAGCACCTTGCCCACGCGTGGCGGAATACGGGTAGCCGCCCCCTGTGTCAGAACCCGGTCAGCCGTCTGCGTGTCTGTCCACAACTTCATGAACTGCGGATATCCCCGAGCCCCGCTTGGAAAGCAGCGAGACGGTCAGGATCGATGCTCCACCCGGGGGGCGAGGCGCATGATTCATCCGGTCGGCGCCAAGCCTCTCGATCGCAGCGATGCAGAACTGAGCAACCGCCAATGGCCGGACGGGTGGCCGCTGTCCGCGTGTCAGCGCGCGGAGGTTGCCGGTGCAGACGACGCCTTATGCTTCCGAAAGATCATCTGCGCTTGCCATGCGCACTTCAACGAAACCAGCGGGGACATGAAGAAGCACGCACTGATCACCACAAGCCTCGTCCTGGCTCTCGGCCTTGTCACGGGCTGCTCTTCCGAGAGCGACGGCGACAAGGCCAGGCCCGGGAGCGCTGCCCAGGGCGGCGGCAAGGCCGGCACGGAGGCTCCCAAGGGGCCGGTCTACGCCGGCCCCGCGCTGCCCGGCCTCGCCAAGCAGCAGGCGTGGAGCCTGCCGCCGGCCAAGGCCATCGACCTCGGTGACGTCCTGCTCCTCGTGAAAAGCGGTCAGGGTGACTACGCCCGCGGGGGATACGACAACGCCCCCCTGGACGGCACGGTCGGCACGCTCTTCTCCGCTTACTCCTCGGACAAGCCGGAGTCGGTGACCCTGGAGTTCAGGGACGTGCACACCGGAGCCGTTCGCAAGTCCCTCGACGTGGAGGCCGGCACCGTCGCTGCCACGACCTGGCACAACGGCGTTCCGGCGGTGGCGGTCACCACGACCCGCACCCAGGAGTCCGACGGGCTGAGCGCGGGGAAGAGCAGCATCACGGTCACTGTCTACGGAGCCGACGGAGCACGGCTCGGCACGATTGAGCACGCGGGCGACGGCAAGGGCGTCTCGGTCCACGAAGGGCACCTGATCGAGCAGGACGGCGATGCGACCCTGAGGCTCACGCCCATCGATGGCGGCGCGCCCCGCAAGGTCACGTGTACGGGCACGCTCGCGCGTTGCTCCTTCGACCGGCGCAACAACGAGATCGACGGTGCGCAGGCGCACGCCCCACTGATCACCGGGACGTATGCCTTCCACGTGGAGAACGCGTCCACGTACGCGAGCGATCCCGAACAGCTCGTCATGTCTGAACTGGCCACCGGGAAGAAGGTGTGGAGCACGGCGGACGTCGCACCGCCCCAGGGTGTGAAGCTGGACAAGGACCACAAGCGCACCAGTGGAGCCGTCCGCGTCCTCGACGTACGTGACGGGCGGATCCTCACCGCGTGGGGAGCCGGTGCGTTCTCGCCGGACACCTTCGTCACGGCGACGTACGACCTGGCGAGCGGGAAGCAGGTCGGCGGTTCGACCACGTATCGCTACGCCGACTTCCCGGGCGACACGATCAACACGGAGGGCTCTTCGGTCTTTTCTCCCGACCACAAGCTCGCAGCGGCGCACACGAAGGGCGGCACCGCCCTGTGGGACCTCGGGACCGGCAAGGAGCTGTGGAAGCAGGCGGAGGGCGAGACCCTGCTGACCCCTCGCCGCTTCTCCGCGAACGGTGTGCTGTACGGCGACACCGACAAGGCGGGCGGTTCCGGCACGAGCGCGCTCGCGGTGGACGCCCGCACGAAGAAGGTACTGGCCAAGGACCTGCCGAGCGACGGCATCCCGCTGTTCTCCCGGTCCACGGGCTATGGATACCTCACCACGGACGACGGCTTCTTCGTCTTCCCGGCGGAACGCCAGGACGGATGAGGACAACAGGACACCCCCGCAGACGGCGTTTCGGTTGGTGAGTCGGCTGTAGCCGATGAGGGTTCGAGCCCCGCCCGCGCTCTCGGGCACCCGCGGCTTAGTTGTCATGGGCCGCGAAGGTCATGCGAACGCCGGTCGGCAGCCCACTCCCTCCAATCGAGCCAGCCGAGCGTTGACGTTGCCCCTGCGCCCTTCGGCTGAGGCAGCCACCGGCCCCGATCATGGTGGCCACCGCACCGGACTCTGTCTGCTGGGATCGGCCGCCGACCGCGGCGGCCGACCTCCGCCCGTGCCAGCTGCCGCCGCCTCACTCCGCTCATGGCAATTACTTCGGCACGCTGGGCTCGTTGGCGTCCCTGGGCGCACCCTCTTCACTGGGGAGCCGACCTCGGCCTTGCGATCCTGTTGCTTCTGATGGGGACCGCGTGGCTCGTCGTCGATGCCTGGTTCGTGCTCGGCCTGGAGGAATGGGGTGCACAGGGAAGACATGTGGGAATCGTCAAGGCAAGAATCGCGCACACCGATCGGGTGCGCGCGACACTGATCCTTGTGCTCGTGACGGCGGTACTGGCAGGCCTGTTCCGCGCGTACTGGACCGTGCTGTCCCAGGTACTGCTCGCACTACTCGCATGGGAACTGCTGGTCAGCTCGTAGTGCGTGACCGTGGATGTTCCCCCGGGGTAGTGCCTTCGCTCTGCCGCGGCGGATCGTGTGCCGAGCACCGTCAGCCGGTGCGGTTGCGACGAGCGATGCACTCCGAGATGAGAACTGAGTCCAAAAACGACCTCCGCCGAGGTCCCGGAGCCCGCAGCAGTGTCGGCACAAGACCACACCGGCCGCCTCGCCCGCCGAGCGCACAAAGCCTACGGAACCAGCACGATCTTGCCCCGGACGCGCCCGGTCTCGCTGAGCTCGTGTGCCTTCGCCGCCTCGGTGAGTGGGAGGGTCTCGGAGATGGTGGGCCGGATGCCGTGGCCGTCGATCAGCGCGGCGAAGTCCGTCAGTACGTCAGGGGTCGGTTCGAGGAAGAATTCCACGAAGCGCACACCCAGTTCGGCGGCGCGAGCGGTGACCTCGGTGCGGTCGACACCGACCCCGACCACGTCCACCAGGATGCCACCCGGCTTGATCGTGCCGAGGGAGCGCGGCCCATACTCGTGGCTGATGGTGTCCAGTACGGCGTCGATGTCGCGGAGTTCGCCGAAGTCCTCCGCCGTGTAGTCGATCAGCTCATCGGCGCCGAGGTCCCGCAGGTACGCGTGCTTGGCGGCGCTCGCCGTGCCGATGACGTACGCGCCCCGGGCCTTGGCGATCTGGACGGCGAGGTGGCCGACGCCGCCGGCCGCGCCATGGATCAGCACCCGGTGGCCGGGCCCCACGTCCGCGAGGGTGATCAGGGCCTGATAGGCGGTGAAGCCCGAGATGGGCAGGGCCGCGGCTTCGATGTGGTCAAGAGTGCGGGGCTTGGGGGCGATCCGATCCTCGGGCACGACGACGTGGTCGGCGTGGCTGCCGTGCGGCGGCACGGTCCAGCCGTACACCTCCTCGCCCTCCGCGAAGCGGTCCACTCCCTCGCCGAGCCGCTCTACGGTGCCGCTGAACTCGTGGCCAAGGACGTAGGGCGGCGGCCCGAAGAAGTCGACCTTGCCGACCCGAACCTTCCAGTCGGCCGGGTTCATGCCGGTGGCCCTGACCCGGACCAGCACCTCGCCGGTGCCAGGCACAGGGAGGGGTATCTCGGCGAGCTCCAGCACGTCGGAGCCGCCGATGCTCCGCTGGATGATCACACGCGTCGTCGTCATGAAGATCATCTTGCCATCGGGAGTGGTTAGTTGAACAGTGAATTTGGTGACAGGGCGAGGAGGAACGTCCCGCAATGGCGATATCGCGTGGCGCCCGGCGTACCCGACGGACAGCGTGCGGATCGATGAATCATGACGACGCGATGTCCCGCCAGCTGCCCTACGCCTGGAGTCGTCGCGCCCCTCGTACGTCCTCCAACTGCCAGCCCACACCTGATCGAACGAGGCCCGTGGGGGCTACGGCCGTGCCGACCGCGCGGGAGTGGGCGGCGGACGAAAGGGAATGGCTGCCCCGGTCGGCGAGGGACGCCCTGGCCGACCATCGCGGACTCGGGCACGGCAGCACTACGCGGGAATCCCTGGAAGCATTCCTTGACACAAATATTCTTCACGGAGAATACTTGGCGCATGGACGCACTCCTCGCCGCACTGGCGGACCCGGCACGCTGGCGGCTCGTCAACCTTCTGGCCGAGCGACCCCGCCCGGTCGGTGTACTCGCCCAGCTCACCGGGGCGCGTCAGCCGCAGACGACCAAACACCTACAAACCCTGGAACGCGCGGGCGCCGTCACCTCTGAGCGCATGGGTCAGCGCCGCATCTACGCACTGAGGCCCGGCCCCCTGCGGGACCTGGCAGCCGTGCTTGGCTCGATCGCCGATGCGACAGAGCGGCTCGGCGGTCCGAACGCGACGTACGACCACTACAAGCGAGGACTCCACGTGGAGCGGCTCGCCGCGCAAGAACCGGGATGGGCGGATGGCCACGCATTCACCTTCCACCGGTCGCTGGCAGGCTGCCCCGAACTGGTTTGGCGCTATCTGACAGAGTCCGTTCTGCTCACGCACTGGTGGACTCCTGAGGACCTGCGCATCTCCGAGCTTCTCTTCGAGGCGCAGCCCGGCGGGCGCATCGTGCAGGAATACCGCGGCGCCGAAAACGGAGACGTGGTGGTGGGCCGCGCGGAGGGAGTCGTCGACGACGCGACACCGGGTGAGCGCCTCACCTATCGACTCTCCCCGCTGCTTCCTGACGGACGCCTCGCTTTCACCGCTCACATCGACATGCGCCTCGCGCCCACCGGCGCGGGCTCGGACCTCCAGGTCCACTGGCGCATCACGGACAGCACGACCGATTCCGCGGACTTCGTCGCCGGCATCGAGATCGGCTTCGGCCAGAGCCTGGACAAGCTCGCGACGACCCTCGCCTCCCACGCGCACGACATCGGCAGCACCGACACGAGGAGCATGAAGTGACCGAGCAGAGCAACGACCGCAGAGTCGTCACCAACCTGGCCCTCTCCCTCGACGGCCACTATGCCGCGCCGGACAACCCTGTGGACATGAGCTGGGTGATGCCATACGCCGTCTCGGACGTCGCCCGCGATCACCTGACGAGTCTGTGGCAGCCGGCCACCACGGCGCTGCTCGGCCGGGTCAACGCCGAGGGATTCCTCGGTTTCTGGCCCACCGTCATCAAGATGCAGGACGCCGACCCGCGCGACAAGGGCTTCGCGAAGTGGCTCGTCGACACGGACAAGGTTGTCCTGTCCTCAACCCTCGACGAGGCGCCCTGGGAGCGGACAAAGATCGTGAACAAGCCGGCCGCCGACGTGGTCGAGGACCTCAAAACCACCGAAGGCGGCGACATTCTCGTGCTCTCCAGCGCCAGCGTGATCAAGGCGCTGCTGGCGGCCGACAAGGTCAACCGCCTCGCCCTCACGGTCTTCCCTATCTTCCTCGGCGGCGGACCCCGCCTCTTCGACGACGGTCTGCCCACCGGACAGTGGACACTCGTCAGTCAAAGCGCCGGGGAACACGGCACGTTGGCCCTCGTCTACGACCGGACCCGCTGACCCGACCAACCGGCCCAGCCAGTCAAGCTGACCGACCCAGCCAGTCAAGCACCAACTGCCTCGCTCGCAGCAGCCGTTCGGTCGGCGGTGCCGAGGGGCCGACTCCGGCACCTCGGGCACCTCGGGTGCCTCGGGTGCCTCGGGTGCCTCGGGTGCCTCGGGTGTCTCGGGTGCCTCGAATCACCACGCAGTCCTGGACCGCTCTCAGCGGCATTCAGGAACAGGGAAGCCACATGAACAGGGGAGGCGCATAAAGATGCTGATCAGCCGAGTCTTATGCTGATCCAGGCGGGGCGGGGAGCAGCATGAGCGCCACCACCCGTCGCCACCGGGTGGTCCCACTCCACAAGGGGCTCCCGACGAACCATGGGAGGTTGACCGGTGATCGCTCCGACCGCAGTCGCAGGAGTTGCCCTCGTCGAACTGGGCATGGCGTTGACGCCCGGCCCGAACATGATTCACCTGGCTTCCCGGGCGATCACCCAAGGCCGCAGGGCGGGACTGGTGAGCCTCAGCGGGACCGCTCTCGGGTTCGTGTGCTACCTGGTGGCCGCCGCAGCGGGCCTGTCCGCGGTGTTCGCCGCGGTGCCAGTGGCGTTCACGGTGGTCAAACTCGCCGGAGCCGCCTATCTGGCGTACCTCGCCTGGGACATGCTCAGGCCCGGCGGCCGCTCACCCTTCGCTCCCGCCAAGGACCTGCCTCCGGTCTCCGACGCCCGCCTGTTCTCCATGGGCCTGTTGACCAATCTGCTCAACCCCAAGATCGCCCTGATGTACGCCGCGCTGCTGCCCCAGTTTCTGGACCCTCAGGCGGGCGCGGCCTGGGGGCAGTTGCTTCAACTCGGTGCCGTGCAGATCCTCGTGGGGGTCTCGGTGAACGGCCTGATCATGCTGGGTGCAGCACGCTTGTCGAAGTTCCTGGCCACCCGGCCCCGCATTCTGAAGGCCCAACGGTTCACGGCAGGCGGGCTACTCGGCGGCTTCGCCCTGCACACCGCGCTGTCCCGCGACGCCGTCTCCAGCTGAGTCGAAACCCGTGACCGGGCGCACCCAACCGCGACCACAGCGCAGTCCTCACGCCCGGCAAGGCAACCGGCGCCAAGCTCGGGTATTCATGCTCTGACGCGGTCCTGGTCCCGGACCGGGGCCAGGTGAGCGTGGCCCTCGCCAACCAAGAGACCTCCCTGCCCGCGTTGGCGCGACTGCTCAGCGACATGCAACAGCCCCCGACCGGGGCCGACATCGCCCGGGACGTCAACGGCTTCGCCGCCTGAAAACGGGGGAACCTCAGGGGGCGGGAGCCGGGCCTCGCCCTCAGCGGTTGAGCTGCGCCCTCACCTCGCGGTTGTCCGCCCGCACAACTGCGAGGTCACCGTCCCCATCGGACCGCTCCCGCGCAAGCCCACGACCGGCTGCACCAGTCCGCCGACCGCCCACGGCGACCCCGTGGAACTTGTCGGCGCAGTAGTGGCGAACCGGCACGGCGCGCCGTACCTGTCAGGCCAGCAGCGCTGCAGCCTCACCTCGTGCCTGATGCAACCAGGAGGCGCGGGTTTCGTCGGAGGAGTCGGCGAGCGTCCGGAAGACGACCCGGCGAACGTCGGCGATTCCCACGTACGGCAGGACACACGCTGCCCAGATGCTGTGCAACGGGTCCCCGAACTCGGCCTCTTCACGGTCGGCGGGGGTATCGGAAGTGTTCAGGACGAGGGCCCGGCCGGCTCTCAGCAGCCCTTCGGGCTCCCCCTCCGGGGTTCCCAGTTTGTACGCGACACCGGGCGCGAGGACACGCTGCACCCAACCCGTAAGGATGGCGGGCGGCATGCCCCACCAATTCGGGTGCACGAACACCATGGCGTCGAGCGTGGCCACTTCCGCCCGATGGAGCGCCACCTGCGCGTCGTGACTGCCCGTGGCAGACCCGACCGTTCCCGTCTCCTCGGCAGTCAGCCCAGGAGGGAATCGCTCGGCGCAGAGATCATGCGCCAGAACCTCGCATCCGAGATCACGCAGGTGTTGAACCACGGTATGGAACACGGCGTGGTTGAAGCTGCCAGGCCGTGGATGCGCCAAGTAGACCCCAATACGCGACATTCATCCCCCACAGGACATCGGTGTCATCAGCCGAGCAGGACTCGCAGTCGGTCGGCCCCACTCGGCTGATCATCATCGCCGGTCAGGACCGCTCATGGAACCGGTTGACGAGATCCGCGCAAAACCAACCGCCGCCCCGGTCCGCCGACTTACCCCCTGCGACAGATCGTCCGAGCACTTTCGTTCGTACCTGCTGGTGCACAGCCAGGTCGGCGTTTCGATGTCTCCGAGACACCGAGAGCGCCGGCGCTCGTACGGGACGACATCCTGGACCGCCGGCTCGGCGGAGGCCGCCGGCCCCCCGCCGACCGTCGGGATGTCCCAAGCGTTCACGTCCAGGCTCAACTCTCTCTGCACAGGGGGGCGCCAGACGGCGATGAAGGTTCCGCCGGCCGGTCCGACGGAGCCCGATGACCCTGCCTGACATGCGGCAGCTCTGTGTCACCGTCGAGGTCACGGGCCGGGGCGGCAACTGACGGAGTCAGCCGTTGAGCCTGCAGCTCCAAGGCCTGGGCGACCTCACCAACGTCGCTCGGCCCGGCGGGTGTCGGAGCGGCTACGAGTGAGGGCTCACGAGAACGCAGCAGCCAACGGCATGGACCTGACCGTCAGTCACTTCCCGCCGGGCGCCGCCGGTGCGGACAGCCAGTGAGCCGGGCTGACGCGGTGCAGATGGATGAGGACGTCGTGGGTGTCCGCGAGGGCGATCTGCTTGTACGGTCCCGTCGGCCCTAGACGATCTGCGCCCGATCGACGCGATGGTAAACGACGCCACGCCTGCGGACCGTTCCGGGCGCGGTCCGCGCCTGGCTCAACACACCCCGCGCCACCTGGAGCATCGGAGGCGCCTACCCCGGATGGCGGTCCACACGGTGGACCCGGCCAAGCCCAGCAGCAACGAGTACACCCTGGACACTGCCCCAGGGATCGGTGGTCCGTACCGGGTGGGCGGCGCGGTCCAAGGCAGGCACGGGTGACCGGGTGGCCGAGGCACCGGGCGCGGCCGGGGTGACGGGCCCGGAGGACGTGGAGGGCGCGGAAGACGTGGAGGGCGCGGCGGTGGACGGGGATGCGGCGGCTATCAGCGCGCCAAGGGAAAGGACCAGTGCGGCCAGGGCCAGCCTGTGCGGTTTCATGATCCAAGACTCGCCGCCCCCGGGCCCGGGGGCCATGGCACCAACCCCCGTATGCGGGGACGGGGTTACCCCCTCCCCCGCTCGGTGGATGTCCAGAACCGGAGGCCGGCGAGCTTCGATCCACCGGCACAGGCCGTCCGTCGCCACGCGGCATGCCACCGGCGTGACGGACGCGGCCGGGACGACGTCGGCGCCTCCCAACTCGGTTTCGACCACCTCGCCCGCGTCGTCGAACACGCAGCCCGGACGGCCGCACCGCCGGCCTGACGTCGGACTCTGCTCAGGAGCCGCAGAACTCGGCGTCGACGACCCGTTGTTCGTGGACGTTCCAGTCGCCGTTGAAGTTGAGCGACAGCACGTGCCCACCGTCGGCCGTGGCCACGGTCTGCGAAATGGAGCCCTGGATACCGCCGTTGTGCCCCCAGATCTCGGTGCCGCACGACAGCGTCATCTTCATCAGACCCAGGCCGTAGGAGAAGTTCGGCAGGTCCTTGATCGAGACAGTGGTCATCATCTCCTTCAGCTGGGGCGCCTTCAGGAGCCGGCCGGAGAACAGGGCCCGGTAGAACCGGTTGAGGTCGTGACTGTTGGAGATCATCTCTCCGGCGGCGCCCGCGAAGGAGGGGTTGAGTTCGGTCACGTCGTAGGTCACGCTGTTCGGCTCGCCCGGTCCGGCCAGTTCGCCGGTCAGCTTGGAGTAGGCGCGCCCGCTGGGTCCGGCGATGCGGGCGCGGGTGCCCGGCAGCGTGGTGGAGTCCAGGTGGAGGGGCCGCAGGATCCGCTGCTCGATCTCATGGGCGTAGGAGTGCCCGGTGGCCTTCTGGATCACCATGGAGGCGATGACGTAATTGGTGTCGCTGTAACTCCACTTGTCGCCGTCGTCGGTGGGCGCGAAGACGGGCTCGTGCTTCATCGCCAGTTGGACGATCTGGCGGGGCGTCCAGGTGTCGTAGCGGTGCCTGAGGAAGTCGGTGCCGAACTCCTTGCGCTTGAAGTCCCCGTCGTCGGTGTAGCTGTAGATCCCGCTGGTGTGATTGAGGAGCTGCCGTATCTTGATCTTGCTGCCGTCGTGTCCGTTGCCCTGCACCAGGCCCGGTAGCCAATGGTCCACCGTGTCGTCCAGGCTCAGCTTCCCCTCCTCCTCCAGCTGGAGCGTCACCGTCGCCACGAACGTCTTGGTGATCGATCCGATCCGGAAGCGGTCGTCGGTGCGCGGCTTGCGGCCGGTCGTCAGATCCGCGGTCCCCGCACGTCCCGCCCAGGTGTCGTTTCCCAGCTCGGCGAGCACGATCCCCCCGGGCGCCCCGTCCTGGACCACCGACTCCAGGGCGGCCCGGGTGGCCGCGTGCCCGTCCCGCGCCGTCGAGGTACTCGCGGTACCTGCAGCCGAGGCCGGCAGGGCGAGACCGGCGCTCATCACGACCGTGGCGACCACCCCGACGGCAGCGGCCCGCAGTCTGCGCTCCCCTCGCGGAGGGCCGCTCTCCCCGGACGTATGTGAACCGTTGGCAGCATGCGAGCGCTCGTACACGAAAGACTCCAGTCTCTGGCAGGTGACGACCTGAGGTGAGCCCAGTATTTTCGATCAAGGTCTGGCCCGGGATCCCGCCAACCACCCACTTGGAGGTGGGGTTACCCCCCGCCGGCCCGCCTGTCGGCGTGGGAGCCCGTATCGCGGATTGCCAGGGCACACGGAGATCCAGCTCGGCCTCAGTGGAGGCGACGGCACCGAACCGGCTCGCGTCCTGGTCGACGCTGCGACGACCGGATGCCCGTCCGTGACTCGAACTTCATCGAAGGCCCAGTTGCCTCTCCCCGAGCGCCTGAGCGCCCTCGTCGCCGGCCCGGAGGCCGCCGAGAAGCGCAGGGCCCAGCAGCACCAGCCAGGGCGGTCCTCTGCAACCACGATGAGGACGACCGCCCTTACGGCAACTCTCCACCCTGCTGGAACGGATACGGCCACCAGCAAGCTTCGCTGTACGCGGCTACGCCCCTTCGACCGTCGGCCGGCCGAGGTCAGTGAACGGCCGCTCGGCGCGCTGTCCGCGCATCTCTATGAAGGCGACGCCGGTGACGAGACGACCTATGCCCCCACCCTGCCCGTCGGCGACGAGGGTGTGCACGCGTACGGACTGCCTGGCGGCCAGGCATAGGTTCCGGAACGCGCTGGGCACCTGGGCTCGCCACACCGGGCTCGGTGTGCTGGAGTCGTGAGCACAACGCACCCTGGACGCATGACCGGACACCGTGTGGTCGTCCTCTACCCACCCGACGAGCAAGGTCCAGGCGCGTGCGTATCGACGGACGTAGAAGATCCCCTCCACGATCCGCCGATGAGGACGCTTCTCGTACCACCCGTCCTTCGACTTCACCAGCTGGTCACGCAACCACCGGTTCCTTAAGGCAAACTGATGCGCCGTCAGGTTCAGTGGGTGCCCGGGCCCGGGTGACGTATACGGACACCCGTGGAGGTCTCTTCGCCGGGCGGGTGGCGTGTGGTCTGTAGCCGTCAATGAGGCAGGGGTAGGTGTCGGGAAGCCATCCGTTCAAGAAGGCCGCACGGCGACGTACGCGATCTGGGTCAGACCGTCTGCTCACGAGGGCCGGGACGGAGCGGCATGATCGTGGGCCCATCAGAGCACCGCACTCCCGGGGCCCCCGAGCGGGCACATCTGCGGGACGGCCCAGGCCCGGCAGGCGAGCGGTATGCCGTGGCTCCGTGCCCGGTCAACACACGTTCTGACGCGCGGAGTTCACGCCTCGCTCTCGGCCTCCAGTGCCGGGGCGCTCCGCCGGCCCCTTCCCTATGCTGGCGGCATGATCAATGTGCCGATATCAGCGCTGGAAGTCGCGGTGGTCGAGTCAGGGACCCGCGGCGTGGAGACCCTGCGGGACACCGCCGTCTTCGCTCGTAAGCTCGAACTCCTGGGATACCAGAGGATCTGGTACGCCGAGCACCACCATTCGCCCGCGATCGGTGCGTTTCCGCCCGTGGTCCTGATCGCCCACGCGGCGGCCTCAACTTCATCGATCAGACTCGGGTCGGGCGGAGTGCTGGCGCCCAACCATGCGCCCATCACACTCGCGGAGCAGTTCGGAACACTGGCCGCCTTGCACAAGGACCGCATCGACCTGGGTATCGGCCGCGGCCCCGGCACTTTCGACGATGCCACCGCGCGCGCACTGCGCCGCGGAGCCGGGCCGGCGACTGACGAGCAGTACCACGACGACGTCGCCGCGATTCTGTCCTTCCTGGTCGACGAAGTGGCGCTCGGTCTCCTGCCGGAGCCTTGGCTGCTGTGCTCCAGTACCGCGGGTGCCGCGCTGGCCGCGCGACTCGGCCTGCCGATCGCCGTCGCCCACCACATCCGGGCCGACACCACCTTCGCCGTGCTGGAGCGTTACCGGGCCGAGTTCGTGCCGTCCCGCTGGTGCGAGCAGCCCCGGGTCCTGGCGTGTGTGGAGGTCATATGCGCTGAGACGGAGCAGGAAGCGGCATGGCGAGCCGGACCCATGGACGTTGTGAAGGCCGGGCTGCTCAAGGGGCTGAGCGACATTCCCTTCCCCACCCCTGCGGACGCCGCGGCCCATCCCTTCACGCCGGAGGAACGGCAGGCGCTGGCCGGATTCCGTGCACAGCAGGCGTGCGGGACACCCGAGGCCGTCGTGCGCCGGCTCGCGCAACTGGTTGCCGAGACCGGAGCGGACGAACTCATGCTGACCACGCCTGTTTACGCTCTCGACGCCCGCGTCCGCTCCTACGAACTCGTCAAGAAGCACTGTGAGGCCACGACAGCACCGTGAGAGGGCGCGCCCTCGGCTTCTCGTCACGCCTGTGTCGCTGTGAGTAGACCCGACAGAGGCTCTCCCCCACAACACGCAGGCCCCAGGCGCGAGTCCGTGTCCTGGGGCCCTGGCGCCGTGTCCAAGTAACGTGGCGCGGGGGCGACCCAGTGCACCGGGCGTGGTGGGACTGGGCAGGAGGAGTCAGAGGCGGGTGCGGGGCGGGTGCGGGCGCGCCTTCGTGGGCTGGGGGTGGTTTGTTCACTGCTCGCCGCTGGGGCGGGTGCCACATCGGCGGCGCGCGTGGGTCTCTGTCGGCTCGTGCGGTTCAGCGCGACCGCGACATGGGGCAGGAGAGGGCCGAACTCCTCGGCCTCCTCCGCGTGCGGCTCGGTGAGGAGCAGCTGGGCATAGTCCGTATCGCCGCGGTTGGCTACGGGGCCACCTGGTGGGCCGCGGGAAGTCAGGGTTAGGGACGAGCTGCCCGACGGCGGTGCGGTCGCAGGCCGACAGCCGGCAATCATCACCATGCCCGTCGCCCGCACCTGCGGAGTTCCCAGTGATCGCGGGAGCGCGGACGCGATTTCCGTCGTGCCGATGAGTTGTGTGCGGATCCGCAGTCGACACGGCTGGACACACCCACAGCCGTGGGCCTGTGCTGGGGCCGTTCCAGCGCGGGAGAAGCGCATGGAGGCAGTGATGAGCGTCGACCACTCCGAGCAGGAGCGCACCATCCGGGCCGGCGAACACGGGACGCGGGTGAGCGGCCCCAAAGTGTTGGTGGCGGGGGCCAGCATCGCGGGACCCGCGCTGGCCCACTGGCTGCGCCGGCGAGGGGCCGAGGTGACTGTGGTGGAGCGGGCTCCTGAGCTGCGTCCCGGCGGGCAGGCGGTGGACGCGCGCGGGGTCGCCAGGGAGGTCATCCGGCGCATGGGGCTCGACGCGGCGGTGCGCGCGGCGTGCACCGACACCGCCGGAGCGCACACCGTGGACGCGGACGGAAAGGTGTTGGAGACCTTCCGCGCGGACGACGACGGTGGTGACGGGTTCATCGCGGACATCGAGATCCTGCGCGGGGATCTGTCCCAGGTGCTGTACGACGACACCCGCGACGGCGTCGAGTACATCTTCGGCGACCGGATCGCCGGGCTGGCCCAGGATGCGGACGGGGTCGACGTGGTCTTCGCGGGCGGCGATCGGCGGCGTTTCGACCTGGTGATCGGGGCCGACGGGCTCCACTCCGAGCTGCGGGCGATGGTCTTCGGGCCGCATGAGCGGTTCCTGCACCACCTCGGCCACGTGCTGGCCTTCTACAGTGTGCCCAACGAGTTCGGACTGGACCGCTGGCTGCTTGAGTACCAGGACCACGAGTCCGGGCGTTCGGCCCTCCTGCGGCCGATCCAGGACGCCGCCCGGGCGATGGCCATGTTCTACCTCCCCTCGGCCGACTTCGACGTCGACCACCGTGACCTCGCGGCCCAGAAGCGCCTGCTGCGCGAGCGGATGACGGGTCTGGGCTGGCTGGTCCCGGACATCCTCGCGCACCTGAACGACACCCCGGACTTCTACCTCGACCAGGTCGCCCAGGTGGTGATGGACCGCTGGTCGAGCGGACGGGTGGCGCTGCTCGGGGACGCGGCATTCAGCTCGTCACCCATGTCCGGGCAGGGCACCGGGCTGGCACTGGTCGGCGCCTACCTCCTGGCCGGAGAGCTGGCCGCCGCCGGATGGGACCCCGACGCGGGGTTCACCCGCTACGAGGCGCGGATGCGCTCATTCGTCGAGGCCAACCAGGAGATCGGCCGATTGAACGCCCGCAGCCGCGACATCCCCGGGCCGGACACCGACCCGCAGCCCGATTTCACCAGCGCATGGTTCACCGAGCTGGTCGGGCGTGCGATCAACGGCGTCGAGCTGCCGGATTACGCGGGCGTGCCGGACTCCGTTACCTCTGCCGGATCGCCGGTTGCCTCCTCGGCCAAGCCTAGGGAGGTGGATTCCGGCGCTTGAGGGAGTTCAGGTGGGCGAAGTCTGACGGAACGGATCTTCACTCACCGTGCGGGATGGGGGGCAGACGGTGGATCTGGCGTACAAGGCGTACTGCCATACGGACCCGCTTTTCTACGACGCATCGGTTCCCGGGAAGCAATTCGTCTGTGCCATGGGGCGCGGATCGACTCGGCCCCGCGATCTGCTCCGCCCCGACGCAACTGACCGCAGCGCAGAACGCCATCGCCACAGACTGCCGGCACCGCATCGAGGGCACGTCAAAGCCGCCGTGGCCGTGCGCGGAGAGTGTGACGCAGCTCTTCAGCCCGCCCGGGCGGACCGCAGCGCGGCCAGCAGCGTACGGGCGTCCCGGATCGTGGGATGGCCGTCACCCAGACGTACGGCAGCCTCGTCCACTACGCGTTCGGCGTACGTCGCTCCATGCGCCCCGTCGTAACCGAGCATGGCGTGGGAGACCTTGAGACGCAGGGCCAGAGGGTGCTCCTCGCCCAGCCGGGAGCGTGCCTCCGCGGCGAAGGCGCCGCATTCGCGGCGCACCTGCTCGGCCGGTTTCGAGCCGCCTTCGCGTTCCCAGGCCAGGACTTGGGATTCGAGGTCCCGGTGGACAGAGGCGGGGGTGCGGTCCTCGGGCGATGGATTACTGGCTTCGCCGCTTGTCGCCGCCCGTACGACGACCGTTGTGTCGGTCGGCACCTCGACCTGCGGGTGGACGAGTTTCTCGAAGCTGCGGGTGGCAGGGAGGGTGGCGTGCTCGCGGATGAGCGCCGTCGCCCCGGCGGGCAGGGTCGGCGGGGCGAACCGTTCCGACTTCGGGTCGACGGGTGCCCCCGCCGGGTCGGCCGCGAGGACCGCTGCGACCTCGGCGGGGGTCGGCCGCCGGGCCGGATCTGCCTGGAGGCACGACAGCACCACGTCCTCCAACTCGGTCGGGAGACCCGCCAGGTCGGGCGTGCCGTCGCAGATGTTGCTCATCACGGCGAGGACCTTCCTCCCCCAGGGAAGGCGCCCCAGAGCGAGGCGGGCGAGAAGCGTGCCGAGGGAGAACACGTCGCTGGCCGGGGTGAACTGCTCCTGCTCCAGGATCTGTTCCGGCGAGGAGTAGGCGTACGTACCGGCGAACCCGGTCCGGGGTCCGGTCAGTCGCTCGATCTGCGCGATGCCGAAGTCGATGACGCGAGGGCCGTCCTCGGTCAGCAGTACGTTCGCCGGCTTGAGGTCGAGGTGCACGATGCCCGCGGCGTGGATGGCGCCGAGCGCGGAGGCGATGCCCGCACCGATCACGCGGACGGTGGCGGCGTCCAGGGCGCCGCACCGCTGGGCCACCTCCTCCAACGAGGGTGCGGCCACGAACGGCACAGCCATCCAAGGGATTTCGCCGCTCGTGTCGGCGGCGATCACGGGCACGGTGAACCGGCCGCTGACCCGCCGGGCTGCCTGCACCTCGTGTGCGAACCCCTCCCGGATCGAGGAGTCGGCCGCGTACTCCGCGTGCAGAGTCTTCACCGCCACCATGACGCCATCCGGATCCTGGCAGAGGTAGACCCGGCCGAAACCGCCCACCCCGACACGCTCCAGGACCTCGTAGGAACCGAAGGCCGCCGGATCCTCCGCCGTCCGCGCGGACGCGGCCCGCCCCACCTGCCGCCACTCCCCCAGGGCCTCGGCCCCGGAATGGACGGCGGTGGCGCCACCCGGGCCACGCGCCGACGCGGGTTCCGGCGCCGCCTGCTCGTCGTTCACCACGACGATCGACACCCCATGGGGCGTGCCCTCCCGAAAGGAGTACGCCTCCACCTGGACATTGCCCGCACCTTCGTTGGAGACGTAGACGCCGAGCAGCCCCAGCCGCTCGCACAGGGCGATCTCCCCGGGTGTCGGTCGACGGTCGGCGCGGGCGAAGTAGAAGGCGCGGGCCTCGCACCCCTGGTCGGCCACGCGCTGGATCACACCGAGCCACTGTTCGATGCTCACCTCGTGCGGTCGCGGGTGACCGGTGCCGTCGCTGACCGGGAAGACCCGGTTGACGTGACGGGCGCGGGCTTCACGGGCCAGCAGCCCAAAGGCCGTGGCGGGGGCCGCTTCCACCTGCCTGGCCAGCAGGGTTCCCGTCCCGACACCGATGTGGAGTGTCGTGTTCAGGGCGGACCGGGCAAGCCCGTCCCGTTGCTCGGACAGCGTGTCGTACTCGGACGAGCCCGGGCCCTCTCCCCGTAACTCCATACACGCGAGCACTTTCCCGAAACAGGCGACGGCCTCGTCCAGGTCCTCCGCCCGCACGGCCGCCTTCGCCTGCGAGACCAGCGCGCCGAGCGTCCGGTCGCTGCCCGCACCATACAACTGCTCGCATTTCTCGGCGATTTGGCCGTACATACGGCTCGCCCGGGAGAGATCGCCGCTGCGCTCGATCTCCGCGGCCGCCGCGACCAGGCCCTCCAGGCTGTCGTGCCCCCGGTCTTGGCCGAACGGCAGCCCGCCGGCGAGCTCCGCATAGCGCCGGCGGGCGATGCCGGTGAGTTCGTGCCGCCCCCCGAACTCGCTCTCGGCGGTCTTCAGCATCCTGCTGTAGGTGCGCAGCGCGGCGGCGTTGTCGCCTGCCTGCTGCTGCCAATGGCCCATGTCGCAGAGCAGGTTGAGCGCGACCTCGGTTCGGCCGTCCAGCTCGGCCGAGCAGTGCATCTGCTCGTAACGGCGTACGGCTTCCTCGGGCCGCCCTGCCCGGCCGTGCCAGTGGGCAAGCTGGTGGCGGGCCAGTCCGGTGTCCTGATGCCGAGGTCCCTGGAGCCGCTCGCGGTCGGAGAGGAGCTGTGCGAACAGCGACACCGCGCCTTCCGGGTCACCCGACTCCCCTACCCAATGGGCGAGTTGGTGTCGCAGCGCCAGGGTGGTGGGGTCATCGGGGCCGGGTGCCTTCGTCGCCCGGACGACCAGTTCGCGATAGCGCTCCGCCGCCTTGCCGGGGCTGCCCTGCCGGCCGTCCCGCTCCGCCGAGGCACTGTCCTGCCGCAGCCTCGCGAGCACCTCGGATGCCGGATCACCGGATGCCGACGCGCCGTTCCACCGCTTGCCGATCCAGCGCATGCAGACCCCCGGAGCTGTCATTCGGCCGACATCCCGCCCTGCCCGCGGCCGAATGAGGGGCCCCGTACACGACAAAATACCGTCTCCTCCAGGACGAGCGGGAGGGTTGGCGGATCCCCTCCTGTCCACTACGCGTGCCCCCAACGGTGTTGGGGGTCGAGTGCTGGATGGCGCCCAGCTCGATCGGGAGAATCCGGCGGTGGTTCGGCCGGACACCCACACACCGTGACTCCGCACCACCCCCCCACCCGTACGGCGGGGCGACCGCGGAGTCCGTGGTTACGGGACCTGGCGTGAACGATGTCAGCGCTCCCCTCCGACCAGCACGTACGCGTTTCACCTGGTAGGACCCGGGTCGGCCCGGCAGAATCGGCCGCATGTCAGCGAACCGGCGCCTCGAGCACACCCCTGACGGGCACTTCGTCGTCATCGACGGACGCAGGTGGCGGGCGACCGACCCGATACTTCCCGAGAGCGTCGCGTCCCGGCTTCGCAAGCACCTCATGGCGGCCCGGCGTTCAGTGCGCTCGGCACTCTCGAGCGGCGACGAAGCGGCCGTGCGGAAAGCCCGAGAGCGGGTGCAGCGTGCGAAAGTCGCACTCGGAGAGCGCGGTACCCCTTGGTGGGAGCAGAGCGCCGAGGAGCGGCGTCGTCGCTGGGAGGATGGCCTGTCCGCGCTCGACGAGTCCGACCCTGCTTGAGAACTCGATGGCCAGCCTGCACGGCCAGGACACCCGTGCGTTCACCGGGCTCGACCCATCGACGCGCCCGAATTCCGGTACGTGAAAGGATCCACCCGTCGTCCGTGTCCAGCAGCGAGAGCGGCGCCTCTGTCCGCGGTGATGCCAGGGGGAAGTCCGATGGGTTCCGCGAACCGCAACTCGTACAGCTCTGCCGGCTCCAGGCGCCACAGCCGCGGGTGAACATTCACCGAGACGGCGCACGGCGGGCGGGGAACCCACGGGGGTGCCATGACACTGCGATTCACACTACGAGGAGGCGGAGGCCGAGATCGGCTGCGTTGAGATCGGCGAGGGCGCGGTTGCGCTCCGCCCACCGACCGGAGTCGAGGTCATCGCTGAGGTTTCGCACCGCCCGCTGCTCGGCATCCGGCCCGACCCTCGTCCACACCGACATCGCGCGGCGTACGTGATCCTCCAGACACGCCCGCGGCCGACGCCAGTACGCCTCGAACAGGCCGTCAGCGCAGTCCCACGGGACGGGAACCGGCTCAGCGCGTGAGCCGATGGCGTCGGCCATCCCGGCAAGCGAGGGAAACTCAGCGAGGACGCCGACGAACTCGGGCAGGTAGTCCCAGGTGAACCAGAACCGGTCCTGCCATCCGGGCTCGTACGCACCTGCTCGGTCGGTCTCCGTACCCCACCGGCTCCGCCATGCCACCGGCCCGCGTCGATCGGACGCCTCGTCACGTCGGCCCGGTAGGCGATGCGACAGGAGAGTGACGTGGATCACCGGGAAAGGGTGACAGGACGTTGTCGCGGACGGCTACGACCATGGGCAGCATGACGATCACAGACGAGGACTGCCTCACCGAGACCCTGGCGTTCAACAACCAATTCGAGGCCTCTGCCGCGGACCGACCGGCCCGCGAAGCGGCACGGGACGCGGCCCTGCTGGCCGGACTGCGGCGTAACCGGCTCGGTGGCGACACACCGCCGGTAAGACTGCCGTACGGCCAAGACCGCGTCGTTGAGGGCGGCGTGAAGGTACGGGTCTTCGTACCGGACCACGTTGACGGCGTGTACCTGCACATCCACGGAGGCGGCTGGGCGTTCGGTTCCGCGGACGGGCAGGACGAGAGGCTGTGGCTGCTCGCCGAGCGGGCACGGCTGGCCGTGGTGAGCGTGGACTACCGGCTCGCACCGGAAGACCCGTTCCCCGCCGGGCCCGACGACTGCGAAGCGGCCGCTCGGTGGCTGGTGCGGCACGCCGTGGCCGAGTTCGGCACCGAACGGCTGCTGATCGGCGGTGAATCGGCCGGTGCCCACCTCAGTGTCGTGACGCTGCTGCGCCTGCGCGACCGGCACCGCATCACCGGCGCCTTCCTGGCGGCGCAGCTGCTCTTCGGCCCCTACGACCTGTCGATGACGCCAAGCCAGCGATCGTTCGGCTCCAAGCGGCTGCTGAGCAATACCGACTCGCTGCGGCAGACCTATGAGCTGTTCACACCCGGCATGGGGGCGGAGCAGCGCCGTGACCCCGAGGTCTCACCGCTCTTCGCCGACCTTGCCGGTTTGCCGCCGGCCCGGATCGTTGTCGGTACCGAGGACCCGCTGAGGGACGACTCGCTGTTCCTCGCCGCGCGGTGGCAGGCGGCAGGCGCGCCTGTGCGGCTCGGTGTCGTCGCCGGGGCCATGCACGGCTTCACGCTGTTCCCGCTGACCGTCACCGAGCGCGAACTGCGGCGCGAGCGGGACTTCCTGTCCACCGCGGGGCGGTAGCGTCGCCGGCATGAACCGCACTGCCCGGCTGTACGCGCTGGTGGAGGAGTTGCGCGCGGCGGCGCCACGGCCGCTGACGGTCGCGGTGCTGGCCGGGCGATTCGAGGTCAGCACGCGTACGGTGCAGCGCGACCTCCAGGTGCTGATGGAGACCGGTGTCCCGGTGCGCACCGCCCCCGGGCGGGGCGGGGGCTGGTCGATCGACCCGGACATGACCCTGCCCCCCATCCACTTCACCGCCGAGGAAGCCTCGGCGCTGGCCGTCGCCCTCGCCGCGGCCGACGCCGCCACCCCGTACGCCGGCGCGGCCCGTACAGCAGCCCAGAAGATCGCGGCCTCGATGACCGGTCCTGCCGCGGCGGCGGCACAGGAACTCGCCGCTCGGATCGTTACGCTGTCCTCGCCGCCCGACTCCTCGGTCCGCGGCGCGGTGGAACAAGCCCTCACCACCAACACCGTGCTACGGCTGTCCTACACCGACGCGGCAGGACGCGAAAGCGACCGCGCGGTAGAACCGGCGGGCCTGCTCAACGCCGATGGCCAGTGGTACCTCATCGCGTGGTGCCGCACGCGACAGGCCGGCCGGGGCTTCCGCCTGGACCGCATCACCACAGCGGCTCCCACCACTGAACAGGCCCAGCCCCACGACCTGACCGAACTGCTGCGCGGCTCAGCCGCAGCCGACGCCGTGCACCCCACATCGCTCGCTTCCCTCATGCCGCCGTCTTCAGCGAGTAGAAGGCACCTTCCCGGTGAACCTTGACGGGTACGGCACGCGGGTGTGTTTCGAAAGTGGATCTTGAGGCGGGATGATCTTGGTTCGTGGCGCGTGGAGACCTGACGGATGCACAGTGGTCCCGGCTGGAGCCCTTGTTGTCTCAGGGCAAGAAGCCGGGCCGGCCGCCGATGTGGACACGACGGCAGTTGATCGACGGCATACGCCGGCGGACCCGGACGGGGACGCCGTGGCGCGACGTCCCGGAGCGGTACGGCCCCTGGGGCCGGGTGTACGACCTGTTCCGACGCTGGCAGCGGGACAGCACGTGGTACCGCAAGAAGCGCGGTTCCCACGGTGGGCGGCCGCCGAAATTCAACAAGGGCGACTACAAAGAGCGCCACGCGGTGGAGTGCGGAAACAATCGTCTCAAGCGCAACCGTGCAGTCGTTATGAGATACGACAAGGTCGCAGCCGCTACAAGACAACCGTGCCGGTCGCCGCCATAAACGAATGGCTCTGAGCCTGTATCCGCTGCGATCCTGCGGCCGTGAACACAGACCTTCCCCATGGCTGGACGATCGAGCGGGTGCGCTCCGCATCAGGGGACCCCGAAGCAGCGCTACTCTCCCCCGAACGACTCGTCGTTGCCGAAGAACACGGCCAAGCCGACTACACAACCATCCACCCTGGCATCATCCTCTCCTTCCACGGCACGTGCCTCGCGAGAGTCGGCGACGACTGGTTCATGGGGGAGCTCCGCGCTGACGGTTCACTCATCTGTTGGGCCTCCTACGGCCCTGATCTGGGCGAAGCGATACGCGGGTTGTGAGCTGTCAGGCAGTCATCCTGATCACTTTCGAAACACGCCGTAGGGAAGCGGCCACTTGTCCGGTGACAGGTGGGCCAGGCGGCGTGAGGTCAGGGTCGTGACATTGGAGCGGCTGGCCGTCGGTAGCGCCGGGGCGGCCGGACTGAGCGTCGGCGCCGCCAGCGGAGTCATCTCGGGCACGCCCACCACCTGGGGATGGCGTACCGCAACGCTGACCGTCACCCACGCGGCCGGGAAGAAGGCCTCCGCCACCGTCTCCTTCACCGTGTGGTTCTGAGTCCGGCCGACGAGGAGGCGGAACGCGCCCGGGGCGTAGCTGTCCTCCTCCGCAGCCTTGCGGGCTTCGAGCGCAACGGCGTCCGCGGTCAGTGCGCCCGTCTCACGGCCGCCGCAAGGCCGGTGATCGAGTGTTCGTGGGCCAGGTGGCGGCCCAGAAGGAGGCCCTCGAGCCGCCCTTGGCGATCAGGCGTTCGTGCCGGGCGACTTCATCGCGGCCGTCGTGGACCACCAGGTCGGAGGCGTGCAGTATCGCGCCGAGGGTTCGGCCGATCAGCCGCACCGGCACCGAGTAGCGGTTGGTGCGGATGCTGATCTGTTCTCTGAACTTGGCGGCGAAGGGGTCCGGTGAGCTCAGGCCTCGCTGTGCTCAAGGAAGAGGCGGGCCAGTCCGGGGAAGCGGGCCCGCATTTCCGAGGCGTCGTCGAAATCGAAGCTCTCGCCCATATCGGCCGGCGCCTGGTCGGAGCGGGGTGCGCAGAACTGGTCGTAGTCGTCGTAGAAGGTGCAGTCGTCTTCGTCGCCGTGGATGCGCTCGTAGGCGTAGGAGGCCGCGTAGTTGATGCTTTCGTTGAACAGTGCCTCGTCGCTGTCTTCGGCCGCCGCAGCGATGACGTCTGGATGCTGGGCGAGAACATCGGGGGCGGTGGCGGCCCGCTCGTACCACTGTCGGCCCTGCGCAATCAGTCCGGCGCGGAAGTCCATGAAGGCGTCGTCGGAGCATCCTCCACCGATCAGATAGCCAACAGCCCACATATCCCAGCGGTAGATCGCCCCGTGCAACTGATCAAAGCATTGCTGGTATTCGAGGATCGTCTGCATCGAGGTCGCCGCAAGCCGCTCGACCAGGGCCGATACGAATGCTTGGCCGGGGTCTCCGGAGGCCGAAGCGGCGTCGGTTCGTGCTGTTTCGATGACGGTCCAGAAGTCGTCGATGTTCATGGCCGCACCCTCTCACCTGCCACTGACATCTGACTTCGGGGGTTGGTTGTGGAGGGGGGCGGCATGGGGAGGTCAACGGTTCGCGGAGCCCGCCGGTCGATCTGGGAGAGCTTTTCGTTCGCTCCCGCGAGGCTGGTCTGCAACCCTTCAACCTCGCCGAGCCAGCCCTCTCGCTCGGCCTCGGCGATGCGGGCGATGATGTTGTCTCGGATATTGACGATCCGGACTCGTTGGGCCGGGTCGGACTGGCGCATCGAGCATCGCAGGCAGGCGTTCTCATGAATGCAAGGAGTTGAAAAGGCCCGTTAGCAGAGGCCGGTGGCGACCTTGCGCCGTTCGAAGTGACCGCGGTAGGGCTCGGCCCCGGTGGGCCGGGCGAGCAGGTCGGCGGTGCTGGCGGCCGCGGCGACATCTTGGGTGGTCGTCCGGAGGACCAGCCGCAGCCCGGAAGCGGTGCCCTGCACCCGTACCCGGCCGTCGAGTGACGCCATCAGGTGGAAACTGCCCGGAGGGGGGAGGGGTACGGGCCAGCGCGTCGAGCTGCGCCAGGTCCGTCAACTGCTCGGCGCGGGCGCGGAGTTCGCCCGGCGTGACGGGGCAGCAGCCGAACACGGCGAGAGCGGCCCGCCGAGTCTCGGCGCTCACGCATTCGCCCTCGTTGCACAGCCCCACGCTCCACGGGCGTCCGGAAGGACGGTCGAGCGTGCGGGCCGACTGGGTGGTCCGGATCGGAAGGTGATGGGGGGAGACAACGGGCCACGGCGAGCGCGTCCCGCAGTCCGGAAGGACCGCGAAACACGCGTCACCGAGGCCCGCGCCCGCGTCATCGAAAGAAGACGCCATAGTGCTGGATCAGCGACCTTGGCTCAGTTCTTGCTGAGGATCAGCCGGTCGTTGCTGCTGCGCTGAAGCAGCCCGGTCTGCTTTCGGAAGTCGCCGGGCCGGACAAGAGTCGGGACCCCGCACGCCCTCTGGCTTCGGTGCCTCGGGGCAGCCACGCCATCCCGGAGCCGGCCCTTCGGTGCGGCGAGTGAGTCCCTCGCCACAGCCGAGCCTGACGCCCGTCCCGTTGGCCTTCGTCAAGCAGCTCCATGGGCGGCGCGGCATCGCAAGGGGCAAGGAGCAAGGGGACGTTGGAAGTCGTGGAGGGAGTTCGCGAGACGGCCCCTGACCGGACACAGGTCGGGTGGCCAGTGCCGATGAACCACCGGCCGTGTCTGCCGTCGACCGCGCGCACGCTCACGAGGTCTCCGCTACGTCGACCGTTTCGGAGCCTTCGCGACGCACTCTCTCAGCCCCCCAGGCGCCGAGCGGCCCGAGAGCTTGATTGAGCGTGCGCCCATGCTCGGTCAGGGAGTACTCCACCCTCGGAGGCACCTCGGCATAGACCTCTCGGTGCACGAGTCCGTCCACCTCCATCTCACGCAGGTGTTGCGTGAGCATCTTTTCGCTCACTCCCGGCAGACCGCGACGGAGCTCGGCGAAGCGCCGTACGCCATGGGCGTCGAGTTCCCACAGGATGAGCCCCTTCCACTTGCCGCTCACCACATCGAGCGCGGCATCGATGCCGCAGATGTAGGGCCCACGTCTCGGCGCCTTGGCCATCACTGTTCCCCTTACTAAAAGGTAAGTACCGCAGAAAATAGTAGGTACTTCCGAGAGTGGGGCCGCGCTCCGAGCATGGAGGTGTGAACGAACAACAGAACCACAGCATCAAGCAAGAGATCGCCGTCACCGTGATCGGGCTCGGCCCGATGGGCCAGGCGATGACACGCACCCTCCTGGCTGCCGGCCACCCGGTCACCGTCTGGAACCGCACCGCCGGCCGGGCCGACGGCGTCGTCACCGCCGGAGCAGTGCTCGCGGCGACACCGAAGGAGGCGGTCGAAGCGGCTGACCTCGTGATCCTCAGCCTCACCGACTACCAGGCGATGTACGACGTCCTCGGCAGCGCCACCGCATCGCTCGCGGGCCGGACGCTCGTCAACCTGAGCTCCGACACTCCCGACCGCACACGCGCGGCGGCGACTTGGGCGGTCAACCACCATGCCACCTTCCTCACCGGAGGCGTCATGGTTCCCGCGCCGATGGTCGGTACGGAGGCGGCCTACGTGTATTACAGCGGCCCCGACGAGGCGATGCGGAGCCACCTGGCGACGTTGACACTGCTCGGCACACCAAGGTATCTGGGCGAGGACCCGGGCCTCGCCCAGATGATGTATCAAGCCCAACTCGCGGTGTTCCTCACCAGCCTGTCCGGACTGATGCACGCCACCGCGATGCTCGGTGCCGCGGGAATGAAAGCCCAAGAGGCACTGCCGGAGTTGCTCTCCGCCGCCGACTCGATTGGCGCCATCGTGCGGGCCGGCGAACAGAATCCCGGCACCGCGCTCGATGCCGGCGAGCATCCCGGCGACCTCAGCACAGTCACCATGATGGGTGCCACGTCCGACCACATCGTCGAGACCAGCACATCACTCGGCCTCGACCTGGCGCTCACCCGGGCCGTACAGGCCCACTATCGGCGCGCGATTGAGGACGGACATGGCAGCGACAACTGGACTCGTATCATCGACGGCATCCGAGAGCCGCGCTGACCGGATCCGGGACCGGTAGACGCCCGTCCGGCCGGGGCTCCCCCCACCGCCGCCATCACCCGCACCTCGGCGGACGGCGCCCCGGCATCCAACCCGGCCGGCCCCCACCCCACTCCCCCAGTTACGACCGAGCAACCGCAACCGCCTCCAAGGGTTGACTGGGTCCTGGCGGAACGAACACGGGGAGCCAGGGGACTGCAGCGAACAATGTCCGTAGCCTCCAGAGCCTCCAGGCCCGCAAGCATGGGGACCAGCCCCGATGCGGTGCCTGGGGCGGGGTTCTCCCCCGACCCCTTCTTCCCCTGGGCCCCCAGAGGAGCCACGGTTGTCCTCCCCTCCTCCCCCGGAAGGGCCACGGTCCCAGCTCTGTCGCGGCGGAGGCAGTTTCGGCCGCCGCTGCCCTCCGTCAACGGTCGCGGCGGTGGACGCTGACGGCGTAGCCGCCGCCCTCGTACGGCGCCGCGTCCCACGTGGCGAAGCGGCCGGTCGGGGTGAGGCCGGCGGCGGCGCAGTGGCTGTCGTACTGCGCCAGCGTGAGGGCCGGCGGCACGGGCAGGTGGGCGGCGTCCAGGCCGAAGCCCGCGACCAGCAGGCCGCCCGGGCGCAGGGCCGCCGTCAGCCGCGCCACCACCGTGGCCTCCGTGCCCGGCGCGACCAGCGGCAAGACGTTCCCGGCGGCGACGACCAGGTCGAAGTCCGCGGCGACACCGAGCCGGGCGGGATCGAGCGTGGCCAGATCGGCCTGGAACCAGGGCAGGCCGGGCGCCTGTTCCCGTGCCACTTCCAGCATCGAGGCGTCCAGGTCGACGCCCACACAGTCGTAGCCGAGCTCGGCAAGGCGGATCATCACCCGTCCGGTACCGCATCCGGCGTCGAGCACCCGGGCGCGCGGCGCCACCAGCGCCGCGCAGAACGCCGCCTCGCCGTGCACGTCCTTGCCTCCGCGGGCCAGCGCCTCGAAGCGCGCGGCGTACTCGTCTCCGGATGTTCCACCGGTCAATTCCTGCCAACGACTCATGTGCCGAATGTAGTTCGTCGGAGCGGGCGGGCCGCGGTCGGACCTGGGGCGCGCTGAGCCGGTCCTATATCCTGACCAGGTGGCGGACAGAACCGGCGGAGAGCCGCAGATCGACGGACGCTCCACCCGGTGGGACGAGCACAAGGCCCAGCGTCAGGTCGACCTGGTGGACGCGGCTGTCGCGCTCATCGAGGAGGAGGGCACGCGCTTTCGTGTGCAGCGGCTGGCCGAGCGGGTGGGGCTGCCGCGCTCGGTGCTCTACCGGCACTTCAAGGACCGGGCCACGCTGGACGAGTTGATCCGCCGGCGGGTGGTGGATTCGTTCATGCGGCGGATGGAGCCCACCCTCACCTTCGAGGGGACCGTCGAGGACGCCGTACACCGGGTGGTGGGCGCGCACCTGGACTGGGTGGCCCAACACCCGCGTCTGTACGCCTACATGGGAGTCGCCGAGCATGCGATGGGCGACGGCTCGCTGGTGGCGGACACCAAGACGGCCATCGCCCTGATGCTGAGCGACCGGTTCGGGGACGTGCTCAAGGCACTCGGGGTGCCCCAGGCGCCGATCCGTTCGGTCGCGGTCGGCATCGTCGGTTTCGTGGACACCGCGGTCAACCAGTGGGCGCACGACGAACGGCGGGAGCAGTCCGAGGAGGAGTTGCGGGCGATGCTGTGCCGCTCGGTCTGGGCGATCCTGGACGCGACGCTGCGGGACCTCGGCGTGGAGCTGTCTCCGCAGCAGCGCGTGTCTGATCTCGGGCCGCACTGACCGCGCTCCCCGCCACCGGTGAGCCTCCGAGCGCCGAGCCTCAGCCACGTACCGCCGGAACGGATCGCGCCGCCGCGCGATACAGGGACTCGGTGTCGGTGAGCTTGACGCGGGGGCGGCCCTGGGCCACGCCCGTCGCTCGCTCCGCGCGGTCGATCGACCGCCAGTCCTCCAGGCCGAGGGCGTCGCCCGCCGCGGTCACGGTGGACAGGGGCCGGGTGAGGTGGCCCGCGGCGAAGTCGTCCAGGAGGGAGGCGACCGTCTCCTGGGCGCAGGTCTTGTTGGTCCCGATGAAGCCGGTCGGCCCCCGTTTGATCCATCCCGCGACGTAGACGCCGGGCTCGACGCGTCCTGCCACGTGCGGGATCGTCGCGGTTTCCTCGTCGAAGGGCAGGCCGGGGACGGGACGGGCCCGGTAGCCGACACAGCGCAGGACGAGGCCGGTCTCCAGGGTCCGGGGGTCACCGGTGGGACGGGCGCGGACGGTGCCGTCGTCGTCGGTGTGCAGCATGGTGGAGGTGACCTCGAGTGCGCGCACACGGCCGTCGCCGATGATCCGCACCGGGCTTGTGAGGAAGCGCAGCACGATACGGCGACGCCCCTGGACCGGCGTGCGGGCGGCCAGTTCCGACAGCAGCCGCGTCTTTTCGTTGGTGGCGGGCGAGAGGTCCTCGGGCCACCCCTCCACGCGCACGTCCACGTCTTTGAGGGCGCTGAGCGCGAGGAGTTCGGGCACGGTGAACGCGGCTTGCGCGGGTCCGCGCCGGCCGAGGAGAACGACCTCACGGATCGTGCTGCTGCGCAGCGCGGTGAGCGCGCGGTCCGAGATGTCGGTACGGGCCAGGACTCCGGGATCGGCCGTGAGGACGCGGGCGACGTCGAGGGCGACATTGCCGTTGCCGATGACGACCGCGCGGTCCACGCCGAGGTCGTGGTCGTCGTGCGCGCGGTCGGGGTGCCCGTTGTACCAGGCGACGAAATCCGTCGCACAGATGCTGCCGGGCAGGTCCTCGCCGTCGATGCCGAGCCGCTTGTCGGTCGCCGCTCCGACCGCGTAGATCACCGCGTGGTGCTCCCGCAGCAGGTCGGCGTGGGTGACGTCGGTGCCGACCTCGACGCCGAGGCGGTAGCTGAAGGCGGCCTGCGACTCGATGACCCGGAACAGTTCCGTGACGCGCTTGGTGTCCTGATGGTCCGGCGCGACGCCCGCCCGCGCGAGGCCGTACGGAGTCGGCAGGCGGTCGTAGACGGTGACGCGCACACCCGCGTGCCGCAGCAGCTCGTCGGCGGCGAACAGACCGGCCGGCCCGGCCCCCACGACCGCGACGGACAACTCGCCCTGGGGAAGGCGGCGTTGACCGGGCACCACGTACATGGGGGCGCGGTCGGCGTGCGCGTTCTCCTTGTAGTACGAGGCGTTCAGCTCCAGGAACGGCAGTTCGGCCTCGCCGAGGGCCGTGTGGGGCTTGAGCGCGTCCACCGGGCAGGCGGTCGTGCAGGCACCGCAGTCCACGCAGGTACGTGGATCGACGTACAGCATGTCCGTCGTCCCGAAGCCGGGCTCGCCCGGCGCGGGGTGGATGCAGTTGACCGGGCAGGCCAGCACGCAGGAGGCGTCGGCGCAGCAGGATCGGGTGACGACGTACGGCACGGCGGGCTGGTCTCCGTTCGGGCGGTCGGGGGAAGGCGGTGCGAGGCCTTTCGGCCTTCAGTCGGCGAGCGGGGCCGGCTCGCCGCGGAAGCGCGCGGGGCGGCCGTCGATGCGCAGGGCCCTCCACAGCGGGCGGGACGTCTTGTTCATCAGGCCGATGTCCTCGGCAAGCATCCGCACGTCGGAGAAGAGGTCGTGGAGCAGTCTCCGGCCGGCGTCGGACTTCCAGAAGACGTCCTTGAGCACCCAGGCCGGGATGCCGACCTGCGCGGCGGACTTCCGGTCGGGGATCATGATGACGTCGCACAGGCTGCGCATGATCAGCGGAAAGAGCACGGACAGTGCGCCCCGGCGAACTTTGCCGAAGCGCGGGACGCGCAGGCGCAGGAACTCGTGCGCGAAGGAGATGTGGCGGGCTTCCTCCGCTATGTGGATCTGCATGATCCGCTTCGGCAGGGGGTGCACCGGCTCCCCGCTGCGCAGGGCCGCCTTCTGCAAGTGGTCTATCGGCTCCTCACCGGCCAGGATGCCGGTGAAGAACGCCTCGGGGTAGAGGGAACCGAACAGGGGCAGGACGCGGCTGAGTTGACGGAACCAGCGCTTTCCGCCCGCGGTGTCCACGCCGGTGCGGTTGACCAGTTCCTGGAACATCTGGGTGTGGTGGGTCTCTTCGGTGACCTCGTGGGTGAGGTACCTGAACTCCTGGTCCTGGTTGCCCAGTTGGTAGACGTAGTCCAGCGCTCCGCGCATGAGCAGGTTCTCGAACTGCATGCCCACCTTGGCGATCACTGCCCAGCGCCAGATACCTATACGGATCTGTGTCTCGGTCGGTTGCTCCTGGTACCAGGGGTGGGCGCCGAGGGCGTCCGCCGAGGTGAGGATCCAGCGCGGGTCGCTCGTGTCCACGGCGAACTCGGGGTCGTCCCACTTGATGTCGGTGAAGGCGTTGAAGTGGACATTGACGGAGCCTTCGGACAGGGTCCGCAGGCGCTCGTCGTAGGCCTTCCTGGTCGGGTGCGCGGTCATCTTCGTCCTCGCTTGTCTGGTGGGCCGCCGGTCAAGCGGCGCGCGTCGTTTCCTGAACGCCGGCCGCGGTGTCCGCGCCGGACGGGCCCGTCTTGGCGAAGCGCAGTGCGGCGTCCTCGATGGGGGCGCTCCGCAGCATCACGCGGTCGCGGTAGTAGTTGTTCCACAGCCGCCACGGGTCGCGGGTGCCCTGGCGCGGCATGGCCTTGTCGGCCCGCGCGATGTAACCGGAGGTCAGTGCCTCGCCCATGACGGAGAACTCCGAGCGGTCGGCGTCCGAGGCCACAGGGGTGGCGATGTCGTGGCCGTGGCGCCGCATGTGCGCGAGGAGGCGGGCGGTGTAGTCGGCCGCCAGGTCCGCCTTCAGGGTCCAGGAGGCATTGGTGTAGCCGATGATGAGGGACATGTTGGGCACGCCTTCGAGCAGGACGGCCTTGTAGAGCACACGGTTCGTGACGTCCACCGGGCTGCCGTCGACGGTGAGGGTCATGCCGCCGAGGAGGCGGACGCTCAGTCCGGTGGCGGTGACGACGATGTCGGCCTTCAGCTCCTGGCCCGACCGCAACCGGATGCCGTCGGCCGTGAACGTGTCGATGAGGTCGGTGGCGATGGCCGCCGTGCCGCTCTTGAGCACCTTGAACAGATCGCCGCCGGGGACGACGCACAGCCGCTGGTCCCAGGGCTTGTAGCGGGGGCTGAAATGGCGCATGTCGACGCTCTTGCCCGCCCGGGCCCGCACGAGCCCGAGGAGAACCTTGCGGGCGAGCCGAGGGTAGGCGCGGCAGAAGGCGTAACTCCCGCGCTGCAGCGCGATGTTGCGGGTGCGGGCGATCGAATGGGTCAGCCGGTCCGGGACGTGCAGCTTCTTCAGGACGGCGGTGAGCGGGTCGACCTCGGGCAGGGCGAGGATGTAGGTGGGCGAGCGTTGCAGCATGGTCACGCTCGCCGCAGCGTCGGCCATGGCGGGGAGCAGGGTGATGGCGGTGGCGCCGGATCCGATGACGACGACGTGCTTGCCCGTGTGGTCGAGGTCCTCGGGCCAGTGCTGGGGGTGGACGAGGGTGCCCTGGTAGTCGGCCTCGCCGGGGAACTCGGGGCGGTAGGGCTCGTCGTAGTCGTAGTAGCCGGTCGCGCCCACGAGGTAGCCCGCGCTGTAGGACTCGCGTCCGCCGGTGGTCTCGTCCTCGACCTCGACCGTCCACCGGCCGTCGGCGTGTGAGAAGTCGGCGCTGATGGCGCGGCGGCCGAAGCGAATGCGGTCGAGGACCCCGCCGTCCGCCGCGGCGTCCTCGACGTACTGCCGGATGTCCTCGCCACCGGCGAGGATGCGGGCCCGACGCCAGGGGCGGAAGCCGAACCCGAAGGTGGCCATGTCGGAGTCGGAGCGGATGCCGGGGTACCGGAACAGGTCCCAGGTGCCGCCGACCCGAGCGCGTCGTTCCAGCACCACGACCGAAGCGCCGGGATTGTCCCGCAGGACGTGGCACACGGCGCTCACACCCGATATCCCGGCGCCGACGACCAGGACGTCGACGTGCTGCTGCTCCATCGCGGAGACCTCGCTCTCGCTCGTGGGCGCCTGATCGGCGCAGGGGCCGGAAGACCGCTGCCACTCAGGACGCTGACACTTGCTCAGACTCGTGGTGACACCCAAGCGCCTCCTCGCAATTTACCTGCGACACAGCGTTTCAGATACCGCCGGTAACGTGACGTGAGTCACGGCCATGAGATGTTTCGTTCCCCCCAGGGGGCGTGCTTCAGCGGAGGGAACTCCTTGATACCCAGGCGCCCTTGCGCGCGGTGCAGCACCGTGTCGTCGATGCCACCTGCGTCCCGCAGCCGAGGACGGCCATCCGGCGCTCGCCGAGCAGGGCGAGGTGCCGCCGCCCCCGGCACCGCCGCTGCTGCGCCGGGAGGGCCGCGGTCCCGTCCACCGTCATCGGTACCGACGAGGGGCAGCGCGGCTCGGCCGCACCACCGGACGCCGTCGTGGCGCAAACCGCCGCAGAGCGACCCGGACTGGCCACTTCGTCAGCCGTAGGAGTACGCGCTTCGACCGGTTTGCCCGAGATGGAGGCTGGACGGCCATCCAGCGGGCGCGTCGGTCATCGAATGCGGCGACGGAATCCGCGATCGGGAGCATGTTGCCGACGGGCCCAGGTTCATCGCCCCGCCCCTCGAGAGCTATGATCGACCCAATGACCTGAACGTGTTCAAATCGGGGGGCTCATGCGAGGGCAAGGCATCTGGGAATCCATCGCGTATCGAGCCCCTCGGTCCGGCCTCGATTCCTGCGTTACAGAGAGGGCGTGACGCGGTGGGCGCCGGCCTTGGGCTGCTCCTCCTTCCCCTCGCGCTCTATTTCGCGCTGGCGTTGTCCCTGTGCCGCAAGCTGGCCGGACGTACTACGCCAGCGATCAGGTGGCTGTTCGTCTCGGCGCTCCTCGTCCTGCCGGGTGGGTTCATCGGCGCTTGGTGGCTGGCTGGGATGTACGCACTGCCGGGTTCCTGAGAACTCCAGACGGAATGATCTCCAAGGCAGAAGGTCGCTGGATCGCTCCGGGGTGGTGATCCGAGATGCGGGGCGGTTCGGCCGAAGCCCTGGCGAGGCATAGACGCGTTGTGGGCGGTACAGCGGTACAGCGGTACAGCGGTACAGCGGTACAGCGGTACACAATGAGGCGCGGAGAATTTAATGCGTCGACAGCGCCCCTCGGCACCCGGCACAGTGGCCACCCGTGACGAGCAGTGAACTGTGGACCCGCGCGACCGCCGACCGCTACGACGCCGAGGAAGCCGAAGCGTCCTCCGCTGCCGTTCTCGGACCGACCCTCGGCTTCCTCGCCGAGCTCGCCGGAGACGGCCGGGCGCTGGAGTTCGCCATCGGAACCGGACGGGTGGGAGTCCCGCTCCGGGAACGCGGCGTGCCGGTGGTGGGCATCGAACTGTCCGAGCACATGGCAGCGGTGCTACGGCGCAAGATCGACGAGGACACCCTCCCGGTAGTCATCGGGGACATGGCCACCACCGTCGTTCCCGGCGGGTTCTCCCTGGTCTACCTCGTCTACAACACCATTACGAACCTGCTCACCCAGGACGAGCAGATCGAGTGCTTCCGCAACGCCGCACGGCATCTGGAGACCGGCGGCCGGTTCGTCATCGAGCTGGGTGTGCCGCCGCTGCGGCTCCTGCCGCCCGGCCAGGTCGCGGTGCCGTTCGACGTCTCCCAGCAGCATCTCGGCTTCGACACCTTCGACCTGGTGGAGCAAATGCTGGTCTCGCACCACTTCACCCGCGACGGCGACGACGGCCACTACCGCCGCGCAAACTCCCGGCACCGGTACGCCTGGCCGGCGGAGCTCGACCTGATGGCACGGATCGCCGGGCTCGAGCTGGAACGTCGCGTAGCGGACTGGGACGGGTCCCCGTTCACCCAGGACTCCGCCAAGCACGTCTCCGTATGGCGCAAGCCGGCCTGAGGTCGGCCACCGGGCCTGTCCTTGTCGTGGTCGTAGCCGCGGTCGCCCAGCACAACGTCCGGGCGGCGCCGGGGCCGGCCCCGCATGCTCTTACCGGCGGCACGGCCTGAGGCAGCGGGATCAGCCGGGTGCGTCATTGCGGTTGCCGCCGGTCAAGGTGGCGGCAAGCGGGATACCGGTGGTGTCGGTGTTCAGGTGATGCTCACTGTTCTTCTTGCCCCGGTCACCACGGCTCCGTCCCGTATTGGATCCCCCGTCCAATGTAGGGCGCCGGTTCGGCGGGCTACGTCTGACGAGCTGAGGCAAGCCGGGTCAGGTGACCCCCTACGCTCTCCTTCGCGAGGCCCGGCACGGCCCGCATGAGTTTCTCCGTGATCGACTCCTGCGCTATCACGCTCTCGGGGAAGCGCGGGACCGCTACTTCGTCGTACAGCATGAATGAGTCCCAGTCGTCCGGGTCGGAGATGCCACGCCGGTCGACGACCACGGCGCGGGTCGGTACGGACCGTTGCGTCGCGGCGGCGATGACGGCTGATTCCACGAGTCGCACCTCTTCGGGGTATAGACCGTCCAGCCAGAGCATCTGGATCTCACAGCCGAACGGTTCATATACGTACTCGTCACAGACGTCGGTGTCCGCGGACAACCACCACTGCATCGTGAGGGACGCGATCCGCAGATCGAGCAGGCGACCGAGCTCCTCCTGCCCTACGAGGACCTGTTCCCCTTCGATGTCGAGAAGCACGGCCTGGCCCCTTGTAGGGTGCACCAGCGCCATCCCGTGCGCGCCGAACAGCGCCACCTATTCAGCGAAGACTGACGTGGCCCCCGACTCCCGGTACCACCGGATGAAACCCTCAGCCATAGCTGGGCATTGGGCAGCGTGCGGTTGTGCGCATGTTCTTGTTCTCCGAAGGTTCCAGGACCCGCCTGGTGGCGATCCCGGTGTGTAGTCAAGCAGGTATTAGGCGATTCTCGTTGCGCGGTAGTCGTGGTGCCCCGAAGGGGCTTCCACCTGCAGCAGGTTGCGAGAACTTCGGCTCCCCCCGGGGCCGAAGCCGCCCCCTGCGCGTGGGGATACATGCCTCCAGTTCCGGTACCACGACGATGTGCGACAGGTGGTGGCTCCCGCGCACAGCCGGGCACCACCACCTGTCGGACGCCGGACATCAGGCACCGGCGTCGAACCGCCCTCCGGTCACACCCAGACGCGTACGGCCTCCATACGGCGTGACTGTCCCGTGGTGCCCGCGTACACCGGGTTGCCGCCGACCGAGGCCAGCCAGCCGTAACCCTCCACGTGCGCCTGCGCCCCCACGCTGCCCGTGCCGACCTGCACGCCGAGCGCTTCCATGCGCCGCGACTGCCCGGTGGTGCCGACCGTCACGACGTCGCCGTCCCGGCCGCAGGCCCAGCCCTGCCAGCCGATGTCAGCCAGGTGGGCGTTGGCGCAGACACCGCCGACACCACTGGTCGAGATCGCCAGAGCCTCCATCTGGCGACTCTGGCCGGTCGTCCCCGCCACGTTGCCGCCACAGACCGCCGGCTGCCAACCGATGTCCTGGACGTGGGCGGCGTAACAGACCACCCGAGCGTTGGGCGCGAGCGAGCCACGTGCTCGGCTCGTCGCCGCCTTCAGCTCCGCGACGACCGCGGCAGGCGCCTCGACGACCGAACCGCCCGCACCCGCCCTGCTGACAGCCGGGGCTGCGGCCACCGCCGGGCCCGACGGTTGCGCCGCGGCCTCGGCCACCCCCGTGGCTCCCAGGGTGCTCGCCAGCGCGAGCCCCAAGATCACGCCCATTGTCCTGCCTATGGTCTTCTTCACGACTTTCCCCTCCTTGTACCGACTGGTCCCGCATATCTGTACTTGCGTCCGCAGAAGGGAACAACCGCTTGGCACGGTTACGGCCGAGAGCAGCCCCGGCATGGCGCGCTCCGGGAACTTGCGGGGACGACGGCATCTGTGCGTTGACTTCACATCGTTCAACTCCGTTGTAAATCCGGGGTGTTGGGTGCTTGTCAGTTTCACCTACGAAGGAGTTGGCGGCCGAGGCCGAGACGCGACGACCGGGCGGCCGGTTTGCGTCGATGGTGACGCCACCGCATTTGCACCCCTCGCAAAGGGGCAACTAGGCCGGGTCACAGCGAGGGACGGAGAACGAGGTCGTCGCGAAAGCCTCGCGAGGTGCGGGACCCGGGATGGTCGAGGAGAGGGGCGGTGCGCCGGTGAACGAGAGTTGGCCGCGGTGGCGTCCGCCCTCGGGCCGAGGTCGATGGGGGCGGCGTGTTCGATGACGTCCAGTTCCGCGCCGCCCCGAGCGCGGATCCGCTCACGTCCGACAATGCGGTCATGCTGTTCGTGGACCATCAACCGCAGAAGGCCTTCGGCACGGGAAGCGGGGACCGTACCGCGATCATCAACAACACAGTGGGGCCGGCGAAGGCGGCGCGCGCCTTGCATGAAGGCTCATGATGGTCAGTCAGGGACCCTTCGATTAACGGCGGTTGGCCTTACTTCGACGCCATGACCACCCCATGCGGTCTTCTTTTCTCTCCGTGCACACCAACCAGCAGGTGAGTGCGCTACCGGGCCGACGGTCCGATCGCCCCACCCCGGCGTCCCACCAAGGACAGGGCCTTCTGCCCCTGCTCCTGCGCAGACCTGGACGTGTCCCGACGGAGGAGGACGCGCCCGCCAGGGACCGGCGGCTGACGCGTGCCCCGGTCGTGCGCCCGGATCCGGTGCTCCTGCCAGAACGCCGTCAGGTCCTTTCCGGTCGCCGCCTGCGCGGCGCTCATGAAGGCGTCGTCGGTTGAGATGCCGTACCAGTGGTCGCGGGCGTAGCGTCGCAGCATATGCTCCATCGCCGGGGTGCCGAGTACACGCTCGAGGTCGTGCAGCGCGCACGAACCCGCCCGGTATACGACGGCGGTCCAGCCGTTCTGGCCCGGGGGCCGGGCCCAGTAGCCCATGTCGGCGGTGATCGTCGCGTCGGGGCGCGGCCAGAACACGTCGGGCCAGCAGCCCTCCGCGCTGTCGCCATAGAAGAGCTCTTGGGCATAGGTCGCGAACGACTCGTCCAGCCACGGGTCGGCGTACTCGTCGTCGCCGACGATCCCGTACCACCACTGATGGGCGATCTCGTGGACCACGGCGCTGCCGTCCGGCCCCGTCGACACCAGAACGAACCCCGGGTACTCCATGCTCCCGAACGTGAAGTCCGGGCTGAGGACGATGTCGAGTTCCCCGTATGGATACGCGCCGAAGCGCTTCCCGAACGAGTCCACCGCCTCCGCACTCTCCTGTCGGGCCGACGCGACACCGGACGGGTCCGTGTTCTCGGTCCAGTAGGCCCGCACCCGCACGCCGCCCGGGCTGGTCGCCACGGCGGTACGGAACGGGCCCGCGGCCCACGCGAAGTCCCGTGCGCGGTGGGCCGTCGAGACGGTGACCGACCGGCCCGGTCCGCCCGGCCCGGTCGTTGTCGTGCCGGTCGCGGGCACGGCGAGCCGGGCGGGATGGTCGAGAACGACGCGGAAGTCGGCGGCGAGCGTGAAGTAGCTCTCCCCGAAGCCCACATCGGGATCCAGGTGCCAGCCGCGTCCGTCACGCACGGCCAGGACGGGAAGCGCGTTGCCGAGATAGCGGAAGTCGCCGCCCCGGCCGAAGCGCGCCATCCGGTCCGGCACCGCCAGCGACACGTCAAAGCCCACGGAGGTCCGGGCGCCCGGAGCGAGGGGGTGGGCCAGGCGAATGCGCAGCGCCGTGCAGTTCACCGATGGAGCGTCGGCGACACCGCCGGTGACCCGGGAAACACTGACGGGCGACGGGCCTCCGGGACCACCGCAGCCGTCGGCGCCGTTGCCCCACAGCCGCACGTACACCTCGCGCAGCGCCGGGCCCGTGCCGGTGTGGGTGAACGAGATCCGCTCTCTCCCCACCCATCGGGTGCCCGCGTCGTCGGCGCGCAGGGTCACGTCGTAACTGATCCGGTCGGGCGTGCTCGCGGACTGATCGGCCGCCTGCGCGACCGGAGTGCCGGTCAGGAGGGCGCAGAGCACGATCATGGGTCCAACGAGCAGGAGGATACGGCGAGTTGGAGTCATGCGTGGGAGGCTAGGGAGAACCGCGCGCGGACGCGACCCCTCCGGCGGCCGGTCATTCGGTCACCGCCGAATCATCGGACTCGCAACCCGCGTGCAGATGAGCCGGCCGATCGACGGCCGGCCGGCCACATGACGCAGGGCCTGACTCTTGCCCGGCGGTCACACGGGCGGCCCCGGTGCTGCGCGATGGTGGCTGCGGGGTGACACGTACCGGCTATGGATGCGTTGAGCGATTGCTGGGCCGCATCGGTGGAGGGCGCTGGTACCCGATACCGCCAGCGGGGAGGCGTACTTGATAACAGCCGCCGATGCGTGGGTGCAACACCCAACGCTCCGTCATCCCAACCACGACATGTGCGAGTCGTTGCGCCGGTAGACGACCCGGGGCTGCGGGAGGAGCCGTTGCCGGTCGAGACGACGGTGGCCGCCATGGGCGCGGCCGATGTCGAGATCGGCCTTGTGGCGGCCTGGTACGGGCCGCAAGGCGTGCTGATCAGCAACGACGAGTTGGCCGAGTTCGTCGCTGAGCCCGGCGGACGGCTGCGCGGGGTGGCTGGGGCGGGCCGCACCCGGCGGCCGGGACAGGCCGTGCGGGAACTGCGCCGCGCCGTGGAGCAGCTCGGCTTCGTGGCGCTGCGGATCGTGCCCCGGCTCCGGCGACTGCCGCCCACCGACCGGCTGTATCACCCGCTGTACGCCGCCTGCGTCGAGCTCGACACCCCGTTCGGTACCCAGGTCGGCCACACGGGCCCGGTGCGCCCGTCCGAGACCGGCCGCCCCATTCACTAAAGCGACCAGGTCGCGCTCGACTTCCCCGAACTGACCACAGTGTGCGGACACACCCGCTACCCATGGACCACCGAGATGATCTCGGCGTCCGACAAGCACACCAACGTGTACTCGACACCAGCGCATGCACGGCCCGCCGCTACCCGCGCGAGCTGGTCGAATAGCTGCGCGGGCAAGGTCGCAGGAAGGTGCTCGCCGGCGCCAACTACCCGATGATCACCCCCCGCCGACGCGCTGGAACACCTCGATGAACCGGGCCACGACGAGGAAACGACCGAGCTGTTCCTCTCCGGCAACGCACGGCGCGTCTTCACCGGCGATGACCTCTCCTGCCGGCTGGATTGAGCCTCGCATGTGACCATCGGGCCAACGGGAAGGTCACCACCACCCTGGCTGGTCTGGTTGGCGTAAAGGGCTGCACCGGGCGGCCTGGGCCTCTCAGATATGCCCCCGACGCCGCCTCAGGCCACAAGAAGTGGGCATTCACGACAGGTGGCTTCATCCTCAGCTCGTCCGAGGCGAGGGCTCACTCCTCGGGTCGGGCGAGGCGGCTGAGCAGGGCCACGACGTCGCCGTGTGCCACCGGCTGAAAGAAGCGTGCGTCGACGTCCTCGACGGCCGCGATCGCGCGCGGCGCCAGTTCGGCTCCGGCGCTGGTGACATGCAGTCGTTTGGCACGAGTGTCGCCGGGGTCGACCTCGCGCGTGATCAACCCCTTGGTCTCCAGGGCTCGCAGAACCTGCGAGGTCATCTTGACGTCGGTGCCGGCCTGGCGGGCGAGGGTGAGCTGGTTGGGGTGTTCGTCGTGGGTGTTCATCCACCAGGTGCAGGCGAGAAGAACGAACTGGACATGGGTGAGGTTCAGGGGGCCGAGGGCCGCGGCGATGTCGCGCTGCCAGCGCAGCGTGGCGTGCCAGAGCAGGAAACCGGGGCTGTCGCCGGGCTTGAGGGTCATCGGGCCTGTGCCAGCTCAACGAGGGCGGCCATGGTCTCCGGCCAGTCCGCCGTGATGGCCGGACCGATCTGCGGCCCGACCTCGTCGGCCCCTGCCCCGGTGATCTCCATCCGGTACATCACCTGGGTGCGCAGGCTCTCACCCTTGCCGATTCGGTGGGTGGTGCGCAGGAGTAGCCCGTCGAAACGTGCCTCATCCACGAAGAGTTCGTTCGCAGCCACCTCGGCAACGAGCAAGTGCACGGGGTCGTCCCCGGCGGGCGTCATGACGATCTCGGCACCGGCCTCGAAGGGGCCACTGATCCGGATGCTCGCAATGTCGGCGTTCCAGTCCCCCCAGTTCTGCACATCGGCCCACAGCTGCCAGATCGCCTCGGGCGCGGCGTCGGTCTCCATGCTGTGCTCATACGTCCACATCAGTAATCTCCTGGGCTCGCTCGGTTCGCGCATTTAGTCTTCGCATAGACTATCTGTACACAGACTGTCTGTCGAGACGTAACAAGAAGCCTCCGAGCCCTCAGGGTGCCGACACTCGTTGCTTCGCCTTCTACACCCCGTTGGGCCGAGGGGCCAAGGGGCCAAGGGGCCGAGGACTTCGACAACTTGCACGTCACGTCCGGGCTGGCCGGCTCGCGGACACCAAGGCCTCGTACGACCCCAACCCGACGAAGAATGGTGGACTCCGTCCATCCCGAGTCATCGATGCTCAGGCAACTCCCCGGTCTGCGCGTGAGCCGCCTTTCCGGCGGAGTGATCACGGAAGCGGGTCACAGCCGTCTTCAAGCTCTACCCGGAGTTCCGTGGGAGAAAAGTCGGCAGCCAGGTTCCGGGCTGCGGCATGATGTCTGCATGGAAGATCAGGCTTTCGAATGGGTGACGCTCTTCCGGTATGAGAACGTTCCCGGTTGTCCCCGGCCGGGTCGGCTGACAGCGGATTGACTGCGGGACCGCGGTATCGACTGGGACCCGTTCGCTGAGGACGAGGTCCAGGTCGACCTGATGTGCGGTGTGCGTTCGGACGGGCACTGGCACGGCACGTTCGCTGTGCGCTTCCGTGCCGACGCACTTCAGCGGCTCGGTCTGCATCCCGACCAGCCGACGTCAGCGGCGGCGGACCCAGGCGCAGGAGTCGCAACGAAGCCCATCCGCCCGCTGATGGGTTGAGGAGCGTCCTGTTCGGCTTGGCAGATCCAGTCGTTGAGGAGATGTCCGCGCTGGTTGCGGACCAGGTCCGCGAAGGTGCGGGAGTAGGTCACAGGTCCGGCTCACGTCCGGGCAGGCGAGAGGGACTTCGGGGGACGGAGCGTTGCTCTTGGCTGTCGGTGACAGCCTCGCGGGCGTCGCCGCGTGATCCAGGAGGTGATCTTTCGCCGTCTCAGGATGTCTGCGCGGATCGGCTTGGCGGGGCCCTGCTCGCAGTTCAGTGAGGTGCCCTGTGCCCGACGTGAAGGCGGTAACCCGGCCGCGCTCGCCCTGCACCTCCGCCGATATTGCGTTGCCCCGAGCCGCTCACTTGCGCGAGGGTGCCCGCATGGAGAACAACGCCGCCACCCCGGACGCCGCCACCGGCTCCCCCGCAGTCGCCGCCCTTTTCTCGCGCGGGCGGCTGACGGCGCTCCCGCGCAAGACCGCGCGCCGCGAGCAGGTGCTCGCCCACCTCGCGGGGACGCTCTTCGCGCCCGGCCATGACTACACCGAGCGCGAGATCAACGACGCGCTGCGCACCGTGTACGACGACTTCCCGGCGCTGCGCCGCTTCATGGTGACCGGCGGCCACCTCACCCGTACCCGGGACGGGGCCTGCTACCGGCTCCCCCAGTAGGTCACGAAGTCGGTGCGCACCACGGCCACCGCGACGACGACTGCTCCGGCAGCCTGGTGATCGGGCGTCAGGCGGGGAGCGCATCGATAGCGTCCTGCCAAGGGTAGGCGTCGAGGTCGCCGTGCTTGGGCTTGTGGGGAACGAAACCGCGTCCCCCGAGCAGGAGACGCTCGCTTCGCGCGGCAACGCGATGTGGCCGGCCACGGCAGGGTGTACGGCTTGGGCATCGTTGAAATGCGGCAGCGCGATGATCGGCAGTCCCAGGCCGATGCCCTCGGTGATCAGTCCGGGGGCGAGGGTGTCGCTGATCCGGGTGGCCCACTTCGCGAGCGTGTTGTTGGTGAGCGGGGCCACAACGATCGCGTCCGGGGCAGGCAGGACGTCCGGCTGTGAGGGCAGCTTGTACTGCCAACGGACCGGGCGCCCGATCCGCTTCTCCAGAAGCTCGACCTCGCCGTCAGCGTCCTCGCTAAGCCACCGGTACACGGACGGCGTGAGGATCCCGCACACGTCCCAGCCTGCCTTCTGGGCGGCGTGGGCGGGTACGTGGAGGCGCCGGGCGGGCCGCCGGCGCGGCGATGAGGTACAGGGTGCGTGTGGTCACCGGGGAAGTCCACAATGGGCAACAAGAATGCACAAGTACCCCTCGGCCAAGCCAGCACCCAACAGGCGCATTTTCTCCACGAGTTGCTTGCTCCTGGGGCGGCAGAGGACTTGCTCGGAGGCCACTTCCTCCGCCTTCAGCAGTGTGACGACCGCTTCGGCCGCTTCGGTGCGAAGTGCCGCCAAGAGCAAGCCACGTGCCTGCCCGGCGTCGAGACCTTCCCACCCGTGCGGTCGCCGGGGCGGTTCAGTTGAGATAATTCACCCAGCCTGGTACGGACGGGTCGTAGCTGGCGATCGAGTCAAGAACCAGGGCGGTGAACGGCACCCACTCGTCCTCGGGGGCCCACGCCTCCCCATCGTCAGCCTGGGCGCAGAACGGACTGGGTGCCCATGCCACCAAAATGTGATCCTCGGTCATCTCATGGACCCAGCCGAGGAACTCCCTGCCGTCAACAAGCGTGAAGCTCACCTTGTCAGCGCGTTCAGAGCAGCCGGAGAAGTAGTCGTAAAGCGACTGACCTTCGAACATGTGACCAGCGTAGCGGTACGAATGCGGGAGCCGCTGCGCCCAGCGCTCCGTAACGCTCGGCCAC
>NZ_JAODUA010000031.1 GCF_025399895.1 Streptomyces sp. ASQP_92 | reverse complement strand
TCGGCGATTCAGACTCTAGCAAGTCTTTTCCGTCTTCCCGACCACCATCTCTGCGGGCATGCAGAAACAGAAATCCGGGTTAGGGTTGGGACTTGGTAGGTGCCGCCGACCGCCGAATCACAGTGTCGTGATGGGGTCAGGCAGGAGTACGACAGTACATGCCGCCGGGAGTTGAGGCAAATCGTTTCCGGTGTGCACCTAGGTCTGCCAACCGGCACTCGCCGTGCGGAACTGGGACTTCTTATGACTTACCCTTCTGAACAGTACGCCGTCCAGGACAGGTAGTGACGGCGACACTAGAAGCTCCGCCCCTGGGAGGCTCCCCATGACTAGCGTGACGTCCCCACTTGCCGGACAGGCCATCGGGCTCGCTGCAGTGCCCGACCCCGTCTTCTCCGGCGCGATGGTGGGCCCCGGCACCGCTATTGATCCCGTACGTGAGCCGTCGGCGGCCGTGGCGCCCGTGGACGGCGTCGTTGTGTCCCTGCACCCGCACGCCTTCGTCGTCGTCGACGGCGAGGGCCACGGTGTGCTGACCCACCTGGGAATTGACACCGTTCAGCTCAACGGCGAGGGCTTCGAGCTCCTCGTGAACAAGGGTGACACCGTGACGCGCGGCCAGGAGGTCGTGCGCTGGAACCCGGTCGCCGTGGAGGCCGCCGGCAAGTCGCCCATCTGTCCCGTCGTGGCTCTCGAGGCCACTGCTGACTCCCTCTCCGATGTCGTTGACAGCGGCGACGTGAAGGCCGGCGACGCGCTCTTCGGCTGGCAGTGACGCCGGCGCCGTCGTGACGGCGCGCTCTGGACAGATATCAACGGCGGCGGCATCGACCGCCGCGACTATGCGGAGACGGGTGAGATGGAGACAACGCTGCGAGGTGTCGGCGTGAGCCACGGTGTGGCGATCGGCGAGGTACGGCACATGGGCACGGCGGTTCTCGAGCCGCCTGCCAAGCAGATCCCGGCATCGGAGCACGGGCGCGAACAGGGGCGCGCCCGCCAGGCCGTGGAAGCTGTGGCGGCCGATCTGATGGCGCGGGGCAACCTGGCCGGCGGTGAGGCGCAGGCCGTGCTCGAAGCCCAGGCGATGATCGCCCAGGACCCGGAGCTCATGTCCGACGTCGACCGTCGCATCGTCGTGGGCAGCACGGCGGAGCGGGCCGTGTACGACGCGTTCTCGCACTACCGCGAACTGCTCGCGGGTGCCGGCGAGTACATGGCGGGACGCGTCGCCGACCTCGACGACGTGCGGAACCGGATCGTGGCGCGCCTGCTCGGCGTGCCGATGCCGGGTGTGCCGGACAGTGACGAGCCGTATGTGCTCATCGCCCGGGACCTCGCGCCCGCCGACACCGCGCTGCTCGACCCGGCGCTGGTGCTCGGCTTCGTGACCGAGGAGGGCGGGCCCACCAGCCACAGCGCCATCCTGGCGCGCGCCCTCGGTGTGCCCGCGATCGTCGCCCTGCCCGGCGCCGGTGAGCTGGCCGAGGGCACGCTCATCGCCGTGGACGGCAGCACCGGCGAGCTCTTCGTCGACCCGAGCGTGGAGAAGCAGGCCGAGCTCGAGCGGGCCGCCGCCGAGCGCAAGGCCGCGCTGTCCGCCTCGTCCGGCCCGGGTGCCACCTCGGACGGCCACAAGGTGCCGCTCCTCGCCAACGTCGGCGGTCCCGCCGATGTTCCGGCGGCGCTGGAGGCCGGCGCCGAGGGTGTCGGTCTGTTCCGTACCGAGTTCCTCTTCCTCGACGACTCCGCCAAGGCGCCGTCGGAGGAGAAGCAGGTCGAGGCGTACCGCAAGGTGCTCGAGGCGTTCCCCGAGGGGCGCGTCGTGGTGCGGGTCCTGGACGCGGGCGCCGACAAGCCGCTCGACTTCCTGACTCCGGCCGACGAGCCGAACCCGGCGCTGGGCGTGCGTGGTCTGCGCTCGCTGCTCGACCACCCCGAGGTGCTGCGTACGCAGTTGACCGCGCTGGCCAAGGCCGCCGAGGGTCTGCCGGTGTACCTCGAGGTCATGGCGCCGATGGTGGCCGACCGTACCGATGCCAAGGCGTTCGCCGACGCGTGCCGGGAGGCCGGGCTTCGGGCGAAGTTCGGGGCGATGGTGGAGATTCCCTCCGCCGCGCTGCGCGCCCGCTCGATCCTCCAGGAGGTCGAGTTCCTTTCGCTCGGCACCAACGACCTGGCGCAGTACGCCTTCGCGGCCGACCGTCAGGTGGGCGCCGTGTCCCGGCTCCAGGACCCGTGGCAGCCCGCGCTGCTCGACCTGATCTCGCTGTCCGCCGAGGCCGCCAAGGCCGAGGGCAAGAGCTGTGGTGTGTGTGGCGAGGCCGCCTCCGATCCGCTGCTGGCGTGTGTCCTGACCGGGCTGGGTGTCACCAGCCTGTCGATGGGTGCCGCTTCCATTCCTTATGTACGCGCGACGCTGGCCAAGCACACGCTGGCCCAGTGCGAGCGTGCGGCGTCCGCGGCCCGTGCCGCGGACACGGCCGAGGACGCGCGCAAGGCCGCGCAGGCGGTGCTGTCCGGCGAGTGACCGCGTGGTCGTGAGACCGGTGTGAGAGGGGCTTCCCGTCGCGGGTGCGGCGGGGAGCCCCTTTGTCGTTGCCTCAACTCCGTTGCGTCAGTACGTCAGTGGTGGGTGTCGGGCTGGTCGATGGGGAATCCGGGGCGGTATTCGACACCGGGCTCGGGCGCGACGGGGTCGCCCGTCTCCGCGTCGGTGCAGTAGGCGCTGAACACCTCGCCCTCGGTGAGGGGGTCCAGCCGGCCCTGGTGCAGCCGCCAGCCGTGCAGCCGGTCCGGGGCGCCCGGCTCGGTGGTGCGCAGGACGAGCCCGCCGGCGCTGTGGCGGGCGATGCCCGCCGCGAGAACCGTGACGAACTCGGCCGCGTCCCGCTCGTCGAGCCGGGCCGGCTCGAAGCCCTCCCGCTCGGCGTGCAGGACGGCGATGAGCTGCTCTTCCTGGGTCGGGATGCTGCATACCAGGTGCTGGATGCCGGGGCCGGCCGTCTCCAGCAGGGTCAGCAGGAGCTGTGAGGCGCGGTCGAAGGCGTCCCTGCCGATGTCCTGGCCGCATTCCGCGCAGTCCCCCGCTTCGGCGAGGAGCATCGTGGCGTACTCCCAAGTCGCTTTGCGGACCGCCTTGTTGATGAGCTGGGGGACGAGGCTGTCGATGGGCTGGCCCGCGTAGGCGACGCAGGCGCCGCCCGCCGCCAGTTCGGCCGTGAAGCGGGTGCGGCTGTCCGGGGTGTCCGGGTCGAGGCCCTTCGACGCGCAGAAGTCGGTGAACTCCTCCGGGTCGAAGAGGGCGACCGTGGTGTGCGCGCCCTGGGCGGCGAGCGAGCGGAGGAGGCCTTCGACCTGGCGGAGGTAGCGCCGGTGGTCGTCGAAGACGAAGGATCGGTATCTCGTCATGGCCGTGAAGTCGTGCGCGTCGGCGATCAGGCCGACGGTGCTCGGCATTTCACGGCGGAGTGTGCGCCGGATGGTCCGGATGTCGTGGGTGTGCGCCATGTTTCCCCCTGAGCGCGGTGTCGATCAATGCTCACTCACCGTAACCGGAGGCACTGACAGTGAGGTCCCCCGCGGTCGTGGGCGGACCAGCCGGTGCTGGGCGAGGCAGGTTCCGGCGATGACGGTGCCGAAGGTGATCCAGCCCGCGGGTCCGGTGGCGATGGCGGCGGTGACGGCGAGGGGGCCGAGGCTGCGCTGGACGGACTGGGCCAGGCCGTGGACTCCGAGGTAGGCGCCCTGGGCCTCGCCGGGCGCGAGGGCTATCGAGAGTTCCCAGGAGATGGTCGCGTGGACGATCTCGGCGAGTGTGAAGGCGACCGTGGCGGCGACGAGGAAGACGGTGGCGAATCCGGCGCCGTGGGCGGCGGAGGCCGCGATGGCGAGGCCTGCGAGCGCGAAGGTGGCCGAGAGCGGGAGGAGCAGCCGCCGGGCCGCCGGGGTGGTGGCCCCGAAGCGGGCGAGGGGGACTTGGAGGCCCACCACCATCACGTTGTTGATCACCATGAGCAGGGGGACGAGGCCGTGCGGGGCGTCGGTGGCGTGCACGGTCCACAGGGGGAGGCCGATCTTGAACACGGCGTCGTCGAGGAAGAGGACGGTTTCGGTGCCTACGAAGGCGAGGTAGCGGCGGTCGCGCCAGGGGTTGGTGGGGCTCGGTCGTGTCGGCGGTTCCCCGGACTTGGCGACTGTGCGGGGCGGCGCCGAGGGCTCCGCGCAGAGCGTGGTGATGACGGCGGAGCCGAGGAAGGAGAGGGCGTTGCCGGCCAGGAGCCAGGTGTAGGCGGAGACCGAGCCGACGGCGAGGGCGCCGGCCGCGGCGAGGCCGCCGACCGCCCAGCCCGCGTTGGCGACGGTCCGGCTGACGGCTTGGTAGCGCACGCGCTGGGGGCCGGCGATGCGGGCCGCGTACAGCTTGGTGAGCACATTGGCCGAGCGGTCGCCGAAGCTTCCGATGGAGGCGAACAGGAGCAGGAGGGCGAAGTTGTCGGTGGTCAGCAGCGCGAACGCGGCGACGGCACGCAGGGTTTGGAGGCCGACCAGGACGCGGGTCAGGGGCAGGCGGTCGGCGATGCGGCCGCCGATGGGGGCTCCGGCAATGCCGACGGCACCGGAGGCGGCGACCAGGGTGCCGATCTGGGCGAGGGAGAGCCCTGCCACATAGGTGAAGTAGAGGACGGAGACGGCTTCCCAGAGGCCGCTTCCGGTCCGGTCGACGAAGGCGACGGACAGCATGCGGCGGCCGTCGAGGCCTCCTGGAATGCGTTCCCACAGTGCGGCACGTCGGCGACTCCAGCTCACGGCTCCCCCTTGACCCGATTTATGTATTGGTACATACTTCAGTACGTGGCAACACAATATTCGATCGCGGGTACGACAGCCAGGGGAATTGCCTCATCGGTGGAGCGTGCCGTCGCCGACGGAGGCCTCGGGCCCGGCGATGCGCTTCCACCCGTGCGCAAGCTGGCCGATGAACTGGCGGTGAGTCCGGGGACCGTGGCCGCCGCCTACAAGGAGCTGCGCGGGCGCGGTGTGGTGGTGACGCGGGGCCGGGGCGGAACCGTGATCGCCGCGGCGCCCGCCGTCGCCTCGCGGCGGCCGCCGAAAGTGCCCGAAGGCCTGCGCGATCTGGCGGGGGGCCATCCCGACCCGGCGTTCCTGCCGGACCTGCCGGGGCTCGCGGCGCCCTCGACCGGCCCTCGCTCGCACCGCTCCACCCCCCGGCTGCCGTCCCTGGAGGAGCGGGTGCGCGCCTGGTTCGACGGGGACGGGGTGCCGTCGGAGTGCGTGACGTTCGCCCACGGAGCCCTCGACTGCATCACGCGGCTGCTGACCACGGAGCTGCGCCCCGGGGACGCGGTGGCCATGGAGGACCCGGGCTATCACCATTTGCTCGACCTGCTCCAGGCCATGGGACTGCGCACGATCGCGGTGGCCGTGGACGACGAGGGCATGCGCCCGGCCGCACTGCGCGAGGCGCTGCGGGCGGGGGCGCGGGCCGTCGTGTGCAGCCCCCGGGCGCAGAATCCGTACGGAGGCTGCTTCTCGGCCGTCCGGCGCGACGAGCTGGTCGAGGTGGTGCGGCAGGCACCCGAGGTGCTGGTGATCGAGAACGACCACGCCGCCGAGATCGCGGGCGCCGAGCTCAACTCCCTTACCGGCGGCGGCCTTTCGCGCTGGGCGCAGGTGCGGACCGTGACCAAGTACCTCGGGACCGATCTGCGCTGGGCGGCCGCCGCGTGCGACCCGGTGACGCTGGCGCGCCACGACGGGCGGCTGCTGCTCACCTCCGGGTGGGTGAGTCATCTGTTGCAGGCGGCCGTGCTGACCCTGCTCGACGACCCCTCGGCCCAACTCCTGGTGAGGCGCGCGGAGGCCGCCTATGGGGAGCGGCGTGCGGCCTTTGTCAAGGAGCTCGCCCAGCGCGGGATCGGGGCGCACGGGGCCAGCGGGATGAATGTGTGGGTGCCTGTGCGCGACGAGTCCGCCGTCGTCAACGGGCTGCGTACCCGCGGCTGGTGGGTGGCGGCCGGGGCCCGGTTCCGGATGGCCTCGGCGCCCGGCGTACGGATCACCGTGGCCGGACTGGACAGCTCGGGGGCGGCGCGCCTGGCCTCGGACTTCGCCGAGGTGCTGGGCGAGTCCGAGGCCACGTACGGGGGTTGATCAGCGGCGCTTGCGGGCGACGTCCTCGTAGAAGCGCAGCAGATCCAGATTGTCCACCGACCCGGGGTTGACGGCCTTGTCGAGGGCGGCTCCTTGGAGCAGGCGCTTCACGGGGACCTCGATGCGCTTGCCCGTGAGGGTGTGCGGGACGCCCGGCGCCTCGATGATCTCGTCGGGGACATGGCGGGGCGAGAGCTGCTCCCGGATGGCCTGCTTGATCTTCGTACGGAGGGAGTCGTCCAGGACCGCACCCTCGGCGAGGTGGACGAACAGGGGCATCCAGTAGCCGCCGTCGGGCTCTTCGAGGCCGATGACGAGGGATTCGCGGATCTCGGGGAGGCGTTCGACGACCTCGTAGATGTCGGCCGAACCCATGCGCACGCCCTGGCGGTTGAGGGTCGAGTCGGAGCGGCCGTGGATGATCACCGAGCCCCGGTCGGTGAGGGTGATCCAGTCGCCGTGGCGCCACACGCCCGGGAACATGTCGAAGTAGCTGTCGCGGTAGCGGCTGCCGTCGGGGTCGTTCCAGAACCGGATCGGCATCGAGGGCATGGGGTTGGTGACGACGAGTTCGCCGACCTCGCCCACGACGGGCCAGCCCTGCGCGTCCCACGCCTGGAGGTCGGTGCCGAGGCAGGGGGCCTGGAGCTCGCCGATGTGCACCGGCAGCGTGGGAACCGCCCCCGCGAAGCAGGAGCACACGTCGGTGCCACCGCTGACCGAGGCGATCCACAGGTCCTCGCGCACCTCGTCGTGGAGCCAGCGGAACCCGTCCGGCGGCAGGGGCGACCCGGTGGTGGCGACGCCCTTGACCCGGGACAGGTCGACGTCACGCCCGGGACGCACCCCGGCCTTGCGGCAGGCCATGACGTACGCGGCCGACGTGCCGAACAGGGTGGCGCCGGTGCGCTCGGCCACGCCCCACTGGGCGCCCGTGTCGGGGTAGCCCGGGCTGCCGTCGTACAGGACGACGGTGGTGCCGGTGAGCAGCCCGGAGACGAGGAAGTTCCACATCATCCAGCCGGTGGAGGTGTACCAGAAGAAACGGTCCTCGGGGCCGAGGTCGCAGTGCAGGCCGAGCTGCTTGAAGTGTTCGAGCAGAATGCCGCCCTGGGACTGCACGATCGCCTTGGGCAGACCCGTCGTGCCGGAGGAGTAGAGCACCCACAGCGGATGGTTGAAGGGCACCTGCTCGAAGACCGGCTCGGTGTCACCGGCGGTCAGGGCGGCCCAGTCGAGGGTGCCTTCGGGGGCCGGGGTGCCGAGCAGCGGGATGTGCACGACGGCGCGCAGGGTGGGCAGTTCGCGGCGCAGCTCCGCGACGACGTCCGTGCGGTCGTGCTCCTTGCCGCCGTAGCGGTAGCCGTCGACGGTGAACAGGACGACCGGCTCGACCTGCTGGAAGCGGTCGAGGACGCTGCGAGCTCCGAAGTCGGGGGCGCAGGAGGTCCACACGGCGCCGACGGCGGCCGAGGCGAGCAGCGCGGTGACCGCCTGGGGGACGTTGGGCAGATAGCCGCTCACCCGGTCTCCCGGACGCACGCCGAGGGCACGCAGTTCGGCGGCGAGCGAGCCGACCTGGCGGCGCAGCTCCGACCAGCTCGTCGCGACGGGCTCATGGGTCTCGTCGACGTGCAGCAGGGCGGGGGCGTCGGCCCGCCGGGGGTCCTCGGCCGTGCGCAGCGCGTGTTCCGCGTAGTTCAGGGTGGCGCCCGGGAACCACTGGGCGCCCGGCATCGTTCGATCGGCGAGGACAGCTTCGTACGGGGAGGAGAAGCGGATGTCGAACCAGTCGGCGACGGCCTGCCAGAAGGTGTCGAGTTCCTCGACCGACCAGCGGTGGAGAGCCGGGTACCCGCCCTCGGCCGGTGCCCCGTAGCGCTCCGCGGCCCAGGCCTGGAAGCAGGTGATCCGAGCGGCCGCGATGCGTTCGGAGTCCGGCTGCCACAGGGGCGCGGGCTGCGGATCGGGGTTCGCTGCTGAAGTCATGGGTCGGCTCCCGGGCTTTAACGCGTGATGTGCGTGTTTCCCGCGCACACGCGAGGGGTGTGCGCGTGAGGCGGCTCAGAGGGACGATGCCATGTGATCGTCTCCCGCACCAGGGTGCGCCCCCCACAGTCGGATGCCTGGGCATGTGGCGCGACCACAGGTGAACGGCAGTTGAACGAACCGCGCACAGGGCCGTCCGGGTGGCAGGGTGAGCTGCATGAACGGCGATGACCTGATGCGCTCGGTGAAGGCGGCCGGTTCGGTGCGGGGGCTGCGGGCCATACGCGCGGCCCTGCGTCGGCGCCGGGCGGACGCGCGGGACCTGCCGGCGCGCGGGCGGGAGCGGGCCCGGGTGCCGGGGACGGTGACCGAGGCCGAGCCGAGGCCGGGCGGAGGCGTGGTGCGCTTCGCGCGCGCCGAGCTGGAGGTGCGGGTCGCGGCGGGCGGCGCGGTGTTCTGGGGCTGGGGCGGGGCGGGTCCCGAGCCGTCGTACGCCGTGAGCGGCCGGGCTCCCGGGCCGGACCCCCGGGCGGTCCTGGAGCCGGACAAGGACGGCGGCTGGCGCATCGTGTCGGAGCGGCTGACCGTGGTCGTCTCCCGGTACGGCGCGGTGCAGGTGTGCACGCCCGGAGGCGTGGTGCTGCGCCGGGAGCTGCCGCCGCGCTGGTGGGAGCCGGCCGGCGGCGGGCCGGCCCGCTGGCTCCAGCGCTCCGAAGTGCCCGCGGACGCACGGTTCTTCGGCCTGGGCGGGCGGGCGAACGGGCCCCGGTTGCGGGACGGCACCTACCGGCTGTGGAACACCGATCCGGGCGGCGGCTTCGGTCCGGGCGACGACCCGCTGTACATCACGATGCCGGTGCAGCTGGTGGTCGCGGACGCGGGAACCCACCTCGCGTTCTACGACAACACCTGGGACGGCCGGGTGGTGCTGCGCGAGGGCGAGGAGGGCGCCGGGTCCGGGCACGACCGTCCGGGGGCGAGCGAGCTGCGCATGGAGGGCGGTCCGCTGCGCTGCTGGGTGATGGCGGGGACGCCCTCGCGGGTGCTCCAGGGCTGGTCGGCCCTGACCGGCGCGCCCGCCCTGCCCCCGTCGTGGGCGCTCGGCCCCCAGCACGCGCGCTGGGGTTTCGGCACCGAGCGCGAGGTGCGGCGGATCGTCGGCGGGTACACCGGGCGCGGCCTGCCGTTGACCGCGCTGCACCTGGACATCGACCACTACGACGACCACCGGGTCTTCACCGTCGACCCGGCCGCCTTTCCCGATGTGCCCCGGCTGGCCAAGGATCTCGCCGAGGACGGGGTGCGACTGGTCTCGATCGTCGACCCCGGGGTCCGGGCGCAAGCCGGCAGCGCGGTGTACGAGAGCGGGCGCGCCGCCGGGGCCTTCGTCAAGGACGCCCACGGGCGCGAGGTGCGCGCAGAGGTGTGGCCCGGGGAGTGCGCCTTTCCCGACTTCACCGATCCGCGGACCCGCGCCTGGTGGGGCGCGCTGTACCGGGAGCGGCTCGACCAGGGGTTCGCGGGGGTGTGGCACGACATGAACGAACCGGTGACCTTCGCTCCGTTCGGGGACCGGACGCTGCCCCGGTCCGCCCGGCACGACCTGGACGGTCAGGGCGGCGACCACCGCGAGGGCCACAACGTCTACGGGCTCTGCATGGCCCGGGCCGGATACGAGGGACTGCGCCAACTGCGGCCCGGGGAGCGGCCGTTCCTGTTCTCGCGCTCGGGGTGGGCCGGAATGCAGCGCTACGGCGGCACCTGGTCGGGCGATGTGTCGACGGGCTGGCCCGGGCTGCGCGCCTCGCTGTCCCTGGTGCTGGGCCTCGGCCTGTGCGGGGTGCCCTACTCGGGCCCCGACGTGGGCGGCTTCACCGGAAGCCCCTCGCCCGAGCTGTATCTGCGCTGGTTCCAACTCGGCGCCTGGCTGCCCCTGTTCCGTACCCACGCCGCCAAGTGGGCGGGCCGGCGCGAGCCCTGGGAGTTCGGCCCCGAGGTGCTCGAAGCCGCTCGGTCGGCGCTGGCCGAACGGCAGCGGCTGCACCCGTACTTCATGACGCTGGCCCAGCTGGCGCGGCTGACCGGGGCGCCCTATGTGCGGCCGCTGTGGTGGAGCGCGCCGGGCGACCGGGCGCTGCGGGACTGCGAGGACTCCTTCCTGCTCGGGGACGCGCTGCTCGTGGCGCCGGTCCTGGAGCACGCCGCCGACCGGCGGGCGGTGCGGCTGCCACGGGGACGCTGGTACGACACCGCGACCGGGCAGGCGCACGAGGGGCCCGGCCAGGTGCTGCTCGACGCTCCTCTGTCGCATGTCCCCGTCCTCGCGCGGGCGGGGTCGGTGATCCCGGTGCGGGGCGCGGACGGCGGCCTGGAACTGGAGGTGTGGGCGCCGGCCACCGGACGCACCGGGGGCGGGATCGTGGTGCGGGACGCGGGGGACGGCTGGGAACGGGCGCGCGTCGAGCGGTTCTCGACCCGGGTCGAGAACGGCCGGGTGGTGGTGGAGCGGGCCGACGGCGGCCCGGACGCCGAGGTCGGGTATCCGGTGCGGGTGCGGGGCGGGGCACGCTGAGCCGGTACCGCGACCGGGCCGGGGCTCTGCCGGGCGCGGGGCGCGGCGCTGCCCGGCGCACCATGTCAGGTACGCGGCGCGGGCCCTGCGCGGTACTCCCCCGCGAACCATCTGCGGACCGCCTCCGTATGCAGCGGGAAGGTCAACTCGGCCGGTTCGCGCAGCAGTTCCCAGCCCTCTGTCTCGTCGGTCGGCGCCGGGGGCGGGAGTTCGGCGGCGCGGCGCGGGGGCAGCAGGCCGAACAGGAGCAGGTGCGCGGGGGAGCTCAGGGCGTCCGCGAGACGCACCTCGGACGCCGGGACCTCGATGCCGGTCTCCTCGCCCAGTTCGCGGACGACGGCGTCCTGCCAGCTCTCGCCGAGATCGATGAAGCCACCCGGCAGGGCGCGGCCGCCGCACCTCGGTTCGATGGCGCGGGTGATGACGACGAGCCCGGTGCCATGGGCGTCGGTGACGGGCAGCAGCGCGACGGCGACCGGCAGAGGGTTGCGGTAGGCGGTGGTGCCACAGGCGGCGCAGGTGCGGGGCCTGGCGTCGGCCGGGGCGGAGTACGGTGCTCCGCACGCGGCGCAGTGGGAGTCCATGACGGGCTGCTTGAAGGGGGCGCTCACGCGCGGACTCTAACGGACCGGGCCAGCCCTGCCGAGGAGCCGCCCCCCACCCAAGCGCCCTTCCCCGTACGCCGGTTGACCTGATAGAGGGTGTGCACATGACACGACGACGCACCGAGGGACGAACCACCTTCCTGCCACGCCCGGCGGGCGCTCCCTTTCACCGCCCGACGTCACGATCGCGGCGCGCCCTGCGCGCTCTGGCCGCCTCCGCCGCGCTGCTCACCGTCACGGCCCTCTCCCCCGCCGCGCGGGCGGCGCCGGAGCCCAAGGCGCCCGCGGAGTTCGTGGCGCTGCGTTCGGTCGACCCGTCCATCCTTCAGGAGATGCGCTACCTCACCCCGCACGACTTCGTGGGCGAGCCGATCGACGGCTACCGGCAGCCGCTGTGCATCCTGACCCGGCCGGCCGCCGAGGCCCTGCACCGCGCGCAGGTGAGGCTTCTGCGCCAGGGCTATTCGCTGAAGGTCTACGACTGCTACCGGCCGCAGCGGGCGGTCGATCACTTCGTGCGCTGGGCGAAGGACCTCGACGACGAACGGATGAAGGCGGAGTTCTATCCGCGGGTCGACAAATCGAGGCTGTTCGCGGACGGCTACATCGCCGAGAAGTCCGGGCACAGCCGGGGCAGCACGATGGATCTGACGATCGTCCGGCTGCCCGCGCCGCCCACCCGGCCGTACCACCCGGGGCAGCGCCTCGTGCCCTGCTACGCGCCGAAGGGCGAGCGGTTCCCCGACAACTCCGTCGACATGGGCACGGGGTTCGACTGCTTCGACACCCTGGCGCACACCGACGATCCCCGCATTCAGGGCGCACAGCGCGCGAACCGGCAGCTGCTCAAGACCACGCTCGCGGCGGAGGGTTTCGCCAATCTTCCGGAGGAGTGGTGGCACTTCACCTACCGGCCGGAGCCCTTCCCGGACACCTACTTCGACTTCCCGGTGGCCCGGCGCTCGGTGGCCGGGCACTGAGCCGGTGCCGCACTCCGGTTGCGCCGCCCGTCCCTGCGCGGGCAGCACGGACGTCGTGCGCGCCGATTCCGCTCGAGGCCGGGCGGGGATACGAGCGGGCGGCCGGGGCCACCCCCGTCGGTCCCGGGCGCCCGCTCTGTCTTCTCGGACGCCAAGGAGCCGTATCCGGTTCTCCGCAGAGCGAATAGGTTCTGCCGTATGACGAACACGACGAAGCCGACGTTCGACTCGTACGAGGAGTTCTGGCCCTACTACGTGGCGATGCACTCCCGGGCCGCCACCCGGTGGGTCCATCTCACCGGCACCCTCACCGGGCTGGCCCTCACCGCGTACGGACTCGCGCGCGGGCGCGGGCGGTACGCCCTCGCGCTGCCGCTCATCGGGTACGGGACCGCCTGGCCCGCGCACTGGTTCATCGAGAAGAACAACCCGGCCACCTTCGGGCACCCCGCCTGGTCGCTGCGCGGGGACCGGCAGATGATCGCGATGATGCTGGCCGGGCGGGACCGCGAGCTCGGGGAGATCGCCGCGAAGTGGCTCGCCGAGAGCCACTGAGGCGGCACCCGCCCGCGACCGCCCCTCCCCAACTCCGGGCGCCCGTGGCACACTTCTGACGTTCCGTCAGAAATGACTGCCGGGAGGGGCCTTGACAGACGCACGCTCACGCACGCCTGTGGTCGCGGGGTGGTTCACCGATGCCCAGGGGGAGAGCTTCCGGTTGCTCGGCACTCGCTGCGCCGCCTGCTCCACCGTCTTCTTTCCGCGCGAGGACGCCTTCTGCCGCAACCCCGGATGCGGGGGCGGCGAACTGACGGAGGTGCCCCTGTCCCGGCGGGGTCGTGTGTGGTCCTACACCGACGGGCGCTACCGCCCGCCCGCTCCCTATCTGTCCGACCCCCAGGTGGAGTGGGAACCCTATGTGCTTGTCGCCGTCGAGCTGGCGGCCGAGCGGATGGTGGTGCTCGGTCAGGCGGCCCCGGGGGTCACCCTCGCCGATCTGGCGGTCGGCATGGAGGTCGAGGTGGTGGCGGGGGTGCTCGACGAGGACGCCACGACCACCCGGACGACCTGGCACTGGCGGCCCGTGGAGGTGGCGGCATGAGCGGGGACATCGCGGTCCTGGGCGCGGGAATGCACCCGTGGGGCAAGTGGGGACGGAGTTTCGTCGAGTACGGGACCGTGGCGGCCCGAGCCGCACTCGCGGACGCCGGGATCGACTGGCGTGACGTCCAGGCGGTGGTGGGCGCTGACACCGTGCGCGGCGGCTACCCGGGCTACGTGGCGGGCGCCACCTTCGCGCGGGCGCTCGGCTGGCAGGGCGCCCGGGTGACCAGCGTGTACGCGGCCTGCGCCTCCGGGGCGCAGGCGATCGGCGCGGCACGGGCACAGATCCTGGCGGGCCTGGCGGACGTGGTGCTGGTCGTGGGGGCCGATGCCGCGCCGAAGGGTTTCTTCGCGCCGGCCGGGGGCGAGCGGCCCGACGACCCGGACTGGCTCCGGTTCCGGGTGCTCGGCGCCACCAATCCGGCCTACTTCGCCCTGTACGCCCGGCGGCGCATGGCCCTGCACGGCGACACGGTCGACGACTTCGCGCGCGTCAAGGTGAAGAACGCGGCGCTCGGCGCGCTCAATCCGAACGCCCGCTACCGCAAGGCCGTCACCGCCGAGGAGGTCGCCGCCTCCGCGGTGGTCGCCGACCCGCTGCGCCTGCTCGACATCTGCGCCACCTCGGACGGCGCCGCGGCCCTGGTGCTGACCGGCATGGACTTCGCACGCCGGCACGGCGTCCCCGATCCGGTCCGGATCCGCGCGGTCTCCACCATCACCCCCACCTTCCCCCGCACGGTCCTTGACCTGCCCGACATCGCCACCGACTCGGCGGTCGCCGTCGAACCCCCGCCGGAGTCGTTCCGGGCGTCCCTCGCGCGGGCCGCGTACGAGGAGGCGGGCATCGGGCCCGAGGAGGTGTCGCTCGCCGAGGTCTACGACCTGTCCACCGCCCTGGAACTGGAGTGGTACGAGGACCTCGGGCTGTGCGGCCCCGGCGAGGGGGCCAAGCTCGTCAGGGACGGGGTGACCTCGCTCGGGGGCCGGATCCCGGTCAACACCAGTGGCGGCCTGGCGTCGTTCGGCGAGGCCGTGCCCGCCCAGGCCATCGCCCAGGTATGCGAGCTGACCTGGCAGTTGAGGGGCGTCTCGGGTGCCCGGCAGGTCGAGGGGGCGCGGGTGGGGATCACCGCGAACCAGGGCCTGTTCGGGCACGGCTCGGCAGTGGTGGCGGTGCGCTGAGGCGGGCCCATCGGGGTTCGCGCCGCCGGGGCGGCACGGCGGAGTCACCCTCAACCACCGCTTCTGCCGCGCTTCTTGACGGTCCGTCATGGCCGGTGAACACTGCCCGTTGTCTCTCGGTATCGCCGGGTGGGGCGCTGGGTGGCCCCGTCCACCCCCGCGGCCCAGCGCGGCCGCGGCCAGAGCACCAGGGGTAGCCATGACGGACAGGTTCGTCGCCTCCATCGACCAGGGCACCACCTCCAGCCGCTGCATCATCTTCAATCAGGACGGGGCGATCGTCGCCGTCGACCAGCGGGAACACCGGCAGATCTTCCCCAAGCCCGGCTGGGTGGAGCACGACGCGGCCGAGATCTGGTCCAAGGTGCAGGCCGTGGTGGCGGGCGCGCTCGCCCGGGCCGGGCTGCGCGCCGGGCAGCTCAGCGCGCTCGGCATCACCAACCAGCGCGAGACGACCGTTCTGTGGGACCGGGCGACCGGCAAACCCGTTCACAACGCGATCGTCTGGCAGGACACCCGGACCTCCGCGCTCTGCCACGAACTGGGGGGCGAGCACGGGCAGGACCGGTTCCGCGACACCACCGGGCTCCCGCTGGCCAGTTACTTCTCGGGCCCCAAGGCGGCCTGGCTGCTCGACAGCGTGCCCGGCCTGCGCGCCCGGGCCGAACGCGGCGAGATCGCGTTCGGCACCATCGACTCCTGGCTCATCTGGAACCTGACGGGCGGCACGTCCGGCGGCGTACATGTCACCGACGTCACCAACGCCTCCCGCACCCTGCTGATGGACCTGACCACCCTGGAGTGGGACCCCGAAATCCTCGCGGCGATGAACCTGCCTCGCGCGATGCTCCCCGAGATCCGGTCCTCGGCCGAGGTGTACGGGACCGCCGTCGGCCAGGTGGCGGGGGTGCCCGTCGCCTCCGCGCTCGGCGACCAGCAGGCGGCGGTGTTCGGACAGGCCTGCTACGACGCGGGCAGCGCGAAGAACACTTACGGCACGGGGAGTTTCCTGCTCCTCAACACCGGTACCACGCCGGTCCCCTCCAAGAACGGGCTGATCACCACGGTCGGCTACCGGATCGGGGAACAGCCGCCCGTCTACTGCCTGGAGGGCTCCATCGCGATCACCGGCGCGCTGGTCCAGTGGTTCCGCGACCAGCTCGGCATCATCCGCAGCGCCGACGAGATCGAATCCCTGGCGGCGAGCGTCGACGACAACGGCGGGGCGTACATCGTGCCCGCCTTCTCGGGGCTCTTCGCGCCCTACTGGCGCTCCGACGCGCGGGGCGTCATCACCGGTCTCACCCGGTACGTGACGAAGGCGCACCTCGCGCGCGCGGTCCTGGAGGCGACGAGCTGGCAGACCCGCGAGGTCGTCGACGCCATGTTCCAGGACTCGGGCGTACCCATCACGACCCTGAAGGTGGACGGCGGCATGACCGTCAACAACCTCCTGATGCAGCATCAGGCAGATGTGCTCGGGGTCCCCGTCATCCGCCCCGAGGTGTCCGAGACGACCTGCCTGGGAGCGGCGTACGCCGCGGGCCTCGCCACCGGTGTCTGGTCGGGTCTCGATGAACTGGCCGCGCACTGGCGGCGCGACGCGCAGTGGTCCCCGCGCATGACGCCACCGGTCCGCGAGCGCGAGTACGCCAACTGGCGCAAGGCGGTGGAGCGCAGCCTCAACTGGCACGAGGAGGGCGACCGGTAGGCCCCCGCACGCGCGGCCCGTACCCCGGTCGGCGGAGGTACGGGCCGCGTCACGCGCGGGGCATCACGTCGTCGCGGGCTGGCGGGACTTGGCCGACATCGCCATGGCGTGCTCGACCACCCCGACGAGGATCTCCTTGACGGACTCGCGCTCCCGCGCGTCGCACATGAGCAGCGGCACCTCGGGGTCGAGGTCGAGGGCCGCGCGCACCGTGTCGGCGGGGTAACGGGCCGCGTCGTCGAAGCAGTTGACGGCGACGGTGAACGGGATGCCGCGCCGCTCGAAGTAGTCGATGCCGGCGAAGCAGTCCTCAAGACGGCGGGTGTCGGCGAGGACCACGGCTCCGAGCGCGCCCTGGGCGAGTTCGTCCCACAGGAACCAGAAACGGTCCTGGCCCGGGGTGCCGAAGAGATAGAGCACCAGGTCCTCGCGGAGCGTGATGCGCCCGAAGTCCATGGCCACGGTGGTGGTGTTCTTGCCCTCCACACCGGCCAGGTCGTCGATCGGGCGGCCCGCCTCGCTGAGCTGTTCCTCGGTGCGCAGGGGCCGGATCTCGCTCACCGCGCCGACCAGGGTGGTCTTGCCGACGCCGAAGCCGCCGGCGACGAGGATCTTGAGCGTCACCGGATCGACGTGCCGCTTTCTGCGGCTAGAGCGCCCGAAGGCCATTGATCACCTCGCGGAGAAGGGACTCGTCCGGCAGCTCGGCCGGCGGAACGGGTCGGGTTACGTGCACCAGGGCGTCGGCGACCAGGTCGCCGACCAGGACCCGGACCACCCCGACGGGGAGGTCGAGCCCCGCCGCGAGCTCGGCGATCGACTGCGGCGAGTCCCCGCAGCGTTCGACGATCTCCACGTGCTCCGGTGAGAGCGTCTGGTCGCGGCCCGGGTCGTCGGCGGCGGGTTCCGGGACGACTACGGCGATCAGGTCGAGCCGGTGCTGGCCGACGCTGGTGGTACGGCCCCGGGTCATGGCGTACGGACGCACCACCGGGCCGGCGTCGTCGTCGAACCAGTGGTGCGGCCGGCCCGGGGCGGCCACCCCCGAGGCGTCCCTCACCTGGTTCTGGGCCCGCTGGTCCGGGTCACTCATCGTGTCCCCCGCTCATGGCGCGCCCCCTCACCCTCCGGTGCGCAGGCCGGTCCGTGGTGCGGTGGTCAGATGGACGCCGACCCGCTTGACCATCAGGGTCATCTCGTAGGCGACCTGTCCGACGTCGGAGTCGGCGTCGGACAGGACGGCCAGGCAGCTGCCGTCGCCGGCGGCCGTCACGAAGAGGAAGGCGTCGTCGAGTTCGACGACGGTCTGGCGCACCCTGCCCGCGTCGAAGTGCCGGCCGACGCCCTTGGCGAGGCTGTGGAAGCCGGAGGCGACGGCCGCCAGGTGCTCACCGTCCTCGCGGGTCAGATCGCGCGACGTGCCGGTGGCGAGGCCGTCGCTGGAGAGCACCAGGGCCTTGCGGATGGAGCCGACGCGGTCGACCAACTCGTCGAGGAGCCAGTTGAGTTCGCCGGCGCCGCTCCCGGTGGCGTTGCGTGCTGCGGCTGAGTCTTGTGGCGCGGTCATCGACCGTCCCCCTCCGGTGTGGTTCGTCGTGCGGTGTCGCCCCGGCCCGGCGCGGATGGTCCTTCCGCGGTGTCCGAAGCTTCGTTGTGCCTGCGGCCGCGCTGCCAGCCGCGTTGCAGTGAGGCCATCCTGTCGCGCACCTCGTCGGCGTCGCGCTCCGGATCGGGCCCGTCGTCGGGCGGGGCGTGGTGGCCCTCGGGGGCCTTGAGCTGGGGGGCCAGGCTCGCCTGGCGGACCCGGCGCGGAAGCCCGCCCAGCGGCGGCTCGCCCGCGGGCGGCGCGTCGGGCAGGCTGCCCCAGGACGGGGCCGAGCTGGGCGCGCCCGGCAGGTCCGCCGGGTTGGCGGGCCCCGGCGCGGGCGGTTCGGCGAGACCGGCGGGCCGCACCGGTGTCAGCCCCGAGGGGCGCGGCGCGGGGCGCAGGGGCTGCGCCGCCGGGGGCTCGGGCCGGGCGTCGCCGGGGCGCGGCGGCTGGGCGGCTCGGCGTTCGGGCAGCCGGCTCTCGAAGGCGCGGGTTTCCTGGGGGGCGGGGTCGGGTTCGGATGCCGGATGGCCGCGGCCGTGGCCGTCGACGCGCCGCCCGTTGTCGCTGACCAGTGTCGGCACGCGCAGCCGGCGCGGCAGCGGCAGCGGCTCGTGGTCCTCTCCCTCGTCGGCCGCCTGCGCGTGCTGCTGGCGCTCGTCGGGGGACCCGCCGGCCCGGCGGGCCGAGCGGAGCAGCCCGGCGCGCCCGGCCTCGATGCCCTCACGGCCCACCGGCGCCTCGAACACGGAGGGCTCGTCGAAGCCCAACGGGTCGATGGGGGGCTCCAGTTCGACGGGGCCGTCCAGGACCGACTGGCCGGGGATGCCCACGGGCAGCGGTGACAGCGCGCGGCGCGGGGCGTCCGGGACGCTCCGGCCCTCGCTCCGGCCGTCACTTCGGGCGGCCTTGCGGTCGAGCCGGAAGCCGGTGCCCTCGGTCTCGGGCGCGTCGGTGAGCAGGGTGGCCGGGATGAACACGACGGCGGTGGTACCGCCGTAGGGGGACGGCTGGAGCGAGACACGGACGTTCTGACGCTGGGCGAGCCGGCTTACCACGAACAGGCCGAGGCGGTCGGTGTCGGAGAGCTCGAACTCGGGGGTCTCGGCGAGGCGCAGGTTGGCGTCGAGGAGGATCTCCGGGGCCATGCCGAGCCCGCGGTCGTGGATCTCCAGGGTGAAGCCGTTGGCGACGCGTTCGCCGTGCACCTGGACCGCGGTGTGCGGGGGCGAGAACACCGTGGCGTTCTCCAGGAGTTCGGCGATCAGGTGGGTGAGGTCGGCGACGGCGGGGCCGCCGACGCCGAGCCGGGGCAGCCTGCGCACCTCGATGCGCTCGTAGTCCTCGACCTCGGCGACCGCGGCGCGTACGACGTCCATGAGCTGGACGGGCTTGCGCCACTGCCGGGAGGCGGCGGCGCCGGAGAGGATCACCAGGCCCTCGGCGTGGCGGCGCATGCGGGTGGTCAGGTGGTCGAGGCGGAACAGGTCGGCGAGTTCGTCGGTGTCCTCGGTGCGCCGTTCCATGGCGTCCAGGAGCGTCAACTGGCGGTGCAGGAGCACCTGGTTGCGGCGGGCGAGGTTCACGAAGACCTCGGAGACGCCGCGGCGCATGTCGGCCTGTTTGACGGCGGCCTCGACGGCGGCGCGTTGCAGGGTGTTGAGGGCCTGGCCCACCTGGCCGACCTCGTCGCGTTCGTAGTCCAGGCGCGGCGCCTCGGTCTCCACGTCGACCTGTTCGCCGGCGGCCAGGCGCCGCATCACGCTCGGCAGGCGCACCCCGGAGGCCTCGTGGGCCTCCTTGCGGAGCCGGGTGAGGTCGCGGACCAGTTCGCGGCCGATGCGTACGGACATGAACAGGGAGACCAGCAGGGCCAGCAGGCCGAGCACTCCGGTCAGGGCCGCTTTCATCACCACGTTGAAGGCGACCGGCTCGACCCGGTCCTGGTAGCGGTTGCCGGCCTGGGTGCCCATCTGGGCGAGGCGGTCGAGCACCGGTGTGGCGGCCTGCTGCCAGCGGGCGGCGTCGAGGTGCCGGTCCTTGGCGGGCCCGGCGTCGATGAGGGCGGACTCGGCGGTGCGCAGCGCCTCGGTGTCGGGGCCGCTCCAGTACTGCTCGAAGCGGTCGCGTTCGGCCCGGGGCAGGTTCTCCAGGTCGGTTTCGTAGAGCAGCCGGCGGTTGGCCACCAGGTCGGCCATCCGGCGCAGTTCGGGGGCGGTCGTCCTCGGGGTGATCAGGGAGGAGGCGACGAGGGCGTCCTCGCGCGAGAGCATCTCGCGGGCCCGGGTGATGCCGACCAGGGCGCGGCCCTGCTTGTCCATCTCCACGTTCTCCAGGGCGTGGAGATTGGTGAGGAATCCGTAGCAGGGGTCGATGAGGCGGTTGTAGAAGTCCAGCGCCTGGGGCCGGTCGACGGAGCCCTGCTCCACGGACCGGCGCAGCCCGGTCAGCGAGTCGAAGCCGTCGAGCACGGCCTTGAGGCGTTCCTTCGCGGCGGGTTGCAGGTCGCCGCGGACGTCCGGGTTGTGGGCGGCGGCGCGGATCCTGGTCATCGCGATGTCGGTGGCCACCCGGCGGGCGCGGAGCGAGGCGAGCGCGTCGGACGGTCGCTGGTCGGCGAGATAGACGAGGGTCTGGCGGCGCTCCTGCTGGAGGACGCGGACGGTGTCCTCGATGGGGTAGCCGACCTTCTTGACGATGTGCGCCACGTCCATCAGGCCGCCGGCCTGTCGGCCGGTGAGGTAGGTGGAGAACCCCCACAGCGCGGTGAGGGAGACGAGCGGCACCAGCAGCAACGCCACGATCTTCCTGCGGATGGACTTCCCGCGAAAGCGCATGGCCTCCCCCAGATCAACCGTCAACAAACGGCGTGAGCCTACTACCGACCCACAGACAACTCGAAGGCACGTCCGGACGATTTTCGGCCGCTGTCAGAAGCGGTGATCATGCGTTGTCCCGGTATTCCGGGAGATGGCACCCCCGCCCGAAGCCGAGGACACCCGTCATGGCGGCTTTTCGCCCCTTCCGGCAGATGGCTGGAAGTGCTCCTCCCGGCCAATTCCCGGGAATCTCACGGGAGTTCCGTTCGTCTGTCCGTACGGGTGGTGCGGGACGAGCGGGGTACGCGTGACGGGGAGCGGGTCCGGTCCAACGGGCCCGGACGGCGCGCGGCCGCGGCGGGCGCGAGGCATCGAGCCTTCGCCGGTGGGGAGGAATGCAGGCATGAGCGTTGAGCAACGGCCCCTGTGGGTGGAAGAACCGGCCGTACGGCCCCGGCTGCCCGACCCGGTCCGTACGGCGGCCGTCCGCGCCGTCATCATCGTCGCGGCCACCCTGATGCAGGCGATGATCGCCTTCCTGTCCACGCTCGCCGGTTCCTGGCTGGCCTTCCCGATGGTGCTGAGCAGCGTCGGCAGCACGGTCCTCGCCACCTGGGGCGTGCTCGACGTCTGGGTCACCCGGCAGGTGTGGAACCAGCGCAACGGCGTGGTGTCGATGCCCAGCAGTTCGGCGCGCAAGTTGCGCCGGGAGCGGCGCCGGGCCCGCCGGGCGGCGCGTACCACCGAGGGGGCGGCTCGAATACGTTCCGCGGACGGCTCGGGGCAGCGGCTGTCCCGGGCGTGAGCCGCCCGGGCGCCACCGCCCCGTTCCTCGGCGGGCCGCTCAGGCGGGCTTCTTGAACATGCGCGTCGCGGTGATCTCGCCGTGCACGGTCTCGCCCGCGGTGTCCTGCTGGGGAAGGCCGGGGCGCAGGTGCTCCTCGACGCTGATGTACTTCAGGCCCGCCCTCAGGTCCGCGTCGTTGCGCAACCGGATCACCAGGGGGAACTCGGCGAGCGCCGTGGTGTCGAACAGGCCGGTCGTGTACAGGAGTTGGACGCCCAGGGCGTCGGAGACGGCCCGCTGGAGCTCCAGGAGGTAGGTCGCGTTCGCGCGGCCGATGGGGTTGTCGAGGAAGAGCGTGCCGGCGTGACGGTGCTTGTCGCGGCCCCGGTCGTTGCTGCGCAGCGCCGCCATCGTGCAGTACAGGGCGATAGCGGCGGTGAGCAGCTGGCCGCCGGAGAACACGTCCCCCATCTGTCCGACCGGGACACGCTCGGCGCGCAGCACCGCGTCCGGCTTGAGGATCTCCACGGAGATGCCGCGCGGTTCGAGGGCCGCCTGGACTCCGCGCAGCAGCAGGGACATGCCGTCGCGGCGCAGATCGGAGTTCTTCTTGACGGCGGCGCGGGTGGCCTCGTCGATGACCCCGCCGAGGCGTTCGGTGAGGGTGGCCTGGTCGGGTTCCTCGAAGCGGACCCGCAGGAACTCCTGGCCGGACCACTCGCCGAGCCCTTCGGGAAGCTGCGACAGGCGCTGGGCGGAGCGCAGCGTGGTGAGCGCCGAGTCCACCAGCCCGCGCAGCCGGTCGACGATCGAGTCGCGGTTGCGCTCCAGTTGCTCCAGCTCGTCGGTCAGGACGCGCAGCCGGGGCTCGAAGGCGGCGGCCCAGGCGGCGGCGTGCTCGGGCAGGGCGACGGCGGGCAGTTCGCGGATCTGCTGGCGCGCCGGGGTGCGGACCTGCTCGTAGCGGGCGGCGTTGGCGTGACGCACCAGGATGTCGCTCGCCTCGCGCACCGCGGCGTCGGCGGCCGACAGGTCACCGGTGCAGCCGCGCAGGGCGCGCCGGGTCTCGGTGGCGGCCTGGCGGGCCTCCTCCAGGGTGCCCGGGTACGGCTCGGGCGCGCTCTCCTCCTCCGGGCCCTGGCCGTTGTCCCGCAGCAGGTCGCGCAGGAGCGCCGCGGTCTCCTCGAAGCCGCCCGCCCCGTCCTCGGCGGCCCGGTGGGCGGCGAGCAGTTGGGCGTGGGCGGCCCGCGAGGCGTCCAACTCGTCGGTGCGCGCGGCGAGTTCGGCCGTCGCGCCCCGCAGCAGGGCCTGGGCCTGTTCGGCGTCGGCCGGCACCTGGTCGTCGGGGAGCTCGGTGTGCGCGGCGCCGTCGGCGGGGGCCAGGCGCTCGGCCTCGCCGCGCAGCCGGCCGAGCTGCTCGCTGGCCGTGGACGCGCGCGTCTCCAGCATCTGCACGAGCGACTCGGCGCGGGCGGCGGCCGCCTGGCGGGACGGGCCGTCCGCGCCGTCGGTGCCTTCCAGGAGCGTGGCCGCGCGGGTGCGCACCTTGTTGGTGAGCCGGTCGAGTTCGGCGAGCGCCGCGCTCTCGTCGCTCTCCGCGCGGGCCTGCTCGGCGCGCAGATCGGCGCCGACGCCGACCTTCTCGTACAGCTGGGACGCGGCGCGGTAGGCCTCGCGCAGGGCGGGCAGAGAGGTGCGCGGAGCGTCGGCTTCCGGCTCGGGGAGGTTCTCGGGTGCGCCCGCGATCTCGGCCCGCTCCGCGCGCAGCGCGCGCGAGGTCCGGTGGGCGTCGTCGGCGGCGCGCTGGGCGGCGCGGCGGTCCTCGTCGGCCGCCTTGGCGCGCTCCAGGAACGTCTGGGCGCGGGCCTCCGACTCGGCCGCCTCGTCGGCGAGTTCACGGAGTTTGACCTGCCAGCCGGCCCGCTCGCGGAGCCGGAAGGCGAGGCCGGCGAGCGCGTCGGCGGCACGCCGGGCGCGCTGGGCGGCCTCTTGGCGCTCCTCGCGCACCCGCGCGGTCTCGGCGGCCGCCTCGTCCGCCTCGGCCCGCGCGCTGCGGGCCTCGGCCAGCACCTGGGCGGCCTCCCCTGCGGCATCGCGGGTGGTGCGGGCGGCAGCGGCGAGTTCGGCGAGCATGCCGGGCGGGCAGTCGGCGCGCCAGGAGCCGATCCGGGCGGCCAGCGAGCGGTCTCCGGTGAGCCTGGCGGCCAGCGAGCGGATCTCCTCGTCCCGGGCGGTGGCGCGGGCGCGCAGTGCCTGGCGTTCCTCGTCGGCGGCGTGCTCGTCGTGCATCGCCGGGTTCGGCGGTACGAGGAAGATGCCGCTGTCGGTGCCCGAGTCGGGGGCCGGAACGGGCGCGAGCAGGGCGGCGGTGGTGCCGACGGCCACGGCGGAGCGCGGCAGCAGGGCGGCGCCGGCGAGCGCCTCGCGGGCCCGGGCGTGCGAGGCGGGGTCGGTGATGACCACGCCGTCGACGAGTTCGGGGCGGGCCGCGAGCACGGCGGCGTGGTCGGCGGGCGCGACGGCCTGGGCGAGATAGCGCCAGCCGGGCAGCGCGGGGATGCCGTGCTCGCCGAGGTATTCGACGGTGGCCAGCACATCGGGGCTGGGCGGCAGGAGTCCACCGTCACCGAGCGCGCCGAGGATGCGCGCGTCGTCGGCGGCCGCCGTACGCAGATCGAAGAGCTGGCGTTCGGCGGAGGCGACCCGCTGGTCGAGGAGCTCGCGCAGTTCCTCCGCCGAACGGTCCAACTCCTCGGCGGTGAGCGGACTTTGGCCACCCTCGCCCTCGTGCTTGCGGGGCTCGGGCACGGCGGCACCGGGGCGGTCCGACAGGGCGGTGGGCAGGCCGAGCAGTTCGGCCAGGCGCTCTTCCCCGGCGAGCGACTCGGCGGCCCGGCGCTCCGCGTCGTAGGCATGACCGGCGGCGCGTGCGGCGTCCTCGGCGCGGGCCGCGGCCAGTTCGGCCCGGGCCTCGACGGAGGCGGCCTCGCGGGCCCGGTCGGCTGCCGTGCGGGCGGCTTCGCGGGCGGCGTCCCAGCCGGCCACCGCGGCCTTCTCGGCATCGCTCGCGGCGAGCGCGGCCCGCGCCGGGTCGGCGTCCGGGGCGCTGTCGTCCAGCCAGCCCGCGCGGACCGCCTCGGCGGTCTCCTGCTCGACCTCGGCCAGGCGCTGGCGCAGATGCCCGGCCTCGCTGCGGGCCCGCTGGGCCTCGGTCGCGGCGGCGGTGGCATCGCGATGTGCCGCCTCGCCGGCCTCCTGGAGGGCGGCGGAGCGCTCCTCCTCCTCGGCCGCGACCCGCTCGCCGTCCTCGGCGGCCGCGTGCAGGGCCCGTACGAGATCGGCGGCGGCCTTGGCGCGGGCGGCGAGGGCGGGGGCCGCGTCGCGCTCGGCCTCCTGGATGGCGACGGCGACACGGGCCGAGCGGTCGGCGGCCGCGCGGTGGCGCAGGACTGCCTCGGCGGCCTGCCAGGCGGAGTGCAGGGTACGGGCGTCGGCCAGCTCGCGGCGCTGTGCCGTGGCGGCCTTCTCGGCGACCGCGAGGGCCAACGAGGCGTGGCGGTAGGCGAGTTCGGAGGCGATCAGGGAGCTGCGGCCGCGGGCCTGCTCGGCGAGGGTGACGTGGTGGGCGGCGGCGGTGACCTGCTGGGCGAGGTCGGCGGCGCGGCCGCGCTCTTCGGTGGCGCGGGCCGAGAGGCGCCGGGCGAGCCTGCGGGTTCGCCGTTCGGCCCCGGCATGGACGTCGCGGGCCCGCGCGCGGGTGTCGGCGGCCTCGACGATGCGGTTCAGGAGGTCGACCGAGCCGGCGGTGAAGTCGCGTTCCGCGGTGAGTTCGGCGCGGCGGCCGAGCTTGTTGCCGAAGCCGCTGACCAGGTCGGCGAGGCCGTCGGTGTCGCGGGTGTCGGTGACGGCGCGCAGGAGCAGGTCGGTGAAGTCGGAGTCCTTCTTGACCGCGAACAGGCCCGCGGCCTCACCCTCGTCGGCGTTCATCTCCCGCTGGTAGCGGAAGAGTTCGGGGTCGAGACCGAGGTCGCCGAGGTGCTCGTTCCAGCGGTCGTGGATCTCCTCCCAGTACACCTCCAGATGGGGGTAGGCCTTGGTCGCCTCGGTGATGGCGTCGCGGAAGCCCTTCATCGTGCGGCGCCGGCCCTGCGCGCCCGAGACGCCCTCGGCGGACGGCCGCATCGCGCTGGACTCGGCGACCGGCAGCGAGTCGAGGCTGAGGCCGGGCCCCGGCCGGAAGGAGTACCAGGCCTCGGCGAACTTCCGCGGGTCGTTGGAGACTTGGCGCCCGCGCCATTCACTGACCTTGCCGACCACGACGAGTTCGCCGGTCAGGGTGTGCTGCCACTCCAGGGCGACGTGCCCGCAGTCGTCGGCGAGCAGGAACTTGCGCAGCACGCCGGAGCTGGCGCCGCCCAGGGTGTTGCGGTGGCCCGGCAGCATCACCGAGAAGATCAGCTTGAGCAGTACGGACTTTCCGCCGCCGTTCTCCAGGAAGAGCACGCCCGCGGGAGCGGGGCGGCGCGGCGGGCCGACCGGCTCGTCCTCGAAGAACTCGGCCTGCGCGGGGGCCGGGTTGGGCACGGGCGCGCCGACTCCCCGCAGGTCAAGCACGGTGTCGGCGTAGCGCGCACCGGCAGGCCCGATGGAGTAGAGGCGGACCCGGGACAGCTCGTACATGTCGGCGGACTCTCGTGGTGGTGGGGGGCGGGGGGGAGGGGGCGGCGTCAGGAGTGGAAGGGCAGTCCGGCGTCGGCCACCAGTTCCAGGTCGTCGGCGTCGGGCGGCGGCAGCAGGGTGGCGCCGCCGTCGGTGACCGCGACCACGCCGAGCTCGATGAGCTCGGTGAGGGCGGCGCTGCCCGCCATGTCGCGGACCTGCAACTGGTAGCGGGCGGTGGTGCGGTAGGCGCCGCCCGCATCGTCCCCGGTCCGCTGGAGGAAGCCGGATTCGGTGAGGAAGGCGACCGCCTTGGCGACGATGCCGGTGGTCGAACCGGCGAGCCGGCGGGCGTCCTTGGTGGCGCCGGTGGAGCTGCGGCGCGCGTAGATCCGCCAGGCGGCCTCCAGGCCGGGGGCGCCGGTCTCGGGGTCGGTGTTCTCGCCGGTCTCCTCGGCCCGCTCCTCCAGGCGGCGGCAGGCCTGCCGGACGAACGCGTCCACGCCGTTGACGGTGATGCGCCCGATGTAGCCGTCGTCGGCGAGGTCCTCGGGGCGGGGGAACGCCAGGGCGGCGACGGCGAGATGGGCCAGGCCGTGCAGGAAGCGGTCGGCGGAGTCGGGGGCGGCGGCGCGGCGGGCGTAGTCGCCCATGCGGACGGCGAACACGGAGTCCTCGGCCGCCGTCACGGCCATGCCCGCGCGGGGCGACACCTCCAGGACGATCAGGCCGAGCCCCGCGGCGACGGCGTCGGCCAGCCGCGCGAAGGCGGGGTCCTCGCGGTGGCGGCGGAGCAGTTCCGCGTACTCCGCGTCGCGGGCGGGCAGCAGCTTGGGCTGGAGCCCGAAGGCGACGAGCCGTGCGGCGTCGGCGGCGTCGGCGGGGGTGATCCGGGCCTCGCCGCCGGTGCCTGTGCCGGTCCCGGTGCCTGTGCCGGTCCCGGTGCGAGTGCCGGTCCCGGTGCCAGTGCCTGTGCCGGTCCCGGTGCCGGTGCCGGTCGCGGCGGGCGCCGGGGCCTCGGCGTCGTCGCCGAACACGGCGTGCTCGGTGGGCTGGTCGGTCACGGGTGCTCCATGGTGCGGTGGGGTGTGCGGGTGCGGGTGCGTGTGTGCTCGGGTGCGGGACGGGGGGCGGCTACGGCGGGGGCTTCCCCGCCCCACCCCTCTCCGCTGGGGTACTCGGCGGCTCCGCCGCGGGACTCCGAGGGTGAGGAGGGAGGGCCCCGGGCTCGCCGGTCGGGTGCGGACCGTGCGTGGTTGCTCGCGCAGCTCCCCGCGCCCCTGACAGCACCGGGCAAGCGGGAGCCCTGCGTGCGGCGCCGATCGCCTGCGGACCATGCATGGCCGCTCGCGCAGCTCCCCGCGCCCCCGGCAGCACCGGGCAAGCGGAAACCCTGCGCGCGGCGACGATCGCCTGCGGACCATGCATGGCCGCTCGCGCAGCTCCCCGCGCCCCCGGCAGCACCGGGCAAGCGGAAACCCTGCGCGCGGCGACGATCGCCTGCGGACCATGCATGGTTGCTCGCGCAGTTCCCCGCGCCCCTGACAGCACCGGGCAAGCGGGAGCCCTGCGTGCGGCGACGATCGACTGCGCACCGGACGTGGCCGCTCGCGCAGTTCCCCGCGCCCCCGGCAGCACCGGGCAGGGGGCGCCCCCAGCGCGGCCGGCCGTTGCGGATGAGCGGCGGCGTCCGGCCATTGCGGGTGAGCGCCGTCCTGGTGTGAACGGGGGCCGGGGCGCGGCCCCGGGGGTGGCTCGGGGGCGGTGTGTCATGCCGCCTCCGTTCGGCCCGCGGCCATGCCGACCGTGTCGAGCAGGGCCGTGCCCACGATCAGGTCCGCCCCGCCGAACTCCAGGTCGTCGAGCGGCGTGCCGTCGTCGACCGCGAACAACAGGCGCTCCTCGCCCTGGCGGTAGGCCGTGCCGACCGGCGGGCTTGCCGCGTGGACCGCCAACAGGGCGACCAGGTACGGCAGTTCGGGGTCGAGCAGACGGGCCTCGGCGAGCAGGCCCGACAGGCGGCGGGGCGCGTCGTGCTCCAGGTCGAGCAGGCGCATCGCGGCGGCGAGCTGCTCCTCGCTGAAGCGGCTGTCGTCGGGGGTCGCGATCAGCTCGGGCTCGGGCATCTCCGCGCCGAGGTGCTCCCGCTCCACGGGGGGCGTGAGCAGTATGTCCACCAGGTCGCCGACCCGCACCGACACCGGGGTGCGCAGGCCGGTGCCGCGGGCGAAGAAGGCGTCGGTGACCCGGATCGCCTGTTCCACCGGGAGCGGCAGCAGCGGGGCGACGAGCTGGCCGTACAGGTCGAGGCCGGAGCGGGCGGCCGGGCGGGCGAAGGCCTGGCGGTCCTGCTCGGCACGGAAGAGCGGGCCCGCTTCCAGGAGGCGGGACTGGAGCTGGGTGTGGCGGCGGATGCAGTCCTTGACGATGTCGACGAGCTCGGCGGCGCGGCGCTTGTGCTCCGGGTCCTCCGCCTCGTCGCGGGCCTTGCGGATGTTGGTGAGGATCGCGTTCTCGTGCCGGTAGCGGTCGGCGACGTGGTCGAGCGCCTCGGCGATCATGTCCGGCACCGCGTTGAGCCAGTCGACCGCGCGCACGTTGCGCCGGGTGGCCTCCAGGGTGCGCCGGAGCGTCTCGGCGTACTGCACCGTGCGGTAGCGGGCCTGTTCGGCGGCGAGCTGGGCGTCGGCGAGGCGGCCGCGGCTGATGAGGACCTCCAGCTTGACCTCGGCCGCGATCTGGGCGCTGGTGACGTCGGTGTCGAGGGCGCCGACCAGGACGTTGACGGCTTCGTCGGTGGTCCGCAGATAGACCGCGCCGCCGTAGCCGGGGACCTCTTCGAGGAGTTTGAAGTCGTAGTCCCTGCGGACGTAGACGCCGTCGGGGTTGAACGTGCCGTACACCGCGCGGAAGCCCCGGTCGACGCTGCCCACGTTGATCAGGTTCTCCAGGACCCAGCGGGCCACCCGCTCGTGCTCGGCGGTGGGCCGGGCCGGCGCCTGGGCGGCCACGCGCGGGATGAGCCGGGCCACGATCTGTTCGTGGTCGGCGCCCGTGTCGAAGTCCATGTTCAGGGTGACGAGGTCGATGGAGGCGAGGGCCACCTCGGCCATCGCGTACACCGAGTACTCCCCCGCGAGGTTGGCCTTGCGCACGTCGAGGTCGTGCAGCGGGGCGGTGCAGGCGAGCGCGCGCAGCCGTCGCGCGAGACCCTCGTCGGCGGCCGGGCCCGGGGCGGGGCGCGCCGCCGCGCTGAGCTGGGGCGGAACGGATTCCGTCGAGGCAGGCGAAGTCACGCTGGACAGATTAGGTCCTCGCACTGACAACGGTCGAAACGGCGCAGATCAGCCCCGGGTCCGCAGCGGCGGCCCGGGTCAGGAAGTCGCCTCCGCGACCAGCTTTCCGTACGCCTGGACGAGCTGGGCGCGCGAGTCGTCGAGGTAGTCGGCGAGCAGCAGCCCGGCCTTCTCCCGCTCCCCCGCGCGCAGCGCCTCCAGGATCCGCCGGTTGCGGACGAGGTAGGGCTGGTGCAGGCGGCGGGGGTCGTCCACCACGTGGAAGGCCAGGCGGAGTTCGGCGAGGACGCCCCGCATCAGCTCGTCGGTGCGGGCGCTGCCCGCGAGGCCGACGAGTTCGCGGTGGAAGTGGATGTTGGCGGTGGACACGCCCCGCCAGTCGCTCTCCCGGGCCGCGCGTTCGCCGGCCGAGACGGCCGCGTCGAGCCCGTCGAGCCAGCCCGGCGGGTGGGGCGGTTCGGCGAGTGTCCGGACGACGGCGCATTCGACCAGGCGCCGGGTGCGGTAGATGTCCGTCACGTCCTCGACGGCGAGCACCCGGACGAAGACCCCGCGGTTGAGTTCGTGGACGAGCAGCCGTTCGTGGGTGAGCAGCCGGAACGCCTCGCGCAACGTGTTGCGCGAGACCCCGAGGGCCTTGCCGATGGCGTCCTCCGCGAGGCGCTCCCCCGGAGGGAAGAAGCCTTCCGCGATCCGGGTGCGCAGGATGTCCGCGACCCGCTCGGCGGTGCTGGTCCGGCCCAGCAGGGCGCGGTCCTCGGCAAGTCCGCCGAGTCCGGAGTCCGTTGTCGCCACAGCGCCCTCTCTCCCCCGCCGACCGCTCCCGCCGGCGTGAGGACCCATCGTAGAAGGACCGTGGGGACGTGAGGAAGCGAGAACGTCCGCGCATGAGTCTTGTCGGATCGTTCAACAATCCCCTACGTTGGGGCGACCGCACGGTCTCGGCAGCCCTCTCATCCCCTCCTGCGAGGTGCACATGAGCACGACCAAGGCACAGCCGCAGCACGGTCAACACCCGCACGACATCGGCCCGTTCGGATGGCTGAGGGCGCTCGGCCCCGGCGGCCGGCGGGCCTTCGGGGGCGCCTTCGGCGGCTACGCCCTCGACTCGTACGACTTCTTCACCCTCCCGCTGACCATGGTCGCGATCTCGGCCTACTTCGGCCTCGACACCGGCCAGACCGGACTGCTCACCACGGTGACCCTGGTGGTCTCGGCCGTGGGCGGCGCGCTCGCCGGGGTGGTCGCCGACCGCGTCGGCCGGGTCAAGGCGCTGATGATCACGGTGGGCACCTATGCGGTGTTCACCGTCCTGTGCGGCTTCGCGCCCAACTACGAGACGCTCCTGGCTTTCCGCGCCCTTCAGGGGCTCGGCTTCGGGGGCGAGTGGGCGGTCGGCGCGATCCTGGTCGCCGAGTACGCCTCGGCCAGGCACCGGGGCCGCACCCTGGGCGCGGTGCAGAGCGCGTGGGCGGCCGGCTGGGCGCTGGCCGTGGTGGTGTCCACCCTGGTCTTCCAGTACGTGGACGAGGACACCGCCTGGCGCGTGGTGTTCTGGACCGGGGCGCTGCCCGCGCTGCTGCTCGTCTATGTGCGCCGCAACGTCGAGGACGCCCCCGAGGCCGCCGAACGCCGGCTCGCCACGGCCCGCACCACGAGCGGCGGCGCCACCTTCGCCGCGATCTTCCGGGGCCCGCTGCTGCGCACCACCCTGTTCGCGGTGCTGCTCTCCACCGGCGTCCAGGGCGGCTACTACACGCTGGCGACCTGGGTGCCGACCTTCCTCAAGAGCGAGCGGCACCTCACGGTCGTGGGCACCGGCGGCTATCTGACGTTCCTGATCTCCGGCGCCTTCCTCGGCTATCTGACCGGCGGCCACCTCACCGACCGGATCGGCCGGAAGAAGAACATCGCCCTGTTCGCGGTGCTCTCGGCCCTGTGCATCGTCCTGTACACGCACCTTCCGTCGGGGGCGAACACCCTGCTCCTGGTGCTCGGCTTCCCGCTCGGCTTCTGCATGTCGGCGATCTTCAGCGGCTTCGGCTCGTTCCTGAGCGAGCTGTACCCGACGGCCGTGCGCGGCACCGGGCAGGGCTTCACGTACAACACCGGCCGGGCCGTGGGCGCCCTCTTCCCCACCCTGGTCGGCTACCTCGCCGACAGTTGGGGCGTGGGCGGCGCGCTGGTCTTCGGCGCGGTCGGCTACGCGATCGCGGTGCTCGCCCTGCTCGGGCTGCCCGAGACGCGCGGTCAGGAGCTGTCGTGACCGGCCTGGAACCGGCGGCCCTGACGCTGCCGCACGAGGCGCGGGCCCTGTTCCGTTCCGGTACGGACGTGCCGACGGCGGGCTGGGCGCCCGGCCACGCCCAGGCCAACCTGATCTCCGTGCCCGCCGACTGGGCCGAGGACGTACGGCAGTTCTGCGCGCGCAATCCCCAGCCCTGCCCCGTCCTCGACGTCACGGAGCCCGGTTCCTTCAGGACGCGGCTGGCCCCCGCGGCCGATCTGCGCACGGATGTTCCCCGCTACCGGATCTGGGAGAACGGCGGCCTCGTCGCCCAGCCGGTCGACGCCACCCGCTGGTGGCGCGAGGACCTGGTGACGTTCCTCATCGGGTGCAGCTTCACCTTCGAGTCCCAACTGGCCGCCGAGAACGTGCCGTTGCGCCACATCGAGCAGGGCCGCAACGTCTCGATGTACGTGACGAACCGGCCGTGCCGGCCGGCGGGGCGGCTCAGCGGCCCGCTGGTGGTGTCGATGCGGCCGATCCCGGCCGCGCTGGTGGCCACGGCCTGCCGGGTGACCCGGGCGATGCCCGCGGTGCACGGCGCGCCCGTCCACTCGGGCGATCCCGCCGCGCTCGGCATCAAGGACCTGTCCCGGCCCGACTTCGGGGACCCGGTGGTGGCCGCGCCGGGGGACGTGCCGGTGTTCTGGGCCTGCGGGGTCACCCCGCAGGCCGCGGTGATGGCGTCCCGGCCGCCGTTCGCGCTCACCCACGCGCCGGGCCGGATGTTCCTGACCGACGTCCGCGACGAGCACTACCGGATCCGCTGAACCGGCCGGAACAACGGCCCTCCCGGGCGGGCGTCCGGCGCCCGCCCGAGGCACACTGCACCAAGGACCACGCACCTCTCGAACAGGAGAAGCCGCACCCATGACCCGGTCCGCGACGATGTCGATCGACCTCAATGCCGACCTCGGCGAGGGCTTCGGCCACTGGCGGTTGACCGACGACGAACAGTTGCTGTCCGTCGTCACCAGCGCCAATGTGGCCTGCGGCTTCCACGCGGGCGATCCGGCCATCATGCGGCGGGTCTGCGACCTGGCGGCCGAGCGCGGTGTGCGCATCGGCGCCCAGGTCTCCTACCGCGACCTCGCGGGCTTCGGCCGGCGCTCCATGGATGTGCCGCCCGCCGAGCTGGCCGCCGAAGTGGCTTACCAGATCGGCGCGTTGGAGGTCTTCGCACGCGCGGCGGGCAGCCGGGTCACCTACGTCAAACCGCACGGCGCGCTCTACAACCGTGTCGTGCACGACGAGGAGCAGGCGGCGGCCGTCGTGGCCGGCGTACTCCTCGCCGGTGCGGGGCGCGCCGTCCTCGGGCTTCCGGGATCGCGGCTCCTCGCGGCGGCCGAGGGGGCCGGGCTGCCCGTGGTCACGGAGGCGTTCGCGGACCGCGCCTACACCGCGCACGCCACCCTGGTGCCGCGCGGCCGCGAGGGCGCGGTCGTCAGCGACCCGGAGGCGGTGGTGGCGCGGGCCGTCTCGATGGCCCTGGACGGCACCGTGGTGGCCGAGTCGGGCGAGCCCGTCGCGGTCGGGGCCGGCTCGCTGTGCGTGCACGGCGACACCCCGGGCGCCGTGGAGCTGGCCCGGCGGGTGCGGGCCGCGCTGGAGGCGGCGGGCGTCCGGGTGGCGGCGTTCTCGTGAGCGGCCCGCGCGTTCTGCCGGTCGGGGACCACGCCCTGCTGGTCGAGCTGGAGAGCGGCGAGGCGGCAGGGGCGCTCCACGCCGAACTGGTGCGCCGCCGCGCCGCCGGAACGCTTCCCCCGGTGCGGGAGATCGTGCCGGCGGCCCGCACGGTCCTGCTCGACGGAGTGGACGATCCCCCCGCGCTGGCCGCGCGGCTCCTCACCTGGGACATCCCTCCCCTCAAGGCGGGCGCCCAGGAGACGGTGGAGATCCCGGTCCGCTACGACGGCCCCGATCTCGCGGAGGTCGCCGCCCGGTGGGGGGTCCCGGAGCAAGAGGCCGTACGCATCCATTCCTCGGCCGGGTTCCGGGTCGCCTTCTGCGGCTTCGCGCCCGGCTTCGCCTACCTCACCGGGCTCGGCGAGCGCTACGCGGTACCGCGCCGGGCCACCCCCCGCACCGCGGTGCCCGCCGGTTCGGTGGCGCTCGCGGGCGCGTACACCGGGGTCTATCCGCGCTCCTCCCCCGGTGGCTGGCAGCTCATCGGCAGCACGGACGTGACGCTGTGGGACCCGCACCGCGAGCCCGCCGCCCTGCTCACCCCGGGCACCCGGGTCCGCTTCGTCCCCCAGGCGCCCCGATGACCGACCGGGCCCTGTCCGTCGTACGGGCCGGGGCGCTCACCTCCGTACAGGACGAGGGGCGCTTCGGTCACGCGCATCTCGGGGTGCCGCGTTCGGGCGCCCTCGACCTGCCGGCGAGCCGGCTCGCCAACCGGCTGGTCGGCAACGCGCCGGGCGCCGCCGTGCTGGAGACGACCCTCAACGGGTGCGCGGTACGGCCCCGTTGCGCGGTCACGGTCGCGGTGACCGGGGCGCCCTGCCCGGTCACGGTGGACGGCCGGGCGGTGGCCTGGGGCGCCGCGGTGCGGGTGCCCTCGGGGGCCGTGGTCGAGGTGGGCGCGGCGACGCGGGGGGTGCGCTCCTATCTGGCGTTCGCGGGTGGCGTCGCCGTCGAGCCGGTGCTCGCCAGTCGCTCCACCGACCTCCTGTCGGGCCTCGGCCCGCCGCCGCTGAGGGACGGCGCCGTGCTGCCCCTGGGCCGACCGGGGCGCGGCCACCCGTATGCGGACGTGGCGCCCGCGCCGGGGGTGGCGCACGAGCTCGTGCTGCGGGTGCGTCCGGGGCCGCGTGCAGACTGGTTCACCCCGGACGCGCAGCGCGTCCTGGCGACCGGGCGCTATCGGGTGTCCTCGGCGAGCAACCGCATCGGCCTGCGCACCGAGGGGCCGGCGCTCCGGCGCGCCGTGCAGGGTGAACTGCCCAGCGAGGGAATGGTGTTGGGGGCGGTGCAGGTGCCTCCGGACGGACTGCCGGTGGTCTTTCTCGCCGACCATCCGACGACCGGGGGCTACCCGGTGATCGGTGTCGTCCCCGAGTCCGATCTGGCGGCCGCGGCCCAGGCCGCGCCGGGCACACCGCTCAGGTTCGTCGTGGGACGCGGACTGTGATCCGCCGCGCGGACGGCGGCGGGGCGTCGGCGCGTGAGGCGGCCGGGGACGGCCGGGCGTCGAAGGCGCCGGGTCCGTGTGCCGCGAGGGCGCCCGCGGAGAACGGGCGCGGCCCGTCAGAGCCCTCCCCCGTGGCCGTAGGCCGGGGCTGTGACGTGCGGTGGGTGACCGCGTCGGCGGGTGCCGTGCGGTCGGCGGGGCGTTCGGAGCCCCGGTGGGCCGTGGATCACACGGCCGTGGTGTCCGGGCCGAGCCGGTCGTGGATGGCGCTCTGCACCTCGGCCTCCTCGGCGGGGTCGGCGGCGAGCCTGCGCAGCCGGTCCGCCACCCGGGCGTCCACGAGTTCGGCGTACTGGGCCGCCACTTCCCGTGTGGTCTCCTCGCAGTCCCACAGGCACTCGACGGCGAAGCCGGTGGCGAAGGAGGGGTCCGTCGCGGCGAGCGCGCGGGCGGCGCGTCCGCGCAGTTGCGAGGAGGCGGTCTCGCGGTACACGTGCCGCAGGACCGGGGCCGCGCAGCAGATGCCGAGCCGTCCCGCCCCGTCGACGAGCGCCCGCAGCAGCGGGGCGTCGGGGCCTTCGGAGCGTACGGTCTCGCGCAGTGCGCCGAGCACCAGCTTCTCGTCGCCGGCCTCGCCCCGTGAGGCGAGCACGCTGGCGGCGGAGGCGCCCAGTTCGTCGGGGCGCTGGACCCAGCCGCGGGCCCGGTCGACGGCCTCGGGGCCGCACATCCGCTCGAAGGCGTGCACGGCGGCCTCGGCCGCGAGGGGCGAGCCGGTCGAGACGGCCGCCTCGATCAGGTCGAGGACGCGGGCGTCGCGTGACTCGGCGAGATAGTGCAGGGCGGCGCCGCGCGCTCCGTCGGTGCCGGAGCGGGCCGCTTCGATGATGGCGTCCCGGTCCTCGGGTCCGGCCACCGCGCCGAGGCACCGGGCGGCGGGCAGGTGCAGGACCGCGCCGCGTTCCAGACCCTCCTCGGCCCAGTCGAAGACCGCCTGGACGCTCCATCCCGGGCGGGGCCCGGCCGGCCGCATCTGGCGCTGCCAGCGGTCGAAGGAGCCCGTCTCCTGGGCGGCCCGCACCCGGGCGCCCACGCCGGGACGCGGATCCTCGGCCCACAGCCGCCAGGGGCGCGGTTCGAAGGCGTCTCGCACGGTGGCGGCGAGCTCGGCGTCGCCGTGCGCGTCGGGGGTGAAGCGGCCGAGCACGGACGTGGCGAGGCCGCGCAGGCCCGCGTCGTCGTCGCGCAGCGCGAGCTCGTCCAGGGCCCAGGCCCAGTTGGAGCCTGTCGCGGCGTAGCGGCGGAGCAGCGCGAGCGCGTCGTTCCTGCCGTACGAGGCGAGGTGGCCCAGGACGGCGAGGGCGAGCCCGGTCCTGGTGTCCTCGGTGTCGAGGATGTCCTCGGCGCCGAAGAGGTGGTGCTCGATCTGGTCGAGCTCGCCGTCGAGATCCAGGAAGAGGCGCGCGTAGTAGAGGGAGCGGTTCTCGACCTGCCAGTCGTGGCGGGGGTCGCTCAGTACGCAGTGGTTGAGGGCCGCCAGGGCCTCGTCGCGCGGGGCGGCCAGCGCGTGCAGGGTGCCGTCGCCGCGGCCCCGCTGCAGCAGACCGAGCAGCGTGCCGCTCGGCGCTATGACTGGATCGAACATGGAAATAGCCTCACATCAAGCTGTCGACGCAACCGGGGGATTCGTGCCTTGCCCTAGGCCGCGCAGCAACATGAGGGGTCGCCCGCCGTCTTCTGCTTGGTGTAGACCATCTTCCTGCCTCTCGTCGTGGTCCCCGCTGTAGGGACCCTGCCCCCGATGTAGGGGTTCGACGTCATGATGACCCAGCCATTTCGCCATCGCGACCACATTTACGGCGCCCCTCTCCGCGGGCTCTTCGGTGGATCCCCCGTAAACGCTTGGTGGACGCTCAGTTGACCCCGAACAGGGCGAGCAGTTCCGTCCTGCCGAACATCCGGGCGGTGTCGACCGCGGAGGGCGTCCCGGCGGAAGGATCGGCTCCGCCGGCCAGGAGGGCCTTGATCACGGCGTCCTCGCCCTTGAAGACGGCGCCGGCGAGCGGCGTCTGGCCCCGGTCGTTGGCGCGGTCGGCCTCGGCGCCGCGGGCCAGCAGGGCGGAGACCGCGTCCGCGTGGCCGTGGTAGGCGGCCAGCATGACGAGCGAGTCGCCGCGGTCGTTGGTGAGGTTCGCGGACACCCCGGCGTCGACGTACGCGGCGAGCGCCTCGGCGTCTCCCTGACGGGCCAGCTCGAAGATCCTGGACGCCAGCTCGACCACCTCGGGATCGAGTTCCTCGCTCATCGACAACTCCTTAGGGGCAACGGAACAAACCCGCACGGCGACAGCGCCGTACGAGTGAATCGACAGGGTACTGCCCGCCGCTCGACCTGCCGCGACCCACCGGCGGCAAAGATCACCACGCGTGACGGTTTGACGGCCCGGCGGCCGCACAGTGTGCCGCTCCGGACCGCTTTTCCTATCCGCCACTCCAGTGAAATAGCGCCACTTTCACCCGTTTGCACCTTTTATCGCATAGATACTTCCTGTGAGCCTGGAAGAACTCATGGTGACCGTCCCCATCAACCAGGAGACCTCAAATGATCCTGTCCATGTCAGGCGTGGTGCTGCTCGGAATCATCACCTTCCTCTTCTTCAAGAAAGACGGACTCAAGGCGTCGCACGCGCTCGTGTGCTCCCTCTTCGGCTTCTATCTCGCGGGCACCGCGATCGCCCCGAGCATCACGGCCGGAGGCGCGAGCCTCGCCGGCCTGCTGGGCGGGATCAAGTTCTGACCTGCCGCTGTCCCGCACATCCCGGCAGTCACAACGGCAGATCCCACTGCGGACACAACTCCAGGAGAACGACGTGGCCCGGCGACCACTCCCCCGCATTCTGAGCAGCAGCAGCGCATCCATCGTTCGCAGCCGCGAGATCGTGCGCACGGCCGCCGACAGCGCCACCGACGTTCTCCATCCGCTCATCACGATCAGCCGCGGCCTGCGGCTGATCACCGCCGCCCTGCGCGGCAAATGGGCCGCCACCCCCAAGGAGCGGCGCAGTCCCGCGCTGTTCCTCACGGCGGCCGTGGTCCTGGTCGTCGCGCTCATCCCGTACGGGCCGCTCCTCGCCCTGATCACGGTGATGGGCGCGGCCGCCTGGAAGGGCCGCGAGAAACCGGTCGTCAAGACCGGCCCCGACGAGGCGGAACTCGCCCGTCTCCAGGCCCTCTACGAGGCGCTCGTGCCGTACTTCTCCGTTCCGGAGGACCCCAACCCGCTCTTCGCCCACGGAGGCGAGTGGGACAAGGCCTTCAGCGAGTACGCCTTCGACGAGAGCGGCCGCCCGACCCGGCTCCGGGTGCGCTACCCGGCGTACTTCACCGACGGCGAGCCCGCCGCGCGCGCCCGGATCGAACAGCTTCTGCACGCCAAGTCGGGGCGCGGTCGCGAGTACCACTTCGTCTGGGACGAGGAGGGCAACCAGCTCGACATGAGCGTCCTGGGCGCGCTGCCGACCACGATCGCCGCCCAGCCCTTCGTGACCTCCCCGGGCGAGACCGTCCTCGGCTTCACCGACGCGGACGCCGTCCAGCGCAGGGTCCCGGTGACCGCCGGCGAGGAGAGCCACGACGCGCCGCCGGTGATCTGGCGGACCGGGCCGCGCTCCACCGAGCCCCACCTCCTGGTCGTCGGCCGGCCCGGCACGGGCACCACCACCCTGCTGCGCTCCATCGCGCTCCAGGCCCTCAAGGACGGCGACCTGCTCATCGTCGAGGGCAGCGGAACCGGGGAGTACGCCTGCCTGACCGGCCGCTCGGGCGTGCTCGCCGTCGAGTGCGGTCTCGCCGGGGCGCTCGCCATCCTGGAGTGGGCCTCGCACGAGACCGAGCGCCGCCTCATCGCCGCCAACCGCGCCCGCCAGGCGGGCCGCCCGGCCCCCGAGGACATCAAACGCCCGCTGTGGATCCTGCTCGACCGGCCCAGCATGCTGGCCGACCTGGCCGCCGCCGACGGGCGCACCGACCCGCAGCACCTGCTCCAGGTTCCGCTGCGCCACGGCCGGGCCGCCGGAGTGACGGTCGTGGTGGCCGAGCAGTTCGACACCCTGGACGACCTGTCCGAACCGGTGCTCTCGCACACCCGGGCCCGGGTGGTGCTCGGCCCGGCTTCGCACGGCCAGGTGGAGTCCGTGCTCGGCGCGCCGCCCCACACGACGCCCACTGCCGACGTCCCGCCGGGCCGTGGCTACGCCCGCCTCGGCACCGGCCCGGTGCTGCGCCTCCAGGTCCCCGCCACCCCGGACCCCTACGACGACGCGACGACCGAGGCCCACCGCCGGGCGGTCCTCGACCTGCTCCCCGGCCGGGAGGCCCCGGTCGAGGCGACACCGGCCCAGGCGTCCTCGGTGGACCCGACGCCGGTGGAGGCGGTTCCGGCGGAGGGGTAGCGCGGGCGTCACCGGCCCGCGATCGCCCCTCAGGCCACGAAGGTTCGCGGCGGCTCCGCGCTTCCCGAGCCGCCTCCCGTCTCGACCAGCCGGGCCGCGGCCGCCAGCCGCACCGCGGCCTCCTCGGCGACCGGGCCGCCCACGGTGAACGGCAGCCGGACATAGCCCTCGAAGGCACCGTCCACGCCGAAGCGGGGTCCCGACGGCACCCGCACCCCGACCCGTTCGCCGACCTCGGCCAGCCGGGACCCCGAAAGCCCTCCGGTACGCACCCACAACGTGAGCCCGCCGCGCGGCACATGGAACTCCCAGTCGGGCAGTTCCCGGCGCACCGCGGTGACCAGGGCGTCGCGGTTCTCGCGGGCCTGGGTGCGGCGCAGCTCGACCGCCTGCTCCCAACCCCCCGTCGCCATCAGCCAGTTGACGGCCAGCTGCTCCAGGACCGGGGTGCCCAGATCCGCGTAGGCGCGGGCCGCGACGAGCGAGCGGATGATGTCGGGTGCGGCGCGCACCCATCCGATGCGCATGCCCGCCCAGAACGCCTTGCTGGCCGAGCCGACCGTGAGCACGGTGGCCCCCGCCGGGTCGAAGGCGCAGACGGGACGCGGCATGGAGAGGTCCTCGTCCAGCCACAGCTCGCTCATCGTCTCGTCGACGACGAGCACGGTGCCGGCCGAGCGGGCCGCGTCCACGAGCTGGCGCCTTTGGTCCTCGTCGGCGAGCGCGCCGGTGGGGTTGTGGAAGTCGGCGACGACATAGGCGAGTCGGGGGGCCGCGTCCCTCAATACCTGGCGCCAGCGCGGCAGATCCCAGCCGGACAGGGCCTCGGCCATGGCGATCGGCACCAGGCGGGCGCCCGCCTCGCGCATGAGCTGAAGGATGTTGGCGTAGGACGGCGACTCGACGGCGATGCGTTCACCGCGCCCGGCGAACAGATGACAGATGGCGTCCATCGCCCCCATCGCGCCGGTCGTGACCATGATCTGCTCGGGCATCGTCGGGATGCCGCGCGCGGTGTAGCGGTCGGCGAGCATCCGCCGCAGCGCGGGCAGGCCCGCCGGGTAGTCGCCATGGGTGTGGGCGTACGGCGGAAGCTCTTCGAGCGCGCCCTGTACGCCACGGGTCAGCCAGGGTTCCGGGGCCGGCAGCGCCGCGCAGCCCAGGTCGATCATGGAGCCGAGCGACTCGGGCGGGAGCGGTTCCAGGCCCCGGCCGGGCAGCGGATGGCCCGCGGGCACGGCGGTCCAGCTCCCGGCGCCGCGCCTCGATTCGAGGAAGCCCTCGCCGCGCAGCGCCTCGTAGGCGGCGGCGACCGTGGTGCGGCTCACCGACAGGGCGACGGCCAGTTCGCGCTCGGCGGGAAGGCGGGCGGCGGCCGGCACGCGGCCCTCCAGGACGAGCAGCCGGATCCCGTCGGCCAGGGCGCGGTAGGCGGGCGGCTTGCGCAGGCCCGTGCCCACCGGGCGAGGCTGTTGTGCCTTGAGCTGACGGGCGAGCTGGGCGGGCCCGATCGCCGAGGTCCACTGAGCCATCGAAGTCAGTCCACCTTCCCGGAATTGGCCATGGCTGGAGTCCATTTCCCCGCCACAGAGTGTCATGAGCCAGTCCACTACCACCACACAGGGGGCCCCGCCTTGTCCACGCATCTCACCCGGAGACTGGTCCAGCTCTATGCCGGCCTCGCGCTGTACGGCGTCAGCTCGGGGCTGCTGGTCCGCGCCGGGCTCGGCCTCGAACCGTGGGGGGTGCTGCACCAGGGCCTCGCGAAGCACACCGGGCTCTCGATCGGCGTCGTGTCGATCGTCGTCGGGGCCGCGGTGCTGCTGCTGTGGATCCCCCTTCGCCAGCGACCGGGGCTCGGTACGGTCTCCAATGTCTTCGCCATCGGCATCTTCATGGACGGCACGCTCGCCGTCGTCCCCGATGTGCGCGGGCTGCTCGCCCAGGTACCCCTGACGGCCGCCGCGATCGTCGGCAACGGCGTGGCGACCGGCCTCTACATCTCGGCGCGCTTCGGCCCCGGCCCGCGCGACGGCCTGATGACGGGCCTGCACCGGGCCACGGGCCGGTCGATCCGACTGGTGCGCACCTCCCTGGAGGTCCTCGTGGTGGCGACGGGCTTCCTGCTCGGTGGCTCGCTCGGCGTCGGCACGGTCCTGTACGCCCTGGCGATCGGACCGCTCGCCCAGTTCTTCCTCCGCGTCTTCGCCATCCCCACGGCAGCCCCCGAGGCCCGGGCCGCCTCCCCGAGCCCGGTGCGGGACACGGCGGGTCCGGGGCCGGCCCCCGAGCGCGCGATACTTCCCCGGTGACTCGCGTACGCCACCCCTATCTGGACCACCCCGCCCCCATCCCGTTCGCCCACCGCGGCGGGGCGGCCGACGGCATCGAGAACACCGCGGCCGCCTTCGAGCGCGCCGCGGCGGCCGGGTACCGGTACTTCGAGACCGACGTACACACCACCGCCGACGGACGGCTGGTCGCCTTCCACGACGCGACCCTGGACCGCGTCACCGACGCCCGGGGAAAGATCGCCGAGCTCCCCTGGGACGCGGTCAAGCGGGCCCGGGTGGCCGGACGCGAGCCGCTGCCCCTGTTCGAGGAGCTGCTGGAGGCCTTCCCCGAGGCCCGCTGGAACGTCGACCTCAAGACCGAGTCGGCGCTCGTCCCGCTGATCGACCTGATCCGCCGCGCCGACGCCTGGGACCGGGTCTGCGTGGGCTCGTTCTCGGAGGACCGCGTGGCCAGGGCGCACCGGCTCGCGGGCCCCCGCCTGGCCACGTCGTACGGAGTGCGGGGCGTGGCCGCGCTGCGGCTGCGCTCGTACAGGATCCCGGCGCCGCTGCGCCCCGGCGCCGTGAGCGCCCAGGTTCCCGAGAGCCAGAACGGCATTCCGGTCGTGGACCGCCGCTTCGTCCGTACCGCGCACGCGCTCGGCCTGCACGTTCATGTGTGGACGATCAACGATCCCGCTCGGATGAGGGCGCTCCTGGACCTTGGCGTGGATGGCATCATGACCGATCATCTGGAGACACTGCGCACGGTACTGACCGACCGGGGAGTCTGGCACTGAGCCCACCCCGGCGGCACCGCTCGCGTACGGGCACGAGCGAGGGGGCGCGGGTTGAGCGCTGAGACCATGGACCGGTCGGACGACCGTCCGGTGAGCACGGCCGACCGCAGACGGGAACAGCGCGGCTGGTACTTCTACGACTTCGCGTGCTCGGTGTATTCGACGAGCGTCCTGACCGTGTTCCTGGGCCCCTATCTCACCTCGATCGCCAAGTCGGCGGCCGACCCCGACGGATTCGTCCACCCCCTGGGCATCCCGGTGCGCGCGGGCTCGCTGTTCGCGTACGCCGTGTCCGCTTCGGTGATCCTCGCGGTGGTCCTGATGCCGATCGTGGGCGCCGCGGCCGACCGCTCCGGCCGCAAGAAGCCGCTGCTCGCGGCGGCCGCCTACACGGGAGCCACGGCGACGGCCGGGATGTTCTTCCTGGACGGGCACCGCTATCTGCTGGGCGCGGTGCTGTTGATCGTCGCGAACGCGTCCCTGTCGGTCTCGATGGTCCTCTACAACGCCTACCTTCCGCAGATCGCGGACTCCGAGGAGCGCGACCAGGTCTCCTCGCGCGGCTGGGCGTTCGGCTACACCTCGGGCGCGGGTGTCCTGGTGCTCAACCTGATCCTGTATTCGGGCCACGACGGTTTCGGTCTCTCCGAGCCGGCGGCGGTACGGATCTGCCTCGCCTCGGCGGGCGTGTGGTGGGGCGCGTTCACGCTGGTGCCCCTGAGGCGGCTGCGCGACCGCAAGGTGGCCGCGTCGGTCGCCGAGGGCAGGGTCGGGGCGGGCTGGCGGCAGCTGGTGTCGACGCTACGGGACATGCGGGCCCGCCCGCTGACCCTCGCGTTCCTGCTCGCGTACCTCATCTACAACGACGGCGTGCAGACGGTCATCTCGCAGGCCTCGATCTACGGCTCCGAGGAACTCGGCCTCGATCAGAACACGCTCATCGTGGCCGTGCTGCTCGTGCAGGTCCTCGCGGTGGTGGGCGCGCTCGGCATGGGCCGGCTCGCCCGGACGTACGGCGCCAAGCGGACGATCCTGGGCTCGCTCGCCGTGTGGGCGGTGATCCTGGGGGTCGGCTACTTCCTCCCGGCCCGCCAACCGGTGCTGTTCTTCGTGCTCGCGGGCGCGATCGGGACGGTGCTCGGCGGCAGCCAGGCCCTGTCGAGGTCGCTGTTCTCACACATGGTGCCGAGCGGCAAGGAGGCCGAGTACTTCTCGGCCTACGAGATGAGCGACCGGGGTCTGAGCTGGCTGGGGCCATTGGTGTTCGGTCTCGCGTATCAGCTGACCGGCAGCTACCGGGATGCCATCATCTCGCTGGTGGTCTTCTTCGCGGTCGGTTTCGTGCTGCTCGCCCGGGTGCCGGTGCGGGCCGCCGTGGCCGCCGCGGGAAACCCTGTTCCGGCGCGGATTTAGACGTTGAAGTGAAAGGCCGGTAGTGTACGCCTTTGGCCTGCCAGGCGGACCGTTACTGCGCGTTCCAGAAGTGAAGACGCTGGGTGACATCTGCTGCCAGATGTGACAAACCGGTCACTGGTGGGTACAACAAGGGGCGGCACGACGGCGACGCATGACCCAGAACGGGAATCTTTACCGCCGACCGGACGTTGACCGGATGACGACGACAGTGACACCTGTCCTGTGGGCGACAAGCCCGGGAGGCACGATTCATGAGTGAGCGAGCTCTTCGCGGCACGCGCCTCGTGGTGACTAGCTACGAGACCGACCGCGGCATCGATCTGGCCCCGCGCCAGGCCGTGGAGTACGCATGCGAGAAGGGACATCGCTTTGAGATGCCCTTCTCGGTGGAGGCGGAGATTCCGCCGGAGTGGGAGTGCAAGGTCTGCGGGGCCCCCGCACTCCTGGTGGACGGCGACGGCCCTGAAGAGAAGAAGGGCAAGCCCGCGCGTACGCACTGGGACATGCTCATGGAGCGGCGCACCCGCGAGGAGTTGGAGGAGGTTCTGGCCGAAAGGCTGGAGGTCCTTCGTTCCGGCACCATGAACATTGCCGTGCATCCGCGCGACAGCCGCAAGTCCGCCTGATCGCAGCGTTTCGGCGATACAGCACGCGTTGAAGCCGAGGGCCGGTCACACCACCTGGTGTGACCGGCCCTCGGCTTTTGTCCGGGACCACGTGGGCGCGGCCGGGCGGGTTCTTCGCTTCAGGGGGTCAGCGGCGGCCGCGGACCCCGGTCGTCCCCCGAAGGGTGCGCGGACGAGGATCCGGCATCGTTGCGGATCACCTCGCCCGGCACGACCTTGCCGTCCGGGTAGCGGATCCGGGCCTGTTGGAAGGCGTCGCCGAACGTGCCGGGGACGGCGGCCCGCATCCGCTTGTCCAGCGAGCGCTCGACGGAGCGGGACACCCATGTCCGTACCGGCGGCAGCAGACAGAGCAGGCCGAGCGCGTCCGAGACGAACCCGGGGATGATCAGGAGCAGGCCGCCCAGCATGGTCAGGGCGTTGCCCTCGCTCCCCGATCGCGTTCCGGAGGCGGAGGCGCCCGGGCCGCCGGACTGCTGCTCCCTGAACGTCTCCGTGAGATTGCGGAAGGCCCGACGGCCGGCCCGCTTGATGACATAGCTGCCGAGGACCAGCCCGCCGATGAGCAGCAGCACCACCGTGAGGCCGCTGGTGGCTCCGGCCACCACGGTGAGCAGCCAGATCTCCAGGACCAGCCAGGCGGCGATCCCCAGGGGGACGAAGGTGCGTGCGCGCGAGCGCTTGGGGGCTGTCGGGGGCGGAGTGCCGGTCGTCATGCCCCCAGTGTGCCTGGGAGCCGATCCGGACGGCGTAAGGAGGGGATCAAGACGCCCAGGTCATGCCGCCGCCCGCCGGGACGCCCGGATCGTCAGGACACCCCGGGTCTTCAGGGCGCCCCGGCTCTTCGGGGCGCCTTCAACCCGACAGAGCCGTCGGCTCAGGAGTGCCACCCGCCCAGGAGAGCCGCCGCCTCAGAGGGGTTGGGGCTCAAGAGAGCCGTCGGCTCAGAGGGGCTGATGGCGCAAGAGAGTCGCCGGCTCACACGGGCCGGCGACTCGGAAAGGCTGACGGCTCAGGAGGGCTTGCGGCCCAGGAGCTTGTTGGCGCGGGCGCCGACGCCCCAGGCGGTGACCCGCCACAACGCCTCGACCAGGATGTCGTTGCTCATCTTGGAGTCGCCGCGTTCGCGCTCGACGAACGTGATGGGCACCTCGACCACGTGGTAGCCGGCGCCGACCGCGCGTCGGGCCAGGTCGACCTGGAAGCAGTAGCCGGCCGAGGCGACCTCTTCGAGGCCGAGCCCTTCGAGGGTCTCGCGGCGGAAGGCCCGGAAGCCTCCGGTGACATCGCGGATCGGAACGCCCAGGAGCAGCCGCGAGTAGGTGGAGCCGCCCCGCGAGATGTACTCGCGGTACTTGGGCCAGTTCACGATCCGGCCGCCGGGCACCCAGCGGGAACCGAGCACCAGGTCGGCGCCCTTGAGGGCGGTGAGCAGCCGGGGCAGTTCCTCGGGCTGGTGGGAGCCGTCGGCGTCCATTTCGACCAGGACGCCGTAGTCGTGCTCGATGCCCCAGCGGAAGCCCGCCAGATAGGCGGCGCCCAGGCCTTCCTTGCCCTGGCGGTGCAGCACGTGCACCTGGTCGTCCTGGGCCGCGATCTCGTCCGCGAACTTGCCCGTGCCATCGGGGCTGTTGTCGTCGGCGACCAGGATGTGGGCCTCCGGGACCGCCGCTCTGACGCGGGCGACGATCGGCTTGATGTTCTCCGCCTCGTTGTAGGTCGGGATGATCACCAAGGCTCTGCCCAGCGGGCCGTACCGCCTCTGACCGCCGTCGTTCACTACTGCCCCTTATTGTCCGTACGCAGAGGACCACCATAGCGAGCGGTCGTGGACGGCCCGCACCGCGAGGGTGGGGTGTCGGGTGCGCCCGGATGGCGGCGGGGGATGTGACGGGCGTCCTGAGCGTGTCGGTACTAGGGCCCGGCGCCCTTCGGGCCGACCTGGGACCCGCTGGCTGCGGGTCTACCGAGAGCCGTTGTCTACTGAGCGTCCGGGCCCCACCCGGGTCGCACCGACCCCCGGCCCGCAGGGAGCAGGGGGGACCTCTTCGCGGCTGAAACCTTCCCTCGCCCCCGAGGCGCGGGCGCTGAACCTGGCTCCCAGTGGTGGTGTGCCGGTGCGGCACACCGCCCCATGACCCAGCGGCGTTCGACGACTTCGTGGAGGTTCAGCCGGTCGGGCGGTCCTGTGGTGGACTCGGCCGAACCTACCGGCCCCTTGCCGCGTCCTGTCAACAGCCGAGTGAGCTGCGACGTTTTTTCAAACGACCAGGTCAGTGCCGAAGATCCGCAGGTCGTGGCGATGCCGTGACGGCCCTCCGCCGAGCCGGGCCCCGATTCCTGGATCACTCGTTCGGCCGCGCGAACACCGTCCGTCCGGACACCACGGTGCGCAGACAGACCGGCAGCGCGGCGCCGGGCGTGAGATCGGGCAGGCCCGGGGTGCCCGAGCGCGGGTCGGTGGACCAACGGGCCACCCGGTCGTCCGGCGCCTGGACCACGAGCTCCTGGGCGCGCCAGATGGCGTAGTCGGCCGGGGCGCCGGGCACCAGGATCCCGGCGTCGTCCCTGCCGAGCGCCCGCCAGCCGCCCCGGGTGTGGGCGGTGAAGGCGGCGCGGACCGAGATGCGGTGTTCGAGGGTGTGGTGGAAGGCGGCCGCGCGGACGGCGCCCCACGGGTCGAGCGGTGTCACCGGGGCGTCGGAGCCGAACGCGAGGGGCACCCCGGCCCGCAGCAGGGCCGCGAACGGGTTGAGGGTGGCCGCCCGCTCCGCGCCGAGCCGCTCGGCGTACATGCCGCTCTCGCCGCCCCACAGCGCGTCGAAGGCGGGCTGCACGGAGGCGGTGAGGCCGAACTCGGCGAAGGCGGCGATCGCCTCGGGGGTGAGCATCTCGGCGTGCTCCACGCGGTGCCGGGCGGCGCGGATCCGCGCGAGGCCGACGCGCTCGGCGGCGGCCCGTACGCCCTCGACGACGGTGCCGAGCGCGGCGTCCCCGATGGCGTGGAAGCCGGCCTGGAGCCCGGCCTCGGTGCAGGCGGCCACGTGGTCGGCCACCTCGGCGGCGTCGAGGTGTCCGGTGCCGGTGCCCGGGGCGTCCGCGTAGGGCGCGTGCAGGCAGGCGGTGTGGGAGCCGAGCGAGCCGTCCACGAAGAGGTCTCCGGCCGCGCCGACCGCGCCGAGTTCGCGGATGCGATCGGCGTCCTTGGCCCCCGCGACGCGCTCGGCCCAGTAACCGAAGACCCGCGGGCCGCTCTCGTCACGGGCCAGCGCCAGGAGGGAGGTGAAGTCGTCCTCGTCGGAGATGTCGGGGCCGCCGCACTCGTGGACGGTGGCGATGCCGAGCGAGGCGGCGTGCCGCAGCGCCGCGTGCTGGGCCTCGGTGCGCTGGCGCGGGGTGATCGCGCCGTGGGCCGCGGCCCGCACGGCGTGGTGGGCGGCGCCGGTGAGGGGCTCGCCCGGGCGGAATCCGGCCAGCTCGCGGACGCCGGGAACCAGGTCGAGCAGGGCCGTGGTGACGACGGCGGAGTGGACGTCGATGCGCGGCAGATAGAGCGGGCGGCCGCCGGTGGCCGCGTCGAGTTCGGCGGCCGAGGGGTGGCGGCGCTCGGGCCAGCGGGCCGCGTCCCAGCCGCCGCCGAGCAGCACCCGGTCGTCGGGGCGGGCCGCGGCGTGGGCGCGTACGGCGTCGAGGGCCTCGGCGAGCGTGCGGGCGCGGGACAGGTCGAGGCCGGTGAGGGCGAGGCCGGTGGCGGTGGTGTGCACATGTGCGTCGGTGAACGCCGGGGTCACCAGGGCGCCTTCGAGGTCGATGACCTCGTCGACGCCGCTCGCGAAGGCGTCCGCGGCGCCTTCCGAGCCGACCCAGGCGACGTGCCCGCGTTCGACGACCATCGCGGTGGCGAAGGGGTCGGCGGGGCTGTGCACGTCGCCGCCGCGCAGCAGGACGGTGCGGTGGGCGGCGGCTTCGGTTGCGGAACTCGCGGAACTCATGGGGACAGCCTAGATATGCGGTGGCCGTGCCTCGTACGGGGTGGACAGGACCACGGTCGTACGCGTCGAGACGCCCGCCAGGGTCCGGATCCGGGTCAGCAGATGCTCCAGCTCCAGGGGGGTCGCGACCCGCACCTTGAGGATGTAGTTCTCGTCCCCGGCCACGCTGTGGCAGGCCTCCAGCTCGGGCACGTCGGCCAGGCGCTCCGCGATGTCGTCGGGGGCGCTGGGGTCGAAGGGCTTGACCGAGATGAACGCGGTCAGCGGCAGGCCCACCGCCTCGGGGTCCACGACGGCGGCGTATCCGCGGATGACGCCGCGCTGTTCGAGACGGCGTACCCGCTGGTGCACCGCCGAGGTGGACAGGCCGGTGGCCTTGCCCAGGTCGGTGTAGCTCATCCGCCCGTCCTTGACGAGCAGATCCACGATCTGACGGTCCAGCTCCTCCATGCGGATCAACCTATGGCCCCGGGTCGCTTCCGGCACAGCCGGGTGCCGCCCGAATGGGCATCTGCGGGTGGCATGTGACGAACACCACAGGTTTGCGGGGGGCTGGCCGGGGTTCGCGCGGTTATCGCCACGGCCTGGCGGGAAGTGCTTGTTTTGGTCGCGGCCGCGGCGCAATGCCGGCCCACCCGAGGGGGAGTGTCCCAATGCAGAATCCCAAGCGCACCGCACGTCCGGAACGTGAACGTGGCGAACAGGAGCCCGTCGATAGCGTCGGCATCGTAGACATCGACGACACCGACGAGGACGACTCGCTCGACGCGTACGACACCTTCGAGATGTACCGGGTGATCTGCCCGGACTGCGCCCAGCCCATCGCGCTGCTCGCCGACGAGGACGAGCTGCCCGAGCACGCGCTGTGCCCGAGCCCGTGGAACCCCTTCGTGCTGACGGTGTGTGCCGGGACCGGGCGCCCCGCCGCCGCGGCGAAGGCGGCGGACGAGTCGCTGGACGTCCAGGAGCAGGACACCGCCCTCCTGTTGACGCTCCCTCAGGGACTCGACTGGCGCACCCAGCCGTTCTCGCACGTCGGCGGCCCTGGCTCGCGTCCGGTGCGGGTGCCCGGGATGCGCCGCGCCGCCTAGAGGCGGAGCCGGTACGGGCCGGACGCTCCGCGGGGCGTCCGGCCGACGACGGCTCAACTCCAGTACGTACCGCACACCATGGCCTCGAGGCTCGCTCGGTGCAGGATGAGCGCGTCCGGGTCCGCGGGCGGTTCCACCTCGCCGAAGTGCAGTTGGCGGTAGGCGATCCGCAGCATGACCACGGCATGGCGCAGCGCCGCGTACAGCGTGTGGAACTCCATGTGGCGCGGGGTGTGGCCGGTGAGTTCGGCGTAGCGCCGCTCGATGTCCTCGCGCCGCAGGAAGCCGGGGAGGCCCGGCTGGCCGAAGCTCACCGTGAGGTCCTGGAAGAAGCGGTGCAGATAGACCGTCCAGCCGAGGTCGAGTTCGCGGGGCCCGCAGGCCGCCATCTCCCAGTCGAGGACGGCCACCGGCTCGAACCCGTCGTAGACGATGTTCCCGATGCGGGCATCGCCCCAGGAGAGGACCGAAGGGCCCTCGTCGTCGGGCCAGTGGCCGTCGAGCCAGTCGAAGGCCGCCTCGATGAGGGGTGAACGCGGGACGCCCTCAACCACCCATGTGTAGTAGGCCCGTTGGGCCGCGACATGGCGCCTCAGCGGTGACCCCGCCCCCTCCGGCAGCAGGAACTCGGCTTCCTGGGGCGGGAATTGGTCGTGCAGCCGGGCGAGGACGGAGACGGTGTTCTCCTGGAGCCGGGCGCGCTCGGCGTCGGTGGCCGCGTGCAGCCAATTGCCCTCGTACGTATAGGGCATGACGTCCGGCGGTACGCGTCCTTCGGCGCGGTCCATCACGAAGAACGGCGCGCCGAGCGGACCGGGGTCCTCTTCCAGCCAGCGGACCCGGGGCACGGGCACGTCGGTGTGCTCGGCGACCAGACGCATGACGCTGTGCTGGCGGGCCATGTCGTACACGGGGAAGACGGTGTACGCGGCCGGGTCGGCGGCGAGTCGCAGGGCGCAGGCGCGCACCGGGGTGTCGGGGTGCTCGATGTTGAAAAGCAGGGTCTCGCTGGACATGCCGTTGGAGGACGGCACCCGGATGTCATCGACGCGGGCGCCGGGGAGCCGGGCGTCGAGCCAGGTGGTGAGCCGGCGGCCGACCTCCTCGGGGTCGCGGGTGGAGGTGCGGGGGCGTGGCGCGGTGGCCATGGGCGGTGCTCCCTTCCCGGGCGGTCCTCAGGGGGCGACGGAGGTGTGGTCGACGAAGCCGCTGGGGTCGTGCCGGCCGAAGCTGCCGTGCTCGAAGATCCCGTATCCGGTCCGGCCTTCGAGGGTGAAGCGGGCCGCGTGGTCGGTGACTCCGTAGGCGGCCATCGGGTGGGCTGAGGGATCGGACAGGTCGTAGACCTGCCGGTCCGTCCAGCCGCGGCCCTGCCAGGTGCCGTGCTGCCAGCCGTCGGCGGGCGGGTATCCGGCGCCGACGGCCAGGGGCGAGGAGGCGAGGATCTCGACGCCGAGTTCGAGGGGTTTGCGGGCCTTGTCGGTGAGGTGGATGACGGCGCGCTCGGGGTGGCGGGTGCCGGGGCGGTAGGCGATGTCGGCCTGGGGCCAGCCGAGTTGGGCGTCGGGGTGGCCCTCGCGCACGAGGGAGGCGTCGTTGAGGGTGCGGTATCCGTAGGCGTCCTCCTGCACGACGACCATGACGAACCGGTCGTCGAACCGGGCCGGCACCCAGAGCCAGTGGAAGCCCTCGGTCCGGTACTCCTCGCCGCGCCCGGCCTCCTCGCCGGGGATCGGCCGCACCCCCCAACTGCGGTCGCGCGTCCCGGTCCACTCCCCCGCCGTCACGGGTATCTCCTCACCGCCGGCCCGGATCACCCCGGCGCAGTGCCCCGCCTGCACGAACCGCCGCCCCTCCAGGGTGAGGCGGTCACCCCGGCGCTGCACGTGATGGGGTTCCCACAGGGCGGGGAAGTCGGCGTTCCAGACGATGTCGTACGAGAGTGAACTCGGGTCGCCCGGATCGGGAGCGCAGTGCAGGCCGAGGCGGCGCAGCGGGACGTCAACGGTGATCCGAAGGGGGCCGACGCTCAGGTTCATACGGTCGTCCGTGAGGGCGTCGGAGGCGCGGACGGCGTGCAGGCGGTCGCCCACGCGCAGCGTCGCGTAGGCGTCGATCACACCGGTGTTGGGGTAGACCCCGAGCCCCGCGATGAGCAGGGCACGGCCCTGGTGGTCGAAGGCGTGGAAGATGCAGCGGTCGTAGGCGTTGCGGTCGCCGGTCGCGACGTGGGCCATGGAGAGGGGGGCCTGGTGGATGGGGTACTCGTC
>NZ_JAODUA010000030.1 GCF_025399895.1 Streptomyces sp. ASQP_92 | reverse complement strand
ACCGGGGGAGACGCTCGCCCGGATCGAGGCGCTGAACGCCGTGACGTACGAGGACTACCGGCAGGCCAAGAAGAAGCTCGCCGAAGAGAAGGCCGCCGCCGGCTGACCGGCGACGGCAGATGGCACGGGCCCCGAACCAGAGCGCGTGTGGTCGGGTAGCCGGAGACCAGCAATGGTCTCCGGCTACCCGACCACAACTGATGTGACTGAGCGCCGCACTTGGCGGAACGGAGCGCTGTGGTTGGCGGACTCCAAACCGGGCCATGTTCCGGTGCTGGGATGAGACTGGATGTATGGATCCGAGTGCAACCGCCCCAGATGATCAGCCGCCCGTTCACTACGTCAGCGACGATGACCACGCGGTTGGTTCCGACGAAGAGGTCACCGTTGGCAAAGCTGGTCCTGGCGGGGTCCAAGGCATCCGTCATATTCGGAATGGCCGCTCTACCGGTGCTGATATCGATGCGGACGGAACGATTACATGGGAAATCGACGGTCCGCCCACGCCCAAGGCGGAGCGCGAGCTTCGCACCGCCCAGCGACTTGTGGAGCACCTCAACAGCCAGTGCGGCCACTGGGGACCAGCCGAGCTGACATCGTCCGATGCCAGGACCGAAGGCGGCATCGACGCGACGGCTGTCGACGAAAGAGGTGGTCCGCCGCTCAAGATCCAGACAACCGTAGTCGAAAGGGACGCTTGGCAGATCCTGAGCCGGGGCGGCGCTCATGCCTCGGAACAGCAGCTTGAGGCGGCAACGGAAAGTGTCCGGCAGGCAATCCTGCACAAGCAGCATCGTCCGAAGCACGGCATCGTCCTCGCTCTGGACGCCACGGATGCCGTTGCAACGGCCTTGCCCCGGGTCGCGGAGGAGTTCGGAAATCGACACGGAGCGTGGGCTGCAGGGCTCGGCTACGACGCAATCTGGATCGTCGGGCCTCCGTCGTTCGTGACTCCGCTAGCACCCTGATGGGAGCGAACCGGCTGCTCAGAGCGGGCGCGCCCTCGCGCCGATTGGCATGCCGAGCGGGCTGCCAAGAAACGCGCTGACCGTTCTGGGATCCGCCGATGCACACGAATGCGGGCTCATCCCGGACGTCCGTGCTCCCACCTATGAGGACATCACCGATAGGGAGTGGGGTGACGTGGCCGCCCGCCATCAGGGTTGATCACGGCGGCCTTCGGCACATTCCGGTTAGCCTCCCAGCCGGGCGCCGCAATGACAGTTCCCGCGCCCGGGTGACACCTACCCTCGCCTAGTCGCAACACGTCCGTCATCTCAACCGCTCAGTCCCGCCAACTTCGGCGCTCATCCGCCATCTGAAGCACTCAGTCACAACTGACTCCGTGCCGCGGCGGACAGCCCTTACGTTTTGTTCGAACACAGTTTCGATAGTTTGAGTTATGGTGGATATCTGGCCACTGGGACAGAAGGGGCAAATGGGGCGCGAGAGCTGGAGGAGTGGATGGGCGGATTCGTGCATCTGCATGCAGCGTCGGGCTATTCGGCCAGGTACGGCGCCTCTCACCCGGACGCCCTGGTGTCCCGTGCCGCCGAGCGCGGCATGACCGCGCTGGCGCTCACCGACCGGGACACCGTGGCTGGAATGGTGCGGTTCGTAAAGGCGTGCGCCGCTCATGGTGTCCGGCCGGTCCTGGGCGTCGACGTCGCGGTCGCGCCGCACCGGAGCACCCAGCCCGAGGGCCCTATGGCCCGTCGGCGGGCCCCGGTCCGTGGGGGTGCGCACGTGGTGGAGCCCGGGCTGCGGGTCACGCTGCTGGCGCGGGATGCGGCGGGGTGGGCGGGTCTGTGCCGGCTGGTGTCCGCCGCACACGCCGCTGATGGCGGTCCGCCAGTAGTGACGTGGCCGATGCTTCATGCGCACGCCGGTGCGGGGCTGACGGTGCTGCTCGGTCCGGTGTCCGAGCCGGTCCGGGCGCTGTCGGCGGGCCGCCCGGACCTGGCGGCTCTTCTGCTGGCCCCGTGGCGGGAGGTCTTCGGTCCGTCGCTGCGGCTGGAGGCGCTTTGGTACGGGCAGGGCGGCACCGGTCCCGGATCGCTGCGGCTCGCGGGACGCACGGTGCAGCTCGGTGACGAGCTCGGCGTCCAGACGGTGCTGACCAATGCCGTGCGCTACGCGGATTCCGCCCAGTCGCGGGTGGCCGACGTCCTGGACGCGGCCCGGCTGCTGCGCCCCATCCCCTTCCGCCACGCCGACCAGTTGGACCCCGGCGAGCGTTGGCTCAAGGACCCGTCCGCGATGGCGGCGGCCGCCGACCGCATCGCCCAGGCCGCAGGCGCTGGTCCGGAGCGGGCCCGCGCCCTGCTGGCCTCCACGATCGCAACGGCGGAGGAGTGCCGCGTCGACCCCGTGGCGGACCTTGGCTTGGGGCGGGCGCATTTCCCTGAGGCGGAGGCGGTCGGGGCGCGCGGCGATGGGGACGTCGACCGGTTGCTGCGGGAGCATGCGCTGGCCGGGATGGCCAGGCGCCGCCTGGAGAAGGACAGCGAGGCGATGGCGCGGCTGGAGGAGGAGCTGGCGATCATCGCGAAGCTCGGGTTCGGTACCTACTTCCTCACCGTGGCGCAAGTCGTGGCGGATGTAAGGGAGATGGGGATCCGGGTTGCGGCCCGCGGCTCGGGCGCGGGCAGCATGGTCAACCACGCGCTGGACATCGCGACCGCCAATCCGCTCGATCATTCGTTGTTGTTCGAGCGGTTCATCAGTGTCCGCCGTTCCAGCCTGCCGGACATCGACATCGATGTGGAGTCCGCGCGCCGGCTGGAGGTCTATGACCGGATCTTCGAGCGGTTCGGGCCGGAGCGGGTCGCGGTGACCGGGATGCCGGAGACCTACCGGGCCCGCTTCGCGCTCCGCGACACAGGCCTCGCCCTGGGCATCGCGCCACACGAAGTGGACCGGATCGCGAAATCGTTCCCGCACCTGCGGGCCTGCGACATCACCGGCGCGCTCGCCGAACTGCCCGAGCTGCGGGGCCTGGCGGCCGAAGCCGGCCGGTACGGGCCGCTGTTCGAGCTGGCCGAGCAGCTGGACGCGCTCCCCCGCGGCTACGCCATGCACCCGTGCGGAGTGATCCTCTCCGACCGCACCCTGCTCGGCCGTCTGCCGGTGCAGCCCACCCCGGGCGGCAACTACCCCATGGTGCAGGGCGACAAGGAGGACGTGGAGGACCTGGGCCTGCTCAAGCTCGACGTGCTCGGGGTGCGGATGCAGTCCGCGATGGCCCACGCCGTCGCCGAGATCCACCGCACCAGCGGCCAGAGCATCGACCTCGACGATCCCGGCCAGGTCCCGCTCGACGACTTCTGGGCCTTCAAGATGATCCAGAACTCCGACACCGTCGGCATGTTCCAGCTCGAATCACCCGGCCAGCAGGACCTGCTCGGACGCCTCCAGCCCCGCGGCCCCCAAGACGTGATCGCCGACATCTCCCTGTTCCGGCCGGGCCCCGTGGCCGGCGGGATGCCGGCGATCTACATCGCGGCCCGGCACGGAGCGGCCCCCGTCTACCCGCACCCCGACCTCGAGCCCGTGCTCGCCGACACCTACGGGGTGACGATCTGGCACGAACAGATCATCGACATGGTCGCGATCCTCACCGGCTGCGACCGGGCCCTGGCCGAAGTCTTCCGCCGTGCCCTCGCCGACCCGGCCCGGCTGCCGAAGCTGAAGACGTGGTTCGAGCACGAAGCCGGCGCCCGCGGCTACTCCCCCACCGTCCTGGCCGACGTCTGGTCGGTGGTCGAATCGTTCGGGGCCTACGGGTTCTGCCGGGCGCACGCGGTGGCGTTCGCCGTGCCCGCGCTGCAGTCCGCGTGGCTCAAGGCCCACCACCCGGCGGCCCTGTATGCGGGGCTGCTGGAACACGACCCCGGAATGTGGCCGGCCCGCGTCATCCTCGCCGACGCCCGCCGTCACGACGTGCCGATCCTGCCAGTCGACATCAACCACTCCCACACCAGCTACCGCATCGAACGCGCCGACACCGACGGCCGGTTCGGGGTGCGCCTCGCCCTGTCGGCGGTCAAGGGCATCCGTGACGACGAAGCCGCCCGCATCGCGGAAGGACAGCCGTACGGGTCGGTGGCGGACCTGTGGCAGCGGGGCCGCCCCACGCTGCCCACCGCCCAGCGCCTGGGCCAGATCGGCGCCCTCTCCCCCGTCGCCGGCGACGCCTCCCGGCGCGATCTGCTGCTCCAGCTGACCGAACTGCACCGCCAGACCCGCGCCCGCCCCAGCAGCGGACAACTGCCCCTGGACACCCGGCCGCTGGCCCAGGGCGCGAGCGGCCTGCCCGAGATGACCGGCCGCGAGCAGCTGGGTGCCGAGTTGGAGATCATGTCGATGGATGTGTCGCGGCACCTGATGGACTACCACCACCGGCTGCTGTCTGAGCTCGGTGCCATCCCCTCCCGGCGCCTGGCCCAGCTGCACGCCGGGCAGCGGGTCCTGGTGGCCGGGGTGCGGGCCTCGACGCAGACGCCGCCGATCGCGTCGGGCAAGCGCGTGATCTTCGTGACCCTGGAGGACGGCACGGGCCTGGTCGACATCGCCTTCTTCGAGGATAGCCACGCCGACTGCGCTCACACGATCTTCCACTCCGGGCTCCTCCTCATTCAGGGCACCGTGGAGCGGCGCGGGCCGCGGCGCACTGTCGTCGGCCACCGGGTCTGGGACCTCGACGAGCTCGCCGTCGAGCGCCGCGACAACGGCCTCGACGCCGCCCTGGCCCTCATCGGCGCCACCACACCCCAGCCCACACCCGCCCAGCCCCAGCCCGACGGCCAAGACCGGGAGCGGGAGCGGGAGCGCGCTCAGGCTGGCGGGCAGCGGACCTTGGTCAACGGAACGGCGGGAGCGAAGCTGCACCCCTACGCCGATCTTGAGCCTGCGGGAACCCGGTCGGCTGATCTCAAAGCCCTGGGCCACACCAGCCAAGGCAGTGCGGGGTGACCGGCGCCATGAACAACCACAGCGGGGACGGCCGGTGCATCATGCGGGTCTTCTTCCACCCCGGCCCCGAGCGCCAAGACGACCAGGACGCGCTGTTCGGCCAGCTGGTGACGCTGGTGGAGGACTTCACTCCGCGCTTCCAGTCGCGTCCGCAGGACCTCGCCGTCGATCTCGACCTCACCGGCGCACTGCGATACCTCGACCGCACCCCCTACGAGGCGGCGCAAGTCCTGGCGCTACGGGCCCTGGCCCTGCACGGAGTGGCGACGACGATTGGTGCCGGTCCTTCGGTGATGGTCGCGGCGATGGCGGCCGAGCTCACGCCGCCCGGCCGCATCACCGTCATCGACCCCGATCCAGATGCGGTCGAAGCGTTCCTGCGCCCCCAGCCCACCGCCCTGCTTCCAGGGGTCGGGCCGGCGACCGCCCGCACGCTGAAACGCTTCGGGATCCGGTGCGTCGGGGAGCTCGCCGACACCCCGCCCGCCACCCTGGCCCGCATCCTCGGCGCGACTCCCGCCCGCGAACTCCACACTCTCGCGCACGGTGTCGACGAACGGCCCGTCCAGCGTGAAGTCCTCGTCCGCTCCACCACCTGCAGCCACCGCTTCGACACCGACGAACTCGACCCGGCCCAGCACCACCGCGCGCTGCTCGCCCTGGCCGACGAGCTCGGCCAGCGCCTGCGCGCCTCGAACGAGGTGTGCCGCGGCCTGGCGATCGTGGTCCGGTACGCCGGCCATTCCTCGACCACCCGCAGCAGACGCCTGCCCGAGGCAACCGCCCGCACCACCGCCCTCACCCGCACCAGCCTCGACCTCTACTGGTCCCTGGGGCTGCAACGGGCCCGCGTACGGAGCTTCGCGCTGCGCGCCGAAGGCCTCGCCCCCGCCCACGAGGCTTTCCATCAGGTGCTCCTGGACCCCGCCGATGACAAGCAGCGCCGCATCGAAGCCGTCGCCGACGCGGCCCGCCGGAAATTCGGCCCGCACGCCATCCGACCCGCCACCCTCGCCGACCCGCCCGTCACCGCGCGCGGCGCCGGACGCCACCGCACCGTCTGAGGAGCCCCTCGTGCTGGACCGCTTCACCCAGTTCTGCGTCCAGGCCCTGCCTCCCAGCGGCCCGGACATCTCCGCCGTCGAACCCTGGCAGGGCGACGGCGCCCCGGCGTACGGCATCGCCGTCACCTTCTCGTCCGGCAGCCGTCTCTGGCTCCAGATCACCGGAGGCCTGGCACCCGGAACCCCGGCCAGCGAGCCCAGCACCCCCGCGAGCGCCCCCGTGCCCGTGCCGCTGCCCGCCCTATTCGACGAAACGGGCACGGTCAGCCCGCTGCGAGCCGAGGCCTACCTCACCGCTGCCCTCACCCACACCGACAGCACCGAGATCGCCGAGGTCTACGGCTACAGCAACCGCCCTGGCCAGCCCGCCCAGCACCCAGGCCTCGGCGTCATCTTCCACAACGGAGCACGCCTGTACCTGCCGTTCGTCCACACCGCCAAGGCCGGGCAAGACCGCGGACGCAGCCCCTTCCGCCTCCAAACCAGCTTCTGACCTGCCACGGCGAACCCACCCGGCTCCGGTCACTCACTCGGCACGAACTAACCGGCTGCCCACGGCTCGCTACGAGGTCGGACGCGTCCTCGCCACCGACGAGGCCACCAAGTGCACGACCACGAGTCGACGGTCGGCAACTACCAACCGTCGGGCAGCTGCTCGCACATTCTCAAGTGGTATGCCGCCCTCCGCCTCGGGGTTTAGATCTACTCTGCCCACATGGCAGACACCACGATCAGGATCAGCAACGAGGCCCGGGACCGGCTGAAGGCTGTCGCCGCCGAACGAGGCGTCAGCGCACGCGCTCTGGCCGAGAGCGTCTTCATGGAGCTCACTACCCGCACGGAGCGGGGCCAGCGGGCCGAACAAGGCCTCGCCTACGTCCGCGCCCATCTCTGTCACGACCTGTCGCCTCACGATATCCAGGAGGCGGCCACCTGGTATGCCGACATCAGTGCAGGCCGGGTAGGGGAAGTGCATTGATCGTCCACGCTCGGCGAACGGGTCCGGCGAAGGAGGCACTGGCGACCTCAGAGGGCGCGCAGGACGGTCACCACCTTGCCGATGATGTCCGCCTCATCGGCGGACAGGGGCTCGAACTCCGGATTGTGCGGGACGAGCCAGGCGTGGCCGGCCGCATCGCGCTGGAACCGTTTCACCGTGGCCTCGCCTTCTAGAAGCGCGGCGACTATGTTCCCGGGCTCAGCCGTCCTTTGACGGCGGACGACGACGGTGTCGCCGTCGCAGATTGCCGCATCCACCATGCTCTGGCCGATCACCTTCAAGGCAAACAGCTCGCCCTCTCCCACCAGATGACGTGGCAGGGCGTAGACGTCCTCGACTGATTCCTCGGCGAGGATCGGGGTGCCGGCGGCGATGCGGCCGACGAGCGGGACGTGAACCACGTCTGCTGGGGTGGCGGCAGATTCCGGGGGAAGGCGCTCGCTCCAGCGGTGCCGGACGCGGTAGGCGCGCGGGCGGTGCGGATCACGGTAGAGGACACCCTTGTTTTCCAGGGCCATCATCTGGTGCGCGACCGACGAGGTGCTTTTGAGTTTGACCGCCCGGCCGATCTCGCGCATCGACGGCGGGTATCCCTGCCGGGCGACCTCTGCCTCGATGAAGTCGACGATCGCGGCCTGGCGGCTGGTGAGTCCGTTGGGTCCGGTACGGACACCGGGCGGGCGACCGGGTCGGGTCACAGCATCAACGGCATACATACAGTGTCCCCCTTGCGGTGCGTCCCGGGACAGTAGCCCACCAACCACAACAAAGGGAACACCATTTCGACAACCGTCCCCAGACGGAGCTCGGTGCGTCGGCGCTGCGGCCCGCTCGCCCTCTTCGCATGGTGTGCGGCGGCTGCCCGGGCGTTCAGGCGGCCGGTCGCCAACGTGCGGGAGACGACCGGCCGCTCAAGCGCCCTCGGGAGCACTCCGCTTCACGGTAAGGCCGCTCCCGCTCCCCCGCGCGGCGACGAGCGCGTGGCTCCGCACCCGGCGATTGCCCCCGGCCTCCACGGACGACGGCGCTCAACCCGCGGGGCGGTCATCGTGCGAGCGTGACGCGCAGGGGCGTGTTGGGGCAGTCGGCGGACTTGGCGTCCAGTGCGTCGTGTTCGGCGGGGTCGATGGACAGCTGCCAGCGGACCTTGATGGTGATCCAGTCGGTGACGTATTCGCAGGTGTCGCCGGCGAACGGGGGCATCCAGGTGGCGGGGTCCTGGTCGGCCTTGGACCGGTTGGATTTCGCGGAGACGGCGACCAGGGCGCGGCGGTCGCCGAGGTCGTTGGCGTAGGCCTCGCGCTCGGTGGCGGTCCACTGGCCGGCGCCGGAGTCCCAGGCTTCGGCGAGGGGGACGCGGTGGTCGATGTCGAGGGCTCTGGGATCGTCGAGGTACTGGTCGTCGTAGGCGGAGTACCAGCGGCCGCCGGACAGCGTGCACTTGGCGCCCTGCTGCGGGTCGAGGAGGGCGTCGCGCTTGAGGACTTCGGCACGGGTGTTGCAGCCGTCCTTGTCCGCGTCGATCCAGTGCTTGAAGGCGGTGCGCTGGTAGCCGGTCCGGTCCTCGGCCTGCATGGGCAGTGCGGCCAGGGCGTCGCGGGCCGGCATGGTGATGACGTCGCCGGCCTTGCCGAACGGGCCGCCCTGCGGAGCAGCCGCGGCCGCGGGTGCCAGGAGCGTCGTGAGCGAGCTGAGCGCGGCGGCCGTGGTCAGGCTGAACGTCGTGATGCGTACACGCACGGTGTCCCCCGGGAAGATCGACAGTGTCGGGTGATCTTCCTAGCGGGGTTGCGACGGTCGAGTCGAGCTGTTCTCCGCCGTGTTCATTCCGGAGCGTGAGAAGAGTGGTCATCGCACAGGGCCCCGCGTTCGTCTACCAACTGGCGTGCAGCCGCGCCCGAGCCTGGTCTGCGGACGAGGTCGTCGCCGAAGTCCTCATCCGTCTCCGGCTCACGCAGTCGGAGGTCCGCGGTGCGGTGGCGTACAGCCGCGACGGGGACCAGCGGCGTGGTGTGATGATGGCAGTTTCCACACCCAGGAATGAACAGCGCGCCTTCCAGCTCGACTTCACCGCCGCAGCCTCGCTACGAAGGTCCCTCCAGGTTTGTGATCTTTGGAGGGATGAGGGTGCGCACCAACGCTATGCGGACTGTGGGGATTGCCGGTGTGCTGGGGGCTCTCGCGGTCGGGGCAATGGCGTCGTCGGTGGCGGCGGCTTCGGGTGAGGAGCCGTGCCGGATCGACACCGATGCGGCCGTCATCCGCCAGGCGCCGTCAACGTCGGCGGCAAGGATGGGGATCGGGTACCGCGACCAGAAGTGCCGCTTCCACGGCTATACCCGCGATGTGGTCTGGGCGCACATCACTATGAAGGGGTCGGGCGTGGACGGCTGGGTGGACCGGCACTTGATCTCCACGGCCAAGGAAGAACTCGCCCGCACCTCTTGATGCGCATTGTTCGCCTGCTGCCCACCGTGCTGGTCGTGCTGGCCGTCAGCACCGGGTGCGTGACCGTTGCCCCCAAGGCCGTGCCGCCTGCCCGGGAGTTCCTGCCTCGCGGAGAGCGGCTGTCCACTGTGGCTCCGGGGCCGTGGTGGCCGGACCCGGTCCAGGCGCCGGCACGAGAAACCCTGGCCCCCGCCTACGGCCCAGCCCCCGCCACCGCAGCCTCGGCAGCCAGCCCCGAACCGCTGGTCCGGCCCGGGCCGGACCAGCCCCAGCACGAACGCCCCGTCTCCCGGCCGCGGCATCCGCACCGAGCAACCGGTCACCCCCCGGCTGACATCCGGCACTCCTCCCCCACACGCCGCCACCCGCATCAGCCTCCTCCTCCTGCGTATGACGCCGGAGCAGTCTGCTCCTGGGCACAGGGCACCGGCTTCGATCCGTCCGTCGTCCGCGCCTGCCGTCAACAGCTCGGCCGCTGAAGCACCTTCCCGGAGCTTCCTGTGACAGAGGTGCGTGCCCTTGGTCCTGCCTCGCCGTTGGACAGGACGACACGTGGGACTCCCGCCCTCCCCCTGGGGCGGATCGTGTTTCCGGTCCTGACGCCCCTTCCTCCCGGCGTCAGGGCCGACGCGTCTACGGACGACGGGCTCGGGTATCGACGGTGACTTTCCGGTCCCGCGCACGGTTGGACGCAGCATCATCTGCCATTCAGGAGGTTCACTCATGTCGAAGGCTCCGCAGGTTCGCGCGTTAGGGGCTGGGGTGCTGGCTGCGGTTGCTCTTGCCCTGGCGGTAGTCCCGGCCTCGTCCGACTCCTACGTCGATGAGCGCGCCAACACGTGCCACGCCGAGGCCGGCAACCCCTGCGCCTACGGGATGGTCGTCACCTACTGGCACCGCCCCGGCTCCCGACAGCGCACACTGAGCTGGATCTACGCCACCCGCAGCCCCGCCAGACCCCACAACCTCGCCCGCTGGTGGTACCAAGTACCCCGCGGAGCAGCCCGTGTCGGCGGAAGCTGGCGCGGGGGCAAAGTGGTGCAAGACTGGACCGAAATCACGTGGGGACGTGGCCGCCGCGACCGCGTGGGGCCCGACCTTCCCGCGGGTAGCCGGATCTGCGTGGAGTTCAACTACGGGGCCACCAGCAGGCCCTGCATCACCCTCAAATAGACAGCCCCTGCGTCTTCATGGCCGTCATCACGGGCCACCCGTACCAGCGTGGGGCTGCACTGCTGGGGCCGGGGTGAAGAACCCTCGTGCTGTGCCTCGCGCAGGCCGCCACCACCCTGACCAGCACAGGTAACTCGCCGCCCTCCTCTGGTTAGGCTCGGTTGCTCGCGGTGGCCACCAGCATTCCGACCAGGGTGCCGCCGATCAGAAACGGGCCGTAGGGGATAGAGGACTTCATACGGGCCCTGCGCAGGGCTATCAGTGCCAACCCGTAGAGGGCGGCGAGGAGCTGACCGGCGATGGCTCCGAGGACGAGGGTGCTCCAGCCGTGCCAGCCGAGCACGGCACCGAGGGGGAACGCGAGCTTGACGTCACCGAAACCAAGGCTCCTGGGACTGACCAGAAAGAGTATGAAGTACCCGCCGCCCAGCGCGAACGCTCCGCTCAGCGCCGTCGCCCAGGACCCGCCAGCCGTAGGGACGAGTGCGGCAGCGCCGAGCAGAAGCACCGTCAGCGCGGTGAGGGGGAGAGTCACGACATCGGGGAGACGGTGCACGGTGAAGTCGACCAGCGCGAGGAGCAGCAGGGCGGGTGTGATCATCAGCCAGACGGCCAGTTCGGGTCGGGGTCCGGTCGCATAGGCCAACGCCGCGCACACTGTCACGGTGAGCGAGATGACGATCGCGGTGGACGGGCCGAACGCCTCCCCACCAGTAGACCGTGTGGATCCGTCACCGGGGCATGCCCGGCAGTGCGGGATACCGACCCAGGCGGGCACCGGATGGCCCGCCGGGCACAGGTCTCGCCAAGCTTGGTCCGGCGGGACGGCCATCTTGTACACGACTCGCGGCAGGAGCAGACCGGCAAAGACGCCATACACGGCAGCGGCGAGGATCACGAGTATCTGCACGGGCTGAGCCTACGAGCACTGATGACAGACCGGTGGGGCGGCCCGCAGCGGGTGGTGACCTGGCAGTTTCGGATCTGTCAGTAGGCCAGGGCGACTCGTATTTCCCCGCCTACGCCGTCGTGAAGTGTCTGTTCAGCGTCGCAGTGCGGTCGGCATAAATGCGGAGATCTGTTCTCGTAGATCGGCGATGTCGATGCCTAGGTGCTCGGCCACCTCGGGAAGCCGGGCTCCGGGGACCCTGGTGGTCAGGCGGAGTACGTCGTCGTGCCGTGCGCAGTCCAGCCGAGTGGCGTCGCGTAGATATGAGCGTGCCTGGGCTGCGGCGTCATGGACGAGTGCCTGGATCTGCTCCGGCTCTGGTGCTGGTGCGGGAGGGGGCGCTTGCATTGGAAGATCAGGTGGGGGACCGTCGGCCAAGTCGACTGTGAAGGTGGGCAGCAGAGGCGGTTCAACGCCTTCGCGATACCACGCCCATGCGTGGTGGGCGGGGATGTGGACCTTTCCGCCCGGCGTGGTGCGGGTGGTGGTGACCGGCTGGTCCGTGCTGGCGTCGGAGCGCTGCTGCGGCGGGTGTTCGGGGAGCCCGCGCAATAGGGAGAAGTCAGCGGGCCATGTAGCCAGGCGTGCGGTGACGGCGTGGGCGAGGGTGGCGATGTGGCGGCACGGTGAAGTTCCACAATCGCAGCTGAAGGTGATCTCCTCGGGGGCGGGCTGGGTGGGTACGCCACCGGTATGAGCCGGGTTGCTCAGGCATTCGGGAAATTTTCCGGTACGGATGGCCTGACGGTGGCCGCAGCTGGGGGCGGCGGACTGCCAGGTTGCTCTCTGGGTGTCGGTGAGTACCGGCATGGTGATCGTCGGGTGTGCTGGTGTGGTGTGGTGCCGGTCGGTGGCGGTGGCGCATGCACGGCCGCATTCGAGGCTGAGGTGGGTGAGGCCGCCGGCGGACAGGTCGTTGTGACCGGCGAGCCAGAGGGCCTCGTTGTTGACGGCGGCCCGCAGGAGTGTTTCCCAGGTGTGGGTGGCCCATGCGTTCGAGGTCATCGCTGTGCTCCCAGGGCGATCAGGTCGATGATTTGGGCGTCGGTCAGTTCGGTGAGGGCGGAGTAGCCGTCGGCGAGGACCGCCTCGGCGAGGGCCCGCTTGTGGTGGAGGAGTTCGTCGACGCGGTCCTCCAGGGTGTTCTCCGTGATGAGCGGGTGCACAGTGACGGTGCGCTGCTGGCCCAGGCGGTGGGCGCGGTCGATGGCCTGGTTCTCCTTGGCCGGGTTCCAGGGGCGGTCGAAGAGCACGACGTGGCTGGCCTGGGTGAGGGTGAGGCCGGTGCCTCCGGCTTTGACGGTCATCACCATGAGCTGACCGGAGCGGGCCTGGAAGGTATCGATGATGCGTTGGCGTTCACGGACGGAGGGAATGTCGCCGCTGTAGTACAGCGGGTCGTGGCCGTGGCCGCGCAGGTGCCGTACGAGGAGCTTGGCCATGGACCGGTACCGGGTGAAGATCAGCGTGGACTCGTCGGGGGCGGTCAGGGCGGGCAGCAGGTCGTCGAGCGCGCCGATCTTGCCGGACCGGGACGCTGCCTGCTCGGGGTCGTAGCCGTCGTCCTCCAGCGAGTCGCCCAGGTACTGGGCCGGCGAGTTGCAGATCTGCTGCAGCTTGTTGAACAACTCCAGCAACAGCCCCTTGCGGTGCACGCCTTGGGCGTCACGGATCGCCTGGAGGGTTTCGTCGGCGGTCTGTTGGTAGAGCTGGATCTGCTCGTCGCTGAGGCCGACGATGCGCGGCCGGATGTCTTTGGGCGGCAGCTCGGTGAGGATGCCCGCATCGCTCTTGCGCCGACGCAGCATGAACGCACGCATGAGGCCGGACAGTCGTGCGGTGCGCTCGGTGTCGGCGAGGTTGTCCTCGATGGGGCGGGCGAACTGGTCGCGGAAGACGCGCTCGGTGCCGAACAGGCCCGGGTTGAGCCAGTCCATGAGCGCCCATGCCTCGGTGAGGTTGTTCTCCACCGGGGTGCCGGTCAGTGCCACCCGGGCGGCGGCCTTGAGGCGCCGCAGGGCGCGGGCAGTGGCGGTGCGGTGGTTCTTGACCATTTGGGCTTCGTCAGCGATGACCAGGTCGAAGTGCAGCAGGGCCAGCAGGTCGACGTCGCGGCGGAGCGTCTCGTAGCTCGTGATGACAACGGTGCGGGAGGTGGCGTCTTCGAGGGTGCGGTCGGCTCCCAGGTAGCGCAGGGTCGGTACGGTCGGGGCGAACCGGTGAACTTCGCGCTCCCAGTTGATGACGACGGAGGCAGGGCAGACGACCAGCGTCGGCCCGATGGCAGGGGCGTCGGATTCCCGGCGGTGCAGGTGCAGGGCCAGCGCCATCAGCGTTTTGCCCAGGCCCATGTCGTCGGCGAGCAGCGCGCCGAAACCCGCGCCGGTGGTGTTCGCCAGCCAGGCCAGGCCCAGATGCTGGTAGTCGCGCATCGTGGCATGCAAGGCGTCCGGCGCAGGAACGGGGGTGGTACGGGAGCCGGTGCGCAGGAATCCCACGAGATCGGCGAGCGCGGCCGTCGGCTCGCAGGGCACAAGCTGTCCGTCGACATCGAGGTGCCCGGTCAAGGACGCGCGCAGGGCCTGATCCGAGGAGATCGGTCCGATGCGGCGGTCGGCGGCACGGCGGGCGGTGTCTTCATCGACCATCACCCACTGGTCCCTCACCTTGGCCAACGGCCGGGACGCTTCGGCGAGGCCGTCCATCTCCTGATCCGACAGGTCGTCGTCGCCGAGCGACATCTGCCACCGGCCGTCCAGGACATCGTCGAGGGAGAACCGCGGCCGGGGAACGGCCGCAGGCGCGTCGGGCCGCGGGCCGACCACGGCGCGGGTGCGCAGCCGGTCGTGCCACTGCTGCTGCCAAGACACGCTCAGCCCCGCCCGTTCCAGTCGGTCCCGGGCGGCGCCCAGCAGCAGGACGGCCTCGCCGGCGAGCAGCGTGAACCGGTCGGGCACCGGGCACTCGAGGAGCCTCTCGGCGGGCGCCCACGCTTCGGCGATACGCCGCAGCCGCCGGCGGACGATCGCCACCAGAGCCTCGTCCCCGGCCACCTGCGTGAGAGGGCGGAACGATTGCTGCTTATGGCTCTCCGCGGTGGGCTGGGCGACCAGGAGTTCGGCCCACAGCAGTTCCGTGTCGTGGGGGCTGCCCTTCTTCGGGGCCTGTACGGACAGCTTCAGGTCCACGGCCGGCGCCTCGGCGCGTTCGTCCTCGGCGCGATCGGCCCACTGGTGCAGAGCGGAGCTGTTCTGCTGCTGCGGGACGGGGGCGGTGAACGGGGCGTGTCCCAGGACCGCCGAGGTGCCAGGGCCGCGAAGCATGGCCTCGGCGATGGCGTCGAGTCCGGCGCGGATCGCGACGCGCGGCGCCCACATGAGGTAGGGCCGGGTGTCGGTTGCGGCCCCGCAGTGGGCGGGAGGCAGCAGGGCCTGCCGCAGTTGTCCGGCGCGCTGCCGCTCGTGTTCGTCGAGCGGGCCCAGGCGCCACACGTCGACGCCGTTTCTGTCCAGCGTCGGGTACACCCGGCCGTCGGCTACCACGGCGAGTCCCAGCTGGATCGCCTGATGCCACAGCTGGACGGATGAGGCGATCTTGGCGCCGTCGGAGATCCGGGCCAGGGCGTTGGCCAGCAGTCGCACGGGCACCTGCCAGCATGGCACCGTGCGGGGCCCGACCGCGAGACCCTGGCCGGGCAGGACGAGGTCGGCAGTGCAGCGTCTGATCGGTTTGTGGCAGACGGCCTCCAACGGGAGCCCGTCCGCCCGGTAGAGCAGGAAGCGGCCTGCGCCGTCCTGCAGATCGATGGTGAGTTCCGTGTCCTGCTGCAGCAGTTCGACGAGCCTGTCCTCGGCGGCCGCCGCCTCCTCGCGGTCCGCGAGGGGCCCGGCCGGATTGCGGTGCCCACCGACGGATCCCGCGCCGGCCACCACCGCGGCCGCCGGATCGGGAGTGGTGGGCGCGCGCTGGGCATGGTCCTGTCCCGCTTGGGGGGTGGCCAGCTCCTCGACCATGGCCTCAGCGGCGTGACGTTGTGCTTCGCGCTTGTTGGGCCCGTGACCGAGGGTCTCCAGCCATTCTGCGTGCACCTTGCAAGAGATCCGGGCAACGAATCCGGCAGAGTCCTGATCGGGATCCTCGACCGTCAACTTGCTGATTTTGCCGGTCTGTTTGAGCTCGTTCAGGATCATCAGCGGGTTCTTGCCGCCGAGTTCCGGCACCGGGACGCGGCCCATGCGCAGACCCCGGCCTGCCTTCATAGCGCGTTGGACAGCGACCAGCAGTTCACGCGCGGCCGACACGCGCGTACTGGAGCGGCCCAGCCCCCGCTCGGTGACGGAGAGCAGCTCACCACGGTGTTCGCAGGCGGCGACGGACACGAACAGCGGCTCCAGGCCCGTGATGCCGGGGGCGCCCTTGAAGACGAGTCCGCTGATCGCACCCGATGCGGCCAGGACCGTCAGCTGCTCCTGCGGATCCGTCTCCTGCGCGGGGCCGCTGTCCGCCGCCGGGTGTGTCCCCGCACCGTGCATCGGAGACGGTGCCTGCACCGGCAGACCGGCCAGGCGAGCCAGCAGCCGGTGCGCGGCCGCGCCGCGTGCCTGTCGCTTGTTGTTGCGCCATGGACCGAGCTCACTGATCTCCTCTCCGTCGATCACGCAGGTAGCCCGCGAACGGAAGAGCGGCGGACCGGGCTCACTCTTTCGCACCTCTTCCGTATAGGAAGGTGTCGCCGCGTGGCGCAGGGACTGGTGCAGAGTCAGTACGGCCACCGCGATGCCGGGATCGCACGCCACAGCCAGGGCCGCCTCGCGAGCCGGCAGCCACGCCGTCGCCCGGGCGGTGAACAGGACAGCGTGCAGGTCGCGCGGAATCAGTTCCCCTGAATTGATCCGCAATACGATCTCCGCCACTTCGGCCGGCGCGATCTGGGGGCGTTCCAGGGCTTGTTGAAGGCGGGCCGGGAAGGAGGCGTCCCGGGACTGGGCGGGCGGCGACGCCGAGGAGAAGCGGCCGGCGGCCGCCCATCCGGTCAGGGTGCTGTCCTGCTCGACCGGCTCGGCTCCACAGAGGTGACCGAGCAGGCTCACGGCCGCGCACTGGTGGGCGCTTTTGCGGCTGGGACGCGTCACCACGGCACCGTGCACGCTCACACCCGGCTCTCGCCAGCCGGCCTGAGCGCTGAACAGCAGGGGGTCCGCACTGGGCACCTCGCGGATCACGAAGGCCGACGCGGCGCCGATGTCCTGGCAGTGCGTATGGAGCACGGACGTGGCCAGCTCGGGGCGCGCCGAGACGATCGCCATCGCGCCGCAGACGGCCGTTTGGGCCGAGGAGAGCGATGCGGCCCGCATCAACAGCAGTCGCAGATCCTTGATGCCCAGGCGTCCGGACCCCCCGCGTGCGGCGGCCTCCGCTGCGAGCTCGGGCGGCAGGTGGCGATTCGCCCACGCTGCCTCCAGCAGCCGGGAGAAGACATGCTGATCGACCGACTCCAGAGCAACACGGGAACCGGACGCGGGTCGTGGTACATGGGCAGTGGTCTGCGGCGTGACAGGGGGCATCTCAACCCTTGCGAGAAACATGAAGAATTCGGGCAAGCGGTAGCAAACCAGTGTCAGTGTGCTTGGCTTCCGGCATCCACGACCTGACTCATCCAAGGGCGGGACACCGCTGACCAGCACGTTCGTGTGTACGGCGGGCGGTCATGAGAACCAGAACGCGGCCCTGGCGAGCACCCCCTTCGAGGGACAGGAGGTCAAGGAAGTGCTATTCACCTGACAGGGGGACGGACGCCGGGTACTTTCGCGTACCCGGTCGCCTTTCGTGGTCAGCGTGGCGGAAGACGTGGGTGTCTCAGGACCATTCAGAGGCTCAACCACTCGATCTCGTCCGACAGTTCCTGGCGTCTCTCAAGGTCCTGGCTGGCACTGATACGCCTCTTGTGGAACGTGACCGGCCGGCCGCTGTCCGTGGTGCAGTTCTCGCCCGCGGCGGCGTCGCAGTGACCGCATTCCAGCGTCAGCGGCACACGTTCGAGCTCCCGCTTGTAGGCCGTGAGTCTGTCGTACCGATGGTTGCGGCAAGCGAAGACTCCCTGCGGCGTCGTACAGGTACCGCCGTCGTCCACAGGGTGCCCGCACAGTTCCGGCTCGCGCGGATCGTGATGTTCACACCGGTCGCTTCCCGTACGCCGGCCGAAAGGGCAGCGCAGCCCGTAGGAGTAACGCACCCAGCGGCGGTCCGCCAGTTCCTCGTCCAGCGTCACGATGCACCGGTCCGGGAAGGGGTCCGGGACGTCGGCGGGTAGCGGCCACTGGTGCTCGACGCAGCGTTGGTTGGTTGCGCTGACGAACGCCGCGCAGTGGCCCCAAGCCGGGTAGTTGGAGGAGCAGTCCGTGCGCGATGACGCCCAGTAACACACCGGCCGGAGAAGGGCGGCGAACTTGCTCTGCAGCTGGCGGGCTTCAGGAGTGGACACGAATTGCAGGAGCCGGAGGGCTTCCTCCACCTCTTGGGCGGGGATCTCGACGCGCCGGACGGCTCCATTACGTCTGCGTGCGGTCACGCGTGCCGGCTTCGGCGGAGTGGGGGTGGTCTTTGCCATGGAGGCGATTTCTACCGCAGCGCGGCAATGCCGACCCGGTATACGCGCCGACACCGCCCACGCTGCAAAGAATCAGCGCCGAAGCGCTGCACGCACATCGTAGCCACAAGCTGACCCAAAACCGGGCAGGCCGGGCGCACCGAACCGGCGGACGGGCTGCCGTAGCATGTCCGGCTCTGCTGGCGTCGCGTGGTGAAAGGCTTTGTGTTGATCCCGGAGTACTGCCCGTTCCACAAGGTCAAGGACGCCTGCGGGCCCATGGCCCGGCTGCTGGAGCAGGCCGGGCTGCTCGCCCTCACGCCGAACGCCCCCGCCTATCCCGGTCAGCAGCCCCCCTCCGGCGACGACTCCGCCTTCGGCATTCCGATGGCGGAGGCCTCGCTGCGGCGGATCGTCGTCCGGATCAACACCTGGGGTCGGAGCGCCCTCGACCCCACCATCCCCCGTCTCGATGTGGCCCCGGGCGACGTCCGCTCCGTCCGCTACGCACTCCAGGCCCTGCACGAGACCATCCAGGAAAAGGCCGGCGTCGACCAGCAGTGGTGGCGGGTGAAGGACCGGCTGGCTCAGGCACGCACCGCCCTCACTCGCGACGCACTGGCCGATGATGACGACGACCGGCTGGCCGCCTACCTTGCTGCCCTGTACGTCGACCGTGCCTGCTCCGTCTGGCAGACCGAGATCAAGACGCCGCTCGGCTCCTGACCACGGCCGGCGTTTCTGCCGGATTCCTACAGGTACGCCCCCGCACTGGTCCGGGCGGAGAGGGGCGACGGACAGCCGGATGGCGCAGGGAGCGTGACCTGGGTCCACGGCGAGCGTTGAAGGCGCCGTGCCGCAGACTGCATCCAGCCCCAGCAAGATCAGCACTTCCCCCGACAATGAGCCGACGGCTCTGCCATTCCTCCTGACGTCCGTCCAGGGGGAAGCAGCACGCGCGTTGTTGCGCTACGTGGCCTCGTTGCCGCTGCCCGGTCCTGATGCGCAGTTGATCGCTACAGTGGTGGCCATCCGGGCCGCACGGAGTGGTACCGCCAACCTCACCGGGCAGGATCTGTCCGGCCTGAAGCTCAGTGATCCACGGGGAGCGGTCGACGCCCTACGCGGCCTGGGCTGGCAGGTGGACGACGCGCTCTTCGACGGTGATCCGCCGACGCCGGTCCCAGTCACCGTTCCCGCCCTGGTCCGCGAAGACGACCACCCTCTTCCCTTCGGGAAACAAACGCGCTCACGGGTGTCCGGATGGACCACACGGGCCTTGTCCGCCAAGCCAGTCAAGAAGCTGCCGCCAGCCGCACGGCTGGCCAGCCTGTTCCTCGCCGCCCACAGCACCTCCAAGCTCCTCGGACAGATCCCGCCGGACCTTCCCGCAGCCTGCCGCGCCTCCCTCCCGGAGCTTCTGCAGAAGGGCTTCTTGACCGAATTCTCCGAGGACCGCTACCGCCTGGCCCCCGCGGTGCAGCACCTGTCGGGACAGCGCCGCCCCACTGCGGAGGAACAGTCCATCAAGACCGCATTTGCCGAGCCCCAGTTCGACGTTGCCGCGTGGGAGCAGTGGAAGAACACAGCCACCCCCGCCCTGCGACGCCACGTCGAAGCCGTCGAGCTGTGCGCGGTGTGCGCCCTCCCGGTCGAACGCGTCGCGGAGGCGTTCACCGGCGTCGTCCGCTCCCCTTTCTTCTCCCAGGCCGTCAAGAATGCCTACGGCGACTGGAAAGACGCCCACCCGGATCGCGGTCCGCAGGCCGCCGCGTTCACCATCGCCTTTCGGACCGAGCACGGCCACGGCCCCTCGTACGCCCAGTTGTGCGCGGGCCTGGGCTGGGAAATGAAGCGGTCGCTGCGCGGCTTCGTCGTGAAACGCCTGTTGTCGAATGAGTGGCTGACAGACACCGGAACGGTGCCATGGACCCTGCGCCCGGGAGCGGCAGCCCAGGCCCAGGGAATCGCGCTGCCCAAGGCACGCAGTGCGGCCGGCGCCGTACCTGCCAGGGCGTAGCCCGGCAGTCGATGTCGACGTCGGGCGCCTCGGAGCTGCCAGAGTGCCCGACTCAACTCGGGGTCTGGCGAAGGAGCTGGAAGATGGGACGTCGAAAGATCGGGAAGCCCCGTAGGGAACGGGATGATGCGGTGAACTACTCCCTCGATCAACTGGAGCCGCCCGGCGCTTTGAACGAGGAGTGGTTCCACGTCGAAGAGGGGACGGACACCTCGTACGCCGCCAGTGCCCCCCGGATCGACGCCGATGCGCTCGACCTCATGGAGCGGCCCACCCGCTCGCGAAGCCGTACGTCGGCCGGGTGCCGAAGGCCGCAGTGCTGCTGGACATGGCCCTCGACTCCGGCTTCCTGCCGCTGCGCCCCTCCCGAACCGGAGCCCGCTCCATGAGCAGTGACGACCTCAACATCCGAAATCTCTCGGCTTTCGTCTCGGCCGACGGCACGGGCTGGTCCTCTGTCCAGGCACCTCCGGAATGGTGGCGTGCGCTAGCCGTTGCCCCGAACCTCCGGGAGCTTCTCGAGCGGGTCGCTGCGATCGGCGAGGCCGAGCAGGACCTGTCGCGTTGTCTCGCCATCGGCGCCACCACCAAACGCCCCTGCCAGTTTCCTCGCGAGGAATGTCCTCACCACGGTGAGGACAGCGGAAAGCACCGTTGCGGCGTCATCGGCCTGAACATGCGCCCGTGCCGGTGGAACACCACCACAGGTGGCCCGTGCCCCAACCACGGTGCCGTCACGATCATGTACCGCCCGGGTGGCTCCCCCACCGACAGGACGTCCCCTGCTCCGCAGCCCGGGCAGACTTCGGGGAAGAGGGCAGCCGCGGTTCCGCGTGGAAAGCGGCCGCCGGACAGGAAGCCGATCGAAGTCGCCTGCCCACACTGTGGCTCTGCTCCTGGAGCAAAGTGCCGCTATCCCAACGGCAGTGAGACAGGCATCCATCTTCGGCGCCGCAAGGCCGCCAAGGAGAAGGCTCGTTGACACTCACTCACTTCCCGGCGAGGACGCCTTCGCCCGGCAAGAAGAGATCAGTGTCCCTCCCAGCGAAGCCTGCGGCCGGCCGAGTAGCGTCGCACCGCCGCTGAAGCACTGCGCGAGATGCTGAACATCCGCTGAAGCTTTGAGCGAGATGGAAGGACTCAGCGACGCCCGACATCCGTGTTGTGCGCGATCGTCAGCAGTTCGATGACGTCGGCAAACCGTACGTCATCGAGCCGGTAGAGGCGGACGGGCCGGCCCGAGGCGGGAAGCAGCACGACGTCGTCTTCCAGGGCCGAGCAGTTCAGGGTCCACGATCCGCTCGGCATGGCCACGGTCTCGGGAGCCAGTGCCACAGCGGCCGTTGTCGACTGCGGCCAGGCGCCCCGTGTCCACCAGGCACGGTACGTCGCTGAGGGCAGCGTCGCGCATGTCGTGGCAGAGCACCGGCTCGTGGAGCCGGGGTGCGCGCGGGGTGTCCTTGCCCAGGGCCTGCAGCCGGGCGCGCTGGCCGGCGGCGTGGCGCTCCCCCCTGGTTCAGTCGCTTCGGTCGCCGAGGTGGCCAGTGCCCAGCTGTAATTCCAGAGCATTGATCGCAAATCGACGCCCCTTCCTGGCGACGGGCAGTAGGGAGGTAGAGCGGTGAGGGCTGCCGCGTTGCGAGTCAGACCGTGACGGCGATTCCGGTCTGTACGCGCTGTTTCGTGTAGACCTGCTCGGCGACGAGGTACGCGGGAGCTACCACCGATAGGGCCGGCAGAGCCGGGTCGCACGGCGGCCAGGCTTCCTGCCATTCAGGATCGAGAAGATCGCCGGGAACGACCTCAAAATCCCAGCTGAATGGGATTCCTGTTCCCTGGGCACGGTGTCGCAGGTCGTTGGCGCGATCGCACAGTTGAGCAGCGGAGCTGGCCAAGGGATCGAGACGTGGCCGGCCGACTGCTGCGAGCACGGCACGGACGGTAGGTGGCTCAACGCCGAAGAGCACTGAGCACACCCTTCCGATGCTGCGCAGACGGGCTTCACAGCGCTGACCGCGTGGCTCTGCTGTGCGGACGAACGACTGGATCCGTTGCTCAACGCAGACGGAGTACTGCCGTGCGATGTCGAGGTGCTCGTTCCGATGAGCGCCCTGGGGGGCGCTCCGCGCGGCGAGGAGCGCGTCCAGCCGGGCCTCCATTTGACCGAGACGCAGCTGCTGTTCGGCGTACCTCTGGCGGAGGTCGTTGTGGTCCCGTTCCAAGATGGTCAGACGCCGCGCTGTCTCCTGGTTGAGGGAAGGCCGTGGGTCTGGCCAGAGCTCAGATGCACAGGGATGGCTGATTGTGCTCTCCGAGTGGCTGAAGGAGGTTGCTGGAGGCGGGGAGACCTCATAGTGATTGTTCAAGGAGCCCTGGCCTAGTAGTCGGAGGTGAAGCTGATGGTGGTGGAGACTTCCTCGCCGCTCTTTTCCACGACAGCACGGGCTTTGACCTGCGTCTCGCCGAAACTCAGGTATAGGTCGACCCCACGGTCCTCCAGGGCGAACGCCATGGCCTTGGAGAGGTCCACCCTGATAAAGCCGACATGCTTGCAGCCGGGGTCCGTGAAGTAGCGGGGATCCGGCTCGGTGGACGAGTAAAGGTCGATATCCATGCGCCTGCTGGTGGGTTCAACGGGCACGTAGGACTCGCGTGCTTCGATGCCTGTGTCGATGAGATCGCCTCGGGTGACAAGCTTCGAGAACCTGGTGCGGCACCGGTCGATTCCGTCGCTGGCAGTCCAGCGTGTCTCGGCCGGATCAACTCCCTCTTCAAAACGTCTGCAAACACTCGCGCCATAGGTCAGCCTGCTGCGTCGCGCCCTGGTCTGTGGGTCGTAGGCGTAGTAAGCGGCGCCGAAGAGCACGGCCGCACCCGGCTCCGGTGGTACCAGCACGCGCGCCCGCCCCTCCACCCGTTGCTTGACCCCGTGCTGCAGATAGCGTGAGGCGGCGAACCCTCCGACGAGGAGCACCAGCGGCTCCGAGCTCCCGGGCTGGCTGGCGTTCTCGCACTCCTTGAGCTGGCCGTCGATCAGGTCGAGGATGTCTGGGACCACGGTGTCGAACAGCTCTGCCGTCTCGGCTGGCGTGATGATCAGGGCGTAGCTCTCACCCGCCTGTTTGCGGGCGAGGCGCTTGCGTACCTGAGCGCCAAGGCCGCGATAGATCGCTGCGGGGAGGTTGATGCAGATCGGGTCTTTTTCGTCAGGGCCGAAGTCGAGTTTGGCCCTCTCCCAGGCTTCGCTCAATTCGAGCATGGCCTCGGGATGCTGAGCGGCGAGGCTCTGGACGATCTCAGGATCTCCGAAGCGGTCAACCAGCAGTCTGGTCCTGAAGGCGTGGTTGATGAGGTCTGAGCCGTGGGGTCCACCGCTCGGCAAGCCGGACTCCACCATGCGGCCATCCTCGTCGTTCTCGTAGGCGGTGAGGTCCGCGGTGCCACCGCCGCAGTCGACCACGATGAACCTGCACCCCGGAGCTGTGAGGTCGGTGTCCTCCTTGCTCTCCGTGCCTGCGACGTTGACCCCGCTGGCCCGCGCGTAGTGCGCTGCCGCCTCCGGCTCCAGAGCGAGGATGAGTCGGCCGTCTTCAGCCGGCATCCCCGCCCGGATCGCCAGGTCGCGTGTCGTCTGCTTCTGCTCGTCCGTCCAGATCGCCGGCACAGTGACACACCACCGGATGTCGTGCTCGCTGTACCCCGCAGCCCGAATTTCCTCCAGTGCTGCGCTGTAGAGGCAACGGAGGTAGGCCTCGATCAGTGCCTCGGACCGCTTGCGTACGGACAACTCCCGCAGGTCCGGCGGGAGGAGCCTCGGCTCAAGCCCCGGTGCGGGGGCATCGATGGGCGACTTCCACTCCTCGGCGTCGTCTTCGTCATGATCGTCCACGTCCTCGGAGCCGGGCGCCAACTCCTCCTCGTCCTGGTTGTCAGCGCTCTCGCCTTCCTGGTCGTGGCCTTCGCCGTCCACGACGCAGACCAGTTCCTCCATGAGGCCCATCTTGAAGCTGGAGTAGTACCTCGGGGCGTTCTCGCCGGGGACTTGAGTGAGGGCTCGCCTCCGGGCGTCATACCCCCAGGCAGCTACCTTCGTCTCGCTGTCGATAAGGAGAGCGGACAGGTTTTTCGGCGAGGCCACGGGTTGGCCCGGCCAAGAGCTCAGAAGGGTTGGAATTTTTTGCGTCGAGCCACCTTCATTATTCCCCTTGAAGAAGTAGGAGACTCCGGACCCGAACGTCCCGAAATCTAGCCCTACGAAAACCCTCGGATTGAACACAGGAACTCCTCGGACGGGACCCGGAAACATCGGACAGTTCGACGCAGCCCCAACTGGGGCCGCCGGGCAGTAAGATCTCGCCGCGTGCCCGTTTCAGGCAAGCGGCAGCAACTCGTCTCGCGACATTTCATCCGTTCGGCGGAACAATGCCGGCCCTTATTGGCATCATATGAATGCAGGCTGTGCAGAATTGCGCTGCTCAATCCTGCGCAGCGGTCATCAATGCTCCACGATTCGCGGAAAGAAGCGATGATCAAAAACGAATCCGTCACCGAAATCGCGGCAATCATGCCCCACTCCCGGCGGAAGCCAAACGCCTCAGCTCCACGGCATTCGCCGAAGGAGGCGCCGCCAGATCACGACCTCGAAGACATCGAGAAGCGGCTTATTTCCTACGGCGACGCCCTGAAGTCGCGCGACTCCCTCATGAGGGAAGCTAAGTCTGCTGGAATTAGCGAAGCCCGAATTGCAAGGCTTACAGGGCACTCCCGAAATACGGTCCGCAGCGCACTCGCTATTGACGCGGTCTCAGCTAGACCCTGACCGGCTCGTTCGTGCCCGCCCTCGCCACGACCGGCCCCGAGCACGCGCCGCACGTCCCGGCCGGCATCCCTTACCGTCAGGGCGGTCACTCAGCGGACTCCCGCGCCGTTCAAAACAGAGGTAGCACGGACGTGTTCACCCCGCGGGGCCGCCAGGCCGAGAGCGAGCCGCGGCGCGAGCCAGTTGATGACGGCCGCCAGGGCAGCCGTCGGCGAGCGGACCGTGCTGGTCAGCTGCCGGCGTACTGGGGGAGCCGGGTCAGGGTGTGATCCGGGCGGGGGATCTCCCCGAAGTCCTCGTCGAAGGGCTCGGTGGGGAGACCGTGGATGACTGCCTTCAGGCGGGGCGGCAGGCAGGGTCGGCGGCCTTGCCAGCACCGTGTGATCAGGTCGCGGCGCACCCGGTCGGGCAGCAGGGCAGGGGGCGGGGAGGCGTCGGCGGCCGGCTGGGGTGTGGCCTGCTCGGGGGTGGGGATCAGGGTGCGCCAGTGGTCGGCGGTGCGGTGTTCGGAGCGCTGCTGGTGCAGGAGGGTGAGGCAGAACGCCGCGGTGCGGTTTCCGGCGCCGGCGGCGAACTCGAACCAGAACTGGGCGGGGTCGCGGTGACCGGACAGGTGGAGCAGGGCGGCGAAGACGAGGGCTCCTTCCGGTTCGATCGGGTCGGACTCCACCAGGAGGCTGATGCTTCGCTGGGCTTGTGGGGCGTCCACGATCAGGCTGGAGGCCAGGTCGAGGTCGTGGGCGGCTTGTTCGTGCACGGTGGGGTACCGGGAGGCGACCGGGGCGGCCGGGCCGGGCCCGGTGCCCGAATCGGCAAGGACTCTCACGCGGTTGAGAGCTGCGTCGGTGTCGTAGCCCTGGTAGGCGCCGGTCAGGGCCTTGGCCTGGATGAGTGTGGTGTCGATGCCGGTGTCCGGTTCGTGATCGGTGCGGGCCACTAGTTGGTCTCCTTGTGATGCATGTTCAGCTGCTTGGCCAGGGAGCGGCGGGCGTGCCGGATGTGGGAGCGGACGGTGGCGACGTCGATCCCCAGGTATTCAGCCACCTCAGGCTCTTCCATGCCGAGGACGAAGCGCAGCATCACGACGTCGTACTGGCGCTCGGGCAGGGTGGAGATGGCGTTGTAGAGGCCGATCTCCTGCGAGATGACGCGCAGTTCGTCGCGCATCTCGTGCAGCAGGAGTTTCTGGACGGCGGTCAGAAAGGCCGCGTCGCCGACCTGCGGCTCCAGGGAGCGCGCGGTGAGCCAGCGATGGACTTCCTCCTTCAGGACCTGCCAGGCGTACTGCGGAACGGACTCCTGGATGAGGACATGGGGCCAGGTCCTTTTCAGCCGGGCGCAGGTGGCATCCACGACGGTCTCCGCGCTGGCGCGGCTGCCGACCTGGGTGTGCGCGTAGCGCATCCACAGCTTGCGGTGGTAGGCGTGAAACGCGTCGAAGGTCAACGCCAGCCGCCCGCTGCGTAAAGCCGCAGCCCGCCCGGACGGGTCCATCACACCTCACTTTCCGGGTCGACGGCCTCCAGGACAGAAACGGCAGAAGCGCTCTGCCGTCGAAGATGCTGCGCCCCGGCGTGCACGGCGGCGGCGAGTACCCCCTGGCCGGCCCGGCGCAGGTCGGGTACGAAGATCCGGGCTGCGGTCCCCCAGACCGCCACAGTGTCCAGATCGATGTCCACGGGCTTCCTTGATGGCTGAGCACCGCGCCACTCCACGCTGAGGCGGCGTCGGTGTGGGAAATCTGCTTTCCCATTCATCAGCCAACATGAGGACAGGCCCTCTCGTGCAAGGCCCCGGGCAGCCTGACCCGGATGACCACAACACGACCAATCACCGGCACAGTCAGACCACTTCTGACCGAATCGGCCGCCCCGTGGCCCCTGCCGGACGAGGCCTGCACGAGGTGGCCGGTCCTGCGTGGTTGCCCCTCAGGACAGGCCAAGGGGAGGCTGGGGTGGCGCACGGTGGCGTACGTACGGTGTACAGCCGCCGACCAAGGACATTCAGACCAGGGGGCGATATGGACGGCACCGACGTGGTGGACCTGCAACTGGACCGGCCGCACTCGGCACGCATGTACGACTACTTCCTCGGCGGCATCACCAACTTCCCCGCCGACCGCGACGCCGCCGCCAAGACCATCGCCGCTTTCCCCGCCACCTTGATCGCCGCCCGGAGCAACCGCGCCTTCATGCGCCGCTCCACCCGCTACCTCGCACAGGCAGGCCTCGATCAGTTCCTCGACATCGGGACCGGCATCCCCACCAGCCCCAATCTTCACGAGGTCGCCCAGAGCGTGAACCCCCGCGCCCGCGTCGTCTACACCGACAACGACCCCATCGTCCTGACCCACGCCCGCGCCCTGCTCCACAGCCACCCCGAAGGCGCCACCGCCTACCTGCCCGCCGACATCACCGACCCCGCCGCCCTGCTGGACCATCCCGTCCTGCGCTCCGCCTTCGACTTCGACCGGCCCATCGCCCTCAGCCTCAACGCCCTGCTGCACTTCGTCACCGACCAGCACGACGCATACGGCATCGTCCAGAAACTCAAAGATGCCCTGCCGGCCGGCAGCTACCTGATCATCAGCCACGCCACCCCCGACTTCGATCCCGCCGCCATCGCCCGCGTGACCGGCATCTACAAAGAAGCCGGAACACCCGTACAGGCCCGCACCCAAGACCAGATCGCCCGCTTCTTCACCGACTGGCAGCTCATCGACCCCGGGCTCCAGCCCATCCTGCGCTGGCGCCCCAACCCCGACGAAGCCCACAGCACCTTCACTGACGCCGACGCCGCTTGCTACGCCGGCGTCGCACGGAAACTCTGACGCAGTGCAGCGCTGACGATGTTCCTGTACGGGCTTCCCGCGGCGCCGTCACGCTGCATCCCACATTCGTGGCAGGGCAATCAGTCCGCAGCCCGGCTGTCGTCGTCCAGGTGCCCCATGGCGTAGACGTACTGGTCCGGGTGGCATGCAAGGCGAGCCATCACCCACGCGGTCCGAGTATCTATCCCCTCCCCGAAGTCGGTAGCCAGGCATCGCGCCCCCACGTCGTGCGCGGAGCGAGCACCCACCGAACGAGCGGAAACCAGACCCGGACCGGCGTCAGTCGCCTGGTCTGCCCTGTCGGGAGGGCGTTGAGATGAGGAATCGGGATTGACCGAGTTGGGCACCGGACGGCCTTCGTTGTGTTGACGTACGTGCGTGTTTCTGAACTTCGGCTCGGGGCGACTGTGCGGTGGCGGTGATGCCACCAGGAAGATCAGTTCGCGGTGCGGTGGCCCGGCGGGAGGCTCCAGCCGTACCGCCCGCTGCAGTCCGTCGCGCACCCTCCCGCACGATGGATGTCGTGTGTGATCCTGACTGCCTCGTGCTCGAACGGGCATCGCCCGCGCAACACTTCCTCAGGCCCCCAACGCGCTGGCTGAAGCACTGCGGCGGCGTTGCCTGCTCCGTCGACCGATTGGCTGACCTTGACCGCTATCAACTCACACCCCGATACGGGCCGGATGCCGGGGCGGACCTGGACCATCCGCCTGGCGGGCCACGCCGACCACACCGCGACGCTCACCTGCAGTTCCGCCGCCTGCCGGATGCCGCCCCGCTCGCCGGACCTCGCCCGGCTCCGCGCGTACGCCGCGGCCCACGCCGCAGCTCATGCCCGCGCCGCCGGTGCCCGGCCGCATGCCGCCTGCGCGTGCCGCGCCCAGGACTGCGCTGCCCACGAGGCCCACCCGGTGTCCTGTGCGGGCCAGACCGTGCTGATCTTGCGTCATGACCCGTCCATCGGTCAGGTCTGGAGCCTGTCCGAGGTGTGCGCGGCGTGCGCCGCACGGACCCCCCACACCCAGATCCTCGCCCGCACCGCCCCCATCGGGACAGACCCGGCCGCCCCGGCGCAGCGTCCGGTCCGGCCTCCTGTCGCCGGAGGCTTCTCCGCCCCGGCTGGCCCGGGCGGCCCGGCGCCGGAAGCCGGCATACGGCGCGCGCCCAAGGCCCGCCAGTACCGTAAGGCGAGGCGTCAGACCTGAGCCGCCGCTCCCGGGCCCGGCCGGCCTTCTGCTCCGAGCGAGCGGCCGCAGTGCGGCTTCCCCGAAGGGGTGATGCGGGTGCAGAACCCGAACCGGCGGCCTGTCCCGCCCGTCCCAAGGATCATGGACTCCATTGATCCCGTGCACCTGTCCGAGCCCGGCCTGCTTGTCGTCGATATCGCCGCGGCCGACGACGCCACCGCTCAGGCCGCCATGACTGCCCTGGACCGGCTGTGGGCCACCTCCGGCCCCTGCCGCACGCACCGCGTCCCAGGAGAACCAGGCGCCCGGGCCCGGCTGTTCGCCGACCTGCGCTCCCGCGAAGCTGGGTGATCCTGCTTCCGTACTGGCCTGTCGCCCCCATGGCAGGCTCAACGCATGAGCCCCGGCAGATACCGCGTAACCACCCAATTCCGTCCGCACGGTCCCGGGACCGAGGGCTACTGGGACGACTCGAGGTGGCCGAGAGCAAGTTCCTCGGGCAGGTGGGCATCTACGGCTCCGGGGACGTGGTCATCCGCCTGGCCGAGGAGAGCGATGGCCAGTACGCCGTCGTCAAGTCCTGGTCGCAGAAGACGGGCATCGTCCTGGGGGACGTGGCGTAGCCAAGGTCAGGAAACAGCCGGGGTGTTCCCCGTCCTCATGCCCTCCAGCACGTCCTCGGGGACGGCCCCGCCGACGGGGACTTCCACGATACGTACGTCCGCTTCGGCGGCCTGGAGCTCGCGCTGCCGGTATTCGGCCGCGGAAAGCCCATACGACACCGCGGAGATCCGCACGAGGTCACTCCCCCGCTCGCGCCACACCAGCCTGTAGTTCGTCACCGACGATCCCTTTCACCAGTTCCGGTCCGCTCCACAGGCGAACCACATGAGCATGCTGGCATCCGGCACTGACACCGCTCGCCCCAGCACCGAACGGCGCCCCTGGTGCAGCAGCCTCCGCTCCGCCCGGCCCGGGCACGCCGCACCCCCGTCCCGGGGCCCGCCGCTTCGGGCGTCCGGTGCGGTGTCCGTGGTGGCCGGCAGGGCCCGGCAGGCGATAGTCGGGGCATGGCTGCCACCTCATCCCGTTTCCCGGTGCCGAACGCCGGCGAGATCCTGCGCGCCCGCTACACCCGGCGGCTGCCTGACCGGCTGGAGGACCTGCACGGCCCCGCGCACGGCACGGTCGACCTGCCGCTGCACGTGGTCTGGTCGGGACGACGCTCCTTCGACGTGGACGCCGTGCGCCCGCGGATGGGCCTGTACCGGACCATCCTTGCCGAAGGGCAGCAGCAGGACGTGGTGGACTTCCTCAACCAGGACCTGCTCATCGCCCAGTGGCCGGTGCTGCGGACCCTGATCAGCCGCCTGGTCCGGGACGTGTGGGAAGAACGCTTCCCCGAGCTGACGACCGCCCGGACCGCGACCGCCGCGTGAAACTGAACGACCTGCACCGCCGCCTGCTGTCCGACGTCCTCGCCATCGGCACCCCCTACCCCCTGGTGATCACCGGCGGCTATGCCGTCCAGGCCCACGGGCTCGTCGAGCGCCTCAGCCAAGACCTCGACGTCGCCACCGAGAACCCCGCCCCCATGGACGAGATCATTCTGCTCCTGCATGCCCGCGGGCGCCCGCTGTGCTTCTACCGGGTGGAGGGATATTCGGGGAGCCGTAGGATGACGTCCCCCGCTGGAGGTAGCTGTGTTCAAAGACGTACGGCTGGTGATGGCATTCGCGGACAACCCGGAGGCGTCGGCGCGCTGGTGGGGCGAGGTTCTCGACTCCCCGGTGAAAACGGATGTGAACGACGACACCAGCGCCGTCTACGCCTGGGTGCAGGCCGGTGGCATCGAGCTGGGATTCCACCCCGCCGACGATGAGCGCAATCCGCGTGGCGGGAGCCCTGTCGTGTACTGGGGTGTCGATGACCTGGATCAGGCCCGGGATCATCTTCTGGCCGCAGGGTGCAAGCATCACCGGGGCCCTCTGCTCATCGAGCCCGGCCGCCGCATCGCGCAGCTCCGCGACCCGTTCGGAGCGATCGTCGGTATCGAAGGCCCGTAGCACCCGCGCCGGCCGGTGCCCTCGCTGACCAACGTCAGCGAGGGCACCGGCCGTTCGCCCTCAGCCGGTCAGGCCGTGCAGGCTGGCCAGCCCGGTCCCTGCGGCATACGCGCGCAGAGTGCCGCGCAGCGACTGCACGGGCCACCGCCCGCCGTGGGCCTCGTGGCATCGACGTATAGCTCCAGCACCTGGTCGGGCTCCGGCTCGTGCCCGGCTTGTCGCAGGACTGCCGGGATCGTGACGAGGTCGATCAGCCCGGTCACGTCCGGGCGTACGGTCTCGATGTCGAGAATCACCACCTCGCCCCCGGCCCGCGACCGCAGGTGATCCGGCTTGAGGTCGAGGTGCCCCAGAGGCACCATTCCGGGCCCGTAGGCGTCGCGGGGTCAGGCCGGGCCGGTGCTACTGCCGGGAGAGGCCTGCGGGGCTGACCTCGAACGGGAAGGGACGTTCAATCTGGCCTGTCTCGCCAGCCTGCACCTCGGCCTGGTTGACGTACAGGCCGCCCGGGCGCAGTTCACCGAAGTAGATGCGGGGGGCGGGCTCGAGTTCGACGCGCCAGTAGTGCGCGATGCCGGCGGCCGCATACAGGTGGGGTTTCATCTTCCGGTCGGCTACTCGGGTTGAGGGGCTGGCGATCTCGACCACCACGAGCACGTCGTGTGCGTCCGTCGTCGCCTCGGCTGCCGCGGCTGCGGCAGCGTCCACGATCGCGATGTCGGGAATCAGGAGACCGTCCGGGACGACGACATTGACAGCTTCGAAGACCTCGACCGGTGCGCCGGCGGCCTCGGCCGCTGCATCCAGGAGATTCGCGAGGCGGCGGCTGACCCGCTGGTGCGGATAACCAGGGGCCGGGCTCATCATGAGCGAACCGCCCACAAGCTCGATGCGGTTGCGTGTGTCCTCGGGAAGCTGGAGGACGTCCTCCACTGTCCAGGGCCCGATGTGCTGGTCGTACGCAACGCTCATTTCCCTTCACCTCCTCCTTCACGCGGCACTGCCAGTGTGCCCCGCTCGGGCACTCGATGTCTCGCAGCCCGGGGCGACCGTGCCCTCGTGAACAAAGCCACCCGGGCGTTCCGGCGGGGCGCGCACCGGTCTTCCCAGCCCGGGTCGGTGCGGCGTGGCGGCCCCGATGTCCCCAGCCTCGGAGCGACGCCAGCAGCAAGTCTGCTTGGTCGGTTCCGCCGCACCCACCGGGTTCTTCTGCATGGGGTTCGCGAACCGCGCATCCGCGGCGGCGATGGTCTCACGGTGCTGCCGTGGCCATGTGGGCAGGAACCCAAGTGGTGGGTGGAGGGCTGACGCCGGACCAGCGATGCCCGGCGTGGTGGGGAGCGGAGACCAGTAGCTTCAGTTCAGTCGATGAAGTTCGCGCGTGACGAGTTCCGGGATTGCAGATGTTGCCATCTCCAACAGGTGCTCGATGGCGTTAGCGGTGCGGTCATTCGCTTTGTCGATGTTGATCGCTTTGACCCAGCTCTGGGGCTCATAGCGGGCAACACTGGCGAGGCCGTACAGCACACCCCACCAGGCGAGCAGAGGATGTAGTGGCCGCTGATTTCCTTCTATAGCTGGCAATACGTAGTGCACGTCTCCTCGATATGGAGTACCGAGGAGCGTCTCCACAGAAACATGCGGGTTGGGGTGATGGGGTACGTAGATTGTTCTGGGAAGGGAACTTGAATCCCGACGCCCTGTCTCCTGCCGGCCAACGCCATCGGGCGGCAGGAAGCGCCATTCCCCCAGGGTTGGGTAGTGGGCTAGGAATTCGGTGATGCGCTCTTCTTGGCTGAGACCGCCACTCTCCTCCCACACCCTTGCAGGGCAGAAGGTCAGGTTTATTGTGGACCATCCAGAAGGGAGTGGCGGTTCGTAGGCGGACTGCGCCTGTAGGTAGAGCGCAGGAAACCGGGGAGCCTCTTCAAGCGGCACATATCGGGTTTCTGGCAGAGAAGCCCACAGGTCACCCAGTCGCGCTCCGGAAATAGGGAGGCCCTCACACCCCAACGCTTGGGCTACCCCGGCAAAGGATGTCAGGCCGTGAGGATTTGGCTTCTTGGGTGGCATCAGCGAAATATTTCGCAACGGGCCTTGAGGGTTGGCTTCAATCCCGTGCCCCTTCAGATGCCAAGGCTGCCTACCCTGCTCGGCGGCGGGGAGACTCGGCGATACTGCCGCCAGTGCGCGTCCAGCCTGCGAGAGCCCATAAAAGAGGAGCAGGGGCTGAGTCTCAGGCCCAATGGTCTCAGCTGCCCGGAAAAGTTGCTCTGACTGCTCAAGGGCTGAGCGAAAAACTTCAGCTCGTTGGTCACAGCGGATCCCCTCCCGAGCTGCCCCTGGCGGAAGGGCGCGCATGCCTCGCAAGTTGCGCCAGGACTTGTCCCGCGGCATCCACGTCTGTTCCTCGAACGTGGGCTGGTACAACACGATGCTCCCCCCGCCAGCTGCCTCAAGCGCTCTATCGGCGTGGCCGCCTGACAGAGCGATCGGGCCATGCTGCCGCCTGCACACGAATGCTGTCGAGAGGTATACGGAGGCCGGGCCGGATGGCCAAGCCCGACTCTGCACCACCGGAGCCCGTATCAGCGAGCCCTGACTACGCGTGCGGTCCCCGGCAAAACATCCTCACCGAAACGGACGGCATTGTGCCGCCCTACGTTGACGCGGCCGTTTGCCGCGCGGATCAGTCGACGCGATGACCTCCGACAGCGTCAACTGCCCTCCCAACACGGTCCGGACTGCGGCTCCCTCACTCGATGGAGGCACAGCCGCGGGCGGCGCCTTGCTGGATCGTCGCGCCGAGTGCTTTGCTGTACGCGGGCTTGTGAACGCCCGGCCGCGTGAAGCAGAGGCCCCCGCAGCTCTTCACCGAGGACCGGCCAGAAGTATCACCACGCAGACAACTAGCTAGCTCAGCTCGCACAGCGCCACGCCGCCGGGGGCCGGCTCGGCGCGGAACAGCGACCCACGATGTCCCAGGCCCTGGCTCTCACCGAAGACCGTCGGCGCAGTACCGGCGAGTCCCACCAGGCGCTCTTCCCTCTCCTCACCGAGCCTGGCTTCCCTCTGACCATTCCTGCGGCCCGCCATCCCGAGCAGGCACAACTCGAGGCCGACCTGTTCCTCGCCTGCTGCAAGATCGGTGGCCTGTCGAAACACCCGCTCGGGATTGTCCAGGTACACCCCACGGACGACCAGCTCACCCTCCGGCTTCTGGCCGAGCCGTACGTCCTGCACTACTGGGCTGAGTTCCTCATGCCGCGCCCGAACCCTGACAGCGACGCCAGCCACCCGTGCGACAAGATCATTGGAGTACCTGGACTGCGATACCGCTGCGGGAACAGCAGCATCTGCCTGTACCGGCCCGGCATGCCGGCCAACATCGTGCTGACCGGATTCAACCCTCGCTGGTGGGAACGCATCATCGGCCGACTCGCCCCCGATTACGGCTTGTTCAACGACGAGCCGGGTTGGACGTCCCTCGAAAGCGCTGCATACTCCGCGGCCCTTACCCTGCCCTTCGAACCTCCGTCCCTGTTCTCCCCCCTGCTGCGCCGCATCTGTGCCACCGCCGGACCGGGGCCGATCAACGCCACCGATGCATGGAGCTCCATGGGCGGTATCCGGCTGGAGACGACGGACGGCCCGCCCTGCCCCGATCTCATCCGGCTTGTTGGGCACGGCCCCACCGGACTGGGCTGGCAGGTCGAGCGGAAAAGGTGCACCTGCCTGTGTGACCACCCCCATGGCGATGTCGGATGCAACATCACCTTCCGGGAGCCCAGCACGGGGAAACTCGTGTACTACTCCAACGGCAAATGGGGACGCACCCTCGACGACCCTCGCCGGCGCGAGGACATCGCCGAAATGAACCAGGCTGCTTTCAGCAGAATCCGGTATTAGGTGACAACGCAAGGACGGAACCGCGCAGCTGACGCTTCGCCAGTTAGCTCCATAGTTTGCGGGTGAACTCCTTTGCCCACTCCACGCGCTCCTGGTGCGGACCGTGGGCACGCACGGGGAGTTCGGGCCGACCTTGCACTTCGGGCAGGTGACCTCCTTCGCGTGCCAGGTCCGCGCCGCCGAGCCTGCGGTCTCCTGCCGTTTTTGCTCTCTCCTGCGCGGCCGAGAAGGCCGGGGTTCGGCCCGGGGAGGCAGCGGGGACGCGACGTCGACGGCCTGCTGCTGGCGTTCGTTGCGGGCGGCTTTCTGCTGCTCACCGGTTCCAAGGCGATCGTCGCCCTGGACGCGGCGCAGGCGTTCGTCGTGGGGAAGCTGTCGTTTCTCGCTGGGGCCGACGCGGTCGTCGTTGTCGCACAGCTTGCCCGGTCCGGCATGGCATCGCGGGCACGTCATTCGATACCAGTCGTCGCGTGGCACCTGGTGGTGCCACCGGACTGCCGTCTTCTCGGCTGCCTCCTTCGCATGGCTCGCCCGGGTGTCGTTCGGCTTCCGCTCCTGGGTGGGACGAGTGAAGCGGGCTTTACGCTCGTGCCCCTTCGGGGCACGCTGTATCGGCTCGGCAGGAGCCTCCACGTCTTGCCAGCCTTCTTCTGTTGCCGGGCCCTTTTCCGATCGTCCAGTTCCAGCTGCAGCCGCTCGTTGTGGCCGTCCTTGCGCGGTTTCCCGCTGCTGGGCCCCTCGACCAGAACGCAGTCCTTGCCTTGCTGCGCATCGCAGCGCGGACAGCTCCGGCGGATCCAGTACCGCCGTGCTACGCGCAGCTGCTCCCGCGGTCCTCGTGCCGCTCGTGTCTTCCAGACTTCCACACGCCGGGCTTCACCAGGGGGCAGAAGTTCCCCAGCCGAGGCCGCCGACCGCAGAAGCTCCTCGACTTGAGGGCGCACGTCGGGCGTGTACGTGTCGTACTCGCGAAGGCGTTGGAGTGCGCTGCGGACTCGGGCCGCAGCCCTTTGTGCTTCCCTCTCCGTGTCGGCTTCTGCTTCGACCGCGTCGCGCGTGCGGTCGTCCAGGCTCTCGAAGTACGTGGTCGCCCGCCGGTAGACGGCGGACTCGGTGTCCGTGCGATCCGCAGATGCCGTCGCATTGACGCGCGTCAGGAGCCTGCGTACTCGTCCAGGCTCCTGCTGGGTGACCGCCCTGGTCAGGTTGTCAAACAGCTTGCGGCGTTCCTTATTCTGTTCGGCCAGCCAGATCCCCGCGTGGCGGACGGCGGCCCTGAGTTGCTCCTGAAGCTCCTCGTCCACACCGGTCAGATTCTCGAGGTCCGCGCACACCTGCTTTACCACGGGCACGGACTCGATCCGACGTGCGTACACCAGCCGGCGCATGAGGGCCTGGGCGCGTGCCTCCGGCTCAGGCACCTTCCTCGCTTTGCCGGGCGACCACAGCGATGGACGCGGCGCTGTGCGGGCCTGAACGATTTCCTCAACCGCCGGCGTCGATAAACCGCGCTCCATCATCTCGCACTGGTCCAGAGCGAACCATTCGATCGGCCGGGCGAACGCCTCGGTTCCGATCTGTACGTGGCGCGCGGTGCCCACGCTGTTCAGGCGGATCCGGTGCACGTACCAGTGGCGGATCAGTGTGTCGCGGTCGACCGGCACCCTCGTCCCGAGGACCGGCTCGACACCGTTGTCCCACACCGGCATTACCGCCCTGTCCAGATGCACCCGTAGAGCGCCATGCCGCCAGCGCACATCCACGAGGGACCCGATCGGTGCCCCTTCGGTGCGGGTGTACTCGAAGGTCGCCTGCTCGCCGCGGTCGGCGAGCCAGGCCGCTGCCGCCGACCGCACATAGAGGTGGTCCGCGCTGTCCACTCCGCGGGAGTGCCGCCCGAACACCACCGTCGCCTGCGCCGGCCGGCATCCCTAGGTGTCGCCGACCGGGCCGCCGCTCAAATCCCTGGGAATGCGAGGCAGTGATGTCCTGTGCCGCCGAATTTTGGCCGTTTGCCATCGGACTTTGACCGACGCCGTCAGCCAGTTCGGAGGGCCTCGTTGCGTAGGGCGCGCAGCAGGGTCAACGCGTCCTGGTTGTCCGTGTCGGTGAAGGCGTGGATCGCGAGCAGGATGGATTCGCCGATCCGTTTGGCGGTGACGAGGTCGTCGCCGGCGAGGACGGCCTGGTGGTGCAGGGAGCCAGTCAGGAGGAAGACGATGCGCGCCATGGGATCGCCGTTGAGCTCCGCGACGCGCTGGCCGGTCTCGTCGTGGGTCATGGTGGCCTCGATGCCGAACGCGGCGAGCAGAACGCGGTGAAGCGTGTGCTGTCCGTACGCGGCGAGCAGGGCCGCCAGCGGGCGCTCGTGCGCGCCACCCGCCAGGACCTCTAGGGCGCCGTCGTTGTTCTGGACGACGGCCTCCAGCGCGGCCAGGGCCCGGAGATGGTCGTCGTTGGTCAGCTCGTCATCCATGGCATCGCAGAGTAGGTCGATACCCGGAGTGCGCAGTGATGTTTGGCGTGAAACCACCCGCCAGTGTCTTGGTGGTGGGCTGCCACCGGTCAAAGGCCGATGGCAGACGATGCTTGACATCCGGCGTGACAGGGGTGCGTGACAAAGGCCGTGACCCCCCGGCTCAGTAGTCGGTGGGGAGCATCAGGAGCAGTGCGGGCCACCCGTCGTCGCCCGGATGTACTTCGGCGTGCAGTTGCTCGCGGGCGACGGCTGCACGCCCGGACGCGGTGGTAGCGCCCGTGATCACATGGCTTTCCGCGTGGGGAGCTCGGGTCAGGGCGCGTTGAAGAGCGGTCAGGATCGGCGGCAGCCGGCCCTCCGGGTCATCGCCGATGTAGAGCTTCCAGGCGTGAGTGCTGAACGCCACAGGGACTGTGATCCCCGCAGCGTGGGTGGGCTGCGCCGGGACATCGACCAGCACACCCTGCGCGATGAGATCGGCCCTCGTGGGTATCGACGCCACGGGACCGGCCATGCTTTCGTTCACGCCCTCCAGCATCCCGTGGCCGCACGGCGGTCGCCGTCCCTCGAACGGGTGACAGTTCGCCCCGGAATCCAACCGCACTCCAGGGCTTCCTCGACGGGCAGCGCATCCCCCGGCCCCGGTCCTGGCGCATCGCCGCCCATCCCGCAGGCTGACGTGATCGCGCTCTGCCAGAAGGATCAAGATCAGAGAGGCGGCCGCCTAAGCTCAGGGTCCGGGACCAGGGGGGGGGCCTGGCCAACTGAGGGGTGGCGGCAGCCAGCTGAGTGCAACCTAGCCCAAGCCGATCCTCATTCGCCCGGCTTTGCCCGATTCAGAACCGCGCAAGCTCCAACTCCACGCCCTCTGAATAAAATCCCCGACAGCGTCAGGCACTAAAGCCGACGGCCGGCCGTTACAGGTTTCCTCGATGCCGTTCCCTCCGGCCTTCTACGCTCTGTCATATGAGCGTGGACACAGAGTGGTTGACTCGCGAACTGGTCGCGCGGACGGAGCGGGTGTTCCGCGTCCGCATACCTCGCGGCGGACGATCGATATCGCGGTGGATGCGGTCGAGCGTGACCTGCCCGCCGGATATCCTGCCCCGTCATTCGGCGAGACGGCCCGCCGCGGCGTTGTCGCGCTGATGGCGCGGGCCGGCTTGGAGAGATGTACGCCGAGAGCTGACCGGTACGTCAGGCGTGCCCGGTGCCCTGACCAACTTCCCCGCAGGTGAAGCAGCTTCCGAAGGGGCCATCTGCGCGTGAAGCAGCTTCCCCAAGCTCGGGGATCGCCCGGGAACGGGACGTACAAACGACCTCCCCTACCGCTGTCCACCAAGCGGGCCTCGCCCGTGATCAGATGAGAGAGACCATGACGAAAAGCCCGGAGCCCGGCGGCATCCTGACAGGCCTCTCCGACTTCGACGCCCTGGCCGGCGCTATGCCCCGCGGGCTCGTTACGGTCGTGGCGGCACGCTCGTCCTCCGGCACGACCGCATTCGCCCTGGGGGTGGCGCGCCACAACGCCGAAGCCGGTCACCAGGTGATCTTCGCCAGCTTCGAAGGCGGCACCGACACGATCATGAGCAACCTGGTCGCCGCCACCACATCGGTCAACGTGGACCGCCCCCTGTCGATCAACAGGGGCCGGCGCGCCCGTATCGACGACGCCCGCGCAGCGATGGAGCGATCCCGGCTGCGGATGTGGAGCAACCAGCTCAAAGGTGGCCGATGGCCCTTCAGTAATCTGTCCAAGGATCTGACGAGTCTGCCGGACCTTGATCTTCTCGTCATGGACGGGTACGGCATCGCCTCCTTCCAGGAGCCCTCCGACGGCGCCACCCTCACTGCGTTGCACCACCTCGCCCAGGAACGAAACTGTGCCGTTCTCGTGACCGCCCACCTTGTTCAGAATGTGGGCGCCCCCGACACCGAAACGCCTTCGCTGGCGGAGCTGGGTGTGCTGGACGGGGCCGTGGCGGGGGTCGAGACGATCCTTCTGTTGCACCGCCCCGACCGAGACGGGAACGCCCCAGAGCGGCGGGGCGAGGTCGACCTCATCGCCCTCCGAGGCTGGGAAACCACCGGCACGGCCACCGTCCGCTTCGAACCCGAATACCACCGCCTCGCCGACCTGCCCAACACCTGACCCTCAAGCTTGGGTGGCCCTACCCGGCGGTCCCCCCCGACTCCCACGCAGGCCCGCGCTCCAGGCGGGGTGATAGGTACCTCGGAACCAGCGCGCCAGATCGCCCGACCGGCAGAAGGGCCTGTAGGATCTCGCGCTTCGCTGCATACGCCGAGGCCGTGACCTGCGGCTTCTCGCGGTGTCTCACGACGCTTCATCTGAGGCTGTCTCAGCGGCTGGTGCATTTCCTCCGGGGGCACGATGCCTCGCCGTACCGGGCAGGCCACTGACCTGCGGTGTCTCACGGCCCGCTTCATAAGTGCAGTCGATATGAAGCGGGCGGTGAGATTATGACACTGGATTTGAGACGCTACAACAGTACAGCTCAGGCCGTCGCCATATCGACGAACCGGGAGTAGTGACCTTGATATGCGACGGTAATTGTGGCAGTCGGCCCGTCGCGATGTTTCGCCACGATGAGATCAGCTTCGCCAGCACGGGGCGAATCTCTCTCGTAGGCGTCTTCCCGGTGAATCAGGATGACGATGTCTGCATTGTCTTCAAGAGCTCCGGAGTCTCGCAGGTCGTTCATCATCGGCTTCTTGTCCACCCGTTGCTCTGCGGCACGGTTAAGTGTGGAAACAGCGATGATGGGGATCTGTAGTTCCTTAGCAAGTAGTTTGAGGCATCGTGAAATTTCCGAGATTTCCTCGTAGCGTGAGCCCAGTTGGCGTGTGCCGTAGTTGAGCAGATGGAGTGCGTCGACAGCGATCAGTCGGAGTCGTTGTTGCGCGTGCAGGCGTCGGCAATGGGCGCGCAGGTCAGTGAACGTCCTGTATGCGGTGTCCTGGATGAACAAGGGGGCGGTGCTGACGTCCGGCATGCGCCGGGCGAGCCGTGTCCAGTCGTCGTCGGTGAGGATGCCAGCACGCATGTGGTGGAGTGCAACGCGGGCCTCCGCGGACATGATGCGTCGGCTGATGTCGAGGCGTTCGAGTTCCAGCGTGAACAGAGCGGCAGCAAGGTTGTTTTTGATTGCGGCGTTCCGCAGGAGGTTGAGGACGAAAGTTGACTTGCCCATGGCGGGGCGGGCGGCGATGACGATGAGCTGGCCGGGGTGGAGACCGCCGGTGAGCAAATCGAGATCTGTGAATCCGGTGGGTACTCCCGTTTGGCCGCCTGCATCGAACTCGTCCAGCAGGCCTTCCAGGATGTCGCCGAGCGCGTAGGAGGGCGGCAGCCCGGTGCGGCATCGCACGGTTGCGGCGAAGATCTCTGCCTGGGCAGCGTCTGCGAGCTGGTCGATGTTCTCCGCGTCCCCGCCGACGGCCATGTCCTCGATGTGGACCGCGGCTTCTCTTGTCCGTCGCAGGACCGCGAAGGCCTGGACTCGCTCAGCCTGTCTCATCCAGGTGTCACTGCGTTTTGAAGATCCTCCTGCCACAGCCCTGAGGTACTCGTCTCCCCCAGCCCGCTCCAGCTGCTCGTGCTTCACCAGTTCGGCAGCAACCGCAATATGGTCATGGGGCTCGTTGCGGGAGTAGAGGTCCAGGATCGTGGTGTAGATCAGTCCGTGTGCGGGCCGGTAGAAGTCGTCGGGATGCAGAATCTCGACGATGTCTGCCACCGCGTCAGAGGATCCGAGAACGGCTCTCAGGACTGCCTTCTCGGCGTCCATCGAATACTGCGTTACACCGTCAGGCTTCTCCACCTGTGCTCCTTTGCTGATGGTTGCTGTGCGGCAGCTCTCCTGGCCTTGGCCGCGGGGACGGCGGCGTGATCCTGACGGCCGAGCCCAACTGACGTGCTCTGATCAGCGCCTGGTAGTAGACGGTGGCTGCGGATCTTTGCCCCGCTTGTTGCCGGCTTCTGTGCTGCTGCGGCTCCCGGTCTTCCCCCAATCGACCTTCAGGCTCGCGGGCCGTGTCTTGGCGCTGTCGGCTCAAGGCAGCCATGAGTTTTGGCGGTGTCCCAGCGTCGGCACCGCAGACGACTGGGGGCGGGATATCCGGAACATGCACACGTATGCGGCGGACCTGGACCCTGCTCAACTGATCGTTGAGCCGAGTAATGAGTAGCGGGGCGAGCAGTTGTAGCTGTGCGGCCCATGCCGCTGAGACCGTGTGCACGTGCAGGGCACCACTGTCAGGGTCAAAGGAGATGGGGCGAACGTTGTCGGCGAGCGCTGCAGATACCCTCTCCCATTCGGCGTATACGCTACGGATCATCTGTGCCTGTGGAGTATTGATCTGCACGTCCGCGAACAGCTCGTAGAGCGCCGTCCGCAGAGGTACGGCGCTGGTGCCGCGCCGGTCCTTCCTTCTGCGCGGGATGGCCCCTACGCCGTCTTGGGCCATGCGGCGCCGCGCCCCCTCTCTCGCGGCACGCAGGGCCATCCGGGCGAGATCGTTCTCGACGCTTCCGGGTTCAGCCGGCCGCCCTTGATGCGTCATTGGCTGCCCCAGCAGACGGGAGAAGGACGTGGTACCCGCACCGCGATCGAACTACGCCCCACGCAGAGTCGTTCCTTTCACACCGGACAGTGCTCTCAAGCCCTTGGAGTTGTCGTTCCAGCGGCAGCAGCCGTTCCTCGCTCATCAACTGCCGAATCAGCGTCGGCGTTTGACGTCCCGGCGAGCGTCCAGATAGCCGTCGGCGCGCCCTTCACGGTCAGGCGCCACCGCGGGGACGGTTTCGGCGGACCGTTCAGCCACGCCGCCGCCAGCTCTGTCGCTGGCAACCTAGATCGTTCGCAGTCAAAGCATGCGGCCCAGCTGGAGGATCACTACTTTCAGACCCCCCAGATCTGGAGCAGTCGGAGATGGCGGGCCAGGTGAAAGAGAACCGCAGCCATGCGGCCCGTTGGCGTTGCCCTCCAGGCGGGGCTCGACCGTCTGCTCGGTGAGGCGCCGACAAGCGCCACAGGTCTTGCAGCCTTCGTGAGGACGAGAGCGGGGTGTGCCTGGGGGAGCCAGCCTTCGACGGGGCCTGCTAGTAGCAGCGGCTCGTGCGCCGTCGTGGTCAGAACGAGCGGCACCCCGATGCGGATGTCCGAAGAACTCGATGGGGGTGCCGCAGAACTGCACCGTGTTGCGCCGCCTCTCCGCAAACAACTTGCTGACGTTCGAGCGGTGCACACGGAGGTTGTGCGTCATGAGACCTCTCTGAAGCAGGGGCCGAGCCTCGACAACGGGTGCCGGAACACGGATCGTAGTGCCACGATCACCCGACCACGATCGGTTTAGTGAAGCGCGATCAGCCAGCGGCGCAGCCCTCGTCGGACAGAACACGGCCAGCCATCTGGCCCAGCCGGACCGACCAGCTCACAGGCTCCGCCGCCGTACACGACGCCGGATCGCTCAGGCGCCGCAGGCGCTCGTCGAGAAGGTAGTGAGCAGTGCGCTGACGTGCCAACAACGCCGCTTCACGCGCCGGAGCGTCAGCGTCAGGCCCTTGGCGGTAGAAGTCGTGCGGGCGACGTGCCTGCTCCGCCGACCAGGCACGTTGGGCCTCAGCGTCCGCCTCTGGGCAGTGTGCCAGGGCGGCGAGCGCCAGGCGTCGTGCCTCCTCGCGTAGCTCTTCGGCGCGGTGCTGCACCGCGTAGGCGGTGCTGGCCGCCACCGCCTCCGGCTCTTCGACATGGCAGCTCCCGCTCAGGGCGTCGCGCAGCAACTGCCCGGCACGTTCCGCCTCCTGACGCAGCACGACCAGGGCCCGATCCGCCGCGGCCTGCAACTGGCCGTTGGAGAAGTCGACGGCCGTCCACGCCGCCTCCGCCCACGCGGCCTCCTGCAACACCTCCCGCGTGCGGCGCCGGTAGCCGCACGCCTCACACAGTCCGCCGGCCTGCGGCTGCCCGCAGTCCTCACACGCCAGCGCCTGCTGGACCGCATCGGCCGCAGCCGCAGCCGCCCGTTCGGCAGCGGCCCGCTCCTGGTCAGCCACGCGAGCTGCGTCGCGCCGGGCCTTGTTCGCGCGGGCCTGCTCCTGACGACACACGAGATCCTCCGCCTCGATGGCGACCCGCTCGCGCAGCCGCTCTTCAAGGATGTGACGGCGCTTGCCGTCTGCCAGCCCGGGCAGCTCCCGGTCAATGTCCGCGCCGATCCGGGCACGCCAGGCACGGCGGAGGTGGATGACGTTGCCGCAACTCTCGCACTCGCCGCCGGTGTCCAGCCGGATTCCGTCGTCGCAGCGCCGGTCGGTGCACGACGGCCGCCGCACCAGACCCCGGCCGATCAGCCACCCGTACGGCTTGTCGACCAGGACCTCACCGCCGGTCTCCTGAAGGCGGTCAGCAAGCCGGTCTGCCAGGAGTCGTGGCGCATGCTCCGGCACTACACCTAGGCCCGCCAGCTGCTTCAGCTCCGCCTTCGCGGCCTGCTCCACCTGGTCCTGCTGCCAGCCTGACAGCTGCTTCCACAGCCACGAGACCGGCCCCAGAGCCACCCGCAGACCAAGATCAGCGGGAAGGGCCATCCTCCGCGGCTGTTGCGTTTTGCCACCGCGCACGGCTTTCGGCCGGAAGCGCTCACCGGCCGCGGCAGTGCGCTGCCCCACCTGCTCGTCGATCGGGGACTTCTTCGGCTGTTCCCCGCGTAGCGGGCTGTCCTCAGCCACCGGCGACCCGGTCTTGGCAACGCCGGTTGCGGCGGCGACGGGCTGGTCCTCGCGCATGCACACGCGCTCCGGCAGACGGCCTTCACCCCCACGGCTTTCGCCGGAAAAACGACGATCAAGCTGTGGAGGAACCACAGGAGGCACCACAGAAGCGTGGTCTGCGTGGAGCTCTGCACTATCGGGACGCTCCTCATCCGCCGCATCCCCGGCGCCCTCAGCGCCGCAGATCTCAGTCCTACCAAGGGCCACAGCAGCACCGGTCGGAGCATGATCTTCGACTGCACCATCGGGACGCTGCGAAAATACGGCGCCAGGCCCCAAAACCGCCTCCACAGGGGCCAGAGTGCGGCCGTACGCGCGGGCGACGGGGAGCAGCATGACCTTGCCCCGGCCGTTCATCCGCGTCGACGTCGGCTTCCGTTGCCGCGCGACGACACCAGCCTCCGCCAGCCGGGCCAGGACCTTGCGGGCCCCCGCCGGCGAGCAGCCCAGCAGCCGGGCCAGCGTTGCAGCCCCCCGCCCCTCCTTCGCCTTCACCGAGCCACCGCACAGCCGCAGCCAGCCCGACGCCCTCGTGTTCAGCACCATCAGCAGCAGCCCGAGCCGGTCGGTCGCAGCCCCCTTACCTCGACGGCCGGCCAACAGCCCCGGCGGCGTCGGCTTCTTGCCCTCCGGCGCCCAGCCGTGCCCGAACAGGGACTCCAGGAGGCGCAGCAGCGTCGCCAACTCCGCCTTCGACAGCGCCAGCGGGTGCCCCGCTCCCCCGCTCTTACGGGCGTTCCACAGCGGCATGACCAGGCAGTCGAGCCCGGTCGGATGCCCCTTCTCGTCCGTCACCACCTTGGTGTGCACGGCGTCCGACGCACGCAGCGGCGCCAGCACCCGCCGGCTGACCGTGGACTCGCCCACGCCCATCCAACGACCCAGCTCCGCAACCCAGATCGACGTCACGTTGTCGGTCTTCGCACCCTTCGGTGCCCGCGACTTCGCGTACAGCACGACGGCCGCGAGCTTCGCCACGTCCGACTGCCCGGCGATTGACGGGTGGGCCAGCAGCGCCTGGACCGCAGCGAGAAGCCGCAGTCGCATCGCGCGGCCCAGACGCAGCGGGTCGTCCAAGCAGCCGTCGCCTGGCGTCCCGGAGGCCGGTACCGACCGCAGCACGGCCCGCTGCCGAGGAATGCCCGCAGAGCTTTCCGTGGCATCGCCAGCCGGGTACGGGTGCACCGCGGCGAGCGCCGCTTTCGACATCACAGGAACGCACCCCCGCCCACACAGCACATGGGGGTGAACGGGAACCTGCCGCTGACCCGATCGTTGCGCGGATCATTGCAGCCAAGAAGAACTCTGCCGCCCGCCGGAGCAGTCTGCCTCCCGATCCGAATGTTCAAAGCTGCATTTGTGTGCAGCACATCACCCGCCGACTCCGCTCGAAACCGGATCAATCGGGCGTAGCGAGGCTGGAAAAGGGCATGGCGATGCTGCACACTTACTCCTGTCGCGGAGGCATCGCCAAAACGGCACGACGAAGCCCCCTAGAGGTGCTTCGGGTTCGGTGAGAACCAGTACGAGCGTCCGGTCGGTTGCTAGCCGTGAGGACGACCCCTTCGGGCGGAGCTGCTAACTCTGTCCGGTGTCAGGGGGCTGCTCAGCTGAGGTGCTGCTAACACCTCGAGGACTGAGCGCCCCAGCGGCTGAGAGCATTTGGGCCCGCCGCTTCAGGTAGCTACAACGTCATGACCTCCACGGGAGAGGCCGAGCTGTGCCGCTTTCCAGCACAGAAGCCGCAACGGCCCCAGCGGAACAACGCCGCGGGAGCGAGGGGATCAGGGTCCGCATACACGGGTGTCCCGCCGGAGCGACGCGCTGGCGTCGCTTCAACGGCGGGGTGGTGTGTGTCCACGCGCGGGTACGGGTACCCTGCATCACGTGACCGCCTTTCTCTCGAAAAGGTGGGTCGCCGGGCCGAGAGTCTTCTCCCGGCCGAGAGCCCCCACGGACTTGCCTAAGGTCCCGGGGGCTTTTTCTTGTCCTACTACGGATCAAGACCGGGGCTAGCCTACTCCCCTGACGCCCCATGGAGTGACTCCAGGTGACACCGTGTCGGGCACCTTCTTGACGCGCTGTCACCTTTTGCGTAGCCCTTGTCAGTCAGATCTGTCAGGCCCGTTGAAGTGCAGTGGAGTAGTAGTACGACAGAGCTGCTTCAGCTCCTGAGCCCTGCGCTGTGGGGATGCGCTGGTACCGGCCTGACCGAAGATCTCCGGCGATGAAGATCCGACGGTGTTGTATGTCCGGCGGGCAGTATCCACCCTCGTCAACCGCCAGGCCCTTAAGAGCCGCTGGCCGATTGCCGAGATTGCTCAGCACCGCCGTTGCGGCATAGCTGCTGCGTTCTCCGTGCCGATCTTCGACCGTCACGATGAAGTCGGCCCCGGGGCCCACTTGTGAAACGACGACGCGAGAAACCGGAACTACCCGAACTCGGTGGTCCCCTGACACTTCCGCAAGTTTGTAGTCGTCCGACGGCGGAGCGAGGACATTAAGCGTGGCGGAAGACTGAGGATGAGCCCGCAGCCAGGTGCCGAGCGGCCTGTCCCCCCCAAGCACGTAGGTCTGCGGACCGACCTGCTCAGGCTTTGCACGCCACAGCGGAGGCGCGGCCAATGAAGGCGCTGCGCTGATCCAGTCGGTGTCGGCGGGCGTCATCGCGGTCACGCCCGTGCCGACCACGGCCACCTGAGCGGTGAGCACTTGGGCGTCCGCGAGGAAGACCTCCGCTCGGTCGGAGTGTCCCTTGACCCCTACGGCTCGGGATCGGACCAGCGAACACCGACCAGCCTGCTCGAGGCGGGACAGATCCGCGGCCAGTGCCTCGGCCAGCTGGGGGCCGGTCGTCCAGTTGCCGGAGACGTTCTCCAGAGCCCCAATTGTCTGAAGCTTGCCGCCGACGCTGTCGGCCTCCACGACGAGGACCTTCATGTTGAGGCTGGTGGCCATCAATGCAGCCGCCACACCAGCGGGGCCGGCCCCGACGACCAGGACGTCGGCGTCGAACGTAGGTGTACTCACTGGATCTCCCCAGTTTCGCTGATGCGAGACAGAGCGACTTCGCTGGTGATGAGTTGATCGGTGCCCAGGTTGCGGGTTGCGAGCAACAGGGCGGCCTCGTGGTACTGGGAGCCGCCGCTGGAGGCACACGCATCGGTGACGATCCATGGCCGGTAGCCCCGTTGGTAGGCGGCCGTAGCCGAGTCGTACACGCAGGCATCGGTGTCGATTCCGCACATCACCAGGTCACTCCAGCCAGCGTCCCGGATGAGCCGTGACCCCTCGGGTGTGAACGCGGACGCCTGTGACTTGTCGATGACCAGAGCCGCATCGTCGATGAGGGGAGTCAGCTCCGCCACGAACGCCTGCTCTTCGGCGGTGCGCAGCCGCTTCCAACCGGAGATCGTTTCGTACGGTGAGCCCGGTGCGTTGTGAAATCGGGTGAAGACCACCGGACCGCCGGCTGCTCGCCAGCCGTCCACCAGCCGTACGACCGTCGGGACAACGCTGCGGCTGTGCTGGTTGACGAAGCCCTGCTGTACGTCGATAACCAGTAGCGCTGTCGATCGCGGGTTCAACCCGTCCACCTTTCCCATGGCCATCAGGGGTTGCTGTCTCGGAGGGCGTCCTGAGCGGCACGCAGCCGATCGGGGAGCTCGCTCGTGGTCAAGATCGCTTCGCGCATCACGCGGTGCTGAGCCGTCTCGGTGGGACGCGCGGTTGTGAGCCGGTAGTACGCACTCCGCAGAAATCGCCAGCCGTACTTGGGCGGCATCACAGGGTCGTGGCCGTCCTCGACTGTGTGCAGGACGTGGCAGGAGAGAGCCCACAACGCCTGGACATCCAGTTCCAAAGTGATGATCTGACTCGTCGTCAGGGCACGCTCATCCGGCTGAGGATGGTAGGAGACCCCGGACCAGCCAGCCACACCCTGCGAGACGCCGCCTCCGAAGGGGAGAGCCTCAGGGTGAGACCATCCCTCGCGGAATTTGGCGGCCTCGACGTCCGGTCCGAGCGAGACGACGTTCTCCGGGTCCTGGCGGTTGACCAGGACAGAGGGCGTGGCCAAGAGTTGCAGCGCCGTGTCCAGACCTGCGCCCGCCCAGGAGTTCTCGCGGAGTTCGTAGACCGACAGCACGTACTGCGGCGCGGGCACTTCGTGCGCGGGAGCTCCTTCGGCAGCGTGAAGCTTCATGAGCTGAGTGATCTGCTTGCCCGCCCAGTCGGGTTCCTTCAGGTAGGTGCGATATCGCCACACGGCCAGATCAGTCAGCGATTCGACGCGGTGATGCTCTTCCAGGTGCACGACGGCAACGCCACACCCGTAGACGTGGACCACCGACGACTGGGCCGAGCGGTGTCCTATCGGAAGCGTCCGCCGCTCTAAGCCTCCTGGGCCGCAGGGCGCTGGAGCGCCGACGGAGTAAAGGGGGGCGATCCGCTCGCCCACGTAGGCTGGCAGGAACCTATGGGAGACGACGGTACAAGGCGTCGGCATCGGAGCGTCGACCCCCACGGCCGCGACGGCGGTGCCGTGAAGAGCGGCCAGGCGTAAGCGGAACGCCTCCTGCTCCTCGGGGGTGCACTGGTGCAGCGCCGTATCGAGGATCTGCGCCATCTGCGGACGACACACGCTGGCCCTGTTCCTCTGCCAGTGTGAAACCGTCCGCGGACTGATGCCGAGATGATCAGCGAATCCCCGCACCGACGCGCGCATTACCGATCGCAACAGCAGTGCCTCCTCGCCTGTCCACTGCTCAACTGCGATCACTACACACCCCTATGACGCTCCGTTGCCAGGCAGGAAGAGTCCTGTTGCGACGCTATTGCTACACCCCTTCTACGCGGGGACATCTCGCGAAGGTGCCTGCGACCCCGAAGCTGATCTCCGTCGAAGTGATGCCTATGACGAACGGGGGACGCCGTGGTTGCCACTCCAGGAGAACGAGGCAGTACAGCGTCATGGTTGGGCTCAGGACTGTGCCGACCCGCTGTTCTGGTTCTTCTCGACACGTTCGAGTCGCGCAGTCAGATCGGCGATCTGCTCTTCGAGGCGCCTGATGGTCTGCGCAGTCGGGTCGGCAAGCGCATCGAGGGCGTTCTCGCGAATAAAGCTCCCGCGGCCCGTGTGGGAGTAGATGACTCCGTCCCGGCGGAGCTCGGCGAAGGCGCGCTGCACCGTTCCGGGCGCGACGGCGTACTTGTTCGCCAACTCCCTGGTGCTCTGCAGTTTGTCGCCTGGCTTGAGTTGCCTGAGCCGGACCTGTTCGCGTACGTCCTGCGCGATGCGCTCGAAGGGTTGCATGGCCTCGTCCGTCATGAGCCACATCGTAGAGCCACCTCGCTCGGATAGATAGCCTGCCCAACCTGGTTGACACGGCGCCTACCGTACTGGTTAGGTTATCCATGTCGACACGGTTGGTCGCCTCGGCGCCAACGGCGAAGACGTAAGACAGCACCACTGCACCATCGCGGTTCCTGCGCCCCGTCTTTTCGGAGATGGGCAGGTGGTCGGAGGCGGTAGCACGATCAAACCCCCCGGCCGGCAGGACTGCTGCACGACCTCAGCGCTGATGCGCTGTCTATCCGCCGGGATTCGGGCTGTTGGCTCGTGGGCCTGGTGGGTGGAAAGAGCATCCGCCCCGCGAGTACCCCTCTTCTCTCTTGCTCCCGAGGAGTCGCCATGCCTGAGCTCGCCATGCCCAAGGCCGCTAAGCGCAAGGGCCGCACCCATACCTCCCGCATCAGTCCCCTCGACGCGCTCGCCCTCTCCACCCTGTCGCCCGGACACATCGACATGCGGACCGTGGAAACCACACAGACCCGCCGTATCTCGCTGGTGTGCCCGGACTGCGGCACCTGGGTGGCCGTGACCCACCACCGTGGCACCTACCTGCTCAAGCTCGTCCCGCACCACACCGGCAAGGCCGACGTCGACGCCGCGATCCGCTGCCGATCCAGTAACCGCCTCGTCGATGTCGACGTCACCGACGACGCCTGGCGCCGCCAATACAGGGACTGGGCACGCGAAGAGCGCCTCGCCGTCGACCTCACCCGCCACCGCCGCGCCACCGTACAGACCCTCAAGGTCGCCCGGCCCCAGGAGCGCCCCGCCGATCGGCGAGCCCAGTGGGAGCGCGCGGTGCCCGTCACCCGCCGGGCCGACGCCGCCCGTACGGTTCCCGCCGAAGCGATCCCCACCAGTCGCGGCCGGGCCGTCGACGGACCCGCCGGCGCTCCGCTGGCCATGATCCCCCAGACCCCTGGAGACCCCCGCTCCGTCCGCGCTCTGGCCACCGGCATCCTCCGCGCCATGGCCGACGCCGGCCAAGACCAGTGCGCGAGCGACGCCCTCGCAGAGCACCTCACCCGCGCCGCCTACACCCACCTGGCCACGATCGCGGGCCGCCCCCTGACCCCGGCAGACCAGCCCACGCACACCGCCCTGGTGACTTCGGTCAGGGCCGCGCTACCCGCCCCGGCCCCGGGCGAGACCGCCACCGCGTACACCACCCGCTGCCGGTCCACACTCGCCGCCTGACCCACCGGCCCAGACGAACGACCAAGGCCCCGTCCTCCCCGTAAGAAAGGGGAGGACGGGGCCTTGGCTGCTCGTACGACCAGCCAAACATGCGACAGCCCTGGCGACTTGAGACCCCCGGGGCTGTCCAGGACCTACGTGGAGGACCTGATGCAGCCCAGCATCGCACAGCACCCCACCGACTCCGACCCGGACATGGACGAGGCTCTGCGCCGCGTCCGGCAGGGACGGTGAGCGGCATGGACTGGCGTCACAACGCGGTGTGCCGCGAAGAGGACCCGGAGCTGTTCTTCCCGATCGGTAACACCGGCCCGGCGCTCATGCAGATCGAGGAAGCGAAGGCCGTGTGCCGCCGCTGCCCGGTCATGGAGCGCTGCCTGCAGTGGGCGCTGGAGACCGGCCAGGACGACGGCGTCTGGGGCGGTCTGTCCGAGGACGAGCGGCGCTCGATCAAGCGCCGGGCCGCTCGCCGTCGGCTCAAGGCAAACAAGGCGGCGGCATGACAGACGCCGACCAGAAGCGACTGGAGGACGCGGTCCGTAAGGCCAACAAGCAGTCTGAGGACGCGCGGCGGGCTCGTGGCTGAATCCCTGTATGACCGGTATATGAAGTCAACAGCCGCCTACCGCGCCCACGTTGTGGAGTGCGGGAAGTGTTCGCCGACCGTGGCCGGCTGCACTGCGGGCCGCGGGCTGTACGAGTTGTTCGGTCGGCTTCAGGACGCCTACCTCGCCCGCCTCCGGCACAGCTGAACAGCCCGACGGCACGCAACTCGCCGCCCGCGTACTGCTGTTCCGCCTACCGGCCGCCCACCCCGCGGGCGGCCGGCCTCTTCCCATGCCTCGGCCCGGGCAAGCCTTGGGCCCATCCGCTCGCAGGAGATCACACATGCGCCCTACTAGCTCTCCCAACAGTGCCCCGGCCGATAGCACCGCCCCGCAGCCGGAGCCGATGTGCCGCCATCAGCCCGCGTGCCCGACGGCATTCAGCTCGGACTGCGAGGCCGCGAAGACCGTGGCCACCCACCCCGAACAGGGAT
>NZ_JAODUA010000029.1 GCF_025399895.1 Streptomyces sp. ASQP_92 | reverse complement strand
TCCCCTGACGGCGTTTCACGCCGTCGAGGGCTCCGCTTCGCGGAGCCTGACCGCCGTTTCACGGCGGTTGTGGGGGTTGCTCGGGCCGCTTCGCGGCCTCTGACCTGGGATTTTGCCGCTTCGCGGCTAGGCTGGCTAGGAGGGGTGGGGGTGACCTCGTCGGTTCCGTTTCCCTCGAACTTGGTTTCTATTTTCCTCACCTCCCTTTATCTAATTCCGTTTAGGTTTCCTACCATAAGGGTTGTTCAATTCTTTGTCAAGTGTGGTGGTCGCCTCTTTATCGGGCGCCTTTCTCGGTAATTCCTTGGCTTTATGAGAATACCTCAGCATTCGTTTTCCAAACGGCCGTAGGCCGTTTTCCTTTGCCCCGCAGGGGCGGGCCCCGGCGCGAAGCGCCTTAAAGGGGCCCACCGCGATAGCGGCGGCCCGATAGGGCCGGGTCCTTTCCGCCCCGTGGCCGAAGGCCACTTAGGGGGGCGGGTTTCCTTTCGGGCCCGCGAAGCGGGACCAGGCCGCCCGTGGCCGAAGGCCACATAAAGGCGGACCAGCCCGAAGGGCTGTCGATTGGCCGCGCATTTGGGCATGGAAAAAGGGTGACCATTCACCGGTCACCCTTTTTCTGTTGCCTAGTCGTTACCTAGGCCGTTCTGTCAGTCCGTCATGTGGTCGAGCCAGTCGGCGGGTTCCATCCCGTCGATGGTCGGCCGGTCCTCGTCCCACTTGAAGTCACCGGGCGAGAGCTCGACCCCTGCGGCCTTGGCCCTTTCGAGGTAGGGCTCGATTTCCTCGGCCCGCTCCTCGTCGAGCTCGGCCTCAAAGTGCATGAGGCCCGCGTCGATGACGAGTTCCGGGGCGCAGCCGTTGAACCGGGCGAGGTGGAACAGGTCGGCGAGGAGGTCGCCGCCCAATTCCCTGAGAACGTCGCCGTCCACGTCGAGGGTGCCGTCGAGGTAGTTTTGCCCGGTCTCCGATCCGAATGCTTCCAGGGCGGTAACCGCCCAGTGCGCGCGGGTCCTATTGGCCTCGGCGGCGCCGTCCGCGTAAAGGTCCGTCATTTCCTTTTCCCTGCCTTTCACTTGCCGTAGACGGTGATTGCGGCGCGGACCTTTTCCGCGTCGAGGCACCCGGGGTGCCGGAACGTCGAGGGCGGGTTGCCGTTGCGCCCGCGCAGGTGGGACCAGTAGCGGGGGCCCTGCCACCCGCAGAGCTGGCACCGGAGGAACCAGGGGTTATCGGCCCCGGGGTAGCCGCCGAGGGGGGTCCAGAGGAATTCGGCGAGTCCATCCATGGCCTTGCGCGCGGCCTCGGTGTTCCGGGGCGTGGCGGGCATTCGCGGGTGCAGGAGGGGCACCGGCCCGACCAATTCGCGGGGCGCGGTTTCCTGGTCCTCCTCGGCGTTCTGCGGGGTGATCTGCCGCAGCTCGTACATGGCGACGAGGTAACCGGCGGCGAGTTCCTTCCCGACGCTTCCGGCGGCGACTCGGATCTCTTCGTTCTGTCCGGCCGGGACGGCGTACCAAGCACCGTGCCACCGGTAAATGCGGCCGATGTGCAGTCCGTTGAATCGGACCGGATAGCGGCATTCCTGGTTCGGGTCGCCGAGTTCGTATCGGCGCATTTCGTTGTTGGTCACTTGCTCCACCCCCACCAAGAACGGATTTCGTCGGCGCTCTCGCCGTAGTTCTCCTCGACCATTTCGGCGAACGAGGCGCCGGGGTTGGTGAGGCTCGTAATCGCGGCATTCACGACGAGGTTGATTGCGTCCTCTTCGGGCTCGCCGAGGCTGATCTCGCCGAGGACCATGTCGGCACCCGCGTTGACGGCGGTCCGAACGCTTTCCTCGGTGTAGCCGAGTTCAGGCCGCTTGATCCCGAGGCGGCGCGCGTCGATGTACGCCGCGAGGGATTCCGTCGCACTCCGCATGGAGTCGAGTCGGGCGTATTCGGCGTTCGGGCACTCGTCGGCGGTGAGGAATTCCTCGATTGCCTCCATGAGGCAGTCAAGGGAGTGGGCGGGGTCGGTGGCCGTGGACAGGGTTCCGTCGGCCGAGACTCCCCAGACCTCCATACCGTCGAGGTCGATATCGCGGCGGTCGAGGAGGTCCCCGCATTCGGGGCACTGGAACAGGCCGTCAGGCCGGACGCAGTAGGCGGAGAGTCCTCCGCACTGCGGGCAGCAAATTGGGTTCACTGAAAGCTCGCCTTTCGCGTAGCGCTTCCGGGGCGTGACCCAGGAGGCCGCACGGCACGGCGCGTACTTTTCGGCCCGGTGCGCGCCGAAGGCGCAGGGCCGAAAACCCTTTTGCCGGTGCGCGCCGAAGGCGCAGGCAAAAGGGCGGTCCCGCGAAGCGGGACCGAATCGCCGGTGAACGCGCCGAAGGCGCCCGGCGATTCGCCCGGAGGGCCCGCCAGGGCCCGCAGGGCGGTGCGCGGCGTGCCGTGTGGCACCCTGGGCCACGCCCCGGAAGAAAGGGCCCGTCAGGGCCTCTTGAGGCCCTGCGCCGCGCCCTGCCGCGCCTTGCTGCGCCCCGTTGCTGCGCCCTGGCCCAGAACGCGCGAGACCCCCCTCCCCGTGTGTCGGGAGGGGGGTCTCGCGCGTTCTCGGTGGCGGTGCCCTGCTACGCCGCTGCGCCCCGTTCGAGGACGCGAATCACGGCCTGTGCGCGCCGCTTGTTCTCCGGGACGTCCCCCAGGAGGACGAGCACCGGCTCGGCCGTCTCGCGGGCGTACTCGGGATCTTCCACGGCGAGGCGAATCCACACCGCGTGGGCGTTGCTGATCACCCGCTGTGTCTCGTCCTCGGGGGCCCCTGCCTCGCGGCGGCGCTGCGCCGTCTGGACGAGGAGCTCCAACGTCTCGGCCCAATCCTCTGTCTCCTCGACCCGGCGCACGGTGAACGCGGCCCTCGTCGTCATCACGTTGACCGTGGGCGGTGCGAGAGGCCCGAAGGCGCCCGCGAGGGCGGTCTCGATCTGGGCGGCGGCGACGATGGCCTCGACGAGCCGTCCCGCACGTTCGTGGGCGACGAGCTCGGCCCAGACGGATGCGTACTGCGGCGGGAGGGGCGCGGCCCACTCGGGCGGTACGGCGGCTGTGGCGCGGCCGGCATCCGGCGCGGCGGGCTGCTGTGCGGTACGGGCCTGAGTGCCGACCGCCGCCCGCTGGGGTGCCGCTGCCGAGGCGAGGGTCACGACCGGCTCGGCCGGGGCCGGGGAGGTGGGGGCCGCGGGGGGCGCCTGTGCGGGCACGGGTGCCGGCGGTGTCGGGTGCGGGCGGTCGAGCGTCATCACGTCGCCGTTGACGTCCACGATCAGGGGCCAGGCCGCCCCGTCGGCCTCCTTGGCGAGCACGCGGACGGGGCGGCCGTGAAAGGCCGCCTTGATCCGGACCTCGGCGAGGGCGCGGACGCGGGCCTCGTTGGCGTTGAGGCCCGGCTCGGTGACCTCTTCCCCGTTGACCGCGGCGACGCCGTTCGAGCTGACGGTGATGGTGTAGATCGGGGTTGCGGGAATCTGGTCGGGGTCAGTGATGGTCATTGGTCTTTCTCCGATCTATCCACCCTTGGGGAAATACGGTGGTGCCCAACCGACGTATGTAGAACCCCACTTACTTTCAATGTCGGTGGCGGGTACGACGTCAATGTAACCCGGTCTGAGGATATCGTTGCTGGCAATTTTTCCGTCGCCGAGATACACAGCAACGTGACCCGCTCGACCGCCGGTTTCCCAGTACATGAGGGCACCGGGCGGCGGGTTCCGGTCCTTGTCGTGCTTCATGCTGGCTGGCATCTCGTAGTAGTGGTCAATGGCGTAAGCCGTCCCGGAGAAACTCCAGCCGTACACCCGGGCAACGAACGCGAGGCAGGCGCGATACCAGTCCTTGCCGCCCGTCTTGGCCTCGTTCTCGGCCCAGGCGATGGCGTCCGCGGTGCTGCGGGGGTTCTTCACGTTCGCGGGCCACGGGGCGTCACCGTCATGGAACGCTTCACCGGGCTTGCCGGGGCGGTCGTTGGCGTCCTCGGGGTAGCACTTGGCGTTGGGGTCGTCGTCCTGGTCCGGGTTGGGGGTGGCGGTGTCGTCGCCCTGGCCCTGGTCCTCGTCGGCGTTGCCGCCCTTGCCGGGGCGGTCAAGGTCGATGCCGGCCTCTTTGGCTATCTGCCGGGCGGCGTCCTCCTGGCCGTCGTACAGCTCGGGGTGGGCGGACGCCTGCACCTTCTGTGCGGCCTGGCCGAGGCCCATCGTCTCCCACCCCCTTATGTCAGTCAGGCCGTGGATGCCGGCGGTGGTGTCGCGGTTGGCACCGAAGAAGAACATCCCGGCCGCGTAGGTGGGCTGCATGATCTGTGTCTTTGTGCCCCAGCCCTGCGACGGCCGCTGTTGGAAGAGGCCGATCGAATCGAGGTCGCCGTGATCGAGGTTGAGCAAGGTCGACTCTTGTAGGGCGGTCATCAGGCCGATGAGCGTTGCCCGTCCGGACAGGCCGCCATCGTCGGCCACCTTGTCAATGATCTTGGCGTTCGCTATCTGGTTCTTCCGAATGTCGCCGGTCGGCTGCTGGGCGTCTCCTCCGTCGCCGTCGCCGTAGTCGACGCCCGGTGTTCCACGTTCGCCGCAGGAGTCGGCGAACGCCTTCCCGCCGATGCCGGCACCGAAGATGCCGACAACGAACAGGAAGATCACGAACACCACCGACGCTATGGCAGTGGCCTTGATCTTGAGCCCGGTCCCGGCGAAACGGCCCACGGTCCGGACGGCGTCGCGTCCGTCCACTACAGCCCCAGGATTCGGGAGACGTGCCACCCGTCGCCGTCACCGTTGGTCAACTCGACCTGTAGCACGGTGGTTTCGCTGTAGTTGGTGTACCCCTCGACGTCTACCTTCGCTGTGGTCTTCCGCCAGACACGAATGGGGGTGTCCACGGGCAGGTCATTGCCCGCGGGCTCGACCTTGACCGTGCTCACGGTGGCGACTCCGCCGCGGCTGACGAGCTTGGACCATCCCGGGTCGGTGTGCCCGGCGAGGTTCTCGACGAGGGCCGCCGTCATGTACGGCTCGGCCCGGAGGACGCTCGCCGTGTGGTCTTGGTCCTTGGGCGGGTTGCGGGTGAGGTAGATCCGTACGGCCTCCTCGGCGACGTGGTCCGGCTTGCTGAGGTCGACGGCCGCCGAGGAGCTCGGCGACGCCGAGGGACTGCTCGGCGTCGCCGCGGGCGCCTCGTCCTGGGCGCCGGGGGTCGGGCTCGCGGTGGCCGTGACACGGTCGCCCTTGTGGCTCTCGCCAAGGAGGCCCGGCCACAGGAGGCGGGCCCCGACGCCGAGGCCCAGGATCACCAGCACGATGACCAGGGCACCGGCCGGGCGGATCGGGTCGCGGCGACGTTCCTCTCGAACCCATTCCTTCGTGCGGCGCCGGACGTCCTCGCGGTGCTCGCGCTTGGCCTCGCGGCGCCCGCGGCGGCCCTTCGTCTTCTTGACCTCCTCCGGGTAGGAGTACGAGGCGAGGATCTCCCGCCACTCCTCCGGGGTCGGTTCGTCTTTCTTCGTCATGGCTTACCCCCGTCGGCCGGTGTTCCTGGGCGCCGGGACCGCCGGGGCCGCTGGGCGGCGTGCCGGCGCGGTGGCGCGGGGCGGCGGCTGCGTGCTCCCGGTCGGCCGCGGTGGCGGACCGTTGGGCGTGCTGCGGATTACCGTCGCCTGAATGATCTTGGGATCGCCCGGCCGCGCGGGCGGCGGGGCCTGCCGGAAGGCGTAGTTCGGTGTCCCGCCGTTCTCCGGGCGCATGACCGGCGTCGGCCCCGACCCGATGGCCGGACGCGTGGCTCCTGCCCCTGCTGCGGTCCCCGCCGCGGCCGTGGTGCCCTCCCTGCCCCCAGGCAGTCCGGCGCGGGGCCTCGACGGCTGCGGGGGCAGGGTGGCGCGGGCCTTGCCGGTGACGTCGGACCGCTCGCGGTCGAGCGTGATCACCGGGGCGTCGGAGCGTCCGCCGGCAGTCGCGGCGCCGCCGCCGGGTGGGAGGGCCGGGCCCGCCCCCGCACCGGCTGTAGCCGGGAGCGGGCGGGGTGCCGGCGCGGGTGGCCGGTGGCGCGGAACGCGGGTGAGGACGACGTTCATGTCATCGGCTGCGCCGCCCCCGCCGCCGGGGAGCTGCGGCAGGTCGTCGCCGCCGCCCCCGCCTCCTCCTCCGCCGCCGCCTCGGCGACGTCCGCGGCCGGGCACGGTGCGCACGGGCTGATGGTCGACGCCTCCGCCGCCTCGGCGGCTGCTGCCTCCGCCGCCTCGGTTCATCATCTTGGCGAGGGCGAGGCCGCCGAGCATTCCGGAGGTGGTACCGCGGACGCCGAAGATTTGGGCGACGACGGCCCGGAAGTTCATCCCGACGATGGCGGCGGCGATGCTCAGGCCGCTGGTGGGGAGCCATCCGTACTGGCCGAACATCTGCGTCGTGGCGGCCTGTAGGGATAGGACCGCACCGAGGACCATCGTTGCGATCATGCTTTCGAGGGTGCGCGCGAGAACCTGATCGAACCAGGCGAGACCCCACTCGCGGGGGCGGCCGGGGATGACCCAGAGGCACGCGAAGATGACGCCCGTCAACAGAAGCATGAGGGCCCCGAGGAGGCTCGCCAACGAGGTGAAGGCGAGCATCAGGATTAGCGCCGCGAACAGGATCACGGAGATTAGGGCGGGAATGGTGACCATGATCCGGCCGACGGGGCTATGCCCCTGACGCCATGTCACGGAGTCGCCGCCGACTGCATCGTCGTCGACGGTGTCTTGCAACCATTCCTTGCGCTTGTCCTTGTCACTACCCTTGTCCAACAGGTCTTTTCCGTACTTCTCGCAGACCTCGAAAGAGCCGAATTCCGCGACACACCACGGGGTCGCCACATATGCGCGCCACACGGCATCACTCGATTTGCGGAGGGCGTCATCCCTGCCGTTCCCGCTGAATTTCGGCTTATGGTCGAGCTTGAACGGGAAGTCGCCCGAACCGTCGCCGAGGCCCTGCGACGTGGCGTTCATGGTGACGCTTGATCCGACCTGACGGGCGCTGTCGATGCCGCCGACCCAGGTCTGAGGGCTGGTCAGGAGCGAGACCGAGACCACACCGGAGATCAGCACCCAGGCGATTTGCGACAGGCCCCCGCCCCCGCCGCCCTTCCGGTGCTGCACGAATGCCACCAGGCCGCCGACGGCGAGTGCGCTCGGGAGGAGCGTCACCGTAAGGCCCTTGGCGGCCCCGCCGATGCTCTTGGTGATGGCGTTCTCAAGTTCGGGAATTGTGGTCAGTTGGAAAATCCACTGCACGATCACGATGCAGGCCGTACCGAGTACGGCGATCAGGCCCATGCAGATATCCGCGATGGCCTCGGCCATCGGGTCGAGGATGTCCCACTTACCGAAATCGGAATCGAGCTGCCACAGGGACGGATTGCTGTACGTCTCATAGAGGGTGCCCTCGCCGTCGGGCACCTTGTTGTCGGGCGACGGCATGAGGTCGCCGACTCCCGTTGGGTCGATATCCGCAGCGTGCGCGTGCCCGGCGAACACCATCAACGTGGTGAAGGCGAACAGGAGCGGAATCAACACGGTCCGCAGGCGCGGCAAGTTGTAGTAGACGAGCACTGTTACCCCTCTGACAGGGCGGTGCGGACCGGCGAACCGTGCCCCATGTCGCCCGCTTGTACGTCCTCGTGCTGGTCGACGAGCCAGGCCCCGCCCTGCTGGACCAGGCGCAGCGCGCGGCGCGTGGTGGTGGCGTCCTTGCCGGGCCACTTCACGGTGTAGGTGACGAGCACGCCGTACCCGGCCGGGTGGTCCTTGACCGCCGAGACCTCGACGACGTCCGAGGCCGAGACGGGGCCGGTGTCGGCCCGGTCCGGCCCGGTGGGCGTACGGGACGCGACGGGTTCGGGTGTCGAACCGTCGGCGTACGTCGGCGGGGAGAACGACGGCGAGGGGCTCGACTCGCTGGGGTCGGGCGTGGGCTCGTCCACGGTGAGCCGGTCGGCGCACTCCTCGACCGTGCCGCCGCGCAGCCGCGAGGAGCTGAGGCCGCAAGCGGCCTTCCAGTCAAGGCGGTTGGCGGCCTCCTGGTAGCGCTGGGCCACCTTCACGAGCGCATCGTCCTGGGGGGCCTGCTGCCCGCCGGCACTGGGGTTGGTGTCCTTGGTTCCGCCGTCGCCGTCCGAGGAGCATCCGGCAAGGGCGAGGATGCCGGCGGCCAGTACGGCGGCCGTCGTCTTGCGCATCATGCGTTCACCTTTTCCATGCTCACGGGATCGTCTTCGGCGGACTGGTCGGCCGCCTTGGGCGAGGTGTCGAGGAGCTGCAAGAGTTCGTCGCTCGGTACGTCCCACTGGACGGTGGCGCAGGAGAACCGGCGGTCACGGATCACGCAATGGCCGTGTCGAATCTCGCCGTCGGGCAGGAGGCCGACGGACTGAATCAGGGCGCGGCTGTGGGCATCCTTGGGCAGGCTGAGGAGCTCGGCCAACGCGTTCTGTTGTTCGCGGGTGGTGAGCTGGAAGCCCGCCACGGTCGTGAGTTGTTCGAGGACGCCGACCATGGAGACGAGCGACTCCGGGTCCTGCGTGTCGAGGAGGAGCGACGTCGCCAGGGCGCGGCCCACTCGGGCGATGTACTGCAAGAACGACGAGCCTTCCCGAGTCGCCGTGAGGACGTGCACCTCGGGAACGGCCACCACTTTGCGCAGGCCGCGCAAGTCTCGACGGCCTGCGGTGGTGATGCCGAACGCCAACATCGAGTGCATGAGGGCGACACTCAGGCGCTTCATGGGAGTCCAGTCCCGGCGGCTCTCCTCGGGCTGCGGCAGGGACAGGCCCGGCATCTGCACGACGAAGATCCCCGGCTCTGGGCTGATGGGCGCCCCCGCGCCGGTCGGGCGGCCCATGAACGGCGCACCCAAGGCGTTCTGCGCGAGTTCGTACAGGGCCTCACCCGCCTTGCGGCCGAGCTCGTCGTCCATCTTCCGCAGGTACTCGATCACCTTCCAGGTGGCGGGCTCGCCCTGGGCGATGACCTCGTTCACCGCGCGGGTGATGGGCGTCTCGGCCCCGGCCTCGCGCAGCCACTCGGGGATGGCAACGGAGAGTTGCGCCGGCACTTCACCGCGGGCGACGTCGACACCCTCGGACGCCAGGAGCGTGAACAGGTCGACGGCCCCGGCGAACTTGGGACCGGTCTCGATGAGGTGAGCGTTCAGACCGTAGCGGCGGGCCGCGGTGACGAGGCCGCCAAGGTCGCCCTTAAAGTCCAGCGCGAGGGCGTAGGAGCCGCGGAATCCGGCATCGAGGAGCGAGAGCATCATCGCGGTGGTTTTGCCTCGTCCGGACCGGCCGACGAACGCCGTCGTCGTGGCGTCGCCGCGGTCTGACCCGGCCGTCACGTCGTTGCGGAACGTGCCGGGCGTGCTGCCGGTGAGGTATCCGACGATGGGGCCGCGGTCGTCGCCAACCTTGGCGCCGCCCCACCACCAGGAGCCGGACAGTGCCGTGACGTCGCGGACGTGACCGAGGTCGGGCACGCGCAGTTGGTCCCCCGGCTGCACTTCGAGCCAGAGCTCGCGCTGCTCCTCCTCGCCGACGGTGACCTCGATCCCGAACCCGCCGTAGTGCGTGATCACCGCGTCAATCCGGGCCCGGAGGTCTTCGAGGGACGTCTCGCTCGTCACGATCAGCCGGGGGTGATCCTCGACGAGGGTCACGTCCTCACGCCGCATGTCGCGGGTGAGCTCGGCCATCACGTCCTCGGTCTCCTCGATGTCCCGGCCGGGGTCCTCGGCCGACGCCTTCGAGGCGCTGCGGCGCTGTTCCTTGGCGAGCCTGCGGGCCTCGTCCACCTTCTTGAGGGCGTCCCGCTTGGGCATCACGCGGAACCGTACGGACGCCTCGGGGCTGACGGGCTGGATAAGGGCGGCCGGGTCGAGGTCCGGGTCGAGGTCGTCCTCGTCCACGTCGGGCACGTAGTTGATCTCGGAGAGGACGCGCAGCCACTCGCCGTTTCCGGGGCTCTCCATCTGCTCGGGGAACCCCGACATGGTCAGCACCGACACCCAGGCCGTCACGTCGCCGTGGCCGTCGACCACCCGCAGGTGGTCGGGGTGGGGCAGGATGCGCCCGCGCGTCAGGGCCGCCAACTTGGCACCCGCGATGACACCGGCACGCGGGGCCGGCAGGGGGGTTCCGCGGTGCTGCTCGCGGCTGATCATCCATGCGAGCATCTCGACGGATGCGGGCTGCGCCTTCCACGGGGACGACTCCAGCCGTCGGCCGAGGCGGCGCATCTGCGCGTCGAGGCGCGCGAGTTCGCGGGAACCGACGGTCGAGGAGTTGAGGCCGAGGCCACCCTCGACACCCCGGCGGCCGAGCTTCTGCGCCTGCCCAGTGCGCTCGGTGAGGCGCACGCCGAGGAGGAGGTGACGCGTAGGCAAGGCGATCTGTTCGAGGCGGCCGACGCGGATCTGTGCCCACTCCTGCCAGTCCCCGGCGGTGAACATCTCGGCGGCCTCGGCGGCGTAGTCCTCGGCGTGTAGCGGGGACCACAGCACCCGAAGGTGGCAGTCGTGCCCGGCGAGGGTGCGCGCGAGGGCCGAGTTCGCGGCGTCGAGTTCGCCGTCGCGGGCCGTCTCCGACATGAGGTCGGTGTTCGAGGAGGCGAGGACGTACCACGCTTCCGTGTGGCTGTCGGTGATGACGAGGCCGTCGGCGAGGGCGACGTACTGCGGCGGCATCGCCGAGCGGTCACCGCCCACACCGAGGAACGTCCCGACCTTCTGTAGAACCTTCACGACGTGTTCCCCCTGTGCTGCTGCATTGCCTTGCGGCCATACGCCTTGCCGACGGCGTCAGGGCCGTACAGGCGAGGGCGTGCGGTGAGTCGGAGCGGGGCGCCGGCACCGGGCGGGACGGATTCCTCGGCGCCGAGCCATCGCTCGACGAGCGGCCCGAGCGGCGACTCGGCGAGGAGCTCGGCCTTTCCGGCCCACCGGGCGCGGCGGCTGATCCACTCGCTTCGGTTGGCGGCGCGACGCCCGGCGCTGATGATCGGCCGGTGTCCGAGGACGAGGTACCGAACCCCGATGCTCCACCGGGTGATGTTCCATCGGCGCTCGACTATCCGTGATCGCTGCGTGCCGTAGACAACGGTGATCAGCGGGGGCAGGAAGTAGAGCGTAAACGTGATCTTGGACGGGAGGCCGAACAGGAGCAACAGGGCGCCGGTCCACAGGGCGTAGAGCACGAGCCCCAGGACGAGGGCGCGGCGCGGCGCCCCCTCCCCGAGGTCCATCCCGAGCAACTCGTGTTGCTTGGTCTCAAGGTCAAAATGCCTGGTGTACGTGTTCCCTACGCGCATCAGGCAGACCCCGAGACCTTGCCCCACACGCCCGTAAGGAAGCCCTGCACGGTGTCAGGGGCCCAGATGATCGCGCCGACGAACACGGCGGCCACCCCGAGGGTGACCATCTCGCCCCACTCCTTTTTCAGGAAGTGCCCGAGGGCCCTCACCGCGAGGAACGCGGCGAACAGGTTCCCCACCACAACCAAGATCCAGTCTTTGAGCTCCGCCCCGGTGGTGAGTGGCGCGGCGAGCTCGACGAGGCGGTGCACAGGTTCCACGGGTTCCCCCTTGTACGTGAATGGGCAGGCTAGCCAGGAGTTATGACAGATGCTCATGATTTATGAGCTGGGGACATTGACGGGTCAGGCCGACCCGCCGCGGACGTCGTAGACCTGCCAACGGTGGGCGTCCGACGTCGACACCCGCGTGATGGTCACGCGGTAGACCTGCTCGACCGAGGCCCCGCCGAGGGACCAGGAGACGAGGGCGGTACCGGTGCGCCTGTCGCCGCTTCCGGTGTCCGCAGACCAGGAGACGAGCCCCTTGTACTCGACCCCGGCCGGAAGTGCCGGCACGCTCGCGCCCGGCGCCGTGACGGCGTCGGTGTCGCCCGCGGCGTACGCCGCAAAGAACTTGTCGACGGCGCCGTTGGTCTGCGTGCTCAGTTCGGGGTCGGTCTGCGTCGTGGGCGTGTCCGGCGCTTTGGGTCCGTGCTTGGGGATGCCGACGAGGCCGGGCCGCCCCGTGACGACGATCTGCCCGGCGGACTCGGCAACCGGCACGTCGAGGCCGACCCATCGGGCCGCCTCCTGGGCCGGGGTCGCCGCCTTGTCCTTGGCGGGTTCGGCCCCGGCCACGGGCCGGACGAGAGCCTCAACCCGTACGCGCGCCTGGGCGTTGTTGGTCTTGGTCACGGCGCCCGGCTGGACGGCTAGCACGTCTTGGCGGCCGTGCCCGTTCCATCCCATGGTGGTGTCGGCGTCCGGGGGCAGGACGGCGGCGAGGAGCTGCTCGCGCTCCTGGACCTTGCTCTCGTCCCACCCGAGGTAGGCGCGGGCGAACCTCGCGGCGACGGCCTGCGCCGCCTCCTCGGGGTAGGCCGCCTCGGTCTTCACGGCGGGCGCCTTGGGTGCCGGCGCCTTCGGCGGGATGAACCAGGCCCGCACTCCGGTGATGGCGGCCAGGACGACGACGAACCAGACCAGGCCGCGGCCGAGGCGCCTCAAGAACACGGCGCCCGACCGTTCGTCCTGCGGCGTCCACGGGGTGCCCGAGGAGGTTCTCGACGGCGCGGGCCGGGTGCCGTTCCCGGCCTTGCCGGTGGCGGTCTGCTGTCGCAGTTCGGCGCCTGCGGACTCCCACGGGTTTACCGGCCGGGGCGGCGTCTCCTCTGCCTGCCGTGGGACAGCGGCCGTCGGGTTCTCGCCGGTCCCGTTCTTGCCGGTTGGCTCCGGTAGGCCCATGACCTTCCGGGCGATGGTTCCAAGCGACACCACTCCCCGTAACCTCCCCCGTAACTAAGCCCACTTGGGCACATGTGGCCACTTGATGATCGACCATATGCCGCGTTCGATCACAGCGTCAAAGAAGTTGGTAACGACCCCCGGCAGGTTGTGGCTGGGCTGTGACACGGCCGTCCACGGAGGTGATCAAGGGCGCTAGAGTGCCGCCCCACACAGCCAAACGAGTCGGGGGGCAAGACGGGTGCGCATACGCCGTGAGCGGCTGCGACACCTGCGCAGAAAGCGCGGGATGACGCAAAGTCAATTGGCCGCCGCTTTGGGCTGTTCACGGGCCGCGGTGTCGACCTGGGAAACAACGGGTCGACTCCCCCGCCCCGACCGGCTGCAACTTCTTGCGAATGTCCTCGGCGTACCGGTTCCCGAGCTGATCGAGGACGGCGAATCGCTTTCGCTGGTGTCCCTTCGCCTCACTGCTGGAATGCTGGCAAAGGACGTTGCCCGCATTCTCAAGGTGTCGCAATCGACGTACTGCCATGTCGAACGCGGCCGACAGAAGGTCCCGCCGCGCTGGTTTCCGATTCTTTCTAGAACCTTTGGAGTACCGGCAGAGTTGTTCGGCTCATTAAGGGCGGAGCCATCCGTCAATAACACGGACGGGGGCGCCGAGTGACTACTCGGCGCCCCCGTCCATGTTTCTTTCTAGGCTCCCCCGGGAACCTCGCAGTAGGTTCCCCACTCTTCCGCGCAGCGCCTTTGGATAGCGTCGATTGCGGTTCCGGCCCCGGCGTACAGAATCACGCCGTGCGGGTCGGGTTCGGTCCGCAGGGAAACCATGTTGAATAGGTTATCTGCATGCTTGGCAGCATCGGCGATTAGCGCGTTTGCCCGCATGTTGTCGACGGGTGGGATAGGCCAACGCATGTGCCATCCGTTACCGACGAGGACGGGGGCGATATCCGCGTATTCGTCGGCCGAGTATGCGCGGATTCGACCGTGAACCAAATCGACCGAGAGGAACGCGGCCCTTCCTTGTTTCAGGTCGGCGCCCTCCTCGGCGAGATAGTCGCGGCTGATCTCTTTAGCCTGGGCCGGATCAAGCACTCGGCGCCCCCTCGGTTTCCTTGCCCGCCTCGGCACTCTTTCGCGGCGGCGGCGCGGTGTTGTTCTTGTCCTGCCATGCCTGCCATTCTGCAAGCCAGGCCGTGAGCTCCTCCTCGCTGTAAAAGGAGGTCTGCCCGTCGGTGATGCCTTCCGGGGCCTTGATTCCGCGCTTTTCACCGCGCTTGAAATACGTCCGGATGGTGCCCGGCTTGTGGGGGATGATGCCACGCTCAAATGCCTGGGCGAGGCTGTACGTCTCGACGACGTCCTCGACCTGGTCCTCGGCCTCGACCGGGACGAGCTCGGGGCCGGCACCTGTCGTGCCGCCTGTCGTGCCCCCTGTCGTGAGGGCCGGTGTCGTCGGCTGTGAGCTGGGCGAACCCCCCGTGATCCCCCTCGCGGCCGTGGTGCCGACAGGGGGGAGCGCTGCGGGGCCGTACTTGCCGCCGGGAAGGAACGCGGCCGTCGCGGCGGTCTCGTTGACCTCGTCGAGGACGTCAGGGGTAATCCACGGGGCCATGGCGCCGGCATCGAACCATGCTGGGGCCTGCTGGCACATCGAAAGGAATTGCCCGACTTCCGGCGTGATGTAGCTCGGCTGAATCTCCCGGACGTACAGGTAATCGGCGTCGGGGTCTTTCCGCTGATCGGAGTAGGCGCCGCGGCCCTTTACGTCAGTGTCGTACCCGAGAACCGGTGTGCTCTGCCCGAATGCCACGCCCCATGAAACGCGGTCCTGCTGTCCGACGGCAATCTTCGTGCCGATCTGGGCGCGCTCCATCGTGCCGCCGAAAAATGCGTTGGCGAACTGCTGCGTTCCGACGACGACGCGGTGATTCGAGGAGCGCCCTTGCAGGAGAATGATCGAGAGCCAGTCAAGGAAAGGAGGCGTTCCCTTCCCCTTGAGGCCGTAGCGCCACCATGTATATGCGAGCTTGATCAAGGTCGGCAATTCGTCGACAACAAGCGTTCGGGGTACGAGCTGGGCGCGGAGCGCTGGATCGGCGCCCTTTTGCATTGCCGCTTCGGCCGCCATCATCGACGTGAGGAATTCGGCGAATGCGGCGATGCACTCGCGCACGGTCTTGTGAATGCGGACGCCTGAATACCCTTCGGCCTCGGCGAGGCTGTTCCTTTTCGTGTCGAGAATGTCGATCAGTTCGCCATTCATGCGGCCGTGCACGACGGGAATATAAAGGACCGTTGATTTACCCGAACCGGTGGCACCGGCCACACCCCAATGCGGCGTAGCGGACTGCGTCTGAATGACGGCGTCGACAATCGAATCTCCCTCGATTGCGAGGCCGACGAACACGCGGCGCGGGTCTCCCGTCGACTTCCACGGGACGTATTCGGGAAGGACGGGTTTCGGTGTGGGCTTCGGCGCAGGCGTCCACTGGACGTAATGCTCCTTACCGGTGCGCTCCCATCGGGGCACCCATTCACCGGGAACCCGCTCCTCGATGATGCGCTCGATTGCCCCGACGGCCTCGGGTCCACCGATCCAACTCACCGGAATGCGCAGCACAATTCGAGCGCCGTCCGCGCGGACGTCATCGGGGACGGAGAGCCAACCCGACCGCGGTTCCGTGTCCTCCATTCGGAGGATCTGACGCACCGCCACCCAGACACCGGGCCCGTAGATTTGTCCATCTGTCCACGCAGGACGGATGCGCCACCATCCCAGTCCGGCCGGGCTGGTGAGGGCTGCGACGAACGCGGCCAACGCGATTGCGTAAAGGGCGAGTTCGGTCTCGGCGGGGAATCGCCACCACCCCCAGACGAGCGGGACCGGGGCGAGGCGGGCCGCCGAGCGCGCGGCGTACGGCCACCGGGACCAGGCGCGCAGAACGCGCCAGATGCCCGCGAGAGTGCCGCCGAGGACGCGCACCGGGGCGGTGGCGGCGCGGGCGACACGGCGGGCCTTGGACGGCTTGTCGAACGAGACGGCGGCCGGGACGCCGGGACGCGCGCCGAGCTGCTCGACGGGCGTCTCGGTGGCCCTGTCATCGGGCAGGGGTGCGCCTGCCTTCCACCATCTCGCCTCGCTGCGGGCCTCCCCGGTCAGCTCGCGGCCGGTGAGGTACCGGCCGATGCCGGCGGCGGCGTTGCCGAAGAACTGTTCAATGCTCCGGTTGAACTTCTCGCGGTCCCCCGGGGTGCCTTGGTTGGCGAGCACCGCAACGACGACCAGCGCGGCGAACAGGCCGCCCCCGCCGAGGCCGAGCGCGCCGCCGGGTAGTCCGTCGACGAGGTCCCTCGGGTTTGGTAGAGCTCCCACGTCTCCCCCTTTCTGTCCCGCACGCCAGGCGGGGCGTGCCCTGTGATCCTCGCGCACGGCCGCGCCGGGGCGCCGTCGGGTTTCAGCGGGCACAACGCGCGCCCGGCCCCTGGGGAGCCGGGCGCGGGGAAGGGCGGGTTCGTCAGGACGCCGGCAGGGCGTCGAGGGCGAGCTCCCACGGGAATTCACGGGGCCTGCCCTGGCCCGGCGGACGCGGTACGTATTTGCCCTCGCCGAGCAACACGTTCACGCCTGCCTCGCGCAGGGTTGCGATGCTCCGCTCAAATGCGGGGTGGCGGGCCTGCGCGGTGTTGAAGCTCGGGAGAGCAACGATCGGCTTGCCAAGTCCGATGGCCTCGGTAATCAGGCCCAGGGCGAGAGTGTCCGCGGTGCCCGCCGCCCACTTGTTCAGCGTGTTGAAGGTGGCGGGCGCAACGAGGATCGCGTCCGCCGCGGGCAGTACGTCGGGCTGCGAGGGGAGCTTGTAGGCGTGGCGCACGGGGTGGCCTGTGAGCTCGCGCAACTCCTCGATCTCCCCCTCGGCGTCCTCGACGGCCCACCGGTACGCGGCTGGGGTCAGGATGAGGCAGACGTCCCATCCTGCGGCCTGGGCTGCGCGGATACCAACGGAGACATGGCGGGCGGGCGGCGCCGCACAGGCGACTAGGTACAGAGTTCGTCGATTCACTCGGTCAGTCCACATCGGCCCGCTAGAGCCTGCAAGCGTCCCTCTGCGCTACCTACGCCCAAGAGGCGCAGGTCATCGACTAGTTGCCTGGTCCGGGGCCGACAGAGAACTTCCTCTTTGGCCTCCCGCTCGGCATCGAGGAGAGTGTCGACGGCCTTCTCGCGGCGGCCTACCTGCTGATAGGCGCGGGCAAGGTCGACGAGGTGGTGAGCGCGTCGTTCTCGCGGCAGTGCCGCACGGGCGGCGGCGGAGATATCCCCGGCGACCGTGACGGCGTCCTCGCCTTCCGAGAGCTGCACGGATGCCGCGACGCGATACAGGCCAACGTTTGTGGCGCCGAAGGAGGTCCACGTCCTTGCGCCGAACGTGGCCGGCACCCCGCCGCCGTCGCCGAGCTGGGCGGCGTAGTCGTCGGCCTGGTCCAGGTGGACGGGCACGGTCGTTGCGGCGCGGGTGTCGGGCGCAGACTGGGCGGCGCTTGCCTGAGCCATGGCGGCCTTGAGGTAGAGCGTCCCGAGGACCGACAGGCCGTCCGCACCGGCTGTCACGAGATCGGACGTAAGGCGGCCCGCAGCGGCGACGGCGAAGGCAGTAGCGGCCGGGGCCTGGCCGTGGTGGGTCATCGCGTCCGAGAGGTGACACGCGGCGAGGCCCATCATCACGGGATCTTCGGAGCGTTCCGCCGCAGCAACGGCGCGGTTGCCGGACTGGATGGCGAGTTCCGGGGCCCCGAACTTGATCGAGGCCGATTCGGCGAGGTTGAGCGCCATTGCCAGCACCCGGAAGGCGCCGAGCTGTTCGTCACCGCTATGCCGAGCGGCGGCACGGTTGGTGTCGATCAGGAGTTGAGGGACTGCGGTACCGAGCGAGGCGTACGCGCCCGCTTCAAAGGCACTGCGAGCGTGTACGAGCCTGTTCCACAGCGTCTCGACAGGGAGGGGATCGGCGTCGCTGCTGTCAGCCGTCCCGGTGATCACATCGTGCCGTTGCAGCACGGTCCGGATGGCGTCGAGCTCGACGGCGTCGAGGCAGTCCCGGCCAGGGGTGGAGTAGAGGAGGGCCTCTAACGGGACCTGTAGAACTGTCATCGCGCGGTAAAGGACGTCGATGTTCGGGTTGGCCTGCCTCTTGCCTCCCTCGAAGTCCTGCACCCATCGGCGGGATTGGCCCATGAGCCTGCCGAAGTCCGGTTGAGACAGACGGCGACGCTCGCGCCAGTAGGCAACACGGCGGCCGATTCCTGGGATATCCATGGACGCTACTCCGGACGGGAATGCACGCACATCGCGTGCCTACTTCCTGTTGTACGCCCCTTACGGTCCGGATATGGCCACTCCTGAGAAGACCCCCCGTAGGTGGGCCGACTTCCTCAACCCCGACGACGAGACCCTCGACCGGCTGCGACATTCCGGCCGCGGCGCTACGTCCCTCGTCGCCGTCGGCGCACCGTGGGACACCGTTGGTGGCCGGTGGGAAGCCCTCGCCATCGCCTCTCTTGAGCGCGGCCTCGCGGCGCTCGACGTGCTCGACCTTCCCCTCGACGGCGGACACCCGGTGTTCGCCGACCACGCACGGAACGAGCTCATCGTCTTGGTACCCGCAGGGACCGCGGTCGAGGGCCCGCAGGGCGTGCGCGCCCTCACGCCCGGGACGTACCTCGTCGTCCCGCACGGACCGGCGGGCGGGTTCGTAGCCGCTTGGCTTAGCCGCCCAACACGCGGTGGTGCGCGGTACGTTGACTCTGCCCGGCTGTGCGAGGCAGTCCTCGCCGCCGAGGCCCGGCGCGCGGAACACGCTCGCGCCTGTTGACCCCGTGCGCGGCTCCTCCCCCCGTGGGAGCTGCGCACGGCCCCCCGCAGGCCCCCGGAGCCCCGCGCCTTGGCTCCGGGGGCCTGTCGGTTCGGCGGCGCGTCGGCGCCGTACCCTGGTCCGCGGCGGCCCCCCGGTGATTCACCCTCCGGGGGGCCGCTTCCCTGTCCCCACCGGCCCGTATGTGCATCGCTCATGTTCTGTGAGCTGGGGACATACGGGCCTGCGGAACAAGGCACGCACAGTGCGTGCCTACGCCGGGCCCGGTGGCCCTTAGCGTCCGAACATGGCGCATTCAACGAACGGAACACCCCGCCCGAACCGCGGCCCCGCCGCGCATCTGCCGGCCACTCGCCGACCCGTCGAGGACGGGGTCGAGCTCCTGCACACGGACCGCACGCCCCCCTTCGCGCACGATCTCGTGAGGTCCCTCGACGAGGCCAGTCAAGCCGTCGGCGCACTCGACCGGCTCGACCCGTCCAGCGACGTCACGGTGAGCGCGCTCACCGCCCTGGTGTGCACGGGCACGACCCCGGCGGACGCCCTACAGGCCGCCGCCGACGTCGCCCGGAAGTCGCCCGGCCTCGAACCGCACGGCCTGAGCCTCGCCCGGGTTCCGGGGCCGGTAGTCGGCATGTGGGAGTACCAACTCACCATGACGGTGAGCTCGCGCGACCCGCAGACCGGCGAGGAGGGCGCACCTGTCCACCACGGCGAGCGGCTGAGGTGACATGGTGACGAGGGCGACGTACAGGTTCCGCGAACACGGAATCGTCCCGGACCCGTTGGGCCTGCCGGATCATCAGGCGGTGTGCGTGTCCGGTGACGACACCGAGTGCGGCGCGGACTCGGGGCTTTTGCAGGACGGGGATGCGCTCGCACGGTGGATGTTCGAGCACACCCGCGACACCGGACACCTTCGCTTCCGGGCGGCCCAGTGGGGATACGCCTTGGTGGAGCCGCGCGCATGGAAGTGATGACCGGCGGCGAGCGGCTGCTCGACGAGCCGCGAATACCTGACGGGCGGCGGCGCGAACTGTGGGAGCGCGCCGAGCGTATGAGGATCGGGGTCGACCACGCGCGGGCCGTCCGGACGGCCTTGGTCGAGGACCGGGCCCGACGTTCGAGCGGGGGCCCCGCGTAAGGCCCGCTCCCCCCACGGATACACGGAAGCGCCCGACCCCCACCGGGGCCGGGCGCTTCCGCATGTGCGCCTACTCCTGTTCGCCGAGGCGCGGCGCCCGCCGGTACATGGGGCGCTCACGGTCGGGGTAGAGGGGCGCCTCGTTCGCCATGTGCGGGAACTCGTCAAGGAGGCTGATCGCGCAGGGGCGGCGGTAGTCGTCCTCGGCCCACCGGATCGCCTCCCGGCGGGTCCACTCCCGGCGGAGGAGGAGCTCCTCCTCGGGTAGCCACACGATCCAGTCACCGCGCCCGTTTCGGCGCCGGTTCCAGAGGAGCGCGAGGACCAGGGCGACGGCGGCCTCGACCCCGGCGAGGGGCAACAGGACCAGGCGCGGCGCTCCGGGCTGTGCCCAGGCGAGGAGGAGGGCGATCACAGCGCCGGTTGCCCAGGCGGGCCAATACGCGTACGGCCGGGGCGGGACGGTGCGGCGGTAGACCATGAGGGCCCCACCGAGCATCCCGGCCGCAAGCCACACGGGCGCGGTGCTGCCGGTGCCGGCGGCGAGCACTGCGCACGCCGCGGCGCCGCCGAGGAGGCCGCCCGCGGTCCTGCGGTCCTGGGCGAGGTCTCGTGTCATGCGGGGTTCCCCCTTGAGTGTCGCCGGTAAGGGTGTCATGCGGGTACGACGGAGCGCCCGGCCCTCGACGGGGCCGGGCGCTCCTGGTGGTGCGGGTGGCGCTACCTGCGCTTGCCGGTCTTCATGAGCTCGCCCGACTCGCACAGGACGTCGGCGATCCAGAAGGCGTCAACCTTCACGGTCCACCGGCCTTCCGTGAGCGGGCCGGGCGGTACCTCGTCGAGGATTACGCCGGTCTTCCCGGCCGCGCGGCCGTCGTCTGCACACGACACGATCTGTACCTCGTCACGGGCCTGGCACATGCGGGGCACTCCTTGGGTGAGGCGGGTTGGCGGGTGAGGGCGGCCGGTCTATCGGGCGACGACCGGCCGGTGAATGTCCCGGTGCTCGACGCGGACGCGCAGCTCGTTGCCGTACCGCACGGCCAGGTGATTGACCATGGCGGCCGAGCGGTGCCGGCCACCCGCGCACCCGACGGCGACGCGGACCGTTCCGGCCGAGGGTCCGGAGCGGAAGGCGGCGACGGCGGCGAGGACGGCGAGGGCGAGCTCGGGAACACCCGCGGTGCCGAACACGGCGCGCGTGACGAGCTCGTGCTCGGCGGTGAGCTCGCGCAGTTCGGGGCTGACGTGGGGATCACGGAAGTGGCGCCGCATGTCGATGACGAGGTCAGCCTCGGGGGCGTCGCCGTGCAGGTAGCCGAAGCTGACGAGCTCGATCTCGGCCGGTTCGGCGTGCTGGGCCTCGGTGGTGGTGGCGGTCATGGTGGATGTTCCTCCCTGGGATGCGAGCGGCCGGGGCGGAGGGTCCGCCCCGGCCGGGGTGTGGCGCTGCCTGGTCAGAACTTCTTGACGGTGCCGTTTCCGGCCGAGGCGTTGACGTCGAGGTCGGTACGGCCGCGCACGCCGTAGAGCTTCACCGAGCCGTTGCCCGCCTTGACGTCGATCCGGCCGGACGCGGCGGGGGCGACGGTGAAGTTCACCGAGCCGTTGCCCGCGCGGACGCGGCAGGCGGAACCCGCGTACTCCTCGACCTTGACCGAGCCGTTGCTCGCCTCGGCGTCGATCCACTCCGTGACACGGCCGACCTTGACCGAGCCGTTGCCCGCCTCGGCCTTGATGCGGCCGACGCACTCGGCGGTGATGCTGCCGTTCGTGGCCTCGGCCTCGATGGCGGCGACGACACCGGACGCCCGGAGACTGCCGTTCTCGGAGCGTGAGCGGATGCCGGACCCGGCGGGCAGGGTGATGTGAACCTCGACGCCGGTAGAGACGTGCTGCGCCGTGCCGCCGATGACGCGCCCGTTCACCACACTGACGTTGCCGTTGTAGCGCACGCCGTTGATCACGGTCACGCCCCCGACGAAGTTCATGCCGCCGAACTGCTGCGCGGCGGCCGGGACGTCGGGCACGACCACGACCAGGCGTTCGGCGCTCTGCGAGATCCGGGTGTTGCGCACCGCCTTGGCGGCGGCACTGTCGGGCGCGTCGTGAGTGAGCACCCGGACGGTGGCGACGGTGGCGGCCGGGTCGACGGTGGCGTACACGGTGCCGGTGGGGCACGTCACGTCGGCGAGCACCGGGCCGGTGTAGTCGTCCTCGGCGGTGAACGTGCGCTGCGGGAAGCCGTCGCGGGTGGCGATCTGGTTCATGTGGGGTGGCCCTTCCTTCGGTGCGGTGTGGTGCGGTGGGTCAACCATGGCACGAGTTGCACTACAACTACAAGTACAACTGTGAGTTGACTTGAAAATGTCAGTGGTCGAGGTATTCGAGGGCGCGCAGCAACAACGGGCGGTGCGCGGCGTAGAGGGTTCGACCGGATGCAGTGACCGCCGATTCGAGCTGGTCAAGGGAGCCGAACGGGAACCATCCCGCGTCCGCGGCGTCGTCCCCGGCGGTGGCGGTGACCTGTTCGGGCAGCCGGTAGAGCGCGCTGGTAGATGCAACCCAGGCGCGATCGGTGTTGCGCCAGTCGGCGACGACCTGACGGCCGAGGATGACGGGCCGGTGGTCCGCCAGGTCGATACCGGATTCCTCGCGCAGCTCGCGCACGAGGGCATCCGGGGCCGTCTCGCCCGGGTCGACCATGCCGCCCGGGATGGCCTCCACTCCGATGTCGTCACGGGTGATCAGCAGTACCGACCGGTGTTCACCGGTTCCGGCAATCACGATGGGGTCGGCGGCCTGGTTCTCGCCCCACTTCCCGAGGTTGCGCCCGGTGCGCCCCGTGCGCCCGTGCGGGTGCAGCGGCCACCCGCGCTCGTCGAGGTCGAAGGGAACCAGGGCGGCGGCCTGCCGCTGGTCCCAGTCGCGTACCTGTTCCGGCGTGGCGTGTCCCTCGGCCCAGCCGGGTACGTGCTGGGCCAGTGCCAGGGGGCGCAGCTCGGGCGGCGTGATCTCGACCGGCGCGTACTCGGGCCAGATCACCGACCAGTGGCGCCGGTCCTCGGGCACGGTCACGCCGGGGTGGTCAACCGGGGCGTACGGGGTGGCTTCCATGTTTCTCCTGTTCGGTCCGAACCCGCCGGGCGGCGGCGCCACCCGGCGGTGAACGGGGCGGGCGGGGTCGGGTCAGTCACGGACGGCGACGTACGCGGCGAAGCCCTCGACGAGGTGGTGTGTTGCCTGGTCCAGCAGGTACGCGCCGCCGAGCGGGCCGCCGAGCTCGTAGAACGCGCCCTTACCGGTGGCCTCGGCCGCCTTGCGGACCGGCCAACGGCGATCAATCAGGTAGTGCGTCGCGCCGGACAGGGCGAGGGCGGCGGCCATGCTGCGGGGGCGCAGGCCGAGGCCGAGGACGCGGTTCCCGACGAGGAGCGCGGCGGCCTGCGTGGCGGTGTACGAGGCGACGTGTCCCGCGAGGGCCTTGTGTCCCTCGGCGCCCGGCTTGGCCTTGTGCTGCGCCTGGTGGTCGCTCTGTACCCAGTGGTCGGCGACGTCGGCGGCGACGCGCAGGAGGGCGTACACGGCGGGGAAGGCGGCACCACGGTTGACGGTCATGTCGGTTGGTTCCTCTCGGGGTTGGGCGGTGCCGGGGGCCTCGGGCGAGGCCCCCGGGAAGTGCCGGCGGGTCAGCTGTGGGTGCAGTCGTGGGCGCGCGGGTCGGCGAGGTGGGTCTCGAACGCGGCGGCGTCGAACGGCGTCCACTCCCGGGCCGTGATCTGGCGTCCGCAGTCCTCGCAGGACCAGGAGCGCGGGCCGTGGACGCGGCCGTACGCCCGTCGGTAGGCGCGCTCGGTGGCGTTGACGAGGACGTTGTCGACGGCCGACAGGGCGAGGACGGCGACGAGCGCGAGATACGCGAGGCGGGCGAACCCGTCGGCGTTGAGCTGGGGCTCGACGGCCCACGCGGCGGCGACGGCGGCGAGCGCCGGGACGGCCGTGCGGACGAGGCCGAGGGTCAGGAGGCGGAGGCGGGCGGTCCCGAGCGGGATCGTGTGGACCACGTTGTTTCGGGTCTCGGTCTTCACTGTGGTGGTTCCTTTCTGGGGGTCGGGCCGGGCCCCGGTGATTCACCCAGCGGGGCCCGGTACTGCGGTGTGCGGTGGGGTCAGTCGCGGGTGCCGGCCTCCCACCGGTCGAAGCCGCGTTCGCGGACGTGGGCCCACTCCTGCCGGGCGCCGATGAGCTGCTCGGCCCACTCCATGGCGGCCTCGATATCCGCGTTCGAGTCGTCCGGCCGGAAGGTCTCGTGACAGTCGCTCAGGTACTCGCCGGACTCCTTGTCGCCCTTGAGCTCCCAGCCGGGAACGTCCACGTCGACCCAGCCGGGTTCGAGCGTGAAGCGCGGGAACGGGCGGAAGACGGGGGCCGGGGCCGTCGCGACGAGCTCCCGCAGGCTGGTCACGCGTACGGCGGGGCGGCCGGTCCCGGCGGACCGGTGGACCCGCAAGGCGGCGCCCTCGGGGGCGGTCGGCAGGGCGTACACCCGGCCGCCGTCGAGGATGGCGAGGAGGCGGGCGCCGTGGCGCTCGCAGCCCTCGGCCCCGGCGTTGGAGGAGTCCAGCACGGTCACGGCCGGGGCGCCGTCGCAGGGGGTCGGGTCGGTGGGCAGAGCGGCGCCGCACCGGCCGGTGATCGGCCCGAGCTGCTCGGCGTCGATGGACCCGCCCGAGCGGCCGAGGAGCTCGACGTCCGCGGCGGCCTTGCCGTTGGGGCGGCGGTAGACCGACTGAACGACCCCGTACGCCGTCTCTCCGTTGCGGGGGTTGGTCCACTCGACGGCGGCGCCGGGCCGCATGTGCTCGCCGTGCTCGGCGGCGATTTCGTCCTCGGTCTTGTGCAGCTCGGCGGCGCGGCGGTGCTCGTAGGCGGCCTGTCGGTCGGCGCGCTCCTTATCGACGGCGGCCTCGGCGGTGACGACGGCGGCCGGGGGGCGGGGGCCGGTCTGCTCGGCGCAGTCCTCGCAGTGCGGGGCCTCGTCGCCCCACGGGCGCAGGCCGTGGCCGATGGCGGGCCAGGGGCGGGCGCCGTGGCGGGCGAGGAGGTCGAGGAGCTCGGCGGCGCCGCGGCTGCGGGTGGCGCGGGTGTTGGGGTGCTCCTCGGACTCCTCGACGAGGTCCGCCAGGAGCGCGGCGACGTCGGCGAGGTGGCCCAGGAGCCAACGCGGGGCGAGGGGGCGACCGCTGGTGACGTGCTGCCAGACCTGCCGGTACGGGGCGCTGTCGGCGTCGGCGTGGGTCTCGGCGAGCTCGGCCTCGTAGGCGGCGCGGAAGCGCTCGGGGAGCGGGAGGAGGACCTCCTCCTCGGCGGCCGTGATCTCCTCGGCGGCCGGGGCCTCGACGCCGAGGGCCTCGTACCCGGCCGGGGTGAGGGTCCACACGGTGACGTCGTACTCGACGCTCTCGGTACCCACGACGCGGGTGTTCGTGCCGACCTTGACGGCCTCGACCAGGCCGAGCGAGTGGAGCCGCCTCTCGGTGTTGCCGTGGATCTTGAGGAAACCGGTCTCGCCGCGCAGCCACGCAACGACCCCGCGGGGGTTGTCGAGGATCAGGCGGAGGGCCTCGGTCTGGGCGTCGGTGATCTTCAAGGGTTTGTCTCCTTCGGTGTGGTGCGGCGGGTCAACCATGACACGACTTGCATCACGACTACAAGTCCAACTGTGAGTTGACTTGAAAGTGTCGTCCGGTGTTCGAGCGCGGCCTCGACCCGGCGCAAGTCCCGGACATGGCGGCGCCCCCGGGGGCCGATTCACCCGGCCCCCGAGGGCGCTCGATTCCTGCCGTCAGTCCTCGGCCCCGTCGCCGTCGGCGGCGCGCATCTTGCGTTCGTGCCGGCGCTCGCCGTAGGCCCCCGCCTCGCGGATGCCGTCGCGGGCGACGCCGATCCCCTCGCGGCCGAGGCTCGATGCCGACTCGACGGCCGAGGCCCCGGCGGCGGCGATCTGCCCGGCCGCGCCCGCCGCCTGCCCGGCCGCGCCTGCCACGGCGGCGAGGGCACCGAACGCGGCCGTCATCGCGCCACCCGTGGCCCGACCGGCAGGCTTGGCGGGCCCGGCCTGGGCGGTCTTCCCGCTCTTGGCGTCGGCGGCGGCTGCTGCACGGGCGGCGGTCGAGTTGGCGGCGGCGCCACCGACGGCGGCGAGAATGCCCTCGACCTTGGTCCCGTCCGTGAGGGTCAGGCGGAAGCGGCCGGGCTTGCCCTGGCCGAGGATGCCGAGATTCGCCGCGGTGAGCTGCTCGACGGGAAAGAAGCACTGCGCACGGCGCCCGCCGTCCTCGCCCTTGTGCTTCTGGCCGCACGTCGCCGTGACGGTCTTCCCGTTCGACATGAGGGTGAGCTCGCGCGGGGTGTCGCGTTCACCGCGGCCGGGGCACCGCAGGGTGTCGGTTCCGATCTTGAGGGGTCCACGGACCTTGATCGTGGTCATGGGCGGGGCTCCTTACTTCTTGGCGATGGCGGTTGCGGTGGCGGTAGCGGTGGCCTTGGCGAACAGGCCCCGGGCGGTGGCGGTGCTGGTGGCCTCGGCGGTGACGCTCCCCCCGCCGGCACGGCGCTTGGCGACGACGACGACCAGGCCCAGGACCAGGGCGAGGACGAACCCGAACTTCGCCAGGAGGACGAGCGAGGCGACGAGGGCGGCGAGGCCCTCGGCGAACAGGCCGAGGGCGTAGGCGCCGAGGACCGAGGAGCCGGACAGGGAGAGGGCCAGGAGCGCCGTCGTCTTGGCCCAGGCGGGGACGGGCGCGGACGGGAGGGCCTCGGGGGCGGCGGCCGGGCCGGTGGGCTCGATCCGGGAGACCAGGAGCCACACCCGGGCGCCGTTGGGGGTGACGGCCTCGACGGCGCCCGGGATGGGCACCGGGGACAGGTACGGAAGGGTCGTCGCCAGTGCGGCCGTCTCGACGGGCTCGGGACGGTAGAGGACCGGCTCGGCGGGGGCGGTGCGGGCGGTGACGTCCATCGGGTCTCGACTCCTTGTGCGTGGGATTTCGGGGTGTCGGGGCGGTGTCCTGGGGGGTGGCTTTGCCCCTGTTTGTGCAGGTCTGGGCGGTGTCTAGGGGGGTGTCGGGCCCCTGGGCGGGGTGTCCGCTGGGGACACCCCGGCCGGGGGGCCGACACGTCCGGGACACGTCCCCACCTGCGGTTTTGCGGCGGGGACACCTTCCCGGACACGTCGGTTCGTCCCGTTATGCACCGAGCACGAGCGTCAGGTCCGTGCGGCGGAATCCGCGGCCCTCGGTGCCCGCGAGGGTGCGCACCTTGACGCGGTCGAGGCTGCGGCCCGACCCGTCGAGGGCCTCCTCGATCTCGCGGCCGAGGCGGGCGCCGACGCGGCTCGACCACTGCTTGTCGCTCTCGCCGTCGCGCTGGCCCCAGTCGGCCGCCGGGTCCTGCTGGTGCAGGAGGCGGGCAATGTCGGTGCTGCCGAGCTCCTCGACCCCGGCCGCCTCGAACGCGGCCCGCATCTGGGCGAGGATGCCGGACACCGTCAGGAGGCCCGACGCGGCGTAGCCGGTGAGGGTGCCGGCCTCGATCCGCAGGGCCCGGCCGCGGGCACAGATGACCTCGAACTCCTGCGGGGTGATCAGGTCGACTTGGAGCTTCTCGGAACCGGCCTCCTCGGCGAGGATGCCGACGCCGATCCGGCCCAGTCCGGCGGCGGTGTGCCCGCGCTTGGCCTGTCCGTCGCCGAGGATCATGTCGGACGACGTGTCGTCCACGGTGTGCACGCTGTACCGCTTGAGGATGACGTCGCGGAAGTCGGTCGGGACCGACTTCGCACTCGGGCGCTGTGCGGCGGCCACGATGATGAGGCCGCAGGCCCGGCCGCGCCGGATGAGGCGGGCGAGCTTCTCGACGAGGGCGGCGAATTCCTTCAACCCGTCCTTGCGAGCGAGGACCACGCCGAATGCCTCTTGAATCTCGTCGATCAGGAACATGAGGACGGGCATTCCGTGCGCCTGGGCCATGGCGGGCGTCAGGCGCATGTCGGGGCGCTCGGCCTTGGGCATCCGCCGGATTTTGGCAAAGCGGGTGTCCATTTCCTCGATCAGCTCGTCGACGAGCTCAATGAACTCGTCGACGCTCGCGGGGTCGGCGCCGATGATCACGCGGTGCGCGATGTTTTCGAGCTCCTCCCAGTCCGCGCCGCCCTTGAAGTCGGCGAGGAGCATCCGGCACTGAGGGTCGAGGGCGCCCGCGGCGGCCGGCACCCGCATTGCCGAGGTCTTGCCGTAGCCCTGGGCGCCGCCGAACAGCATCGAGGACCAAAGGAGTTGGAGGGTCTTCCGCAGGCCCTTGCGGTTCGAGGCGAAGGGGACGCCGTCCCAGATGGACCAGCGTTCGGCGTCGACCAGCGGGGACACGGGCGCGTCACCAGAGAACGGCACCGTCGCCGACACCCAGAGAACGACGTCGGCCGGGGTCTCGCCCTGCGACAGGTCGATGCGTTCCAGCGACAGGCCCAGGGCCCCGGCGAACTGCTCGGCCTTGCTCTTGAGGGCCTTGCAAATGACGTTGGCCGGGAGCTTGAACTCAAGCGTCGTGTTACCGAGCTCGTCGCGGGTGGCGAGGCCCACGGGCTTGATCTCCTGCTCGGCCGTCAGGAGCTTGATCTCGCGCAGGGCGTTGGTGATCCGCTCGTCAGTCACAGGGCCGTCGTGGTCGGCGCCCCCCGTGCTGTCGAGGAACGCGAACGATCCATCGGGCGCCCGGCGGGCGAGCTCGCGGTGTCCGAGGACGTACAGGAGGCCGAAGAACGGGATCAGGGCCGGGGCGGTGAGGACCAGGCCCCAGGTCTCCCCCAGGGCGATGACGGCCGCGGCGTAGGAGGTGCAGCCGGTCAGGGCGTAGACCGTGACCGGCTCGCGGCGCCGCGCCTTGGCCTCCTTGCGCCGGTCGGCCCGCAGGTCGGCGATGTGCTCGGCCCCCGCCTTGGCCCGGCGGACCTTGTCGGCGAGCTCGCCGTACTCGGTGGCGAACAGGTACGACCACGCGTCCCGGGCGCCGACGCGGGCCCCGATCCCGCTCGTCTTGATGAATCGCCACAGGTAGACGGGGCTGCGGGTGGCGTGGAAGGCGGCCGAGTTGAGCCACACCGCACGACGCTGCCGCCACACGCCCGCGTCGAGGAACGTCTCGGGGATGATCGGGCGCAGGCCGAGGGATGCGCGCTCGTCCTCGTCGAGCTCCTCCTCGTCGAGCTGCTCGAAGGTGCCGGCCTCGGCCGGGGCCTCCTCGACCTTGCCCAGTCGCACCGTGCCGGTGAACAGGTCGGCGACGCCGTTCTCGGTCTGCTGTGCGGCGGTCCGGGAGAGCTCGCCGAGACGGAGGAGGGTCTCGGGGTCCTGGTAGGCGGTGAGGTCGACGAGCTGCGCCTCGCGCTCGCCGTGCTCGGTCTCGGTGGTGCTCATGGGGGTGGTTCCTTCCTCAAGTGCGTGGGCCGTCGGCCCGGCCGCGGGGGGAGGGGCGGCCGGGCCCGGGGGTGGATCAGTGCGCCGCGTGCTCGCGGGCGAGGGCGTCGAGGGCGAGGTGAAGGCGGGCGCGGGCGGTGTCGGAACCGCAGCCGACGGCCGTTCCGTACTGGAGCGACTCGCGGGCCGCCTCGGCGGCCTCCCACGCCTTCACCCCGTGCTCGCTGGCCGGGGGGTGGGCGTCGAATTCGAGGTAGACGAGGCCGAGCTCGGCGGCGCAGCGCCCGAGCTGGGGGTGACGCTCGGCGGCGTGCTGGTCCGCCTCGGCGGCGAGCTCGCGGGCGATCTGTCGGTAGATGCTCTCGGCGGTCACTTCTTCCCCTCCTTCTTGGTGGCGCTCTCGGCGGCGGCCTTGGCCTTCTTGGTGGCGGACCGGACCGCCGACGCCTTGGCCGCGGACCGGATCAGGGCCGGGCCGAACAGGACGAGGGCGAAGATCACGGCGCCGACGACGGCGGACCACGTCCACCCGGTCTCGGGCGAGAGGGTGATCGTCGGGTAGATGCCGGCGGGCGCGGCGAGGATCAGGAGCCGGGGCGGGGTGAACGAGGCGCTCATCAGTTCTTCCTCTCGGCCTTGACGGCGTCACGGAGCTGCATCGCGTACCGGGTGTTGCCGCCCCCGATGGCCATGCGGACGTTGCTCACGGAGAGGTCCGCAGCGCCGCCGGGGAGGACGTCAGCGAGGGAGCGGACGCGTTCGAGGTGGGCCTCGTCGAGGGGCTTGTTCGGGACCTTCGGAGCGGTCCGTCCGGTGAGGCGGCCGAGTGCCTGCTTCCCTTTGCGCCCTAGGGTTTTCGCGGTTCGGCCGCCCTTGCTCGGACCCCCGTTCGGGCCGTTCGAGGAGCGGCGCGCGGCCGGTCCATCGTCGCCGTCACCGCCGCCGAACACGTCGCCGAGGAGCTGCTCGACCATGAGGGTTTCGACCCCCACGCCGTGCGCGGCGGCGAGTGCCTTGTCTGCCTCGCCTCGGTGCGCGATGACACCGGCCGTGACGGCGATGTCGGCGCCGTGCGTGTCCTGCCATGCGTCCGCCCACGCCTTTTCGTGGTCGACGCTGCCGTACGGGTGCGCGGTCAGAATGTCGGTGTAGCGGGCGTACACGGCGGGGAAGCGGCGGCGGCGCTTGCGGTCGTGCCGGCGGCGGCGCCGGGCCTCCTTGCGCTGGGCCTTGGTGCGGGTGGCCTTGGTGCCGTGGCGGCCCCACCCGCGGACCTCCCAGAAGAACACCCCGGCGTACGAGGCGGCGGCGAGGACCCAGGCGAGCCACCCGCCGGACGGGCCGGGCGCGTGCGAGTAGTTGATGACGGCGGCGAAGGTGGCGCACGCCCACATGACCACCCGGAAGCGGCCGACGGGGCGGCCCTCGCGCTTGGCGCGCTCACCGCTCACGGTGGCGACCCAGGCCCCGGCTTCCAGCATCACGGCCAGGCACAGGCTGATGATCCCGGGGAGGTTCTCCCCGTTGAGGGCGCGGAGCTGGAAGAAGAGGGCCGGGACGATGCCGCACGCCATGACGACCAGGGCGCCGACGGTGTCACCCTCCTTGCCGAGCTTGGCGAACAGCTCGGCGCGGGCCTTCTTCCACTCGGCCTTGCGACGGGTCTTCTCGCGCTTGCGCTCGGCGCGGAGACGGCGCTCCTCCTCCTGCCGGGCCTCCTCGTCCTTGCGGCGCTGCTCGGCGCGGGCCTCGTCGCGGATACGGGCGGCCTCGGCCTCGGCAAGGCGCTCCTTGCGGGCGGCCTCGGCCTCGGCGAGGCGGTCGCGGCGGTCCTCCTCGCGCTCGTTCTTCCGGTCGAGGCGGCGCTCCTCGTAGAACGACGTACTCACTTGGCGATCTCCTTACGGGCGCCTCGGCGGGCGAGGAGGCAAAGGGGGCAGTGGGGGAAGGGGCGGCCGAACCGGTCGGCGCGGATGCCCTCGGCGGCGAGGAGGGCGCCGACGGCGGCGGCGGTGATGGCCTGTCCGGCGTGTCCGGCGATCAGCGAGACGAGGAACCAGTCGGCGAGGAGGAAGAGGACCAGGGCCCCCGTGGCGATGTGGTGGACGGCGGCGGCGAGTCCGACGGCCGAGACGACGAGGACGCGGCGGGCGGCGGCGGTGGTCATCGGGTGGCCTCCTGGTCCTGGTGGCGGTCGAGGGCCTCGCGGTCACCGCGGCGGCGGTTCTCGGCGGCCCAGAGCTCGGCGCACCGGGCGGCCTGGTGGACGTCGGTCCGGCGGGTGAAGCCGTGGGCGGTGAGGGTCTCCTCGGAGACGGCGCCGACCAGGGCGCACGCGGCGGCGGTCATCGGGCCGTGCGGGGGGTCGGGACCGACGGGACCGCAGACGGGACGGGCGCGGCCGGGGATGCCGGCGGGGCGGTGCGGGGGCGGGGAAACGTCGCGGCCACGCGGACGGCGAGGCGGGCGAGGACGGCGGCCCCGGCGAGGAACGCGGCGGCCTTGGCCCCGGTCACCAGGGCGGTGAGGAGGGTCACGACGAGCGGCGCGGCGAGCTGGGCGAGTCCCGCGAAGGCGAGGACCAGGACCAGGAGGGCGGCGGGGTGCAGCCGGTCGGCGGAGCCGAGGAGGGCGCGGGCGGCGCGGGCGGCGGAGTGGCGGGTGATCACGCGGCCCACCCCCCGGCGAAGTCGTCGGCCTCGTAACCCTGGGCGTCGTCCTCGCGCTCGATCTCCTCGACGATTCCGGCGATCACGTCGAGGGACGCGTCGCGCGGGATGTAACCGGAGTCGGCCATGTCGACCAGCGCGCACAGGCGGGCGAGCTCGTCGAGGTCGTGCTCGTCGCCGCCGATGGGGCCGAGGACGAGGTCGACGTCGAGGCCCAGCTCGGCGGAGAGGTCGAGGCGGGTCGGGACGGTTCCGGCGGCGGAATCGGCCGTGCCGATTCGCAGGTTAAGCGCGGTTTCGGGCATGGTGGTGCGCACGCGGAATCACTCCTCTGTCGTGTCAGGGGAGTCCGCCGAGCGGCCCCGGTGTGCGTGGACTAGACGCCCCGGGGCCGCGCCCTTTCGAGCGTGGCGGACCACAACAACTCGGGCCCCAAGGCCCTCGTCGGTGCCGTTTGATCGGCACGACATGAGTGAACCACCGAATGGAATCCATTGCAATAGTCTTGGATTCCATCCATGCTTGTGTCGGTAGCAAGCGCCATGGAATGGCTTCCAGATAAGGTGACCGCATGACAGAGGACGAGCCGCGCCGAGCGACCTTTCGCGCAGTCGCCGACGAGGTGCGCACGCGCATCCAGCGGGGCACATACGCCCCGGGTGCCAAGCTCCCCACCGAGGGGGAGCTCGCCGACGAGATCGGCACGAATCGGGGGACCGCCGCACAGGCATTGCGCCTGCTCGCCTCCGAGGGACTGATCGACAAGAGCCGCCGGGGCATGTTCGTGCACCGGATCGTCAAGAAGATCGTTCGGGACTCGACGTCGCGCTACGTCCGGGCCCGCCGCGAGGAGGGGCAGGCCCGGGGGGCGTTCGAGGCCGAGATCCGCGGCCTAGGCATGACCCCGTCGAGCGTCACCACCACGAACCACGCACAGCCGCCGGCATGGGTGGCGGACCTCCTCGGGGTAGACGCGAACGATGTGTCGACCCTCGCCCGCGTCCGGCGGATGCTCGCCGATGACGTCCCCGTGCAGCTCGCAACGTCGTACCTGCCCCTCGCCATCGCCGAGGGGACCAGGCTCGAAGAGATCGACACGGGGCCGGGCGGGTCGAAATCACGCCTCGCCGAGCTCGGTCACCCGCAGGCCACCATCACGGAGGAGATCGACGTCCGTCCTCCTACTACCGAGGAAGTCGGGGCCCTCGACATGCGCGAGGACCAGCGCGTTTACGAGATCGCCCATATCGGGCGCACCGAGGACGGCCGCACGGTCGAGGTCACCGTTCACGTACTGCCCACCCACCTATGGCGCCTGTCCTACTCGTGGCCGCTCGGCCCCACCCACTGACCACCCCACCGGAAGGGATCACGCACATGGCACAGAACACCATCGGCGCAAACGGCGGCATCGTCCGGGACGCGCGCAGCCGGTACCGCACCGAGAACCGCGAGGCGAACGGCGCACACGGCGCGTACGAGAGCGAGACGCGCCGCGGCGGCGGGGCGCCCCGCGCCGAGGTGACGGTGAGCCGCGCCGAGGCCCCGGCCGACGTCGCCGAGCTGCTCGGCGTCGAGGGACCGGTCGTCGTCCGCGCCCGGCGCATGTACGACGGGGAGCGCCTGGTCCAGCTCGTCGACACATGGATTCCGGCGGACGTCGCCGAGGCCGCCGGTATCGAACAGGTCGACACCGGGGCGGGCGGGATCATCTCCCGGATGCGCGAGGCCGGTTTCGACCAGGGCGCCGAGGCAGTCGAGGACGTCGACCAGCGGCCCGCCACGTCGGACCAGGCCGAGGCCCTCGGCGTCGAGGAGGGCGAGCTCCTCCTCACCGTGACGCACGTCGGCCGGACCGCCGAGGGCCGGGTCGTCGAGGTCACCCGGCACACCCTCGGCCGCGGTTGGACCCTGCGCTACGCCGCGCCGCTCGACTGACGCACCCGCACAACACGGAGCGCCCGCCCCCTCCTCGGGGCGGGCGCTCTGTCGTTCCCGGCCGCGGTGCCGGCGCCTTCCGGGTCAGTCGTCGTCGGGCGCGCTCCCGACCCATGCGACGGGCCAGCCCTCGGCCGTGATCCCCCAGTGGGGCGCGGTCGATTCGTGGCCGGTGTCGAGCACGCAGACGCGCCCCCACCGGCCGTGTTTCCCGGGGCACGTCCGGGCGAGGGCGTCGAGGTCGGCCTCGCGTACGGCCCGGTCGTACCGGTCCCGGAAGTGCTGAAACTGGGCCCGCAGCTCCTCACCGAGGAGGGCCTCGGCCCGCTCGATCTCCTCCCCCAAGCGCCGAACCTCCGGATCGGACAACACGGCCGCGATGGCGGTCTCGGCCTCCCACCACGCGCGCCGCCGGGCGTGCGCCTCGACGGCCGCCGCCACCCGGCCCGATGCCGAGCTGTCCCCCGCCGGCATCAGGGCCCCGAGACGATAGCGACGATCAGAACCTCGCCCCGGGCCTCGTCGACCCGGTACAGGACGCTGGTCCACGCCATCCGGCCGCCGACCGTGAGTAGTGCGGTGTAGAGGCCGCCGACCCGGTCCGGGTACAGCTCGCCGCAGGTGTACGGCGAGGCGGCGACTTGCTTCTCGAAGCCGAGGACGGCGGCCCGCTCCTCGGCCGTGGCCGTGGCCAGTCCGGCGCGGCCGGTCTCGCTGTAGACGACGGCCCACGGGGTGCCTTGGGTCACCGGCCCGCCTCCTGGTGGCCGTCGGCGCCGAGGATCTCCTCGGACGTGAAGCGGGGGGCGGCCGGGTTGGTCGAGGCCGCGACGGCGGCGAGGATCTCGGGCCGGGTCCGCATGACGAGGCGGTGCCGCCAGGAGCGGACGAGGGCGGCGTACTCCTCGGGGTCGTCGAGGTCGAGCTCGCCGAGCTGCGCCTCGAACTCCTCGCGGTCCGCGGCGCTCGCCGCGGTGAGGGCGGCCCGCAGTTGCGTGACGGTGCGCGGGCCGCCGCCGTGCTGTGTGCGGTACGGGTTGGTCGGTTCCTCGATGGGGAGGGCGCTCACGGGGTGATCTCCTTGGACTCGGGGCCTGCCTTGCGGAAGCGGAGACCGACGCGACCGTGTCCCTCGTCGGTCTCCTCGTACGGGATGCCGGCGGCGTCGAGCTGCGCCCGGGTCAGGTCGAGGGCGTTCGTCTTGCCCGACCCCGACTGACCGACGAACAGGGCGCGTTGGGCGTCGGGCGAGTACCGGCTCACGCGGCCCACGGCGATGATCTCCTCGGCGAGGCGGCGGGCCTCCGGGGTGAGCAAGGCGGCGGCCTCGTCGTACATCACGACGCGCGGGCGCCCGGAATCGCGGGACACGGGGACGGGCAGCAACTCCCCTTCCTGCGGGGCGCGTTCGGGCTTCGGTTCCTGGTCCATGAGGGTCCTTCCGGGGTCAGGCCGTGGCGTCCTTGACGAGGGCGGGGCGGGTCCGGGTCTCGACGGCGGCGACGGCCTGCCGGGGGAGGGTGAGGACGCCGTCGAGGAGCTCGCGGGCCTTGGCGTAGGCGGCGCGGCGCTCATGCTCGCCCCCGTTGCCGTCGAGGGCGATTTCGAGGAGCCCACGGGCCCGGGTGACGGTGGCGCGCTCCTGGCGGGGCAGGTGGCGCAGGCCGGTTTTCCGGGCGTGTTCGTCGGCGGCCCGCCATGCGGTTTTCAGTTGGCTGACGGCGGGCCGGTAGAGGTTGAGGTCGCCCCCTCGGCGGGCGTCGGCGGCGATGTCGAGGGCGTGCAGGAGGGCCGCGGTCTGGGGCACGGTGACGTCGTCGAGGGCCGGGCGGTCGAGGACGGCGAGGACGTCGCACAGGAAGGCGGCGTGCGCATCGAGTACCTCGTCATGCTCGGCCTCGATGGCGCGGCGGCGCTCCTGGGCGGCGGTGTCGGCCGCGCGTCGGGCGGCCTTGCGGGTGCGGCGGCGCTGGATAAGCGACCACAGGCCGTACCCGCCGAAGCTCACGGCGAGGCCGACCGCCCCGAAGGTGAGGGGGAGCCAGAGGCTAGACCCGTCATCGCTCTTGGGGTGGGAGTCGGCCGCCGGTTTCGAGGGATGCCCACCGTCGAGGGCGCCCTCGAACCAGTCCCTCAGCGGTCCGAAGTTCGAGAGCACGACGAGCGCCACCATGCCGGCGAGCAGCCGCACGACGGCCATTCCGAACTCCTTGCGCACGACTGCCGCGAGGACACCGGCCACGGTCCCGAGCGAGACAACCATCGTGGCGACGGTGGTTACCCATTCGATCATCAGGCGGCGGCGGCGCCGCTCTTACGCGTGCGACGCGCGGTCCCGCCCTCACCACCCTTGGCGGTCCGGCGGGTGGCCTTGGGCTTGTTCGCCTTCGCGGCCTTGGCCGCCTCGCGCTCCTCGGCGGCCTGGTCGAGCCACCCGGGTTGCTTCTCCTCGATCAGGGTCCGGAGGTACTGAGCGGCGATGCCGGCCTCGCGGGCAACGGCCGACAGGTGGCCGTACGCGGTCGAGGTCATGGCCTCCTTAACGGCCGCGTCCAGCAAGGCCGTCTTGTCCTTCTTGGCCTGGGCCTCGGACGCCTCGGACGCCTCTCGCAGTTCCTTGATCGTCTTCACGGGGGTGTCAGTCATACCCCGAGGATGACACGTCCGGAGATTCACTACAAGCAAGACTTGTAGTTGACGTGCAACCGTGGAAGAGTGTGCACCGGTCGGGCAGGAATCGCCGGACCCCGCTAGCTGCCGTTATGAGCCCAGCTCACAAAAAGTGAGGTCAGAGCATATGGGGAAGTTCGCAGCCGCCTTGAGTACCAGTGAGCGCACGCTCCGGATCACGGTCGCGGCCCTGATGCGCGCCTGCGGCGAGAATCAGACGTCGCTCGCCAAGGGCCTGCGGATCACTCAGGGGCAGGTCTCGCGCAAGCAGACCGGCGCCGCCGCATGGTCCCTCGGTGACATCGACCGCCTGTCCGCCCACTACGGCATCCCGGTTCCGGATCTCCTGTGCGGCCCGACGCACGCCGTGGAACAGCTCTCCCCCCGGCGCCTCGCCTCTGTGCTCGGCGGATCGCAGGAGGTCATCACGGTCTGACCTGGCACAGGCCGCGCGCCTGCCGCTCGACCCGCTCCACACATGCGAAAAGCCCCGTCGGGGTCATAGGAGGTGGCTCTCCTACCCGTCCGAGGCTTTCGCGTGGACCCTGCTCTAGGTCTGTGGCGGAGTCTACCCGCGCACCCCCGGGTGAGACACCGCAGCGGACGGAAAGGCCGATTAGTGGCACCCCACCGTGATATCAGTCCCGACGACTGCCCCAACTGCCACAAGGTTTACGGCGCCCTTGAAGAACACCGGACGGCCGACCCCGAGAAGTGGCTCACGACCGAGGCCCTCGGTCGGATCATCGGACTCAAGAAGCGCGCCACACAGGACCACTTGGCGCACCTGTTCGCGCACTCCCGTATCGACGCCGACCGGCGCACGCCGCTGGGCGGCGGGATCGGTCAGCCCCTCTTGCCGGGGGCCCAGGAGTGGGCGGCGAACATCGTTGCGCCGGACCCCACCTGTGCAAAATGTCTCGTCGCTCTCGCCGCAATCGGGTGGGAGGGTCAGGTCCACATGGAGGAGCTCGCCAAGATCGCGGGCGTGAGCCTGCGGACCATCGAGCGCCACCGGCCGCACCTCGTCCGCGCGGACCTCGTCGCCTTCCGCCCGGTGGCGATCCGCGAGAACGGGAAGAACCTCGGCCGCCGCCCGGACCGCTTCACCCTGTTGAGCGGGTTCACCACGCCGCGCCTGGAAGGGGCGGCACTGGAAGCGGTGCCGGCACTCGCCGAGTCCATCATCGACCGCGTCCGCTGGTTCGTCGGCGTCACCGCCGAGGAGCGCACCCTCGCCGCCAAGTCCGTTGCCTGGTGCCTGCGCAACGGGTGGCCCGAGGAGGCCCTCCTCCGCGCTCTCGACGCGACGGAGAACCGGCAGGCGTACCGGCCGAACGGCTACCTGGACAAGCTCCTCCGCAAGCTCCCGCCGCAGTACGTCATCCCGGCCCGGCAGATGGTCACCCAGCGGACCGCGCCGCGCAGGCTCGATTGCGCGATCTGCGACACCCCGTTCAAGACCACCATGCCCGGCCATGTGCTGTGCGGCGGCGCCGTCTGCCTGCGGCCGGAACTGGCCGTCGTTCCCCCGTCCACCAACGTCTACAAGCTCGCCTGAGAGGAGCCGTGACCATGGGAAAGCTCGTCGATGCAATGCGAGCGCGGTTCCAGACGCGCAACGCCCCGAAGACCGCGAGGGGTCAGTTCAACGCCCTGATGCGGAAGGAGAAGGGCAACACGGCGAAGGTGGCCGAGCGCCTCGGCGTGTCCCGCCGGACGGTGCAGCGGTACGTCAAGGGCGAGCGGAACATCGCCAAGTCGAAGCCCGAGATCCTCGACCGCTTGCAGAAGGAGGCCGTCAAGGACCACCAGCCGCGCGTTACGGCGCGTGCGCAGAAGGAGGCCCAGCGGCGCGGTATGACGATTGAGACCCGGGCGTCATTCGGGTTCACTGCGGGCCCGGACAGTACGGACGACCCGCGCGTACGCCGCCTCACCGAGGACGTGCCCGACCACCTGATTCCGCAGGTGTTCGACGCTCTGCGGGCGGGCGACGAGGACGAGTTGAACCGGCTCCTCGGGCAGGGGCTCGCCGAGGAGTATTTCCGCACCCCCGGCACCGACGCCGAACAGCTCGACGTCGAGTTCAAAGACATTGACTACGTGGAATTGGACCTCCGCTGATGACCGAGAAGACCTACGCCGCTCCCCTCCTGGTCCTCGACGCCAAGGGCGGGGCCCTCATCGCCCACGGCACGGACGTGCAGCTCGTGAACGTGCCGGCGGACGTCGTCGACTTGGCGACGGCCGCCGAGTGGGCCGTCGCGTACGGCCTGGGCACCGGTCCCCTCTCTCAGTACGGCGAGGAGTCCGGCCCGCTCCTGGTCCTCACCGAGGCCGCCGTCGAGGCCCTCGGCCTGCCCGCCCGGCTCGACGACCGCAAGCGGCTGCGGGTGCCGGACGACCACCCGGCGGTCAAGGCCGTGGAAGAGGGCGGGTGGAAGCTGAGCCGCGCGGGCCTCGCGCCCTGGTCCTTCCTGTACCGGGACCGCGTCGAGGTCTACGTCGCCACGATCCCGTGGGGTGCGTTCGCCGATCACCTCCGGTGGGGCGGGATTGAGGACGTCGCCGCCGACCCGGCCGCCCTCGCGTACGTCCTCGGTCAGTACGCCGAGCGCGTGATCACGCCGACCGGCTCGACGGCCGCTTGCAGCCTCGCCCTGATGACCGCCCTTCGGCCGCCGACCCGGCTCGTCCGGGACCGGGGCACCGGACGGCCCCACCGGGTGCCGGTCGAGGGCTCGCTCTCCGCGCCGGTCGACCCGGCCCCGCCCGAGGCGCCGGACGAGCACCCGCTCGCCAAGGACCGCACCCGGGACGAGGCCAAGGACCCCGCGCACGTCCTCGCCGAGGAGGCCCTCGCGTGGCACCGGGCGCCGACCGAGGCCGAGGCCGCCGCACCGTACGTCGTCGGCCTCGACATCAACACGGCGTTTCTCGCGGCGGCGAACCGGCTCACGGTGGGGATCGGCGAGGCGGTCTACACCGACGGACCGCGGTTCGACAAGAAGGTTCCGGGGTCCTGGCTCGTCGACCTGTCCGGCGCCGAGCTGCGCACGAAGGATCTCGTCACGAAGGCATGGAAGACGCTCCCGGTCGAGTTCCCGAGTCCGTTCACCCCGGACGGGAAGACACCGACCGGCCCGGCCTGGTACGCGACGCCGACCCTGGCGTACGCGGTCGAGCTGGGGATCGAGGTCCGGCCCATCGCCGCGTGGCTGCGGCCCGAGGCGGGCGGGTACCTCGACCTGTGGCACAACCGGCTGCGGGATGCCTACATGGACACCCTCGCCGATCTCGGCATCACGGCCGACATGGACGAGGAGGCATTCCTCGCGGCCATGTCCACCGTCAAGGAGCGCGACCCCGAGGCCGTCGCCCTCCTGTCTGCGATCAAGCAGACGGCGAAGGGCGGTATCGGCAAGCTGCGCGAGAAGCCGCAGGGGAAGCGCGAGGGGCGAAACGCGCCGTGGCCGGCACTCAAGCGCCCGACGTGGCGGCCGGACATTCGCGCCGCCGTGATCAGCTCGGCGCGGGTCGGTGCCCACCGGAAGATGGTCAAGACGTGGAACGCGCTCGGGTTGGTCCCGCTCGCGGTCCTGTCTGACTGCGTGATCTACCCCTCGGCGCACCCGACGGCCCGCGCGGTCGTGCCGCGCAAGCCCGACGGAACGCCTCTGCCGGGCGGTTTCCGCCTCGGCCCGAACCCGGGTTACGTCAAGGAGGAGGGCGTCCGGCCGATGGAGTGGCTCCGAGAGACGGTGGCCAAGGGCGCGAACCCGGCGCGGTTCATCAAGGAGGGCCGGGACGCGGGCCGCGAGGAGTAGGCGGAGCGCGTACGGCAGGGGCGGGCCCCGGTAGGTAGCTACCGGGGCCCGCCCCTTTCTCTGTGCCGACTTGGATTACAACTGTGAGTTTTACTTGTAGTTGTAGTGCGACTGTGCGAGGGTGTCCGGAGATCAGTACCCCGAACACAGGAGCCACGCCGAATGCCTGCCGAGTACGTCACCCGGACCCGAATCGCCGTCGACCGAGGCCGCGCCGAGGCCGCCCTCGAATTCGAGCGCGCCGCCGGGAAGGGCAAGGCCCGCACCGCCGCCGCCCGCCGCCTCGCGGTGATCTACCGGGTAGAGGCCCGCCACCCGTACAGGACGCTGCACTACAACCCGGCCGGTTCTGACGCTCCCGCGCCGACGCCCGACGAGCTGCGCCTCGACGTGTCCGGCGACCCCGAGCGCGTCGCCCGCTACCTGTCCGCCGTCCCGCGCTACCTCGCCCGCGTCGAGGCCCTCACCACCAAGGCCGTGCGCGCCTACGGCCGGTGGGCCCGCAGTGCGGCCGGTGAGGAGGCCCTCGAATACACCGATGCCGGCGGGGCCCGCGCGTACGCCCGCCGGTTCCGTGTCGAGGCGTTCGCGGCCGTCGCGGACGCGTTGGGGATCTCCTCCCTTCCCCGGTACGTCGACCCGGCCGCGCCGATGTGGGACCAGGCCGCGCGCATCGCGTGGGACGTCGTCAAGGCCGAGGGCCCGGTGTCCCTGTACGCGATGCACGACGAGGCCGAGGCCGAGGAGCTCCTCGCCGCCGCGGACCGCACCCCGGACCCGGCCGCCGAGGCGTTCGAGCGTGAGCTCGCCGAGCTGCGCACCGCCGAGTACCGCCGCAGCGCCCGCCTGTTCGCCGCCCTCGACGGCGAGGAGCTTCCGGCCGACGAGGCGCCGGTCGAGGAGGCCGAGGACGTCGTCGAGGACCAGGAGGACGAGGAGCTCCCCGCCGTCGAGCTCACTCCGGTGCAGCGCCGTTGGCTGCACACCGCCGCCGCGCACCCGGAGGGCTTCCTCCCCGCGTCCGTGAACCTGCGGACGGCGCGCTCCCTGGGGGCGGCCGGGCTCATTCGGTGGACGCGGCCCGAGGGTCGCACGGTGCCCCTGGCCGAGGCGGTGTGGAAGCTCGACGCGGGCGAGGTCCGGATCACGGCGGCGGGCCGTCGCCGGGCCGCGGCCGAGGAGCGCGAGCGCGTCGTAATCGTGGCGTGCGGGGGCCGCAAGGCTGTGTATGCCGACGGCGTCCGCAAGGGCGAGCCGGTGATCGGCGAGCGGGCCGGGGCGCTTTACGTGGGGAGCTACCACCGGGCGATGCGCCGGGCGGCCGACGTCCTCACCCAGGGCGGCCGGTCGGGGCGGGTGCTGATCCTGTCGGCCAAGTACGGGCTTGTCGAGCTCGACCGGCACCTCTTGAACTATGACCTCCGGGTGGGCGACCCGGGCACGGTCGACGGCGAGACGCTGCGCCGGCAGGCGCACGAGCTCGGGATCTCGGGCGCGGCCGTGACGGTGCTCGGCGGCCGGGCGTACGTCGAGCTCGCCGGGGAGGTCTGGGACGAGCTCGCCGCGCCCCTCGCAGGCACGCGGGGGATCGGCGAGCAACTCGCCCGACTCGCCGCCATCTACGACCCGGCCCGCGCCGCCGTCGAGGCTGCGGCCGAGGACGTCGTCGAGGACCAGGACCAGGAGGACGAGGAGCTCCTCGACGTCCCCGCCGCCCCGGTGCGGCCGGTCGAGCTCGTCCCCGCCGCACGGCCGCGCGGGCGGTCGCACCCCCTGTCGCGCCCCCTGTCGGCACCCTGCCCGGCGTCCGGTGTGACCAGGGCCGACGCCCCCGTTCCCCCGGCCCTGCGAGCGGCGCGACAGGGGAGGAGGCACAGGGGCGGCGGGGCGTGTCCCTCGAACCGGTGGACCGCCGCGCGGCGTGACGTACGGCGCCCCAGCATCGGGCACGGTGAGCGGGTGCACCGTCCCGTGATCGCTCTCGCCGTCGCCGCTCTCGCCGTCCTGGCCACCGGATGCGTGTCCGTCCCCCCGGCAGACGACAAGGCGCCCGGCCCGCGCGCCCGGCCCGTCGTGTCCGCCGCCCCCAGTCCGGCGGGCGCCACCCAGGCCCCGGCCCGCGAGGAGCTCACCCGGACCGACCCCGACCCGTCCCCCTCCTCGGCCGCACCGCGCCCGCGCTCGACACCGACCGCCGCGCGGGCCCCTCGGTCAGTGCGGCCCGCCCCGGCGGTCCGTCCCGCTGTGCCCCCGCAGGGTCACCGCGCCCGGCCGCCGGCACCGCCGCGCCGCACGGTCCGGCCGCCAGTCCTGCGGCCGTCGCACCGACCCGCGCGGCCGACTCGCCGGGCGCCCGCCGCACCGAGCTACTCCATGCGCGACGTGTGCCGGGCCGCCGACGGCGTCACCGATCCGGGCCTCGCTTCGCTGTGCCGTAGCACGTACGGGGGATAGACGGCCGCGCCGAGCGGCCACGCCGCGGCGCGAGAGTGAAAAGCGGCGCCGGGATCACGGATGCGGCGGATAGCCTTCCGCCATGTCATCACTGATGTTCCAGCTCCCTGAAAAGGGCCGCCGCGTGACCTTCATCGGCAAGGGCGGGTCGACCAAGACTCACACCCTCGCCCACGTCCGCGGCCACTGGGCCCGCATGGGCTACCCCGTAGGCGCCATCGACTCCGACCAGCCGGGCGAGGACGAGGACGGTTCCCTCTACACCTGGGATCAGTTGTGCGGCGGCATGGTCAAGGACCGCCCCGTCACGGCGCAGTACAGCGCGCTGCACCTTCCGGGAACCATCACCAAGGAGACCCCGCCCGGCGGCCTCCTCGGCATCGACACGGGAGCGTGGTCCAACACCCCCGGCGGTACGCATCACTCAGCGCTCGCCATGTCGGATCTCGCCGTTCTGTGCCTCCAGCCCGCCGAGGGTGAGCTCCACCGGTCGGCGTCCGTGTGGCTCGCTCTCAAGTACCTGGAAGACACCACGGGCCGCCGCCCCGAGCTCGTCGTCCTGTTCACCCGGACCCACCACACCGCCAAGGCGAACGACGAGGCCCGCCGCGCACTGGAGAAGCGCGAGATCACCGTGTTGGAGTCCAGCGTCCCGAACCAGCAGGGCGAGCACGGCTACTCTCGCGCGTTCGGGAAGGCTCTCGCCCTCGACGACGACGACCCCATGCATAAGGTGGCTGTCGAGATCCTTACGAAGGTGGCGATTCAGTAGATGAGCATGGATGCAGTGTTCGGCGACGCCCTGACGACCCGTGGGCGGGGGGCGGAAACGGGCAAGCCCGAGAAGCCCGCGGTACCCGCCACGTTCACCGCGCCCGGAGTGCCGGCGCCCGCGGGGACACCGGCAGTCGAGGCCGCTCCGGAGACTGAGGCCGGGGCGGCGCCCGCCCCGGCCGAGGGGGGCGTCCCGCCAATTGGCGGGAAAGTGTTCGATGAGAATTCGAACAGCGACGAGGGGGGCGCACCGGCCACCACCGAGGCGGACGACGCGGGCAAGCCCGTGAGTCCGCTCTCCGAGGAGGACCGACTCCTCCTGAGTCAGTGCGAGGGCCGGATTCAGGCGTTCGGGAAGGCTGCGGCCGACGCGGGCGAGGCGTTCGACACGATCAAGGACAAGGAGCTCCACCGGCACTACGGGATGACGTGGGCCGAGTACACCATGGCCCGGTGGGGGGTGTCGGTCTCGCAGGTCGACCGCCTCATTGCGGCGGCGCCGGTCATGCGGGAGCTGTCCATCCCGAACGAGGGCACGGCGCGCGAGCTCGTCCCCGCCTACCGCGAGTGGGGCGCGGATTCCGCGCGGGCCCTCTGGGACGGCACCAAGGAGGGGTCCGAGAACAAGCCCACGGCCAAGGTGTTGAGGGCCGCCGTCCAGAGCGCGAAGGAGAAGATCGGGGAGGGGAAGAAGGTCCCCGCCCCGGACAAGCTCCTGAGCCTCGCGCGCAAGACGGTGGCGCGGGTCGTCAAGGAGGACGCGGCGGCCAAGGCAGAGAAGGCCGCCGCGAAGAAGGCGCCGGCACCGGCACCGGCCGCCGCGGGGGAGGCCGAGAAGAACGGCGCGGACACGTCGAGCGCACCGGCCGGTGAGGCGTCGGCGTGGGTTCTGCCCGACAGTGCGGTGACCGAGTTCTCTCGCCTGTTCGTCGCCCAGGCCGAGGCGACGGGCCGCCCGCCCGAGGAGATCGCCATAGAGGCGTACGACGTGCTGCGCAAGCACTACGGCACGGCAGGGGACCAGGCCGCCGCGTAGGCCGCCGCAGAACCCGCCACACGGCGCGGCCCCGGGAGTTCGAGCTCCCGGGGCCGCGCCGTTTCGTGCCTCGGTCAGTCGGCGGCGGGGACAGGGCGGCCGATGCCCTCGGCGAGGAGCTCGGCGGGGAATCCGTCACGGCACCATGTCACCGCGAGATCCGAGGCGAAGCCGTTCCCGTGCAGCAACGGGCCGTGTTGGCTCATCAGGCGTGCCGCCTCCTCGGCGTGCACGGGGAGGCCCAGGTATGCACGGCCGGGCCGCGGCCACGTCAGGTCACGCGCGGCGCCGTCCTTGCCCGCGCACCATGCATGTTCGACGGGCCACGCCACATCCCATGCCAACCCCTCGACGTAGGCGAGCTCGCCGCCGCTCGCCCATGCCCACGATGCCGCCTCGGTGTAGCACTTCCCCGGCTCGCCGGGCGGGGTGCCGCCGTCCGGCCAGGGCGCCGGGGTGAACAGGCGGCCGTGCGCGAGGAGGAGCGCGGACAGGCTGCTGTGCACCCAGCCGGGGCGCTCCCCGCGCAGTGCGGCATCCCTGCGCAGGTGGTCGACGAGCTCGCCCTCGGTCGTGGCGGGTTCGGTGTGGGGCATGGGCGGGTGTCCTCCTGGTGGTCGAGCGGGCACCGGTCGAGTCTGCCCGTTCCGGGCGGCGGCCGGGAGGCTCTCGGCCGAACCCGCCACGGGTGCACGGGTGGCCGGCACTTCTGCCCGGTCCCGTACGGCGAAACCGCAGGTCGGACCGAACCCGCCATCTCGTGCACCCCCTTGGCGTCGACCCCGCCACGGCGTGCACCCCCTTGGGACGTCGGCCCTGGTCCGGGGCCTTTGACCTGCGGGAGTCGGGCCCGCTGGTGAATCTGAAACCGCCATTCCGTGCACCCCCTCATGACCAGGGGTTATGACGAAGTCTCATATTTTATGAGCTGGGGACATACGGGCCCCGCCCGAGGAGGCCGAACACGTCGCCCCAAACTCGCAGTACAACTTGTAGTTGAGTTACAACCTGTGTCATGGTGAAGCCCCACCGACCAAGGAGGCAGCACCGATGAACACCCCGACCCCCGCCGAGCTCCCCGCCACGGCCCGCACGTTCGTGGTCGACGCCGAGACGCGGGCCCTGTTCGAGGACGTCGTCGCCGAGGCCCGCCCCGAGCTCGGCGCCGTCCTGGCCACCGTCCGCGCCGACGAGGTCCCGGCCGGGGCCGTCGTCCTCGGCTGCTACCCCGACGGCGTGAACGTCGAGGAGGCGACCCCGGCCGGGGCGATCACGCACTCGGACCCGTACACCGCCGCGCCGCGCCCGTACGACTCGGCGTGCGACTGCCTCGGATGCGCCGAGGCCCGCGGCTGGTCCGGCCGCGTGATCACCCTCGCCACCGAAACGATGTGGGACGCGTGCGACCCGGTCCCGGCCGCCGCGCCCGTCCTGGTCCGCCTCGCCGCATAGAACCCGCCCAGCACGAGGGCCCCGTCGCACACTGCGACGGGGCCCTCGGCGTTCACCGGTCGAGGACGCTACGCCTCGGCCTGCGGCTGTCGGTCCCACAGATGCACGGTGCTGCCGGTACGGAGCGGCGCACCCTGCGGGCCCTTGATGTGCCCGGGAACGATGCGGTCCTCGTGCTGGCAGTCCCCGGCCGCGTGCCCGCCGGGGTTGAGGCAGGTTGAACGGCGGTACGGGCGCACTGGCCACCGGCAGGACCACGACGGTTCACGGCGGCCGGTGCTCGCTGCGGCGTCGGCGTCGGCGGCTTCCCGGGGCGGCCGTTGGGCGGTGTGGACGTTGACGACACGGACGGCCGACGGCCCCGTGATGCCCTGCCGGGCGTCCCGCTTCTTGCCGGACCGATCCCGGGGGATCTCCTCTACCTCAGCCCACCGGGTGCCCCCGGCGGCCGTCATGAGTTGCCACGCGGTGTAGAGGGTGTGCGTCCATACGTCGGTGGTGTCGGGCCGGGCCGGGGCGAACTCGGCGCCCTCGATGAGCAACACCTCGTTGTCCCAGTTGAGCGGACCCCCAGGGACGTTGTGTCGCTGCGCCTCGATCATCCCGGCCGTCATGACTGACCCGTCCCGCATCGTGCCGAGCACGGTCTCCGGGGGCAGGCCAGAGAACAGGTTCCGGGGACTGTAGTAGGTCACCCAGATACCCCGGGTGCCGGGAGGGATCGCGGCGTAACCGCCGCGGGTGGTGTGGCCCCATGTCACCGGCTGACCCTCGACGTTCACGTCTTCCGGGGTCCACGCGGTCCACGCCGCGGCCACGATCGGTGTCGTGACCTTCGCATCGACCCCCGGCCGGGCGGCGAGGGTGTCCGCCAGGGCGGCCCCGACGTCCTCGACGTATCCGCCGATGGGCTCGCCGAACACGATCAGCCCGGATTCCGCCGGCAGGCGGTCGATGCTCACCCGCTCCCGAGGCGGAGTGGCGGCGGCGGCCAGGGCCAGGGCCGTCATGTCCGCCGTGGCGTAGTAGAGCTCGGCCTCTTCGAGCCGGGCGCGCTCCGCCTTGTTGAGCAGGATCGCGGCGAGGGTGTCGGCCGCAATCGGCGCGTTGCGCATGGTGGGCACGATGGAACAGCGCCCCGCGCGGATCGCCTCGCGCATGGTGATGTTGGACGGCTCCGACGCGGTGAAGTCGACGAGCTGTGCGCGCCACTCAGGCAGTTGCCGGGGGTCCGGCGGCACCCATCGGGTGGGGGCGGCTTGCGTCATGGGTGGTGCCTTCCTGGTCTGTGATGATGGAGGCCGCGGCGGGCCGCCCCTACTACCGGTGGGGGCGGCCCGCCGTCCTGTCGGCACCGTAGTGCCGCGGGGTGTCAGCGGGTGCGCTTGTCGGGCAGGCCGGTGCACTCGGGGTAGGGCACCCATCGGCAGCTCGGCGCGCGGCCGTCGCACCGGGGGCATACGGCCGTGACGGACGTCAGGGGCAAGCCGTAGACCCACATGAGGCAGGAGGGCGCCCGGAAGGGGCCCGGCTCGGTCGACCGTCGGTGCAGCGCGGGGAGGTGGTTCCATCGGCGGTCGGCGGCCGTGCGGCCGGACGACTTCCCGGCAGGCTCGGGCCGGTGCTGCTCTAGCCAGTAGTCGAGGGGTGCACGCTCTTGCCGGGTGAGGGTGCCGGCGGGAACGAGCTCGGCGACGACGTCCTCGACCCAGGCCGCGGACGATGCCCCGCGCTTTCGGCGCCGCTCCTCCCATGACCACATGAGCTCGGCGAGGGTGACGGCCTCGGGGTAGACGACGACGGGTGCCGCCCGGCGGCGGTGCCGGGTCATGCCGAGGGCCTCCTCGCGGGCGTGCCAGACGTCGGCGGCGCCTCGGCCGCCGTCCCGGCCGGGGCCGCGGCGCCGGGGGATGGACACCCACCACCAGAGCATCACTTGATGGGCGTCCGCGAGGAGAGCGTCACCGACGGGCCCCACGCGGTGGACGAGCTGTCGGTGTCGTTGCAGCGCCCACCCGAGATCGGGGACGGGGGCGGTATCGACGAGGTACCCGCCGTCATCCCCGGCGAGCCACCGACGGCCGCAGGGGCACGGCCGCCAGCGGTGACCGGTGGCGGCGAGCCACGCCCCGGGTTCCATGCACAGCGGGCAGGCCGGCAGGGGAGCGGCGCCGAGCTCGTCGGGCCACGGTTCGACGCGTACGGCCTTGACGTCGGCGACGCGGTCCGGGTGCGCACTGGGGAGAGCTCGGGACAGTTGGTCGGCGTCGCGGTCGACGAGCACGGCGAGTCGGTCGAGGCCGTCGGGGGAGAGGAGGAGCTCCTCGCGCTGCGGGTCGAGGCCCTCGGCCGGGAGGTCGAGACCCTCGTCGAGGACCCGCAGGAGCCGAGGCAGATCGGGGCCGTTGGCGGCGGCCGTGCGAGCGAGGAGAGAGAGCGTCGTCTCGCCAGGGATCAGCGGAACGCGGATCGGAAGTCCGAGGGGGGGCTCCGCCGGGTCGGCCGGGTCGGTTTGGGTCATGTCGGCACCGTGGCACACCGCACCGACAACGCGTCCCCGAACGGGTGACGTCCCGCCCGGACGAGGGGACGGCCCGTCGTCATCTTGGCGCGTCCCTGTCAAGTTTCCTGATGAATCCACGGGGTGGACCCTCGGCCCTTCTGTCGTTTCTGACGTGTCCTTGTCAAGTTCTCGGGGAAGCGCCGGCACCCGGCCCAACGGCCGGATACGGGCGGCGGGCCCCGCTCCCCGTACGCTTGCAGGGGCCGCCCCGCGCGCCCGGGGGCCTGTCGCGTGCCCTGTCGTGCCCCCTGTCGTGCCGCGCCCTGTCGCGTGCTGTGACCTGCGCGAACACCCCCGCCCCTCCCCCCGCGCGGGAGACGCGACAGGGGGGCGCCGACAGGGCCCGCCGCCCCCGGGCGGGCCGCCGCCGGGACCTCCTCGACCGCCGCCTCGACCGCCGCCTCGGCCGCCGCCTCGGCCGCCGCCGGGACCTCCTCGACCGCCGCCTCGACCGCCGCCTCGACCGCCGCCTCGACCGCCGCCTCGGCCGCCGCCTCGGCCGCCGCCGGGACCTCGGCAACGGGGACCAGGAGGCCAATCTCGGCGTATGCGGGAGTCGACAGGAGGACACCCATACCGGCCCACCCGGGCGCGTCCCCTTCCCGTCCGCGCGCCACCACACACCCGTTGTCGAGCCGCTCGATACCGGTCAAGGTCACCGGGGCGCCCCACGTTTCGGGGGAGAGGGGACCGCCGTCCCCGAACCCGCCACGGACCGGCACGCACCGCCCCGGGGTGCGGACGACGTCCCCCGGCTCGACCGCGTCCCATGTGGTGACGCGCCACCCTTCCGGTGCCACGGTGCGGGCCCGCATCCGGCGCGCGGTGTCCGCCTCGGCCGCGGCCCGGACGTCGACCAACCCGACGAGTCGGGCCGCCGCCTCGGCGCGGCTGGTGTGGTCGGTCCGGCGCGTCTCGTCGAGACCGAGGGCCCACCATGTGCGGCGCGTCCGGTAGACGTGCCCGACCGGTGCGCCGTCGACCGACACCGGGTAGCGACCCTCGGCGTCCCGGCGGCCGAATCGGTACCGGGGTGCCTCCTCGACCGCCGCCTCGGCCGGGGCCGGCACCGGAGCGGCCTCGGCCCGCGCAGCCTCGGCCGCGCGCTGGTTCCGTGCCCACTCGTCGCGGTCCCGCGCGTACTCCGCCACCGTGGCACCCAGCGCGCGGACCCTGTCGGCCACCGGGGCGATACGGTCGGCCGCCTCGGTCCCGCGCTCCCGCGCGGCACGGTCGTGCAGCTCCTCGGCCGTCTCCAGCGCGGTGCGCGCCTGCCGGTACCGGGCGCCCGGAACCTTCGTGTCCGTGTGCCGCGCGTCGTCCATCAGGGCCCGCATGATGCCCAGTTCACCGGCCATGCGCTCACACAGAACCCGCGCGGCGTGTTCGCGGTTCTTCGCCTCGGCGATCATCTCGGCCCGATCCTGGTCCGTGGACGTGTCGACGATGCGCACGGCCGTGCCCGCGTACCGGCTCACGGTGCAGTAACCGACGCTCCACCCCTTGACGGTCCCTCGGTCGGTAAGCGTCGGGTACGCGATGAACGGTGCGCCGTTGACCGCCGCAAGAGCCTGCCGCGCGATCCACACGAGACGGAGCGCGTTCGTCTCTCCGATGCGGCGGTCAACACCCTGCGCCCCGATCCACGCGTTCGGACGGCGCGCAGCCTCGTAGCGCTCCTCGGCGTCTGCGAGGGACCACTCCGCGCGCTGCAACTCGGCCGCCGCCGCGGCCTCGGCCTCGGCCCATGCGAAAGCCTCGGCGACCGTGCGCGCGTCCGCCTCGCACCCGTCGGCCAGCACGCGCGCACGCTCGGCGCAGTCCCGCGCACGGGCGGGGTCCGTGATCTCTGCGCCGTCCCACCAGTCACGCCGCGCGGAAATCTCAAGGTCGTACGCGGTCCGGGACCGGCGGTCGATACGGGCGAGTGCGGCCCGCACCCGCTTGCCCTCGGTCTCGTCGAGCCGCTCAACGGGCATGGCGTCATAGATGTTGGTCCGGTGCCGGACGGCCGTCACGGTGAGCTCGTACGCCTCGGCCGCGCGGGACGCGTGTCCCTCCGCCTCCTCGGCCCACTGACGCGCGGTCCGGCCGTCGCACGTCGCCACCGGGGCCGCAGGCTCGACCGCGGCCTCGGCCGCACGGACCGCCGCGCGCCGCTCCTCGGCCTCGGCCGGACCCTCCTCGGCCCGCTCGATAGCCTCCTCGGCCTCGGCCCACTCGCCGCCCAACATGAGCTGTCCAGCGGCGTGAAGCTCCTCGTCGTCCGACATGATCAGTTCGCCGATGCGGACCGCCTCGGGGTCGACCGTGCGCGCCGCACCCGACCCGTACCGGGCGAGCATCGCGCACATGATCTCTCGGCACGCGCACAGCCATTCGCCGCACCCCATGCACTCGTTATCGGCCGCGGTGCGCGCGGCCTCGGCCGCCTCCTTCGCAGCCTCGGCCGCCTCCTCGGCGGTGTCGAGGGACTCCCGCGCCGTCTCCCGCGCATCCTTCGCACGGTCGTAAGCGCGGTCCGCCTCGGTCTCGTACAGGGCACCGGTAGCGGCCTCGGCGTACTTCCGGCACTCATTGGCCGCACGCTGCGCCCGCTGAAAAGCGCGCTTGCAGTCGACGACCGCCTCGGCCGCTCCCTTGGCGTCCGCCTCGGCCTGGTCCGCCTCGGCGTCCGCCTCGGCCCAGGTACGCGCGGCCTCGGCCGCCTCCTGCGCCGTCTCGGCCGAGTGCTGGAACCCGCCCGCAGCGTCGGCGCACTTGCGCGCCTCGGCGAGTGCCTCCTCGGCCTTCTGTCCTGCCTTGACCGCGTCGAGTGCCGAGCGGGCCGCAACGACACCGGCCGCGGCCTCGGCGCGCGTCTCGGCCGAGACGTCACCCGCCGGGACCTTGACCTCCTCGACGACAGTCTCGACCGCCGCGCCCGGAAGCGACTCCATGCCGGACCGGTACCAAGCGACCGTTTCGCGGTAACCGCGGCCCACCGTCGCCCACTTGCCCGCGCGCCATGTGTAGCGGCCCGTACGGGAGTCGGACGGCGTCGCCACAACCAGCGTCCACGCGTCGGCCGTTGCGTCGCGCTCGACCATGACGCCCCACCCGCAACCGGTAGCGGCGGCGGCGAGCGCACCCAGGGTGCGGGGGGCGCCGGCCGACAGAGCGTCAGCAACGGGCATCGGGGCGGAAGTCGAGGTCATGCGCGGTTCCCTTCGGATCGGCCGCCGGGACTTTCCCCCGGCGGTTGGTGCGGTTCCCACACTAGCCAACTTGCATCACAACTACAAGTTGAACTGTGAGTTTGGGTGCATCTTTTCGACGTCCGGGCCGAACCCGCCACGGGGTGCGCCGAGGCGGACCGGGGCGCATGTCGACCGCACGGGGGAGATCATCCGAAACGGGCCCAGGAAGCGGCCTATATGGCGCCCTACGGGCCTAGCATCGCCTCGGCGGCCCGCAGTGCGCACACGGGGTCGAGGCTGGGAGGCGGGCGCACAGCGGTTTTCGCTGGTCAGTCGGGTTGTGGATAAAGGGTGCACCAAATGGCGGTATCGGGACTGACCAGGGGGAACGGGTCCTACGATGGCCGAACCCGCCACGGGTGCACGGAAGTTGGTAAGGGGTGAAACTTTGGCGGCGCCTCTTACTCGAACAGCTTATTGGGAACGGTTTCCAGTAAGGGGGTCCACCGGACGGCCGTTCTCGCTGGTCACTCCCGAACCCGCCACCCCATGCACCCCCCGACCTTTGTTCGATTTCCGCACTGTGGAAAAAGCGTGCACGAAATGGCGGGTTCTGAGATCGGTTACGATCGGTCTCCGAGGCCGGCACTTGGGAAAACGTGGGTTGAGCTGGGGAAACGTGGTTTTCCACAGGGGTGCACCGTATGGCGGGTTCCACCTAGTTCCCACACTCAAAGCCGCAGGCGCAGACGTGATCCGCGAAGCGGATCACTGCGGCCCGCGAAGCGCGGCCGCATAGCAGACAGCGTGAAACGCTGTCAAGTGATCGGCGAAGACGATC
>NZ_JAODUA010000028.1 GCF_025399895.1 Streptomyces sp. ASQP_92 | reverse complement strand
TGTACATCCGCGTTTTGTTCGGCATGGACCCGCTCACCCCGGAGTACGTCGACGCCCTGGTGGACCGCTTGCTGTGATCGCCCCGCGCGGCCAGCACCAGGCGCGGCCGGGCGGCCCTCGGCCGGTCGGAGTCGATGCTCAGACGGGCCGCACCGTCCGAGGGCCGACGCACTCGGCGCCGTACGCCCTGACGCGTTCGCGTAGTTCGCGGCGGTCACGACCGTGCAGGGCCGGTCGGCATGGGCGGCGGCCAGCTCGACCATGAGGTCATCCCCGCTACCGGACGCGGACTCGACCCGCACCCCGGGCACGGACTCGGCGTCCCGGGCCGCTCCCTCGACGACGAGGACGACCTCCTCGTCCGTATGCCGCTCGGCAAGGCGGTCCGCAGCCGCTCGGCCGCGCCCTTCGATCGCGCCACCAGCCACCAGCCACCAGCCACCAGCCACCGGGGACGGATCCGACGACGCTCGCCGCGTCGACGATCAGCACGGGGCGCCCATTCATGACGCCGCCCCACGCCGCTGGGCACGGCATGGCCTGCGGCGATCTGCTTGGCCGGTCACGTGCGGGGAATCTGCCAACTGCTGCCGCACGACGGGTTTCCGCCCGCTGGCCGCTTCCCGTCGCCGGCGGGCCCGACCGCGGTGGGACGCGGGATGTGCCGCACGTCGGCGAGTGGCGTCACGAGGTCTCGTTCCCGCAGATCGTCATGCCGACGGTGACGGCCCGATTTTGGCGGACACCGCGTCGAGGATCCATTCCAGGCCGGTCGCGAAGGATGTCTCGGCGTCCACGTGGGTGCCCTCGTGGACCATTCTGGCCAGCGCCGGGAAGTCGCCCGTGGCCAGCATGCGCGTCAAGTGCGGGCCGGACGCCCGCTGCCAGTCGTCCTTGGACAGACCTGTCGCGCGCTCGGCCCGCAGGTTCGCGATCTCCCGCCTGATCGCGCCGATGTAGTAGGCGCTGACGGTCTCCACCGCGCGCATGGCGGTGTCCACCTCCACGAGGCCGTCGAAGGCGGCAAGCGTGGCCTCGGCGACGGCGAGACCGTTCGGACCCATGGCCGGACGTCCACCGAGCAGATCGGCCAACCACTCGTGACGCAGGGCGGCCCGTCTGGTCCGCTGGGCCAGGAGGCGCAACGTCTCTCGCCAGTCCTCCGGCTGCCCCTTGGGGACGATCTCGGCCTGGACTTCGTTCACCATGAGGTCGAACAGCTCCTCCTTGGAGGAGACGAATCTGTAGAGCCGCATCGGGCCGGCGTCCAGGCGAGCCGCCACCTTGCGCACCGACACGGCTTCGAGGCCCCCCTCGTCGGCCAGTGCCACGGCGGCGGCGACGATTCGCTCCCGGTCGAGCGGCACGGGGCGAGTCGGCGGCTCCGGGCGGTCCCACACAGTCATGCGCACACCGTACGTGGCCGCGCGGTGCACCGTTGCGGCGCGTCGCGCCTGCGGCGACACCCCTGCACCGTGGCAAGCGACGAAGGCTTGCCATACGCCGTATCGCATCAATACAGTGTATCGACATGAGGCACCGCATAGCAGTGATCGGGGGTGGCCCCGCCGGTCTCACCTTCGCCCGCGTCCTGCACCGACACGGCATCCCCGTCGCCCTGTTCGAACGCGACCCCGCCCCCGACGCCCGCCCCGTCGGCGGCACCCTCGACCTCCATGAGGGGATGGGCCAACTCGCCATGGACAAGGCGGGGTTGTTGGCGGAGTTCCACGCGCTGTCCCGTCCCGAGGGGCAGGCCATGCGCATCCTTGACCCGAACGGAACCGTGCTGCGCGACTGGCGGCCCGGCCCCGACGAGCGGGCCAACCCAGAGATCGACCGCGGGCACCTACGCGACCTTCTGCTCGGCCCCCTCGACATCCAGTGGGGGCGGGGAGTGACACGCGTGGTGCCGGGAGGTCGAAGCGGTGCCACAGTGCATTTCGAGGACGGACGACAGGAGGCGTTCGACCTTGTCATCGGCGCGGACGGCGCCTGGTCCCGGACCCGTTCGGCGGTGTCGCCGGTGACCCCGCACTACACCGGCGTCACCGCGATGGAGACCTCCCTCCACGACATCGACAACCGCCACCCCGATCTCGCCTGCTTCGTCGGGGACGGCTCGGTGGCCCTGTACGGCGCGCACCGCTCCCTCGTCGCCCAGCGCAACAGCGGGGGGCACATCAAGGTGTATGCCCGGTTCCGCGCACCGCTCGACTGGCACACGCACTTGGACCCGGCCGACGTCGAGGCCGTGCGGGCGGATCTGCTGGCTCGCTTCGATGGCTGGGCCGCGCCCGCACTCGACCTGCTGCGCCACGGTACGGCCTTCGCCCACCGCCCCGTCCACGTCCTGCCGGTCTGCCACACCTGGACGCACGTCCCCGGGGTGACGCTCCTGGGTGACGCCGCCCATCTCATGCCCCCGCTCGGCGCGGGCGCCAATCTCGCGATGCTGGAAGGCGCCGAACTCGCCGAGGCCATCGCCCTGGGTCCTGACGGTCTCGACGATGCGGTCCGCGCCTTCGAGGAACGGATGTGGGTACGGGCCGGCAAGTGGGCGCGCATCACGACGGCGGGTCTGGAACGACTGGTGAGCGCGGACCCCGCGGAAGCCCTTGCCCTCTTCGACCAGGTCCAGCCCTCCTGACGCGTCGGCGTGCGTCTTGGTGACGCGGGACCAATTCCGCTCCGCGGACCTCACCCGGGTCCGCCATGCCATCGCTGGGAGGCGACCCGGATGGCGCTGTCAGCCGGGCGTGACAGCTCCGCATGGTGCGCGACCCGCCGAGCTGGCCCGCGTGCGGGGGCTGGTCATTCCGCCGGCCTGGTCTGACGTGTGGATCTGCGCCCGGCCCACCGGACACCTCCAGGCTGTGGGCACGGACGCCGCCGGATGCCGCCAGTACCTATATCACCCGCAGTTCCGTGCACAGCAGGAGCAGGCCAAGCGCAGCCATGTGCTCGACGTCGCCGAGGCCCTGCCCAGGGTGCGGGAGACCGCCGAGAGGCATCTGGATGAGCGGGGGCTGACCCGTCCGCGTGTGCTGGCTGCCGCGGTACGGCTGTTGGACCTGGGCTTCTTCCGCATCGGCAGTGACCGCTACGCCGAACTGAACGACAGTTTCGGTCTCACCACGCTGCGGCGCGACCACTCCCGCTGCCGGGCAGGCGCCGTGCTGTTCGCCTATACGGGCAAGCACGGCAGGGAAATCGCGCAGACAGTCGCGGACCCCGGGGTCTGCCGTGACTGCGCAGAGGTACAACGTGTCTTCGCTGGTGGCGTATTGGGTGAGATCGGTGAGCCGCAGCCGGTTCGGGCCGGTGGCGATGAAGTCACGGCGGAGGAGGTCGTCGTGCACCGGCGGGGCGGCCTTCTTGATCCTGTCGCGGTTCTTGCCGAAGGCGCTCCACCAGTTATTGCCCCAGCAGATCCGCCACGCGGTCCGGTCCGCCATGCCGGATCGGCTGGCGGGCAAGCTTCAGGATCCTGCACGAGAGCGTGACGGGGATTCCGTCCGTGGCCAGCTCTTTCACGAGCGGGTAGATCCTTTTACCGGCAGATGCGCCTGCGACAGGTAGGCCGCTGTCCGACGCAGGGGCCAGGGCGGTGATCCGCTCCGTTGTTGTGCGCAGCGCTTCGCCGCGGTAGGGGAGCGCTGCTGTCGAAAGTTGGGGCAGTACGGACATTGCGAAGGAGTTACGCTGCAGCGTCCGATTGAGGCGTCCGGGGGTCCGTATCGCACTCCGTCACGGGCCGGGCAGCGGGCGGGCCGAATTGCTGTCCGGATCCGGCAATGACAGGGCGGGCGGGGAACGCGGATGATCGTCACGTCGCAGCATGAACCTGCACGTTCACATCCCACACTCCTGAAGGAGCACCCCATGCGTTCCACCCGTGCCGTCCTGCTCGTCGCCGCCGCCACCCTGGCACCGGCGCTCGCCATGGCCACTCCGGCATCCGCCGCCAGCTCGGCGGCCGACACGCGTGCGGCCGCGTCGGCGGTGCCCGCAACGCGGACGGGCAGCGCCTCGCAGGACGACGACCGTGTCGCCGTGTTCCGCATCCTCTACCAGGCCCAGCAGCATGGAGACAGAGCCGTCATCCGGGAGGCCGGCAAAGCCCTGGACGCCGACACCCCGGCAGCCCTCCGCGCCTTCATCACCACCGGCTACCGTCTCGCCCAAGCCGAAGACGACCGCGTCGCCATCTCCCGCATCCTGGCCACACCGGGGATCAGTGCCGCCCTCCGCGCCGCATGCAACAAGGCCCTCGACGGTACCCCTGAGGACATGCGGCACTTCCTGGAATCCCGGCAGTTCGCTCTGGCCGGCTGACGGGCCGCCGGCCTCTGGGTCACCGAACATCGTGGGTGAGCGGGGTGCTCACGCACAGGGGCGCGCAGGATAGGTCAAGCGTCGGGCGTACGGGCTGCATTGGCTGATGCTGTGTCAGTATCTGCGTTTGGTTACCCGCTGAATGTCTGCATATCTGCGCGTGGGCGCGGCTGGCGAAGGCCGACACCGAGGGCACCCCGCCCCCGGGTGACAACTACGGCCGCATCGCCGTTCTCCGCTCGTGGGTCGCCACTGCTCGACGCGACGGTCGCTGTTGTGCCGACCCGATGAGGTGCGTGAGGCCGGCATCCGAAGGGTGCTGGCCTCCGCCAGTGCCGGTGAATACTCGGTGGTTGGGGGGTGGGCGAATGTTGGCCGGGTGTCCGCGCCGCTGCTGACGGCTCGTTCGGCCGGGTGGGCCGTGGCGCGGTTTCCTGGAGGCGCGGTTCCCGTGCGCGGATTCCGCGCCACGGCCACGTGAAGCCCGTACCCGTGATCAAGGGTGTGATGAGCCGATCTCCCAACGTGGCTGGACATGCCAACAGGTGGGTGCCCCGCGCTACTTGCGCGGGGCACCCACCTGGTTGGTGATACTGCGGCTGTGCCGGCCTACCAGCGGTACCAGCGGCCGCTTCCTCCCTTGGGACGGGCGACGAACCCGATCAGCCAGACGACGAGCACGATGACGGCGATCCACCACAGGGCCTTCAGCGCGAAGCCCGCGCCGAAGAGGATCAGTGCCAGGAGAAGAACGAGAAGCAGGGGAACCATAGTTATCAACCTCCGAGCCATCGAATGCCCCCATCGATCCGACCGACACTGCCTCGAGGCCTGTGTTTATAAGCTTCTTGTCCGGGAAATCGCTTCGCTCCCCTATGTGAGTGTGGCGGTCCCGAACCGGTCATCTCGCGGTTCGGGCCGCCACACGCAGGGTTCGGTGCCGACGTATGTCTGCGCCGCCAGGCGGCGGTGGGCGGTCGTGCGGGGGCGGGGTGGTGCCGCTCCGGACCGGGTCGGCCTCGGGCAGACCGTGGCCGGTGCGGTCGGCCGGCCGCCGGTAGAGCGGGTGGAGTGCGTCGTCGTCAATTGATGGCAACCCTGGGCCAGATCGCGGGGGAGCGGTCAGACAGTGGGGGCAGCGGGTCGATGCAGATGTGGTGGGCGGCGGGTTCAGGAGCTGGACGGCCCATGAGGATATCGGAGGGGCACGTGCAGGCGCCGCCTTCGGTCTCCCAGCTGGTCTCGGGTTGCCGGCTGTTGAGGATCTCGTGTTCGGCGGCGACCTCGTTGGCCATCAGCACGCCTGCGGTCAGGACGCTGCCGGGGATGGCGGCGGTGTTAGTCAGGCGTGCGGCGGCGGGTCGGTTTCGGGCGGGATCACGAGCAGGTCCCAGCGGCCCCGGGTTACGGGCAGCTGAGCAGTGATTCATGGGGTCTGATCTGGTCTTTTGTGTGGTGGACATGTCCGTGACGGATTCCGCCCCCACGGAATCCGGGTCTGATGTTGCCGCCGCGCAGCCGGGCCCCAGCCGAAGGTGCCGCCTCGGGGGACGACGCTCCGCCCGACTCGCCAGGTCTTGCCGGCCTGCTCCCGGACCGTGGGGTTGATCCGGTTGAAGAAGTTGGTCATCGCGATCTCCAGGGTGATCGAGTCCATCTGCTCCTCGCTGAAGTGGTCGGCGGCGTCCCGGATCTCTTCGGTGACGCCCGGTTCGCCGTCCTGGAGCCGGGTGGCGGCCTCGGTCAGGGCGGGGGCCGCCCGCTCATCCGGGTCGCGTTCGGCGACGTGCCAGGCGACCGAGTCGACGCCGGGGCGGGCATAGCGCTCGAGGGACTCGCCGAGGGGAGGGCGACGGCGCCGACCGGCTGCTGGGCCTGGCGCTGACCCGGATCCGGCGGGCCGGCCTGCCCACGGGGCGCCCCGTCCGCGCCCAGTTGAACACTTACATAAACCATGAATATAAAAATGTTATGCTTCGGGCATGGGTCATCAAGACACCGCTCCAGATGCGTTCGCCGCCATCGGGGCAGCCCTCTACGGCCTGGCGACCAGGGCCGCGAGACGCCTGCCCCGGGATATGAGCCTGACGTCCGCCGCCACTCTGGCCACCCTGGACCGGAGCGGCCCGCGGCGCATCACCGATCTGGCCGCGGTCCAGGGCGTCACCCAGCCCGCGATGACCGCCCTGGTCCGGGTGATGGAGGAGTCCGGCCTGGTCGAGCGGCGGGGCGATGCGTCCGACAAGCGGGTCACGCTGGTGTGCCTGACCGAGGCCGGCGCCTCCTATGTCCGGACGCGGCGCCAGGCGGGCGTCCACGCGTTCGAGCGGTTGATCGGCGAGCTCACCGGCGACGAGGTCGAGGCGCTGGTGGCGGCCCTTCCGGCGCTGAAGCATCTGGCGGAGCTCGAAAGCCAGGAACGCGAAGGGCCGAGGCGGTGACCGAGCAGCCGGTCGGCGGGGTCGAGGTGAAGGCGTTACCGGTGGCGCGTTCGGAGGCGCGGCTGCTGGTCCCTGCCCTGATGTTCATCGCTCTGGTCGTGGCGGCGGTCGCCAGCGTGGGGGCACCGCTCATCACCAGCGTGGCGACCTCGTTCCACGTCTCGCTCGACAGCGCGCAGTGGACGCTGACTGTCGCGCTGCTCAGCGGCGCCGTCGCCACGCCGGTCCTGGGCCGGCTCGGAGCCGGTCCACACCGACGAGCCACGATCCTCGCCACGCTGGCGGTCGTCGTCGCCGGCAGCGCGCTCACCGTGCTACCGCTGCCGTTCGGATGGCTGCTGGCCGGCAGGGCGGCCCAGGGCGTCGGGCTCGGCCTGACACCGCTGATGATGGGCGTGGCCCGTGATCACCTCCCCGAGGAGCGCAGCGCGGCCGCGATCGCCCTGATCTCGGTGGTCTCCATCATCGGGGCCGGCGTCGGCTACCCGCTGGCCGCATTGGTCGCCGACCTCGGCGGGGTACGGGCCGCCTATGGCCTCGGCCTGGTCGTCACCGCCGCCGCCCTCCTGACCGCGTGGCGCTCCATGCCCGAAGCTCCCGAAGGCCGCTCCGCCCACGTGGACGTGGCAGGCGCACTCGTCCTGGCCGCCGCGCTGCTCCTGGTGCTGTTCCTCGTCGGCGAACGGACTCTCTGGAGTCAACACCTCGCCGTGGCAGTGGGCCTCGCCGTCGTCGCGGTGGTGCTGCTCTGCGTATGGGCCGTCATCGAAATGCGCAGCACGACGCCCCTGGTCGATGTGCGGGCGGTGCGGCACCCGGCGGTCGCCGGAGCGAACCTCGCCATGTTCGTCGGCGGAGTCGGCATGTATCTCCTGCTCACGCTCATCACCCGGTACGCGCAGACGCCGCACAGTGCCGGCTACGGCTTCGGGTTGACCACCTTCGTCGCCGGGCTGGTCCTCATCCCGTTCTCCGCGCTGGGGTACGTCGCGGGCAAGCTCACGCCGCGGGCCCGGACGCGGATCGCCGATCCCCTGCTCCTGGCCGGCAGCGCCGTCGTGGTCGGCTGCGGGTTCGCCCTGTTCGCGGCGGCCCGGTCGGACCTGGCCGAACTGTTCGTGGCGATGGGCGTGCTCGGCTTCGGCGTCGGCAGCTTCACGGCCGCCATGCCCGGCGTCATCCTGGCCGTCACGCCCAGGAGCGAGACGTCGAGCGCCATGAGCTTCAACTACGTCGTCCGCAGCGTCGGATACTCCCTGGGCAGCGCCATCGGCGGCCTGATCCTCGCCACGGACACCGGTCCCGGCCACCTCTTCCCCGACGACAATGCCTACACCACGGCGGCGCTGGTCGGCATCGCCGCGATGGCGATCACGGCCCTGACCAGCCTCGCCCTCGCCCGCCGCACACCCGCGACCAACCCGATCGAGGAACCGGCAGGAGGTACGAGTCATACCACTGCGCCGTGATCGGCCCTCAACGCCGAGCCTTTGCCAACGCCTCCGCCGGAAGCCGCGCTGTCGGTGCCGGTGTCCGTTGGCAGGCACGTGAGCGCTGCCCGTCCCGAGGGGCTGGACGCAACCGTGTTGGCCGACGGGCACTTCGGCACCGGGCAGTTCGGCACCGGGCAGTTCGGCACTGGGCAGATGGCATGCCGACCACCGGATGCACTCGGGGAAAACGTGATTACCCGCTGCTCACAGTTCCAGTCCCACACCGCGAGGAACCCCGAGGGCGAGTAGAGCCGGTCGCTCGGCGAGAAGGCGCCGCCACCGCGTGCCGGTCTCCTTCTGCCCGGCTGCGAGTTGTTCTGTCAAGCACCGCTGTGTGCGGGTCGACCGATCGCCACGACAGCCCTGGTGTGGCGCCGCGAGGAAACGGCAACGTCGAGGGTCGCGGGCCACGTCACGTCGAAGGATGGGCTGTTCGGGCCGTGCGCATTGTTGACGGTGATGCCGGGGCCGTCGGCGTCTCGTCCTCGAAGGCGGTCCTACCCTTGCCGCGGGCGGCGTATCTCCCATCGATCACCAACGGTGACGATCTCTGAGCCGATCGCGGAGCGCGATCGATCCAGGTCACCGGGACCCGCGTTGGCCCAGCATCAGGTGGTGGGGTTTGCCTCGGACACGGGACCGGTCCGCTTCATTCGGTGAATCGCCGGTGCGCGGTCGGCCCGTACGGGCCGAAGTCCGGCGGTGGTTGGCGCCAGGTGCAACCCATCGTGGCCACGAAGACGATGGCCGCCGACACCTGTCGATCCCCGTGTCGGTGCCTACCACCGCGTTGGGGCAGCGTACTGGAGCAGCCGGGACCGCCGTCAGGGCAACTCCCACGGCCCGTCCGGTTCGAGACGCTCCGCCATCGCCATCGCAGCCACCCGCTGAGTGACCGAGACAATTGCGGCGAACTCTAAGTCGCGATGGCGAAGGGCCCGTTGTTCCCGAAGACGCGCATGGCGAAGTTCTCGCCGATGCGGCGGTGTCCTTCGGGGCTGGGGTGGACCGCGTCCGGTAGGGGGAACTCGTCGTAGTCGCTTTCGCCGTACAGGTCGAGTCCGTCGAGGTAGTGGAGGTTTGGGTCTTCGAGGGACCGCTGCTTGACGGTCTCGGCGAGAGCGTCGCGGACGATCGTGAGTGTCAGCCGTCCGGCGGCAGTTTCGGCCGGATCGCCGGTGGCCCTGAACTTCAGGTTTCCACCGGAGAGGTCCGGCATGAGGGGGCCGGGGGTGTTCTCGTGGGTTGGACACAAGATGGGGGAGACAAGAAGCAAGGGGGTTGTGGGATGGCCCTCGCGAATGGTGTCGAGGAAGCCGTGGATGGCGGGGACGAAGGCGCGCAGGCGCATGGCGTCGCCGTTGACGACGTTGAGGCCGAGCTTGAGGCTGATCAGGTCTGCGGGGGTGTCACGCATCGCGCGGGCGGTGAACGGGTCGACCAGTGCGCTGCCGCCGAACCCGAGGTTGATCAGCTCCACATCGCCTGCGGAAGCGGCCAGGGCGGGCCAAACGGTGCTGGGGGAGGCGGCGTTGGATCCGTGACTGATGGAACTGCCCTCTGCGTCGGATAGCCCCGTCGTTGTTGTAGGCAGGGGCATCGGGAGGTCCTACGGGCTGGCCGTGTCTGTCTGTGACCCGGGTCGGGGTAGAGGCCAATGCGGAAAGGGGGCTTGGACCATGATCGTGGTCCAAGCCCCCTTTCCTGTCGGAGCGGGCCCGCTGGCCCACGGGTCGGCCGGCCAGCGGTGGACGCTGGCCCGGATTAAGACGCTGATCGGCCGTATTCCACGTCTCGTACACCGTGGAGGGCACGTGGCAGCTGCTGCGGGGGCACGGCTGGTCCTGGTAGCAGCCCGCCCGCCGCGCGCCCGAGCGCAGTGACGACGCGGTGGAGACGTCGGCCGGGGCCCAGCGCCTCGCTCACCAACGACGGTGGCGCCAGCCCTCAATGGGCATGGCGGCGCAGGAGACGCCGTCAGCCGGCCGTACCCGCTCGGCGGCCGCGCACTCGTTCCCGGTAACTCCGCGGCCTGGACGCTGCCGTCCAACTGGTGAAGAGGCAGTATTTCGGGCGTGCGCCGCGTTCGAGCAGATTCCGTAAAGGCCGACTTGATCACGGGCAAGCAAGGCCTACGAGTACGCGTTCCAGATCACCGACGCCACGAGCCGTCCGGCTCACCGAGCGTTGCGCTGATTCGTTGGGCGCTTTCTCTCAATATGGCCGCATCATGGTGGTGAGGAGTGATCCACGATGGCAGATCTGAACGAACCGGAGCGGCCCCCGGACCAAGACAAGGGAGCGCCGCCTCCGCCTCCGCCCCCGGGTGCTTCCGGTGGGAGCGCCCCGAATCCGTCAGGCCCGTGGAGGCCGGTTTCGACGGCGCCGCGAAACGGCCTGGGAATCGCGGCCCTGATCCTGGGCATCATCGGTCTCATCTCCGGGATCACCCCCATTCTGTTCTGGATGGCGGGCATCTTGGGCATCGTGGCCCTGGTCCTCGGGATCATCGGCGCGCGCCGCGCGAAACAGGGCTACGCCACCAACCGACGGATGTCGATCGCCGGCGCCACCCTCGGGGGCCTCGCCATCGTGATGTCGATCATCGGGATCGTGATCGTCGCCGACGTCTTCAACGACGTCTCCAAGGAGATCGGCCCGACCAAGACAGCTGCTCCCGCTACCCCAGCCCCGAGCACAACCACCTCGCCGGGGACTACGACACCCAGCAGCGGGACACTTCCGTTCAGTGCTACGCAGCGCTACAAAGACGGCCTCCAGGTGCAAGTATCCCCACCCCGTCCGTTCACCCCCTCCGATAGCGCTGCCGGCTACACACCTGGCGACAAAGCCGTTGCCGTCGATGTCACCGTGACCAACGGATCCGACAACAGGGCCAGTCTCGACCTCGTCTCGGTTCAAGCCAAGGACGCCGACGGACGCTCCGCTGAGACGATCTTCGACAGCGCCCAAGGCATCAACGGGCTGACCGGCACCGTGCTGCCCGGCAAGAAGTCGGTCGCTACGTTCGTATTCGACCTGCCCAAGAGCGCCTCCAGCAGCCTCGACGTGGAAGTGCGCCCCGGCTTCGACTATGAGTCAGCTGTATGGAGCGGGTCCAGTTCCTGATACCGGGACGCAGATCGCCCAACTGCCGAAGCCTCGAACGGGCCTTTTTTGCCCGGCGCACGCAGGTTTGGTTCAAGGTCTCCACTGGGTCCGTGAGTTCGCCGCCGGCCACAGCCAGCCGCAACGTCGTGATCTGGCACTTTCACCTCAGACGACGGCAATTCGCCATTCGGCGTCACTGTTGAGGTGGGCATCCGCTCGCAGCCGGTCCGGGGACGCCCTCGCCCGCGCGGCGCCCGGCTTTCGGGACCAGGCCGACAAACACGCAGGCCGACGAACACGCCGGCCGGCTCGCCTTCGATGGCAACGAGTTGTGGACCAGCTTCGGCCCGACCACCTGCAGGCTTACCGGGTCGCCGCCCACGTCCAGCTCAGCGAAGGCGCGGACGCCGTGGCCGTCGCAGCGGACATCACCGGCGCCGCTTTCGCTGACCTTCCGCGCGAGCGCCGCGCCCACCTGCTCGCCGACGGCGCCATCGGTGAGAAGCAGGCCGGCCTGCGTACCGAAGCGGTCACCACGCTCCTCAAAGCGGCGGCACAGGCCCCCGAGGAGCTCCTGTGCCGCCCCAAGACCGAGCAACTCGTCGAGGATCTGCGCCTGTTGGGTGCCGAGCTTGCCGAGGGGCGCTCGCGCGCACTTACTGATCGTTGTGGACTGCCCCCGTGACCACACGCACCCTGTACTTCATCGCCTGCGCTGCCCGGCTCGCCCGACGCCTCCACGTACCCGTCCGCGCCGCCCAGGCGGCGGGCTGGGACGCATGCGAGTGGGTCGACTGGTACTGCCACCGCCGACTCCACGGTGAAATAGGGCACGTCTTACTCGCCGAATACGAGACCACGTACTACCGCAGAACCACGAAACCCCAGATCACAGTCACGCCCTAGAGTCTCGATCAAACCCGGAACGGTTCAAGCGAAGGGGCCCCGATTGGGTTCCACAAGGGGATGCGATGTCTGCGCCTGTGTTGAGCGGGGGCGTTCGCTGGGCGAGGTGTCAGTCCGTCTCGCTGACGCCGTGCTTTGCCCACGCGAGGTTGTCCGCGGCCAGCGATGGCCCCCCGGTTGCGGTCGCCGGCGTCATTCCGGTGAACGCCACAACGTCCCGGTGCAGGTGGGACTGGTCGACATAGCCTCCCTCCGCCGCGACCCGGGCCCTCGCCCGCGGCCAGGCGATGGATGGCATGGTCGAAGCGGACCAGCCTCGCGGCGCGCTTGGGGGGAGGGCCGATCTGCGACCCGAACCGGGACCACAGGCGGCTCCACCCGACCTCGGCCGCCAACTCCTCGACCCGGCCCCGGCCGTGGCTGACGGTAATCCGGTCCCAGGCCCAGGCCACCTTCGGGTCCACGGACGGTCCCGTCTCCGCCCGGCTGGCGAGCGACGCCTCCACCAGGACGAAACGCTCCTGCCACGAGGTGGCATCACCGAGTTGCTCCCGGATCCGTGCCGCGTCCCGGCCCCACACGTCATCGAGGGCGACCACGACACCGACCAGCTGCGATGGGCCGGTGCCCAGCACGGTGCGTGTGACCACCGGGGACAGGCGCACCTCCAGGCACATGACCTTCTCGCCCCGCATACGCGCTGCGCCGGTCACCAGCCCGGTAACGAAACTTCCCCGCGGGTGCCGGCCACCGGCGTCGGCCACGACGAGCGAGCCCTTGCCGAACGCGACCACCAGCGTGATGGCGGGGTACGGGAACAACCGCCCCTCGCCCGCCCGCGCTTCGATTGCAGAACCCGGCGATGCGGACGTCGGGTGTCCGGCCGGGACTCGGCGGCCTCGCGACGTCCTACCCGGCTGCGGCCGCATGCTGGTGTGCGGTGGAACGCATGGCTGCATGCTAGGGGTGGCCGATCGGAGCATTTGTCCAAGACTCCGGTAGGCGGTAGCGGCGACCGTGGGTTCATGAACTTCAGCATCATCGAAGTCGCCTTCCAGGCGCTCGCCAGCAACGACCCCGACCGGATCTCCGCGGTCTTCACCGAGGACGCCGAGTGGCTGTCGCCTCCGGCGAACGCCACTGTCGTCGCGCTCAAGTTGATCGACCACACCCTCACAGTGACCAACCACATGGTGGGCAGGAAGGCGATCGTGCGCTTCTGGGCCGAGGACTTCCCCCGCCTGTTCGTCGGTGACCTCGACGTCACGTTCCACACGTCCCATGCCGACGGCGTGCAAGGGATCGTGGAGGCGACCGTGACGGCGACGCTCGCCAACGGCAACCACTACATCAACGACTACTGTTTCGTCTTCGAGTTCCGGGACGGGCTGATCCACCGGGTTCGCGAATACACGGACACAGCGCGCGGGCACCGCATGACCTTCGGCAGCGTTCCACAGTAGCGATTCCCGCCCTGGCCGCGGCCTGCTCGGCCTTCGACGAACAGGACGGCTGAGGCGGCGAACTAACCCCGACGGACCTGGCGCCCGACCAGCGGACCGCGCACCGCCGGCACCCACCACGCTGAGTGACCAGTAACGGCCAGATATTCCCCACCAACTGGCCACTGACAGCTCGGCTGAAGTGCCTGTAGGGCCGGGAAGTTGGGAGAAGCATCGGCGGTGCCGATCCACGCTCCTGCTGGAGGGGCCCGCCGGTGCTTCCCGATGCGACGCTACCCGCCTCACTCACAAGCCTGATGGAGAACCTGAAGGGTGGCTTCACCACTCCCTCGTTCCGCACGTTCCGCGCACTGGTGGCGGGGCGCTCGCGCAGCCGTGCGGGCGGCCCGCGGCTTCGCCGCGTCGAAGCCGCACGGAGTCTCACTCACCGCGTCTCCTACTCGCGGCGCCGCAGTACGGGGAGGTCCATTCCCCTGAACAAACAGCACGGGGCGTGCCGGGGGCGAGGTTTGTTCAGGGTGAACGAATGCCCCCTACGGCGGCCGGCTTGGGCAAGCCCCCCAGGAGGGGGGCTTGCCCAAGCCGGGTAGCCGGGCCCGGATCGCCCGGGCCTCGCGGGTGTGTGGGCTTCATCAGCCACTGTGGATGCCGACACGTCGGCCACCAGATGGTCCCGGGTCAGCACACGCGTTCGGGTCGCAGGGCTTCCTCCATTGTGACGTCAGAGGAGGATAGACCTATTGGGCAGTGGCGATCAGGGTGTCTGCCCTGTGGGCACTGCCTTGCCCATATAGACCCACAGCCCGAGGTTGCGCCATACCTTAGTCCTTGGGTCGAATATGCGGTTGTCGAGTTTCCTTTCGATCACAAGGCCGCCTGGGCGTCCGTCCGGGTACATGCCGACCGCAAAAAGTTCAATCTTTGCGGGTACGGTACGGCGTCCTGAGTAGACGGGTGTCACCGTGTATCGCACGACCTGACCGTCTTTCACGGCTGCTTTCGCTTTCGATTCGAGTTTCTCCATGTCGTTGGCGAATCCCTCCTCGCCCTTGACCTGATAGTTGGCGGCCCGGCTGCACGTCACCAGATTGTCCAAGTCTGTTCCGGAGCCGGAGAGCTGTCTGCCGAGCAGGTGACAGTTGTTGATCCTCATGGATGGGTTGAGGCCCAGGTAGCGGGCGGTAAGCCCTGCCCAGTTGTAGCCTGGCGGCCTGATCGCAGGCGTGGTGTCGGTGCCCTTGTGGTTGTCGAGATAGGTCTTGTCGAGGCAGGCGTTCATAGCAGTGGCTCGATTGCCGTTCGCTGCGTCGCGCTTACCCAGATCGACCCAGCCCTGACCGTCACGCCGGCAGTCGGCCCGTTCGGGCTTGTGCCCCGTGAAATCGTCGGCCAAGTCCTTGGTGTTCTTGTCCAGCAGCGCCCTTGCCTGGATCACGACGTTGCGGGCCGTGACGACCTCACTGCGGAATTTGGGCAGACCGACCGCGACCGTCTTGACGGCCTTCTCCAGCTTGTCCGCCTTGCGGAAGACCGTGATGACAGTGCTGAAGTTGGCCACGGTCAGTAGGCACGGCGCTATCTTGTCCTTTCCGGACGCGGTGAGGCACTTTTCGATGTCTTTCACGCCGATGAGGTCAAGCAAGATGCCCGCGCTGTTGTGCTCGAGCCAGTCGGTGAGGTCCGCGTCGGCCAGGAGGCTGGCCTGGCGGTATTCCTGAACGTACGCTTCGCCCCGCAACTCGCGCAGGATGTCTTCGTCTCGCAGGTCTTGGAGGGCCTGGGACGGACCGCCCTGGTACCGCCACGTAGCTCCGCTGCCCCGCTCGAAGACGGCTGTGCGGTCGGGGGAGAGCCCGTACACGTGCTTGTCGCTGACTGCGAAGGTCGCTCCGGGGCTGCCGATGTCGCTCCATTGGCCGGGGCTGTCGTTGTACTTGTAGATCTTGTGGGTGTCGGGGTTCGTGGCGAAGAGTCCCGCGCCGCCGGCATAGAGCTGGTCGGCAGGGCCGCCGATCTCGGTCCACGTGGTGCCCTGCCCGCTCCACTCGAAGACGGCGGTGTGGTCGGAGGAGAGGCGGTAGACGTGATCGCCGGTCACTTCCAGGTCTGAGGACGACTCACCAATCCGGGTCCAGCGATCGGGTTCGCCGTCATAGCGGTAGACCATGCCGGTGTCGGGGTTGAGAGCGAAGACCCCAGCCCGGCCGGCATGCACGGTCTCGGCCGGTCCACCGATCCTCGTCCAGCGAGTCTTGTCCTCGTGCTTCCACACGCTGCTGTGATCAGGCGCGAGGGCGTACAGGTCGCCCTTGGCTGTGACCGACAGCTCGGGACCAACTGTCTCCGGCACGCCGTGCAGTTCGTCGTCGGGAGTCGCTGCATCAGGCAGGGGCGCTTGCTCAGCTGGCTCGTCTGGTGCCTGCCGGGGTGTGGCGGGAGGCGGGACGGGTACCTCAGTCGCAGGCAGAGCCGGGGTCTCCGGCGCGCCGAGTGCGGTCCAGTCGGTGCCGTGGCCGGTCCACTGGTGGACAGCGCTCTGTTCGGGGCTGAGGCCGTAGAGGTGGACGCTGCCGACGGCAAAGGACCTGCCCGCTTCGCCGACTTGGGCCCAACCATCGGGCTGCCCGTTGTACTTGTAGATGTTGTGGGTGTCGGGGTTGGTGGCGAAGAGGCCTGCGCCGCCGGCGTAGAGGTCCTGGGCGGGTCCGCCGACCTTGACCCAGTCGGTGCCCTGCCCGCTCCATTCGTAGACGGCGTCACGTTCGGGGTTGAGGCCGTAGAGGTGGTCGCCGGTGACGGCGAACTCCGCGCCAGGATTGCCGGTCTCGCGGTTGGTGGCGAAGAGGCCCGCGCCGCCGGCGTAGAGGTCTTGGGCGGGTCCGCCGATGCGGGTCCAGTCGGTGCCGGTGCCGTTCCATTCGTAGACGGCGTCACGTTCGGGGTTCAGGCCGTAGATGTGGTCGCCGGTGACGGCGAACTCCGCGCCAGGATTGCCGATCTCGGCCCACTGGTCGGGTGCGCCGTTGTACTTGTAGATCTTGTGGGTGTCGCGGTTGGTGGCGAAGAGGCCTGCGCCGCCGGCGTACAGGTCCTCGGCAGGTCCGCCGACCTTGACCCAGTCGGTGCCGTGCCCGCTCCACTGGTAGACGGCGCTGTGGTCGGCGGCGAGCGCGAACACCTGGTCGTCGCCGGTGGCGGCCACGGACGCCAGAGGTATCGGTGCGGTGGGGGTGTCCGTGGCCGCCGCGGGCACGGTGGACATCAGGCCCGCCGTCACGGCGCCGGCGACCATGAGGCTGATGCGCTTGACGAACGCGGGCTGCTTGCCTCTACGGGGCCGGGATGGGGGGCGGCTGCGGGACAGGAGACGGATCACGGGATGCTCCAGGGTTTGTCTGGGAAGTGCTGGAGTCCCACGATGTGACCTGGTCTGATTGTCCATCAACAACGCTCTGGCGTGTCCGCAGGTCGAGGGGTGCGGACGGCGGACAACGCGGACAACCACGGGGGGATTTCGGGGTGGTGAAGGCAGGCCGTCCGCAAGGCGGACCCAAGGGGCAGAGCGAGCAGGCCAACGCGTTGGCGCTGTTCGTGCGGACGCTGACGAAGGACTTCACGGTCCGGGAGCTGGCCGAGCGATACAAGATCAGCAAGACGAGCTGGGGTGAATACCGTTCCGGCACCAAGCTGATCCATCTGCACTTACTCAAGCGCCTGGTCCAGGACTTGGTACGCGATGAACGCACCCGCATCCAGCGCTGGGAAGACGCTCAACGCCTCCATGCCGCGGCAGTTGCCGCGCAACAGCCCGTGCCCCCGGTGGACGATGCGGCATCCGGCCTGGGCGTGCCGCCTGGGGAAGCGGTGGAGCAGGCGACGGCGACCTTGCGGGACACCGAGCGACTCGTCCACCTACTCCTCGGCATCATCGCCGGTCTTCAGAGGCAACTCGCCCCCACCGAGGGCTCATCGTTCGCCAGCGCCGGTGTGCCGTCAGGCCGGGCGGGTCAGACGCCGGCGGCGGCACGGGACCTGGAGGAAGCCGAAAACCGGCTGCTACAGGTCCGTCTCGTACAGAGCGCGGTGACCCGCGTACGCGACGAAGCAGCTTCCTACGACACCGGATCCGCGGCTACGTCACCGACTCCCGCGGATCCGGCCGGGGCGGAAGAAGAGGCCGCGGCGCTGCCGGCCCGCTACACGGCTACTTCCCGTGAGGCAGCCGCGATCCTTCTCGTTTCCCGCGCCGCACTGGTGGAGCAGCACAACGCCGTCCGGCAGCTCAGCGCCAGGTCGGTACAACAGGGCACGGCGCTCTACTTTCAGTCCGCGTCCCCGAACACCCCGGCTCTCCCCGCCCCACCCCGCACCGGTTCTCTCCGCGCAGGCGGTCCACGCCGTTCCTGGCAACGCATGCTGGTCATAGTGACCGCGCTGGCGCTCACCGCGGTCGTCTCCGGGGCCACGGTCTTCACCGTGCTCGCCCTGCGCCACGAGCAGCCCCCGGCAAGCGGCCCGGTGAACAGCCCCGCACCTGTGGCCACCACTCCTTCCACGGCACCGGCCCGCACCCCAAGCCTGAGCCCGTCGCTCTCACCTTCGCCGTCGGCAGACCCGTCGGACTCCATACCCAGCGCGTCTCCCGCCGGCACCCCTGCCTCCGCGGCGGTGCCGAAGGACTACATCGGGGCCTGGGAAGGCGAGTTCACCGAGCCCGGCGAACGGTCCCCCTCCCTGCGCCGCATCGTCCTGCGCGCAGGCACCGTGGGAACCGCGGCGGCCAACGTACTGACGCTGTCCCGGAATTCTCTGTGCCAGAGCCAGGGAACAGTCAGTTCCGCAGGCGCACTGCTCGTCATCACACCGGGAACGGCCACCGCCCCCTCCACGGGCCCCTGCGCCCCGACCGGTGACATCGTCCTGCGGGGCAGGGACGCCGACACCATCACCTGGAAGTCGCAAGGCATCACCACCACCTTGCGCCGCGCCACCTCCAGCGACCGTGCCGTGCCCGCGCAATTCCTTGGCACCTGGCGGGCACAGGACGGCAACGACCCGACCTCTTCCGTTCGCATGACCATTGTGCAGGGGCCCCTCGGCCAGGCCAGAGCGGAATTCTCTTGGGACGGAGATGCCCACCATTGCAAGGGCGTCTCCATCCTCGCCTTCACCGGTAATGGGCTGAAGTTCGGCCCCGAAGCGGTCACCGCATCCGAGCCCGCCGGGTTCTGCACCCAGACACCGAGCCGCATCATGTCCGAGCCGCGCAACAACACAATGCACGTCGAATGGTTCACTCCCCCCGACGGCGCCCAACCCCGGGCCTTCACGTTCCGCCCGACAGGCTGACCAGTCTTGTGCGTGCGCCACGGAAACGCACGACAAGCAGCCCCCTCGGTCCGTTGTCCGCGTTGTCCACCGCTCCACACCATTTGAACTCAAGGAGATCCGAGCTACGGCCGAAGCCTTCCTCCGCGCGGTGCTCGCGGACCTGTGCGGGCTCGATCCGGAGCCCGGGGAGATCCCGGGAGATGGCGAACCTCAAGCAGCGGCTGAAGATCGCGTCCCCGCTACGACGACCCCGTGTACGACAACTGCGCCCTGATGAGCAGGGCCCACGCCGGCCTTTGCGGGAGGAAGGCGGGAAGGATGGCGCTGGGAGTCAGTTGTCCTTGACGGTGCCCTGCTCGGTCTCGCTGCTGCACTTGTCGTAGGAGCTTGGGAATCCGTGTTGGATGACCAAACGGTAGGAGGTGGGAAAGAAGGTGCAGCCTTGGCTGTTCCATTGGATCGCGCCAAGGGTCCAAAGGATCATCGCGATGAGTGCGATCCAGCCGCCGACGCTTTGCGGCGTCCGCGACCTGCCAGGACCATCGCCGCTCTCAGGGTGGAGGGGCCGCCCCTCCTTGGGAGGTCGCCAAGGGTGCTTGCTGTCCCGCGGGCGCCAGCCGCCCTCGCCGTTGTTCGCCATCTACCGATTGTTGATGGCCAGAAGCCCGTACGCCATAGGCAGGAGCCCACCAGTCCCAGCCACGTTGAGTGGGCGGCCGAGCTCTGCACACGGACACGTGCCCGTTTCCTGTGTGACAGCGTGTGCGGGCGGGTAGCGTCTGTGTCAGATGTCGTGGTTCGGATTTCCCCTTTGCCCACGCCTAGGTGTGGGCATTTTGCTGTGCTGTGCCGCAGGAACCAGGGCGACCACCTCCGTCTTTCACGCGGTGTGGGAGGCGTACTCGACTGGAAGGCATCAGATATGGCTACGGGAACTGTGAAGTGGTTCAACGCGGAGAAGGGCTTCGGCTTCATCGCCCAGGACGGGGGTGGCCCGGACGTCTTCGCCCACTACTCCGCGATCAACTCCTCGGGCTTCCGTGAGCTCCAGGAGGGCCAGATGGTGACGTTCGACGTCACGCAGGGACAGAAGGGCCCGCAGGCCGAGAACATCAGCGTGGCCTGACCTCCCTCACCGCGTCCGGTCCACGCCGTCGTGATCTCGTGACGTCAGCGGGGCGGGGCTGTCCAGCTGTGACTGCACAGCCCCGCCCCGCTCACATGGCGCACCGTGCGCTGCTCGTGAGGGAAGGGCCCTGGTGAGCTGGGGTGCGGTTCAGGCGGTTCGGTGCCGCCCTGTGACGCTCGAACTCTTCACGATGAGGCGTATGAAGAAGAACTGTCCGGGATGCCAGGTGCTGCGGGAGAGGGCTGCGAGGCCGCGTGCTGATCTGGGTGAGCTGCTGGTGCAGACCGCCTTGCATGAGAGGTCCCCGCAGTGCAGGGACATCAAGCCGGCCGCGAAGAGCGCGGACCGCACGTAGCATGCCCGGGCCCGGGACAGGATCCGGCTCTGACGTACAGCCCAGACACCGGCACGGCCGCCAAGCCGGGACGGCGGGGTCGCTGCCAACGACCCGGCGCGGTGCCCACAGCGTCACGGCACGGAGACCGAGGGAACACTCTCTGACATCTCCGGGAGATCTGAAACATGAGCCTCGGTGACCTCCGCCGCTGATGGTGAGCTGGAGCTCCCAGCTACCCGTAACCAGCGCTTCAGGGGCGCGGGCATCCCTGAAGGCTGCGCGGTCAGCGTCGGCCGCCGCCGATGCGGCGGTCGTCGGCCAGTGCGGTCAGCGGGCCGAACTCGCGGGCAAGCTGGGCCCACGTCAGCACCTCGCCACAGCGGTCCGGGAACTCCTTCGGGTTGAACTCGGGCATGGTCCAGGTGCCAGTGCCCCGGTCCCGCAGCCACAGGTCCCCGTCACCGTCGACCACAGTCGGCGGGACCGGTACGGGCTCGGCCTGATCGGTGGGATCCCAGGTGAGTCGGCCCGGGTGGGAAACGCGGCGCAGCTCGGTGGTGGCCAGCCGCGCAACCAAGTCACGGGCGGACTCTTCGGCGCCCTTGACCGACTCGAGCCGGAATGCGTCGTCAAGTACGGGCAGGGCTGGATTCTTGCTGCGCTTTGAACTCATACGCTGACTACCTCCGGTGGGGGGCGTCACATCCGTTATGGCACCCCGTAGAGGAACACGGTATCCGAGGCGGGAGCCGGGCCGGCTACGACCACTGTCCAGGTGGAGGCGCTGGCACACCGGGCGGCGGGGCTGGGTGGTGAGCTGGTCCTGGACGTGGCGCAACCCGTGGTGGCAGCGTTCAGGTATGGCGGTCCGGGGCTGAGAAGGGGGCGGCAGCCGTTGGCGAGCGGACGTCGGGCGGCGGCTCCTCCATTGAGGTCTCGTGACCGTCGGGCAACACTCAGACCTGCCCCCATCGGCCGTACTTGCCCGCGCAGACCCTGGTGAGACGGTCTGCGCCACCATCCACTGGACTGTGCTGCATGTCGAGGCAGCGGGTGCGGGTCTGCCAAACGTTCGGTGCAACCCGCCAGTAACCCCAACTGCCGGGTTGCACCGAACGTTTGGCAGACCCGCAGGATGCACGGCACTGGGCGTGGAGACGTCGAACTCAGCAGGGCCGCGAGCGTCACGCGGGCCGCTTGCACGGTCCTCAGCCGTGCCGGCGAGGGTTGTCTTGCCGATCTCCTGCACGCTCATGCTGTGCGGCGCCGGACGTCAGGGCGCCTGGGGCTACCTCGATCCCGAGACCGGAGCGACGTACGACAACGAGCCCGACCCCGCCTTTCGCGCCTGGCTGGACGCTGAAGACGACGATCTGCCGGTCGGGATACACGGCGACGATCCGGCCGCCTGCCAGCGTCACGGACGCGGAGGAGGCAGCGAGCGTCAAGCCCTACGGCTACGCAGGCTCCCTGCACGATGCCGAATACGACCACCTGATCAGCCTGGAACTGGGCGGGGACCCCGACGCCCTCCGCAACCTCTGGCTGGAGCCGCCCTCTCCCGGCCATAAAGCCGGCGCAGGCCCCAACAACCCCAAAGACAGCGTCGAATCCAAACTCCACATAGCCATCTGTTCCGGCAAGGCGCAGCTCGCCGCGGCACAGAACGTGAGCGTGAGGGACTGGACAACCGCACTGGCAACCCTCGGTCTCACCTAGAGCGCCGCACGTGACAATCCCTGGGCGCGGGTTCAGTGGCCGAACAGCGGGACCTGGGTGAGGCAGACTGTCGTCGACCTGGCGATGGCACGCTCGAAGTCGCTCACGAGACGGCGACTTCGTAGCAGGTGGGCGAAGAACCGTTCTACGATCCACGGCTTGGCCCGCATTACGAAGCCTCGCCTGTCGTCGCAGGGAACACCGACTACTCGATCGCCGGCTCCTACCAGTACCGGGGCTGGAATTACGTTTATGGCTTGCCCGGCGGACCGGGCGTACAGGGGTGTAGAACAGATTGTGTGATCAGGCGTTTCGGCCGACTACGGGGCGTGTCGGTTCGGTCGCTGCTCCCCAAGCGCCCCAGAAGTGTCGCCGGGCAGGTCTTCATCCTCCAGGTGGCAGTCGTCGTCCTGCTCGTCATCGGCGCGATTCTGGCGCTCGCGCTGCAGACCAGGCGCGATCTCGACAACGAGGCCAAGAACCGCTCGGTCGCCGTCGCGGAGACGTTCGCCCACTCGCCGGGGCTCATCGCGGCCATGAATTCACCCGATCCCTCCAAGGTGCTCCAGCCGATCACTGAGGAGACCCGCAGGGCGGCGCACGTGGACTTCATCGTGGTGATGGACACCGAGGGCATCCGCTACACGCATCCGCTGCCGGATCGGATCGGGAAGCGTTTCGTGGGCACCATCGGACCGTCCCTGGCGGGCGAGGTCCTCGTCGAGACCGTGCGGGGACCCCTGGGCCGCGAGGTGCAGGCGGTGGTGCCGGTGACCGCACCGGGCGGCAGGGTGGTGGGCCTGGTCTCGGCCGGTCTCAAGGTCCGCAATGTGAGCAGCGAGACCGACCACCAGCTGATCGTCGTTCTGGGCACAGGCGCGGTGGGCCTCGCGTTGGCCACTGGCGGCACCGCGCTGGCCACCAGACGCCTCAGGCGCCAGACTCACGGGCTCGACCCGGCGGAGATGACCCGCATGTACGAGCACCACGACGCGGTCCTGCATGCCGTGCGGGAAGGCGTCGTCATCGTCGCGGGCGACGGGACGGTGCTGCTCGCCAACGACGAGGCCCGGCGGCTGCTGGGACTGGCCCCCGACTCCGAGGGACGCCCGGTCGCGGAGCTGGAAGGACTTGATCCCGCCACAGCCGAGCTGCTGGCGTCCGGCCGGGAGGCCACCGACGAGGTCCATGCGGCCGGGGACCGGCTGCTGGTGGTGAACCAGCGGCCCACCGACGGCCCCGGGGGCCCGATGGGGACTGTCGCTACCATCCGCGACTCCACGGAGCTGCGGGCGCTCACGAGCCGGGCAGAGGTGGCGCGCGAGCGGCTGCGGCTGCTGTACGACGCGGGGGTCGGCATCGGTACCACGCTGGACGTCAGACGCACGGCCGAGGAACTGGCCGAGGTCGCGGTGCCCGCCTTCGCCGACTTCGTGACCGTCGACCTGCCCGACCCGGTGCTGGGCGGGGAGGAGCCCAACCCCACGAGCTCGGAGATGCGCCGGACCGCCGTCAGCGGTATCCGCGACGACCACCCGCTGTACGAGTGCGGCCAGCTGATCGAGTTCCTTCCGTCGACCCCGCAGGCCCGCGGGTTCGGCAGCGGGCACGCCGAGCTGGTGCCGGACCTGGCGCGGGCGCCGGGCTGGCAGGCGCAGGACCCGGAGCGTACGGAAGACATCATCGGCTACGGCATCCACTCGCTCATCACCGTCCCCCTCCAGGCCCGCGGGGCCGTGCTGGGGGTGGCCAACTTCTGGCGCTCGGAGAAGCCCGAGCCGTTCGACGAGGACGACCTCTCCCTGGCCGAGGAACTGGTCGCCCGCGCCGCGGTGTCCGTGGACAACGCCCGCCGCTACACCCGCGAGCATGCCCTGGCCGTGACGCTCCAGCGCAGCCTGCTGCCGCGGGCACTGCCCCGGCACAGCGCCGTCGAGGTGGCACACCGCTACCTGCCCGCGCAGTCCGGGGTAGGCGGCGACTGGTTCGACGTGATCCCGCTGCCGGGCAGCCGCGTGGCCCTGGTCGTCGGCGACGTCGTCGGCCACGGCCTGCACGCGGCGGCGACGATGGGGCGCCTGCGCACCGCGGTGCACAACTTCTCCACGCTGGACCAGCCGCCCGACGAACTCCTCAGCCACCTCGACGAGCTGGTGAGTCGTATCGACCAGGACGAGGCGGGTGCCGCAGGCGGGCTGGAGGGCTCAGCGATAACCGGGGCCACCTGCTTGTACGCGGTCTACAACCCGGTCACCCGCCGCTGCTGCTTCGCCCGCGCTGGGCATCCGCTGCCCGCCGTGGTCCGCCCCGACGGAAGCGTCGAGTTCCCCGACATCCCGGCCGGACCGCCGCTCGGGCTCGGCACCATGCCGTTCGAGACCATGGAAATGGACATCGAGGAGGGCAGCCGGCTCGTCTTCTACACCGACGGGCTGATCGAGGACCGCACCCGGGACATCGACGCCGGCATGGAACTGCTGCGCCAGGCGCTCTCCCGTACCGACCGCACACCGGAGCAGACCTGCCAGGACGTGCTCGGCGCGCTGCTGCCCGGCCGCGCGAAGGACGACGTGGCGCTGCTGGTCGCCCGTACCCGGGCCCTGGGACCCGACCGGGTCGCGGAATGGGACGTGCCGCCCGTCCCCAGCGCCGTCGCCGGGATGCGGGCCGCGGCTGCCGCGAAGGTCAGGGAATGGGGACTTGCGGACCTGGAGTTCGGTACGGAACTGATCCTGAGCGAGCTGCTCACCAACGCGATCCGCTACGGCTCCCCGCCCATCAGGGTACGGCTGCTGCACGACCAGGTCCTGACCTGCGAAGTGACCGACGGCAGCAGCACATCGCCCCATCTGCGGTACGCGGCCACGACGGACGAGGGAGGCCGCGGGCTGTTCCTGGTCGCCCGGATGTCCGAGCGCTGGGGCACCCGCTACACCGCCGAAGGAAAGATCATCTGGGCGGAGCAGCTCCTGTCCGACGAAAGGGCCGTGCCACCGGATCTGGACGGCAAAGCGCTGCTCGACCTCTTCCCGGACGACGAACTCCTCTGACGTCCCCGCCTGACGCCGCCGCCGGGACCCCGGTGACGCTGCCGAACTCGTGCGCGACGCTATGGCTGCCTTCGGGTGGCGCCCCGGTGGTAGTCGCTGGCGAAGAGCAGCTCGCCGGTTCCTCATCAGCTTCACCGACATCACGATCGACAAATAACACCGCGCCAGAAGCCGCGGTGGGCAGCGCCCGCCACCGTGGCCCGACTCCCGCTCCTGCTGCCGTTGCTCGTCGGCCCTGGTCCCTCGTGGCCTGCAGGTACCTCTCCGGGAGGGGGGGGCGGGGGCCCGGCAGGTGGCCGGCTCACGCCGCCCCGCCGCCCCGTCGTTCCGCCACGCGGACGAGGCGCCCCGCCGCGCGCCTGCGCGGCGGATTCACTTGTCGACCGTGACACCCAGCTGGTCCGCCACGGCGGTGAGGGCCGCGCCCAGGGGGAGGGCGACGCGCGTGACGGCGTACTGGTCGCCCCGGGTCGGATCCCGGTTGACGATCAGCACTGGCCGGTCGGCCTGGGCTGCCTGGCGGACGAATCGGAGACCGGACATCACCGTCAGAGAGGAGCCGAGGACCAGCAGCGCGGACGCCTCGCGGACCATCGCGCGGCAGCGTTCGACCCGCTGCGGCGGCACGCTTTCGCCGAAGAACACCACGTCCGGTTTGAGGATGCCGTCGCACACCGTGCAGGACAGCACCCGGAAGTCCCGGGCCTGCTCGTCGGTGAGATCGGCGTCACCGTCCGGGTTGATGGTGGCTGCCTTCGGCTCGAAGCCCGCGTTGGCCTCCTCCAGCCTTCTCGCCAACGTGCGGCGCGGGCTGATCGCGCCGCAGGACAAACAGACGACCCGTTCGAGGCTGCCATGGAGCTCCACGACATTCTCGCTGCCAGCGGCCTGGTGCAGGCCGTCGACGTTCTGGGTGATCACTCCCGCGAGCAGGCCGTGCCGTTCGAAGGCGGCCACGGCCCGGTGCCCACTGTTGGGGCGGGCCCGGCCGAAGGTGCGCCAGCCGAGGTGGCCGCGGGCCCAGTACCGGCGCCGGGCCTGAGTGCTCGCGGTGAAGTCCTGGTACGTCATCGGGGTGTGCCGGCTCAGGCTTCCGCCCTCGCCCCGGTAGTCCGGGATGCCCGACTCCGTCGAGATCCCCGCCCCGCTGAGCACGAGTACGCCCCCGCTGCTCAGCGCCTCGGTGACCGGCCCCACATCCGTGGTGCCGGGCGGGGCCTCCCCGGTGGGGGTCCAGCTGAGAGTGGGACGCATGCGCATGCCTCCCAGGGTACGGAACGGGCTGGCGGGAACCGAGGCACCTGTGGCTCCACCGGCGTCGCCTGTTCCTCGGCCGCCCTCGTGAGCGGCCCGGCGCGGGACTGGCGTCGTCCGTCCGTCGTCCGCCCCGCGTGAGCGGCGCGGCGACCGGGTGCGCCTCTCCGCCTCGCGAGCGCTCGGCGCGGACAGCCGGGGGGAGCCTGTTCCTCTGGAGCTGCGCCCTCATGTCAGGGTCGCTGGGCCCGCCTGTCGAGGCGGGCCTGTACGGCATTGCGGACCAGGGCCAGAACCGTGTCCTCCGCCGCGGGCGGGATGCACAGCGCCCGGTTGTAGTGCAGGTGCAGGATCGACGGCAGGGGAGTGGTTCGCCCCTCCTCGGCGTTGAGGCCCTGGCCGAGACCCCGCAGTACGCGCCCGTACTCGGCGAGGGCTTCGGCGCGGACCCTCGAGGCCGCGGCCAGCCGGCCGGGACCGACGAGACGCGCCAGCGTCGGGGCAGGGGCAGGGGCAGGGTCAAGGGCACCGGGGGCGAGCAAGTCGGTTGCGTCGTCCAGGAGTTGGTCCAGGAGCCGCTGCCGCTTGCGGGAGGACGCGGTGTGCGGAACGCGCGGATACCGCGCCAGGAGCCAGGGGGCCCAGGGCTCGGGGCCGGCCATCGCGCGCAGGGCGTCCAGCTGGTTGACCGCGCACAGGACGACCGGATCGCCGTGGAGTGAGCCGGCGCGCAGCGCCGCGAGCTGGGCCGACACCAGCTCGCTGTCGGCCTGGAACACCCGCTCGGCGAGTTCGAGTGCCTGCGGGCCGCCGTAGCGGGCCGTCTCCGGCCGGTACTCGTCCACAACCATGCGCCGCAGGAGCCCGGCCGCACGCAGCCGGCCGGCCCAGGCGTGCAGACGCGGCAGCGCCTCGCGTGCCAGCAGCTCGGCACGGCCGTGGAACCGTAGTCGCAGATGAGGGTCCGGGTCGCCGTACCGAAGGAAGAACCAGCGGTCGACGTGGCCGACCAGGTGCGCGAGCAGATCGGGCAGGTGGGCCGCGATCACCTCGTCGTGCCGTTCGTATGTGGCGTACAGCTTGGCGTAGAGCCAGGGGCCACCCACGGGGTGCGGCGGTTCGACGGGCTGTGGCCGTCCCGGGCGGGAGGTGGCGAGCGGTAGCCGGGTGAGCAGAGGGAAGATCACCTCGCTGGTGTGTGCGCCGGCCGGGCCGGTCAGCCAGCCGTCCCCCGGCTCGGGGCCCTGCGGGCCGGGCAGAAAGGGTGCTTCCTCCAGTGTGAGCGGCAGCCCCCGGGCCGCCTCCCGACGGACCAGCTCCACGTGGGCCGGTCGGCTCGCATCGATCTCCACCCGCTGGTCGCCGGTACCGAGGAGCACGCGGCGCGGCAAGCCGGACCGCTCGGCCCAGGACGCGAACTCCGTTGCCCAGGAACGTGGTTCGGGCATGGTGGGTGGGCACAGGCGGTCATCGAGGCGCCAGCGGGCGGCGGTCAGGACGGTTCGGCCGCACCGGACACGTGGCAGAAAGGGAGCCGCCGACAGCGCGCCCCAGTCCCAGCTCCGCCAGGGCCGTACCCCGGTCAGCGGCAGCTCGGTGAGGAACCGGGCGAGGTTGGGGGCGTGCCGTTCGAACTCCAGCATGTGGAAGGAGAGCGGCACGATCTCGCTGGCGCGGCTGAGCGAGACCAGTCGCAGGCGATGGTCGTCGGCCACCACCGCCAGATCGGACAGGGTGATGGTGTGCGGATCGGCGGGGTCGGCGTACAGGCCGACGGGCAGCCGGTGGTCCGTCCATTGCGGCAGCCGCGTGATGTTCTCGCTGCGGAACGGGGAGGGGCGGCACTCCAGTTGTGCGGTCAGCGCAGGCGAGTACCGTCGGGCGGAGCGCCGTGCCACGTCGCCGAGCCGCTCGGTCCCGGTCGGTCCCAGGGCGTGGGCGAAGCGGGACGACGCGGCGCCCGCCAGGTCCGAGCCCGGCCCCGTGGTGAGCCACAGCCGGAAGTTTCCCGCGTCCAGTTCGCCGGCGCTTCGGGCCAGCAGGCGGGCGGGGAAGTCCGTGGAGGGCGGCGGTTCCGCGGCTTCGCTGTCCTTGGCGGTGCGGTCGAGCCGGTCGAAGGACTCCGCGTCGAGCGTCACCTCCTGGATGCCTGTACGGACCGCCTCGAAGACCAGGTCGGCGAGGAGCCGCGCGCGCTGTGGTGCCTCCGGGTGGGGAGGCGTCGCCTTGCGCTGTCGCAGGACCGGTGGGTGCCGGTAGTCCTGTGGGGGGCCGAGGCCCGTGTCCGGATCGAGGAGTTCGCGGAGCGGAACCGCGACCTCGGTTCCGTAGACCTCGGTGAACTCCTCGTAGTAGGCCCGTAGGTGGTTAGGCGGCCCGGGGGGCGAGAGCCGCCACAGGGCTTCCGCGGCATGTTCCGCTTCGCGTGCCACCTCGGCGGGCAGCACGATGTCCGCGTCGGCCGCCAGGTCCACCTGGATCGGCGTGGTTTCGCCGGGCAGCAGCTCGCCCATGGCTTCGCGGGCCCGCTCCAGGGCGCGGAGCGCGCCGTCCGCCGGGGCGCTGGAGTACCGGGCGAGCGAGACGCGTACTTCTCGCAGGGCCGGCAGTTCGGGCACGCCGGGAAGGCCGTCGAGCCGGTCGAGGACCGCGCCGATCGGGTCCTGCTCGTGTGCGGCGGGGCGTGCTTCGGTCAGCAGGAATTCCCGCCGTACGAGCGTGGCCAGGGTGGCGTCGACCGCGTCCGGAGCGAAGCGCGCACTCAGCGCCTCCCGCAACGCGCGCAAAGGGAGCGGGCGTTGGGCCAGCTCAAGGGCTGAGGAGGTCAACTCGGTTCGCGGCAGGGCTATTTCGAAGAACGTGTCCTGTGCGGTGCCCCGGACCAGGCGTTCGGTCTTGAGGGACGCCACATGGCTCAGTACGATCCGCTCGCCGCGCACCGTGGCGAGCGAGTTGGCCACCACCCGCAGCCGGTCGGCGACGTCGGGGCGTTGCTCCCACTGGGAGACCAGGGTGAGCAGCCACTGCGCGTCCGGGCGTGCCGCTCGTCGGTGGGCCCCGCCGAGCGTGACCCGCGTGTTCTCCCCCGGCGCGCCGATGCGGGCCAGTGCCACGGCCGCGAAGGTGCCGAACGGGGTGGGGCGCGAAGCCATCCGCAGCTGGTATCCGGCGACGGCGCGCGCGGCTTTGCGGAGGGCCGCCGGGCCGGGGCGCGGGCCGGTACGCAGCTGGTCGAGGCGCTGCCTCAGCGAGGGGCTGGACAGGGTGATGGCCTCCACGAGGAGTTCGTCCCGGGCCGCCGTGGCCAGGTAGGCGACCAACTGGGCAGCTTCGTCAGGCCAGTTGGGCGCCAGGGGCCTTTCGCTCTCGGCCGGGGAGCCGGGTGCCACGGGCATCTCGTCCTGGTCGGGGGAGCCGGGCGGCAAGGACCTTTCGCCCTGGTCCGGGGAGCTGGCTGCCACGGGCACCCCGTACTGCCCGACCCGTACGCGTGGGCGTACGGGCAGCCGGACCGTCACCGTCTGCGCGCAGGAGAACATCGGCGGTTCGGCGGCTGGCATGGCATCTCCTTCGGCAAGCGGATGCGGGGGAGAGGGCGCGTGCCCCGGCGGGGCGCGAGGGGCAGGCGCGCATCGAGGGACGGCGACGCGTGACGGAAGGAAGGCGCTCCAGGGCGCGGGGGTCACACGGTCCGCAGCGCACCCCGCGCGCGGGGCCACAGCAGCGGCCCCACCGCGACGCAGCAGCCCGCCACCCCCACGGCCAGCAGGGTGCGGTCGAGGCCGAGGGCGGCCGTCGCCGGTCCGGTGAGAGCCATGCCCAGCGGCAGCGAGGCGAAGGACCCCAGGAAGTCCCAGGCGCTCACCCGGCCCAGGACCCGGGGCGGCACATCGCGCTGCAATGCCGTGGACCACAGGACGGCGAAGACGGCCTCCGCCACGCCGAGCAATCCATAGGCCGCCATCACCAGCCACGACGGGCCGTGGGCCGCGAGGCCGAGGAGGGGCAGACAGAAGACCGCGGTCACGGCCGAGCACAGCAGGACCGGGTGCTTCGGCGCCCAGCGCAGCATGAGCATGCCGCCCAGCACCGCGCCGATGCCCGCGCTGGTGAGGAACGCGGCGTACCCTCGCGCCCCCGCGTAGTCCTGCTCGGCCGCGAGGGGGGCCAGTACCTGGAGGGGCCCGAGGGCCACCAGATTCAGTACGGCGGCCTGGCCGATGACCAGAAGGAGCCAGCGCCGGCCCACGACTTCGCCGAGGCCCTCGCGCAGCTCGCGCCAGAACCCCCGGACTGGGGTGCCCGACGGCGCCACGACGGGTGCCGGGAGGCGGTAGAGCAGAGCCGCCGCCACGAGGCAGGACACGGCGTCGGCGGCGATCGCCTGTGCGGTGCCGAAGGCGGCGGCGCACCAGCCCGCCAGCGCCGGGCCGATGATCAGGCTCAGCGACATTCCGGTGCGCAGCACGGCGTTGGCGCGGCGCAGGGCGGGCGCGGGCACCACGCGCGGCAGCGCCGCACGGGCGGCGGGTCCCAGGACACCGCTGGCCAGACCCCGGGCGAACGACAGCGCGCCGAGCGCCCACAGCATGTTTCTGCCGGGCCCCGACACCAGGAGCAGGAAGGTGGCCATCTGCATCGCACAGCACGTCAGTTCCGCGCCCGCCATCAACGACCTGGGGCTCCAGCGGTCGCAGAGCCCGCCACCAACCAGCACACTCATGAGCGTGCCGACCACGACGGGCGCCGTGACGGCGGCGACCGCGCCGGCCCCGGAGCCGGGCAGCCCGGCCACCGCCAGAGCGAGTGCCACCGTCGTGAAACTGTCGCCCACCGCCGAGATCCAGGTCGCCAGCGCGAGACGCGCCAGCGGCCCGCGTGCCGCGACGGGGATGTCGGCGCGGTCCGCGGCCCGCGCCGGTGAGGCGAGTGGCACCTCGCTCACTTGGAGCTCAGCTTGCCGCTGAGATACATGAGGTCCAGGAGGGCCGCGTCCACCTCGTCGCCGATCCGTTCCTCGGCGTCTGCCGCCTCGGGTGTGAGCCGTACGTCGTAGTCGCAGGCGACCCAGCGGGGTTCGATGACCTCGTCCGGCAGATAACCGGACCGGGCGTCGCCGACCTCCCAGCCCTCCTTGCCCGCCGACTCCCAGCAGCTGTACAGAGTGCCGTCGGCGTTGACGACCGCGCCGGTCGCACCACCGCGCAGCGCACAGTAGGGGCAGCGGCTGATGGACTGGGGCAGCGGGACCGAGAAACCGTGCGCCAGCGCCCGCGCGTTCCACCCCTTGCGCCGCTGCGCGAGCGCGGCGGTGGCGGCCGGGGCGTACGCGTAGCCGACACCCACGTCGTCGACGGTGGCGAAGCTGATCGCGCACCGCTCGGTGGGCGTGTGGGCCGCCAGGTCGTCGATGAGCGCGTCGATGCCGTCGATCGACGGGGTGGCGACGTTGATGCGGAAGTGCCACGCGATGCCGGTCGCCTCGGCGCTGCGCGAGACGTTCCGCACGATCTTGTCGTACGTGCCGCGGCCCATCCGGTTCACCCGGCTCAGGTCGTGGTGCTCGCGGGCGCCGTCGAAGGTGATCTGTACCCGCCCGAGCCCCAGCCCTTCGAGGGTGCGCGCGGTGTCGGCGGTCAGCAGGGTGCCATTGGTGATCATCTCGGCCGAGGCGAGGCCGCGATGGGCGGCCCGTTCCAGGAGGGTGTAGCAGCCCTGACGGTTGAGCAGCGGTTCACCGCCGAAGAGCAGCAGATGCAGCTTGTCGAGGACGGCCGCCGCCATGCGGTCCCGGACGAATTCCAGTATCTCGTCGATGACCGGGGCGCCGATGTTGATCTGCGGGATGCGCGGCGGACGGTACGTACCCTCCGGGGCGGCCCCGGTGTTCTGGAAGCAGTAGGCGCAGCCCAGGTTGCAGGCGCTGCTGGTGAGCACGGTGAGATGGAAGCGGTCCACCGGCGGTGCGGCGAAGAAGCCCGTGCCGTCGAGTTCGGCCCGTGCTTTGGGGGTGAGTGCGCCGTCCTCGGTCACGGCCGACGATGGCAGCTTGGCCACCTTCCGCCCGGACAGGCACCACCAGTTCGCCTCTCCTCTGATCAGTCGCATGGATCCTCGTCTCGGCACGACAGGGTGTGGGAAGCCCGGGATGCGGCTGAGCCCGGGCAGGGCCCGCCGAAGCGGCGGGCCCTGCCCGGGCCGGGATCAGCGCGCCTTGGTGCCGGTCCGGACGCCACAGGTGTCAGCGGCTTCCTCGGTGTCGAAAACGACGATGGTCTCCTCGGTGTGCTCCATGATCAGTACTTCCTTTCCATGAAGGGACATGGTGATTGGTGCACCGGCCACCCGAAGGCGACCGGAACTCAGGGGTCAGCCGGTGAGGGGCCGACGGGCGATGACGATCGCCTTGTGATGCCGCTCCTCGTCGAGCGTGTCGTCCACGGCAGCCGTCCCGGGACGCATGCCGAGGACGCCGAGGACGTCGAGCCCGGCCGAGCGCAGCGCCGCGCGCAGGAGGGGCTCGGGATGGTGGCGCTGCACGTGCGGAGCGTCCGAACGCCGCCACAACGGGCCGGCGCCGTCCCGGGCGAAGACCGTGAGATCGGCTCGGGCGAGGCCGCCCGCCGGATGATCGGGCGAGCAATGGCCCTGCCAGACGAAGACGGTGTCCGGTTCGTGTGTCACCTCGTCGGACGCGTACCAACTCCGGTACGTGCGAGTGGTGTTCACATCGAACAGCAGCAGCCCGCCAGGGTGCAGGGCGCGCGCCGTGCCGGCCAGCGCGGAGCCGAGTTCCGCCGCACTGAGGAGGTTGTTCACGGCGTCGTCCATGCACAGCACGACGTCGTGGTCCGAGCCCGGACCCGGCAGGCTGCGCATGTCACCCTGCTGGAAGGAGATGCCGCGGTTCGCTTCCTTGGCGCGTGCCTCGGCGATCATCGCCGCGCTCAGGTCGATGCCGGACACCTGGTAGCCCAGGTCGCGGAAGGCTGTCGTGCTCTTGCCGGTGCCGCAGGCCACGTCCAGGAGGCGTCGGCCCGTCACGCCGTGGCGGCGCAGCAGGCCGTCGAGGAGCGCGCACCACCGCGGGTAGTCGTCGTGCCGGGTGAACAAGTCGTAGAAGCGGGCGAGTGGTTCATAGGTCGCCAGGGCGTGCGCGGCGCCTTCCGTCTCCGCAACCGTCATACCCACTCCCTCGGTCGGTTTCACTGAGCGGACGCTCCCGCTGCCCCGGATCGGTTTCCCGGGGCCGGCGTGCTGCCCGTGGTCATCACTCTGCTGGGCGGCGCCCGGCCCTCGGTATCTGTCACTCGACTGGTCCCGGAGCGACCGGGCGACGGTCAAGAAATCGTCAAGTCGGCCTGCCGGGGCCACTGTTGGGCGCGTACACCCATCCCTTCAGAGGGGTGAGCCACGCGTGAGGGCGCCGGTTCTGTCCCCAGGAGGGGGCGCGGTGGAGCACTGAGGAATGACGGATGGGTGTCCCGGAGGGCGATGGCGTCGGCGCGGAGGCCGCCCCACCGAACTCGGCAGGAGTACAGGGGCGGCACGGCCCCGCACACCGGCCCTAACAGCGGGTCTTCGCCGGCCGCTAGGGCTTCGTTAGCGAACGCTGAAAGCCTTTTCCGTGCAGGAGTCCTTATCGCGTCCGTCCCACGGCTTCTCGGAGCGCGCTCAGGGCCGGACTCGTCAACTCCGCACGAACCGCACGACGGTGTGTCGGGGGCGCGCCGATGTCCAGCACGAAGCGACCCGTAGAAGGTGAGCATCGCCATGTTGGCAGGGCGAGACCGAGAGATACGAGAACTTCTGCGCCTCATCGACGCCGGCCCCGGACGGAGTCCTCGCAGCCGCACCGTACTCCTGCGCGGCGGGGCCGGCATCGGCAAGACCGCGCTCCTGGCCAGTCTGGCGCGTCTGGTGCGACCCCCCGTCCGGGTCCTGTGGGCGGACGGAACGAAGAGCGAGGCCGAGCTGCCGTTCGCGGGACTGCACCAGTTGCTGCACCCCCTGCTCCCGGTGCCGGGTGCGGTCCCCACCCGCCAGGCCGACGCGCTGCTCGGCGCCTTCGGCGTGAACGCCTCACCCGCCGAGCCGCTGCTGGTCGGCCTCGCCGTCCTCGCCCTGCTCACCGAAGCCGCCCGCCACGCGCCCCTGCTGCTGCTCGTGGACGACGGGCAGTGGCTGGACACGGCATCGGCAGCCGCACTGGCCTTCGCCGCCCGCCGCCTCGAATCGGTGCGGGTGTCCATGGTGCTCACCGTCCCCGACGGCGAGGACGTGCCCGCCTGCGTTGCGGGCGCCCGGGAGCTGCGGCTGGGGCCGTTGCCCACGGCGACCGCGAGGTGCCTCCTCGACGAGTACGCACCCAGGGCAACCCCTTCGGTGCGCAAGCGCCTGCTGGCCGAGGCCCAGGGCAACCCGCTGGCGCTGGCCGAACTCCCGTCCGCGCTCAGCGACGATCAACTGACCGGGATCCAGGCACTGCCCGACCAACTGCCGCTCAGCGAAGGCGTACGGCAGATCTTCTATGGCCGGGTCGCCGCATACGGTTTCCCCCTGCTTCTCGCGGCGGCGGAACGCGACGGAGACCTCCCCACCCTCCTCAGCGCCGCCGGCGACGAGGACGCGGCCATGGACCAACTGACCGGCGCCGCCCGGGCAGGACTCATCACCCTGCACGGCCAACAGGTGCGTTTTCGCCACCCGTTGACGCGCTCCGCCACCTATCAGGGCGCCGCGCCGAGCCGTCGCCGCGCCGCGCATCGGGCCCTCGCCGACGCCCTCGACCCGGGCGACGACCGCCGCGTCTGGCACCTGGCCGCCTACGCCACCCGTCCCGACGACTCCCTGGCCCGCCTCCTGGCGAACCTCGCCGACCGGACCCGGCACACCGGTAGCGTGACGACCGCGGTCCGCGCGCTGCGCCGGGCCGCGACGCTCTCCTCCACTCCGGCGGGCACGGCCAGGTGGCTGGTGGAGGCCGCGGAATGCGCGTGGGCCGCGGCCGAACCGACCCAGGCCCGGGCGCTGCTCAAGGATGCCGAATCCCTGGTCCACGCACCGGAGTTACGGGCCCGGGTGGCCCGTGTGCGCGGAGCCATGCTGCACGCGGGCAGCGCGCTCACCCCCGCCTGCGACACCCTCATGGACAGCGCCCGGCTCGCGCGGTCCAAGGCGCCCCAACTGGCCGCGGAATCACTGCTGTTGGCGGCGCGGGCCGCCTGGGGCGCCAATGAACCGGCGAAGCTCACGGAGATAGCCGACCTGCTGGCCGGCCTCGCATTGGAGGAAACCCGCGAAAGGTCCCAACTCCTCCACCAGTTACGCCGGATGGCAGGTGTTCCCGCGCCCACGGATGGGCCCGAGCAGCCGGGAGCGAGGAGTTGCCCTCCCGGCGACGAATGGCCCACGAGCTCCTGCCTCGGACCACTCGTGTGGCCTCCCTTGTTCGTGCCGTACCTCTTGGGAGACGGCGAGGCCGGCCTTGAAGGGCAGCGGCGTACCTTCGAGTCCTTGCGCGCGGCGGGCGCCGTGGGAGCCATGCCAGTGGCGCTGACCTCGCTGGTGGCCGCGCAGTTGGTCACCGGCCAGTGGGCCGACGCGGTGGCCCTCGGTCAGCAAGGACTCACCCTGGCCACCGATACCGGCCAGATCACCGCCCGGTGCCACCTTCAGGCGCTGCTGGCGTACGTGGCTGCGGCCCAGGGTGACTCCGACCGCTGTCGGGAGCTGGCTGAAGCGGCCCTGGCGGAGTCGGTCCCGCGCCGGGCCGCCTCCGCGGCGGCCCTGGCACGCTGGGCCCAGGGTGTGAACGCCCTCGGTAGCCGCCGGCCGCGGCAGGCCATCGGTCCGCTCAGTGAGGTCACCACCCGGGGCGGCACCGCCGAACACTTCATGCTGAGCGGACTCGTGCTGCCCGACCTGGTCGAAGCGCTGGTCCGCGTGGGACAGACCGAACGGGCGGCGGCGGCACTCGGGCAGTTCGAGGAACGGTCCGACCCGCTCAACGCCCCCTCGCTGCGCGCCGCATGGCACCGATGTCGGGCTCTGCTCGCCACGGCGCACGACGCCGACCGCCACTTCTCCGACGCACTGGCCGCCCCCTGCACCTCCGGCTTCGAAACCGGCCGCACGCACCTGCTGTACGGACAGTGGCTGCGCCGCCACCGCCACATCACCGCCGCCCGCCGCCACCTCCACCAAGCCGTGGAGCACTTCCTGACGGTGGGGGCGGTGCCGTGGACGGAACAGGCGAACATGGAATTGCGCGCGGCCGGCGTACCCGACGCCGAGCCGTCCGCGAACGGCCGAGGACTGACGCCGCGAGAACTCCAGATCGCCCGTTATGCGGCACAGGGCCTGACCAACAAGGACATCGGCTCGCGCCTGTTCCTCAGTCCCCGCACGGTGGGCTATCACCTGTACAAGATCTACCCGAAGCTCAACATCACCTCGCGGCGCCAGCTTTCGCATCTCGCACTGGATTGAAGGGGTCGCCGGCACTCATATCGCGCAAGCACGAAGGCACCCAGTCCGTCCTGCGGGGCGAGGAAGTCCGCGAGCGGTTCAACGCCCCCGAACTCAACCTCGCCCGCTACATCAAGGACGGCACCGTCACCGACACCGACAACGGCGAATAGGGGAGCAGGCAGCCGATGAGCATGTTCGGGGACGGCCTGGACGCCGCCGTGCAGAAGACCTTCACCCGCCCGGCGCCCAAAACCGCAGGCTCTCAAATGCGGTACTTGGTCCAGCAGTTGGGCAGCACAAGAGCGGTCGCCCAGATGCCACGGATCTCCCAGCGCACCGTCGAGCGGTACCTGAAGAACCAGATCGAAGAGCCTCGCCCGGACCTCGCCGGACGCCTCGAGCGCGAGGTGAAGAAACGCCGGCAGCCCCAGATCCGGGCCAAGGCCAGGGCGAACGTGGCCTGCACCGGCGGCATCGTCATCGACGCCCGCGCCCGCATGGGCTACACCGCGCTGATCGGCTCGACGGACCAGGACCGCATCCGGCACCTGACCGTCGCCCTGCCCCCGGTCTACGCCGCCCGCCTCTTCGACGCCCAGGAGCAGGGCGCCGGCGACACCCGTCTCCAGGAGATCGTCGCGGAGGCGCTCAAGGAGGTCTACTTCCAGGACGGCGGCCGCCGCGCCGGCAGCCTGGAGGAGATCCGGTTCACCGACATCGAGCACCTCGAGTTCGAGCTGTAGCGGCCGACACCCCGCTATCCCGCGGAGCCCTTCCTGCGGACCACCCCGGGTCTTCGGTGGGACACGGACGACCCCGAGGGCGAGGACCTCTGCCACGCCACCGTCGGCCGGCTCTCCCTCACCTACTGGGTGAACCTGCCCCTGCGCCGCCTGTCCGTCCTCACCGTCACCTGGCTCGGATAGCCTCCGCTGGCAACGCCCTGTCCCCGCGCAATTACTGCTTCGCCGCCTCAGCTATCCGACCCGAACCATTGCGTCCTGGGGCCCCACCCATCAGTCGCCATGAAACGTCGCTAAATGCGATAGAAGTAGGCTAAAAGCCCTCTAGGTGGGTGTTTTTGAAGGCCCGGGGCACTGCTGGCTGGTGACGGACTCCGCCCGTGTTCTCCGCCCTGCTTGACTGCGACAGTGATCGAACTAACGATTGGTGTGGTCGCTGCAGCCCTCGTCGGATGGCTGATGCGCCGGAAGCAGCAGCAGAGGTCGACCGCGATAGCCGCCGGGGACCCGGCCGGGGTGCCTTGCATGCTCAGGTGGTCTGCTCAGGGCTCTCGCTGGAAGGCGGGACGCCTGCTGATCGGCGCTGGTGCCCTCGCCTGGAAGCCTTCCCTTGGTAAGCAGGAGACCGTTCTGCCGGCCGATCTGTGTCAGGCCGGGGTGCGCTCGCCCTCACTGCGTGAGGCGGTGGCGGTCAACCCGGGATCCCGGATCGTGGAATGCGATTCGTCCGACGGGGAGGTCCTGATTGCGGTCATGCCGCCGGAACTGGACCACGTGATCAAGGCTCTGGAGAGCGCGTAGCCCCGGCGTGGCTGCGGCTCGGGGACCCGGCTTCCCTCGGCCGACGGCAGTCAGCTTTGCAGCGGGACGGGCCGGGTCGCGCCCAGTGGCTGCCAGGAATCCTCTGCCGAGGCGGAGCTGCACGAACTCAGTCGAGCCAGACCAGCATGGCCTCGCCTGCTTGTGAAGCGGCGCCGAAGAACGGAGCCAGCGGGTCGAACCACCCGCGCACCCATTCCAGGGGCGTCGGCCCGGTCGTGTCCAGCCTGGCCAAGCACGCGAAGAGCTGAGGCAAGCCGGTGCTTCTCCTGGTCGGCGATTCGCACGTCTACCGCTCGGACAACCCGCTCATCCAGGGCGCGCCCTGCACGGGCGACGAGGACGTTTGTGCGCATGACGCCTGGAACAGTCACCCGTCGTACGACGTCCCCAGCTTCCACCGCATCGTCGTACACGGCAGCACCACCCCGCTGGAATGGCTGAAGCTGACCGTCACCCCGGGCGCCCACAACCCGACGACTGCCACCTCCTTCGGCCCGTTCACCTGGACCCGCATCACCGGGAGCTGACGCCAACCGGCGCCGAAGCGCACGGCGGCCCGACGCCGCAGATGCCGCGTCGGGCCGCCGTGCTGCTCACCGAGACTGCCTCCTGATAGCCGTCCCAGCCGACAAACGGCGGTGATCTGCTGCACGGCCCAGTCCCTACGCCACGGCGAGAGCCGGACGATGCCGCCCATGGCGCGAAGACTTCGGGTGCGACGGGAAGCCCCGACCGTCCTACCCCTGCGCGTCGGCCAGCCTTCGCAGCTGCTGGTCGTAGCCGGCAAGCAGCTGACGGAGCTGATCCAGGGACTCCTGGGGGACGTCCCCAGGCGCGGTCTCGACCAGGTAGCGCGCCGCGGCGACGAACGCTGACAGCTCGTACGCGTGGAACGTGCCGCGCAGCAGCGTCGGGCTCAGGCGCTCCAGCTCCACCGGTTCAGCCCTTGGACTTGACGTAGTCGACGACCTCATGCAGCTCGGCGGCGAACTGGTCGTAGTCCTCCTGCATGCCGTTGATGTAGGCGCTCCAGCCCAGGCTGGCCTTCGCGTAGTGGACGGCCTCCTGGATCTCCTCGTCGGTCGCGCCGAACAGTTTCGCGGCCTCGGTGTGGAACAGGGTGCAGTAGTGGCACTTGGTCTCGGAGTGCAGCCCGACACCGATCAGTTCCTTGTACTTGTTCGGGATCAGTGTCTGGCCAAGCTCGATCCGCTTGAAGATCTCCCACTCCGGGCCCAAGAGCTCTGTCGGGATGCTCTGGAAAAAGTGCGGAACCAGGCCCAAAGTCTCCTTGATGTCCGCTTCCACCTGGGCGCGACTCACTTCGGTGGTCATGACGGCCTCCTTGGAGGCTGCGGGCGCCATAGCGGGGGCCGCCTGCACTTGCCGTGGGCTGAGGAACTCCTGCTCATGCCAGGCCGACGCATCACCTTCCGGGTGGATGCGAGCGGTGCGGCGCTCCAGCCTCATTTCTCAGCCTAGCCACTCCCCGAGCCCCCGGCGGCTTTTTCCGAGGCACTTCCGCGTGCCGCTGGGGGCGGCGGCCGAAACCGGCGCGGACCGGCAGGTTAGGGAAGAGCCGGCCGCGGCGGGCGGGCGCGATTCTCGGACTCGGCCGACAGGCGGGCGGAACCCGTGTGTCGAAGAAGCCGCCGGCGCCGGAGCGTCAGTCTGCTCGGCGAGGCGCGGGGGCTCGACGAAGGGCTGACGGAGCCGCTGACCTCGAAGAACCGTGTGGTTCTCTCCCGCATCCCCGCGTGCCTGGCCGCCCGGCAGGGGCCTCCCGATCCAGTGACGAGGAAGGGATTCTCCCGGCGGGTGACAGGGTGACTCCGTCTCGCCGGATCCCGGCGAAACGGTCGAAACAGGGACGCGGCCCCTCACCAACATGGGCCTCCACACCTACCGTCGCCTGACTCGGGGCAGGTGCCTCCGCGGCCGTTGGACGCGTTTCCGTGGTCGTGCACCACCGCCAGGTCGCACGGGGCTTCAACAAGCCCCGTCTTGCGTGGGACAGCGCCACCGACCCGGTCAAGAGCTGGAACCGGGTCGTGAGCGAGCGGTCAGAGTGCTGGGGTCGTCCGTGATGGCCGCCGCGGGCGGGGCGGTGCCTACCGGGTCGCCGCGCTCGCTGGGACCGCTTCCACCTCGCGCGTGGCGGCCGGGTCGGACGGCTCGGTGACGCCGGGCAGGAAGGCCGGTTCTGGTCCACCTTCCGCGGTGTGTCCACTCCCTGGGGGGCGGTCGGTTTTGTCAGCGATCCGGTGGGGTGAGGGTGGTGCGGTCGAACGGGCCGCCATGTGAGGCGGCGTACGTGACGGCGTCGTTGACGGCGTCGAGCCCGAACGACCGGACCCGTTCGGTGGCGAGGTCCAGGGTGCCCGAGGCGAGGAGCCTGATGATGCCGACGTTCGCGGTACGCGGGTACATCCACTGGCCGCGCACGGTGATCGAGTTGCGCATGATCCATGGGTAGGGGAGGGCGAGGTCGTCGCCGCCGAGCATGCCGACGCCGCCCATGAGAACGACGCGGCCGTATTCGCGCACGGTCATGGCTGCCGTGCGCGCTGCCGAGCTGGGCGCGCTCGGCGGTAGCAGGTCGATCACCATGTCGATCGGGCCGTCGGCAGCTGCGGACATCGCCGCGCGGTCGTCGGCCTCGTCCCCGGTGAGCGGGACCGGCCGCACGAGCAGACCGAACCGGTCGGTGAGGAGGTCGAGCGCGGCCTGGTTGCGGCCTGCGGCGACCACGCGGCCCGCCCCCATGGCGAGTGCGACCGCGACCGCGCTGCTGCCGAGGTTGCCCGTGGCTCCGTTGACGAGCAGCGTCTCACCGGCTGCGAGCCCGCCGGCCAGCAGGCCGCCGTACGGGATGACGTGCACGCCGAGCGCGGCCCAGCGGGCCGGGTCGTCCCCCGCCGCCGCGGGGAGCGGGTAGACGTTCTCCGTCGGGACCCGCATGAGCTCAGCGAACGATCCGTCGTGCAGGTGCCGGGCGAGGCGTGCGCCGCCCTCACCGCGCGAACTCCAGCCCTGGAGCGTGATGTCGGGCGTCAGGGCGTCATCGCGCGAGCGCACCGTCGAGTCGCACCACACCAGGTCTCCGGAGCGCAGCCGGGTGGCGTCCGGGCCCACGTGGACGACCCGGCCCACGCCGCCGATCCCGGGCACGACGGGCGGGACCAGAGGGTAGTTCCGCTTGCCGCTGAAGACCTCGGCAGCGTACGGCGCCACGGCGGCGGCGAGGACCTCGACCACCACCTCACCGCCGCCGGCCTCGGGATCGGGAACCTCCCGCACCGTGAGCGGGGCACCGAACTGCGTCAGAACTGCTGCTCGCATGTGATGTCCTCCGTGTTCGTCCGTGTTCGTCGCGATCGACACTAGGAGCGCATCGAACATGCGGGAAGCGACGATCGAGCATCCGTGGTATGCGTATGCCGCATGGACATCTCCAGCACAGGCCTGCGGGTTTTGCGGCAGATCGCCGAGTCCGGCAGCTTCACCGCAGCGGCCACCCGGCTCGGCTACACCCAGTCGGCGGTCTCCCGCCAGGCGGCCTCCCTCGAACGAAGCGCGGGCACCGCCCTCTTCGAACGGCGCCCCGACGGAGTGCGGCTCACCCCCGCGGGACTGACCCTGTTGCGCCACGCTCGCACGATCCTGGACTGTCTGACGGCCGCCGAGCGCGACCTCACCGGCACCGTCCCGCGGACCGAACTGGTGCGGCTCGGACTGTTCCTGAGCGCGGGCGCGGCCATCCTGCCTCCCTCACTCACCCGCCTCGCGGCGACCGACCCGCAGATCACGGTCACGACCACCGAGGGCACCACGCCCTCCCTGGTCCGGGCCCTGCGCGCGGGCTCGATCGACCTCGCCGTACTGACATCCCGCCCACCGCACCGCCCCCTCGACGGCGAGTCACCGCGCCTGCATATCGAAACGGTCGCGGACACCGAACTGGTCGTGGCGGTGTCCTCGACCGGAGAGTTCGCCGGCCGCACCGCGGTGCACGTCGACGAACTGGTCGACGTCCCCTGGATCGCCACCCCGGCGCGGAACACCGAGCCCATGCTCGGCGTCTGGCCCGGTCTGCCCGGACGGCCGGACATCGTCCACTGCGCGCGCGACTGGCTGACGAAGCTTCAGCTGGTCGCCGGTGACTTCGGGGTGACAACGGTGCCCTCGCGGCTCTCGCCGGTACTGCCGCCCGGGGTGAGCCTGCTGCACGTCGAAGGCGCACCACCCGAGATCCGCCGGGTTCTCGTGGCCCGCCTCCCCGGCCGCCCCACCCCGGCGATCACGGCCGTCACCCGAGCAATTGCCTCGACCTCCTGAGACACGCCGCCGAGACCACCGGACTGGGTGCCGCAGCGCCGAGGGCGCACACCATCACATGTACCTCGGCACCGGCCAGGGCCGCTTCAGTATGAGCACCCCGCTGCCCTCACCCACGCACTCACTGCCCCGCCGATGACCCGACCGCCCGCCCAGGCCCACCGGCGCGGGCAGGCAGTGCTGTACACCGGCCTCCACGATGCGGCGATGGACAGCAAAGAACGCCCTGGCACCGCCGGCAGCAGGAGACCCGTGACGATGACCGCCCGCGATACGCAGGCCGTGCAGCGACTGCCGGGCTGGACCCGCACCGGCCGCAACGGGCCCGTCCAGGTCGACGGCGAGGACGTCGACCCCGTGCACTACCTGCCCACCCATCGGCAGGAACTCGTCCTCAAGCCCCCACTCGCACACCGCGGGCGCGACGTGTACTGCGGATGGTCCATGACCGAGCACGCCTGGATCGACGCCATCGCCGCGGCGCTGCACCAGGGAACACCGCTGCCCGCTGCCCTGGCCGCCAGCAAGGCCCGGCAAGCTGCTGGATCCGCGGATCCACCAGCACCGCGGCGGCCGCGGCGACATCAGCGAAAAGCCCCGCGTCGCGCACCAGCAGCCGCCACTGCCGCTCACCCCAGCCCACCGGAGCCAGCTCTCGCCGGCGTGTCCGGTCCACTGCTTCATCCAGCCGTAGCCGCCACAGCGCGTCCCGCTCCCGGAAGCCCTCCCGTTCCCACCACTCGCATGCCACCGCGCGCGCCAGCGCGAAAGCCTCTCCAGGCACTGCGCCAGCTGCTACCGCCCTCCGCGCAGCCCGCTTCCAGCGCTCCTGGGTCCGCCTCAACTCGCGTGTCAGGAAGCCGGCATCGACGAACTCAAGCGGATGTCCCTCATCCACATCCAGCAGCCACCGGCCATGGCGTGCGCACAACCGCCGCCACCGCGCCCGGTACACCCACACCCGACCGCCGCCACTGCCGCGGCGGGCTGCGCACAGCCGGCACCCGACCGCCACCAATCCCCATGTACCGGATTTCGCCTGCCACGTCGGCTGCCCCCGTCCCTGCCCGCCGTCGCTCCGAGTCGGCACGGGCGGCCGGGACGTTAAGGACGGCAACGCCCGTGCCAGATGCTCCACCGGCACACGGCACCAGCCGGCCAGCTGCGCCCTGGCCGCGTCGTCGAGGAGCACCTCGCCGTCGGTACGCGCAGCGCTGTGCGCCTGCACGGGGTTGTTCCACTGCCACGCTGTCAGCAGATCAGCCGCTCGCAGCCGGTAGGCGCCTGCGATGCGGTGCAGAAAGGATCAGGTCGTCATCCCGCGAGGGGAGTCACCCGCAGGACCGCATCCACAACCACAACCACACCCTCGCGCCTTGGGCTCGTGCGGCCGCCAGCACGCCGCGGGCGAGAGCTGTGCCTCCGGGCGCCGCGAACACTGCCAAGGCGGGGCAGGTCTGTCCCTGCATCCCGCCAATCTGGCGGCATATAAGCCCTTTTCGCCCTCAAGAGGGATCCAGGGCCCCGCACTATGCCCGTGCCGCCGGTGGCGAGGGCAGAACCAAACAGGAGCTGAACCTGCCTTCGACGGGGTCGTCGCTCCCCGCACCGTGACCGCCGACGTGCAGTCCGGGATCCAGACCCACGCGCGCCGACCAACAGCTAGTCCGCCACCAGGGCAGCGATCAGCATGACCGAACTTGCTCTACTGGGCGAGGAATCTGGTGACCTGCCGCGCCACGCTCTCCGGATCGGCGGTCGGCGGTAGCGGGAGGGTGTTACTGAGCTGCAGTGCCGTGAACCCGTGAACCAGTGACCAGGCCGCCATCATGGCGATCTGGTGGTCCCCGTCTTCGGTTCGGGCGGCCAGGAGGGCTGCGCCGTCGCGCAGTGACTTGGCCGCGCGGGCCCGGGCGGCGGTCAGGTCGGCGGAGTCCGTGCGGCACAGGGCGGGTTGGAACATCACCTCGAAGTGCCCGCGATGGGTCAGCCCGAACCGTACGTAGGCGACGCCGACCTCGGCGAAGTCGCCGGTCCGTTCCCAGGCGGCGTTGAGCGCGTCGGCGAACAGGTCGAACCCTTCGACGGCCACTGCGGTGAGCAGGCCGGCCTTGTCGCCGAAGTGGTGGGCGGGTGCGGCATGGGAGACGCCGGCTCGTCGGGCGAGGTCGCGCAGGCTCACCGCGGTGGCACCGGATTCCTCGATGGCCTCGACGGCTGCGGTCAGGAGCGCGCGGCGAAGGCCGCCGTGATGGTAGCTCTGGCGGTCCGCTGCGGGGCGGGACGCGGAGGCAGGGGTTGTCATGGGATCGAGCCTAACCCAGATCTAGGCATTGACAAGATGGGTGCGGCCGGTGAATCTTTCCACTGTCAAGATTTTGTAATCGGAAGGATGAACCCGTAATGGCTCCCTTGATCGTGCTCGTCGTCGGTTGGATCCTGGCCCGCCTTGCCGGACTGCTGGGCCTCTCCGTCCTGGATGGCTGGCAGCCCGCGTTGTGCGTCGCGTTGGCGTTGATGTTCACGCTCACCGGCGTCGCCCATTTCACGGGTCGCCGAGCCGGGATGATCGCCATGGTCCCGCCTGCACTGCCACGGGCAGACCTGCTGGTGACGGCCACCGGCCTACTCGAACTGGCCGGAGCGGGCGGCCTGCTGCTTCCTGTGACCCGCCCCCTGGCCGCGATAGCGCTCACGGTCATGCTGCTGGCGATGTTCCCCGCCAATGTCCATGCCGCCCGGTCCGGGCTCATGCTCAACGGCAAGCCGGTCATGCCACTGGTCCCGCGCACGTTCCTCCAGGTGGCGTTCGTGGCAGCGTGCGTCCTTGCCGCGCTCTGACCCGGCCTCGGTTGTACCGAAGAGGCCGACGCCAAGACCCTGGCACCGGCGGGTGAGTCGGTGTGGGGTGTCGTTTCGTGGGGTTGTGGTTGAGGTACGGGTGCCGTGTTGTGCTGGGGGTATCCCGGTTTTGTTGGGAGTTTTTCCGTGTCCCCCGGGTGGTCATGCCCTGTAAAGGGCTGGTGGGTGTTTTCGCTGGCGCAGCGTTGTGTCCTGATGGGGTTTGTGGTGAGCGGGCGGGGTGTGGTTCGGGCGTGGGTGGGGCGGTTGTTGTGTTGTTCGGCTTGGTGATCGAGGCGGATCGCGTCGAGACTGGTCCATCCGGGCAGCCGCCGGGCATGCCGGACGCGGATGCCTGGACCACAGGACGCGTTCATTAAGCGGCACGCCCAGTGCCTGCACGTGCCTTGTCCCCCCGCCGGGAGCCCGCCCGGGGACAGGGCGTTCACGAACGCCACAACCGCGGCCTGGGGCAAGGCCCGGGGGCCCCTATGTCTTTGGTCAAGGCATTGAGGCGTCCGCAAAGGCTTTCCGGGCGTCAGCGGTCCGCGGCAGGTGCGATAGTTGGCGCCGCGCCAGGTGAAAGGGCTTGCTAACTATGGGGGAACGGTGGAGCGGATCACTGAGGACCAGATCAATCGGCTGGTCCGTTTCGTGCGGGACCGCATCCCTGACCCGGCTTCGCTTCAAGGTGAAGCCCGCCTCACGGCGACAGCCCTTCGTGTGGCCGCGGACAGGCAGATCTTTGCAGTGCGCTTTCACCGGACCGCTCCGCCCGCGAACGGGGCAACGACCGATGTGGCAGCCGCCGCATGGAATCTTTTGGTCGCCCTCGCTGGAATCTGGCACGACCACCCTGAGTTCCCCGCTGATGCCGCCAAGGCGACGTTCGAGTTTGACTGCGATGCGCCTCTCTAGCGGTTCTCACATCGTTGTAGCGGGCTGCGGTTCGTAGAACGTGCCGTCGCGGGGCATGGCGAAGAGGACATCGGCCCGGCGTCGGGCGAGGCAGAGCAGGGCCTGGGTGTTTGTGTCCTGAACGCGAAAGGGATCTGTTTGTAGGGCAGCTCCCAGAAGCGATGCTGTGCGAGAGATGAAGGTATGGCCCTTCGAAGTCGCCCTGCGGGGGGAGGCTTCAAACCGCCTCATGCTGCGTTGGCTGAAGACCGTCGTGGTGAGCGATGAGGAAAAGGCATCCAAGAGGTGTCAGGTGGGGACTGGGAAGACGAGTGCAAACGAATCACCGCTGACGTGTCGTAAGACCTTCAGATGACATCAAAACCGGGGTGTATACCCAGCTCCGGGATAAGCCTGGCGGGTGCCCGTCTATTGGCCAGGTGGTGTCCGGCATGCAGGTGACGTGAGCCCAGTCTGCTGCTTTCGCACGGAACAGGAGAAGGCATGTCCCGACACTGTTCGCCTTTCTGGGCGGGCGACAGGGAGAGCTCCAAGCGGCCGAAACCGTGAGGGGTTGAGTACCGAGGCGGGACACGCTGGCGGACCGGTCCGTAGTAGTGGTGAAGCCCCTGTAACGGGGGTGGAGCGAAGGGGCCGGGTCGTTCGTGACTGAGTGTGTCGTATCAACCGGAGCTATCCGGGAGGAGTCCGATGGGCCAGTTGAAGTCATCAGCCAAACCGTTCGATATCTCGAAGTGGGAAGTCAAGGAGGCGTGGGTCGAAGTCAGAGCGAACAAGGGCGCATACGGAGTGGATGGGCAGAATATCGACGACTTCGAGAAGGACCTGAAGAACAATCTGTATAAGGTCTGGAACCGGATGTCATCGGGCTCATACTTCCCTCCTCCCGTGCGTGCGGTGGAGATTCCAAAGCCTCATGGCGGCGGCATGAGAATGCTCGGCATTCCCGCAGTTGCCGACCGTGTGGCTCAGACCGTGGTGGCCAGGCATCTGATGCGAAGGGTGGAGCCTGTTTTCCACCAAGATTCCTTCGGATACCGGCCCGGGCGGTCTGCGCTGAACGCGGTGGAGCGTTGCAGAGAACGCTGTCGGAAACGCGACTGGGTGGTGGAGTTTGACATCGCCAAGTTCTTCGACAGCGTGCCCTGGGACCTCCTCGTCAAGGCGGTGGAAGCTCACACCGATGCCGTTTGGGTGAAGTTGTATGTGGAGCGGTGGCTTGCTGCCCCGCTCAAGATGCCCGACGGTTCCCTGATGGACCGCGAGTGCGGGACTCCGCAAGGGGCTCCTGTCTCGCCTGTCCTGGCGAACATCCTTGGCCTGCAAGCCCGCTGGATCCCCTTCCTCGGAACCATCGGAACCCTGTACATCGCCACCGCCATGGTCTTCTCCGCACTGTCGGAGTTCATCCGCTTCGCCCGCACTCTCGCACCACTCACCGTGCTCACCGGAAACAGCAACATCTTCCGCACCACAGCACTGTGGTCACTCAGCCTGCCAATCGCCATCGCCATCGCCATCGCCATCGCCATCGCCGGAGCCGGAGGCGTAGCGGCCTACGTCGTATTGGCCCAGCCCATCAGCGGCGGCAGCCAAGGAGCCCACCTGTCCCTGAGCCTGTGCCTCGAACTACTCGTCCTGACCCTGCTACTCGCCGGCTCCGCAGCAGGAGCAGCCAGCCTGGCCTCCAGGAGAGAAACCCGGCAATGGCGGCCGCAGGCAGACTGATTCCACTGCTGACACCGCTCATCGGGCAGCGTCCCGCCGACACCTGACCTCACCAAGACGGCCCAGCCCCTCTCTCTGTACACGGGAGGCCCCCGACGAGATGCCCCTGGCGGGGGCCGCATTTGCCTGCGCGACAGCCCGCCCGCACATCGTGGCCGCGAAGTCATGGGGCCGCCGCTGCCCCGAGCGACATGTGAAGGCTGTGAGATCGACGACGAAGTAGCGTCCGACCAGCAGCACCACCTGCTCGCGGGTCAGCAGCGTGAGCACCCCGCGAACTGACGCACCCTCACGCCAGGATGAGTCGAGCAGTTCGGGCGCTGAACTCCTCTTCCAGGTTCTGACGGAGCGTGAGGAAAGGAAGACGTTCACCGATCCCAGGCTCTGCGCGGCCATCGTCGACCGCATCACCTTCGGCGGCAACATCATCGAGACCAGCACCGACTCCTACCGCCTCGCCCAGGCCAAAGCCCAGGCCGGACGATCCATCGGGTGACCACGTCCAGTCGAACTACCGGAGTGGACCGCGCTCATCGATGAACACGGTGGGTGCGGACAAGAACACATCGGCATTCACCGGGCCGTATGCGATGTTGAACGTGTCCAGCCAGTACGTCCAGCCCCGAATCCCCAGTGCACTGCTGAATCGGTAGTTGAGTTGCCAGCGGACCCATTGGCCAGGGACGAGCCGGACACCCGGTGGCCGTCGCTTCCGAGGCGGCAGGGCAAACAGCGGCTGCACTCGGGGAAATACCCGCAACCGATCATCTGCTTCACGGAGCTGGACATCGACCTTGCTCAGGGCTTCCCGGCTGTCATACGGCTCGAAGCCGTCGCGCTCATGCATCCGGATCACATGCGCGAGAGGAGCCGGCTCATGCGGGAGTGCGAAGCCGACCGGGGCCGCGTTCCTTCGAGCAGCAGCGTCCCCGCCCCGTGATTCCTTTGTCCAGGTCGTCCTGATCCACTGGACGGTGATCTCCACAGCCGTTGCCCCTACCGCCTTGTCGAGGAGTCCACTCTACGGCCCTGCCTCCTCCATGTGGGCACGAGCACTCGCACGCGTGAGCGACTTCAGTTCTCGCCGATATGGATCTTCTCCAACAGCGATGTGTGACTCCCGAAGACGGCGATAAACGCCTCCCGGAGAAGGTGACACGGCCGCTGAACCTGAAGGTCACCACCGCGAGGCTGCGGACGACGATCTGCTGGTCGGGATACACGGCGACGATCCGGCCGCCTGCCAGCGTTGCGGACGCGGAGAAGGCAGCGAGCGTCAAGTCCTACGGCTACGCAGGCTCCCTGCTCGATGCCGAATACGACCACCTGGTCAGCCTGGAACTGGGCGGGGACCCCAATGATCGGCGCAATCTCTGGGTGGAGCCGCCCTCTCCGGGCCACAAAGCCGGCGCGGGCCCCAACAACCCCAGGCACAGCGTCGAGTCCAAACTCCACACGGCCATCTCCGGCAAGGTCCAGCTGGCTGCGGCGCAGAACGCGATCGCGACGGAGTGGACGACCGCACTGGCTGGCCTCGGCCTCACCTAGCGCGCGCGTTCCCAGGCCTTCCCTATGCGCGGGGTCAGTGGCCGAACAGCGGGACCTGATGTACCTCGAGGTCGGTGCGGATGCGATGCGGCCTCACGGGTGCCGCCACCGGCCTGCGGCGTCACGGGCCACGTCGATGGCGATCTCCATCACGACGTCGGGCTGTATGAGGTGGGCTTCGGGGGAGCGCTGGGTTCCTCAGCCTGCACTTTCTCTGTCAAGTTCAGCATGTTGACGTGCAACGGCCCACCCATCAGCTCAACCGGTGGCCGGGCTGCAGCGTTCGACGGAACGCGGTTCCCTCGCCGAACGAGTCGGCCCGAGGTTGCGTCCACCGGAGACGTTGCCGTTCCACTACTCGGTGATACCGTATAGCCGTACTCGGTACCACGTAGTACCGGCAGGGCTGAGGAGTACCCGCGATGGACGACCTGACGGAGATGTTGAAGGGCACGCTCGAAGGGTGCGTGCTCGAAATCATCGGCAGCGAGGAAACCTACGGGTACGCCATCACTCGCCAGCTGAATGAGCTCGGCTTCGCCGACGTCATCGAGGGGACGGTGTACACGATCTTGCTGCGGCTGGAGAGGAACGGGCTCGTCCAAGTGACGAAACGACCATCCGGGGTCGGTCCGCCGCGCAAGTTCTACGCGCTCAACGACGCCGGGCGCGAGGAACTCGCAAAGTTCTGGGCGAAATGGCAGTACCTCTCATCGCGCATCAACAGGCTCAAGGAGGGCGGGAGATGAACTTCTGGGAGAAGGTCACAGGCAGCGATCTCACCAGGGATTGGAAGGCGTTCGGAGCCCGGGTCGAGGCCCTGCCGGACGACTACCGGGAGGCGTGGGACCAGATCGTCGCCCACCTCTTCCCCTACGGGGACTTCACCGGCCGCAACCTGACACCGATCCTCGACTCCGCCCTGGGGCTGCTCGAAGTGTCGGCAGCGGACGGGCAGAGCGTCCACGAGGTGCTCGGCGACGACATCCAGGGCTTCTGCACGGCGCTGGCCGGCGGAGCAGGGGCCCGTACTTATCGCGACCGGTGGCGCGAGCAGTTGAACAGGAACGTCGCACGGAAACTGAGCCGGCTGGGAGGCTGACGTGAGCATCCAAGACATCATCGAAGGCAAGAAACAGTGGCGGGCGCACGTGGCCCGGGTCAAGGCACTCCCGCCGGACTACCAGATCGTCTACAAGGAGATGCAGAAGTACCTGTTCAAGGTCGGACCGGTCAGCCTGTCCGACGGCTCTCTCCTCCCCGGAATCGTCGACTTCTTCGAGGAGGGCGTCGCCGCGGGCAAGGGAGTTCTGGAACTCATCGGCACCGACGTCGCCGCGTTCTGTGACGACCTGATCAAGGACTCTCCCACCTACGCGAATGTCTACCAGGAATCCATTGGCGGGGAACCCGGCGCGGCCAGGAAGTGACAGCCGCCGGACCGATTCGCGACGCTGCCGGGTAACACCACGCGGGATTCATGGCGAGGTCGGCTCCTGCGCGTGGATCCGGGCGTGCTCGTCGCGGTCGGCCAGCGCTCGCAGATGTGCGGCCGCGGCGGGCGAAGCGGTCGGCGAGGGGGCCAGGAACCGCCTCGGAGGCGGCCTGCTCCTCCAGGGCCTGGGGTTCTGCGGCAGGTGGTCGGTGCGCGCGACGTTTCGCGCACGACGGCCGGCAGCGGTCCAGCCGTGGCGCGTTATCGGCGTCCAAGTGGTGGCACAAGGCCGATCCCGGTTGTAGACGCACAACAGGAAGGACCGCGGGTTGTCGTAGACACTCCGTGCCGGGTTGCCGAGGAGCGGCGTGTGATCACCGTCCCGGAGGCTGTGGCTGGGCAGGCAGCAGTCGAACGACGGGGCCTGGCGTAGCCAGTTGTTGGCGGAGTTGTTGGTTTTCCAGGGTGAGCTGATTGACGACCCGGACGAGGTTCTCGACGGCCGTTGCCAGTTGCGTGAGCTGCTCTTTGTCGGCTGCGCGGAGTTCTTTCAGATTAGTGATCTTCTTGCGCAGCCGTCGTTCCGAGTCTGTGCGCTGACCTCGCTCCTTGACCTTGGCGTAGAAGTCGTTCTTGAGGTCGCGATGGCGCTGAAGGTCCACCCCGTCCAGGGATGAGCGCGCGGCGCTGGGGTCAGTCGTTCGGCCAGGGCGCGGCTGGCGGTCTGGGACAGCGTGGTGCTGCGCCCGGCGTACTGGAGATGTCCCGCCGCGTCATAGCGGCCCAGCAACGCCGTCCTGGGCAGAGCGAGCGATCCGGAGACCGCCCCGACGATGGCTTCGGTGGTCACCCGCACTTTGTACTTCCGCCATGACCGCACCGGCCGGTACGCCTCATTGAGGTGTTTGAAGACCAGGCCCTGCATCCCGGCCGCGGTCCATCCCAGCCACTGGTCGGCCACGGCCGGGTCGGTGGTCGAGGGGCCAAGCGTCAGCGGCGCCGCCAGGCCGCGGTCCGTGAACAGGGTCTCCACGGACTGGCGCCGCCGTTCGTAGGGCCAGCCGGTCAGATCGGCGCCCGCGTGGACGAGGTCGAAGGCTGAAGCGCGCGGGTTCGCGGATTCTCGGGCTGACCCTGCGCAGGAATCCGTGCATGGTCCTGCTGAAGCTGCGTTCAGGCGGTGGGTTCGGCGGGCTTAGGTTCATCGATGTCGGTGGAGTCGATGAAGGCGACCTGGCTCAGGCCGACAACGATGCGTGGCTGCGGGATGTTGGCGGTGTCAAGGGTCTGGTGGAGGATTTCCTTGGCGTCGTATGTGCTGGTGGGCTGCACGCGCTCGGTCATTGGTCGCGGCGGTGCACGGCGGTCACGCTGAGGACGGCGGCGGCGAGTGCCCAGACCGCGTAGACAAGCCAGGCGCCGGAGACCGTCGACGGGTAGGCGTAGTGGTTGAACGTGGCGCCGTCGCCTTCCATCAGGTGTCCCCATGCCTGGTAGGGCATGGCGTGGCCGATGACGGCCGTCCAGTAGTGGTCGCCGCTGAGGGTGACCGGCAGCAACAGCAGGAGCACCATGCTGGTGACGATGGTGGTTGCGCTGTGCCGGATGACGCTGCCCAGGCCCATGCCGACCAGCCCGGACACCGGCGCGAGCAGCGCTGCCGCGGCCATGGCGCGCAGCGCGCCGGGGTCGGTGATCGACATTCCGGCACCGCGCCCCGACAGGATTGCCTGGGTCACGAGGAATGAGGCGCCGGTGACGAGCGCCCCGAATCCGGTGGTGACCGCTGACAGGACGGCCACCTTGGCCGCCATGACCGAGTGGCGGGCCGGCACGGTGGTGAAGGTCGTGCGGATCATCCCGGTGCTGTACTCGGCGGTGATGGTCAGCGTGCCGATGGCGCTGATGGCCAGGACCACGCTCATCCCGGCGAAGTTGGTGAAGGCGTCGCGCAGTGCCCAGCTGGGGATGAAGCCGGCCCGGGTTTCGGCGCTGTACTGGGGCCAGTTGCTGTAGTCGGCGTAGGCGGCGTTCGCGTTGAAGATGATGATGGCGAGCGTGATGGCGGCGAAGGCCCAGGCGGTCGAGCGCAGTGACCACAGCTTGATCCACTCGGTGGCGATCAGGTCGCGGAACCGGGCGGGCGGTTCGTCGGTCGCGACGCTTACCGACCGGTTCGGCATCGTGGTGGTCATCGGAGATCTCCTGCGAGGTATTCAACGCTGTCGGCGGTCAGTTCCATGAATGCCTGTTCCAGTGACGCGTTGCGGGTGGTCAGTTCGTGGAGCAGGACACGGTGCTGGAAGGCGAGTTCGCCGATACGGGCTGCGCTCACGCCGGTCACCGTGAGCAGGTCGCCGTCCGGCCGCACTGTGCCGCCCTCGGTGATCAGCACGCCGGTCAGCGCGGCGGTGTCGGGAGTGCGGACGGTCACGGTCAGGCGGGTGCCGCGGGCCGCGAACTGGGTCAGGCTCTCATCGGCGATGAGCCGGCCCCTTCCGATGACGACCAGGTGGTCGGCGGTCGCCTCCATCTCGCTCATCAGGTGGCTGGAGACGAACACGGTGCGGCCTTCGGCGGCCAGCCGGCGGAACAGGCTGCGGACCCACAACACACCCTCGGGGTCCAGGCCGTTGAGCGGCTCGTCGAAGAGCAGCACTGGCGGGTCGCCGAGCAGGGCGGTGGCGATGCCCAGGCGCTGGCGCATGCCGAGGGAGTATCCGCCGATCCGTCGGCCGGCGGGAGCGGTCAAGCCGACCTCGTGCAGTACCTCCTCCACCCGGCTGCGCGGAATGCGGTTGCTGCGGGCGAGCGCGGCCAAATGACCGCGGGCGCTGCGTCCGCCGTGGACGTCGCCCGCGTCGAGCAGTGCGCCGACGTGGCGCATTCCGCGCGCGAGGTCCCTGAATGACCGGCCGTCGATGGTGACGGTGCCGCTGGTCGGCCGGCTCAGGCCCAGGATCATCCGCAGCGTGGTGCTTTTGCCTGCGCCGTTCGGGCCGAGGAACCCGGTGACGCGCCCGGGGCGCACCGTGAAGGTCAGGCTGTCCACGGCAGTGGTGGCGCCGTAGCGTTTGGTCAGTTCGTTGACTTCGATCACCCGGCTCACAGTGCCGTCGCAGGTGGCACCACGTCATCGGACCGCTGCTGACATCCGCCGGAGCATCCTGTCGACCGTGGTCGTACACCCCTGGTCCGATGCCTGCGGGAACATGCATGCTTACGATCGGCGCATGCATGCCACGCCGCCCCTTCCGCTGCTCAAGCGCGTTCCGCCCGAAGCCTGGACAGTCCTGGCATGGTGTGCGGGCGTGGCGTTCACCTGCCTCATACGCGCCAGGCTGCCCGGGGAGGACGTTCCCGACGTGACTGCTGGGGTCCTCTTCCACCAGTGGAAGGGCTTGAAGTTCCTGGCGTTGGCCACGGCCCTGGCCGTGGCGGGCAGCGGCCTGATGCGCCGTACGCCGCTGCCGGCCACGGCCCTGCTCCTCACCGCTTCCGTCCTCGCCACGTTCCCGCTCAGTGTGGGCGAGATTCCCCTGGCCCAGTTCCTGGCGGTCGATGTCGCGCTGTACTTCATCGCCGCCGCCGGGCCGCGCCGGACCGGGGCCGTGGCCCTCGTCTTGTCCCTCGCCGTACTCGCCGGGTATGTGGTGACGCGCCTTCTGATGGGCTGGCGGGTCGGCACCTCGGCGGAACTGGCCGTGGCCATGACCGCCGCCATCGCCTGGCTGATGGGCAACTCAGCGCACCGGGCCCACACATATGCCGAGAAACTGCGCGCCCAGGCCGCAGCCCAGGCAGTCATCGCTGAACGGCTATGGATCGCACGCGAGCTACACGACAGCGTCGCCCACAGCATCGGCATCATCGCCCTTCAGGCCGGAGCCGCACGGCGGGTCATCGACACGCAACCGGTGCGCGCGCGCGAAGCACTGGAAGCGATCGAGTCGGCGGGACGCCAGACACTGTCGGGGCTGCGCCGTACGCTCGGCGCTCTGCGCCAGGCCGAACCAGACCAGGCTCCCCAGGCAGCGCCGCTCGGCCCGTGGCCCGGCCTCGCGCACGTCGACCGGCTGGCCGCAACTACAACAGCCGCCGGCATCCGCGTTGACGTTCGGTGGCGGGGCGAGACAGGGCCGCTGCCTCCGGACATCGACCTGTCCGCCTACCGCATCATCCAGGAGGCGCTCACCAACGTGGTGCGCCATGCCGGCACCGACTCCTGCCAGGTGACGATCGACTGCCGGGGCGAGGAGATCTGCATCGAGGTCCTTGACAGCGGGCCTGGTCGCGGCAGCGCTGCCGGAATCGGGTACGGCCTGGTCGGATTGCGTGAGCGGGTCACCTTGCTGCACGGTGAGTTTTCAGCCGGATCTCGTCCTGAAGGCGGCTTTCGTGTGGCGGCGCGTCTCCCCGTACCGGCAGGAGTCTGATGACTGCCCGTGTTGTACTCGCGGACGACCAGCCCCTGGTCCGGGCCGCTCTGCAGATGGTCATCTCCGAAGCCCCCGACCTCGAAGTCGTCGGGGAGGCCGGGACAGGCATCGAAGCGGTCCATCTGGCTGAGGACCTCGACCCGGACGTCTTGGTGATGGACATCCGCATGCCTGGCATGGACGGCATCGAAGCCACCAGGCTGATCACCGACGGCCCCAGCAAGGCCCACATCATCGTCCTGACCACCTTCGACGACGATGATTACGTCTACGGCGCTCTGCGCGCGGGCGCAGCCGGGTTTCTTGTCAAAGACATGGCCCTGGACGACATCCTGGCGGCGATCCGCATCGTGGCCGCCGGAGACGGGTTGATCGCACCGAGCGTCACCCGCCGCCTGATCAAGGAATTCGCCAGCCTCCCCACGATCCCTCCCAGCCTCCCGGCCAAGGGACCTTCATCGTCCAAACGTGAAGTCGATGGCATCACCGACCGGGAACGCGAGGTTCTGGCTCTGATCGGCAGCGGCATGTCCAACACCGAGATCGCCGGCCGGCTCTGCATCAGCGTTGCTACCGCCAAGACGTACGTGACGCGGCTGTTGTCCAAACTTGACGCTCGCGACCGGGTCCAGCTTGTGATCATCGCCTATGAATCGGGCCTGGTGGCGCCGGGACGCTGACCGGCCGCCAGCAACTGGCGAGGCAGTTCTCGTCGGCACGTGGACCGCGAGTTCAGACGAGGGTGTCGCGGGACCTCGGCTCTGGGGCAACTGTCCCGCATCAGCGTTGCTGGTTGAGCGCCCGCGTCAGGTCGCGGTTGGCAGCTCGAGACCGCAAGGCGTGCGCCTGCAGCCATCCGCGGGCGCGCTGGCCCCCAGGACCCCGCTTTGCCAGACCAGAGCCAAGATCGGCTCGGTGCCCAGAAAACCCTGGGTCCGTCGAACCTTCTGTACAAAGCGGCATCACGCCCCGGCAAGCGGTGTGTTCGTTGTTCAGACCTTTCCGGAATCGTCGAACCCGTCGGATTCGCCGTACGGGTGCGCGCGAAGGTGGTCATCCAGACGGCGCACGGTAACGCTGCTCATACTGGCTGCCAGTCCGCCGAGCCGTATCGGCTCGGCGTCGAAGGCGGCAGGATCGTGGGTGGGTTCGTCAGGGAGCCAACGTGCCCCGACGGCCTCCGGCCTTCAGCGGATTCGCGGGAATACTTTGTCGGGGTGGGCTGCGGTGAGGTACTTCATGGCGGTTGAGGGGTGGATGCCGAACAGGCGGATGAGGTGGATGGGGTCGGCGGTCTGCCTGGCTTCGTCCAGGACCCGGTCGCTCCAGAGCTGCCTGGGGGTCATGCCCGCCTGGTCGAAGGCGGCGCGCAGCCCCAGGTAGCTGAGCGGGACGCGGGCGGGGTGGCGGGCGGTGTGGGTGGTGATGAACAGGTGGGGGTTGAGGGCTGTCGGCCACGAGCGGCGCCGTTCGCGCAGCCATTGGGCGGCAAGGTCCATGGTGAGGGCGTCCAGGTAGACGGTGTGGCTGTGATGCCTTCGTTCCACGGTGATCGTGCCGCGAGTGAGGTCGAGGGCTGCCAGAGGCAGCCGGCACACTTCGCTGGCTTTGACCGCGTGCACGCCCACGAGCGCAACGATGAGCTTCCCGCGCGGGCCCTGGACGCGGTCTAGGGTGGTCTGGGGTCGGACTAGGGGTGGACTATCCGTTGTGTGCTTCGAACTCGGTCGCCAGCGTCTGTTGGGTGGCCGCCCACGACGCCAGGAGCGCCAAATTGTCTGCGGTCGGGGTACCCGCGGGTGCGGTGTAGACGTTGAGGTGCAGGCCGGGATCGGCGGGCAGTTCCAGGGACTCGACGTCCAGGTCGAGCCGGCCCACGATCGGATGGCGCAGACGTTTGCGGCCGGACCGGTGCAGCCGCACGTCCTGAGATGCCCACCGCTGCCGAAATAGTTCACTGCGCGTTGACAGTTCGCCGACTAGGGCGATCAGCGCCTCGTCGTGCGGATTGCGCCCGGCTTCCATGCGTAGTTTCGCGGCAGCGGCACCGACAATTTGGTCGTAGTCGACAAAAAGATCTCTGGCGGCCTCAGGTTGAAGATAGACGAACCGCGCTGTGTTCGCGGGCCGTCTCGGGTCGGCCAGCACCGGTGAATACAGCGCACGACCGAGTTGATTCATGGCGAGCACGTCATATCGTCCGTTACCGATCCAGGCCGGCGCACCGGAGATCGCGTCGAGCACCTGCTGCAGCGTCGAGCGCACCGTCGCGGCAGGCCTGCGCCGGCGTGGGCCGCTGGGCGCCCCGGATTGACGCGCGAGGTGGAACAGGTGGTCACGCTCGGCCTCGTCGAGTTGCAAGGCAGAGGCCAACGCCTCAAGCACGCCATCGGAAGCACCGGCGAGGCCGCCGCGCTCCATGCGCACGTAGTAGTCGACCGATACCCCCGCCAGTAGCGCCACCTCCTCGCGGCGCAGACCCTTGACCCGACGGTTGCCGCCGTAAGCGGGCAGGCCCGCCTGCTCGGGTGTGATGCGGGCGCGACGCGAGCTGAGGAACTCCCGTATCTCGGTGCGTAGATCCATCGTGGCCATCCCTCCACCGTAAGGCCGTCCCGCAATCTAAGAGGT
>NZ_JAODUA010000027.1 GCF_025399895.1 Streptomyces sp. ASQP_92 | reverse complement strand
ACATCGGCGACCGCGCGTTGAGGCGGGCCAGCGCCACTTCGCCGAGCAGGGTTCCAGATCGCCCCACCGGCGGTAGATGCTGCTCTCGGCCACGCCCGCGCGGGCCGCGACGTCGCCGACGGTGAAGGTGGCGAATCGCCCGGTGCACGGCCGATTCCCGCGAGGAGGCCCGGCCCGCCTGGGCCTGGGCGGGGCGGGAAGAGCGCGAAGGCCCCGTCGGCGTCAGTCTACGGACGGTGCCTGCGTGCGGTCCCGCACGATGATCTTGCCGGTGTTCTCGCCGCGCAGCATTCCCAGAAACGCGTCCACGATGTGCTCAAACCCGTCAACGACCGTCTCGTCCAGGGCGAGCCGGCCGCTCTGCAGATGCGGTACCGCGAACTCGTACAACTCCTCCTGCATGTCACGGTAGTTGCTGACCAGGAAGCCCTCCATGCGGATGCTCTTCTCCACGATGTCCGCGTAGTTGAAGCGCGGCGACGGCGCGTCGGGGGTGTTGTACTGGCTGATCGTGCCGACTCGGACAATGCGCCCGAACTCGCGCAGCGCTCCCACCGCCGCGGCCAGCTGCTCGCCGCCGACGTTGTCGACGAACACGTCGATGCCGCCCGGTGCGGCCTTGCCGAGCAGGTCGGCGGCGGGCCCGTCGTGGTAGTCGAAGACGGCGTCATAGCCCACCTCTCTCATGAGGTGGGCGGCCTTCGCCGCCGAGCCCGCGCTGCCCACGAGCCGTCCGGCGCCGAGCAGCCGGGCGAACCGCCCGGTCGCCGTGCCGACCCCGCCCGCGGCGGCCGACACGAACATGTCCTCCCCCTCCTGGAGCCGGGCGATCCGGGTCAGGCCCACATAGGCGGTCAGGCCGGTGCCGCCGAGGGTGCTCAAGTACGCGGTCAGGGGCACCCCGTCGAAGCGGGGCAGCTGTCGGACCTCCTCGGGCGTGACCACCGCGTGCGTGCGCCAGCCCTGCCGGTGGAACACGATCTCGCCTTCGGCCAGCCGAGGCGTCCGCGAGGCGATCACCCGCCCGATGGTGCGGCCCTCCAGCGGCGCGTCGAGCGCGAACCCGCCGGGCACGTCGTCCATCAGCTCGCGGTGGTAGGGGTCGACGGACCAGTAGAGGTTTTCCACGAGCGCGCTACCGGCGACGGGGTCGGGAAGCGTGGACTCAACGAAGGCGAAGTGCTCGGCGGTGGGAAAGCCGTGGGGGCGGGCGGTCTGGTGCACGGTGAGCGCGGTCTCGTTCATGCCCGGACCGTAAGGTGGGAACGCACCTCATGGGCAGCCGGTTGGGCTCATGTGACGCACCGTTCCATGAGCAGTTCTCATACGCTGAGGTGAGCGCCCTGTGGCCCGCACGACCGATTCCGATCTCGCCCCGCAGGAACTGCGCGTTTTGGTGACGGTCGCGGACACCGGCGGCTTCTCGGCCGCGGCCGACACACTCGGCCTGACCCAGTCCGCGGTCTCGCACTCGGTTCGCGGCAGCGAGCGCAAGATCGGTACCGTCCTCTTCGAACGCGGCCGCGCCGGCGCCCGCCCCACCCCTGCCGGAGAGAAAGCCGTCGCGCACGCCCGCCGCATCCTGCGCCTGCTGGACGTCTTGACCGCCGAGGCACGCGGCGCGGCGCGGCCCGATGCTGCGGAGGGGCTGCTGCGGATCGCGGCCTTCCGCAGCGCGGCCCTCCACCTGCTGCCGCCCGTCCTTCAGCGGCTACGCGCCCGACACCCCGGGATCGAGCCGCGGGTGCGGATCGTACGTGAGGTGGGGCGCGGCACCGCGGGCGAAGTAGCCGACGGGAAAGCCGACATAGCCATCGCCACGCTGGGCGGCTCCGTGCCGTTTCCACCGGGCCTGGTCGCGAGCGGACTCCTTGACGAGCCGTATGCCCTGGTGCACGCGACGGGTCACGCCGCCCCGCGCTCGCTGCCGCTGGTCGACTGGGCCGAAAACTGCGGCTCGTACACCCGCGACTGGTGGGCCGCACAGGACTGGATCCCGAAGACAACCGTCGAGGCCGAGGACGACGGAGCGGTGCTCTCCTTGGTGAGCGGAGGTCACGGAATGGCGATCATGCCCGCGCTCTCCTTGATCGGAGCACCGGACTCGGTCGGGATCACTGATCTCGGCCCCAAGCGCCCAACACGCCAGGTCGGCTATGTCACCACCTCCGAACTGGCCAGATCCGCCGTCGTGCGCGCCTTGGTGAGAGAACTGCGGGCCACGGTCCCCCAGGGTGTGAGCCCTCTCAGCGGCGAGGCGCGATCAGGTCGGTGATCGGTAGCGGTCGACGGCTACGGCTACGGCTACGGCTACGGCTACGGCTACGGCCAGGTTGGCCCAGCCCGTCACGGAGACCAGGGCGATCGCCAGGTTACGGAAGGCGGTCATGGCCCATGGCGCAGGCCGGCCATCGGGCGGTCCCTCCGTCGTGGCGCCCGACCGCAGGTCAGCGCGGGTTCGTCCGAGGAATCAAGCTGAGCAAGCGCGGTCGGCGATCTCGATGACCGTCTACAGCTCGGGGCGGACCTCACCGCGGGGCCGGTCGACGACAAACGTTCCCCGTTACCGGATCAGGCACGACGGCCCGCATCCGCGAGCGCCAAGCGACCATCCACCGTGTCCTGGCTCAGGGGCACGGCATCCGTGACACAGTCGTGGCCCGCGTTCGGGGTCGGTGGAGTGATAGCCCAGCGCCCCCGCCATCGACGCCCGCTTCCAGTTCAGGCGGTGCCGAAGGAGCGGGGTCCGTCCTCTGGGCGCGTAGGTGCGCCGGACCTGCGGCAAGAGTGAGACGCCTGATTCGTCGAGAAACACGATCCAGGCACGTGTGTTCACCGCCCTTTTTTGATCCGCGGCCACTCATGCGCGACCCAGCGGGCGATCTCCGATTCATCCCGCTCCACCGCCCGCCGCTCAGGCCGCTGAAGACTCCATCCCACCCGGCCCGTCAGCAGCCGCCACACCGACGCCCTGGACAACACCACCCCTGTCACCCGGGCAACGGCCTCTCCGACACATTCCAGAGTCCACAAGCCGGCCTCGAAACCATGAGCCTGGGCGCCGCGACCCAACGCGGTCCCAACCGCCTCGACCCGGGAGTCGTCCACCTTTGGCGGGCACCCGGCAGATGCCCGCCGCCGCAACGCGGAAGCACCGTCCTTCTCCCACACCCGACACCATCGCCGCACGCTCTCGGCACACACCCCTACCGCCCGCGCGATCTCCGCAGTTCGAGACACCCTCCTCGAACAACTCCACCGCCCGAACACGACGCGCCTCCGCCAACTAAGGCCGCGACACAGGAGGAAAAGGCGATCCGGCAGCCAAAGGCGAAGCTTGATAAGCCATCCCGACAGCGTCCGCCTACACGGCCACCACACCCACTGAACTTACGAAAAGATCAGTAGTTCGTCACGGAGCGCGGACGGGAGTTGCAGCCAGGACCAAAGAACGAAGTTCGCGGGTACGACCGCGGTCACGGACCTCGGCGCCCGGGGCCCTGAAGGTTACGGCTTCTCACTCAAATTGAGGTATTTGCCTCGAGGCGGAAATCCTTAGCTGTGCGACGTATCCCGCAGCTCTGCTTGAAAATTCCTCGTCAATGACGGCAGTTGCTGTTCTTTCGCCGGCACGACAGCGGGACCAAATATGGCACCGTCGACGCCTTCAGACTGCCGCAAGTCGTCTTCTCGTGAGGCCGCTGCGGGGGTTATTGCATGATCCGACTATTGCACGGTAGTGAACGAGGAGCTATGACCCACGCAGAAGCCTTCCGGCTGGCCAGGAGCCCGATCGCGATCACGGGCGTAGCCGGTATGTTTCCGCAAGCGGCAACGGTCAGAGAGTTCTGGCGCAATGTGGTGGCCGGCCGTGACTGCATTACCGAGGTGCCGGATAAAAGCTGGCGCGTTGCCGATCATTACGACCCCGAGATGTTCGCCGAGGACAAGACCTATGCCCGTCGCGGAGGGTTTCTTCCGCCGACGGTATTCGACCCCGCAGAGTTTTCGATGCCGCCGTCCACACTGGACTCCATCGGCCTGGTGCAACTCTTGAGCCTGCAGGTGGCGCGGGACGTGCTCGCGGATGCGGGTTGCCCGACGGCGAAGTGGTACGACGCGTCACGAACGGGCGTGATCCTCGGAGTCTGCGGCCAGAACACGACCATGTTCCCGCTGGGCGCGCGGCTTTACGGCCCTGCGGTGCGCGAAGCGGCCCTCAGTTGCGGACTCTCGGCTCAGGACGCCGACGAGATGGTGCGCCGGTTCAAGGCCGCCTTGCCAGAATGGACGGAGGACAGCTTCCCCGGCACGCTCGCCAACGTGGTCGCCGGCCGCATCGCCAACCGTTTCGGACTGGGCGCGCTGAACTGCACCGTCGACGCCGCGTGTGCCAGTTCGCTGGCGGCACTGCGCATGGCCGTCACCGAACTGACCGAGCACCGGGCCGACATGATGATCACCGGCGGGTGCGACGCGGACAACTCCCTGACCGCGTACATGTGTTTCAGCAAGACCCCCGCCCTCTCCCCCAGTGGCACCGTCCGGCCCTTCGACGCATCGGCCGACGGAACGCTGATCGGTGAGGGAATCGGCATGCTGGCCCTCAAGCGCCTTGCCGACGCCGAGCGCGACGGAGACAGGATCTATGCCGTGCTGCGCGGTCTGGGCAGCTCCAGCGACGGCCGGACTCCGAGCATTTACGGGCCGAGCGAGCAGGGCCAGTTGGCGGCCTTGCGACGGGCCTATCAGGACGCCGAACTGCCGCCCGGATCCGTGCAGCTCATCGAGGCGCATGGGACGGGTACCGCGGTCGGTGACGCCGTGGAACTCGCCACGCTGAGCGGGTTTTTGGAGCCTGCCGGGTCCACCCATCGAGCCGCTGTGGGCAGCGTGAAGTCCCAGATCGGCCACACGAAGGCAGCGGCCGGAGCGGCGGGCTTGATCAAGACCGCGCTTGCCCTGCACCACAAGCTGCTTCCCCCGACCATCAACGTCGACGCCGTGAGCGACGCCGTCAACCAGGAAGCCCTGTACGTCAACAAGCAGACCCGGCCCTGGGTGCGTGAGCCCCACCGCTCGGTGCGCCGTGGCGGCGTCTCCGCCTTCGGGTTCGGCGGGGTCAACTTCCACGCCGTCCTGGAGGAGTACGCGGCACTCGAGGCTCCGGCCGCGGTGTGGCACACCACGCCGTCCGCCCATCTGTGGCACGCACCGGATGTGGAGAGCCTGCTGGCGTTGCTCCGCGTGGACAACGCGCCGGAAACGGGTGGGCCGATCCCGGCGGAACACGTCAGGCTGGGGGTGGTGGCTGAAGGGGAGTTGGAGCGGGCGTCTCTGGTGGCCCAGGCGGTCGACCGCCTGGAAGCCGATCCCGCGGCGCAGAGTTGGGAGCTGCCTGGTCGCGCGAGCTACCGGAGGGAGCCCGTGCCGAGCGGCACCAAGGTGGCGGCCCTCTTCGCAGGACAGGGAAGCCAGTACGTCAACATGGGCAAGCGGGCCCTGCTCGCGATCCCGCCCGTCCGGGCGGCCTTCGATGCGGCCAACGTCTTGTGGCACCCGCAGGAGTCGGAGGGTGACACCCTCGCCGACGTGGTGTTTCCCACCCCGGACCGGCACGACCAGCGGGTCGACACGGCAAGACTTCGACGCACGTCCTACGCGCAGGCGGCCATCGGGGCGCTCGCCATGGGCCAGTACCGCTTCCTCGCCGAGCTCGGGCTCGCTCCCGATGGCATGCTGGGCCATAGCTGCGGAGAAGTAACCGCACTGTGGGCTGCCGGAAGCCTCAGCGACGAGGCCTGTCTGGCTCTTACCCGCAGCCGCGGGCAGGCCATGGAACCCGAAGACCAGACAGATGGCTACGACAGCGGCGCCATGCTCGCGCTCCGCGCTCCGCGGGAGATCTGGGACCAACTCGGCTCCTTGCACCCAGAGTTGTCGCTCTGCAACATTAACGCCCGGGACGAATTCGTCGTGGGCGGCCCCACCCATGCCGTGGAAGCTCTCGCCGAGCACTGCCACAGCCGGGGCCTGGTGACGCACCGGCTGTCGGTCGCGGGAGCCTTTCACACCCCGATGGTCAAGCACGCCGCCGATGCCTTTGCCGACGCCGTCGCGGCGGTGGGAGTCCTGCCCCCAACCACACACGTACTTCCCGGCTCCCCGGGCGCTTCATATGGCGCCGATCCCGTGTCCAACCGCCGGACGCTGAGCGACCAGATGCTGCGGCCGGTGGACTTCGAGGGCCGGGTACGGGAGATGTACGCGGACGGATTCCGGGTTTTCGTCGAATTCGGGCCGGGGCAGGTCTTGAGCCGTCTCGTGTCACGCATCGTGGAGGATCCCACCGTTGAGGCGATCGCCACGGACGGTGGCTCCGGAGCCGACAGCGCGGCGACGCTGACCTACGCCGCACTGCGCCTGGCGGTCCTGGGCCTGGATATTCGTGACATCAACCGTTACCAGGCCACTCCCGCGCCGACACGCGCCGCGACCTCTCCAGTGGCACGACTCCTCGAGGGGCCGTCGTTCGCGGTGGAGGCCCGCAGGGCCCAGTACGAGAGCCTCCTCGCCGACACCTACGCATGTACTCCCACTTCACCGCGAGGCGGCGAACAGCAGTCGACGACGCCGTCACCAACCTCTCCGCTGTCGGAGGCCGCGACCGGCCAGCTTGAGCTGCACGCCCGGTATCTGGAGGGGCAGCTGCACACAGCCCGCAGGCTGACTGACCTGGTGAGCGAGGATGCGGGACGAGAACCGGGCACCTCACTGCTCGCCCAGGTCGAGGCGGTCAAGGAGCACAGCCTCGCGCTGAGCCGAGCCCACATCCACGCCCAGGACGTCATGCTCGAACTCGTTCGGCTGGGACGACACGGACACAGCCCGGTGGCGGCGGCCGGAGAAGCGAGTGCCGGCCGTGGCGCGCTGCATGGCGAAGTCGAAGCCGAAGCCGTTGCCTCAGGACCCGTGCCCCCGGAAGCGGCGGTGGTGCCCCTCCCCCGCCAGTCGCTGACAGACTCGGCCGCGCCGATGCCTGACGCCGCCCTGGACACAGCGGGCGCGAAGGCGGAACCGGCGGACGGGGTTCCCCCGGCCACGGACCCGGACGCGCCGCTTCAGCCTGCGGCGTGGACCGTGGACGTGGCGCAGGCGGAACAGATCCTGCGGGAGCTGGTCGCCGAGAAGACCGGTTACACCGTGGAGATGGTCTCGCCCGACCTGGACATCCAGGCCGACCTGGGCATCGACTCGCTCAAGCAGGTCGAGATCGCCTCGGAGGCGTGGAGACGCTATCCGTTCCTGCCGCGTGAGGAGATCTACCGGTTCGCCCAAGCGCGCACGGTGGGCGAACTCGCGCTGCTGCTCACCGAGATCGTCGCGGATGCGACCGCCACACCTCACAGCGGGCACCAGTCGGTTCCCGTGGGGAGGGGTCACCTGACCCTGAAGCCTCTGCCCGAGGCGGACGCCCTGGCCGGCGCCTACGGACCTCACCCCACCGCGCTCCTCCTGGACGACGGCAGCAAGCTGGCCGGAGCCGTGTCGGCGGCGCTTTCCGCACAGGAGTGGGAGGTCCGGACGGTGCCGCTGCCGGGCACCGCGACCGGCACAGGTGCCCTCGACGACTGGCGAGAAGACACTCTGCGCGAGCGGATCAGTGCGGTGCTCGGCTCCTCGGAGCGGCTGGACCTGTGCGTGCTGCCCGCGGGACGAGACGTTCCGAGCGCAGGTGCGGAAGCGGCCATCGCCCGGCTGAGCCATGCGGTGCTGGTCGCCAAGCACGCCACTCCGGCTCTCAAGGACACTGTTCGCGCCGGGTACCGGGCGGCCTTCATGGCCGTGACCCAACTGGACGGCGCGCTCGGACTCGACGGCAGTGGCGGCGACGAAGCGGCCGCCCTCCTCGGTGGCCTGGGCGGTCTCGTCAAGGCCGTCGGCGTCGAAGAGCCGGAACTGTTCTGCCGCGCCGTGGACATCGCTCCCGAACTCGATCCCGCTGCGGCGGCCGCACGTTTCGTCACGGAGACGACCGATGCGTCGAGGGTGTCCGAGGTCGCCTGGGACGGCACCCAGCGTGCCTGCCTCGCCGTCACACCAGCGCTCATCGAGCCGGCCCCACCCACCGTGGACGCCGCTCCCAAGGCCACGGACCTTCTCGTGGTCACGGGCGGGGCGCGCGGGATCACCGCATGGTGCTGCACCACCCTCGCAGCCGAACGTGCCTGCGGATTCGTGTTGCTCGGCCGCACCGCCCTCACCGAGATGCCCGCATGGGCTGCCGGCCACGACGATCCGGCCGCGCTCTCCGCCGCCTGCCGTGCGCATGCCGCGGCCGCGGGGCGGGACGTCGACTCCCCCGAGGTGCACAACGCACTCGACGCAGAGGTGAACCTCGTTCGCCAACAAGCCGAAATCCGCGCCACGTTGGCCGCCCTGCGCGCCCAGGGGGCCGAAGCCACCTACGTGACGGCCGACGTGGCCGACGCGACCGCGGTGACGGCGGCGCTCACACCCTTTGCCGACCGCGTAACGGGGGTGATCCACGGCGCCGGTGTGCTGGCCGACAAACCTCTCCCCCTGAAGACCCCCCAGGACGTAGCGCGCGTGGTAAACACCAAACTCACTGGGCTGTTGAACGTGCTGGCCGCTCTGCCCGACGAGAACCTGCGTCATCTCGTGGTCTTCACCTCGGTCTCGGGCATCTACGGCAACGGCCGCCAGACCGACTACGCGATGGCGAACGAAGCCCTGAACCGCTTCGCCTGCGCCTGGCAGACGAGGCACCCCTCGTGCGAGGTCAGTGCCATGGCCTGGGGCCCCTGGCAGGGAGGCATGGCGTCCGACGGGCCCAGGCCCTGTTCACCCAGCTCGGCATCGAACTACTCACCCGCGAGCAGGGGTGCGCGTACTTCAGCGAGGAACTCAGCGCCGGCTCCGCCTCCGGCACAGTGAGCGTCCTGGGCCCGTTGCGCTCGGTCTTCCGGTCGCCCTCGCTGCCCTCGGAGGGCGTCACGGTGCTGCGCGACCTGGACGGCCTGGCCAAGGAGGCGGTGCTGGTCGACCACAGCATCGACGGGCTTCCCGTGCTGCCGATGACGGCGGCCATCGGGTGGGGCGTCAACGTGACCGAGCGGCTGCGGGAGGGCCGCCCGGTGACCGGGGTCCGTGATTTCCAGGTGCGCAAGGGACTCGTTCTGGACGGTTCACAGCCACCCCGTGCGCGGGTGATCGTGCAGTTGGGGGACGACGCCGCGACCGAGCTGCACCTGGCCTTCCATGACGACGGGGTGCGCACCCCGCTACCGCGCTACGAGGGAGTGTTCCGTACCGCAGAGAAGGAAGCCGCGCCGGCCGGCCTGCGTCTGCCTGCCCTCCCGGCGCAGGAATCCGGCACCCACGCCGCCTACCGCGACGGATTCCTCTTCCATGGCCCCCTGCTTCAGGGACTGGGCGCAGTCCTGGCTCAGGACGACACCCATCTGACGATCGCCGCCCAGCTGCCCGATCCCCATCTGGCACATGGCGCCTATAAGGGCAGGCTCTACAGCCCCGCTCTGGCTGACCTGCTCTTGCAGGCGGCGGCCCTGCTCGGGCGCCGTGTGTGCGGTCACCGGTGCCTGCCGGTCGCTGTGGAACGGGTCGAGCTGTTCGCGCCGTTGCCGGACGACGAGCCGTTCGTCATCGTCGTCGAACTGCTGGAGCGGGAGCCCCTGGAGCTCACCTGCACCGTCACCGCGTGCCGTCCGCAGGGCGACGTGCTCCAGCGCTGGCACGCCGTCAAAGGCATCGTTGCCGCGCCCCAGCTCGGAAGCCGGGCCGCGTGGCCGGCGCCGCGAACGGTCCGCACGTGAAAGAGAACCCAAGCAGCGTGCCGTCCCGTCCCATCAGAACGAGCGGGCATGAGTTCATGGACGACCTGACGTTCGACGCATCCACCTTCATCGTCCCGTGGTGGCCCGAGACGGCCGACGAGAGGCCCGATGGGTGCCCCCCGGGTCCATCCGCCCCGGCGTCACGGCCCGCGCAGGCGGCCGGAGACAGCGCAGGAATCGCGGAAGAAATCGCAGCGTCCGTACACGCCGCTCACCAGTCCGCGTTGCGGGCGCACCGCGCCCTCCAAGAGTGGCTCCTGGCGGACGAAACCCTCGGCCTGACGACCCGTACGGGGTCCACCGCCCGCCCGGATACAGCAGACGCGACACCGCATTCGCCAACCCGGCCGGCCGCCGGCCGGCCGCCCGCCGCTCGCGTACGGCACAGCACACGGGACGAACGTCAGGTGCCGCCGTCGCCGGCCGCCTCCCTGTCCGCCTCCACCAGCGAACCGTTCCACCCGCGCGCGTTGCGCGCCGCTTTGACATGGCGCCGGGCGACGCGCCCCATCACCCTCAGCGGCCTCAGCGTGGCCGCGATCCCGTCCCAGGGCGGTCCGGACTCCTGCGCCTGGGAAGTCCGGCACGACGGCCTGACTGTCGCGGAGGTGTCCGGCACCAGCGGGTTTGCCGCCTCGTCCGTCACGCCATGGCCCGAACGGCAACCGCCCGCCCAGCCCCGGCAGTTCCGCGCCCTGGCGCAAGCCGTCCGTCACCGCTTGCGTCGGGGTGACCTGGCGCGGCTGGCCACAGGAGACATCGCCGGCGTTCTCGGTGCACCCTTCGGTCCCGGCGGCACCCCGACCGCCCCGGCCCCCGCCGCGGAGGCGTTCACGCTCCTGGAGGACATCGTCCTGACCGGCGCCGGCAACGGCCGTCATGGCCAGGGCCGGGTGACCGCAACGCTCCGCCGTGGTACGAGCGGACCGGCCGCCTGGCCGGAGCTGCTGTCCGCCGCGTGGCAGGCACTGCACGTCCACGCACTGCACCAGGGAATGCACTTGGTGCTGCCCGACCCCCGCCCGGAACCCTGGACCGAGGAACCCGTCCACATCGACGTACGGGACGTCGCACACCTCAGCGGCCCCCTGACGATGCAGGCAGAGATCGCTTCGATCGGACTGGTACCCCGCCCCCACGTGGTGGCGGACATCGCGTTCGGTGACGGCCGCACCACGGTCGCCCGCCTGCACTCCGTGGGCCTCGTCCTGCGAGAGCCACCAGGACGAGACCTCGGCCCGGGTGACCGCGACGCCGCCCCGCGCCGCACCAAGAACTCCGGATCGTTCTTCGCCCACGAGCTGCACATGGCGCACGCCGCCGAGGGTGACCTGCGCGTCGCCCACGGCACGGCCCGACACCGATCGACGCGCCTGGTCCGGCCCCGACTCCCCCGGGGCGACCTGCTGATGGTCGACCGCATGGTGGACTCCCCCGCCGAACACGGCCAGTACCCCACGGGCTCGTCGTACGTCACGGAGTACGACGTGCCGACCTCGCCTTGGTACATCGCCGAAAACGCGGGAAGTGCCCCGCATCTGTTTCTCCTCGAGACATCCCTACAGGCCGCCGCCTTCGTCGGCGCCTCTCTGGGGGCCTGCATGGAGTACCCGGACCACGACTTGACCGTACGCAACCTGGAAGGCTGCTCCCGGCTGCTCCGCGCCGTGGACCTGCGCGGACGCACCATTCGTCAGCGCACCACCCTGCTCGCCCACACGCCACTGCCGGGTGCGACCCTCCAGCGGTACGGGTACGAACTCGCCGTGGCAGGCGAGACGTTCTACACGGGAGAGGCTGTCCACGGCTTCTTCACCGAGCCGGTCCTCGCTCGCCAGCAGGGACTGGACGGCGGCCGCCTGGTGCCGCCCTGGCTGAAGCTCCAAACGCCCCAACCCGTGGCCCGGCCCCTGGATCCGGCCACCGGTTGTTCGGCGGCCTCGGGGCGCCTCGCCTTCCTGGCCAGAGCCACCACGGAGTTCGTCGAAAACGGGGGACGGTACGGGCTGGGCTATCTCCTCTGCGAAATGCCCATCGACCCTGCTGACTGGTTCTTCGACCAGCACTTCCTGCACGATCCGGTCATGCCCGGATCGTGCGGGGTCGAACTGCTCGTACAGATGACCCGGGCCTGCGTTCGCTCCGCCGGCCTCATCGCCACTCACGAGCCGCAACCGCAGCCGCTGCTGGGTGCCGAACTGCGCTGGACCTATCGCGGCCAGATTCAGCCCCACCACCAGCGGATCCAAGCCGAGGTACATGTGCGCGAAGTCGTCGACGAAGCAAGCGGACGGGCCGTCACGGCGGAAGGCAGCGTCTGGCGGGACGGGCTGCGCATTTACGCCGTCGACAACATCGCCCTGCACGTTCCCGCGCTCTCCTCGGCGAGGGGGACTTCATGAGCGTACGTTTCGACGCCGCCGGGGTGCGCTCCGTGCTGGCCGACCTTGAAGGGCCCTGTTACGTGGTGACGGCCGAGGGGCGGACCGGAGTCTGCGACGAGCGACCCGGACGCGGCGCACGCGTGGTGGCTATGGCGGCCCCCGTCAGCGTGCGGCACTTGGGCGCGCCCGCCTTTCTCGACCGCCACGGGGCGCGCTTCCCCTACATGGCGGGCTCGATGGCCGGAGGCATCTCCTCCGTGGAACTGGTATCGGCCATGGCCCGGGACGGCTACCTCGCGTCCTTCGGGGCGGCGGGGCTGTCCGACGATCGCGTCGATGAGGCCCTGGGCCGGCTGCACCGCGATCTGGCCGGTCTGCCGTGGGCGAGCAACCTGATCCACAACCCGGCCGATCCCGCCGCCGAACGCCGGTGCGTCGATCTGTATCTGCGGCACAGAGTGCCGTGCGTCGAGGTGTCCGCTTTCCTCCAGCCCACCATCGACCTGGTCCGTTACCGTGCGACCGGAGTGCGCCGCGATCCCGACGGTGACGTGCGCACCGCGCACCGGGTCATCGCCAAGGTCTCTCAGGCGGCAACGGCAGCCTTCTTCCTGCGCCCCGCCCCAAGTGAGCTGTTGGCGCAGCTCGTCCGCGACGGCGACCTCACCCCCGATCAGGCCGAGCTGGCCGGCCGGGTACCACTGGCCGACGACATCACCGTCGAGGCCGACTCGGCGGGGCACACCGACCGGCGTCCTCTCGTCACCCAGCTCCCCCTCCTGCTGGCACTGCGCGACCGAGAACGCCGCGACGGAGACCCCGGCGGTCGCGTCGCGATCGGAGCGGCGGGAGGAATCGGCACCCCCCAAGCCGCCTTCGCCGCCTTCTCGTTGGGCGCCGAATACCTCGTGACCGGTTCTGTCAACCAGTCCTGTGTCGAGGCGGCCACGTCCTGGCGGGTCAAGGAGATGCTGGCGTCCGCCGATATCGCCGACTGCGCCATGGCTCCGGCAGCCGACATGTTCGAATTGGGCGCGGATGTCCAAGTACTGCGGCGCGGAACCCTGTTCGCCGGAAGAGCTGCCTGGCTGTACCGCCTCTATCGGGCCCACGACGGCCTCGACGACCTCTCACCGCCGGACCGCCTGCGGCTCGAACGACAGGTTCTGGGCCGTCCAATCGACGAGGTCTGGTCCGAGGTGGTCACCTATCTGCGCGAGCACCGGCCCGAGCAGGCGGAGCACGCCGCCCGCGACCCGAAAGTGCACATGGCTCTGCTGTTCCGCTGGTATCTGGGGCTTTCCTCCCGCTGGGCGACCGCGGGTGAGCCCTCACGGGCCGGCGACTACCAGATCTGGTGCGGCCCGGCGATGGGCGCGTTCAACGCCTGGGCTCACGGGTCCCCCTGGCAGGACCCCCGCAACCGATGCGCCCCCGCCCTCGCGAAGGCGTTCCTCGACGGGGCCGCCTACCACGCTCGACTGGCACAACTGCGCTTCTCCGGAGTGCGCTTGCCGACGTGGTGCAGCACCTATGAACCACCCGGAGCGACCCCGCACCCGGCGCAGTCGGCCTCCCCACTGCCACGCCTCCCGTCACCCGTAGCCACCAAGCCCTGCGGCCAAGCGATGGTCCCTCACCCGTCTCCCGCAGAAGAAGTCAGGTCCTCATGGTCGAAGTAGATGCCTTCTGGGCCTACGCGATCGGAGCGGGCTGCGCCCTGTCGACGGCCGAGCAGCTCCAGCCGCCTATGCGCCCGGGCAGCCATCGGGCAGTACGAGACCGGCAGTTGGCCGCGACGCTGCTCTTCATGGGCCTGCTCTTCGCCCCGATGGGCATCTGGCTCGCCGTCCGCTTCCCCGGCTGGGAAACCATGTATCTCATCCGGGAACTCCCGCCGTGGGGAATGGGCTTGTTCAATGCCGGGATCACGCTGTGCGCCGCACTCGGCCACCTGTGCACGCACCGGCTGCTGGTGAGCGGCAGAACCTGGGCAGCGGTCCTTCAACTCCTCATGGCGTACACCGGCGTGTTCTTCGTGCTCATCCATGGTTGGGACGGCACCGGCCTCCACAGGTTCCTGGCCCCCGCACCGCAGGCGGAGTACTCCAAAGCGCCACTCCCCTCGTGGGCCGAGCTCGCAACCTGGCTGCGCTCCCCGGTAGCCCCCACACTCCTGGTCATGGGGGTCGTGCTCGTACCGTCGCTGCTCTGGCTGAACACGCGGTCCTACACCCAGGGACTCCGCCGTCTCGCCCCCGCGACGCTGCCCCGACGCCGACCCGGTCTGTTGGCCGTCAGCCGGATACTCCTCGTCATTCTCGGACCGTGTCCGGCCCTGGCCCTCGCGGCCGGACTGGCCATCACGGAAGGGGGCGTCGTGCTCGGAGGGGTCCTCTGGGCCGCTTGCGCGGCCGTCCTGTTCCGACCTCAGGGGGCCTTGGCCGCCCACTGCCGTCGCCTCGTCCTCCCGTCCGTTTACGGGCCACGCACGGCAGAGGGGCTCCCCGCCTCGACGGCCGTCGCGAACACCCCAGCACCTGCTCCCCGATCCTGACCCGTGGACAGCAAGCAACCAGCGCCTGGAGCAGCACCATGTCTCCGCTTCCTTACACCTACGAGGAGTTGCTCGGCCCCACGATGGCGCAAGCACTCTCGGCGGAAACCAGCCCGTCCACATTCACCGCACACGCCACCGTGCGCAGCCTCCTGTCGGGTCGTCCGCTGCCACCCCTCGCGCTGTGTACGGCGGCCGGTGCCCGCCAATCCATCGACCACGGCCGTGAGGCCCAGGGTGCGTGGCAGGCGACCGGACGGGCAGCCCGGCACACGGTAGTCATCCGGCTGCGCAGGGAAGTCACCGCCCGCCGGGCCGCCTTCGCGGAGGTGCTGCGCCACACTGCGGGCCTCGGCGCCACGGACACGGCTGAGGAGTGCCGGGACGCCGAACGAGTGCTGCGCCACAGCACAGCGAGCTCCCGCCATGGGGCTCGATGGTGGCGTTCACCTCTCGCACTCTCACCTTTGACGCGCCCCTCATGCGAGCCGCCTGGCTCCGTCCCCGCGGTCACGGTCTCCTACGGCGATGATGCCCGCCCCCTGGCAGCCCTGTTCGAGGGCGCGCTGCCCTCCCTCCTCAACGGCGGGGCGGTGATCACCGAGGTGAGTACCCGCAATGCGCCCGTCGCTCTCGCGGCAGCCGCTCTGGCCCGTGAGGCGGGCCTCCCCCCAGGTGTGTGGCAGGTCGTGGTGAGGGGGGAAGCGGTCGGCACGTCAGCTTCCGGCCTGCGCGCCGTCCTGGCCGAACACGCCGACGCTCTCGCCCCGTTGTGCTGCCCCCCAGGCATGGGCACGCCGGAGCGGACACGCTCACGACCCCCGTGTCTGCTTGTGCTGCGGCACGACGGCGACGCGCATGCTGCCGCGCGCGCGGCAGCACGTGCGTGCTTCGCGCGTGCGGGCCGAAGTTGCGCCGCCACACCGCTCATCGCCGTCCACGCCGCCCGGGCCACGGACTTCCTGGAGGCTCTCATCCGCGAAGCCCAGGGGGTCACGGTCACCACAGCACTTCCGGACGAACTACACCTGCGCCGCCTCACGACATGGGCCGAGGGCCTCATCGCAGGCGGCGCCCATTCCTGCCTTCCGCACTGGCGCCCTCCCACGCATCCCGTCGAGTTGGTGCCGCAAACGCCGAGACCACTTCTTTTGGTGGATCCCGGCGCCTTGAGCGATCCGCGTCCAGAGATCCCGCTGGGGCCGGTCGCTCTCGTGACCCGGTTCACCCACTGGGCGGAAATCCTGGAGCACGCCCACTACACGGGGCATCACCTCAGCGTCTTCACCCGCGCACCACTGTCCCAACTGGCCCCGCAGTTCGCCGGCCTGCCCGGCCGCCGTATCCACCTCAATCAACCGCCCCGGGCGGGGTTGCTCCCCTGAGCACACCACTCCGACGAGACACAGCTCTGACAAGGCTCCGAAAGGGACCCCCATGCGTTTTCCTCGCTTCAACCGCGCACCAGCTCAAGACCTCGGGGCGGGCGGCAGACCGGCATCCGGTGACATCCCCCTCGTGGAGCCCCCCACACAACCCCCACGAGGAACGGACTGGCGGCGCTTCGCCATCGTCGCGTCGATCGCCGCCGTCCTGGGTCTTGCCGTGGCGAGCACCACCACGGCGATCGCCCTGCCGGTGTCGTTCGCCGTCGCAGGCCGGTCCTTCCAGGTGTCCGCAGAGCGGCTGCACGGCAAGGGCGCCGTACAGTTCGCCGCGTTCACACAGGACGCCGCGGGCTCCCCCCGCCCTGTCGCGATCGTCGGCATCAACACCGCACGGATCACCGGGCTGTGCCAGTCATCCGTGGTTCACACCCCCTTCGGGGCCGTCACCCTGACCATTCGGTCGGACGACGACGAACCCGTGACGGGCAGCAACCTTGTGCTGGACCTCGACCACCTCGACGGGGACTTGCGCTTCGGCCACGCCCAACTGGGCCGTGACGCGGCGACGTTGGATGCCGTGCCCGGCGTGCACGGCATGCCCGGTGCCTACGGACAGCAGGCCCAAACCCTGGACATCGAACGGATGCAGCTCACCTCGTGGTCCGTGACCGCGGGCTCCTTCGACCTGCACGGGGCGCACATGGCTGTACAGAAGGGCGACCACTCATGTTTTTGAAAGGGCTTCTTGGCCGCCGACCTGCCGGCGCCGCACTCATCGTGCTCGCCTCCGCCCTCGAAATGGCCGCGTTCCCTCTCGGCAGACCCGCCTACCTCACCCTCCAAGGAGCCAGCGGCGCCGTCGCCATCGCGGTCGCCACGGCCCTGGCCGGGTGTGCCACACACATGTGGTTCGTCCCCGACCGCGCCACACGTAGCGGGTGGGCAGCCGTCACGCTCGGCGCGCTCTCCTACCCTCTGGCCAACCTCGGTGGGTTCCTGGTGGGTATGGTCCTTGCCATGCTGGGCGGCACGCTGGCCGTGGCATGGCGGACGAATCCCTCGCACGCCGTCCAGCAGCGATGAGCACCATTCGATCACGCGGGAAACGATGGCTGCCCCTCATCCTCGGAGCTCAGCTCATTCTGACCTGCACCATGCCGCCACCCCTGGCAGCGGCCGAACCCACAATCCCCCGGGGGGCCTTCGGCACGGGCGGCGTGACCTTGTACGCCGAGTCCCTCACCGTCCGAGGCATGCTCTGCCTTCCTGCGCCGCTGCGTCTCGGTTCCCCCGCCTCCTGCACGGCCGCGTCCATGGACGTCCGACGCCCACTCCTGATCGTCAACGACGACACGGGCAGGGTGTGTGTTCACGCAACGCAGGTGCTGCTCAGCGGTGGCGTCCGCTTTCACGCCGACGTCCTGAGCGGGCGACTCCTGGGTGTACTCCCCCTTGCCCTGCCCACCAGCGCGATCCCGCCTCTTCCGATCCCGTCCCTCACACTCGAAGCCGTCGAGGCGCACGGGGTGCAACTCACCGCTATGGACGTCTCATTGACTCGGCTGGGCATGACCACCCACGAACGATGCGATGCCCGACAGGACCCGAGGGTCCCTGAACTCGACCGCGTGCCCAGAACCACGGTGTCCTGAGTAGCGCTTTTCGCGGTGGCGGACAGAGAAGCGGACCACGTAGTAACTGATCGTTTCGTATCGTGGCACCGAGTACATCGCCACCGCAGGCAGAGATTCGGATGCCTTGGGCTCGACCGACGTCTGACGTCCTTCGCCGACTCCTCACCCGTGTCGCGGGGGCGCCCACGGCGTCAATCCAGTGCCGGCCCCCTTACTGACGGCAGGCACGCGTTGCATCTCGGCATGGGCGGCCAGGTATCGCGCGTATGTCTCCTGCTTGGCCTTGCGGCCTTGCGGTGTTCGACTCGTTCTCCTCTACGGTCGCGCCGATGTTCGACCAAGAGAGCTGAGGTGAGGGCGATGGCGGCCCCCGCGAGAGTCCCGAGCAGCGGCAACCACGTCATGTGCCGCGAGTAGGGCCGCAGACACTCTGGCCACTCGCTCCTCTATAGGAGGCTGACCGGAGCTCGGCGTCCACGATCAAGGGGAAGCTTCAGGCCGGCCCGAGACCCTGACCTCCCCACAGGGCCGCGTCGCGACCGCCGCGAGCACGAGCAGCGAACCACCGGCCGGCCCGCTGCGGGGAAAGCGGCGGCGTCCGAGCCGGGGGGAGGCGTGCCCGGCCCCGTCCTTCTCTCAGGCCGGCGCCTTGGTGCGACGCCGCACTTCTCCGTCGCCGAAGGAGCTGTGCAAATTGATGCCGACGGAGCATGGAATCGCCTGGAAAGGGCGGGGCTCGGGGAGTGTGGCTGATCCGGTGGACCGCAGGGCTTCGACCAGGGCCTCGCAGTGCCGCGGGTCGAGGACCACCTCGACGTGCTCACGGCTCTCGGCCGCCAGGCGGCCCATTTTGATCTGGATCCGCAAGGAGATGCTGCCGTCGGCATCCGTCTGTGCCGTGATGAGACCGTCCACGACACCCGGCACCGCCGGCAGGCTCGCCGACTGAACCGACGGAACCGGCTGACCGGACTGGACCGGCTGGACCGGCTGGTCGAGCCGGGCGACCCTCTTCATGGGCGTCCGATGCTGTTCTCTCATGTGGTTCCTAATTCGTGTGTAGGCGGTTCCAGATCAGCTCGTGGGTGAGCTGCTGGACTGTTGAAGCGGGTTGGGTTCGTAGCGGCCACGTGGGCACCGGGCAGACTCCTGTCGGTTCCCGGTCCATCGAGGCCTTATGAGAGAACGGTGGCGCCCGGTGTCTTCGGGCCGCTGCGGAACCCAGCCTGGCCTCCCGCACGTAGATCGTTGTGGTGTGAGCCCGTCGCAGGGCGCCCTCTTCGCTTCCTCCCGAGCCGCCGAGCTCTTCGTAAGACAGAGGCCCCTGCGGTGCGCTGGTGCCGCGAACGGCTAGTGAGATGGCGGACCGAAGAGTCCTGGAATTAGGTCGCCGCGTGGCCCGCACAGGCTCACCACCTGCGCACACAGCAAGAGAATGGAGAACCGTGTGACCGTGTTCTGCGGGATCGACTGGGCCGAGGACCACCACGACGTGGCGCTGGTCGACGACACCGGACACCTGCTGGCCAAGCGCCGCATCACCGACGACGCGGCCGGCTATCAGCTGCTGCTGAACCTGCTCGCCGAGTACGGCGACACCGCGGACACACCGATCCCGGTGGCCATCGAGACCGGACGCGGCCTGCTCGTCGCCGCCCTGAACACCGGAACACGGCCGATCTACGCGATCAATCCCCTCGCCGCGGCCCGCTACCGCGACCGTCACAGTGTCTCGCGCAAGAAGTCCGACCCCGGCGATGCCCTGGTCCTGGCGAACATCCTGCGAACCGACAGACACGCGCACCGCCAGCTGCCCGCCGACACCGACCTCGCACGGGCGATCACTGTCCTCGCCCGTGCCCAGCAAGACGCGGTCTGGGCGCGTCAGCAGCTGGTCAACCAGGTCCGCTCGCTGCTGCGGGAGTTCTTCCCTGCCGCCCTGGACGCCTTTCTGGGCAAGCAGTACGGCCTGGCCCGCCCCGAGGCTCGCGCGGTGCTGACCTCGGCACCGACCCCGGCCAGGGCCGCCAGACTCACCCCGGCCCAGCTGCGGGCGGCACTCAAACGCGCGGGCCGCACCCGAGGCATCGACGCCGAGGCCGATCGCCTGCGAACCATCTTCCGCGCTGACTACGCCCACCAGCCGCAGGCTGTCGAGGACGCCATGGGGCATCAACTTCTGGCACTGATACGCCAGTTGGATGCGGCCTGCACGGCCGCCGAAGACCTCGCGACGGCGGTAGGGGAGCATTTTCGCCGGCACCCGGACGCTGAGATCCTCCTCAGCTTCCCCGGCCTGGGAGTACAGCTCGCCGCCCGGGTGCTCGCCGAGATCGGAGACGACCGCACACGCTTCACCGACGCCCGCGCGCTGAAGGCCTACGCGGGATCGGCCCCCATCACCCGGGCCTCGGGCAAGAAACGCTACGTCGGACGGCGTTTCATCAAGAATGACCGGCTGATCACCGCCGGATTCCTCTGGGCCTTCTCCTCGCTGAGAGCTTCCTCTGGAGCTGACACGCACTACCGCCGACGACGCGAGCGCGGGGACTGGCATGCCCAGGCCCAGCGGCACCTGTTCAACCGCATGATCGGCCAGCTCCACCACTGCTTGCAGACCGGACAACTCTTCGACGAACAGCATGCTTTCACCTCCTCAGCTGCAGACCTGGCCGTCACGGCTTGACTTCTTAGACACGTGAGATGTCTCTCATGAGTGGCGACCGCGAAAGGCCGCGGCCGCCACTGCCGCGCGGCCCCCGCCTGTCCGCGGCCCTCGTCAAGACCGACGCCCCGACCATCACTCCTGCTGTCCTCACCCCATCCTCGAAGCATCCTCAGCCACAGCCCCGCACCGCGCGCCCCGCACACAGCACAGGAACCGCCGACGCACGGACATGGGCCTCAACAAGCTTCCGTGGGACGGCAGTTCCGGGACTCGGGACAACCTCCTGTGCGCGGGACAGACACCGAAGACGCGCTCCCGCGTCCCCTTCAGGCGCGGGCGGTCAGATCGCCTTCCATGCGGCGGCCAACTCCTCGGGGGCGTGCGGCGCCTCCACCCCCGCAAGGACATGGGCCAGAACGCCGTAGCAGGACACGTCCGCCGCGCCGACGGTCTCACTCTTGGCCAGGTTCTTCTGGAGGCGGTAGAGCTGGGTGAACGCCTGCTTGAGATCCTGGCGTTCCAGCAGCCCCTTGATCTGGCCGGCCGCCTTGGCGGTCTCCTGAGAGAGGTCCTGCCCGGCCACGCGCTCCCGCGCGGAGAGGCCTTCGTGCGCCTTGAGGAAGCGTTCGCACGGCTCGATGTGCTGCGGCTTGACCGACAGCGTGTCCAGCGGGCCGGCGCTGACGAGAAGAGCCAGGCCAAGGACGTCGTCCGGCACATCCGCGCCGACGCCCTTGGCGAGTTGCGCGTTGCTGACCACGACGACCTCGGGCGCGTTCTTGACGGCGGGCTCCAGCTCCGGTTCGGCGAGGAGGAGGCGCAGCGCGAGCAGGTCGTCCTCCACCCGGGTGGACGGCGTGACAACCGTGAGTTCGGACGACCGCACGTGCTGCTCCGCGCCCCGCAGGACGGGGGACAGCGTCACCGCGATCGAGTCGCCCCCGTCGCCTCGGGCGGCGAGCGTACGGCGCCGGGAGTCCCAGGCGAGGTCGACATCGCCCTCCGCGCCGATCGTGGCGATCGGGAACGTGCCCATACCGGAATCGGTGTACTCCTCCACCAGACCCCGCTCGGCGATGGCCGCGAAGTACCTGGTCTTGGCCTCGCTGAACGGCAGTCCGTCCGTGGCGCCGGTGCGGAAGGCGTAACCCGACTTGATGAAGGGAGGCTTCGGCCAGTCCGTCGGCGCGCCGTCGTAGTCCTTGGGCGCGAGCGAGAAGCGAACGGGGAGCCCGACCTTGCGGCTGAACTCCAAGTCGGCCGCGTTGTGGCCCGGGTTGATCAGAACCGCGCCCGTTCCGAACTCCGGCTTCACCCAGTCGGCGACCCAGATCGGCAGCAGGTCGCCGGTGAGAGGGTGCCGACAGAAGCGACCGGTGAACGCGGCCTGCTCCTCCGGTCCGAGACCGGTGCTCAGGGGGTGCCCTGGGTGCACCGCGATCGCACAGGAGCTCGGAAGTCCGGTCCAGTCGGTGACGAACGTCGTCAGGGACGCGGGGGTGTCGCTGTCCTGCCCCTCGGTCTCGAGGGGGAACTGGAAGACGGCACCGACGGAACGACGCGCCTGCTTGCGGTGACGGGAGACCAGGGCCGGCGCCCAGGCTCCGTCGTCGTCCGCCACGACCCGGTCGCGGGCGGCGCGGGTGGGCACGTAACGGACGTGCCCCTCGCCGCCGACAAGGCCGGCCGCCTCGGCGACCTGGGTCACCGTCTCGGACGACCGCGCGGCCCCCTCGATCAGCGTGACGTCCTTGCCCTCGACTCCACTCATGCGGCCCAGATATGAGCCCAGAGCGTCGCATCGAAGGTTCACCTCACGTGATTCCGGATCACGCAGGATCAGGACGGTTGTGCTGCTCACTCATGCCTCCAAGGCGCTTGATACATACGGAGGTTGACCCGCCACGCAGTGCCCGGGGCGGGCCGCGTGGAGTCTAACCTGGTCAATCCAGAGCGAAGTGCGCCAATGCCCACAACGACCCGCATTCCAGGCACAGTTGGCGTCAGTGGATGCGAAGACGTCAGCCACCGGTGCAGGCCACTGTCGCCCGAACCGGGCCACGGGCCGATAACTCCCGTAGCGCCTCGACCACTTGACCTGCCGGACGACGGTCGGCAAGCCGCGTCGCCACAGCGCGATCGTGCCCGCCGTCCGCCGCGTCCGTGACATCGGCGGCTTCCGCGAGCTGCGTGGCGTACGCATGGAGCAGTTCGTGGATGCGGTACCGGCCGGGGCCCGTCGCCTCGATCAGGTGAGCGTCCACCAGCGATTCGAGGAGTTGATCGACGCGCGCCGCCGAAAGACCGGTCAGCCTTGCCACTGCATGAGGCTTGATGTTGTCACTGGGCAGACGGCCAAGTACGCGGAAGACGAGCTGCTGACGGTAGGTCAGCCCGTCGTAGGACTGCTGGAACACCTGCGTGAGGCGGCCGTCCTCGTCATCGAGCACGGACAGTCGCCGTCCTTCGTCGGCGAGCCGGGAAGCCAGGTAGGAGACGGTCCAGGAAGGCCGGTGGCACAGCTTGGCCGCGGCTATCCGAATCGCGAGGGGAAGCCCCCCGCACAGTGCGACGATGTCGTCGACGGCCGCACGCTCCCGCCAGGCACGTTTCTCCCCGGCGATCCGGCTGAACATCTCCCCGCCCTCGGCCGGCGACATCTCCTGGAGGGTGAGCTGACAGGTGGACATGAATTCGGTGAGCCGATTGCGGCTCGTCACGATGGTGAGGGAGCCGGGCGCGCCGGTCAGCAACAGAAGGATCTGCTGCGTGTCCGCCACGTCGTCGAGCACGATCAGCGCGCGCCGGTCGGCCATCATCCGCCGCCACGTGGTCGCCCGCTGCTCCAGGCTTGTTGGAATACCGCGTGGCGGCACTCCGAGGCCGGACAGGAGAATGCCCAGGGCCGCCCACGCGGTCAGAGGGTGTTTGCCCGCCGAACAGGCGGACATGTCTACGTAGAGCTGGGCGTCCGGGTAGGAGTCCGCCAGCTGGTACGCGGCGTGGACGGCCAGGGTTGTCTTGCCGACCCCGGCCATGCCGTCGATGGCCACCACCGCGGGAACGCTCCCTGCCCCGCCCCGGTCGGCACCTGCGGCCCGCGCCGCCTTCTCGATGAGTCGCTGTTCGGGAATCCGGCCGGTGAAGTTTCCGCTTCTGGCCGGAAGATTGTTGTGCCGAAGGGACGGGGCACCAAACCCCGACCTGCGAGCGCCGTTCACCAGAATGTACTGATGAACCTCCTGCAATTCCGCTCCCGGATCGACGCCGAGTTCCTCTTTGAGTCTCTGACGGGCCTGTTCGTAAACGGTCAGGGCCCGAGCCTGGGAGCCGGAACGGAACAGGGCGAGCATCAACTGGGAAATCAGGCGTTCCCGCAGGGGATGCTCGGCCACCCATAGAGCGAGGTCGCCGACGATGGATTTGTGCTCTCCCTCGGCCAGCTCCAGTTCAAAGCATTCTTCCAACACGCTGAGGCGCAATTCGTTGAGCCCGTCCACCTGAGCCTGCAGGGCGGGCCTGTCAAGTCCGGCGAGCGCGGAGCCGCGCCAGAGGGAGAGGGCGGATCTGAATTCCTCCAGCGCCGCGGCGGCGAGCCCCTCCTTGACCAGGCGGCGGGCGCGGGTGACGCCGTGCGAGAAGACCTTCGCGTCCAGCCGGTCCTCATCGATCCTCAACTGGTAGCCGTCTCCCGCCATGAGGAGCTGTTCACCGATCTCCGGGTGGCTCCTGCGCAGGTCGGAGGCCGCGTTGCGGATCTGCTTGACCGCGGTGGCGGGAGCATGGTGACCCCACACCGTGTCGATCAACTGCGCGAGTGACACCGGCATACCGCCGGCGAGCAACAGAGCGCCGAGGAAGGCTTGCCGCTTACTCCCGGATAATCTGACCTGCCCCGAGGTGGTCCATATTTCGAGCGGCCCCAGGATGCGATAATTCAGCACTTTGACCCCCGTGTTGAAAGATGCTGACCACTGGCGCGTGAAGGTGGTCGTGAATTCCGCCGAGAAGGGTATCCAGGCCCACCGCGAGTCGATAGGGGCCATCCACTCCTTGGGACAGCCTGGGCCGGGATCGCCGAGCGGGCCTGCCCATGGGGGCGCAACCGGATCATTCCAGCGGGCATATGCGCGCTGCACATCGATCACGGAATCTGGCTGATTTTCGCCGTAGTAGGCGGAGACTGCACCAGAAGCGGAGCGAATTGGTCCGGTTATCTCGGCGCAACGGACGGCGAGGATGCTTCGAGGATGGGGCGAGGACAGCGGAAGTGAGGGTCGGGGCGTTGGTTCCGTGGGATCCGTAGAGAGGCGGTTGGTGTGTCCGAGACTATGGCGAATCCGGTGGGTGGGGTGCGGGCGCCACAGGGGCCGCGGCGCGAGGGGCAGCCGTGGTGGAACGCCCAGCGGGCATCGTCGATGCCGATTCATCGGTACGAGCGCGTGCCGGACCGGGTGCCGGCCGGGTCCGGAGCCCGGGGCTGGCCCGAGCGCGATATCAGGCATGCGCCGCTGTGGGCCTCGGTGGACCTGCGGGACGGCAACCAGGCGCTGGCCGTGCCGATGGACGCAGGCCGCAAGGGGCGGATGTTCGACCTGCTGGTGGGCATGGGCTTCAAGGAGATCGAGGTCGGCTATCCGGCGGCCAGCCGGGCGGAGTTCGACTTCGTACGGGAGCTGATCGAGCAGGACCGGGTGCCCGACGATGTGACCATCGTGGTGTTCACCCCGGCCCGCCCGGAGCTGATCGAGCGCACCTTCGAGGCGTTGCGCGGTGCCCGCCGGGCCGTGGTGCACCTCTGCCTGGCGACCGCGTGCCTGTGGCGGGAGACGGTCTTCCACCTGTCGGCCGACGAGATGCGGGACTTCACCCTGCGGGCCGTGGACAAGGTGGCACGGCTCGCGGAGACCATGCCGGGCACGCAGCTGCGGTACGAGTTCTCCCCCGAGACGTTCAACGTCACCGAGCCGGACTACGCACTGGAGCTGTGCAATGCGGTGCTGACGCACTGGGACGCCTCTCCCGACCGGCCGGTCACCCTCAATCTGCCCACCACCGTGGAGATGGACACGCCCAACGTCTTCGCCGACCAGATCGAGTGGATGCACCGCAATCTGGACCGCCGGGGCTCCGTGATCCTCTCCGTGCACCCCCACAACGACCGCGGTACCGCCGTGGCCTCGGCCGAACTGGCCCTGATGGCGGGTGCCGACCGCATCGAGGGCACCCTGTTCGGCAACGGCGAGCGCACCGGGAACGTCTGCCTGGCAACCCTGGCGATGAACCTCTTCAGCCATGGCATCGACCCCCAGCTCGACTTCTCCGACATCGACGCCGTGCGCCGCACGGTGGAGTCCTGCAACCAGATGCCGGTTCCCGCTCGCCATCCCTACGCCGGAGAGCTGGTCTACACGGCGTTCTCCGGAACCCACCAGGACGCCATCGCCAAGGGCCTGGCCGCCCTGGACGAGACGGCCCGCCGACAGGGCACCGGCCCCGGCGCCCAGCGCTGGCAGGTCCCGTACCTCCCCATCGACCCGAGGGACGTCGGCCGCACCTACGAATCCGTCGTACGTGTCAACTCCCAGTCGGGCAAGGGCGGCATCGCCCAGATCCTCAAGGCCGACCACCACCTCGACCTGCCGCGCGAGCTGCGCGTCGACTTCGCCCGCACCGTCCAGCAGATCACCGACCGCTCCGGTGCCGAGCTCACCTCGCAGGACCTGTGGAAGGCGTTCGCGGAGACCTACCTCGAACCGCGCCCCTGGCTCCTGCTCAAGGAGTGCCGTCAGGAGGAGACCGCCCCCGGCGCCGTCACCCTCCGCGTCACCCTCGCCGATGCCGACGGGCGCGAAGTCGACACCACAGGTACCGGCCGTACCGCTCAGGACGCCGCGGCCGACGCCCTGACCCGGGCCGGCCACCCCGTAACGCTCCTGCACCAGCACAGCCACCCCCACCCCGACCACGGCACCGTCGCCTACACCCACCTCACCCACGACAACACCGCCACACACGGTGCCGCGCTGCACCACGACCCCGCCACCGCGGCCACCGCCGCCGTCCTGAACGCGGTCAACCGCAACCACGCCGCCTCCTGACCGACGAGCTCGGCTTCCCGCGCGTACGCGCGCATCCACCCACGGTCCAAGGAGTGACGGCCATATGGCCCTGATCGGCAACCGCGTCCCGCTGCCCGCCGAACGCCTCACCCACCGCGTCTTCGAGGAACATGCCAGGACACATCCGGAACGACTCGCCCTGACCTGTGGCGAGGAACGCCTCACGTACGGCGAGATGAACGCCCGCGCGAACCGGCTCGCGCACCACTTGATGGCACGCGGCATCAGCAACGGCGCCATCGTCGGGGTGTGCGTCGACCGGTCGCCCGAGCTCGTGTCCAGCATCCTGGCCATCCTCAAGGCCGGTGCCACCTACGTACCACTCGACCCCACGTACCCCGCGGAGCGGCTGCGGCTCATGCTGTCCCAACTCCCGCAGATGACAGCGGTGTTGGCGGCGAAAGACACGCTCTCCCTGGTGGAGGGGTGCCACGGCGACATCGTCGACGTGAACGACCCCGAGCTCCGACTGGAGTCGCGCCCCACCACGGATCCCCAGGTCGAGATCGGCCCGGACGACCTCTGCTACGTGGTCTTCACCTCCGGATCCACCGGAACGCCGAAGGCCACGGCGGTGCGGCACGAAGGCTGGTACAACCTCCTCAACTGGCTGCGCCTGGAGTACGAACTGGACCACGGCTCCAGCAACATGCTCCTCAGTTCGTTCGGCTTCGACATCAGTCAGCGCAGCATCATGGCTCCCTTGTTCATGGGGGCCGCCCTGCACCTGCTGCCCAGCCGCAGCTTCGACATCAGTCTGGCCTACCGCCTCATAGGGGAGCTCGGCGTCCGGACGCTCCACTGCGCGCCCAGCACGCTGTATCTGCTGGTGGACCGGGAGATGGACCGGGGCACAGAAGTCCTGACCGGCCTGCACTACGTCTTCATCGGCGGCGAACCCATGTCGGCGGCCAGGGTGGCCGACTGGGCCACCCGCGAGGGCAACAGGTGTGTGCTGCTGCACCAGTACGGTGTCGCCGAGTGCACGGACGTCGCGTCGTCACACCGCATGGTGGACTACCCGGGGTACGCGAACAGCCGTATGCCCGCCGGGGCTCCGGTGTACAACACCGAGATCCGGATCCTGGACGACGCCCTGGAAGAGGTCGCCGACGGAGAGGTGGGGGAGATCTGCATCACCGGCACCAGTGTCGGGGCCGGCTATCTCAACGCCGACCCCGCGCGGCAGAGCAACTTCGTGACGACGGAGCGCGACGGCCGGCCGGTGCGTTTCTACCGGACCGGGGACCAGGGGTACGCGACACCGTCGGGCGAACTCGTCGTCGTGGGCCGGGTGGACCACCAGGTGAAGGTCCGGGGCATGCGGATCGACCTCGGCGATGTCGAACACGCCGTGCGCCGCCACAAGAAGGTGCGCGACGTCGTCGTCCTCCCCGTGTCCGACGGCGAGCAGGATGCCCGGCTCGTCGCCGTGGTGATCGCGGCGGCGGAGCCCATCGACGAGCGGTCGCTCCGCCAGGATCTGCTCGAAACGCTACCGCGCAACATGGTGCCGCAGGAGTTCGTCGAGGTGTCGGCCTTTCCGCTCAACCCCAACGGCAAGATCGACCGCAGGGCACTGGCCGAAAGTGTGCGATCCGGCGCCTCGCCCCAGGAAGGCCGCGCGCGTTAGGCGTCCCCCCGCTTCCGCGGGATCGACGGCACATGACCGCTCACCACCTCTGGGAGAGACGGAACGTTGGAACTACATCGTTTGGCATCCGGGTCCACCGAAGCAGTGACCGAACACGTCCTGGTCTCTTTGGCCGTCATCCTCGGCGCGGCCTATGTCTTCGCCCGGCTGGCCCGGCGAGTGCGGCAGCCGGTCGTCGTCGGAGAGATCATCGCCGGCATCGCCCTGGGACCGAGTGTGCTCGGCCTGGTGCCCGGCAACCCGGTCGACGTGATCTTCCCTCCGGAAGTCCGCCCCTACCTCCAGGTTCTTTCGCAACTGGGCCTGGTGCTCTTCATGTTCGGCATCGGCTACGAGTTCGACGGTTCCCATCTGCGGGGACACGGCCGTCAAGTGACCGCCGTGTCCCTCAGCTCGGTCGCCCTGCCGTTCGCCCTCGGTGTCGGGCTGCTCTGCGTCCTGCATCCCTGGCTCACCGACACGGGCACCACCGTGCCGGGCCGGCTCGTCCCGGCCCTCTTCCTGGGCGCGGCCATGTCCATCACCGCGTTCCCGGTCCTGGCGCGCATCATCTCCGAGCGCGGTCTCCAGAAAGACCGGATCGGAGTCATGGCCGTGGCCTGCGCGGCCATCCAGGACTTCCTCGCCTGGGTGGTGCTCGCCGTGGTCGTGGCCCTGGCGCAGAGCACGGGCGGCTGGCCGCTGGCGCGCATGGGCCTGATCTCCGTGGGGCTGCTGCTGTTCCTGTGGTACGCCGTGCGGCCGGGACTGATGTGGCTCTTCGCGCCGGGCCGCCGGTGGTCCAATCGCGCGCTCATCCACGCCGTGCTGGTCGTGGGTCTCCTGCTCTGCGCCTGGGCCACCCAGGCGCTGGGACTGCACGCGGTGTTCGGGGCCTTCGCCTTCGGCGTGATCGTCCCGCGCGCCGCCATCGACAGGACGGCTCCCGAGGTTCCCGAGCGCATCGAACAGACGAGTCTCTTCCTGTTGCCGGTGTTCTTCATGGTGACCGGCCTGTCGGTGAACCTCGGGGCGCTCGGCGGGCAGGGCCTGCTCATCCTGCTGGCGGTGCTCGTCACGGCCTGCTTCGGCAAGTTCGCGGGCGCGGCCGGAGCGGCGCGGCTGACCGGTGCGACCGGCCCGGAGGCGGCGGCCCTCGGTGTGCTGCTCAATGCCCGCGGGCTCACCGAACTGGTGATCCTCAACGTCGGTCTGTCCCTGGGCGTTCTGGACAGCCGCCTGTTCACGGCCATGGTCGTGATGGCGGTGGCCACCACGGTCATGACCGGTCCGCTGCTCGATCGCTTCCACCGTGCCGCGCCGCCGCGTTCGGTGCCGAGTGACAACGCGGAGCAGCGGCGCGAGGGGCAGGACCTGGTGGCGGTGCGGGAGGAGACGTCGTAAGGCCCGCGCGACGCGACAGGGTGCGCCACGTGGAGACACCCACGTGGCGCACCCTGTCGCCGGCCCGGCCCCGCGTCACCGCGTCGCAGGACCCGCTTCCCGTACCGACTTCGTGCCGGGCTCCTGCGCCCGGGTGTCGTCGGGCGTCCGCGCGGCGACGCCCGCGGGCCGCTCGGGGTCCTGCGGCGCGTCCGCCGGAACCGGCTGCTCGGCGCCGGCGGGTTCGGTGGCGGATTCGGTGGCGGGTTTGCGTCCCGTGATGACGGCGAGGAACGCGCCGCCCACCATGATCACCGCAGCCGCTCCCTGGGACCAGGTGAAGGATTCACCGAGGGAGATGAAGGAGAAGATCGTGCCGAAGAGAGGAACGGCGAACATCATGACCGAGGCCGCGGACGCGCCGACGTCCCGGATGCCCCGCACATACAGGATGTACGCCACGGCGGTCGGCCCGATCGCGAGGTAGACGGCGTTGATCCAGAACCCGGTCGACAGGGAGCCCCAGGCGACGTCACCGAAGTGCGGGGTCGCCATGGCACCGAGGGCGATGGAGCCGGCGACCGTGGAGTAGGTGACGGCCTGCACGGGGTCCATGCCCGCCACCAGACGGCGGTTCAGCAGGGTGTAGGTGGACCACACGGCGGCGCCGACGAGGAAGATCGTGTCGCCCATCAGCCGGGTCGAGCCCGGGGCTCCGTGCGCGTTGGTGGTGAAGAAGAACAGGGCGGCGCCGCCGACGCCGAGGACCAGACCCATGACGCGGGCCGGCCTGGCCGTCTCACGGTGGCTCAGGATGAGGACGACCGCGGTGATGACGGGAGTGAGCGCGGGGAAGATGACGCTGCCGTCACTGGCCGGGGCCAGCGTGACGCCCCAGAAGAACAGCGAGTTGTAGCCGCAGACGCCGATCAGTCCGGCCACGCACGCGCCCACGATGTCCTTGAGTTTCGGGGACTGCTGCGGCCGCCGGAAGAACGTGATGATCAGAAGGACGACGGCGCCTCCACCGAAGCGGAACAGGACGGCTATCGCATGGGGTACGTGCTCGGTGGCGTACTTGGAGGAGGGAAAGGCGCTGCCCCAGAGGATCATGGTGAACAGCAGCCAGCCGAAGGCACCGAGGGGCTTGGTCTTCATCGCGCATCACACTCATTCGTCTTTCGCTGCCGCTGGGCAAAGGTCGGGACGTTCTTGGTCGGTGGGGCTTCCTGAAGGGGATGCCGGGGCCGGCGGCACGGGGGTCGCCGCCGGCCCTGACCCCCCGTCACGCGGTCCGCAGCGCCTCGGCGATGGCGCGGTGCACGGCGGACGCGTGCGTGAAGAGGGCGAAGTGGTCACCCTCCAGCGGGTGGAGGGTGAATCTGCCGGTGGTCTGCTGTTCCCAGGCGGCCAGTTGGGCCGTCGTCGCCCGGGGGTCGTCGCTCGCGGCGAACGCGGAGATCGGCAGGTCGAGCGGGGGCTCGGGGGTGTAGGCGTACTCCTCGCTGACGGCGAAGTCGGCGGTGAGCAGCGGATGCAGCATGCGCAGCATGGCCGGGTCGTTGAGGACCCAGTCGGGCGTGCCGCCATGCCGGCGCAGCACATCCGCCAGCTCGTCCAGGGTCAGCTCATCGAGGCGCGAGGAGTGCTCCTCGACCTGGGGTGCGCGGCGCCCGGCTATGAAGAGGTGGACCGGCTGGGGTGCGCCGATCCTGCGCAGCTCCCGGCACAGTTCGAAGGCGCAGATCGCACCGGTGCTGTGCCCGAGCACGGCGTAGGGCCCCTCGACGGTCGCCACGATGTCCCGTGCGAGCGCCGAGACGAGGGGGCCGACCTCGCTGAACGGCGTTTCCTGCCGGCGGGTTTCACGCCCCGGCGGCTGGACCGGGCACACGCCGATCCAGTCGGGCAGGTCCGCCCCCCAGGCCCGATAGGCCGAGGCGCCCGCACCCGAGTGCGGCAGGCATAACAGCCTGACGTCCGCCGCGTCGGCCGGACCGAAGGGCAGCCAGGGGGTCGTGGTGCTGTGCATGCGCATGGGCTTCTTTCCTCGCGTGTGTACGTGGGGGCACGCCCAGGACTCGATGAGGTGGTGGGGTGCGGCCGGTCCGGCGGGTGACCGGTCAGACGGGGGACGTCCGCGATGGGCCAAGCTGTCCGTCGACACCGTGGTCCGTGGGTATTGCCGACCGCTGGATGAAGTGTGGCAAGGGTTTCAGCTCCTCTGCAAGGACTCCGAAATAGCTTCGCTAGACTGGGAGTTGTGGCGAATTTTGACGAGATCAATCGAGGGTTGTTACTGGAGCTCCAGAAAAACGCGCGCCGCTCCAACCGTGAGTTGGCGCGCGCGCTGGGCATCGCGGACTCGACGTGTCTGGAGCGGGTGCGTGGTCTGCAGCAGAACGAGGTGATCCTCGGGTACACGGCCGAGGTGAATCTGGACGCCATGGGGCGCGGGCTGCGGGCGATGATCGCCGTACGCATCCACCCCAAGAGCCGCGACGCGGTCGAGTCGTTCCGGGAGTTCGTCCTCACCCTGACGGAGGTGCTGGACGTCTTCGTGGTGTCCGGAAGCAACGACTTCCAGGTACTGGTGGCCGTGCAGGACGCGCAGCACCTGGAGGACTTCGTCCTGGACCACATCGCGCAGTACCCGTCGGTCGCGGATCTGAGCGCCTCGCTCGTCTACGAGCACCTACGCCGGCGGCCCGTCGACATTCTTCAGAAGCGGCCCCCGCGGCGCCGCCGGTCGGAGCCGCCTTCCTGAGGCCGGGCCGCCGGGCCGCGCCTCAGCGGCGTCACACCGGGGCTCTGTCCTCCAGGGCGAACGCCGCCAGGGTGGCGGCCGTCTCCGCCGGGTCGTTGAAGAGGGCGTAGTGGCCCCCCGATCCCGCCACGTGCAGCCGCGCCCCCTCGACGAGCCCGGCGGCCCGTCGTGAGTTGCGGTGCCCCACCATCGCGTCGTCCTCGCGGGCGACGAACAACGCCGGCACGGAGAGCCGGGCGCAGGCCGCGACCGGATCGTAGGCGCAGGTCGCGGAGATCCCCCAGGCGAAGCGCGTGAGTTCTTCACGGCCCTGGCGGTAGGGGAGCGTCAGCATGCGCACCAGCGCTTCGTCCTGGACCCCCAGCGCGGCGCCCTCGTTGCCCCGGGGCCGTACGACGTCATGGAAGTACGCGGCGCGGTCGGTGTCGGCGGCGATCTGCGCACACATGTCGAACACCGCGTTGCCCACCGGCGCTCCGGGCACCCCGTCGAACAGGAGGGCACCGTCGATCGAGGTGAACGACAGGGCGCGCTCCCCCAGCGCGTGCGTGACGAAGAGCGCGATGGAGGCGCCGGTGCACCAGCCCGCCACATGGACCCGGGTGAGCCCGAGGGCGTCGACCACGGCCAGCGCGTCCTGGGTGTGCTCCCCCAGACTCACCTGCCGCGCGGGAGAGGGGCCGGGGCTCCCCCGCAGCTCCCAGGTGACGAGGTTCATCCCTGAGCGCAGGAACTGCTCCGCCAAGCCCTCCAGGAGGCGGTTCTCCATACCGACGGCGTTGACGAAGAGCACCGTGGGCAGGTCTTCCCGGCCGGCGACGGCCACGTCGAGGGTGATGTCACCGTTGCGCACCCGTTCACTTCGCACCGCGCATCTCCTCCAGGGCTTCCGCGAGCCGGGCGATGCCCTCGGCGATGACCGTCTCGTCCGGGCTCAGGCTCAGCCTCACGCAGCGCGTCGCGTGCTCCGCCAGGAAGGGCGAGGCGAACGGCTCGACGAAGAAGTGGCGGCCCGGCACAACGAAGACCTTCTTGCGCTTGAGGGCTTCGTAGAGCACCAGGTCGGAGAACCAGGCGTGGTCGATCCACAGCCAGCAGAACATTCCGCCGTCCGTGCTGTGCAGCCGCCAGTCGAGGGCGTCGGGCAGGAGGTCGTGCAGCAGCTTCTCGGCCGCACGGCGTTTGTCGCGGTAGTAGGGGCGGATCACCTCGTTGGTGAGCGTGTCGATCGCTCCGCCGTTCAGGGCGAGCGCCGCCGTCGCCTGGATCAACTGCGGTGCGTGCAGATGGGAGTTGGCGGTGAAGGACAGCATCGCGTCGATCGCCTCCCGTGGCCCGATCGCGAAACCGAGACGCTCTCCGGGCAGGCCGGCCTTGGAGAAGGTGAAGCAGTTGATGACGTTCGGATGCAGCGGCGGGTCCACCGCACCCTGCGCGACGCCGGGGAACGGATCGCCGTACGCGTGGTCGAGCACCAGCGGGATCTCGCGTTCCTCGGCGATCTCCATGAGGCCGGACAGATCGTCCCGCAGGAGGGTGCGGCCGGTCGGGTTGCCCGGACTCGACAGCAGCATCATCCCCACCGAGGACTGGGCGCGCACGGCTTCGAGGTCGAAGCTGTACCGGAAGTAGCGTCCGTCCTCGAACTCCACACCGGGCTCGACTCCGACGATGCCACCCGCGTCCAGACCGAGTCCCTGGTAGCCGGTGTAGTCGGGGACGGACGGCAGCACCAGCCGGCGCGGCCCGTCGTCGCACGGCCCGGTGAAGACGGTCGTCGCCATGAAGGCGAGCATCTGGCAGCCCGCGCCGACCAGGATGTTCCGCGGTCCGATCCCCCAGCCGTAACGGGCGTTGAAGTACCGCACGATCGCCTCGACCAGTACGTCGGAGCCGCGCGAGGGTCCGTAGCGGCCGCTGAACTCGGCGAAGCCGCTCGCCACGGCTTCATCGTGCAGCCGGCGCCAGGTGTCGGTGACCTGAGGGATGGCGGCAGGATTTCCCGGACTCAGGTTGAGCCATGTGTCGCCCGAGGTGTCGGTCGCGGCCAGCGCGATGTCCTCCATGATGCTGCGGATTCCCGACAGGGCACTCATCTTCGTGCCCCTGGAGGAGAGTCGCACCGGAGTTCCTTCCGTAGCGAGGACGCGTCGTCGTCCCATGGTTGTCGGTCGTGCGGCGGACGCGCGGCGGTTGCCGGAGCCTGCCGCGACAGCTCAGCGGCGGGGGCACCGGGGTGTGCCCGGTGCCCCCGGACGCGGTGGCGCGAGGCGCGGCTCGCCGCCCGTGCCGTCATCCGGCGGACGGGAGCGAACCACGCGGGATCAGGACACCGCGAGGCGCGACTCGGCGTAGGCGGAGATGCTGCGCACCGTGGGGTGCCGGAACAGCTCGTCCATCGGGATCTCGATCCCGATCTCGTCGTGGATCGCCGTCTGCACCGTCGCCATGATCAGCGAGTGGCCGCCGAGGGCGAAGAAATCGTCGTCGTCGGAGATGTCTTCGAGCTTGAGGGCCCGTCCCCAGATCTGGTTGATCTTCTGCTGGATCACGCTTGCGTCCTCTCTGCCCTTCGTCGTCCGGAATCCCGGTTCATGGACGAAGTGAGTCAGTGGGTGTTCTTGACGGCGAAGGGCTCGCCGTGAGCGTTGGTGGTACGGATCCGGTTGTGCCCGAAGGTGTCCCGGCCCGAGACCACGACGGTGCCGTAGTCCTTCAGGTCGAAGTCCTGCCCGTGCGCGGTGTACGCGTCCTGGTCCGGGTAGACCCGGACGTGCGTCGGCACGTAGCGCGAGGTGATGGCGAACCGGGTGTCACGCTCGGTGATGTTGGGCAGTGCGCCGTGGACGCAGGAGGCCGTGAAGATGAGCGCTTCGCCGGGCTGCATCTCGACGTCCACCACGTCCTCCGGACGCGGCTCCCAGTTCGGGTCCACGGCGAAGTCGGAGAAGTCGTACCCGTAGAACCCGGTGTCCTTCGTGAACGTCGTCTCGTGGTCGTTCTCGTAACGGCTCTCGCGGCCACGGGCGGGCGACTTGCTCTCGTCGAAGATGCGGTCGCGGTGCGAACCACGGACGAAGCGCATGCAGCCCGTCTTCTTCGTCGCCGGGGTGAACGTCGTCCACACCGTGATGTCGATGTAGGCGTTCCAGTCCGACTTCGTCGGCAGCAACTGGGGCTTGCCGGTGGCGTAGCTGTAGTCACGGACCTGGTGCCACTCGGTGCCGCGGGAACCCGGGAACTTGGCGAAGAACTCCGTACGCCACGACAGCACGTCCGGGCCGAGGATGGCGTTCAGGTACTTGAGGATCGTGGGGTGGGTGACATGGCGTGACAGCTCAGGGATATCGAGGTGCCGGTCGTAGTTCATGCTGTTGTGGAACACCGAGTGCGTGGTGTCCTGATTCTTGACGCGGACCTCGCGCAGGATCTCGGCCGCCTCGTCGGGCTCGTAGAGCTTGATGGGGCCGATGAAACCGTCCTGCATGAACTGATCGATTTCACCCTTGATGTCCTCGGGCACGATCGCGTTGTCGGCGATCGCGATGTCGGACCCGCTGGGACCGATATGGGTTTCGGTCATCGTGAGGTCACGTCCTTTCGCTGCAATATCGAATCGGTCCGTAGCTGCCGAAGCCTGCGTACGGTCGAAAGGCGCGGGCCGCCCGTGAGTCGACTGTCACTTTCACTGTCACCCTGAAACCACTCGACGGGCCGGTGGCGCCTTCCGGAATCATCGTCAGCGGTGTGGTCCTCGCCGGATCCTCGTCATGTCCTCGCCCGGGATCACGGGGCGGGGCGGCCGCTCCCGTCGCACGTCCGGGGCGCGTGGGCAGCAAATCCCCGCGCGTGGACGGGACTTGACAGGACGTGAGGGGCCTTTGATGCTGTGACGGTTTGAGCGGCCCCGATTCCGCTCCCGCTCCCGTCGGATCGCGCATTCTCCAACGCCACCGACCGCGGGGTTGCGGCACGGCAGGGGGCCGTGACGCGCGGATATCAGGAGGAACAATGGCCAGACCCGACATGCCCGTGAACGTCACCGAGAAACTCTCCAAAGTCACCGAGTACTGGTCGCCGAAGACGATTCTCGAGGCCAATGGCTACGAGATGAAGGCGGTGAAGGTCAAGGGAGAATTCGTCTGGCACGATCACCCCGAGGGCGACGAGCTGTTCATCGTGGTCAAGGGGGAGCTGACCATCGATCTGCGTGACCGGGAGAGCGTCACGCTGGCCGCCGGAGACATGTTCGTCGTGCCACGGGGCGTACAGCACCGCCCGGTAGCGCCGGAGGAGTGTGAGGTCTTGATCATGGATGCGGCCGGGGTGGTCAACACCGGTGCTGTATCAAGCGAGTTGACCGCTCAGGACGAGTGGATCTGACGGACAAAACCCCCGCGCCGACAAGGCCCGCGCGGACCGGCGAGGGTTCACAGTCCTGGCAGCCGCCGGGATCAACGGGTGGCCCTGATCCTGGGTTTCGAATCCTCCGCCGGGCTCGGCCGGCGCGAAGACGATGCTGTTCCTCCTCGGCACCTTCTACCTGGCCATGGACCTTGCCGGATACATCGTGGAGTTCGCCTTCGGAGGACTCGGCCTGATCCCCGACCAGGCCGGCGCGAAGATCCCTATGGAGGGCATCTCCTGGAACTACACGACTTGGCTCAACATCGCCTTCCTGATGCTGGCGCTCGCACTGGTCGTGCGCTTCTTCCGGACCGGTGGGACGGACATGCTGAAGATGATGGGCGGGGCGCCCGGCAACAGCCACGACCACCACGGCCACGGCCCGGACGGCCCAGGTCGGACACGGACACATGCATGACCCTTCACAGCGCAGCCCTGGCGACATGAGCCCCCGGCCACATGAGGGAAACCACTGACCCCGGGGGTTCTCCACCCGGGGGTGCACATCGCGCTCCACCCCCGGGCCGATCCATCCCGCCCTCCACCCATGCTCAACTGGCAGACGTGAACGCCACGTTGTTGCCTCGCACACTGCCCAGTCCGGACGGCAAGCCCCTCCCGCCCAACGAATCAGCGGGCCTCTTCCAGGCCTTTGCCCGCGATCTGGCCGCAGGCCGGCGCCCCTGGACACCCGAGGCAGCCCGCTTCCTCTCCGACCTGTTCGACCAACTCGCCGCCTCCTGGGACACCGACCAGGCCACCGGCCGCGACGACCCGCTGCGCGACGCCCTGACCCGAGGCGGCCCCATGCCGGACGGCCCCTGCCTGGAACTCGGCTCCGGCACCGGCCTGTTCACCCCCGTCCTCGCCGCCGCACTCCCCACCGTGATCAGCATCGACCTGTCGGAACAGATGCTCCGCCAAGCCGCCGGACGATCACCGGCCCGCGTCCGCGCCGACGCCGGCGCCCTGCCCGCCGCCAACGCCTCGGCGGCCGTCATTGCCGCCGTCGACATGCTCCTGTTCCCCGACGAGATCGCCCGCGTCCTAGCGGCGGACGGCGTACTGCTGTGGATCAACCAACTCGGCACCTGCCGGCCGAAGAGGTCGCCGCCACCCTCCCCGGTCAGTGGACCTCGGTCGAGGCCCCCGCGGGTTGGGGAAGCTGGGCCGCACTACGGCGTATCCGCTGATCTCACCGAGCAGAGCATGGGCGAGAGCGGGACCAGCGGCACCCGCCCGCACCCCTGGTGGGCTTCAGGCGCCGGCGATCTCAGCTGAGGTCGGACAGCAAGAGGTCCAGCTCCCTCTCCTCCTCGACGCGTACGCCGAGTTCCGCGACGGCAGCCGCGAGCGCGGGTTCCCAGGGGGTCTCGGTCGGGGTGCCGACGAGCGGTGACGGCAGGGGTGAGGCGTTGCGGGACACGGCGGCGCGGTAGTCCGCAACCGTGTAGCGCCAGGGCCGCCAGGGGACGCGGCGGTGAAGGACGCCGGCGATCCGGAGCCCGCCCCAATCGAAGTCACCGTGGTAGCGCAGGGTCGCTCCGTGTTCGTGCAGCCCTCGGAGCAGGGTGAGGGCAGCGGCGGAGGGCTGCCCCTGGAGACAGACCAGGGGTGGGCACGCGGGGCCGAGGGTGTCGGCCGCCGCCGCGAGGACGGTCGGGTTCTCGCAGATCCACACCGCCGGCGGGGCGATGTTCGGTGGCCGGCGGGTGAGCTGACGCAGGGTGAGGGCGAACGGTTCGCCCTCTTCGGCCATCCGGTCCAGGGCCGGGGTGCCACGCAGGTTCAAAGTCAGGACGGTCGAGGACAGCTCGTCGCGGAGCAGTCCCGCCGAGGCCCACGCCTCACGTCGCCATTCGGCGCCCTGACCGTCGGGGAAACCGGTCAGCGCTCGGGCCCCGGACAGGGTGAGCGTGGCCAGCGGTGTCCCGTCGTCAAGGGCGTGCGCCGAGCCGAGGACCTGGGCGGCGAAGGCGGACAGCGAGACGGCCGGATCGGCGGGTAGTACCCGCAGAGCGGCGCACGCCCCGGCGAGCAGGGTGCGCGTGCTGTCGGGGGCACGGCCGAGCCGTCGCGCGAGGCCGTCGGCCCGTACCCGGGCGGCCCAGCCCGCCAGCCGAGGGACCGACGCGGTGAGCTCGTCGAGCGGGGCGTGCGCCCGCTCCCATGCCGCTTCCTCCTCGTGTCGGGCCTGGGCAAGCGGCGTGACGGGGCCGGTGAGCGCTTCGACGGCGACGGCGAGGCCGTCAGGGCTGACGCCCGAGCGGCGCAGTACGGCGTCGACCGCATCCAGCCGTACGGTCAGAGACCTGCCGCCACCGGGGGCTCGGGCGAGAAGCCGTTCGGCCGCCGCCCGCTGGGCCGGAGTGGGATCGCCCAGAGACACGGATCCGGTCAGCGGCTGCCCGTTCACCAGACGTCGGCGCGCTCGTTCGACGAGCCAGGCGAGGTCCGGTGTGCCGAGCAGCCGGGCAAGACGCGGGCCGTCGATCGCTCCGTTCTCGGGCTCAGCCCCGTGCGTCAGTTCCACTGCGGCTCGGGCTCCTTTACGCCGGGCATGTCCTGGGGCACGTCCCGTACGGGGTCCTCGCGGCGCTGCCGTCGCGTACCGTCCCACTCCCAGCGGGTGACGAGGACCGCCGCCACCTCGTCGATCCGGGACAACTGGGCGATGGCGATGCCGGGCACCTGCGGGTAGCAGGCCCACTCCCGTTCGCTGGTCATCACCACGTCGAGGTCGAAGGCGCTCAGCAGGCCGAGGCATTTGGCGCGGGAGTCGTCGTCCACGCCGGCGAACGCCTCGTCGAGGGTGACCAGGCGGGGCGCGTACGGGCTGCCCGCGCTCGCGTAGTGCGAGGAGGCGGCGGCGAACAGCGGTACGGAGACGGCGAGGACGCGTTCGCCGCCGGAGGCGGGGCCGGTGGCCGGGACCCACCGTCCGTGCTGGTGGCGTTCGACACCGAACTCGTGCCAGGAGCGGTAGTCGAGCGCCGCGGTGAGGTGTTCGAGCCAGCTGCCCGAGCCGTCGTCGGACTGCTGGCGGGCGATCTGGGCCTGGAGGAACTCGCCGACCGCCGTGCGGTCCTCGGCCGTCCAGGCGTCGGCGGACTGGCGCAGCCGGTCACGGGCCTGGGCGAGTCCGGGCGGGGCCTTGCGTGAGGCCCGCCACACCAGGCGGAGCTTCATGCCGGTGGAGGTGGGGCGCTCCTCCAGTTCGGTGTTCATGTCCCGCACCTGCCGTTCAGCGGTGCCGATGAGTTCCTGGAGGGTTCCGGCGACCTCGGTGATCAGGTGGGTTTCGAGGATCTCGCGTTCGTGCGCGGACAGGATGCGGGTGAGCTCGCCGACCTCCGTGGCGAGCGCGTCGGCGAGTTCGGGTACGGCCCGCTCGCGGCCCTGGTAGACGATGTCGACGACCATGCCGTCCTCGACCATGCGGGCGGATGCGCTGTGCCCGTGCCGGGACAGGGTGTCCTGCAGGGTCTTGAGTTCCTCGCCGAGCCGTCGCTGGACGCGTTCCCAGGCGGCATCCGTGTCGTCGGTGGCCGACAGACCGGAGTCGATGGCGCGGGCGAGCGCGATGGCCGGGGTGGCGGCCCAGGGGCCGTCGTCCGAGCCGGGGATGGTGAGCTCCGGCAGCGCGACCGCGACGAGTCCGGTGGCCGTGAAGCGCTGGAGCGCGGCGATGGCCTCCGCACGTGCGTCGACGGCTTCGGCAAGGTCCTTATCCAGTTGCTCGATCCGCCCCTCGGCCCGCCCGACCTCCCGGTCCGCCTCGGTGTGACGCCGTCGGGCGTTCTTCTGGTCGGTCTGGCAGGTCCGCTGCGCCTCGGTGGTCTCGGCGAGTCGTCGTTCGAGTTCGGCGACGGCGGCGCCGACGGTGGAGCGCAGGGTCCGGTGGCGCTCGTCGGCCGCCGCCGCCTCGCGCGCCGCGTCCTCGGCCCGCTCGGCGAGGTCGATGAACCGCTGCTCCGCCTCGGCCGCCTCGGCACGTTCGTCGTCCGCCTGCCGTGCGGCCTCACCTCGTTCGCGTAGCGCGGGCCACAGAGCGGCCAGCGTGGCGGCGAGGGAGCCGAGGGCGTGACGCACGGCGGTGAGTCCGGCCCGGTCGGCGGGCAGCCCCAGATCAGCGGCGACCTCGGCGAGTTCGGCGGCGGCCCTCTCGGCCCGCCCGCCTGCCTCGATGACCTCGCCAGCCCGCTCCTCGTACCGCGTGCGGGCCTTGCGTACGGTCTCGGCGGCGGCGCTCACGAGCGCGTGTGCCCTGGTCAGCGATGACTCGTCGGGGACGTCGGCGAGCTCGGCGTCGAGTGTGCGACGGCGTGCCGCGATCATCTCGGACCGAGCCGCGAGCGTGTCCAACTCCTCGCGCAGGGAGGCGAGTTCGACGCCGAGCACAGCGGCGCGGGCCCGGCGCGCCGCCTCGCGCGCGCCCTCGCCGATGTACGTGGCGGCGGGCTTGGCCCATGTGCCGGTGAGCGCACCGACCCTGAAGCGCCCGTCGGGTGCCACCCATGTCCCGGCCACTCCCCCGCCGTCGAGGCCGACGGCGGCGAGCAGTCGGGTCACCGTCGAATCGTCCAGGGCAGCGGCCTGCCCGCCGCTGTGGTCCACGGCCGGGCACAGCACGTCTGCCAGCGAGGGACCGCTGACCGGTCCGTTCGACGGGGAGAGCAGGACGTCGTGCCCATCGACGGCGAGGGCGGAACCGTCGGGCAGCACCCAGGCGTCGAGGAGACCGGACGCTTCGAGTGCCGCTTCGAGCCCGGCACGCTCTGGCTCGGGCAGACCGTCACGGAAGTCGACCAGGCGCCAGAGCGGCGCGCCCGGCATCTGTTGCCGAAGCCCGGGGGTACGCGTCGCCGGGGGCTGAGGCTCGCGTCCGCCGCCGGCTTCCAGCGCGGCGAGCTCCCGCCGTACCTCGTCGGTGCGCGCCGCCAGATCGGAGGTCCTGCGGGCGGCTTCAGCCGCCTGGTCGGCGAGGTCCGCCGAGCGGGCAGTGTGGGCCCGGGCGGCATGGACCCGCGCCGGGTAGGGACCGTCGAGGTGACGGGTCCATTCCTGGAGTTCGTCCAGGAGACCGGTCTCGTCGGAGTAGGCCAGCTCCTTCCAGGCGCGGGCGCGTTCGCGTACGGCGTCCAGGAGGGTCCGGCCTGCCCGCGCCGCACTTTCCTCCGCCTCCCCGTGTGTCTCAGCGGCCAGCGCGAGGTCGGTCTGCGCCTCGTCGAGACGGCCCGAAGCGCGGCGGTGCGCGTCGGTGGCCCGCTCGGAGGCTTCGAGGAGGCCCTCGACGTGGACAAGGGCTCGCTGGGCGCGGGTCGCGGCGTCCTCGACGACGCGCCGCAGTTCGGGCTCGGGCAGCCGGTCGTCCCCCGGCAGGACGACGCGGGCGGCGGCCGCCTGCTCCCGCGCGTGGACGAAGGTCTCCTCGGCCCGGAGCCGCGTGGCACGCAGCCGGTTCTCGGCGGCGCCGAGCCGCCTGAGCGCCTTGGTGTGGAGGGCATCCGCCTGCTCCCGGTCCCCTTGTGCCCGGTCCGCCGCCTGCGCCGTTCGCGTCACGGCCTGCGCGGCGTGCTCAAGCTCGCGGGCGTCGCGCATCTCAGGCGCCTCGCGCAAGGCTGTCTCCTGGGCCCGCAGGCGTTCCCCGGTCTCAGCCAGGGAGCCGATCTCCTCGTCGGCTGCCGCTCGCTCCTCCTCCGCGCGGGTACGCCGCTCCTGCGCCTCGACCAGATCTCGCTGCACGCGCTCGTAGCGGGAGTGCTCAGCGCGCGGAAGCCGGGCACGGCGCCGACTGGCGATCCGGGCGTACCGTCGGTAGTGCTCCAGGAAGGCGGAGGCGGCCCGCTCGGCGGCGGACGCGGCAGCCAACTCGTCCTTCTCCTCGTCCAGGGAGCGGAACGCCTCGGCCACATCGGCGATGACGGCCTGGTCCATGGGCGGCAGCGCCTCGGTAAGTGCGCGGGAGAGAGCCGCCTCGTTGGGCCGCTTGGACAACTGGGGCTGGCGCAGCTGGATGAGCAGGTCGACGAGGGCGGCGTACCGCTGCTCGCCGAGGCCGAAGAGGGCTTCGTCGACTGCCCTGCGGTACGTCTTGGCCTGGTCGTACACCATGCCGTGCCCGGCGACGGCTTCGGCGAGGCGGTCCCGGGACAGGGCCGTGCCGGTGGCGTCGAGCAGCCGGAAGGTCTCCTCCGTGCGTTCGATGGACCCGTGGTCGACGCGCTGGCGGGTGACGGCGTACCAGTGCCGGGCGATGCCCCGCCCGCTGACGGCCTTGAGCCCGCACAGCAGCGTAAGGAAGTGCTGCTCGCCGGTCGTGTCGTCGAGCCTGCCGAACTCGACCCAGGTGTATCCGAGCCGTTCGGAGTGCGGGTGCTCGCCACCGAGGAGCAGGTTCCACTCCATCCGCTTGCCCGGGTCGCCGTCGGGTTCGACACGGCGCGGGCTGAGGTCACCGTCGAGCAGGAACGGCAGGGTCAGGGCGAGCACCTTGGACTTGCCGGTGCCATTGTTGCCACGCAACAGCAGGCGCCCGTCCCGGAAGTGGAACTCCTCCACGTCGTAGTGGAACAGGTCGACGAGCCCGACGCGCAGGGGCTGCCAGCGGGAACGCCGCGGGGTGGGGAGGCGGGTCACGAGGTGGCCTTTCGCTGCGGAGGCACGGGGGCGGAGCCGGGTTCGCGGATGACGGTCTCGCCGACCGCGTACCGGGCGAGGGCGGGGCGGGCCGCGACAGCGTCCGGGGTACGGGAGGCCAGACCGAGCGCGCTGAGCCGGGCGACGGCCTGTTCGACGAGCTCGCTCTCCATGCCCGGCTCCCGGGCGGACTTGGACCAGAAGCTGCCGTGCTGGGCGGCGAGTTCACGGACCCGGAGGGCTAGCTCGTCGAGGGTGACCGGCCTGCCGGCGCCGGCCAGGTGCTCGGCGAGCAGCAGGGTGACGTGGCCGTGGGTGCCCTGTTCGGGCATGCGGAGGTCGGTGAGGTCGTCATCGGGGTCGACCATGGCCATCCCCTCGGCCCGCACCTCCGCGACCATTCCGGTCAGCTCGGTGATCCGGGCGGTGAGGAAGCCGCGCTGCCGGGTGAGGTAGCCGAGTTCGGCATCGGTCAGGTCGTCGTAGTACACCACCGGGTCGTCGAGCAGCCTGCGGGTGAGCGAGCGGCGCATCGCTCGGAAGCGCAGTTCGTCGCTGTCCAGGGCGGTTTCGGCGACGAGTTCGGCGAGGCGGTCGTCGAGGGTTTCGGCATGGACGGTGGAGGGGCCGCGGCGGGAGGCCAGTAGTCCGGCGAGGACCCGGCGTTCGACGTCGTACAGGACGTCGCCCGCCCCGCTGACGTACGCCTCCTCCTCGCCCGCCACCCGACGCAGCACGCCGAGGTCGAGCAGAAGCCTGACGACGGCGGCGAGGTCGAGGCGCTCGTCGCGGCGCTCCAGGGCGAACTCGATCCCCGTCGCGGCGAGTCGGGGATCGGCGGCGTCGAGGACGATCTGGTCGGCGAGGCGCCCGAGGGCGATCTGGGCCTCGCCGCGTTCGAGGGCGGCGAGCGCGAGGCAGAGCAGAACGTAGCGGCGACGGGTGAAGGGGGTGCTACCGCGGCTCGCCTCGCGGGCCGGATGCGTGGGGTCGGTAAGGACGCCGGGTATCTTGCGCAGCCGAGCCGTCTCGGCGTCCACGTGGAGGGACCAGCCGGTGTTGCGGTCGAACCACTCACGGAGTTCGGGCGCGTGCCGGCGGACGAGGCGGAACTCGTCGGCGTGCCGGCCGCGCGCCAGGAGGAGGGGGTGTCTCAGCAGGGCGCGCGCTGCCTTGCGCAGGTCGGCGGCGTGCTGGCCGTCCAGCAATTCGGCGAGGGGGGTGGTCATCGGCCGGGGGTCCTGTCCGTCAGGTCGTCACTGTCCGTCAGGTCGACGATCTCGATGAGGTGGTCCGGGCCGCTGAAGACTCCGCCGAGCGTACGGACCTCTGCGGTGGTGCCGTCGGCGAGCGCGGTGAGCCGGATCTCCATGGAGCCGTCGTTGCTGGTGGCCACGGTGTGCCTCATCCCTGGGCGCCATGTGGCCAGCGCGTCGCCGAGAAGTCGGAGGAACAGGCCGAAGGAGGCCGGGTCGAGCTCGCCGAGTTCGGACAGGCGCGTGACGCCGTCGGTGACGAGCCGGACGCGGGCGGCGGCGGTCTCCGCAGCCTCCTTGGAGGCCGCCTCAGCCAGAGCGCGCCGCCTGGCCTCACGGTCCTCCACCTTGCGTGGCTTGCCACGCCGCTCGTAACTCCCGGTGCGGCGCAGTTGGGGGCTGATCCGCAACGGCTCCGCCCCGGCCCAGGGTGTGGCTGCCGACACGGGCTTCGCCGCCCGGGCGGCGAGGGTGTCGGCGTCGACGGTGAGGTGCCGGGCCGGGTAGAGGCCGAAAGCCGTTCGCCACAGCCTGTGCCGGGCGTCATCGTCGGGTGCCTCGGCGAACCAGCGGGCCAGGGTCCGGAAGTCGGCGGACCGGTCCGAACGCCCTGCCCTGCGCTCGTTCAGCGCCCGTACGACCGCCAACAGCTGCGGAATCGCCCCCAGTGCCCTGCCGCGCAGGAGCCGGGCCTGCGACTCACGTCCGTCCCTGCTGATGAACCACGCCCCGAGCCCCTCCCAGCGCGCGGCCCACCGCTCGTACACCTCCCGCTCGGCTTCGGCGGCCTCCTCCGGCGAGGCGTCGGCGGCCTCGCGTCCGGCGGCGGCCCTCAACAGCGGACCCACCCTGCCGCTCTGCTCCAGTTCCAGGATCAGCCGCGCGATCCGCCCGCCCAGCGTGATCAGGTCCTGGATGAACCGCTCCAGATACTGGATGAGCCGGTCCTTGTACGCGAGGAAGATCTCCTCCTCGACGTCGTGCAGATCGATGGTCCTCTGGAGCGATCCCATGAAGGCCCGGGCGTTGTCGGCGAGCGCGGCGAAGCGGCTGGCCAGCGTGTCGAGTACCAGGTGTGTCTTGGCCGGGTCGGGCTCGTCCTCGGCGGCCAGGACGAGCAGCGCGCGCAGCTGGGTGACGATGTCGTGCAGCGCGACTGCCTGAAGAGCGCCGCGGCGGCCGAGCGCCTCGTCGTAGGCGGACAGCGCCGCCTCGGCTGCCTCCCCCGCGCGCGTGAGCTGGTAGATGAACCGCTTGCGGTAGAAGTCCTCGACGGCTGTGACCCGCGCGGTGTCCGGATCGGCCCGCAGATTGCCCCAGACGACGAGCTTGTCGAGCGCGGCGACGACCGCTTCCGGCTCGGCAGGGCGGATGTCCGCCGGCAGGGCGGCGTGCACCTCCTCGGGGCGTAGATGGACGGCGAACCGCTCCTTGGCCACGAGGAACACCCGCATCACCTGGCGGTAGAGCGGGGTATTCGGCACGGTGAGGTGGGCGAAGGGGCCGAATCCCTCCGGCTCGGAAGCCGGATCGGCCGAGGTGGTGACGGTCATCGCCCCCATTGTCGCGCACCCGGGGCAGCCGCCGGCAGGGACGAACGCACCTGTCCGATTCCTGCGAAAGTGACCGGATCAATGCGGTTCTCGTCGTCCACATCCACCGGGCCGACCACGAGGCGCGCCCGGCCTCCCGTCGATGACGCCACCCAACAGATGGGGGGTGGCACGGATGGGGGTGGCACGGAAGCCCTCTGCCAGGCTCGTCCTCAAGGAGAGCCACGACTTTGCAGCGCCACGGCAGCATGGCGGCTCCTGAGGGCATCAGCGGACGACGGGGCCACTCGCGTTATACGTCACCCCAGCTCCTTCGAGCGAATCCCGTCGCACAGCGCCCGTCGTCGACTGCCAAGGCTGCCAGCATCCGTTCGTCGAACGTCAACCACCAGTCGAACAAGTAGCATTGGAGCGGCAGGTCAACCAACGTCAGCTTGCGGTGCCGCAGTGGGTGGGGACGCCGGGGGCCGGATCGTCGAGAGCGGCAGGGGTCCGGTCTCCGTGAACTGGCCGTCCCGCATCGCCGCGGCGCGCAGATCCGGAAGGATCCCGAAGACGAGGGAGTCGTACGAGGGCTGGTGCCGTGACGGGTACGAGATCAACCTCGTCGACATCCCCCTGGCGCCTCGCCAGACCCGTCCTCTCCCGGCTCACCCGCCCGCACACCGTGGTCCGGACCATGCAGAACGCACCCGAACCGCTGGGCCTGACCAAGTCGGTCCAAGGACGCGCCTTGCGGCTCGGTCCAGGCACTGATCACCGCTGAGGTCGTCCGGCCCCGACGCTGCCGACCATGCGCTGGATTGGTTGCGTCCGGAGACTGCGGCGGATCACAGCGCCGAGGCGTACTCACTTCACTCAGCGTCGAACCTCGGTACGCAGTCCGGTGAGCAGCGTAGTGAGGGACGAGTACCTCCCCCTGGTTCACGCTGGGAGGCACATGAGGAGGATCCCAGCGCGCCCTTTCCATGATCAAGATACAACGCACAGGGGGGCTTGCGGCAAGGCCCCGGGGTTGCCGCAGAATCGCCCAGGTAACCCTGAACGACGAGGCCAGGCCGTCCTGTTGGCGCAATCTGATGTGCACTCACATCCCCTGTGGGCAGCGAGTCGCCTTGCGCCACCTGACCTGCGTTGGTCGCTGCCGCTGACAGCTAGGCCGGCCCCCGCCAGGCCGAGCCTGGAAACCCATGAAATGAGACTTACATGCGCGTGCTGCTGATGGCCTACGGGTCGCGCGGAGACGTCGAACCGCTCGTAGCGGTTGCCGTGCAGCTACGGGAGCTCGGAGTGGAGGTGCGGATGTGCACGCCTCCGGACTTCGCGGAGCTGTTCGACTCCGTCGGCTTGCCGCTGGTGCCGATCGGCGAGCCGGTGCGCCCCTTCGTCAAGGGGGTACTCACCGGGAAGACGAAGGCTCCCGCCGAGGGGCTGCCCGCACGCGCGGCGGCGATGACCGCCACGACATACGAGGCGGTGGTGACCGCCGCCGAGGGATGCGACGTGGTCGTGGCGACCGGTCTGCTCCCCGCCGCGGCCGGCGCCAGGACGGCAGCCGAGTTCCTGGGCCTCCCGTACGTGTTCGTCGCCTATTTCCCCGCCTACCTGCCCTCGCCGCACCACCCGCCGTTCGAGCGGCCGGGCCGACCGTTCCCGCCCGGTGTGACCGACAACCGAATACTGTGGGACCTGGACACCGAGACCATGAACGTGCTGTTCGGGACCGGTCTCAACACCCACCGGGAGTCGATCGGTCTGGCCCCGGTCGGCCACTTCCGCGACTACGTCCTCACCGACCGCCCCTGGCTGGCCACCGACCCGGTCCTCAGTCCGTGGCAGGAGCCGGCGGACCTCGACGTGGTGCAGACCGGCGCGTGGTTCCGGACGGACGACCGTCCGTTGCCCGCCGACGTCGAGGCGTTCCTCCGCGCCGGCGAACCGCCGGTGTACGTGGGGTTCGGCAGCATTCCCATGCGCGACGCGGACGAGGTGGCCCGGGCGGCCGTCGAAGCGGTGCGGGCGCAGGGCCGCCGGGTGCTCCTCTCCCGCGGTTGGGCCGACCTGGCCGTGACCGATGACCAGGACGACTGCTTCGCCGTCGGCGAGGTCAACCACCACGCTCTGTTCCCGCGTGTCGCTGCCGTCGTCCACCACGGCGGCGCGGGCACCACGACCACGGCGGCCCGGGCCGGTGTGCCTCAGGTGGTCGTACCCCAGATGGCGGACCAGCCGTACTGGGCAGGGCGCGTGGCCGACCTCGGGATCGGCGCGGCACACGACGGCCCGAACCCGACCTCCGAGTCCCTGTCGGCCGCGCTCGGTGTCGCGCTGACTCCCGAGACCCGGGCTCGGGCAGCCGCTGTGGCCGACACCATCCACACCGACGGCGCGACGGTGGCCGCGAAGCTGCTGCTGGAGAAGGTCGTCTGAGATCGGCGCCCGCCAACGTACGGTGCTCCGCCCCCGTCGAACCCGCCGCCCCGCACGGCGAGGGTTTCCGTGTCACCGCGCACGGCCTTGACCGAAGGTTCGACGCCGCCGTCCTGGCCTTGGACACGAGCGGTCTCCAAGCACTCGCCACGGACAGTCCGGCGATCGCCGACGCTCCTTGGCACCAGCGCGTCGCCCGGCTGAGAACCGCTCCCCCCTTCCTCGTCTCCCGGCTGTGGCTGGACCGCTCCGTACGGTCCGGTCGGCCGGGCTTCGTGGGCACCAGCGGCTTCGGCAGCCTGGACAACGTGAGCGTGCTCGAGCGCTGGGAGCGGGAAGCCCTGCGCTGGTCACGCCGGACCGGGGGGCGGTGGTCGAACTGCACGCCCCCAAACCTCGACGCCGCAGGACAGTTTCATCCTCATGACGCCGAGCCCGTAGAGAGACTGTAAGACGTTCGGTGTAACTCCCGATCATGGAAGATGCATCGATGACCAGTGAGAACGTGTCTGCGTCCGAAGCCGTCGAGCCCACGAAGGCTTCATCGACGAAGGCCGTGGACGACCAGTTGATCGACGAGTTGGTCGGCCGGGCTCAGGCAGAGGGACTGCAGCTGACCGGCGAGGGCGGGCTGCTGCAGCTGCTGACCAAGCGGCTGCTGGAGTCCGCCCTGGAAGGCGAGCTCACCGACCACCTCGGCTAAGACAAGCACGATGCGGCCGGGAAGAACGGCGGCAACTCCCGCAACGGCAGACGCTCCAAGACGGTCCTGACCGATGTCGGTCCGGTGGAAATCACCATGCCCCGCGACCGTGACGGCTCCTTCGAACCGAAGATCGTCAAGAAGAGGCAGAAGCGCCTGACCGGCGTCGACGAGATGGCCATCTCGCTGGCCGAGAAGAGCCTGACCACGGGCGAGGTGAGGGGACGTGACGCCCCGGATGTGATGCTCGCTGTCCCGTCGCAAATGATCTGCCTCTAGAGCCGGGCTTTGACCTGCGGCGACCAGTCCAGTTTAGATATTGGGATGCCGGACGTCTCTGGTAAGGCGGGCCTGGGCGGGTGAATACCGAGTGCTGTCTCAGCAACCCTGGCAGGCATAAAACTGAGCAAGTGGGTTCCTCTGTCCCCCAGAGAGGAGGAGACTCCAGCCATGGGGGGTACATCGTCTTCCGGGCACGAAGGTCCACTGGCAGAGTTCACCGCTCTGCGTCAAGAGATTGAGCGGCGCAGCACCGCGTCTCATGCTCTTCTAGGGCTGCAACTCACCACAGCCGCCGCCGTCTTCGGCTTCGCAGCGGCTTCCCCCAGCAGACTGGGGCTGTTGGTGATCATCCCCTTCAGTTCCTATCTCTTGGGTACTCGGTATGCCGCTCAACTGCACTTCTCCTTCCTTGCCGCGCAATACATCGCGACCGAACTCAGCCCGCGAGTCCCAGGGGGCCTGGGCTGGGAACCATGGTTGGGTGACAGGGCGAGCCAGCACCGCGGCCAGAAGGCCGTACGGTTGACGGGGCTGTGGCTGGCCTTCCCCGCTGTCGCCAGCGCCGCCGTCATCTGGTCAGCCATGTACTTCTACGGCAACGGTCAGCTCGGGGGAACTCGGCTCGTCGTAGTCACCGTCCTGTGGCTCTTCGCCTTGGCCGCAGTTCCAGCGACCGGATGGGTTCTGTGGCGGCTGGTGTATGTGATCTGTGGCCACCCCGCGAGCACGACATCGAATCTGCCGGATTGACCCAGCAGCCGACGGTGCGAACGACGTCGCTCGGCGAACCAGATGGTGGGACTTCGCCGGGCAGCTCCCCGGCGCGACGCCACCGCAGACCTGAAGCGCGACGGGGTCGGCCCTTCGCGATGATCCGAGTGATGTCGCAGGAGGGCACTTCCTCAGCCAGCCGGAGCGGCGGCTCCAGGACGCCTTCGTACACCGGGTCGGTGTGGGGCGGACCGTGCTGAGTCAGCAGGCAGCCGGCGGCTTCGTCCTTGGTCCGCAGGTGCGCCGCGTCCTCGTCGGCGGAGAACTCCAGGACCAGGTCCATCCCATCGTCCACGCCGTCGCGCACCTTGGCCCACGGACGCGCTGTGTCCTCGCGGCCGTTCGGGATGCCACTGCGGTGCGCGCGCTCGGGCAGGAGGTCAGCCACCGGGACCGACAGGGCTTCGAGCAGCCGTCCCAGGGTCGGCTCCTGACAGAGCTCATCTCCCGCCGTGGCCATCAGGGGCGGATTCGCCTCCGCGACGCGCTGCAGCACGGCCACGCCCAGGACGAGCGCGGCGGCCCCGTACCGCCTGGCGGTCCACGGCACCTGCCACTCGTACGCGGCCGCACCGTTCGCAACCTCGTCGACGGCGTCCTCCAAGAACAGGAACGCCGTCTGCGCTGTGCGGAGTCCGGTGATGGCGCTGGCGTTGAGGAGGCAGTCCCACATGGCGCATGCCGTCTGCCACTCGTAGCGCGAGGGTCAGGAACGCCGCGTTCAGCGATAGCAGCGCCTCCACCTCGGTCGTCGTCGGCGTGCCGCGCTCGTCGAACTGTGGAAACCGCATCGCCACTCGCCACCCCGGGGCCGGATCAGTCCCCGGCAGGCTACCCGGCGCTGCGGCACCGGGTGACGACTGCGAGCGGCGGATACGCGCTGCTACCCGGGTGGTAACTGGTGGATACGGCCACTCGGGCCGCGCGTTCGCGGCACACTCGGCCCATAGTGCGTGGACAAGGAGCAGTGCGATGCCCGTCAAGATCACCTCCAACGACGTGTACGACGACGCGAGCGCCACCCTGCGGGTTGGGCGGCACGACCTGGAGCGGCTACTGCTGGAGTTCCCTGAGCTACTCCGGGAGCAGCAGCCGGGCATCTGGAGCGACATGCAGGACTACGACCTGTCCTTCGAGCGCCTGGCCGACCCCGTCGACGTTGCCACCGAGGCCCGGCGAGCCGCTTGCCTGACTGCCACGAGTGCCGCAGCGAGGTCCAGCTCGGTGCCGCGGCCGCTCGTGACTACCGGGCGGCAACGCGTTGGCTACCGGTGGATACGGCCGTGGCCACGATCGGAGACAGCCAGTTACGATGCCGGGGTCAGGGGCGTTGTCTGCTGACTGAGCGCTGGAGTTGGCTATTTCGGCATCGGCAGCTTCTCCTGAGGATCCGTCTATCGGCTGGGGCCGCTTCGTTTCACCACCATCAGGGCTGGTTCTTCGCCCCCTGGGCAGGACACGAAAGCGGGGGCACCGCAGCGCGTGAGTATCAGCGCTGCTCGCGGCTGATCATCGTTACCCGGTCGGCGGGTAGGGGGAGGCGGGGGCCCGTGATTGAAGCGCAGTCGATGTGGACCACAGTCATGCAGGTCATACCTACCGCGGCAATCACGACCGTCGTCTTCGGGGTTCTCCTGGCGATGATCGTCGCGCGCCGCCAGGAGATCGGGAAGCAGCGAGCCACGGCCGAGGCCGAGATCCGGGTGACAGTCCGGACGATGCGTCAGGAAGTGGCCGGCGCTCATCAGCACTACGCGCACGGCGGAACCGGCTGGCCGCCGCCGGATCTGGCGCCGCTGGACGTGGGGGACTTCACGCTCACCGTGGTCGACTCCGCCTGGCACCTCAACCGGCGCCGCCAGCGGAAGGTGCGCACTGTTCTCGCGCTGTTGGTAGGTGAAGTCCGCGTACGGATGGCTGAGGAGTTCGGACCGACTTTGGGCCCGCCCGGGCACCCGTTGGGTGAACCTCTGAGGATCATGGCAGAGCGTGAGCGTCGGGCCCGGGACGCTGCGTTGCGAGATGGTGCGGAGCAGCGGTCGATCTGGGACCTGCGGGATCCGGAGGACTACGCGGCATTCGTCGCGTCGTCCTGGGGCTCCGACCACAGCGAACAGGCCGGTGCCCAGTACGGCGGGCTCTTCCTGGAGCTGGAGGCCCATTTCCTGGCTGTGCGTGCCAGCCCCACCGTCCGGCCCCTGGACGTTGAGCACAAGGTGCAGCCCGTTCTCGATGCCCTCGACAGCCTGTTGGCCTGCTCAGGCGGATCCAGGCAGCTCGGTCAACGACCGCGACGAGGGCTACGCCACTTGGCCAGCCGGGCGTTTCGACTGTGACTGGAGCGCCCCAACTTGTCACAGGTGGCTATCCGATCCAGTTTACGGCGAGGACGGACAGGCGGCCCAGGAAGTGGTTCACCCTGTAGGTGAGGGAGAGTTGGCCAAGGGGGCCGACGGGCGTCACCGCCCTCGAGGTCGTCGGCATTCCACTGCCGATAGACCCACAGTTCGCCGGCCGCGGCGTCCAGGACGTTCCACACCATTGCTTTGACGTGATCGGGCAGGGTGTCAAGAAGTCCGTGGCCGGGGCCGTCGTGACGGTGGAGGCACTGGTGCCCGAGGGCGAAGAGGCGGCCGACGCCGCGGTGCGCGAGAAACTCGGCCTGCGCTATAACACTGTGCGCCCGTTCCTGTCCCTGCTGGGCGAGTCGAAGGCACTGGACGCCGCCCTCGCCGGGCGGCGCATCCTCAACGGTGCGCCGCCTGCCGGCGCTCTCGCGCCGTCGGGTCAAGGACCGGCCGCTACTGCCCCGCAGGGTCGAGGCTGACCTGGTGCCCACGATGTGGCGCCGGGCGGGTGGCTCCAACGCCAAGCTGCCCCGGGGCTCCGTCGACCGGGACGCGTACGTGGTGTGCGCGTTGGAGCAGCCGCACCACGTGCTGAAACCGCGCGACATCGTCGCGACCCCCTCGAACCGGTGGGCGGACCCGCGCGCGAGGCTGCTGGACGGGCTGCGGTGGGAGGCTGCTGGACGGGCTGCGGTGGGAGGCCACGGGCCCGGACGGGCTGGGGACCTGTCCCTGACCGAGGACGCAACCGAGCATCTGGCCCAGCTCACACGCGGGCTGGATGCAGCGTGGCGGCAGATAGCCGACCGCTTTCAGGAAGCCGGCGCCGACGCGAAGGTGGAGATCGTCGTTCCCGAGAGCGGGGACGTGCCCGGCTGAGCGTAGACAAGCTCGGCGCGATGGGCGAGCCGGAGTCGCTGACCTGGCTGGCGGCCACCACAGAGGCGATCCTGCCCGTCAGCCCGGCGTCTGCGCAGGTGCTCGTGGTCGGGATCGACGAGACTGGCGCGGTATTTGGGGACGGAGGATGCGTTCGGGGTCGGTCGGCGTGGGCGTAGCGTTTGACGGTGTTCAGGGACAGTCGCAGTCGGCGGGCGCATTCGAGCAGCCACGTGCTGCTGGAGGAGGACGTGGACCTGGTGCCAGGGTTCGACGGTGGTCTGGGCTCGAGGTCCTGCAAAAATTGGAGTGTCCAGCACGGCGGCCCAGCAGGTGCTGTGTGCCTTGACCTCGCTCAGGGCGGTTTCTCAGAGGCTGTGCCACACATGCCAGCGGTCGGCGACCTGCACTGCGTCGGGCAGGGCCGGCGGGTGACCTCGGCGTAGGTCGCGGAGCCGCCGCCGCATACGAGCTCGACGCCCGGATGCCCGCGCAGCCACGCTTCCAGCGTGTCGGCCGTGCGGTCGGGCAGTACGTCAATCCGCACATGCGTTTCTGCGTCGACCACGACGGTGGCGTAGCGGTGCCGCCGGCGTAGGGCGAAATCGTCGACACCGATCACGCGGGGCACCCGCCCGGCGGGCAGTGCAGTGCGGAGCACGGTGCGCAGGGCCGTGTGACGCGACAGGCCATGGCGAGTATCGCAAGCAGACGCGATCCCGCACGGCCCGCAACTCTTTGACCACGGCCTTGATCTGCCTGTTCAGGCGGGTTGTGCGTCGCTGATATCGCTCCAGCCCCCCCGGGCAGATGCTCGCGAAAAGTGCGGCGGCAGCCGCGGGTAGGACACACCAGACACCGTACCCGGACACGGACGACGGCCCTCCGACCGTCGACCGGCAGGTCAGCGACCGTCCGCCAGTGATAACCGTGCACCCGCCGCGACAACGCCCCGCACACCGGGCAGACCGCGGTCATTTCCGGAGTCCGTGCCCTCACGACCACGTGCTCGCCCTCGTCGAGCACATCCTCGATGATCAGCGGGGATACCCCCGAAAACACCGTCACCACCAGCTAGTTGAGACTCTCCACGCTCATATCAAGGACCTGCGCCACTCTGCGTCACCACCTCATGCGAGACGGGGCCGTTCTTCTGCAGTCCCAGTCCTCGATGCGCCGCAGGAAGGCAGTCGCTTCTGCGACGGCCATGCCTCGCCGCGCGTACTGCTTGGCGAGGTCCATCGACCAGGGGGCCACGGCGGCCGGGTCTGGGCTGCGGCTCAGGGCGTCGAAGATCGCGCCTGCCAGCCAGGCGGCGATCCGGGTAGTCCAGAGTGTTGTGAAGTCCCCCTCGCCCCCATCGAGGCCGAGGAGCACACACTCGCGCTCTGCTCGGCCATTCGCTCCCGGGTGGCCTCCCGTGCCGTGGGCATCAACTCGCTTACCAGCAGGCGGACTTCGAGCCAGCCAGGACGGCACTCGTCCCTTTCGTCGAGTTCGTCCCAGCCCGCCGTCCACTCCGGCGGTGGCTCCGGCGAAGGGCATACAGACACCCCAACACGACTGGTCTGCAACGCCCCTGCCTCGGCCCGATTACCTCGGCGCGGGGAGCTCCCCAGTCTGCGCGGGACGTCAGCTTGACGTCGAGTGCGCCCGGACCGCGGGTGGATATTCTGTCAGGATGCTCATCACGGGGGTCCTACTCATAGCCCTGGCCGGTACAGGATGCGCCTATCTGTCGTGGCAGTTGGTGAACCGGCTGCGTTCGGTGTTCGGCGGCATAGCCGTGGAAGGCCGCTGCGTGCGCCGCTACTCCACGGACAGCAGCGACAACGGCACCCAATGGCACCACGTGCACGGCTTCACCACCCTTGAGGGCCAATACCTGGAATTCGAGGAAGACGTCCTGCTGCTCGCCGAGGGCGACTCACTGACGATCCGGTACCGCCCGGAAGACCCCAAACGCTCCGCGACGGTCATGGGCTCCGGCGGAGCCTGGTCCCCCTTGTTCGGCCATCTGTTCGGCATCACGATCACCGGCGCGTTCGCGCTCTTCGGCCTGCTGTTGGTCTGGCTGTACTTGCGGTACTGAGCACAGCCTCCTGCCGAGACCGCATGACGTGTGACGCAGGCGCCGGACCCCGGCTGCGGGAACATCTGCCAGCCGCGGTCGTGACACGGACAGTGTTCGGCATGGGAGCCTTCACCACCGCACATGCAACGTCTGACGGCTTCGGCCCGTACAGAGTGAGGCAGGCCGCATCCCCTCAGAAGTTGGGTCGCCCGGGGGAATCTCACCCGTGGGCGACCCGACTTCTTCGCGCCCGAGGCCGCCAGGTCGACATCGACACCTGCACGTCCATCTGCCGCACGTCCTCAAGGCGACCGAAACCAGCAACGGAGCGAGCGCATGACCACCACGGCCCCGTACGAGATCGAGACCAGCGAGGGCGACGACCGCACCCGGCACATCGTCGAACAGCTCTGGACACCCGGCGAGGAGGGTGGAGAACGGCTTCGTCGTCCCTCGCGGCCTGCGTGTCACCGGGATCGACGTCCCCACCGACGGCCACTTGTACGTGCGTACACCCTTCCTCGCTCTTTCTTCGTCAAGAACCCAGTCAATGCCATTGACGGACACGTCCTCGTGGCGCCACCGCCGACACGGCCGTCACTCAAGAACAGGCACTGCGGCGCTCACCAGGAAAGGCGTGCCTGCCTGCCCCGGGTGGCGCTGAGGACACCGAGCCAGACGAGGCGCGGCCAGGGGGCCCGCCCCTGTTCAGGCGACGGGCGGAAAGCTCTCGTCGTCCGCCAGCGCGCCGTCAGGGACGGGCAGGCATTCCATGAGTAGTTGACTCCCCTGCTGCCTCACAGGGCGGAATCCCGCCTTTGCCCAGGCTCGGATGGCGTGGATGTTGGACGCTTCGGGGTCGACGGTCACCCCCTTCCAGCCCAACACGGTATGAAGATGCCGGACGAGGGCGCGGGCGCCTTCGGGCCACTCTCTCGGCAACGTGGCCTCGGGTAACACCCCGTCCCCGCAGCCGGGTTCGGTGGTGGCGGCGGCCTGAGCCAGGCGGCGAGCCCTGCCCCCGGCCGGACGCACCCGCACGACCGGGAGGTGCGAACGCATCGGCCGGGGGGAACCCTGGCGCCAGGCCACCTCAGTGAACGCCTGCCGTCCGCGGCTGCCTACTGTGCGGTGTAACCGCCGTCGACGGGCAGGGCGATGCCGGTGACGTACCCGGCGCCGGGGCTGGACAGCCACAGGACGGCCTGGGCGATCTCCTCGGCGGTCCCGAGCCGCGGAATGGCCTGGCCGGCTGCGGCCTGGTCGCTGTCGAGTTCGCCGCCTGCGAGCATGGCGTCGACCATGGGGGTGGCAATGGTGCCGGGGCACACCGCGTTGACCCGGATACCGCGGGAACCGTATTCGAGGGCTGCGCTCTTGGTGAGGCCGATCACGCCGTGCTTGGAGGCGTGGTAGGCAGCGCGGCCGGGGTTGCCGACGAGGCCGCCGAGGGAAGAGCAGTTGACGATCGCACCGTGGCCCTGGGCACGCATGTGGCGCAGTTCGTGTTTCATGGCGGCCCAGACGCCGCGCAGGTTGATGTCCTGGACGCGGTCGAACTGCTCGGCGCTCTCGTCGGCGGCGTCGGTGGGCGGGGGCATGATCCCGGCGTTGTTGTAGGCCATGTCGAGCCGTCCGAAGGTCTCGACGGTGCGGTCGACGGCGGCGGCGACCTGGTCCTCGTCGGAGACGTCGCAGACCAGGGCGAGAACCTGGTGTCCGGCGTCGGTGAGGTCCCGGGCCGCGGCGGTGACCGCGCTCTCGTTGATGTCGGCGAGGCCTACGGCGGCGCCTGCTTCGGCGAAGGCACGCGCGGCGGCCAGACCCATGCCGGAGGAGGCGCCGGTGACGAAGGCGACCTGTCCGGTGAAGTCGTAGGCGGGGTTCATGGGGACGGCTCCTCACATGGGGTTCGCCGGAGTACGGGGTTCCGACGGGGGCTTGTCATACGGGGGTGCCGGTCGGGTCAGACGGTCTGGCCGCCGTCGACGACGAGGGCGGCGCCGGTGGTGAAGGCGGCGTCGGTAGAGCACAGCCAGAGCACGGCGGAGGCGACCTCCTCGGGTTTGCCGAGACGACCGACGGGTTCGTCGGTGATGAGTCCTTCGCGTCCGCCGGGCCGGGTGTCGCCGAAGCGGCGGATCATCTCGGTGTCGATGATGCCGGGGCAGACGGCGTTGACGCGGATGCCCTGTGCGGCGTGGTCGAGCGCGGCGGAGCGGGTGACGCCGATGATCCCGTGCTTGGCGGCGGCGTAGGCGGCCTGGCCCTTGAAGCCCTTGACGCCGGCGCCGGAGGAGACGTTGACGATCGCGCCGCCGCCGTCCTGCCGGAGCATCTGCCGGATCTGGACGCGGGTGCACAGGAACGCTCCGGTGAGGCTGACGCCTAGGATGCGGTCCCAGTCCTCCTTGGCGGTGTCGGCGGCCGGCTGGACGGGCTGCTCGACACCGGCGTTGTTGAAGGCCGCGTCCAGGCTCCCGAAGCGTTCGACGGTCCGCTCGACCGCGGCCTGGACGTCTTCCTCGCTGGTGACGTCGCAGGTGAGGGCGAGGGCTTCGCCACCGTCTGCCTCGATGAGGCGGGTGGTCTCGCGCAGGCCGTCGGCGGACAGGTCGGCGAGGGCGACCCGTGCGCCCGCGCGGGCGAAGGCGAGGGCGGTGGCGCGGCCGATACCGGAGGCGGCGCCGGTGACGAACGCGGTCCTGTCGTGGAAGTCGTAGGTGGTGCTCACGTGTGTTGTCCCATCGGAAGGTGGGCCGTCGAGGAAGGAGCCCCGGGGAGTGGGTCAGTGCCGCGGGGGCACTGATGCGGTGGTGCCGTCGGGTACGCGGGCCGGGTAGTTCACTGGGCCACGATCCGGCACGGGTTGCGGGTGTGGGGAGGGGACTTGGGCGTTCGCCCAGGGTCAGGGGTCAGGAAGCGGCTTCGATGGTGATGCGCGTCGCCCGGCCGAGCTGGTCGGCGTCGACGTCGAGGTGGCCGAGGAGGAGCAGGTCGGCGGAGGGGGCGGGCCCATCCTGGTAGAAGAGGGCCAGGTTGCCCCAGGGCGCGTAGTAGGCGATGTCGCCGACCTTGGCCGCGGCCGGTTCGGGGGCGCCGGAGGTGTCCAGCTTGCGCGGCAGGTCGGCGACCCGTTCCGTGCTGTGGAAGTCCTTCAGGTCCAGGGTGAGCGGGAGCAGGTCGGTGAAGTCGCGGGCGGCGGGGCTGTTGTTCATGGTGGCCTCGACCGGGTGGCCGTCGAGGGTGACCCGGATACCCATGACAGTGCTCCTCTCGGAGGTGGATGGCGAGGTGGTGGCCGACGTCTCCTGCTGACCCGGGGGCGCGGAAGCGGAAGACGCGACGACGGAGGACGAGGCGGCCGAGGTGGCTTCCTGCGCATTGCTGGAGCAGGCGGTCACGGCCAGCAGTAGGGAGGCTGCCGGAGCGACGCGGACCAGACGGCGGCGAACTGCGTAGTTCACGAGGGGCGTCCCGGAGTGATCAGGTGGGCATGGGTTCGGCGTAATGCCGGAAGGTGCCGCGTTCGGTGTGGATGCCGTACAGCCGTTCGGCCAGTGCGTCGGGGCTGGAGTGCTGAGCGTCCGGGCGGATCGCACCGGGAACGATCAGCTGTGCGACGTGGATGTTCTCGGGCGCGAGCGCGTCGTGGAGCATCGCCGCGTAGGCGCTCTCGGCGGCGAACGCGATCGAGGTACCGGCCACCTTCGGGTTCGGGCGTACGGCGCTGCCGCCGTTGACGAACAGCAGCGTGCCCCGGCCCAGCTCCCGCATTCCGGGCAGGACGGCGTTCACGCAGGTCACCGGGCCCTTCACGGAGAAGGCCACCGGGTCGTCCAGGTCGGCGGCAGTCGTGTCGAGGACCGGCTTCATGAAGTCGCCGCGGGGTACGGGGCTGAACTGGAGGACCTCGACGGGACCCAGCGTGTCGGCGGCTTCGTGCAGAGCCGCGGTGAGGGAGGCGGGGTCGAGGACGTCGGCGGTGAACCCGCGGGCGTGGACGTCGTCCCGGGCCAGCTCGGCGGCCAGGGCCTCCTGGTGCTGGGCGGTGCGTGAGATGAGGGCGACGCGGTGGCCGGCGGTCCCGAAGCGGCGGGCAACTGCCAGGCCAAGGCCGGGGCCGGCGCCGATGAGGGCGAAGGTGGTCACGATGTTCCTCCTCGTTCAGGCGGTGGCCGGGGCGGCGTGGTACTCCTCGTCGGTGACGGGGTCCAGCCAGTGCACGACGTCGTGGTCGTCGTCGCCCTCGTTGATGGCCAGGTGGACCATCAGCCGGTTCGGTGCGGCACCGTGCCAGTGCTCCTCCTCGGCCTCAAACAGCACGCGGTCACCGGGCCGGATGACCTCCACCGGTCCGCCCCGGCGCTGGCACAGGCCGACCCCTTCGGTGACGAAGACGGTCTGCCCCAGTGGATGGCGGTGCCAGCGGGTACGGGCGCCGGGCATGAAGTGGACCAGGTTCGCGGTGACGCGGGACGGGGCCGGAGCGGCGGCGACGGCATCGATGTAGACGTCGCCGGTGAACCAGTCGGCCGGCCCCTTGGCGGTGTCGATCGAGCTGCGGGTGATCTGCACGGTTGCTCCTTCGGGCGGTGGGAGGGTCAGGGCTTGAGGAGGGTCTTGATGGTGCGGCGCTCGTCCATCGCCCTGTAGCCCTCGGCGACCTGGTCCAGGGGCAGGATCTGGTCGAAGACCTTGCCCGGGTCGATCCGGCGAGTGAGAACCAGGTCGATGAGGTCGGGGAGGTAGCGGCGCACGGGGGCGGGGCCGCCCCGCAGGCCGACGTGGGAGAAGAACAGCTCCTGCCCGTCGATCGCAACCTCGTGGGGGACGCCGACGAAGCCGACGTTGCCGCCGGGCCGGGCCGCGTGCAGGGCCTGCCGCATGGCCTCGGCGGTGCCGACGCACTCCAGCACGCTGTCCGCGCCGATCCCGCCGGTCAGTTCCTTGATCCGTTCGACGCCCTCCTCGCCGCGCTCGGTGACGATGTCGGTGGCGCCGAATTCCCGGGCGAGCTTCTGGCGGCTCTCGTGCCGGGACATGGCGATGATCCGCTGCGCTCCCCGCTCCTTCGCGGCGATCACTCCGCACAGGCCGACCGCGCCGTCGCCGACGACCACGGCGGTCGAGCCGGGCCTGACCTCGGCGGCGTCGGCGGCCCACCAGCCGGTACCCATCACGTCGGACACGGCCAGCAGGCCTGGCCAGAACCCCTCATCCGGCACCTCGCCGGTGGCGACCAGAGTGCCCTGGGCGTTGGGGATGCGCACGTACTCGGCCTGGCAGGTCGACATGAACTCGCGGTGCACGCAGTTCGACTGGAAGCCGTTGCGGCAGTTCACGCAGGTGTTGTCCGAGGTCGCGAAGGAGCCGACGACGAACTGGCCCGGCTTCACCGAGGTGACCTCGGAGCCGACCTCCTCCACGAAGCCGACGTACTCGTGGCCCATCGGGTGGGGGTCGCCGATCGGCTCCGCGCCACGGTAGGGCCACAGGTCCGAGCCGCACACACAGGTCACGGCCGTCCGGATGACCGCGTCGGTGGGATGAATGATCTTGGGGTCGTCCATGGCCTCGAACCGGACATCGCCGGGAGCATGGATCACTGCGCCGCGCATGAGCAGGACTTCCTTTGCGTGCCGAGGCGTACGACCGCCAGATGGCCGGGACCGTCGCCGTGTACAGAGCGGGGTGCACGCCCGTCGTTATGGGACGGGCGGAAAGCACCACGTCATCCAGGTAACCCCGTCCTCGCGCCCGTAGCGAGACACCATCAAGGGGTGTACTGCCAGTACATCCCTATGAACGCGGGCAGGACGTACCGTCGAAGGCGTGGACAACCAGGCAGAAGTCCGCGAGTTCCTCACCTCGCGGCGCGCGAAGATCAACCCCGAGCAGGCAGGACTACCCGCAGGCAGCCGTCGGCGCGTGCCCGGCCTGCGCCGCAGCGAGGTCGCCGCGCTCGCCGATGTGAGCGTGGAGTACTACGCCAAGCTGGAACGCGGCCACCTCGCCGGAGTCTCCCCGGCCGTCCTCGAAGCCGTCGCACGCGCTCTCCAGCTCGACGACGCCGAACGCGCTCACCTCATGAACCTGGCACAGACCGCCGACGGCTCCGAGGCCCTCACCCGCCCCCGGCGGCGTACCCCTCAGTGGAAAGCGCACCGCAGCCTGCAATGGGTCCTGGACGCCGTCACCGCCGGCCCGGCCTTCGTCCGCAACGGCCGCATGGACATCCTCGCCACCAACCAGCTCGCCCGCGCCTTCTACGACGACGTCTACGCCACGCCCCACAACCAGGCCAACCTGGCCCGCTTCAACTTCCTCGACCCCTCCTCACGGCGCTTCTACCCCGACTGGGACCAGGCCGCCGACGTCGCCGTGTCGATCCTGCGCACCGAAGCCGGACGCAACCCCCACGACAAGGGCCTGCACGACCTCGTCGGCGAACTCTCCACCCGCAGCGACGACTTCCGCACCCGCTGGGGCGCCCACAACGTCCGCCACCACGGCACCGGCACCAAACGCTTCCACCACCACGCCGTCGGCGAGATGACCCTCGCCTACGAGGGACTCGAGATGGCCGCCGAACCCGGCCTCACCCTCACCATCTACACCGCCGAACCCGCCTCACCCTCCGACGAGGCACTGCGCCTGCTCGCCTCCTGGGCCGCCACCGACCAGCCCACCTCAGCCACACCCCGCTCCCGCACCTGACCGACACCACTCCCACCGGTGCCAGTTACCGCACGCCACGGTTCTTATAGCCCCTCACCGGTAGGCAAACGTGACGAATGATGACAGAGGCCTCATGTGTCCGGTGAACCCCTACATTCCGGGGCTTCACGAAGGCACAGATCCAATCAGATCCGATGACGGCTGACGAGCCGGTTTGATGACACCTGGGTCCGACCTGCCGACAGGAACGGGGAGAGTCCGGATCGCGGACTCACCGTCCCAACTCACTCTCACTCACAAGTGAACCCAGGCATTTTCCGGGAATGGTTTGTGCCACGATCCGGAGTCATGACGGGCCCGCAAACCGCACGCGCACTCCACTGACATCGAGCCTGCACCGATTGCCAACGAAGTGGGATCGCAGCACAGTTGACTGCTCGGGTCTCCTGACCCTGTCGCACTGAACCTTGCCTCTTTTCACCGAAACCTGAGCACCCGCTACGCCACGGGCCAGAGGAGCGCCTCCCTATGAATGGGACCCATCACTTGCGCGTTCTGTAGCCGCTGCCGACTCGGCAAGTACGCGGACAGCGAGCAGAGCCGTTACCTCGTCGCGGATCCCCGTCGACTCCCCCTGCTCCACGATCATTTACGCCGCTGCATGCCAGGGCCTCGGCGTAGTCGCGTTGCGTCCGGTTTGTGATCATCCGAGGCCGAGGAGCGAGGGGCCATCGAGGATCGCGGGGGTTGCGTCGCAGGTCCGCGACCCAACGTTGGAGCACAACTAGAGCTCCGGGCGGGGGTGGGATCCGGTAGCGGTGCGTCGGTTTCCGGCCCGTCTGGGGCGTGGGTTTGCGGGAACAGTACGCACATGATGAATTCGCAGCTGGCCGCGGTGAACAGCCATCCCACGGCGCTTCCGGTGTGGGGGCAGGTGGCGTTCGTGGTCGTCTTTCTGGTCGCGACAGTCTTCGTTGTGACTGGCTTGATCCGCAGACGAAGGAAGTAGCGCGCCCAGGTGGGACGTTGCGGGGTGCGAGCAGTTGGCATACAGGGAATCCCGTAAGAACGATCTTGTGTCGGACGGCGACGTCAGAACGTCCTGCCATTGAGGTTGGACGGATGCGGGGGCCGCATCGGGACCCTCGGACACGCCGCGTTCCGGAGAACCAGGTGTCCGGGTTCGACTATTGGGCGATCCCCGGCCCCCGCAACGACGGTTGAGTCCGCCTCAGCGCTGTGCGTGGGTCTGTCACTCCCCCATGACAGGCTCAATCCATGAGCCCCGGCAGACTCCCGCGTGCCCGGGGGTGTTCCGGAGCTGGAGGACACCGGGCAGATACTTGGGTCCGTGGTCGAATGGCTGCCTTGTCGGAACCGGGAGATCAGTGTGGCGGGTCCACCCGGAGTGGCGGGGCGGACGCCCGGTGCACGGCGAGCACGCGACGGCGTCCACCTCGCCGTCCAAGCCGTCGCCACCGTGGCAACCTCGCCTGGGCAGGGTGAAACAGCAGGTAAAACGCCACTCCGGCCTGCCCGATAAGGATCTTCCGCAACGGCGTTCAGGGCGGGCACACCTCGTGCATCTCATCAGCGGACCCCACCGGATGAAACCCGCTTGACCGGCGCCGTGCGGATGGGAAGGTGTGAAGATCGCATCCGATCGCATCCGCCCAACGGAAGAGAAGCCCGGCATGGCCGTCATCCACCACACCGTCCTCAAGCCGACCAAGCTGGAACTGCTCACCTCCTGGCTTCCCTCTCGGCCCTGGTACGCCGGCGGTGCGGGCGCACCGGAACTGGCCAAGGCAGGCGGCTTCCGGCTGGATGACCCGCAGGGTGAGGTCGGGATCGAGTTCGTGGTGGTCACCGACACCTGCGGCGCTCAACCGGTCGCCTACCTGGTGCCGCTCACCTACCGGGGTGCCCCGCTCGACGGGGCGGAGCACGCCCTCGTCGGCACCATGGAGCACGGGGTACTGGGGCGGCGCTGGGCCTACGACGGCTGCCACGACCCGGTGCTGACCGCCCAGTTGCATGCCCTGATCGAGGGCCGGATCCAGGCCCAGGACCAGAACACCAGCGACGTCCCCGACCGGGAGATCACCCGCTCCTACACCGGTGACGGCTTTGTCCCCGCGGACTTCACTACCACGGCGACCGACGACCGAGAGGGCACCGAACTGACCTCACCGCACGGCACCACCCTCCGCCTGAACCGGGTCCTGCGCCCCGCCCCGGACGACACGTCCCTCCTGCCGCCGCACGCGACCGGCCACGTCGCCGGTGCCTGGCACATGCCGGACGGTACGAGCGCGCGGGGGTTGTTCGCCGTCCTGTACACCGGCCCCCGCGGCTAGTACGGCAACGGTGCTTGCCGTGACTGGTGGAGGGGCCGGTCACCGGTGTGGCTATGGGAGGGAGCCTTGCCGGTGCAGACTGTGGGTGCGTGAACTGGGCGCGATGCATGAGCGGAGTGCAGCGCGGCCGCGGCCGCCGTGAACGCGGCGGGACAGTGCCTCGTCCCCCAGGGACTCCGCTCTCCTGGACCATCAAGATCCAGGTCTCTCCGGTGTCCAGAACCTGGGGTTACGGCCTGCGGGCCGCTACCCCGCCTGCTTGACGCAGGTCCGGTCCCTCGCCGGCAGCTTGCCGGTGGCCAGGTACCGGTTGACCTCGTCGTCCACGCACGCGTTGCCGTAGCGCCCGAAGAGGGCGTGCCGGTTGGCGCCCGCGAGGGTGACCAGCCTGGAGCTGGGCAGTTGCTTGTGCAGTTCGACGCTTCCCTTGTAGGTCGTTCGCGGGTCGCCGGTCGCGGCGACGATCAGTGCAGGGGCGTCGCGCCGCACCCGGGTGGGCTCTTCGCGCGGGGAGTCCCAGAAGGCGCACGGGTTGATGTTGTTGGTCAGAGCGCCGAACAGGGGGTGCGCGGTGCGGTTGCGCTCGATGTCCCGCCAGTAGAGCTCGGGGTCGCGCGCGGCGGCCACGTCCCCGCAGATGACGGCGGACTGCGCGCCGGTGGGCTCGCCCTCACCGCGCAGCACGTACCGCAGCTCCGGGACGAGGGCCGGCGGCACCGTCGTCGGCCGGCCCTCCGCGGCTTTGGCCAGTACGGACAGCAGCTCGCCGAACGACGCCCGCGCCGGGGCAGTGTCGTCCGCGATGCCTGAGAAGAGCAGGAGCGGCACCTGGCTGTCGTCGATCCGGAAGGCATCGGCGCCGACACCGATGGTCAGCGGACCGCGCGCGGCCGCCGCGACGATGCGGTCGACGGTGGTGAGCACCTCGGCGCGGCTGCGGCCGAGGCCATAGGTGCCGTGGTGTTCCGCGGCCCACTTGGCCCAGTCGGACAGTGCCTTCTCGTTCTCGGGCTCGGTGCCCTTCAGCAGCCGAGGGCGGTAGTCGCTCGGGTTGATCGCGCCGTCCAGCACCATCCGGTCCTGGCGGCCGGGGAACATCTGCGTGTAGACGGTGCCCAGGTAGGTGCCGTACGAGTAACCCAGGAAGGAGATCTTCCGCTCGCCGAGCGTGCCGCGGATGACGTCCATGTCGCGGGCGGTGTTGCGGGTGGTGATGTGCGGGAGCACCGCGGCGTCGGTGGCCCGGCACTTGTCGGCCAGGCTTTTCTGCAGCGCGACCTGGCGGTCGAAGCCCGCCCGGCTGCTGCCGGCGGACAGCCACGTCATACCGACGGGCAGACCGCAGTCCAGCGCGGTGCTGCGCCCGATGAAGCGCGGGTCGAAGCCGACGATGTCGTAGCGCGCGCCGACCTCCTTCATCGACGCACGCGCCTGCGGCGGGGACTGGAGCGCGGGACCGCCCGGACCGCCGTTGTTGAGGAGGATTGCACCGATGCGGTGGCGTGTGTCCGTGGCCTTGAGCCGGGAGACCGCCACGGTGATCGTGCGTCCCCGGGCATCTGCGTAGTCCAGGGGCACCGTCACGTCCGCGCACTGCACGCCCGCCCGGTCCAGATCGCGGCCCGTGGTGTCGTCGGGGCCCTTGATGCAACTGCCCCAGTCGAGGTGCTGACGGTAATACCGGTCCAGCCCCGCCCCAACCCTGTCCGGGGCTCCGGGGCCGGCGGCCGCGGCCAGGACAGGCGAAGACGTAAAACAGGCGGCGAGAGCGAGACCCACGGCCAGGACACGGCGTGCGCCGGGACTGACAGCAGTGGTCACGGGGGCTTGGTGAGCATCATCCACTTCGTGTGATCGCATGCCCCGAGGCTAGAAACCCAGCCCGGCAGGCCACATCGCCCAAGGGGACGAGGACCCCGGTCCCGCCCACCCCCCATCCGGGACCTGCGTCCCGGACCGCTCTCCTCCCGCGGGAGGAGACCCCCGGCGGGGCTGCACTGGGGGCCGGCTCCGGCCATGCGCCCGTCGTAAGCGGAGAAAGCCGCACCAGCACGCCGTCAGGAACCCGTCTACGCAGCACCAGCAAACTTACGCACCACTCCCCCACCAAGAGCGGCTGTCACCTGAGGGCTTGCAGTCCGCTCAGGTAGTTGGCGACCGGGAGGTGTTGGCCGCGATCGTGTTCGTGGCCACCTCGGGTTGTACCTTGCAGCAGTTGTCTTCCCCGTCGTTCGGCCCTTCCGGACCTATTGCCCGCTGGTGGTGTTCGGAGTGGTCGCAGGCCAGAGCGCGGCCTAGCTCCACCGCCTGGTCCTCGACGGTGAGTGTGTGGCGATCGGGCGGGCGCCACCTGCCGAGGCCTGCCGTTCGGGACAGCGGTCCCCGCCCTCTGCGCAGTGTGCGGTGACCGGGGTTCCGTCCGCGAACCTCCAGCCGCGCTGGAGGGAGACGACGTAGCGGCGGTGGTCGTCGGTGTGGAGTTCGTCCACCATCGCCGGGCGCAGCCGCCGTCGGTTCCGTAGTCGTACAGGTCGGTGAAGAGCAGATCGATGACGCGGCCGCCGCAGGGAGGCACGTAAGGCCGGGGGATCAGGGAGTGCGGGAGTTGTTCCATAGGCGTTGGGCGACTTGGAGGGCGGCGGTGTTGGCGATGCTGAGGGTGCCGCCGTGGCCTCGGACGGCGGTGGTGCCGCCGATGAGGTCCCAGTTCTCGTTGCCGCGTTTGAGGTGGATCGTGTCGACGGGAGCCTTTTCGAAGGCGGTGAGAGCTGACCAGGGGAGCTCGGTGGTGGTGCCGTCCTTCGTACGGAGGAAGCCGCGGTCGGTGAGGCGCAGGTTGCGGCTGTGCTCAAGGGCGTATTCGCCGGTGCGGTCGAGTGTGTCGAGTACGTCCTGGACCTTGGCGCGGACGGCAGCCGTGGTGATGGCGTCCAGGAAGGCGGGGTCGGCGGGACGGCCTGAGATGGTCAGGGGATCGCGGCGGCCGGTGATGCGCAGCTCCAGGATGACGAAGCCGTTCCACTTACCGTCGGTGAATACCCTGGAGCTGAGTTGGGTGATCTGGTCCCATTGCACCCAGTGCACGGCCTTGTTCTTGTCGACGTATTTCAGCGCGTGGGCGTGCAGGGTCACGCTGGTACGGGACTGCAGCGGGACATGGAGTTCCTGGGGGCCGACGTCGTCCGGCTCGGGGCAGGTCCGGGCGGCGCCCGTCCGGACCCGGGTCACCTCTCGAGAGGCGGAGGCCGCGGCGACGGCCGCCCCGATAAGCAGCACGGAGCCGATGCCCAGGGCGCCCAGTTGCATCTTCTGGCGGTGGTCGTCGACGCGGCCTTCGATGTCGTCGTAGTCGTATGACTCGCCGGTCTGCAGGTTGCGGCAGGTGTCGCCCTCTTGCATCACCTTTCCCTCGCAGCGGTCGATGTCACCGTCCCAGGGGACTGCGAACCCCCCGAAGACGACCAGCGCACCGAGGAGACCCGCGACCACAGATCCGGTGTATCGGCCCACAGCACTTCCCCATTCACGTTTCCGGATGGGCGACTTGGCCCTGACGGATGCCGATCATCCTGTCAACTGGACTACGGGGCAAGGGTGTTGGGGTTGCCTATGCCTTCACAAGGGATATGACCAGACCATCATCCACACCGTCCTGGCCGCACCCGCCCGCCTCAATCACGGGGAGCGATGAGCACGCTCCCGGATAACGATCTGTGCGGCCGTCCAATCCCCCAGCCCAGGCCTACTCGTGAACAGCCTTCGACAGACCCCGTCCCGGCAGCGTCCTCGCTCAGTTCGACGTCTTCAAAGGGCGCCGCCCAGCCGCCCCAGGTGGACCCGGCCGTCGCGGAGGCGGTAGAGCGGCAAACCGCTGCGACGCGCGCGCTGTCCCGCCGCGCGTTCTCGAGCCCGCCGTAGTGGTCCCGGACGACGCGGCGGCCCCGATCGATCCCCGCATACGCAGGGAGCAGGAAGCGGCCGTTGCGGGACCCATCATGCTTTGAGGGTCTGTCCGTGCACGCGCCGGGATGGCCCCCCGCCCAGTGCTCCATCCAGCCCCAGGTCCCTCAGCTCCCCGTGCGCGGGGATGGACCCGACTCCTCGAAAGCCGAGAGCACGGGGTAATTCTGTTCCACGCACGCAGGACCGCGACATCGAGGCGGTTGAGCTGCTCCCCGCGCGCGCTGAGCAGTCGATGCCAGCGCCGGGCCAGACGATCACGAGATGCCCGTCGGCCAGCGCACGCCCAGGGGGGGTGGGCACCGGCCTACCTCGTATCCCAGGTAGGAGGCGTTAACCGCTGGTTGCCGCGTCGTGACGTTTGCTGGTTTCGGCTATGGCAGGGGGCTTTGCGTTGGTGTCGCCCGAGCTCCACGGCACTTTGCCCTGTGTCACGGC
>NZ_JAODUA010000026.1 GCF_025399895.1 Streptomyces sp. ASQP_92 | reverse complement strand
GCTCACCCGACCCGAACCCCTGGCGGGATTGGCGTTCGCCCGGTCGCGGCGTCGGGCACGTGCCCGCACTGTGGCCCTGGCAGGGTCGGCGCTCGGCAGCGCGGGGCTGCGGCCCGGTGTCGTGCTCGGCAGCGCTGCCCTCTCGGCGCTCGAAGGGTCAACCAGGCCGCCCCCAGCGGGAGTTGACAGGGGCGGCCCCTGTGTTCAGCTCTTCTTGATTTCCCAGAAGCGGAAGACCGTCGACGCGTCCAGGGTCCACTCCAGGCCGGTGATTCCGGTGCGGGCCACGGCGTACTGCTTGCCCTGCCACAGGGGCAGGACGGGGAGTTCGTCGGCGACGATGTCCTGGAGCTTGGCGAAGTCCGCCTCGGTGGCGGCGCGGTCGGCGGTGGCCGCGGTCGACGGCAGGATCTCGTCGGTGATCTGCTTGTTCGTGTAGTGGTTGGCCAGCACGTTGCCCTTGCCGAAGAACGGCAGGGTGAAGTTGTCCGGGTCCGGATAGTCGGGGACCCAGCCCTTCACATAGACGCCGTACTTGCCGGCCTCGATGTCCTTCTCGTACTGCTTGAACTCGACCGACTTCACATCCGCGTCGAACAGGCCGCTCGCGTTGAGCTGGGCCGCGATCGCCTTCAACTCGTCGTCCGTGGACGGGCCGTAGCGGATCGGCGTGGACCACAGGGTCAGCTTGACCTTGCCGTTGATGCCCGCCGAGTGCAGGGCCGCCTTCGCCTTGGCGGGCTGGGGGCTGCCCCCGTACTCGTCGAACAGGGCGGTGCTGTGGGCGGTGATGCCGCTCGGGACGACCGAGTACAGGGGGCTGGCGGTGGACGAGTACACGTCGCGCACCAGGGCCTCGCGGTCGACGAGGTAGGCGATCGCCTTGCGTACGCCGATCTTGCCCGCGACCGGGTCCTTCATGTTGAAGACCAGGTCCTGGACCTCGGCGCTGGTGCCCTCGATGACGTTGATGCCCTGCTTGTCGGCCGTCGTCGAGGTCTGGAGCGCGGCGGTGTCCTTGGCGGTGAGGCCTCGGTAGGCGAGGTCGATGTCGCCCTTGTTCAGGGCGGCCGCCAGGCCCTTCTGGTCGCCGTGGAAGAGCTTGAGGGTCAGGCCGGAGTTCTTGGCCTTGACGGTGCCCTTGTAGGAGGAGTTGACCGAGAAGACGGCCTGCTTGTCGGCGAAGGAGTCCAGCTTGTAGACGCCGGAGCCGATCGCCTTGCCGTCGGTGCGGAGCTTGTCGGCCGGGTACTGCGCGTGGTCGACGATCGAGCCGGCGCCCGAGGCGATCTTGCTGGGGAAGGTGGCGTCCGGGACCTTGAGGTGGAAGACCACCGATTTGGCGTCGGGCGTGTCGACCTTGCCGAGGGTGGCGAGCATCGGCGCGGGACCGTTGTCGTCATTGATCTTCAGCACGCGCTCGAAGGAGTACTTGACGTCCTCGGAGGTGAGCGGGTCACCGTTGCTGAAGGTGAGGCCGGGGCGCAGGGTGCAGCGGTAGACGGTCGAGCCGCCCTTGTCGAAGCTGCACTCCTGCGCCGCCTCGGGCTGCGGCGTGGAGCTGCCCTTGGGGAAGCTGAGCAGCGACTGGAAGACGTTGTTGAACAGCAGCCAGGAACCGGGGTCGTAGCCGGAGGCGGGGTCGGTGGCCAGGATGTCGTCGGACATCCCCATGACCACCGAACCGCCGTCGCCGGACGAGGCGCCGCTCTGCTGCGTGCCGCAGCCGCCCACCAGGCCGGCCGCCACCCCCGCCGCCAGAGGGGCCGTCAGCCATCGGTTCCGTATCTTCACGCGCACGTGCCTCACTGTCCTGCTCAACAAAAGGTCTGCCCGGCGCGCGGCGGCGCCGCGGCCGGGCCCTGCGTTACTTCTTGCCCCGCCCGAGCTCCCAGAGCTGCAGGTCGGACGAGGAATTGATGGCCCACTCGGTACCGGTGATGTCGGTGCGGGCCGCGACGTACTGCTTGCCCTGCCACAGCGGGACGACGGGGACGTCGTTGGCGACGATGTCCTGGATCTGCTCGAACGTCTTGGAGGCCTGGTTGCGGTCGGCCGCCACCCGCGACTGCGGGATCAACGTGTTGCGGATGTCGTTGCTGACGTAGGGGGTGTTGAGGAAGTTGTCCTTGCCGAAGAACGGCGCGATGAAGTTGTCCGGGTCCGGGAAGTCGGGGAACCAGCCGAGGCCGTAGACCGCGTACTCGCCCTTCTTCTGCGCCGGGCGGAACTTCGACCACTCGGTGCCCTGGACGGTCGTGCTGAACAGGCCGGTCGCGTTCAGCTGCGCCGACAGGTTCTTGAACTCGTCCTCGGTGATCGAACCGTAGTGGTCCTTGGTGTAGTTGAGGGTGAGCTTGACGGGCGTCTGGATGCCGGCGCTCTTCAGGATGTTCTGGGCCTTGGCCTTGCTGCCCTCGCCGTACTTGTTGAAGAACGAGTTGGTGTGCCCGGCGATCGAGGTGGGGATCAGCGAGTACAGCGGCTCGGCGGTCTGCCCGTACACCTTGCTCACGAGCTGGCTGCGGTCGATGGCCTGGGCCAGCGCCTGGCGTACGGCCTTGTTCTTCACCGACGGGTCGTCGGTGTTGAAGCCGAGGTAGCGGATCTCCAGGCCGGGCATCTCGACCAGGTTGATGTCCTTGCTCGGGCTGACCTGCATCTGCTGGATCTGCCCGGGCGTCATGGCGCGGGCCATGAGGTCGATGTCGCCCTTGGCGAGCGCGGCGCCCATGGCCTCGGCGGTCGGGAAGGAGCGCAGCTCGACCTTGTCGTTCGCGAACTTCACGTCACCCTTGTAGTTCGGGTTCTTGGTGAAGGTGAACTTCACGACCTGCTCGCCCTTGACGTCGGCCTTCATCGTGTACGGCCCGGAGCCGTCCATCTCGAAGCCGTCGCGGAGCTTCTTCGGCTGGTACTTGTCCTTCTGCACGATTCCCGCGGCGGGCGTCGCGAGCTTGTACGGGAAGGTGGCGTCCGGCGTCTTCAGATGGAAGACGATCTCGGCCTCGCCCTTGGTCTCCATGGTGTCGATGTTGTCCAGGAGACCGGCGGGGCCGTTGTCGTCCTTGATGTCGAGCACGCGCTGGACCGAGTACTTCACGTCGTCGGCGGTCACCTTGGTGCCGTCGGCGAATTCGAGGCCGCTGCGCAGGGTGCAGCGGTAGCTCTCGTTCTCCTTGTCCGTGAAGTTGCACGCGGAGGCCGCGTCGGGGACGGGCAGGCCGCCGCCGCGCGGAACGTGGACGAGCGACTGCGTGCTCTGCCGCATCACGTTCCAGATGCCCGTCTCATAGGCATGCGCGGGGTCGAAGGGGGCAGGGGCGTCCTTGGTTGCCACGAACTGGTCCGTGGTGCCCACGACGATGGTCTTGCCGCCGTCTCCTCCGCTCTCCGATCCGCCGCACGCGACGAGTACGGGAGCGAGCAGGCCCACTACGGCCGGCAGCACCAAAGTCTTGCGGTTCATCCTGGACGATCTCCCTTGTCCGGCACTTTGGGGTACAGCGGTGTACGGGACACTCCGCCGCGGCCGCCCGTTCGGGGCGGGGCGATCGGGCCGGGTTTGTGCGATCGGACCTGCGTTCCCGTCCGCTTGGTGTGCGGCGGGGCAGATGAGGGTGCGGCGAAGTTCTCGGACGAGATTAGTGGTCGCCGCGCGAAAAGCTGGAACTGGCTCTGAGACGAGGCGAATCAATCGGTCCGCCTCAATACCGGCCCACCGATATCGAAGTGCCGGAATGTTTCGTACACCGGCTCACCAAACGGGACACAAGGGTGCCCTCAGGGGGTCCGGAGTGCCCGGATCGAGCTCCTGTCGACCCCCCGGCGGGTGATGAACGTCACCACGGGGGTCCCTTTGACAGGGTGTGAATTCGGGCGCCCGGGAGGTCACGCAAAATGAACGCGCGGCTGCGACGTGTTTCTGTCGTATTCAACGACACACGCTGGGTGAACAGGTCAGTTCAGGCGCGTGATCAGCGAGCGCAGAAAAGCCAGGTCGATCTCTTCGAGGGAGTCGACCACGACCCGGTCCTCGGTGGGCGCGATGGCGGCGACCGAGGGCACGGCGACCACCCGGCACCCGGCCGCCTCGGCGGCCGCGACCCCGGTCGCGGTGTCCTCCACGACCGCGCATCTGGCCGGGTCCGCGCCGAGTCCGCGGGCCGCGACCAGATACGGGTCGGGGTGCGGCTTGGTGCGGGCCACCTCGTCGCCGGCGACGGTGAGGGCGAAGTGGGACGGGCCGAGCGAGTGCACGATCTTGTCGATGATGCGCCGGTGCGAGGCGGAGACCAGGGCGGTCGGGATGCCGTGGGCGGAGAGCTCGTCGAGCAGCCGGGCGGCACCGGGCATCAGCGGCACCCCGCGGGCGATCCGGGCCTCGAAGTGGTCGTTGAGCAGTACGGTCAGCTCGGTCAGCGTGATGTCGGCGCCCGTGGCCTCGATCAGGAAGCCCGCGCTGCGCGTCATGGGCCCGCCCACCACGATGTCCCGCCACGACTCGTCCAGGACGTGCCCGAGGGTCGCGAACGCCTCGCACTCGGCCTCCCACCAGAACCCCTCGGTGTCGACGAGGGTGCCGTCCATGTCGAGCAGGACGGCCTGGAGCGCAAAGCCGTCGCCCGTCGCGCCCTGTCGGGCGGGGTCGGCGTCGAGAGCTTGGGGACCTGCGACGGCTGCGGGGACCGTACTGGTCATCGGCACACCTCCTGGAGGGACGAGAAGGCCGGCCGCCTCCCCCAGCTGGGAAAAGCGACCGGCCTCGTCTGGGCCGACCAGTGTACGTCGGGCCCGCTGAACGCGCGCTGAATAAGCGGGGGCGCCCCGTCATCGGGCGTTGAAGTACTTCGCTTCGGGGTGGTGGATGACGATGGCGTCGGTGGACTGCTCCGGGTGGAGCTGGAACTCCTCGGAGAGGTGGACGCCGATCCGCTCGGGTTCGAGGAGCTCGGCGATCTTGGCCCGGTCCTCCAGGTCGGGGCAGGCGCCGTAGCCGAGCGAGAAGCGCGCGCCGCGGTACTTCAGCGCGAACATGTCCTCCACGTCGGCGGGGTCCTCACCGGCGAAGCCGAGTTCGGAGCGCACCCGGGCGTGCCAGTACTCGGCGAGCGCCTCCGCCAACTGCACGGACAGGCCGTGCAGTTCGAGGTAGTCGCGGTAGGCGTTGGCCTCGAAGAGCTTGGCGGTCTCCTCGCCGATGCGGGAGCCCACGGTGACGACCTGGAGGCCGACGACGTCGGTCTCGCCGGACTCCTCCGGGCGGAAGAAGTCCGCGAGGCACAGCCGGCGGCCGCGGCGCTGGCGGGGGAAGGTGAAGCGGGTGCGCTCGGAGCCGTCGTCGTTGAGCAGGATCAGGTCGTCGCCCTTGGACACGCACGGGAAGTAGCCGTGCACGACGGCCGCTTCGAGCAGGCCCTCGGTGTGCAGCTTGTCGAGCCAGCCGCGCAGCCTCGGCCGGCCCTCGGTCTCGACGAGCTCCTCGTAGCTGGGGCCGCCGGTGCGGGCCTGCTTCAGGCCCCACTGGCCCTTGAACAGCGCGCCCTCGTCCAGCCAGGACGCGTACTCCTTGAGGCCGATGCCCTTGACGACGCGGGTGCCCCAGAACGGCGGGGTGGGGACCGGGTTGTCGGTGGCCACGTCGGAGCGCACCGAGCCCTCGGGTTCGTCGGCGTCCGCGGCCGGAGTGTCCCGCTTGGGGACGCGGCGCTGCTTGAGCTCGGGCAGGACGGCCCCGGGCACTCCGCGCTTGACGCCGATCAGCGCGTCCATGAGCCGCAGCCCCTCGAACGCGTCGCGGGCGTAGCGGACCTCGCCCTCGTAGATCTCGTGCAGGTCCTGCTCGACGTAGGCCCGGGTCAGGGCCGCGCCGCCGAGGATGACCGGGTAGTCGGCCGCCAGCTTGCGCTGGTTGAGCTCCTCCAGGTTCTCCTTCATGATCACGGTCGACTTGACCAGGAGGCCGGACATGCCGATGACGTCGGCGCGGTGCTCCTGCGCGGCGTCCAGGATCGCGGAGACCGGCTGCTTGATACCGAGGTTGACGACGTTGTAGCCGTTGTTGGTCAGGATGATGTCGACGAGGTTCTTGCCGATGTCGTGGACGTCGCCGCGCACGGTGGCCAGCACGATGGTGCCCTTGCCCTCGGCGTCCGACTTCTCCATGTGGGGCTCCAGATGGGCCACCGCCGTCTTCATGACCTCGGCGGACTGGAGCACGAACGGGAGCTGCATCTGGCCCGAGCCGAACAGCTCACCGACCACCTTCATGCCTTCGAGCAGGGTGTTGTTGACGATGTCGAGGGCGGGCGTGGTCTGAAGGGCCTCGTCGAGGTCGGCCTCCAGGCCGTTCTTCTCGCCGTCGATGATGCGGCGCTGGAGGCGCTCCTCCAGCGGCAGGGCAAGGAGCTCCTCGGCCTTGCCGGCCTTCATCGACTTCATGTTGACGCCCTCGAACAGCTCCATGAGCCTCTGGAGGGGGTCGTAGCCCTCGCTGCGCCGGTCGTGGATCAGGTCGAGGGCGACCTTGACCTGCTCTTCCTCAAGGCGTGCGATCGGCAGGATCTTGGAGGCGTGCACGATCGCCGAGTCGAGGCCCGCCTTGACGCACTCGTCCAGGAAGACGGAGTTGAGGACGACGCGGGCGGCCGGGTTCAGACCGAAGGAGATGTTGGACAGGCCGAGGGTGGTCTGCACCTCGGGGTGGCGGCGCTTGAGTTCGCGGATCGCCTCGATGGTGGCGACGCCGTCGCCCCGGGACTCCTCCTGGCCGGTGCAGATGGTGAAGGTCAGGGTGTCGATGAGGATGTCCGACTCGTGCACCCCCCAGTTCCCGGTCAGGTCCTCGATGAGGCGCTCGGCGATGGCGACCTTGGCCTCGGCGGTGCGGGCCTGGCCCTCCTCGTCGATGGTCAGCGCGATCAGGGCGGCGCCGTGCTCGACCGCGAGCTTGGTGACCTTCGCGAACCGCGACTCGGGCCCGTCGCCGTCCTCGTAGTTGACGGAGTTGATGACCGCACGGCCGCCCAGCTTCTCCAACCCGGCCTGGATGACCGGGAGTTCGGTCGAGTCGAGCACGATGGGCAGGGTGGAGGCGGTGGCGAAGCGGCCCGCGAGTTCGGCCATGTCGGCGACGCCGTCGCGGCCCACGTAGTCGACACACAGGTCGAGCATGTGGGCGCCCTCGCGGATCTGGTCGCGGGCCATCTCCACACAGTCGTCCCAGCGGCCCTCCAGCATGGCCTCGCGGAACTTCTTCGAGCCGTTGGCGTTGGTGCGCTCGCCGATCGCCAGGTAGGAGGTGTCCTGGCGGAAGGGCACCGTTTGGTAGAGCGAGGCGGCACCGGGCTCGGGGCGCGGGTGGCGCTCCCCCGGCACGGCCCCGCGCAGCCGCTCCACGACCTGGCGCAGGTGCTCGGGGGTCGTACCGCAGCAGCCGCCCACCAGGGACAGCCCGTAGTCGCGGACGAAGTTCTCCTGGGCGTCGGCCAGGCCTTCGGGGCCGAGCGGGAAGTGGGCGCCGTCGCGGGTCAGGACCGGCAGGCCCGCGTTGGGCATGCAGAGCAGCGGGATGCGCGAGTGCCGGGTCAGATAGCGCAGGTGCTCGCTCATCTCGGCGGGGCCGGTCGAGCAGTTCAGGCCGATCATGTCGACGCCGAGCGGTTCGAGCGCGGTCAGCGCGGCGCCGATCTCGGAGCCGAGCAGCATGGTGCCGGTCGTCTCGAAGGCCAGCGAGACCACCAGCGGAAGGTCGGCTCCGGCCGCCTCCATGGCGCGGCGGGCGCCGAGGATGGCCGACTTGGTCTGGAGCAGGTCCTGGGTGGTCTCCACGATGAGGGCGTCGGCGCCACCCGCGATCAGGCCCTCGGCGTTGGCCTGGAAGCCGTCCCGCAGCGTGGTGTAGCCGACGTGGCCCAGGGTGGGCAGCTTGGTGCCGGGGCCGATGGAGCCCAGCACCCAGCGCTGCTGTCCGGACGAGGCGGTGAACTCGTCGGCCACCTCGCGGGCGATACGGGCGCCGGACTCGGAGAGCTCGAAGGCCCGCCCGGCGATGTCGTACTCGCCGAGCGCGGTGTGGTTGGCGCCGAAGGTGTTGGTCTCCACGCAGTCCACGCCCACCGCGAAGTACGCCTCGTGGACCGAGCGCACGATGTCGGGCCGGGTCACGTTCAGGACCTCGTTGCAGCCTTCGAGATCCTGGAAGTCCTCCAGGGTCGGGTCCTGCGCCTGCAGCATGGTGCCCATCGCACCGTCGGCCACCACCACCCGGGAGGCGAGCGCCGCGCGCAGGGCGTCGATACGGGTCCGGCTGTCAGCGGAGGGGGTCGGCAACGAGGCCATGGTTGTGCTCCCTGGAGTGCGACGGCTGTCGGCTTTGCGCCGTCCGGAGGGAGGGCGCACGCGGCCAGCGTAACGGGCGGCCCACGGCGGCGCGCGGCTGTATCAGGGGGCGGACGGCTCGGCCCGGGCCCCCTGACGGCGTCCCGAAGTCCGGCCGGGGGCGGCGGCCACGGTGACACGAGGTCGGCAACGGCCGATACTGTTCAGCATTGTCGAACCAGTCGATCTCAGAGCCGGCCGCTTCAGCGGCGGAAGCCGGTTCCGCAGTGCCCACAGGGAGGGAGCGCGATGGCGCGCAACATCCAGTCGCTCGAACGGGCGGCCGCCATGCTGCGACTGCTCGCGGGGGGCGAGCGGCGGCTCGGCCTGTCCGACGTGGCCTCCTCGCTGGGCCTGGCCAAGGGCACCGCGCACGGCATTCTGCGCACCTTGCAGGCCGAGGGCTTCGTCGAGCAGGACCCGGCGTCGGGCCGCTACCAGTTGGGCGCCGAGCTGCTGCGCCTGGGCAACAGCTACCTGGACGTGCACGAGCTGCGGGCCCGCGCGCTGGTGTGGACGGACGACCTGGCGCGCTCCAGCGGCGAGAGCGTGTACGTGGGGGTGCTGCACCAGCAGGGCGTGCTGATCATGCACCACGTCTTCAGGCCCGACGACAGTCGGCAGGTCCTGGAAGTCGGCGCGATGCAGCCGCTGCACTCGACGGCTCTGGGCAAGGTGCTCTCGGCGTACGACCCGGTGGCCCACACCGAGGCGGTGGACAGCGCGCGCGAGGCGTTCACGCCCCGCACGGTGACCGCCCCGGACGGCTTCGAGGCGGTGCTCGACCTCATCCGGGCGCGCGGCTGGGGCTCGGACGTCGAGGAGACCTGGGAGGGCGTCGCCTCCGTGGCAGCCCCCATCCACGACCGGCGCCGGATGCCGGTCGGCGCGGTCGGCGTGACGGGCGCCGTGGAGCGGGTCTGCAAGGACGGCGAAGTACGCCCCGACCTGGTGGCGGCGGTGCGCGACTGCGCCCGCGCGGTCTCCCGCGACCTGGGCGCCGGGCGCTTCTAGCACCTCGTGCCGGCCCGGCGTTCGACCGACGCCGCTCTGCCCCGCGCCGCCGTCTCCTCGCCGCCCGCCCGCCCGCTCACCCCGGACGGCCCAGCGCCCCGGCCCCGGCGGGCCCCTGGCGGAGCCCCGCGCGCGAGCCCCATACCAGTACATGATCTTGCTTCCGCGGCCGGGTCCGCGTTTGGCGGTTCGTACCACCTGGTAACGATCAGGGATTCCGGTCACACAAGTCTTGACGTGCCCTTAACCGCGGACAAAACTGCCGTTCAGCGGTCGGCATTGTCGAACACCTACCGGCAATACGAGTTAGAGTGTGACAACGCCATGGGCCAGCAGCTCTCACCTTGAGGGCGCGGATCACCGGAGGAATCCGGCGCTCTGCCTGTTGGGGTTTCCCCCTGGACGAAGGACAAAGGAGTCGCGGGTGTCCAGCCACGACATCTTCATCGGCGAGATCATCGGTACCGCCGTTCTCATCCTGCTGGGTGGCGGCGTGTGCGCCGCCGTCACGCTGAAGCGCTCGAAGGCGCGTAACGCCGGCTGGCTCGCGATCACCTTCGGGTGGGGCTTCGCGGTGCTGACCGGCGCCTACATCTCAGCTCCCCTCTCGGGCGCCCACCTCAACCCCGCGGTGACCCTGGGTCTCGCGATCGAGGGCGGCACCAAGTGGAGCGACGTCCCCGTGTACCTCGGCGGACAGATCCTCGGCGCCATGCTCGGCGCGGTGCTCGTGTGGCTCGCCTACTACGGCCAGTTCCACGCCCATCTGACCGACCGCGAGATCGTGGGCGACGGCAAGTCCGTCGAGGCCCGCGAGAGCGAGGCCGGCCCTGTGCTCGGCGTCTTCTCGACCGGCCCGGAGATCCGCAACGTGGTCCAGAACCTCGCCACGGAGGTCATCGCCACGGTCGTGCTGGTCCTCGCGATCCTCACGCAGGGCCTGAACGGCGACGGCAAGGGGCTCGGCGTCATCGGTGTCCTGATCACCTCGCTCGTCGTGGTCGGCATAGGCCTCTCGCTCGGTGGCCCGACGGGCTACGCGATCAACCCGGTCCGCGACCTCGGCCCGCGCATCGTGCACGCCCTGCTGCCGCTGCCCAACAAGGGCGGCTCCGACTGGGGCTACGCGTGGATCCCGGTCGTCGGCCCGCTGATCGGCGGAGCGATCGCCGGTGGCATATACAACATCGCCTTCGCCTGACGAGACGCGACGACTTCCCTTCGGACTTCCCAGGAGCACCCATGAGCGAGATCCACTCCTCCGGCCCGTTCATCGCGGCCATCGACCAGGGCACCACCTCGAGCCGCTGCATCGTCTTCGACAAGGACGGCCGGATCGTCTCGGTCGACCAGAAGGAACACGAGCAGATCTTCCCGAAGCCGGGCTGGGTCGAGCACGACGCCACCGAGATCTGGACCAACGTCCAGGAGGTCGTGGCCGGCGCGATCGACAAGGCGGGCATCACCTCCGCCGACGTCAAGGCCATCGGCATCACCAACCAGCGTGAGACCACGCTGATGTGGGACAAGAACACCGGCGAACCCGTGCACAACGCGCTGGTCTGGCAGGACACCCGCACCGACGCGCTCTGTCGCGAGCTCGGCCGCAACGTCGGCCAGGACCGCTTCCGCCGCCAGACCGGGCTGCCGCTCGCCTCCTACTTCGCCGGCCCCAAGGTGCGCTGGCTGCTCGACAACGTCGAGGGACTGCGCGAGCGCGCCGAGCGCGGCGACATCCTCTTCGGCACCATGGACTCCTGGGTCATCTGGAACCTGACCGGCGGCACCGACGGCGGTGTCCACGTCACGGACGTCACCAACGCCTCGCGCACCCTCCTGATGAACCTGCACGACATGGCGTGGGACGAGAAGATCCTCCAGTCCATGGACATCCCGGCGGCCGTGCTGCCCGAGATCCGCTCCTCCGCCGAGGTGTACGGACACGCCAAGGGCGGCGTCCTGGACGGCATCCCCGTCGCCTCCGCGCTCGGCGACCAGCAGGCGGCCCTGTTCGGCCAGACCTGCTTCTCCGAGGGCGAGGCCAAGTCCACCTACGGCACCGGCACCTTCATGCTGATGAACACCGGTGACAAGCCCGTCAACTCCTACAACGGACTGCTGACGACGGTCGGTTACCAGATCGGCGACCAGAAGCCGGTCTACGCCCTCGAAGGCTCGATCGCCGTCACCGGCTCGCTCGTCCAGTGGATGCGCGACCAGATGGGCATGATCAAGACCGCCGCGGAGATCGAGACCCTGGCCTCCTCGGTCGAGGACAACGGCGGCGCGTACTTCGTGCCGGCCTTCTCCGGCCTCTTCGCGCCGTACTGGCGCCCCGACGCCCGCGGTGTGATCGCCGGCCTCACCCGGTACGTCACCAAGGCGCACATCGCGCGCGCCGTGCTTGAAGCCACCGCCTGGCAGACCCGCGAGATCAGCGACGCCATGACCAAGGACTCCGGCGTCGAGCTGACCGCGCTCAAGGTCGACGGCGGCATGACCTCCAACAACCTGCTGATGCAGACCCTCTCGGACTTCCTGGACGCGCCGGTCGTGCGTCCGATGGTCGCCGAGACGACCTGCCTCGGCGCCGCCTACGCCGCCGGCCTGGCCGTCGGCTTCTGGCCGGACACCGACGCGCTGCGCGCCAACTGGCGCCGGGCGGCGGAATGGACCCCTCGCATGGACGCCGACAGGCGTGACAGCGAGTACAAGAACTGGCTCAAGGCCGTCGAGCGGACCATGGGCTGGATCGAGGACGAGGAGTAATCGACATGACCACCCTGCAGAGCGTCCCTGCCCTCGGGACGCGCCCGGCTTCCGGCTCCACTGTGTCTTCCTTCAAGGCAGTGGGCCGCGCCGAGACTCGGGAGCAACTGTCCAAGGCGACGTACGACCTCCTGGTCATCGGCGGCGGCATCCTGGGCATCTCCACCGCCTGGCACGCCGCGCAGTCCGGTCTGCGGGTGGCCCTGGTGGACGCCGGCGACTTCGCCGGCGCCACCTCCTCCGCCTCCTCCAAGCTGCTCCACGGCGGTCTGCGCTACCTGCAGACCGGCGCGGTGAAGCTGGTCGCGGAGAACCACTTCGAGCGGCGTGCGGTGTCCCGTCAGGTGGCCCCGCACCTCGCCAACCCGCTCACGTTCTACCTGCCCGTGTACAAGGGCGGCCCGCACGGCGCCGCCAAGCTGGGCGCGGGCGTCTTCGCCTACTCGGCGCTCTCCGCCTTCGGCGACGGCGTCGGGCACCTGCTCTCCCCCGCCAAGGCCTCGGCGGACGTGCCGGAGCTGCGGACGGACAACCTCAAGGCCGTCGCCGTGTACGGCGACGACCAGATGAACGACGCCCGCATGGCCCTGATGACGGTACGTGCCGCCGTCGAGGCCGGCGCCGTCGTGCTCAACCACGCCGAGGTCACCGGGCTGCGCTTCACCAAGGGCCGGGTCACGGGCGCCGACCTCAAGGACCGTATGGACGGTGAGGAGTTCGGCGTCGACGCGCGGCTCGTCCTCAACGCCACCGGCCCCTGGGTCGACCACCTGCGCAAGATGGAGGACCCCGCCTCGGCTCCCTCCATACGCCTGTCCAAGGGCGCGCACCTGGTGCTCAAGCGCACCGCTCCCTGGAAGGCGGCGCTGGCCACCCCGATCGACAAGTACCGGATCACCTTCGCGCTGCCGTGGGAGGACATGCTCCTGCTCGGCACCACCGACGAGGAGTTCGAGGGCGATCCGGCGGATGTGCGGGTCACCGAGGCGGACACCGCGCAGATCCTCGACGAGGCCGCGTTCTCGATCCGTGACCAGCAGCTCTCCCGCGATCTGATCACCTACTCCTTCGCCGGTCTGCGGGTCCTGCCCGGCGGTCCGGGCGACACCTCCAAGGCCAAGCGCGAGACGGTCGTCACCGAGGGCCGCGGCGGCATGCTGTCGGTGGCCGGCGGCAAGTGGACGACGTTCCGCCACATCGGCCGTACGGTGATGAAGAAGCTGGAGCAGCTCCCGGGCCACCCGCTGGGCAACGACTTCGAGCCCATCTCGGAGCTCCCCGGCAAGATGCCGCTGCCCGGCATCGCCAACCCGCGCGCCGTCGCCCACCGCCTGATGGTGGACGGCTCGTCGTCCGGCCCGCGCATGACCGCCGACACCGCCAAGCACCTGGCCACGCACTACGGTTCGCTGTCCTTCGACATCGCCCGTCTGGCCGTCGAGGACCCGGCGCTGGCCGAGCGCGTCCACCCCGACGCCCCCGAGATCTGGGCGCAGGTCGCCTACGCGCGTGACCACGAGTGGGCCGAGACCGCGGACGACGTGCTGCGCCGCCGTACGACCCTGACGATCCGGGGTCTGGCCACGGACGAGATCCGGGCCAAGGTCGAGGATCTGCTCGGCGAGAAGAACTGACGGTTCGTCACATACCGGCGAAGGGGCGGCTCCCGCGAGGGGCCGCCCCTTCGGCGTGCGCCGGGCACTCTCGGGGAGTACGGGCCGCGACGGGTCCGGGGCGCGCATAATGGGGGCCGATACATCGGATGTCTGGAGGTCGCCCATGGCTGTCACCGACGAGGCCATCGAGAAGATCAAGGAAATGATCGTCTCCGGTGCGCTGCGGCCGGGCGACCGGCTCCCCAAGGAGAGCGAACTGGCGGCGGAGCTCGGCCTGTCGCGCAACTCCCTGCGCGAGGCGGTGCGGGCGCTCTCCCTCATCCGCATCCTGGACGTCCGCCAGGGCGACGGCACCTATGTCACCAGCCTGGACCCCCAGGTCCTGCTGGAGGCGATGAGCTTCGTCGTCGACTTCCACCGCGACGACACGGTCCTGGAGTTCCTCGCGGTACGCCGCATCCTGGAGCCGGCCGCCACGGCGATGGCGGCGCCCCGGATCACCGAGCCCGAACTGGACGCGCTGGACGCGCAGTTGGAGGCGCTGGGGGACGCCCCCTCGGTGGAGGAGCTGGTCCTCGCGGACCTCGAATTCCACCGGGGCATCGTGGCGGGCTCCGGGAACTCGGTGCTGTGCTCGCTGCTCGACGGTCTCTCCGGGCCCACCACCCGGGCCCGCATCTGGCGGGGCCTGACCCAGGAGGACGCGGTGGGACGGACCCTGCGCGAGCACCGGGCGATCCTGGCGGCGCTGCGGGACCGGGACGCCGAGGCGGCCCGGTCCTGGGCGACGGTGCACATCGCGAGCGTGGAGCAGTGGCTGAGGTCGACGCTCTGACCGGCCCCGCGCCCAGGGGGCTTCCCCCGGGGCGCGGGCCCGCCGGGCCTCAGGAGGACCTCTTGGGCTCCTCCGCGTTGCGCCAGACCGTGAGGTCGAGCGTGATGTAGGTGCTCGGGTCCTTGGCGCCCGATGTGCCGCGGTACGTCATCACCGCGATGTGGCCCGCGTCGCTGAGCACACAGACCTCCGACCCGTCCGTGAGCTGGTCCAGGCCGATCTTGTCGGTGTAGCGGGTCTCGGCCCGGCAGGTCGCCAGCGAGCCCTTCTCCGAGTTGTTCAGCACGACCAGCTTGCCGTTGTCGGTGCCGAGCTTGGTGTCCCCGAAGAGGGAGTCCCGGTAGAAGTAGAGATCGCCGTGGTTGTACATCACCCCGGCGTTGCCGCCGGAGGCGGGGCGCGGCGGGTTGTCGGCCAGCATGAGCTGGTAGTTGGCCGTCAGATTGATGCCCTGATAGGAGGCCGGCTTGGGGTCGGAACGCTGCTGCCCGCTGCCCTTGGAGCCGCTTCCGCTGCTCCCGCTGCCGGCGCTCCCGCTGCGCTGCGCGCCCGATGAGGAGCCGGTCGCGGCCGAGCTGCCCTTGGCCTTGTCGTGGGAGCCGCCCTTCGGCAGCAGCGCGCCGATGATCACCAGGCCGGCCACCGCCGCCACGATGGACCCGGCGATGATCAGGCCCTTTCGTTTCCCGTTCGGCGCGGGGGCCGGGTGGCCGGGGTGGTGCCCCTGCGGAGGCGCCGGGTAGCCCGGACCGTACCCGGGAGGCGGCGTCTGATAGCCGGGCTGTGGCTGGTGGCCGGGATGGGTCTGGTAGCCGGGCGGCGGCGTCGGGTAGCCGGGCCCCGTCGCGTTCGGAGCCATGGGGGCGTGCGGCGGGGCCGCGGGGACGCCCTGCGTCGGGGCTGCGGCCACGCCGTGACTGGTCGGCAGGTACGCGTTCGGATGCGCGCCCTGCGTCGGGGGCTGCGCGGAGACTTCGGTGGGCGTCGGCGCCACGACGGGCCGCGGCGGCGGTGTCTTCGCCGGTTCCGGCAGGTGGAGGCGTTCGGTGATGGAGCCCGCGACCGCCTGCGGAAGCCAGTCCTCGCCCTGGCGCAGCGGGACCGGGGAGAGTTCGTGGCAGAGCTGGATGACCTCGGTCAGGGAGGGCCGGTCCGCCGGGTCGCGGCTGAGGCACCGCTTCACCAGGGGCTCCAGCTCCGCCGGCAGCGCGCTGAGGTCGGGGTCCTCGTGCACGATGCGGTACAGCACGGCGTGCGAGGACCCCTCGCCGTAGGCGGGCGCCCCGATCGCCGCGTACGCCACGATCTGGCCCAGCGCGAAGATGTCGGTGGCCGCGGTGACCGTGCCGGCCGCGGCCTGTTCGGGCGCCATGAAGGCGGGCGTGCCCACGCTGACGCCGCTGCCGGTCAGGGCGGTGGCGTCCGCGGCGCGGGCGATGCCGAAGTCGATGACGCGCGGGCCGTCGCCGGCCAGCAGTACGTTCGCGGGCTTCAGGTCACGGTGGACGATGCCCGCGCCGTGAATGATGTGCAGCGCCTCGGCGACGCCCACGGTCAGCAGCAGCACGCTGCGCAGCGGAAGCCGCCCGTGCCCGGCCACCGCGTGCGCGAGGGAGGGGCCCGGCACGTAGGCCGTGGCCAGCCAGGGCTGGGAGCCCTCGGTGTCGAAGTCGATGACGGGGGCGGTGTACAGGCCCTGCACCCGCTGGGCCGCCCGCACCTCCTGCTGGAAGCGCCGCCGGAACTCGGGGTCCTCGCTGAACTCGGGCCGGATCACCTTGAGGGCGATGGGCCGGCCGCCCGGCGTGTAGGAGAGGTACACCTTGCCCATGCCGCCCGCGCCGAGGACCGCGGTCAGCCGGTAACCGCCCACCGCGTCCGGGTCGTCGGGCCTGAGCGGCTGGAAAAGGTCGCTGGAAGGTGCACTCATGAAATCCATCCCCTGTCACGGCGGTTCGGCCCGCCGGCGCCCCGAAGTCAACCGAGAGGGTACCCAACTCCGTGGCGCGTTCCGGCCGTCGGCCGCCCACCGCCCCGCACACCGCCGCTCAGCGGCTCTAATCCTGCTTCTCGCCGCTCGCGAAGCGGCTGATCACCAGGGCCACGATGATGATCGCTCCGTTGAGGAACTGGTTCCAGAGCGCGGGGACGCCGCCCAAGGTCATGACATTGACCACCAGTTGGAGGGTGAGGACGCCCGTCAGAGCGCCGAAGAGGGTGCCCCGGCCTCCCTTGAGGGAGATACCGCCGATCACCGCGGCCGCGAACACCTGGAAGATCCAGCCGTTGCCCTGGTTGGCCGCCACCGAGCCGTAGTGCCCGGTGTAGAGGATCCCCGCGAACGCGGCCAGCAGGCCGCCGACGCCCAGCACGATCCAGGTGACCCGGTCGACCCGGATGCCCGCCGCGCGGGCCGCCTCCGGGTTGCCTCCGATCGCGTACAGCGACCGCCCGTGCCGCAGCCACGCCAGCGCCGCCCCGCCGATCGCGAAGAGCGCGAGGCAGATCCAGACCGCGGCGGGCACGCCGAACCAGTCCGTCATCCCGAGGTAGCGGAAGGACGGCGGCATGTCGATGATGGAGCGGCCGCCGGTGATGCCGATGTGCAGTCCGCGCAGCATCGTGAGCATCCCGAGCGTGGCGATGAACCCGTTCACGTTCAGCCTCAGCATGAGGAAGCCGTTGAACGCGCCGATCGCCAGGCCGACCAGGAGGCACACCGGGATCGCCGTCCAGCCGGGCAGCAGACCGACCCCGGTGAAGCGCCCGGCCGCCGTCGAGGACGGAAGCACCAGCCACATCGCGATGACTGGCGCGATGCCGATCGTCGACTCCAGGGACAGGTCCATGCGGCCGCAGATCAGGATCAGGGCCTGCCCCAGGACGAGCAGGCTCAGCTCCGAGGACTGCTGGACGACGCTGATCAGATTGCCCGAGGTGAGGAACACCGGCGAGACGACGAAGCCGATCACCATCAGGACGAGGATCACGGGGACCAGGGAGAAGTCGCTCCAGCGGATGTGGGAGAAGCGTCCGAGCGGGTTCGTGTCCCGCACTCCGGCCGGTGCCTCGGTCACCGTGTCGGTCATCACCGCTCCCCCTTGCCGTCCATGGCGTCCGCCTCGTTCATGCCGTCCACACCCGCCGTGCCCTCCATGCCCCGCATGCCTTCCATCGCCGCGACGAGCTCGCCGTCGCTCCATCCGCTGTCGTACTGGGCCACGACCCGCCCGTGGAACAGGGCCAGCACCCGGTCGCACACCCTCAGGTCGTCGAGCTCGTCCGAGATGATCACTGCCGCGCTGCCCCGGTCGGCGACCTGGCGCACCACGCCGAGGAGCGCGTCCTTGGACTTCACGTCCACGCCCGCCGTGGGCCGTACCGCGACCAGCACGGCCGGCTTGCGGGCCAGGGCGCGGGCGACCACGACCTTCTGCTGATTGCCGCCCGACAGACCCGAGACGGGTTGCTCGGGGCCCTGGGTCCTGATGTCGAGCGAGGTGATCATCGAGCGGGCGAACTCCCTTGTCTTCGAGGGCAGTACGGTCCCCCACGGCCCGAGCTGATCGGTGACGGTGAGCGTGGCGTTCTCGGCGACCGAGCGCTCGGGGACCAGGCCCTGGCGGTGCCGGTCCTCGGGGATGTAGCCGATGCCCGCGTCCAGGGCGTGCGGCACGCTGCCCGGTCTCACCGCCCGGCCGTGCACGGTGACCCGGCCGGCGGTGGCCCGACGCATCCCGACGAGGGTCTCGCCGAGCGCGGTGTTCCCGCTGGCCGCGGCGCCGGCCACGCCGAGCACCTCACCGGGGCGCACCGCGAGGTCGAGCGTCTCGAACTCCCCTGCCAGGGCCAGCCCTTCGGTCACCAGGACCGGTTCCGCCGCCGTCGCGGCCCGGGTGGTGGCCCGCCAGGAGGAGGTGCTCGCGCCGGGCCGCTCCCCCGTCATCGCGGCGACCAGCTCGTCCTTGGGGAGGTCGGTGACGGAGGCCGTCAGGATCTGGCGGGCGTCGCGGTAGACGGTGACCGCGGTGCACAGGTCGTACACCTCCTGGAGGTGGTGCGAGATGAACAGGAACGCCACGCCCTGGGACTGGAGTTCGCGGAGCTTGGTGAACAGGCGCTGGATGCCCCGGGCGTCGAGCTGGGCGGTCGGTTCGTCCAGGACGATGAGCCGGGCGCCGAACGACAGGGCCCGGGCGATCTCTACGAACTGGCGCTGTTCCACCGGCAGTTCACGTGCCCGGGCGTCCGGGTCGACCTTCACCCCGTACTCGGCGAGGAGGTCCGCGGCGCGGCGGCGCAGCCGGCTCCAGCGGATGCGCTCCCCCTCGAAGCGGTTGAGGAAGAGGTTCTCGGCGACGGTCAGGTCCGGGACGACCATGGACTTCTGGTAGACGCAGGCGACCTTGGACTGCCAGCCGGCCCGGTCGCCGAAGGCGGGCGCGGGCGCGCCGCCGAAGGTGACGGTGCCCGCGTCCGGCCGGTGCAGTCCGGTGACGACGCCGACCAGGGTGGACTTCCCGGCGCCGTTGCGGCCGACGAGCGCGTGCGACTGCCCGGGCAGGACCGTCAGGCCCACCCCGTCCAGGGCGCGGGTGGGGCCGAAGCGTTTGACGATGCCCTGGGCGTGCAGCGCGGCCGCGGGTTCGCCGTCCGGCGCGTGGGGTGCCGGTGCGTGGGGATCGGGTGCCATGGTCAGCTCTTCTTCAGCTGGTTGGCCCACAGCGAGGCGTCGTCGACGTTGGCCTTGGTGACCAGCGGGGCGGGCAGCTGGTCCTCGTATCCGTTCGGGATCTTGACGATGGTGGAGCCGTGGTCGGTGGGGCCCTCCTTGAACGTCTTGCCGTCCAGCGCGGCCTTGGCGTAGAAGAGGGCGTACTTGGCGTAGAGGTCGGCGGGCTGGGAGATGGTCGCGTCGATCTTCCCGGCCTTGATCGCGTCGAACTCCTCGGGGATGCCGTCGTTGGAGACGATCGTGATGTGCCCGGCGCTGCCCGGCGGCAACAGCCGACCCTTCTGCTGGAGCAGGGCCAGGGTCGGCTGGAGGAAGACGCCACCGGCCTGCATGTAGATGCCGTTGAGTCCGGGGTGGCCGGCGAGGGTGGACTGGAGCTTGGCGGAGGCGATGTCGCCCTTCCAGTCGGTGGCGAGCTCGTAGACCTTGATGCCGGGGAAGTCCTTGTCCATGCAGGCCTTGAAGGCCTCGGAGCGGTCGCGGCCGTTGATGGAGCTCAGGTCGCCCTGGAATTCGGCCACTTCGCCCTTTCCCTTGAGCTGCTCGCCCAGGTACTTGCAGGCCTTCTCGCCGTACGCCTTGTTGTCGGCGCGCACCACCATGTAGACGTCGCCCTTGTCGGGGCGGGTGTCGACGCTGATGACCGGGATCTTGCGCCGCTTGAGGTTCTCCAGGGTCGAGGCGATCGCGCCGGTGTCCTGCGGGGCCATCACGATCGCCTTGGCGCCCAGGTCGGTCAGGGCGGTGACGTCGGAGACCAGCTTGCCGACGTCGTTCTGGGAGTCGGTGGGCGGCAGCGCGGAGACCTCGCCGGCCTTGACGCCCTGTTCGATGTAGCGCTGGTAGGAGTTCCAGAAGTCGCTGTCGCTGCGCGGCAGATCGATGCCGACCTTCTGGCTGCCCGTACCGCCGCCGGATTCGCGGTTGCAGCCGGTGAGCAGGCCCAGCGCGACAAGTGCGGCGCAGGCGGCGGCGGTTGTCGTACGCACTCTCATGGTTCCGTCCTTGGTGGATTCACGGCGGAGCTCTCAGGTACTGGGGCGCAGGCGCAGGCCCTGCATGCCGCCGTCGACCGCGAGGGCCGTGCCGGTGACGGCGGCCGCGGCGGGGCTCGCGAGATAGGCGATGGCGGCGGCGACCTCGGCCGCCGAGACCAGGCGGCCCATGGGCTGGCGGGCCCGCAGCGCGGCGCGCTCGGCCTCGGGGTCGTCGGCCCCGTCGAGCAGCCGGGCGACCCAGGGCGTGTCCGCCGTGCCGGGGTTGACGCAGTTCACCCGTACTCCCTCGCGTACGTGGTCGGCGGCCATCGCGAGGGTGAGGGAGAGGACGGCGCCCTTGGCGGCGCTGTACAGGGCGCGCTGGGGAAGCCCGGCGGTGGCGGCGATGGAACAGGTCTGGGTCAGGGACGCGCGGCCGGGCCGCTCCCCGGCCGCGCGTCGTAGATGGGGCAGCGTGTGCCGGGCGACCCTGACCATGCCGAGGACGTTGACGTCCAGGACCCGGTGCCATTCGGCGTCGTCGTTGTCCTCGACGGTGCCGACGGCGCCGATGCCCGCGTTGGAGACCACGGTGTGCAGGGCGCCGAACGCGGCGACGGCCCGTGCGACCGCGTCCCCTACGCCCGCGTCGTCGGTGACGTCGGCCTCCAGGGCGAGGGCGCCGTCCGGGGCGCCCTCGACGTCCCGGTCGAGGACGGCGACGCGTGCGCCGCGCGCCATGAGGAGCTCGGCGACGGCGGCGCCGATGCCCGAGGCGCCGCCGGTGACGAGCGCCGCCATGCCGCCGAAGTCCTGGGCAGAGCTCATGAGATGACCTCCTGGGCCGGTCGGCGGGCCCGCCACAGGGGCCCGTCCGGGTAGCGGTGGGTGGCGATGCTGGCGGGGTGCATCCGGGCGGAGAAGCCCGGGGCGGTGGGGGCGCGGTAGCGCCCGGCCTCGACGACGGCGGGGGTCACGAAGTGTTCGTGCAGATGGTCGACGTACTCGATGACCCGGTCCTCGCGGCTGGCCGAGACCGCCACGAAGTCGAACATGGCCAGATGCTGGACGAGTTCGCACAGGCCGACCCCGCCGGCGTGCGGGCAGACCGGCACGCCGTACTTCGCGGCGAGCAGCAGGATCGCCAGGTTCTCGTTGACCCCGGCCACCCGGGCCGCGTCGATCTGGACGAAGTCGACCGCGCCCGCCTGGAGGAGCTGCTTGAACACCACGCGGTTGGCGGCGTGTTCGCCGGTGGCGACCTTGACGGGCTGACCGGCCCGCACGGCGGCGTGGCCGAGGATGTCGTCGGGGCTGGTCGGCTCCTCGATCCAGTGCGGCTGGTACGGGGCGAGCGCCGCCATCCAGCGGATCGCGTCCGGGACGTCCCAGCGCTGGTTGGCGTCGACGGCGATGCGGATGCCGGGGCCGACGGCGGCGCGGGCGAGGCCCAGTCTGCGGACGTCGTCGTCGAGGTCGGCGCCCACCTTCAGCTTGATCTGGACGAAGCCGTCCGCGACGGCCTCCTTGGCGAGGCGGACCAGCTTGTCGTCGTCGTACCCGAGCCAGCCGGGCGAGGTGGTGTACGCGGGGTAGCCCTCGGCGCGCAGCAGCCGGGCCCGCTCCGCGCGCCCGGGCTCGGCAGCGCGCAGGATGGCGAGGGCCTCCTGCCGGGTCAGTACGTCCGTCAGATAGCGGAAGTCGACGAGCGAGACCAGTTCCTCGGGTGTCATGGCGGCGAGGAACTCCCACACCGGCAACCCCGCGGTGGTGGCCGCCAGGTCCCAGGCGGCGTTGACGACGGCGCCCGCCGCCATGTGGATCACCCCCTTCTCCGGCCCCAGCCAACGGAGTTGGGAGTCGTGGGTGAGATCGCGGTGCAGGGCCGCGAGGTCGGCCGCGCCGACCGGTGCGGGGCGGCCCACGACGTAGGGCCGCAGCGCCTCGATGGCGGCGGCGGTCACCTCGTTGCCGCGGCCGATGGTGAACACGAAGCCGTGGCCCTCGCGCCCGTCCTCGGCGCGCAGCACGACATAGGCGGCCGAGTAGTCGGGGTCGGGGTTCATGGCGTCCGAACCGTCGAGCCGTTCCGAGGTGGGAAAGCGGATGTCGTGTACCTCGAACGCCGTGACGCTCGGCCTCATGCACGCCCCCTGGATGAACGCATGGAACTGGAGATGGATCCGCACCTGGATCCGCGCGTTGGATCCGCACGTGGACCGACGCCCGGATGAACCGCTGAACGAACGTCCGCGAAACCGTCCGCGGAAGCACCCGTATGGAATCGGATCTCCAGCGGTCATCCGATGTATATCCCCGTCCCGGCGCCACCGTCCAGGGTCGTGCCGAGATTTTCGAGCCACAGCTCGGATGAATGCGGGGCTGGTGCCGCCTCCGTCCCGTACGCCGCCTCCCCCTTCCCCGGCCCCTTCGGACCGGGGAGGGCTGTGCACGGGGCTGCGGCAGGGTAGGTCTGAAGCCGTAAGGTTGGGGCGTACGCATGGGGAACTTCGTAGGGAGGCACTGGGTGATCGAGCTGGAGGGCGTTCCCGAGCTGGTCGACCCGGTCATGATCGCTGCGTTCGAGGGCTGGAACGACGCGGGCGATGCCGCCTCCTCCGCGGTCGCGCACCTGGACGGGGTATGGAAGGGCGAGGTCTTCGCCGCGCTGGACGCGGAGGACTACTACGACTTCCAGGTCAACCGGCCCACGGTGTGGCTGGACGGCGGAGTCCGCAAGGTGACATGGCCCACCACCCGGCTCTCCGTGGTGCGGGTCGGCGGCGACAAGCCGCGCGACCTGGTGCTGGTGCGCGGCATCGAGCCGTCGATGCGCTGGCGCTCGTTCTGCAACGAGATCCTGGGCTTCGCCCATGAACTGGGCGTGGAGATGGTGGTGGTCCTGGGCGCGCTGCTCGGCGACACCCCGCACACCCGGCCGGTGCCGGTCAGCGGCGTGACCTCCGACCCGGACCTGGCGCGCACCATGGATCTGGAGGAGACCCGGTACGAGGGCCCCACGGGCATCGTCGGCATCCTCCAGGAGGCGTGCACCCACGCGGGCGTCCCGGCGGTCAGCCTGTGGGCCGCGGTGCCGCACTACGTGTCCCAGCCGCCCAACCCGAAGGCCACGCTCGCCCTGCTCAACCGCCTGGAGGACCTGATCGACCTCAGGATTCCGCTCGGTGAACTGGCCGAGGACGCCCGCGCCTGGCAGCTCGGCGTCGACCAACTGGCCGCCGAGGACAGCGAGGTGGCCGAGTACGTCCAGACGCTGGAGGAGGCGCGGGACACCGCGGATCTGCCCGAGGCGTCCGGCGAGGCCATCGCCCGTGAATTCGAGCGGTATCTGCGCCGGCGCGACGGCGGCCCGGGTCCGGGGCAGGCCACCGCGGGCGGCCCCGCCACCGAGGCCGACGGGTCCTATCTGCGGGACACCTCCAGCGGGCGCACCCGCCCGCCCAAGCCCCCCAAGACGGACGACCCGGGCGAGGAGTCCCCCGAGGAGTAGCCCCGGGGACCGGCCGCCGTTCGCGTTGCGGCGCCTCCTGACGCGCGGGAAGGTCGAGGGACCAGTGCCTTCAGGAGGTGTCGTACGTCATGGCCATCGCCACGGTGAATCCGGCTACCGGTGAGACGCTCAAGAGCTTCGGTGTCATGGGGCCCGAGGAGGTCGAGCGGCGCCTGGCCGCGGCCGAGACCGCCTTCGGCGCCCACCGCACGACCAGCTTCGAGGAGCGCGCCCGGCTCGTACTGCGCGCGGCCGACCTGCTCGACGCCGACCGGGACGACATCGCGCGCACCATGACAGTGGAGATGGGCAAGCCGGTCGTGGCGGCCCGGGCCGAGGCGGCGAAGTGTGCGAAGGCGCTGCGCTGGTACGCCGAGCACGCGGCCGGGCTGCTCGCCGACGAGGAGCCCTCGGCGGACGACGTGCGCGACTCGGGGGCCGAGCGGGCCCGGGTCCACTACCGGCCGCTGGGCGTGGTCCTGGCCGTGATGCCGTGGAACTTCCCGCTCTGGCAGGTCGTCCGGTTCGCGGCGCCGGCGCTGATGGCGGGCAACGTCGCCCTGCTCAAGCACGCCTCGAACGTGCCGCAGACCGCGCTGTACCTGGAGGACCTGTTCCGCCGGGCCGGGTTCCCCGACGGCTGCTTCCAGACCCTGCTGATCGGTTCCGACGGCGTCGAGAAGGTGCTGCGCGACCGGCGGGTGGCGGCGGCCACGCTGACCGGCAGCGAACCCGCGGGCCGCTCGGTCGCGGCGATCTGCGGCGACGAGATCAAGAAGACCGTGCTCGAACTGGGCGGCAGCGACCCCTATCTCGTCCTCGCCTCCGCCGATGTGGAGCGGGCCGCGGTGACCGCGGTGACCGCCCGCACCCAGAACAACGGCCAGTCCTGCATCGCCGCCAAGCGCTTCATCGTCCACGCGGACGTCTACGACGCCTTCGCCGAGCAATTCACCGCGGGAATGCGGGAGTTGAAGGTCGGCGACCCCCTGGACGAGCGCACGGCCATCGGCCCGCTGGCCAGCGAGCGCGGCCGGGCCGACTTGGAGGAGCTCGTCGAGGACGCCGTACGCAAGGGCGCGACCGCCCTGTGCGGTGGAAGCCGGCCCGAGGGCATGGACCGGGGCTGGTTCTATCTGCCGACCGTGCTGGCGGGTGTCACCGCCGACATGCGCATCCACCACGAGGAGACGTTCGGCCCGGTCGCCACGCTCTACCGGGTGCGCGACCTCGACGAGGCCCTGGCGGTCGCCAACGACACGCCGTTCGGGCTGAGTTCCAACGTCTGGACCCGTGACGACACCGAAGTCGAGCGCTGTGTACGCGACCTCCAGGCGGGCGGGGTGTTCTTCAACGGCATGACCGCCTCCCACCCGGCCCTCCCCTTCGGCGGCGTCAAGCGCTCCGGCTACGGCCGCGAACTCTCCGGCCACGGCATCGAGGAGTTCTGCAACGCGACGACGGTGTGGCACGGAGCCGAGCCCTCGGACTGACACGCCGGCTCGCGCTCCCGCACGGCGGGCGCCGGACGGGGACGACCCCGCCCGGCGCCCGCCGACGGCTAGGCGCAGTGGAACGTCGCACCGGCCCAGTCGCCGTGGTCCCCTGACTTGGAGTTGTTGGTGTCGGTGACCCGCAGATGGACATGGCGCGCCCCGCCGAGCGGAACGTTCACCGCCACCGTCGCCGAGGCCCCGGTCACCTTCGGCGAGGTCCACAGCACCTTGCCGTCCGCCTCGACGGAGAACGCCACCTCCCCGTAGCCGTTGATCTCGTCGTCGATGCCGACGTCGGCGGTGAAGGCGCCGCACCGGCCGCCGGTGTAGACCTCGATGTCGGAGTCGGCGTGGGCCCCGATGCCCTTGGCGTAGGTGGTGCCCGCGAGCGTGAGGGGATGGCCGTCGGCGGCCCCCCACTCGCCGTTGGAGCGGTCGCGTTCGGGCGGCCCGTATCCGTTGGCCGACGTCAGCCACACCAGGTCACTGGCCCAGCTGTCGCCCGAGGGTGGCGCGGGCATCACGGAGACCGCGATCCGTTGCTCTGAACTGCCGCCCCCGTACGCGGAGTTGACGGTCAGGGTTGTCTCGCCCGGCGTGGCGTCCTTGGCGGGGGTCACTGCCACCTCGACGCGCCGGGTGGTCCCGGCCGGGATCCGGTCGAGCGCGGGTGGCGGGGTGACGGTCCACCCGGCCGGCGCGGCGAGGGACACCCGCACGCCGGTGGCGTCCGCACTCCCGGCGGTGACGTCCACGGCCACCGTTGCGGGGGCGCCCGCCGCGAGTTCCTGCCCGGCGGGCGCGGCGAGCGTGAGGGCGGCGCCGGGAGTCCTGCCGCCCACGGCGCTGGTGTCCTTGAGCCGCACCTCGAACGCCCGGTCCGTGCGCAGGCTCGCGGTCTTCACCTGGACCACGCCGCCCCGGTCGCCCGCGTCGTAGAACCAGCCCGTGGTGGCCTTGTCGTACGCGGCCTTCGACGCGAGGCGCCCGAGCTTGCGCCCCTGGACCTCCACCGAGGCGGGCGCGCTCCCGGTGTGCACCGTGAACCGGTACGGCCGCGTGCTCTGCTTTCCGGTGAACTGCCCTTGAGATGCCCCGAGTTGGACGCTCACATCGCCCGGCCCCCGCAACGGCGCGACGACGTCGGCGCGCTGGGTGGCGAAGGCGCCGGTCCGATGGGCGCGGGTCACCCCGTCGTCCTCGTACAGCTGGAAGGACGAGCGACCCTGGGGATAGATGTCCCAGGCCAACGACGAGTCACTGGTGCGGTCCTGATAGGAGCGGATGCCGGGCCACATCGGCACGGCGGCCCCGGCCTTCACGAACAGGGGCAGGGTGTCGAGCGGCGCGCTGTAGCCGTTGACGGTGGTCGGGCCCTGGTAGGTGCGCCCGCTCCAGTAGTCGATCCAGGTGCCCTGCGGCAGATAGATCCCGTCGCGTACGGTCGTGTCCTGGTAGACGGGCGCGACGAGGAAGTCCTCGCCGGTCAGGAACTCGTACTTGGCGGCGTCGGTCGCCGCCTTCGGGTCGTCGGGGTATTCGAGCGCCAGGGGGCGGACCGGCCCCACGCCGGTGGTGGTGGCCTCGTGGGCGTAGGAGTACATGTACGGCAGCAGCGACTCCTTGAGCTTCAGATAGCTCCGGTTGATCGACGTGTAGGGCTCGCCGTTCCGGTAGGGCTGCTTGTCGCTCGCGGCCCAGCCGTCCATGGTCATCACGGCGGGCAGGAACGACTTCCACTGGAGGTCGCGGGTGTACGTCCTGGCGCTGCCGCCGAAGATGCCGTCGATGTCACCGCTGGTGTAGGCGAACCCGGAGAGCGTCGCGCCCGCGTAGGTCGGGATCTGCCAGCGGATGTAGTCCCAGCTGCCCGACTGGTCGCCGGACCACTGGACGCCGCAGCGCTGGGCGCCCGCCCAGCTCTCCGGCGCCCACGTGAAGCCGCGGGCGCCGCTGTTGGCCTCGATGCCCTGGTAGGCCGCCTTGCAGCCGTCGAGGGCGTGCTTGTACCCGTCGCCGACCCAGGCGACGTCGAGCTTGGCGACGCGCTGGCCCGCCTTGACCTGGTCGGCGAGCTTGTCGAGGCCGTCCTCGGTCCACAGACCCATGTGCATGGCGTCCTTCTGGAGACCGGCACTGGTCTCGGGAAGGTTCTCGTAGCCGCAGCCGTAGCCGTCGTTGACCAGCATCCAGCCGTTGGGCATGTCCTGGGCCTTGTACGCGTCAGCGATCGCGACCGCGTCCAGGGTGTGACGCTCACCGCGGTTGGCGTTGTGCAGATAGCAGTCCGAGTCGCCGGGTTCGAGTCCGTACACCGGCGGCAGGAACGGCTTCCCCGTCAACTGGGTGTAGTCCCCGACGACATGCTTGGCATCGCCCGCGAAGTAGTAGGCGTCGAAGCGGTGTTCCCTGGCGCTCGCGGTGACGGGCTGCCCGAAGACGTACGTATTGGGGGCGTACGTGTTGCGGAAGACGCCGTATCCGGCCGTCGAGAGGTAGAACGGCACCGAGTTGGGGTGGCCGCCGTCGTTCCAGTTGTCGTCGACGCCGACCTGGACCGTGTGGTCGCGGTGCGAGGTGTTGCCGCGGCCGTTCTGCATGCCGGCGCCGAAGAACTGCTCGGTGGCGCCCCGGGACAGGGTCTGGGTGGTGGTGTCCTTGGTCCAGCTCAGCGGATTGGTCTCGGACCAGAGCAGGGTGCCGTCCGCCTTGGACAGGGCGAAGCGCAGCGGGGACTTGAAGGCGCGCAGGGTGACCTTGGCGGTACTCAGCTCATAGCGGTCTCCCCTGTCCTTCCAGCGGGTGGCGGGCGGCGTGCCCTGCGGCAGGACGATGTCGGCGCCGGCCGGGTCGGTGAAGTCGCCGTCCGGGGCGAGTTCGATGCGGAAGGTGTCGTCCGTGACGAAGCTGACGCGCGCCTCGGCCGCGCCCGCGCGCAGCGTGAAGACGGAGCCGGACGTGGCCTCGAAGCCGGTCACGTCACCCACGGAGGTATCGGTCGGCGGGTCGGTCGCGACGTCGGCCCGGGCGCTGCCGGGACCCGCGAACACCGCGAGCAGACCGAGCACGGCCGCTCCGACGAGAGCCGCTCTCGTGCGTATTGGTGATTGCATAGAGCGTGTTTAGCGCATGAACGAGCATCGGACCATGGGGTGGGCCCAGGAAAAACGAAACCGCCCCCGGACTCACGAGAAGTCCAAGGGCGGTTCGGGGTCGGCGCGTTGGCGCTACAGGGCGACGCCGAGCAGGGCGTCGACCGTGCGGGACACGAGTCCGGGGGCGGCCTCGTCCGTACCGCCCTCCGCGTCCTGCCGCGCGGCCCAGCGGTCGACGGCGGCGAGCGCCGCGGGGGCGTCCAGGTCGTTGGCGAGGGCCTCGCGGACCTCCTCGACGAGCGCGTCAGCGGACGGACCGTCGGGCCGGGACACGGCGGCCCGCCAGCGTCCGAGGCGCTCGACGGCGTCCTGGAGCACCTGGTCGGTCCACTCCCAGTCCGCCCGGTAGTGGTGGGCGAGCAGCGAGAGGCGGATGGCGGCCGGGTCGACGCCGTCGCGGCGCAGCTTCGAGACGAATACGAGGTTGCCCTTGGACTTGGACATCTTCTCGCCGTCCAGAGCGACCATGCCGGCGTGTACGTACGCCTTGGCGAAGGGGTGCTCGCCGGTCAGCGCCTGGGCGTGCGAGGCGCCCATCTCGTGGTGCGGGAAGACGAGGTCGGAGCCGCCGCCCTGCACGTCGAAGCCCATCCCGAGGTGGTCGAGGGCGATGGCGACGCACTCGATGTGCCAGCCGGGGCGGCCGCGGCCGAGCGAGGCGCCGTCCCAGCTCGGCTCGCCCTCGCGGGCGGCCATCCACAACATCGGGTCCAGCGGGTTCTTCTTGCCGGGCCGCTCGGGGTCGCCGCCGCGCTCGGCGGACAGCGCCCTCATGACCTCGGTGTCGTAGTGCGAGACACCGCCGAAGTGCGGGTCGCTCTCGACGGAGAAGTACACGTCCCCTTCGAGCTCGTACGCCGCGCCCGCGTCCCGGAGCCGCTCGACGAGCGGGACGATTCCGGGTATCGCCTCGACGGCGCCGATGTAGTGCTGCGGGGGGAGCAGGCGCAGGGCGGTCATGTCCTCGCGGAACAGCGCGGTCTCGCCCTCGGCGAGCTCGACCCAGTCCTTGCCATCGCGGATGGCTCGCTCCAGGAGGGGGTCGTCCACGTCCGTCACGTTCTGGACATAGTGAACCTGCCGCTTGGTGTCGAGCCACACGCGCTGAACGAGGTCGAACGCGTTGTAAGTCGCCGCGTGACCCATATGGGTCGCGTCGTACGGGGTGATCCCGCAGACGTAGATACGGGCGACGGGACCGGGGTCGAGGGAGACCAGTCCGCCGGTCGCGGTGTCGTGGATCCGGAGGTCGCGGCCCTTGCCGGGCAGGGCGGGGACCTCAGAAGCGGGCCAGGCATGCATGCCTTGAGCGTAACCGGACGCACGTTCCGGATACGAACCGGATCCCGCTCTTGGCCAAATCCTGGGGCTTTCGCCCCAGCCCCCGTATCGCGCCTCAAGGGCGCTCGTCCTCAATCGCCGGACGGGCTGGCTGGCCCGATGCGGCCCAGCACCAGCGCCGCCAAGGGGCGCGGGGAACTGCGCGAGAAGCGACCACAGCCCGCACACGAAGGCCGTTCTTGGGGGCGCGGGGAACTGCGCGAGAGGCGGGCACAGCTCGCAGACGAAGGCCTTCCTTGGGGGCGCGGGGAACTGCGCGAGAGGCGGGCACGGTCCGCACACGACCGGGGGTTTGGGGGCGCGGGGAACTGCGCGAGCAAGCGCGCACGGTCCGCAGACCGAAGGCCGTCCAGGGGCACGGGGAACTGCGCGAAAAGCGACCACGGTCCGCACACGACCGGGGGTTCAGGGGCGCGGGGAACTGCGCAAAAGGCGAGCACGGCCCGCACCCGAAGGCCCGCCGCCGCACCGGTGGGCTAGATGGGTGGCCAGGGGATGGGGGGCCAGTCGCCCGAGGGGACGGGGTGGGCCCCGGAGGACAGCAGGGTCGAAACCCGCGCCCGCACCGCCTCGACCTCCGCCCCCGTGATCAGCGAAGCAAGCCGCACCGCCAACGGCTCCCGGGGTCGAAGGGCCTCGGCCAGGCCCTTCAGGGCGCCCACCGCCTCCGAGGTGAGCGGCTCACCCGCCCACCCCCACAGCAGCGTCCGCAACTTGTCGTCCACGTTGAACGTGACCCCGTGGTCGATCCCGTACAGCCGCCCGTCGGGCGCGGGAAGCAGATGCCCGCCCTTGCGATCCCCGTTGTTGATCACCGCGTCGAGCACGGCGAGCCGCCGCAGCCGCTCGTCGTCGGCGTGCACGAGCAGCGCGGTGCGGCCCTCGCCGACCTCCGCGAACCCCACGGCCTTCCAGCCCTCGGCCGGCTCCTCGTCCTCGACGAGAGCCAGCAGCCCGGAGTCGCCCTCCGCCGTCTCGATCCAGAGCTGGACCATGCCCTCGCCGTAGGGCCCGTCCCGCAGCACGGTGGGGGGCACGAGGTCCCAGCCGATCGCGCGCGATACCTCGTACGCGGCGACCTCGCGCTGGGCGAGCGTGCCGTCGGGGAAGTCCCACAGGGGCCGCTCCCCCGCGACGGGCTTGTAGACGCACTCCGCGCTCTCGTCCCCGTACGCCACCGAGCAGTACAGGACCGCGTTGGACGCCTCACGGATCTGCCCGAGGACGGTGAGCTCACCCCGGGTGAGGAGCTCGGTCGCGGTCAGGCTCCGCGGCGGTATCCGTTCTGGCGCGGGCATACGTGTCCTTCCGGGTCGAGCGGGAGGCTGCACAGCGGGCAGGGCGGGCGGCCCGCGTTCACGACGTCGAGGGCCCGCTTGGCGAAGGCCCGGGCCTGGGCTCCGGTCAGGCGCACCCGCAGCATCGGCGGGCCGTTCTCCTCGTCCTGGAGCATCCGCTCCTCGGCCTCGGCGAGGTCGTCCTCGGTGTCGGCGTCCAGCTCGACCAGGGCCTGCGCCTCGATGATCATGCGCTGCTCGTCGCCGTCCCAGGCCAGCGCCATGGTGCCGACCCGGAACTCCTCCTCGACGGGAGAGTCGAGCGGCGCGCTGTCGGTGACGTCCGGCGGGGCCACCGCGGGCACAGGAGCGTTTCCTCCGGTCCGGCGCACGACCTCGTCGAGGAGCTCGTCGATGCGCTCGGCGAGCGCGGCGACCTGGGTCTTCTCCAGGGCGACGCTGGTGGTGCGACTGCCCGCGGACGCCTGGAGGAAGAACGTCCGGCGCCCGGGGAGCCCGACCGTGCCGGCCACGAAACGGTCCGGCGGGTCGTAGAAGAACACCTGACGGGACACGTTCTGGTCTCCCTAGTTCGGAGTTGGAGCAGGCGGAGTTGGAGCAGCGGTTTTCGGCGCGTCCACCCTACTGCGCCGAGCGATCACGGTGCTCCCGCACCGCCACCGACCTCGGCCTGTTCCTCCGCGGGGGTCGCGCGCGGCATCAGCGAGGCGAGGTCCCCGGTGTCGCCGAGGCGGACCAGGTAGGGCCGCAGACGGGTGTAGCGGATCACGGTGAGGGAACACGGTTCCACCGAGATGCGCTGAAAGAGGTCGAGATGCATACCGAGGGCGTCCGCCACCACGGACTTGATGATGTCGCCGTGCGAGCACATGGCGTAGACCGCGTCGGGACCGTGCTCGGTCTCGATCCGCTCGTTCCAGTCCCGTACGGCACCGACCGCGCGGGACTGCATCGCGCGCATCGACTCGCCGCCCGGGAAGGCCGCGTGGGAGGGGTGCTGCTGCACGACCTCCATCAGCGGTTCGGTGGAGAGCTCGGCGAGCGGGCGGCCCGACCAGTCGCCGTAGTGGCACTCGCCGATCAGGTCCTCGGGGTGCAGCGGCAGGCCGGGGCGGGCGTCGAGGAGCGGCCGCACGGTCTCCCGGCAGCGTTGCAGGGGGCTGGTGACGACGGCGGCGAGCGGCACCCCCGCGAGCCGGCCGGGCAGGGCGGCGGCCTGGGCGTTGCCGCGCTCGTCGAGGGCGACGCCCGGCGTCCAGCCGGCCAGCACCCCCGCCGTGTTGGCGGTGGAACGTCCGTGACGTACGAGGATCAGCGTGGCCATGGTCGTCAGCCTAGGCGGCCGGTCTCCCTCGGGTGCGGGCGGCTCCCTTTCACGGGAGAATGCGCGCAATGATCGTTGACTGCGCCATCTACCACGGCGGCCGCCGCACCGAGGGCCCGGAGGATTTCTCGGACGCCCTCCGCCAGGCGCGCGCCGAAGGTGACAGCTTCCTCTGGGTGGGACTCCATGAGCCGACGGAGGAGGAGTTCGAGCTGGTCAGCACCGAGTTCGGGCTGCACCCGCTGGCCGTGGAGGACGCCCTCAAGGCCCACCAGAGGCCCAAGCTGGAGGTCTACGACGACTCGCTGTTCATGGTCCTCAAGCCGGTCGTGTACGAGCCGCAGAGCGACACCGTCTCCTCCGGCGAGCTGATGCTGTTCGTCGGCGACGGTTTCGTGGTGACCGTGCGGCATGGTGAGGGCGCGCCGCTCAAGGCGGTGCGCCGACGCCTGGAGTCGGAGCCCGAGCTGCTCAAGCACGGGCCCACGACGGTCCTGTACGCGGTGAGCGACGCGGTCGTCGACCACTACACGGAGGTGGCGGCCGAGCTCCAGAACGACCTGGAGGAGCTGGAGGCGCAGATCTTCTCGCCCTCGGGCGGCCGCGACACGAAGGACACCGCGTCGCGGATCTACACGTTCAAGCGGCAGCTCCAGGAGTTCCGCCGGGCGACCGGCCCGCTGGCGCAGCCGGTGCAGCGCCTCGCGAGTGCGGGCGTGCCGTTCGTGAACGCCGAGTCCCAGCCGTTCTTCCGTGACGTGGACGACCATCTGATGCGGACCAACGAGGCGGTGGAGGGCCTGGACCGGCTGCTCTCGGACATCCTCTCGGCACATCTGGCGCAGGTGAGCGTCCGCCAGAACGACGACATGCGGAAGATTTCGGCGTGGGCGGCGATGGCGGCGGTCCCCACGATGCTGGCCGGCGTCTACGGCATGAACTTCGACCACATGCCCGAACTGCACTGGGCATGGAGCTATCCGGCGCTGATCGTGCTGATGGTGCTCCTGGAAGCCGGTCTGTACGGCCTGTTCAAGCGGCGCGGCTGGCTGTAGTCACGCGAAGCCGGGCGCGGGCAGGGGCGGGCCGCCGAGCGCGTCGCGCCGCTGCGGCATGGCGAGGCTCACCATCCGCCGCCACCCCGCGAGGCGTTCGTAGGCGTACACGGCGTGGATGCCCGCTGCCAGGAGCCTCGCCCTGGAGCTCGGCCAGCCGAGGATGCGGCCCATGTGGGCCATGACGGCGAGGCTGACATCGCGGTACACGCGGATCTCGGCGAGCGCGCAGCGGCGCAGCGCCCGCTGGATCGCGGGCCCATGTCCGGCGCGGGCCAGCCGCAGCAACTCCTCGTGGCAGTACGCCAGATGGTTGTCCTCGTCGGCGGAGATCATCCGCACCGCGCGCCCCAGGTCGGGATCGGTGCCGAAGTGCTTGCACAGCAGCTCCATCTGTTCCGAGGCGCGCTGCTCGGTGACGCGGCTGTGTGCGAGGTAGACCACGACATCCCGTTCGGTGAGCGGCTCCTCGCTCCTGAGCCGCGCGTGGCCGAGTCCGATGCCGAGCCGTTCGAGCAGCATCGTGTAGTTGGTGTCGTCGGGTACGTCGACGGCGCTCAGGCCGCGCTTCTTCATCAGCGCGTGGAAGATCCGCCCGTGCTTGTCCTCGTCGGCGCCGTGCCGGGCCACCTTGGGAGCGAGGGCGCGGCACTCCGGGGGCAGGAGGGCGGCGATCCGGCCGTTCTCCCAGCCGCCCTGGGACTCGCCGCCGGCCGCGATGGAGCAGAAGAGGCGGAACGACTCGTCGTTGTCGAGGATCTCCTGGAACAGACTCTTGGCCGAGAGCATCGTTGCCGTACCTCCGGGTGCGCGCAGGACTCTGCGCAACCGAGTCAAATGCGGCGAACCGGCCCCGGCAACAGGGGTCGGGCCCCACTGGGCCGAACGAAGGAATGTGCGGTGCCCCCGCCGCCGTAACCGCCCGCGGCGGCCGGGCGTTGTAGGGCATGACGGCCGTGGCGGGGAAGACCCCCCGAGCCCCCACCACGGCCGCTGAGACCAATCACCCCTTACGCGAGGCCCGCGCGCTCCAGCGCCTCGGTGCCCGCGCGCAGCGAGGCCAGCCGCTCGTCGAGCGTGAAGCCGGCCGGGGCCAGCGTGAGCGTGGTGACACCGGCCGCGGCGTAGGCCCCCATCCGGTCGGCGATCCGCTCCACCGAGCCGAGCAGCGTGGTCGAGTCGATGAGCTGCTGCGGCACCGCCGCGCCCGCCCCGGCCTTGTCGCCGGACAGGTACTTGTCCTGGATCTCGGCGGCTTCCTTCTCGTACCCCATGCGCTGTGCGAGCTGGTTGTAGAAGTTCTGCTTGCGGCTGCCCATGCCGCCGACGTACAGCGCGGTGTACGGGCGGAACACGTCGGCGAGGGCCGGGACGTCCGCGTCGGCGCCGAGGGCGATCGGCAGCGTCGGGCAGACGTCGAAGCCGTCCATCGTCAGACCGGCCTTCTCGCGGCCCGCGCGGATGTGGGAGATCGCGGTGGCCTCGATGTGCTCGGCGGCCGGGAAGATCAGCAGCGCGCCGTCGGCGATCTCGCCGGTCTGCTCCAGGTTCTTGGGGCCGATCGCGGCGATGTAGAGCGGAATGTGCTCGCGCTCGGGGTGCACGGTCAGCTTGAGGGGCTTGCCGGGGCCGCCGGGCAGCGGCAGCGTCCAGTGCTCGCCCTCGTAGGAGAGCCGCTCGCGGGTCATGGCCTTGCGGACGATCTCGACGTACTCGCGGGTGCGGGCCAGCGGCTTGTCGAACTTGACGCCGTACCAGCCCTCGGAGACCTGCGGCCCGGAGACGCCGAGGCCGAGCCGGAAGCGGCCGCCGGAGAGCGAGTCCAGGGTGGCGGCCGTCATCGCGGTCATGGCGGGCTGGCGGGCGGGGATCTGGAGGATGGCGGAGCCGACGTCGATGCGCTCGGTCTGCGCGGCGACCCAGGCGAGCACCGTCGGCGCGTCCGAACCGTAGGCCTCGGCCGCCCAGCAGACGTCGTAGCCGAGCTTGTCCGCTTCCTTGGCGACGGCGAGGTTGTCGCCGTCCATTCCCGCGCCCCAGTAGCCGAGGTTGATGCCGAGCCGCATGGCCGATCCCCTTACTCGTCGTGACGCGTACGCACGCGTCCACTCCCGCGTCTTACTCATGAGTAACGTTCCTGTGCCGGGGACTCTAGCGCGCGGGGGCGCGATGCGGCAGGGTCGAGTTGTCCACAGGCTCTCACCCCCCGCGCCCCCGGCCAGTAATCTCGCGCCCATGGAGCAGAGGCATCTCGGCCGCACGGGCCTGCGCGTATCCCGGATCGGGCTCGGCACCCTGACATGGGGCCGGGACGTCGGCGAGCAGGACGCCGCCGATCTCCTGAAGGCGTTCTGGGAGGCGGGCGGCACGCTGATCGACACGGCGGACGTGTACGGCGGCGGGGACGCGGAGTATCTGCTCGGCCAGTTGATGGAGCGGCTCGTGCCGCGCCGCGATCTAGTGATCGCCACCAAGGCGGGCAGCGTGCCCGATCCCGACCGCCGCTTCGACGGCTCGCGCGGCCATCTGCTGAGCGCCCTGGACGCCTCCCTCCAGCGTCTGGGCACCGATCACGTGGACCTCTGGCAGGTGCATGCCTTCGACTGCGGGACGCCCCTGGAGGAGACCCTGCAAGCCCTCGACATCGCGGTCAGCAGCGGACGGGCGCGCTATGCGGGCATCTCCAACTTCAGCGGCTGGCAGCTCGCCAAGGCCGCCACGTGGCAACTCGCCGCGCCCGGTGTACGGACCCGGCTCGCCAGCACCCAGATGGAGTATTCGCTGCTGCAGCGCGGGGTGGAACGCGAGGTTCTGCCGGCCGCGGTGGACCTGGGGGTGGGGCTGCTGCCCTCGTCACCGCTGGGGCGGGGCGTGCTGACGGGGAAGTACCGGCATGGCACACCGGCCGACTCGCGGGGTGCCTCGGAGGGTCTTTCGGCGTTCGTCGCGCCCTACCTCGACGACGCGGCGAGCCGGATCGTCGACGCGGTCTCGATAGCCGCGGACGGCCTCGCCACGACACCCCTTCAGGTGGCGCTGGCATGGGTGAGGGACCGGCCGGGAGTGGTGGCGCCGATCGTCGGCGCGCGCAACGCACACCAGCTCGCGGCGGCATTGTCAGTGGAGGCCCTTAGTCTTCCTGACGAGATCTGCCAGGCGCTCGACGATGTGTCGGCGCCCGTGCACCGCTATCCCGATCAGGACTGGAGCACGCTGTGACTGCGCTTCCCCAGGGCTCGGCCCCTGGATCCACGGCCGACGAATCCGCCGGGGCGGAGGTGGCACCCGACCCCACGCAGGACACCGCCGACACGGGCGCAGACACCGTCGGCGAGTCCACCGCGGAGGCCACGGAGGCCGCGGAGGCGTCCGGCCCGGGGGCCGACACGGACGGGGCGGACGGGGCGGACGGGGCGCACGAGACGGACGAGACGGACGACGCGGACGACGCGGACGACGCGGACGAGGCCAGCGGGGCACAGGACGAAGTCGAGGGCGAGGCCGGGACTGCTCCCGAGGCCGGCGCCGAAGCCGATGCCGGTGCCGACCCTGAAGCCGCCCCCGAGGCCGGCGCCGAAGCCGATGCCGGTGCCGACCCTGAAGCCGATGCCGGGACTGCCCCCGACGCCGGTGCCGATCCTGAGGCCGGTGCCGGCGCGGGCAACGGCTCACCCGGCGACGGCTCACCCTTGGAGGGTGAGGCCAAGGCGCCCGAACTCACCGAAGCCGCCGCCGAGTTGGCCGCTCAGCGGGAGCTGCGGGCCAGGATCGAGCAGCGCAAGGCCGAGAAGGAGGCGCCGATCCCGGCCGGGACCAAGCTGAGCGGGCAGGCGGCCGACCTCCTCGCGGCGGTACGGGCCGTGGAGAGCGGCGAGAAGTCCGGTGCCGCGTTCTTCGCGGGGCCGCCGCCCGCCCCCCGCAGGCCCGCGCCCGACCCCGCCCCGGCGGCAGCCCCGGTACGGCCCCGCGCGCCCGAGCCCGCGCAGGCGCCCACCACCTCGGTGGAGGCCCTCGCCTCCGTACGGGACGTGCTGACCCGGGGTGGCGCGCCCGAGACGCTGGCCGTGCGGGTCACCGGCGCCCTGGGCGAGCAGGCGGCCGAGCGGCTCGGCGCGGACCCCTGGCAGCTCCTGGCCGTGCCCGGAGTACGGCCCGAGCAGGCCGACGGCTTCGCACGGGCGCTGCTCGGCGCCGAGTGCCGGCCGGACGACGAGCGCAGGGCGGCCGCACTGGTGGGCTGGATCCTGGAGCAGGCGGCGGCCCAGGGGCACACGGCGCTTGCGGCCGACGATGTGCGCAAGTCCCTGGCCGCGCGGTCCGTGCCCGATCCGGACGAGGCGGTGCAGCAGGCCGTCGCCGAGGGCGTGGTGCTGGTCTTCCAGGACGGCCTCGCGCAGGATCCGGCCGGCCTGGAAGGCGCACAGGACGCCGAGGAGGCCGAGGAGGAGGCGGAGCCCGTCGAGCCCGTCGAGCCGGTCGAGGTACTGCTCGGGCTCGACCGGTACGCACTCGCCGAGGAGAGCCTGGCCGACGCTCTCGCGCGACTGCTCAACTCCCCGGTGGGGGACGACGGTTCGGTGTGGCCGGAAGGGAGTGAGCTGGTCCGCGCGGTCGCGGCCAGTGGCCTGGTGGCGCACACCGGCGGCGAGGCCGCGCGCGCCGAGTCGGCGGCGGTGGTGACGGCGGCCGCGGCCGCGGGGCTGCGGGCCGCGGGTGCGGCGCACACCGCGGACGGACAGCGGCGCCTGGCCGAACTGACCGGCCCGCTGGCCGCGTTCACGGTGGCGGGGCTGCTGTCCGGCGAGGGCCCCGGCCGGGACTCGGACGGCGCGCTCGCCCTCGACGTACTGGTGGTGCAGGACGCGGCGCAGCTCGACGTGGAGACCGCGGCCGTCCTCGCGGAGTCGCTGCCCGACGGCTGCCGCCTGGTACTGAGCGGGGACCCGGGGGTGCTCGGCCCGGCCGGTGCGGGCCGGGTCTTCCACGATGTACTGGCCGCCCGGATCTGCCCGGTGGTGGCGTCACGACTGCCCGACCCCGGTCCCGTCGGCGAGCTGGTCTCGGGGATCGGCATCGGCGAGCTGAACCAGGTCGAGGCCCCGGGCAAGGAGGTCGTGATCGTCCCGGTGCGGGACGCGGGAGAGGCCGTGCACCGCTGTGTGCAGCTCCTGGCGGACTCGATCCCCCGCGCGTTCGGCATCCCTGTGGAACAGGCCCAGGTCATCACGGTGGGCCACGGCGGCTCCGCGGGCACCCGCGCCCTGAACGCGGCCCTCAAGCAGCGCCTCAACCCCGGGCCCGGCCGCTTCGGCGGCTTCGACCCGGGCGACCGGATCGCATACGCCCAGACCCCTGGCCGTACGGTGACCGGTACGGTGGTCGCGGCGGACGCGGAGGGCCTCCGGCTCGACTGCGCCGGCACGCCCGTGCTCGTACCGAAGGACGGGGTCGAGTCGATGCTGCGCCACGGCTGGGCGCTGACCGCGCACCAGGCGCTCGGGATGCGCTGGCCCGCCGTGGTCGCGGTGCTGCCGGGAGACGCGGCGCAGGGGCTCAGCCGGGCATGGGTCTACACCGCCTTCGGCCGCGCCGAGCGGCATCTGTCCGTCGTCCACGGCGTCGACCAGGCGCTCCCCCGAGCCGTGGCGGAGGTCCTCCCGGCGCCGCGCACGACGCGTCTCGTCCCGCTGCTGCACGGCCTTCTGAAGCCCGCGGAGCAGTAGGGGCCCCTGCCCGTCCGCGGTCAGTGCGGGCCCTTCACCGCCACCGGATCAGTGCGGGCCCATGCCCGCCTGCGGATCGGTGCGGCCCATGCCCGTCCGCGGATCGGTAAAGGCCCATGACGGAGGCCGCGCACCCCGTCGGGGAGTGCGCGGCCTCTGTCAGGACGCTTGGGTCAGGACGCTTGGGTCAGGCCGCTTAGGTCAGGCCGCTTGGGTCAGGGGGTGGCCATGACGACCGGGTCAGGGGGCGGCCCGCAGGCCGTCCTCCTCGTCGAGGTCGTCCTCCAGCTCCTCCTCGTCGAAGACCGCGCTCACGTCGAAACGGCACACCACGCGCTGGGGGTCGGCATGGTCGAAGGGCGTGCTCAGCCACTCCCCCGGTTCCGGAAGCTCGTCGGCGGCCGACACCCACAGCGTGGAGTCGCCCTCCTCCAGGCCGAACTCCTTGTGCCGGGAGGCGATTTCATCGGCTTCGTACTCGCCGAAGAGCACGCCGAGCGCCGCGTGGACGCTGCTGCCGACGACCGGCACCGTGTTCTCGTCCGTGTCGGGGTCGAGGTCGGTGATCCGCTGGGCCTGGGCGAGCAGCCGCTGTGGCTCGGCCACCGCGTAGTCGCGCCGGATCAGGACGCTCAGGGCATGGGGTTCCTCGGGGCCCACATAGGGCGGCAACGAGTCGTCGGCGCCGGGGATCTCGAAGGGGGTGACCTCGTCGTAGCGGTCGTAGAGCCGCTCGTCGTACGCCTCGGCGGCCGCCGCGAGGGCGTTGAACGCCTCGTACACCTGGGGGTCGTCGTCCCCCGTGCGGCGTTCCACCGCATCGAGGTGACGGTCCAGCGCGGCTTTGACCGCCTCGGCGGCGGCACGTACCTCGGCAGCGGTGGGCTGCGCAGCATCAGACATAGTGCAGACGCTATCCGTACCGGGCCCGTGCCCGCACAATAGATGCGATGCCGGAATACGAATTTGTCGACGTGTACGTCCCGCGCGGGGTCTCCCGCAAGGAGGCCACACGTCTGCTGACCGACCATGCCGAGTACGGACACTGGGAGTTGGACCGACTGAGTCTGCACCGGGACGGCAGCCGCAGAGTGCGACTGCGCAGGCGGATCATCCGCCAGGTGCGAGCCACGTGGTGAACGTGCGTCCATGACGGAGCGGGCCCCGCGTGTGTGGGGCCCGCTCCGTCATGACAGCCGTGCGTGCGTGGTGACAGCCATGCGTGCGCGGTGACAGCTGTGCCTGCGTGGTGACAGTCATGCGTCGTGACAGCCGTGCGCGCCGCTTCGGCGGGTGGGCACGGCTACTGCGCGGCCCGGCCCCGGCGGTAGAGCACCGCTCCTCCGAGCAGCAGCCCGGCGGCGGCCGGGCCGGCGAAGCCCAGGCCGTCGGAGCCGGTGTTGGCGAGTGCGGCGGCCGGGGCGTGCGGCGCGGTCACGGCCTGGGTGACCGGAGAGCCGCCCAGGACGGGCCCGCCGGGCTTCGCGTGCTTGGCCGGCTGGTGCGCCACCGGGCCGACCGGGTGCTGGGGAACACCGGGGTGCTGCGGCTGACCCGGGTGCTGGGGAACGCCCGGGTGCTGGGGCTGACCGGGGTGGCCCGGGTGCCCGGGGTGCCCGGGGGTGCAGGGCGGCTGGTGCTGGCCGGGATGCCCGGGATGGTGCGGGGTGCCGGGGTGGTGCGGGGTGCCCGGGTGGTGCGGGGTGCCCGGGTGGTGGGGCTGACCGGGGTGCTGGGGGTGTCCGGGGTGGCCGCTTTCGTCGTTGACGCAGTCGTTGCCGAACACGGGGTTGCCGACGCCGACCACGTTCACGCTGTTCCCGCAGAGGTTCAGCGGTACGTCGATGGGCGCCTGGATGACGTTGCCGGAGCCCACCCCGGGCGACTGGGAGGCGTGGCCGGCCGCGACCGCCCCACCGCCCCGGGTGCCGCCGCCCTGGTTGGCGCAGTGGTTGGCGAACGCCGGATTGAGCGCGCCGATCACGTTCACCGTGTTGCCGCAGGCGTTGACCGGCACGTGCACCGGGGCCTGGACGGCGTTGCCGGACAGCACGCCCGGCGAGTTCGAGGCGCCCCCGTGGGCCGACGAGTCGGCGTGTGCCGCGCCACTTCCCATGGCGATGACGCCGCTCGCGGCCGCCATGGTGATCAGTCCCTTGCGGGTGACCTGTCGCATAGATTCGTTCCCTGCCTTCTGCCTTCCGGAAAGCCCGGATGCGCCGTTGCGCCCGGACTGAAATGCCCGGCGGCCCCGGAGTGCATGGCGCGCACTCCGGGGCCGCCCGGCTCAGACCCTCACGGGGTGAGGCACAACGTCACTTGTTGACGCAGGTGTTGCCGAAGGCGGGGTTCAGCAGCCCGATCACGGAGACCGTGTTGCCGCACACGTTCACCGGCACGTGCACGGGGACCTGGACGACATTGCCGGACAGAACACCCGGGGAGTGCACAGCGGCACCCTGGGCACCCGCATCGGCGACAGCCAGACCCGCACCCGCGAGAACCAGACCACCAGTGACAGCCGCAGCAGCGACGACCTTCTTGATCATTACTTCCTCCTTGTTGGCATATGTGCGATCTCAGCCTCGGACCGCACACCCTGTAACGAGGGGGAAGTTATGGGGCTACGAGCATATGAGTACATTCACTCTTTTCAGTCCGCCCCGTACGTTCAAACGATTAACGGAATGTCGCGGTCGCACACGCCGATACGGGAGGCCCTTGCCGGGCTCAGGGGGCTCAGGGGGCTCAGGAGGCGTCGATGAACCGGTCCAGGACCCGTACGCCGAACTTCAGACCGTCGACCGGCACCCGCTCGTCCACGCCGTGGAACATCCCGGCGAAGTCCAGCTCCGGCGGCAGCTTCAGCGGCGCGAAGCCGAAGCCGCGGATGCCGAGGTCGTCGAACGACTTGGCGTCGGTGCCGGCCGAGAGCATGTACGGCACGGCGCGGGCGATCGGGTCCTCGGCCTGGAGCGCGGTCTGCATCGCGTCGACCAGGGCACCGTCGAACGTCGTCTCCAGGGCCTTGTCCGCGTGCACGTCCTCGCGCCGCACCCGCGGCCCCAGGATCCGGTCCAGGTCGGCGAGGAACTCCTCCTCGTATCCCGGCAGGAAGCGCCCGTCGACGTGCGCGGTGGCCTGGCCGGGAATGACGTTGACCTTGTAACCGGCGCCGAGCTGGGTCGGGTTGGCGGTGTTCTGGAGGGAGGCGCCGATGAGCTTGGCGATGCCGCCGAGCTTGGCCAGCGTGTCGTCCATGTTCTCGGGGTCGAGCTCGGTGCCGAGCGCGTCCGAGAGCTCGTCGAGGAAGTGCCGCAGCGTCTTGGTCACCCGCACCGGGAACTTGTGCCGCCCGAGCCGCGCCACGGCCTCGGACAGCTCGGTGATGGCGTTGTCCTTGTGGATCATCGAGCCGTGCCCGGCGGTGCCGTCCACGGTCAGCTTCATCCAGTGCATGCCCTTCTGGGCCGTCTCCACCAGGTACAGCCGCAGCTTCTCGTTGACGGTGAACGAGAAACCGCCGACCTCACTGATCGCCTCGGTGACGCCCTCGAAGAGCTCGGGGTGCTTGTCCACCAGGAAGCGTGCCCCATAGGTGCCGCCGGCCTCCTCGTCGGCCAGGAAGGCGAGCACGATGTCGCGCGGGGGCTTGCGGCCGCTGCGCAGCCGGTCGCGCACGACCGCCAGGGTCATCGCGTCCATGTCCTTCATGTCGACGGCGCCGCGGCCCCAGACACACCCGTCGGCGATCTCGCCGGCGAAGGGGTCGTGGGTCCAGTCGTCGGCGTTGGCCGGTACGACGTCGGTGTGACCGTGGATGAGCAGCGCGGGCCGCGAGGGATCCTCGCCCGCGATCCGGGCCACCGTGGAGGCCCGGCCCTTGTGCGACTCGAAGATCTTCGGCTCCAGGCCGACCTCGGCGAGCTTCTCCGCGACGTACTCCGCGGCCGCGCGCTCGCCGGGGCCGGAGTGGTCGCCGTAGTTGCTGGTGTCGATCCTGATGAGATCGCGACAGAGGTCGACGACCTCGTCCTCACCGGTCACGCCGCCGGTCCGGGTCGTGCTCGACTCGCTCACGCTGCTTCCTCCCGCTGTCGCTCCGTGTGGTCCGCCTCCATCCTCCCCCGCGCCCCCTCCCCACCCAAGGGCGGCTTCCCGCCGTCACTCGGAGTTCATGCAGGCCAGGGGGGTGATCGAGCACCCCCGGATGTTTGCTATTGTTTTCCACGTCGGAACGGGCACGGCCCGCGAGACAGACACCTTGTCCGGGTGGCGGAATGGCAGACGCGCTAGCTTGAGGTGCTAGTGCCCTTTATCGGGCGTGGGGGTTCAAGTCCCCCCTCGGACACCAGCGAGAACCCCAGTTGACCTGGGGTTTTCTGCGTTTCTGGGTGCGGCGTGACCAACCACGTGACCGACAGCCCGGAGAGTTGCTGGTCAGACCAGGGATGCGAGGCCGAGTCGCCCCGCACCCCAGCGTGAGCACCATGGGGAGCATCCGAACATGGTGAGCCTCTCCGAGAAGCGACGGGAGAAGCCCGATTCCCCTCACGCTGCGCAGCGGCCGACGGAGCCGTTCCGTGAGAAAAGTGGGAGCACCAATCTGAGCGGGAGTATCAGAGGGGGCCCCGATAGGCGTCCGGGATGCACATGCACGTCCAGTGGTCCCATGCGCCCCCATTCGCCATGTCGATGAGCACGCAGTTGCGGACGCCGTAGCACTTCGGGCAGTGGAGTGAGCCCCCGATGTACGCCTTATCGAAGAACTCCACGATGTCCGCGTAGCGCGGATCAACCCATTCGGTCACGGCTCACGATGGTCGAGGAAACGGATGATGACTCCCCGACGCCGGGCCTCGGCCATGAACGCGTAGGGGCCCAGCCCTCGGGCGCCGGTTGTGATCGTCGCCCCGTTCTCCGCAGCCACGCTCATGGCCAACCGGTACAACGAGGCCAGTGCTTCGTCCGGACTCAGCTCCTGGGGCGTGTACGCCGCATCCTGGCTCACGAGCGGTCGATGGTGTCGAGACTGCCGACCCGAATGATCTCAGCGAGCCTTTCCGCCACGGTCGCGGGCAACTGACCCACATCGACCCACGCCGTTCCCCTGCGGGACACCACGGGCCGCAAGTGGGACACCCGCGTCTGTCCCGCCCCCATGTCGGACAGAGCAGCTGTGAGAGCGTCCGTGGCATCCTGAGCGCGATCCCACGCCCCGCGCCACTCCTGCATGTCCATCACCGCTGCCTCCGCCTCGCATGCGGGTGGTTCCGCACCTCCGCCGCAGCGTCGTATGCGTCACTCCACCTCTTGGCCGTCTTGGCCTCCTCCAACTCCCTCACGAGTGCCGCGCAGACTCCGCAGCCGTCGGCCGGAGTGCAGTCGTAGAGATAGGCCTCCACCGCCCCGGCCAACTCCACCGGTGGTTGCGGATAATTGAGCGGACTAGTCATGGCTTCCTCTCGTCGGCGTCTTTGGCGCCCGACAAGTGTCGACCCGATGCTGCATGGAACTCGCACTTATTGGCGTTGTGAGGTAAATGATCACGCGCGGCAGTCTGCGGCCCACCGGCCGAGCAAAGCTCTGACTTCGTCGCCGAACAATGCATAACGCTCATACGTGCGGAAAACTTCGAGGTGTTCCGCAATATCCCTGGCGTCCTGAAAAACGATACGGCCGGTGAATGTCTCGACAGTCACTAGCCGTTGGTCATAGACGGTGAAGGTGTTCATGGGCCCACGACCCACAACCGTCCCTGTAGGGATGACCCCGACACGCACATTGGACAGGTGGGAAATTGAGGCGAGCCGATCCATCTGGACGGCCATGGCTACAGGCGGGACAACGGCCCACCTGACAGCTTGTTCTGTCAGCAGGAACGTGAAATGTTTCGTGCTTTCGTAGAGGACTGCTTGCCGTTCCAGCTTCCTAGCGACCGTCTTGGTTGTGTCCACTGGAGAGTTGCTGAGGCTGGACCTGATGTATTCAGGTGTGGCGAGGAGCCCCGTCACCATTGCAGGCAGGAAGTAGCGGAGCGTCGAGGCTTCCCCTTCAAGGCTGGCCAGCTCTGCTTGTCGCTTCTCCAGCCCTCTTCGCCACGACGCCCGCTTACCTTGCCACTCTGTATGAGCTAGCCGCGCCAGGGCAGTAACTTCGGCCAAGAGTGCCGGAGGCGCATCGAGGGCTCTAAGAATCAACTCAACATCAACAAGACCAGGGGTGACTCGACCAGTCTCGATATTGCTCAGCTTGGTCTGAGAAATATTGCAGCGCTGAGCGAGCCAGACTTGAGTACGCCCGGCTCGCTTTCGCATGCTGCGGAGTGTTTCTGCCAGGTCAGCTTTCGACTGGCCTAGCTGGTCAGGGTCAAGCGTCAAGGCCCCTCACGTACTCCTCGAAAGATACTGCGTGCTCCAGGGCGACCCGCTTCCACTCCCGATAGGGGGCCGGATCGCCTTCGTACGCTTCACGATTTATCTGAGTTCCGTCCGGGCGGAAGTTCAGGTGGGCGATGCGGGAATCGTCGAACATCCACCAGTCTCGACCTGAGAGCGGCAACCCGAAGTCGCCGAACGTCACATCCAAGATGCGAATGTCTTCTCCAGCAGAGATGTTTCCGGGGATGCCCCAGGCGAATTGATACAGCTGGTAGTCAGTGAGCGGCTGACGCACGATGCGGACACGTCCGATGTGCTTGCCGGATTCGATGTATCCGCGCACTCGTTCGTGCCAGCGGGCATTGTGGCCGGTGGGCTTGTCCTCACCGTGCAGGAAGCGGGCTACGTTCTCCTGCTCCTTGGGCATGGCGTATGTGGGCTGCGCCTCGAACCGCCACGCTTCGCGCTCGAAGGCGTCGAAGAAGCGGCGCCAGTCGTCACCATCCAAGAGCACGGACGGCCTCCCGCAAAACGTGCTCCGGGATCTCCACCAGTCCCTCGCCCGAGGGCGGAGTGAACGCATCGGACACGTCGCCCTGGACGACGATCGAACCGCCCTTCGCCCGGTAGACGTTCGGACAATCGTCGTCGTCACAGTTGGGTCCGCCGACGTTGCCGGTAAGGCGGGTCAGTTCCTCACGCGCCATGATTCCCCTCCTCGGGCGCAGGGGCGTTCCCTGCCGCCAGGAGGACGGTAGGCCGGGCCCGCATGCCAGGTCTATGGCACTTCGCCAATATTCGCGTTGTCGGGTAGACGATCTTGAGGGCATCCTGACCAGTCAGGTGCGCGTGAGGGTTGGCTACGTGACCAGCGCATGACCAACAGCGGTCCGAAACGCCCGAAACGGCAGGAACGCATGACCAACAGGGGCCGTCAACTCTCTGCCGTGTCGGCCGTGTTCTTGCAGGTCAGCCCTCTAAAGTGCTGGTGCCCGAGCGGAGAGGCACCAGTGAGAACCCCAGTCGGTCTGGGGTTTTCTGCGTTTCTGGGGCGGCGTGGCAACCGAGCCGTCCTCGGCGTACGCACGGCGCACCAGGCGACCTCATGTGCTGCACCTCCGTGCGCCCGCCGACCGGTGGGCCAGTCGGTACGCCGCCATCCCCGTCGGCTCACGCGCGCCGGAAGGCGAGGACCGCGTTGTGGCCGCCGAAGCCGAAGGAGTTGCTCAGGACGATGTCGCCGCAGGGTGGCAGCGGGCGGGGGGTGTCGCGGACGATGTCCAGGCCCAGGGCTTCCTCGGGGTGGTCGCAGCCGACGGTCGGGGGGATCAGGCCGTCCCGCAGGGTGAGGATCGCGGCGACGGCCTCCACCGCGCCCGCCCCGCCCTGGAGGTGGCCCAGGGCTCCCTTGTTCGCGGTGACGGGGATGTCCCGGACGTGGCTGCCGAAGAGCCGGCCGAGTGCGAGGGCCTCGGTGCGGTCGCCTTCGATGGTCGCCGTGGCGTGCGCGTTGACGTGGGCGACGTCGGCGGGTGTCGCCCCGGCGTCCGCGAGGGCGGAGCGCAGCGCGGCCTCGACGCCCCGGCCGCCCGGTTCCGGGGCCGCCATGTGGAAGGCGTCCGCGGACAGTCCCCAGCCGGCCGCCTCGCAGTAGATGCGGGCCCCGCGTGCCCGGGCGTGCTCCTCGTCCTCCAGGACCAGGATGCCGGCGCCCTCGCCCAGGACGAATCCGTCGCGGGCGTCGTCGAAGGGCCTCGACGCGTGTTCGGGCTGGTCGTTGCGTGTCGAGACGGCCCGCATCGCGGCGAACGCGGCGAGGATCTCCGGGGTGATCACCGCTTCGGTGCCGCCCGCGACCACGAGGTCGACCCGTCCGGTGCGGATGGCGTCGATGGCCTGCCCGATCGCCTCGGTTCCCGAGGCACAGGCGGACACGAAGGTCCGGGCCTCGCCGCGGATGTCCAGGTCCTTGGATATCTGGGCGGCCGAGGCGGACGGCACGGTCATGGGGGTGGTGTACGGGGAAATGGCTCGCGGCCCGCGTTCGATGAGCGTGAGCCGGCTCTCGACCATGACCGGCGCACCGCCGATGATCGTGCCCATGGAGACTCCGGTACGGGTCGGGCGCAGCCCGCTGGCCACGGTCCCGGCGGGGTCGAGTCCCGCGTCCAGCCAGGCCTCGCGGGCCGCGACCAGGGCGAACTGGGCCGAGCGGTTCATCCGCCGCGCCATCGGCCTCGGCAGCAGCTCCGCGGGGTCGACGGCGGCGCGGGCCGCGAGGCGTACCGGAAGCCCGTCGAAGCCCGGGCCCTCCATCACCGAGATCCCGCAGCGGCCTTCGAGCAGGCCGTGCCACAGCTCGGGCACATCGCCGCCGAGCGGGCTCACCGCGCCGAGGCCGGTCACCACCACCCGGCGGCGCTCGGGGACGGCCGGACTCACCGGGTCAGGGATTTCGGCCGGGTCCACCCGCGTGGTGCGGACCACCTGACGTTCGTAGCGCGGCAGTACGCGTTCCAGGTCGGGGCCGCCGGTCATCGGGCGCAGTTGCAGCCGCGTCCTGGTCTCGGTCGCGGGCGCGGTGCGCACCACCACCAGCCAGGGGCCGTCCGGATCCGTGGCGATGACGTCCCCGGGCACGAGCTCGCCCGTGGTGAGCAGACAGCACTTGCCGCCCATGACCGACTCTTCGCTCATCGTGAACCTTTGCCTCATTCGCGACGGATTCGAAACATTACGGGGTTAATCCCCTCTGGCAGCATGCCTCCGGAGCGGGAAGAAAGCAGGCCAGGGAGTTTCGTCCCGCCCTCGAAAAGTGCGCGGGGCGTCCCGAGACACCGGGGCTGACCTGGGCTTCTCTTGCCTCCGGTGGGTGCGGTGGGGTTCTCTGGTTCCGTGAGACGCAGATCCAGGACCCCGGCCGCCCCGCTCGCACAGCGCGACGGCATCGATCCGGTACGTGTGCGGCTGCCCGCCGACCCGGAGGGGACCTGGGTGACGATCGGTGACCATCTCCTGGGCCGGTTCGCGGGGGCGATCGGCGCCGAGCGGGTGGAGGCGATGCTGCGCGAGGGACGCTTCGTCGGCTCCGAGGGGGCGTTGAGCGGGGCGGAGGCGTACCGGGCGGGGGCGTTCGTCTGGTTCCACCGGGACTTCGCGCCGGAGGTGCCGGTGCCGTTCGAGGTGGGCGTCGTGTACCGGGACGAGCGCATCGTGATCGCGGACAAGCCGCACTTCCTGGCCGTCACCCCGCGCGGCCGGCACATCACCGAGACGGCGCTGGCCCGGCTGCGGCGCGACCTCGGCCTGCCCGCACTCCAGCCGGCCCACCGCCTCGACCGCCTGACGGCCGGCCTGGCCCTGTTCGTGGTGCGGCCCGAGGACCGGGGTGCCTACCAGAATCTGTTCAGCGGGCGCCGGGTGCGCAAGGAGTACGAGGCGGTGGCCGCGTACGACCCTGGCGTGGGGCTGCCCGTGACCGTGCGGAGCCGGATCGTGAAGGAGCGCGGGGTCATCGCCGCCCGCGAGGAAGCGGGCGAGCCCAACGCCGAGAGCCGGATCGAGCTGGCCGAACGGCGTGGCGCCCTCGGCCGCTACCGTCTGCTGCCCACGACCGGCCGTACCCACCAACTACGGGTCCATATGCACCGGCTCGGCCTGCCGATCCTCCACGATCCGGTGTATCCGGTGGTCCTGCCGGAGCCCGAGCCGGAGGTCTTCGAGCGGCCCCTGCAACTGCTCGCTAAGGCCCTCGAGTTCACCGATCCGGTGGACGGCCGGGCGCACAGGTTCGAGAGCCGGCTCCGGCTCGCGGAGTGGCCCGACCCTCAGACATCGGATCAATAGGGGCTTCCTGTACGGAAATTGGGGCCTGAGGGGTGCCTGAACCCCGCAAAGGTCTGATAAATATGCGGGCATGCGTGCTACCTCGCTGGGCGCGAGTCACTGCCTCGTGACCGCTCTGTCCCTGGGCGGCGCCGCCCTCGGCAACCTCTTCTCGCCGCTGTCCGACGCGACGGCCTGGGGTGCGGTCGACGCCGCCTGGGACGCGGGCATCCGCTCCTTCGACACCGCCCCGCACTACGGCCTCGGCCTCTCGGAGCGCCGGATGGGGCGGGCGCTGCGCGAACGGCCCCGGGATGCGTACACGCTCTCCACCAAGGTGGGCAGGATCCTTGAGCCCCGGGACGGCGGCGGCGGCGACGACCTCGCCGCCGGCTTCGCCGTCCCCGCCACCCACCGGCGCCGCTGGGACTTCAGCGCGGACGGGGTGCGCCGGAGCATCGAGTCCAGTCTGGAACGCCTCGGGCTCGACCGGGTCGACATCGTCTATCTGCACGACCCGGACGACCACGCCGAACAGGCGCTGCGCGAGGCGTACCCCGCACTCGAACGGCTGCGCTCGGAGGGCGTCGTACGGGCCATAGGCGCGGGCATGAACCGGACGGCGCTGCTGACGCGGTTCCTGCGCGAGACGGACGTGGACGCCGTGCTGTGCGCGGGGCGCTACTCGCTCCTCGACCAGGAAGCGGCCGACGAACTGCTGCCGGAGGCCGCCGCGCGCGGCAGGAGCGTGGTGGTCGGCGGGGTCTTCAACTCGGGCCTGCTCGCCGACCCCCGCCCCGGCGCGACCTACGACTACGCGGCCGCTCCCCCGGAGCTCGTGGAGCGGGCGCTGAGGATCAAGGCGGTCTGCGCGGCCCACGGCGTCCCGCTGCGGGCGGCCGCGCTGGCCTTTCCGCTGCGGCATCCCGCGGTGGCCGGCGTCCTGGTCGGCGCGCGCTCGCCCGCCGAAGTCATCGACGCCGCCGCCCAGTTCGAGACGTCCATACCCGACGCGCTCTGGGAGGAGCTGGGTCTGTGAGGGTGGCACTGCACACCCGGGTCCGGGCCGACCGGATCGAGGAGTACGAGGCCGCGCACCGCGAGGTGCCCCCGGAACTCACCGCCGCCATCAGGGCCGCCGGGGCCACCTCATGGACGATCTGGCGCAGCGGGACCGAGTTGTTCCACGTGATCGAATGCACGGATTACGCACGGTTGCTGAGCGAATTGGCGGACCTGCCGGTGAACGCGGCGTGGCAGGTTCGTATGAGCGAACTGCTCGATGTCGTGCACGACTATTCGGGCGAGGGGGCGGGGGCGGGGCTTCCGGTGGTGTGGGAGCTGTGAGCCCCGCCGAGGTCGCCGTGGCCGACGTGTCCGACGTGTCCGACGTGGCCGCCGACGTCTCCGAAGTCGCAGAGGCCGTCGAAGTCGCGGAAGCCGTCGAACTCGCGGAGGCCGTCGATGCGCATCACCATGTGTGGGAGCTCGGGGTGCGTGATCAGGACTGGATCAACGGCCCCGAACTCGCCCCGCTGCGACGGGACTTCACGCTCGACGACCTGCGGACCGAGGCGAGGGCCGCCGGTGTCGGGGCGACCGTGCTCGTGCAGACCGTGACCGTGGCGGAGGAGACCCCCGAACTCCTGGCCCTCGCGGACGGCAGCGATCTCGTGGCGGGGGTCGTCGGCTGGACCGACCTCACCGCGCCGGGCGTCGCCGACGAGCTGGCCCGGCTCCGGGAGCTTCCCGGCGGCGACCGCCTGGTCGGGATCCGGCACCAGGTGCAGGGCGAGCGGGACCCCTCGTGGCTGCTGCGTCCCGATGTGGCGCGGGGGCTGGGGGCCGTGGCGGACGCGGGGCTCGTCTACGACCTGGTGGTCCTCCCCGGTCAGCTGCCCGCGTGCGTCCGGGCCGCCGCGCTCCATCCCGGACTCACCCTCGTCCTCGACCACTTGGGGAAGCCGCCGATCGCCTCGGGGGCCCTTGAGCCCTGGGCCTCGGACGTGCGCGCGCTTGCGGCGCTGCCGAACACGGTGTGCAAGCTGTCCGGGATGGTGACGGAGGCGTCCTGGACGCGCTGGACGCTCGCGGATCTTCGGCCGTACGCGGAGGTGGTGCTGGACGCGTTCGGGCCTGGGCGGGTGATGTGGGGGTCGGACTGGCCCGTGTGCCGGCTGGCGGCGTCGTACGAGGGGGTGTTGGGGGCGGGGCGGGGGTTGGTGGCGGGGTTGGGGGTGGGTGAGCGGCGGGCGGTGTTCGGGGGGACGGCTCGGGGGGTGTACGGGTTGTCGCCTTCGGCGGGGGTTGCCCCTCCCCGCCCCTCCCCGAAACCCTCCGGGGGTGTGGGCGGCTGAGGTGGACTTCCTGAGGCTCCGCCCCAGGCCCCGGGCACCTTCGCCCACCCACCCGCCCGTGCAGCGGGGTTGGTCGGTTCCGGGCCCTCTGGGGCTCCGCCCCAGACCCCGAGGCGCCTCGCCCACCCACCCGCCCGTGCAGCGGGTTGGTTCGTTCCGGCCCTCCTGGGGCTCCGCCCCAGACCCCGTTCGCGCCTTAAGGGCGCTCGTCCTCAAACGCCGGACGGGCTGAGGTTGCCCGATGCGGGCCAGCACCAGTACCGCTAAGGGGCGCGGGGAACTGCGCGAGAAGCGACCACGGCGCGAGGCGGACATAGGGTTTTGGGGGCGCGGGGAACTGCGCGACCAGCCCACCACAACCCGAGGACGAAAACGACCCCAAGGGGCGCGGGGAACTGCGCAAGACGTACCCCCCCCCCCCTCAGCCGAGGCACCCACCCCCCTCCCCCGCCCGAAGGGCGGCCCCGCACCCGGCCCGAAGGCCAGAGGGGGGCCACCCGGCGGACCAAAGGAAAGCCGGCCGGAACGGCAAGAGGACCCCCCGCCCCCGGGACGCAACCGCACCGCCCAGGGACGCGTCAGTGCCCCCGAGCCACCCACCCCTCCAAACCCCCCGCCTCCGCGCCGATCGTCGTCCCGTCCCCATGCCCCGTGAGGACCACCGTCTCTCCCGGCAGCGTCAGCAACCGCTCCCTGATCGAGTCGATGATCGTCGGGAAGTGGGAGAACGAGCGGCCCGTCGCTCCCGGGCCCCCCGCGAACAGGGTGTCGCCCGTGAAGACCGTGCCGAGGGCCGGGGCGTGGAGGCAGACCGCGCCGGGGGCGTGGCCGGGGGTGTGCAGGACCTTCAGGACCACGTCCGCGACCAACACGGCCTCGCCGTCGGCGAGTTCACCGTCGAGAAGCCGGTCCGGATGGGTCAGCTTCCACAGCGGGAGGTCCGCCGGGTGGAGGAGGATCGGCGCACCCGTCGCCTCCGCAAGCGCCGGCGCCGCGTCGATGTGGTCGTTGTGGGCGTGGGTGCACACGATCGCCCGGAGCGTGCGGCCGCCGAGCGCCGCCAGGATCGCCTCGGCGTCGTGCGCCGCGTCGATGACGACGGCTTCCTCGTCGTCCCCGACGATCCATACGTTGTTGTCGACGTCCCACGTACCGCCGTCGAGAGCGAACGTGCCTGACGTGACCAGATGATCGATACGCGCGCGAACTGACATCAGAAATTCCTCATACGTGTGCGAATGGGCGAAGTCGGAACTCCACCGCCGTCAGAACTCCCCCCACCTGCGCGAGGCGACATCAGAACACCACCACCGAACGCAGCACATCCCCTTCGTGCATCCGCTCGAAGGCCTTCTCGACCTCGTCGAGCGCGATCGTCTCCGTGACGAACGCTCCCAGGTCGATCCGGCCCTGCTGGTGCAGGTCGATCAGCATCGGGAAGTCCCGGGAGGGCAGACAGTCGCCGTACCAGGAGGACTTCAGGGCGCCGCCCCGGCCGAAGACGTCCAGGAGGGGGAGCTCCAGGGTCATCTCGGGGGTCGGCACGCCGACCAGGACGACCGTGCCCGCCAGGTCGCGCGCGTAGAACGCCTGCTTGTACGTCTCGGGGTGGCCCACCGCCTCGATGACGACGTCCGCGCCATGGCCCCCGGTCAGTTCGCGGATCGTCTCGACGGCGTCCTGGGCGCGGGAGTTGACCGTGTGGGTGGCGCCCATGGCCTGGGCCGTCGCCAGTTTGCGGTCGTCGATGTCGACGGCGATGATCCGGGCCGCGCCCGCGAGCCGGGCGCCCACGATCGCCGCGTCGCCGACGCCGCCGCAGCCGATGACCGCGACGGAGTCGCCCCGGCCGACGTTGCCGGTGTTGATGGCCGCGCCGATGCCCGCCATCACCCCGCAGCCGAGCAGACCCGCCACGGCCGGCGAGACCGTCGGGTCGACCTTGGTGCACTGGCCGGCCGCGACCAGGGTCTTCTCGGCGAACGCGCCGATGCCGAGCGCGGGCGACAGCTCGGCCCCTCCGTCGAGGAGCGTCATCTTCTGACGCGCGTTGTGCGTGTTGAAGCAGTACTGCGGACGGCCGCGCAGACAGGCGCGGCAACTTCCGCACACCGCACGCCAGTTGAGGATCACGAAGTCGCCGGGCGCGACGTCGGTGACGCCCTCGCCCACCGACTCCACGATTCCGGAGGCCTCATGGCCGAGCAGGAACGGGAAGTCGTCGTTGATGCCGCCCTGCTTGTAGTGCAGGTCGGTGTGGCAGACGCCGCAGGCCTGGATCTTCACCACCGCCTCGCCGGGGCCCGGGTCGGGCACCACGATGGTCTCCACCCGTAGGGGCTGGTTCTTTCCCGGTGCGATGACCCCTTGGACCTGCTGCGCCATACCGCCACTCCCTGTTCCGTACCGACCGTCGGATGAATCAGGAATACACCCTATGAGGTGGCATCGTGCACCCGTCGGCCGCCGACGTAGGTCGCCAGGACCCGCGTCTCCCCGATCTCCTGCGCGGGCCCCGCGTATGGGTCCCGGTCGAGCACCGCGAGGTCGGCGAGCGCGCCCGCGCGGATCGACCCCGTGTCGTCGAGGTGGTTCACATACGCCGTGCCCGAGGTGTACGCGGCGAAGGCGGCGGTCAGGCCGATGCGCTGCTCCGGCAGGAACACCGGGCCGTTCTCGCCGGGCGCGATCCGGTTGACGGCCGTGTGGATGCCCTGCATCGGGTCGGGGCTGCTCACCGGCCAGTCCGAGCCCGCCGCCACCGTCGCCCCGGAGCGCAGCAGCGCCGCGAACGGGTACTGCCATCCCGCGCGCTCCGCCCCCAGGAAGGGGATGGTCAACTCGTCCATCTGGGGTTCATGAGAGGCCCACAGGGGCTGGATGTTGGCGGTGGCGCCCAGGGCGCGGAAGCGGCCGATGTCATCGGGATGGACGATCTGGAGGTGGGCGAGATGCGGCCGGGTGTCGCTCCAGCCGTTCTTCTCGCGGGCCGCCTGCACCGCGTCGAGCGCCTCGCGCACGGCCCGGTCGCCGAGCGCGTGGAAGTGGGCCTGGAAGCCGAGCGCGTCCAACTCGGAGACGTACGAGCGCAGTTGGGCCGGGTCGACGAAGCTGGTGCCGGTGTTGGCGGTGGCGCAGCCGCAGCTGTCGAGGTAGGGGCCGAGCAGCGCCGCGGTGCCGGTCTCCGCGACCCCGTCCTGCATGATCTTCACGGCGCCCGCGCGGAAGCGGCCCACGCTCAACTCCCGTCGCCGCTCGACCAGTTCGGGTATCTGTTCGGCGCCGCGGTCGCGGTCCCACCACAGGGCGCCGACGACCCGGGCGGTCAGCGAGCCGTCGCGGGCGGCCGTCACATAGGCGTCGGCGGGGTCGTCCATCGAGCCGAAGCGCCCGACGATCGCGTCCTGCCAGGCGGTGATGCCGTACGCGTGCAGATGCGCCTGGGCGCGCAGCAGGGCGGCGAGCCGCTCGGCCGGGGTGGAGCGGGGGGTGAGCCGGCCGACCAGGTCCATGGCGCCCTCCTGGAGCAGCCCGTTGGGCTCGCCCGAGGCGTCGCGTTCGATGCGGCCGTCGGCCGGGTCGGGGGTGTCCCGGGTGATCCCGGCGAGTTCCAGGGCGCGGGAGTTGACCCAGGCGCCGTGGTGGTCCCGGTTGGGGAGGTAGACGGGACGGTCGGGCAGTACGCGGTCGAGCAGTTCGCGCGTGGGGCTGCCCCCTTCGAAGGCCTCCATGGACCAACCGCCGCCGGTGATCCACTCCTGGTCCGGGTGGGCGTCGGCGTAGGCCCGCACGGCGGCCACGGTGTCGGTGGCCGTACGCAGGCCCGTGAGGTCGCAGCGGGCCAGCTCGATGCCCGCGGACACCGGGTGGACATGGGCGTCCTGGAAGCCGGGGATCAGCAACTTGCCGCCCAGGTCGACGACTTCGGTCTTCGGGCCGATCAGTTCGCGCACCTCGTCGTGGCCGACGGCGGTGATCCGGTCCCCGGTGACGGCCACCGTGGTGGCGCGGGAGCGGGCGGCGTCCAGGGTGAGGACCGGACCGCCGGTGAAGACGAGGTCGGCGGGGTCGTGGCGCATGCGCGGATCCATTCTGTGCGGGAGGGGCGAATCGGGTTCGGTCGGTTCGGTACGGGCCCGGTGGCGCCCCGTACTGGCGGTTTTTCAAACGGTTTCGGGAGCGGTGGCGGGCGGGGGCGCCGATTCCGTGGGCGGGGTCGGGCGGCCGGTGACGAAGTAGGGGGACTTCCGCACCCACTTGGCCCAGGCCGCGACGGCGAAGCCGCTGAGCAGCATCGCCGTGGGGCACAGGAGCATGAACCACCCATTGTCGGGGCTGACTTCGAAGTGGTCGGCGGAGGTGTAGAAGGTCCAGGCGAGATAGCCGCCGAGGCCGAGCAGGAACAGCGCGCTCAGGGCCGGGATCACCACCGCCCGCGCGGCCTCGGCCGCCCCCTCACGCAGCGCACCGCGGAAACGGCTCGCGGCGGCCAGCGCCGTCAGCGCGTAGTAGAGCGACACCACGATCCCGATGGCGTTGACGGAGGCCAGGATCAGGTCGCCGATCCTGGGGATCAGCAGCGAGAGGACGGCGATGGCCGCCGCCGCGCAGCCGATCGCGACCGTGCCCGCCGCCGGGGTTCCGTATCGGGGGCTGACCTTGAGCCAGAGCGGGCCGAGTGTGCGGTCGCGGCTCATCGCGAACATGCCGCGCACGGTGGGGATCACGCCGGACTGGAGTGAGGCGACGGCCGAGAAGGTCAGAGCCACCAGGGGGAGGGCGGCGAGCGGCTGGGCGGCGAGCCGGTCGCCGAAGAAGGTGAGGCCCTGGGCGCCGTGGCCGGTCAACTCCTCGACGGAGAGCACCCGTTGGAAGGCGAACGAGCCGAGCAGGAAAAGGCCGAGCATGGTGAACAGGGTGATGAGACCGGCTCTGGAGGCGTCCTCGGGATCCTTGACCTCCTCGTTCACGCTGAAGGTGGACTCGAAGCCCCAGTAACAGAAGACGGAGAGCAGCAGCCCCTGGGCGAGGTCGTGGCCGGAGGGGATGGTGAAGGGGTTCAGCCAGTCGAGGCTGAAGGGGTGGGGGCCCTCGATCAGTCCGTAGCCGCAGAAGCCGAGGAGCACGGCGTACTCGAAGACGAGGAGCCACTTCTGGAGGGTGGCGGCCGAGCGGGTTCCGACGACCGCGGTGAAGGTGACGGCGATCAGGACGACGATGCCGAGGGCGGTGGACTGGGCCGTCGAGTCGGGGTCGAGGCGCAGCCCGCCCACGCTGTCCAGGCGTGCCTCGCCCGCCAGTTGGAGCAGGGCGGAGCCGGTGACGGCCGTGGTGTAGGCGAGGAAGACGACGGTCGAGACGATGCCGATCCAGCCGGTCAGGAAGCCGAGCCAGGGGCTGAGCGACCGGCCCACCCACACATAGCCGCTGCCCATGTTGGGCTCGACCTTGTTGAGCCGGGTGTAGGCGCTCGCGATGCCCAGGATCGGCAGGAACGCGAGGATCATGACGATCGGCAGATGCAGTCCCACGGCGCCCGCGGTGACGCCGAGTCCGATGCCGATGCTGGTGGTGGCCGCCGTGGAGGAGGCGGCGATGGCGACCCCGTCGACGAGGCCGAGGCTCTTGCGCAGAACGGGTGGCGGGCCGCTGCCGTAGGGAGTGCGCACAAGGGGCTCCTTCGCCGAGGGGGGCGCTTCGGCCCCGATGGCGGCACATCGAACTCCGGATGCGGCGGATGCGTCAACGCTGTTGTCATAAGGGCGCCCGGTTCGTAGGGTGCCGCCCATGAACGAGCGAGTCGTGGCGGACGGGCAGCGGCGCCGGCGGCGGCCCACCAAGCGGGGCACGGTCCTGTCCGAGGAGCTGATCGTGGAGACCGCGCTGCGGCTGATCGGCGAGCACGGCGCGGCGGCCCTGACCGTGCGCCGGCTCGGCACGGCCCTCGGCGCGGATCCCAGCGCCCTCTACCGGTACTTCCAGGACACCGACGACCTGTTGCTCGCGGTGGCGGACGAGCTCATCGGCCGCACCCTGCGGACCTGGCGGCCGACCGGCGAGTGGCGGGCGGATCTGCGCTCGCTCGGGCTGCGCATCCACGCCGACTACCAGGCCCATCCACAGGCGGCGATGCTCACCTGCACCCGGGTGACCGGTCGGGCGCACGAGATGCGGTCGGTGGAGACGATCCTGGGAATCCTGCGCGACGCCGGGTTCCCGGACGCCGAGGCGGTGCGGATCTACCACGTGTTCGTCGACCAGACGCTGTCGTTCGCGGCGCTCGACGCCGCCGTGCTCACGCTGCCCGAGGAGTCCCGGGCGCTGGAGGAGCGGACCTGGCGGGACCGCTATGCGCGGCTTCCCGCGGACACCCATCCGCATGTGGCCGCGACCGCGCCGACGCTGGTGGCGGAGATGGGCCGCAGCGCCTATCCGGCCGCCCTGGACATGATGCTCGCGGCGGCCGCGGCCCGCTTGCGGCACGTACGGGCCTGAGCACCGCGTGCCTGCGCGTGCCGGGCCGGGCCCCGGCATGCTGAAGGGCGGCACCCCCGTCGCCGGGGGTGCCGCCCTCTGGGGGCTTCGCGCCTACTTGGCCGAGGCGATCGCGCCGACCCGCTTGCGCACGACGTACCAGCCGCCGACGAGCAGCGCCGCGATGATCGGCAGGCAGTAGATCGTGGTGCGGCCCACTCCCCCGCCGTACCACATCAAGAACGCCACGCTCGCGAGGAAGACCAGCGTCACGATCTGCGTGTAGGGCGCCCAGGGGAGCCGGTAGGAGGGACGCTCCAGGGCGCCTTCCTGCGCGCGGCGCCAGAACAGCAGCGAGCAGATCATGATCATCGCCCAGGTGCCGAGGATGCCGATGGAGGCGAAGTTCAGCACGATCTCGAAGGCGTCGTCGGGCACGAAGCCGTTCAGGGCGACGCCGAGGACACCGAAGAAGGCGGTGAAGAGCACGCCGCCGTAGGGCACCTTGCCCTTGTTCATCACGCCGACGAACTTGGGCGCGGAGCCCGAGAGCGACATCGAGCGCAGGATGCGGCCGGTGGAGTACAGGCCCGAGTTGAGGCTGGAGAGGGCCGCGGTGAGGACCACGAGGTTCATCACGCCGGCCGCGCCCGGAACGCCGATCTTGTCGAGGACGGTGACGAAGGGGCTCTGGCCCTCGGAGTACTCGGTGTACGGCAGCAGCAGCGCGAGCAGCACCACCGAGCCGACGTAGAAGACGCCGACCCGCCACATGATCGAGTTGATCGCCTTGGGCAGGATCTTCTGCGGGTTCTCCGTCTCGCCCGCGGCGACGCCGCACAGTTCGACCGAGGCGTACGCGAAGACGACGCCCTGGATGACGAGCAGCATGGGCAGCATGCCCATCGGGAAGATGCCGCCGTGGTTGGTGATGTTGGCGAAGCCCGGGGTGGAGCCGTCCACGTCGTGCTGGGTGACCACCAGGTAGATGCCGACCAGCATGAAGGCGACCAGGGCGACGACCTTGATGATCGCGAACCAGAACTCCATCTCGCCGAAGTACTTCACCGAGATGAGGTTGGCGGTCAGGACGACCGCGAGCGCGACCAGGGCGCAGACCCACTGCGGAACGCTGCTGAACATGGCCCAGAAGTGGGCGTAGGTCGCGGCCGCGGTGATGTCGGCGACGGCGGTGGTCGACCAGTTCAGGAAGTACAGCCAGCCCGCCGTGTAGGCGCCCTTCTCCCCCATGAACTCACGGGCGTAGGAGACGAAGGCGCCCGAGGAGGGGCGGTAGAGCACGAGCTCGCCGAGGGCCCTGACGACGAAGAAGGCGAAGACGCCGCAGACCGCGTAGGCGATCGCGAGCGAGGGTCCGGCGCCCGCCATGCGGCCGCCGGCACCGAGGAAGAGGCCGGTGCCTATCGCGCCGCCGATGGCGATCATGTTGATGTGGCGGGACTTGAGGTCCTTGCTGTAACCGGCATCACCGGCGTCGATGTGGGGGGTGCCCGGTGTCGCCCCCGCGGGGGCACTCTGGGGCTCGGCCGCCGCAGGCATGGTGCGGTCACTCATGGAGTAGTTCGCCTTTGTGAGGGGTCATGCGGTCGTGCGGGACCGGCCGTCCTGGTGATGCAGGTCGTCACCTTGGCGCGGGCCGGCGGCCCATAGTCCCGGCTGTCGGCACAGTTTGGCAGTGGCCAATGTCACGTACGGGCAGATTTGAGCTGTTTCTGAGGTAACCGAAAGGTATCCGGTGAGCGGTTTTTGTTGCTCAGGGTACCTAGGGTGCGAGGACGTCCAGCTCCTGGAGGGCGCCGACCGCGATCTCGCGGGTCAGCCGCTCGGCCTTCTCCGCGTCGCGTTCGCGGACCGCCTCGGCCACCCGCACGTGCAAAGTGACGGCGGCCGGGTCGGGGTCGGGGAACATCACCTGGTGGTGGGTGCGCCCGGCGAGGACCTCGGCGACCACGTCCCCGAGCCGGGCGAACATCTCGTTGCCGGAGGCGTTGAGCACGATCCGGTGGAACGCGACGTCATGCACCAGGTACGCCTCCAGCTGGCGCCCGCGTGAGGTGGCGACCATGCCGAGGGCCTGCTCGGTGAGGTCGGCGCACTGGGCGGGGGTGGCCCGCCGGGCCGCGAGCCCTGCGGCGACCGGCTCGACCGCGGAGCGCAGCACGGTCAGCGAGCGGAGCTGGCGCGGCCGGTCGGCGCCCGCGAGGCGCCACCGGATGACCTGGGGGTCGTAGACGTTCCACTGTTCGGCCGGGCGGACGGTCACCCCGACCCGGCGCCGGGACTCGACCAGATGCATGGATTCGAGGACCCGGACCACTTCGCGGACCACGGTGCGCGAGACGTCGAAGCGCTGGGCCAGCTCGTCGGTGCGCAGCACGCTGCCGGGCGGGTACTCGCCCGCGGTGATCGCGAGACCCAGGCTGGTGAGCACATGCGTGTGGAGCCCCCGCGCCTGAGTCGTCATGGGCCAAGCCTACGGGTCACCGTCGGACGCATAAAAGTATGACTTTTACATCACGAGCTCTTGAATATGTCGTACCTAATGGGTTTGAGTGTGCGCGACGGACATCGATGTCGAAGAGGACAGCGAGGCACCACCCGCATGAACTCCCCCCTGACCATCGTCGTGATGGGTGTCGCCGGGACCGGCAAGACCACCATCGGGCCGCTGGTCGCCGAGCGCCTCGGCGTTCCCTATGCCGAGGGCGACGACTTCCACCCCGCGGCCAACGTCGCGAAGATGTCCGCGGGCGTCCCGCTGGACGACGACGACCGGTGGCCCTGGCTCGACGCGATCGGCGCCTGGGCGCACGACCGGGCGGGCCTCGGCGGAGTCGTCAGCAGCTCCGCGCTCAAGCGGAGCTACCGCGACCGGCTGCGGGCCGCCGCCCCCGGGATCGTCTTCCTGCATCTGACGGGCGAGCGCGCGCTCATCGAGCAGCGGATGGCCGAGCGCAAGGGCCACTTCATGCCGACCGCGCTGCTCGACTCGCAGTTCGCCACCCTCCAGCCGCTCGGCCCCGACGAGGCGGGCGTCGCCGTCGACGTGTCCGGCACCCCCGAGGACATCGCGGAGCGGGCCGCCGCCGCCCTGCGACCGCTCACCAGCTAAGGAATCCCCACCGTGACCAGACTCAGCGTCGAGTTCCTGGCAGCGGACGCCACGCAGCCGATCACCTCGGCCGGCAACGCCCAGCTGGGCATCGCCGTACTCGCGGGCATCGCCGTCATCGTCCTGCTCATCACCCGGTTCAAGCTGCACGCCTTCCTGGCCCTGACCATCGGCTCGCTCGCGCTCGGCGCCTTCGCGGGCGCCCCGCTCGACAAGACCATCACCAGCTTCACCGCCGGGCTCGGCAGCACGGTCGCCGGAGTGGGCGTCCTGATCGCGCTCGGCGCGATCCTCGGCAAGCTGCTCGCCGACTCCGGCGGCGCCGACCAGATCGTCGACACCATCCTGGCCAAGGCCGGCAAGTCCGGCGGGCGGGCGATGCCCTGGGCGATGGTGGCCATCGCCTCGATCATCGGGCTCCCGCTCTTCTTCGAGGTCGGCATCGTGCTGCTGATCCCCGTGGTGCTGCTCGTCGCCAAGCGCGGCAACTTCTCGCTCATGCGGATCGGCATCCCCGCGCTGGCGGGCCTGTCCGTCATGCACGGCCTGATCCCGCCGCACCCGGGGCCGCTCGTCGCCATCGACGCGATCGGCGCCAACCTCGGGGTGACCCTCGCGCTCGGTGTCGTCGTGGCCGTCCCGACGGTGATCATCGCGGGCCCGCTGTTCTCCCGGTACGCGGCCCGCTGGGTCGACATCCCGGCCCCGGACAAGATGGTCCCCACCCGCCCCTCGGAGGACCTCCAGAAGCGGCCGAGCTTCGGCGCGACCCTCGCCACGGTGCTGCTTCCCGTCGTCCTGATGCTGGCCAAGGCACTGGTCGACATCGTGGTCGACGACCCGAAGAGCCACCTCCAGCAGGTCACCGACGTCGTCGGCTCGCCGCTCATCGCCCTGCTCGCGGCCGTCCTGGTCGCCCTGTTCACGCTGGGCCGGGCGGCCGGTTTCACCAAGGAGCGGCTCTCGACCACCGTCGAGAAGTCCCTCGCCCCGATCGCGGGCATCCTGCTGATCGTGGGCGCGGGCGGCGGCTTCAAGCAGACCCTCATCGACGTGGGCGTCGGCCGGATGATCCTTGACCTCTCCAAGGACTGGGCGATCCCCTCGCTGCTCCTGGCCTGGCTGATCGCGGTGGCGATCCGGCTGGCGACGGGATCCGCGACGGTGGCGACGATCTCCGCGGCGGGCCTGGTGGCACCGCTGGCGGCCGACATGTCGACCGCGCACGCGGCCCTGCTGGTGCTCGCCGTGGGCGCCGGTTCGCTGTTCTTCAGCCATGTGAACGACGCCGGGTTCTGGCTGGTGAAGGAGTACTTCGGGATGGACGTCGGCCAGACGGTCAAGACCTGGTCGGTGATGGAGACGATCATCTCGGTGGTGGCGCTCGGCTTCGTGCTGCTCCTCTCACTCCTCGTCTAGCCCTGCCACGCCTCGCCCGTCCCTGTCACTCCTTGTCCAACTCCCGCTCCCACAACGGGTGTTCGCGTTTCGCCCAGGACCGCTCGACCGACCCGGTGCGCATGCCACGGCGTGCCTCCGGGTCGCCGATCGCCATCCACACATGCCCGGCGACGACGATACCGACGGCCAGCGACAGCCAGTCGTGCACGAACGTGGACCCGATCCGCACCTCGATGGGCGCGAGATGGGTGAACCACATGAGCAGGCCCGTGCCCAGCATCACCAGGGCGGCCCCCGCGATCCAGCCCGCGTACACCTTCTGCCCGGCGTTGAACTTCCCCGCCGGCCGCGGCTCCCGCTCCCTGCGCAGCGCGGTGCGCAGCCAGGTGCGGTCGTAGGGGTGGAAGCGGTTGAGGCGGCCCAGGTCCGCGCGGAAGGCCCGTGAGGCCAGGCCGAGCAGGACCGGCACGGGCAGCAGCGTCCCGCAGATCTCGTGCACCCGCACCACCAGCTCGCGCCGGCCGACCGCCTCGGCGAACTGGGGGACGTAGAGGATCGCCGCGGTGACCACACAGGCACCCATCAGCCAGGCCGTGGCCCGGTGCACCCAGCGCTGGCCCGGCGTGAACCTCCGTACGGTGCGCGGGAGTTCAGGTGGTGGGGGTGTCCTCGCGTCCATTGGACCGGCCGACCCAGGCGTCGGTGTCATAGCCTCGCTCCTCCCAGAATCCCCGCTCGACCTTGTGTGTCACGGTGATCCCGGACAGCCATTTCGCCGACTTGTAGAAGTACATGGGCGCCACATAGAGCCGGACCGGTCCGCCGTGCGCGTGGCTGACCGGCTTGTCCTGCATGCTCAGCGCGATCAACACATCGTCGCGGCGCGCCTGTTCGAGGGTGAGGCTCTCGCTGTACGCCCCGTCGAAGCAGGTGAAGCGGACCGCGCCGGCGCCCGGGCGCACGCCCGCCGCGTCCAGCAGACGGGAGAGCCGGACCCCCGCGAAGGGGGTGGCCGGCACGCGCCATCCGGTCACGCACTGCACATCGCGCACCAGCCGTGTCCGCGGCAGCGCGCGCAGCGCGTCCAGGGTGTACGTGGCCGGCTTGGTGACCAGGCCGTCGACGGTGAGCCGGTAGTCGGCGGCGCTCTTGTCCGGCACCGAGGAGGCGACCGAGTAGTAGCGGAAGCCGCCGCCGTTGGGCAGCAGATTGGTGAGGCCCGTGGGGTCCTTGTCGGCGGCGGCGCCGAGGAAGGATTCGAGGCCGCTCTGCACATAGCGCGCCGAGGCGACCCCCGCCACGCCGAGGCCGAGCATGCCGAGTACGAGCCGGCGGCCCACGGGTGTGCCGCGCGGGGGCGGCGGTGCTGGTTCTGGTGTCACGCGTCGATTCGAACACCCGGGGGCCGGTCCTGCCAGGGGCCGCGGCCGTACGTCACCGTTCCGTCAGAAATCCCGTGACCCGCTCGGCGCCGGCCCCGGGCGGCGGGCCTCATTGCCCCGGCCGATCCCGGCGTGCGCCTCGGGCCTGCGCGCCCGCAGCACCAACCCGTGGACCAGGCCCCCCAGCAGCACGAGGACGAGCAGCCCGGGCAGCACCCGGCCGGCAACACTGTGCGGGCCCGCGCCGATGAGCACGGGAAGGCGTCTGACGGTGTACGCGGCGATGCCGAGCAGGGCGAAACCCGCGAGGCCCGCGGCGAGCAGCCGCCACCGCTGGTCCGCGGCCTCACCACGGCGCAGGAAGTAGACGATCACGGAGAGGCAGGCGGCGGCCATCAGCAGCACCACGCCGAGCGCACCGAAGGCGCCCGTCCAGGCGCACAGACGGGTGACCGGGGCGGTCGGGTCGCCGGGCGGCCCGTGGTCGGTGAGCGCGAAGGCCGCGACGAGGGCCACCGAGAGCGCGGTCTGGAGCAGCGAGCCGGCGAGCGGGGCCCCGCCGGCCGCGCGGGTGCGGCCGAAGCCGGCGGGCAGCAGGCCCTCGCGCCCCATCGCGAAGGCGTACCGGGCGGCCACGTTGTGGAAGGCGAGCAGCGCCGCGAAGACGCCGGTCACGTACAGGATGTGGAGCACATCGGTGAAGGTGGCGCCCAGGGTGTTCCCGGCGAGGGCGAACAGCAGCCCGGGGCCCTGCTTCTGAGCCGAGTCCACGACGTCCTGCGGGCCTGCCGCGAGGGTCAGCGCCCAGGAGCCGAGCACCAGCAGGACCGTCACACAGCCGACGGCGAGGAACAGGACGCGTCGGACGGTGACCTGGGGGCGCCTGGTCTCCTCCGCGTACGCCGGTGCCTGCGCGAAGCCGGTGAACGCGGCGGCGCACAGGCACAGGGCGGTGCCGACGCCGCCCCGGGCCAGTGTGTGCGGGTTGAAGGCGTGCGGCGAGAGCCGCTCGGCGGCCGGCTGGGCCAGCGCCGCGCCGTCGAAGACGAGGACGAGGGCGACCTCGACGAGCAGGAGCGCCCCGAGCACCTTGGCGTTGAGGTCGACCCGCAGCCGGGCGATCCCGCCGGCCAGTGCCACCGCGAGCAGCGCGGGCACCCACCAGTCGATGGTGACGCCGAAGCGGTGGTCGAGCAGGTCGGAGACCTCGAAGCCGACCAGGCCGCCGAGGCCCGCCTGGAGCGCGGTGTAGGCCGCGAGCGCCACATGGGAGGCCGCGGCGCCGGCGGTCGGGCCGAGGCCGCGCGCGATATGGGCGTAGAACGCGCCCGCGTGGTGCACCCGGCGGCTCAGCTCGGCATAGCCCACCGCGAACAAAGCGGACACCGCGCCGAGCACGAGGAAGATCAGTGGCTGCCCGACGATGCCCACCGTGGCGAACGCGGCGGGCATCACGGCGGCCATCACCATCAGGGGCGCGCTCGCCGGGAGGACCGAGAACAGCAGCCCGGGGGTGCCGAGTCGGCCGGGGCGCAGCGCCCGGTCCGGTCCGTGGTCCGTGCTGGTCTCGGTCTCGCTGGTCCGGCTCGACATGCGGGGTGTGCCCTTTCGGTGCTGTCCGGAGCGGACCGCCCCTGGGCGTCGGGGGGTCGCCGGGGCGTGGGCGGCGTTCCCTGAACGCGGGCGCGATGGCCCCGCCAGCAAAGCGGTGGCCGCCGCCGCACGTCAAGGCCGTTCGCCTCTTGTCCGCCCGGTGAACCGGGGCCCCACGCACAGGTGTTGGGGCTCAGGCGGGCACCGTAGGCTGGCGGCATGAACGATCAACAGCCGCTGCCCGACTTCGCGTTTGCCTTTCCGGGGCCGCTGCGTGACCGGCTCGTCGTGGCGGTCCTCAGCGGGGCGAAGACCTCGACGACCGGCCTGCTCGCCGACTACGAGCACGCGGGCGACCCGCTGCCGCGCGTGGGGGAACGCAGCCGCGTCATCGACTCGGCGGGCGCGCCGGTCGCCGTGATCGAGGTGACCGGGGTACGGGTGCTGCCGCTGTCCGAGGTCGATCTTCAGCACGCGATCGACGAGGGGGAGGGCGACGAGAGCGTGGCCGGCTGGCGCGCCCACCACGAGGCGTACTGGAGCAGCCCCGAGATGGTGGAGGCGCTCGGTGACCCCGCGTTCGAGGTCACCGACGACACCCCGGTCGTCGCCACCCGGTTCCGCCTGGTGGAGTCCCCGCCGCACGACTGACCGGTGGCGGGGCACGGATCGCGGGCCCCCTCGGGTGCCTAGGAGACGGCCTTCGCCGCCGCGCGGCCCGCGGTCCGGCCCGAGAAGAGGCAGCCGCCGAGGAAGGTGCCTTCGAGTGAGCGGTAGCCGTGCACGCCTCCACCGCCGAACCCGGCCGCCTCCCCCGCCGCGTACACGCCAGGCAGGGGCTCGCCGGACGCGGTGAGCACGCGCGAGGACAGGTCGGTCTCCAGGCCGCCGAGCGACTTGCGCGTCAGGATGTGCAGCTTGACCGCGATCAGCGGACCGGCCTTCGGGTCGAGGATGCGGTGCGGGGCCGCGGTGCGGATGAGCTTGTCGCCGAGGTAATTGCGCGCTCCCCGGATGGCGGTGACCTGGAGGTCCTTGGTGAACGGGTTGGCGATCTCGCGGTCCCGGGCCACGATCTCGCGGCGCAGCGCGGCCTCGTCGATGAGGGGCTCCCCGGTGAGCGCGTTCATGCCGCGCACCAGGGCGGCGAGGTCCTTCTCGACGACGAAGTCGGCGCCGTGGTCCATGAACGCCCGCACCGGGCCGGGCACATCGGCCCGGGCCCGCCCGATGACCCCGCGCACGGACTTCCCCGTCAGGTCGGGGTTCTGCTCGGAGCCCGACAGGGCGAACTCCTTGCCGATGATCTTCTGGTCGAGCACGAACCACGTGTGGCCGTATCCGGTCTTCATGATGTGGTCGAGCGTGCCGAGCGTGTCGAAGCCGGGGAAGAGCGGCACGGGCAGCCGGTTGCCGCGCGCGTCCAGCCAGAGCGAGGAGGGGCCGGGCAGGATGCGGATGCCGTGCCGGGCCCAGATCGGGTTCCAGTTCTGGATGCCCTCGGTGTAGTGCCACATCCGGTCGCGGTTGATGTGGTGGGCGCCGGCCGCCTCGGCGATGCCGAGCATGAGCCCGTCGACATGGGCGGGCACTCCGCAGAGCATCTGCTCCGGCGGGGTGCCGAGCCGATCGGGCCACTGGGCCCGTACGAGGTCGTGGTTGCCCCCGATGCCGCCGCTGGTCACGATGACGGCCTGCGCCGTAAGCTCGAAGGATCCGGTGACGGTCCGGGTGGACGCCGTCCCGCGCTCGGCGCCGGACGGTTCGAGGATCTCGCCGCTCACGGTGTCGACGGCCCCGGCACTGCGGCCGAGCCCGGTCACCCGATGGCGGAACTTGAACCGGACGAGCCCCCGGGCGGCGGCCTCCCGCACCCGCCGCTCGAACGGCGCCACTATGCCGGGCCCGGTGCCCCAGGTGATGTGGAAGCGGGGAACGGAGTTGCCATGCCCGTTGGCGTCGTAGCCGCCCCGCTCGGCCCAGCCCACTACCGGGAAGAACCGGACCCCCTGGGCGTGCAGCCACGCCCGCTTCTCGCCGGAGGCGAAGTCGACGTAGGCCTCGGCCCACTCGCGCGGCCACCGGTCCTCGTCCCGGTCGAAGCCGGCCGTCCCGTACCAGTCCTGGAGCGCGAGCGCCCGGCTGTCCTTGATCCGCATACGGCGCTGTTCGGGCGAGTCCACGAGGAAGAGCCCGCCGAACGACCAGTGGGCCTGGCCGCCGAGCGACTGCTCGGGCTCCTGGTCGAGCAGGATCACCTTCTTGCCGGCGTCCGCCAGCTCGGCCGTGGCCGCCAGGCCCGCGAGGCCGGCCCCGATCACGATCACATCGGCGTCGTACGCCATGGGCCCGTCACTCCGCTCGTCCGGCACGTTACTCGTGCGTCAGATCTTGGGTGGGCGCTCACCCGGCGTCAACCGCCCGGACCGGGGCGCCCGGGAGGCAGCCGCCCCCCAGGGGCGCTATCGTCGGCCAAGTCGGCTACCCCCGGCCGTACTTGAGGTGCACGTCGTGTCGGTCCTGGTCCTCGTCCTCGCCGTGAGCGCAGCCTGTTGTCTGGGCTCCGGCTTCGTGCTGCAACAGAACGCGGCGCAGCACGCCCCGATCAGCGACTTCCTGTCGCCCCGGCTGCTGCTCGACCTGGTGCGCATGCCGCGCTGGCTGGCCGGGATAGGCCTGATGGTGGCGGGGATGGTGCTCAGCGCGCTCGCCCTCGGCTCCGGCGAGGTCTCGCTGGTCGAGCCGCTGGTGGCGACCAATCTGTTCTTCGCCATGTGGCTGTCGCGGCTCCAGACCCGCCAGCCGCTGGGCCGCCAGGGCTGGGCGGGGCTGGCCCTGCTCGCGGGCGGGGTGACCGCCTTCATCGTCGCGGGCCAGCCGCACGGCGGCGTCTCGGAGGCGGGGGCGCTGCGCCACTGGCTGATCGTGGGTCTGGTGGTCGGGATCGCGCTGCTCCTGGCGGGCCTCGCCAAACACGATCGGCTCAGCGTGGCGGCCCCCGTCATGCTGGCCGTCGCGGCGGGTCTGCTCTACGGCCTCCAGGACGCGCTGACCCGCATCAGCGGACAGCGGCTCTCGGGCGGTGGCTGGTCGGAGCTGCTGACGAGCTGGCAGTTGTACGGGGTGATCGCGCTCGGGGTGACCGGGCTCGTCCTGGTGCAGAGCGCCTTCGAGACCGCGCCGCTGCGGATGTCGCTGCCGGCCCTGACGGCCGCCCAGCCGCTCGCCGGGATCGCCTGCGGGGTCGGCTTCCTGGGCGACCGGCTGCGTACCGACACGGGCGCGCTGGCCTGGGAGGCGGCGGGGCTGGCGGCGATCGTGACGGGGATCGTGCTGCTCGGTCTGCATCCGGCGATGCCCTCGGGCACGGCGTCACCGGAGCAGTCCCGCGACCTCCAGCCGCACTGAGGCCCGCCGCCCGGGGCCGGTGGCGACCGGCGCGGCGGTGCTTTCATGGGCCCATGAATCCGGCTGACGAAATCCTGGACATCGTCGACGAGAACGACACCGTGATCGGCCGGGCGCGGCGCGCCGAGGCCTACGCCCGCCATCTGCGCCACCGCTGCGTGTTCATCCTGGCCCGGGACGCGGCGGGCCGGATCTTCGTGCACCGCCGCACCCCGGACAAGCTCGTCTTCCCCTCCCTGTACGACATGTTCGTGGGCGGGGTGGTCGGCGCGGGCGAGTCGTACGACGACGCTGCGCTGCGCGAGGCCGAGGAGGAACTCGGCGTCCACGGGCTGCCCCGGCCGAGGCCCCTGTTCAAGTTCCTCTACGAGAACGGGGAGCAGAGCTGGTGGTCCTCGGTGTACGAGGTGCGCTGCGAGCTGCCGGTGCGCCCGCAGCTGGAGGAGGTCGCCTGGCACGCCTTCCTGCCGCTCGCGGAGTTGGAGCGCCGCGTCGACACCTGGGAGTGGGTGCCGGACGGGCTCGCGGCCTGGCGGCGGCTGCGCGCCTCGGGGCTCGGGCCGTCCTGAGGGCCCGCCGGGTAGGGTGCGGCGAGTGATCACGATCGTGCAGACCCTGCGGCTGTGGTTCGCGCCCCAGCGCATCGGCGAGGAGGGCGAGACCCCCGACTACCGGTTCTCGCTCGCCAACGAGCGCACCTTCCTGGCCTGGATCAGGACCTCGCTCGCGCTGGTCGGCGGGGGTTTCGCGGTCGATCAGTTCCTGCCCGGCCTGCGCTGGGGCGTCCGCGTCGCGCTCGCCCTCGCGCTGCTGGCGGCGGGGGTGCTGTGCGCGCTGCGGGCGGTGAACCACTGGGTGCGCTGCGAGCGGGCCATGCGGCGCGGCGAGGATCTGCCGGTCTCGCGCTTCCCCACCCTGCTGAGCCTCGCGGTCGCGGTGGTGGCCGTGGTGATGGTGGTGGTCGTCGTCTTCGGCTGGGCCGGCTGATGCCCTCGGCGGCGCCCGCCCGCGACCCCGGGCTCCAGCCGGAGCGGACCCGGCTCGCCTGGCGGCGTACCACCCTGTCCTGCACGGTGGCGGCCGTGCTCGCCGCCAAACAGGCGCTGCACCAAGGGAGTTCACCGCTCGCCCTGGTCGCGGTGGCCCTCAGCGGGCTGGTGTGGCTGGGCTTCCTCGCCGTGGCGCACCGCCGCATCCAGACCCTGAGCAAGGGGACGCGCCCCCGGCTGCTCGGGGCGCGCTCGGCCGCTGCGGCGGCCCTGTGCGCGGTGGCATTGGCCTGCTGCGCCGTCGCCACGCTGTTCTGAGCCGGCGGCCCGGGTCTCGATCGGGCCCGGCCGCGTCCGGCCCCTGATGCGGCACCCCGCCGCCCGCGCCACGCCGTAATCCAGACCCCGCCCTGGACGGCATACCGACTGGTCGGTAGCGTGTCTTCGGACAGTCGCCCGCCCCGTTCCGGAGGTGCCGCAGATGAGCACAGTCCCCCCGCCAGGCCTCGACCCGGAGACGCTGCGGGCCCACCTCGACCGCGTGCGCCCCGGGCTTGTGAGCGGACCGCTCAGGGCCCGGCTGATCGAGGGGGGCCGCTCGAACCTGACGTACGTCGTCACCGACGGGACCGGTCAGTGGGTCGTGCGCCGCCCGCCCCTGGGGCATGTGCTGGCCACCGCGCACGACATGCGGCGCGAGCACCGGGTCATCAGCGCCCTGCACCCGACGGCCGTCCCGGTGCCGGAGCCGGTGCTGCTCTGCGAGGACGAGTCGGTGCTCGGCTCGCCGTTCTACGTCATGGAGTACGTGGCCGGCACGCCCTACCGCACCGCCGAACAGCTCGCCCCGCTCGGCCCCGAGCGGACCCGGGCGGCCGTGCTCGCGCTGGTCGACACGCTCGTCGAGCTGCACGCGGTGGACCCGCAGGCCGTGGGGCTCGGGGACTTCGGCCGGCCCGAGGGCTTCCTCGACCGTCAGCTGCGCCGCTGGGGCAAGCAGCTCGACGCCTCACGCAACCGCGACCTGCCCGGCATCGACGAGCTGCACTCCGCTCTGGGACGCGCCCTTCCCACCTCCCCCGCGCCCACCGTCATCCACGGCGACTACCGCCTGGACAACGTGCTCATCGGCGACGACGACCGGATCACGGCGGTGCTCGACTGGGAGATGTCCACTCTGGGCGACCCGTTGACCGACCTCGGCCTCCTGGTGATGTACAGCGCGAAGCTGGACCTCCCCCACTCGCCGGTCTCCACCACGGCGGGCGCCGCGGGACACCCCTCCCCCGCCGAGCTCATCGAACGCTATGCGGCCCGCTCGGGCCGCGACACCTCCGCCCTCTCCTGGTACACGGCGTTCGCGTGGTTCAAGCTCGCCGTGATCCTCGAAGGCATCCACTACCGCTACACCCTGGGCCAGACCGTGGGCGCCGGGTTCGACCGCATCGGCGAACTGGTCCCCGTCTTCATCGAGCACGGCCTCACCACCCTTCAGGAAGGCTGAAAGCCCGTCATGGACTTCGCATACGACGCCCGCACCGAAGAACTGCGGGCCAAGCTCCTCGCCTTCATGGACGAGTACGTCCACCCCGCCGAGGTCACCGCCCACGAACAGCGCGCCCAGCTCGCCTCGCCGTGGGACACCCCCCAGGTGGTGGAGGACCTCAAGGCCGAGGCGCGCCGGCAGGGCCTGTGGAACCTGTTCCTGCCCGACGCGGAGCACGGCGCGGGCCTCACCAACCTCCAGTACGCCCCGCTGGCCGAAATCACCGGCCGCTCCCCGCACTTGGCGCCCACCGCCCTCAACTGCGCGGCCCCGGACACCGGCAACATGGAGGTGCTGGCCCAGTTCGGCACGGACGAGCAGAAGAAGCGGTGGCTTCAGCCGCTGCTCGCGGGTGAGATCCGTTCCGCGTTCGCGATGACCGAGCCCGAGGTCGCCTCCTCGGACGCCACCAACATCGAGACGCGCATCGAGCGGGACGGCGACGACTACGTCATCACCGGGCGCAAGTGGTACATCTCCGGCGCGATGAACCCGGACTGCGCGATCTTCATCGTGATGGGCAAGACCGACCCCGGCAACGCCGATGTGCGCCGCCAGCAGTCGATGATCCTGGTCCCGCGCGACACCCCGGGCGTCGAGATCCGCCGCGCCATGCAGGTGTACGGCTATGAGGACCACTCCCACGGCGGTCACGCCGAGGTCGTCTTCCACGGGGCCCGGGTGCCCGCGAGCAACCTGATCGGAGAGGCCGGCGGCGGCTTCGCCATCGCGCAGGCCCGCCTGGGGCCGGGCCGGATCCACCACTGCATGCGGCTGATCGGGATGGCCGAGCGGGCCATCGAGCTGATGTGCCGCAGGGCCGTGGCCCGTACGGCCTTCGGCAAGCCGATCGCTCAGCAGGGCGTGGTGCAGGAGTGGATCGCGGACGCCCGGGTCGCGGTCGAGCAGGTGCGGCTGCTCGTCCTGAAGACGGCCTGGCTGATGGACACGGTGGGCAACCGCGGGGCGCACACCGAGATCCAGGCCATCAAGATCGCCACTCCGCGCACCGTCGTCGACATCATCGACAAGGCGGTCCAGCTGCACGGCGCGGGCGGCGTGAGCCAGGACTTCCCGCTGGCCGAACTGTGGGCCTCCGCAAGGACGTTGAGGCTCGCGGACGGCCCGGACGAGGTGCACCAGCGCTCGCTGGCCCGCCGCGAGCTGAAGAAGTACCTGTAGCGGCCGGGCCGTTCAGGGGCGAAGAGCGCGCAGCAGCAGGTCGGCCAGGTGATCGGCGACCTGCTGCTGGGTGAGCGGGCCGTCCGGGCGGTACCAGGTGGACAGGTGGTGGACCGAACCGAAGTGGTAGTCCACCACCAGGTCGGCCGGGGTGGCCGTGGAGAACACCCCGGCGTTCTGGCCCTCTTCGACGAGCGCCCGGAAACGCTCGTGGTAGCGGCGGCGCTCGGCCCGGACCTGCTTGTTCTTCTCCGGGCTCAGATGGTGCATCGAGCGGAAGAAGATCGCCGCGTCGTCGAGGTTGTCGATGGTGGTCACCACCACGTCGGCGGCCGCCTCGCGCAGCCTGCGCTCGACCGGCTCGTCCGCGTCGGCGAACGCGTCGAGCCGCTCCTGCTGGAGGCGCAGCACCCGGGCGTACACCTCCTGGAGCAGGTCCTCCTTGGAGCCGAAGTAGTGGTAGAGCGCGCCCTTGGTGACGCCCGCCGCCTCGACGATCTCCTGCACGGAGGTGCGGTCGTAGCCGTTCTCCGCGAACAGGCGGGTGGCGGCGGCGAGCAGCCGCTGGGGCACGGGGGTGGTGTCACTCGTGTCCGTCGCCTTGGCCATCGCCGCCACCTTTCTCTCGTACGTGTCTCTCGTACGTGTCTTTCGTACACGCGTGAGGGGTCGTGCCCCTCGCCGCGTGTGCTGGTCGTGCCGTACCGGTCGTGCCGGGCGGGTCCGCCGGCCGGGTCCGGGGGTGCTACGCCTGGGTGCGCAGCTCCCGCCTGAGGATCTTCCCACTCGTGGTCTTGGGAAGCTCCGCCAGGATCTCCACCTCGCGCGGGTATTTGTAGGCGGCGAGCCGCTCCTTGCAGTACGCGGCGAGTTCGGCCGGGCCCGCCTCGGCGCCCGGGCGCAGGCTGACGTACGCCTTGACGCTCTCCCCGCGGTAGGCGTCCGGGATGCCGACGACGGCGGCCTCGCGGACGGCGGGGTGGGTGTACAGGACGTCCTCGACCTCGCGCGGCCAGACCTTGAAGCCGGACGCGTTGATCATGTCCTTCATCCGGTCGACCACATAGAGCCAGCCGTCGCGGTCCATGAACCCGATGTCGCCGGTGCGCAGTTCGCCGCCGGGGAACGCCTCCTCGGTGGCTTCGGGCCGGCGCCAGTAGCCGGGCACGACCTGGGGCCCGCGCACCACGATCTCCCCCTGCTCCCCGAAGGGCACCTCCTTGCCGTCGGGGCCGACGATCCGTACGACCGTCTCGGGGCCGGGCACGCCGACCGAGAGGGTGCCGGAGACCGGATCCACGGGCGCCTCCTTCTCGGGCGGCACCGAGGCGCAGGGGGCGGTGCATTCGGTCAGGCCGTAGCCGTTGCGGATGTACGGTCCGAAGCCCTCGCGGAACTTCTCCACGAGCGCGGGCGGCAGGGGGGCGCCGCCCGAGGAGATGAGCTCGAAGGAAGCGAAGTGGTCCGGGGTGACGCCGGGGGTCGCCGCGAGCGCCATGAAGGCCGTGGAGGGCCCGACCGTGTAGGCGGGGCGGTGCTCGGTGAACGCGTCCAGGACGACGCCCGGGTGGAAGCGGTAGGTCAGGACCAGGGTGCCCGCGTTGGCGATGCACGTCGCCAGCTCGCACACCATGCCGGTGATGTGGAAGAGCGGCGCGAGCGCGAAGTAGCCCGCGCCTCGCGCTATCGGATGTCCGGTGCGCTGCCGTTCCGCCTGGTAGGCGATGCCGCGATGGGTGTTCATCGCGCCCTTGGGGGTTCCGCTGGTGCCGGAGGTGTAACTGATCAACGCCGTTGCCCCGCCGGAGAGTTCACGTCCCGAGGGCGCGGCGAGCCCCTGCCGGGCGACGGTGAGGAGGTCGTCGGCGTCGGCGGGGACCGGCAGCCGCTCGAAGCCGAGGACGCGCTCGTCGTGGCGGGTCTGGAAGTCGAGCTCGCAGGCGGTGAGCGCGACGCGCACCGGGGAGCCGGCCGCGGTGTCGCGCAGATAGCCCTCCCAGGCGCGGTCCGAGCAGATCAGCGCGGCGGCCCCGGCGTCGTTCAGCACGTGTGCGACCTCGCCCGCCTTGTACATCGGATTGAGCGGCACCACGGTGGCCCCGGCCTTCCACGCGCCGAGCAGGGCGATCACGAAGTGCGGGCTGTTCTGGAGCATGAGCGCGACCCGGTCGCCCCGGGCCAGGCCACGGGCGGCGAGGTGACCGGCGACGGAATCGGACAGCTCGTCGACCTCGCGATAGCCGAGACGGCCGTCGAAGTAGGCGAGCGCGGTGTGTTCGGGGGCGCGGGCGACGGCCGCGCGGAAGGAGTCGAGCACCGTCGCGGGCGGGTCGATGTCCGCCCGCTGGGCGGCGCTGAGCTGGGAGAGCCAGGGCCTGGTCGCGTAGATCGAGCTCATCCGGCGCTCGCCTCCCACTTCTGCTGAAGGTGGTTCATGCTGGTCAGCCAGCGGTCCGGGGCGGCGGCGCGGGCGGTGGAGTAGTCCGCGACCTCGGGGTGCGGCAGCACCAGGAAGCGGTCCTCGGCCATCGCGGCGAACAGCGCGTCGGCGACCTCGTCGGGCTCGATCGCGGTCGGCTTGAGCACGAGGTCACCGGCCGTGCCGGTGTCGGCCAGCATGTCGGTGCGCACGCCCTGGGGGCAGATGGCGTGGACCCGGATGCCGCGGTGCCGGTAGGTCAGCGACAGCCATTCGGCGAAGGCCAGCGCGCCGTGCTTGGTGACGCTGTACGGCGCCGCGCCGATCATGGTGAGCAGGCCGGCGGCGGAGACGGTGGACACGAAGCGGCCGTGTCCGCGCTCCAGCCAGTGGGGCAGCAGTTCGCGGGCCGCGCGGACGTGGGCCATCACATTGACGTCCCAGGCGGCGGCCCACACCTCCTCGGGCGCGGACTCCGAACCCCCCGATCCCAGGCCCGCGTTGGCGCAGTAGATGTCGATGGTCCCGCCCAGGGCGTCCCGGGCCGCCCCGACCACGGTGGAGGCGTCGCCCGGTACGGCGATGGCGCCGATCTCCTCGGCGGTGGTACGGGCCTTGTCCGCGTCCAGATCGTTGACGACGACCCGGGCGCCCTGCGCCGCGAATCTGCGGGCGAGGGCGGCTCCGATGCCGCCGCCCGCGCCGGTGACCACCACGGTGGTGCCCTCGGCCGTCTGTCCCGTGCTCATGGAGACCCGCCTCTCTGCGTGCCGGATGCCCCGACAGACTAACCGGTCGGTATGCCCCCCGAAACCCCCCACGCCCCTGGGGGTTCGCCCCCATCCCCCCTCGCGCCCTGCGACCCCGCCGCCGATCACCCCCACGGGGTTCCCCGCGCCCCCCAACCCCGCTTTCGCCTGCGGTCCGCGGTCACTACTCGCGCAGTTCCCCGCGCCCCTAAGCCCGCTTTCGTCCGCGGAACGGGGGCGCTTTTCGCGCAGTTCCCCGCGCCCCTCAAAGCCCCTCGCCCTGCGGAACGGGGGCGCTTTTCGCGCAGTTCCCCGCGCCCCTCAAAGCCCCTCCGCCTGCGGACCGTGCCCGCTTCTCGCGCAGTTCCCCGCGCCCCCTGGCAGGGTCGGTGCCGCCCCGCAGCGGGGCACCTCAGCCCGTCCGGCGTTTGAGGACGAGCGCCCTCAAGGCGCGAAGGGGGTCTGGGGCGCAGCCCCAGGGGCTCAGCCGGTTCGACGGGCTGCACGGGTGGGTGGGCGGGCGGACCCCCCGCGGGGCTGGGGCAAAGCCCC
>NZ_JAODUA010000025.1 GCF_025399895.1 Streptomyces sp. ASQP_92 | reverse complement strand
TGCTGGGAGTTGGGTGGTCGCCGGGCGGTAATTCGCCCACGAGGAGGCCCTGTTCGGCGATGCGTCCGATCAACTCGGCGTGCCCGCGCGGGTAGATGACGTCGACTCCGCAGGCGAGGACGGCGATGGTGGCGCCTTTGGCGGCGAGGGTGCCGCGGTGGACGGCGCCGTCGACTCCGGCGGCGGCTCCGGAGACGACGACCCACCCTTTTTCGGCGAGCCCGGATCCGAGGACGGCGCCCATGTGTGCTCCGTACGGTGTGCAGGCGCGGGCGCCGACCACGGCGACGGAGCGCAGGGCCCACATGCGCAGGTCGGCGTGGCCGCGGACCCAGAGGCCGACGGGTCGGGCGTCGGCGAGGTCGTCGAGTTGGCGGGGCCATTCCTCGTCGCCGGGGATGAGGAATCTGGCGCCGGCGGCGGCCGCGGTCGCCAGGTCTCGCCGGGGGTCGGCGAGGGCCGCGCGGCGGCGGTGGCTGTCGAGCCGGGCGGGGCTGGCGCCGGGCGGGTCGTCTTCGGGGCCTTGGGGTGCGGCGAGGCGGCGCAGGAGCTCGATGGCGCCGTAGGTGCGCAGCCAGCGCCCGGCGCGTTCGTCTCCGGGTTCGATGACGCGGGTGAGGGCGGCGCGGGCGAGGCGCTCGGGGCCGGCGTCGGCGGTGTTCATGTGACGCTCCCGGTGGGCATGGGCGCGCCGCGGGAGATGCCGGTGCGGAGTTCGAGGGCGAGGGCGACGTGGCCGGCGTCCGGGCGGTCGTCTCCGGCGAGGTCGGCGATGGTCCAGGCGACGCGTAGGACGCGGTCGAGGCCGCGTGCGGTGAGCAGGCCGCGTTCCATGTCGCGTTCGGCGCCGGCGAGGGCGCCGGGGGCGGTGAGCCAGCGGGTGCGGAGTTCGTGTCCGGGGACTTCGCTGTTGCTGTTCCAGGGGGTGTTTTCGAGGCGGGCGGCGGTGCGTTGCCGGGCGGCTAGGACGCGGGCGGCGACGGTGGCGCTGGGTTCGCCGCGGCCTCCGCCGCCGAGGAGGTCTTCGCGGCGTACGGGTTCGACCTCGACGCGGAGGTCGACGCGGTCGAGGAGGGGGCCGGAGAGGCGTGCCTGGTATCGGCGGATCATGGAGGCGGGGCATTCGCAGCCCGCGCCGTGCAGGGTGTGGCGTCCGCAGGGGCAGGGGTTGGCGGCGAGGATCATCTGGAAGCGGGCCGGGAGTCGGATGACTCCGGCGCTGCGGGCGATGACGACGTGTCCGGATTCGAGGGGTTGGCGCAGCGCGTCGAGGGCTTTGCCGGCGAATTCGGGGGCTTCGTCGAGGAAGAGCACTCCGCGGTGGGCGACGGAGACTGCGCCGGGGCGTGGGAGGCCGTTTCCGCCGCCGACGAGGGATTGCATGGTGGCGGAGTGGTGGGGGGCGCAGTAGGGGGCTCGGCGCACAAGTGGTTCGCCGGGCGGGAGGATTCCGGCGACGGAGTGGACGGCGGTCACTTCGAGGGATTCTCGGCGGGTGAGGGGCGGCAGGATGCCGGGCAGTCGTTCGGCGAGCATGGTTTTGCCGGCTCCGGGTGGGCCGGAGAGCAGGAGGTGGTGGCCGCCCGCCGCGGCGATTTCGAGGGCGGCGCGGGCGGCGTGCTGGCCGGCGACGTCGATGAGGTCGAGGTCGCCGTCGCGGGGGCCGGTGGCGAGGCCGGTGCCGGCTCCGGCGCCGGGTACGACGAGGCCGGCGAGCATGGCGTCGGGGCGGCCTTGTTCGGCGGGTTCTTCTTCGGGGACGGGTTCGTCGGTGAGGATGGCGACGAGTTGGCGCAGGCTGCGGACGCCGAGGACGGAGATGCCGGGGACGAGGGCGGCTTCGGCGGCGGTCTGTTCGGGGACGACGACTTGTTCGTAGCCGGCTTCGGCTGCGGCGAGGACGGCGGGCAGGATGCCGCGGACGGGTCGTACGCGTCCGTCGAGGCCGAGTTCGCCGATCATGACGAGGTCGGTGAGTTCGCGGGGGTCGATGCGTTCGGCGGCGCCGAGGGTGGCGCAGGCGATGGCCAGGTCGAAGCCGGCGCCGCTTTTGGGGACGGAGGCGGGGCTGAGGCCGACGGTGAGTTTCTTCTGGGGCCAGGTGTCGCCGGAGTTGACCACGGCGGCCCGTACTCGGTCGCGGCTTTCGGCGAGGCTTTTGTCGGGGAGGCCGACGAGGGTGAAGGCGGCGACGCCGGGTTCGAGGTCGGCCTGGACTTCGACGACGACTCCCTCGACGCCGACCAGTGCGACGGAGCAGGTGCGGGCGAATCCCATGTCAGGCCACCCCCCGGACGTGCTCGGCGCGCGGGGCGCCCTTGCGGGGCAGGACGACTCCGACAAGGTCGATCCGTACGCCGCCGGGCGGTGGTCCTCCGTGGTCGGCGAGCCAGTGGCCGGCGAGGCGTTTGAGGCGGTCGGCCTTGGTGGGCGTGATGGCGGCCATGGGGTGTTCGTAGGCGCCGGTCCTGCGGGTTTTGACTTCGCAGATGACGAGTACGGGGCCGCCGGGGGCCGTGTCGTCGTGGGCGACGATGTCGATTTCGCCGGTCCTGCCGCAGCGCCAGTTGCGTTGCAGCACTGTCATTCCGGCTGCTTCGAGCAGCCGTACCGCCAGGTCTTCGCCGTATTTTCCGAGTGCTCCGCGAGCGTTCATCCGGCACCACCTCCGGCTCCGACTGTCACGCATCGGGCGCCGGCGGGTGGATCTTGGTGGATAACCCCGGGGTTGTGGAAAACTCCGCCCCTCGAAGGGGTTCTTCCGGATGCCGTCCGGATGCCGTCCGGATGCCGTCCGGATGCCGTCCGGATCCCTCCCCGGGTCTGGATCCGGGCCCCGTCCGGGGTCTCGGCGGGCGGCCGCAGGCCCACCGGGCCCCAAACTCCCCCGAGGCCCCGACCCCCCGACCCCCGGCCCCGCCGGAGACGCTCCGCTCAGCCCCCGGCGGACCGGCCGGCTCAGCCCCCCGGCAGGTCCTCTCAGCCCCCCGGCAGTTCGAGGTCGCTCTTGTTCAGCTCCTCGATGTTCACGTCCTTGAATGTGAGGACGCGTACCTGCTTGACGAATCTGGCGGGCCGGTACATGTCCCAGACCCAGGCGTCAGCCATCGACACCTCGAAGAACACCTCGCCCTGGACCGAGTGCACCTGCATCTCGTAATCGTTGGTGAGGTAGAAGCGACGCTCGGTTTCGATCACGTATTTGAACAGACCGACGACGTCGCGGTACTCCCGGTAGAGCTTCAGCTCCATCTCGGTCTCGTACTTTTCGAGGTCCTCGGCGCTCATGGCATGTTCCCCTTCAGCCGTGCGTCCCCCTATTGTGCGTCAGCCTCCTGGGCCCCTAGACGATTTCGGGGTCCAGGACCACCGGCGCGTGCGGAGGACCCTCGTCGAGCAGCGTGCGCAGCAGCTCGGCGAGCCTGGTCGGGTACACCGTCTCACGCGCCGCTGACAGTTCGGCGGAGGTCCACCACCTCAGCCCCGAGGTACTGCGCAGCTCCAGTTCCGTCAGGCCGGTCGGGGTGGCCTCGGTCTGGGTGGTGCGGGCGAGGTAGTACCACTCGTCCTGGTCCCAGCGGCGGCCGGCGAAGGGGAACGAGCACTGGCGCTGCCACAGGACGGGGCCGAGTTCGACGTCGGTGATTCCGGTCTCCTCCGCGAGTTCGCGCAGGGCGGCCTCGGCGCGGGTCTCGTCGCCCTCCAGGCCGCCGCCGGGGGTGAACCACCAGGTGTCGGTGGGGTCTTCGGGCTCGTAGCCGTGCATGAGCAGGATGCGGTCCTGGGGGTCGAGCAGGATGACGCGGGCGACTTTGCGCGGTTCGCGCGGTTCACTCATGGGGCTCACTTCCCGGTGGCCCGGGTGGTGCGGGTCCTGCGGCGGCGGGCGAGGCCGGCGATGGGGCCATAAGCGGCGCCGGCCACGATCAGCAGCGCGCCGGCCACCACGGCGCCCAGGATCAGTTGCAGCGGCCCGGGCCGCGAGATGCCGCCCGGCAGGTCGCCGAATCCGGTGGGTCGCTCCAGCATGCCGTGCAGGGGCCAGGCGATGGCGTCCACGCGGGCGTTCACGGCGCTCAGCGGGACCGAGCCGTTGGCGGCGTCCTCCAGGTGGACCCGGGAGTCGAGGGAGACGAGGCGGTCGTCGCCGAGGAGGAAGACCTGTCCGGCCGGGACCTTGGCGTCGAAGGGGGTGCCGGAGGCGTCCTTGCCGTGCAGATACGGTTCGTCCACGGGCTTGCCGTTGACGGTGAGGCGGCCGTCCTTGCCGCAGCACGTGACGCGGTCGCCGCCGATGCCGACGACCCGCTTGACCATGGGCACATTGGCCCACTGGGGGTCGCTGAACACCACGACGTCGCCGCGTCGGACGTCGCCGCCGGATATGCGTTGCGCCAGGACGCGGTCGCCGGCCTGGACGGTGGGCTCCATGGACTGGGTGGGCACCGTGTACGGCTTGTACTGCACGGCGCCCCAGGCGAAGCCGCCGAGGAAGAGGACACAGCCGACGGCCACGGCCAGCCCCGACAGCACACTGCCGAGACCGCGGCCGTGGCCGTCCTGGTCCAGTCCGTTACCGCTCATCGCAGGGCTCCCTTGCCGGCAGCGCCCCGGACGCGTTGGCGCCGCGGGGCCCCGGAGATCGACATTCCGGGACCGCACCCTACCCGGCGGTATGCCCGCGGGTCAGCCCCCGGCTGTCGGGGTTTCCGCCTTGACCTGGGCTTGAAGGAGCCTGCGGCGCCGCCACAGCACCATCGGCACGGCGCCGGCGAGACCGGCGGCCGCGGGGGCCGCCGTGCCCATGGCGCTCAGGCCGGGCTGGTCGAAGGTGTCCGGGACGCCGAGCCAGTCGAGGCGGTTGAGCGGCCAGGCGATGGTGAAGGCGCGGCCGACGACCTCGTCGTTGGAGACCGTGCCGCCGCCGGTGAGTTCCTGGTGGTAGCGGGAGTCCAGCGAGTTCTGGCGGTGGTCGCCCATCACCCAGATCCGCCCGTCGGGCACCTTGATCGGGCCGAACGGCATGTCGTCGCAGGCGCTGTCGCCGGGGAAGATGTACGGCTCGTTCAGGGTCTTGCCGTTGACGGTGACGGGACCGCCCTTCTTGCACTCCACGGTGTCGCCGCCGACCGCGATGACCCGCTTGATCAGGTCCTTCTCCTCGGCGGACGGCATCAGTCCGATGAAGGAGAGGAACTTCTGCGCGGCGTTCGGGTTGGGGGTGGGCTCACCGTCGAGCCAGCCGCCCGGGTCGTGGAAGACGACGACTTCGCCGCGCTGCGGCTCGGCGCCGAACCACGGCGTGAGCTTGTCGACCAGCACCCGGTCCCCGCGTTGCAGGGTGTCCTGCATCGAGTCGGACGGGATGGAGAAGGCCTGGACCAGGAATGTCTTGATCAGCAGGGCGAGGACCAGGGCGATGCCGATGAGGAGCGGCAGCTCCTTCCAGAAGGAGCGGGGCTTCCTGGGCGTGCGTCCCTCGCCGTCATCGGGTCCTTCGCCGCCGGATCCGCCGTCGCCCGGGCCGTTGTCCTGCGCCGGCACCACAGGGCCGGGCGCGGGGCCGTCCGCGGGTTCCGCCGGGCCGTGGCCCGCTGCGGGTCCCGGGGAGGAATCGGCGAGCTGGTTCTCCGGCCGCTCCTCCGGCTCTTCGCGTCCGGATCGTGCGCCGACCGCCAAATCCCCCACATCCACTCCTCACTCTGTGCCACCGCCTGGCCCGTACGAGGCTCAGGCCCACCACTCCCATAACGAGCGGGAGTTCCGCAGGGGTCGGGGGCTGGGTCGCTCGGTCCGGCTCGGGCGCCGGATCCCGGGACGACACCCTATGCGACGGAGCGTGTGCGAAACCGCCGGGCGCGTCCGGCACCGAGCCGAATGTGGGCGGCACCTCCAGTCTGCGCCAGTGCGAGAAAGGCCAGGCCACGACGACCGCCCGGCCCACCACCCCGCTGACCGGGACCGTGCCGTGGTGGCCGTCGTCGAGGTGGTAGCGGGAGTCCGCCGAGTTGGTCCGGTGGTCGCCCATGACGAAGATCCGGCCCGCGGGAACCTTTACCTCGAATTGGATGAGCGCGGCCGGATCGCCGGGGGCGCTGAAGACGTACGGCTCGTCGAGGGGCCGGCCGTTGACGGTGACCCTGCCGTCCTTGTCGCAGCACTTGACGGTGTCGCCGCCGACGGCGATGACGCGCTTGATGAGGTCCTGCTCGTCGTCGGAGGGCAGCAGTCCGATGAAGGTCAGCCCTTGTTTGACCTGTTTGACGACGACGGGGTCCTGGCCGGTGGGCGTCTTCTGTTCGCCCTTGAGCCAGCCGCCGGGGTCCTTGAAGACGACGACGTCCCCGCGCTCGGGTTGGGAACCGAACCAGGGGGTGAGTTTGTCGACGAGGACGCGGTCGCCGATGGTGATGGTCTGCTGCATGGAGCCGGAGGGGATCACGAAGGCCTGGACGAGGAACGTCTTCAGGACCAGGGCGATGAGCAGCGCCACGGTGATCAGCAGGGGTATCTCGCGCACCGCGGACCTGCGTCTGCGGCGTTTGACCTTGCGGGCGAGCCTGCGCCGGTCGGCCCGGCCGCTCTGGCCCCGCCTGCCGGCGGGGGCGGGTGGGCCGGAGGTGGGCCGGGTGCCGGTGGGCAGGGGGTGGTCGGCGGCGGGGCGGGTGGTGCGGGGTCGGCCGCGGCTACCCATGGGCCGCGCCGGGGCCGTGTACGTCCGTGAAGGGCGCTGGGCCGCCCACCGTGGTCCAGCGTCCGAAGGGCCAGCCGATCCAGTCGACGCGTCCGATGACGCGGTTTACGGGGACCATGCCGCCGCCGGGGTCGCCGAGGTGGTCGCGGGAGTCGCTGGAGCGGGAGCGGTGGTCGCCGAGGACCCACAGGGTGTGCTCGGGCACGACGATGTCGAAGGGCACCTGGGAGGGGGTGTCGCCGGGGTGGAGGTAGGGCTCGTCGATCGCCGTGCCGTTCACCTGGATCCTCCCGCCCCGGTCGCAGCAGACCACGTGGTCGCCGCCGACTCCGATGACGCGCTTGACGTAGTCGGTCTCGGCGGGCTCGGTCAGGCCGAGGGCCGCTCCTGCTGAACGCACCGCGCGCCCCAGGGGGTTCCCCTCGTCACCTTCTCGTACGAAGGAGCCCCGGCCGTCGAAGACGATGACGTCGCCGCGTGCGGGTGCCGCGTCGAAGCGGTAGGCGAGCTTGTCGACCAGGACCCGGTCGCCGACCTGGAGGGTGGGTTCCATGGAGCCGCTGGGGATGAGGAAGGGCTGCACCACGAAGTGGCTGAGCGCCAGCAGGAAGACGACGCAGAGCACGAGCAGCGCCCCGGTTTTGCGCCAGGGACCTTCGAGGTGGCCGGCCAGGGCGGAAAAACGCGCGGAGCGCGACCGTCGCGCGGGCCCCGGTGTGGGGGCGGCGCTGCGGTCGCGCTCCGTGTGCTGTGCTTCGGTGTCCATCGGGGCCAGAGCTTATCCGGCCGCCGTCGAACCCGTACGCGGGTGTGAGCCGGGGCTCAGCGGTCGCGCTTCTCCTTGATCTTCGCGGCCTTGCCGCGCAGCTCACGGAGGTAGTAGAGCTTGGCGCGACGGACGTCACCGCGGGTCACGACCTCGATCTTCTCGAAGATCGGGGAGTTCACCGGGAAGGTGCGCTCGACGCCGACGGAGAAGGAGACCTTGCGGACGGTGAAGGTCTCGGAGACACCGGCGCCCTGGCGGCGGATGACGACGCCCTTGAACTGCTGGATACGGGAGCGGTTGCCCTCGATGACGCGGACGTGGACGTTGACGGTGTCACCCGGGCGGAAGGCCGGGACGTCGGTGCGCAGCGTGGCGGCGTTGACGGAGTCGAGCAGGCTTGCCATGTGTGACTACTTCCTCACTGATGCCACAGGTCATCAGCGGCATTCGAGATGAATGGGGTGCTGTGCGCGGAGGGCGGGCGTCGTTCCCCCTGTGGCAGGGGCGCCGGCTGGGCGTACAGCAGCGGCCTATTCTTCCACGTCCCTGGGCCTGCGCCAAAATCGGCCGCCGGGTTCGGGGGCCCAGCCGAGGATGGAGAGGGTTTCGCGGTCCTTCTTGTCGAAGGCCGTCGCCTCGCAGCGTTCGATCAGGTCGGGCCGGTGCTGGGCGGTGCGCTTGAACGCCTCGTCGCGCCGCCAGCGCGCGATCTTGCCGTGGTGGCCGCTGAGCAGCACGTCGGGGATGGCGCGTCCGCGCCACTCGGGCGGCTTGGTGTAGACGGGGCCTTCGAGGAGGTTGGCCATGGCGCCGGGTGCGAAGGAGTCGTCGCGGTGGGACTCGGCGTTGCCGAGGACGCCGGGCAGGAGACGGGCCACCGCCTCGGTGATCACCAGGACGGCCGCTTCGCCGCCGGCCAGGACGTAGTCGCCGATGGACACCTCGTACACGGGGAGCCGGGTGGCGTACTCGTCCATGACGCGGCGGTCGATGCCCTCGTAGCGGGCGGGCGTGAAGATCAGCCAGGGGCGCGTCGAGAGTTTGACGGCGAGTTCCTGGGTGAAGGGGCGGCCGCTGGGCGTGGGCACGACCAGGACGGGGCCGTGGGCGCCCGACTCGTAGCCGTTGGCGAGCGCCTCGTCCAGGCAGTCGCCCCAGGGCTCGGTCTTCATGACCATGCCGGGGCCGCCGCCGTAGGGGGTGTCGTCGACGGTGTTGTGCCGGTCGTACGTCCAGTCGCGCAGGTCGTGGACGTGGACGTCGAGCTGTCCGCGGGCGCGGGCCTTGCCGACGAGGGAGACGTTCAGCGGTTCGAGGTACTCGGGGAAGATGGTGACGACGTCGAGCCGCATCAGTGCGCGTCCTCGGTGGTGCCGGTGTCCTCGGCGTCCTCGTCGTCCCTGGCCGAGGCGATCTCGGCGCGGTCGTCGATGAGGCCGGGCGGCGGGTCGATGACCGCGCGCTGGGCCTCCAGGTCGATCTCGGTGACGATCTGTTCGACGAACGGGATCATGACCTCGGTGCCGTCGGGCCGCTCCACGATGAAGAGGTCCTGCGAGGGCAGGTGGGTGATCTCGGTGATGCGGCCGACCTCGGTGCCGTCGGCGAGCACGACGTCCAGGTCCATGAGCTGGTGGTCGTAGTACTCGTCGGGCTCTTCCGGCAGGGCTTCCGGGTCGACGTCGGCGATGAGGAGGGTGTTGCGCAGGGCTTCGGCGGCGGTGCGGTCGCGCACGCCCTCGAAGCGCAGCAGCAGCCGGCCGCTGTGCACCCGGCCGGTCTCGATGGTCAGCGGGCCCACCGACGCCGGGTCGGTGGTGAGTACGGCGCCGGGGCCGAGCCGCAGCTCCGGCTCGTCGGTGCGCACCTCGACGGTGACCTCGCCCTTGATGCCGTGGGCGCGGCCGATCCGCGCGACTACCAACTGCACGCTTGTTTCTCCTTCGGACAACTGCTGACAGCCGTGGCTCCGGTGCGGCCGCGGCCTTCGTGCTGGTCATGCCTGTCTGGGACTGTCTGGGACTGTCCGGTACCACTATCGCCCGGAATACGACTACGGGCCGGGGTGGGCGAGAAGCCCACCCCGGCCCGAGCCGGCGTATCTAGGTAAAGCGACCCAACTGGTCAGCGGACCTGGTCCACGTCGACGAGGTCGACCCGGATGCCACGTCCACCGATTGCCCCCACGACGGTGCGCAGGGCGCGGGCGGTACGGCCGTTGCGGCCGATCACCTTGCCGAGGTCGTCGGGGTGGACCCGGACCTCCAGCACGCGCCCCCGGCGCAGGTTGCGCGAGGCGACCTGCACGTCGTCGGGGTTGTCGACGATGCCCTTCACGAGGTGCTCGAGAGCCTCCTCGAGCATGCTCAGGCCTCGGTCGACTCGGCGGCGGCCTCGGCCTCGTCCGCCTTCTTCTCGGTCTTCTTCGCCTTCTGGGTGATGGCCTCACCCTTGGCGTCGTCGCCCTCGAGGGTCTTGGCGAAGGCCTCGAAGGAGGCGCGCTTGTCTTCCTTCGGCTCCGGCTGGAGCAGCGGCGCGGGGGCCGGGAGGCCCTTGTGCGCCTGCCAGTCGCCGGTGAGCTTCAGGATGGCGAGGACGGCCTCGGTCGGCTGGGCGCCGACGGACAGCCAGTACTGCGCACGCTCGGCGTTGACCTCGATGCGCGACGGGTTGTACGTCGGGTGGTAGAGACCGATTTCCTCGATCGCGCGACCGTCACGGCGAGTGCGGGCGTCGGCGACGACGATGCGGTAGTGCGGCTGGCGAATCTTGCCGAGGCGCTTGAGCTTGATCTTGACTGCCACTGGAGTGGTGTCTCCTGGTCTTGACGTGGTTGGGCACATGAGATGCCACGTGGGGTTGCGGTACTCGGGTGCCCGATGGACGCGTCAGCCGGAGGCGAGAGGGTTCCTGTGCGGCTGTCGAGTACAGCTAGCCATTGTGCCACACGCCTGGAGTGCGCACGCCGGGGGTCCGTGGGGCACCCCCGGGCGGCCCGCTCCCCCGGACCTCGCCGCCCCTGCCGGCGGCCGGGCCCGGGGTCAGCCCGCCACGGCGACCACCTCGGCCCCTTCCGGGATGCGGAAAGGCTTGCCGCAGCCGCCGCAGACGATGGGCGCCTGGGCGAGCACGGAGGGGACGACGCGAACGTTGCGCCCGCAGTCGCAGACCGCCTTGACCCGCACGCCGCCTCCGGAGGAGCCGTGCCGGGCGGCGGGGCCGCGGAAGGAGCGCTTGGTGTCGGCGGCGGTGGCCACGGTGTGCGCCTTGAGCGCACGCGCCAGCCGTTCGATGGTGGGCCGGTAGCGGCGCCTGGCCTCGGCGTTCAGCGTGACCAGGGAGAAGCCGCTGCTGGGGTGCGGTTCCTCGGGGTGGTCGAGGCCGAGCTCCTCGGCGATCGCCAGAAACCTCCGGTTGTGGTAGCGGCCGGCGCGGGAGGTGTCGCGGACACCGCGGGCGGCGGCAATGCCGTGGACTGCCTCATGGAGCAGTCGCTCGAAGGAGAGCTCGGCGCCACAGGCGGACGACGACTCTCCGATCAGGGACTCGGGCGCGGCAAGGTCCGGCAGCTCGGGGTGGTACCGCTGAATGTCGGCCCACGCCTGTGCCAGCTCTGCGGCGAGAACAGGTGGTGTCGTGCTCACGTCGTGACAACGAGCCGCAGGGCCGCTGTGTTCCTATTCCGGGGCATCCCAAATAATTTGCTCGTACCCGTCAGTTGGCATTGATGCGTGCGGACGAGGGCGGGTGCGCTGATCTGCGGAGAAGGCTCACAGCTCGCACCAAGGTATGACGTAGCGGCGTGTACGCCCCGGCGCGTAGATGACATACACACGCCGGGAACGCGAGGGCCGGCCGGCCCGCAAGGCGGGTTCCGGCCGACTGTGCGCGGCTTGGGCGCCACCGCGTCGGGCCGGGCCGTCCTCAGTAGGAGCGGGCCACGACCGCGACCGTACCGGGTGCGTCGTCGGAGTCGGGCACCGACCCGTCCTCGGCGACCAAGCACCGTACGGAGACGGCCTGTTGGGCGAGTTCGGCCTCGCCCTCGGGGCCGAGCTCGGACCACGGGATGCGCGCCCAGCCGCCGGCGTTGGCCGCCTCGGCGGCCTCGGCGAGGGTGGTGACGTCGCTGGTACGGGACTCGCGGCGCTCGCGGGACTGGCGCAGCAGCAGCGCCTGGTCCTCTTCGAGGACGGTGGGCAGCAGTGCGGCGAGCGACTCGATGGAGACCGCCTCCTTGCCGCCGGGGATGCGGCGGGCCAGCATCGCGGTGCCGGCCTCCAGGTCGCGCGGGCCGATCTCGATGCGTACGGGGACGCCCTTGAGCTCCCAGTCCACGGCGCGGCGGCCGAAGGGGGTGTCGACACGGTCGTCGACCTGGACGCGCAGCCCGGCCGCCTTGAGGCGGTCGCCGAGTTCGCGGACCCTGGTGACGGCCTCGTCGCCCTTGATGGCCATGACGACGACCTGGACGGCGGCGAGCCGGGGCGGCACCCGCAGTCCGTTGTCGTCGCCGTGCGACATGATCAGGCCGCCGACCATGCGGGTGGAGACGCCCCAGGACGTCTGCCAGACGAGTTCCTGCTTGCCGTCCCTGGACAGGTAGTGGGTGTTGAAGGCCTTGGCGAAGTTGGTGCCGAGTTCGTGGCTGGTGCCCATCTGGAGCGCCTTGCCGTCGCCCATCATCCCTTCCAGGGTGAGGGTGTTGATGGCTCCGGCGAAGCGTTCCTTGGCGGTCTTGCGGCCGAGCACGACGTCGATGGCCAGGACGTTGGTCATGAAGTCCGCGTAGACGTCGCGGTGGATGCGCGCGGCGTAGTCGCGGGCGTCCTCGTAGGTGGCGTGGGCGGTGTGCCCCTCCTGCCACAGGAATTCGCTCGTACGGAGGAAGACGCGCGGGCGCATCTCCCAACGGACCACGTTCGCCCACTGGTTGATGAGCAGCGGCAGGTCCCGGTAGCTCTGGACCCACTTCGAGAAGGAAGCGTTGATGATCGTCTCGGAGGTGGGGCGGACCACGACGGGCTCTTCGAGCTCCTTGCCGCCACCGTGGGTGACCACCGCGAGCTCGGGTGCGAAGCCCTCGACGTGCTGAGCTTCGCGAGTCAGGTAAGACTGGGGGATGAAGAGCGGGAAGTAGGCGTTCTGGGCGCCTGCGTCCTTGATGCGTACGTCCATCTCCTGTTGCATCCGCTCCCAGAGGCCGTAACCGTAGGGTCGGATCACCATGGTGCCGCGCACCGGACCGTTGTCCGCGAGCTCGGCCTTGTTGATCAGGTCCTGGTACCAGCGCGGGAAGTCTTCCGCCTGGGGCGTGAGAACGGGTGCCTTGGCCATGGCGCGAATGGTACGGCCCGGCGACGGCGGAGCGTGAATCGCCTTTCGGCCCCGGCCGGCGGGCGGTTGATGGCTCCGCCCTCTGGACGCGGGCCGGGATGCGGAGTTCCCTGGCATACGGGAGCAGTGCGTACGGACATTCACGGGGGGCTGTCAATCAGGGCACAGCTGACCCTTCGGCGGATTGGGGCTCTTTCCATGACACCAACGCTCGTCCGGCATCAGTCCCGCACGGCCTCCGCCCCTCCGGCGGGCACGTCCGAGCGCGCGCGGGACTGGGCGGAGATCCAGGAACGGATGCTGGTCCCCCTCATCGAGGCGGCGTACGACCGGCTCGACGTGGGCCCGGCCACCCGGCTGCTCGGGCTCGGCTGCGGTTCGGGCCTCGGGCTGCTGATGGCCGCCTCGCGCGGCGCGGCGGTGACCGGCGTGGACTGCCCGGAGCGGGCCGCGCGGCTGGCTCTGGCGCGGGAACGGCTGGCGCCGGGGCGTGAGGCCACCTCGGGGCCGGGTGTGACGCGGCTGGTGACGGGCGGCCCGGATGAGGCGGCCGAGCCGGGTGGCGCCCCGTACAACGTGATCACCGCTTTCGAGCCGGTCGGCTGTGCGGCCGGTGACACGGAGGGTCTGGTGCCCGCCCTGGAGGCGGCCGTCGCGCTGGCCGAGCACGGCAGCGCCGTGGTGCTGGCCGGCTGGGGGCCGCCGGAGCGGTGTGCCACCTCGGCGGTGCTGCGGGTGGCGACCCGGCTGACCTCCCGCCTCAATGACGCGCCGCGCTGGCGGCCGAGCCTGCGCGACGATCTGGAGGACGTGGCGGCCCGCGCCGGCCTCAAGCCGGACGGTTCGGGCCGGGTGGCGTGCCCATTCGGCTATGCGGATCTGGACAGTGCGATACGGGGCCTGATGTCGACCGGCGCCTTCGACGCGGCGGCGCGCGCCACCGATCAGGCGCAGGTGGAGAAGGAGCTCGTGGAGGCGCTGCACGGGCATGTGCGGCGCGACGGCACGGTGTGGATGGCGAACGTCTTTCGCTATCTGATCGCGCGTACACCCTGAGGTCCCGGTAACGGCCTTACGGGTCAAGGGAGTTGGGGCCGCCTACGCCGCTCCGTCCGCCCCCGCCTTGGACAGGCGGGGGATGCCGGCCGCGCGGTAGGCGGCCTCCTCCTCCAGCGTCTCGTTGGCGAGCAGCGCTTCGGCGAGGGCGTCCAGCTTGTCGCGGTTGTCGCGCAGCAGGGTGCAGGCCTGGTCGTAGCACTCGTCGACGATGCGGCGCATCTCGACGGCGATGGCGTCGAGGGTGCCGGGCGCGGCCGAGAGCCCGTACGCCTGCTGGGCGTCTGCCGGCAGGGCGGAGAGGGGGCCGATCTTCTCGCTCATGCCCCAGCGGCCGACCATGCCCCGCACGATGGTGGTGACCTGTTCGAGGTCGTTCTCGGCGCCGGTGGTGACGACGTCGAAGACGAGTTGTTCGGCCGCCATGCCGCCGAGCGCCCCGATGACGCGGCCGCGCAGATACTCCTCGGTGTACGCGTACTTGTCGGCGTCCGGGGTGGACAGGGTGACGCCGAGGGCGCGGCCGCGCGGCACGATGGTGACCTTGCGGACCGGGTCGGCGCCGGGCTGGACCATGCCGAGCAGTGCGTGTCCGCTCTCGTGGTAGGCGGTGCGGCGGCGTTCCTCGTAAGGCATCACCAGGGGCCGTTCCGCGCCGAGTTGGACCTTTTCGAGGGCGTCGGAGAGGTCGGACTGGGTGACCTCGCGCTGCTGGCGTTTGACGGCGAACAGCGCCGCTTCGTTGGCGAGGTTGGCGAGGTCGGCGCCGGTCATGCCGGGGGTGGTGCGGGCGACCTGTTCCAGGTCGACGTCGCGGGCCATGGGGATCTCACGGGTGTGGATCTTCAGGATGGCTTCGCGGCCGCCCCGGTCGGGCGGGCTGACGTGGACGATGCGGTCGAAGCGGCCGGGGCGGGTGAGCGCGGGGTCCAGGACGTCCGGGCGGTTGGTGGCGGCCAGCACGATGACGCCTTCGGAGCCGGAGAAGCCGTCCATCTCGGTGAGGATCTGGTTGAGGGTCTGTTCGCGTTCGTCGTGGCCGCCCATGCCGGAGCCGCCGCCGCGGGCCCGGCCGATGGTGTCGATCTCGTCGATGAAGACGATGGCGGGGGCCACCTTGCGGGCCTCGGCGAACAGTTCGCGTACGCGCGAGGCGCCCACGCCCACGATCATCTCGATGAACTCGGAGGCCGACGCGGAGAAGAACGGCACGCCCGCCTCCCCCGCGACGGCCCGCGCGAGCAGCGTCTTGCCGGTGCCGGGCGGGCCCGCGAGCAGCACGCCGCCGGGCATGCGGGCCCCCATCTCGTGGTAGGCGCCGGGGTTCTTGAGGAAGTCGACGACGTCGTTGAGTTCGCCCTCGACCTCGTCGATGCCGGCCACGTCCTCGAAGGTGGTGCGCTTGACGCCGGCCATCTCGACGGGCTGGGGCGGGGTCTTGCGGCCGAGCATCCCGCCGGCGCCGCCGCCCATGCCGGCGCTCATGCGGCGGGCGATGAACAGCCACAGCACGACGAGCAGCAGCATCGGGGCGAGCGAGATGAGGAGGTTGGCGAGGAAGCTGCGGTGTTCGACGACGGGTTCGGCGGTGACGGTGACGTTCTGCTTGGTGAGCTGCGACCACAGGTCGTCGTCGGCGAAGGTGGGGCGCTGGGTGGTGAACTTGGTGTAGTCGCCGCTGCCGTCGCCGGAGGGGACGGGGGCCTTGTTCTTGAGCTGGCCCTGGATGGCGTCGCCCTTGGCGTAGATCTTGGAGACGTTGCCGGCCGTGACCTGCTTGCTGAACTCGGTGTACGAGACGGTGGGCTCGTCGCCGTCGTTGAAGAACGACAGGATCAGATTGGTGATCAGGTAGACGATCAGCGCGGTGAGGATCAGCCGGCCCCAGCCGCCGGGCATCTTCTTCTTCGGCGCGGGCGGCGGCGGTGCCCCTTCGGAGCGCCACGGCTGGTCGGGGCGGTCGCGCGGGGGTACGGAAGTGGGCACGTGCTCTCCTCTTGGCCGGTACGCGCCATTATTGGAGACCCGTACAGAGACAGCATTCCGGGCGGGCCTGACGGGGCGTGGGCCCGGCCCCGCACATGGAGGGGGCGCCCACCGGTCCTGCCGGGGGCGCCCCATCCGCGCTGTCACGGGTGATCGGCCCGCGAGGAAAGCTGCCGCGTGCGGTCAGCCCATGAACTTCTTGAACTCGTCGGGCAGCTCGAAGTTCTTCTGCTCCTCGGCGCTCGGCAGCCCGAGCGCACCGCCCTGCGCCTTGCGCTCGGCGGCCGCGGCCTCCTCGGCCTTGCGCTTCATCGGGTTGCCGCTCTTGCGCTTGCCCTTGCCCTGCTTGATCTGCTTCTTCTGCCGGCCGGGCCCGCCACCCATGCCCGGGATCCCCGGCATGCCCGGCATGCCGCCGCCCTGGGCCATCCGGGACATCATCTTGCGGGCGTCGAAGAACCGCTCGACGAGGTTCTTGACGGCGCTGACCTCGACGCCGGAACCCTTGGCGATACGGGCGCGGCGCGAGCCGTTGATGATGGTCGGGTCGTGGCGCTCGCCCGGGGTCATCGACTTGATGATGGCCGCGGTGCGGTCCACGTCCCGCTCGTCGATGTTGTTGATCTGGTCCTTGATCTGCCCCATACCGGGCAGCATGCCGAGCAGCTTGGAGATGGAGCCCATCTTGCGGACCTGCTCCATCTGGGCCAGGAAGTCGTCGAGCGTGAAGTCCTTCCCGCCCTTGCTGGACGCCAGCTTGGAGGCCATCTTCTCGGCCTCGGCCTGGCTGAAGGTCTTCTCCGCCTGCTCGATCAGGGTGAGCAGGTCACCCATGTCGAGGATGCGGGACGCCATCCGGTCCGGGTGGAAGGCGTCGAAGTCCTCCAGCTTCTCGCCGTTGGAGGCGAACATGATCTGCTTGCCCGTGACGTGGGCGATGGAGAGGGCCGCGCCACCGCGGGCGTCGCCGTCGAGCTTGGAGAGGACCACGCCGTCGAAGCCGACGCCGTCGCGGAAGGCCTCCGCGGTGTTGACCGCGTCCTGGCCGATCATGGCGTCGACGACGAAGAGGACCTCGTCGGGGCTGACGGCGTCGCGGATGTCCGCGGCCTGCTGCATCAGCTCCTGGTCGATGCCGAGGCGTCCGGCGGTGTCGACGACGACCACGTCGTACTGCTTGGCGCGGGCGAATTCGAGGGAGTCCTTGGCGACCTTGACCGGGTCGCCGACGCCGTTGCCCGGCTCCGGCGCGTAGACCGCGACACCGGCGCGCTCGGCGACGACGCTGAGCTGGTTGACGGCGTTGGGGCGCTGGAGGTCACAGGCCACCAGGAGCGGGGAGTGGCCCTGCCCCTTGAGCCACTTGCCGAGCTTTCCGGCGAGGGTGGTCTTACCGGCACCCTGGAGGCCCGCGAGCATGATCACGGTCGGCGGGTTCTTGGCGAACCGCAGCCGACGGGTCTCGCCGCCGAGGATGCCGATGAGCTCCTCGTTGACGATCTTGATGACCTGCTGGGCGGGGTTGAGGGCCTGGGAGACCTCGATGCCGGACGCGCGCTCCTTGACCTGCTTGATGAAGGCGCGGACTACGGGCAGCGCGACGTCGGCCTCGAGCAGCGCGATGCGGATCTCGCGCGCCGTGGCGTCGATGTCCGCCTCGCTCAAGCGTCCTTTGCCCCGGAGGTTCTTGAACGTCGCACTCAGGCGGTCGGAAAGGGTATCGAACACGGTGGTCGCGGGTCCTCGGCTCGTGGGGCGGTCGGGTGAACGGACCCCAGGGTATCCCGGAAGGATGGCCGTGCGCGGGGGCGCCCGCGGGGGGCGTCCCCCGTGGGGTGGCCGTCAGGCGGGCCCGGAGGCGGCTCCCAGCGCCGACTCCACCCGCGAGGCCACCCCGGCCGCCTCCCCCGCGCCCAGCGCCGCGCCCTGCGCGTCCGTCACATAGAAGGCGTCCACGGCGTTGGAGCCGAGCGTCGAGACATGCGCGGAACGCACCCGTACACCCGCCGACTCCAGGGCGTGGCCGATGCGGTGCAGGAGGCCGGGGGCGTCCTGGGCGCGGACCTCGATGACGGTGGCGTGCCGGGAGGCCGAGGGGGCCACCCGCACCCGGGGCGGCGGGGCCTGGGCGCCGCGTCGGCGGGGGTAGGCCGCCTCGCGTTCGGCGAGCCGGGCCTCGATGTCGAGGAAGCCCGCGAGCGCCCGCACGAGGTCGGCCCGCAGCCGGGCCGCCTGCGGCAGGGAGCCGTAGGCGGCGGCCACCCGCCAGTCCAGGAGCAGGACCGAACCGCCGACCGGGTCGGGGAGTTCGACGGTCCGCAGATCGGCGGCGCGCACGGTGAGGCGGTGCAGGGCGAGCACGCCGGCCGTGAGGGGCAGCACGCCCGGCTGGTCGGGGACGGCGACCAGGAGTTCCACGCCGAGGGGTTCGTGTTCCTGCGACGCGTCGGTGCGGGCGCGCAGGGAGAGGACGGGTCCCGCGGTGCGGTGGGCCTCGATGGCGAGGCGTTCCTGCTCGGCGGTGATGTCCGCGGGTTCGGGGTCGGCGGGCTGCCCCGCGAGGACCGCCGAGGCCCGTTTGACCAGGTCGGTGACGAGCGAGCCGCGCCAGGAGGACCAGGCGGCGGGGCCGGTGGCCAGCGCGTCCGCCTCGGTGAGGGCGTGCAGCAGCTCCAGGGTTCCGGTCGAGCCGACCGCTTCGGCGACCGCGCGCACGGTCGCCGGGTCGTCGAGGTCGCGCCGGGTCGCGGTCTCGATGAGCAGCAGGTGATGGCGTACGAGGGTGGCGATGACGACCACGTCGGCGGCGGAGAAGCCGATGCGGGCGGCGACGTCGCGGGCGATGGTCTCGCCGGCCACCGAGTGGTCGCCGGGCCAGCCCTTGCCGATGTCGTGGAGGAGGGCGGCGACCAGAAGCAGGTCGGGGCGGTGCACCCGCCGGGTGAGGTGGGAGGCGCGGACGGCGGTCTCGACGAGGTGGCGGTCGACGGTCCAGGTGTGCACGGCGTTGCGCTGGGGCCGGCAGCGTACGCGTTCCCAGTCGGGCAGCAGGGCGGTGATGAGCCCCTCCGCTTCGAGGGCCTCCCAGACGGGGACGGTGGAGTCGCCCGCGCCGAGCAGGGTGACGAGCTGTTCGCGGGCCTCCGCGGGCCAGGGTGTGGGCAGGGGCCGGGCCGCGGCGGCCAGCCGGCGCACCGCGTGCAGCGAGATGGGCAGGCCCGCCTGGGCCGCGGCCGCGGCGGCGCGCAGCGGCAGGGCGGGGTCCTTCTCGGGGCGGGCGGTCAGCGCGAGCACGACCTCGCCGTCCTGCTCGACGACGCCCTCGGCGAGCGGGGTGCGTTCGGGGGCGCCGGTGCGGCCGCCGAACAGCCGGCTCAGACGGGGCCGGGCGGAGCGGGCGCGCAGTACGCGGCCGACCTCGCGCCAGGTGACGTCGCCGGCGTAGGAGATGACGCGGGCCGACTCCGATACCTGACGGAGCATCACATCGGCGTCCAGGAGCCCCAGTTCGGCCGCGACGGCGTCCTGTTCCTGGAGGGCGAGGCGGTCGGTGGCGCGGCCGGTGCACAGGTGCAGCGCGTCGCGCACGTCCAGGAGGCGGCGTCCGGCGTCGGCGAGGCCCTCCCGGGGGGCGTCCGCGAGCCAGGAGGCGGCGACCGCGCGCAGGGCGGTCGCGTCCCGCAGCCCGCCCCTGGCCTCCTTGAGGTCGCCTTCCAGGAGGTACTGCAACTCGCCCTGGCGCTGCGCCCGTTCACGGCACATCTCGTCGAGTTCGGGCAGCCGTCGCGGGGCGAGGTTGCGCCAGTCGGCGAGGACGGTGGTGCGCAGGGCGGAGGTGAGGGCGAGGTCTCCCGCGACATGGCGGGCGTCCAGGAGGCCGAGCTGCACCTTGAGGTCCTCGCCCGCCGTCCTGCGGGCCTCGGCGGGGGTGCGCACCGAGTGGTCGAGGGCGACGCCGAGGTCCCACACCGGGTACCAGACGCGGTCGGCGAGCAGGGAGAGCGCCCCGGCGTCGGCCCGCCCGTCGTGCAGGAGCAGCAGGTCGAGGTCGCTGCGCGGGGAGAGTTCACCGCGCCCGTAGCCGCCGACCGCGACCAGGGAGGCGCCGGTGACCCCGGCCTCCTGGGCGGCGGCGGTGAACAGTTCGGCCAGCCAGTGGTCGGTCAGCTCCGCGAGGGCCGTACGGCGCGGCGGCCCGGACCGCCCCTTCTCGGTGAGAAGGCGCAGCCGGGCCGCCGCGTAGCCGCCGGGCTCGGAGTCGCCGTCGTTGGATTCCTTGTGCACATCAACGCTCGTCACCCAGTAGCTCCTTGCCTACAGCGCGTCGGGTCCGCGCTCGCCGGTACGGACCCGCACCGCGGTCTCGACGGGCACGCTCCACACCTTGCCGTCGCCGATCTTTCCGGTGTGGGCGGCCTTGACGACGACCTCGATCAGCTCCTCCGCGTCGCCGTCCTCGACCAGGACCTCTATGCGGATCTTGGGTACGAGGTCGACGGTGTACTCGGCGCCGCGGTAGACCTCGGTGTGGCCGCGCTGGCGCCCGTATCCGCTGGCCTCGGTGACGGTCAGACCGTGGACGCCGAAGGCCTGGAGGGCCTGCTTGATCTCGTCGAGCCGGTGCGGCTTGACGACCGCCGTGATGAGCTTCATGCGTCCACCTTCTTGTTCGCTGCCACGTCGCCCGGGACCGCCACGGTCCTGCGGGGGGCGGTGCCGCCGCCCGCGCCACTGAAGTCGTACGCCGTCTCGGCGTGCTCGACCTGGTCGATGCCGGAGATCTCGTCGTCCTCGGGGACCCGCATCCCGATCGTCTTGTCGAGGGCGAGGGCGAGGACCGCGGAGACCACCAGGGAGTAGCCGAGGACCGCGCCCACCCCGAGGGCCTGCTTGCCGAGCTGGTCGAGGCCGCCTCCGTAGAAGAGGCCCTTGGCGGTGGACTGTACGCCGCCGGTGGCGAAGAGGCCGACGAGCAGGGAGCCGGTGATGCCGCCGACCATGTGGACGCCGACGACGTCGAGCGAGTCGTCGAATCCGAAGCGGTACTTGAGGTTGATCGCCATGGCGCACAGGACGCCCGCGATGACACCGATCGCTATGGCGCCCAGCGGGCTGACACAGCCGCCCGAGGGCGTGATGGCGACCAGGCCCGCGACGGCGCCGGAGGCCGCGCCGAGCGTGGTGAAGGAGCCGTGGCGGAGCTTTTCGTAGAGCAGCCAGGCGAGCATGGCGGCGGCGGTGGCGACCTGGGTGTTGACGAACATCACGGCGCCCACGCCGTCGTCGTTGCCGAGCCAGGAGCCGGCGTTGAAGCCGAACCAGCCGAACCACAGCAGACCCGCGCCGAGCATGACCAGCGGCAGGCTGTGCGGCCGCATGGGGTCCTTCTTGAAGCCGACGCGCTTGCCGATCACCAGGATCACGCCGAGGGCGGCCGCACCCGCGTTGATGTGCACGGCGGTGCCGCCGGCGAAGTCGATGACGCCCTTCTTGAAGAGCCAGCCGTCCGAGGCCCACACCCAGTGCGCGACGGGGAAGTAGACGACGGTGACCCACAGCGCGGTGAACAGCGCCCAGGCGGTGAACTTGACGCGGTCGGCGAGCGCTCCGCTGATGAGGGCGGGCGTGATCACCGCGAACATCAACTGGAAGACCGCGAAGACGTAGACCGGGATGCTGTAGCCGGGCCAGAGCTGGACCAGGCCGATGCCGCTGAGCCCGAAGTAGTCCTTGGACCAGCCGATGAAGCCGTTGCTCTCGCCGAAGGCCAGGCTGAATCCGTAGAGCACCCACAGGATCGTGACGATGCCGAGGCTGATGAAGCTCATCATCAGCATGTTCAAGGTGCTCTTGACGCGGACCATGCCTCCGTAGAAGAAGGCGAGCCCGGGCGTCATGATCATCACCAGTGCCGAGCAGATCAGCATGAATCCGGTGTTGGCGCTGGACAGCTGGGGAGCGTCAGCTGCGAGCGTGATGCCTGGAGGCATCGGCGTCTCCTCGTCGTCGGTACGACCCGTGCGGGGGGCGTTACTCGGGCGGGAACTGGCTGGAGGCCGGTTATGCGCCCTGAGGTTGTCCCAGCGCGGTTTCGGTCGATGCCGCTCGATGTTTCGCCGCAGTGACGAAGGAGGCGGGCGTGTTACGCGCCCGTGAACTGCCGGATCGGCGCGGGCGCGGCCCCTACCATCCGGGGCGCCGCCCATGAGGACCGGCCGCGACGCCACCCGCTCGACCTGGCGTGGGGGAGCCGAGTCGGGCTGAACGGGGTGTGTCGCGGCCGGGGTGTGGGGGCCGCCGCCGGGGCCGGCGGGCGGCCGGTGCCTCAGACGGCCTCGGCCGTCTCGGGCAGTTCCCTGCTGAGCAGATCCGTCATCCGGACCACCTCGGCGACGTCCGAGAAGTCCCGCGCGGCGGTGTCGACGGTCTTGCGCAGCCGGGTGTTGACCCGCTCGGAGCGGACCCGCTTGGCGACCCTGAGGGCCTGCTCGGCCAGCACGGTCGACTGCTCGGGCTCCCGCTTGAGCAGGTGCACGGTGGCCATGCCGATGAGGTTCAGGGCGTAGGAGCGCTGGTGCTCCTCGTCCTTGCCGAACAGGGCGACGGCCTGCTCCATGACGGGCTCGGCGAGGGAGGCGTAGGTGGGGCTGCGGCCCGCCACATAGGCGAGGTCGCGGTAGGAGTGGGCGTTCTCCCCGTTGAGCTCGGCCTCGGAGAAGAAGCGGATCCAGTCGGGCTCCGGCTCGCCGTCGAGCCCGGCGTCGCCGAAGGTGTCCTCGGCCATCCGGACGGCCCGTTTGGTCTTGCTGGGCTGGCCCATGTTGGCGTAGGCGCGGGCCTCCATCGCATACAGCATGGCCTGGGTGCGGGCGGTGGCGCAGTCGCGGCTGCCGTACTGGGCGAGGTGGATGAGTTCCAGGGCGTCGTCGGGCCGGCCCAGGTGGATCATCTGGCGGCTCATGGAGGACAGGATGTACGAGCCCAGCGGCTTGTCGCCCGCCTCCTTGGAGGCGTGCAGGGCGAGCACGAAGTACTTCTGGGCGGTGGGCTGGAGGCCGACGTCGTAACTCATCCAGCCCGCGAGCTCGGCGAGTTCGGCGGCGCACTGGAAGAGGCGCTTGGCGGTGGCGGCGGGCTGGGGTTCCTGGAGCAGGTCGGTGACCTCGTGGAGCTGGCCGACCACGGCCTTGCGGCGCAGTCCCCCGCCGCACTGGGCGTCCCACTGGCGGAACATGGCGGTGGTGGATTCGAGCAGTTCCAGTTCGGGCTTGGAGAGCCGGGAGGGGCGCCGGGCGCTCGCGGCGGTCTCGGGGGGGCCGGGCTCGCTGCTGAGCGAGGGCACCAGCCAGCGCTGCATGGGCTCGATCAGGGAGGGCCCGGCGGCCAGCATCAGCGAGGTGCCGAGGAAGCCGCGCCGGGCGAGCATCAGGTCGCTGCGGGAGAACTCGCTGAGCAGGGAGACCGTTTGGGGACCGGCCCAGGGCAGGTCGACGCCGGACACCGACGGCGACTGGTGGGCCTGGCGCAGGCCCAGGTCCTCGATGGCGACGACGCTGCCGAAGCGCTCGGAGAACAGCTCCGAGAGGATCCGGGGAATCGGCTCGCGCGGCATCTCGCCGTCGAGCCAGCGGCGCACCCGTGAGGTGTCGGTGCTGATGTGGTGCGCGCCCATCTGGCGTGCCCGCCGGTTCACCTGCCGCGCCAGCTCGCCCTTCGACCAGCCGCTGCGTACGAACCACGAACTCAGCTGCTCGTTGGGGCGCTTTCCGGCGCTCGTCCCGCTAGCCCCACTGCCGCCCACTGGAACGCCCCCAATCCGCTGAAGCCTCATGTGCGTCGGTTGTGCATCGATTGCGCGAACCCCTATCAGGATGCAGCTAGTTGGGCTCCCTGTCCCGCGGTTGCACCCGTCCGGACGGTAAACCCGCTTGCCTCCGGCATACCCGCGGGTGCGTACACCCCCGAGGTCCGTGTACCGACGGTAATCCTACGATCACCCGTCCAGCCATGGCGATTCCAGAAACGCCACCATTCGCCACCCCTTCGAATGAACTCCCCTGCTGCCGGGCGCGATTCACTTGACACATGACGATCAGCGTCGGGTGGAGCGGAGTGAGCCGGGGCGCGCGGCGCACATCGCACCACCTCTTTCACGACCGTGTCCGACCTGGCGGGGACGGAAAGTGACGGGAAAACTCCGGATCGTCACGACTACGTCACTGGCGTCGTAACCACCGACGCGGCACACCCGTTGGAGGGGGCATGGGCTTCACGATCGGCGGCAGCCGGGGGATCAGGGAGACCGGGCCCGGCTCTTGGCGCCGCGGCCGCTCCGCGCGTACGACCCGCACGAGCGAGGCCACCGTGGTGGCCGAGTACACCGGCCTGTGGGGCTGGGACGTCGCACCGGGCGCCCGCGCCCTCAACGGCGAGTGCTCCTGCGGCAGTTCCTCCTGCCCGGCGCCGGGCGCGCATCCGCTCGAATTCCTGCCGGAGGTGTCCGCCGGGGCCACCCTCGACGAGGTGACCCGGGCGTGGTCGCGATGTCCCGGCGCGGCGGTGCTGCTGCCGGTCGGGCGGACCTTCGACGTCCTGGACGTGGCGGCCGCGGCCGGGCGTCGCGCCCTGGTGCGCCTTGAGCGGATGGGGCTTCCGCTGGGCCCGGTCTCGACGACGCCTCAGGGGCGCACCCACTTCTATGTCGCCCCGGGCGCCTCGGCCGAACTCCCCCGGCTGCTCTACCGGATGGGCTGGGACGACGCGGTCCTGGACCTGCGCTGCCCGCCGCGCGGCAGCCATGTGCCGGCACCTCCGTCGGGCGATGTGCGCTGGCTGCGGCCGCCGTCCCTGGACACCGCGACCCGGCCGCCCGAGGCCCGCCTCCTGCTGGGCACGCTGGCGTACATCTGTCACCGGTCAGCGGCCTGACAGAACAATCGCCCCGCCGCACCTCTTCGGTGCGGCGGGGCGATCGTGCGCGGACGGGTTGGCGTCAGTCGCCGATGAGGGCGTCGACGAACGCCTCCGGCTCGAACGGCGCCAGGTCGTCCGCGCCCTCGCCGAGCCCGACGAGCTTGACGGGGACGCCCAGTTCGCGCTGGACGGCGATGACGATGCCGCCCTTGGCGGTGCCGTCCAGCTTGGTCAGGACGATGCCGGTGATGTCGACGACCTCGGCGAACACCCGGGCCTGGACCAGGCCGTTCTGTCCGGTGGTGGCGTCGAGCACGAGCAGCACCTCGTCCAGCGGGCCGTGCTTCTCGACGACGCGCTTGACCTTGCCGAGCTCGTCCATGAGGCCGGTCTTGGTGTGCAGCCGGCCCGCGGTGTCGATGAGGACGACGTCGGCTCCCTCGGCGATGCCTTCCTTGACGGCGTCGAAGGCGATCGAGGCGGGGTCGCCGCCCTCGGGGCCGCGCACGGTGCGGGCGCCCACGCGCTCGCCCCAGGTCTGGAGCTGGTCGGCGGCGGCGGCGCGGAAGGTGTCGGCCGCGCCGAGGACGACGGACTTGCCGTCGGCGACCAGGACGCGGGCGAGCTTGCCGGTGGTGGTGGTCTTGCCGGTGCCGTTGACGCCGACGACCATCACGACGCCGGGGACGGTCTCGCCGCCCTCCGTCTTGACCTCGCGGTCGAAGTCGGTGCCGAGCAGGTTGAGGAGTTCCTCGCGCAGCAGGGTGCGCAGCTCCTCTGGGGTGCGGGTGCCGAGCACCTTGACGCGCTCGCGGAGCCGGTCGACCAGCTCCTGGGTGGGCGCGACGCCGACGTCGGCGGTCAGCAGGGTGTCCTCGATCTCCTCCCAGGTGTCGTCGTCGAGGTGCTCGCGGGAGAGCAGGGTGAGCAGTCCCTTGCCGAGCGAGTTCTGCGAGCGGGCGAGGCGGGCCCGCAGCCGGACGAGGCGGCCGGCCGTCGGCTCGGGGACGTCCAGCGCCGGGACCTCGGGGGCGGCCGGTTCCTCGACGAGGACCGGGGCGGCGGGCGCCTCGGGGAGGCCGACCTCCTCGATGGTGCGGCGCGGCTCCTGAGCCGTCTCCGCGGCGTCCTCACCGACCTGAGGTTCGGCGGGCGGGGCTGTGATGGTCGGCGTGCTCGGCGGTGCGGTGGGCGGCAGCTGCTTCTTCTTGCGGCTGCTGACCACGAGCCCGCTGATCGCGCCGACCGCGACCAGGGCGATGACTACAGCAAGGATGACGAATTCCATAACCGTCCCAGTATCGGGTATGGGCCCCGTCCGCACCCGGTTTGTGCGTTCCTCCGAGTACGGAAGGGAACTATGGGGCAGGTGTCGGACTAAAGTACGATAGAGCTGGCCGCATCAACGCGCGTAGAGTCCCCTTCGACCATCCCCACCGGCTCAGCGTCGAGCCGAGCGAGAGGCACGGAACTCCACCCCCATGAACACTGGCACCACCGACGAACCGCAGAGCGCCCTGGAAACACGCGGCCTTGAGCCCGTGCCGGACGCGGAGCGCACCGCGAGAACCCGCGAGCTGTTTCCCACCTGGGTCGCCGCGAACATCAGCGTGCTGCTGCTCACCATGGGCGCGAGCCTCGTCGTCGCGTACAAGCTGAACTTCTGGCAGGCGCTCGTGGTCGCCGTGGCCGCGCCCATCGTCTCGTACGGCCTGGTCGGGCTCATCGGGATCGCGGGCAAGCGCGGCGGTGCCCCCGGCATGGCGCTGTCGCGCGCGGTGTTCGGCCAGCGCGGCAATCTGCTGCCCGGTTCACTGATCTGGGTGGCGCGCTGGGGCTGGGAGACCATCAACGCGGTGACCGGCGCCTACGCGGTGCTGACCGTGCTCGACATCCTCTTCGGGATCAAGAGCAACACGTTCCTGATCATCGTCACCCTCGCCGTCTTCGTGGTCATCACCTTCGCGATCTCGGGCCTCGGCATCCATGTCGTGCAGAAGTGCAACAAGTACGCGACGTTCCTGTTCGGCGGGTTCTCGGTCCTGGTCCTGGTCTACCTGGTCATGAACACCCACTGGTCCGCGGTCTTCGACCAGCCGGCCGGCAAGACCTCGCTGATGGTCGCGGGCACCGGCATGATCGCCGCCGGTGGCGTGAGCTGGATCCCCTCCGCGCCCGACTTCGCCCGCTACCTGCCGCGCACCGCCTCCGCCAGGGCGATCGTGGGCAACTCCATCGGCGGCGCCGGGATCGTCGTGCTGCCCATGGTCCTGATGGGCGCCGTCATGGCCGTCTCCACGCCGGACCTCGCCTCGGCCGCCGACCCGGTGTCCTTCCTCGGCGAGATCCTGCCGATGTGGATCGCGGTGCCGTATCTGCTGATCGCCCTGGTGGGCATGCTGCTGATCAACTCGATGTCGATGTACTCGGCGGGCTTCACCGCGCAGACCCTCGGCTTCAAGATCCCCCGGCACTGGGCGGTCTCCGTCAACGCGGTCATCTCCCTGGTGTTCGGCGGCATCCTGATGCTGGTCGCGACCAGCTTCATGGGCTCCTTCATCGCCTTCCTGTCGCTGCTCGCCGTCGCGTTCTCGGCCTGGGTCGGCGTGTTCGGCGCGGACATGCTGCGCCGCACCGAGTACGACGCCAAGGCGCTGCTCGACACGACCCGTACCAGCGCCTACTGGTACAAGGGCGGCTTCTCCCCCGCCGCCGTCATCGCCTGGGCGGTCGGCCTGGTCGGCGGCCTGATGTTCACCACCTCCGACTGGTTCACCGGGCCGCTGTCCGCGAACAACCCGATCGGCGAGTACGGCCTCGGCTGGGTCGCCACCATCGTGATCTCCGGGCTGCTCTACCTCGCCCTGCCCAAGCCGGCCGTGGTGCCCGCCGAGCCCTCCGAGGAAGCCAACTCCCCCGAGACCCTGGCCGTCTGACGCCTCGTCAGCTACCGTCCCCCTTCGCCCGGGGTTCTTCGGAACCCGCCCGGCGGAGGGGGATTTCCCATGCCGTTCACGGTCGTACGCATGAACCTGGTGGACCCGGACGCCACCGCCCAGTCGCTGTCCGCCCGCTACCGGGCGGCCCTGGAGATGGCGGCGTACGCCGACGACCGGGGCGTCGACACCGTGCAGACCGAGGAGCACCACGGCACGGACAACAACTGGCTGCCCTCCCCGTTCGCCTTCGCGGGCGCGGTCTTCGGCGCCACCCGCCGCATCGTGGTGACGGTCTCGGCGATCATCGGGCCGCTGTACGACCCGCTGCGTCTGGCCGAGGACATCGCGGTGCTCGACCTGGTGAGCGGCGGCCGTCTGGTGACGGTCTCGGGGATCGGCTACCGGCCGGCCGAGTACGAGCGGCAGGGCGTGGAGTGGGGCCGGCGCGGCAAGCTCCAGGACGAGCTGCTCGAAACGCTCCTGAAGGCGTGGAGCGGCGAGGAGTTCACCTTCCGGGGGCGCCGTGTACGGGTCACTCCGCGCCCCTTCACCGAGCCGCACCCGATGCTGCTCGTCGGCGGCTCGTCACGGGCCGCCGCCCATCGCGCGGCCCGGCTGGGGCTGCCTTTCTTCCCGAGCGCGCATCTGCCGGAGCTGGAGGCGTACTACGACGAGAAGCGCGCCGAGTACGGCACCGAGGGCTTCTGCATGATGCCGGCGGAGCGGACGCCGCTGCTGCACATCAGCGAGGACCCGGACCGCACCTGGGCCGAGTACGGCGAGCACTTCCTGCACGAGGCGCGGATGTACGCGTCGTGGCAGTCCAAGGACATCCGCTCGGCGGTGAAGTCCGCGGCCACCTCGGTGGCGGAGCTGCGCGCGGAGGGCGTCTACCGGATCGTGACGCCCGAGGAGTGTGCGGCCCTCGCCGCCGACAGCCTGGTCCTGCACCCGCTGTGCGGCGGAATGCCCGTCGACGAGGCCTGGCAGAGCCTGCATCTGTTCTGCGAACGGGTGCTGCCCGCGCTGTGATGGCGGGCCGCCGCCGTGGAGGGACGCGAATGCCCGACCGCCCCGGCTCGATGGCGAGCCGGGGCGGTCGGGTGAGAGGAGGGGGGCAGCGGGGTTTAGCCCATCTCCTCCAACGCCTTGCCCTTGGTCTCCTTGACGTACTTGAGCACGAAGGGGACCGAGAGCGCGGCGAAGATCGCGTAGATGACGTACGTGCCCGACAGGTTCCAGTCCGACAGGCTCGGGAAGCTGGCGGTGATGGCCCAGTTGGCGATCCACTGGGCGGCGGCGGCCACGCCGAGGGCGGCGGCGCGGATCCGGTTGGGGAACATCTCGCCGAGGAAGACCCAGACCACCACGCCCCACGACAGGGCGAAGAAGAGCACGAAGACGTGGGCGGCGATCAGTGCCACCACGCCCTGGGTGTTGGGGAGCTTGCCGTCCACCAGGTGCGCGGAGAACGCCCAGGCCTCGACGGCGAGCGCGACCGCCATGCCGATGGAGCCGACCAGGGCGAGCGGCTTGCGGCCGACCCGGTCGACGAGCACCATCGCGATCACGGTGCCGATGATGTTGATGATCGACGTGGTGAACGAGTAGAAGAACGAGCCGGACGGGTCGATGCCGACGGACTGCCACAGCGTCGAGGAGTAGTAGAACGCGACGTTGATGCCGACGAGCTGCTGAAAGACCGAGAGGCCGATGCCGACCCAGACGATGGGCAGGAAGCCCCACTTGGAGCCGAGCAGGTCCTTGAAGGACGACTTGTGCTCGGAGCGCATGGCGTGCTCGATCTCGGCGACGCGGGCGTCCAGGTCGACGCCCTTGCCCTCGACGTCGGCGAGCACCTTCTTGGCGTCGGCGTCGCGGCCCACCGAGATGAGGAAGCGCGGCGACTCGGGGATGGCGAAGGAGAGCAGCCCGTACAGGACGGCCGGGATGACCATCACGCCGAGCATGACCTGCCAGGCCTCGATGCCCAGGAGCTTGCCGCGCTGGTCGCCGTCGGCGGCGTTGAGGATGCCCCAGTTCACGAGCTGGGAGATGGCGATGCCGATGACGATGGCGGCCTGCTGGAAGGAGCCGAGCCGGCCGCGGTAGGCGGGCGGGGCGACCTCGGCGATGTAGGCCGGGCCGATGACCGAGGCCATGCCGATGGCGAAGCCGCCGATGATCCGCCAGAAGGCGAGGTCCCAGAGCGCGAACGGCAGGGCCGAGCCGATGGCGCTGATGGTGAAGAGGGCCGCCGCGATCTGCATGCAGCGGATGCGGCCGATGCGGTCGGCGATGCGGCCCGCGGTCGCGGCGCCGATCGCGCAGCCGATCAGGGCGATGGCGATGACCTGGGCGAGCGTCCCCGAGCCGATGGAGTACCGGTCGCGGATCGCCTCTACGGCGCCGTTGATCACGGAACTGTCGTAGCCGAAGAGGAAGCCGCCCATCGCGGCCGCCGCCGTGATGAAGATGACATGGCCGAGGTGGTCCGGGGCGGTGTGGCCGCCTCCGGACGCCTGTGCCTGCGCGGTACTGGTCACGTGTACTCCTGGGGCCGCCCGGCAGCGTCGCCGGGCGTGAGGGGACTCTTCCAAGTGGCGCACAACTTCCGGTCACCCACCACTTGAAGGTAAAAGCAACGTTGCAGAGACTATGCCTTCAAGTTTCGAAGTCAATACCTGTTCGCTTGTGAATTTGCAGGCATGACGCGCCGGGTGATGTTCAAGTCTTGAACGAGCAAGATCAGCCCGAAGATCGCGGACGCGCGCGGTGGGCTCAGCGCAGCCGCTGGCTGATGACCTTGGAGACGCCGTCGCCCTGCATCGAGACGCCGTACAGCGCGTCGGCGACCTCCATGGTCCGCTTCTGGTGCGTGATCACGATGAGCTGCGAGGACTCCTGGAGCTCCTGCATGATCCGGATCAGCCGCTGGAGGTTGGTGTCGTCGAGCGCGGCCTCGACCTCGTCCATCACATAGAACGGGCTGGGCCTGGCCTTGAAGATGGAGACCAGCAGCGCCACCGCGGTCAGCGAGCGCTCGCCGCCCGAGAGCAGCGAGAGGCGCTTGACCTTCTTGCCCGGCGGGCGCGCCTCGACGTCGATCCCGGTGGTGAGCATGTTGGACGGGTCGGTCAGGATGAGCCGTCCCTCGCCGCCCGGGAAGAGCCGCGAGAAGACGCCCTCGAACTCCCGCGCCGTGTCCCGGTAGGCCTCGGTGAAGACCTGCTCCACCCGCTCGTCCACCTCCTTCACGACTTGAAGGAGGTCGCCCCGGGTCTTCTTGAGGTCTTCCAGCTGCTCGGAAAGGAACTGGTGGCGCTCCTCCAGGGCCGCGAACTCCTCAAGGGCGAGCGGGTTGACCTTTCCGAGCTGCTGGTACGCCCGTTCGGCTGCCCTGAGCCTCTTCTCCTGCTCGGCCCGTACGTACGGGACCGGCTGGTTGCGCGGGTGGGCGGGGTCATCCGGCACCTCCTCTCCCTCGGCGGGCGGGGCGGGGGCCACCGGCTGGTCGGGCCCGTACTCGGCCACGAGCCCGGCCGGCTCGACCCCCAGCTCCTCCAGCGCCTTGGTCTCCAGCTGCTCGATCCGCAGCCGCTTCTCCGCTCCTAGTACCTCGCCGCGGTGAACTGAATCGGTCAGCTTGTCGAGTTCTGCCTTGAGATCCCGGCCGGCCCCCCGGGCCGCGGTCAGCTCCGCCTCGCGCTCGGCCTTCGCCGACTCGGCCCCGGCCCGCTCCCGCTCGGCCCGCGCCAGCGACACCTCGACGTGGGCGAGCAGGGTGCGGGCGCCGGACGCCACGGCTCGGGCGACGGCCACCTCCTGGCGCAGCCGGGCGCGCCGCTGCTCGGCCCGGGCGCGCGCCTCGCGCTCCGCCCTGGCCCCCCGGTCGAGCGCCTCGGCCCGCCCGGCGAGCGCCTTGACGCGCTCCTCGTGGGTACGGGCCTGGAGGCGGGCCTCCATCTCGGTCTGGCGGGCGTTGGCGCCGTCGGCCGCGAGCCGGTCGCGCACCGAGGTGTCGGGCTCCTCCTCGACCGGCATCTCCTCGGCGACCAGCAAACGCTCGGCCAGCTCCTCGGCCTCTTCCTTCGCCTTCTCCAGTGCTTCCTGGGCGCGGGCGGCCGCGGCCGCCGTCCGCTCGGCCTCCCCCGCCGCGCCCCTGGCCTGCCCGGCGAGCCGTCCGAGCTGCTGGGCGACCGAGGAGGCGGCCTTCTCGGCAACCCGCCTGCGCTCCCCCAACTCCTCGACCCGCGCGGCCAGTTGGGCGCGCCGCTCCCCCGCGACCCGCTGGGCCTCGGCCAGCTCCTGGCAGCGTACGGCGAGGCCGGCGAGGTGGGCCGCGGCCTCGTCGACGGAGGCCTGGACCTCCAGGAGGCTGGGCGCGCCGGCCGAGCCGCCGTGGGCGAAGTGGGCGCCGAGCACATCGCCCTCGGCGGTGACGGCGGTCAGCGCGGGCCGGGCGTAGACGAGGTCTTCGGCGTCCTCCAGGGTGGCGACCACCACCACGTCGCGCAGCAGGCGCCGCACCGCCGGCATCAGCTCGGCGGGCCCGTGGACGAGGTCGGCGGCGCGGGGCGGGCCGTCACCGCGGGCGGGGCGGGCGCCCTCGTCCACGGGGGCGCCGCTCAGGAGCAGGGCCGCGCGGCCGGCGTCCTGCTTGCGCAGCATCCGGATGGCTTCGGCGGCCGAGGAGGGCCCGGACACCGCGATCGCGTCGGCGGCGACGCCCAGCGCGGCGGCGAGCGCCGTCTCGTGGCCCGGGGTCACGGTGAGCAGTTCGGCGGCGGGGCCCAGCAGCCCGGCCAGGGCGTCGCGGGCGTCGAGCAGCGCGCCCGTGCCGTCCTTGCGGCGCAGCCCGAGCGCCAGGGCGTCGTGCCGGGCGGCGACGGCGGCGCGTTCGCGCTCGGCGGCGGTGACCTCATCGCGGGCGGCGCCGAGCGCGGCCTCGGCCCCGGCGAGCTCCCGCCGGGCCGCCTCGTGGGCCTCGGCCAGCTCGGTGTCCTCGGCTTCGAGGCCGTCCACCTCGGCCTTGAGCTGCTCGTACTCCCCCTGAGCGGCGGCGGCCCGCTCGCCGGCCTCGTCGCGCGCTGCGGCCAGCCGGTCGATCTCGGCCTGCGCGGAACCGGCCCTGCCGCGCGCGGCGTCGACCTGGCCGCGCAGCCGGGCGAGGCCCTCGCGCCGGTCCGCGATGGCCCGGGCCACATCCTTCAAACGGCGTTCCTCGACGGCGAGTTCCCGTTCCAGTTCGGCGCGGTGGGCGGCGGTGTCCTCCAGGGCGTGCTCGGCCGCTTCGAGCGCGGCCTCCAGCTCGGCCTCCTGTTCGCGGATCCGGGCGGCCTCGCGCTCCATGTCCTCCGGTTCGCGTCCGCGCCGCTCCTCGACGGGCTGGGCGCTCGCGCTGGTGACCCGGGCCTCGGCCAGCGAGATCGTGCCGCGTACCCGCTCGGCGAGCTGGGACAGCTCGTACCAGGTCTGCTGGGCGCGCTGGAGCCGCGGCGCCAACTGGCGTACCTGCTCCTCCAGTTGGGCCTCGCGGGCGAGGGCCGCCTTGAGGTCCGCCTCGGCGCCCTCCTTGCGGCGCAGCAGTTCGGCCTCGTCGGCGATCTCGGCGCTGAGCGCCTCTCGCAGCGTCACGAGGTCGTCGGCGAGCAGCCGGAGCCGGGCGTCGCGCAGATCGGCCTGGATGACGGCGGCGCGGCGGGCGACGGCGGCCTGGCGGCCGAGCGGTTTGAGCTGGCGGCGCAGTTCGTCGGTGAGGTCCTGGACGCGGGCGAGGTTGGCCTTCATCGCGTCCAGCTTGCGCAGCGCCTTCTCCTTGCGCTTGCGGTGCTTGAGGACGCCGGCGGCCTCCTCGATGAAGGCGCGGCGCCCCATCGGGTCGGCGTGCAGGACGGAGTCGAGCTGGCCCTGTCCCACGATCACGTGCATCTCGCGGCCGATGCCGGAGTCGGAGAGCAGTTCCTGGATGTCGAGGAGCCGGCAGGTGTCGCCGTTGATCTGGTATTCGCTGCCGCCGTTGCGGAACATGATCCGCGTGATGGTGACTTCGGCGTATTCGATGGGCAGCGCGCCGTCGGAATTGTCGATGGTGAGGGAGACTTCGGCGCGGCCCAGCGGGGGGCGGCCGGTCGTCCCGGCGAAGATGACGTCCTCCATCTTTCCGCCGCGCAGCGACTTGGCGCCCTGCTCGCCCATCACCCAGCTCAGCGCGTCCACGACATTGGACTTGCCGGATCCGTTGGGGCCCACCACGCAGGTGATGCCCGGCTCGAACTTCAGCGTGGTCGCGGACGCGAAGGATTTGAATCCGCGCAGGGTGAGGGCCTTGAGGTGCACGCCGCCGGACTCTACCTTTCGCTCCCGGTTTCGCCCAGGAAGGTGCAGGGCAGATCAGACCGTGGGAGAAAGGCGGTCGGCCCGGGTGTACCGGGTTCGGGTGTACCGGGTGGAAAGAAAGAAGGGACGCCGAAGCGTCCCTTGCAATACATTGCAGGTCTTGCGGATCTCTCGATCGCGACGAGAGAGACGGAAGCCGTGCTCGCCCCAGGATCAGGTGAGTGCGGGCTCCGCCTGCGGGACGTCGATGTCGATGCCTTCGAGCAGCGAATCTCCGCGGTGCGAAGCGGCGGCAGCGGACAGCACGTCGTTCTCGGACTGAATCCGGTTGAGCTCGGACTCGAGGTCCTGGACGCGCTGCTGGAGCCGTCGCATCTCGGCGAGGAGTCGCGGGTCGGAACCGCCGACGTAACCGAGAAGCGCCTTTGCCATGATGGATGGTCCTCCACACTGAGTGACCGACCGAAGCGGTGTGGGTCGTGAGGGAATCGCACCCGCGGTGCTTGGACTTGACTGCGGTTCTTCATGCCAAACAGCTAAGGTGCGCGGGGCTTCCAGAGTCTCACCAAAAAGTTTGACGGTCAACACGATCACGCCCCGTATCCATGGGCAATCCGGGGGCACGCGGCCGCGAACACGGGCGGCGCTGCCTCTCCTCGGAGCCTCGAGGGCGTGGAGATCATCGTTACTTCCGCAGCCTTCCACGCCGGGCGCGAGATGGCAACAGTCGGATCGTTCGAGGTCAGCGCGTGGTTGTCGGCCGACTGCGGGGCGTCACCGGGACCCGGCCCCGCCCGGCGGGCGGGAGGGGTCAGCGGATCGCGAAGCCGTCGTAGCCGCCGCGCACTGTGTCCCAGATCTCGGTGACTCCGTCGACCCGGCCCGGTGTGTCGTCGGAGCGGAGCCACTCGAGCAGACGGTGGCAATTCTCACGCGGCCCCTCGGCGACGACCTGCACGCGTCCGTCGTCCAGATTGAGGGCGAAACCGCTGAGGCCGCCGATCTCCAGAGCATTCGCCCTGGTGAACCAGCGGAAGCCGACTTGCTGTACTCGCCCGCGCACCCAGGCCGTGAGTCGAACATCTCCGTGCGCATCTTCGTTCATACGTGCACGCTAACCGGCCAATTGCTCACGCGGCACTTCGCCCCCATGCGTCATGGCGTACAGTCGCGACGCAATGAGCCTCACCCGTATGGGTTAGTGCGCATTTGATCATTTCGGGCCCGATCGCGGCCCCGGCAATGCGGCCAGGCATTGCCCCCGGCATTGAGGAAGGCACAGCGGATGGGACGCCATCGTCGCTCCGCCGCCGATCCCGCGCCCGCAGATGTCGCGGCGGCGCGGGACGGCGGGACCCGGGGCACATCACGCCGGAAGAAGCGCGGGGCCGTGCCCGTGCGCACCGGGCTGCTCGGCGTCTCGGCCGCGGTGGCCGTGGGCGCCGTGGCCGTCGCGTCGGGCCTGCTGCCCGGCGGCGGTACGTACAAGGTGAGCGGCGACACCGTGGCCGGCGGGCCGGTGCACGCGAGCCGGACGCCGGATGTGCGGGCGCAGGGCGGAGAGTCGGAGAAGCCGACCGCCGCGGCGCCCGCCCCGACCCAGTCGGCGAAGGCCGCGCACACCCCGTCGAGCTCTCCCTCCCCCAGCGCTTCGGCAACCCCGTCCGCGCCCGCGTCCGCCTCCGCGCCCGCCCCGCGCAAGACGGCCGAGGCGCCCGCGCCGGCGCCGCCGAAGCCGGCCGCGCCGTCCGGCGCCGGCACCTCGCCGAGCCTCGTGCCCTCGCAGCGCGCGCAGCAGCCGAGCGCCGAGGCCTCGGCGGCCGCGGCCGTGCTGTCCCTGGTCAACCAGGAGCGGGCGCAAGCCGGTTGCAGGCCCGTGACGGCGGACCGGGCACTGGGCTCGCTCGCCACCGCCTTCAGCGTCGACATGGCGGCCCGCGGCTTCTTCGACCACACCGACCCGGACGGCAGGTCCCCGTGGGACCGGGCCGCGCGGGCGGGCGTCCAGGGCCTGGGCGGTGAGAACATCGCCCGCGGCCAGGCCGACGCCCAGGCCGTGATGGACGCCTGGATGACCAGCCCGGGCCACCGGGCGAACATCCTCAACTGCGAGTACAAGACGCTGGGCGTCGGCGTGCACTTCGGGTCCGGCGGCCCGTGGTGGACCCAGGACTTCGGTTTCTGATCATTCGCCGGGCGCCAGGTGCGTACCGTCGAATGATCAATCCCATCGCTCCATCGCTCGAACGCAATCCCGGACGCGGTATTTGTTCGTACGCGCACGAAAGGGCCCTCTCCGTTTCGAACGGGGAGGGCCCTTTCGTATGGCTCGTATGGCCTTCGTGCGGCCTTTGTTTGGCCGCGTTCCCATCCCGGTGCACGGAATGGGGCGGGATCGGAGGATCGGATCGGATCAGGCGCCTACGGCGGCCTTGCCCGAGAGGAAGACGCGGGTGGTCTCGGCGACGCGTCGGCCCAGGTGTTCGGCGGTCGCGACATCGGCCTTGTGGACCGCCTCGGGGCCCTCGTCGGAGTTGGTCTGGGCGCCGGCGCCGGAGAAGAAGCCGAGCCGGTTGAGGTCGTACTCGGAACCGGTGGAGGAGTTCCAGCCGGGCTTCAGGCCCAGGTTCACCCAGTGCATGCCGTGCTGGGCGGCGAGGGTCTGGAAGAACTGCAGGGTGTGGCCCTTGTCGCCGCTCTTGGAGCCGGAGTTGGTGAAGCCGGCGGCGAGCTTGTCCTGCCAGGCGTCGGTGAACCAGCGCTTGGAGGTGGCCTCCGCGAACTGGTGGAAGGCGCCGGACGCGGTGCCCATGTAGGTGGGCGAGCCGAAGACGACAGCGTCGGAGGCGTCGAGTAGCTCCCACTCGGCCTCGGTGATGGCGTCGACCTTGATGACGTGGACGGTGGCCCCGGCCGCGGCGGCGCCCTGGCGGACGGCCTCGGCGAGCACGGCGGTGTGGCCGTATCCGGAGTGGTAGGCGATCGAGACGACAGGAGTGATCACGGCGGTAATCCCCTCAAGGGCAAGGAAAGGCGGCAGGGCGGATGCGACGGCCGGAAGCGGTTCCGCTGCGGGTGCCCGCTGCGGCGCTGCACCAAGGTAAGCACTAACTTTTGGTTAGCGCAACCTGGGTGCAAGCGCTGTAAGGCGTATGCTGTCCGTCATGGATGACATCTCTCCGAGCGTGGAGCGCACCGCCGGGCCCCGCACCGATGCCGAGGACGCGGAGCTGGCGTTCAACGTCTTCGCCAAGTCCTGCCCGTCCCGGCGCACGCTGGAGGACGTCACGGGGCGCTGGGGCAGCCTGACGCTGGGCGCGCTGCACGAGGGGAGCCTGCGCTTCAACGAGCTGCGACGCCGGATCGACGGCGTGAGCGAGAAGATGCTCTCCCAGACCCTGCACTCACTGGAGCGCGACGGCCTCGTCCACCGCGAGGCGCAGCCGACGAACCCGCCGCGGGTCGACTACGAACTGACCCCGCTCGGGCGCGAGGTGGCCGAACGGCTGCTCTCGCTCATCCACTTCGTGGAGGCCCGTATGCCGTCGGTCCTCGACGCACAGCAGAGCTACGACGCGGCGCGCGGGGCCCGCTGACACTTCGGGCAGAAGTAGCTGGACCGGTTCATCCAGGCGCGCCTGCGCATGATCGTTCCGCAGCGCCGGCACGGCTCGCCCTCGCGGCCGTACGCGTCCAGGGAGCGGTCGAAGTAACCGGACTCGCCGTTCACGTTGACGTAGAGGCTGTCGAAGCTGGTGCCGCCAACCGCGAGCGCCGCGTTCATCACGTCCCGCGCATGGCCCAGGAGTTCGGCCGCCTTGGGACGGTTCAGGGTCGCGGTGGGGCGGTCGTAGTGCAGCCGGGCGCGCCAGAGCGCCTCGTCGGCGTAGATGTTGCCGACCCCGCTGATGAGCGATTGGTCGAGCAGTGCTCGTTTGATCGTGGTGCGTCGCAGCCGCAGCGCCACGAAGAAGGCCTCGTCGTCGAAGGCGGGGTCCAGCGGGTCGCGGGCGATGTGCGCGATGACGTCGGGCAGCCCGTCCTCGCTGCCCACGGCGGTGTCGTGCAACGAGAGCCCGCCGAAGGTGCGCTGGTCGACGAAGCGCAGTTCGGTGCCCGCGTCGTCCTGGAACCGCACCCTGATCCGCAGGTGCTTCTCGTTCGGTGCGTTCTCGGGCTGCACCAGGAGCTGTCCGCTCATCCCGAGGTGCCCGAGCACCGAGGCGTCCGCGTCCGCGAGCGGCAGCCACAGATACTTGCCGCGCCGGTGCGCGACGCCGAACCGGTGGCTCGTGAGCCGGGCCGCGAAGTCATCGCCCCCGGCCAGGTGGCGGCGCACGGCGCGGGGGTGCAGCACCTCGACCTGGGCCACGGTGCGCCCGGCCACCCAGCGCTCAAGGCCGCGCCGGACGACTTCGACTTCAGGCAGCTCAGGCATGCGCGCAGATTACCTCCGGGCCGGCCGGGCGCTCGCGGCGGCCCCGGGTGGGCGGATACGGACGAGACCCCCGGCCGGCGCCACGGGGGCGTCGGCCGGGGGTCTCGAAGGAAGAGGCTGTCAGGCCGCCGAATCGCCGGCGGCGGGAGTCGGCGACCCGCCATCGGCCGCGGCGACGGGGACCTCGGCCCCCGCCTTGGCCCGCTCGTCGGCGTCGGCGCGAATGGCCCGCCACGCCGACTCCGCGGCCTGCTGCTCCGCTTCCTTCTTGCTGCGGCCGGTGCCGGTGCCGTACGAGACACCACCGACGCGGGCGGCAGCAGTGAAGGTCTTCTCGTGGTCGGGTCCGGTTTCGGAGACCAGGTACTCGGGAACACCGAGTCCTTCGGCCGCCGTCAGCTCCTGGAGACTGGTCTTCCAGTCCAGGCCGGCCCCGAGGTTCGAGGACTTCTCGATTAGGGGGTCGAACAGCTTGTGGACGAGCGCGGACGCCGCCTCAAGCCCCTGGTCGAGATAGACCGCGCCGATCACCGCTTCAAGGGTGTCGGCGAGGATGGATGCCTTGTCCCGGCCACCCGTGCCCTCTTCGCCCCGGCCGAGCCGGATGAAGGAGCCGAGTTCGAGCCCTCGGCCCACCTCCGCGAGCGCACGAGAGTTGACCACCGCGGCCCGGAGTTTGGCCAGTTGGCCTTCCGGAAGGTCGGGGTGGGTGCGGTACAGCGTGTCGGTGACGACCAGACCGAGCACCGAGTCCCCGAGGAACTCCAGCCGCTCATTGGTCGGCAGACCGCCGTTCTCGTACGCGTACGAACGGTGGGTGAGCGCACGCACCAGAAGGGCGGACTCGAGCTGATACCCGAGCCGCCCTTCCAGAAGCGTGTGGGACGAGGCCGTGTTGTTGTCCGCCTTTTTGGCGTTGGACTCAGACATCGGGCCTCTCACCAGCCGCTCAGACCTCGAGGACCTGGCGCTTGTTGTAGGTGCCGCAGCTCGGGCACGCGATGTGCTGGAGCTTCGGCTCATGGCAGCGCTCGCACGCAACCAGGGTGGGGACCGCAGCCTTCCACTGCGACCGGCGGTGGCGCGTGTTGCTGCGCGACATCTTCCGCTTCGGAACAGCCACGGCTACTTCTCCTGCTTCTCGGCGGCATCCTGCACGTCAGACGCAGTGCCGCTCATGTTGTCCTTCTCGCCGTCCTGGATGGTCCCGGCGAGTCCCTGCAGTGCCGCCCAACGAATGTCGACGGCGTCATGGTGGTGGTCCGGGTCGTCCGCCAGGCTCGCTCCGCATTCGGAACACAGCCCCGGGCAGTCCTCCCGGCACACCGGCTGCATCGGCAGTGCGAGCACTACCGCGTCACGCAGCAAAGGCTCGAGGTCGAACATGCCGTCCTCGAGCGGAATCATGTCCTCGTCGTCCTCGGCATCGTCGTCCGCGGCTGCCTTGTGGCGGCCCCGGTCGTCGGTGTCGGGGTACGAGAACATTTCCTGGAAGTCCACTTCAACATCCTGCTGAAGCGGCTCCAGACACCTTACGCACTCCCCGTCGGCCGATGCACGGGCGGTGCCTGTGACAAGCACCCCTTCCATGACCGACTCCAGGCGGAGTTCGATGTCCACGGGCCGACCCTCGGGCACGTGGATGACCTCGGCGATGCCGAGATCCTTGGGGGCCTCCACGGTGCGGGAGAGCCGCTGGAGCGCACCGGGACGCCGTCCCAGCTCGTGTGTGTCGAACACGAGGGGATTGCGGTGGTCGAGGCGCGTGCTCAGGGCTCTTCCTGCTTTCGAGATCGTGGAGTGGCTGCCACCGGCTTCGCGCAGCGAATCGGGCAGCTTGGATCGCGGACGTACGCGCGACCGAAGAACCAGGATACTGGACCGGCCGCGATAGACCCAATCCGGTTCCGTTCCCCCCGTACCGCCCCCTCGCCCGGGCGCGAAGCGGCGCCCCGGACCGCTACGGGCGGTGCTGTCCCCGGCCCTGCTCGTAGGCGCGGAGCTGGTCCAGGTCGATCATGCTGGTGTCGAAGAGGCTGGTCTCGTCGAGCGCGCCCTGCTGCGGCTCGTGCTGGGCCGGCACTCCGTACTGCTGCGCGGCCTCCGGAGCGGCGTACTGCTGGTGCGGGCCCTGGTCGTAGGCGTACGGATCCTGCTGTCCGTATCCGTACTGCGCGTACTGCTCCTGCTGCTGGGGCTGCTGGGGCTGCTGGGGCTGCTGGGGCCGCTGATAGCCGTACGGGTCCTGCTGCTGCGGCTGCTGGTAGCCGTAGGGGTCGTACGCCTGGGGCTGCTGCTGGGCCGGAATGTGCGGCTCGGCGGCGGCGTGCGCGGCGGCCGGCTCGGGGTCGGCCAGTTCGGCGAGGCCGGCCAGGTAGTCGGCGTCGCTGGTGTGCTGGTGCAGGCCGCCCGCCGCGTCCTGGGCGGCCATGTGCGCGCCCAGTTCGTCGGACGCGGTCCGGCCGTGCAGCTTCTGGCGGCCCCGGCCGACGGCTTCGAGGGTCTTGGCGAGCACCGCCTCGAAGGCGCCGAGCTTGGCGTCGACGTACTCGTCCGCGCGGTGGATCAGCGTCTGCGGATCGGCGCTGTACTCGGGGGCGTCGTCGTCGGACTGGCCCTGGGCGTCCAGGCCGGGGCCGCGGCCGAGCAGCTTCTCGCGGCCGCGGTCGACCGAGCCGATGGTCTTGGTGAGGACGACCTCGAAGTTCGCGAGCTTGGAGTCGACGTAGTCGTCGGCCTCGGCGCGGATCTCCTCGGCCTCCCTGCGGGCCTCGTCCAGGATGCGGTCGGCCTCGTCCTGGGACTGGCGGGCGACGGCGGTGTCGGAGATGAGCGTGCCGCGCTGAGCGTGCGCGGACTCGATGATCCGCTCGGCCTCCTGGCGGGCCTGCTCGACCATCTGCTCCCGGCCGCCGATCAGCTCCTGGGCCTGGGCGAGCGAGCCGGGCAGGGCCTGGCGCACCTCTTCCAGCATCGCGAGGAGGTCGGCGCGGTTGACCACGCACGAGGCCGACATGGGCATGGACCGGGCGCTGCCGACCACCTCGACGATCTCGTCGAGCTTCTTCTGCACGTCCACCGGTGATCGCCACTCTTCTAACGGATTGGAGACGGACGGGACGACTGTAAGGCCAGTCGGCGCCCGCCCGACACCGGGTGACGCACTGTCAGTGCTCGGCTTTCCGGCCGCTCATCGGCTCACTTCCGCGCGAGCCGGGCGACCAGGGCCTCGTGGACGGTGGCCGGCAGGAGGTGGGAGACGTCTCCGCCCCAGGTCGCGACTTCCTTGACCAGGGAGGACGACAGGAAGCTGTACGTCGGGTTGGTGGGCACGAACAGGGTCTCGACGCCGGAGAGCCCGTTGTTCATCTGGGCCATCTGCAACTCGTAGTCGAAGTCGCTGACGGCGCGGAGGCCCTTGACGATCGCGGGGATGTCCCGCTGCTTGCAGAAGTCGACGAGCAGCCCGTGGAAGGACTCGACCTCCACGTTGCCCAGGTCGGCCGTCACCTCTCGGATCATCTCGATCCGCTCCTCGATGGTGAACAGGCCCTGCTTCGACTGATTGATCATCACCGCGACGTGTACGACGTCGTACAGCCGGGAGGCGCGGGCGATGATGTCGAGGTGTCCGTTGGTGATGGGGTCAAAGGACCCCGGACAGACGGCGCGGCGCATCTGATGTCCCTCGCTCTCCGGTCCGGTCATGGGGTGTCTCTCGGTGCGTTTTCGCACGTGGAGGCGGCGCGACCGTACCAAAGCGTGCCCTCGCCGTAACGACGGGCCCGCAGCGCTTCGAATCCTTCGGGCCAGCCGAATTCCCCGCCTCTGGTGCTGCGCTCCACGGTGACGAGGCAGTCCTCGGTGAGCCAGCCCCCGCGACGGAGTGTGAGCAGGATCTCCCGAAGATCGTCATCGGTGACGGCGTACGGCGGATCGAGGAAGATCACGTCGTACGGCTCGGCGGGCGCCGGGCCTGTCACGATCTGCTCCGCTTTGCCGGTACGCACCTCGGCGCCGGGCAGCTTCAGCGCGGCCACGTTGTCGCGGACGGTGCGCACGGCGCGGGCGTCGGCCTCGACGAGCAGGGCGTGGGCCGCTCCCCGGGAGAGCGCTTCGAGGCCGACGGCCCCGGAGCCCGCGTACAGGTCGGCGACCCGGATGCCGTCGAGGGTGCCGAGCAGCGCCTCCCAGGTGGAGAAGAGGCCTTCGCGCGCCCGGTCGGAGGTGGGGCGGGTGCCGGTGCCCGGCGGTACGGCCAGGCGGCGTCCACCGGCCCGGCCGGCGATCACGCGGGTCATCTCAGTCCTTGTCGGTGTTCATGCGGTTCATGTGTCGGATGTGCTCGCCCCAGTCTCTCAGCCCTTGTCGAGGTACTGCTCGCGGTCCTTGTCCAGCAGGGCGTCCAAAGCCGTGCGAAGGCCCGGCAGGCGGTCGAGGTCGGGGTCCTCGGCGACGACCGCGGCGGCCTCCTCGCGGGCGGCGGCGATGACCTCCTCGTCGTCGATCACGGTGAGCATCCGCAGCGAGGAGCGCACCCCGGACTGGGCCTGGCCGAGCACGTCGCCCTCGCGGCGCTGTTCGAGGTCGATGCGGGAGAGCTCGAAGCCGTCGAGGGTGGAGGCGACGGCGTTGAGCCGGGCCCTGGCGGGGCTCGCCTCCGGCATGTCGGTGACGAGCAGGCACAGGCCCGGAGCGGAGCCCCGGCCGACGCGGCCGCGGAGCTGGTGGAGCTGGGAGACGCCGAACCGGTCGGCGTCCATGATCACCATCGCGGTGGCGTTCGGCACGTTCACGCCGACCTCGATGACGGTGGTGGCGACCAGCACATCCACCTCGCCGGCGCCGAACCGGCGCATCACGTCGTCCTTGTCGTCGGGCTGCATCCTGCCGTGCAGGATCTCGGTGCGCAGCCCCTGGAGCGGCCCCTTGGAGAGCTGGTCGGCGATCTCGATGACGGCGAGCGGCGGCCGCTTGTCGGCGGTCTCGGCCTCCTCGGCCTTCTTCCTGCCCTTGGCGGACTTCGCCTCCTCCCCGTCCTCGGCCAGGTCCCCGATGCGCGGGCACACCACATACGCCTGGTGTCCCTTGTCGACCTCCTCGCGGACCCGTTCCCAGGCGCGGGCCAGGAAGTGCGGCTTGTCCTGGGCGGGGACGACATGGCTGGCGATGGGCGAGCGCCCGGCGGGCAGTTGGTCGAGGACCGAGGTCTCCAGGTCGCCGAAGACCGTCATGGCGACCGTGCGCGGGATGGGGGTGGCCGTCATGACGAGCAGATGCGGGGGCTGTTTGCCCTTGCCGCGCAGGGCGTCGCGCTGCTCGACGCCGAAGCGGTGCTGTTCGTCGACGACGACCAGGCCCAGGTCATGGAAGCGCACCTTGTCCTCGATCAGGGCGTGGGTGCCGATGACCAGGCCCGCTTCGCCGGTGACCAGGTCGAGCAGGGCCTGGCGCCGGGCGGGCGTCCCCATGGAGCCGGTGAGCAGGACGACCTTGGTGCCCAGCTCGGCGCCGCCCAGCATGCCGCCCTGGGCGAGGTCGCCCATCATCTCGGTGATGGAGCGGTGGTGCTGCTGGGCGAGGACCTCGGTGGGCGCGAGCATCGCGGCCTGTCCGCCGGAGTCGACGACGGCGAGCATGGCGCGCAGCGCGACCATCGTCTTGCCCGAGCCCACCTCGCCCTGGAGCAGCCGGTGCATCGGGTGTTCGGTGGCCAGGTCGTCGAAGATCTCCTCGGAGACCTTCTCCTGGCCCTCGGTGAGGGTGAAGGGGAGGTTGGCGTCGAAGGCGTCGAGCAGGCCGCCGGGGGCGGGTCGCCTTGCCACGGCCGGGAGTTGACCGTCCGCGTGGCGGCGGCGGGCGAGGGCCACCTGGAGGACGAAGGCCTCGTCCCATTTCAGGCGCTCGCGCGCGTCCTCGATGTCGGCCCTGCTGTGCGGCCGGTGGACCTTGAGCAGGGCCTCGGGCAGCGAGACGAAGCCGCGGCCCTCGCGCAGAGCTTCCGGGAGCGGGTCGACGGCCTCCTGGGCGCTGGGCAGGACCGCGTCGACCGCCTTGGCGATCTTCCAGGACTCCAGCCCCTTGCAGGCCGGGTAGATCGGGATCAGGGCGCCCGCCCACGAGTCGATGTCCACGGCGTCGCCGTCCTCGGCCGCGTCCGTGCCGAGCTTGGCGTAGGTGGGGTGGGCGAGCTGCATGCGCCGGTTGAACATCGACACCTTGCCGGCGAACATCGCCCGGCTGCCGGGCAGCAGTTCCTTGTGCGGCTTGTGGATGCCGCGCCCGAAGAACACCAGCTGGAGCCGGCCGCTGCCATCGGTGATGGTGATCTCCAGGCGCTGGCCGCGTCCTCCGTTGAAGGTGTGCACCCGCGCGTCGGCGACCTGGGCGACGACCGTGACGTCCTCGTCCAGGGGCAGCTCGGCCAGCTTGGTGAGCTGGCCCCGCTCCTCGTACCGCCGCGGGTAGTGGTGCAGGAGGTCGCCGACCGTGTGCAGGTCGAGGTGCTCGGCCATCACCTTCGCGGTGGGTCCGCCGAGCAGGTTCTTCAGTGGTTCTTCGAGCGCAGGCACGCGATCCATTGCACACCACCGGACTGACAGCCCGCCAAAGCCTGTGGATAACCGCTGGTCACACCCGCGCCGCCGGCCCCAGGACGACGCCCTCCCCCACTCCGGCCGCCGCCTCCCCTCGTACGGGATCCGCTCTACCCGCGCCCCCACCGGCGCCGCGGAGGCGGGCGGCCGGGGCGACGGCGGCGGCCCTGGGCGGCGGGGCGCATGAGCCCGGCAGCCTCCGACGGCCATCCTCAACGACCGCCCCCGCCAAGGGTGTTGCTACTCCACGCCGATGAACAGCGGGACCCCTTGGTGGCCGCCCTCGTACACGACGGTGTCGACCGCCAAGTGGGCCTTGCCGACGTGGTTTTCGAGGGTGGCGGCCAGGTCCGGCGGGGCGTCGGCGGACAGGACCAGGGTGACCAGTTCGCCGCCCGCCGCCAGCATCCGGTCGAGGACGGTGCGGGCGGTGCCGGCCAGGTCCTGGCCGATGACGACGACGTCGCCGTCGATGAGGCCGAGGACGTCACCGGCCTGGCAGACACCGGCCATCGTCCACGACTGCCGTTCGGCGACGGCCAGTTCGGCGTGCCGGGTCGCGCCGGCGGCGGAGGTCATCGCGACGACGTCCTCGTCGAAGCGCCGGTCGGGGGCGTGCACGGCGAGCGCCGCGATGCCCTGGACGGCGGCCCTGGTCGGGATGAGCGCGACGCGGATCCCCTCGGCCCTGGCCTGCTCGACGGCGGCCGCGGCCGTGTGGCGCAGCTCGGCGTCGTTGGGCAGCAGTACCACCTCGCGGGCGTGCGCGCGCCGGATCGCCTCGACGAGTTCCCCGCTGGCCGGGGCCTCGCCGGGGCGGGTCAGCACGGTCGTCGCACCGGCCTCGGCGCACAGCGCGGCCAGCCCCTCGCCGGGCACGACGGCGACGACGGCCCGCTGGACCTGTTCCCTGGGCGGCTCGACGGCGGCCTGCTGCGCGAAGTGCGTGATGCGGATCCGGTAGGGCCGGCCCGCCTCCACGGCGGCCTCCACTGCGGCCCCGGCGTCGTCGACGTGGACGTGGACGTTCCACAGCCCGTCGCCGCCGACGATGACCAGTGAGTCGCCGAGCCGGTCGAGCTTGGCCCGCAGCCGGTCCACCGCCGCGTCGTCGGCCTCCAGGAGGTGGATCACCTCGAAGGCGGGGCCCGCGGCGGCGGCCTCGGCCGGGCAGTCCCCCGCCGGCACGGGTACCAAAGCCTCGCCGCGCACCACGGGAGCCTCTCCGGAGAGGGCCTGGACCAGGGCGCCGAGCACGGTCACCAGGCCCCGCCCGCCCGCGTCCACCACGCCGGCCCGGCCGAGCGCGGCCAGCTGGGAGGGCGTCGCGTCCAGGGCGTCACGGGCGCCCGCGTAGGCGGCCTGGGCCACCGCCGCCGGAGTGCCGTCGGCGTTGCGGGCCGCCTTCGCCGCGGCGGTGGCCACGGTCAGGACGGTGCCCTCGACGGGGTGGGCGACCGCCCGATAGGCCGCGGAGGCGGCCCTGCCCAGCGCCTCGGCCAGATCGCCGTCGCCGGCCGCGACGACTTCCGCCATGCCCCGCAGGAGCTGGGCCAGGATCGTGCCGGAGTTGCCGCGGGCGCCGATCAGCGCGCCGTGCGCCATGGCCCGTACGACATCGGCGGTGGGCGGGACGCCGTCGTACACCGGGGGTTCGGGGTAGGCGGCGAAGACGGCCTCGACGGCCTGGGCGGCGGACTCCATCGTCAGGTAGAGGTTCGTGCCGGTGTCCCCGTCCGCGACCGGATACACGTTGATCGCGTCGATCGCCTCGCGGTCCCGGCCCAGCGCGTCCAGCGCCAGCGCGCACCAGCCGCGTACCGCGACGGCATCGAGGGTCTGCGGCACCTGGTGGTCCTCCTTGCGGACGGCGAGCGGATGAAGCGCAGGGTAGACCCGGCGGGGGCCCGGGCCGGGGGCCGGGGCGGGGGCGGCCGAGACCGTGGTAGTTTCGTATCTCCGGAGCAGGCGTTGTATGCTGCTTCGGTTGCCCGGCGAGAGTCGGGCCAATTCCCCCGGCAAGCCACTTCAGATCTCTGATTCCGGTGCGCCGGATTTCACTGTAAGTGCATTTAATGCATCTGAAGCTTTTGGAGTGACCCGTGGCTGCCAACTGCGACGTCTGCGGCAAGGGGCCGGGCTTCGGCAACAACATTTCGCACTCGCACCGCCGTACGTCCCGTCGCTGGAACCCGAACATCCAGCGCGTGCGTGCCGTGGTCGGTCGGACGCCGAAGCGGCTCAACGTCTGCACCTCGTGCATCAAGGCCGGCAAGGTCTCGCGCTAATTGCGACGTCTGTCGTAGCGCAGCCCCTGCGGTTGCCTTGAAAAGCCGGTCCACCTCGGTGGACCGGCTTTTTGCCGTACCCGGGCACGGCCCCCTTGATCGACTTGATCGACCGATCAGCGAAAGCGCCAGCCGTGGTCGACCGGACCGATCCCCGCGCCGAGCGCGAACCCGGCGGCGATGGCGCCGGTGACGTACTCCTTGGCGGCGCCGACCGCCTCCGGGACCGCGAGCCCCCGGGCGAGGCCCGAGGCGATGGCCGAGGCCAGCGTGCAGCCCGTGCCGTGAGTGTGCCGGTTGTCCAGGCGCGGCGCCCGCAGCCAGTGCTCCTCGGTGCCGTCGGTGAGCAGATCGACGGCCTGGTTCCCGCCCGCCCGCCCTGGGTCCCCGGGCAGGTGGCCGCCCTTGATCAGCGCCCATCGCGGCCCGAACTCCAGGATCGCGCCGGCCGCGCGCCGCATCCCGTCCTCGTCCTCGACCAGGACGCCGGTGAGCTGGGTCACCTCGTCCAGGTTGGGGGTGGCGACGGTCGCGGCGGGCAGCAGCCGGGTGCGTACGGAGTCGAGGGCTTCGGCGGCGAGCAGCGGGTCGCCGTGCTTGGAGACGCCCACCGGGTCCACGACGACGGGGGCCGCGGTGGCGGCGAGCAGCTCGGCGACCGCCTCCACCAGGGCCGCCGATGACAGCATGCCGGTCTTGACGGCCTGGACGCCGATGTCGTCGACGACGGCCCGGTACTGGGCCCGCACCGCCTCCACCGGCAGCTCCCAGGCGCCCTGGACGCCCAGCGAGTTCTGCGCGGTGACGGCGGTGATCACGCTCATGCCGTGCACGCCGTGCGCCAGCATCGTCTTGAGGTCGGCCTGGATGCCCGCGCCGCCGCCGGAGTCGGATCCGGCGACGGTGAGCACGGTGGGGATCACTCGGGATCGTCCCCGAAGTGGTCCCAGCCGCCCTTGCTGGTCCAGGGCGCCCCGTCCACGGTGACGGTGGGCAGCGCGGACGGGTTGAGGACCTCGCCGATGACCCTCCAGCGGGCGGGCAGCTTCACGTCCGGCGGGAACGTCGCCACGATCGCGTGGTCCTCGCCGCCGGTGAGCACCCACTGCAACGGGTCGACGCCCACGGCCTGGCCGATGTCGCTCATCTGCGTCGGGATGTCGATGAGACCGGAGCGCAGATCGATGCGGACCTTGCTGGCCTCGGCGATGTGGCCGAGGTCGGCGACCAGGCCGTCGCTGACGTCGGTCATGGCGGTGGCGCCGAGCCCGGCCGCCGCGGGGCCCGCGTGGTACGGGGGTTCGGGGCGCCGGTGCGCCTCGACGAAGGCGCGCGGTGAACGGAAGCCGCGCGAGAGGACCGCGTAGCCCGCCGCCGACCAGCCGAGCCAGCCCGTCACGGCCACGACGTCGCCGGGCTGGGCGCCGGCCCGGGTCACCGGCTCGTGGTTGCGCAGGTCGCCGAGCGCGGTGATCGCCACGGTGATGGTGTCCCCGCGCACCACATCGCCGCCGACCACGGCAGCGCCCGCCACCTGGCACTCGTCGCGGATGCCGTCCATCAGCTCGGTGGGCCAGGTGACCGGCAGCTCGGCCGGCACCACCAGGCCGAGCAGCACCGCGGTCGGCACCGCGCCCATGGCGGCGATGTCGGCCAAGTTCTGCGCGGCGGCCTTGCGCCCCACGTCGTACGCCGTCGACCAGTCGCGGCGGAAGTGCCGGCCCTCCAGGAGGATGTCCGTGCTGGCGACCACCCTGCGGTCGGGTGCGGTCACGACCGCGGCGTCGTCGCCCGGCCCCAGCCGGACCGCGGGGGTGGAGGTGAGCCGGGAGGTCAGCTCCCTGATGAGCCCGAACTCCCCCAACTCGCCCACAGTGCCTTTCACCGTGTTCCACCTCTCATCTTCGTACCTCTTCTGCCCCCGTGCGCTTGCGGTCGCGAGCCGTCACGGGCGTGGGTACCGTCAACACATACGTCAACTTCGTGGCCGCTCTCGCCGCGCGGCTCGAGCGGCCGGTCGCGCGGGTCTCCCCGTCGCGCGGGGCGACGCGGTACCGTGGCGTCTCTTTCTCTCCCCCACATGATCCTCGTGGCCGCCCTGGAGGTTCCGTGGTACAGGCGTACATCCTCATTCAGACCGAGGTGGGCAAGGCGTCGACAGTCGCCGAGGCCATCGCAGAGCTCGCGGGAGTCATCCAGGCCGAAGACGTGACCGGGCCCTACGACGTGATCGTGCGGGCCCAGGCCGAGACGGTCGACGAACTCGGTCGCATGGTGGTCGCCAAGGTCCAGCAGGTGGACGGCATCACAAGAACGCTGACCTGCCCGGTCGTCCATCTGTAGCCCCCGCTTACCCTGGGCCGGTGACTTTCTCTCGCCGCCGGCCGCTGCTCGTCCTGCCCGCGGTCGCCGTCCTGGCGGCCGCGGGCTGTTCTTCGTCCGACGCCACCGCGAAGGTGGCGGTTCCCTCGCCCCCCGCGAAGGAGGCCGCCGCCTGCACGGCCCTGGACGGACTCCTGCCCGACACCGTGGCCAGACAGAAGCGGCACGACCCCACCCCGAACTCGCCGCTGACGGCCCGCTGGGGGGACGGGGACGCGGAGATCGTACTGCGCTGCGGGATCCCGCGCCCCGAGGAGATGTCGGATCCGACGCTTCCGGGCATCGGTGTGGGCGGCGTCGACTGGACGGTGCAGAAGCGTGACCAGGGCCCCCGCTTCATCACCCAGTACCGGGACCCCTACGTGGAGATTCTGACGGGGACCCGGTACACCAACGACGCGTCCCTGCTCCAGGCCTTCGCCACCCCCGTGGACGAGGCCATCCCCAAGACCGTCTGACGGGACCGGCACGTCCGGCACGTGCCGCGCGGCTTCGCGGGGTGCGGGCGGCCGCCGGGCATCGGCCTCCCCCGCCCGCCCCGCTCCCGCCGTTGTGCCGCGAAGCGCTCAGCGCAGGCCCGTGGGCCGGCGCAGCGCCGCCTGGATGAGCTTGTCGACCAGGTCCGCGTACTCGACGCCGCTCTCCTGCCACATGCGCGGGTACATCGAGATCGGCGTGAAGCCCGGCATCGTGTTGATCTCGTTGATGACGAACCCGCCGTCGTCCTGGAGGAAGAAGTCCGCGCGGACCAGGCCCTCGCAGGAGGCGGCCTCGAAGGCCGCGACGGCCAGGCGCTGCACCTCGGCGGTGGCCTCGTCGCCGATCGGCGCGGGCACGAGGCCGGCCGCCGAGTCGATGTACTTGGCCTCGAAGTCGTAGAACTCGTGGGCGGTCACCGGCGGGATCTCGGCGGGCACGCTCGCCCGCGGCCCGTCCTCGAACTCCAGGACCCCGCACTCGATCTCGCGGCCGCGCAGCAGCGACTCGACGAGGAACTTGGGGTCGTGGCGGCGGGCCTCGGCGATGGCCTCGTCCAGGCCCTCGAAGGAGTCCACCTTGGTGATGCCGAACGAGGAGCCGGCCCGGGAGGGCTTGATGAACAGCGGCCAGCCGTGCTCACCGGCGAAGTCGGCGATGCGCTGGCGGGCGCCCTTCTCGTCCTGCTCCCACTCGCGCGGACGCACCACGAGGTAGGGGCCGACGGGCAGCCCGAAGGAGGTGAAGACGCGCTTCATGTACTCCTTGTCCTGGCCGACGGCGGAGGCGAGGACGCCCGCGCCGACGTAGGGGATGCCGGAGAGTTCCAGGAGGCCCTGGAGGGTGCCGTCCTCGCCGTAGGGGCCGTGCAGCACCGGGAAGACGACGTCGACCTCGCCGAGCGCCTTGGGCACCGAGCCGGGCTCGCTGTAGACGACTTCGCGGCTGCCCGGGTCCACGGGCAGCACCACGCCGCCCTCGGGGGACTCGGCGAGCTCGTCGACGCTGGGGGTGCGCCGGTCGGTGATCGCCATGCGCTCCGGGTCGTCGGCGGTGAGCGCCCAGCGGCCGTCCGTCGTGATGCCGATGGGCAACACGTCGTACTTCGTACGGTCGATGGCGCGCAGCACCGCGCCCGCGGTCACGACCGAGATGCCGTGTTCCGAACTGCGACCGCCGAACACGACGGCCACCCGCGGCTTGCGGAGCTGCTTCTCAGGGCTCTGGGGGAGGTTCTCGCTGCTCATATCGCGTTGAGAGTACCCGTTCGAGGCGCCCGGTCCACGGCCGCGGGCCCGGCGCGGTCAGCGGCGCTCGGCCTTGGCGCTGCGCGACATGAGCTCCTTGAGCGCGACGACCGGCGGCTTGCCCTCGTGGACGATGCCGACGACGGTCTCCGTGATGGGCATGTCGACGCCGTGCCTGCGGGCCAGATCCAGCACGGATTCACAGGACTTGACGCCCTCGGCGGTCTGCTTGGTGACCGCGATGGTCTCCGCCAGCGTCATGCCCTTGCCGAGGTTGGTGCCGAAGGTGTGGTTGCGCGACAGGGGCGAGGAGCAGGTGGCGACGAGGTCGCCGAGGCCCGCGAGCCCGGAGAACGTCAGCGGGTCGGCGCCCATCGCGAGCCCGAGCCGGGTGGTTTCGGCGAGGCCGCGGGTGATGAGCGAGCCCTTGGCGTTGTCGCCGAGCCCCATGCCGTCGGCGATGCCGACGGCGAGCCCGATGACGTTCTTGACGGCGCCGCCCAGTTCGCAGCCGACGACGTCGGTGTTGGTGTACGGGCGGAAGTACGGGGTGTGGCAGGCGGCCTGGAGGCGCTGGGCGACGGCTTCGTCGCGGCAGGCGACGACGGCCGCGGCCGGCATCCGGTGGGCGATCTCCCTGGCCAGATTGGGCCCGGTGACCACGGCGACGCGGTCCTCGGGGACCTTGGCGACCTCGGCGACGACCTCGCTCATCCGCTTGGCGGTGCCGAGTTCGACGCCCTTCATCAGGGAGACCAGCACGGTGCCGGGGGCCAGCAGGGGCGCCCACGCGGCGAGGTTGTCGCGCAGCGTCTGGGAGGGGACGGCGAGCACCGTGAAGTCGGCGCCGGCCGCGGCCTCGGCGGGGTCGGTGGTGGCCCGTACGGAGGCGGGGAGTTCGATGCCGGGCAGGTAGTCCGGGTTGGTGCGGGTGGAGTTGACCGCTTCGACGAGTTCGGGGCGGCGGGCCCACAGGGTGACGTCGCACCCCGCGTCGGCGAGGACCATGGCGAACGCCGTGCCCCACGAACCGGTCCCGAACACCGCTGCCTTGGTGGTGCCTTGTGTCACTTGGTGCCCTCTCCGGCGGCCTCTCGGCGCTGGCGCGCGCGGACCTCGCGCAGATCGTACGGTTTCTCGGGGGCCTGCTCGCCCCGCAACTCCTCCAGGAGGGACGTGATCGCGGCCATGATGACCTCGGTGACCTCCTTGAGCACGTCGGGCGTCGGCTCCTTGTCGTAGAACCGGTCGAGGTCGACCGGTGGACCGGCCTTCACCTGGAGCGTCTTGCGCGGGAAGAAGCGGACCTTCTTCTCCTTGGCGTACGGCGGCATCGCCAAGTTGGCGCCCCACTGGGCGACCGGGATGACGGGCGCCCGGGTCATCAGGGCGGCCCGCGCGACGCCGGTCTTCGCGGTCATCGGCCACTGGTCGGGATCGCGGGTGAGAGTGCCCTCGGGATAGAAGGCGACGCATTCACCGCGTTCGACGGCGTCCACGGCGGCCCGGAAGGCGCCGACGGCGTTGGTGGACTCGCGATAGACGGGAATCTGGCCGGTGCCGCGCAGCAGGGTGCCGATGACGGGGGTCTTGAAAAGCGCCGCCTTCGCCAGGAATCGGGGCACTCGTCCGCTGTTGTATTGGAAATGGCCGTACGAGAACATGTCCAGATACGAGTTGTGATTGATGGCGGTGATGAATCCGCCGTCGGCCGGAATGTTCTCCATTCCCTGCCAGTCCCGCTTGAACAGAACGACCAGCGGTGGCTTTGAGATGACCGCCGCCAGGCGGTACCAGAAGCCGATTCTGCGGCGGGACACTCGGACACCTTCCTCTTGGACCCCGGCCGGGCCACAGCGGGACCCGGGGGAACTGACCCTGCGCGGCAGCCGGGGGCACGTGTCGCCCCGGCCCCCTGGTCTGTCGAGAACACCGTACGCCCCGGTCCGGACACCGGCCCTCCGGGCGGGGGACAATGGAGCCCGCCGCCGCCCGGCCCACCCGGAGCGGCGCCCGCAGGGAGGGGACACCACGAACACCGCCACAGCCGCCCGCTGGTCCCTCGTCATCCCGCTGAAGCCCTTGGCACTGGCCAAGAGCAGGCTGGCAGCGGCCGTCGGCGAGGAGCTCCGCCCCCGCCTGGCGCTGGCGTTCGCGCTGGACACGGTGGCGGCGGCGCTGCGCTGTCCCGCGGTGCGCGATGTGGCGGTCGTCACGGACGACCGGTCGGCGGCCGCCGAACTGGCCGCGCTCGGCGCGCGCCTCGTGCCCGACTCCCCCGCCGCCGGCCTCAACGCGGCGCTGGCGCACGGCGCCTGGCGGGCCCGCACCCGGCGCCCCGGGGCCCCGGTCGCCGCCCTCAACGCGGATCTTCCGGCGCTGCGCCCGGCCGAGCTGGGCCGCGTACTGGCCGACGCGGAGAGCTTTCCGCGTGCTTTTCTCGCGGATGCCGCGGGAATCGGCACGACTTTCCTTTCGGCGCTGCCCGGCCAGGATTTGAATCCGGCTTTCGGTGGTCCTTCGCGGGCCGCCCACACGGCTTCGGGGGCCGGTGAAATCCTGCTCGCCGGCGTGGACTCGGTCCGCGCGGACGTGGACACGGGCGCCGATCTGCACACCGCCCTGTCCCTGGGGGTGGGTCCGGCGACCGCGGCGCTGCGGGGCGCCCTGGACCCCGTACGGGGGCATTAGGCTGGCCGGTATGCAGGCGACCGCGTACACATACGACTCCGAGACCCGCAGCGGCAGTGTGCTGCTCGACGACGGCACCCCCGTGGACTTCGGGGCCGCGGCCTTCGACGCGGGCGGTCTGCGGCTGTTGCGGGCCGGGCAGCGGGTACGTATCGAGACCGAGGGCTCGGGAGACGGGCTGCGCATCACCCTGGTGACGCTCCAGACGTTCTGAGCCCGCCGCGCGCGGGGCGACTTGGCCGGAAAACGGCCGCGGGCCGGGTCTCCCCGAGGGGAGCCCGGCCCGGCGCTTGAGCCTTGCCGCTGAGGACTACTTCTTGCGAGCGGTGGTCTTCTTGGCGGTGGTCTTGCGCGCCGTGGTCTTCTTCGCGGGCGCCTTCTTCGCGACGGCCTTCTTGGCCGGCGCGGTCTTCTTCGCGGTGGCCTTCTTGGCGGTCGTGGCCTTCTTGGCCGGAGTCGCCTTCTTGGCCGCGGGCGTCGCCTTCTTGGCGGTCGTGGCCTTCTTCGCGGTGGTCTTCTTGGCCGCCGTGGTCTTCGCGGCCGTCGACTTCACCGCCGCGGTCTTCTTGGCGGTGGCCTTCTTGGCGGTCGTGGCCTTCTTGGCCGCGGCCTTCTTCACGGTCGTGCGGGTGGAAGTACCGCCCGTGAGGCTTCCCTTGGGGGCCTTCTTGACGGCCACGTCGTTCTTCGGGAGCTTCTTCGAGCCCGCGACGAGGTCCTTGAAGCCCTGGCCCGCGCGGAAGCGCGGAACGGAGGTCTTCTTGACCCGGACGCGCTCACCCGTCTGCGGGTTGCGGGCGTAACGGGCCGGGCGGTCGACCTTCTCGAACGAGCCGAAACCGGTGACCGAGACGCGGTCGCCGGCGACGACCGCACGGACGATCGCGTCCAGCACCGCGTCCACCGCGTCCGCGGCCTGCTGACGGCCGCCGACCTTGTCGGCAATCGCTTCTACGAGCTGCGCCTTGTTCACGTCTTCCCCTTCGGAGACATTGCCTGAGCGAAAGCGTCCAGGCCTTTTCGCACGTTAGGCAGATATATACCGCAAATCAAACACGAAACGGGCTAATCACCCTAGTGCCGCAACAAGTCGGCTCTCGCCTAGTTCCTTACGGCTCAGTCGCCTTCGGGGAATCGGCCCTCATCGAGGTCCTTCATCAACCGGTCCAGACGCGTTGCCGCATCGGCGAGATCGTGTTTGGCAGCTCCTGTTATGACCAGCAGCTTCCGGGACAGCGCCATCCGTACGCCCTCCGGGACTTGCAGTTCGCGCACCCTTGTGTGCGCTTCTTTCAGTTGGTCCGCCACCATCCCGTAGAGCTCGAGTTGGCTGTCGCGTTCCATGCGTCGATTGTGCCATCTGAGGCGAGTTGTCACCTCCGGCGGGGGCAACTGAGCGAATCCAGGGACTCCTGGACGTCCGTACGACCTCCCGATCGCGCAAGCGACTATCCGGCCATCTGCCCTGCGCACAAGGCTAGTTGACGTCACCCCCGGAGCCCAAAACGCGACGCGCCCCCCGCCCGGAAATCGATCCGGAAATCAGGGGGCGCGATGCAGCCGAAGGGGGGTCAATAGGCGGTTCAGGCCTGGATCGTGCTCGGCTTGTACGCGGGCCGACGGGCCTCGTATGCGGCGATGGCGGGCTCGTTCTGGAGCGTGATCGAGATGTCGTCCAGGCCGTTCAGGAGCCGCCAGCGGGCGTTCTCGTCGAGTTCGAAGTCGGCCGTCACGCCTTCCGCGCGAACCTGGCGATCCCGCAGGTCAACGGTGATTTCAGCCTTCGGGTCGCGCTCGGTGAGCTCCCACAGCGCGTCCACGACTTTCTGGTCGAGAACGACGGTGAGCAGCCCGTTCTTCAGCGAGTTGCCGCGGAAGATGTCCGCGAAGCGGGAGGAGATCACGGCTTTGAAGCCGTAGTTCTGGAGCGCCCATACGGCGTGCTCGCGCGAGGATCCGGTGCCGAAGTCGGACCCGGCCACCAATACGGTGGCGCCCTCGCGCTCGGGCTTGTTCAGGATGAACTCGGAGTCCTTGCGCCAGGCCTCGAAGAGCCCGTCCTCGAAGCCGTCCCGGGTGACCTTCTTCAGCCAGTGGGCCGGGATGATCTGGTCGGTGTCGACGTTGGAGCGGCGCAGCGGGACGGCCCGGCCGGTGTGCGTGGTGAAAGCTTCCATGGTTGTCAGGCCTCCACGGGGGTGCGGGCGTCGGACAGGTCGGCGGGCGAGCCCAGATGGCCGAGAACCGCGGTCGCGGCGGCGACCTGCGGCGACACCAGGTGGGTGCGGCCGCCCTTGCCCTGCCTGCCCTCGAAGTTGCGGTTGGAGGTGGACGCGGAGCGCTCACCGGGGGCGAGCTGGTCCGGGTTCATGCCGAGACACATCGAGCAGCCCGCGTGCCGCCATTCGGCGCCGGCGGCCGTGAACACCTTGTCCAGGCCCTCGTCCATGGCCTGGAGCGCGACGCGCACCGAGCCCGGGACGACCAGCATCCGTACGCCGTCGGCGACTTTGCGGCCCTCGATGACGGCGGCCGCGTTGCGCAGGTCCTCGATGCGGCCGTTGGTGCACGAACCTACGAAGACGGTGTCGACGTTGATGTCGCGCAGCGGCTGCCCGGCGGTCAACCCCATGTATTCCAGGGCCTTTTCGGCGGCCAGGCGCTCCGAAGCGTCCTCGTACGAAGCCGGGTCGGGGACGTTCGCCGACAGGGGCGCGCCCTGGCCGGGGTTGGTGCCCCAGGTGACGAACGGCGCGAGTTCGTCGGCCTTGATGACGACCTCGGCGTCGAAGACGGCGTCGTCGTCGGTCTTGAGGGTCTTCCAGTACGCGACGGCCGCGTCCCAGTCCTCACCCTGGGGGGCGTGCACGCGCCCCTTCAGGTAGTCGAAGGTGGTGGCGTCGGGGGCGATCATGCCCGCGCGGGCGCCGGCCTCGATCGACATGTTGCAGATGGTCATGCGGGCTTCCATCGACAGCTTCTCGATGGCCGAGCCGCGGTACTCCAGGACGTAGCCCTGGCCGCCGCCGGTGCCGATCCTGGCGATGATGGCGAGGATCAGGTCCTTGGCGGTGACGCCCTCGGGCAGTTCCCCGTCGACGGTGATGGCCATCGTCTTGAACGGGGCCAGCGGCAGCGTCTGGGTGGCCAGGACGTGCTCGACCTGGCTGGTGCCGATACCGAACGCCAGCGCGCCGAAGGCGCCGTGCGTGGAGGTGTGCGAGTCGCCACAGACCACGGTGGTGCCGGGCTGGGTCAGTCCCAGCTGCGGTCCCACCACGTGGACAACGCCCTGCTCGACGTCGCCCAGCGGGTGCAGGCGCACCCCGAAGTCGGCGCAGTTCTTGCGCAGCGTCTCAAGCTGGATCCGGGAGACCGGGTCCGCGATCGGCTTGTCGATGTCGAGGGTGGGGGTGTTGTGGTCCTCGGTGGCGATGGTGAGGTCGAGGCGCCGCACCTGGCGACCGTTCTTGCGCAGACCGTCGAAGGCCTGCGGGCTGGTCACCTCGTGCAACAGGTGCAGGTCGATGAAGAGCAGGTCCGGCTCGCCCTCGGCTCGCCTGACGACATGGTCGTCCCAGACCTTCTCCGCGAGTGTCCTACCCATCGCCTTCCCTCCGGCCGGCGTCGTCGCCGGCACTTCTAGAGATCGATTGCCCGTGCCCGTACCGCACGCCCCGGGCGAGAGCCGCGCTTCCGTTGTACGGATCGCCAGTACAGCTTGACGACTTCCGGAGAAAATTGAACTTGCGTTTCACAGAGTGAGACGCGAATATCGTTGCATGGACAACTCTAGCGGCGTAGGCGTTCTGGACAAGGCTGCCCTTGTCCTGGGCGCTCTGGAGTCCGGTCCGGCCACCCTCGCAGGTCTGGTCGCGGCCACTGGGCTCGCACGACCCACGGCACATCGCCTGGCCGTGGCACTGGAACACCACCGGATGGTGGCGCGGGACATGCAGGGCCGTTTCATCCTCGGCCCGCGCCTCGCCGAGCTCGCGGCGGCGGCCGGCGAGGACCGCCTGCTGGCCACGGCCGGCCCGGTCCTGACGCATCTGCGTGACGTGACGGGCGAGAGCGCTCAGCTCTATCGCCGTCAGGGCGACATGCGGATCTGCGTGGCGGCCGCCGAGCGCCTCTCGGGCCTGCGCGACACCGTGCCGGTCGGCTCCACGCTGACCATGAAGGCCGGTTCCTCCGCGCAGATCCTGATGGCCTGGGAGGAGCCGGAGCGTCTGCACCGCGGCCTCCAGGGCGCCCGCTTCACGGCGACCGCCCTTTCCGGTGTACGCCGCAGGGGCTGGGCCCAGTCGATCGGCGAGCGCGAGCCGGGCGTGGCCTCGGTGTCGGCGCCGGTGCGCGGGCCGTCGAACCGGGTGGTGGCCGCCGTTTCGGTCTCCGGTCCCATCGAGCGCCTGACCCGCCACCCGGGCCGGATGCACGCCCAGGCGGTCATCGACGCCGCCGCCCGCCTGTCCGAGGCCCTGCGCCGCAACGGCTGACCGTCCCTGCTTCCACCTCCGGCCCACCGCTTCAACGCCGCAGCGGTGGGCCGGAGGTGTGTCCGGAGTCACTCAACGGGCGCCAGGGGTGCGGGAGTTGGGGCCGTCCGGGCCGAACCTCCGGGCGGGGCCGGGCAGTCGGGGCGGAGTCAGCGCCGCGCGGGCCGAGGCACAGGGCACACGAAAAGGCCCTCCGCGCAATGCGGAGGGCCAATTCTCTGTGCGTACCCCCGACCGGATTCGAACCGGCGCTACCGCCTTGAGAGGGCGGCGTGCTAGGCCGCTACACAACGGGGGCCTGCCTGCTTGTTCGGATCTTCGAGGAAGATCCAGGATCTGACATGACCCGCTGGGCTACCAGGACTCGAACCTAGAATGACGGTACCAGAAACCGTAGTGTTGCCAATTACACCATAGCCCATGGTGGTTTAGACCAGTACCCCCGACCGGATTCGAACCGGCGCTACCGCCTTGAGAGGGCGGCGTGCTAGGCCGCTACACAACGGGGGCCCTAGCGATCCTGCATCGAGTTCACCGGGTGCGACCCTGGTGATCCCGCGGGAAGGATCTGTACCCCCGACCGGATTCGAACCGGCGCTACCGCCTTGAGAGGGCGGCGTGCTAGGCCGCTACACAACGGGGGCCTTGCAGATAAAGCTCTGCGAGCTGGGCTACCAGGACTCGAACCTAGACTAACGGAACCAGAAACCGTCGTGCTGCCAATTACACCATAGCCCACCAAAACGCAACTCCCGTAAGGAGTCTTGTTCGGCTTGCGCTGTCGGTTCGGGGTTTTTCTTCCCGTTCCCCTTGGCGCAGGAAGAACATTACCCGAAGGTGTCCGGCGCTCCAAAACGGGTATCGAGCCGCAGCAGGCCGGGGAGCTGGTCGAGTCCCGTGATGCGGACGAGCTCGGGTCGCCCGCCCGCCCCCGAGCGGTCCAGCCACACCCCCTTGAGCCCTGCCTCGACCGCCCCGCGTGCGTCGATGTCCGGCTGGTCGCCCACGTAGACGACTTCCTCGGGTGGCAGTCCGAGCGCCTCGCAGCCGGCGTGGAAGGCGGCCGCCTCCGGCTTGGCGATGCCGAGTTCGGCCGCGCAGAGCAGCGCCTCGAACCGGTCCCGCACACCGAGGGTGCGCAGCTTGCGCTCCTGGTTGTGCAGCGATGAGTTGGACAGGACGGCGTGCCGGTAGTCCCCGGCGAGTACGTCCAGGACGGGCAGGGCGTCCGGGAAGAGGCTCCAGGCGGCTTCGTAGTGGGCGACGTGCCGCTCGTACCAGGCGTCGGCGCTCTCGTCGCTCATGTCGTCGTCCAGAAAGGCCCGTACCCGGTCCCTGAGCTGGCCCTCCCAGTCCGTCTCCCCCGCCGCGAAGCGCGCCCAGTGGTAGGCGGTGACCTCCTGCCAGTGGTCCAGGGCGCTCTCCACGGACGCGTAGCCGCGGGGCAGTCCTTCGAGGCCGAGGTGGGTGCGCATGCCGGAGCGGGAGGCCGTGGCGTAGTCGAAGATCGTGTCGTCGATGTCCCACAGGACGGCGCGGATGGCCATGCTTCGAGCTTAGGTCCCGCGCGCGGGACGCGGGGGCGTTCCGGCACATGCGCCCGGGCGGGCCCTCAGGGCGCCAGGGGGGCGAGGGCCTCGGCGGGCACGACGAAGAAGTCGGTGACGAAGCAGGTGATCGCGCCGGTGTCGTCGCGGCCTATCCAGGTGGGGTAGGTGCCGTCGCCCCAGCCCGAGGTGAAGGCGATCAGGTTGTGGCCGGTCGCGGGGTCGGTGATGGTGTGCGGCCCCGGCGCGGGCGAGACGTCGGGCGCGGTGGCGAAGGCGTCCCACAGCGGGCCCTCGTCGCCCTCGCAGTCGGGGAACGAGCCGTCGGACCCCGCGTCGTAGAAGCACCCGGTGCCCGCGTCGACCCCGTACCCGAAGAACTCGTCGTCATCGAGCTCCGCGAGGTCCTGGCCCGGCTGGAGCGCGAGTTCCCACGCCACGGTCGGGGCGTCCTTGATCACCAGCCGCGCGGCGGCGACCCGCAGATGCGGGGTGTCCTGCTCGGGCTCCTCCTCGCGCACCAGCGTCGCCACGGCCGCGTCCACGCGGTAGCGCCCCGGCTCCACCGACGCGGTGAACGGCTCGGCCTCACCGGCCCCGAGCGCGACGAACGGGTCGCAGGCGATGACCCGCCCGGTATGCAGCCACAGCTCCCCACCGGGCACCACCCTGAGGGTGCCGGTGGTGCCCGACTCCTCGGTGAACGTGTTGCCCTCGGTGAAGTGCCAGGAGAAATCGGGGGCGGGCATGGGCATGGAGGTCTCCCGGAGAGGCGTGACGATGGCTGGGGGCACTACCCGAAGAACATAACGCGGGCCACCGACAACGGCGTCGGAGGCGGCGACGACGGGGCTCACTCCTGGCGTCGGGCAACGCCCTTGTGCCTCAAGCGAGTTGGTGGCCACGGCGTGCGGGAGGCCCGCACCGGGCGTGAGTTGGGCACCGCTTCATGGGGAGACGGCACGCGAAAGGGGCGGCAGCCCCCGGCCGCCGCCCCTCCCCCGCTCATCCGCGCAACGCCTACGCCGCCAGCCTCGCCAGCGCCGCGTCGATGCGGGCCAGGGTCTTGTCCTTGCCCAGGATTTCCAGGGACTCGAAGAGCGGCAGGCCCACCGTGCGGCCGGTTACGGCGACGCGGACCGGGGCCTGGGCCTTGCCCAGCTTCAGGCCGTGTTCCTCGCCCGCCGCCAGGACCGCGTTCTTCAGGGACTCCGGCGCCGTCCAGTCCGCCGACTCCAGCTTGGCGCGCGCCGTGCGGAGCAGCGCGTCCGAGCCCTCCTTCATCGCCTTCGTCCAGGACGCCTCGTCCTCGACGGGGCGCTCCAGGAAGAGGAAGTCCACGTTGGCCGTGATGTCCGAGAGGACCGTCACGCGGGTCTGGGCGTGCGGGGCGATCGCCTGCCAGGCCTTCTCGTCGAAGTCCTCGGGGGCCCAGTTGGCGTGCGGGGCGCGCAGCCAGGGCTCGCAGGCCGCGGCGAACGCCTTCTCGTCCAGCATGCGGATGTGGTCCGCGTTGATGGACTCGGCCTTCTTCAGGTCGAAGCGGGCCGGGTTGGCGTTGACGTCCGCGATGTCGAACTTGGCGACCATGTCCTCGATCGAGAAGACGTCCTGGTCCGCCGAGAACGACCAGCCCAGCAGGGACAGGTAGTTGAGGAGGCCCTCGGGCAGGAAGCCGCGCTCGCGATAGACGTTCAAGGACGCCTGCGGGTCGCGCTTGGACAGCTTCTTGTTGCCCTCGCCCATGACGTACGGCAGGTGGCCGAACTGCGGGATCGCCTTGGCGATGCCGAGGTCGATCAGCGCCTTGTACAGGGCGATCTGGCGGGGCGTGGAGGAGAGCAGGTCCTCGCCGCGCAGGACGTGGGTGATCTCCATCAGGGCGTCGTCGACCGGGTTGACCAGCGTGTACAGCGGGGCGCCGTTGGCGCGGACGATGCCGTAGTCGGTGACGTTCTCCGCCTGGACGGTGATCTCGCCGCGGACCAGGTCGGTGAAGGTGGTCGCCTCGTCGGGCATCTTGAAGCGGACGACGTGGCTGCGGCCCTCGGCCTCGTACGCCTGCTTCTGCTCGGCGCTCAGCTCGCGGCAGTGGCCGTCGTAGCCGGACGGCTTGCCGGCGGCGCGGGCCGCCTCGCGGCGGGCGTCCAGCTCCTCGGTGGTGCAGTAGCAGGGGTAGGCGTACCCGCCGGCGAGCAGCTTCTCGGCCACGTCGCGGTAGATGTCCATGCGCTGCGACTGGCGGTAGGGCGCGTGCGGGCCGCCGATCTCCGGGCCCTCGTCCCAGGTGAAGCCGAGCCAGCGCATGGAGTCGAGCAGCTGGTTGTACGACTCCTCGGAGTCGCGCGCCGCGTCGGTGTCCTCGATGCGGAAGACGAACGTGCCGCCGTGGTGCCGGGCGAACGCCCAGTTGAACAGCGCGGTGCGGACCAGGCCCACGTGCGGGTTGCCGGTCGGGGAGGGACAGAAACGGACGCGGACCTTGGCGTCCAGGGGGTTAGCCACGCTTGATCACCTTGTTGGTGAGAGTGCCGATGCCTTCGATGGTGACGGCGACCTCGTCGCCGACGTTGAGGGGGCCGACCCCGGCCGGGGTGCCGGTGAGGATGACGTCGCCCGGGAGCAGCGTCATGGCCTCGGTGATGTGGACGACCAGGTCCTCGATGGAGCGGATCATGTCGGCGGTGCGGCCGAGCTGGCGCTGTTCGCCGTTGACGGTCGCCTGGATGGCGAGGTCCGAGGGGTCGAGCTCGGTCTCCACCCAGGGGCCGAGCGGGCACGAGGTGTCGAAGCCCTTGGCGCGGGCCCACTGCTTCTCGCGCTTCTGGACGTCGCGGGCGGTCACGTCGTTGGCGCAGGTGTAGCCGAAGATGACGTCCTTGACGCGCTCGCGCGGGACCTCACGGCACATGCGGCCGATCACGACGGCGAGCTCGGCCTCGTGGTGCAGCTCGTCGGAGAAGGAGGGGTACTCGATGGAGTCGCCGGAGCCGATCACCGAGGTGGTCGGCTTGAAGAAGGCGACGGGCGGCTCGGGACGGCCCTGGTCGTCAACGATGGCGTTGCCGAGCTCCTTCGCGTGCTCCGCGTAGTTGCGGCCGATGGCCACGACCTTGTTGGGGAGCACGGGCGGCAGGAGGCGGACCTTGCTCAGCGGCACCTTGGTGCCGGAGAGCTCGAAGTCCGCGTACGGGATGCCCTTGATGATGTCGAGTACGAGACCGTCGGGGCCGTCGCCCTCGACGGCTCCGAAGGCGACATTGCCGTCGATGGAGAACCTGGCGATGCGCACGAGTGCTGTCGCCCCTCATTTCGCTTGGCTGGTACTGGCCGGAGTCTGACGCTCCAGGCTAACGCGGGCGGGGGCGCCGGTCGTGCGCCTTCTTCGTGGCGCCTTCGGGGCCGCGAGGGCTCACCGGGCGGTGGGCCCGAAGGCGGCCGTGCGGCGGGATCAGACCGCGGCGGCGTCGACCGGGGCGGGCGCCGGTGCCTTCATGAGGATGGTGCGGCGCGGGTTGGCCGTCTGGGCGGGCAGTTCGACGGTGTGCTCCGGCTGGGCCGCCCGCTGCAACTCCTCGGCGTCCGCGAGGTGCGCGAGGGTGGTGCGGCGCGGGTTGGCTATGTTGCGGATGATCATCGTCGTCTTCATCTCTGCTACGAACCCTGTCGTTACGGGCACCGTTATGGCGCCGGTTGTCGGTCTGGCCATCCCTGTAAAGCGTCAGGCTAAACATTCGAATTCCCGGCAAAGGGTCGTAGAGGCGACGATCAACATGTGAGTTTGCTCACGAATGAAGCCACAAAAGGGATATAAGGGTCTGTCAACTGACCGTCCCGGAACGGACATTCCCCCACCGAACCCCTTATTCCGCTCCTGATCATCTCGACTGGGACACCCCCCGCCCGTAAGTGACTCGTAAGCATAAGTCCGTTTTCTCCGTGATCACTTTCTACGTCTTGTGACGCGATACTCACAATGTGTCACTCAGGTCACGGCCCGGTACGCGGGCCTTGTTGGAGATCCTGCACTGTGCTGGAATTCCACGCACCGCCGCGGGTCACTGACCGGTGCGCAGGGGCGCAACGCAGCGCCGGGTGAGCGGCGGGAGGGGGAGCAGGACAAGCGCCGGTCACTCAGACCACACAGGGGGCGCGCAGTGCCCCCATGACGCCGACACCGTCCCATCCGCCCAGCGCGGGGGGACGCCTGGTCCAGAGGTTGCGACGCTAGTGCAGGGACGTTTCAAGAGGGATGGCAGCGCTGCGGCGGAGCAGGAGCCGCAGGGCGGAACTGGCCCCAAGGCGGCCAGTTCCTCGCCCCAGCACGCCCAGAACCCCCGGGGCCCCGAGAACCCCTCCTCCGCTCCGGCCGGTGAGGCGAGCGGGCCGACGGCGCGCACCGGTGGGCCCTCGGGCCCGTCCGGCGGCGACGCCTCCGGCGACCGCAAACCCGTCGGGCCCGTCGACACGGGCTCCCGAATAGCCCTGCGCAACTGGCGCATCTCGACCCGTCTCGTCGCGCTGCTCGCGCTCCCCGTGGTCGCCGCGACCACCCTGGGCGGGCTGCGCATCAACGAGTCGATGAACGACATGCAGCAGCTCGATCACATGCAGCTGCTCACCGACATGACCAAGCAGGCGACCGAGCTCGCCGCCGCGCTCCAGACCGAGCGCGACGACTCGGCGGGCCCGCTCTCCACCCAGACCTCCGACGCCCGCGTCCAGACCGACCGTTCGGCCACCGACCTGGTGCGCAAGACGTTCATCAACGCGACCCAGGACGTCAGCGGCACGGAGAACGACGACGCCCTGGAGTCGATCCGGCGCAACGTCACCAACATCGCGATCCAGCTCCAGGACCTGGAGAGCATCCGCAAGACCGCGTACAAGGACGGCTCCACCAACTCCCAGACGGTCGAGTCCTACAGCCGTCTCATCCGCGGTCTGCTCAGCCTCTCCCAGGACATGGCCCAGGCCACTTCCAACCCGGAGATGATCAAGCGGACCCGTGCGCTCGCGGCCTTCTCCTCGGCCAAGGAGTACGCCTCGGTCCAGCGCGCGATCATCGCCGCCGCGCTGCCGGCCACCAAGGACAAGACCGGCAACCTCCTGGAGCCCGACCGCCTGTACGCCAAGGCGGCGCAGGACGGCGAGCGCCAGTCGCTCGCCTCCTTCCAGAACGTGTACGAGGCCAACGGCGGCAACGCCACCGAGCTGATGGCCCCGCTGGACAAGGGCAACTCGGAGATCACGGCCGCCAACGCGTACTCGCAGCGCGTCCTGAAGAACACCGGCGGCATCAACCAGGAGCAGCACCGCTCGTACCTCGACTGGTACGACCAGGACTCCAACAAGATCAACCAGATGAAGACCATCGAGCAGACCCTGCTCGGTGAGATGGAGCAGAAGGCGCGCGAGCTGCGCGACTCCTCGCAGCGCGACGCGATCCTCAACGGTGTGCTGATCCTCGTCGTCCTCGGCGTCTCGCTGGTCGGCGCGTTCGTGGTGGCCCGCTCCATGATCCGCTCGCTGCGCCGCCTCCAGGACACCGCGACCCGGGTCGCCCAGGACCGCCTGCCCGAGCTCGTCAAGCAGCTCTCGGAGTCGGACCCGCAGGACGTCGACACCTCCGTGGAGTCGGTCGGCGTGCACTCCCGGGACGAGATCGGCCAGGTGGCCGCGGCCTTCGACGACGTGCACCGCGAGGCCGTACGACTCGCCGCCGAGCAGGCCCTGCTGCGAGGCAACGTCAACGCGATGTTCACCAACCTCTCGCGCCGCTCCCAGGGTCTGATCCAGCGTCAGCTCTCGCTCATCTCCGAGCTGGAGTCCCGCGAGGCCGACCCCGACCAGCTCTCCTCGCTGTTCAAGCTGGACCACCTCGCGACCCGTATGCGCCGTAACGGCGAAAACCTCCTCGTCCTCGCCGGTGAGGAGCCGGGCCGGCGCTGGACCCGGCCGGTCCCGCTGGTCGACGTGCTCCGCGCCGCCGCCTCCGAGGTGGAGCAGTACGAGCGCATCGAGCTGGCCGCCGTGCCCGCGACCGAGGTCGCCGGACGCGTGGTCAACGACCTCGTGCACCTGCTCGCCGAGCTGCTGGAGAACGCGACCTCGTTCTCCTCGCCGCAGACCAAGGTCCGCGTCACCGGTCACGCGCTGCCCGACGGCCGCGTCCTGGTCGAGATCCACGACACCGGCATCGGCCTCTCCCCCGAGGACCTGGCCGCGATCAACGAGCGGCTCGCGTCGCCGCCCACCGTGGACGTCTCGGTCTCGCGCCGCATGGGTCTGTTCGTGGTCGGCCGCCTGTCCCTGCGACACGGCATCCGCATCCAGCTCCGCCCGTCCGACTCCGGCGGTACGACCGCGCTCGTCATGCTTCCCGTCGATGTGGCCCAGGGCGGCAAGAAGGTGCCCGGCAAGCCGGGTGCCGGTCAGCCGCAGGCCCCGGCGGGCCAGGGTGGCCGTCCCGGTCTCGCGGGCGGTCCGCCCTCGCGTGCCGGGCTCGCCGCGGGCCCGCTCGGCGGTGGTCCCGGCAACCCCGGTGGCCGGCTCGCCGCGGGCGCCCCGCGCGGCCAGGTCGCCGGTGGCCAGGGTCCGCGTGCCGCGCTGCCGCCCCGGGGCGGCGGCCCCCAGCAGGGTCAGCCCCCGCAGCAGGGTCAGCAGTCCGCGTTCGGCAGCGCCCCGTCCGCGCCGCGCCGCGGCGACCGTCCGATCACCCCGCCGCCCGGCGCCCCGCGCGCCGAGCTGCCCGGCGGCAACCCGCTGACGCAGCAGCCGGCCCGGCCGCAGGCCACGAGCTGGGGCACCGACCAGTCCTCGGCGCTGGACGCGCCGCGCGGCCACGAGGAGCCCGAGCAGCACACCGGCCAGTACCCGCGTCCCGCGCTCGGCGAGCGCCAGGGACCGGGCGCGACCGCCGAGTTCGAGCGCCCCGACTTCGACGGCCCCCCGCCGGGTTCCCAGCCGGACCAGGCGTCGGGCACCGGCCAGTTCGTACGCCCCGACGTGTTCGGCACCCCGGCCGCGCAGGACCCCGCGGCGACCGGGCAGTTCGAGCGCCCGGGCACGTACAACGGATACGGCGACCAGTCCTCCACCACCGGCCAGTACGGGCGTCCCGACCAGGACCCGTCCAGCACCGGCCAGTACGGGCGCCCCGGCTCCGACGACCGGCAGAACCCGGCGGCGACCTCCGAGTTCGGCCGCCCGGACTTCAACGCGCCGCGGCCCCCCGCGCCGCAGCCGGTCCAGCCGCAGCAGTACCAGCAGCAGGCGCCCCAGCAGGGCCAGCAGCAGGGCCAGGACTTGGGGCAGGGTGCCCAGCGCCGGCGTCCGGAGGGCAACGACTTCGGCGCCCCGCGCCAGCCCGCCGCGAGCCTGCCCGCCCAGCCGCAGCACGAGTCGCTGCCGCCGGCCGGTGCCGGTGACGGCCGCACCCCGCTGTACGACACGCTGGAGACCAACTGGTTCCAGCAGCAGGGCCAGCAGCAGGCTCAGCAGGGCGGACAGCAGCAGCCCGCGCAGGCACCGCGCCAGCAGGCGCCCGGCGGCCGGGGCAACGCCCCGCAGCAGCCGGCCCCCGAGCGTCTGCCGGTCCGTGACGGCGGCGCCGCCAATGGCGCGGCGGCCTCCAACGGCGCCGGGAACTGGCGCAGTTCACCCAACGACGATCTGGTCCGCCAGGCCGAGCGGGCCCGCAAGCCCGCCGCCGGTGGTGTGACCACGTCCGGTCTTCCCAAGCGGGTCCCGCGCGCCAACCTGGTGCCGGGCACCGCACAGCAGCAGAACCACCAGGCAGGACCCCAGGTCTCCCGGGCGCCCGACGATGTGCGCGGCCGGCTGACCAATCTCCGCCGGGGCATCCAGCAGGGCCGGCAGGCCAACAATGGCTCGACCGGCAGCTTCCACGTGGACCCCACTCACCAGCAGGAGCGTTAGTTGAGTCCGATGAGCCAGGCGGCACAGAACCTGAACTGGTTGATCACCAACTTTGTGGACAACACCCCAGGGGTGTCCCACACGGTGGTGGTCTCCGCCGACGGCCTGCTCCTCGCCATGTCCGAAGGCTTCCCGCGCGACCGCGCCGACCAGCTCGCCGCGGTGGCGTCCGGTCTGACCTCGCTGACCGCCGGGGCCTCCCGGATCTTCGAGGGTGGCAGCGTCGCCCAGACCGTGGTGGAGATGGAGCGAGGCTTCCTCTTCCTGATGTCCGTGTCCGACGGTTCCTCCCTGGCCGTACTCGCGCACCCGGAGTGCGACATCGGCCTGGTGGGCTACGAGATGGCTCTCCTGGTCGACCGCGCCGGCAGCGTCCTGACGCCGGACCTGCGCGCCGAGCTCCAGGGCAGCCTGCTCCACTGATCGCAAACCCCCCGGCCGAGCCGCTCGCGAGGCCGGGGGTCGGGAGCCGTCGGCGCCGCCCCCTCCGGCGCGGACCGCTCCCGCACGATGCAGTTATCCGTCCCGGCCGCACCACTCCCCCCACCGGCCCTGCCCGACGGCTTGCAGATGCCTTGCTGTCCCCGCCCGGAGGAACCAATGACCCCGCCACCCGCCTCACACGACTCGTACGGCGCGCTGCACGACGCGGCGTACGACGGTGAAGGCGACCAGCCGCTGGTCCGTCCGTACGCCATGACCGGTGGCCGGACCAGGCCGCGCTACCAGCTCGCCATCGAGGCGCTGGTCAGCACCACAGCAGACCCGGCGCACCTTGCCACGCTTCTTCCCGAGCACCAGCGGATCTGCCACCTCTGCCGTGAGGTCAAGTCGGTGGCGGAGGTCTCCGCGCTGCTCCAGATGCCGCTCGGTGTCGCCCGGATCCTCGTAGCCGACCTGGCCGAGGCCGGCATGGTGGCCATCCACCAGCCGGGCAATGGAGAGACCGGCGGCACGCCGGACGTAACGCTGCTCGAGAGGGTGCTCAGTGGACTTCGCAAGCTCTAGCGGCGGTGCCGCCCGTTCCACCACGTCGGCGAAGATCGTGGTGGCGGGCGGCTTCGGCGTGGGCAAGACCACGTTCGTCGGCGCGGTCTCGGAGATCAACCCCCTGCGCACCGAAGCCGTGATGACGTCCGCCAGCGCGGGCATCGACGACCTGACCCACACCGGAGACAAGACGACCACCACGGTCGCCATGGACTTCGGCCGCATCACCCTCGACCAGGACCTCATCCTCTACCTGTTCGGCACCCCCGGACAGGACCGCTTCTGGTTCATGTGGGACGACCTCGTCCGCGGCGCCATCGGCGCCGTCGTCCTCGTCGACACCCGCCGCCTCGCCGACTGCTTCCCCGCCGTCGACTACTTCGAAAACTCAGGACTCCCCTTCGTCATCGCCCTCAACGGCTTCGACGGACACCAGCCCTACACACCCGACGAAGTACGCGAAGCACTCCAGATCGGACCCGACACCCCCATCATCGTCACCGACGCACGCCACCGCGCCGACGCCAAAAGCGCCCTCATCACCCTCGTCGAACACGCCCTCATGGCCCGCCTCAAGTAGCCGGTGCCCTACGGCAGTTGTCGTAGACGAAACGGGGGCGGACTGTGTCCTTTGACACGATCCGCCCCTGCGTTCATAACGTTTCGACAGAGAATTATCGTGTCACCGCAACCCGCCGCGTTCGTCCGGTGTCACTGCGCTCACATCGGCCCCGCCATTTGGCGGGGCTCGCTCTTTATGCCCGTTTTATCTGAGGTCTTGGCCACTCGGAACGGCGGATTCCGAACGTTTGGATCGCGGCCGTCCCACGTGCTGGAATTCGGCGAACTCCCGAGTAGTACGGCCCCGAGAAGTACGGCTCTGAAACACACAGCGGCACGCCCCACGGGTGCCGGCTCCGAGAGGTTGTTGGTCGAGTGAAGCGAAGCAGGACGAGCTCCGCGACGCAGCAGGCGCGGGGCAACTTCACCCCGCCCGAGCGCGCGGCGGTGTCACAGCCGACGCCCCAGACCTCTGCCCAGGACTCCGGCAAGAAGGACGCCCCGGGCAGTCGCAGCCGTTTCTCGCCGCGCAACTGGCGGGTGGCCACCCGGCTGAACGCGATCCTCCTCATCCCCGTGCTCGTCGGCCTCGTCATGGGCGGCTTCGAGGTGAACGGGTCCATAGCCACCTGGCGCGACGCCCGTAACGCCGAGAAGGTCGCGAACATCGTGCGCGCCGCCTCCGACTACGGCCAGGCGCTGCTCAACGAGCGCGACCTCACCGCCGAGCCTTTGTTGCAGAACAAGCGGGACAGCGACGTCGTCAGCAAGGCGTACGCCACCTCGGACGCGGCCCGCGCCAAGTTCGACGAGGCCGTCCAGGGCATGCCGGACACCCCGAGCCTCAAGCGCCGCCTGGCCAAGGTCCGCGAGGCCGAGAAGACCCTCGAGGACCTGCGCAAGACCGCGTACGCCAAGGGGGTCGAGGCCAAGAACCCGGTCCTCACCGAAGAGGGCTACACGGCGATCCCGCACTACCTGAGCACGTTCTCCAACGAGCTCGGCCTGGGCACCGGCAACATCACCAGCTACGGCCGCATGGTGTACGCGGTCGACCTCGCGAAGTCCGCCGAGTCGCTCCAGCGCTCCATCGGACTGCACCTGCTGCTGCGGCCCAGCGACGACGCCAAGACCTTCCAGATGCAGGTCAAGGCGTTCAACTCGTACAACTACCTGGAGTTCATCGCCCTCGGCGAGTTCGACGCGGGCGGTACGGACGCCGACAGCCAGCACCTCAAGGACGTCATGACGGCCCGGGCGGCCAAGGTCGCCCAGGAGTTCCCCGGGGCCAAGCAGCAGGCCGACAACGGTCCGCACATCGGCGCCGCCCCGGCCGCCGACGGTTCGATCTACAACGGGATGGCCGCCGCGATCGGCGAGGGCCGGACCCCCAAGCAGCTCAAGGCGGAGGGCATCACGCCCGAGGCCTGGATGGCCGCGTCCACCTCCAAGTTCGACGGCTACAGCGAGATCGAGAACGAGCTCGTCGGCAAGGCCGTGACCGAGGCCGGCCAGATCGCCGACGACGCCAAGTCCACCGCGTACATCAACGGTGCGATCGTCGTGGTCGCGCTGCTCGCCGCCTTCATCCTGGCCGGCATGGTGGCGCGCCAGATGAGCCGCTCGATGCGCCGGCTGCGCAACGCCGCCTTCGACGTGGCCGAGCAGCGCCTGCCGATGCTGGTCGACCAGCTCTCGCGCACCGAACCCGGCCGGGTCGACACCCGCGTCGAGGCGATCCCGATCGACTCCACGGACGAGATCGGCGAGGTCGCCCGCGCCTTCGACCAGGTGCACCGCGAGGCCGTCCGGCTCGCCGCCGAGCAGGCCCTGCTGCGGGGCAACGTCAACGCGATCTTCACCAACCTCTCGCGCCGCAACCAGTCCCTGATCGAGGGCCAGTTGACCCTCATCACCGACCTGGAGAACAACGAGGCCGACCCGGACCAGCTGGAGAGCCTCTTCAAGCTGGACCACCTGGCGACCCGTATGCGCCGCAACGGCGAGAACCTCCTGGTCCTCGCCGGCGAGGAGCCGGGCCGCCGCTGGGACCAGCCGGTCCCGCTGGTCGACGTGCTGCGCGCCGCCTCCTCCGAGGTGGAGTCCTACGAGCGCATCGAGCTGTCCGGGGTGCCGGAGGCCGAGATCCACGGCCGCGCCGTGACCGACCTCGTGCACCTGCTCGCCGAGCTCCTGGAGAACGCCACCACGTTCTCCTCGCCGCAGACCAAGGTCCGCGTCACCGCGACCCGTCTTCCCGACGGCCGTGTGATGGTCGAGATCCACGACAAGGGCATCGGCCTGACCGCCGAGGACTTCGCGGACATCAACCACCGCCTGGCCAACCCGCCCACCGTGGACGCCGCCGTCTCGCAGCGCATGGGCCTGTTCGTGGTCGGCCGCCTCGCCGACCGGCACGGCATCCGCGTCCAGCTCCGCCCCTCGGGCGAGCAGGCCGGCACCACGTCCCTGGTCATGCTCCCGGACCCGATCACCCATGGTGGCGGTGGCGACAGCGCCTCGATGGGCGACGACTTCACGGTCTCCTCGATCATCCCCGAGCAGCACCAGCAGCAGCCGTACGAGTCGGCCCCGGCCCCGATGCGCACCGCGGCCGAGCTCGGCTTCGACGACTCGCGCTACGAGACCGGCGAGCAGGGCGACCCGCACGAACTCGACCCGGTGAACCGCTCGTTGATGCGTGAGGAGCGCCGCGCGGCCCTGGAGGCCCAGGCGCAGGGCGGCGAACGCCCGCTGTTCCGGGACGAGGTCGAGCCGCAGCAGCACCAGGCGTACGACGGCTCGTACGACAACCAGCAGCAGTACGTCGGTCAGGACCAGTCCTACGAGGGCTCCTACGCGCCTCAGCCGACCAACGGCTACGACGGCTCGTACCAGAACCAGCAGTACGCCCCCGAGCACACCGGTGGCTACTCCCAGGACTCCTACGCGCCCCAGGACGGTTACCGGGAGTCCGCCTATCCGGAAGGCTCCTACCAGGAGCCCACGGCCGACCAGGGCCCCTTCGAGGCCCCGTACGCCGCCCAGGCGCCGCAAGACGATTGGCCGCGCGACAACACCTACCAGGAGCCCTACGCGGCCCCCTTCCAGCCGGAAGCGGAATCCGCCGAGGAGTCCCGGGGCGTTCCCGGCGGTGCCGCGGACCGCGTAGGCTTCGACCGTCCGGGCGCCACCCCGGCCCCCGGCCACGAGCTGACCGACGCCGGTCTGCCCCGGCGCGGCAGCCCCCAGGGCTGGACGGCCGAGTCCGAGCAGGAGCAGGACCAGCCCGAGACGTCGGACGGACCGGCAGGTGACTGGCGCTCGACCAACGACGAGCGCTGGACGCGGGCCGAGAAGCTCCGTGAGCCCAAGGCCGGCGGGGTCACTCCCTCCGGTCTCCCCCGGCGGGTGCCCAAGGCCAATCTGGTCGAGGGCGCGGCCGAGCAGACCCCGCAGGGCGGCCCCCAGGTCTCCCGCGCTCCGGAGGACGTACGCGGCAGGTTGAGCAACCTGCGCCGCGGTGTCCAGCAGGGCCGTAACGCGGGGTCGGAGACAAGTAACACCTACAACCAGGAGCGTTAGTGTGAGCCCGATGAGCCAGGCGGCGCAGAATCTGAACTGGTTGATCACCAACTTCGTGGACAACACCCCCGGGGTGTCCCACACGGTGGTGGTCTCCGCCGACGGACTCCTGCTGGCGATGTCCGAAGGCTTCCCCCGGGACCGGGCCGATCAGCTGGCGGCCGTGGCCTCCGGTCTGACGTCCCTCACCGCGGGCGCCTCCCGGATCTTCGAAGGCGGCGCCGTCAACCAGACGGTGGTGGAGATGGAGCGCGGCTTCCTCTTCATCATGTCCGTCTCCGACGGTTCCTCGCTCGCCGTCCTCTCCCACCCGGAGGCCGACATCGGCCTGGTGGGTTACGAGATGGCGCTGCTCGTGGACCGGGCCGGGAGCGTGCTGACTCCCGACCTCCGTGCGGAGCTTCAGGGAAGCCTTCTTAACTAGTTACCGATCAGTTCTCAATCAGCAGACAGGCCGTGCGTTTCTCGCCACCGCCCCATAAAGTGCGGTGGCGCGGCCCCAATGGGACGGGCACCGGTAGTCGGAGGAGGAAACGTGACAACACCCCCAGGCGGGCACCCCTACAGCGGTGGACAGCAGTCTCCGGGTGAGCACGGCCAGAACCGCTTCAACTACCCCTCCGCGCCCGGCAGACAGGGTCAGGGCCAGGGCCAGTACCAGCAGCCCTACCAGCAGCCGAACCGCCGGCCCGGTCCGTACGACCAGCCGCCGCAGCCCCGCATCGAAACGGTGCAGCCGCGGCAGAAGTCCCAGTCCTCACCCGCGGGCGGCACACACAACCCCCTTGTGCGTCCGTACGCCATGACCGGCGGCCGTACGCGGCCGCGCTACCAGCTCGCCATCGAGGCACTGGTGCACACCACGGCCGAACCGGCGAGGATGCAAGGGCAGTTGCCCGAGCACCAGCGGATCTGCCACCTGTGCCGCGAGATCAAGTCGGTCGCCGAGATCTCGGCACTCCTCACCATCCCCCTCGGCGTTGCCCGGATCCTCGTAGCCGACCTGGCCGAGGCCGGACTTGTCGCCATCCACCAGCCCGGCGGCGACGAGTCCGCCGGCGGACAGCCAGACGTGACACTGCTCGAAAGGGTGCTCAGTGGACTTCGCAAGCTCTAGCGGCGGTGCCGCCCGTTCCACCACGTCGGCGAAGATCGTGGTGGCGGGCGGCTTCGGCGTGGGCAAGACCACGTTCGTCGGCGCGGTCTCGGAGATCAACCCCCTGCGCACCGAAGCCGTGATGACGTCCGCCAGCGCGGGCATCGACGACCTGACCCACACCGGAGACAAGACGACCACCACGGTCGCCATGGACTTCGGCCGCATCACCCTCGACCAGGACCTCATCCTCTACCTGTTCGGCACCCCCGGACAGGACCGCTTCTGGTTCATGTGGGACGACCTCGTCCGCGGCGCCATCGGCGCCGTCGTCCTCGTCGACACCCGCCGCCTCGCCGACTGCTTCCCCGCCGTCGACTACTTCGAAAACTCAGGACTCCCCTTCGTCATCGCCCTCAACGGCTTCGACGGACACCAGCCCTACACACCCGACGAAGTACGCGAAGCACTCCAGATCGGACCCGACACCCCCATCATCGTCACCGACGCACGCCACCGCGCCGACGCCAAAAGCGCCCTCATCACCCTCGTCGAACACGCCCTCATGGCCCGCCTCCGCTGAGGCCCCCCGGAGCCCCAGCCCCCTGGGGCTCCGCCCCGGCCCCGGGGTTTTCCCACCCACCCGCCCGTGCAACGGAGTTGGCTGGTCCCGGCCCCTCCTGGGGCTCCGCCCCAGACCCCGTTCGCGCCTTAAGGGCGCTCGTCCTCAATCGCCGGACGGGCTGAAGGTGCCCCAGCACGGGTGCCCTCAAGGGGCGCGAGGAACTGCGCGACCAGCCACGCACGACCTGCGGACGAAAGCACGGTTTTAGGGGCGCGGGGCTGTGACATATATGCGGCTCCGCCGCGTGGGCGCGAGAAGCGACCACGGCCTGCACGCGACCGGAGTTTTCAGGGGCGCGGGGAACTGCGCGAGAAGCGACCACGGCCCGCAGGATCGAGAGGTTTAGGGGCGCGGGGAACTGCGCAAGACGCGGGCACGGTCCGCAGGATCAAGCGGGTTAAGGGGCGCGGGGAACTGCGCGACCAGCCACGCACAACCCGAGGGCGACGTCGGGCTTCAGGGGCGCGGGGAACTGCGCAAAGCGCCCCGCCCCAGGGACCCGCGTTCAGCGCAGCAGCTCGCCCAGGGTCTGGGCAAAGGGGACGGGGTGGGTCACCACCCCCACGTGACCCCCCGCGAACTCCGCGAGAGCGACCCCGTACCGCTCCGCCAGCCACGCCGCCGGCCGATACAGCCGCAACCCGTACGACGCCCACCCCACCGCCGGCACCAACTTCCCCGCGCACGCGTCGAGTTGGGCCAGATCCGGCTCGTGCGCGCTGAACGGCCCCAGCACCCGCCCCAGGAAGAACGCCGAGTTCCCCCCGACCCGCTCGAACGTGGTGAGCATCCGGGGCGAGAGCCCGGACAGGTCCGGCTTCTCGCCGCGCTCCTCCCCGCACCCCGCACTCAGCTCGGCCATCGCCGCGCCCACCCCCGCCTCGTGGAAGGTCGCCACGACGTGGCTGAAAAAGGCGTGGTGCTCGGCCGCGTCGGGCAGCAGTGAGACGAGCACGGGCTCGTGCGCGATGACCCGCGCGACGCGTTCGGGGTGCCGCGTGAGCAGCTCCACCGCGACGATCGCCCCCGAGCTGGTGCCGAAGACGTACGCGGGCGACCCGTCCGGCGCCACCCGGGCGAGCAGCCGCCGGGCGTCCTCGGCCTGGGTCTCGACCCGCTGGTCCACGTCCGGCCCGTCGAGCGGGCTGCGGGAGTGGCCGCGGGGATCGTAGGTCACCACCGTGAAGCGGTCGGCGAGCGCGTCGGCGACCGGCTCGAAGATCCCGGCGTCCCCGCCGCCCCCCGCGATGAGCAGCAGTACGGGCCCGGTGCCGCGCACCTCGTAGCGCAGGGTCGCGCCCGGCACCTTCAGCGTGCCGATGGTCGGTTCAGTCATCGCTCTTCTCCCCCTCGTCGTCTCTGGGCCAGTGCTCCAGAAGGATGTGCAGGGCCTGGACCCCGCGCTCCCACGACCTCTGCACCTCGCGGGGGTGGCCGAATCCGCCCTCCGCTTCGAGGCTGATGTAGCCGTGGAAGGTGCTGCGCAGCAGGCGTACCGCGTCGGTGAGATCGGGCTCGGTGAGGCCGTAGGCGCGGAGCATTCCGTAGGTCGTGTCGACCGTGCGCGCCATGACCGTGGAGCCGGCGAGCAGCTCGGGGTCGACCTGGTGCTGGGTGGCGGCGTACCGGCCGGGGTGGGCGAGCGCGTAGGCCCGGTAGGCGTCGGCGAAGGCGACCAGGGCGTCCTTGCCGGCCCGGCCCGCGACGGCCGCCGCGATGGAGTCGATGAACTCGCCCGCCGCGTACAGCGTGACCCGCTGCCGCAGCTCGCGGAGGTTCTTGACGTGCGAGTACAGGCTCGCGTCCTTGACCCCGAAGCGCCGGGCGAGCGCGGACACCGTCAGGCCGTCGAACCCGGCCTCGTCCGCCAGCTCGGCTCCCGCCGCGGCCAGCCGCTCGGCCGTCAGTCCCGCTCGCGCCATGCGCACACTCTCATTTCCATTCGTAGAACCTAGGGCCTCTAGGTTGCGTCCTAATATACCTAGGATGAGGCTGCGAGGACAACGAAAAAGCCCCCGCCGGTGTCGGCGGGGGCTTTCTGCGGGTGGTTCGGGGTCAGCCCTGCCAGGAGTGGGGGGCGCGGAAGCCGGGGGTGCGCTCCAGGCGGCGCCAGCCGGCGGTGGAGCGGCCGCGCTTGGGGGCCGCGGCGGGCTGGGCGGCGGCGCGCGCGAGCAGGACCGCGGTGATCGCGGCGAGCTCCTCGGGAGCGGCGTCACCCTTCTCCACGCGGAGCAGGGACTCGGACGAGTTGGGGTTCGAGGTGGTCAAGTTCGTCTCCTCTTGGTGAGGCGGGTCCAACCGGGGTGGTTCTTACCGAGGCGGTTCCAACCGGGGACGGTGTTACCGAGGCGGTTCCGACCGGGCTGGTGTTACTGAGGCGGGTTGCCGTGCTTGCGGGACGGCAGGTCGGCGTGCTTGGACTTGAGCATCGCGAGGGAGGCGATCAGAACGGCCCGCGTCTCCGCCGGGTCGATCACGTCGTCCACCAGGCCGCGCTCGGCCGCGTAGTACGGATGCATCAACTCGGCCTTGTACTCCTTGACCATGCGTGCCCGCATCGCCTCAGGATCCTCGGCCTCCCCGATCTGA
>NZ_JAODUA010000024.1 GCF_025399895.1 Streptomyces sp. ASQP_92 | reverse complement strand
CCCCTGGCAACGCCCCCCACCTACTACCCCACCCCCCGCCAAAGGACCTCCGCCCCACCACACAACCACCCATCACCCCAGGCCAGACCCCACACCCACCCCACCCCACCACCAACCCCCACCCACTAACACCGACCGTATGTGACCTCCGACCTGTGGGCCGCCTCACCCCAAAAACGCCCGAATGTCACAGATTGCTACCATTCACACCCTTCAAGAGGCGTGGCCCCCGCCACACACCACCCCCGAATCAAAGGAATCCCCACCACCCCAGCACCCCATCGAGAGGCCCCCGCGCTCGGCCTCACGCGGTGGGCCGACCGCTCTTCCGGTAGCGCCCCGGGGTCGTTCCGATGATGTTCGTGAATGCCGCGATGAACCCGCTGGGGTTGGCCCACCCACACGCGTAGGCGGTGTGCGTGGTGTCGTGGCCGTCGGCGAGCAGAACGAGGGCGTGGCAGATGCGTAGCTGCGTACGCCACTCATAGAAGGTCATGCCGAGTTCGTCGTGGAACAGGCGGCTGAGGGTGCGGGTGCCGGCTCCGATCCGTTTCCCGAGTTCGGCCAGCGTGGCGGTGTCCCCCGGCGTCTCGTACAGCATCCGGGCAATGGCTTGGAGCCGATCGTCTCTCGGTTCGGGCAGGTGCAATGGCTGCTCGTGGGCCTCGCGGAGTTCGTCGACCAGGACTCGCAGGAGGCGGGAGCGTGCGGAGCGGCGGTAACTGGGCTCCTCTGCACCCGAGTTGTCGTCACGGGGGCCGGTCAGGGCGAGGAGGGCTTCGCGGGCCAGGCCGGAGGCCAGGAAGACGGCGGGACGGTCGGGCAGGAGCCGGGCGAGGGACGGCGCGAGAAAGACGATCCGCATGTCGGTGTCGCCATGGGCCCGGTGGTAGTGCGTGAAGTCGGCGGGCGTCCAGGCGACCCGGTTGGCGGGGGCGACCGATGTCCCGCCCTCGGTGTGGACGGTCAAGACGCCACTGGCCGCGTACACCAGGTGTCCGCGCGCGTGCGACTGGACGGCGCTCGCCTCGCCGGACGGCCAGAGGTGGCGACCACCGGAGGGCCATATCTCCGACGTCGCGCCGGTACTCGGCGAAGGTTGGCGGCGAACAGGCATCAGTTGGCATCCTATCGCTACCGAGCCACACCGGGGTTCTGGTCAACTTCCTTCATATGGCGCGGACTTCAGCCGCGCGGAGAGCACTCGGGCGAGCCCCATGTCATATGGGCAGCGCGTCTCGATGCCTCGGCTTGAGAGAAGGGGAGACACATGGCGACGTTCATCCTGGTGCCGGGCGCCTGGCACGGCTCATGGGCTTTCGAAGCGGTCGTTCCGCTCCTGGAGCGTGCCGGTCACACCGTGCACGCTGTGACCCTGACGGGTCTGCGACCGGACGACGACATCGCGACCATCGCGACCGCCAATCTCGACACACACGCAGACGACGTACTCCGTCTCCTCGACCGCACCCACCTCACCAACGCGACGCTGGTCGGGCACAGTTACGGCGGGATGGTGATCGCCGCCGCTGCGGATCGCGCCGCGGGCCGGATCTCGCGACTGGTACACCTCGACGCCTATGTGCCGCGCGACGGCGACTCCTGTTGGTCGTCGACGTCCGACGGCTACCGGCAATCGTTCACCGCGGGCGCTGCGCCCACCGGCTACGCCGTCCAACCGCCCGCCGGCGGCGATCCCCGCCGCCGTCCCCATCCCCTGGGCTCGCTGCTGCAGGAGATTCGTCTCACGGGGAGGTTCGACGAGGTTCCCCGTCGGGAGTTCGTCTACTGCTCGGGGTGGGAGGAGCGGACGCCGTTCGCCGACCTCCACACCCGACTACAGGCCGATCCCGCCTGGCTGGTCCACGACCTGCCGACCGCACACAACGCCATGCGTGAAGCGCCGGAGGCGGTCGCCGCGCTCCTGCTCGGCGAAGACGTTACGGATGCGTCGGAGTACGCACGATGCGCGCACCGGTGAGGGGCCGGTGGTGCGGTCCAGGGCCGGGCGGACCCGACCGTACATCAGCAGGAGCCCGACGTGACGGGGCCCCGGCGCACCGCACCGGGGCCCCAGCGCTACGTCGGCCTTACCACGTGAACTTGATGTTCGTGAAGCCCTCGCTGCCCGTGTGCACAGCCCCGTGACCGACGGAAGCACCGGTCCGCTCGCCCTGCTGGTAGAGGAACGTGCCGGGGTTGTCGGCGGCGGTGGCGATGGGCGCCGCGACAAGGGTGGTCACGGCGGCGAATACCGCGGCGGCGAGTACGGAACGAATGCGCATGGTTTCTCCAGCGGTTCGGTGGTGGGTCCTCCGGGGATTACCCGGACCAGGAGGGTGGTCTACCAAGGACTACCGAAACGGGTGATCTTCCCGGGCGAATGCCCGGCGGAGCGGATCCGCTCGGCACAGACCGTTTCCCTGTCCAGCCGCACACCTCCCCGCCCAGGAACCACGCGGCCCGCCTCTCCCCCCTGCCGTCCTTGACGCACGTACGCGACGGCTCGGCGGGCTCCACGACGATCCGTCAGTGCCACCAGAACGACCAGCACTTCTCCTCGACAAGTTCCTCGGCGTAGTCGGTGAGACTCTCAGTGCCGCGAAAGACGTTGTCGGGGCAGAACGCGACGTGCTCGGCCGCCACGGGCAGGGCCTCGTCCACGTCATCCGGCCGCGCCGTCACGCTCATCCGCAGGCCGTCGAGGCCGACTTCGACGACGCGGGCGCCGTACCGCTGCTCCCAACTGCGCAGAACCGCGGTGATCGCCCCGGTGTCCGCATGACCGGCCGCTCCGGTCCATCCGCAGGCGGCCGGCGCTTCAGCGCCACTGTCCGCGCGGACGAGTCCGATCCGCAGCCCGGGGTCGTGATGCAGCAGCCAGCGAGCCACGGCGACCGCGGCCTCGGCCGGAGCCTCCCCTACCGGCGGGTGCGGGGAGGGCGCCGGACCGGGCCAGTCGGCACCGTACGGCTCCAGCATCTGAAGTCGCTCCGCCGCTTCCTGCGGATCGTCGGGGTGGGCCTCGGCCAAGGAGTTCCACCAGCCCCGCAGGACGGCTTCGGGGTCGTGGGAGGCGGGCGAGGACGACTGGCCCGGGGCGAGTTCGCCGGTGGCCCAGGGGCGGAAGTCGGGGTCGTTCGCCGGGTGGGTCAGAAGCAACGGCCACAGCCCCGACCGCGCGTGCTCCTGCTGGAGTTTCTCCCAAAGACCGGGCGGCGCCGGTCCGTCGCTCAGCCACATGACCGGGGCGTCCCCGTCGGATTTCGCCGGGACGATCAGCCGACCCGGCGGTAGTGGAGTCGCCAGCGAGTACTGCTCGGCGGTCCCGTCGGGGAAGAGCGGGCGGAGGGAGGGCGGCAGGGTGGTGGGATCAACCATGCCCACACGGTAGAGGCTGGGTCGGACACGTCCCTGGCGGGAGCCTGCTCGGCCCCGCCTATCCCTCGCTTCCCCGGCGCGGGGCCAGCCGCCCCGTCACCGCCAGAAGATCCCTCCCCCGCGGCACTCCTACCTCCAACTCACCTGCGCCAGACGCCAGTTGTCAGCAACAGCGCTACGCCGATCTGCGGCGGCCCTCCGTACCGATGGCGAGCAGCCCAGAAGGTGGACGCGCGACGGGCGCGAAGGCCGACTCGGCCTCCGTTGTCAGACCCCGCCCCTATCGTGGGCGGCATGACCATTCAGCGCATGGACAACGTAGGCATCGTCGTCGACGACCTGGACGCCGCCGTCGCCTTCTTCACCGAACTCGGCATGGAGCTGGAAGGCAGGATGCCGATCGAAGGAGCTTGGGCGGGAAGCGTCGTCGGGTTCGACGACATGCGAACCGAGATCGCGATGATGCGGATCCCGGACGCGCCGGGGAGGCTCGAGCTCGCGAAGTACCACAGCCCTGCGGCGATCACCCCCGAGCCGGCGATCACTCCGGCGAACACGCTGGGCCTGCATCGCGTCATGTTCGCCGTCGACGACATCGAGGACACCCTGGCCCGCCTGCGCCCACACGGCGCCGAACTCCTCGGCGAAGTGACCCGCTTCGAGGACAGCTACCTGCTCTGTTACCTCCGCGGGCCGAGCGGAATCATCCTCGCGCTGGCCGAGCAACTGAGCTGACGAGGGGGAACGGGGGAAACAGCCTCTGCTGAGGACCCAGGAGTGAGGATCCCAGGAGAGTGAAGGCCAGGGCTCGGCCCGCCCGGAGGAGGATTTCGACTCGGTAGCCTTCATGTTCATGATGCGCGCCTGGACGTTGCCGGTACTGCTGGTCCTCTGCGGGATGGCCTTTGCGGCCGGGCCGATCTCCCGCGGGGCCCCTGGTACGGCTACGGCAGTCCTGCTGCTGTTCGTGCTGCTCGCGGGCGTGAGCTCGCCTCTGATCTTTCCGGGGTCGGTCGGCGCGTTGGAGGCGCAGCGCCGCAGCGAGGCCGACGGCCGACCCGTCGTCTTCTGGCGGCCGGGCTGTCAGTACTGCATCCGGTTGCGTATCCGATTGGGGCGCAGTGCCCGCCAGTTGCACTGGGTCAACATCTGGCGTGATCCCGCCGGGGCCGCGGCGGTGCGAGCGGCCAACGACGGCAACGAGACCGTGCCCACCGTCGTCGTGGCGGGTCGCTCGCACACCCACCCCGACCCCGCGTGGGTGCGCGAACAGCTCTCGCCGTCCGCGTGACCACTGGGCCCGGCGCCGACTCCTCCAGCGCCGGGAGCGTGTACGTGAGCAGATGGGCTACCGCCGAGTTGCCGGCCGAGCCGGGTCTGGGTGCGGGGGTCGGGGTGGGGGCGGGTTCGGCTGTGGCCTCGTTTCCGCTGAGCCATCCGTGACGTCGGCCGTTCGGCGGGACATCCACCGTCCCGTTTCGTGCGAGGTGGTGAGTACGTCCCGCCGTTTGGGTGGAGTCTTGCCGTCGCCCCTGTGGGAACGGTCCGCAACGGGGATCTCCTATCGTCCGCATGTTCGTCATGAGGGAAGGATTCCCATGCGTATCGGTACCGTATTGGCCGCCACCGCTCTGACCGCGACCGCCCTGTTGGGCGCGACCGGCACCGCCTTCGCGCACGACCACGACAACGACCACGACGGTTGCGGCGGCGGCGCCACCAGCCAGGGCATGGCCGGCAACCTCAGCATCGTCGGCGGTCTGGATGGTGTGGTGGACAAGAACTGGGACAACTACAACAAGGAAGCCGGATTCGACCTCGGCGGGTCCCACTTCTGCCACTGACGGTCACGCATCCCGCTCGGTACAGCCCCGTCTTCGCGATGTCCTCGCGAGGGCGGGGCCGTCGCGAGTTCTGCGACCGGTGTGGTCTGCTGCCGCGCTCTGCCTCGGGCGGGTGCCGGGTGGGCGGCGACGCGTAAACGATCAGCGAGGGCTGGGGTCGGCCGGGGCTGGAGCATGGCGGCGATTGACGCCTCGATCGCCCTCCCTCCACAAGACCCCGGCCCCCACTGACCACCCGTCCACGGAGGCCTTCGCCCCGCTCACTTCCAGTCGGTGCACACCGTCCCGGCGCCGGGAACGGTCATGCAGGCGGCAGCCCTGATGCCCATGTCGTTGACCATTTGCGAATGGGCGTCACTGCCGCGGTCGATCCTGGTCTGGTACGTGTTCTGCGGGTTCGCGGTGTTGGCGACGGTGCCGATCGTGCCGACCGGCCCGACCACCTTCACCCAGGCCGCCCGGCAGGTCGCGTTATAGCGCAGGAGCACAGTGGCACCGGCCAGCGTCCTCGAATCCAGCGTCCCCGCGCCATCGGCGCACCCTCCCTGCTCGGGGAGGAGACCGTTGCACTGAGGCCCTTTGCAGGGGGCGGCGGCCTGGGCGGAAGTGGGGACGGCGACCGTGAACGCGAGAACGAAGGCGGCTACGAGAGCACCGAAGCCGAAGCCGGTGATGCGGTGTTTTGCCACGAGCATGCCCTTTCGTTGGGGTGTTCATGACCCTGGCATGGAACGGGAGCCGAGGGCAGAGGCACTCGCGGTGACCACGGGGCGTGGAGAACACGACGCCACGCGCCCGGGCTCGCGACCCGTCCCGGGGTCACCTCCGCACGCCTCGGTCATCCCCGAGACCAGTCGGCCACGGTGTGCACGCGGACCGTCCGGCACTCCGCATCAGTACGGCGCAAGTACCCTTTGTCGCCAGGTCAGTTGGGGAAGCCAGAGGACACTTGTCCGGCCACGCACTCCACGCCGCGAAGGCCGTTCGCAGCACGCGGCCCTGAGCCCGACTCAGATAGGCCGAGCCTCGGCCCAACCACCCTCACCCATCCGCGTCTTGGCGGCGAAGCCCGTCGAAGATCACATCCATGAGCGGCCTTGCCACGTCGTCCCACTCGTCGTGGTCCACGCGACCGAGGTAGGCGATGAGGAGCAGGACCCCGCGTGCGTCCACATCCGTACGGATGGAACCGGCCTCCTTCGCAGCGTCCAGCAGCCGGCCGAGCGCGCCCTCGATGGGGTTGTGGCTGTGGGCGACAAGGTCCTGCCATGCCGCCGGTTCGAGCGCTGCCAGGACGCCGCGTTTGATCTCGGCATAGTCGATGACCCGGTCGAGCCAGCGGCGCAAGGCCTGTACGGGCTCATGTGCCGCCAGCAGGTCGGAGGCGGCGGCGACGAGTCCGTCGACATCGCGCCGGTAGACCTCGGCGAGCAGCGCTTCGCGATTGGGAAAGTTCCGGTAGAGCGTCCCCTGCCCTACGCCGGCCCGCTTGGCGATGTCGTTGAGGCGTACATGCTCCGACTCGGCGAGGGCCGCCCGGGCAGCCTCCACGATGCGGGTTCGATTCTGTGCCGCATCCGGACGGCGCGCCGGTGCGCTCATAGACCTCTCCTGACGTTCACACCTGACAAGTGGACACGTGTCCGCTACAGTCGACCACCTGGCGGACACGTGTCCACTTTATCTTCCCTGGGGGCAGCAGTGGTCTCTCTTCACGACAAGATCGTGGCCATCACAGGTGCGAGCGGCGGCATCGGCGAAGCCACGGCCCGCCTGCTCGCCCGGCGCGGCGCCGCGGTCGTCCTCTCGGCACGCCGCGGCGAGCGCATCGACGCGACAGCGAAGGACATCCGGGAGGAGGGCGGCCGGGCGGTCTGGCGCGTCGTCGACGTCACCAAGGCCGAGGACCTGCGACGCCTGGTCTCCACCGCGATCGATGAGTACGGCCGGCTCGATGTGCTGGTGAACAACGCCGGCATCGCGCCGATCAGCCCGCTTGCCGACCTCGACACCGAGGGATGGTCGGCGATGATCGATGTGAACCTGCGCGGCATGCTCAACGGTGTCGCCGCCGCACTGCCCGTCTTCCGGAAGCAGGGCTCGGGCCACCTGGTCAGCATCGTGTCGGTGGCCGGCCTGTCCGTGTCTCCCTCGATGGCCGTCTACGCCGCGACCAAGAACGCGGTACGCACCGTGCACGAGGGCTTGCGGGCGGAGTCCACGGATGGAGTGCTGCGTACGACGGCCATCTCGCCGGGATATGTCCGCACCGATCTCGCCGACTCCATGGCGGACCCCCACTTGCGTGAGCGGACGCGCAGGAACATGAACGCGATGGGCCTCCCCCCGGCGGCGGTTGCCCGCGCGGTGGCTTTCGCCATCGAGCAGCCCGGTGATGTCGAGATCGGGGAGATCAACGTTCGGCCCACCGTCCAGGCTTGACCGGTGCCAGGGGGACCGTGCCTCCTGCGCGTGGGGGAAGCGGGTCATACGCCGGCCTGACTCCCCCGGCCGCATCCGGAACAGTGATCCCATGGCGGGGCCGGCCTTCGGCCTCGCCGCGCTCGGGTGCCACAGGCGTACCGATGAGGAATCACTCCGGAGGGCCTCGTGCTCAACTACCCGTTCAGCGCGGGTAGTTGCCGCATCGAAGATGGGCCAGGTGAGTGGAGAATACCGTCTCACCGACAGCTAACGCGGAGGCGATGACGCCGTCGGCTCTGGGGCCAGGGCCGACGCCGGAAGAGTCAGTGCCGCGGAGTCAGAGGCGCCAGCGCTGGGGGGGCCGGCGAGTCTACGGGGATCCGTCGTGCGGCGCTGCGGTAGGTGGAGACGCCCAGGGCCAGCATCCAGTAGCTGAAGATCGCGCCCATCAGGGCGGTGGTGCCCCAGCCGTTCGCCGCGTAGAAGTGCGCGGGGTCGTTGCCGAAGAACAGTGACGGCACGAACAACAGGTTGATCCCCGCGAGGAGGAAGGCCGAGCGGCCGGTCCAGCGCGGCAGCAGGTGCGTACGAGAGACTCCGTAGCCCAGGGCGGTCAGGAACAGCGCCAGCATGAGCCGGCTGGTGGACCCGTAGAGGATGTAAGTGCCGCTGACCGTGATGGTCGGATCGATCGGGTGGTCGGCGGCTATGACGGCGCCGGCTTCCAGTCCGCTGGAGACCAGGACGATCGTCGCGTAGACGATTCCGGTGGCGAAGGCCATCGTGCCGACCCACTCGTAGGCCGGGTTCGCGGCTTTGACCAGTTCGCGGAAAGCCGTCACGAAGACGATCAGGAACGCCAGCGCGAGGATCCCGATCAGCAGCCTGGCAAGGACGTTGGAGTCCGGCGGCGGACCGGAGTAGAGGAAGTACAGGGGCACTTCCACGATGAAGGCGGCCGCCGTCGCGATGCCGGCGAGTCCTGTCAGGCGCCTGGCGAAGGTTTCGTTCATGCTCGTCCCCCTGGGGTCGTTGGCCCGGATGATGGGCTGCTCACTGATCCGGCGACCTGAATTCTGCTGCGCGCAGCGCACCCCGTCTCTGGGCCTGAACACCGAATGGGAGGGTGGTCCTACCGACACTGTTGGGGGCGGGTGGGTGTAGCTCGCCTACCCTGCGGCTCGGCGAGTAGCGCACATATCCCTTGAGCAGAACGGTAGTTGAGAGCCGCCTCCACGCACCGACCCCTCCCGACGGACAACTCGATGCGCCGGAAGACGCCCACGCCATACGGTGTCCCGGACGAAACCGCATGAGGAGGGTGTGTGCCGCCGAACCGAGCCGAGCCGCGGGTCCATGAGATCCGCATCCAGGATTGCGCGGACACGGAAGAAGCGATTTGGCTCCAGGAGCCCGTGGAGCGTCTGCTGTGTCCGGACCCCGACCACGAGCCGCCGTGCCCAATCCCGTGGAGCTTCAGCCTTGCCGAGCAGACCGGCGGTCCCGGTGACACCTCTACGACGCTGATCCTGGGCGTGTACGCGTCCCACGGCCAAGCCGCACAGGTGGCGCGGCAGGTACGCGCCCTCGTAGGTGAAGGGCGACCCGTCCTGGTAGGCGAGGGCGACCCCGAGGACTTCGAGGAACTCGTCGAGCAGTACCGGATCGAGCGCGGGATGCGTCGTAGTTGAGCGGGGGCGCGCCGTTCTTCGCCTTCCACTCTCAACCCCCCGTTCGGACTGGGACGCGCGGCCACAGTCACGCGATGGCATGCCGTCGCCCGCCCTGAGTGAGCGAAAATGTCTCCTGTGGCTACCGAACCTGTACAGATCCCTCTCGACCAACTACGTCGGGCCTTCGACGCGGCGCTTGGGCACATTGAATCGTCAGCCGGGCCCGCGGTGATGCTCAAGGAGGACCTGTTCTGGTCTGTCCCCGCCGACGAGCTGTACAACATGGGTGCGGAGCCCCAGACCCTCACGATCGGACAGCTTTCGGAGTCATGGCAGCATATGGAGGCTCTCCTTGCTGGCCAGGACCGGGCCGTGGGTTACCACTTGGTCTGGCTTGCCGACGTGATCCGGGCGATCGGCCATGAGCTCCTCTGACAAGGCCGCGCAGGCCGCGAGCGGAGTCGCGGCCTGAGTGGACGAAACGGTCACAGAGAACGGCTCCGTCCTCACAGGGCGCGGGCGGTGATGTCGCCGTAGGACGTGGTCGCGTGGATGTTCAGGAGGGGCGCGGCACCTTCCGTGTTGTGGAGGGCGTTCTGGACACGGCCGTATGACGTGCCCGCGTCCAGTGTCGCGGAGACCCCGGGAGCGGCGCCGACGGTGATGTGGCCGGCCTCGGTGCGCAGGGTGAGGGTGCCTTGGTGGGCTTCGGCGATGTGGATGTCGCCCTTCGCCACAGTGATGTGGCTGTCTCCGGCCAGACGGCCCACCGAGACGTCGGCGACCTGGACCGTGAGGCGCAGGCCGGCAGTCTCTTCGAGGTGGGCGGTGCCGTGCGCTCCGTCGAAGGTGACGTCGCCCAGGCGTCCCGAGGTGCGGAACTCGGCGCTGCCCGCCTTGGCCTCGATACGGGAACCGGCGGGCAGCTCCACCGTCACGTCAAGGCTGCCGGAAGGGCCGAAGTACTGGTTGCTCATGGGGGATTCGACGCGCAGGACGCCGTTGTCGTAGGCGACCGTGGTCTGCTCCGCGGCCTTCACGTCCCGGCTCTTGCCCGCGTCCACGGGCTTGACCTCGACCGTGGTGTGGTCCTGGTCACCGGCGATGATCCGCACCCGGCCGGCCGGAATCGCGAGGACGGCGGTGATGGGGGTGGCGGTAGCGAACTTCTGCATGATGTTCTCCTGCGACTCGGATCGGCTCGACTCGGGCCCGGTTGGACTCGGGCCCGGCTCGGCTCGGTTTGTTGTCTCCCGCGACTGTGTCCGCCGCGTTGAGGGAGACAATGCGCGGCGCCGGTTTCAGTGGGGCATTACCGCGGTTTCAGCGGGCTTCGGAGAGACGTCGGGGCCGCGTGCGCCCGGGGGCTCTCCCTCGTGTGAGGGGTCGGCCGCGGCGCGATGGACGTACGCCGGCCGTATCCGCTGCACCCTGCGCCCGCCAGTGGCGTCGCGCCGCACCCTGCCATCCGCCGCCTCGCCCCGGGCCGCACCCCGCACCCCCGGCCCCAGCACGCCGCCCCATGAGCAGCGCCCAGTGATCCTTCTGGGTGGGTCGCCCGGCCGACGGAGGCCACCCCCCAGCCCAACCCGGCCCACCCCAAGCCGAGTCGGCGCCGCAGCGCGGACCGCTCTCAGCCCTCGGCGACCACGATCACCCAGTCCTCCGCCGTCAACCGCACCGGCTCCCGCTTGTCGGGGTTGAGCCGGACCCCGTACATCGGGCTCCGCGTGGACTGCGCGCGGAGGCGGTAGCCGACGGCGCACTCCTTGCGGCGCCGCGCCGAGGCGACGACGGTGGCGAACGTGACCTCGCCCCCCGGCCGGACATAGTCCGTGGCGGGCCTCAGATACAGCTCGTTCCCCTCCGACGTGAACAACTCGTCGAAGAGAGAAGCCAGATAGGGGCTTTCCGAAATCTGGCACATGAGAAGGCTGATGAGGCGTCCGCTGACGATGAAGTCGGCACCCTCCCGCGCCGGTGCGAGCAGCCGGTTGCGGTCGTCGGACATCTCCGTCGTCAGCGAGATCTCCTGACCCGTCGCCTCCTCGATCGCGCGTAGATGCAGCAGCGTGACCAGCGTCCCGTCGTCCACATCCGGCCTGACCGGGCGGGAGTTGAGGTGATCGGCCGGTACGTTCCCCGGGTCGGCGATGACGATCACGCCGTCGAAGGACGGCACGTCCAGCGCTTCGAGGACGACCGGGTCCGTGATGTCCGCGCAGTGCAACCGCACCTCGATCGGGCCCTGTTGGGCCGCCGCCTCGTGTGCGACGCGCGTGGTCTCGGCGTCCTCCAGGGCCACGATGTCCAGCGTGGTCCCGGCGCTCGCGTACGAGGCGAGCTGGCCGACGACGAGGGGAGCGCGACGGTTCCAGCCGAGCAGGAGCAGCCGCTCCGGGCGGGGGGCGCGAGGGGGCGCGGTGGCGAAGGCGTCCGCGTCGACGTACGGCGTGGCGTCCTCCAGTACGGCCGTGTCGTCGTCGCGGGTGACCACGATGATCCGGTCGTCCGCCGTGATGGTCGTCTCGGCGTCCGGGTTCAGGACGACCTTGTCGTCGGCACGCAGCAGGCCGACCACCGAGGACGTGATGTACGCCAGAAGAGCCTCCCCGAAGGTGCGCCCCACCAGTGCGTCGGCGGGCACGGCGTAGAACTCGTCACCCGCGAAATCCAGTAGCTCCTGGTAGACGAGTGAGAGACCGGGCTGGCGCGCGGTCTGCACCAGGAGGCGCGCGACGATGTCGTCGACGGCCAGAACGCGTCCCCTCGGTCCGGCGGCCAGGGCGGCGGTGAGCCGGTTCCGCGTGTCGCGGACGGCCGCGACCACGACGGCGGCGTCCCCCTTCGCGCCGGTGCCCGCACCGCTGCCGGACCGGTCACGGTCACGGATGTCGGGACGTACGGTATTTTCCGCCGCGGCGCCCAGCGCGGGTGCGTTGAGAGCCAGCAGGGTCTTCACCACATGGGCATCCCCGTCGTCCGTACCCGGGGCCAGTACGAGGACGGCTTTCGCGGTGTGCGGACTGACCCGCGCAAGGACCGCCGGATCCGTGGTGCAGCCGTTGCGGCAGACGATGGTCGTGGTGCCGGTCGTGGTGATCCGGGCACTGATCTCGTCCTCCATCTCCACCTTGTCCTTGGGGGCGAGGATCGCGAGGGCGGCTCTCGACTGGTTGGAGTTGGCGGACACCAGCTCCGCGACGACGGGGAAGATCTGGTCGGACCAGCCGAGTACGACGGTGTGTCCGACCTCCAGCACCGTGGAGTGGCCCAAACGCAGCCGCATGATCCGGCGGTTGATCCCGGTGGTGATCAGACTGACCAGCGTGGAGACGAACAGCAGCGCCACCAGTGCCAGCAGGACGGAAGCCAGCACGTAAAGGGGTGGGCCGACCGCGCCACCGATCTTCAAGGTCTGTCCGACGCTCACCCATACCGCCACCGCCTGTTCGGTGAGGGTGGCGGGTGGCCGGCGGCCCGTCTGCACGAGCAGCACGCTCGTCGGGACGACGGCGGCCAGGCAGATCAGCAGGAGCCAGCCGATGAGAGCGGACGTACTGCGGGACACCAGGTTGTCGAACCGGTATTGCAGCCGCCTCCACAGGGACGCTAGGTACTGCACCCGGCACCCTCCAGCATGAGACAAGCGGGCAGTCGGCGGCGACCACTCGGCGGTTCACGGTAGACGGGATCGACCAGGGCCGACGCGGAAACCGGCAGCGCTCACCCAGAGGTATGAGTCGTCCTCACCCGGACGTGTGAGCGAAGCGGCCCGCACGGCGACCGCGTCCCGCGGCGCGGAAGTTCGGCCGATGTGCCGTTCTGCTTGCCACGCCCGCGACCGCCGAAGGGGTGACGCGGGGACTGGGCGTGGTCGACCGGCCGCCGAAGGCAGGATCCGTCCCGACGGCTCCCTGCGCGCACCGGACCCCGGCGCTGGGGGGAGCATCACATGCCGGGAATTCCGACCGTGGCGGACTCGGCGATGAGTTTGTCCCGCCCGGGGAGTCTCACCACCGTTACGGTCGCCCCAGGAGGAACCCATGGTTCAGCTGTTGAGAGTGCAGAACTTCAATGTCTCGAGTGACGGGATCGGTGCCGGTGAGGACCAGACCCTGGAGAGGCCGTTCGGTCATGTCGACCCCGGGCGCCTGTTCGCCTGGGCGGGCGCGACGGCGAGCTGGCCGATGCGCACCGACCCCGGCGGGAGCCGGGGCCTGGACGACTACCTCACCCGGGACTACGCCCGCAACATCGGCGCCGAGATCATGGGGCGCAACAAGTTCGGGCCCCAGCGCGGGCCCTGGCAGGACCACGAGTGGTGCGGCTGGTGGGGCGATGAACCCCCGTTCCACACCCCGGTATTCGTCATGACCCACCACAAGCGTCCTTCGGTCACACTCTCCGACACCACGTTCCACTTCGTGGACGGGGACCCGGCCACGGTGCTCGCCCAGGCGCGGGAAGCCGCGCAGGGCAAGGACGTCCGGCTCGGCGGCGGGGCCACCACGATCCGGGAGTTCCTCGACGCCGACCTCGTGGACACCCTGCATGTGGCGGTCTCGCCGATGAAGCTCGGGTCCGGAGTACGGCTGTGGGATTCGCCCGATGAGTTGCTCGACCGGTTCCACCTGGACGTCGTGCCCAGCCCGAGCGGCGTGACGCACCACCTGTTCTGGCGGAAGTGACCCCACTCTCGGCGGGCCGCCCATGACCCGCGACCGCTGATCGGGGAGGGGCCTCGCTCCACGTCAGCCACTGACCGGGGCGAGGCCTCGCCCCACGTCGACCACTGACCGGGGCGAGGCCTGTCCGCACGTCAGCCACTGATCGTGGCGAGCCCGGCGATTCCGGCCGCGTACATGACCAGTACGGCAAGGCTGTCGACGCCCATGCGGAGGAACTGCCGCCGCGGCCGGAAGACCAGGCCTGCGACGTAGACGGCGGTCAGGACGACGCCCAGGGCGGTCAGGTAGATGTCGGTGTGGTGGGCGGTGGGCAGGACCGGCTTGCCCGAGATGAGGGTGGCCAGCAGGAACAGCACCGGCAGGAACGCGTTGCCGCCGAAGATGTCACTGATGGCCAGTTGGTAGTCGCCCAGCTTCGTGGACGTCAGGCCGGTGCTGACCTCGGGCAGAGAGGTCGCCGCGGCCAGCACGGTGGCGCCGAACAGGATGCCGGAGAGCCCTTGGCGGCCGAAGAACTCCTCGCCGCTCCGTTCGATGACCACACCGGCCACCAGCGTCGCCACGGCAGCCGCTCCGAACACGAGCGCGGCCCGGGTGGTGCCGATTCCCTTGTCGGAGGCGGACTTCTCCTTCTTCCCCTTGGAGTGGCCCCGCGGTTCCGGCTGGGCGCCGGGGGCGTCACCGCCCTCGTGCCACGGCAGGCCCTTGCCCGCCCGGTTGAGCAGCAGCAGACCGACGATCCAGAGCACGGTGATGGCCAGGGAGGCGGGGTCGACGCGGGCGAACGACAGGTCGCCGGGTAGTTGGGTGCCCATGACCACGACCGCCAGCACAACGATCACCAGCACGCCTTCCAGGACCAGCACGAGACTCGCCGCCAGCCGGGTCAGCGGGGCCCTCGGGCGCACCCCGGCGGCGTCCAACACCACCAGCACCACGGTCTGGAGCGCGATGCCGCCCAGGATGTTGCCCACCGCCACATCGAGCTGACCCCCCATGGCGGCGCTGGCCGTGATGGCGACCTCGGGCAGGTTCGTCGCGATGGCCAGCATGATCAGCCCGCCCAGCGCGCTGCCCAGATGCAGCCGTTCGGACAGCACGTCCGTCGTGTCGGACAGCTTGATGCCCGCGTACCAAATCACTGCCGCGCTGGCGACGAACAACGCCAACAACACCGGCGAACTCAGAGATCCCATGCTCCGCCCCTTACCCGCCGCTCCCCATCCTCACCACCGTCCTCACCGCTCCCGGCATTGACCTTGCCCTTGGCGGCAGGGTTTCAGGATGGCGGGCATGGACCACATCGCCAGGAACAGCAACACGCCGCGGCACAGCAGGATCGTCGTCGTCACCGGCGCCGGAACGGGTATCGGCCGGGCCGCCGCCCGCGCCTTCGCCGCCGAAGGCGCCCACGTGGTGGCGGTCGGACGACGAAGCGAACCGCTGGAGGAGACAGCGGCCGGCCACGACAGGATCGTGCCGCTGCCCGCCGACATCACCGCCGACGGAGAGCCGGAGCGGATCATCCGGGCCGTGTCGGAGACGTACGGCCGGTTGGACGTGCTGGTCAACAACGCCGGAATCGTGCGCGGTGGTGTTCTCGGCACGCTGACGCCGGAGATGATCGCGACACAGCTCGCCACCAATCTTGTCGCCCCCGTCCTGCTGACGCAGGCCGCGCTGCCGTTTCTGGAGGCGTCGGGCGGAGTGATCGTGAATGTCGGTACGTCGGTGGGTCAGCGGGGGTGGCCGGGCAACTCGGTCTACGCGGCGTCCAAGACCGCGCTGGAGACGCTGACCCGTAGTTGGGCGGTCGAGCTGGCGCCGCGCGGGGTCCGGGTCGTGGCGGTCGCTCCCGGTGCGACCGACACCCCCATCGGCGAGCACCAGGGCCTGACGCCGTCGAGGAGGGCCGAGGTACGGAAGTGGCAGGTGGCTCACACGCCGCTGGGTCGCGTCGGCCGCCCCGAAGAGGTCGCCTGGGCGATCACCCAACTCGCCTCACCCGCAGCGTCGTTCGTCACCGGAGCGGTACTCCCCGTCGACGGCGGCGCTGTCGTGGCGTGAGCGGAACGGGCCACGAGCGGCACCGCCGTGGTGCACCAGCACCGGCCTGGAGGTGGGCCGCCGGTCGTGATAGAAGTGGCCCGGGGGTGAGACCGGTGCGGATCGGTGAACTGGCCAGGCAGACGGGGACGACGGCTCGGGCGCTGCGGCATTACGAGCAGGCAGGACTGATCTCGTCCGAGCGGGCGTCCAACGGTTATCGCGTCTACGACGAACAGGCCGCGGTACGGGTCCGCAACATCCGCCATCTGCTGGCGGCCGGGCTCACCCTGGACGACGTGAGCGTATTCCTGCCATGCCTCGACGGCGACGTGGCCGCCGCGCCACCCTCGGACAACGGGCTGCGGGTCGCCCTCCAGCGACTGGCGGTCCTCGACGAACGGATCGCCGCCCAGACCGAGGCGCGCGACCGGTTGCGCGCCGCCCTCCAGCAGAAGACGGGCGTCGTACGGATCCGCCCGGCCGCCGCGCCCGGGGAAGAGACGGGCGTGCGGATCAGCCCGACCGCCGGACCCGGAGAGCGGACGGCCGTACGGATCCGACCGGCGACCTGACCCCGGGCCATGCCCCAAGTGGCCTGTGGGGCACGGCAGTTCATGCCCCTGGACGCCGCCCGGGGTCCTGCGGCCTAGGTCGAAAGTCGGTCTGGTGCCGAGGGTCGGGGGAGCGGAAGAATCCCGTTCGTGATCGACATCCACCGGCTGCTGGCCTTCTGCGCCATGTCCGTCTTTCTCTCCGCCATCCCGGGGCCCAGCGTGCTGTTCGTCGTCGGACGCGCCCTCGCCCATGGCCGGCGGACGGCGCTGGCGTCGGTGCTGGGCAACGCGTTGGGCGGATGCGTGCTGGTTGTCGCGGTGGCTCTGGGAGTCGGAGCCGTGGTGGAGAGGTCGGTTCTGGTCTTCCACACGATCAAGCTGGCTGGGGCCGCCTGCCTCGTGGTTCTCGGCGCGAAGGCGCTGTGGGCGAGTTGGCGGGGGCGGTCCGGGACGGTGAGCGTCGCCGCCCCGCGCTCGGACGGGCAGAGGTCCGTGTGGGCGGGGTTCACGGTCGGGGTGACGAATCCGAAGAGTGTCGTCTTTCTGACCGCGGTGCTGCCGCAGTTCGTCGACCGCGAGGCCGGCCACGCCGCCCTCCAGATGCTCGTCCTGGGTGCGGCCGGGGCCCTGCTGCAACTGGCGTCCGACGGCATCTGGGGGTTGACCGCCTCCGCCGCCCGCACCTGGCTCGGCCGTTCTCCTCGCAGGATGGCGCTGATCGGCGGCACGGGCGGCCTGGCCATGATCGGGCTCGGTGCGGCCGTCGCCGTGAGCGGCCGCCCCGACCAGCGGTAGGCCCGCCCGCCCGGACGGCGCACCCGAGCATCCCGAGCATCCGGGATTCGCCGCATGGGTCTTCCGCCAAGGGCCTGTGCCGGTGCGCCGGCTACGTCGTCTCCCGGTCGGCCTGGCGAGCGAGGAAGTCCTCGAACGCCGCCCGCTGCTTCGGGTCCATGAAGCCCTGGCGGACTTTGCGTGCTCGCTCTTCGAGCCAACGCGCCTCCTCGGGGTGCAGGAGCTCGGCGGACACAACCCCGCCACGGGCGACGGCCGTACGTCCTCCCACGCGACGCCGGAAGAGGGTGAACGCGCCGTATTCCACGGGGTGGGCCAGTCCGGACTGGGGCGTTTCGGCCCGGTCCTCGCCCCGAGCGTCATTCGTCGGGTCCGAGCCCGGATGCCCGATCGGGTGCGAGTCCATGACCGGGAGTGGGTCCGGGTACGCGTCGGGGGCCCAGTGCTCCCACAACGCCAGCGTGGCCGCGGGCACCAGCACGGCGCGCTCCACCTCTCCGCCCCCCTCCCCTATGAAGCTGACATGGACGGGCTCACCGACCGCCTCGGCCAGTCCGAGTGCTCTCTCCATCTCGTCGTTGATCGGGTATGCCACCACTACGTCGATCTCAATTCCCATGCACCGGAGGCTACTTGGCGGCTCTGACACTCCGGGTTCGTCGACGGTCCGGCACAGATGGAACCCACACCGGCACCGGCGGCTGCTGTGTCGGTTCAACCGCGTCCTCACACATGGAGTTCCTGCGGGAAGCCCGTCCAGCGGAGGTCGGTGGGGAGGTGGCCGGTGTCGTTGAAGAGGAGGATGGCCGGGGGGCGGTCGGGGGAGTAGCGGATGACGGTCAGGGCCGCGTTGGCGTGGTTGATGCCCAGCCATCGCCACTTCGGCGCGTCGAGGGCGGCTCGGATCAGCCAGCCCGCGAGGAAGTTGTGGGTGACGACAAGCTCGTGGCGCGGTACGTCGCCGTTCACGGGGCCGGTGAATCGCGCGAGCGCGGCCGACGCGAGGACGGGCCCCTGTTCGCGTTCCTCGGCGGTCCACGGGTCGAGGAACCCGATCCAGGCGTCGGCCGCCTCCGGCGGGAGTTCCTCGCGTGTCGGCAGGTACGGGACGTAGTCGCCGGCCGCGTCGGAACAGCGCAGAGGGACGCCGTCGAGCTGTTCAGCGACCAGGTGTGCGGTCTGCTGGGCACGGTTGAGCGGCCCATGGTGGATCGCCGTCAGCGGGACCGTCCGCAGCCGCTCCCCCAACAGCGCTGCCTGGCGGCGCCCCGCCTCCGTCAGGCCGCTCTCGTCGGGCAACGCCTCGCCGTGGCGCGTGAGATAGAGGTAGCGGGCGGCCATACCGGTCATGCGTCAGTCCTTCGGTGAACTCGATCCTGCTGACTCGGGGAGGGACGCGGGCCTCACCCGAATCGGTTGCGCGAAGGGCGGGTGGGGCTCCGGGTGGGGCTGGGGTCGTGCTCCTCAGCGGCGCCCGTTCCAGACCTCGCTGGTCAGGAAGTGGTTGTCGTAGCGTTCCTGCACCTCCAGGAGCGATTCCCGGCTCAACTCACCCAACGCGATGCGCTGCAAGTGGCGGAAGTACTCGAAGCGCTCGATGCCCGGCGTGATGACGATGAGCAGGTCGGCGTCGCAGCCGGGGGCGGCGGCGAAGGCATGGGCCATGCGCGGCGGCACGACGACCAGGTCGCCCTTGCCTGCCGTGACGACCTGCTCCCCCGCGAGGAACTCGGCCGCGCCGTCGAGGACGTAGAACATCTCGGCGCTCTTGTTGTGGTGGTGCGGGGCCGCTCCGTTCGCGCCGTCCGTGAGGGTGACGCGCTGGGTGGACAGAGCGCCGCCGGTGGCGCTGCTGTCGGCGAGCAGGCGCACCGTGGTGGGTGCGCGTCCGACGACCTCGGCATCGGCGGAGCGGACCACGACGGATGCATCGAACTCGGGCTGGATGAAGGACACTTGGCGCTCCTCGGGTCGGTTTCGGTCTTGAGCCGGACTCAGACTACGAACAGCAGGACCGCGCTGATGAGCACGACGACGGCGGTGGCGAGGTGGATGCCGAACGCGACCGCCTTCGTCCCTCCGTGGCGCAGCACTATCAGCGTGTCGCCGAGCGGGACCAGGGCCACGAGGAGCATGAACCACGCCTCGGCCCGCGCTCCGGCGAACGCGAGCAGGGCCAGCCCCATCAGGCCGAAGGTGAGGTCTCTGAGCCCCTTGATGGTGAGGTAGGCGGGGTCGCCACCGCTCTGCGCCGCGGGCACGCCATAGCCGGCGGCGGCCGGTACGGGCTGGAGGAGGAAGCGGGCTCCGATGAACACGACGAACAGGTCGAGCACGACGGCGAGGGTGTAAGCGGTGACGGTCATGTCCGGCTCTCCTTGGGTGGCTGGTGATCAACCGTGGCTTGGTCGCTAGCATCGCTAGCGACAGGAGCGAAGCTATCAGAGCACCCACTCCGCCGGCTAGCACTGCTAGGGTTTCTTGCGTGACTATTCAGACGCGCAGAGAACGCGAACGGGCCCAGCGTGAGCGGCTGATCGTGACGGCCGCCCAGAAGCTGGCGGAGACGGAGGGCTGGAGCGCCGTGACCACCCGGCGCCTGTCCGCCGAGGTCGAGTACAGCCAGCCGGTCCTCTACAGCCACTTCAAGGGCAAGGACGCCATCATGGCCGCGGTCGCGGTCCAGGGGTTCGCCGAACTGGGCCGGGAGCTGCGGGCGGCCCGCACCGGCGCCGCGGACGAACGGGGCGCGCTCGCCGCCGTCGGCGAGGCGTACACGCGGTTCGCGCGCCGCCGGTCGGCCCTGTACGACGCGATGTTCACGCTCGCCGTGGACCTTCCCTTCGCCACGGCCGATGCGCCGGCCGAACTGCGTACGAGCTTCGGCGAACTGCGCCAGGCGGTGGCGCCGATGGCCGCCGACGGGGACGACGTCGACCTTCTCACCGAGACGTACTGGGCGAGCCTGCACGGCCTGGCCTCCCTCGCCCGCAGCGGCCGCCTCCCCGAGCGCGCCCACGACCGCCGACTGGCGCTACTGGTCTCCCATTTCAGCGCGGTGTGAGCCCCTGGTTCCTCCGGGCCCGGCGATCGGTTCGGCACGTCGGCCTCCGAGGCGCTTGCCCGACCTGTTCCCAACCCATCACCCCGACCTCATCCTCCTCAACTGCCTTTCGGCCAAAGGCCGTTCGGGCGGACATGTGCGGCGGGCGCGAGGAACGCGTCCGGCACATGTCTCATCTAGTTGCGTGGCAGGACGCCCTGGGTGCCCCGCCAGGCGGAGGAACGACGAAGGAGTGTGCTTCTTGACTGCCCATCTGCAAAAGGCCGTTGGCCCGCGGAGGTTACTCGCGCTGCTGGCCGCTCTGTGCGCCCTCGTGGGGGCCACCGCGCTCACCGCGACCCCGGCCGCGGCAGCCGACCAGCGGCACGCGATCTATGCCATCGCGCACCGTGTCGACACCCTGGACGGGGTGGACGCCGCGCTCAAGCACGGCGCCAACGGCATCGAGATCGACGTCTGCGCGTGGTACAACCCCAACGAATGGCGCGCCTATCACGACTGCTCCTCGGCCGGTGAGACCCGGCACGGCCCCAGCTTCGACGGCATGATCGACCGCATCCTGTCCAACGCCGAAGCGGGCCGCCGACTGGCGCTGGTGTGGCTGGACATCAAGGACCCCAACTACTGCGGCGAGGCGCCCAACCGCACGTGCAGCGTGGCCGGGCTGCGGGACAAGGCGCAGCGTCTGACGGCCGCCGGGATACAGGTGCTGTACGGGTTCTACGAGTACCACGGCGGCAGCACGCCCGATGTCGGCGGCAGGGGCTGGCAGAGCCTGGAGAACAGGCTCGGCCCCCTGGAGGGCATCACGACGACCGGCACCCGCGACCAAGTGACCGGCGCCTTCAACCGCTCCGGTTCGGGCTTCCCCAACGGCCGCCGGGTGATGGACTACGGCGACTCCGACATCACCAAGGGGTTCGGCAACTGCACCGAAGCCGACCACTACACCTGCGCGGAACTGAAGAAGGGCGCATCGGACCGCGCCGCCGGGAGGCTCGCGGCCACGCTGTCCTGGACGACCACGTACAACGACCCCTGGTACGTCGACAAGTTGCTGGGTGACGCGCGGGTGGACGGCATCATCGCAGGCTACGGAGCCTTCACCGGAGTACGCGAGTACGACGACAGCTGGCAGTGCGCCAACGCCATCAACCTCGTACGGGACTGGGTGAACCGGCACGGCTCCACCCATCGCATGGCCACCGGCGCCGACCGCCTCTTCAAGTAGGCGCGGGCACACCCGTGTCACGGCAGGGTGCCGCCGACCGCGACGCAGGTCGGCGGCACCGCACCCGCACCGCCATCGCCCGGCGCGGGAACGGCCCGTCGTCGCGGTGGCCCCGGCCCCTCGGGGGTACTCTCGCGAAGGCCAGGGCTGTGGAAAGGGCGTTGAGGTGGACGGCGTGGAGAGTGTGGCGCGGGAGAGTTTGCGGGATCTTTCGGAGTCCGTGACGGAGCCCGACGGGTCCGCGGTGGTGCGTGTGCTCAGTTACAACATTCGTTCCATGCGCGACGACGTCACCGCCCTGGCCCGGGTGATCCGGGCCTGCCGGCCCGACGTCGTCTGCGTTCAGGAAGCCCCGCGGTTCTTCCGCTGGCGCAAAGCCGCGGCCCGCCTCGCCAAGTCCTCCGGGCTCGTGTACGTCTCGGGGGGCGCCACCGCCTCCGGACCGATGATCCTCTCCTCGCTCCGCGCCCATGTGGAGCACACCGAGGACCTCCTGCTCCCGCGCACCCCCGGCCTGCACCAACGCGGCTTCTCCACCGCCGTGTTGCGGTTCGGCCGGGCCCGGCTCGGGGTGCTCAGTTGCCACCTCAGCATCAGCGACACGGAGCGCTACGAGCAGGGCCGGCTGCTCCTCGACCGAATGTCCGCCCTGGAGGTGCCGTACGCCGTTGTCGGGGGCGACTTCAACGACCGGCCCGACGGCCGCACCTTCGGTCTGCTCGCGCGCTCCTTGCAGGACGGCTGGGCGACCGCGCCCTGGGGGCGGGAGCACACCACCCGCCTCGGCGATCCCCTGCAGAGGATCGACGCGGTCTTCGCGACACCCGGGGTGTCGGTGCTGGGCTGCGGGGTCCCGATGGGCCTGCCCGGGATCGCGGAACAGGACCTGCGGGCGGCCACGGACCACCTCCCGGTGCTGGCCGCCGTACGCGTACCCGCGTCGTAGCCCGGCCCGGGCCCGCGGCAGGAACGCGGGCGGGGTCCGGGCCGTCCGGTGTCAGCGGGCGGGGCAGCCCGAATCGGCGATGGTGTAGTAGCCGGGCGCCAGGGCGTGATCGACCGATCTGCTCGACGGAGGCGGCCTCGCCCCTGCCGCGGCTGCTCCTGGTCGCGTCGGACCAACTGGAGCAGGAGAGGCTGTTGTTGGTGCTGACGGTCTGCGGGTGGACCACGGCGAAGCCCCATGCAGCACTTGAGGCAACCCGCCTGCGCCAGCGGCCTGTTGGGGCGTTGCCACCGGCTCAAGGAGGGCGAGCAGCGCGACCGCGAGGGGTGTGAACGCGCGGCGGGGCCACGCCCTGCACCTCCGTCGGCCGGATCCGTGAACTGCCATCGGCCCCCTCCGGCATCCGGGTGCTCGTGGGCTGCGCTGGGCGGGTCACTTCGCAGGTCAGGGTGTTTCGGTGCAGGGGCGGTAGGTGATGCATGGCGTACCGGCGGGTGGTACAGGCGGTCGCGTCGGCCGCCGCTCCCGCCGGCTCGTCGTTCGGAGGCTCTTCGTGTCACTGCGCTACCGTCGTTCGCCGCTGTCCCGCCCCGGCGGGCGCGGGGTCGTCGTCCTGCTCGCCGCTTCGCTGGCGCTGACCGGCCAGGCCTGGGCGGCGCCCCATGACTCCGGGGTGCCGGCCGGCCGGGCCGGGGCGCACCCCCATGGCAACGGGGACGGGGCCCTCCAGGCCGAGCTGCGGGAGCTGGTCCACCGTCCGGACGGGCCGCCCGGCGCCATCGCGGTACTCCGGGACGGCGGACGGGTCCAGGTGGTCCGGGCCGGGGTGGCGGACATCGACACCGGTCGTCCGCCTCGCGCCACCGACCACATGCGGCTGGCCAGCACCGCCAAGGCGTTCAGCGGCGCCGTCGCGCTCCGCCTGGTCGATCGCGGGCGGCTGCACCTGAACGACACCATCGCCCACCGCCTGCCCTCACTGCCCGCCGCCTGGGGCAAGGTGACGATCCGTCAACTCCTCAACCACACCAGCGGGTTGCCGGACTACAGCCAGGCACCGGAGTTCGGCGACCTGATCCGGGCCGATCCGCACCATGTCTTCGACCCCCGCCACCTGCTCGACTTCGTCGCCGAAGAGGGCCTGGAGTTCGCCCCCGGCTCCCGCTACCAGTACTCCAACTCCGACAACATCGCCGTCGCCCTGATGGCCGAGGCGGCGACCGGGCGCCGCTACGAAGAGCTGCTGGCCTCGGAGGTCTACAAGCCGCTCGGCCTCACCGGGACGAGCCTCCCCTCCGGCTACCGCTTGCCCGAGCCCTATCTGCACGGCTACGCCGTCGAACCGGGAGAACGCCCCGAGGACGTCTCCACCCTGTTCGGCGCGTCCGGTTCCTGGGCATCGGGCGGCCTGGTCTCCACCCCGGCGGACTTCAACACGTTCATGGCCGCCTACGCGGGCGGCAGGCTGATCGGCGACGCGACCCGCAGGCAGCAGCGGACCTTCGTCAAAGGCGCCTCGGAGCCGGCGGGCCCCGGCGCCAACCGTGCCGGACTGGCGATCTTCGAGTACACCACCCGCTGCGGGGTCGTGTACGGGCACACCGGCAACACGGCGGGCTACACGCAGTTCGGTGCGGGCACCCCGGACGGCCGCCGCAGCCTCACCCTCTCCGTCACCACCCAGGTGAACCAGAGGACCAACCCGGACCTGCTCGCGCATCTGCGCGCCGTCGAAGAGGACTTCGTCTGCGCGCTGCTGTCCCACTAGCAGAGCGGGCCGACGCATCGGACGCGATGCCGCAGGGCCGGTTGTTCCGTGCGGGATCTCGCTCCGTCCGCGCACAGCCGTCCCAGGAGGGACCCGGGTCGGAAATCCCCGATCCGGGTCCAGTTCAGCCGGAGCTTCCCTCTGCGGCTCGGGTCGATGGGGCAGGCCCGCTCCGCTGCCGCCGGCACCCCGCCCCACCCCTTGACGCCCCTTCTCTCTCCTCCCCATACTGACGGCCAAATCGATTTGGCCGATCGTATGTGGCTCCCGTCCGGGCCGGTCCACGGCTGAATTTCGCGCTCGCGACCCCGAACGGAGCTCGCACGTGTCCCGTCCCCGCCGCTCCCTGCCCGCCACCCCCGAGCCAGCCACCGCCCCGGACCACTCCCCCGCCCCCGCGCCCCCTTCGGATGACGGAACCGCCGGCCCCACGCCCCCGCCCTCGTCCCCCTCGGAGGCCGGGAAAGCCACCGTCCACCCCGTCGACGAGTCCCGTCCCCTGGGGCGGATTCTGCTCTTCGGTGTGCAGCACGTGCTGGTCATGGCGGCCACACCCATCTCCGCCATCTTCCTGATGAGCGCCACCTTGCGGCTGGACGCGGGGCTGACCGTCGATCTGCTCTCCGCCGCCTTCGTACTGTCCGGCGCGGGCTCGCTGATCCAGTCCCTCGGGATCTGGAAGTTCGGGCCCCGGCTGCCGTTCGTCATGTTGCCGGGCGGTGCGCCGCTGATCCTCTTCCTGGCCATCGCCCACGAGCACGGGCCACGGGTCGCGACGGGCGCGGTCGTTTTGACAGCCGTCTTCACCTTCGCCGTACTGCCGGTCTTCGCACGCCTTTTGAGGTACTTCCCGCCGCTCGTCATCGGCACGATGATCGTGATCGTCGGCGTGAACCTGGTGAGGGTCGGGGCGACGCTGGTCACCGGGCGCCCCGGCGCGCACGATTTCGCCGCCCCCGGCCATCTCGCGCTGTCCATGGCGACCATCGGCTTCACGGTCGTTTGCCATCTGTTCCTGCGGGGCGTCCTGCGTCAACTCTCCGTCATGCTCGGCCTGTTGGCGGGCACGGTCCTGGCGCTGTTCCTCGGGGACGTGAGCCTCGCCCACCTGGGCCAGGGCGGCTGGGTAGACGTGCCGCGGCTGATGCCGTTCGGCTCGCCCCGGTTCGATGTGCTGGCCGCGCTGCCGCTCATGCTCTACAGCCTGGCGTCCATGGCGGAGGCGACCGGGCAGACCGTCATCAACGCCGAGGCGGTCGGCAAGGAGATCGACCAGCGGGTCGCGGTGCCCAGGACGATCCGCGGCGACGCCCTGGTCTCGGCCTTCGGCGGCCTGTTCGGGCTGCCGTTGATGGTGACGAGCGGGGAGAACATCGGCATCGTCCGCGTCACCGGCGTACGCAGCCGGTTCGTCACGGCGGCCGCGGGTGTCTTCCTCATCGCCATCGGGTTCCTGGCGCCGGTGACCCGAGCCATCAGCGTGGTCCCGGCCCCGGTCGTCGGGGGCACCGCCATGGTCGTCTTCGCGGTGATCACGGTGCTCGGTGTGCAGATGCTCGCCCGCTGCGACCTCGACCGGCACACCAACACGTTCATCTGTGCCGTCGCGCTCGCGCTCGGCCTGCTGCCGATCCTCGTCCCGGACGTCTACCAGGGGTTCCCCTCCACCGTCCGCATCCTGCTCGAAAGCGGCGTAGCGGTCGGCGCGTTCGTCGCGGCCGTCCTCAACGTCCTCTTCCACCACGTCGGACCGGCGCTCGCCGCCCGGCTGTCCGTACGCCCCGAACTGCGCACCGAAGGCAACCGATGAACCAGCACATCCGGGAGCGGCTGCGCTCGCGCGGCCCTCTGCTCCTCGTTCCCGACGCGGTCCTGCTGCCGGAAGGAGTCATGGAGCTGTACGCGGTGGTCGTCTCCGCGGGCTCGTTCGAGGCGGTGGGGCCGACCGAAGAACTGGAGCGTGCGTATCCGCGCCTCCAGGCCCTGCGGCTGCCCGGCCACCTGCTGATGCCGGGCTTCGTCGACAGCCATCACCACCTCACCCAGAGCTTCGGCGCGGCCCTCGCCTTTGGCGAGCCGTCGGAGATATTCCGCCGGGTGTGGGTGCCGCTCGAAGGCGCCCTCGACGAGGAATCTGCCTATGTGGCGGCGAAACTGGCCGCGTTGGAGTCGCTGCGCGGCGGGTGCACCACCGTCACCGACGCCGGGACGCGCGCCGCCGTGGACACCGACGTCGTCGCCTGCGCGGCGCGGGACGCCGGGATCCGCTGTGTCCTCGGGCTGATCTGCGACGACACCGGCCCCGGTGCGGACGCCGACCCCTCGGTGGTTCTGCGGCGGGCGGAGCGGCATCTGGCCACGTACACCGACGATCCGCTCATCCATCCCTCCCTCGCGATCTCCATCCCCGAGGCCGCCACCCCTGCCACCCTGAGCGCGACGGGACGCCTCGCCGCCGAGGCGAGGGCGGTGCTCCAGATGCATGTCAACGAGCATCTGGCGGCGGTCGAACGCTCCCTGCTGCGGCACGGTGCCCGGCCACTCGAATACCTGGCCGGCATCGACGCGCTCGGCCCACACCTGCTGGCCGCCCACACCACGCTCCTGACGCCCCGCGAGGTGTCCCTGCTCGCCGACACGGGAACCGCCGTCAGTTACAACCCCGTCGCGAGCGCCTGGAAGGGCAACGCGGTGGCCCCGGCGACCACCCTCGCCGAGCGCGGTGTCCGCTTCGGGATCGGCAGCGACGGGACCCGCGGCGACGGGTTCCGGCTCGTCGAGGCGGCCGAGTTCGCCCAGCGACTCGCGTACGGGCTGACCACCGGCGACTCGTCCTGCGGGGCGGGCTGGACCTGGCTGGAGCATGCCACCGCCGGGGGCGCGGACGCGGTCGGCGTCGGCGGCCACACCGGCGGCATCGCGGCCGGAATGGCGGCCGACTTCCTGCTGGTCGACATATCGACCCCCGAACTCGCGCTGTCCTGGGACCTGCCCTGGGAGTTGGTGCGGCGCGGCAACCGGGACCAGATCAGTGCCGTGTTCGTGGCCGGCCGCCTGCGGCTGTGGCACGGCCAGCCCACCGACTGGGACGGGCCAGGGCTGGTACGACGCGCCACCGCCCTGGCCCGAACGGCCGTGGCGCGGGCACCCGTCACCCGCGCCCACCCCACCTCAACCACCGCGCGGAGGACGGCCGTTCAAGAGCCGGCCGCACACAGGTCGGGGGCGCGGACCTCCCCGGCTCCGGCCTCCACGGTACGGATCTCCACGGCACGGAACCGGAGCACGGCACAGTGACCCTTCAGATTCTGGTGATCCTCGCCGTCACGGTCGGGGTCGCCGCGTTCGTCCAGGGCGGCAGCGGGCTCGGCTTCGCTCTGGTCGTGGCCCCGGTGGCCGGGATCCTCGACCCGTCCCTGCTGCCCGTGTTCGTCCTCGCGTCGATGATTCCGCTGAACCTGTACGTCGCCTGGCGCGAACGCGGTTCGCTCGATCTGCGCGGAGCCCGGTGGATCACCGTGGCCCGACTGGTCGCGACCCCGGGCGGCCTCGTGTTGCTCCGGCTCATCCCGGACCGCGACATCGGCCTCTTCGTGGGCGGCGCCACCGTGCTCGCGGCGCTCGTCAGTCTGGCCGCGCCCGCGTTCGCGCCCGGCCGCGTCGCGTATGTCGGGGCGGGACTGGTGACCGGCCTCACCGAGACCGCGACCGGGGTCGGCGGCCCCCCGCTCGCCCTGGTGTATCAGCACCGGCCCCCCGCCGAACTCCGCTCCACCGTCGCCGCCTGCTTCCTGGTGGGCGAAGTGGCGTCGCTGGCCCTCCTGTTCGGCACCGGACAGGGACGTGTTGCGGATCTGGGGTGGGCGGCCGCGCTGCTCCCGGTGATCGCCGCGGGGGCGTGGCTGAGCCGGGTGGTGCATCAGCGCATCGACGCCCGCAGGATGCGGCTGTTCGTGCTGGTCTTCGCGCTGGTGTCCGGGACCGTCCTCATCGCGGGCCCCTGAGCGTAGAGGCACGCGCGATCAGGGTCGGCGCGGGGGCCGCGGTGGGAGCGAGCGCGGGCGACGCACCGCGCACTCCCGCGAGCAGCAGCTCCACCGCGTCGGACGCGGCCCGGTCCAGATGCAGGTCGACGGCGGTGAGGGAGGGGTGACAGGTGCGGGCGCGCAGCCCGTCATAGCGGGTGGCCACCATGACGTCGTCCGGGACGGAGCGTCCGCTGTCCTGGATGGCGCGGACCGCCCCCACCGCGAACGCGTCCACCAGCGCGCAGACCGCGTCGGTCTCGGGGTGTGCGGCGAGCAGCGCCGTACAGCGCTCGTAGGCCTCCTTCTCGCCTCCCGTCTCGGGCCATGCCTCGACGACGGGGGGCCAGCCCTGTTCCGCGGCCATCCGTTCGTACGCGGACCGCGCGTCGACCGCGGAATGCCGTGAGCCCGAGCCGACGACGAGCGCCGGGCGCCGGGCGCCCTGCTCCCGCAGGTGGGTGAGCAGCACGGTCGCGACCCGGTCGCCCCACAGATCCACGTACGGGGCGTCGTCGTCCGCCGCGACCGGCCGGCCCAGCGCGACGTACGGCAGCCCCCGGCCGCGCAGTTGGGCGACCGCCGCGTCGTCGATGTCGGGCTCGACCACGACGGCCCCGTCGATGTCCAGGGAGTAGAGCGCGGTCCCGGACCGCACGGGCGGGACGAGTACCAGGGCGTAGCCGTGGACGAGCGCGCTCTCTGCGGCGGCTGCGGCCACCTCCATGTAGAAGCCGAGCCGCGACGGCCCTCCGGCCACCGCGAACGGCATCGACGACACCAACGCGATGGCCTTCGCCTGTCCGGTACGCAGGCGCTGGGCCCGCAAGTTGGGCCGGTATCCCAGTTCCAGGGCGATGTCCTTGATCCGCTGCCGGGTCCGGGGGTCCACCTTGCCCAGGCCATTGAGCGCGTGCGAGACCGTCGTACGCGACACGCCCGCGACGCGCGCGACATCGGCGATCGTCGGAGGCTTGGAACCGGAGGGGGAACCGGAAGCGGGCATCTGCGCAAGCACTCCTCTGCTCGGACGGCCAACGGACGGAGCCCCATCCTCGCCGACGCCCCCGGCCCGCGGACAGTCGGGCGCGTCACGGTCTGAAGCCGCCCCCGGCCCGCGGACAGTCGGGCGCGTCACGGTCTGAACCCGCCCCCGGCCCGCGGACGGCGGGCGCGTCACTGTCCTGAGTGCCCTCCGAACACTTCTGCCCCCCGCGCGCGATGTGTCAGCTGTCCGTCAGCGTGCAGGCTCTGAGTAACCGGGAGGACCGGGTGGCACCACGCCTTTCCGTTTCCCGTCGACGAAGGGCGTACGTGGATGGAAGGGCTCAACGGTGTCCTGGAGCAGGCACTGGCGATCGACGGGGCCACCGGCGTCGCGATCGTCGACTTCCGGCAGCGCCGGGTTCTCGGCTCGCTGGACCGCGGCAGCGGGCTGGACATGGACAAGGTCGCCTACGGCGACAGCGACGTCATGCGGGCCAAGCTCTACACCCTGGAGCTCCTCGGCTATCCCCAGGACAGCGTCGAGGACATCCTCATCACGCTCGACAGGGAACTGCACATAATCCGGCCCCTGCCGCGTCTGCGCGAGGGCGGCATCTTCATCTACCTCGTCCTGGAACGGGACCGGACCCATCCCCTGGACGACCTCCGCCGCCAACTGCGTTCCCTGGAGCCGTTGTTGGAGCTTTAGGAGAGGGAGCGCCCGGCGCCCCCTGGACTATCCGGCGCGCGCGATGCGGTCGAGCAGTTCGGTGAGCAGGCCGTGCTCGCCCGGTGTCAGCACACCGGTCTGCGGGAGGAGGGCGCGCAGGGCGAGGGCCGCGACGGCGGGGCCGGGTGGCGCCGGGGCGGGCGCGCCGGTGGTGATCGCGTCGATGACCGCCTCCCTCGCCAGCCGGGACACGGACAGGTCCCGGCGGTCTTCGGGCGTGGCGATGAGGGCGAGGGTGACGCCGCCGCCGACCGCGTGGACCAGTTGGGCGGCCCGGGCCTCGTCGACCCGGAGGCGGCCGGCCTCGGCGATGCGGTGGATGTGGTCCCCGAGGATCTCCAGCGCGGCCACGGCGGCGGGCGGCATGCCTCCCGGGCGGGGTTCGGCGTACATGAGGGTGTAGAGCGCCGGGTTGGCCAGCCCGAATTCCAGGTTGAGGGTCCAGCCCGCGCGGAGGTCCTCGACCGGGTCACCGGAGGGTTCGAGGCGGGCCTTGGTGCCGAGATGCGTCGCGAAGCCGTGCGCGGCGACGGCGTCGAGCAGGCCCTGCTTGTCGCCGAAGAGCCGGTAGATGGTCGGCGCCTGAACGCCCGCCGCGCTGCTCACCGCGCGCGTCGACACCGCTTCGCGCCCGCCCTCGGCGAGAAGCCGGAGCGCGGCGGCGACGATCCGTTCAGCGTTGCTCTCCGGCGCGGCAGAGCGGTCGATACCCATGTTTCCGATGATAACAGTTTCGCGTTAGCGGTTTGCTGGATCGTCGGAAACGTGTGACTGTTAACGATGGAAACAGTGGCCGCCGCAATAAGGCGCCATAAGAAGGCCGACACACGAAGGCCGCCCTACCGCAGGAGGTTCCCCTTGATCGTCCTCACCGCCCCCACCGGCCAGATCGGCCACCAGGTCCTCGATGCGCTGCTCGACAGGGGGCAGCCGGTCCGGGTGATCGCTCGCGACCCTTCCCGATTGACGCCGCGGACGCGCGAGCGCGCCGAAGTCGTGCGGGGCTCGCACCGCGACCCGGCGACGCTTGACGAAGCCTTCCGCGGCGCGGACAGCGTTCTGTGGCTGGTCCCCCCGAACCCCGGCACCGACGACACGCACGAGCACTACCTCGGCTTCACCCGCCCGGCCTGCCAGGCCCTCACGGACCACGGTGTCGAGCGCGTGGTCGGCATCACCAGCCTGGGCCGCGCCTACGGCAGGCACGCCGGGCTGCTGTCACCCGCGTTCGCGATGGACGACATGATCGAGCGGACGGGCGTGAACTACCGCGCCCTGGCCATGCCGTTCTTCATGGAGAACCTCCTCAACCAGGTCGAGACGATCAGGGCCCAGGGGACGTTCTTCCTCGCGAACACCGCCGACCGCCCACTGGCGACCGTCGCCACCCGCGACATAGCCGCGACCGCCGCGGCCCTGCTGGCCGACGACTCCTGGAGCGGGCAGGAGACCGTCCCCGTGATCGGCGACGCGCTGTCCCCCGACGACATGGCACGCGTCCTGTCCGAGGTGCTGGAGCGCCCGGTCGGCTTTCAGCAGGTCGACGAGCGGACGTACAAGGAGACGATGACGCGGTACGGGATGCATCCCGCCTGGGCGCAGGGCCTGGTCGACATGGCCGCCGCGCAGAACGACGGCATCTACGACGCCGAACAGAAGGCCTCGGCATCGGCCGCTCCGACCGACTTCCGCCGCTGGTGCCAGGAGGTGCTGAAGCCCAACCTGCTTGACCTCAACCACGGTTGAGGGCGGAGGGTGGACCTCATGGACATCGCAGCCGCCGATATCAAGGCCATTGAGCAGGTCGTCGCCACCGTCGAGCGCACCCAGCGCACCAAGGACGTCGAGGGATTCCTCAGCCTCTTCCACCCGGAAGCGCTGTGGACAACCGCGCACGGAAAGGTGCTCATCGGCCGCGAGGCGATCGCCGCATTCACGCGCGCGGTGCTGCCCGCCGCGAGCTGGGACGGGCAGGTCACCTACGAGGTGACCCACACACAGTTCCTGCGTCCCGATGTGGCGGCGGTCAAGGTCCGTCAGGTCTACCACTCGGCCGAGGGCGACGACGAGGGCGCCCCGCTCTATGTGATGACCAAGCAGGAGGACGGGCGTTGGCTGTTGACCGCCTGCCAGAACACGGCCGTGCACAAGGAACAGGGCTGACCTCCGCGGCGCCCGGTGGTCACCCGCCGCCGGTGGCACCCCTGCCGCCCGTGCGGCAGTGCTCGACGAGCGCGCGGAGGACGAAGACGTTCGGGATGCCGGACATTTCCGGGCCGAGGCGGTATCGGCGCCCGCCGACGGTGACCGTGAGGAACCCCTCGCGCGTCCCGATCCTCTGCACCCGCGGCAGCGGGAGACACAGCTCACGGAAGCCGATGTGCTCGGTGGTCAGCCAGACGCCGGCGAAGGAGACGCGCTCGCCCCGGTACAAGGCGGCCAGGGCGGCGGGCAGTTGGGCTCGTGTCACGGCTCGTCGCAGTTCGTGCTGCCAGGCCTCCGCGTCACCGCCTTCCGGGTTGGCGTGCAGCACCACACGCTTGCGTTCGACGTCGGTGAGCGTGTGGATGAGGGCGGTGTCGAAGGGGGAAGGCCCGCGCGATCGGCTGCTGCGCCGGAACACCATGGTGGTGTCGTAGCGGACGATGTGGATCCGGCCCTTCACGGAAACGGTCATCCCGCCTTCGTACAGGTCCAGTCGTGCGTTGGGCTTCGCCCCCGCCGCCCGGTAGCGGCCGTCCGGCGCACGGGCCGACAGGCGTCGGACCGCCCGGTACAGACCGGCCCGGGTGCGGGGGCGGTACGCGGTCGCCGCGTAGGTCGCCAGCCGCTTGCCGAGGCGCGCGCGGCCGGCGGCCGCGGAGATCCGCGCCAGGAGCAGTTCCTCGCCGCAGGTACGGGGCGTGGTGGGGCCGGTCACCGCGTGGCCGAGGTGGGGCCGACATCGCGTCCGTGCATGATCGTGCGGCGTGTCCCGCACAGGAGCCGGCCAGGTGCCACCCCCAGCTCGTCGGCCAGTCGGCGGCGGGTGCGCTCGAACACGGACAGCGCGTCGGCCGGCCGGTCGCTGAGGCACAGGGCGCGCATCAGCATCGCGGCGACGGATTCGTCCAGCGGCCTGGCCACGGCCAGGGCCCACAGCTCACCGACCGCCTGGGCATGGCGGCCCAGCCGCATTTGCAGGTCGAGTTTGCGCAGGGTGACGCTGGTCCTGCGTTCGGTGAGCCGTACGCGTTCCAGCTCCGCGAAGGGGCCCGGCAGCCCGGCCAGGGGCTCGCCGCGGAAGAGGTCCAGCGCCTGGGCACAGATGCGGACCGCTTCGTTCAGCGCGCCGGCCCGTTCGGCGGCTCCGGCGTCGGTGACCAGTTCTTCCATGCGCTCCACGTCCACCGCGACCGCGTCCGGGACCAGTTGGTAGCCGCAGCGGTCGCGCCTGATGACGGAGTCCGCCCGGTTCTCGACCTGCAGGACCTTGCGCAGCCGGTAGATGTACACCGGCACGACTTTGGTGAGCGGTGGCTCCATCCCCCAGATTCCGTCGAGGAGTTCGTCCTTGCTCACCGTCCGGTCCCAGCACAGGGCGAGCGACGCCAGCACGGCCTGCTGCCGCAGGTGCCCCAGGTCCACCGGCTGCCCGTCGCGCCAGGCCCGCAGGGGCCCGAGCACGGAGATCCGTACGCGCTGTGTACGGGAGGGGCGGACGGCCGCCCGTTGTGCCGGACGGGATGCCGCGCGCCGGCCCCGGCCGGGTACGACGAGGCCGCTGTCAAAGGCGTGGACGATGGCGGCGGTCCGGTCGCGCAGCTCGAGTTTGGTGAGGATCCGGCCGAGTTGGACGTGCACCGCGTTCTCGGGGAGCGCGAGGGCGTGGGCGATCTCGTGGTCCGTCAGGCCGCAGCCGACTCCGCGGAGCACCTCGCGCTCCTGGCAGGTGAGCTCGGCGGCGGCCGGCCGGCCGCGGGTCGAGGTCGTCGGCATCGCGAATCCTCCTGGGTGAGGTCGGGGGGTGTTGTCCTCGACGTTGGCCGCGGGGCGGGGATTCGGACAGGCCGACCGACCGGCCGTTTACGGCCGGTGGCCGCGATAGAGTCCCCCACCTGGGGAAATCGTCACTGCCGAGGGGGAAGGCCGACCGGTGACCAGTGAGTTCAGTGCCCTGTTGAAGGAGCTGCGGCACGAGGCGAACCTGACGCAGGACGCGTTGGCGGAACGCGCCGGAGTGGGCGTGCGCACCATCCGCGGCCTGGAGACCGGTGAGCGCGCCGACCCCCGGATGACCACCGTCCGCTTACTGGCGGACGCGCTCGGCCTGAACTCCGAGGGCCGGGAGCGGTTGTTGGCGTCCGCGGTCCGCCGGGCCGGGAACGACACCCCGTCGTCGGCGGAACCGACCGTTCCGGCCGACGCCTCCGGGCCGGGCCCGGCGCAACGTGCCGCGGGTGTGCCGCCGGTGTCGCCGTGGCACCACGTGCTGGCGGGTGTCGCCGACGAGGTCGCTCGGACCGTGGCCGGCCGGTGGCGGAACGAGGAGGAGCGGCGCCAGGTCCACGATCCCTACCCGCTGCCGGTGCGCTGGCGGCCGGTCGCCGAGGAGCTGACCGACCACTGGGCCAACATCCGTTGTCTGCCGCCGGGGAGCAGCCACCAACCCCTGGATCTCAGCGGCCAGTTGGACTCGATCGTGGACGTGTACGGGCGGATCCCGTCCGGGCGTCTTGTGGTGCTGGGCCGTTCGGGCTCCGGCAAGACGATCCTCGCGGTGCGCTTCGTCCTGGACCTCCTGAAGTCCCGGGGCCGCGCCGACCCCGTGCCGGTGATCTTCAGCGTCGGCTCCTGGGACCCGACCGCGCTCACCCTCCGGGACTGGCTCGCCGCCCAGCTGACCCGCGACCACCCCGGTCTCGCCGTCCCCGGGCCCGGAGGAACCACCCTGGCCGGTGGCCTCGTCGAGACCGGCCACATCCTCCCCGTCCTCGACGGGTTCGACGAGATAGCCGCCGGCCTGCGGCGCCCGGCGCTGGAAGCCCTCAACACCACCACGCTGCCGTTGCTCCTGACGAGCCGTCCCTCCGAGTACGCCGCCGCGGTGGAGGAGACCGATGTCCTCACCTCGGCCGCGGCGGTCGAACTGACCGATCTCACCGTGGACGACCTGGCCGCCTATCTGCCCCGCACCACCCGCAAGTCCGGTGGCCGGGACCGCTCGGCGACGGCCTGGGAGCCCGTCCTGAGGGAACTGCGCGAGCGCCGTCCCGGCCCGGCGGCCGCCAACCTCGCCGCGGTCCTGACCACTCCCCTGATGGTCACCCTCGCCCGCGCCGTCTACAGCGACACCCCGGGCGGCGACCCGGCGGCGCTGCTGGACACCCGCCGCTTCGGCACCCCCGAGGAGTTGGAGGAGCACCTCCTCGACAACTTCACCACGGCCGCCTACCGCCCCCGCCCCGGAGACCGTCACACCGGCGGCCCCCACCACACCTGGGACCCGGAACGGGCCCGGTACTGGCTCGGCTATCTGGCCCACCACCTGAACCGGCTCGACACCCCCAACCTCGAATGGTGGCGCCTGGGCCACGGCATGAGCCGCCTCGCCCGGACCTCGGTGACCGCGCTGATCGTCTGCCTCAGCATCACCGTCGTCGACGGCGTCGCCGGCCTCCCCTTCGACCCGCTCGCCTACCAGCTCGTGGACGGGCTGGTGGCGGGGCCCCTGGCCGGGCTCCTGTTCGGGATCGCGTACTGGTTCATGGTCGCCTCCAGGGACACGGCGGTGGAGCCGTCCGTCGTCCGTATGAGAGTGCGCGGCAGACAGCGCAGATCACTGCGGCACGTTCTGCGGCGCCTGCTGTCCGGAGCGCTGGGCGCTGTGCTCTTCGGGCTCGGCTACGGATTCGTACGCGGTGCGCTCAACGGCATCGCGTACGACGGCGACATCCGCGACGTCCTGGTCGGCAGCCTCACGGACGGCATCATCTACAGCCTCATGTTCGCCGTCGCGACCGGCCCCACCCTCGGTCTGCTCACGCTCTTCGAGACCTCCCTGGACATCCGGTCGGCCGTCGACCCGGTCAGCCTGCTGCGGACCAACGGCCGGACGGTGGTGACCCAACTCCTGGTCTGGACACCGGTGTTCGGCCTCCTCATCGGCCTCGGGTCCATGGCGATGATGGGTCCCCTGTCGGCGCTGCTCGGGCCGGTGGTGTGGCATCTGACGGCCGCGCTCAAGCTCGGGGTCATCAGCGGACTCAGCGGCGCCCTCGGGTACATGTTCTGTCTGACCTCCTGGGGCCAGTGGACGGTGTTCTCCCGCATCTGGCTGCCGCTGACCGGCCGGCTTCCGTGGTCCGTCGTGGCTTTCCTGGAGGACGCCCATCGGCGCGGTGTGCTGCGCCAGGCGGGCGCGGTCTACCAGTTCCGTCACGCCCGCCTCCAGCACCACCTCGCCCGCGCGTACAAGAAGGCCGACTGAGCCGGCCGCCGTGCCCTGCCGCGCGCCGGCGCCGGTGTGACACTGATGGGGTGACGGACAGTGAACGCGAGACGGACCGGCGCCTGGAACGCACCATCCTCGATCTCCTCGACTCCCGTGCCCCGACCGCCTCGATCTGTCCTTCCGACGCCGCGCGGGCGGTGTACGACGGGGATGACGACGGCTGGCGCGCCCTGATGGAGCCGGCCCGCCGCGCCGCCCGGCGCCTCGTCGCGGCCGGCGAGGTGGAGATCACCCAGGCGGGGCGCCCGGTCGAGCCGGCGACGGCTCGCGGCCCGATCCGCATCCGCCGCATCCGCTGACCCCCGCCTCAGGGCCGGCGGCGAGCCACTCATCCCTCAGGGTCGGCGGCGAGCCACCCGTCCGGCATGTCCGTCACGGCGTGGGCCGTCCTGAGGGGCGCGGTGTGCGGGGACGCCGTCGCCGGACCCACACCAACAGGACGACCGAGCAGAGCGCGGCGAACGCGCACCACGTGGAGATGTACTCCTGCCGCCACAGCGCGAACGACACCGCGGCCCCGACCCCCACCAGCACTCCGAACAGGACCAGACTCCGGTCACCGGACAGGAGCAGGGAGCCGATGGTGGCGAGCAGGTAGCCGAGCACGATCAGAGCGGCCCATGGCAAGCCGAGGGAGTACCCGACGGTGTGGCCCCGGATCTCGGCCGTCACGGTACGGGTCGCCAGGGCTTGGGCAAGGGCGGCGCACGTCGCGATCCCCACCGCCAGGGGGATGAGCAGGCGGCGACGGGCACCGGGCGGCGCGGCACAGAGCACGGCCGCCGGAACCCACAGCGCCAGCAGGGGCAGCGCGATGACGGCCCAGGCCAGCGTGGCGGGACCGGTGCCGCCCTGTGCGTGCCAGACCACGGCTTCGACGATCTGGTGGGCCCCGAGCAGAAGCGGCAGGGCGGCCAGGGGCAGGTCGAGCGGGCGCCGAGCCGCCGAAGCCACCGAGGCGACGCCCACGGCCGCGATGCCCCCACCGGCGATGAGGTCGGCCGTCGCACTCCAGCACATGGCCGAAACGCTACGGCCCCCTCGACGGAGGGGCGCGGCGGGCAGTCCGGGAGGGGCGGGGGCGCGCACCGGCTCCCCGATGCGAACGCCGAGTCCGAAGGTGCGCAGTAATTCGAACACGTGCTCTAATCGAGCCATGGCGCGAATCTTCCCCCCGGACCTCGTAGAGACGCAGCGCGACTGGATCCGCACATACGAGGCGCTCGCCCTCGCCCCGTTCCGAACCGTGCTGCGACGACGCCTGCACTTGCTGTCCTGCCGCATCGCCCGGCACGCGTACTGGAGCGCCGGACACTCCCCGGCAGCACGTACCGAGCTGCGCCGCCAGGCCCGCGCGGCCGAGCGGCGGAGATCGGGGGCGGCCTGAGGGAACGAACCTGAACCAGACCCGCGCAGGGGAAGGTCTGGTTCAGGTCAGTTTTTGATGATGGATCAGTAAAGGCTAGGGTGTTCGAACAGCGTCCGGGCAGCCCCCGGGCGTCACCCATTTCTGAGAGTGAACACATTTCATGAGCGCCCAGTCCCCCAATCCGCACGGAGCTCCTCAGCCCGGCGGGATGCCTCCGGCTCCGACCCCGTACGGCTACGACCCCTACGGCCGCCCGTACTCGGACAAGTCGAAGATCGTGGCGGGCGTGCTCCAGCTCTTCCTCGGCACCTTCGGCATCGGCCGCTTCTACACCAAGCACACCGGCATGGCCATCGCCCAGCTCCTCACCTGCGGCGGCCTCGGCTTCTGGGCGCTGATCGACGGAATTCTGCTCCTCGTCAGTGACGGCAAGACGGACGCGGACGGCCGCGTGCTGCGTGGCTGAACGGCCCAACCGGCAGGCGGCGCCCAGGGAGTTGATCCCTGGGCGCCGCCCGCTTTCGCCCTCCGCCGTGGCGCCGCTCGCGCTCGCCGTGGTCGCGGTGGCCGGCCTCGCCCATCTCTACGGCCACTCCCCTTATGAGCCCGCGCAACTCCTGCCCCGCTGCCCGTTCCACTGGGTGACCGGCCTCAACTGCCCGGCCTGTGGCGGCACTCGGATGACGTACTCGCTGCTGCACGGCGACATGGGGGGCGCCCTGCGTGCCAACCCCGTTCTCCTGGCCGCCCTTCCGTTCGCCTGGTACGCCTACGGCCGCTGGGCCCTGGCCGGACTGCGCGGACGGAGCCACCGGCTCTCGCTCGGCCGCCGCGGGGTCCTTCTCGTGCTGGGCACGGCGCTCGCCTGGACGGTCGTGCGCAACGTCCTGGGCCGCTGACCCCCGACATGCGGCGGCCCCGCACATCCCAGGGGGGGAGAGGGATGGCGGGGCACGCAAGCCCGGATCGGGGAGGGGGGAGCCCCGTTCACGCGGACCGTGATGTCCTTCTGCCCCCACTCCCCCGCCGCATGCGTGTGACCTGCGCAACACCCCGCCCGGAGGCCGGAAATGGCCTACCGCATTCCCGGCCGTCCGCGCGTCAGCGCAGCCACTGGTCCTGATCGGCGGGTCGGTACAGCGTGACCGCCTGGCGGAGTTTGTCGAGAACCAGATGCCGGTAGGTGGCGTCGGTGACTTCGCCGTCGTACGCGAAGTGCGGTTCGCCCTCCAGGACTTGGAGGTCCAGGCGGCGCACCTGGGCGGTCGTCAGCACCCGGGAACTGTGCAGCGTGCCGGTCAGAACGGCCAGCAGCAGCCGCGTTCGGGCCAGGGGGGTGCCGGCCTCCACGGCCCGTACGTCGAGCAGCCCGTCGTCGAGCTGGGTGCGGTAGGTGGGTGCGAAGCCGGCGGGGTGGTAGATCCCGTTGCCCGCGAAGAGCAGCCAGAGACGGCGGGGGCGGCCGTTGATGACGACCGAGAGCGGGCTGCCCGTGGCGAGGACCTTGGCCAGTCCCACGAACAGCGCGGGCCACTTGCCGATGCGCTTCTCCAGACGCTCCCGGGCGTGGACGAGCTCCGAGTACACGCCGATGCTGAACGTGTTGAGGAAGAGCTGCTGTTGGTCACCGCTCGCGGTCGCGTCGGCCGAAGGGCCAGGGGCGTCCTTCCGTGCCCCCTGCCCGGGGGGTGTGCCGGGACGCGCGGGGGACGAGGCGCGGCCCACGTCGGCGGTGACCGCGTCGCCCGCCTTGATCGCCCGGGCGACGTCCTCCATGGTCTGGTTTCCGAGGTCCCCGGCGAAGTGGTTGAAGGTGCCGCCGGGGAACACGGCGAGGGGTACCTGGTGACGGGCGGCGGTGGCGCTTCCGGCGTTGACCGTGCCGTCGCCACCGCATACGCCGAGCGCCCCGCCGTCGGCGACGGCGCGTACGGCCGCCTCGTCGAGCAGGGCCAAGAGGTCGTCGCCCGGTTCGAAGAGGGTGATCGAGGCTTCGGGAAGCAGGGCGCGCAAGGTGTCGACGGTGTCCTTGGACCAGGCGATGCCGGAGGACGGGTTGACCACCAGATGCAGGCCCTTGCCCTCCTTGAGCGCGGGGGCCGGGCGGCGCGGCGGCGCGGCGGCCGCCGCGGCCTCCGGTTTCACCGGCCACCACCGGCAGGTGAGCAAGGCGGCCCCCACGCCGACGAGCGCCCCGGCCGCCGCACGCCGCCGGTGATCCAGGCCCCCCCGCGCCCGTATGTAGGCGAGCCCCGCCGCGAAGGGCAGGGCGGCCAGGCCGTAGCGGGGTGACTCCAGCACGACTCCCGCGCCGAAGGCGGCGGCCGACGCCATCGGGTTGGACGGCAGCGACGCGGTGCTCGGGCGGGGGAAGATCCCGGGAAGGGCGTCCAGGACAGGACGCGAACTGCGGGCGGCCGGTTTGGCCAGGGCGTGATTGATCCCGGCGACGATCGCCACGGAGCCGACGCCCCGCAGCGCTGCCCGACGTGCGCTGCGTCCGCCCGAAAGGCCCAGTGCAGTGGCCGCGCCCAGCCATACGGCGTCGTGCTCGGCCGCCTTGCGCAGCAGGCGTGCAACGGAGCTTCCCCGTACGGGAGTTGACGGCTCGAGAGCTGCCTTCAGGCGGTTGCCCAGTCCGGTCGTTCCCAGCGGCCCGAGTGCTCTCGGCAGCCGTCCACGTCGCTTCATGCGGTTTCACACCTCTGCTTCTAGGGATCCGCCGCGTGGGACGGGGGCGGGCCGCGTCACGCGTCCAGGCTACCGGCGCGCCCACGGTGCTCAGCCGTGGGGTACGTCCCGTGGCCGGGGGGCGGTGGTCTTCTGTCGGGGCCTGGCCGGTGGTTGGAGCCTGGCTTCGATGGTCGGGGTCCGGCTTCGATGGAGTGTGCCCAGGACCCGCGAGCGAATGCCGTCATTCCTCCGTGTCCGCCCGGAGCTCTTCCGAGCCGGTGCTCTCGCGGGCGGTGTCGGCGGCCAGCGACGTGAGGTACTCCCGGCTCCCCGTGATCGTCAGCAGCCGGTCGAGCGCCGGAGTCATGTCCTCCAGGTGCAGGGACACCTGGGCCGCGTCGGTGCGGCGGCGGATCATCAACAGGATCGACAGGCCCGTCGAGTCGACGGCACCGAGGCCCGCGCAGCCCAGGTGCAGATCGCGCAGTCGGGGGTGGGCCGTCAGCTTGTCGGTGACGGCCTCCAGGAGGAGGTCCGCGTTGTCGTAGTCGAGGTCTCCGCGCAGTTCTATGCGCACCGTGGTCTCGGTGTCGACGGCCGTCAGTCTCAGATGGCTCGAGGGGAGGGTGCTCACGGGTGATTCCTGGCGGGGACAGAGGGGACGGTGGAGGCGACGCCGAGCCGGTCGGCGCCGAGGTGGAGAATGCGTCCCGCGCGCGGGAAGTCCTTGAGGTCGCCCGCCAGGATGTGCAGGGCGGGCGGCAGGCTGTGCAGGGGCACACCGCGCGCGGTGAGGACGGCGGCGGTCCAGGCGATGAAGTCGGTGAACAGCTCCGGGTCGTCGAGGTAGAGCGCGGTGGCGAGGAAGTCCACGATGTGGGCCACGTCCTCGGCGGTACGTTCCCGCTGGAGGTCGCTGTAGTGCCGCACGGCCGGGAAGGCATCGTCCAGGCCCCGCATCACGCCGCGTACGAGGTGCGTCCTCGTCCGCGTGACCATCGTGTACTCCTGGTCGTCCAGGTGCGGCAGGTCGTCGAGCGGCTGATGGCAGGACTCGGGACGGGCCGGGGGGTCGCTCTGGATGCGGTCGGCGGCGGAGCGCGCGTCCGGGGCCCAGGCGTCGGCGCCGAGCAGCCGGGCGTAGCGCCCGCCGGGCCCGAAGGCCGCCCCGCCCGCCACTACGGGGACGCCCGCCGCCTGGCAGGCGGTGATGGTGGCGTGTGCGGTGGGCAGCCGGGTCGCGATGGAACTGGAGAGCGCGACCAGTTGGGGGCCGGTGCGGTGCAGGTGCCCTATGAGGTGCGGCACGGGAACCTGGGCGCCCAGGTAGTCGACGCGCCAGCCCCGGAGTCTCAGCACCTCGGACAGCAGCCGGGCGGGCAGCGCGTGCCACTCCCCGTCGACGCAGGCCACGGTGATCCGCCCGCGCTCGGGGGCGGTGCGTACGGCCGCGTGCATCGAGAGCGCGGCCACGGCCCGTTCGTTGATGGCCGTCGCCGCGTGCTCCTGGGCGATGCTCATCCGGTCGGCCGCCCACTCCTCGCCGACCTTGACCTGCACCCTGGCGATCACGTCGAGCAGCACGCTCTCGGGGTCGTGCCCCTCGTCCAGTGCCCGCCGCACAAGGCCGGTCGCCGTGTGCTCGTCCCCTGCGAACACGGCTTCCCACAGTGCCGATTCCAGCGGTGCCGATTCCAGCGGTGCCAGGTCCATGGGCGCCGAGTCCGGGCGCACCGTGTCCGGGCGCACCGCCTCTGGAGGCGGGGTGCGAAGTCGCGTACTCATGCCGTGAACCTGCCCCGTGTGCGACCGTTCACCGCGCTGAGGTGGTGGGTGCGGGGCGCGGAGACCACCACGATGGCCATGTCGTCGTGCCGGCCCTTGCCGAGCCACTGCGCGGCGACCATCTGGACGCGCTCCACGATGCTCTCGGCGGGCAGGCCCGCGCACTCGGACAGGACGCGCCGCAGCCGCTCCTCGCCGAACAGGACGTCTCCCATCGGGCCGCCCCGCGCTTCGGTGAACCCGTCCGTGTACAGGACGCAGGTCTCCCCCGGCGCCAGGAACAGCTCGGCCGTTCCGGCGTGCACCTCGGGCATCGCGCCGATCAGCGTGCCCCGGGTGTTGGCCTCCTGCACCTCACCCGTGGCGCGCACGATCAGGGGGGCCGGATGGCCCGCGCTGGTCACTCGCATCCGCACCGAGCCGCCCTCCCGTACCGCCGAGGCGAGCACCAGGGTGGCGAAGCGGGTGTGATGGGAGTTCAGCAGCGCCATGTTGAGCAGGCGCAGCATCCGCTGGTGGTCGTCGGCGAGCGGGAGCAGGGCGTGCAGGGTGTTGCGGATCTTCCCCGTCAGCACCGCGGCTTCCAGTCCCTTGCCGCACACGTCGCCCAGGACCACCAGTGAGGGAGCGCCTTCGGTGATGGCGGGGTGGACGTCGTAGAAGTCGCCGCCGATCCGCTCGTGGTCCTCGGAGGGTCGGTAGCCGCCCGCGAAGTCCACGCCGGAAACCTGGTGGAGTGCGGGCGGGAGCAGCTCGCGCATGAGGACGTCGGTGATCGCCGACTGGTCCGCGTAGAGGCGGGCCGCCGCCATCGCCGCGCCGGCCCTGGCCGCGAACAGCCGGGCGAAGACCTCTTCCTCGGGAGTGAATCCGTCGCTCCCTGCGCGCCGCAGCAGGATCAGGGCTCCGGCCGGTACGCCGTATCCGGGCAGCGGGGTGACCACTATCGAGCCGGCCGGCCCGAATCCCTCGGGCAGGACCCAGTCCGGGACGGTGGAGGGTTCGACCCACCGGGTGGCGACGGGCGGGAACCCCTGCAACGCCTCGGCGAGGCCGGGCACGGATTCGGGGTCGACGCTGGGGTCCGAGGTGACCGGAGTGCCGTCGCGCAGGCAGGTCACCAGGGGGAGCCGGTCGCCGCGCGCCGGGGCGACGACGAGCGCCGCGTCCGCGAGGTGCTCGGCCGCCATCTGCGCGGTGACATGGGTGCAGCGGTCCACGTTCAGCGAGGAGAGCAACAGGTTGGACGCCTTGCCCAGGAACGCGGTCCGTTCGCGCTCTCGGCGCAGTGCTTCCTCGGCCAGGCGGTGATCGGTGGCGTCGACCAGCCACCACAGGACCGTGCCGCCGTCCTCGACGGTGGGGTGGGCTTCGAAGATCCGGCCGTCCACGGGGCCGGAGCGGACCGCGGCGACGTCGCCCTGGTGGGGCACGCGCAGCGCGGTGTGGGCCGTCGCCAGCCATTCCGGGACGGCGTCCGTCATCCGCGCGCCGGGGCGCGCCTCGGGCAGCAGGGCGGCCGCCGCCTCGTTGACCAGGACGATCGCGCCGTGCGCATCAGCTATCAGAACGGGGTAGGGAGCCTTGCTCCACAGAGAACCCGCCTGTGCGTTGACGTCGGTTGCCGCGTCGGTCGAAGACACCAATTGTCGAGGATCCGCTGGGCGAACCCCTCACCTCACACCCTCATAGGAAACGTTGCCGTGCGGCAACCATCCCGCATCCACCGGCTCATGGCAACCACGTCCCCACCGGGTGGGCGGCCCACCTCGACGCCGACGGTCGCACCATCCGGCCCTCACATGGACTCCCGTACCGAGGCGCAACAGCCCATGCCCCTTTGGCAGATGACCTCGGTGAGGATCCGGCGCGCCGAAGCGGTAGCCGCCTGGTCATGTCCGGTACCGCGTGGCCAGCGTGCGTACGGTCTCCGCGATGCGATCACGCAGTTCGGGCGGTGCCATGACGTCGATGTCGGCGCCCAGCCGCAGAAACTCCCCGTGGGCGTGGTCGATGGATTCGATGGGGACCCGGACCTCCGCCCATTCGCCGTCCTGCGGGGGTGTCACACCCAGCCGACGGGCCCCTTCCGGAGTGAGGCGCACCACAGCCTCGCCGGTGTGCAGCCGCGCGCGGAAGTCGGCCAGATAGCGGTCCCAGTAGGCGCGCAGGTCGAATCCGTCCGGAGGGCTGAACTGCTCTTGCAGCGGCCGGAGTTGGTCGATCTGGTCGACCCGGTAGGTGCGGGTCCCGGACGGCCCCGCCGCCACCAGATACCAGCGGCCCGCCTTGAGGACGAGCCCGTAGGGCTTCACCCGCCGCTCGATCTCCTGCGGCGACCGCCACCGCCGGTAGTGCAGCACCACCGCCCGCCGCTCCCACACGGCGGCGGCGACCCCGGCCAGGTGCGGGGTGTCGTCGGCGTCGCCGTACCAGCCGGGCGCGTCGAGCAGAAAGCGTCCCTGGACCCGGCCGGCGTGTTCGCGCAGCTCGGCGGGGAGGGCCGCGCGCAGCTTGAGCTGGGCGGTCGCCAGCGCCTCCCCGAGACCCAGTTCCGCGGCGGTGGCGGGCAGCGCGGCGAGGAACGCGGCCTGCGCCTCCTGGGCGGTCAGTCCGGTGAGCCGGGTCCGGTAGCCGTCGAGCAGCCGGTAGCCACCCGCGTGTCCGGAGTCGCCGTACAGCGGGATCCCGGCGGCGCCGAGCGCCTCGACGTCCCGGTAGACCGTGCGGACGGACACCTCCAGCTCCGTGGCCAGTTGCCGGGCTGTCATGCGGCCCCGGTTCTGGAGCAGCAGAAGCAGGGTGACCAGCCGGCTCGCGCGCATGCCGGTCAGTATTCACTGACAGCGGATGTCAGGGAAGGCCCCCTAACCTGCGCCGCATGAACGCTTTCGACTTTCTGCACGGGTCCTGGGACGTGGCCAATCGCCGACTCGCCGCACCACTCGACCCGGGCCCCGGAACCTGGGTGGAGTTCCCCGGGCACGCGGTGGTCCGGCCGCTGTTCGGGGGCGCCGGCAACATCGACGAGATCACTTTTCCGACCCTGGGCCGCCAGGGCGTCACGCTGCGGTTGTTCGACCGTGCCAGTGAGCGCTGGTCGATCCACTGGGCGGACAGCAGGACCGGCCGGCTCGATCCCCCGGTGGTCGGCGATTTCACGGGTGACCGCAGCGATTTCCACGGCGAGGACACCTACGGCGGCCGCCCGGTCCAGGTGCACTTCGTCTGGTATCGCCTCGGGCCGGACGCGGCCCGCTGGGAGCAGGAGTTCTCCGCCGACGGCGGCCGCACCTGGGAACTCAACTGGATCATGGACTTCGCGCGTACCGGGCGGCCCGGCGCATGAGCATCGTCGAACTGCGCCAGTACACCCTGCGGCCCGGCGCCCGGGAGGCGCTGATCGAGCTTTTCGAGCGCGAGTTCGTGACCGGGCAGCGGGCGGTCGGCATCCGCGTCGGTGGCCGCTTCCGCGACCTCGACGACCCCGACCGGTTCGTCTGGCTCCGCTCCTTCCCCGACATGCGGGGGCGCCGGCGTTCGCTGGAGGCGTTCTACTCCGGCCCGGTCTGGCGCGAGCACCGCGAGGCCGCCAACGCCACCATGATCGACAGCGACGACGTCCTGCTGCTGCGCGGCCCGGGCTTCACACCGGCACCCGGGACCCCTGAGGTGAGGGCCACCATCTGCCGGCCGTCCGACGCCGCCGCCTTCGCCGCGTACGCCGGTCGACACCTCGGCCCGGAGCATGCGCTGCACCGGACCGAGCACGCCGAGAACGACTACCCCCTGCTGCCGGTGCGCGCGGGGCTCGACGTCCGGGTCTGGTTCGGTCCGGCCGAGCCGCCGCCCTGGCCCACCCAGGAGCTGCGCCTGGGCCCCGTGACCGGCTGAGGGCGTCGCGGGACCGGCGGCCGGGCCGCTCGTGGTGCCCCCCGGAGCCGGCGGTCGGAAGGCGCAGAGGACGTCAACCTCCCGTCCCCTGCGCCGACTTGGGACACGCAACAGTCGTCCGGGCTCAGAACCACACGGTGAAGGAGACGGTGACGGAGGCCTTCTTCCCGGCCGCGTCGGTGACGGTCAGCGTCGCCGTACGCGATCCCCAGGTGGTGGGCGTGCCCGAGATGACTCCGCTGGCGGCGCCGACGCTCAGTCCGGCCGGAAGGTTGGTGGCGGTGAAGGTGTACGGTCCGGTCCCGCCCGAGGCGTGCAGGGCGAGGCTGACCGGACGGCCCACGTAGACGTTCTGGCTTCCCGGATTGGTCAGGGTGGGGCTGCCGGTCCCGGGAGCCGTGATGGTCCAGCTGAAGGTGGTCGACCCCGTCCTGCCCGCGCTGTCGGCCGCGGTGATGGTGACGGTGTAGGCGCCCGCGGCCGACGGGGTGCCCGAGACGGTGCCCGTGGCCGGGGCGATGGCCAGCCCCGGGGGCAGGCCCGTCGCGCTCCAGCTGTACGGGGCGGTGCCGCCCGCGGCGCTGTTCTTCAACTCGACCGGGCTGCCCGAGGGGTTCGTCCTGGCGGAGACGGCGGTGACGGTGACCTCACCGGGTTGCGGCGACGCGGTGGACAGCGTGACACCGAACGTGGCCAGGGCCTCGTTCACGGGCTGGAAGATGGTGAACTTCTCACCGCTGCCACTGGAGCAGGTGGCGCTCCCGCCACCGGAGTGCAGGCCGACCGCCTTGCCTCCGGTCGCCGTGACATAGCTTCCGCCCGAGTCGCCACCGGCGGAGCAGGCGCTGGTGTAGGACAGCCCGTTGATGACGACGTTGCCGTAGTCGACGGTCTGGTCGACCTTCGTCACCTCACCGCACTGGAAGCCGGTGGTCTGCCCGGAGTGGCAGACGGCGGTGCCGACGAGGGCGTCCTCGGACCCCGTCAGGGTCACATCGCCCTTGCCCCAGCCGGACACCTTCGACGACAGGTCCCATCCGGCCTGGTCCACGTCGACCAGGCCGAAGTCGCCGTCACCGGAGTCGACGCTGCCGCTGCCGTTCCTGTTGGAGGTGCCGATGCGGCTGCCGTCCTTGCCGTACGCCGGCTGGTCGACGTCGTTGGTGCAGTGTCCGGCGGTGAGGAACGCCTTCGCCCCGCCGGAACGGGTGACGGGGAAGCCTATGGAGCACGGGCTCTCCGTACCCGGCACCCACTTCTCGCCGCCCACCACGGCCCCACCCTGCTGGCGCGGCACATCCCGCGATTCGGTGATCTTCACCAGATCGCCGAGCCCGGCCAGTCGACCGCGCAGAGCGGCTGTCGTGGCGTCGGACCGATCGGGATCCAGGACGACCTCGACCCGGTTGGTACGGAGGTCGGGTCCCCAGGACGACAGCCCGGCGGTATGGGCGGCCCACGTGCCGATCAGGCGGGTGGTGTCGTCGAGTTGGGCCGTCGAGTGGCGGGCGAGGCGGGGGACGGCGCCGGCGCGTTCGACAGCAGCGATGTCGTCGACGGCGGTCACGTCGGCGTGCAGGCGGCCGTCCGCCGCGTCGAACCACAGCCCGGCGAGCCGGTCGCCGAGGCTCGCGCGCAGGGTGGTGGCGGCTTGGTTCGCCCCGTGCTCGGCGGCCGTGCGAAGGCGGACCCCCTCGGGGGTCAGGCCCAGGTCGCGGGCCATGGCCGCCCGCACGTCCGCCGGAACCGACGGGCCGGGAGCGGGGACGGGTGAGGCGGCCCGGGCGGGCAGCGCCGCCAGGCCGGCGAAGGTGAGCACGGCCAGGGCCGTCGTCATGAAGCGCGGATTTCTCGCAGGACGCATGGGGGGAGCACACTCCTTCGGTGCTGGTGGAGGCCGGAGCGGGCGCGGATGAGCCCGGGGATTCGCGCCGTGGAAGTACGAGCGCCGGCCACTGAGGTGGGCTCAACCTCGCTGCTTCCGGGGGTACTTGGCCATCCGGCAGCTCCCTTGACGCAGGGGCGGACGGAACTGCGGGGCGCGGGGCGCGCCGTCGGAGTCGAGCACCGCCCACCCGACGGGGAACTCCGGGACATTCGGCGCAACTCGGCCTGCGATGAGGGAAGTTGTGGGCATCAGGGAACTCCCTTGCACCCGCACTGAACGCAGCCGCACCCTTGGCCACGCGCGAAGTGAGGCCTAGCGTGCGGGAGGTGGACGGACAAGCGCGCGACGACATCGGCGGAAGCGGGGGCCCCGGCGGGTGGGGCTCCCTCGTCGTCTCGGCGTCCGCGCTGCTGGCACGGCACGGGCGGCTTGCCGTCCACGGCCCATGGGGCTCGGGCAAGTCGACCCTGGTGGACGAGGTGGCGGCCGGGGCCGGCGGTCCCGCGCTACGCGTCCACGCCCGGGAAGGGGATCAGGATCTGCCCTGCTCGGGACTGGCCCAGCTCTGGGACGGGGCGCTCCTCACCGGCCCCGTGCCGCCGGAGGACCCGGCCGCACGCCTGGGGCTGCGTACGGCGGCGGCGCGGGCCCTGGGGGACCAGCGCGGGGCGCTGCTGATCGTGGAGGACGTGCAATGGCTCGACCCGGTCACCGCCGATGTGCTGGGGTACTGCGCACGGGCGCTGCCGTCCGATGGGCTCTCGATGCTGGTGTCCGAGCGCTCTGTGCGGCGCCCGGACCGGGCCGCGCGGCTGATGGGCGGCTATCCGCCCCTGCTGCCCGTGGAGGCCGCCGGCCTCGACGAGACCGCGGCGATTCTCGACGCTCTGGGCCTGCCGACTCGCTGGGCCACGGCCCTGCACCGGTACAGCGGCGGGCACCGTGCTCTGCTGGCCGCCTGTTGCGACGATCTGATGGACACCCCTGCGGGTCCGGGCGCCCTGGCCGGCCGTCTCCCTCCGGTGCGGCTACATCGGGCCGAGGACCTGGCCGCCGCCTGGCTGGACACGGTCCCCGCCGAGGTTCTCACCACACTGCGCACGGCGGCCCTGACCGCCCGCCCGGATGCCGATCTGCTGCGGCGGGCGGGCTGCCCGGACGCCGACGACCATGTGCGGTACGCACTGCGGGCCGGGCTCATGGTCCCTCAACAGCCTCTGGAGCAAGGGAATGTGACGGATCCGTGCGTACGGTTCGCGGCCGGGGCCCTGGCCCGCGCCGCTCCTCTCACCATGGACGGCCGCACACGTCGTCGTACTCATCACGCCCTCGCGGGAGTCGTCCGCGATCCGATCCGCGCGGCCTGGCACCGCGCCCTGGCCCAGGACGGCACGGACCCGGCCACGGCGCGGGACACCGCGGCCGCGGCCCTCGCGGCGCGCACGGCGGGCGAGAGCGGACTCGCCGCCGAACTCATGCTGTTCGCCGCCCGGCTCACGCCGGCCGACCGGGGCGAGGTGCGGCTGGAGCGGCTCACCGAGGCCGCGCACGACGCGGCGGTGGCCGGCGCCTGCGACCTGGCGAGCCGGGCCGCGCGGGACATCGCCGAGGCTCGCGGTACGCCTTTTCAGCAGGTCAACGCCCTGCTGGCGGTCATCGACGCATGCGGTCAGGATCTGACGGGGGCGGAGCCTCTCTTCACGGCGGCCCGCAAGGCGGCGGGCCAGGACCCCGCTCTGCTGGCCGCCATCGAACTGCGGGCCGCCGTCCGGGCCAATGTCGCAACGGGCGACTCGGCACGCGCCCTGCGGCATGCGAGCACGGCCGCCGTACTGGCGCGCACCGGGGCGGATGTGGTTCTGGAGGCCGCCGCCCTGACGATGGCGGCCCGCATGGAACGGGTGCTCGGACGCCTGGAGTCGGCCCCCGTCACCCTGGCCGCGGCCCTCGCGCTGGCCGTCGCGCCACCACGCATGGGGATCCGCAACAGCCCCGAGTACCTGGCCGCCCGCCATGCCGTGTTCGACGGCAGGTTCGCCGAGGCACGGGCCGCCCTGGTGGACCTGCTGCCGGTGGCTCTGGGCAGCGGGGGCGCGGAGGACCTCGCGGAGGTGTGGCGAAGCCTGGCCGAGGTGGACAACGCGCTCGGGGCGTGTTCACGCGCCCTGCGCTGGGCGGACAGCGCCCTGTCCATCACCGCCACCGCCGATCTCTCGCCGGGCCCCGCTTGGTACACGGCCGCCCTGGTCCACAGTCACGGAGGCTCTTTCGAGCAGGCGCTGGCGTACGCGACCCGGGCCCTGCACGCCTCCCGCGCGGAGCACGACGCGCTGCACACCACGCGCAGCCTGTGGATCATGGGGGCCGTCCACCTGCACGGCGGGCACGTCGACCGGGCGGCCGCGGCGCTCGCCGAGGTGGCCGAGTTGGAGGAACGGTCGGGCGCCGACGACCCGGCCATCCTGCGCTGGCAGGCCGACGCCGTCGAAGCCTTCGCCGGGTCGGGACAGATCTTGCGCGCGCACGCCCTGCTCGATCGCATGCAGCACACGGTCCAACCACACGCCGCCCACGCCGTGCTGCGGGCCGCCCTGACCCGTTCGCGGGCCCTGTGCCTGTACCAGGAGGGGGACAGCGAGGGCGCCGTCGAACTCCTCGACGACACCGCGCGCGCCTTCGCGGCGCTCGGCACGCCCGTCGAAGAGGGACGCACGTTGCTCGTACGCGGCCGTGTGGAACGACGCCGACGCCGCTCCGCCGCCGCCCGCACCGCCTGGGAGCAGGCGCGGACGATCTTCGAGACGGCCGACGCCCACCCCTGGATCGCCTTGGCCGACGAGCATCTGAACCGGCTCACGGGCCTGCCGCCGGGCCCGGACGGCCGCGCGCCGCGGACACCGGGCACGAGTCTGACGGCCCATGAACTCCGTCTCGCGGGGCTGATCTGTTCCGGATGCACCAACCAGGAAGCCGCCCAGCAGATGTTCGTCTCCCGCAAGACGGTGGAGTCGCCCCTCAGCCGCATCTACCGCAAACTGGGCGTCCGCAACCGCACCCAACTCACCGCCGCCCTGCCGCCGTCCACCGACACCTGACCTGTTCCCCCGCGACACCGCCGTGCAGGGTGGCGGCCGCTCGGTGACCCGTCAGTGCGCCGCGCGCTCCCCCTGGACATAAGGGTCCGTCTCGACGTCATAGGTGCCCGCGTGCAGGGACAACTGCTCCACGATGCGCTCCCACTCGGCCAGTTCGGCCAGCCGCCGACCACCGTCCCCCCGGTCGTCCGTGGTGTCCGCCTCGTCCTCGGAGGGGCTGTCCGGCGCGTCGGCGAGGAGGCGGAACGCGCGAACGGCTTCGCGATGTCCCATCCCTTGCGCCTGTCGGCGCACGGCCTCGCGCCCGGCCCGCTCGGCCTCCGTGGGCCCCTGCGCCTCGGGGTCCGGCTCGGGCAGCTGCTGCTCGTACGTCATGTGCCGGCCTGCTCTCTGTTGAGTGTCGGGGCCCTGGCCCGGACCGGGCCGCCCTGCTGCTGTGGGGTCAACGCATGGAGCTCCACCGGGAGTTCCGCTCTCCCCCGGACTGTTGGACAGCCCTGAGTGTGCCCGCCTCCCGACGGTCGCACAGGCCTCAGCGCGTCGGGAAGCCGAACGTGTAGCCCTGGTTCTTGAGCCAGGGCAGCAGACGCCGCAGCGCCGCGACGGTCTGACCGCGGTCGCCGCCGGCGTCGTGGAAGAGGAGCGTCGGTCCGCCGTGCACCTCGCGCCGCACGGTGGCGACGATGGCGTCCGTGCCCGGCCGCTCGAAGTCCTTGCTGTCCACGTTCCAGCCGAGCGGCCGCATGCCCCGGGACGCGGCGAGCTGACGGCTGTAGGGCGTGAAGGCCCCGCCGGGTGCCCTGTAGTACATCGGTCGTACGCCCCCGGAGGCCTTGGTGATCATGCGTTCGGCGTCGAGTATCTGCTGCGACTGGTAGGTCTCGGACGCCTTGTCCATGGCGGTGTTGTGCGACACCGTGTGGTCGCACAGCCGGTGCCCGGCCGCCACCACCTTCTTGACCAGGTCCGGGTGGGCCTGCGCCTGCGTTCCGACCATGCAGAACGTGGCCTTCACCCCGTACTGCCGCAGCAGGTCGAGGACTTGGGGGGTCCACTTGGGGTCGGGGCCGTCGTCGATGGTGATGTTGATGCCGCGCGGCCCCGCCTCCGAGGCGTGGGCGATGGTGTCCGCGACGGGCGTGACGACACTGGCGGTCGCGGACTCCTTGGGCGACGGCGTGTCCGCGGAACCGGCCTGCGCGCTCCACACCGAGGCACCCGTGGCGAGCAGCGTCACCCCTGCCGCCGCACCGGCCACCTTGCCGTACCAACCCCGCCCACCGACGTGCCGTGCCATGCCCGCCCCTTTCACGCAGTCCCTCGACGATCTCCGGTCGCCTTGCGACCACCCGTCAGGACGAGGCGTTCACACCAGGGGCTGCCTCTGTTACCGAGTGCGGACGAAGTAGTGAAAGCCCGAAGACAACAACCCGCGAACCATGCCCGCAATTAGGCGAATTGTCCGCATTCGCACTCAGAGCCCTTTACCGCTTCCCGGTCACCGATCCGTCTCCCCCGCGCAACCCGCTCTCCGCCGCCGGGAGTTGCCTCAACCCTCGGAGCCCTGGTGAGCGGTCCGCACCGACACCGCACAAAGTGTTGTCGCATCACTGGGCAACGGACTTACCTCTTGGTAACTTACAACGCCGTTACCTCTAGTAACACTTGCGTCGCCCATCCCCGAGATTCACCTAACGAGCCGAGGGATCCATGCCCACAACCGCCGTACGGCATCTGGCAATCGCAGTCGCCACCGCCCTGGCCGTCACCGCCGCCCCGGCCGCGACCGCCGTAGCCGCGCCGTCAGCCTCCCCCACCCCGTCCGTGGCGACGAAGGCCGCGCACGACGATTCGTTCTACGCCTACGACGGCAGCGAACCGCTGTCCTCGTTCGCGCCCGGCACCGTACTCAAGACGCGAACGCTGCCGTACCACCTCGCCGGTATCCCCACGCCGGTCAAGGCGGTCCAACTGCTCTTCCGCACCACCGATGCCCAGGGCCGCCCGTCCGTCGGTGTGACGTCGGTGGTGCGCAGCCCGGGCGGCGACGGCAGCAAGGCGGTGTCGTACCAGTCCGCGTACGACTCCCTCAATCCCGCGGACGGTCCGTCCAGAGCGATCGCGGGCAACGTCAGCCTCGGCGGCCTCCTCCCCACCGCCGAGTCGCTCGTCCTGGTGCCGTTCCTGCTCCAGGGCTACGACGTCGTCGTCCCGGACACCGAGGGGCAGAGCGCCGACTTCGCGGCCGGCCCCGAGTACGGCACCACCACGCTGGACTCCATCCGGGCCGTCGGCCGATCCCCGGAGACCGGCATGAGCGCCAACACCCGCTTCGGCCTCATCGGTTACTCAGGCGGCGCGATCGCGACCCAGTGGGCGGCGACCCTCGCGCCGAGCTACGCCCCGGACGTCAACCGGAACCTGGTGGGCTTCACCGAGGGAGGGCTGCTGGTCGACCCGGCACACAACCTCAAGTACGTCGACGGCAGCGTCGTGTGGGCCGGTGTCATCCCCATGGCGCTCATCGGCACCTCGCGCTCGTTCGGCATCGACCTGAAGCCCTATATGAACAGCTACGGGCTCGAGGTCTACAAGAAGCTCGAGAACGGGTCCATCGTCAACGCACTGGCCCAGCATCCCGGTCTGACCTGGAAGAAGTTGGCGAAGCCGGAGTACGCCGACCCCAACTCCGTGCCCGAGTTCATCGCGGCAGTCAACAAGCTGAACCTCGGCTCGGCGGCCACCCCGACCGTCCCCGGCTTCATCGCCCAGGGCAACGGCGGCGTGCTGGAAGGCACCTTCAGCAACCTTCCGGGCATCGGGACCGGTGACGGGGTCATGGTCGCGGGCGATGTGCGCTCACTGGCCAGGCAGTACTGCGCCACCGGCAACACGTCGATCAAGTACCAGCAGTACGCGCTGCTCAGCCATGTCGGGGCCATCGTGCCCTGGGCTCCCGCGGCGCTGAGCTGGCTCAACGACCGCTTCGCGGGCAAGACCGCGCCCTCCGACTGCGGCCGCATCCCGGCGGGGAACTCGCTCGCGCCGGAGAAGCCGACATCTGTTTCCTGACGCCCCGCGCTCCCACGGCCGCCCGCGGTGGAGAGGGCCCGTGCCGCGATCACGCGTCACGGGTCCCCACCCCGGGCGGCCCCGGAGCCCGGCGCACTGACCGGCCGAGTCCGGTTCTGAAGGGCTCAGACCGCGCCCGGAAGCCTGACTTCCAGAACGCCGTCCTCGGTCAGACGGGTGTCGAAGGTGGGCTGGGGCGCTGTCGCCGGGCCGCCCACGTTCTCGCCGTCGGCCAAGCGGAAGACACTTCCGTGCCAGGGACACTCGACGCACCCGTCGGCGACCTTGCCCTGCGACAGGGGCCCCGCCATGTGGCTGCACCGGTCGACCAGTACGTGGAAACCGCCGTCCGGCTCCCGCACCACGAGCAGCGGAACCTCGCCCAGCATCCGCCGGGCCCCCTGCCCCTCGACGAAGTCCGCCGCGCTGCCCACCGCGTGCCAGCCCGGCTCCACCAGGTGGTCGACCGGCTCCGTCTTGTTGGCCCCCACTCCCTGGCGGTAGGCGAGATGGCCCCCGATCATGCCGCCCACGCCGGCGACGGTCAGGCCGGCGAACCCGAGCACGCGGCCGAGCACCGGCCTGCTGCGGCCCCGTACGGCCCACGATGCGGCGTACAGACCGATGGCCACCCCGTTCGACGCCGCGTGCACCACTCCGGTACGCAGTTGTCGCTCGGGCTGCTCCGCCCAGTCCACCCATCCCGCCCACGCGGCCGGCACCGCCGAGACGACGCCCAGGCCCACCAGGAGCCGGGCGTGGCGCCCACCGCCGGGCAGCAGGTCGAGCACCGCCGCGGAGGTCCAGGAGCCGATCGGCACCTGCACCAGCACGGGGTGCAGCGGGTGTCCGATCGGGCGGCCCTGGAGAACGGCACGGTAGGGCCCCAGCGGCAGGGCGCGGACGGCCTTCTGGAGGGGACCGGTGATCTTGTCCAGGGGTGTGAGCCCGCCGAGCGCGTCCAGCGCCTTGAGCATGGTCCGGGCCGCGGCATCACACCCTTCCCCCACACCTCGTCCCGGGGAGCCCGCCCCGGCCGGCACCGACTTCGCTGAGAGGAATCGCATGGGATCCGGTTAACCCTTCCGGCCCGACCCCAAACGGCCAACCCGCCGCTTCAACCCGGCCGGCGGGGAGCCGCTTCGCGCATCGGGGCCGGGCGCCGGCCAACCTTTGATTGACTCGGGGCATGAGCGATCTCTTCATCAAGATCTGCGGTCTGCGGACCGCGCGGGACGTCGACACCTGCGTCGAGGCCGGAGCGGACGCGATCGGCTTCGTCTTCGCCACCAGCGCACGGACGGTGGACGCCGCCACGGCGCGGCAGCTCGCGGAACGGGTGCCGGACCACGTCCTCACCGTCGGCGTCTTTCGCGGCCAGCCGCTGTCCGAGGTGCGCGGGCTCACGGAGGAGAGCGGTATCGACGCGGTGCAACTGCACGGTGACGAGGGCCCGGAGTACTACGAGGCGCTGCGGGCCCCCGGCCGTACGCTGATCCGCGCTACCGCCCAACTTCCCGCTCAGCTGGACGAGTTGGGCGAGGACCTGTTGCTCCTGGACGCGCCCGATCCCGGCTCGGGCAAGCCGTGGAACTGGGCCTCCCCCACCTTCGACGCCCCGACCGGCCGCTGGCTCCTGGCGGGCGGCCTGCACCCCGGCAACGTCCGGCACGCGATCGAGACCACCGGAGCCTGGGGAGTGGACGTCTCCAGCGGCGTGGAGAGCGAACGGGGCGTCAAATCGGGCGACTTGATCCGCACCTTCATCGCGACGGCCCGCCGTTAGCTTCACCGGGCCACGCCATTCGACTACGAGGGACGCGGCACCGGCGCGAGGTCGCAGACCACGCCGAAGTGGTCGGAGGGCCACAGCGGACGACGGCCGGCGCGGGCCGCCTTGGTGAACGCCAACTTCGCACTGCGTGCCTGGAGTTGGCCGTCGGTGAGGACGAAGTCGATGCGCCGCGCCGGTTCACGGGCCTTGCGCGCGAAGTCGTTGTCGGGCGTGAACGTGCGGCCGGGGCCCTCGCCACCATCCGCCCACGCGTCCCGCATGCGGCCGGTCAGCCACCGGATCTCCTCGGTGTCCGGGGCCGCGTTCAGATCGGCGAGGACCAGCACCTCGCGTCCGGCCTGCCGGGCCGCCAGCTCCGCGAGGAACCGGACCTGCTGCTGCCTGATCCGCGTGTGCTCCCACTCCCAGGTCAGATGGGTGACCAGCACGGTCATCGAGCCCACCTCCGCGCACAGCACGGACCGGGGCTCGACACCCGGAGTGGGCAGCGGGAGCACCTCGTACCGCTCGACAGGCACCCGGGTGAGCAGCGCGTTTCCCTGGCTGCCCCACCCTCGCGACGAGGCCCGGGCGTAGGTCACGTGGTAGCCCAGATCGTCGGCGATCCGCTCCGCCTGGCACCTCGAACCCGATCGCCACACCTCTTGCAGCCCGACGACATCGGGGACGAGCCGGACGAGTTCGGCCCTGAGCAAGGGCAGCCGACGACGCCAGGCCGAGCCCCGGCCCCAGATGTTGAGCGTGACAGCGCGCACCGTGTCCACCTCCCCACCGTACCCACCGGTCCCACGCTCCGGCCCCCGCGGAACGCACACCGTTCCATGTGGTGACCGGTGTCACCGGCGGCTCGGCAGCCGGGCTCCTTCCGGTGCCGGGGTGTGTCCGGGCGCGGACTTGCGGGAGGGCAGGGTCAGTTGCCACAGACCGGCCAGGGCGTGGCAGGAGAGAGGGCGGTGGGCCTTGCGGCTGAGGAGTTCCATGCCGAGGGTGGCGGCGAAGTAGGCGTCCGCGAGGTCGGTGACGTCGAGGTCCGCGTCCAGCAGGTCCTCGCGCGCCGCCTCCTCCAGTAGGCGGCCCACACAGGCCCGCCATTCGTCCTGCAACCGCCCTGGCGAGCCCGGTTCGGTCCGGCTGTTGAGGTGGAATCCGGCCCTGGACACGACGTCCGTACGTATCTGTACGGCCAGGGCGTTGGAGATCGCGGTGAGCTTCTGGAGGGCGTCCATGCCCGGGCGTCCGGCCTGTCGGGCCGCCCAGTGCAGGCTCGCCCGCCCCGCCGACTCGACCTCTTCGAAGAGGTGCGCCTTGGACGCGAAGTGGAAGTGCAGCGCCCCCACGCTCGTTCCGGCGACGGCACTGATCTCCCGTAAGGACGCCTGGGCGTAGCCCCGTTCCTCGAAGACCCGTGCCGCGGCACGCATCAGTGTGTGGCGGGTCTGGACGGCACGCTCCTGCTTCACGTACGACTCCCTCGGCTCTGTCACACCGCGGGTGCGAGCGCGCTCGGGCACGCCCTCACCCTTCCCTCCCGGACAGCGTTCTTGGGCCCGTTCGTGTCACACCGCCGGACGGGCTCCGCCTCACCTGGAGGGTTGCCGAAGATTTTCCGGCGCGGCGCGCGGCGCCGGGAGGCGTCAGTCCAGGAGGAGGGGGTTGGGGAGGGCGGCGGCCGGATGCATGCGCAGCAGGGTGTGGAGGACTCCGGCGAGGCCGGACATGAGGCTCGGGGAGAACGCCTCCCGGGCCAACCCGCCGACGGGGCCGCGCTGTTCGAGGCCGGTGAGGATCTCGCCGTCCAGTCGGGCGGGGTCGCCGTGTCCCATGGACGTCAGGAACTCCCAGAGCCCCAGGTCGCCGTGGCACAGAGTGTGGCTCCAGCCGAATCCTTCCGCGGCGCAGGCGCGGGCCGCGCGCCAGGCCATGTCGAGGTGCGCGGGGTCGCCGGTGCGGCGGTGAAGGTCCAGCATGCCGATGCCGACGCCGGCACTTCCGTGGCACCAGCTCGTGAAGAAGTCCTCCTCCGCGCCGACGCGGACATCGAGCCAGTTGCCGTCCCCGGGGCGGTAGAGCGACTCCTGGTAGGCGAAGGCCCGCGCGGCGAGACGGCTCCAGTCGAGGCGTTCCGCCTCGGTGCCCGCGTCCGTGAGGGCGAGCCGGGCCAGCGCCCAGCCGATGCCCGTGGCGCCGTGCGCGAAGCCTCCGATGCCCTCGGGGTTGAGACGGGTGGGCCACCGGGCGCCCGCCGCGTCGACCACGGCAAGCCCGGCCAGCCGGTGCCCGATGTGTGCCGCCGCGCCCAGCCAGTCGGCCTGCCCGGTCGCGGCGGCCAGGTTGAGCAGCGGGACGATCGCTCCGGCCGCGCCGTTGAGGAGGTCCACCTCGATGTCGTCGTCGATCAGGGGGCCTTCGGTGAGCAGCGAGGCCCGCTCCGCGGCCCGTTCGAGCAGCCAGTCCTCGCCGAGGACGCGGTGCAGTGCCAGCCACGTCCACACCTGTGAGGCGGCGCCGCTGAACGCGCCGGCCGACGGTGTCGGCGTCTTGTCCTCGGTGGCGAGCAGCACACTGAGCGCGCCCTCGAACGTCTCGGGTACGCCCGGCACTTCGTCGGCCCGGCCCGCCCGCACCTCGCTCGCGTACTCGGCCAGCGTGAGCGCCACTCCACCCTGCCCGGTGTAGAGGTCGGCGGGCAGCACCCTGATCGACCAGCCGGCGGGCGTGAAGACGGGGCTGATCCAGGTGACCGTGCCGTCGTCCCCGCGCACCGCTCCGTCGCACAGCCGCCGCACCATCTGGGCGGCGAGGGCGCGGCGCCGGCCCTCCCGGTCGCGGGCGTGCGGGTCGCGCGCGGCCGCCTGCACCCGCGCGGGCAGCGAGCGCTCGTTCAGATACGCGCCGACCAGCGCGTCCTGGATCACCGACTCCTCGAAGGCGAGGTCGGCGGTGCACCAGTCCTCCACGGTGTCGCGCACGGCTGACGCGTCCACGGTGAAGCCGAACATCGGCACATCGCCGAGCAGCAGGTCGGCGATCTCGGCGTCGATGGCCACGCGGTCGGTCGGCGCACCCGGCAGGACGTCGGCGTTGCGGCGCAGGATGTCACGGGCCCGCTCGACCGCCGCCGCCTCGTCGTGCAGCGAGGCCGGGTGCCACAGCATCCGGCCGATGTCGACATACGCCTGGGTCGGCCGCAGGATCCGCCGGGCCCGGACGCCCTCGAAGCGGCGCAGCAGTCGGTACGGGTCGGCTCCGGGGCGCCGCAGGTGCCCGGTCATCTCACGGAACCCGGCCAGCACCCGGTCCCAGTACGTGCTCAGGACGGGTGTCGCGGCGGGGTGGTTGCCGGCGACGGGCATGGCCACCAGATCCACTTCGAAGCGGGCCGCGCCGGTGCCGCCGTCGGCGATCACGGGATGCGGGATCAGCGGCTGCTGACCGGGCAGCGCGCCGATCCCGGAGATGTCCACGCCCCCGAGGGCGAAGCCGGTGCCGCGCACGGGCAGCAGTCCGGTGCGCAGCACGGTGCGGCGGATGGCCGTGGCCGCCACGTCCACCGCGTCGCCCCGGCCGCTGGGCGGGAAGGGCGCGGGGGCGTCGAAGAGCGTCTCGGCGTCCACGATCACCGGCACGGGTCCTGCGGCGATCATGTTCTCGGCATGCATGTCCGTGCCGCCGGTGAACCGCAGCACGGCCAGCCAGTGCCCGATGTTGCGGTAGAAGGCGCCGAGTTCACTCTCGTCGGCGCAGTAGCGGTGCCCGATGAACTCGGCCCAGCCGTAGCCGTCACGGGCCAGCGTCCTGGGCACCCGTATGCGCCGGTCCGGCGCCGGAGCGTCGGGGAGGTCGGCGAACAGGTCGTCCAGGAGCGCGCCCAGCGCCACATCGGCCTCCGACGGTCTGGGCTTGTACATCACGGTCCCACCGGCGAAGTCGGCCCGGCTGACGGTGAGTCCGCCCCGGTGGGAGTCGCCGGCTCCGAACGCGACGGCCCTCAACTCCCCCGCGGGGGCGCCGAGGAGCGGACGCAGCAACTCCCGGTCTGCGCCCAGGCGTTCCGCGAAAGCGGCCACGGCCGCCACCGAGAGCCGCGCCACGGACGCCACGCGGGAGCTCAACGTCGGGTACCGGTCGGCCAGTTGGTCGAGGTAGCCCTCCTCGTCGGCCCGCTCGATGAACGCGTCCCATGTCGCCGTGTCGCCCCCGGCGCCGGACTCCTGCCGCATGCCCCCACCGGCCAGGCGCAGCGCGTGGAGCTCGATCAGGAACAGACGGGACAGCTTCGCGTGCAGCGACCGGAGCAGTGCCTGGTGACCGGCCTCCAGGAGTACGTCCCGTTCGGGCCGGCCCAGCGATCCCACCGCGTCGAGGCGCCGGGCCAGTTCGTCCCGCCAGGGGCGGGCGATGGTGCGTACGGGCCGGGCGAAGTGTTCGGCCTCTTGCGGTGTTCCGGGCTGTGTTCCGCTCGCCATCAACCGTCCCCGTTCCATCGCGGGTTCGCGCCCTCGCGGGGCGCGCTGAAGGAGCCCGCGAAGCGGGCGGCCGGTCACGCAACGGGCCCTTCGCGGCACGTCGTTCCACGAAGGGCCCTCAGGTTGACTGCGAAACGATCAGCAGCACCAGCTCCCGTGCGACCCGCTCGGGCTGGAACAGAAGCCGTAGAGGGAGTCGCTCGGGTCGGTGAGCGCCGCCTCGGCGGCGGTCCCGCCCACATAGAGCGGACCGGCCGGGTTGAGTTGGCCGTACGCGCTTTCGGCGCCTGACAGCCAGGCGTTGAGCACCGTGCTTGCGGAAACACCGGTCTGCGACATCAGCGGCCTCCGAACAGAGGGATCGGGCGGACAGCCCAGGCCTGAGTATGGCGATTCCTGAACACCCGTCAGACGGGCATTCCAGCCAAATTCATTGTCAGCCGATGTCCGCCCACCGGACGCGTGAATGGATGCGGTCCCCTTCCGCACGCCCAAATAGCGTGCGCATCACACGCACCCGGTGCTACCGTGAAGGCGAAGCGTGCGCAACGCACGCATCACCTCGCTTCTCCCCGTCCCATCGACACCGCCAAAGGACTCACCGTGACGCGCACCGGCATCGAAGCCGCCCTCAACGACCTGCTCTTCAACCGCGACATCACCCTCGACGAGGCGGCCGACCGTCACTTCACCCCGGACTACCGCCAGCGCACGGACGGCGCGTGGGCCGACCGCGGCGCCTTCCTCGACCACATCGCCCACCTCCGCGGCATCGTCGCCCACGGCCATGTGGACGTGCACGAGGAGCTGTACGACGGCGACAAGTACGCCGACCGGCACACCTGCCACGTCACCAAGGCCGACGGCACCACCGTCGCCATGGAGGTCTACGTCTTCGCCGACCTCGCCGCGGACGGCCGTTTTCGCCGCATCGAGGAGACCACCCTCATGCTCCAGGGCACCGACGCCGACCGCGACCTCGGCAGCGCCCGCTGACCACCCGGCTCCCCCGTGCCCGGACCAGGGCATCGCACACCACACATCTCGCGGCGGATGCCCCGACAGCCGACACAACGAGCGGTTCGCCACCGCCGACCGGGTGGTCGACGAGGCTCAACCCGCCCTGGAATCAGGCCACTTGATCAGCGCCCGGGACGGCTTCCTGCGGGCGCTCGACAACACACTCGCCCGTCAGTAGGAATGATGCGTCATCCAGAACGACCAGGCGCCGCAGGGACTTCCATAGCGGGAACTCATGTAGTTGAGGCCCCACTTGATCTGCGTCGCCGGGTTGGTCTGCCAGTCGGACCCCGCCGAGCTCATCTTGGAACCGGGCAGCGCCTGGACCAGGCCGTAGGCGGCGCCGTTGGAGGCCGTGTAGTTCCAGCTCGACTCTTTGTTCACGATGTTGCTGAAGCACTGGAACTGGTCGGCGGGGATGATCTGGCGCGCGATCGCCTGGACGTCGGAGACCGAGTACGAGCTCTGCACCTGGAAGGTGCTTCGGCTCGACGCGCGGCTGGCGGACTGGGTCTCCAGGTCGCGCGCCTTGGCCTCCTTGTCTGCCTTGTCCTTGTCCGCCTTGTCCTTGTCGGCCTTGCCCTTGACGGCGGCGTCCTTCTTGGCCCTCGCGTCCTGGGCGGCCTTGAGGCGCGCCGCCTCCTCGGCCGACTTCTTCGCCGAGGCGCTGGCCTGCGCCGCCTGGGCGTCCGCCTGCTGCGCCAGGGAGGCGGTCTGCACCTGGGCCTGCTGGCCGGCGGGTATGTCGGCGAGCAGCGTCGTATCGGAGGCCGTCGCCTCGACGTTGTCGTTCGAAGCGACCGCAGGACCGCCCGCGGCGACGCCGACGACGGCGCCCACGGTGGTGACCGCGGTGGCGGACGCCACCGCGAATCCCCGTGCCGATATCCGACTCACACGCTTTCCTTCCAGCGGCACCCGCACGGCTGACCTCACGGACGCGATCGTTCGCCCTGCCCCGCCCCGGCCCGTCGGACAACTCCCTTGCGGGAGGCGTCGCTTGAGGCACGGGTGGTACACGACTCAGTTACGGAGTTGAGAGCGTACCTCGGTACGGGAGTTGCGGGAGTGTCGCATGCGCGGCCTTATGGATGCCTGACTCTGCTCGAAGCCGACACCCCACGGCAATTCTTCACGGTGTGTCAAACGTCACACGCGTCGGGCCCCGGATGCCTCTGCCCCCCGGCAACGTCAGCTCGCTGTCCGCTCCGGACGGCTCGCCTGCCATTGGCGACCGATGGTGCGCATGAGCGCCGGATAGACGACGAGATACCGGAAGGGCTTGATCGCGGCCATGTAGAGAGCGCCGAACCGGCCGTTCGGCCTCACGAGGACCGCCATCCGGCCGTGGTGGCCGCCGGCGCCGTCCGGCACCCAGCCGATGTGCATCACCGCGTGGACCGTCCTGTTGGCCATCTCGGCCGCCCATTCGTCCTCCCGCTGATAGAGCGAGCTGAACTTGGACGTGCCGAGGTCGGGGCCCCGGGGCCCCGCGAGCAGATCGGCGGGGAGGCGATCACGCAGGGAGGGGATCCGGGAGCCGATACCGGCGTCGGCCTTGTCCCAGCCGAGCAGGGCCCCGAGCTTCCAGCGGACGGCGAAGAGCAGCCGGGACACCGGGGTGTCGCCGTCCACCCCGCCCCTGATCCCCTCGGCCACCTGGCCCACCAGCCACTTCAGGTCGTCGGGCCCGCCGGGCGTGGGCAGCGCCCACACGTCCTCGACCGTGAAGTCCCCGGTGAACTCGTGGATCCGCCAGGGCAGTTCGGTGTGCGCGGTCCGGAGCAGTCTCATGAGCAGTCCCCCACATCTATACGGCAGCGTATGGATCGAGCGTAGTCCCATCTATACGCCCCCGTATACTCGCTGGGGACGTGAGGAGACGTACGACATGGGCACGAGGCGCACGCCACGCGACAAATGGATCGAGGAAGGCCTGCGCGCACTGGTCGCGGGCGGCCCCGACGCCGTCCGCATCGAGGCGCTCGCGCAGTCGCTCGGGGTCAGCAAGGGAGGCTTCTACGGCTACTTCCGCAACCGGGGAGCCCTGCTCACCGAGATGCTCGACACCTGGGAGTACGAGGTCGCCGAGAGCGTGATCGAACAGGTCGAGCGGGAGGGGGGAGACGCGAGGGCCAGGCTGACGAGGCTGTTCGACGTGGTCCGCGCCGTCGAGGGCCCCGCACGTGGCGCCGCCGCGGACATCGCGATCCGCGACTGGGCCCGGCGCGACCCGGATGTGTCCGAGCGCCTGCGCCGCGTGGACAACCGCCGCATGGACTATCTGCGTTCCCTCTTCTCCTCCTTCTGCCCCGACGAGGACGAGGTCGAGGTCCGCTGCCTGCTGGCCGTCTCGGTGCGGATCGGCGACCACTTCAACGCGGCCGACAACGGCCCCCGCAGCCGCGCGGACGTCATGGAACTGATCAGGCGAAGGCTCCTGGAGTAGGTCGCCCCGAGCGTGACCTCCGCCTGCTCACGGCCCGCCTCAGGCGCGGGAGTTGGCGGCGAAGTCGATGTCGGCGGTGTCGACCGTCCCCGCCGTCCGGCCGGGAGCCGTGTGGTGGCGCCAGTACAGGTTGGTGTGGGCGATGACCTTGTCCGGTGACGGCGCACCGAAGCGCGACAAGTCCTCCGTGGTGTGGGCATCGCCGACGAGCGTCGCGTCGTAGCCGCGGGCGATCGCACCGTGGAGCGTCGAGCGGATGCACACGTCGCTCTGCGCACCGGCGACGAAGAGCCGCCCGATGCCGCGCGCGGCGAGCACCGCCTCGAGCTCGGTGTCCTCGAAGGAGTCGCCGTACTCCTTCTGCACCAGCGGCTCGGAGTCGCGCCGCACGAGCTCGGGTACGTACTGCCAGCTCTCCGCCCCGCTGACCAGCTCCTCGTCGTTGTGCTGCACCCAGACGACCTCGACACCGGCGTCCCGGGCCTTGTCGACGAGAGTGGCGACGGCGGTGACGACACGGTCGCGGTCGTACGCCGCCGCCAGGACACCGTTCTGCATGTCGACGACGAGCAGGGCGACGTTCGGTCGCCCGACGAGCGTGGTCATGATGCTTCCCCCAAGTCCTGTCTCCGCCAATCCACCCCCGCGCACCCCGCTGGCGCACCGGCGAGGCGGTGGCCGGATCACCGGACGATACCGGCACTGCGCACGCGACAGCACGGCGGTACGCACGCCACGGGAACAGTCACGCTCGCGCCGCTCTCGCGCACGGAGCGAATCATGCTCCGCGGGATCCGCGACGCGCCCGACCGCTCGGTCTCGGTCATGCCGGCCGGCATGGCGACCTCTACGGACCGTCCGCCCGCCCCGCGCCGCCTCCGGCCGCGAAATTCGGTTCCGGAGCGCCGCCCCGCATGCCTACCATCCCCGCCATGCCAAGACCCTTCGGTTTCACCTACGCCCGCCGCCCCGACGGCACCGTGACGATCACGCATCAAGGGCGCGCCGCGGGGACGTTGCGTGGTGAGCGCGCCGCGAAGTTCCTGGGGGAGGTCGAGTCGGGCGACGCCCAACTGGTGATGGCGCGCTGGACCGGCGCCTACAAGCACGGCAATGAGCGCGCCGCGCGTCAGCATCCGCGCAATCGACGCTGAAGCCACGAACCGCGGACACGGCACCGACTACCGCACGCCGCGCCCCGGGAGCGCCGACCGCACCTGGTCCGGCGGCGTCGCGGCGGCAAGCGGAACAGGCGATATCCCTTGTGATGGTTGGGCCGGGCGGAGAGTAGTGGGACGACACCCGGGTACATCGAGGCGACCGATGGACCATGCCACGGGCAGGCGCCCGAGGAGGGCCCCGCCCGTTCCCGAAGGGACACCGATGCGCAGACGAACTCCCCGCTTACGCCTGCTGTTGACGCTCACGACCCTGCTCGGCCTGTCGCTCGGCGCGGCGCCCGCGACGCAGGCCGCCGCGAACGAGGGCGCCGCTCCCGCGACCCCGGCCGCATCGACGGACAGGGGCACCGCCCTGCCGATCGCGTACCACTGCGATCTCGCGGTGGACCCGCTGCACAAGCGGGTGTTCATATCCGACTACACCACGGGCAGCGTCCTGGTCGCCGACTACCAAGGGCGCCTGATCCGCACGATCACGGACCTGCCCGGGGTGTGCGACCTGGAGTTGTCCGCCGACTCCCGCACGCTCTACGCACCGCTGGCCCTCGGCGACGCCATCAGCGTCATCGACACCGGCACCACACGGCAGCGCGCCCGCTACGCCACCGGCGCCGGCACCGCGCCGCTGCACGCGGCGCTGAGCGGGAGCACCCTGTACTTCGGCTATGGAGAGCAGTGGGAGGCGAGCATCGGCTCGCTCACCCTCGGCGGCCCCACCCCCAAGGTGCGGCTGGGGCTCGTCCCCCAGGGCACCTTCAGCGGCTCCCCGCTCCTCGCGACCTCCGCCGCAGCGCCCGGAACGCTCGTCGCCGGAGATCAGAACACCTCGCCGAGCACCCTCGCGGTGTACGACGTCTCCGGTTCGAGTCCCGTGCCGCGGACGGTGCGCGACCCGGGTAGCAGCTCCAACTTCCTTGATCTGAGCATCACTCCGGACGGCAGGACGCTGCTCACCGCATCCGGCTCGCCCTACCACCACCCCTCGTTCCGGCTGCCGGACCTGACCGAGGACCACACGTATCCGAGCACCTCGTACCCCGACGCCGTCGCCGTCTCCTCGCGGGGCGATGTCGCGGCCGGGGTGGACAGCATCGAACCCGATCCCGACATATACCTGTACCGGACCGGGGCCGACGCTCCCTACCGCACGCTGTCCCTCGCCCCCGCCACCGGTTACGGCGCCGGCAAGCTGCGACCCCGTGGCCTCGCATGGTCGCCGGACGGCACCCGTCTGTTCGCCATCAGCGGGCACAACGACGAGACCACTCTGCGCCTGGTGGTCGTGGCCTCGGCGCATCAGCCGTCGGGGAGTTGATGTGCTCGCGGGCTCCGTCTCCGCCGACGTGAGTGCGGGGCTCGGCGGGGCCCGCGCAGGCCGTCGTCGCGCACGGGGTCCCGCGTTGTCCAAAAGGTCGTACTGTTGACAGCAGAAGGGCCTTGCCGTCTCCCCCGTCGGCAGGGCCCTTCGTCATGGGCGGCCGAAGGGCCCGGGGCAACGCCGGACCCGCGACGTGCCAGGATCAGTACCGGCCAGTAGCTTCGTGGGTCCGATGAGAGGGAACGGTCATGGCGCGGATCGTCACAGTGAGCCACAGCATCGTCGTCAGCGTGTCGCCCGAGGTCGCCTACCGGGCGGTGAGCTGCCCGGCCGACATGGGCCGCTGGAGCCCGGAGAACCTGGGCACCACAGGGGTGGCGGCGCGGGGTCCGGCCGAGCTCGGGTCGGAGTTCGTCGGGCGCAACAAGCGGGGGATGTTCCGTTGGGTGACCAGGTGCACGGTCACCGCGGCCGATCCGGGGCGCCGGTTCGCGTTCCGCGTCCATGCCATCGGACTCAGCCGGCCTCGGCTGCGCGGCCCGATCGCCACCTGGGAGTACCGCTTCGAACCCGTCGAGGACGGCACGCGGATCACCGAGACCTGGATCGACGACCGAAAGGCCTGGCCCGACTCCGTGGCCAACGTCTTCGACCGCATCGCCACCTCGGGCAGCACCTTCGCGGCCTTCCAGTCCCGCAATATCAACGCGACTCTGCGGAACCTCAAGCGGGAGCTGGAAGGCGGTACGGGCTGAGCACGCTCAGGTCGTCGTCCGGTGTCCGAGCGCGGCACCGAGTCGTGCGGCTCCGAGCGGGCGTCCCCCGGCCGGCCCGCATGTGGGCCCCGTGGTGGCCGGGCCGCCAGGACTCGTCATCCCGCGGCCATGTCCGGGCCGGGCAGCAGTGTCTCGTCCAAGTGGTAGCCGAGCGCCTGCAAACCGCGGGCGATGGCGACGGCCTTGCGGTGCAGTTCGGCGCGCTCCGGAGACTGGCTGGTCTTCTCGGCCGGGCCCGCCTCGGGGTCGGGCGGAGGCGGAGTGGCGTCCTGCACGGCGTCCCACGCCTCGCGCGCGACGCGCTCCGCCACCGCGTCGTCCACCAGGCCGTCCACCCGGCCGCCGCCCTGCGAAGGCCGCCCACCCACGCCCGCGTCCGCGCCGTGCTCAGCGAGGGGGTCCGCCGCGCCTGCCTGGTGCGTACCAGCCGATGTTCGGCGCAGGTAGGCGTCGATCGCGAGGCGCGCCTCGCGGACGTCGGCCGACTCGTCTCCGCTGCGTTCCGTCTCTGCCGTCATGCAACGCAACGTAACGCCGCCCCGCCCGAGGCCCCCCGCGCCACGCGCAGGGACCTCCCATTCCAGGATCTGAACCATGGGAGACCTGGAGGAACAGGGCGAGTTGGTGGGTGGGCCAGGGCATGTCGCACCCCGGGCGGCGGCTGCCTCGGCCTCCCCACCGCGGGGAGAAGCACTGTCCGTGTGAGGTCTCCCGCGTGGCGGCGGACGCCCTACACCGACTCCTTGCGTGCCGTGATCGATGCGAGGAGATCGGGTCCGCCGTCGCCGTCGGGCCCCTGGGCACCGGGACCCTCGAAGGCGGCGGCCTCCGCGCTGCGGGGAAACATGGCTTGCTCGTACGCGGTGAGCGCGGCCTCGATGTCGCCGGGGTGCGAGGCGAGCGCGAGGCCGAGGTCGGCTCCGTCGAGCATGGCGAGGTTGGCGCCTTCGCCGTTCGGGGCCGACAGGTGGGCGGCGTCGCCGATCAGGGTCACTCCGGGCACCCTGTCCCAGCGGTGTTCGGTCGGCAGGGCGTACAGGGGGCGCAGGATCGGTGCGGTGTCGGCCTCGGTGATCAGTGCGGTGAGTTCCGGCGCCCAGCCGTCGAATTCCCGCGCGACGCGAGCGAGGGCGGCGGTGGAATCGGTGAAGTCGATCGCGTCGAACCATTCCCGCGGCTCGTACAGCCCCAGGTAGGCGTGGAGCGTGTCGCCCTTCTCCCGGTGGGCGAAAAGCTCCCTGTCCGGCCTGAGCGCGACCATCGAGCCGCCGCCGACCGTTTTCGCGGCGCGCGGGTGCCGGGTGTCGGCGTCGAACAGGTAGGTTTCCACGACCGATTTGCCGATGTACTCGGGTGTGGCGGCGGAGAGCAGGGGCCTGACCCGGGACCAGGCGCCGTCCGCGCCCACCAGGAGGCTCGTGACGACGGTGCCGCCATCGGCGAACGTCACCTGGTGACGTCCGTCGCCGAGGGTACGTGTGCCGCTGACCTTGCGCCCCCACTGGACGGTGTCGGCGGGCAGCGAGTCGAGGAGGATCTGGCGCAGCTCGCCACGCTGCACCTCGGGACGGCCGCCCGTGCCGTCGTCGGCCATCTCGTGCAGGACGGTTCCGTCCGGGTCGAGGACCCGCATCGCCTGGCGGCCCTCCAGGATGAGACCGCGGAATTCGTCGGTCAACTCGGCTGCTTCGAGGGCGAGTTGGCCGTTGTAGTCGTGAATGTCGAGCATCCCGCCCTGGGAGCGGGCCGTCGGCGAGGGTTCCGCCTCGTAGACGGTCGCCGGTATCCCGTGGACGTGCAGGACGCGGGCCAGCGTGAGGCCGCCGAGGCCGGCGCCGATGATCGTGACGGGGGTGGTCATGCGGGTTTCCTTTTCATCGGGCACCCCTGGACGGGCGTCCGGCGCGTCACGCCGGGCGGCCGGTTCCAGTGATCCGGGACGATTGCGAGCTGGCGGCCGGCGCCTTGTTTTCCGGCGCCGACAACTCCAATCTCCCGGCGGTCACCGACAGACCACCGACAAAAGGCCGCCCGTTGCCGACAATCGCCTGACAACAGGGCGGCCCGATTGGATCACGCTTCAGGACCGCTGGGCCGACCACAGAAACGCGGGTGTACGAGCGCCGGCCAACCGACGACCCTTCCCGAAGACGGGACTGTTCAGCCCGGGTAACCCGAGGCCCGGGGCGGGGTGGGCCGTGCGCGGCGGTACCCGTAGGTCGGCCGGTGGCCCGAGGCCGGGCCGATCACGAAGGGGTGGCTGGTGGCGAGGAGCCGGCTGCCACGGGAGATCTGGATCCAGTACGTGCCGCGGGGAACATGGGGCACGGTGACGGTCGCGCAGCCGCGATTTGGGTCGACCTCGGCCGCCAACCGCGAGACGGCGCCGCGCCATTGGTCGGCGGTGACCAGCTTCAGGCTCACCGGGCGCCGGTCCCGCCCCGGCAGGTGGAGACGCCAGAGGATCTGCCGTCGGGTGCCACAGGCCCACGCATCGGAGCCGCCCGGCGCGTAGATGTCCAGGGACTGCGGTTCGGGCCGCCACTCGGGCACGTCACTCGTGACGCTGGTGGCCAACTCCCAGGCCCTGTCCAGCTCATGACGGGTGGGTGCCATGCTGCTCCCTCCTCCTGGCGGGCGAGTGCGCACCCGGCCAGACCGATGTGGGGCGTCCTTGTGCTCGGGTCGGGACGCCGACGAAAGGGTGCCTCAGGCGGCCACCGCGTCCCAGATCTGCTGCCGACTGGGGCGGTGCGGGCGCAGCGGGGCCCGCTCGGCCAGCACGGACATCCAGGCGCCGATCTCCCGCAGCTCCCTCCGGCCCACCGCGGTCCGCACCTGCGGGAACCAGGCGTTGTCCTCCAGGTCCATGTGCCGCTCCACGATGTCCATGAGGAGACGGGCCTTCGCGTCATAGGCCACGTCCTCGGGACGCATTTCGTGCAGCTCGGCCGCCAGCACTTCGGCGATGTGGTGTTCCTCCCGCAGAGTCAGGATGGTCGACTCGGTTTCGGGCGCCAGGACGGAAACCCGCGGGTACATGCCTTCGCATTCGATGTACGTGTACACGGCCAGCGCACGCAGGAGCTGATCCACCGCACCGGGGTCCCCTCCTGCGCGGTAGGAGCGGATCAGCCGCCTGATCTCCTTGTGGCCTTCCCGCAGCATCACGATCGCGTCGCTGGTGGGCATGGGCAGCTCCCCGGGGGCTCAGGACTCACTTCCGTAACAGGCCGATACCCGGCAAACCAGACGGCCACACGTAAGGGCGGCTGCGGCTACCCTCCGACCCCGCCCGGGCACGGACGGTTGTCCGGGGTCCGGGCCCGTTCAGGACTCCTCGGAGGACCGGGGTTCACTCAACGTAGCGGGGCGTACACGGGTGGCGGCGTCGAGCGCGGCGCGGTTGAAGTCGTACACATGGGGCGTGGCCCGGGAGGTGAGCCAGACGGGAGCCCATTCGAGCCGTGGGGCGTCGTCGAAGGGAATGTAGGCGACGTCGGAGCGGACGTAGTAGTGCGTGACCTGGGCGCCCACGATGAACGCCCCCTGGCCGGCGCCGATGAGTGCCAGTGCCTCTTGGAAGGTCTCGAACTCCGGGCCCGTTTGGACGGGATGGCCCGACGGGGTGCGCAGAGGTGTGCGCGCCGTACGCCAGTGGCTGGGGACCGTCTTGGCCTGGAGGAGTTTGACCTTGGTGAGGTCTTCCAGGGAGACCGACTCCCGCCCCGCCAGCGGGTGTTGGGAGGAGACGGCCAGCATGCGGTGCTCGGAGTAGAGCACAGGCCCCACGACCGTGCCCGGTTCTTCGTGGGGCAGGGACACGATGAGCAGGTCGACGTCCCCGTCGCGCAGCCTGGGGTAACTGTCGGCGATCTGCAGTTCCCTGGGCTGGGCCCGATAGCCGGGGTGGCGCTCGGCGTAGAGCTGAGCCGCGTGCACCATGAGCTGCCCGGAGGCCGCTCCCACGAACCCGACCCGCAGCACGCCCCGGATGCCCTGCGCCGCGTCGACCGCCCTTTGCAGTCCGGCCCTGAGCTGTTCGTAGGAGGGCCGGAGGTCCTCGTGCAGGTGCCGTCCCGCCGGGGTCAGGCGGACGTAGCGGCTCGTGCGCTCGAACAGGGGCGTCCCGATGTGGCGTTCCAGCTTCTTGATGCTCTGGCTGATCCGGCCGGTGGTCAGGTGCAGGCGTTCCGCGGTCCGGCCGAAGTGGAGTTCCTCGGCCAGTGTCAGGAACGCCTCCAGCTCCAGCCGTTCGAGCACCGCTTCCCCCTTGGTTGAGCCCGGTTAAACGATCGCTGCACTATCTCATCTTGTTGACGCCAGTGGCGCGTTGCAGTCTTGGCATGCGCCGGTGCTCCGTCGGATCGCCCCTCGGAGCACCGCCGTTTCACCCCCGGCGGGGGGGTGACTCGGCGTCCGCGCCCTCGTCGTGACCAAGCACCGGCCGGCTGCCGGGCGCTCCGCTGTACGTCCTGGCGAAGGACGACGGCCGGTGGCGTATCGCCGTCGCCCAGACCACCAGTCCCGTCGAGCCCGAACCCCGTACCGCCCTCACCGCGAGTTGAGTTCCTCCAGATCGGAATCACCATGTCCCTCCTCGATTCGAGAAAAGCCGTCGCGGAACCCGTGGCCGAACGGGTGCCGCTCAGACGCTGGTTGGCCGTCGTCACGATGGCGGTCGGCACCTTCGCCCTGGTCACCGTCGAATCGCTGCCCGTCGGGCTGCTCCCGCTCATCGGCGGCTCGCTCCATGTCTCCGAGGGGACGGCCGGTCTGATGGTGACGGTCCCGGGCCTGGTCGCCTCCGCCACGGCGCCGCTGCTGCCGGTGGCGATCCGGCGCCTGGACCGCAGGGCCGTCCTGGTCGGGCTCATCGTCCTGATGGTGGCGGCCAACGCGCTGTCCTCCCTGGCCCCCACCTTCGCCGTACTGCTCGGCTCGCGGTTCCTGATCGGGGTCAGCATCGGCGGGTTCTGGGCCCTCGCGGCGGGGCTCGCCGTCCGGCTGGTCCCCGAGCGCTTCATCCCCCGCGCCATCTCCATCGTCTTCGCGGGTGCGACCGCCGCCAACGTGCTGGGCGTCCCGGCCGGAACGCTGATCGGCGGACTCACGAGCTGGCGGGTGGCGTTCGTCGCGGTGGCGGGCCTCGGCCTCCTCGTCCTGATCGCCCTGCTCGTCCTGATGCCGCCCATGCCGGCCCAGCAGGCGGTCCAACTGCGCGCCTTGCCAAGGGAGTTGCGCAACCCGGTCGTCCGGGCCGGTGTGCTCACCACCTTCCTCCTGGTCAGCGGTCACTTCGCCGCGTTCACCTTCATCAGCCCTCTCCTTCAGACGGTCTCCGGCATCGACGAGACCACGGTGGGCCCGCTCCTCCTCGCGTTCGGGGCCGCCGGTGTCCTCGGCAATTTCCTCGCCGGCGCCGCCGCGGAACGCGACATCCGCGCCACCATCGTGTCCATCAGCGTCCTGCTCACGGCCGTCCTCGCGCTGTTCCCCCTCATCGGCCGCACGCCGGTCACCGGGGTCGTGCTGCTCATCGGATGGGGGCTGGCCTTCGGCGGTGTGCCGGTCGGCGTGCAGACCTGGATCCTCAAGGCGGCACCCGAGTCGACCGAGGCCGCCACCGCGCTCAACACCTCGGTGTTCAACCTCGCCATCGCGCTCGGCGCCCTCTTCGGCGGCATCGTCGCCGACCACATGGCACTCACCGGTGTCCTGACGACCGGGGCCGTTCTCGCCGTCCTCACCTCCCTGGCGCTGTGGAGCGCCCGCGGAGCGCGGCCGCGCCACGCCGGGGACCTCCTCCCCCGGTGAGCAGGCCCCCCTCGGCACCGGGCATTCACGCCCGCGCCCGTCCGGTTACCGCGTCCAGCTCCCTGAGGGGCCGGACGCGGTGAGACCTGCGACCGCCGCCCTCGCGGAAGTCGCCCGGTGGTCCGATCTGGCCGGCCTGCGCTGACGGCCGCTCCCCTCTCGGCACCACCGCTGAGGCCGAGCGGACGGCTGGTGATTAGAATCCTCTGTCATGTCGAAGCCTGACGAACTGCTTGTTGACGTCGCTGCCCTGGTGGAGTCCGGGCACAGCAATCAGATGTCTCTGACCGTGGTCGCCGGTGGTGCTGTCATCACGGGACGGCTGGCCCCCGAAAAGGCCTGGCGCCAGCGTGTGTCGGAGGTCCTCACGGACTCGGACCACCTGAGCGCCTTCTCCGCCGCGTTCACCACCGCCCCGCGTGAGGAGGGGCCGCCCAAGTATCTGCACTTCCATGTGGCCCGGATCTTGCAGGGCTCGGTGGGAATCCCGGAGACGGGCGGGATGTACCGCGTGGCGATCAAGGACGTCAGCGCCTGGACGATGGGCGACTTCAGCTACTCCGACCACTGACCCTGGGTCGGTCACGACACTTCCGATACGCGACGAGGGCCCGACCGGAGGACATCCATCCGGTCGGGCCCTCGTGGCTGGGCGCGCCGCCAACTCGCCGTGTCCGTACGGCAGTTGATGGCGCGGCTCAGGAGTAGGAGGCCTCGCTGTCCGGGAAGACGGGGAGGATCTGGTCCAGGCCGACGATGCGCAGGATGCGCAGCGTGTTGGGCGGTACGGAGGCGAGCGCCACGTCCGCCTCGGCGGCGCGGGCGTGGTTGTGGGCGACGATCAGCGCGCTGAGGCCGCTGGAGTCGCAGAACGCCATGCCGCCCAGGTCCAGCACGAGACGCTGGCCGGGCCGGAGGGCGGTCGAGAGGATCAGTTCCCGCAGTTCGCCGGCGCTCGCGTAATCGAGCTCGCCGAAGATCTCCAGAACGGGACCGGTCGCGGCGTCTCGGGCGGTGATCTTCAGTGGGCTCATGGGGCGATTCTCGTCTCGGGGGTGAAGGTGGGGACGCTGAGAGCGAGCAGGGCGGTGTCGTCGTCCAGGCCGTCGCCGAAGCCGGTCAGCAGGCCGGTCAGCGCCTGGATCAAGGAGGCTGCCGGCTTGCCGGCGTGGCCCGCGGCGAAGGAGAGGAGGGCCTCGTCTCCGTACAGGTTGGTGCGGTCCTCGCCGGTGCGGGCTTCGGTGATGCCGTCGGTGTAGAGCAGCAGGGTGTCGCCCGGCGAGAGGACGCTCCGGGCGGCGGTGAAGGGCGCCGAGGGCAGGATCCCGACGAGGAGGCCGCCCGGGGTGGGCACGAAGTCGGCGCTGCCGTCGGCACGCGTGATGATGGCCGGGGGGTGGCCGCCCGAGGCGAGGTGCACGGCCACCCGGCCGGTCGCCGGGTCGGGGTCGAGGGTGCCGAAGACGGCGGTGCAGTAGCGCGGGTCCCCGCCGCTGGCGTAGCGCTCGTGCAGCACCTTGTTGAGGGTGGTGAGGGCCGATACGGGGTCGGGGTCGTGCAGGGCCGCGGCCCGCAGCGTGTAGCGGGTCAGCGAGGTGACGGCAGCGGCCTGGGGGCCCTTGCCGCACACATCGCCCAGGAAGAACGCGAAGCGGCCGCCGTCGATGGGGAAGACGTCGTAGAAGTCGCCGCCGAGGCGCTCGGGATGGGCCGTGTGGTAGTAGGCGGCCGTCTCGACACCGGTCACCGGCGGCAGGGTGTCGGGGAGCAGCGACTGCTGGAGTACGGCCAGTGCGTCCTGGAGCCTGGCGCGGTCTGCTTCCGCCCGCTTGCGCGCCTCCTCGGCGGCCCTTCGGCCGCGCAGGAGTTCCTCTTCGTAGGCGCGCCGGTCCCGGGCGTCGAAGACGGTGGTGCGGACCAGGAGGGGCTCGCCGGTGGTGCCGTACTTGATCACGGAGGAGATCAGCACCGGCATCCGGCCGCCGTCGGCCCGCTTCATCTCCAGGGCGATGCCGTTGATCTCGCCCTGCATGCGCAGCAGCGGCATGAAGTGCGTCTCGTGGTAGAGCTTGCCGCCCACGGTCAGCAGATCGGTGAACCGCATACGGCCCACCACCGCCTCGCGCTCCAGGCCGAGCCAGTCGAGGAGGGTGGCGTTCGTCTTCGCGACGGTTCCGTCCATCAACGTGGACAGATACCCGCACGGCGCGTGTTCGTACAGTTCCTCGGCGCTGTCTTCCAGCAGCGCCGCGAAGGTCGCGTTGGAGACCTTCTCGTCGTCCCCGTGGGGGTCGGGTTGCTGCCCCGTGCGCGACATCACCGTGAGTTCCTGAGAAAGCCCAGGATGGCTTCGTTGGTGGCTTCGGGCGCGGACAGGTGCGGGCAGTGGCCGGTGGTGTCGAGCGTGACCAGCGTCGAGCCGGGGATCGCCTGGTGGACGAAGGCGCCGACCTCCCGGGGAGCGATGACGTCCTGGGTGCAGTCCAGCACCAGCGTCGGCACGCGCACGCTCTTGAGGTCCTGCCGCGAATCCGACAGGAACGTGGTCCGGGCGAAGACGCGCGCCATGTCGGGGTCGGTGGCACAGAAGCTGTTCGTCAGCTCCTCCCCCAGCTCCGGCCGGTCCGGGTGCCCCATGATCACCGGGCCCATGGCCGCCGACCAGCCCAGGTAGTTCGACTCCAGCGACTCCAGCAGTTCGTCGATGTCCTCGGCGCTGAACCCGCCCCGGTACCCCTCGTCGTCGATGTAGCGCGGAGAGGGCGCCACCATCACCAGCGCCCCGATGCGCTCCGGCGCCATGTCGGCGGCCAGCACACCCACCATCGCGCTGACGGAGTGCCCCACGAACACCGCGTCCCGCAGATCGAGCGCCTCGCACACCTCCACCGCGTCCCGGGCGTAGCCGGTCAGCGAGGCATAGCGGTCCTCGGAGAAGGCGGCCGCGTCCGCCCGGCCCGCACCGACGTAGTCGAAGAGGACCACCCGGTAGTCCTCGGCCAGGGCGGGCACCACGAGGCGCCACATGTTCTGGTCGCAGCCGAAGCCGTGCGCCAGCACCACCGTGCGCCCCTGCGGGTTTCCGGTGACGGTGACGTTGTTCCTGCGTGCGATATCCATACTCGGCAGTCTCTCAGGGCACGCTCCCACCTCCACCCCGGCCCCCTGCCCCGGGAGCCGCCGCATAGGCTGGTTCCCATGGTCGACACTTCAAATCCGACACCTCGCGAAGCCTTCGACATGCTGCTGGACGGCAACCAACGGTTCGTCGCCGGTTCCCCGGAACACCCGAACCAGGACGCCGCCCGCCGCGCGGAGGTCGTCCTCGCCCAGAAACCGTTCGCCGTGCTCTTCGGGTGCTCCGACTCCCGCCTCGCGGCCGAGATCATCTTCGACCGCGGTCTGGGCGACCTGTTCGTGGTGCGCACCGCGGGACACGTCGCGGGCCCGGAGGTGCTCGGCAGCATCGAGTACGGGATAGGCGTGCTCGGAGCCCCCTTGGTGGTGGTTCTCGGGCATGAGGGATGCGGAGCGGTGGCGGCGGCCCGTTCCTCCGTGGAGGACGGCACATCGGGTTCCGGCTACGTACGGGACGTGATCGAGCGGGTGACCCCCAGCGTGCTGGCCGCCCGTGCGGCCGGGCGCACCGAGGACGCGGACTTCATCGCCGAGCAGGTACGGCACACCGTGGACCTGCTCCTTGAACGCTCCCGCGTCCTGGCCGAGGCCGTCGAGGCCGGGCGGCTCGCGGTGGTGGGCCTGTCGTACCGGCTGGCCGACGGCACGGCCCGCCTGATCACCGCACGGGGTCTCGACGAGGCTCCGGCCGGCTCGGCCGGCTGAGCGCGGGGCCCCTCCTCGTCACGGGGAGATCCGGCGCCGACCAAGGCAGAAGGGGCTCGACCGGTGTTCCGGTCGAGCCCCTTCGCATGTCCCGAGGACGGGTTCAGTGCTTGAAGACGTCCTTGATCTTCTCCTTGGCCTCGCGAGCGTCGCCCTTGGTCTTCTCGGCGCCACCCTCGGCCTCAAGGCGCTCATTGCCGACCGCCCGGCCGACCGTCTCCTTGGTCTTGCCCTTGGCCTGGTCGATCTTCGACTGCGTCTTCTCGTCACCCGACACAACAATCACTCCTCGAAATCGATGTCCCACCGTGGACATCAATCCGCCTCACCCCGATTTCCCGACCCAAACCCCTCGAAGTGAAATCCGGCCACGCGAGGCCAGTCCTTTCATGCCGCACGAGGGACCCCCACGCCTCCACGAGGGAGTCACGGATGAGGGAGTTACAGATGCCCGGGACGGGGCACAGGGGTCGTGCTGATTCGAATGTATGACGGGTGCCTTTCGGGGCACACGGCGGACTGGAGGTTGACAGCCATGGTTCCCCTGCTTCTCGTTCTGCTGCTCGCCCTGATCCTCTTCGGCGCGGGCTTCGCCCTCAAGGCCCTGTGGTGGATCGCCGTCGTGGTCCTGGTGCTGTGGCTCATCGGTTTCGTCGCCCGCCCGCGCGGGGGCAGCGCCCGTTGGTATCGCTGGTAGAACCGCACCCCAATTGCGCTGCGGGGCCGGACCTATGGGGTTCGGCCCCGTTGCCATGTCGCATTCCGTACGCCTTGTCGCGCGTATCACCGTCCACATTCGCGCGTGGCCGCTCGATTTCGTCGTCGCCCGTGCAGCCCGGCGCCATCCGCGCTCGCACATAGGGCTTCGGCGTGAAAATTCGGCGTCACCGCGAAGGCGCCCACGAGGCCAAATCCGGAACCGGGCGGGTAGCGCGGATAAAGCCACCCTGCCCCCGATTCCGTCGTAACCCCGTGCCGAGTCCGAAAGGCTCCCGCCGCGAGTCCTATACGGCTCCGTGCGCAGCTCGGCCGAGGGCGGCAGCCTCGGCGTCGTCCGAGGTG
>NZ_JAODUA010000023.1 GCF_025399895.1 Streptomyces sp. ASQP_92 | reverse complement strand
CGTGGAGTCCCTGATGCCGCTGCGGCTCGCCAAGTTCGGTGTGCCGCTCGCCGACACCGCCCCGGCGGGCCTGGCCGCCGCCGGCATCGAGCCGGTGCTGCTGCCGCCCCCGCCGGTCACCCTTGAACGTACGGACGTGCCCACAGCTCCACCGGAGTTGGAGGGCGAGTCCGGCCAGCTCCTGGAGACAGGCGAAGCGCCCGCCTCCGGACCTGAGCACTTGGCCCAGCCGGATGGTGTCAGTCCCGTTGAGGAGACGACACCCGCGGGGGAGGGGCCGGAGCAGCAGGTGGACTACGCCGGCGCCGTCCGTGATTTCACGGCGCGGTTCGGCTATATGCCGGATCCGGATCAGCTCGGCTGGTTCCTCGCCGAGGCCTACGGCATCACGGGCCCCGCCACCAGCGGCCCGCTTCCTGCCGCCTTGCTGGCCCCCTTCCTGCCGGTGCCGGATCAGGCCCCGGTGCCGGAGGTGCAAGGGCCCGCAGCACCCGCTGCTGAGGGCATCCCGGCGGCCGGCACGCATCCCTTCTCTGGTTCGCCGCTGAACACGCCGAGCCCGGGCGACCAGATTCCGCCTGTCGAGGGGGCCGCGCCGTCCGGGATGGTGCCTGCTCCGCGTCCCTCTCCTGGATCGGACTCCGAGCCGGGAGGTGTGCAGGAGACCGTTGTCAGCGGACCGTCGCCCAACCCGGAGGAGGAGCCTGCGGGCGGTGACGGACCGGAGCAGGGGAGGGGCGGCCAGAACGGCAAGGCTGTGGACCAGACGCTGACCGTTGTGGACCGGTACTTCCTTGCCTGGGAGGGCTACATCGCCGAGCACGGCCAGGAGCCCACCGCGCCGCAGCTCTCCCAACACCTTGCAGCGCGCGGCATCCTGAACCGGAACGGCTCACCTGTCGCACCGGCCACGCTGCGCCGCTACCTGCTGGAGTTCCGCATCTACAACGTGTGGGCTGAACAGCGCGAGACCGGAGACGAACCCGCCGTCCCTGCGGTGCTGGAGGAACTCGCACGTCGGGGAGTCACCGGCCAGTACAACCGACCTCTGGAAACGGCGACCGTGCAGGAGCTACTCGCCAACTTCCGCCGCCGATACCAAGTGTTCTCGCTCGACATGAGCAACTCTTCCCCCTGACCCGGCGATCGGACCATTGCGCACATCAGTGGGCCGCCGCGCGTCGACGTGAGTGCGCACGGGTGCGCACTCTGCGATCGGTGAACTGCGCACTCAGGGGCCCGTGCGCAACTTAGGGTGAAGGCAGCCGGACGGCGGTGCCCCCCGTCATCGTCGACCAGCCCTCAGACAGAGTGCGCACAGCACCGGCCGGTGCGGGGGACAGGGGAAGGGGTCTCGAAGTGGTCAGGGCCTGGCATATCGACGAGGGTGCGCGGCTGACGCCGCTGGATCTGCCCGCGGATGACGCGGGTGCGCAGTATGCGCAGATCCGCAGTGCCGTGGGCGGGAGCGCGGAGGCGGCCTACTACCACCGTGCTGCGGTGCTGCACGTTCCCTCGACCGGCAGCGTCGACGGGCTGGAGCCGAACCTGGCCGGGTGGGCCTTGGCGTGCGGCTGGCGTCAGATGGATCTGCCATACCTGCTGTACGGGCCGATTGTGATCACCGGGTCCTACGACGCGGAGAGCGCCGCGGTGGGTGAGCTGTCCGGTCGGCTCACGGCACAGGTGCGCACTGTGTGCGACACGGTGCAGGAAACCGTGATCGGTTGGCGTACCAGGCGGCCGGCCTCGAACGAGGCAGCACTGAGCGAACTCCTCGCCTACACCCGCCGTGACCTGGCCGCCGTGATCTCATCGCCGTGAGCTGACTGCGCACCTCGCCCGCCGGTGCGCAGCCGCGGATAAGGGCGGTGCGCAGTGGAGGGTCATAGGCCCCGGGCCTGCGCACCGCGCTTCATGATTGCTTCGATGGTGCGTTCGGTACCGGTTTCCTTGGAGACGTCCAGGCGGCGGTTGACGGATTGCAGCGTCTCGATGGCTTGCAGGACGCCGGGCCGATTGTGATCACCGGCCCCTACGACGCGGACGGCGCCGCGGTCGGCGAGCTGCCGAACAGCTCACTGCGCAGGTGCGCACCGTGTGTGACACAGTCCGGGGGACCGTCGCAGGTTGGCGTGTCCGGCCACCGGTCTCGAATGAGGCAGCCGTAGCTGAACTCCTGGCTTACGCCGACCGCGATCTCGGCGTCGTGAACTGACTGCGCACAAGGCGCCGTCCGTACGAAGGGTGCGCACCCGAAGGGAGAGCGGAGCATCGACGGAGCCCTGGGGCATTGACGGTGCGCGGCGTTCCTCGCGGGAGGACAATGCACCGCGCAGTCAGCCTCGGTCAACCGCCGTACCCACGACGTCCCGCCTGGCGCACGGCCCGACCGGGGTTTCCCCGAATTGAGCGCATCTTCTCGGCAACTCTGGTGCACCGCAAGCGCTGCACGCTACGGTTGGGTTGGCCGAGCGCTTCGGCCCAGGCCAGTGCTCCGTCCCATGAGCGGGGTGCGCTACGGCGAAGGTGCCCACCGCGAACCTGACGGTGGCCGAGCTGCATCAACGCGCGGGCATCACCCCTGGGGCGGCCCACCGCCAACCCGAGTGCCTTCCCGTCTGTGCTGACTGCTTGGTGCGCATCGGGTCATGGGGCCGTAGCGCCGGAAACCGAGAGCAGCATGACCAAGGACCACGCCCGCAAGAACCGGGCCCGCCGTGCGATGGCCGCCAGCGGCGCCGCCTACACCACCGCCGACGCCGGCCTCGCCTCTCCCCTCCTGGGCCCCCAGCACGACCGCAGCACCGTCTTCACCCCTGTCGACGCCCGCGGCTTCGGCCAGAACCGCACCGTGCCCATGGACGCCGCGACCGACCTGCTCGGGGCCACTATCGACTGGTGCACCCCGTGCAAGGTCCGGGCCGCCGCCGCCATCGTCGATGGCGACCCCGTCGTGATCGCCGCCGTGGCCGGGCTGTTGGGCATGGTCCCCGGTGCCGGGCCGAGGATGAGCGCGGCGGCGCACCTCATGGATCCGCTGTTCCAGCTCGCCCGGGTGACCCTGGACGGCACCCCGATCCTGGCCGCTGTCACCGCCATGACCCGCGAGGACCGCGCGGACCTGCTGGAGGACAGCATGACCGTGTGGGCAGCAGTGTCTAAGGCCGGGCCGCCCCGCGGCGACACCGACATGTCCCCGGCCCACGACGGCACCGGCTACCAGGTCACCGCCTACACCACCTGGCACACGTCCCGCCGCGGCCCGGTACCCGCGCTGTTCGTCGCCACCGGCAATGAACTATTGCCGGGCGACCACCTGCGTCAGTGTGGCTGGCAATCCCGAGTCGGCGCCGTCACCCCGGCCATCAGCGACAGTTGGACGGTCACCGTCGACGCCACCGGCGCACCTACCGCGATTACCGGCCAGCCGTGGCCCGACTATCCGCAGGCCGTCCTCAACCTGTGGCAGCGCACTCCCGAGACTCCCGCAGCGCCGCCGGAATGGCTCAAGGCCGCGGTCAAGGAGCGCACCCTCCTGCTGGTAGGGCCCTTGGCGGATGCGGAGCCGTCCACCGTGGATGCTGCGAAGCGAGCCGGCGCCCTGTTCATCGTCCGTGCCAAGGTCGTGCGCCCGGCCCCCGTCAAGCGGCACTACAAGATCCTGGCCGAGCGCGCCGACGACAACACGGACGACTTCATCACCAGGACCTATTACGCCTACGCGGCCACCCCGGACGAAGCAGCCGGTCTGATCCAGAAGAAGCGGCTGGACAAGCTGAGCACTCCGTATCGGATCATCAGCGTAGAAAAAGGAACTGGAGGATGACCGAGAAGAGCTGTGAGCCCGCCACACACGGCATCGGCTCCGGCTTCGAACAGCTCACGACGGATACAAGTCAGTAGCCCTCAGCACGTTGCCCGGCCCCCAGCAGGCTGTCGATGAGCTGTGCGGTCTCGGGGTCCAGCGGGCACCGGTTGGTGCGGCTGACCTGCTGGACGCGGGTGGATGCGGTGTACAGGCCCGGACGGTTGCCGGCGGCGTGCTCGATGCGCAGCCAGTCCCGGTAGAGGAGTTCGGTGCTCTCGTCGACGTCAAGGCCGGTGGCGACGGCCTGGCGGGCGGCGGTGAGATCGTGGTGGGGGCCTGGGGCCATGCGCCAGGTCGCGACGGTGTGGGCGACGTCGACGATCCGGGTGACCATCTCCTGCTGGTGCGGTTCCGCCCAGGGCAGGGGTGCGGGTCCGAAGGGCTTCCCGCGGACCAGGCTGAGCGCGCGCTCCAGGTCGCCCACTGCGGTGGGGCCGTTGGCCAGGGCCCGTTCGGCGAGCTGCTGGAACCTGGTCCAGTCGCACCGTACGTGCGGGGAGAGGCTGTAGCCATCGGCGAGGCCGGTGCGCCGCGGGACGTACGGGTTGCCGTCCGGGTCGTCGCCCAGGCTGCGGCGCAGGTCCCCCAACCGGGAGTCGAGGGTCTTCTTTGACCACGGGGTGAGCGGGTCCATATCGACGCACAGGGTGTCGGCACTGCGGCCCGGCTTGAAGTAGAGCAGGGCGCCCAGTTGTGCCACGCGTGGCCCATGGCCCGTGGAGACTCCCGGAACGTGGATGGGCCCCAGCACGCTGATCTCCGGGGCGTGCAGATCGTGGGGAGCGTTCTCGTCCGGCTCGCTTGGGGTACCGGCCGCCGAGGAGGGGATAGGGGCCGTGTCTGGCGAGGGAGGGGCTGCGTTGAGACCGTTTGTGGTGGACGGCGCTGACAGCGCGGGGGCCGCTGGATCTGGTACGAGCCGAAGAGCGGCGGGATCGGTAGTAGCGGTCATGAGCGCGGGGAACGCTCCGAAATCACCTGGCGAGTTGCTCGGGACCGCAACCGCGAGGGGCGTCCCTGTTGGTTCGACGAGGTCACTGGGCGGGAGAGGCGCGGGAGTGGCCGGCTCGGCCGGCACGTGCTGCCAGGCGCCCTCGGCAGGGATGGGGGGTTGCCCGGAGATCCGGAGCTCGGCAGCGATCTGCTGGAAGGCGGCGTCCTCCAGCCGCTGCAGCCGTACCGCCAAACCGATGCCGTCGAGGTCTTGGAGCTCCTCCGAGGAGGCGTCGAGGACCTCGGCGTCGGCGAAGTGGTTGCTGGTCTGGGCGGCGGGCGCGACCAGGACCACCGGAAGGTCACCGGCCTTGTCGAAGGCCTCGGCGAACTGCCAGGCGGTGTCGCTGTCCAGCTCGGTCGCGCACAGCAGGAGGTAGGGCTGGTCGGCGTCCTCGGGCTGCTGGTAGGCGGTGAGCATCCAGTCACCCAGGTCGCGGACCGCGTGCGCCGCCTCGCGCTTGTGGGCAATGCGAGAGGTGGGCAGCAGGTGTGGAAGCTCTTCTCCGAACCCGAGTGTCATGATTTCCACCCTCTGTGCCCAGGGGCTCATGCCGAGTTCCAGCGCGAGGGAGGTGCATGTCTCGCGGATGTGTTCCGCGGTGCCGTTGAGCAGGATGACCCGGCTGGGGGCCAGGTTGAGGAGCACCACGGCGTCGTCCTCGGTGGCGCCGATGGTGGTCAAGAGCGGGTACGGGGCGGGGACGGTGTGCGCCTGCTCGGCATCGAGCAGCTCGGCCGCCGCAGGCAGCGTCCACCAGCCCTCTTCTCCTGCGGCGAAGGGGAGTTGGGGCTCGGCGTCCGGTTCGCTGGGCAGGAGGCTGACGGTGTGCTGGCTGAGCCGGGCGGCCCGGATGTCCGGCAGGGGCCGGCCGTCAGCCTGGGCGTGGTGGGCCAGGGTACGCAGTGCGAGGTCGAGTTCGTCCACCAGGGTGGGCTCGGCGGCCTCGGCCAGTTGGGCTGCGGCCAGTGAGGTTTCCTCAGCGATCGCGATGGTCTCGCCGGGTGTGCGGCGTCGGCGCTGGAGCAGGCGGCGCAGTGCGAGCGCGCCTGTGATGGCGGCGGCCAGGAGCGCGAAGGCCCCGGCTACGGTGGTCAGCTGGACTCCTTGGCGCGCTGAGACGCTGGGTTGCGCTGCCGGGGGAGTTGAGGATGTTGCAGGTGCGGAGGGAGCCGTGGAGGGGGTGGCGGGTGCTGAGGCGGAGGGGGCCGGCCGGGACGGGGTTGTGGTCGGCGCGGCGGGTGTGGCCGAAGGAGCCTGTGGCCGGGGGGTGTCGTGGGGTGCGGCGGGGGCGGGCGCTGTAGGAGGCGGAGCGGGGTGGTCGGTGCTGGGTGGAGCAGTTGTGTGCCCGGGGCTTTGGGGCGCGGGTGCGGCGGGTGCGGGGATGTCCAGGCTCCAGCCCACTTCGAGCTCGTCGGGGTCGGTGAGGCGGCTGCCGGTGGGCTGGGGCTTGTCCCGGTTCGCGTTGAAGATCTCTTGATAGCGGGCGCCGGCGTGGTACTCGCGTTCGGCGATCGTCCAGAGGCTGTCGCCGGGGCGGACGGTGTCGCGGTGGGCGCTGGTCGGTGTGGTGCCCGTGGTCTGGGCGGGGGCGGGTGTGGGGTTGAGTAGCGGCAGGTCGGCGGGAAGTTGGAGGATCCAGCCCGGCTGGATAGGGGCGTTGGTGCGGAAGGTCGTGCCGTCGGCCATAGTGTGGCCCTCGTTCGCGGCGGCGATCTTGGTGTAGAGCTCGCCGTGGCCGGTGAGGTGTTCGGCGATGCTCCACAGGCTCTCGGCGGGCCGCATCTCGCGCACCGTGTAGGTGCGTTGGGCCACAGGGGTCGGCGAGGCATCAAAGGCCCCGGCGGTCGTGGTCGAGGGCGTGGCGGAGGGGGCGGCCGCGGGGGAGTTCTGGCCAGGGAGCTGGGCTGCGGTGACGGCGTGCGCGGTGGCCGGGGCGGCCAGTGCCGTGCTGGTGGGCAGCAGCACCAGGATGCTGCCCACCAGCGTGGCCGCGGCACGCTGGCTCAGATGCAGCCCCGGCAGCCGGGGCGCGCTGCGGCCTCTGAGCCGGGCCGGAATCTCCACGAGCAGCGAGACGACAAAGGACAGCCAGCCGATCCAGCCGACGGCCGCGACGAACAACAGCGCCACACTCGTGGTGTCGCTACGGGTGAACAGATGACTCAGAGCGTCCAAGCCACCAGGCAGCAGCGCGGCGGTGGCCTGCCACAGCAGCCAGGGCAGGCCCGCGAGGAGGGCCGCCAGCGTCAGCAGCGCGGCCAGGGCGCGCAGGACGGCGGACAGCGTACGCAGTCGAGAGGCGGGGCGGGGGAGGGCCATGAGCAGTCCCTTAACTGTCCGGTTGGGTGATGCCGTGGAGCAGCGTGGCAGAGCTGGTGGCGTGCACCATGAACGTCTTCGGCCAGAACACGGCGTGGTAGCGGCCGGTGACGGAGACCGTCACGGTGCGCCCTGCGTCAGTGACGTGGACGGTGCCGGTGACCCCGGTTTTGGCGAGGTAGGCCCGGGCGGCGGCGGAGGCGCCGGCGGGATCGGCGACGAAGGCCTTGCCCGGGATCGCCTGGGCGGGGTCGATGGCCTGCTGCGCGGCGCGCGCCGCCTCCACCGAGAGGTCGTCGGCGTGCTGCTTGGCGCGCAGGACGCCGAACGCGTCGATGGTGAGCAGCCCGCATAGCAACAGCAGGGGGCCGATGATCAGGGCAACGAAGACCGGTACGGAACCGCGGTCGTCCCACCGGAATGCTCTTGTTAGCAAGCGGCGCAGCAGGATCGGGTTCATCCGCGCCCCCGGTAGGCGTCGACGATCGAGGTGAAGGTTGCGTGGACCGTGCGTACGCCGGGGCCGCCGCCGATGAGGACCAGGTCGCCGATCGGCACGGTGCAGGACACGGTGACCGTCACGGTGGACACCTGCCCGACCGGCACGGCCAGCCCTGCCACCTGGGCATCCACGGCGGTGTGGCTGCAGACCTGGCCGCTGGAGGCGAGCGCGTCGGCGGCCGCGGCCTTGGCATCAGCGGTTGCGGTGGCGGGAGTTCGCGCCAGCGAGGCGGCGCGGGCGGCGGCCTGGGCGGCGGCGTCCGTCTTCTGCCCGGCCAGCGTAAGGCGGGCGCCGGCGACGAACAGCAGCACGAGGACGATCAGGACCGGGACGATGATGGCGGCTTCGACGGCGACGCTGCCCTCGTCTGCCGGGCGCACCGGCCGCAGTTGAGGGGGCATCAGGGTGCTCCTGCTGTGGTCCACCGCTCGATGGGCCCGGACACGGTGGCCTGGACATGGATCCCTGAGATGCCCGGAATCATCGACAGGGCCTGCGCATCGACGCGGACCCGCAGCCGCTCGGGCGTGCTGCCGTCGGTGGACACGCTCCGGTCGGTAAGCAGGCTGGAGCCCGCATCGTCGAGCACGCGCTTCGCCTTGGCAGCCCCGTCGCCAGGGGTAGCCCCGTACAGGCGCCCGGCCGCCACGCCGGCACGGGCGGAGCTGTAGGCGACGTTCCGGGCGTACGCCCACAGGATCCCCTGCAGCAGAATGAGGATCAGGATGATCACAAAGGGGAAAATTATGGCCATCTGGATGGGGTTCGAGCCCCGGTCCTCTGCCCAGGGCGTGGGTGGTGCGTTCACTTGCCGTCGAGGTCCACGTTGTCCACCTTGGTGGACGCCTTCGTGCCGAGCGCGACCAGCGCGGCGACGATGCTGAGGGCGATGCCGATGCCCGCAACCCACAGCAGTACGGTCACCACGGGATTGTCGCCGCGCTCACCGCGCCCGCTCATCTCCTCGTACGCCTCGTTGAGGTGTGCGCGGACCTTACCGGTCAGCAGCGACACCGCGACGCCGACCTTCAAGTAGGTGTCCTTCACGGCTTGTTCTCCTTACGCAATAGGGGGATCGGCGAGCGTGGCCCTGCCGTCAGGACAGCGCGAACAGTTTCAGCACCACGGGGAAACCGAGCAGGCACATGATGAGGACGCACATCACGGCGCCAGGGATGTGCATCTTCTCGCTGTCGGCGTTCGCCTTGGCCACGGCGGTAGACAACTGCTCATCGCGGGTGCTCTTGGCGCGGGCCCGGACGGGTGCGTAGATGGAGGCGCCATCCTTGCCGGACATCTGGGCGAAGTCCGCGACGTCCCGCAGGACGGGGATCCCCAGCTGGATGCCGAGGTCCTCGAGGACCTGCCAGGGAGAGCTCTTCTCCATCCGGGCGCGCAGCAGAGCCTCTTGGAGGCGCAGGAACGACCAGCTGCTGCCGACCCGCGCGGCTTCTTCCAGGGCCTGGTCGACGGCGATGTTGGAGGCCAGACGCAGGGCGACCAGTTCGAGGTAGACGGTGACGGCGTGGGTGAACTCCTCCCTTGCCCGGCCGGCATCGCGGCGCACCATGAGGTCGGGCACGAACCACAGCAGGACAGCGGCCACGACGCCGGCCGCCGCGGGCACGAACAGGGGCAGCGTGATGCCGAGCAAAATCCAGGCCGCGCTCAGCACGGACGGCAGGACCAGCCCGACGAAGGCGAGGAGCACCTTGTTCAGGAGGAACTGCTCGACCGGCTGGTTCAGCAGATTCAGGTCGGCACGGGGCAGCGGCGCCGGAATCCGGGCCACCAGCCACGCGCCCACGAGGTTGTCCGCACGCTGTTCGGGCAAGGCGGCCCCGGCCGTGGGGGCGGGCGGGCTGAGGCGCCTGAGGGCCGGGCCCAACTTGGGGGGAGCCGGGGCGAGTTCCCGCACCACCAAGGCAAGGCCCGCGCCGATCAGGCAGCCGAAAAGCACCACGACAGATGTTGTCGTCACTGTGCGGCCTCCATCCGGGCAGGTGCTTTCACGGGGCTGCGCGCATCCGGAACCAGGACCCGGGCGGTGCGGCCGCGGTTGGCGTAACTGCGCGACCACACCAGCACGGCGACGAACGCCGCCGAGAGCAGCCCCAGGACCAACTGGCCGAGCAGCGTGGTAAAGACATTGGTGATCTGGGGGACGGTGAAGCCCAGCGGCACCAGCGCCAGGGTGATGAAGGTAAGGGTGCGCACGACGGTGCGGGACTTCTCCCGCTCCGCCTCGATCTTCTGACGCGCACTCACCTCGTCCCGCAGAGAGGCGGACATGTCCTGCATCGCCTGCGCCAGCCCCGGTCCGGGGTCGGTGACGGACAGCTTGAGTGCGGCACACACCTTGTCCGCGGTCGGGTCGTCCAGTGCGCGCCCGAAGTCCTCGACCGCCTCGCCGAGCGGCCACCCGGCATCCACCTTGTCGACCAGCTCCTCGATCTCCCCCTCCAGCGCCTGGGGAGCATGACGGCGGCTAGTCTTCAGGGCCTGCTCGATCGCGACGCCCAGACGCAGTACTTCCGCCAGGCGCTGCGTCCACTCGGCGAGCGCGTCCCGCTTGGCCATCTGCTCCTTGGTCGCCGCTACCGGGGCCGTCAGCCACGGCACGCCCACCACCGCAGCGGCTGCGATCAACGCGACCACGAACACCCCGCTCACCAGCCACACCGCAACCCCGGCCACCATCGCCCCGCCGAACAGAGCCTTGCGGCGGGCCGCTGTGCGGGCTGCGGGCCCTGACCGGGAACGGTGGCGCCAACTGGACAGGATCCCGGGGCCCTTGGGCGCGGTCGTGCCGACCAGCCCGGCGACCAGGGCGACCAGACCGGCGCCGAGCAATGCCCCGGACAGCGCCCACCACCACCCAGTGATCACGCGCCCACCTCGTGCGGCCAGGCAGCCGGCTGCGCGACGACTTCGGTGCGCAGCCCCGCAGCCTCCAGTTTCTGCCGGTTGCGCACCGACAGCGCGGAATACGGCACTGCCCGCTGATCCCACTCGCTGGCCGGCCGGTAGATCTCGTTGTAGGTCGGCCGGCCATCCGGACCCACCGGCTTGATCTCCCAGATGTGCGAGACAAAGCGCCGCTTGACGGGACCGGATTCATCGACCGACAAGAACACCAGGAAATGCAGACCGTTGGCGATCTGACGGTAGGCCAGTTCCGGCGTGAAGTTGGACTGCGCCAGCAAGTACAGCTCCGCGATGCGGTCGAAGACCGCCTCGGGCTCGGAGGCATGGATGGTGCACATGTTGCCGGGCCTATCCGACGTCATCGCCTGCATCATCGCGGTGATCTCCTCACCGCGGACCTCCCCGACCACCACCCGGGTCAGCGACATCCGCTTCGCGCTCTTCAGCAGATCCAGCAGCGTGATCTCGCCCGCCGCTCGGCCGTCCACCCGCTCCCCGTTGGACGCCCTGGCCTCCATCGGCACCACATGCTGGTGATAGCCGTTCTTGTGGGTCCACAGCTCGAACGTCGTCTCCAAAGTGCCGAACCGCTCGCTCGCGGGAATCTCCCGCAACACCGCCCGCAGCATCGATGTCTTTCCCGAGGACTGCTCCCCGGCGAAGATGATGTTGCGCCGCGCCCGGACACAGGCCCGCAGAAGGTCGGCCATCTGCTCAGTGAGCGCACCCAGGCTGACCATCTTGGACAGGTCGGCGTCCTTGAGACGATGGCGGCGGATCGCGACGTGCGTGAACTCGCCGGTCACCTCCGGGCCCAGGGCCTGGACCCGGGAGCCGTCCTTGAGGCGCAGCTCGACCTCCGGGCTGAACGTGGAGAACGTACGCCCGCTCTGCCCACTGGCCCTGATCAAGTCCCGAACCAGCTCCTGCAGTTCTTCCTCGGAATCGGCAACCGGTGCGACCTGAACCGGTTCCGCGTCGTCGCTGTACTTGAGGAACACCTGGTGCGGGCCCTCGATCCAGATGTCCTCCACCAGGTCGTCGTCCAGGTAGCGCTGCAGCCGCCCGGCCCGAAAACACATGTCGAAGGCGAGTCCGGCCAGCTCCCGCTCCTCGATGGGGGAGTATCCGCCCCCGCGGCCGGTCGCGTCCGACCAGATCGCCACCTGCTCATTGATCAGGGCGCGGCCACGCTGCTCCTCCGCCTCCCCGACCAGCGACGGCGTGTTCTTCTTCTCCTTCAGGAGCTGATCCACGACGATCCGCTTGATCTCCTGCGCCGCCCGGTAGTCGATCCGCACCTGGGGAACCGCCGCCTGGCCCACCATGCGCGGCAGGGCCGCGCCCGCCGGCCCGCCGGGCAGCGCCGCTGCTCCGGTAGGGGCGGCCGGCGGACGTGGGGGATAGGGGACTCCGTTGTAGACCGGCTCAGCGTGCATCGGGGCCTCCCATCATCCGCTGGTGCAGGGGCGAGGCGAGGCGGGCGCGCTGGGTAGCCACCCGCTGCCGAATCGGGGTCGAGGCGTCCAGGACGGCCCGCATCAGCTTGCTCTCCCGAAACCGCTTGCCCTCCGCGGCGCCATCGGACAGCACGGCGGCCTCCTGCGGCCGAAACGGCAGACTCGCCACCACCGGCACCTGCAAGTGCTCCTCCACCTCACGCGCCGGGTAGGGCCCTTCGGTAATCAGCAGGACCCCCAGGCGTCCAGAGCGCCGGCCCTCGCCGTCCAGCAGCGTGGTGAGCATTCTGGCGCGGGCGGCGGCCATGTGCAGACTGCGCAAGGTGCTGCGCATCACCAGCAGCACCAAGTCGGCGCGCTGCGCCAGGACCCGGGCCGGGCCGAAGGCCCCGTTGCGCCCGAGGTCGAGCAGCACGTCGTGACCGTGCTGCTCGATCCGGTCGATCCCGACGAACAGATCCGCGATGGCACCCCATTCCGGGGCGAGGCCGGCGGCCTCCGCCGGGCTGGTCAGGCCGGGCAGCAGCATGCGGGTGGGATCATCGCGCCGGTCCTCGTCGGAAATCCGCACGAGCTGGGTCCAGAACGCTTCCTGCAGGCTGACACTGCGGCGGGAGGCGGCCAGGTTGTGCAGGCCGCGGTCAGCCGTCAGTCTGCTCTGCAACGCTCCCGCCAGCACGGCGCCCCCGTCCGGGCAGCACTCGGCAAGCAGCACCCGCCGGCCGTGCTCTACCGGCCACATCCGCAGCAGCGCCAGTGCCGTTGACGTCACCCCGGGCGCCCCCGGAACCCCCACCAGAGCGATCACGGCCATCAGGAACCGGCCCCGCTCGCCGACTTCACGGACAGCGCGACATTCCCGGCCGCTGCCTGAGCTGCCAGCCGCGGTCCGTCTGCTGACTTCACGGCTACGTCGATCACTTGCTGGCCGGTGCTTTCCTGCTTGGTGCCCACGCGAACGATCCGCGCATCCACGGTGACCGGGCCGCTGTCCTGGCCCGGCTTGCCGTTCCTGCCCGGTGCTGCGGCTCCGCTGTCGCCGGTGAACACGACCTGGACCTGGTCCTCCGGCTTCAGCGGGGAATCAGGCAACTGCCCCGGCTTCAGGTTCAACCCGACCAGCTGCTCATCCTGGTGCACCAGCGTGCGGCTGGTGATCTGCCCCGGAGCAAGCAGCGCACCGGGCAGCAGTTCGACAGCGGCGCGCTTGCCGACTACCTGCGCGCGCTGCCCCGACCCGATCGCCTTGAGCGCGGGGTCCAGGGCCACCGACGCCTCCGCGAGGTCCGCGTCCTGGATCACGGTGCCCGCTGCCACGTCCCGGGCCATGACCAAAACCGGGGTGCGCTGGCCGTTCTGCGTCCAGTACCAGTAGTTGCCCACCGCGCCTGCCGCGATCAGCGCCGCAGCCAGGGCAAGCACCCCCGGACGCCGGCGCCGTGCCTGCCACCGCAGGGACGGCGGGCCAGGCTGTGCCGGAATCTGACCCGCCACTGAGGCGGGCGCTGCCGTCTTGCTCACGCTGTAACGCCTTTCGCTCTCACACTCAGTTGCCAACGGCCTGGAGTTCCCCGACCCCGACCCGGGTCTGGGACTGGCGGACCTCGGTGAACTGGCCCGCGTCCACGGCGCCGGCCGTGACCGTCCAATTGACCTGCCACGTCGCCGTGGCCGTCAGCGCGAACCTCTGGCCGGACTGCCCCGCCGACGACTTGGCGAAGGTGTGACCGCACGTCGGCGACGGCTTCATGCCGGACGAGGCCTGGTACACGGTGCCGGGACCATTGCAGGTCACCGACGTGCCGTCACCGAACTTCCAGGTGATGGAGGCGACCTCGGCTGTCGCCGACACTGTCACCGCGCCCGCGGACGCGGTCGCCGTGTTCGGACCGAACGTGGTGGGGGACTGGTTCACCCACAGCCACAACGGCACCCCGACCGCGTACGTGCCCGCCGCCTGCGGACTGGCGATGTCCGGCCCGACCAGCTTCATCGAGTCGACCGCGCGGTGGGCCAGGACTTCGGGGTCGACCGGAGGCGCCGCGGGGCCGCCGTCGGGTATCCACGACACCCCGATCCGCATCGTGTCGGGGCAGTACACCTGATACACCGCGCCCTTGTCGCCGGGCTTGTGCCCGTCCCAGCCCAGGTTGTCCGCCGGGGGCTGTGGGACCAGCTTGGTGTAGGTACACGGAGGCGGGCTGCTGCTCACAGCTCCTGAACTGGCTGCCGTTGGCTTCTGCCCGCTAGTTCCGGGGCCGTCGCTGTTGTCTCGGGCGCACACGCTGACCCAGGCCTCCGAACCCTGGCATCCTGGGTCATTGCCTACAGTCGGCCCGCCGTCGGCCTGTGCGACCCCCGTGGACAGGATGCTGGCTAGAAGGACCGTCGCTGCGGTTGTCAGCCGCCGCATGGCTGGCTGCCCTTCGTGGTGAAGTCCGTGATCATCCACTTGCCACCATCCCACCGTTCGGCTTTCACCTGCGCCAGATAGTGCATGGGCTGAGCGCTCGGAAGGGGGATGGGTTTGTTGGCCTTGGTATCCCATGTCTGCCAATGAGACAGGTCCACGCAGTCAGTCATAGCCGCAGTGGGAGTCTTGGCGCTGAGATCCAGCTTGGTCACGGTGACTTGGTGCCCCATGTCCCCCCGGATCACCGTGCCCCGCTCCTTCATCCTGGCAAGGTCGATCCGTACCTTGCCCAACGCATCAAGCGTCGCGTACTTCTCGAGGTCGGTGCCCGACGCGTCGGCCTTGCGGTAGGCCTTCATCTGTTCCACCCACATCGCGTTGTACGACGCGACGACGGCTGCCTTCTCGGTGGCTTCCGGAGACGAGCTCTGCGGCGTCTGGCGCGGCGCGGTCGACGGTGTGACGGTCGTGGTGGGGTCCTTGTCCGCACTCTTGTCGGCCTTGTTGTCGCTGCAGGCGCTCAGCAGGACCAAGGCGGCGACTGAGGCAGCAGCGGCTCGCCAGCGCATGGCCGTGGTGTGACGGTGACGTCGTGGTGCGAGGATCAACTGGTCCTCCCCGTATGCCGCGTTGGGACTCGCTTGCCTGGTTTTGGAACTTGACGCCCGGAACAACCCCTTGGTGATGAAACACGGTTGCGCGTGAGGGGCGTCTTCCGGTTTTGCCGTAGAGGGGCACACTAGCGCCACGCTCCGTGAAGAAGCCATGCTGTTCCGGTAGCTATGCGGCGCAGTTCGGTACGTTTCGGTCTTAACTTCGCCACTGGTCAGTCGGGGCGCGGCCGATCGGCAGGGCCGGAAACCTCCGTTCTGGCGCGGTGGTAGGCGGTGACTGTCCGTACAGGTGATGGCATATGCGGAATCCGGAGCCCTGACTCAACTGCCACTTCCCTGGCAGGAGTTACACCTGTAGCGGAGCGGGCTGAGCGAGCTCGTGGGATTCTGTCTGACGGCCGTGGGACGCGAGGGGGTGCGTGATGGAGCCGCTGGACGCGGGAGATCCGGCCAACCTTGGCCCATATACGCTGCGGGCCCGGCTCGGCGGCGGTGGCATGGGCACGGTCTACCTCGCCCGCTCGCCCAGCGGCCGTCCTGTCGCCGTGAAGACGGTGCGCACCGAACTGACCGGGGACAGCGGCTTTCGGGAACGCTTCCGGCGGGAGGTTGAGGCGGCCCGCAGTATTAGCGGCTTCTACACGGCGTCCGTCGTCGACGCAGACCTGGAGGCCGCGGTGCCGTGGGTGGCCACGGTCTACGTGGACGCCCCCGATCTGGCGACCTTGGTGCACGAGGACGGCCCACTGCTTGAGTCCGACGTGCGCGAGATGGGTGCAGCGCTGGCCGAAGCACTGGCCGCGATCCATGGCACCGGGCTGGTGCACCGGGACCTGAAGCCGTCGAACATCCTGCTCACGCTGGACGGTCCGCGCGTCATCGACTTCGGGATCGCCCGGGCCCTGAGCGACGGTCCGGCGCTCACCACGCTTGGTGCCGCCATTGGCACCCCCGGGTTCATGTCGCCCGAACAAGCTCGGGGCATGGTCATCTCGCCGGCCAGCGACGTCTTCTCGCTGGGCGCGGTCCTCTGCTACGCGGCCGTCGGGCACGGCCCATTCGGTACCGGCACCGCGCACGCCCTGCTCTACCGCGTCGTGCATGACCAGCCCGATCTGACTGGCCTGCCAGCCGGGCTGGCTGCCGTGATCGAGCAGTGCCTGGCTAAGCTGCCCCACCATCGGCCCTCGCCCGGAGCCCTGCTCGCCTCGCTCACCAACGGCGCGGCGACTCCGGCTCCGACGATTCCGGTCGGCGCCGGCCACGGGCCGCTGTGGTGGGAGCAGACCACCGTGACCGCCCAACCGGCCCATCCTCCTCCACCCTCGCCCGCGGGTCCGCAGGCGGCGCTGGCTGCGGATGCCGCCTCCGGTGCGGACACGACCTGGTGGTCGGCGGGCGGTCTGTCCATGCTGGAGGAGCCCGGGCCCACGAGCCCTGCACGCGCTTTCCCGGTCGGGCAGGAGGCGCTCGCGGTGTACCGCGAGCGGCACCAAGTACGGGACCGCGGACGAGCTCCCGGCCCCCGGGTGGGCGAACCTCTGGTCCCCGGAGACGTGGTCGAGCACGCAAAGTTCGGCACCGGCACCGTGCTGGAGATCCGAGACAGTGCGTACGTACTGATCGCGTTCGGGCCGCGGCAGATCGAGCGCGCCATCAACGTGCGGATTGCCCCGATGCAGAAGATCAGCGCTCCCTAGCCAGAGCTCGGCGAGTGCTGTGGTGTACGCCTTGGAGCGTCCGCGCATCGCGGACCACCGACGCGGGTTCACAGCTCGGTCCAGGAGCGGCGTTCGCCCCTGCCGTTGAGCGGCGTCCACACGGGGCCGGACGGGCCGTGGTGTTCGAGGTCGTCCAGGACAGCCGCGCCGAGCGGGACAGTACGGGCGAGTTGGGCAACGGCCGGGTGTTCGGCGGTCATGGCCTGGAGGTCTTCGATGCGGTGGGCGAGGGTGACGGGGCTGGCGCCGGTGAGGATGAACAGGAGGCGGGGGAAGACGGGGTACCAGCGCTGCCAGGCCGGCAACGTGTTCGCCTGGGCGGCACGCCGTCCCGGTGGGCCGGGGGTATAGGTGTGCAGGCGCGCGTAGTCGATGAGCTTGGTGGCCAGGCGCTCGCTACTGGTGGTGGCGCGGTCGACTTCGACCAGGGCGCGGAGCTTGGTGCGGCTGCCGTCACCGGTGTGCTGGACGTAGTACATCAGCGCGTCGGCGATGACGCGCTCACTGTCCCCGAGCGAGTGGGCGACCTCGGGAGTCCAGTCGAGGTAGCCGTGTTCGTCGCCGCGGCGGCGCGCGTCACCGACGAAGGCGAGGTGGGCCCGGACCACGGTAAGGACGTGCGGTGTCTTCATCGAGGCCGCAGACGCCGAAGTGATCGGGTAGGGAGGCCGGCCGCGCAGCTGGGGCCAGTCGCGGGTGATGCGGGCCCCGTCCGGGGTGAGGAACCAGGCGCGCCGGCTGTTGGACCTGGGGAGCACGGTGAAGGCGACCAGGCCTTCCTTGTGCAGTCGGCTCAGCGGCTTGACGATGTTCAGCCGGCTTGCCTGGGGGCGCAGCATGTCCTGGAGTTGCTGGTTGGTGGCCATGCGGTGCTGGGCCAGCGCGGCGAGCAGCTGATGGGGGAGCGGCTCGACCGGGCTGGGCACGAAGCATCCAGCAGGGGCATCGCGGGTGAGGGGCATCTCGGTCACTGGAACTCCTTGGTCGACTTGGTGAGCGGTACGGCGGCGGGCGCATGCTCGAGGAGGAAGGCCTGGACGCGCTGCTGCTGGGCTGCTGCACGGGCGGTGAGTTCGGACAGAGGCCGCACCCCTGCCGTCTTGTCGGCGGCCGCCTCTAGGGCGCGGAGCTTGCGAGGCTCGTAGAGGTCGGCGAACACCTCCTCCAGCACCGGGCCGTGAAGGAGGACAGGGCCGACGCGGCGGCCGTCGACGGTGAACTGGGCGTAGTGGTCGTAGCGGTCCAGGTTGGCGACATGCGTAGCGCTGGGCTGGTCGCCCCATTCCTCGGTGATGGCCGTGACCGCGGCTTTGGAGCCGGTGGTCGTCGAGAGCGTCGATGCGTTCTGGAGCAGCGACTGACGTACGGAGATGGGGAGTCGGGCCAGGAGCTGGGTCATGCCATGGATCTGCACTTTGAACTTGCGCAGGTCTTCGAACATCGCGGCGATCGAGTCGGCGGCGGTGCCGGTCAGGGTGATCAGTTCGTCGAGGTAGACCCGGAAGAGGACGCGCTGGTCTGCGGACAGGTCAGTGCGGGAGCGGCCGGCTCGCAGCAGGTCGCGGGCGAGGAGGGCGACCAGGAGTTTGTCGGTGGGACCGCCGCCGGCTGTGCATACCCACACGATCATGCGGTGGTCCATGGCGGTGCGAATGTTGTAGATGCCCTGTCCCTGGCCGAGGAAGGCGCGGGTGACCGGGTTCGCGGCCAGCCGGGCGAGCGGGTTGATCAGGATGTTGAACGAGTCGGCCGGGAAGGTGGGGAAGACGGTCTGCCACCAGGCCATCGACTCGGCGTCCAGGCGGTCGCGGACCGCGGCCAGTGCGCTGGTGCGGAATCCGGTGTCAGTGAGCAGGGTGCGGACCTGGAAGATGGTTGCCTGGTCGTGGGGACGCCCGGCCTGGCAAGCCAGTTCGTTTACCGTGGCCAGGACGGTGAGAGCCTCGGTGAAGATGGCGATGGCGCGCGGCGCGTTCGCGTCTTCCCATCCGAAGGCGGTGGCGAAGGCGTCGACGGTGTCCTCGACGATTTCGTGCCGGGGCCGCCCGTGGTGCATGCCGATCAGGTTCCAGGAACTGATCGGCGACTCGGGGCCGGTGGCTTTGAGGTCGATGCGGGCGATGCGGTCCATGAGGTGGTCATGGGCGAGGTAGGGGGCTGCGCGCTGCCAGGAGTCACGGTGAGGGTCGACGAACAGGAGTCCGCCGCCGGCGTGGGCGTAGCCGACGGATTGGACGAGGGCGCGTTCAGTTTTGCCGCCGCCCGCCTTGCCGACACCGACCTCGAAGAGGGTCTCGGCTGTGCGGGTGGCGACCAGGCGGCGTCGGCCGTCTGGGCCCTCGTACCAGCCCTGCAGCAGCAGGGACGGGTCGCCGGGCGTGAAGTCGGGCAGATCGACGGCGAGCAGTGGCATCCGGCAGTGGATGGTGGGCGGCTTGAGCAGTCCGAGCAGCTCGGTCAACTGGACCCAGTTGGCGGCCGGCGGCTGGCACTGGCCGGTGGCCCAGCGCCGGTCGAACTGACGCCGGTGCGGCCAGCGGTCGGCACCCAGCCGCCACGGCCCGATGCGCCATCCTCTTATGGCGAACCTGGCCGAACCGCCGAATACATCCAGCCCTGCCTGGATGCGGGCGAGATGGGCCTCGGCGCGGCCCTGGGTGTTGGAGGCGCATCGCACCAGGATCTGAACCCGCACCAAGTGGCTGTCTTCGGCGAGCTTGCCGAAGGCCTTGGCGGTGTCCACGCGGGCTGGCGGCGGCGTCATCACCATCCGACCGCCCTCGCGCGTTCGGCGGCCGTCAGGAGTGAGCATCTGGGTGAACTGGAAGATCCAGGAGTCCTCCAGCCTCTGGTGATCCTTGTGCATCCAGCGGGTCAGGCGCGTGGCCTCGCCCCGCTCGTTGCGCCGGGCGGCATCCAGCAGCTGCCACCGGCGGGCCTTGAGCGCCATCTTGGGGGAGCGCTGCAGGTCGATGCAGAGCTCGGCCACGTCTCCGAGCTGGGCACGCAGGTCAGCGACGGCGTCTACCAGCGGCTGGAGGGGGTCCGGTTCAAGGGGGACGTCCCGCAGGGTTGCGACCGGATTGCCGCGCAGCATGAACTCCGCCCGTACTTCGTGACGGCGCTTCTTCTCCGCCAGCGGTGCGGCCTTGATGACCTTGACGTGAGGGCTGAAGGGCGTGGTGGTCAGCAGCCGTTCGGCGCCTGCCGGGCCCTCGATGCGGTAGAGGAGGGGGCTGGCGCCGTCGGAGCGAAGCCGGATCCGCACCGCCTTCGAGCGTCGCGGTGCCCACCACGGCATGGAGGTGGAGGCTCGGGTCAGCTCGATGCCGCGGCGCAGGATCTGCTCGGTGGAGGGGTCAAAGTGCCGCGCTGGGATCAGATCGAGGGCCATGCGCTGTTGCGAGGCACGCGCGGCCATGTGGCGCAGCACCAGTTCGGTGATCACTGCAGCGATCACCAGGACCAGGAGCAGCAGCCAGGCTTGGTCAGTGAGCCACTCGATGGTGGCGAGCAGTTGGTGCAGGGCACCGAACACGGGGCCTGATGCCGTCGGTGTCGGTGTCGGTGGTGGGGTCAGGACAGGGGCATGGGTTGCCACGCGGTGGGTCCGTTCTGTGCGGGCGTGCGGGTGAAGGAGAGGTCGGTCAGGCGTCCCTCGGTGTAGGTGCCGCCGCGGTCGGCGCCGGCCCACACCAGGTGCACGACCACCCGCCCCGGGCGGGCGGGGTCGGTGCGGGCGATGGCGGCCTGGATACGGATGCGTGTGAAGGCAGGCACCACCACGTTCCGCGCGCCGGGTGGGAACAGGGACGGGAACGCGGCGCGGCCCACGCCGCTCGCATCGGCGGTCAGGAGCTGGCGTCCGGTAGCTACGAGTCGCTGTTCGTCGTCCGTGGGCAGATCGCGGGGCCACGACCGGTCCAGGAGGTGTTGGATGGCCGGATCGCTTGCCGGGCCGTCGCCGCGGGGCGGGACGGCTGACGGTGTGGTTGTGCTCGTGGAAGGGGTGGCCACACGGGACGGGGAGGCGGCGGGCGCGGCGGGCGGCCCGTCATGGCGTGACGCAGAGAGATGGCGGGGAATAGCTTGTGTGGGCGAGGGCTGCAGGCGTGCGGCGATTGTGCCGGGGGCGGAGGGATGCGGTGAGGGCATCAGCAGGGTGAGACCACCGCAGGCCAGCACTGCGGTGCACAGGGCGAGCGGCCAGATGGGGCGCGGCCGCTGCGACGGGATGTGGGGAGAGTTCACAGCAGCCTGGCCCCTCCTGCGAACCCCGACATCGCATCGACGGCGTCCAGGCGTACGGAGGCTCCAGGGCGGGGAGCGTTGACCATCTGTCCGTTCCCCGCGTAGATCCCGACGTGGTAGATCGTCGAGTCCCGGCCCGGAGCGTAGGCGTAGAACACCAAGTCGCCCGGGGCCAGAGCGTTTTGCCCCTGGGAGGCGGGGATGCGCCGGCCGGCTCCGGCCTGCTCCGCCGCGGTCCGCGGAAGCTGTACGCCGGCCTTGGCGTACGCGTACAGAGTCAGTCCCGAGCAGTCGAAGCCGGTGATGCTGGCTCCCGATTTACCGCTGGGTGAGCAGCAGCTGCCCGTGGTGGGGCCGGAGGCGGCGCCGCCGCCCCAGGAGTAAGGGACGCCCCGTTGGGACAGGGCCGCATCGAGTACGGTGCGCGCGGTCCCGGTCACGTGGCTCAGGTCGATGCTGGTCTTGGTGGCCGCCCGGTACTGGCGGATCCACCCGAGGACCTCGTCCGCGTATGTCCCGGACTGGTTGTACTGCAAGATCGCCGAGCGGAGCTGGGCCGGATCCTTTAGGTCGCGTCCGTTGCCGCACAGGTAGACGGCCGCGCCGAGGGCTGCGTCGTCGGCGTTGTGCGGGTCTTTGACGCCGTCGCCATTCGCATCGCGGCCCGCGCTGTCATCCCAGGTGGAGGGCAGGAACTGGAAGGGGCCAACAGCCCGTTCGCCCTGCGCGGTGCCGTCCCACCGCCCGTGGTCGCTGTCGGCGACCGCGGTGGTGTTGCCGCCAGCTCCGGAGCCGTTGAGGAGCACGCCGTAGATGCGCGGGGTGATATTGCCGTTGGCGGCGATACTGTGCCCGGCCGCGTGGTTGGACTCGATCTTCGCGATGCCGGCGAGGACCGGCCAGTCCAGGCCCCGGCAGCCCGGTACCTCGTGTCCGATGAGGGACGCGGCCTTCTGGTAGGCCTGCAGCATTCGGGGCGGGATGTCGGCGATGGTGCCGCCTCCTGGGTCGTTGCTGATGGCGGGACGCGTGGCGGCGAGCGCGGCCAGCGCGTTGAGGGTCCCGGCGAGCGGCGCGGCGCAGCACACCGCGGTGAACAGCACGAGCGTGAGCAGCACAGCCCACTTGGCTCGCCGGGGACGCGGCAGGGCGGGGAGCCTCATCCGCCGTCACCGCCCGCGTCCGGGTCGCCGAAGCGGTGGCGCATCTCGTCCTGGACGCGGCGGCGCTCCTCGGGCGGATCCCCGGCCCCGAGCCGGTCGATGATCCTGCGCCGCAGCGCCGCGGGATCCGGGGCAGCCGGAGGAGTGGGCGTGGACGGGGGTGGCGGCGTGGCTGGGGAAGCTGTCGGGCGTGGCGGTGGCGTGGCCGGCGGCATTGGGGGAGCAGCAGGTGCGCCGGGAGCAGGGAGGCCGCTGGTCCGCGGGGTTGTCGAGCGCAGGGTCCGGCCGGTGAAAGGAGCGGGTGCGCCCCGGTCACCGGGCTGTTCGCGCAGCCGCTGGGCGGCGGTTCTGCCGGCACCGGTCCAGGCTCGTCCGTCCTCGCGGACGGTGTTGCCCCAGACCTTCACCTGCTGGCGGGCGTCCTGGGTGTACTGCGAGCCGTGTCCGTGGCCGCGCCGGATGTTCTCCGGCAGGCCCCAGCTCGAGCCGTATGCGATCCGTCCCGCGCGGTGAAGGATCCGGTAGCCGCGCAGCCGCACGAGACGGTTGTGGGCGCGGGTGGAGAGCAGGGTGCGGTCCTGGTGCTGGTCGTGCAGCAGGGTTCCCGAGTCCCGGTCGGCGATGGTTCCGTCCGGATCCCGGTAGCGGTCCGCGGGCCCACGGCGACGGGTCAGGCCCCCTGCGCCCGCTTCCCCTTCCGTTTCAGCGCTGTCTGCATCGGCGTTGGGTTTGCGCCACCGTTCTAGTGCTTTGTCGTCCGGGCGGCGTCCCACCAGCAATCCCCAGGTACCGCGGGCGCCGAGCCGAAGGCCGGTGGTGGCCAGGGCGAGCGGTGCAAGGCCGCGGGAGGCCTCGGCCCCTGCATCGGCCAGCAGCCGGCCGGAGTCGACGGGCATGCCGGTGCCATCTACCAGCGAGGTCAGTGAGGCCATCAGCCGGTGGCGGGTGCCGAGTTGGCCGTAGGAGCCGGACATGGCCAGGGAGCGCAACCCACCGGTTCCGAGCCCCGCTCCGCCGGCGGAGTGCACGGCCAGGGCGGCGCCGATCTCGGAGGTGTCGCCGGGCAGGTGCGTGCCGCCGACCTTCGCGTAGCGCATCCGGAGCGCCAGGCGCTGTCCGAAGCTGGAGATGCCGCGCATCAGGGAACGGTGGAAGGCCAAGCCGACGATGCCCAGGACGTCCAGGACCAGGAGGCGTTCGGCCGGCAACTCGGGCCCGTCGGTGAACACCACGTCGATGCCGATGCCGTAGAACGGCAGGAACATGCAGCACAGGAACATGACCGCGACCGACATGATGAAGATGGCGGCCCATTTCCACACCGCCTGCCGGCTGGGGCCGGGCAGCATGCCCCAGACGAAGGAGATTCCGCCGACCGTGGCCGCGCCGGCGTCGGCGGCCTGGGTGCCGAGCAGCACCACTGACGCGGACAACGGGATCGCGCAGATCAGCAGGGCCGCGATGAACAGCATCAGGGCGCCTGCGGTGCGCCAGCCGGTCGGTTTCGCCGCGTACTCGGCGCAGGACTTGCCGACCGGCCCGGCCTCCTCCTTGAGGTCCTTGAGGAAGGCGGCGAACTGCTGGTCCTCCTCCGTCAATACCGGCTGGGAGGCCTGCAGCAGGGCATCGCCGGTGGTGAGCGCTGGCAACTGGTCGGCGTCGGGGCCCTTGAGCTGCCCGGCGGCGCCCTGCTCGCAGTACTGCAGGGCGGGTCCCCGGAGCAGGTCGCAGGCGTCCTTGTTCTTCTTGGGCTGGTTCTCGGGCTTGTAGCCGCCGGAGACCCATTTGAGGTGGAGGGCGTAGGCCTTTCTGTCCGCGTCGTTGGCGGGGTCCAGGACGCGGCCGTACTCCAGCAGCATGTAGCCCTTGACCACGAGGGCGTTGGTGAGGGAGTCCTGGATCGGGCGGGCCACCTCGGCCGGCGAGAGCGGTTTGGCCCCTTCGATCTGGAGGCACTTGAGTTCGGCGTTGCCGGCCATGCCTTTGCACGGTCCCTGATCGCTGGCGATCTTCCCGCCCCAGTAGTGGGAGTTGACGGTGTCGCGGGCGACTTCGGCGGCGGCCTGCTCGGTCTGGGCGAGTGGCCCGTTCTGGGAGAGCAGGTAGTCGGGGCGGACGAACGCGGATGCGGCGAGCGCGCCGATGACCAGGGTCAGGGCGATCTCGCCGAGGCCCTTGCCTGCCTTGCCCCGCACGAACAGGATCAGCCCGAAGACGAACGCCCAGGCCAACAGCAGCCCCTTGAGGCCAAGGGTGTCCACGACGGCGTGGTTGTAGGCGTCGGCGGCTTTCTGTGCCGGGTCGGCCAGCATCTTGAGCAGCGGAAACTTGAAGGCGTAGCCGATCGCCCAGCAGGCCAGGCCGACCACGAGCCGCAGCAGGGTGAACAGGCCCGACATGATGAAGGCGTACGCGTTGGACTTGAAGGAGAAGACGCTGCCGCCCTCGGCCGACAGCTCGTAGCCGTTGATGGGGACGCCTTCGGAACTGGTGATGTTGAGCGGGGAGAGCATGTCGCCGCCGCTGGTCTCGGCGGCGTGCGCGACCTGGGCGTTGACGAGCAGGAACACCACGGTGATCAGCGCCGTGAAGCAGGCCGAGCGCAGCCGGCCACGATCCAGCCACCGCATCAGCGCCTCCGCCGTCCGCTGGAGCGCACCGTGTGCACGAGGATCAGTCCGGCCGCCGGAACCGCGAGGCGCCAGGCGTCCGCCGCACCCGTTCCGTCCGGTTGCGCACCAGAGGAGGTGGGGGCGGGGGTGTGGGTGCAGGAGTCCTTGGCCGGTCCGGTGATGAGCGCACACGGTCCGGCGGACGCTGCGGGCGGGGTGGGGTTCGGGCCGGCGGCGAACGCCGACCCGATCTGGGGCCACCATGCCTCGGGGACGCCGACCGTCGCGCCGAGGGCGATCACGGCGGTTAGTACCGCCAGGACGGCGAACGTGCCGATGGCCTGAGCCCGGCGCCGCGAGCGCTTCCAATCGCTGCCGGTCATTGCACCTGCTCCCTTGCCGTATCGGCCGAGGGGAGGTCCGCGGCGGCGGGCGCGGTGTGGTGGCCGGGGGTTGTGGTGATGCCGGCCTGGATGCGGTGCAGGCGGGGGATGGAGACCTTGACGCGGCAGGTGTTGCCGCGCGGTGCGGTCAGGAGCATCTCGCCCTTCCTGCTCTGGTTGCGCAGGGGTGACAGATCGGTGGTGACGATCCGCATCAGCTCGGGATCGGCGGGGTCGAGACCGATGAACTCCAGGCCGCGGCGGGCGATCTTGTGATCCTGGGTGCGGGAGAGCGCGCGGTAGGCGAACAGGCCACGGTCGGGGCCGAGTTCGTTCTCGTCCTGGGCGCCGGCGAACAGCCCGGCGTTGTGCTTGCGGCCGTCGTGGAGGATCTCGCTGATCAGCGCGGTGCCCTCGGCTGAGTTGGTCAGCCACCACAGCTCGTCTGCCGTAATCGCGCAGAACCGGCTCGGGTCGGCGAACGCGGTCTGGCGGGCCAGTGCCGCGACCAGATACAGCACCGCGCGGCCGATCAACGCTTCCAGGGGCTGCTGGCGCAGTACTTCGGGGTGGGCGAGCGCCTCCCGCGGCGGCAGGGTGAGCCCGGCGGTGGTGATCACGATGAGGTCCGAGTCCAGGTCCTGCTTGAGGCGGACCGGCGGGAGGCTGGGGTCGAACACCATCTGCGCGAGCGGGTTGGAATCGACGATGCGCATCAGGTCGACCAAGGTGGCGGCCGCCTCCGTGCGGGCGCCGTCACCCCCGCTCGCCATCGTCTTCAGGTGGTCCATCACCTGGTGCATGGACGGGGCGGCGCTCTGAGCGGCCTGCTCAACCGCCCGGTGCAGCACGCCTCCGGCTGCGGTCATCGGGCCGATGCCGAGCTGGAGAGTGAGGTAGCTCAGTGCGTAGTGCGCGCCCTGTGCGGTGCCGGGAAACATACGCAGCGGGTCGATGGAGACTCCGGCCGCGGCTGCGTCGATGATCTGGCAGCGGTCCGGGGCCGCAGAGCGGGCGAAGGTCGCCCACTCGCGCAGCGGGGTGCGGTCGATGCAGATCGCCCGCCCGCCACGGTCTACGGCGGACTGGGTGAGCAGCTTCAGAAGCGCGCTCTTGCCGCCGCCGGGATCCCCGCTGACGGCGAAGGAGGCTGAGGCATCCGTCTTGGGGGCATCCGCGATGTTCAGCAGCACCGGCCGGGTGGTCCCGGTGTCCTGGTCGAAGCCGAGCAGCATCCCGTTGGGGTCACCGGCCTCAGTGAGCGTGAGGGCGCCGTTCATCGCCCAGTCCTCGGAGACCTGGTGCTGGACGAATTCGCGCAGCGTGGGCGGGCGTACGGTTCCGGGCAGGCCGAGGGTAAAGAGGGCTTCTTGGAGTCCGGCCGGGCGCACCGCCCGGTAGTCCGCCCCGGCCAGCAGCGCCGAAAGCGCCCGGGAGCGGGCGTCGCAGTCGGCCGCTCGGGCGGCCCACACGCTCAGCACGGTGACCGACTGGACCTCGACCTCGATCGACGTCCGCGACAGCCGGGCATCCAGTTCACCGAGATCGCGGGCGGCGTCCAGCAGGGTGGAGGGCATGCCGGTGGGGCGCGCGTCGTACTGGTCAGCCTGGTCGACGAGTTCGTTCTTCTTGCGCTGCACCTGCGCCTTGGCCTTCTCGGCCGGCACCAGGGCGAGGTCGATGCAGTAGTCGACGGGAAACGCCAGCCCCTCCAGCTGCGCGAAGAGATCGGCCGCATCAGCGCCGACAGCCGGGGGGCACTCGGCCAGCGCGAGGTGGGCCTGATAGCCGCAGCCGTCCTCCGTCTCGACCTGCAGCCAGCGCCGTCGCAGCGGTGAGGAGGTACCCCGGCGCCACCACGGTCCGCGGGCCGCCCGGCCCGTAGTGGAAGCGACGTCGTCTTCCTCGCCGTCCGCGGCATCCCCTTCGACGTCGCCCTCGGCGGGGGTGATCCCGCCTTCGAGCAGACGGATCTGGCCGAGGTCGGCGTAGCTCGGCGAGCGCAACTCCCCGCCCTTCAGGCGCCCGCCGTACAGGGCGCTGGACTCGGCCTCGGCCAGCAAAGGCTCCGCCAGCCCCCGGCGCAGCGCGTGCTGCACCATCCACACGACCTCCGCCGGGCGCGCCGGGCGGAAGGAGACCGCGCCCGACAACTGCGCCTCGATCTGCTCGGCCTGGCGCCGGCAGGCGGTCACTTCGCGGCGGGTGACCGGGGCCGGGGCCAGCCCGAGCTGGCTCGAGAGGTCGGCCCACACAGCCCCGACGCCGACCGCCCAGGTGAGCGCCCTGTTCTCGGTGTTCAGCGGCACGGCCAGCCACAGCGTGCGGCGGTGCATCTCCTGGCCCTCCAGGAGGGTGAGCGCCGCCTCGGCGGTCTCGGCCCAGGGGTGCTGGCCCACGTGCCGGGCGGCACTGCCGGCCTGCGGGTCGACCCCGTCGAGCATCCGCAGCGCGACTTCGCCCGGATCGACCTGAGCGCACAGCCCGTACAGCCGGGGCGTCCCGGACAAGGAGCGCACCAAGTGGGTCGCCTTGGACAGCAGTTCCTCACGGACTTGGGCGGGCAGGTAGGTGCCCTGCACCGTCTCGGTGCCCGCTCCTTGTGCGTCGGGTCCGCAGTGGAGGCGGTAGATGGCCCACACCCCGCCCTGGGCCGACCACAGCAGATGTCCGGCGAGATGACGGATCGGCACCCTCACGACCGCACCCCCTCATTCTGGCGGGCAGCGGCCTGGGCGAGCAGACGCTGCGCGGGGGAGGCCACCTGCACCCGCGTCACCGGCGCCGGGCGGGCAGCGGCCCGCGGCCGCCGCACGCGTGGTGTTGTCGGTGTCCGCAGTCGGCGCACCCGCCGAAGAGCCCTGTCGGTGCGCTCGGGGGCGCTGCCCGCCCGGCCGGTAGGGGCAACGGCCACGTCGTCCAGTTCCAGGTCCTCGATGGGGAAGCCGCCCCGCAGAAGGCGCGGTGCGCGGTCGCGGGCGGTGCGGCCGCCGATCCGTCCGGCGGCGGGCTGCGCCACCAGCGTCAGCCAGCCGACTGCCGCCGGGAGCGGGGCGCGTCCGGCGAACTTGGGGCGGCGCACCGCCCAGATCGCCACCACCCACGCGGCGAGGGGGAGCGGGCCAAGCCAGCTCCACCACGTCACCGTCTCGATCAGCAGCAGCCCGCCGACGGCCGCGACCGCGATCTGCGCGGGCGTGTACGGGCCGAGTGGAATCTTGAAGTCGGCGACCTTGCCCAGGACCCACGGGTGGCGGCGGGCTGTGGTGTAGAAGCGCCCGATGCGGGGCGCAGCGCTGTGTGTACTCACAGCTCATCCCCCGTCCGCCGAAACTTCGCGTCGAGCGGATGCACCGGCACCACCAGGGCGGGGGCCGACTTCTTGGTGGGGTTCTTGATCTGATCGGTGAAGATCGCCGCGAGGTCGTCGCGGGATGAGTAGATTCCCAGTGCGATTGCCATCAGCAGCAGCGCCCCGATGCCGGCTTTGATGGAGAACCGCTGCACCATGTAGACGACGACGATCACGATCAGGGCGGCCTTCAGCCCACGGGTGCCCCAGTTGGTGAACATGTCGATCCACGAGTTGCCGAGATCGTCCAACTTCCCGGCCAGCACCACCGAGTGCACGGTGTTCACGACCGGCCACCCCCGCCCGCAACCGACGCGGTGGCGAACGTGGACACTTCCCAGCGGCCGGCCCGAGCGGTGAGCGTCAGCTCGTAGGCCAGCGGCCACGCCCCCGCCTTGTCGCGGGCCGTGATCTGCACCCGCACCCGCACCCTCGTGCCGTCCGCCGGGACCGTCTCGGCGGATGCCGCCTCCTCGACCGCGGCGGCCTCATCGACCTGGAGATCGGTGTACGACGTACCCGACAGCGCCGCGAGCTGTACCCCCGGGGCCAGATAGCGGTCCACCTGACCGAGCCCGGTGAGATAGGCGCGCAGGAAATCGGCGACGGTGGCGGCGAGCACCCCCTTGGTCGGCAGGCTCACCCCGTATGCCGACTCCGGGGTCTTCGCCGTCGTGGGGCCGGCTACCTGACCGGGCGCCCCGGTGACTGCGAACGAGCCCCCGTCTGCGCCGGCCACGATGGGCACCGCGAAGTAGCGCACCGAGAAGTCGGCGTACTGCGCAGCCACCGTCACCGACCACTGCCCGCCCTCGCGCTGCGCACTGCGCACCGCCACTGCGCGCTCGAGCACCGGTTGCGCACCCTCCGGTCGCGGCAGCGGAACCGACGGCGCCAGGGCCTGGGCGAGGCGTGCCTGCGCACTGGTCTCGTCGTTGCTGGCGCTGCGCAGCCAGGCCGCCAGGTACAGCTCGGCATACCCCGACGGATTGGCGGCCGCCGGTGTGCGCACCGTGCTGCTCGACGGCGCCGGTGCGGCCGCTGCCGGTGCGGCGGGCGACGGCAGGGCCGCCGCTGCGAGGGCGAGAGGGCCGCACGCGAGCGCGACCCACACCCCCCAGCGCCCGAGCCGGACCTGGCGGTGCATCCGGGCCAGGGCTACCCCCGCAGCCATCGGCGGCTCTTGGCCGCCCGAGGCCTGTGTCGCAGGAGACATGTGGAACTCCCAGGTAGAAGCGGTGTGTTGCTACCTGGACGAAACCCGCCACCGCCGACCGATTCGCCGACCGATCTGCCCCCTCCACGATTACGAAGCGGCCACAAAACCGTGGAGGGGGCAGCGGAGGGACCCCTCCACTGCCCCCTCCACCCCTCCGCTGTCCCCTCCACGGCGGTCTGACCGTTCAGCCACCGGCGCGCCACGGGATCCACCCCGGACGCCGTGCGGCCGGCGCCCGAGGAGTCCATGGACGGTGCGCGTTTCTCGCTCCGTGGGCCGATGCGCACCCGCCCGGGTTCCGGCCAGGCCGTTGAGCTGAAGGGGCCTGCGCATGGTGAGGAGAGCAAGCGACCGAGTGCGCAAACCCGCCGCGAGGAAGCCGAGCCGGTCCACTGCGCATCCAGCGGTGCGCAGCGCGACTGATGGACCGGTGGCGACCGGGGCGCTTCGATCACCCGCGAGTGCGCACCGCCCGGGCTGGCCGGTCAGGGCGAACCAGATCCTGCTCGGCGCTGTCCGTAAAGAACGTCACTCCGTAGTCGGGGCGCCGGCCCCAGACCGTAGGTCGACCACGGCTCGGCTTCGCGTTCTGCGCGCAGCAGCATGAACGCCGCCGCGCCGACGAACCGCCCGTGGCGCCGCCGTTCCGTCGGCCACCAGGCGCAGCAGAGCAGTGTCGAACGGCGTGGCGACCGGCACCACCAGAACCCCGCCCCCACGGACAGTTGGTTCAACCACACGGGAGGGATCCGGTACACGCTGCCGGCCGCGATGATCCCGGCATACGGTGCCCCCGCCGTATGTCCCGCTTCACAGTCCCCAGTGATTGCGTCGGCCTCACCCAGCCGCCGTCGGCCAGGACCACCGTGCCTGTGTGGCGATCGAGGAGGGAGGTGAGCGCCGCGACGCAGGCGTAGCGCAGTAGTCGATGCTCACGCCAACTTGGTCCGCCCGTGGACGGGGGCGACGGGCCTCGTCATCGCGGTGCCCGTTCTGTGAGGGATTCTGCGAGGCAGGGGACAGGGAATCGTTTCGGGCTGTGGCCCGTGGCCGTGGGATGCGACACCCGCGCATGTTTCTCGCCCGGCTGACGGGCGCGGAAGTCACCCGTGCAGCGGGCCCCTCCGGTGCGCACTCCCGGTGGAGGGGCCCCTCCACCGGTCCCTCCATGGCGCCCGGCGTCGAACGTCATCGGATCGTGACGCCTGGTGGGGGCATCCGGTCGGCGTTCCGGTCGGAGGTCGCGGGTGGACTCAAGGCATGGAACATGCGCACGACGCCTCGCCGCTCGCTCCGGACATCACCGCCTCACCGACTACGGGTTCCGGCACCCGCCGACCTGCCGTGCCGTCGGCGGGAGGCTCGCGATGAGCGGCTACGGGGCGGGGATCCGGCGCGGCACGATGGCCGGGGACCGCTTCACGCAGATCTCCAACGCCCTCTTCCGCGACCCGCGGATCAGCTTCAAGGCCAAGGGGTTGTTTGGGCTGATCTCCACTCACCGGGACGGCTGGCGGGTCACCGTGGCCGAGCTCGCCAGGTGCGCCACTGATGGGCGGGACGCGGTCAACAGCGGCCTCAAGGAGCTGGAGCAGCACGGCTACTTGACCCGCGACCGTGAGCGGAACGAGGACGGGACGCTCGGCGAAGCCGTCTATGCCATCACCGACATGCCCGCGCACCTGTACGACCTGCTGGGGGATGCGGCCTCCACCGTCCTGTTGCCGCAAACGCGCAGGTCGCAGCCAATGACGGGAAATCCAGCATTGGATAACCCTGTTCTGGCTGATCCGGCACCAAAGAACACCAAGAGAAAGAAGACCAACAAGCAGAACACCAACCCCGTCCATCCGTCCGTCCGTACCGCGCCCGCGCGCGAAAACGACGACACCCCGGCCCCCACCGAGGCGCCCGAGGCGCCGGACCGGATCGAGTCCACCGCGGGCGTCCGGCTGCTGCTCGCCATCGGGATGCGGCACCCGAACCTGCTGCTGACCGGATCGGCGCTCCGCGACCAGGGGCAGATCGCCACCGCCCTTCTGGACAACGGCTGGAGCGCCGAGCAGCTCGAGCACGTCATCGCCGACCGTCCGCTGCCCCACCCGGTCCGTACGTCGGTTGCTGCGATCATCGCCGCCCGGCTCCGCGCCGCCCAGAGCACCCCGACGCCCCACTCCGCCGGGCTCACCGTCTACGAGCGGACCGGGGCGGGCGGCGCCGGCCGATCCCCGGCTGAGGCCGTCGCCCGCCGGGTGCTCGTCGAATGCGCCGCCTGCGGCAACCCCGGCCCGGCACCGGGAGAAGACCTCTGCCCGGCCTGCCTCAACTGGCCGCTGTGCACCACCTGCACAGGACCCACCCCGCGTCGCGCCCGCCCAGGCAGCGACGGCCGCTGTACCCCCTGCACCCTTGCCGCCGCTTCCCCGTGGGATCCGGCGGCGCCGAGCGGCACCTGACCCTCCATCACACGCACGCCCCTTCCGAGCGGACCGAGGAGATCATGACCACCGAACCCCACCACCCCCTGCCGGAGCCGGAGCTGCGCCCCTTCGCCACTGAGCCCGGGCGCTGGCACCGTGAACTCCAGCGGACCCAGGCCCGGCTCGCAGCCGGGGCCCTCGACCAAGGCCCCGGCTACCGCCGGGAGGGCCACCGCGGGGAGGAGCTCACCCGGATCGACGAGCGAACCGCGTGGGGATGGCTGCGCTGGCCGGCCCCGCTGGCCGAGGACGCGCCGGTAGTGCCGCTACAGATCGCCGTGCTGTCGCCGAGGCCGTCCCGTGCCGCGCGGCTGGCCGGCCGCTGGCTCACCCGGCGTCAGCCTCTGCGGATCTACTTCGATGCGCGCTACCGATTCTGGGTCACCAGCACCACCGTGCTCGCCGCCATCCTCTCGCTGACCTGTGTGGGCGCGGCGATGGCCAAGGGACTGCCGGCCGACGTCGGGGTGCCCCTGATGCTGCTCATCCCGGCACTCGCCGAGCATGTGCCCGGGCGCCTTGACGCGCGTGCCCGGGTGCGCGCACGGATCGTCCAGGACGAAGCCGGTGTGCGGGAGATGCAGCGCTTCATTGGCTGCCACCAGATCATCCAGGCCACAGACGACCACGAGACTCCCGAACTCGCCCGGGCCGTCGAGCTTGGCCATCACCTGCTGTGGGACATCGCCGGGGTGCTCACCCAGCCCGCCGCAGCCCCCGTCCGCCAGTGGCTCCTTGCCTGCGAGGACCGGTTCACCCAACTCGCCTGCCAGGCTGTTCAGACCCGAGCCGCGAAGCAGGAGCGGGACCGCCGCATCACCCGCACCGGATGGGACAGCGCCACAACCTGGACCATGGCGCAGCCGGTCGAGAGCGCACCGGAACGGGAGCTCCTGCCCAATGCGTTGATCGAGGAGGCGACCCGCGCACTGCACCAGGCCGCGACCGCGTACCGCGCGGCCACAGACCATCTCCAGCAGCTGGACCGGTCGGGCCGGATCCCGCGCCCGACGGGTACTGCCGACTCAGAGCTCGGCTGCCCCGCCGCATCATCCCCCCACCCGCGTCAAGGAGAGGGCGACCAGTGACCGAGCAGCCACCGCACGACGTGCTTCCGGCGCCCGACAGGATCATCGATCCTGGCCTGCCTCACCGCCAGCGCACCCTGGTGCTGCTGGCGCCCCACGCTCTGCTCACCCCTGCCGGCGAGGACACCGTCCCCCGTCCCCGGCTGCGCTCGCCGTTTCGGCCCGCCCTGGCGGTGCTGCTCAAGGGCAGCATCCCGGTCGCGACCGGTGCGCTGCTTCTGTACGCACTGGACCGAGCCGCCGCCCCGTCGAGCGTCCGGCACCCGTTCGCCCTTGAGGCCCTGGCACGGGGCCTGGCGCAGAGGGCAGTTCCGTACATGTACCCCGGAGTGATGGCCCTCGCCCTGTTCGTCGGGGTGCTTGCCCTCGTCGCCGCGATGGAGTGCGCCAGCGACAACCGGTGGCTCAGGGCACTCGCTGACGCGCACGGCCACTACGTCTTGGTCGACGAACTCACCGACGACGCCTGGGACTTGCTGCACCGTGCCCATCGTGCCCAGCACGTCATCATGGAATCCCGGGTGCACCGCGAGGACCTGATCGACCGCGCCGCGAACGAGCACATGCTCCCCGCGCAACTGTGGGAGATCGCGTCGTCGCTGGCCCTGTACAGCAAACTGTGCCGTCAGGAACCTGACCATCCACAGGGCGCCGCGCTGATCAGGGTGCTGCGCGACCGTCGGCGCGCGCTGGAGGTCAGCCTGCACGGGGTCACCTGCCGGGTACGGGCCCTGGAGAATTACGCGCAGCAGAGCGCGGAGGCGGACGCGCGGTACGCGGAGCTCGAGCAGATCCAGTACCTTAGTGACCGGAGTGATCAAGTGCTGGACCTGGTGGCGCGGACCGCCGGGGATGAGCATGCCGTCGAGGAGGTCGCGGGCATGGCTGCGCAGGCCGAGTCCGTCACGGACGCCTTCGGCCAGGCGTTGCGCGAGGCCCTGGAGGCGGGGCGGGCCGCTCTTCCCCGATAAACAGGTAGGGGATGCCGCCCAGCGCCACCGGGCGGAACCCGCTACCGCGGGAGCGGCAGGCTCGCCTACGCCTTTCAGCTGCGGTGCCCCCTCACGTTACGCCCGGTGGCTCCGTCCGCTTCGTCAGGCCATCGAGGACGTGCCGCAGCCGGCAGACCGGCGTATCGCTGTCCGGGCGCGGCTCAAGAGGATTCGGAACGTCGGGCGGAACAACCGAGCGTGAATGATAGAAGCTAGGTATCATTGCGTCATGCTGTACTCGATGCCCCGCCTCGCTCCCGTCGACCTCCAGGTCCTGGAGCAGGTCGACGCCATGCGGGACCGGCTGCGCCATGCGGTGCAGCAGGCCCCCATGAAGTGGACCCTCGACCTGCGCAAGGCGCTGACCGCGAGCGCGATCGCCGCCTCCAACACGATCGAGGGCTACCGGGTGGACGCCGCCGACGTGGCCGACCTGATGGACGGCGAACGCGAAGGGGTGGAGGCAAGCGAGGAGAACAAGGCGGAGACACTCGCCTACCAGCAGGCCATGACGTACATCCAGTCGCTGCACGACGTCGCCGACTTCCGCTACAACAAGGAACTCCTCAACGCACTGCACTGGATGCTCCAGGGCCACCACCATCCGCTGAAGACCGCCGGGCAGTGGCGCAAGACCTCCATCCGCATCACCGCCCCCGGCGACGAGCTCGCCACCGACTACGAAGGCCCCGACCAGGACCTCGTGCCCCATCTGATGGGCGAGTTCGTGGACTGGCTGAACGACGGCGACCTCGACCACCACGTGCTGATCCGGGCGGCGATGGCACACCTGAACCTGGTGAAGATCCACCCATGGTCGGACGGCAACGGGCGGATGTCCCGCTCCCTGCAGACCCTCCTCATTGCCCGCGGCGGCGTTCTGGCCCCCGAGTTCTCCTCAATCGAGGAGTGGCTGGGCATGCCGGGCAACACCTGGGAGTACTACAAGGTGCTGCGCGAGGTCGGCGGCCCCGTCTGGTCCCCCCAACGCGACACCCTGCCGTGGATCAAGTTCAGCCTCCTCGCCTACCACCAGCAGGCCCAGCGTGTTCAGTTCCGCGTGGACCGCTCCAACGGCTGCTGGATGCAGCTCATGGACGTCATGGACGAACTCGGTCTCAGCGAGCGGCAGTTGACCGCCCTGCACGAGGTGGCAATGACGGGCCGGGTCCGGCGCTCACGCTACGAGAAGGCTGAAGCCATCAACACGCAGCAAGCCACCCGTGATCTTCAGGCCCTGACCAAGGCCCAGGTCCTCACGGCGATCGGCCAGACCAAGGGCCGCCACTACACCGCCGGACCCCGCTTTCCCCAGGACGTTCTAGCCACCGCCCGCCGCCCCCACACCATCGTCGATCCGTACGCCGCGTAGTAAGCCGGCCGCGCCAGTCGGCCAAGCGAGCCAGCAGCGGGTTGTCCAGGCAAGTGGGACAGGTACGGGCCGGGGAAGCAGTCGTTGTACTTCCAGGGCCCGCCGACCGGTGCGGACTGGACAGAGGGGAGTACTCGCTGTCAACACCCAGGTGCCCGTCTACATCCTGATCAACCCTGATGGCCGTGCCGAGTGGGGTCACAAGATCGCCACCGCCGGAACGCCCGACCGATGCCACGCGGCCCCCTGACCGACGGGGCATCTCTGCGGATCGTCACGTCCGACTGCGTGCTGGTCCTGCGCGACGAGTACACCCAACCCGTACGCCGCCACGGTGCTGGCCCACGTCGCCGGATTCCCGCCCGAAGTGGCCCCCGAGACCCGCGGCCCTGTGGCACTGTTCGGCTGGGATCCCAACAACGAATTGGGACAACACACGCCCCCTGACGACAACCGAGAGGGACATCATCACTGAAGCCCTGGCGGTTGCCGGATGCGCCACCGCCTGACCACTCCGCTTGTCGACGCCGTAGTCCAGGTAGGCGGGTGAACTACCCGCCCTCGTCACCGTCGTCGTCCTCGTCCAGCTTGGGCGCGTCCGGATCGCACAGCGGGCACAGGGCGCCGGCTACCGGGACGCCGACGACGAAGTTGTAGCGGCCGGGCAGGGGGCCTAGCGCGCCAAGCGCGTGTCCAGGAAGTGGTTCGGTCGAACCACTTCCTGGACACGCTGACCCGCCTCGAACGCGAGAGGAGGAAACGTTCCGACCGGAACGCTTCCGAGGGCATGCGACGTCTCACCTGCCGTACGGCGTGCACTCGCGATCATTCGGACCCGTGCCGAGAACTCGCGGTCGCAATCACCCGAAGGTCGCTGCGGTCCCGGCGATGCCGGGACCGCAGCGAAGGCGAGCCCGGTCGAAGGCGGCCTCAAGGCGGAGAAGCTTCTCGTCGCGATCGTCGAGCGTGAGCTGGTGTAAGTCGTACTCGGCGGGACGAAGGCGTTCTGCCCGTGGGGCGAGCGCGCGGACGCGGGCGCGCTGCAGACCAAGGCCGGTGAGGAGGTCTCGGCCAGGCGCGGCTGGAGAGGTGTGGCGAGCGCCGCCCGGCCGTCACGGACACCATGTGGCCGGCCGTTTCACACCCTTCACCCTCCTCGGCCGTCGAGCCACCAACCGAACGGCAGCGTCAGCCAACTGGCAGTCTTCACAAGAGAGTTGACTTCTCACGAGATAAGCCAGACCCTGTGAGAAGGAGAACTTCCCATGACAGAGGGGCCATGTCAGAAACCGAAGGAACACCTCGTGTACTTCGCATCAGCTTCGAGTTCCACGTGCCGCGTACGTTGAAGGGCGTCAACATCCGCGGCGCCGACGTCGACAAGGCGCTGAACACGATGGCTGACCGCATCATCGGGTTGGCCGAGAGCTTGTTCCCGTGGTCCAACAAGGTGACAGTCCGCAAGGAGTGGCTCTACAACTGGACCGACTACACGGACACTTTCGATCTTCCGCCGACCGACAAGAACAGTCCGAAGTAGGGGTCGACGGCCCTGGTTTGGGGACCTCGCGTCCTGACCACCTTGGTGATGGAGGCCCTGACCCCGTCGATGATGCGGGTTCGGGGTCTCACCGATGGTCAAGCCCACAGGAAGGGCCGCGGCGGATGCGCAGGGACGTTCGGTCGCCGCCTATCGGGGGATCCTCAGATGATCAGCCCGCGCAGTGACCAGGGCACGCCAGCGGTCGCGCGTGACCTGCTGGCCGTCGAGCCAGCGTGCGCCCGAGCCCGGCTCGGGGAGCGGCAGGCCGGCCATGAAGCGGGCGATGTCGGGGTAGTACGCGTAGTCGCCGCCCTGGGCCAGGTCGTGGAGTCGGGAGAGGGCGGCGGTCACGCCGTCGCGATCGCCGCGTACGGCGTGGTGGAAGGCGAGGGCGAGTTCGAGGGTGGGGAGTTGGGCGGAGTCGAGGCCGGCGACGCTGATCTCGGTGCGTAGCCGTTGGGCGCGGTCCTCAAGGCCGGCGCTGGTTCCGGCGTTCTGGATGAGGGCGGCGATGTGGGTGGTGATGGTGGTGGCGCGCAGGTCGGCGCCGGCCAGGAGCTGCTCGGCGAGCTCCAGCTCGACGGCGGCACGGTGGGGGTCGGCAAAGGCGGTGGCGAAGCCGAGCTGGGCTTGTGCGGTAACTCGTTCGCCGGCCACTCCGTGCTGTTCGGCCTCCGCGCGAGCTCGTTCGTAGGCGGCGATCGCGCCCGTCATGTCGCCCTGGACCCAGCGAACGTCGCCCTCGACGCGGTGCCGGCGGCCCTCCCAGCCCAGACTCTGCGCGGTCTGGAGAGCGGCAGGGAAGTCCCCGTCGAGGCGGGCGAGGTGGGCGAGGCCGCGTCGTGCGGCGGGCGCGAGCTGCCCTCCGCCGTCGGCGACGCGCTGCATCCCGGCCCGGGATTCGGCGGAGTGGCCAAGGTCGCGATGGGCTTTGGCCAGGTAGTACACGGCCAGTTCGGTCAGGTCGGCGGGCAGCAGATCGGCGGTGACGACGGCGGTCAGGCGGGTGATGGTGCGTTCGCGGTGCTCGTGCTGGCGGCGGGCGAGGGCGCTGAGTGTCTCCACCAGGGCGTCGGCGGACGTCGCCAGCGGCGCCGGATCACCGGTCGGCTCGGGCGCGGAGGGTAGTGCGATCGGCTCCCAGATCTCGTCGGCCACATACGCCCAGGTGGCGTCCGCGAGCCAGTCCAGGTCGAGGCGGAAGTCGCGGGCGATGGCGAGGCCCTGGCGCAGGGCACCGGTCAGCAGAAGGCGGTCGCGTCCGGTGTGGGCGGTCCACTGCCCGCCCAGGGCAGTGAAGGCGCGGCGGGCGGCGTGGTCCCAGTCGCGCGGTGACCAGCGGTCATCGGTCTGGTCGTCGGCGGACCGGATGGTGGAGCGGATCAAGGCGTGGAGGCTGAAGGGCCACCGGGACAAGGTGTTCTCTCGGATGAACGGCCGCTCCGCCAGGCGCAGCGCCGGCGCCTCGTGCGTCAGGCCCGCGGCCTGGGTCGCGAGCGAGAGATCGAAAGAGTCGAACAGGCTCACCGACCGCAGGACATGTCGTTCGTCGGGGGTGAGGTCTTGCAGGGTGCGGGCGACCAGGGCCGGGAAGTCGGCCGCGAAATCGTCGGGCTGCGGGGTCCGGCCGGAGCGGCGGATCTCCAGGTAGCGCATCGCGGACAGGTCCAGGTGCAGGGGAAGCCCATGTGAGCGCTCCGCGATCACAGCCCGGATCGCGGGCTCGATCAGGGGCTGGCCGTCGCGGGTCAGGCGCCGGGCGAGGTAGTCGTCGGCGTCCTCGCGGCTGAAGTCACCGATCAGGATCTGCCCGCCCGGGGCCGGTGCCGCAGAGCGGGCGGCCGCGGTGCGCGGGGACGGCAGGGGAGTGGCGGCGAGTCCGGGCCAGGCAGCCGGTCCAGTCCAGTCGAGCTGACCCTCCAGGCCGGCGTCGCCCCACTGGAGTCGGGCGCGTCCGGTGATGACGAAGAACGTCTGCGGCATGAGCCAGACGACCCGCTGCAAGAGCCGCTCCAGGTCGCGGTGGGTGCGGTCGCCGATCTCCTCCCAGGTGTCGAACAGCACGACCGGCACGACCCGCTCCTTGGCTGGAAGCTGGGAGATATCCCAGGACAGCAGGTGCGGGTAGAAGGAGAGCGCGTCGAGAGTGGGCTCGGCCTCCAGGAGGTCCGCCAAGCGCGTACATCCGGCGAGCGCGCGGACGGCCTGGCGCCGCTCGCGCAGCGCGGTGACCAGCGCTCCAGTGACCTTCCCGACGGCGGAGCCGACAACGCCGGGCAGCAGCAGTGCCTGGGCGACTTCGCCGAGCACCCCCTCCATCTGCTGGGGCAGCGCCTTCCCGAATTTCGCGAGCAGGCCGCCGCGGCGCAGGTACTCCTCCAGCGGCTCACCGGGGTGGGCGGCCTCCCAATAGCGTCGCAGCGTCAAGTCGAAGGCGGGCATCGGGCGGCCGGTCGCGGCGAGGGCGAGGCGGAGCAGCAACACGACACGCTCGAAGTCGATCCCCTCGGAGCGGGCCAGGTCGATCCGGACGGGCAGAATCCGCACGTGCTCCGGCCAGGAGGGCGCGCCCCATTGGGCGGGCCGGCGCGAGGTGTCGGCGAGCGCCGCCTCGATGGTCCGGGACAGCGCCGTCTTGCCGATGCCGCCGACACCGTGGAGTGCCACCACATTGCGGCGGGCCGCCTCCAGGTCCTCGACGTCGAAGCCCGGCGACGAGATCGTGTGCAGGTGATCCGCGAGCGCCTCGGCGATGATCTGCCACTGGGCCTGCCGGTTGGTGAACGCCTCCTCCGCGCGCAGAGCGCGGTCGTTCGTGCTGAACAGCGTGCGCAGATCCATGCCCCGCTCGGCCACGACACCCCCTGTAGAAGATCAACTGCCCCCACTGTAGGCAGCGTTGGCACCGTACGCCGCGCCATCGCGGAACGCTGTGGCCGCCACCGCCATGCTTTGGCCGACAACTGGCGGACAATGGCCCTTTCCTTCCCGAAACAGCAAGGTGGCAGCCGTGCACGAACCCGAGTCCACGTCCGGTCGGATTCCCTCCGGGAAAGCCGCCCCGGGAGCCTCCGAGCCGGACGACTCCCGATACGCGGGGGACGCGTTCGAGGAGGCCCGGGCGGTGCTGCGCCGTTTCATCCGCGGGTGCACGCAGCAGATCCTTGAGGAGCGGCGTGCCGCGCGCCCTGATGCGGCACGGATCGAGGAGCTGACGGCCGCAGTGAAGGCGGCCAAGGCGGACGAGAAGGCGCTGCTCGCCGATCCGGGCCAGGCGGCCCGGATCACCGCCCTTTACACGACGCGGCTCAGCGAGCTGGGGGCCGAGTAGGTGGAGCCACCGCTGGAGACCGTCCTGTTTCGTCCGGGTGTTCAAGACCAGCTCCCGGCCGTCGTCAGGCCGTTCGGCCAACGTGATGATCACGGTGGGGTGACCGCCGAAGGAGCCGGCCTGGCCGAGGACTTAGTTGCGTGATGCCCGGGGGCTCCCAGGTGCCGGCCACCGCGGGCCCGCCGGAAGGGCGAAGGCGCAGGGGCACCCGGTAGGTCACGTGCCGGCCCTCTCACACGCGCCGGAATGCCGGGAGCGCTCGTGCTCGCCGCGCATGCCATGACTCGGTGGCTCGGCGTCCCTTCCCCACAGCGGCCCCGGCAGCGGCACGGGCAGATAGAGCGGCCGCGCCGGGCAGGGGAGGGAGGGCGGGCGAAGTGCGGCGGGCATCAGCGGGTGGGCGAGTGCGAGGGTGCGGTGGAGGTCGTCCCGATGCTGCGGGAGCGCGGCCCGCAGGGCGCGGTGGGTAGTGAGGAAGCGGTTCGCCTCCGTCAGGGTGTAGGGCTTCACCCGCGCCCCGCCCAGCGCCGCTGCCGCGCGGATCGGCCTGGTCAGTCCTCCACGGGCGGTCCGCTCGTTGCGGTGGACAGCGTCGCCGTCCGGCCCGAGGACGAGCACGGAGGCAATGGCGGGGTGAGTCTCGGCGATCCGTGCGAGCTGAGCGACCGTGTGACGGACCTGGTCGTGGCGAGTCCGCGAGGTGTAGCGGCTCGGGACCCCTCGCTGTTGCAGCCGGGCGTGGATGCGGGCGGTGGCCTGGCGACTGTCGGCTGCACGCGCGCCGAGCAGGACCAGGTCAACCCGGAAACCGGCCGAGCCGTACAACTCGGCCTCACCGAGCACTTCCTGGACGCTGCCCGGGAAGCTCTCCACGATCACATGAGCACGCAGGCCTCGGAGAGCCGTGGCGATCCTCGCCATCCACGCCTCGACATCGGCACGGATCTCTGCCCCGTCGCTGAGCGGATGCTCGGAACACACCTGCTCGGAGTCCGGGTGAAACGCCTCGAAATCCTGGTAGACCAAACGGACCGGGGCCCGGCTACCCATCGCACGCTGCACGAGGTTGGCGGTCCGGCTCACCTCCGCGCCGGGCTCGCCGACCACGATCACCGCCACCGGCTCCTCCTGGGCGGTGACGCCGTCCAGATATGACGGCGCGATCAACTCGTCGTAGAGCCACTGGTGTTCGCCCCGCGACAACTGGTGGTAGTGGACCCCGGGGGCATCGGGGCGGACCTGGGCGATCCTGCGGACCGGTTCGGCCAGCGCGCGAGCCCGCTCGATCGGCCCGGCCACCACCAGGCGCTGATCCCGCGTCACCTGCGGTTGGTGGACCTGCTCCTGGGTCTCGTACAGCTCCGTGCTGAACGCGGCTGTCTGCCGGGCCGACCACGGCCGCCAGCGCTCGGTCTGCACGACCCTCACCGCGGCGGCGGGCTCTCCCAACCACGCTCCGCTGACCACCTCGCTGCGGTACACGAAGTCGATGCCGGGCCGCACCACGGTGACCTGGTCGACGAGTTGCTCGGACTCGATGATGGCGAGGGTCTCCAGCAGCCCGCGGGCGCAGTCGTCGTGGTTCTCCCACGACACATGGCGGCGCTCCCTCAGGTAGCGGCTGACCGCTCGCAGCTGGGTCAGGGCCTCGGCCGCGGTGACGGCCACGACCTCGATCCGGTACCCGGATGCCCGGTAGGCGAGCGCGTCGGCACGGAACTGGTCGGGATCGGCCGCGGCGCTCTCCACCACGGCGTCGAACCGATGGCGCCGTACGTACTCCTCGACCTCGGCCTGCCACCGGCGGGTGTCGGGCCGCACCCGGATCCCCGCAGTCCGGTCGTCCTCCACGACCAGCGCCGTGTAGCGGGGGTGGCGGTGCTTGTAGAGGTCGGAGCCGATCCGTACCGCGCCGCCACGCCGGCCAAGTACGGCGTGGATCACGTCCGCGACGCCCGTCTTGTTGCTGCCCGGAGGTCCGGCGACAACGATCAGGACCGGCTGCTCCTGGCGGACCGCGCCGCGCGTCCACTCGGGCAGGATCAGGTTGTTCAGGATGTCCTGGTGCTCGTCGTCGCCGAGCACCACCGGCACGACATCACTGTCTCTCACCAAGTCCCCCAACCACTCGAAACATCTTCGAAGCTCAGTAGTTAAGAAGAACTTACATCACGGCTGCGATATTCCTGCCCGGAGGTCTCGCTCTGCATCACGATCCACACCAGGGCTAGGCTGGGCAGCGGGAGATAGGGGGTTGTGCGCCGCTACATGCTCTTGATCTGCGGCCCCATGAGCACTGCTCTACCACTGGCCATGGAAGCAGATATAAGCTCTCAGTACCTGGTGTCAGAAGCGAACAGCAGGAGGAAGGGGCCGGCCGCCGGCTCCGCACCGACCCGGAAGGCCGCACATGCCCACACTCAGCATCCACTTCGATCCCGCCGTGCTCGCTCACCTCGTCAAGGCCGGCGGCGACGACACCGTCCACGTCACGCTCTCCCTGGGCGGAGGGGATCGCAACAGCTCTCCTGCCGCGCCCGCGGCCCCCCATGGACCGCTCGCCGAGCTCATGAAGGCGGGGCTGCTCGCCGAGGGCACCATCCTCGCGTTCCATCAGCGACGGGCAGGCCGCCAGGGGCGCGCCGTGGTCACGAGCGACGGCCAACTCATCGTCGATGGCCAGGCCGCCGTCTTCCCCTCCCCGTCCAAGGCCGCCGAGGCCATCACCGGCAACGTCATCAACGGCTGGACCCTGTGGCAGTTGCCGGACGGCCGTACCCTGGACGACCTGCGACGCGACCTGGCCCAGGGCCGCCACGGCGGCTGAACCGGACACCGCCACCCGGTGGACCGTGGAATTGCCCCAAGACGCCAGCCGCCTGGCAGGCCACACTGGGCAGTGCCACGCGATGAGGAGGTGGAAGGAATGAGCGTTGCCAGCTTCACGCACCACAACGGGCCCTGGACCGTCACCGACGTCCTGGCCCTGCCCGAAGACCGGACCGTGCGCTACGAACTGCTCGGGGAGTCACTCGTGATGTCTCCCGCCCCCGGGCTGCGGCACCAGCGCGCCAGCTTCCGGCTCCATGTCGCCCTCGACGCCGCGGTACGGGCCGCTGCGGCCCCGGTCGAGGTACTCGAAGCCATCAACGTCACGCTGCCCTCCGGGCTGGTCGTGCCGGACATCGTCATCGCCGACGCGGGCGCGACCGCAGAGGACCAGGTCAGTATCGACGCCGACGCGGTCCAACTGGTCATCGAACTGGTCTCACCCGGCAACAAGACGATGGACCGCAAGCTCAAGCCCCTGCTGTACGCGGAGGCCGCGATCCCGCACTACTGGCGCCTGGAATTCGACCCGGCACCCCGCCTGATCGTCAGTGAACTGGACAGCGGCCGGTATACGGAAACCGTTATCGCGCTCCCCGGGACCGCCACCCGGATCGAGGCCCCGTTCCTCTTCGAGATCGACCCGGCCGGACTCGCCCGGCAATAGCACGGATGGTTGCAGGGCCCACGGGCAGGCGCTTCCACCGATCCCTGGGCTCGGGCCGCCAGTCGGCTGCCTGATTGCGCCACCTCGCGGCAGGAGCCGCTTACAGGGGTGCCTGTCATTTCGCGCAGGCCCCGAAGCCGACGACGCCCTTTGAGCGGAACTACTCGGTACGGGGCCGGACGCCGTACTCGTAGGCGACTTCCCACCGGACATCGGGAACAACGATGTCGGCGGTTTCCACGGGGCGGCCGTCGGAGTCGTAGAAGGTGCGCTCGATGACCAGGACGAGGTCGCCGAGGCTGATGCCGAGCAGGTTGGCCTGCGCCTGAGTGGCACGGGCGGGCCGGGGAACCTCGACTGCTTCATCGACGCTGATCCCGATGGACTGCATCCGCTCGACCACCCCCTTGCCGGCCATCGGCCCCATCTCCGGTAGCAACACCGGCGTATCACCAGTGATCGCCATGGGCTCCCAGCTGACAGAGGTCTGCACCGGCTGGCCGTCGCCGAGGAACTCGTAAGCGGTGCGTACGCAAAGGTCCCCCGGGGCGATGCCGAGCCGCTGCGCGATGCCGTCCGGGGCGGGCGTGCGGGCCTTTGAGTGGGCATCCCAACTGCCGTTGACGCCTAGCTCGGCCATGTCGGCCTTGAACGGACTGATCCCACGCTGCTCCCGGTGGCGTGAGCGCACCAGGCGCCGCCGCTCCCGGGGCGCCCGCACATAGGTGCCAGAACCCGAGCGCCCTTCAAGCAGCCCTTCGACGATCAGGCGCTCCTGCGCCTTCTGGAGGACGTTAGGGCCGACTTTGTAGTAGGCGGCGAGCTGGGCCCGGGAAGGCAGCTTGTCGCCGACGGCCCATTCCCCGGCTGCCAGCCTGCGGCGCAGATCGTCGGCGACCTTCAGATAGGGCGGCGGCTCGTCGGGGACCATCCGGGGATCTCCGTAGTGCTCGTAACGACAGTGGTGGGACGGCTGCTGGCCTCCATTGACAAGCTAATGCATTAGGAACAAACTAATGCATCAGCACTACGTTAGGTAATCGATGGTGTGCGGGGGGACTTGTGAAGTCGTCGGGGAGTGCCGCGGCCACAGCGCTCGCTTCGATGCTGAAATCCGAGCTCGGTACGACCCCCCGCACTGATGAGACGCCCGATCTGATCCGCATAGAGGCCGACGTGCCCGACGACCTGAGCGAGACAGCCCACACCAGACTCCTCGCCACCCTCACCAGCACTAATGTCCGCTTCGGACACGACCTGACCGCAGACAAGAAGTCGGTCTTCTGGGTCGAGCTCGACCAGAGGGAGCCGTGACACTCTCCATCTCTCCCGCGCACACCCCACAGCTCCACTGCCCCACTGGCGGCCTCACGCCCGGGACACCGACGCCGCTGGACACCGACGACATCACCGAGACGATCGACACCATCCTCGATCGCTGCTCCGCTGTCCCGTCGCCGGAAACGAGTGCTCGCCGGCACAAACGCCTGCGCGCGTACCTGCGCCCCCTGGCCTCCACCATGGCCGAACGCATCAGTGTCGAACTCCGCGAGGGCAACCCATCCGCTGAACTACTCGCACTCGCCCTCCTGTTCATCCAGGACAAGGCCACGGCCGCCCTGCCCGGAGACCCGGAACTCGCTCACGACGCTGTACGCGACCTCGCACGCCACTGCCGCACCCTCCTCCGCCTGACTACCGAGCACCCGGCAGACAAGCGGCCAGCGCAACCGGTGGTAAGAGCAAGACCGACACCAGCGAACCAACCGTTGCCGCAAGGCTCGGCGTGAGCAGACAGACAGCCCGTACAGCTCCCACCCGTGCGGAGACACCCCACGGCGGACCTGCCGGCGCCTCTGATCACTACGACCACGCACGCCTCTGCCGGGCGAAGCCCCCCGGAGTCCTCGACGACACGTGCCCCGCAGGGCTCGCGGACCTCGGCACGCCAGAACGAGAGGTCCTACAACTCCTCCTCATCGGCAGCACGGACAGGGCCATCGCAGAAGCACTCGCCGTCAGTCCCGACCAAGTGTCGTGGTGCGTCCGCAAACTGATCAAACGGGTCGGCCATCGGACCACCCGCGCCGGCCTTGTCGCTCTCGCGCTGCGCCACCGCCTGGTAGACCACCCACGACCCCACCACCCCGGCCGCCTCCCGGACGAGGGCATGGCTCTGCTGTGGTCTATGGCGTGCGGACAGACCTTCAAGGATTTCGCGAGGGAGATCGGCACATGGGAGGCAGAGAGGATCCGAACCAACCTACGCGGTCGACTCTGCGGCGTCCTGGATCCCGAACGACCGGCGACGACCCCGCTGACCCCCGGCCATACCGTGTACCTGGCCTGGCCCGCCCTGGCAGAAGAAGCCGGATGGGGATCAGCCTGACAGTCCTCGACGATGCGTAGCGACCCTGGCGCGACGGCCTGACCACCGTGGCGGCACCAGGCCCCAAAGCCCCCAAGGCCCGCGCCGAGGACGGCACGCGGAAGGCCAACGCTAGTTGGGGTGATCGGCTTCTGAGGTCGGATTGTGAGTGAGGTAGTGCTGTTCGGCGGCGCGTACGCGCCGCTGCTCGCGGCGGATCCGTTCCTCCTGGATGGCGCAGTGTGCCAGAGCGAGGAAGGTCAGGACGACTCCGGCGGCCATGAAGCCTTGAGGTAGCGGCGATCCACCCGGTGCGTCAAATGCAGGGTGGGGAGCGTCGTGGCCGGAATGGAACGCATCGCTGACCAGCCACGCTGCCATGGACACGGTGCCGCCAGCCAGCCACCAGGCGCCCACGGTCATCGGGCGCCACAAGGGGCGGGCAACGGGGAGACCGAGTCCGCTGCGCAGGGATCGGGTGGAGGTGTCGGCCCGTCGGGTGGCTACGGGTTTGGCCACCGCGCACCCGGCGGCCGCCAGGAGCAGGACCACACTAACGGTCTCGGTCACTAGATGTACGACGTTCAGGGCGGCGAGCGTCGTCATGACCGCGAGGTCACCGATCAGCAGGGTCCAGCCCATCGAGCCCCATCGGGCGGCCCACAGAGAGTCATTGCCTCGGCGCCATGTCTTCCAGCACCACCGGGTGACCGCGGCCGTGACCGCCCACAGTGCGACGAGCGGCACGATCGTCCTCATTGAATGGCTTCCCCTTCCTCCATGTCGCGCCACCAACACGCGTGGCGCGCCGTCACCTTACGACTGGGCGAGCGGGCGGCCCCAGAGCCCCCGGGCCAGCGCCCACCTACAGCAGCTGTAGACGCCGGGACCGGCCTGATGCCCCTGCTTCAGGAGAAGAAGGCAAGCTGCCTCCCCGAAAACGGCTAGCGGGACCGGCGCGCGGGGAGCCCGGCGCGTTCTCCGGCGGCAACTCAAGAAGCGCGCAGCGGAGTTGCACGGTAGGACTCCATCACGGTGTGGTGGTCCGGCCCGATACGGTCTCGTGGCGTGAGCATACAGACGGTGTCGTACACGTGGCCGACAGTCGCGAAATCCCGCTGCTCACACACCTAATGGGGCGCCTTCAGGGCGCTGCGCATTCATCCGCCGATGCTGCGAGCCCCAGCCTCAGGGTCTCAAGCCGGGCCCGGTTGCGCCGTACGTCCCCGGCCGCGTACCCCTCGAAGGAGTGAGCCGCCACCGCGCGGTCATGGGCTTCGGGGACAGCACGGGCCAGGGGCGCAGCCGCTATCGCCCGGAACACTTCAGCGTTCCGGGCGCTTACCGAACGCGAGGCTCCGGGACGCCATCGCGGAGTCGGGCTGGACCTATGCGGCGCTCGCCCAGTCAGTCCGCCAGGTCGCGGCCGAGACAGGCGACTCCCTGCGGACGAACAAGTCGGCGGTGGACCATTGGATCGCCGGGGTGACGCCCTCAGGACAGACCAGCCGCTACCTGACGATCGCTCTCTCCCGCCGCCTGAGACGGACCCTGACCCCCGGAAGATCTGGGCCTGCCGACGCCGGCCGGCTGGGAGAATGACAGCATCGGACTGTCCATTGGCGACGACCCGCTGGACGCCCTGATGCCGATCTGGAGGGGTGACTTGGACCGCCGAGGCTTCCTGTCCGGCGCCGCGTACTCGGTCGCGGCCGCCGTCCTGCCGCTGGAACACGTCACCGACATCGCCTCCCGCGCGGCCAAGGCCCGTACCGGTGCCCGCGTCGGGCACGCCGATGTCGCCGCGGTGCGGGACATGGTCGGCATATTCGCGGTGATGGACGAACGTCACGGCGGGCAGCACGGCCGCTCCGCGCTCGTGCAGTACCTGATGTCGGACGTTGCGACCCTGTGCCGGGTCCGGTTCAGCTCCGAGGACGACCACCGCCACATGCTGTCCGCCGCGGCCGTTGGGGTTCACCAGGCCGGCTGGCGGGCGTACGACGGCGGGGAGCAGGGCCTTGCGCAGAGGTATTACCTCCAGTCGTACGCCCTGGCCCGCGAGTCGGGGATCACCGGCCACGACGCGTTCGTCATGAGGACCATGTCCCAGCAGGGCATGAAACTGCACCGGCCCGAGCACTGCCTGGCCCTGGCGGCCTCGGCCGTCGACAAGGTGCACGGGCGGGTCGACACCCAGACCGAGGCACTGTTCGCGGTCACCCACGCGCACGCCCTCGCCAAAGCGGGCCAGCGCCAGGAAGCCGTACGGGAAGTCGAGCGCGCCCGCACCGCCCTGCACTCAGCGAAAGGCGACGACGTACCGTTCTGGGCCCTATCGTGGGGCCCGCCCGCCGCCACGGTCCACAGCCGGTCGGCGAAAGTCTTCGAGACCCTTGGCGACCGGCGCCGGGCCGCCGCGATGTACGGAGCGGCGGCATCGAGCCGGCCGCCGGGCACCTACGCACGGATCGTCGCCCTCGACCTGGTCGCACAGGCCGAGATGCAGGCCGCCGAAGGCAGCATCGAGCAGGCGTGCGCCACCTGGGGCCAGGCCATCGACCACATGGACGGCGTCCAGTCCGCGCGCACCCGCAAAGCCGTCGGCAACATGCGGCGCGACCTGTCCCGCTTGCGCACACGCGGACTGCGCTGCGCCACCGAACTCGACGAGCGCGCCCGCGACTTCCTCAGCGACCGCCGCTGACCACACGCCCCGGGCCGGGGAAAGGAAGTGACGGACCCGGCCCGGTCTAACGACGCCAGGCGACACTGCAGGCATTCTGGTGGCTGTCAGACGCATGCGTCATTGTGAGACAGCAGTGCTCCGCCCCCACTAGGACTGGGGGCGGAGCACGGTGGTGCTTTGAGCTCAGATGCCGAGATGGCCCGAGCGCACCGGGCGAACGAAGGCCGCCCACGTCGTGTGACTGACGACGAGGGCCGGCCCTTCCTTGTCCTTGGAGTCGCGGATGCCGACTCCGGAGTTCAGGGGGGCGATTTCGATGCACGAGTTGCCCTCGGCACCGCTGTAGGAGGACTTGAACCAGGCACCTTCGGGTGCGACGTCGGTGGACGTCAGGACAGGGTTCATAGCTAGACCCTTCTGTCGGGTGCTGCGGTGCTGATGCGTGATCAGGCTTCAGGGCTCTGCTGCACCTTCCATTCGCGATCCAAGATGGTGTGAACGACGGAGTCGCGCCATCGACCAGCCTTTTTGACGTGCTCGCGGATGGTGTACTCCTCGCGCATCCCGGCTGCGATCATGGTGCGGGCGGATGCGGCATTCTCCGGTGAACGCGCCCCCCAGATGCGGTGGAGCTCCAGCTCGTCGAACCCGAGACCGAGCAGGAGCTGGACGGTTTCAAGTCCGTAGCCAACCCCCCATGTGTCCGGGCGCAGGGCGAAGCCGATCGTCGCCGCTTGCTGCTGGTGGGGGTCCAGGGCGAGGCGCGCGAAGCCGATGAGGCGCGACGTAGTTTGCTCTGTCACGGCGAGAGAGAATTCTGAGCGAGGCGTGATCGTTGCTGCCGTGATGGTGTGGCAGAGGAGCCGGGCGACCTCGTCCCTGGAGCGTGGTTCGAACGAGAGGTGCTCGGTGGCCGTGCTGCTGCCGTAGATCGCCAGAACTGCTTCGACATCGTCGGCAGTCAGTTCACGAAGGGCAAGGCGCTGGTGGCGGCGGCTGATCGGGTACATGCACGGGATGATGCTATGCCGGGGGTCAGCGGGGAAGGGCGGGACGGGACGGCCGGAACATCGCAATTTCAGTGCTCAGATCACGGGCGGCTGCTGCGTCTCGGGCGTCGCTTCGTGCCAGTGCTGCTCGCACACGCTCTGCGGAGACCACGATGCCGTTGTTGCGGTGGCTGGGCGTGAGTTCGAGTACGGGACGGATGGCTTCGGCCGTACCGTCCAGGTCGCCGGCGAAGAGGCGAACGAGGGCCAGGTTGCACTGCGAACCTGCCTGATCGCCAAAGGCCCAGGCTGGGTTCTCGCGGTTGCTGAAGTCCTGTACGGCCTGTTCTGCCCGCGCAGCGATCCGGGCGTCACCGTGGCCGAGCAGTACTTCGGTCTCGACGGCGTAGTAGTTCTGCTTGATCACGGGGTACGTGAACAGGCCACCGAGGGAGTCGAGGTCGTCTGCAACGACCTGTTCGCGCAGGGTGTCGGAGCGTTCGACGGCGGCCCGCGCTGTTTCCGCATCGCCCAACAAGGCAGCTGCGCGTGCCTCCAGACCGGTCAGCCAAACCGTCACGGTCCCTCGAAGGTCGGCTCCGGTCGCGGCGCCCTTGCGTGCGTAGTGCAGAGCGTCCTCTGGCCTGTCAGCCCAATACGAGATCAGGGATTGGAGTCCGTCCACCAGGGCAATGAGTCCGGAATGCTCCGCCTGGCGAGCACAGAAACCAGCGGTCCTGGCCTGCATCATCGCTGTCCTGGGGTCTCCCATGTCGTGGGATCCCTTGGCCATCAGGAATGACAGAACGGTGGCCATGAAGTGGAGATCACGGGACTGAGAGGGACGGGCGCGGCCACTTTCCATGAGCCGGAAGGCTTCGTCTTGCGCCTGAGCGAGGTCTTCCCACACCTCGGACAGAGGGACCCTTGGGTAGATCTCTGCGATGCGCTTCACCTCGTCACCGAGGAACCCCAGCGTCTCTTCGCCAACCAAGTTGCGCTCCGCCCCCAAGGCGAAGTCCATCGCACGGCGTGCAGCCATGGCACCTGTCCTTCTCATCTGGATGATGTCCACGCCGGGTACGGCGTGGGACGTTATGCGGTTGTCGCCGACCAACGGCGTCATGCTGGGCGTCGAACCTTCGGGCACCGTCGACCACAACTGCTCGATGGTGTAACCGAGCATGTGGACCAGGACTCGGCGTGCATCACGCTGAGGCTGACGCGCCCCGAGGTACCACGCCTGGAAGGTCTTGAACGCCGGGACGAGAGTCTGGAGAGACTCATTGGCCTCGACTTGAGCGAGTTCGGCAGCGGCCTGCTTGAAAGGCGGCAGGAAGGCCTCGTAGTCCTGCATCTGCCGTTCATCGAGCAGACGCCGCAGAAATGTGCCCATGGTGCCCCCTTCGCCCAGGACGCCCGGTGCGCCGCATGCATCGACGGTAGGTCCGCTACGCCCTCAACTTGCCCATGAATCAGGCTACTTAGCGATTCCGAGGTCACTCCGAGGCGATTCCGAGGTTTCACCTGCTTTTTTGGGCAAAGGCCGAGGGCGGTATGGGTCTAGCTCTGCCGGGGACGGGTTGCCACGCTCTTAGCGACCTTGCTGAGCGTGTCGGTCCGGATACGTCGTGATGGAAACCGGCGCGCGCAGCATCAGACCGAGCTGCCACGGCGCACTTACTCACGGAGGCCCGGCAATGTTCCTAGCCGCGCAGAGCAGGGAAGGTGCTGCTGCCCCGGGCGTAGCGACCGTTCAACGTGCCTTTGGGGCGCCATGGGAGGCCCTGGAGCCCGCACGGGAGCAGGTCCGGTCGGCGCACGAGACGTGGGTCGCTCGCACTTCGTGGCCTCGGCTGGCGCTCGCCAACGAGGACAAGAGGTGGCCCAAGTATTTTCGCCACCAGACGAGGGGCTTGCTCAGGCACTGGAAACTTGAGGACCTGGCGGGCCGTGTCGACATCGTGCTCACCGAACTGGTCAGCAATGCCGTGCTGCACGGCGGCGGCCCCGCCATCGGGTTCCGGCTGACCCTCGCTGAGGCGGGCCTTCTGGTCGAGGTGGCCGACAGCTCGCCGGAACTGGTGCACGTCGTGGACGCCGGCCTGGAGGCCGAGAACGGCCGAGGGCTTCTTCTGGTCGGTGCCTTCGCCGACGCCTGGGGGGCCAGCCCTCGTAGCGACGCAGCCGGTAAGTGGATGTGGGCCGCTTTCAGCGCGCCCGCCCAGATGGGAGCGCGCTGATGGCGACACCGACCGTCGAGTACCGGGCGGCGCTGAACCGTGAGTTCGCTCGCGCGGACACCGCTCTCCTGGAGCGGCTCAAGGAGATGCTGACGGCCGAGGAGTGGCCGGCGGAACGTGCGGAGAGGGTGCGCGCCGATCGGCGGCGCCTGTTCGAGGCCGTACGGACCCTGGCTCATGTGTCCGATCCGTCGCCCGCTCTCGCCCGTGCCCTGTGGCGGGCGCAGCAGATGCGGCAGATCCTGCCCGTCCATCCTGACGCTCCCCGGGTGAAGTACGCAGCCGCGCTGGCCCGGTGCGTGGAGGAACTGCTGCGGCACCGGGTGCCGGCCGCCGCGTATACGTGCACGGCCGAGCGTGTCGACCTGGAGCCCCTGTACCGGCGCCTTGCGGACGCGGCCGCGGAGCGCGCGGGTGAGCTGCGGTTCGCCCACGGTGACCGGCACCTGCACGACTGGCCGCTGTCGGAACGACCGGGCTGGCTGCGGGTCCAGCGCCTCGTGCAGGACCGGCAGATCGGCATGCTGATCGTGGACTCTGCCGACGTCCTGGTCCCGCCCGCGCAGCTCCACGATCCCGGCTGGGGCCGCGAGATGATCGAGGCGTGGCTGGGGAGCTGCGGCATACGCCTGGTCTGCCTCGCCGGCCGCTTACCCGCGGGAGGCGACGCGCGATGACGTGCACGGTCGTACTCCCCCCAGCTTCTCGGACTCCTTTTGCTCTACTCGCTCTGGGCCTACGGCGTGCTGCCGGGCTACGGGGTGTGGCTGTTCGTCGCGGTGCGGAACGCGCACCGCCGCAATACCGCACCTGCTGCCCCGCGACGCCTCCCGCTCCCCTTCTGGCAGCACTACCTCAAGTCCTGTGCCGCCTTCCCGCTGCTGTGTCTCGGCCTCGTCGCCTCCACCTTGATCTGGTCCGGGCGCCCTCGCTGAGGCCGCCTTCCCCATAGCCGCCATCTCCCCGGCGTAGCCGGATCCCCCCGTTCCGCAGCGTGCCGGGGAGATGGCTGACCAACGGGCCCCTGCCCCTGGCATACCGGGGCAGGGGCGGTCGTACCGCCTTTCCGCTGCCGGGCTTCGGCAGACGCAGGCGCGGTCGGCTCCGGCCTTCGCCGAGTGGGGACCCTGCGAAGGCCGGCCTCACCTCACTTCTTTGTCCGACGACCCCGAAGGGGCGCCATGATCATCAACGATTTCGCGACGGCCGAGTACTGGAACCGCGCCTACAAGGAGGGCCGGACGGACCGGAGCGTGACGCCTCTGGAGACCGAGTTGTTCCAGTACTTCGTGAAGGCCGAGCCGGGCATGGTGGCCGTCGATATCGCCTGCGGCACGGGCGACTGGTCGCGGGCCTTGGCCTCGTTGGGCCTGTCGGTCACCGGCTATGACTTCTCGGATGTGGCCGTGGCCGAGGCGACCAGCCTGAGCAGCGGGCATGACAACCTTCGATTCGCTGAATGGGATGTCAACAGTGACGCGATCCCTCCCTACCTCGCCCCGCGCAGCGTCGACATCGTCACCTGCCGCCTGACGGCGGCCTTCCTCGACCGGCAGCGCTTCCTGGCCGACGCGGTTCGCTGGCTCACGAAGGACGGGGTCGTTCACATCGTCACCCCTGTGCACGAGCGGCTGGACCCCACCGTGAAGCACCGCGGCCTGACCGAGCAGCAGATCGGCATGCTCGGCGAGGGCTGGAAGCACGTGAGCCGCTACAACGTCGCCGAGGACGGGTCGATCACAGCCGTCCTGCTCCAGCACCACCTGTAAGCCTCCGCTGTCCTGGACCGGCTGCCGGGGCCCGATGCCCGTGACGAGGCGCCCGGCTGGACAGCGGATGAGGCCCCGGTGCAGCGCGACGCCGGACCACCCAGGTCACTCCTGCCGGCGTCGCGCCGCACCGAGCGCTCCCCACCTCGCCCGTGAATGGACCACGCCTTGAACACCCTCGTTTCCGCAGTCGCCCACCGCCGCGAACTCCCTTCGGCGCGAAGGAAGTTGTCTTTGGCCGAGCGTGCCTCCAGGCAGCGCGCCGGGGGCACGCCGAACATCCTCGACCGCGTCACCGTGGCCTGGGCCTCGGTGCCGTCGGCCTCTGCCTTCCAGTCCGCGCTGTGACCAGGGCCCGTCCGTCCGGCTGTCGGTGGCCGACTTCCGCCACGACGCTGGACAACTCCGACCGAGGCTTCTGGTCCTGCCTGCGCGCCGGCCGCACACCGGTCATGAGCCAGCTTGCCGCCACCGAGCTGGACCGGTTCGCGGACCTCGTCTATCGCCGTCGTGACTCATCGGAAAGCCACTCACTCATGCCGACGTCCTCTCTACCTGTCTTTGGCGCGGAAGATCTCCGGGCTGCCTGCTGCGACCTCGCCACGGCCCTGTGGGCCAACGACCTTTCGCCTTCCGACATCGCCAGGGGCGCGTCTGCGCAGCACTCAGCCCTCACTATCCGGATCGACCTACCGCGCCCTGACCGGATGACGCCGGACCAGCAACTGGCTAAGACCAGGCAGTTTCTGCACCGTCACAACGTGAGGGCCAAGGTCGAGCACTGCCCCTACTCCTATCCGCGCCAGGCCATCACCTTCGCCACGGTGAACGACGTACGACTCTTTACGGCCCTGATCGTCGCGAGGCTCACCGCGCCCGATACGGCCCGCTACCGACTGCGCAGGGCGGCCGACGCCGTTGGTGTCTCCTGGTACTCCACCATCCGGTCGGTGACCGTCACGGCCCCGACCCTCTGGCCCAGCGACCTGTCCCCCCTGGCCGTCCACACCCTCTACCGCGCCCTGGTTCCGCAACTCGCGATTCCCGAGTTCGACCCGGAGGACGATGAGGCGGTCGAGGAAATGCTGGACGCGTTCACACAGGCGCTCGCCGACATCGCAGTGGACTGCGCGCTCGTGAGGACTGCGCCGTACGACGTCCATTTCTCCGGCCTCGACATGCAGGCGGCAAACCGGCTCGCCGACGCTCTCAGCCAGCACACCGACCGCATACGGGTTTCACTGGCCGTGAGTCTGCACGGCGAGAAGGCATCGTGACCAGCGGCACCGGCTACAGCGCCGGGCAACGGATCCCAGACTCTCTGTACACCGTGGCGTCATCGGCCGGTGTCTACGAGCATCTTCAAGGTCGTTGCGACACCTGGAAGCCGGACCGCGCGGCTGCCGAAGCCGCGGCCCGCGCGGCGCCAGCGGTCATCACCGCGGCGCGGATCAACCGCGATTTCCTGCTGCGGTCCGTCCAGTACTCCCTCGACCTGGGGGTGCGTCAGTTCCTCGACCTGGGCTGCGGATACCCCGGCCGGGACAACGTCTACGACCTCACCCGGCACACCATCGGCGCCGCGGCCCCGGTCATCTACGTGGACCACGACCCTCGCGTGTGGGCGCATGCACGGGCCACGTTGGAGGACGGCCCCGGAGCGGTCGCCGTGCACGCCGACATCATGGCCATGGACCAGCTCCTGGCCGACAGGCTGGTGCGGTCCGCGTTCAACAGGGCGCAGCCGGTCACCGTGCTCCTGCACGACGTCCTGCCGTGGTGTCCGGACGACGACGCGGTGCGCAAGGCACTGGCGGTACTCCGGGCGTGGATGCCCCCGGGCAGCACCCTGTCCCTCACTCACCTCACCGGTCACTGGGAGCCCGACGCGATGGCGGCTGCTGCGGCGATCTACACCCAACACGGCCTCGCCTGCCGTCTGCGCTCCGAGCGGGAGATCGCTGACCTGTTCGGGGACTTCGTCCAGCAGGGGCCCGGCCTGACGGCTGTCGGTCGCTGGCCCGAGGATGGGCCCCACCGGAGCGTTCCGCCGGCTCGCTCGGCGGCGTTCGCCGGTGTAGCCGTCAAACCCGTGCAGGGCGGTGAGGCGTGATGCGCCGCTTCAAGCTCCGCGATCTCGGCGAGTACTTACCGAGCGACGTCCAGACGGTCCGCGCGAAGGTCAAGGAAACGCTCCAGGACGCCTTCGACGCCACTGACCACCGCCCCCTCATTAACTACGGCACTTTCAGCAATGATCCGGTCTTCAAAGTCGACCTGAAGATCACGAACGGGGGGTGTGTGCTGCTGCCGGGCGCGGAGAAGGACACCTCGCGGGCCGGGGCCGCACGGATGCGGGCTGTCCTGAAGGCCGCCGGTATCGACAGCACGGTGTCCCCCATGCAGTACACCAGCCATTTCCCCGGAGTGGTCATCGTGCTGGCTGAGCCCGAGGCCGCGCTCCGCCTGGCGGCTCTGCTCGTGGAACGCCTCCCAGCCCCGCACGCTAACCGCTACCGCCTGCGCCAGGAGCTCGTGCGACTGGGCATCGTCTGGCACTTCGACATCGAGCATGGAGGGCTACGGCCGCGCCCGCTCAGCGTGCGGAGCACGCACGCCCTCTACACCGCGGTGCACGGCCCCGTGGGGACCACGTTCGACCTGACGCAGGACGACAGCATCACGCAGATGCTCGCCGGCCTCACTCACGAACTCGCCCAGATCGGGGTGGACACCAGCGCACAGCTTTCCCGCTGCTGTAGGCCTCTGGACTGGCCGTGCAAGGGCCCCCACGATGTCGCCTGGGGATGGCTCAGCGGTGAGGCCGCAAACCGCCTGACCGCCGCCCTCGAAGCGGCCCCCGGTGACAGCCCCGCCGCGAGGACGCCATGACCCTCTCCCTGCCGCCCGTGTCGGCGGCCCGTATCCACTCCCACCTTCTGGGCGGCCAGGACGCCTTCCCCCTCGATCACGCCGTGGCCTGCCACGCGACGAAGGCAGCTCCGTGGTGGCCTTCAGCCGTGCAGGGCATGCATCACTACGGGGAGCGGATGGTGGCCCACCTCGCTGCGAGAGGCCTGGACCAAGTCCTTGACCTGGGGAGCGGGCTGCCCTCACCCCGCGGCCGGCAGATCCACCAGATCGCCGCGGCCTTCAACCAGGGGCCGAGAGGCGCACGTACGGTCTATGTCGATCACGATCCCCACACGCACATTCGCCGCTGTATCGACCTGACCGACCAACACGGCGCGACCTCCATCCTCGCCGACATCACCGACACCGGCGCGCTGTTCGAGCACCCCGAGCTCCAAGTCCTCAACCTTCGGCGCCCCGTCGCTGTGCTTCTGCATGACGTACTTCCCTGGCTGCCGGACGAGGAGGCCGCCCACCTGCTCACAGAGCTACGCCGCCGTCTGGCTCCCGGCAGCTTCATCTCTGTTACCCACCTCATCCCCTCCCCGCCTCCCTACGCCACGACCCCGCTGGTCCGCTGCTACCTCGAAGCCGGCATACGGCTGTGGCCGCGGTCCCTGGCGACCATCAGCTCGTGGAGCGGCACCTGCCCCGCCTACACCCACGGACCGCACACCGGTGCCGGGCCCGTGCCCGTGTGCGCGCTCCTCCTGGGCGCCCCCGGACCCGTCCCCTTCACCCGCCCTCCGTTCTGGTCATCGCCCCAGCACGCCCGCCCACGGCGTACGCCCTGACGCCGAACTCCCCGCGTACGACACCCATCCCTGTCCACCCAACCTCAGGAGTGGTCATGCCGACTCTGACCCTGCCCGCCGCGTTCGCGCCGCTGACCGACGGAGAGACGGAGCTGTCGATAGACGGCGCCGACACCGTTAAAAGCGTGCTGGACCGGCTCCTCATGGACCACCCGACCCTGACCCCGCGGCTCTTGTGCCAGGGCCGGATCGCGAGCTGGATCAACATCTACGTCGGCGACACCAACATCCGTGAACTCGCCGGCACGGACACGCCGCTCGCCGACGACGACCAGGTCCTGGTCCTCAACGCCATCGCGGGAGGGTGACCGGTGATCGCCACCACGCACGCACACGACATGGTGAAGGTGGACAGCGGCACCTTCCTCATGGGCAGCAGCGACGACGACCTCGATGACATCGCGGAATCCCAGCACCTTGCGCGCGATTGGTTCGAGGACGAGAGCCCCCAGCGGCCCGTCCATCTGGATGCGTTCCGTATCGACCGGACCCCGGTTACCAACTCTCAGTTCGCCGCGTTCACCCGGGCCACTGGCTACCGCACCGTGGTCGAGGAGCGCGGCTTCGGACTCGTTTACGGGCGCGAGTTCTGGGACGAGGTACGCGGCGCCGACTGGCGAAGCCCCACGGGCCCCGGCGGCCCGTGTGCGGTCGCGGACCGCCCCGACCACCCCGTGGTGCACATCGCCTGGGCCGACGCCCATGCCTATGCCCAGTGGGCCGGGCTGCGCCTGCCCACCGAGGCTGAATGGGAGTACGCGGCGAGCCCTGACGGCTGGACGTGGCCCTGGGGAAACATCTGGGATCCGGCCGCGGCGAATACTGCCGAGCGCACCAGCAACGGTCCCATCACCAACGGCGAGGCCTGGCGTACCTGGTGGGTGAAATACCACGAAACCGTCACCTTGCCCGGCACCACGCCCGTAGGGTCCCTGCCGTCCAGCGACTCCGTGTGGGGAGTCGCCGACATGGCCGGGAACGTCATGGAGTGGACGTCCAGCCGCTACCGGCACTACGACCGCTCCCGCTCATACGGGCCCACCTACGACCAGGTGCAGCGGGCCGGATACCGGGTGGTACGGGGAGGCGGCTGGATGAATTTCCGGTTCCAGTCGCGCACGCGCGAGCGGTTCGCCGCCGAGGACTCCTACGCCACCTTCGCCCTGGGCTTCCGCTGTGCAGCGGAAGCCTGAACTCCGAGAGAAAGAGCAGCACATGAAGGTTCTGATCACCGGCGGGGCCGGCTTCATCGGCAGCACCATCGCCTCTGCCTGCCAGGACGCCGGCATCACCCCGGTCCTCCTCGACAACCTGGTCACCGGCCGCCGGGAGTTCACCTCCGGCCGCGCCTTCTACGAGGGCGACGTCGCCGACGGCGAGCTCGTTGACCAGATCTTCGACGAGCACCCGGACATCACGGCGGTCATCCACTGCGCCTCGCTGATCGTGGTCCCCGAGTCCATGGCCGATCCGCTGCGCTACTACTCGGAGAACGTCGCCAAGGGCATCAGCTTCTTCAACCACCTGCACCGCAATGGCTGCACCCGGCTGCTGTTCTCCTCCTCGGCGGCGATCTTCCAGGCCGACGGCACCACCCTCAGGGTCGATGAGACGTCGCCCTTGGACCCCGGCAGCCCCTACGCCAAAACGAAGGCCATGCTGGAAACCATCATCAGCGACATCGCCGCGGCCAAGCAGCTCCGCGTCCTGTCCCTGCGCTACTTCAACCCGATCGGCGCCGACCCCCAGTTGCGGACCGGGCTCCAGATCTTCAGGCCCACCCACGCGCTCGGCGGGATCATCGAGGCCCACCACAGCGGCGAACCGTTCAAGATCACCGGAACCGACTTCCCGACCGGCGACGGCACCGGCATCCGCGACTATGTCCACGTCTGGGACATCGCGCAGGCCCACGTCGCCGCGCTGAAGCGATTTGACGATGTCCTCGACAGGGAGGATGCCGACAGCACAGTCATCATCCTCGGCAGCGGACACGGCACCACCGTCCGCGAACTCGTCGGTGTCTTCGAGAAGGTCACCGGCACGAGCCTGAAGACCGTCGAAGTCCCCCGCCGGCCCGGCGACCCCTCAGGCGCCTACAGCGACAGCGCCAAGGCCCAGCAGCTCCTCGACTGGACCCCGAAGCTCAGCCTCGAAGACGCAGTACGCGACTCCCTCGCCTGGCACGCCAAGCGGTCCGACATCCTCGGCGCGCCCGACGACCAGGCCCAGACAGCGAGCTGATCGACCTTCTTCAACCGGGCCAGTGGAACGCGCGTTCTCGCTGGCCCGCCCCCCGAGTCGCAGCCCGTTGGCCGAGTCGGCCTATCACTACGGGACGTTCTTCGACCTGTTCAGTGTGGGCGAAGAGTACAAGCCGTTTCCGATCCTGGACGGCTCCGACCCGGGCAACGGGTTCGTCCGGTACACCGCGAAGATGCTGGAGCGGTCCCGGCTCGGCCAGGCGCACGCCGAAGCCGCCCGGTAACTCGCCGAGGAGCTCGTCCGCGGTCAGGTCTCCTTCATGCTCCAGCCCGGGGACTACCTCATCGTGAATCAGCGCCGCTTCCTGCACGGCCGGGAAGCGCTCCACAGCGGTCAGGAGACCATCCCGGTCGCGGATCGGCGGCTTCTCCTCCAGCTCTTCCTGCGTGCGAGGGCCGACGACGGCTCGGCCGCGTAGCCGACCCATGCATGGCTTCTCGGCGCTGCGTGCACTAGATACGCGAGTTGCGCAGCGACTGCCACACAGCGCCGGCCAGCGCCCGTGTCGCCCGCGGGACCGACAGGTTTTCGTGCTCGCGGTAGAGCGACCAGTTGTATTTGACCAGGGACATCTTGTTGGAGGACAGCGATCCCGCCTGGCCCGCCCGGTATACCGCAAGCGGCTCGGCCAGGCCCCGGGCGTCAGCGCCGTCCCGCATGATGCTCAGCCACAACGCGTAGTCCTGGCGCTTGCGCATCTCCGGCATGAGCCTGGTGCCCAGGACGTTGCGGTCGTACATGGCCGTCAAGGCGCCGATGTAGTCCCGGCGCAGCATCGCGCGGTAGTTCACGTGCTCCCGTGCACGGATCACCCGCCCGTTGGGGACCCAGTCGGTGCTCTCACCATCGTAGTCGGCGTCCATCTTGAAGTACGAGGTGAACGTCAACGGCGCAGTGGCCTCGGCGGCGAAGGCGAGCTGCTTCTCGGTCTTCTCCGGCAGCCACATGTCGTCGGAGTCGAGGAACGCCACGTAGTCGCCGCGGGCCCGCTCGATCGCGAGGTTGCGGGCCCGGCCGGCGCCGCCCCGCTCGGGCGCCGACTGCGGCAGTACGCGCTCGTCCTGGGCGGCGAAGTCGCACAGCAGATCCATCGAGCCGTCGGAGGACTGGTCATCGGTGACCAGCAGTTCCACGTCGCTGTGCGTCTGTGTGAGCACCGATCGGACGGCCGCGCCGAGGGTGGCCGCCGAGTTGTAGACGGGCATCACGACAGACACCAAAGGCACAGCACATCTCCTTGCCAGGTCAGGAATGACGGTTCATTCAAGCACCGCAACCGAGTAGGAGCTGACATGCAGATAGTCGTCGCTGGTCAGGGCTATGTAGGGCTTCCGCTGGCTGTACGTGCCGCGGAAGTGGGGCATCGCGTCGTCGGCTACGACGTGGATACTCACCGGATCCAGCAGCTCGTTGCCGGCCACTCCTACGTTAAGGACGTGACCTCCGCGCGGCTGCGCGCCGTGCTACCGCACCCAGACTCTCCGCCATCGTCTTCGCCGGGATCATCCTCGAAAACCAGCACGGCCACGTACTGCTTCATCGGCGAGCCAACACCGGCTTCGCCGACGGTCTGTGGTCCCTCCCGGGAGGCGTCGTTGACCCCGGTGAGCTCCTCGTTCAGGCGGCGGCCCGCGAGGCCCAGGAGGAACTCGGCGTCGACATCGACACCCTCGATCTGCGCACCGCGCACGTGCTGAACAAGGTCACCGAAGCAGGCGTGCCCGTCGTCGGCTGGTACTTCCACACCCGGCGCTGGGCCGGCGAGCCGAGAAACCGCGAACCTGGCCGCTGCTCCGAGATCGGGTGGGCCGACCCCCGCGCGCTGGACCCCGCGCTCACCGAGGACACGGATCGCACCGCGCTTCATGCCTGGCTAGACGGCACAGCGACGACGTTCAACTGACCGAAGCATGGGCCAGCCCTCTCAGTAGTGCACATCCGACAGTGGGCCTGCTGCGACGAGCACGACGACGCCGAACTTGACCAGGCCTCCCGCGGCGGGGCCGGCATCGCCAACCAGATGGCCTTGGAAGCCGAACTCCTGCTCACCGTGGAGGCCTGCCAGGACATGGAGACCAGGGCTGCGAAGGAGTGGGGCGGCCTCGGGGGAAATACTTCCGAGTAGCGGCCGAGCGGGCGGGGTGCACAGTGCACCTCTAGCAGGCCCGGGCCGCTCTACGATGAGCCGGTGACCGAGACGCTGCCCCCCGTGGGTATTGACCTCTTCGACGTTGAACGGCTCCAGCTCGTGGAGGTTGAGGAGCCGCCTCTCTCACCCTCGGACGAGTTGGCCAGAGACCGCGTGTGGGACACGGCGGTTCAGGCGAACCCGACCCTCTTCGACGGGCCTGTGGTGGCCTGTGCAGAACTGGAGCGGACGGGCGCGCGTATCTTGCGTCTGTCCTGGGTGCGGGTCACCTACCGGCACTACGCCCTGCGCCGGGTGCCCGGCGCCACGGCGCTGCCCTCGTTGTTCGTGAATGTCGTCCAGCCGGCCGACGATGGTCGCGTGTTGGTGGCCAGAATGTCGCCCTCCACGGCTGCGCCTGGCCGCTGGCAGTTGCCGGGTGGTTCAGTGGAGCCACCCAAGGACGGCGAAGTCCTGGACGAGTCGGAGCTGGCCGGCCAGGCCGCGCGGGAGCTGGTTGAGGAGCTAGGCATCGGCGTGGCCGCCGAGGCGCTGAGGCTGTGGGCGGTTACCCGTGGAGAGAACAGCAGCGTCGGCCTGACCTACCTTGCCCCGGCCCTTCCCGAGGCGGCGGTGTGTACGGCTTTCGCCGCCACGGTGGCCGACGAGCGGGCCCAGGGGCGTAAGCCCGAACTCGATGACATCGCTCTGGTGCGCTCCACGGACGAGCTGGACGGCCTGGCCGGGCCGCATGCGGACTACCTGGAGCCGATCATCCGTCGTTACACCGCGGGGCATTGAGTCCGGCGGTTCCGCTCACTTGCCGGTGAGGAAAGCGCGTCCGCGTTCGTCGAGTTCTGCCACGCAGCGCAGGCCGCGGGCTCGGAAACGCGCGAGGTTGCCGCGCATCCGGGAGACGGCCTTTCGGGTCCGGACGGAGTGGACGCCGTCCATGTGGTCGATGGCCCGGTGCCAGGTGGCGCACGCCTGCTCGATGCTGCCGCGCTTGAGGTGCATCTCGGCGCCCGCGACCAGGTCCAGGGCGATGATCCGCGCGTACGTATCGGCGGGGCGGGCCGTGGTGGCGAGCGCATAGTGTTCGGCGGCAGCCCGGTGATTGCCGAGGGTCTCGTGGACCTTGGCGGTGCGGGAGTACACCGACGCGGCCGGCGGGCCCCAGGCCAGTGCCCAGAAGGGCACTTCGTCACCGGGGGCGCCGGTCAGCAGAGCGCGGGCGTGTTCGGCAGCGGCCAGGGCTGCACGGTGTTTGCCGCTCTTGGCCAGGGTGTGGGCGTGGACAACGCGGAAGAGAGCTTCGGTCTGGGCGTCAACCTGGCCCTTGGCCAGGTTCAGGCCGGCCTCGGCCAGGCCCAGGCAGTGCTCGGGACGGTGGAGTTTGAGGCCCTGCATGGCCATCGTGCGCATCACGAAGCCGTCGTGCCCACGCAGACCGGACTCGGTGGCCAGAGCGTAGGACTGGAGGTAGTAGCGCTGGGCGAGACCCTGTTGACCGGCGTCGTAGGACTTCCAGCCCAGCAGGTGAACGCCACGGCTGGCGGCAGACAACATCTGCTGTCGAACCTCATCAGTGCGGAACCGGGCTCGGCACAACGGCGCGACATCGTCGCGGAGATAGGTGACCAGAGCGCTGCGGCCGTGCTGTCCGCCGTGGCGTTCATCCATCTCGGAGAACGCGTTGATCATGTCACGGACGGCGGCGACCTCGGCTATACCGACGGTGTGGCCAGTGCGCGCAGCAGCGGTGCGTGCGGCGATGTCCTGAACGTGGTTGAGGGGTAAGGCTGCGGCAGCCACGGAGTAGGCGGAGCCCGTCAGGAAGCGGCGGCGGTCCAACTCGTACCTCCACATGGGCAGCAGGGCGTCCAGCGGGTCGCTCCCGAGAGACAGTCCGATGGTGTCACTTTCGGCCTCGGCTGTGGAGGTCAGGCCGAGGTCGGCGGGGGTCAGGAGGCGGCCCAGGCGCCGGGAGAGGGCGAGGGCGAGGAAGCGGGGGGTGTCCCCCCGGGGGGACGAGCCGGAGATCCAGTGCTCGACGTTCGACTTGTTGGTGCGTAAACGCTCGCCGCACTCGGCGGCGACCGCACAAACCGCCTTGGCCAACGCCTCGTAGGTGAGGCCGGATTCTGCGACAAGGTCTTTGAGCCGGACGTTCGGCGTGCGCGTGGTCATGAGCACCTGCCCCGTATATACGCGATATACCGCTTGGCCTGCCCGCCACCGTACCGCTGCGAAGCGCCCCCCGGTTGACTCTTCATCAGGCCCGAGCCCCGGCGGCCGGCCGCATCAGCGGCGCCACGGATCTGCTCTGCCCATGTCTGCGAACCGTACGGATGCCCATGCCCTGGGAGGGATCTCCATGGATGAGCGGGATGACCGCTGGATCGCCGCCACCGCGTCGGCTCTGCTGGCGGCGGAGTACGAGAGAGTGCCGATCGACGCGCTGACCCTTCTGCGGCCGGGCCTGTCGATGGAGACGGCCTACCGCATCCAGGCCGCCGCGGTCGAACGGCGCATCGCGGGCGGCGCCCGTGTCATCGGACACAAAGCCGGAGCGACCTCCAAGGCCATGCAGGAGCAGGGGGGCGTCGATGAGCCGGACTCCGGCGTCCTCCTGGACGACATGGTGCTGCCCACCGGCAGCACCATGTCCCGGGATGCCCTGATGCAGCCGAGGGTGGAGGCGGAACTCGCCTTCCGGCTCGGCTGCGACCTGGTGGGCCCCAGCATCGGCGTGGAGGAAGCGCGGGCAGCGGTGAAGGAGGCTTTCCTCGCCCTGGAAGTGATCGACACCCGGTTCACCAACTGGCAGATCACCCTCGCGGACAGCATCGCCGACAACGCGTCCTGCGCGCGGGTGGTCACCGGGCCCATGGTGCCCCTGAATACGGACCTGGACCTGTCGGCCGAGCCGCTCGTCGTCAGCGTCAACGGAACCGCCGTCGCCACAGGGGAAGGGCGGGCCGTCCTCGGTGACCCGCTCCGTGCCCTGGCCTGGCTCGCCCGGCGGCTGCACCGCTTCGGCGAAGGACTGCGAGCCGGTCAGATGGTCCTCGCCGGGGCCGTGCACGCGAGCCTCCCGCTGAAGGCCAACACCACGGTCCACGTCCACTCGCCGCACCTGCCGCCGGTCGAACTGCACGTCCGCTAATCCGAGGCATCCGGTGCCCGAACCTCTAGCACCTCCTCCCTTGACTGAAGGAGCGGCCGATGGCTGCTAAAGAACGCAGGCGCGTCGCCGTACTCGGCGCCGGCCTGATCGGAATCGACCTCGCTGACAAGATCACCCGGACGTCGACGCTGGAACTGGCACTGGTAGCAGGCCGAGACAGAGACAGCCTGGGCATGCGCCGAACGGCCGAGATGGGCCTGCCGACCACCACCGGCGGAGTTCACGCCGTGGTGGAGGCCGGACCGTTCGACGTGGTCTTCGACGCCACCAACGCCGACAGCCACGCCGAGCACTGGGCGGCTCTCCGCCCGACCGGCACCACCCTGATCGACCTGACCCCCACGGCTCTCGGGACCGTCATCGTCCCGGGCGTCAAAGGCCACCACTCGACTGCCCGCCAGCACCTGAACCTCGTCAGCTGCGGCGGGCAGGCGTCCATCCCGGTCCTGCACGCCATCGCCCAACGCTGCACCCCCACCTACATCGAGGTGGTCTCAACCGGGGCCAGCGCGAGCGCCGGCCGAGCCACCCGCCTCAACCTCGACCAGTACATCGCCACCACCTCCCACGCAATCCGGACCTTCACCGGTACCCGGAACGTGAAGGTGATGGTCAACATCAGTCCCGCCCGGCCCGCCCCGCCCCGCCGTTCCGGGTCGCGATGACCGTCCTCGTCGACGACATCCGCCCTGCGCCGGTGCGCACGAGCATCGCGGCCGCCGTCGACGCGGTGCGGGCCTACGCACCGGGATTCACGTTGAGCGCGCTCACCGTGGAGCCGGGCCGGATCTCGGTCGTGGTGGAGGTGACCGCCTCCGGCGACCGACTGCCCCGCCACGCCGGAAGCGTCGACATCATCAACGCCGCTGCCGTCCTGCTCGCCGAGCAGTCGGTCGCCGTCTCCCGCCGAAGGGAACCACGCCCATGAACAGCACGCCGCACGACCGGCCGTCCATCCTCATCTACGACCCGACCCTGCGTGACGGCCACCACGCGGTCGGCCATCAGCTCGACGCCGACCAGCTCCGCGCGTACGCCACCGCCGCGAACGCGGCCCGGGTGCCGGTTGTAGAGGTCGGTCACGGCAATGGCCTGGGCGCCTCCAGCCTCCAGATCGGACGCGCCCTCCTGGACGACGCAACGATGCTCACCACCGTCCGCGAGGTCCTCACCTCGTCGAAGATGGGCGTCTTCATGGCCCCGGGATGGGGCACGTCCCAGGATCTGGCGGCCGCCGTCCGCTGCGGCGCTGACGTTGTACGGATCGCCGCGCACTGCACCGAGGCCGACGTCACCGAACGCCACCTCGGTACCGTCCGCGACCTCGGCGCCGAAGCCCAGGGCGTCCTGCTCATGAGCCACATGACCGGCCCCGGCCGCCTCGCCGAGCAGTGCGCCCTCATGGTGAAGTACGGCGCGCAGGCCGTCGGCATCATGGACTCCGCCGGGCACTATCTCCCGGCCGATGTCATCGAGCGCGTTCATGCCATCGCCGCCGCCGTGGACGTGCCGGTGATCTTCCACGGCCACAACAACCTGGGACTGGCCGTGGCGAACTCGCTCGCGGCCATGGACGCCGGGGCCTGCGTCATCGACGCGACCGCCCGCGGGTTTGGTGCGGGGGCGGGCAACACCCAGCTCGAAGCCCTCGTGGCCGTCCTCGAACGGCGGGGCTTCGATACGGGGATCGGTCTGCGTGAGGTCCTGGCCGCCGCCGACGTCGCCGCAGACCGCCTGATGAAGGCGCCGCCGTCTATCGACTCGATCGCCGTGGCCAGCGGGGTGGCCGGGGTGTTCTCCGGCTTCAAGCGGCCCGTCCTGGAGACCGCCCGTGCCGAGGGCGTCGACCCCATCGACGTGTTTCTCGCCCTCGGCAGACGGCAGGTTGTCGCGGGGCAGGAGGACCTGATCGGCGACGTCGCCCGGCAGCTGAAGGCGGCCACGCGATGACGCCGACCGTACGGGGGCCGGCCGCCGTGGTGAGTGCGGTTGGCTCGGCCCTGCCTCCGGACGTCGTTTCCAACTCCGACCTGACCGCCCGCCTGGACACCACCGAGGAGTGGATTCGCTCGCGGACCGGAATCACCCGTAGGCACATCGCCAGAGCGGACCAGTCCACCACGGAGCTCGCTGTCCAGGCCGCCGCGATGGCCCTGACCAGCACCGAACCGGACTACGTAGAGGCCCTGGTGGTAGCCACGACCACCCCTGACCGCTGCTGTCCGGCCACCGCGCCCGCCGTTGCCACGCGGCTCGGACTGAGCGGAATCCCCGCCCACGACCTCGCGGCCGGCTGCACCGGGTTTCTCTACGCTCTGGCCACTGGCGCCGGACTTATCGCTGCAGGCGCCGCGCGCACGGTCCTCGTCGTCGGGGCGGACCGCCTGGCCAGTCTGCCCCACCCTGACGACCGAACCACCGTCCCTCTGTTCGGCGACGGAGCTGGCGCCGTGCTGCTCCGCCACGGCACCCCGGACGAGCCGGGAGCGCTCGGCCCCGTGGTGCTGGGCAGCGACGGCACGGGCGCGGATCTGATCCGTGCCGAGTGTCCAGGCGCCCTGCACATGGAGGGAGCGGACGTCTTCCGGCACGCGGCCGACCGCATGTCCACCGCCTCCCGGAAGGCCACCGCCGCCGCAGGATGGGACCTCGCAGACGTCGACCGGCTGGTCCCGCACCAAGCCAACAGCCGCATCACGTCCTTCGTCGCCCGCCAGCTCGGCATTCCAGAGGCGTGCCAGCTCAGCAACCTGGCCGAGGTCGGCAACACCGGCGCCGCGTCCATCCCGCTGCTTCTGGCCTCCGCCGTGGCCGACGGCCAACTCAAGCCCGGACACCGCACCCTGCTCACCGCGTTCGGCGCCGGACTGACCTGGGGCGCGACCACCCTCACCTGGCCCGACCTTGCCCCCCGCCGCCTTCCGGAAGGAGCCGGACATGACCGGTGACCTCACCCGAATCCTGACCGACGACCTCAAGCTGCCCCCCGACCGGCTGAGCGACGCCGCCACCCTCGACCACGCCGGCTTCGACTCCCTCGCCGTCGTCGAGCTGTCCGTCATCCTCACCGACCGCTACGGCATCGACATCAGCGACAGCGACATCAAGAACACCGCCACCCTCGGCCAGCTCGACGTCCTCATCACCACCAGGCGCAACGGAAGGTAGACCACCCATGACCAGCACCAGCCGTCGGCCCGGACGGGCCTGGATCATCACCCCTGGCCTGCGCCGAGACCGCTTCGAGGCCGCCCAGGAGTCAGGCGCCGCAGTCGCCGTCGTCGACATCGAGGACTCCGTCGCCCTCCCCGACAAGCAGACCGCCCGCACCGCCTCCGAAGCGTTCTTTGCCCTCCCTGGCTCGCCGTGCACCCTCGGCATTCGAATGAACAGCCTCACCACGCTCGACGGCATCAAGGACCTCATCGCCCTCGCCGCCTACGCCGCACGGCCGGACCTGATCGTGGTTCCCAAGGTGGAGTCCCCCCGCGACATCGAACTCGTCGCCGCCACGCTCGACGCCGAGGGCTACACCCCCGACATCTGGGCCCTCATCGAAAGCCCCCGCGCTTTCGACACCCTCCCCGCGATCATGCGCGCGCCCCGGCTCGGCGGCGTCATCTTCGGCTCCGCCGACTACGCCGCCTCTGTCCGCTGCGGCCTGAGCTGGGACGCCCTCCGCTACGCCCGCTCAGCCCTCATTAACGCCGCCACCGCCGCGAACATCCCGGCCATCGACGCCCCCACCTGGGAACTCGACAACCCCGACATCCTGCGCCGCGACGCCGAGCGGGCCAAAGAACTCGGCTTCTACGGCAAGGGCTGTGTCCACCCCCGCCACGTGAAGGTGATCAACGACATCTTCACGCCCACCGCCGAAGAGATCGCCCAAGCCCGCGCCATCGTCGCTGCCGCCGACGCCAGCGGCGGCTCAGTGACCACCGTGGATGGGCAGATGCGCGGCACCCCCTTCTTCAACGCCGCCCGCGCGCTCGTCGCCAAAGCGGACGCGGAATGAGCGCCGCAAGCCTTCCCCAGGGATACCGGTCCCTCGGGGAGGACCGGGTCCGAGAAAGCGTCGGCCTCTCTTTTGTTGAACTCGCCCCCGGGTTGGTCATCGAGCACCGCCCCGGCCGGACCGTCACCGAACTCGACAGCCTCCTCGGCGCCACCCTGAGCGGCAACGTCGCGCCCATCCACACCGACGCCCACTACAGCGGCAAGACCCAGTGGGGCCGCATCCTGGTCTGCTCCGGTGTCACCCTCAATCTCGTGGCCGGCATGACCGTCCGTAGCGTCAGCGGGCTGACCACGGCCAACCTCGCCGTCGACCACGTGCGCTTCACCGCGCCCGTACACATCGGCGACACCTTGTACGCCGAGACGAAGATCCTCACCCGCCGGGCCTGCGACAGCCGCCCCGACACCGGGGTCATCACCTGCCACACCACGGCACACAACCAGGACGGCACCAGCGTCCTGGCCTTCGCCCGGGCCTTCCTGGTTCCCCTGGACGCCAACGCCGTCCGCGACGCCACCAACTATTAGAAGGCGACGATGAACCAGCATCTGACCTTCACCCCGGCCGTCGACGGTCTGTGGGAGCAGTATGACCAGCTCGCCGCCCGCGCCTACGGCCATCGGATCGCAGACATCACCCACCTGCGCGAGCACGCCGACCTCCAGGTCGCCGTCCGCGCCGGCCGCGTCGTCGCCGGCGGCCTCGGCCTCCTCGTCGATCAGTTCTTCGGCGGCGCACCCGTCTCCAGCGCCTGCCTCGGTGACGGCTGCGTGGCACCCGAAGAGCGCGGCGACCACCTGGCCGCCGCGATGGCCGCCGAGCGACTGCGACCTCTGGTCGAGCGCGGGGCAGTGATCTCCGCCATCGTCACCTCCTCCACCGGCTACGCCCGCCGCCTCGGATGGGAAGCCCCGGTCGACGTCCTCGCCAGGACCGTGGCCACCGACGACCTCAAACGGTCCTTTACCAACGAGGACTTCGAGGTCGAGCACGGACTCACCGACGAAGCCGAAACCCTCCAGCAGCGTCTCGCCCGTCAGTGGAACGGCCCCGTCCACCGACCCGACTGGTGGACCCGGTGGAAGCAGGCCAAGAGCAACCTCACCGCCTACCGCTTCGCCCGGCCCGGCCACCCCACCACCGGCCTGCTCACCCTGGCCACCAAACGGCACGAGCGCCACGGCATGAGCCTGGTCGTCCACGACTTCTGGGCCGCCAGCCACCCAACAGCCGCCGCCATGCTCGCCTTCCTCGGCCGCCACAACACCCGCGCCCACACGATCGAGTTCCGCCGCGGCGTACTCCCGCCGTACCCCACCCTCCTCCAGGGACTCCGCCACCACCGCACCACCGCCGAAGCCTGGCACCCCTGGATGCTCCGCATTCTCAACATCCCCGAGGCCATCCGGCTTCGGGGATGGCCTGCCGACCTCACTGCCGCCGTACCTATCGAGATCGAGAACGAGGCCGGTGAGTGGGGCCGATGGATGTTCCAGGTGAAGACCGGCGAAGCCGAAATCGCCCCCACCCGTGTCGAGGGTCAGGTCTTCTTCACCCGGCGCCAGCTCGCGGTCTGGTACGCCGGCGGCTACCGGTCCACCACCTCGGCCCGCCTCGCCGGCGTCCACGCAGTATCGGATAGGGCGCTCACGACCGTCGTCCGCAGTACCACCGAGTTCGAGCCCTGGCTGCCCGACCACTTCTAGCAGCCAGTCCACTCTCAGCGCCTACACGGCAACCGCAGGGGCGGGGGAATCGCAGGGTGCGGAGCCCCCGTCCCGCGCTGCTGCCCGACTACCCGCGGCAAGGGCGCAGCCCAGCGGGACACGCACATGGTTGCCGCGCTCCGGGTGCAAGGAGCGCGGAATGCAGGGTGTTCGGGGAGACGCGGGTGGTGGGGCTCTGGAGCTCGCAGTGGCCGGTCCGCGGCGGCGTGTGCCGCCGCGGGGGAGGAGTTGGCGACTCCTCCGTGCCGGCCACCGGACGGTGTTCTGGCCCGCCTGGGCATCAACAGCCCTGACCAGACACCGTGTCTGTACGTCACCCTGCGGGGGACGAAGTCCTTCTTACTCTGTTCGAGCGCTCTGCGGCCTGGTCGAGGATACGGCGCCTGGTCCAGGCTGGGCTGCTTCCGCGGGCGGCGGGCAGGATCCCGTCCGTCTCCTTGAGGAGGGGGAGATTCCCCTGCGACAGGGAACTGCTGAAACTGGCAGCGTTCTTATAGCCGAGGAGCGCGGCCGCGGCGGGGGCGGCCAAGAGCTCGTCGGCATCACCCTCGGGAGAGACCTCGGGCAGAGTCGCTTCACGGGCAAGGTCGCGCCGGTTTCCTTTCCCGCGGCGAGTAGCAGCCCACTCGGCGACGGTGGAGCGCCGCCATTGCTTACGGGTCCAGGGGCGATCGGGCGTGCCGAGCTCCTCGACAACGTCAGGCTCGGGGAAGTAGCCGGGGTTGTTGCGCAGGTAGTTGGTGATCTGGTTGGCGTTCTTGTAGCCGAGAGCCTTGGCGACCTGAGTGGCATTGAGGAGCTCGTCCGGGTCGCCGCCGATCGCCACGCCGGCTTCCTGCAGGCGGGGCTTCTCCCTGGCCGCGAACCAGTCACTGACCGCGCCGTATTCCCACTGGCGTGCCCGGCCCTTCGTGCCGACGGTGTCCGGGAATCCCGTGGTGGCCCGGTTGTTGTACCAGAGAGTGACGCTTCCGGTGCTCACACCGAACTCTTCGCCGATCTCGGCGGTGCCCACAAGGCGGGCGCGGTTGGCGGTGGCGGGCATGCGGAGATCCGTCCCACAGGAGTTGGCGGGGCGGTCAAGCCCCCCTTGGTTCCTCCATAATGGCAGAAGATGGGGGCGTCGGTCCATCGGAGACGACGCAATTTCCGTGCGGCCGATGAAGAGCCGGCTGCCTCCAGGGGAAAGTACGGCAGCTGCAATGAGCAGCGAGGCCTGGCCGGACGCTCGTCCGGCCAGGCCTCGCCGTCCACTTACGTGGGCTTCTTTGTGGGCTTCCCGTCAGGCGCGGAAACCGATGACGCCGCCGGCTTGGTGGTCTCGAACTGTTCTAGCGCGCGTGCGATCTGGCCCGATGTCCACTCGCCGCAGCCAGGCGTGAAGGTGTAGGGCAGGGGGCTGGGGAGATCGCTGTCACTGAAGCTCTCAACGGATACGGCCGTGATGCCTAGCGCCTTGAGGCCCTGGTCGACCGTGGACACGCAGTCACCCCGGTGAGGGGTGAACGAGTCGTTGTCGAGAAACGATACGGTCAGCTCGCACAGATGCCTGTACCCGTAGCCGTACTGGAAAGCGTGCTCGTGGATTTTGCTGAAGGGTCCGCCGTGGACGACGGCCCGCAGAGCCTCATACGCCGTGGGCGCGCCTGGGCAATCTCGTCTTAGAAGTAATGGTCGTCGCGGGCCAGTTCGTCGGCGGACTCGTCGCGGATGAGCCTCAGAAACTGCTCATCGCGGGATCCGGCCAGAGCTCGGGTCGCCGCAACATCAAGCAGTAGGCGCTCAAATGAGGAACTCGTGGAAGGAAGCTACGGGAGACTTCCGACAAGGCGATCGCCCGAGCAGAGCCGGACCGAGGCAGGCGGACGGCCCCTACGGGTTTCCCTCCTCGGGCAGGAGGCTCACGCCGTGGGTTGCGGCGCGTTCGGCGATGGAGCTGTAGGCGAGGGCGGTGGGAGTGTTCTCCCAGCGGGCGAAGGAAAGCGCGGAGAGGGCGTCCTCACGGGTGGCGTCGGCGGGCAGGAAGAGCTGCTGCGTGCGGCACTGTTCAAGGAGCATGGGATCAGGCAGGTCCTGGGATCGAGCCGTGACCGCGGCGCGGGCCTCGGCGAGGCCTTGGTAGTAGAGCTGGTGGCTGTCGCGGAGCAGCCGGAGTAGCTCGTCGGGGTCGGTCGTGGTGTACGCGAGCGCGACCAGGTCCATGAGGTGTTCGGTGGGGTAGGTCATCGGTCCGATTCTTCCGTGGCGGGGAGGGCGGTGGTCAGGTGGTTGCCTGGCAGCCTTCACATAGCGTCCGACCGGTGTGGTGGGCGGCGAGACCGACGGGCTTGCGGGGCGGCTGTGTGAGCTGGGTGCGGACTTGGCGCTCGAGGGCGGTGAAGTCGGGTCCGTTGTCGGGGCAGATGACGCCGGGGTCGGGTATGCCGCAGGTGGAGGCATGGCGGATCAGGTCGGTGATGCTCCAGTCGGGCCGGAGGCGGTCGCCGCGGGCGGTCTCGACTTCTGCGTACAGGGCGGCGAGGCGGGGCCGGCGGGCGACGGCAAGCAGCAGGTCGCGCAGGCCTGCGAAACCGCACAGACTGCACGAGCAGCGTGAGGTGCCCTGGAAGTCCCCGGCGCCGGGGACGGAATCGTAGGTCCAGTGCCGTAGACGGGGGTGGTCCTGGCTCCACTCGCGGACTGCGGGGCGCGGCCACTCGAGGGCGGGCAGCCATTCGTCGACGATGCGGGCGCTGTTGACCTGCACGGTACGGAAGGCGGCCATGGTGCTGCGGAGGCGGCTCTCGTCGCGGCGGTGGCCCTGGACCTTCAGGATCCGTACCGGCCGGCCGAGTTCGCGGGACATCTCGGTGACGTAGGGGGTCCAGGCCATGGAGACCACGGACTCCTTTGCGGCCTTCGTGCAGAATTTGCTGCCCATTCGGGGGAAGCGGCCGTAGGCCGCGATCTCGGTGAGCAGCGAGTGCGGCATCCGGCTCCCGCCGGGGCCGGGCAGCGTACGGGTCACCTGGGTGTGCTGGCCGGCGGGCAGACCGAAGGCCGTGCTCTGCAGCGCGGCGAGCTCCGCCACGCCCGGCCAGACTGTGCCCTGGTAGGTCACGGAAGGCCAGTCAAGGGGGCCGAGACAGGCGTGGAAGCTGCGGACGCGCTCTGTCACCCCCGCCGCACGGGCGGCGTTCATGAGAAGCCACATGGTCAGGGCACTGTCATTTCCGCCGGACAGCTGAGGGGCGATGAGGTCGTACGAGGCCAGATCAGGACCCCGGGCCGGGCCCGCAGCGAGACACGCGGACATGAGGACTCCAAGAAGGAAATAGAGAAGGGAGGCCGAGAGCGGCAAAAAAGCGAACCGCTCGCGGTCAGCGGACCATCGGCTCGGGGTCGGGCTGCTTCGGATATGACCGCAGGACGGGCATCTCGACCTTGATTTCCTCTCGCTCGCGGCGGGTTCGGCCCAGCCGGAACACGTACCGGTGCGCACCGCGGTGGCGGACGTTGCGGGCGCCCACCGACGTCAGGGCCTCGCGCAGCCACACGGCCGGGTCGCAGCCCGGCTGCGGCCGAGGAGCACCCAGCACGCGGAGCTGATCCACGGCGTACTCGTGGCCCTGCTCCCGCCGACGAATCTTCTGCGCCGTCCGTGCGTGGAAAACGGTGCCGTCCGGCAGGAGTTTCACCGTTCGCGCGGTTGCCCGCCCCGTGTACAAGGCGTTCGTCGCCGCGTAGATCGTTCCCACGTGCCCGGGCATGACTAGGACTCCGGATGCGGTCCGCCGCGGGACGGGGTCGGCGAACGAGACGACGCCGCGCACCCCGTCGGCGAGAAGCGCGTCGAAGCAGCGGGCCAGGAACCAGCTCTCGGTATTGCCCGGGCACTCCTCCAGTAGGACGAAGCGTGAGCACTCCAGAGACTCGGTGTAGGGCTGGAGCTCTGGCAGGGGGTTGGTGAGAACGGCCTTGCTGACCGGAACCCCGAACACGGCAACGCCGCTCAGCTGGCGCTCGCCTCCGGAAATGTTGTACAGGCCGAACTGCACCTTCACCGCCGGGTACGAGCGCGAATAGTGGTGCGCGAGCACGAACTCCTTGCCTGGTTCGTCCTCGCGGATGGCGTCGACTTGGTAGAGCCGCGCGTCGAAGCCACCGTCCCGGACATGTCGCCAGGAATGCTGGCCCTTGCGCCACCGCTGGCACCATGGGGAGGCCGTCGGGAACTCTGGCAGGTCCTCGTAAGGCAGCATCTCCTGGACCGGGGCCATCACCGTGCCTGCCCGTTCCCTGGCTTCAGCGGCATGGCGGCCCCGCCGAAGAGCGAGAGCTGTCCGGCCGGGTCGGGCTCAGCCCTCGATGAGGGAGGTGTTGACCGCACGGCAGGGCGCTTCTCGGCGGCGCCGACGTCTGCAGCGTGCGTGCAGGGGCAGATCCAACGGCAGGGACGCTCACCAGCCTTGTACTGGATGAGCGCGACGACGAAGCCGCGGCGGTCGGTGACGGTGCCGGCATCCGTGTCGATTCGGGGGCCTGATGCGCTGATGCACTGTTCGTGTCGTTCTGCGGCACAGGAGGTGCAGGTGCCGCGCTCGCACGAGCACCAGCGGTGGAATCCGTGCGGGTAGGCGTCCTCGATGCGCTGCAGTCCCTCGGTCCAGGCATGAGCCCGGACCCAGGCTCCTTCCGTGTCACTCATCGTGGAGGGGGTGGGGGAGGGGTTGGGGTCGAGGATGCCCATGATCGATGCGCCGATGTAGCGCAGTCGCGTGGTCATGTGTGGTCTCCGAGCAGGGTCGGGGCGGCGTGGAGTTCGTCCAGCCACGTCAAAAGGCGGGGGAGGTTGGTGGAGGGTCCGAAGGAGAGGTAGGTGCCGTCGCAGCTGGTGCAGCCGAAGGCCTGCGCGATGCGCAGCCTGCGGAGGGAGTTGACCCGGCCCATGTGCACAGTCAGACCCCGTCCGCGGGCCTCGGCGGCCAGGCGGTGAGCGGCAGGCCCGGTCTTCCAGGCTGTGGATCCGGCGAGGAACAGAACATCGAAGCGGTCCCAGGGGATGAGCCCGTGCTCGCTGCCGTCCTGGGCGGCGAAGGCGGCGGGAACGCCGAGTGAGCGGATCGGCTCGAGCCAGGGCAACGACTCGGCCAGCGTGCCCTCGGCGTCCATGGGGACGTCGGGAGCCACGCCCCACAGACAGCGGGCACGGCCATAACGGTCCACGGTCGCTCGCAGCCAGGAAAACCACTGCTCGGCCCCGGGCCACCCCTTGCCGAACTTCCCGTTGTCGCAGGCGTACGGCGCGCCGTCCGGGATCACGTTGCCCTGGGCCGGGGGTCATGCAGGCCAGCAGGCCGGCCCGCATCGCCGCTCGGGCCTCAGGTCCCGAGGGAGTCGCGAGGTACCGCACTGCGCTGGCCCGTGGCGAGAGCGGAGGCTGGGAATCGGGTGGGCATGGGGACGTTCCTTCCAGGCGCGGTGGGTTCAGGTGAGGGGGAGTTGGGCGGCGGCACCGGTGAGCAGGGCGTGCCATTCCCGCTCGAAGCCCTTGTCCTGTTTGTCGATGACGCGGGCGGGGGCGGTGGTGAAGAGGTCCTCGGCCATCGGCCAGGCGGCGCCGCGGGGGCATACATCACCGGGCGCCGGCGGCCGTCGTGGGACAGCAGGAACAGCCGTCGTACCCGGTAGAGGGCCCAGGGCATGTCCAGTTCGCGTTCGAAGGCGTCCAGGCAGGCCCGGTCTCGGGGTTGGTCCGGGTCGAGGAGCTCCAATAGGCTCCGGCGGCCGTAGAGCCTGGCGTTGGGGTTGAGACTCATAGCTGTGTACTCCAGGCGCAGCACGGCGCCCGCGAGCTCCGGGTGGCAGCGCATGCGCTCCAGGTGAGCGGGGAGCGCGCCCATGGAGGCGGGGAAGCAGCAGAATGTGCAGTACGACTTGGGCCAGTGGACGCCGAACCGTTCCAGCAGGTAGTCCTCGCACCGCTGCCGGCCCCACCCCCAGTCGATGAGAGGGAACTCGCCGGTGCGCCCGGGCATTTTGGAGGCGGCCTGGTCGCCGAAGCGGCGGCCTTCCTCGTCGGCGTTGAAGCCCATGATCTGCCGGAAGGGACGGCCGTCGAAGAGTTGCCCCAGCCACCAGTCGCCGACGTCGCCCTTCGCCCACAGACTGCACTTGCGGGTGCCGGCCTGCTGGGGGACCGTGCCCACGGACTCGAGGTCGTCCCACAAGGTCCAGGGCCCGCGGGCGAAGAGCCGCTCGGGGGTGCGGGAGTCGTCCAGGACGGTGAAGCCGTCCTGGCGCAGGTGGCCGTTGCGGGCCAGCTGGACGAACCGCACGCGGTGCTCGCGCAGCAGGGGCAGCATGAACTTCTCGACCAGGAGCCGGGTTTCGGGCCACTCGCTGCCGGTCGCCATGTAGAGGACGACGGTGCGCTTCAGGTCGATGCCGTGCGTGGCGGGGGCGGTGAGCATCCGAGCGATATAGGCGGTCGACTCGACGCCCAACCCCCAGTTGATGACGACGTCGACATCGGCGTTGTCGTCGGGGGCGTGGCCGAACAAGGGCAACTGAGGGCCCGGCGCGGTGCAGGACATGATGAGTCTCCGGGGCGAACGGGTGGGGAGGGCATGACTGCGCAGCAGTCGCCGTACGGCTGGTGGTGCAGTCAGCCGCGCTGGTCGGCGTGCGCGGGGGTGAAGGCGGGCCAGCCCTGGGTGCGTTCGGCTGTCCACCAGGGCGGCCGGGAGTCTGTCGGTGTGGGGCGGGCGGATGCGCGGGCGGCGGGCTGGGAGGCGGTGGTGGCAGCTGCGGGTGCGGCGGGTTTTGGCGCGCTGACGGGGGCGGCGGCTTGGGGGCCGGGCAGGCTCTGCTCGGTGTAGGCGATGCGCTGGCTCAGGCTGATGCCGAGGTCGTTGACGCTGAGCCACAAGGTGTTGTCGCGGACGTCGGTGACGCGGCCGTGGACGAGGACGGTGACGCCGTCGGTGAGGGACTCGGCAGCGTTGCGTGCCAGGTCCCGCCACACGGTGCACACGTAGGAGACCGGTTTTGAGTCGCGCCAGGCCTTGGCGCGGGGGTCCCACTCACGGGGGTGGGCGGTGAGTCGGAAGCGGGCGATGACGGTGCCCGTCTCGGTGATGCGGCATTCGACGTCTCCGGTCACGGTCCCGCTGATGGGCATGACGAGTTCAGATGGCATGAAACCCTCCTCTGTCTTCAATAATAGTGGAAGAGAGGTGAAGGTCAACCCCCCCCGCGTACGCCCGGCGGTGGGCGGACCGGCACACCGCATCGGGAGCGGAGTCGCCACGGCGGCCGCCGAGAGCCAGTACGCGTCGGGTGCGCCGGGAGGGGCCCAGATGGCAGGGCCGGTACCGCAAACGACAGGCCAGCCGCAGTGGAGGCCTTCCAGGAGGGCGGGGGGCGCCGGGACCTGGGCAGGGGTTGATGCCGATCCGCGGTTCCAGACTCATCCGCTCGTGGTGGGGGCCACGAGGCGAAGGCAGGGCAGTGGGTTGGACTCACGACGTGATGGGTGCGGTGCGGGACCGGGGTGCAGTGGCGCACGAGTCGGCGCAGCCGGCGCTTCGTCTCAGGGCCGCCGTCGTCCATGGTCGGGTTCTTCCTGGGGGTGCCACGGAGGCGGGGCCCGAGCGGGGACGGCGGCGAGCCGTCCCCGCGAACACGGTCTACGCGTCGAGGAGTTCGATGCACCCGGCGGGGATGCCCTTGCCGGGCAGCAGGAAGCGGGTGGTGTCGTCGGGGACGGTGTAGGTGGTGCGGGGGTCGCGCCGCAGGGCGATGGTGGACTCCTCGTCAAGGAGGAAGTGCCAGCGGGTGACGGTCTTGTTGGGTTCCTGGACGGTCCCGGTCAGCCCGGCGAGGAAGGCGGGCCGGATGTCGGTGATCCTGGCGCGGCGGCCGGAGGTGATGACGGGCCGGGCTGCGCGGTCGAGGGTGAGGATCTGCTGGGCGCAGGCTTCCTGGACGGCCGCGATGTCGGCGCGGCCGGGCAGCGTGCGGATGTAGGCGCAGACGTCGGTGAGCGTGGTCTCGGACATGGTGATCTCCGGTGGGTGAAGGGGCACCCGGCCCGGGTGGGCCGGGTGAACGGACGGGGCACCGACCGTGCCGGTGGGGGGCTGGTCAGGCCGTGGTGGGGGCGGTACGGCGGGTCGGGGTGAAGCCCTTGGCCACGCTGCGCAGGCGGCGCTTGGTGTCGTCGCCGCCGCCGTTCTTCCACCAGCGCCAGGCGTAGTAGGCGGTGAGTGCGGCGTCCGTGGCGGCGTACAGCGCCTTGCCCTGGGCGATGTTGGCGATGCTCCGGATGAGCATTGCGGTGGTGAGCAGGGCGTAGAAATGGCGCGCGGAGAGGCGGCCGGTGAGTGCGCCCGCGAGCGCGCACAGGCCGAGAGCTACGGGGATGTAGATCGAGAACAGGGCGAAGACGTCCATGGGGTGGCCTTCCTGAGGATGTGCCGTGGGAGCTGCCGGGGCAGCCCGGAGCAGGTGCGCGGGCTGGCTGGCCCGCGCACCGGTGCCGTGCGGGGTGGGGTCAGTCCCAGTTCTCGGGCGCGGGCCGGTAGAGGCGCTCGAACTCGGCGGTCTCTTCGGCGGTGGCCGGGCGCCAGCGGCCGGTGATGTCGTCCAGGCTGATGGCGAACGAGGTGGGCTGGTACTCGCGGAATCCGTCGGTGCAGGTGTAGGAGACGCCGTCCGGGCCGAAACCGGTGAGCCGGACGATGACGGTTGCGCCGGAACGGATGTTCCAGGCGACGCAGGTTCCGACGTGCTGGGCAGTGACCTTCACAGTGGTGCCCTTTCGGTGCGGGGCCCTGGGTGCGGCGTGTTGGTGCACGCTGCACCCAGGGGCACGGTCAGGCGGCTTGACCGGCGGTGTCGGTCCGGTGGCGGTGTGCCGCGACGGCCTGAGCCTCGACCTCGGACAGGGCGTAGGCGTTGTCCTGTCGGCGGAGCGTTTCCAGGAGGAGCAGCCAGGCTGCGGCGCTGGGGCGCAGGGACGTCCATGCCTTGTCGGGGCGGAGGTCGTCTTCGAATGCGGCGGCCACGTTCGCGAACACCAGGGCGGTGTCGCGGGCCTTGGGCACGTTCAGCGGCGCCGGGTCGTCGGTCTTGGCTCCGAGGATCAGTCCGAGGACCTCGGGGTCTCGGGGGTCGGAGCAGCGGGTCACGAAGTGCTTGAGGGCGAAGGCGCGGGCGGCTTCGGGCAGGGTCTTGGCGCGGCAGAGCTTGGCGAGGAAGGCATACCTGGGCTCGCGGGCGGCCTTCCATGCCCGCGTGCTGGCAATGGAGTTGCTCCGCCTGGCCGCTTCCTCCGGGGAGAGGGAGTTCTTTGGCTTGCGGGCCTCGGGACGCACCTTGTGGCCGTGGGCGGCGGGGTCGGCGCAGTGCCACACCGGCTGATGCGCCTCGTCCAGGCGGGCGCTGTGGTCGGGGCAGCCGGAGTGGTTGGCCTCGGTGAGCGGGTTGCCCAGCGGGGTGGTCAGCTCCGACAGGGGCCGGGAAAGATCCTTCTCCCCGAACGGCACGTGGTTGCGGTTCGGAAGGAGCGGGATCTTCGCCTCCTTCAGCGCCGCGAGCGCCGTTGCACGCGCCTGCTTGTCGGCGAGTTCGGCCTGAAGCAGGGCCATCTCCTGGTCCCAGTGCCCCCGGCCGCCCTCACCCGTCTCCTGGTCCCGGCCCAGCGCGCTCTGAAGCCGCCGTTCCGCCCCCGGCACGTCCGCCACTTCGGCGAGCTGCGCCGTCTGCTCCAGATCCATGCCTCCGGCTGACGCGCGCCGCAGCGTCGCATCGTCCAGCTTCTGGGCACGGCGGGCGTGCTTGACCGCTCCTCGCCTCACACGGAGCGCCTTCGCGGCCTGGGTCTGCTCCGCCTCGCTCATGTCCACGAGCGCGAGTTCCACGGACTTGACCTTGTCCCGCTCGGCCATACCTTCGCGGTGGTCGTTCTCGATCAGGCTCAGCAGCCGGGTCCACCCGTCCCGGCCGACAAGGTCGGCACGGACGTAGGCGGGAACCTGGAGTACTTCGCGCTGCTCCTCGGCGGCGGTGGCGTTGGCGGCCTGCTGGGCCTGGGCCCGGCGCCAGCCCTTGAACGCCCCGTATGTGCCGCCGGGGAGCGGCCGGACGCTGATCGCGTCCTGGATCCCGACGGCCTTGACGGAGTCGATCAGGGTGTCGTCCGGGGCGGTGTCGGTCTCGCGGGCGTTGCAGCTGTCGCGAACGATGCGGTCCGCATCGAGGTGGACCACCACCATCTCGCAGAGGTCGGGAGTTACCTCGGTGTGCTGGGCGCTGGTGGGGGGCTTGGTGGCGGTAGCCATGGAGTCCTCCTCGGACTGGCGGTGGAACGCGGAGAGGTGCGGTGCCCCTCTCCGGCATGACTCAATAATAGTGGAAGATGTGGGGGTGTGAACCCACCCCCACATCCGCTCAACCCCGGGGCTCGGTAACCAAATTGCCGGTGGAACCGCTGTCCGACGGCTCTGACGGAACACGGGCCCCGTCGCGTACGGGCTCCTCATATGCCGCGCAGCGGGCAAGTGACTCCGCGACCATGCGCCGGGTCGCGGCCTTCGCGGTCCAGGCCGGATCACCCGAGCAGAGCGCACCGAGGAACCGGGCCCCGTATCCCCATGCCGCGTCGCGCTGCTCCATCCGGTTGGGGACCACCGAGAACGCGGCCGTCACCTGGGCCTGCGGGGATTTCTGCTGGTGTGCGGGCTGGATCCTGACCGAGCAGTCCAGCCCGTCCCCCAGATCGAGGGAACCGCCCCACAGGCCTTCGGCCAGCCCGTGCCCCCCGGGGGCCCACGACCATTGCGGAGCCCCTGGGACGGCAGTGGTGGAGTCGGTACCGAGGACACCCACGGTTCCCAGTGCGCCGAGCGCCAGAAACCAGCGACCCGCCGGGGCATGGGCGACACTAACGTGGAGGCCGCAACTCACATACGAGACGCAGACGTCGCCGCACATGAACCCGGTGCTCCGGTCCCCGAAGAATTCCAGCGCCACCGAATTCTCCTGTGCTCGCATCCGTGACTCGGTCCCGGCCAGTGCGACCATCAGGCCGGCGTAGTGGCCGGACCTCTCCAGCGCCGCGAAGACACCCTGCTTGCCCACCGCCTCCCCTTTCGGCAGTTGGTCATGGGAGATCAGCCCTTGCCGCTCGGCGGTGGAGCGGCCCGGCAGGCTAAACAATTCAGTCATCACGATCCGCCCTTCCGTGTTCAGCGAACGAGAGCGGGCTGTGGGGCCTGAGCAGCCGTCCGCTGGCGTCGGCGTCGTTCTCGTCATGGAAGGGTGCGGGGCGCGCGGTGGCGTGGAGCAACAGGCAGGGCATGGTGGTCTCCGCTGGGTCATCGTCAGTGCGCAGGTCCTCGGGGTAGTTGTCGAAGACGGCTCCGGTCGTGTCGAGGCAGCGCAGGATTCGCCGCAGGTCGAAGGGGTCCCGGGGGGAGAGGTCCCCCCATGCGGCACTGATCGCAGTGCCATGCCCGACCGGCGGCATGAGGTGGTCTTCGAAGTCGTGGAGGATGGTGCCCCCCACATCGCGGACGGAGTGAGGGAACAGGCGCGTGGCGCGGTCGTGTTCGGGAGCGAGATAGAGGACGAGGTAGGCGGCCCCAGCGAACTGGCGACGCAGGGTGTCGGCGATGAGGCGGGCCACGCCGCGGGCCGCTGCGCGCTGGGTGGCAGCGGCTTCCTCCCATTCCTCGATCGTCGTGTAGGGGCTGCTTGCGGAAGGCACGGTGGGTCTCCTGCGGCTGGTCGTCGTGCGAGGGCTCACGCGCAGCGCTGCTTCCCTCAGGCGGTGCGTGCGGGCTGGGGCGTCAGTTTCGGCGGACTGCGGCGTGGGCGGTGCAGGCCAGGACGCGGCGTGCGGTGCCGTCGCGCCGGGGAAGGACGGCGACTTCGACCGTCCCGTTCTCCCCGCAGTCCACGCAGCGCTTGTCGGGTGTCACCGTGCGGGTATCACTGGGGGTGGGCAGAGGGAGATGGCGCTTGCTGTGCCGTCTCATGGCATTTCCTTCCAGGGGCAGGGGCAGGGGCAGGGGCGGTTTGCGGGCGAGGACGGTGACCGGGACGGCGCGGACGCCGGCACCGGACACCGTGAACTCCTGCGGTGGTGCGGGCCCGAACGGCCGGAGGCAGGAGCGGGCGAAGGCGCGTTCGGGCACCGGCGGTGCGGGGGCACGCCGCCGGGAGCCGGGGATGCGCGGTCGGGTTGCCGGTCAGCCCTCGCCGCCCGGGACGATCGGCGCGGCGTGTGCCCGGATGAGGCGTAGCGCCTGAGGCCAGGAGGGAGCGGCACCGAGGGAGGTGGTGCTGCCGCGCCGGCGGGCCTGGAAGTGGTCCGGGCCCTCGGGGACCCAGGTGATCTCGTAGGCGGATCCGTCGGCGAGCTTGAGGGACCAGCGGTCGGCCCGCCAGTGATGCAGCAGCTCGCCGACACCGGCGCTGGGTTCGTTGCCGGGCTGGATGAAACGCTGAACCGGGGCGCGTCGTGCGGTGTGTGCCCACTCGCCGGTGACCTTGTGGTCGGCCCAGTCGCCGCTGACCTGATAGCCCTCTGCCGCGATCAGGCTTTCCACCAGGGTGGCGGGCACGGCAGCGGCCGTCGTGTGGGAGCCGTCCAGGGCCCTGGACCAGTGCTTGCCTCCGCATCCGCAGATCAGGCGGACAGCGGGCCCGGCCAGTAGGAAGCATGTGATCTGCACATACAGGGCGCCGTCCGCGCAGGTCGTCGCCTGTGTGTCCGCGCGGGAAACTCCCGCGGGACGGTGGCGTGTGCTGCGGCGCGGCTTGGGACTGCGGACCGCTCCCGTCTGGGCCTCGGGGGCATCGGGGGCATGCGGGTGCGGGCAGGCTGCTTGGGTGATCTCCTCGAACCCGTAACGGCTCACCCAGGAGTAGCCGGTGTCGACGGACACGGTCTTGACGTTGCTCCGCACGATGCGGCGCCACTCTCCACGGATCTGAACCCGGTCACCCACGTGCAGGGTGTCCCGGCTCCACTGCCCGAACCCGCCCGCACCGCGCGCCTGCTCCAGTACGGACCGGTCTCCGGCAAGCTGGATCTCGGCCACGGCACGCTCCGCCCGGAGCTGCTCGGCGCGCAGGCCGCCAGCTGGCGGCCCGTCCTGAGGCCCCGTCAACGCCCGCTCGATGGTGCGCAATTCGCGTTCCAGGCGAGCGATACGCCGGGCGGTGACCTGCAACGTCGCTCGCCGTTCCTGCTGGTTCAGCGAGGCTTGCACCCGGTCGGCCTGCCGCTCGGCCTCACGCCCGGCGGCACCGGCCTTGAGGAAGGCGTCGGCCGCCCGGGTCTGTGCCTTGCGGTGCCAGCGGCCGCGCTTGCCGGAAAAGATTGGCTGTCCCATGGGGATGCCGTCGACCAGCTCATCGGAGCGACGCAGCAAAGCAGCTGACTCCTGGGCCAGTCGGTCGGCGCGCCCACCGATCGCGGCGCGCCGCTCGTCCAGCCGGCGACGGGCGGCGGCCTGCACGATGTCGTAGGGGCGGGGGGTGTCGTCCACGCTGAGTTCGGTGTCGAAACCGGCCGCGCGCAGGTCTGTGGCGGCGCGGTCGATGGTGCCCGGGATGCCGTACATGCCGATGGAGGGCATCCAGCGGAAGCCATACCGCTTGAGTACGTCGCCGGAGCCGTCGCCCTTCGAGGTGCCGTCGGCGAGCGTGCCTTCCGCATGGGTGTGCGTGATCGTGATCAAGGGGTCCTCCAGGCATGGCGGGGTGGCGGACAGGCACTCGTAGTTGTCCGCTGGTGTGAGGGGGCCGTCGGATCGGTCACCGGGTCGCTACGGAGTGACCGGGGAGGCTTGCTTTCCGGGGGATGGACGAGCGGCGCGGCAGGGCGTGGCGCCCTCGGTGCGATTCCGCCTCGGCAGTCGCAGAACTGGCACCGGCCGTCGCGCGGGGTCTTTTCGGGCGGTTCGGTAACGGGCGTTGGAGCGCTGGGTTCTCTTGGGGGTGCGGGTTCGCGGGTCCGCTGTACGCCGACGGCGGTACAGGCAGGGGACTTGCGGGGCCGGGGGCCGTCTCCTGTTGTCGTTTCAGCTGACGGGCAGGGCGGCGTGAATCAAGCAGACCCACGAGCGGATGCGGCCCTCGCTCGCACGGTCGACCCGAACGTCATACGTGGTGCTGCACGGCACGCAGGTAACGCGGTCGGTGCGCAGCAGCCGGAGCGGGGTGAAGCAGGCGTTGGCTGGCAGGACCCACCCTTGACAACGGATGATGTCGTTGTCGTACGGGCGGTAGCTGATGAAGAGCCGGACCATCCCGGGCAGGTCGCACGGCTCGGTGCCGGTCACGGTGACCGTGCTCCCGTCGATGGTGATGAGGTCGCCCTCGACCAGCTCTCCAGCCTCGACGGTGGCGACGGGGGCCGTCAGGATGACGGTCCCTGCGGGCAGGTTGGCAAGTCGCATCGGACAGCTCCTTGTTAAGAAGTGGTAGTGCCGGGGCCGGCTTGGGAGGCGGCTGGGTCAGCGTCAAGCAGGGTTCTCGGTCCGCTCCTGTGCGTCCGCGCGGGCGTCGTCGGCGGTGTAGCCGGACCCGCACCCGGGGCGGCAGTAGGCTCCGGCCGGGGCCTGGCAGTCCTCGCACGGCTCGTCGAAGTCCTCGGGAAGAAAGACCCGCCCTGAGTGCTGTTGCGGCGTCACCGCTGTGCCGCCGGTGAACTGCGCCAGATCTCCGAATCGGCGTACAGGACGCCGAGGTTCGCGCGGATGGCTGCTCGGGTTTCCGCCGAGACGGTGACCCAGCCGAGGGCGGTGGCGGCGGCCTCGATGTCGTGGGCGCGGCATGATGCGGGCCTTCCCGCGCGGAACAGGTACAGGGTGATCGCTGCGGCCTTGCGGGCCCGGTTGTAGGCCACTGCTTCCTCGGCTGTGGCTTCGGGCAGGAAGTCCCGTGCGATCGGGGGCAGCGCCAGCCACCGGCTGGACGTGCGGATCAGAATCGAGCGGGGGCGGATGAGGGCACGCAGGAGGGTGCGCAGCATGTCGTCTCCAAGGGGGCACAGTGCACCGGATGGCATCGCGTGGCGGGGGAGCGGCGAGGGGCTCGGAGGGGAAGTCGGCCTCTCGCCGCATCTCCAATAATAGTGGAACATTGGTGGGTGTGAACCCCCCCCTTTGATCCGTGCGGAACCGCTCAGGCGCCGGGCTACTGGCTCCACTCAGTGGGCCTGATCCACACGGGCAGCCGCGCCGCAGCCTCTTCCCCGGCACGAGCGTCGCCGGGACCGCCGAGCAGCGTGGGCCCTACGGTGAACTCCGCCCGCACGCGGTCGCGGTCTACTACTGCCTGAAACCCAGACGCTGTCAGGCACCGGGCGTAGGAAGCGAGGTCGCGGTCGAAGCGATGCCCGGCACCGAGGGCACCACCCCCCGGCGCCGGCCGTCCGCTCCCCCACGGCTCCAGCACCCGGTGTACCTCCACCTGGCCGGGCCTGACGGGGGAGGCCAGCGCCAGGAAGCCGGGAACGTCCGCATGGTCGACGCAGTCCAGGCCGTACGGGATGAACCCTTGCCGCGCGAGCAGGACGGCAACCACACGCAGCAGAGTCGACTCCGCAGCGCCAGTCTGAATGCCCGGCAGCTCCAGCGAAGCAACCCGCGACTCCCGCTGAACGCCGTGCTCAGACTCCAACTGCTCGGCGAAGTACCCGGCGCGTTCCAGATCGGAGGAACTGCGGATTGCCGCTCCGGTGTACCTGTCCACTACGTCCCAAGAGCCGCTGCGCCCCGCAGAGGTCCGCAGCGTGTAGCGGGGATGCGGCAGTTCCGGCCGCGGCGGGGCGACGTACACGCAACGACCGTGCCGCGGCTCGGTCGTGTGGAATCCTGCACGGCGCAGCGCATCCCCGAGGAAGGGGACCATACCTCGGCCGTCCGTTCCGAGGCGGCAGTTGTCGTCTGGGGCGGCGAGGGTCTGCCACCAGACGGCGGGCAGGGAGCGGCGGCGACTGACAAGCTCGCCGATCACCCACCCGTCGCACCGGCCCGGGATGTAGGGCGAGGCGAATGCGTCCAGGACGTCGGCGAGGGCCGGAGCGGGATCAGACGCGGATTCGGTGGTGGCGGTTGGTGCCTGCGGCGTGGGGCGCTTCTCGTAATCGGCCAGGACCTGGGCGAGCGCGGGCAGAAGACGCCGACGGATGTGCGCGGCCACGTGCGCTGCTGCGCTGCTGGCCGCGACGGTGACAGGACGGAGGGCGAATCCCTGCGCGGTGGCGGCCTCGGGCAGGCAAGCGGTGAGGAACAGCCGCTCCGGCTTCGCCTCTTCCTGGTACAGGATCAGGGCGCGCCCTTCGTCGTCGACGATCCGGACGGCGTCGTCCTGGCGGTCGTCGGGCAGAACGTGGCACTGGCTTCCCAACTGGGTGGCCACCTGCCCGGCGAGCGCGGTGAGTTCGGATGCGGTGAGCAAGCGCATGAGGGTCTCCAGTGTGATCAAGGGGCAGTGGAGTGGGCCCGCCTGGTGGGTGATCGGGTCAGGAGGCGCACTGCGCGGCGCGGACCACGCGCAGCGGTGTGCGGCCGCGGTGGCGCAGCTGCTCGTACTCGGACATGAAATGCGTGAGGCGGCGCTGTACGTCGGCGGCGCCGGTAGCGCTGATCTCGGCCCAGCGCGGCAGATAGCTGGCGCGGTGAGCAAGAGAGTCCCGGTGACCGCCCAGGAGGTAGGCGAGCAGAGGGGACGGCTGCGCGGCACCGAGCCGTGCCAGCAACCACCACGCTCGGACGCACTGCCGCGCATCCTGCCGGTGCTGGAGCTCGTCCCGCTGGTACCGAGCGACGTGCGCCCGTGCGGTGCTGATCATCGGCTCAAGCCACCCGCACAGCATGGGTGCTTCCAGCCACCGGGCAAGGCTTTGCAGATCCGGCAGATCATCCCGGGCCGCGTAGTGCTCGCCGCATGCGCGCATGACAGCGTGCAGGGTGGCTGCGGCCTGGGGCGGTGCGTCGCGGTCAAAGAGATCCCGCAGCCCGGACGGGCTCACCCTCCAAGAGTCGGGTTGGTCGGCGGGCTCGGACAGGATGCGGGTCATGACCCCGGTGTAGGCGCGCCCACGAATACGGGGCAGGGGCTCGGCGGGCATGACTCGCATGCCGTTCTCGGATCCGAGACTGATGCGCAGCGCGCGGAAGTCGTCCCACTGGCGCGGGTTGTGCGAGGCGACTACGTGCACGGTGCCCTTCACCGCGCCCGTGAGGGCGTAGCGGACGGCGCCGCTGGGGTCCGGTTCGGCCGGCACGATGCGGACGGGCCCGGATGCGGTCGCAAGACTGAACATCACAACTCCTGGAGGGCAGATCGCGGGTGGGGTGGCAGGTAGGGGCGCGAAGTGCGGCCCCTACCTGCGGGGAGGGGTGCCGGATCAGGCGGCCTCCGCCGATGCGGCCTGCTCGGCGGCGTACGTGGCGGCGCGGCCCCGGACGGCCTTCACAAGGCCTTCGGTGTCCGCGCCGAACGTGCGGCTGTCGGAGCGGTACAGGAGCTGCCCGTCGGGGCCGCACGTGTCGTCGCCGTCCGGCCGAAACACAGCCATCCATCCGGTGTGCTCGTCCGGCTCGTATCCGATGCTGGCGCCGGTGCCGTTGATCCAGATCTCCGCCGGTCCACCGGGCAGCCGAACCACCAGTGCTTCGCGGGCCTGCAAGACGCGGGTGTCATGGCCTGCTGCGGTGAGCGCCTCGCGCAGGATCTCCTCGACCCGGAACACGGCCCGGGGGGTGGTGGGCAGCGCGGCCAGGGCGGCGGCCTGCTCGGCGAGAGGGAGGCATCCCGGATGCCGCTTCAGCGGCCGTCCCCGGCGCAGGTGGGAGTAGAACCGTAGGCCTACCGTGTCACACAGTTCGCACCGCACGAGCCACAACGTGTCCGAACCGGGATAGGGAGCAAGCGGAGTCCAGCCCTGGCCGACGATGTGGCCAATGGCTTTCAGGGCTGCCGTGATGTTGTACGCGGTGTAGCCGCGCCGCAGGGCGGTGAGGTCGAGGAGCGGCACGGTGAGGGTGGTGGGCATGGAGCCTCCTCAAGTGAGAGAACGGGTCGGGCAGATGACAAGAGGCGCAGGGGGAGCGGGGCGGCCTCACTGGTCCCCGCGGAGCGGGTGGGCCTAGCGCTGCGCGCTGTTCCAGGGAGGGCAGTTCGCTGCGCTCACTGCTGAAGGCAGTGCGGGCCCCGCGCTGCGCGCTGGCGAATGTCCCGCGCTTCGCGCCGGACGGGGGTGGCGCTGCGCTCGGCAGCCGGTCCGGCGTCCCCATGCCGGTGAGCAGGTGGCGCCGGTGGCCGGTAGCGGAGCGGACTAGGAGATCTCTTCCGGGGTGGGAATCGACAGACCCGCGCTGTACTCGACGTCGGACTCAGGGGAGAGGGGGTCACCTGTCAGCGCATCTGTGCAATACGCCGAGAACACCTCTCCCTCGGTGAGCGGGAGCAGCCAGCCATCCCGCAGCCGCCACCCTCGGACCCGCTCCCCCTCGCCCCGGGAAGCCTGGGTGCGCACGACCAGTCCGCCCCCCATCCCCTTGGGATCGCTGAACGCCCGAGCGAGCACTGCGGTGAGCTCCATCGTCTCTAGCGGACTGTGGGAAATGACCATTCCCGTACTGAGCGGGGCGAGTGTGATGTGCGCGGCAGCGACATCTGCGAAACCGCGAGAACCCACGATGTGGTGCTCACCGGGGCCAAGCACAGCAAGCAGACGCGAAAGGGCGGTGACAGCACGCCGCAGACTTGCTGAGTCGGTGTTCGCGGGGGCGGTGGGGCGGTGGAACTCCATCTCGTGGTGGTTCATGGCGGTGCCTCCTCGGGGGCGGTGAGCGCGGGCAGCCTTCGGCCGGCGGGAGCGGGACTACTCCTCGTGCGGGCGCCCCTGGGAGGGGATGCGGGGCGCGGGAGCATCGAAGGGGTGGCGGGGGCGCGGCACGGCGGGGGGAACGGGGCCGTCGTTGTTTTCAGGCATGGCGGAGCCTCCAGCGGGGCTAGTTGATGCGCGCGCCGTTGTACGACGCTCGGGGAGAGGGGGGCGCCGCACCCCGGGGTGCGGCGCCCCCGATGGGAAGGGCAAGGCGTGCGAGCCGCCACGGATCAGCGCGCGCACGCCTTGCGGGTCAGGCGTTGGCGGTCATCGGCTTGTGACGGGGCAGGTTGTCCTGAGCCGTGACACCGAGACCCTGGCGGCCGCACTCGGGGCAGTCGCCGACCCAACGGCCGTGCATCTTCGAGAACTTGCTCCCCAGGTGCGCAGTGCGCAGCTGCCGGACACTCCCGGTGGCAGGGCGCTTATTGGTGCAGTAGTCAGCCATGGCGATCCTTCGGTCTGCCGGATGGGCCCCGGGGAGAGCTGTTCTCCCCGGGGCTGGGGAGGGTGACTAGAGAGCGGCGGCGGCCGCGAGGGCGGGCAGGGCACGGCCCTCCAGCTCGTGCGCCGCGTCGGCGTCGGGCAGGGTCTGGGCAACAGAGGTGATGGCCTGCATGACCCCTCCGGCGGTGAGCTGCCCGCCCTGGATGAAGTGGCCGAGGATGCTGTCGCGCACGGTGTCCGTGATGTTGAGCTGCTTGGACACGACCTCGATGGTCTTGACCGGGTCGGTGACCGGGCGTCCGGCTGCGCCTTCCAGCGCTCGCAGCTTGGTCTCGACGTACGCGGGGGAGAGGAACTGCGTCACGGCGTCGGTGGTCTTGGCCGCGATCAATTCCAGCATCTTGCGCTGAGTGGCACCGGACCACTGGACGATGCCTTCGTCCTGCTTCCCGCCCAGGTGCACGGCACGCATGACGTCCTTCGTCATCGTCAGGCCGTTCTCACAGACCCGAACCACGGCGCGGGGCGTGATGGTGAACGCTCCGTCTCCGACTTCGCTGTTGGTGATCAGGAACCCGGCAGAGACGAGGGGCAGTTCGTCGCCGGTCTGCCCGGTGTAAGGGGAGCGGTACCCCTTCAGCAGCTCGCGAGCCTGCACGGCGACCGTCTCCGACTCCACTCGGACGTACATCCGGCGGTCTGTCAGGTCACACCCGGTCACCTTCACCGGGTGACCCGACCTGCGGACACCGTCCAGCGCGGCCACCAGGAGATCAAAGTTGTCGATGAGCTTGTAACTGTCGGACAGGAAGGCCCGTGCAACGCCTTGCCCTCCGTCATCGCCCTTGAACGTGCGGAGCAGGAAGCGGCGCTCGGGCTCCTGCTCCAGCCACCCGGCAACGTTCAGGTCGTACAGCGGCAGGTTCTCCACCCGCATCCGGCGCAGGTAGCCGACCGGGATGCGCAGCTTCGCCGAGAGGCCCTCTTCCGCGACGGCGGTCGGACGGTAGAAACCGTTCGGGTCGGTCACTCCGTCCTCGTCGATGATCGCCTCTACACCGCGCACGGTCAGGCTTCCGTCCTGGACGCCGAGCGCGGACGCGGGGGTGACGATGTCGACCTTGCGGCCGTGCTGGTCCTTCAGGATGCGGGCCAAGTCGTTCAGGTCGGCATTGCGGGTGTCGGTGCGGGCCGTGCGGGAGATCGCGTTTTCGGTCGCCTGCTGGGTCATGTGTGGTTCCCCTCAACGGAGTTGATGTTCGGCGGTGTCGGGGAGTGCCGCTCCCCGATGACTTCAATAATAGTGGAAGATGCGGGGAGGGGAACCCCCCCTCCCCGCATCCTTCGCGTGAGGTACTAGCCGAGGAACCCGCGACTGCGCAGGAACTCAGACGTCATGTACGCGATCCCCTGAGCCTTGTAGATCTGAGGGAAGCGGACCAATTCCCGCTCCGTCTTCCCGTTGACCGGCTCGATGAATTCCTGAACGACCCGGAACACGCCGCCAGCTTCCGTCGGCATTTCGATGATTACCGGGCCTGCACTCGTCTCCATGCGAATGCCGGTGTACCGGGCGTCGACATTGTGCACGATCTTCGCTCCGGCGCGCTGGCAGTGCAGCGGAAGGAAGTTGGCGATAGTGCGCGCCTGGATCGCCTGCGGAGTGTTCGGCGCACCCTGTCCGCCCTCGGTGCGGCGGACGATTCCCTCAGAGATCGTGATCTCCATGATGGTGCCTCTCTGTTGATGGTTCGGCAGCGTCTGGGGTGCCAACCCCTTCGGCGTCTTCAATAATAGTGGAAGAGTGCCCGGAAGTGAAGCAACACACCGAACCTCCGTATCTGGTACGGGATCTGCTACACCATCTGGCACGGGGATCTGGTTCAACATCTGGTACACCCCGATCCCGGCACACAGCAGAAAAGACCAGCTCAGACCCGTTGCGGAGTGTGGTGGGGGGTCAGGCATCCCCTTCTACCCGACTCCCTACGCCCAATGATCAAGAAAAGGAGGGTGGGGCTTGGTCTGCGGGCGCGGCGGGGATGGAGCCGTGTAGTTGTAGGTTGCGCGGTCACGGGGTGCCCGCGCGTGGGTGGGTGGGGTCTGTGAGGGTGTGTCAGTGAGGTTCTGTGCGTGGGCTCCTACGGCGGCTCCGGTGACGTCTCGATGGTGTCTCCTGTTGCTTCTCTTCTGACTGTGTCCTGCTGCCGGAGGCAGCCCGCCCCTCGGGTCTGTCCCGGCACAGGGGTGTTGGCCCCGGAGGGGCCCTAGCCCACACACATATTCCGTGGTGTAATTCCTTTCACGGAATACTGAATTGCAACTGCCTCGCCTAAAAGGGAATCGGAGATTTCCCGACCCCTCCTTCAGGGAACAGACATGACTCTCCCTCACACAACTACTCAACTCACCTACAAAACTAGCCTAGTTCCGTTCTAGTTCCGTTCCGGAGGAACGCAAAACTCGCCCTTGTTGTTCGTTCCGGAGGAACGCAGTTGGGAAATAGGCCGGAGGCCGTTTTCCCAACTCCCCGCCGGAGGCGGGATATTCG
>NZ_JAODUA010000022.1 GCF_025399895.1 Streptomyces sp. ASQP_92 | reverse complement strand
CATACGGGTGGTCGGCGAGCGGAGCCCGGCCCACCACGCTCGTCTCACGCCGGCTGCAACAGATCCCAGCGATTTCCGTACAGGTCCTCGAAAACGGCCACGGAACCGTAGGGCTCATGCCGTGGCTCCTCCAGGAAGCGGACTCCGGCCGCCAGCATGCGGGCGTGGTCGCCCGCGAAGTCCTCGGTGTGGAGGAAGAAGCCGACCCGGCCGCCCGTCTGCGCGCCCACGCTCGCGAGTTGGGCCTCGTCCTTGGCGCGCGCCAGGAGCAGCCCGGCCGCGTCGTTCGATGCGCCCGCCGGCCGGACCACCACCCAGCGTGAGCCGTCCCCGCGGTCGGTGTCCTCGGCCAGCTCGAAACCCAGGGCCCCGGTGTAGAAATCGATGGCCTCGTCGTAGTCGCGTACGACGAGCGTGATGAGTGCGATGTGCGGCATGCCCTCAAGGTTATACGTAGTACGTAATTCCGCCGCGAGCGGTGGAACAATGCGGTCATGGATCTCGACCTTGACCGGCTCGTCGGGCGTGCCCGGGGCCTCATCGTGCCCGGCCGGCGTCGCATTCTCGGTATCGCGGGCCCGCCCGGCGCCGGAAAGTCCACGCTGGCAGGGGAGTTGGTGGCACGGCTCGGCGCGGAGGCCGTTCTCGTCCCCATGGACGGATTCCACCTCGCCAATGGCGAGCTGAGCCGGCTGGGGCGCGCCGAACGCAAAGGTGCGCCCGACACCTTCGATGCCGCAGGTTATGCCGCACTGCTCGCCCGGCTGCGCTCGCCGCGGCCCGGCACGGTCGTCTACGCGCCGGATTTCGACCGCTCCCTGGAGGAGGCGCTGGCCGGAAGCATCCCTGTGGCTCCGGAGATCCCGCTCGTGGTCACCGAGGGCAATTACCTGCTGCATGACGAAGGGGCGTGGGCACAGGTCAGGGACCTCGTCGACGAGATCTGGTATCTCCACCTCGACGGCGAGGAGCGGGTGCGCCGGCTCGTGGATCGCCATGTGCGGCACGGCAGGACACGGCCGGACGCCAAGCGGTGGGTCGAGGAGTCCGACGAGGCCAACGCGTCTTTGGTGGCCGCCGGACGCGCGCGGGCGGATCTTGTCATCACCGAGGTGCTCACTGGGTAGGCTCGCAGCTCTGGCGACCGTGCAAGGGAAGGCAGCTGACGTGGGGATATTCCGACGAGGGCCCAAGCGGGACGCGAGCGACGTCCCGAGGGACCCCGAGTTCGGCTTCTTCTCGAACGACGAGGGTGCCCGCTTTCGAGCTGTGGTCAGGGAGGCGTTCGCCGAGCTGGGTCTTGAGGTCACCGTCTACGCGGACTCGGTGAGGGACAGCGCCGGGCGCCGCTTCGGCCTGGGTAACCTCGCGGCCGTGTGCCACAACGAACCCCGTGGCCCGCGTGTGTGGCCGGAACTGATCCGTAAGCACGTCGCGATGGTGTTGCGCACCATGGACGCGCCGTCCGCCCTCGACACCATGCCGCCGGAGCAGATCCGGGCCCAGCTCTATCCGCGTGTGATCAGCGGCGACGGTCTTGACCCGCAGAGCTTCGGCTATGCGCGCAGTGTGGCGCCGGGACTGTACGAGATCCTCGCGCTCGACCTGCCCGAGAGCGTCATGATGCTGACCGACGAGGCTCTCGAACCCCTCGGCACACTTCCCGACCTGCGCGAGCAGGCCTTGCGCAATCTGCGGGAACTGCCCGTGGAGGCGCATGAGACGGTCAGGGGCGACGACGGGACGCGCTTCGAGATCGTGGTGGGCGACTCCTTCTACACCGCGAGCCGGGTGCTCGCCCTGGAGACCGTCGTCCGTGAGGTCACCGGCAGCGGGCTCCCGCCGGAGGGCGCGCTCGTGGCGATGCCCTTCCGCCACCAGCTCGCCTTCCACGTCATCCGCGATTCCGGCATGGTCCTCGCGCTCAACGCGATGGCCTCGTTCGCCGCCGCGGGCTACGAGGACACGCCCGGGTCGATCAGCCCGTACGTCTACTGGTGGCGCGGCGGGGTGTTGACGCAACTCAGCGACCGGGACGGGGACGGGCTGCGCATCGTGGTGGGTGAGGACTTCGGCGAGCTGCTGGAGAAGCTCGTCGGGGACGAGACGGAGGGGCTCTGACGGGATGGCTCCGGTGCGGTGACGCGGGGGCGGGGTGACGCGCCGACGAGATGTGGGCGGTGGGGGAGGAGCGTGCGCGGAATCAGGCGGCCCGCCCACTCGCCCGGGAGCGGGCGTGCGGGCAGGATGAGGCCATGTCCACTACCTCCGCTCCCGCGCCCTTCACCGCCGACGACTACCGGGCCCGGATGGCCCGTGCCGCCGAGTCCGCCGCCGATGCCGGACTCGCCGGCCTGCTCGTCGCGCCCGGCCCCGACCTCGTGTATCTCACTGGTTACCGGCCGACCGCGATCACCGAGCGGCTCACCGTCCTGGTGCTCGCGGCCGGACAGGAGCCGGTCCTGGTGGTGCCGACCCTGGAGGCGCCCGACGCCGAGCACGCCGACGGCGCCGCCGCGCTGACCCTGCGCGACTGGACCGATGGCAAGGATCCCTACGCGGTGACGGCCCCGCTCCTCGACGTCGACGGCCGCTTCGGCGTGAGCGACAACGCCTGGGCGATGCATTTGCTCGGTTTCCAGAAGGAGTTGCCCGGCACCTCCTATGTCTCGCTGACCGAGGCGCTGCCCATGCTGCGCGCCGTCAAGGACGAGCACGAGCTGGCTCGCCTCGACGCGGCGGGGGCGGCGGCGGACGAGGCGTACGGCGAGATCGTGAAGGTGGCGTTCGCGGGCCGCAAGGAGACCGAGGTCGCCGCCGATCTTGCCGCTCTGCTGCTCAAGTTCGGCCATTCCCAGGTGGACTTCACCGTGGTCGGCTCCGGGCCCAACGGCGCCAACCCGCACCACGAGGCGGGCGACCGCACGATCGAGCGCGGCGACATGGTCGTGCTCGACTTCGGCGGGCTCAAGCACGGCTACGGTTCCGACACCACCCGTACCGTCCACGTCGGCGAGCCCACAGCGGAGGAGCGGCGGGTCCACGACGTGGTGCGCGAGGCCCAGCAGGCGGGCTTCGACGCGGTACGGCCGGGCGTCGCCTGCCAGGACATCGACCGTGCGGCGCGCGCCGTGATCGCGGACGCGGGATACGGCGAGTACTTCATCCATCGCACCGGACACGGCATCGGTGTGACCACCCACGAGCCGCCGTACATGATCGAGGGCGAGGAGCGCCCTCTGGTGCCCGGGATGTGTTTCTCGATCGAGCCGGGCATCTATCTGCCCGGCCGGTTCGGCGTCCGCATCGAGGACATCGTCACCGTGACGAGTGACGGCGGCCGGCGTTTGAACAACACCGACCGCGCCATGGCGATCGTCGAGTAACGAGTAACCAGCAGCAGGAGCGCGGGTGTTGAGGCGCCCGGGGCGGCCCGGGTTCAGGGGCCGAGGACGGCGCCCGACTCCGGTGGCATCAGGACGAGCCCGTCCGCCCCCGGCGCTTCGAGGGGCTCCCAGGCCGCGAGGACGCGGCCACCTCCCCCGATCTTGATCCTGACCGCCTCCTTGGAGAGGTTGACCACGATCCGCAGATCACCGCGCCGGTAGGTCAGCCAGCGGGCCTCCTCGTCGTACGCCACCTTGACGGCCGCGAGGTCGGGGTCCGTCAGGTCCGGCCGGTCGCGGCGCAGCGCGATGAGCTCCCGGTACCAGGCGAGGAGGCGCGCGTGCGGGTCGGCCGTCGGCTCCGTCCAGTCCAGGCACGAACGCTCCCGGGTGGCCGGGTCCTGGGGGTCGGGAATGTCCTCGGCCGACCAGCCGTGGGAGGTGAACTCCCGCCGCCTGCCCTCCCGTACGGCCCGCGCGAGCTCGGGATCGGTGTGGTCGGTGAAGAACTGCCAGGGGGTGGAGGCACCCCACTCCTCGCCCATGAACAGCATCGGCGGGAACGGGCTCGTCAGGGTCAGCGTCGCCGCGCAGGCCAGCAGGCCCGGCGAGAGCGTGGCCGAGAGGCGGTCGCCCTGGGCCCGGTTGCCGATCTGGTCGTGGGTCTGCGCATAGCCGAGGAAGCGGTGCGCGGGGGTGCGGACGCGGTCGACGGGGCGCCCGTGGGTGCGGCCCCGGAAGCTCGAATACGTACCGTCGTGGAAGAACACCCGGGTCAGGGTCTTGGCGAGCGCGGAGAGCGGGGCCCGCGCGAAGTCGGCGTAGTAGCCCTGGGATTCACCGGTCAGGGCGGTGTGCAGGGCGTGGTGGAAGTCGTCGTTCCACTGGGCGTGCAGCCCCAGGCCGCCCTGCGCGCGCGGCGTCGTGGTGCGGGGATCGCAGGTGTCGGACTCGGCGACGAGGAAGAGCGGCCGGTCCACCTCGACGGCGAGGGCGTCGACGGCCGTGGACAGCTCCTCCAGGAAGGAGTGGGCGCGGGTGTCGGCCAGCGCGTGCACCGCGTCCAGACGCAGCCCGTCGAGGCGGTAGTCGCGCAGCCAGGCCAGCGCGCTCTCCAGGAGGAAGGCCCGGACCTCGTCGGAACCGGCGGCGTCCAGATTGACGGCCGAGCCCCAGGGCGTGTGATGGGTGTCCGTGAAGTACGGGCCGAAGGCCGGCAGGTGATTGCCGGACGGGCCGAGGTGGTTGTGCACGACGTCCAGGACGACGCCGAGACCATGGGCGTGCGCGGCGTCGACGAACCTCTTCAGGGCGTCGGGCCCGCCATAGGGCTCGTGCACCGCCCAGAGCGAGACGCCTTCGTATCCCCAGCCGTGCCGCCCCGGGAACGGGCACACCGGCATCAGCTCGATGTGACTGATCCCCAACTCGACGAGATGGGGCAGCTGTTGGACGGCCGCGTCCAGGGTGCCCTCGGGGGTGAAGGTGCCGATGTGGAGCTCGTACAGGACGGCCCGTTGCAGGGGGCGGCCCTCCCACGGATGCTGCCAGGCGAACGTCTCCTGGACGACGACGGCGCTGAGGCCGTCCGGCCCGTCGGGCTGGCGGCGCGAGCGCGGGTCGGGCAGCACAGGACCGTCGTCCAGTACGTATCCGTAGCGGTCGCCGGAGTGCCCCTCGGCCTCCGTCAGCCACCAGCCCGCGCGCACGGGATGGCGGCGCATGGGATGGGTCGCGCCCTCCAGGAGAAGGGCGGCCCGGTCGGCGTGCGGCGCCCACACTTCGAACAGCACTGGTGTGTCCCCCTGTCGTTACCGGTTGCGACCATGGTGCGACAGACGAGGAGGACACGCCCGGAATTCGGGACTACTTCCAGATCATGTTGATCGCGCGCTGGAAGACGACGTATCCCGCACGGGCGAACGCCTTCGCCATGGGCACGTTGGGCACGTCCGTGGCGGCCCGGATCCGCGGCACGTCCTGTTCGGCCAGGATCCGCGTGCCCTCGGCGAGGATGTCGTCGATGTAGCCGTGGCCCCGGTGGGCGGGCAGCACCCCGATGTAGGAGATGATCGGGTTGTAGTCGTTGCGGGCCGGGATCACGAAGCCGACCGGCTCGCCGCCGTCCTTCAGTTCGGCGATCCGCCACCACGCGCGCGGCGTCGTGTACCGCTCGAACTCTTCCCGGTACATGAGCTCCGCCGACGCGCGCGGCGACATGGTGCGCAACTCGTCGCGGGTGTGCTCGTCGAGCGAGCCCTCCGCGACGAGCGCCATCAGGGAGATGAGCTCCTCGCGGTCCTCGGCGGGCCGGAACGTGAGCCGCGTGGAGGCCTCGGGGAGCGGAGTCCCGGGCCGCCACTCCAGACGCAGCCGCTCCACGAGCGGGGTCGCGCCGGAGGCGGCCATGATGTTCAGCCTGGTCTCGACGACCTCGCGGGCCACGGGATCCTCGCGCCAGTCGCCGGGCAGGAACCGGCCGTACTCGGGGCGTTGAGCGCCCGCGGGCACCACGGCGGCGGTCGCGGTCTCCAGGAGGCGCAGCCCGATCTCGTGGCGCTCGACGGCGGGCAGCGCGTCGTCGACGTCGAAGAAGTCGAGGCTCTGCGGCGCCTCACCCTTCTTTCCGGCCCACCACGCGGCGCGCGCCACGACGCGGTCCTCGCGCAGCGCCACCCACATCCACTCCGGGAGGCGGCGGCCACTGGCCAGATCGTCGGCCAACTCGTGGTCGAGGACGTAGGAAAGCTGTTGGAAGAGCCCGAGTTCTTCGGGCCCGGCGAGCGGACGAAAGGTGGTGTCCGACGCGGAAGTCGTCAAGTAAGTCCCAATCAAAGGCGTAGCAAGTCAGCGCACCCTAACAGCGCACCAGGGCTGCCGCGCAAGGCAATTATGACGGCCGGGGCCGCTGCGTCGCAGGTCAGCGATGGGGCGGTGGTGAATGAGGACCTCCGGGGGAGCGTGACCTCGTGCTGGACACCTCCGGCCCCGGGGAAGGACAATCGCTGGTGTGACGCCCTCCTTCGAATCCCGGACCTCCTCCGCACCCGTACGGCTCTCCGACGCGGAGCGCGACCGGGTCCTGGACGTGCTGCGGGAGGGGGCCGCCGAGGGAAAGCTGTCGCACGACACCTTCCTGCGGCGGATGGAACTGGTCCTCGCGGCCCGCCGGCCGGACGAACTGGTCGCGCTCACCGCCGACTTGGAGACCGGCAACCGCTGGTCCAAGGCCGTGTTCGGCGCGGTCAGCAGGGTCTCGGAGTTCTCCGTGTCGCTGCGCAGGGCCTGGCAGACGGAGCGCCTGCCCAAGCTCCTCTTCCCCGCCCCGGGCCCGTACCCGCTGCGGATCGGGCGCGATCCGCACAACGGGCTGCGCCTGAGCCACGAGACGGTGTCGCGGGTGCACGCCGAACTCGTCTTCCAGTCCGGTACCTGGCAGTTGCGCGACCTGGGCTCCACCAACGGCACCTGTGTGAACGGGCGCCGGGTGACCGGGGTCGTCGCCGTGGCCGACGGCGACCAGGTCAGCTTCGGCCGCATGGCCTTCCGGCTCGCCACGCGTTGATCCCCGGCCCGGTGCGCGCTGTCTCACTGCTGGTGCAGGCCCCGTCCCGCCAGGGTGAGGAAGGTTTCGCCGACGGCCTCCGAGAGGGTGGGGTGGGCGTGGATGTGGCGGGCCACGTCGGAGGGTTCGGCGTCCCAGCCCACGATGAGCTGGCTCTCCGCGATCATCTCGGACACGTTCGGCCCGACGAGATGGACCCCGAGCACCTGGCCGTCCCGCGCCGCGACGACCTTCACCACACCGCCCTGCCCGTGCACCATGCCCTTGGCGACGGCGGTCAGCGGCATCGTGTTGACCACGACGTCGTCTCCGCGATTGCGGGCCTCGGCCTCGGTCAGGCCCACCGAGGCGGTCTGCGGTGAGGAGTACGTGACCCGGGGCACCGCCGTGTAGTCGACGGGCGGGGATGCCACCCCGGCCAGCGTCTCGGCGACCAACAGCCCCTCGGCGAACGAGGCGTGGGCAAGCCCGAGTGAGGGCGGTGGCAGCAGGTCGCCGACCACATGGACGCCGGGCACCGCCGTCTCCAGGCGGGACCAGTCGGCCGGGGCGACGAAACCCCGCTCGTCGACGGCGAGTCCGGCCGCCGCGAGGCCGAGCCCCTCGGTGACCGGCGCGCGGCCCACCGCGACCAGGAGGCGGTCCGCCTCGACGGTGCGAATCTCGCCGCGAGCGGTGCGCACGGAGGCCCGTATCCCGTCCGGCAGGACGCTCGCGTCCAGGAAGCGCGCACCCGTCTGCACATCGATGCCGCGCTTCTTGAGGCCCCGGGTCAAGTGGCGGCTCACATCGGCGTCTTCGAGCGGCACCAGACGGTCGGCGGCCTCGACCAGGGTGACCTCGGCACCCATCGACCGGTGGAACGAGGCGTACTCGACACCGATCGCACCGCCGCCGAGCACCAGCACGGATCCCGGCAGACCGGGGGTGAACAGGGCGTCGTCGCTGGTGACCACCTGTCGGCCGTCCGCCTGGAGGCCCGGCAGCATCCTGGGGCGCGAACCGGTGGCCAGCACAATGCCGCGCCGTGCGGTGAAGTTCCCATGGCCCTCGACGAACACGCCGCGTGGGCCCGTCAGTTGGGCACTGCCGCGCAGCACTCGCACGCCCGCGTGCGAGAGGTGTCCCTCGACGCCCTTGTGGTTGCGCGAGACGATGTCGTCGCGGGTCGCCACCAGCGCCTGCCAGTCGATCGAGTCCACGCTCGCCTTCACTCCCCACCGCTCACGCGCCTCGGCGATCCCGTCCACGAGTTCGGCGGCGTGCAGCATCGCCTTGCTGGGGATGCAGCCGCGGTGCAGGCAGGTGCCGCCGACCTTGTCGCGCTCGGCGAGCACGACCGTCAGGCCGAGTCCGGCCGCGCGCAGAGCGGTCGAGTAGCCGCCGGTGCCACCGCCGATCACGATCACGTCGACCAGCCGGTCGTCGTCCGTGGCGCGGGCGGAGGCAGGGCCCTGGGTGGGTGCGGTCGGGTTCTCGATCAGGTTCTCGGTCATGGGGCAAGCCTCCGCCCCCACGCTGCCATGAGTCCAAGGCAATGTTCTTGTGAGGTCGATGCACGATGCTTATGGACCATGCTGGTGGTGTGCCGATCACGGCACGTGGGGGCAACGGGAGCGGGGGGCACGGCGTGAGCCTGCGACAGATGGAGTACTTCGTCACGGTCGTCGAGGAGACGTCGTTCACCCGGGCCGCCGAGCTGCTGCACGTCACCCAGCCGGCGCTCTCCCACCAGATCAAGGCGCTGGAGCGGGGCGTCGGAGGCGAGTTGCTCGAACGGCTGCCGCGCGGAGTGCGCCTCACCCCCATGGGCCGCGCCTTTCTGCCGCACGCCCGGCTCGCGGTGCGCAGCGCCCTCCAGGCCCGTCGCGCCGCGCGCGCGGCGGCCGGCTCGGAGGGAGGTGAACTGCATGTCGCCTCCCTGCACTCGGTGGCCGTCGGCGTGCTGCCCGAAACGTTCGCCCGCTGGCGGCGCACCCACCCCGGTGTGCGACTGCTCCTCCACGAGTACGCCTCCGCCGAGGCGCTGGAGGAGTCGCTCGAACGCGGCGCCGCCGACCTGGCCGTCGGCCCGGCGCCGCAGCGCTGGGAGGGGCCCGTGGTGCCGGTCGGCGAGGAGGAGATCGCCCTCGTCGTCGCCTTCGACGATCCCCTGGCGGGCCGCTCCTCGGTACGTCTCGAAGAACTCGCGGACCACGCCTGGGTGCGGTGCGCGATGGAGCCCGTCGTCGAGGGGCTCCCCTTCCTCGACCTGGTCTGCGGGCGGGCCGGCTTCACCCCGCGCACCGTCGTGCGCACCGAGCACACCTCGACGGCCGTGCGGATGGCCGCCGCCGGGGTGGGCGTGGTCGCCGTGCCCGCCCATGTCGTACGCGGCGGGGTCGGCGAGGACTGTGTGCTGCTCTCGGTCGAACCGGCCTGGAAGCGTGCGCTGACGGTGTTCTCGCGGGTCGAGCTGGTCGGCGCCGCGGCCGCCTTCACCGAGCTGCTGCGCGCCTCGGCGCCGTACGGCACGGGCGGGCTCTCACCCGTACGGCCGAACGCGGATCGCGGCTGCCCGGCCGAGGTGGTCGGCTGAGAGCAGTCAGTCACCGGGCCCGGCGTCGTCCGACAGGACCGCGGCGGCACGAGCGCGCCCACCGGGCGCCGACGGGGGAGGCGCGCCATGACGACGGTCGAACCACCCGCGCCCGTGGTCGCCGAACCACCCGGGCCCGCGGTCACCGAACCGCCCGTGGCCGCCGAGCCGCCCATACCCGTGGTCGTGCCGCCCGGGACCCTTGCCGCCCCGGCCGGAACGCGCTCGGTGCCCGGCGCCCCGGCCCCCTCGACCGGAGCGTTCTCGCTGCTCGGCCCCGCCGCCCGCCGCGACCCGTACGCCTTCTACCGGGTCCTGCGCGAGGAGCATCCCCTGCTGTGGGACGGCAGGCTCGGGGCGTGGCTCGTCGGGCGGTACGCGGACGTCGCGCCCGCGCTCGGCGGGGACGGGCTCGCCGGGGCGCGCGGGGGGTCCTGCTGCGGGCCGGGGACGGTGCGCTGTGCCCAGGAGTACGCGGCGCCCGAGAGCGCGTTCGCCCTGCTGCGCGAGGTGTGTGCCCGCACCGCCTATGTGCTGGCCCGTCGCCTCGCCGACCGCCAGGAGGCCGACCTGGTCGAGGAGTTCTGCCGCTGGCTGCCGACCGGCACGATCGCCGCAGCGGCCGGCCTGCCCTACGCGGCCGTGCTGGGCCGCTCCGACGGACCGCCCTCCCGCAGCCGCGCGGAGGCGCCCGCCGCCACCGACGTGGGGCGCGGCCGGGGCGGCACGGGTGTCGCGCTGCTCGCGGCGCGGTGCGCGGGCCAGGCGGTCCTCACCGGTCGGGCGCTCGCCTCCCTGATGGCCAACCTCCTTGACAACCCTGAGCAGTTGGAGCTGGTACGGGCGGTACCCGCGCTGATCGGGCAGGCGTGGGAGGAGTCGCTGCGGCGCAACCCGCCCGTCCATGTGGTGCTGCGCCGGGCCCGCCACGACCTGGCGGTGTCCGGCGGCACCATCCCGGCCGGCGCCGCCGTCGCCCTGCTCGTCGGGGCCGCCAACCGCGACCCCGACCGCTTCGCCGCCCCCGACCTCTTCGATCTGCACCGCACCGCCCCGGGCGCGCTGACCCTGGGGCCCGCCCACTGCCCGGGCGCCCGGGTCGCCGAGCTCCAGGCGGAGTGCGCGGTGGGCGCCCTGCTCGACGCCATGCCGGGACTGCGCAGGGCCGACGCCTTCGAGGCGACCGAGAGCGGGCTGCTCACCCGCGCGCCCCGCCGCCTCCTCGTTCGGCCCTGCTGAGCGCGTACCCGTAGGTCACCCGCGCGCCCCGCCGCCTCCTTGTCCGGCCCTCCTGAGCAGGGCCACCGGATGTGTGGCGAACAGCTCGTCGAGATCGACGGACCCGCTGAACTGCCGCCCGCCGCCGATGACATCGGTCCACCGCCCGTCCGGCAGGACCAGCGCCGTACCGGCCCAGCCGCCCTTCTCCGCGAGGCGCAGCGAGAGCCGGGTCACCGCCGTCACCACCTCGCCCGAGCGGCAGAACGCCACGCAGTGACCGGCGCGGGGGCCCTGTGCGGACAGCGCCTCGTAGGTCGCGGATGCACCGAACGCCTCCGGCAGTTCGCGACGGGTCCGCAAGGCCGCCAGGGTCACCCCGAGCTTGTCGCCGGGCTCGGCGAGGGCCGCCGGGTCGAAGCGGACCGGACGCCGGTTGTCCGGGTCCACCAGCGCCGCGTACTCGGCCTCCGTACCCTGGTAGACGTCGGGCACGCCCGGCATCGTCAGGTGGAGCAGCGCGGCGCCGAGGCTGTTGGCCCGCGCGGCGAACGCGGTGGCGTCGGCGAACTCCCGTACTGCTGAAGTGAGTTGACCGTCACCCGGTCCCTGCTCGACGAAGTCGCTCACGGCCTTCTCGTAGTCGAGGTCCTGCTCGGTCCAGGTGGTGCGCAGGCCCGCCTCGCGCACCGCCTTGAGCAGCGCCCCCTCCAGCCGCTCCGCCTCCGGCAGGCCGCCGAGGCCGACCGAGGTCTGCCAGCCGTTCCAGGCGAGGTGCGGATCGGGTGTCTGCGCCCCCGCGATCCGGTCGAGCAGCGCCGCCCACCGCTCGGGGCACTCGGAGAGCACCGCGATGCGGGCCCGGACCTCGGCGCTGCGCTTGGTGTCGTGCGTCGACAGGACCGTGCCCGTGCCCGGCCAGTCCCGGGCCAGCTGGGCGCAGAACGCGTGGAACTCGTCCGGTGCCACCGCGGGGCGCCCCGGGTCCCCGCCGACCTCGTTCACCGAGAGCAGGGGTGTGTAGCGGTAGAAGGCGGTGTCCTCGACGGACTTGGCGTGCAGGGCCGACGACGTCTGAGCGAAGCGGGCACGGAACCGGAGATGGTCCGGTCCTTCGCCGAGCCGGCCGAGCGCCAGGTCCCGCACCACGTCGACCGCCCCCGCCTCCTGCGGGACCGTGAAGGCGGCCTTCGCCTCCTGCGCGGCCGACTCCGAGAGCACCAGCTCCGCGCCCGCCAGATAGGGCCGGTAGACCGGAACGCGGACCAGGAGCTCTCGCAGGGCGAGCCGCAGGGCCCACGGGGCGTGATCGCGCAGTTCGGGGCCGCCGGTGGCGCAGATCCGCCGGGCCAGGCGCACCAAGTGTTCGGTCTCGGCCACCAGCTCATGGCTCAGCACCCGGTGGGCGGCCCGGCGCACCGTCGGCTCCCAGCGGCCGCCCCGGTCCTCCTCGGCGGAGGTGAACCGGCGGTATTCCGCGCCGAGTCGGGGGACCCCCTCCGGATCGACGAAGAGGCCGTCGATGTGCCGCAGCGCGTCGTACCCGGTCGTCCCGGCGACCGCCCATCCCGTCGGCAGCCGCTCGTCGCCGGTGAGGATCTTCTCCACGACCGTCCAGCGGCCGCCCGTCGCCTCGTTCAGGCGGCTCAGATACGCCTCCGGTACCGCGAGGCCGTCCGGGTGGTCCACCCGCAGTCCGTCCACCACTCCGTCGTGGACGAGTTCAAGGATCTTGGTGTGGGTGGCGGCGAAGACGCTCTCGTCCTCCACGCGGACGCCGATGAGCTCGGAGATGGTGAAGAAGCGCCGGTAGTTGAGCTCGGTCCTGGCAAGCCGCCACCAGCCGAGCCGGTAGAACTGCGCGTCGAGCAGCTCGGTCATGGGCAGGCCCGCGGTGCCCTCGCGCAGCGGGAAGCGCTCCTCTCCGTAGCGCAGTTCACCGCCCTGGACCGTCAGGCGGTCCAACTCCTCGCCCAGCGGCCCCCCGAGGACCGGCAGCAGGACCCGGCCGTCGCCCGCCTCCCAGTCGATGTCGAACCAGGAGGCGTACGGGGAGGAGGGACCGGCCCGCAGGACCTCCCACAGCGGGCGGTTGTGGCGCACGGCCGCCGACATGTGGTTCGGCACGATGTCGAGGATCAGGCCGAGCCCGTACTCCCTGGCCCGTGCGGCCAGGGCGCGCAGTCGGGCCTCGCCGCCCAGCTCCTCGCGCACTCTGCTGTGGTCGGTGACGTCGTATCCGTGGGTCGAGCCGGGCACGGCCTCGAGGACCGGCGACAGATGCACATGGGAGACTCCGAGGCCGGCGAGGTAGGGCAGCGCTTCCTCGGCGGCGGCGAAGGGGAATCGGGGCTGGAGCTGGAGCCGGTAGGTCGCGATGGGCGGCGTCATATGAACGTACGTACCCCGTCGGACGGCTTCTGTTCCTTCGGCCCATGCGTATGCCCCGGTCGGCCGCGTTAGCTTCGCCGGATGGCTGGATCCCTGGGGACCTATCGCAAGGTGCTGGCGCTGACGGGCCCGGCGCTCCCGCTCATCTCGTTCCTCGGACGCCTGCCGACCGCCATGTGCCAGCTCGGCAGTGTGCTGCTCGTCGCCCAGACCAGTGGCAGCCTGGCGACGGCCGGGCTCGCCGGGGGAGCGCTCGCCGCCGGGCAGACGCTTTCGGGACCCCTCCTGGGGCGCGCCGCCGACCGGTACGGCCAGCGCACCGTGGTGCTCACGGCGGCGATCGCCAACGCCGTCGCCGTGACCGCTCTGGTCCTGGCCGCGCTCGCACACTGGTCGACCGGATGGCTCGCTCTGCTCGGCGCCCTCGCCGGGGCGAGCGTCCCCCAGGTCGGCCCGCTCGCCCGGAGCAGGACCGTCGCCCTGGCGCACCGGGCCGGCGCCGACGAGCGGACCGTCGCCGGCGCGCTCTCCTTCGAAGGGACCCTGGACGAGATCTCGTTCGTCCTCGGCCCGGCGTTCGTGGGCCTCGCGGCGGCCCTCGCCCACCCGGCCGTCGCCCTCCTGACGGCGGCGGCCCTGCTCGCCGTCTGCGGCACGGTCTTCGCCCTCCATCCGACGGCGCGTCAGGTCTCCGCGCGGCGGCGCGCGGTGGCGGCCCGCACCAAGCTGCCCGGCGCGGTGTACGCGCTGCGCGCCACGATGGTGCTCCAGGGCGCCATGTTCGGCGCCTCGCAGGCCGGCATCACCGCCCTGACCGAACAGCTCGGCCGGCCCTCGCAGACCGGGCTCGTGTACGCCGCCATGGGCGTGATGAGCGCGGCCGCGGGACTCGCGATGGTGGCCGTGCCCGAGCGGATGGCGCTGCCCGTCCGCTGGCGGATCGCCACCGCGGCGCTGGTCGTGCTGTCCGTGCCGCTGCTGTTCGTGGACACGCTGATCGGCCTGTACGCCACGGTCGTGGTGCTCGGTGTGGCGTACGCGCCCCATCTGATCACCGTGTTCGGGCTGACGGAACGGCTGGTTCCGGCGGGTCGGCTCGCCGAGTCGATGGCGTTCCTGACGAGCGGCATCGTCGGCGGGCAGGCGCTCGCGCTCGCCCTGTCGGGGCGGCTCGCGCAGGACCGCGGGGCGGTGGCCGCGTTCGCCGTGATGGTGGTGGCCGGGGCGCTGTGCGCGGTCTTCTCCTGGGCCGTGCGCGGGCTCGGCGCACCCCGCGCGGACGCGGCCGACCGCACGGTCGTCGCACAGGGCGCCGCCGCGCCACCGGCGGCGCCCGTCGACGGCTGAGCGGACCCTGGTCGCGTTCACGCGTCCACTGTGCCGGAGCCCACTGGCAACCGAACTCCGGCGCGGCCCACGGCCGTTGAGGACCCCAGCGCCGCCGCCTAAGCGGGCCTGCGCAGCACGGTCAGACTGCGGCCGATCAGAGCGATCCGTCCTCCCGCCGCCACCTTCGGCCCCTCACCCGGCGGCACCCCCTCGGGACGCGCGGTGTCCACCACGACCTGCCACTGCTCGCCGTGGTTGACCGGCACCACGAAGTCGATCTCCTCCGCGCTGGCGTTGAACATCAGCAGGAACGAGTCGTCGCCGATGCGTTCGCCGCGCGGCCCCGGCTCGGAGATCGCGTTGCCGTTGAGGAAGACCGACAGCGCCTTCGCGCTCGCCGACTGCCAGTCCTCCTCGGCCATCTCCTCGCCCTCGGGGGTGAACCAGGCGATGTCGGAGAGCTCGTCGTGGGTGCCCTGCACCGGACGGCCGTGGAAGAAACGCCTGCGCCGGAAGACCGGATGGTCGCGCCGCAGCCACACCATGGCCCGGGTGAACGCGAGGAGCGTGCCGTCCACGTCGTCGCCGGGGTCCGGCCAGTGCACCCAGGACAGTTCGTTGTCCTGGCAGTAGGCGTTGTTGTTGCCGCTCTGGGTGCGGCCGAACTCGTCGCCGTGACTGATCATCGGCACGCCCTGCGACAGCATCAGGGTGGCGATGAAGTTGCGCATCTGCCGGGCACGCAGCTCGGCGATCCCGGCGTCGTCCGTGGGCCCCTCGGTCCCGCAGTTCCAGGACCGGTTGTGGCTCTCGCCGTCCCGATTGCCCTCGCCGTTGGCGTCGTTGTGCTTGTCGTTGTAGGAGACGAGGTCGTTGAGGGTGAAGCCGTCGTGGCAGGTGTGGAAGTTGATGGAGGCCAGCGGCCGCCTTCCGTCGTCCTGGTAGAGGTCGGAGGAGCCGGTGAGGCGTCCGGCGAACTCGGCGAGCGTGCGGGGCTCGCCGCGCCACAGGTCCCGCACCGTGTCGCGGTACTTGCCGTTCCACTCCGTCCACAGCGGAGGGAAGTTGCCCACCTGGTAGCCGCCCTCGCCCACGTCCCACGGCTCGGCGATCAGCTTGACCTGGCTGACCACCGGGTCCTGCTGGACCAGGTCGAAGAAGGACGAGAGCCGGTCGACCTCGTGGAACTGGCGGGCCAGCGTCGCCGCGAGGTCGAAGCGGAAGCCGTCCACATGCATCTCGGTCACCCAGTAGCGCAGCGAGTCCATGATCAGCTGGAGCACGTGCGGGGACCGCATCAGAAGGCTGTTGCCGGTGCCGGTGGTGTCCTCGTAGTAACGCGGGTCGTCGGCGAGCCTGTAGTACTGCGCGTTGTCCAGGCCGCGGAAGGACAGGGTGGGGCCGAGGTGGTTGCCCTCGGCCGTGTGGTTGTAGACGACGTCGAGAATGACCTCGATGCCCGCCTCGTGCAGCGCCCGCACCGCCTGCTTGAACTCAAGGACCTGCTGGCCGCGGTCGCCCCAGGAGGCGTAGGCGTTGTGCGGGGCGAAGAAGCCGATGGTGTTGTAGCCCCAGTAGTTCGACATCCCGGAGTCCGCGAGGCGGTGGTCGTTGACGAACTGGTGCACCGGCATCAACTCGAGCGCGGTGACGCCGAGTTGGGTGAGGTGCTCGATCACCGCCGGGTGCGCGAGCGCCGCGTAGGTGCCGCGCTGCTCGGGGGGAAGCTCCGGATGGAGCATGGTGAGGCCCTTGACATGGGCCTCGTAGAAAACGGTGTGGTGGTAGTCGGTGCGGGGCGGCCGGTCGTCGCCCCAGTCGAAGAAGGGGTTGACCACCACCGAGGCCATCGTGTGCGGCGCCGAGTCCAGGTCGTTGCGGCTGTCGGGCCGCCCGAAGTGGTAGCCGTACACCGACTCGTTCCACTCGATGGTGCCGCTCATGGCACGGGCGTACGGGTCGAGCAGCAGCTTCGCCGAGTTGCAGCGATGCCCGTTCTGCGGTTCGTACGGTCCGTGCACCCGAAAGCCGTACCGCTGACCCGGCAGCACGCCGGGCAGATAGGCATGGCGTACGAAGGCGTCGGACTCGCGTAGTTCGACGGCCGTCTCCGAGCCGTCGTCGTGCAGCAGACACAACTCGATTCGACGGGCGGCCTCGGAGAAGACCGCGAAATTGGTCCCGGCGCCGTCGTACGTGGCGCCGAGTGGGTAAGCCTGTCCCGGCCACACCTGCATGGGCAAGACTCTTCCACTTCCGCTCGGTTTACTGGGGGGCTGTTCGGCCAGATCCTCCCTGAAAAGTCGGCCGTCACCCGGGACGTCCGGGTGCGCCAATGGGTGACCCGGTTCCGGCCGACGCGGTGCAAGCGCTATGAATCCGCTCACCCCGTCAGATAGTGCCCATCAGAACAGGCCGTATCCTCCGGGGAGTTGGCAAACTCGACTCGTGATCGGGCTGCAGCGCCTCCCGCTCCCGGAGTACCCTTCCTTGATCGTTGAAGGGCGTGCGGGGGCGGGTCGGTCCCGCGGGGTTTGCCGGGGGGCGGAAGGCGGTGCGCGGGTGAGCTCGGGAGGGCTTGAGCTGCCCCCTGGTGACACGGGTCATGAGGGGGAGTCCGGCGACATCCCGCCCGGAGCGGTCTCCGTGGCGCGCCCGATGGAGATCGGGGCGGAGCTCGACTGGGACGCCGACGCCTGGAGCGAGGTGCGCACGCGCGCCCAGCGGGCCGGGCGCGCCTACATCTGGCTGAACCTGGTCGAGCAGCGCCTGCGCGCCGTGGTGGCCGCGGTGCTCCGGCCGATCTACGAACCGGTCCACGGCGACGACTGGGTGGTGGCCGCCGCCGGGCCGGCGGGCCAGGAGTGGGTGCAGCGGGCCGTGGCGGTGCGCGAGGTCTCGCGCCGCAAGGGCTATCTGCTGGACCCCGCCGACGACAACGTGCTCAGCTTCCTCACGCTGCCGCAGTTGCGGGAGCTGATGGTGCAGCACTGGCCGTGCTTCGAGCCGTACGTGGACGACCGCCGCGATGTCGAACTCGCCCTGGACGAGCTGGAGGTGGCCCGCAACGTCGTCTCCCGCAACCGGGCGCTCAACGAGGCCGTGCTCGCGCAGGCGGAACGGGCCTCGGCGCGGCTCCTCGACGTGCTGGGCGGGGCCGGCGGCGCACCGGCCGCGCACCGTCTGCCCATCGACGCCGTCGAGGACCTCGTCGGCGACCGGTACGCCGATGTCGTCTCCGTCCACTCCGACCGGGTGCGCCTCCAGCGGCAGTTGCCCGCCGAGGACCTCTTCGGCGGCGCCCGCCGTCTGGACGCGATAGGCATCGGTCTCAACCTGCTGGTGCAGAACTACTCGGGGCGCCGGCTGGTCCGGCTCGCCGAGACGGGCTGCCGCGTCCGGCTGCTCTTCCTCAACCCGGCGAGCAGCGCGGTCAAGCGCCGTGAGCGCGAACTGGGCGTCAAAAAGGGCGAGTTGAGCCGGTCGGTGGAGATGAACATCCTGCACATGCGACGGGTGCGGGCCCGGCTGCGCGACCCCGGGGCGTTCGAGATCCAGGTCTTCGACGAGACGCCGCGCTTCACCGCCTATCTGGTGGACGGCGACGGGCCGGACGGCCTCGCGGTGGTCCAGTCGTATCTGCGCCGCGCGCGTGGCATGGAGGCGCCGGTCCTCGTCCTGCGCGGGGGCGGCAGACGGGGCGTGATGCGGCCCGGCCAGGATGTGGAGCACGGCCTCTTCGAGACCTACCGCGAGGAGTTCGAGTCGGTCTGGGTGGATTCACGGCCTGTGTCCTGAATCGTGGGCGTATTGCCCTGGGCGCCTTCTCGCCACCGGCCGATTGTCAGTGCCGCGTGCGAGGGTGGTCGTCAACTGGGGGAAAGCACCACGAAGGAGGGGCAGCAGCATGAGCTGGCACCTGGAACCGCTGATCGGGTTCGATCTGGAGACGACCGGCACCGAGCCGCGCGAGGCGCGCATCGTGACGGCCGCGATCGTCGAAGTGCGGGGCGCCGACGTGGTCGCCCGGCACGGCTGGCTGGCGGATCCGGGCATCCGGATTCCGGCCCAGGCGTCCGCGGTCCACGGGATCAGCAGTGAGCACGCGGCCTCGAAGGGCAGGCCCGCCGCCGAGGTGGCCGACGAGATCGCCGAGACGCTGGCCGCGCACTGGCGCCGGGGCGTGCCGGTGGTCGCCTACAACGCGGCCTTCGATCTGACGCTGCTCGCCGCCGAACTGCGCCGCCATCAACTGCCCTCGCTCAGCGACCGGCTGGACGGAGCGCCCATAGGGCCCGTCGTCGATCCCTACACGATCGACCGCTCCGTGGACCGTTACCGCAAGGGGAAGCGCACCCTCGAAGCGGTGTGCGTCGAGTACGGCGTGGTCCTGGAGTCCGCGCACGACGCGGGGGCCGACGCGCTGGCCGCGGCGCACCTGGCCGTGGCGATAGCCGAGCGCCACCCCCAGGTGGCGCGGCTCGAACCGGCGGAGCTGCATGACCGGCAGATCCAGTGGTATGCCCAGTGGGCGGCGGACTTCCAGCGGTTCCTGCGCGAGAAGGGCACGGCGGACGCCGTGATCGACGGCACCTGGCCGCTGCGCGAACTGGCCCCGGCCCAGGGCTGAGGCCCGCCCGGGAGGTCCGCCCGGGAGGCCGGGTCAGAACGGGTACCAGCGCACCTCGGGGTCGCCGTCGCGCAGCGAGGCCACGCGCCGGCGGAACTCGTCGAGCGCCTTCGGGTTGGTGGGGGCGTGCTGGGCGACCCAGGCGCAGCTCGCCGTCTCACGCGCCCCACGCAGCACCGCGCACCCCTCCCATTCGCGTACGTCCCAGCCATAGGCGGTGACGAACGCGTCGTACTGCTCGGCGGGCAGCCCGTACCGGTCGAGGGAGAGCGCCATCACCACCAGGTCGTGCTCACGGAAGTCGGCCGAGAAGGTCTCCAGGTCGACCAGGACCGGTCCTTCGGGGCCGATGTACACATTGCGGGGGAGGGCGTCGCCATGAATGGGGCCGAGGGGCAGTCGAGGGGTGAGCGAGGCGGCGGCCTCGGCGAAGCCGTCCCGGCGGGCGCGCAGATATGCGGCGTCCGCCGGGTCGATCGCCTCCCCGGCCAGGCGTAGCCAGCGCTCGACGCCGCCGAGGAGTTCGCGGCGCGGGAGCGGGAAGGCGGGCGTCGTCAGGGCGTGCACGTGCCGCAGCAGTTCGGCCAGGTCGGCCGCGGTGGCGGGGCGTTCGGCGGGCGGCAGGCGGTGCCACACGGTCACCGGGTGGCCCTCGACGAGCCGGGGCGCGGGCTCGGCGGCCCGGACCGCGGGCACCCCGGCCTCGGCGAGCCAGGTGGCGACGGCCACCTCGCGCGCGGCGCGCTCAACCAGCTCCGGATGGTGCGTGGCATCGCGGCCCACCTTGACGACCAGTCCGGCCGCCGGGCCGGAACCGGAGCCCGCGTCGGGCAGGGCGAAGACCGCGTTCTCGCCCAGGGCCAGGAGCTCGGCGCCATCGGTCCCGGCGAGCCCGGCGGTGTCGGTCAGTGCCGCGGCGGCCAGCAGTTCGCGCGCCCGTGCCTCGTCCATAGGTCTCTCCCGGTGATCGTCTCGGCCGGCCAAGTCTCGCATTCACGCAGGTCGTCTTGACGAACGGACGGCCCGTCAGCACGATGACGGAGTCCGTTCGGCATTACTGGACAAAGGGGTTGGAAAGGTGACATCAACGACCGTTCCCGCGCGGTCAGCCGCCAGAAAGCCCACGAACAGCCGAGGGGGAGGAGAAGGGCGCGGGGCCGGTGCCTGGTTCCTGGTGCTCCCGGCACTCCTGCCGATTCTGGTGCTCAGCGTGGGTCCCCTGCTCTACGGGATCGCGCTCGCCTTCACCGACTCCCAGTCCGGGCGCACCACTTCCACCCGGTGGGTCGGCCTGCTCAACTTCCAGGATCTGCTGCACGACGGGCTGTTCTGGGATTCGTTCCGGATCGGACTGCTGTGGGCGGTCGGTGTCACGGTGCCGCAGTTCCTGCTCGCCCTCGGGCTCGCCCTGCTCCTCAACCAGCAGCTCCGGCTGCGCTGGCTGGCCCGGGCGCTCGCGATCATCCCCTGGGCCATGCCCGAGGTCGTGGTCGGCATCATGTGGCGCCTGGTCTACCAGCCCGACGCGGGCATCCTGAACGAGACGGCCCGCACCCTGGGTCTCGGCGGCGGGCACGACTGGCTGACCGGGCTCGCCACCGCGCTGCCCGCCGTGATCGTCGTCGGCATCTGGGCGGGTATGCCCCAGACGACGGTCGCCCTGCTGGCCGGTCTCCAGAACACCCCCGTGGAACTGCACGAGGCCGCCGCCATCGACGGGGCCGGCGCCTGGCGCCGCTTTCGCACCGTCACCTGGCCCGCCCTCAAGCCGGTGGCCCTCGCGATCACCGCACTCAATTTCATCTGGAACTTCAATTCCTTCGCCCTGGTCTATGTCCTGACCAACGGCGGCCCGGGCGGCCGCACCCGCCTTCCGATGCTCTTCGCCTACGAAGAGGCGTTCCGCTACGGCCAGTTCGGCTATGCGGCCGCCATGGGCTGTGTGATGGTCGCCGTGATCGCCGTCTGTCTTGCCTTCTTCCTGGTGGGACGCCTTCGGGAAGGAGACGACAAGTGACCGCCCGCACAAGGGCGTTGGGGCGCGCCGGTCAGTACCTCGCGCTGCTCGCCTATCTGGTCTTCCTCGCCTTCCCGTTCCTGTGGCTGATCTCCACCGCCTTCAAGCCGCCGCGCGAACTGGGCTCGCTCCACCCGACCTGGATTCCCCGCCACCCCACGCTCGGCAACTTCCGCCAGGCCTTCGACGAGCAGCCGCTGCTCCATGCCGGTCTGAACAGCCTGATCGCCGCCGTCTCGGCGGCCCTGATCGCCGTGGTGATCGCGACCCCGATGGCGTACGTCATGGCCCGCCACCGGGGCCGGCTCGCAAGCGCCGCCACCGGCTGGGTGGTGGTCAGCCAGGCGTTCCCGTTCGTCCTACTGATCATTCCGCTCTTCCTCGTCCTGAAGAACCTGCACGCGATCAACTCGGTGGGCGGTCTCGTCATGGTCTATGTCGTGTGGTCGCTGCCGTTCGCGCTCTGGATGCTGAACGGGTACGTACGTGCCGTCCCCGCCGAACTGGAGGAGGCGGCCGCCGTCGACGGCGCCGGGCGGCTGCGCACCCTCGTCTCGGTGACCGCGCCCCTGCTCGCCCCGGGGATCGTGGCCACCGCGCTCTTCGCGTTCATCACGGCGTGGAACGAGTTCTTCTTCGCGCTCGTGCTCCTGAAGTCCCCGGAGAAACAGACCCTGCCGGTGGTCCTCACGCACTTCCTCGGCGCGGAGGGGGTCGCCGACCTCGGCCCGCTCGCGGCGGCCGCCTTCCTCGCCACGCTGCCCTCCCTGGTGATCTTCGCGCTCATCCAGAGGCGGATCACCGGCGGCATGCTGACCGGGGCGGTGAAGAGCTGATGCGGACGCGCACCCAGAGCCGGTCCGCCCGCCTTCTGGCCGTGGCCGGGGCGCTGATCCTGCTGTTGCCGCTGCTCGCCGCCTGCTCCGGCGACGGCGCGGCCACCGACAAAGTCATCAGGCTCCGTTTCCAGTCCCTTGCCTGGCAGAAGGAGTCCGTGGACGCGACGAAGGCCCTCGTCACGGAGTGGAACGCCACTCACCCGGCCATTCAGGTCCAGTACGTGCAGGGCAGTTGGGACACGGTGCACGACCAGCTCCTCACCGCCTTCGAGGGCGGCGAGGCGCCGGACATCATCCACGACGCCTCCGACGACCTGGCCGACTTCGCCTACGGCGGCTATCTCGCGGACCTGAACGGTCTGCTGCCGGAGCGGCTCAAGCGCGACATCCCCGCCCGGAGCTGGGACACGGCGACCTTCGGCACGGGGGTGTACGGCGTGCCGTTCCTCCAGGAGCCCAGGGTGTTGATCGCCAACACCGAGCTGCTCATGTCCTCCGGTGTGCGCGTCCCCACCGTCGAACAGCCGTGGAGCTGGGCCGAGTTCGGCCAGGCGACGAAGAAGCTCAGTGGTCACGGGAGGTACGGGGTGGCCTGGCCGCTCAAGGAGCCGGTCTCCGTCACCCTCAACCTGGGCCTCGGTGCGGGGGGCCGGCTCTTCGCGCGAGACGCCGGGGGAAAGGCGAAGGTGGAGTTCACGGCCGGGGACGCGGTGGTGCCCGCCACCATCGGCACCCAGGTCAACATCGACCGGAGCGCCGCCCGCTCCACACTCGGCATGGGCGGCTCGGACACGCTGCCCGGCTTCTTCGGCGGGAAGTACGCCATGGTGCCGCTCGGGTTCTCCTACCGCCAGCAGATCGCGCGGCAGGCTCCGCCCGGCTTCGCGTGGACGGTCCTCCCGGCCCCGGCCGGCAGCGCCGGACTGGACCAGGGCGTCAGCCCCCAGACCCTCTCGGTCGCCGAGGACAGCCCGCACAAGAAAGAAGCCGCCGCGTTCATCGACTTTCGTGCTGAGCCCCGCGCACATGGTGCGCCTCGCCCGGGGCGACTGGATGCTGCCGACGGGCACGGAGGCCCTCAAGGACCCGGCCCTGCACACCACCGAGTACGGCTGGGCGACCGGCACCGCACTCGCCCCGTATCTGCGCCCGGCCCCCGCGCAATCGGTGCGGGGCTACCCGGAGTGGAAGGACAAGGTGGCGACGCCCGCGCTTCAGGAGTACTACAGCGGGGCGATCGACATGGTGGAGCTGAGGAAGCGCCTGGTCCAGGACGGCAACCGGGTGCTGGCGCGCTATCAGCGGTGAGCCCCGGCCGCGCCCCCGCACTTCGACCGTCCGGGCGCCCCCCCCGGCGCCCCGGCCCGTCCCCCGATCGGGCCGGGGCAGTCCCGGCGGGCGGCGGCGTCGCTCCTCGTCGCGCGGTGCGTGAGCGCGAGAGGTCGGGCGCCGGATGCCTCGGAAAGCGTCCGGTGGCCGCGCGCCGCCGTGCCTTCGACGGTACGGGCGCCGGACGGCCTTTCTCGTCGTGCTCCCTGGTGAAACGGAAGGGTCCCGCCTCCCCCGAGCGGCGCGGGCCCATCCACCGCTGGGCGTACTCAAGGCCCTTACACGCAAGGGCAGTTGAGGAGCTCGCTCGGGCGCCGGGTTCACACAGAGTGTCCACCGGCCCTCCATAAAGCCCGAGTTGTCCTTCCATGAACGGTTTCGCATTACGAAACCTTGTTGGCTAAGTCACAGCTGTATGAAGTCCTTGATCTGCGCGCGTCAATCGGCAAGGGTTCGAACCAGCCCCGGAAAGTTTCCCTCCGGTAGGCAAACCCCCCACATTCAGTGACGAGGAGACCCCTCTTCATGGCAACTCACAAACGCGCGAGCAGGATCAAACTCACGGCGGCCATAACCGCCGTCGTGGCTGCGGCCGGGCTCACCGCGCTCAACTCCTCCTTCGCCGGAGCCGCCCCCGCGGAAGGCCCGGTCTACGGGCTGAACGCCCAGGACGCGGTCGACGGAAGCTATATCGTTCTGCTCGACGATTCGGCCACGGCCGAGTCCAAGCGCGAACTCGCCGAGGAATACGGCGGGAAGCTCCAGCGCGACTACTCCTCCTCCCTCAACGGCTTCTCCGCCAGCGGACTTTCGCAGACCGAGGCCAAGCGGCTCGCCGCCGACCCGAAGGTCGGCAAGGTCGTCCAGAACAAGAAGTTCCACATCAACGCGGCCCAGACCAATCCGCCCTCCTGGGGCCTGGACCGGATCGACCAGAAGGCGACCGCGGGCGACGGAACGTACACCTATCCGGACAGCGCGGGCGACGGCGTCACCGCGTATGTGATCGACACCGGGGTCCGCATCTCCCACAAGGACTTCGGCGGCCGCGCCTCCTACGGCTTCAACGCGGTCGACAACAACGACAAGGCCGACGACGGAAACGGCCACGGCACCCATGTCGCGGGCACCATCGCGGGGACCGAGCACGGCGTGGCGAAGAAGGCGAAGATCGTCGCCGTACGCGTCCTGGACAACCAGGGTTCCGGCAGCACCGAACAGGTCGTCGCCGGCATCGACTGGGTCACCAAGAACCACAAGGGCCCCTCGGTCGCCAACCTGAGCCTCGGCGGCACCGCCGACCCGGCGCTCGACGCGGCGGTCCAGAAGGCGATCGCCTCCGGCATCACCTTCGGCGTGGCGGCCGGCAACGAGTCCGCCGACGCGGGCAACGGCTCGCCGTCCCGGGTCAAGGAGGCCATCACGGTCGCCTCCTCCACCAAGGACGACCAGCAGTCCGGCTTCTCCAACTTCGGCTCGGTCGTCGACCTCTACGCCCCCGGCTCGGACATCACCTCCGACTGGAACACCAGCGACACGGCCACCAACACCATCTCCGGTACGTCGATGGCGACCCCCCACGTCGTCGGCGCCGCGGCGGTCTACCTGGCCGGGCACAAGGACGCCACCCCCGCGCAGGTCTCCGACGCCCTCACCGGGGGCGCCACGGCCGGTGCGATCTCCAGCCCCTCCCCGGGCACCCCGAACAAGCTGCTGAAGGTCGTCGAGTAGACGCCGTACGGCAGCGCTGAACGACGGCCTCCGCGCCCGTCCCCCACGGGGCGCGGGGGCCGTCCTAGGGTGAGCCCATGACGACGACGTACGCCGCTCTGTTGCGCGGCATCAATGTGGGCGGGAACCGAAAAGTTCCCATGGCCGACCTCCGGACCCTGCTGGAGGAGCTGGGCCACGGTGATGTGAGGACGTATCTCAACAGCGGCAACGCCGTCTTCAGCAGCGCCTCCCGCGACCAGGACGCGCTCGCCGCGGGCCTGGAGGAGGCCATCGAGAAGCACTTCGGCTTCCGAGTGGCGTGCATGGTGCGCAGCGGTCCCTATCTGCGGTCGGTGCTGGACGCCTGCCCCTTCCCGGCTTCCGAGCTGGCCGGCAGGCAACTGCACGCCACCTTCTTCTCCGGCCCCCCGGTCACCGCCGAACGCTTCGCCTCCCTCGACCCGGCCGCCTACCTCCCCGAGGAGTTCCGGCTCGGCGACCAGGTGCTCTACCTGTACGCGCCCGAGGGGCTCGGCAAGTCCCAGCTGGGTGCCGCGCTGTCCAGGCCCGCCCTGCTCAAGGGCGTCGAGGCCACCTCCCGCAACTGGAACACCGTCAAGGCGCTCGTCGAGATGACGGAGGCGACCGATGCCTGAGGCGGAACGCGATGCGGTGGAGGCGGCCATCGAGGGGGAGCTGCGGCTGCTCGACCCCGAGGTGCGCGCGAGCGCCGACCTGCTCGGGGCCCAACTGCACCCCGACTTCGTTGAGTTCGGCAGCTCGGGGCGGCGCTACGACCGTACGGACGTCATCGTGGCCCTCACGGAAGAAGGCGCCCGCCCCGCCCCGCCGATCACCGCGTCCCGGATGACGGGGGTGCGCCTCGCCCCCGACGTGGTCCATCTGACCTTCGACACCGACCACAACGGCCGTCTGGCGCACCGCAGTTCCCTGTGGCGGCACACCGAGGACGGCTGGGTCCTCTACTTCCACCAGGCGACGCCGTTCACGGCCCCGCCTGCGCCGTCGCTCACTCAGGACGGTTGAAGCGCGCCCGGTACGACCCGGCATGGCAGCGGCCGCCCGCTCATTGGCCCAGCTGATCCAGGGCTCAATGGCCCAGGAACGGGGGCCATTGCCGGGCTACGCTCGGGGCATGACGGATACCACGAAAGCCACCCCGAACGCGACGGCGGATCCGGCCACCGCGACGGCGGGCCCCGCGGCCACCACGGCAGGCCCCGCGGCGCGCACCGCCGTCGACTTCTACTTCGACCCCGCCTGCCCCTTCGCCTGGATCACCTCCCGTTGGATGCTCGAAGTCGAGCGCCACCGCGACATCGACCTGAGATTCCGGCCGATGAGCCTCTATCTGCACAACATCGGCAATGAACTGCCCGACTGGTACCGGGACTTGGTGGACCGCTCGATCGGCCCCGTCCGGGTCGCGGTCGCGGCCGCCGAGGCGCACGGGGAGGGCGTGCTGCGTGATCTCTACACCGCGTTCGGCACCCGTATCCACCAGGACAAGAACCAGGACTTCGACGAGGTCGTCGCGCAGTCCCTGGCGGAGCTCGGTCTGCCCGCCGCGCTCGCCGCCGCCGCCCACGACCCGGCCTGCGACGAGGCCGTTCGGCGCTCCCACGACGCGGGCAAGGACCCGGCCGAGGACGGCTATGTCGGTACCCCGACCATGCATCTCGACGGCAAGGTCTACTTCGGCCCGGTGCTCAGTTCCATCCCGCGCGGCGAGGAGGCGGCGCGGCTCTTCGACAGCGTGCGCACGATCGCGGCGTACCCCGACTTCTTCGAGCTGAAGCGGACCCGGACGGACTCCCTCCGGTTCGACTGACGGACAGCGGGATCCGGGAAGGGGGCGGCTCGGTCGGGGTCCGCCCCGCCGGCCGCCCTGTCGCGCTTTTTCAAGACCGGGCGAGGGTCGCGGCGGGACGCTGATCGCATGAAGAACGAACACCGTGCCATGACCGAATGCGCAGCAGAGGCCGCCCGCATCGCGCGCGGCGTCACCCCCGACCGGCTCGCCGGGCCCACTCCCTGCCGGGAGTGGGACGTGCGGGCGCTGGTCAACCACTGGGTCCTGTACACCTCGCACGGCCTGGAGCACCGGGCCCGGCGCGAGCCGCTCTCCGACGAACTCACCGCGCGCGACTTCACCGCCGACGCCGACTGGGCCGAGCGCTACGCCGCCCAGCTCGACCGGGCCGTGGCCGCCTGGTCGGACCCGGCCGTCTGGGAGGGCGAGGTCGATCTGGGCGGGGCCGCGATGCCCGCCCGCCAGATCGCCGCGATGATCGTCAAGGAGATGGTGGTGCACGGGTGGGACGTCGCGCGCGCCACCGGGCAGGAGGCAATGGTCTCCGAGGAGTCCGCCGCCTTCGTGCTCAAGGTCGTCGAGGACAACGCCGAGCTCTACCGCCAGTATCAGGGCTTCGCGGACCCCGTGGAGCCGGCGCCCGGCGCCACCCTCTTCGAGCGCGCCCTCGCCGCCTCCGGCCGTGACCCGCACTGGTCGGCCTGAACGGCGCGACCCCCTCCAGGGCTCCAAGTGGTCCGATGACTAAGGGGAGTTGAGGCGAATGTTCGGGGGATCCTGAGCGATGTGTTGACCGTGGTGCGTCAGTGCTCCTACCTTTCCAGTGGCTCGTGGGGCCGATCCCGTGAGCCCCTGGGAGGGAACATGCCCGCATCCCGGAGCGCGCCACGGACGGCGCCCCGAAGAGCCGCCCCGATCCTCGCCCTCGCCGCCGCGCTGGCCCTGACCAGTCCCGGCCTCATGCCGTCGGCCGCCGCGCGCTCCCCGCACGCGGTGACCGCCGACGTCCATGTGTCCCCGACGGGTGACGACGCGGCCGACGGCACCGCCACACATCCCGTGCGCGGCCTGCCGCGCGCCCGCGATCTGGTGCGCGGCAGAACGGCACACCAGGAGGCCGACCTCACGGTCCACCTCGCCGCCGGGACCTACCGCAGTGACCAGCCCCTCGACCTGGACGCCCGCGACTCGGGAGGCAACGGCCACCGAGTCATCTGGCAGGGCGCGGGCAACGGGGCCACCGTCATCAGCGGCGGCCGCAAGGTGGAAGGCTGGCAGCCGGTGTCCGGGCGCCCCGGACTCTGGTCCGCTCCCGCGCCCCAAGGGATCACCGCCACACGGCAGTTGTACGTGGACGGCGTACGCGGACAGCGCGCCCGGGGCGAAGTGCCGGTCGCGCTCACCCCCACCGCCACCGGCTACACCGCGAGTTCCGACGCCCTCGCGCACTGGCGCCACCCCTCGGACGCCGAGTTCGTGTACACCAGCGGGGAAGCGCTGTGGAACGTAGAGCGCAACGGGCTCGGCCAGTGGACCGAACCCCGCTGCCCGATCGCCGCCGCCAAGGGCACCGCGATCACCATGGCCCAGCCGTGCTGGGACAACTCCACCAAGCGCGTCGAGTTCCCCGACCGGCCGGGCCGCACCATCGGCATGGTCGGCCCCGGCAAACTCACCAACGGCGGCAAGGCGTCCTCCATCGAGAACGCCTATGAACTCCTCGACGAACCCGGTGAGTGGTACCTGGACCGGTCCGCGCACACCGTCTACTACCTTCCGCGCCCCGGCGAGGACCTGCGGAGCGCCGACGTCGAGGCCGCCTCGGCCGAGCGGCTCCTGGACGGGCACGGCACCGCGAAGGCGCCCCTGCACGATGTCGCCTTCCAGGGGCTCCAGTTCAGCTATGCCACCTGGCTGACGCCGTCGGGGCCCGAGGGCTTCTCGGAGATCCAGGCCGGCTACACCGTCACCGGTGCCAAGGGCTGGGCGACCCAGGGCCTGTGCGGCTTCACGCCGGGCGGCACCTGCCCCTTCGCCTCCTGGACGAAGATGCCCGGCAACGTGTCCTTCTCGTACGCACGCCGCATCGACATCAGCGACAGCACCTTCGCCCATCTCGGTGCCGCCGGGCTCGAACTCGGCGCCGGGACCACCGACTCCACGGTGAGCACCAGCGTGTTCACCGACATCTCCGGCAACGGTCTGGAGATCGGCGGGGTGGACGGCAGGACACCGGCCTCCGCGATTCAGGTGACGAACAATCACCTCTACGCCCTGCCAAGGGAGTTCCACGGCGGCGTCGGCATCCTCAACGGCTACACCCAGCACAACACCATCGCGCACAACCAGCTCGACCACCTCGGCTACAGCGCCGTCTCGATGGGCTGGGGCGGCTGGCCCGACAAGATCGGATCCCCCGCCACCCCCAACCCCAGCCACGACAACGCCGTCCGAAACAACCTGATCTTCGACTACATGCAGCTCCTCGACGACGGCGGGGGCATCTACACCCAGGGCCTCACCGGCACCTCGATGGCCGACGGCGAGAAGGTCACCGGCAACGTCGTCCACGACCAGTGGGGCCTCGGCAAGAGCGTCTACACCGACAACGGCTGCACCTACGAGACCGTCCAGGGCAACGTCCTGTACGGCGCCGCGTACGCCAACGTCGGCAGTCGCCACACCGACTACCGGGACAAGCTCGGCAACAACGACCCGACGCTGATCAAGGACAACTGGTGGGAGGAGGGCGCCGCCGACGGCAACAGCAAGGGCCTGGTGACCACGGGCAACCACATCATGGCGAGCCCCGCCGACGTGCCGGCGGACCTCCTGGCGAACGCCGGGATCGAACCCGCCCGGCGTTCCGTCCTCGACCGCGTGACCCAGGCGACCTCCGTGCCCGAGGCCCCGGCCCGCGTGGGCACGAGCACGGCGGGCGTGGATGCCCTGTTCGTCACCTTCAACCCGAGCTACGTGGACGGCGGGTCCCCGGTGACCGGCTACACCGCGCACGCGCTGCGGGCCGACGGAACTCAGGCCGCGACCGCGAGCGTCCCGGCGGCGGACTTCCGGCGACAGGCGTATGTACGCCTCGGGCAGCTCCGCGCCTCCGAGGGGCCGTTCAGGGTGACCGTCACCGCGCGCAACGCCCACGGCGAGAGCGCCCCGTCCCTCGCCTCGGCGCCCCTCACGCCGACCGGAGCCGTCGCGCTGCCCGGTGCGCCCACCGGTGCCAAGGTGCGGACGGGGTCGCGCGCCGTGACGGTCGCCTGGACGCCGCCCGTGGACACGGGTGACGCCAAGGTCATCGGCTACCGGATCACCGTCTCGGACGGTCGGGTCATCGAGGTCACGGGGCGGGACGTACTGGTGACGCAGCCGTCGGCGAAGGGGATGTTCCGGGTGGTGGGGGGTCTTGAGCCGGGGGTGGCGTACCGCTTCACGATCGTGGCCGTCACCGCGGCCGGGGTGGGGCCGGGGGTGTCCGCCCCCACCTCGTCCCTTCCCTGAACCCTCCGGGGGCAGGGGGAAGTGGGGGTTTCCGGGGGCCGCCCCGGACTCTGCGGGGCTCCGCCCCCCTGCACCCCGTCAGCCGGGTAGCTTCGCCCCTGCCCCCGCACCCCCGGCGAGGCGCCACCCCCGCACCCCCTGCGGGGCCAGAGGTCAAGCCGTCAGGGCGGGGGGTCGGGTGCGGGACTTCGACTCGTCGTAGCGGCGTAGGAGCAGGCGGGCCAACTCCGGGGCGCTGCCCAGGACTTCGGACAGTACGTCGGCGTCAGCGGCGCCCCGGGCTATGCGGTCGGGCAGGAAGCCGGGGGCGATGACGTAGGGGGCGACGGCTACGCGTCGTACGCCCAGGGCCCGCAGGTCCCGTACGGCGTCTTCCGTACGGGGGAGGGCCGCGGAGGCGAAAGCAGGCCGCACGGCGCACCAACCGGTGTGCCGCAGCTCCCGCGCGATTTCAGCGATCACTGCGATCGCCTCCGGGTCGGTGGAGCCCGCCGAGGCCAGGACGAGCCCGGTCGAGCTTTTGTCGGCGGGGCTCAGGCCCGCCTCGTACAGCCGTCGCTCAAGGGTGGCGAGCAGCAGGGGGGAGGGGCCGAGGACGTCGGCGAGGCGGATGTCCAGGCGGGCCGGGGCCCGGTCGAGCACCGCCGGGATGTCCGCCTTGGCGTGGAAGGCGCGGGTCAGGAGCAGCGGCAGCGCCACCACGTCCCGGGCGCCTTCGAGCGCGAGGCGGTCCAGGACCTGCGGGACGGACGGCGCGTTGAAGTCCAGGAAACCGGTCTCCACGCGCACGCCGGGCCGCATCGCCCGGACCCGCCGCACCAGGGCGTCGACGGTCGCGGCGTGCCGCGGATCGCGGCTGCCGTGGGCGATGACGAGCAGGACCGGGCGGTGCACGGCGGCTCAGCCCTTCACGAGCAGCCCGCGGCCGCGCAGCACCCTGCGCTCCAGCGGGCTGAAGATCAGCAGGTCGATGGCGATGCCCACGACGAGGATCAGGATGATCGCCAGGAAGATGCCGGGCATGTCGGAGTTGTTGCGGCCGTTCTCGAGCAACTGGCCGAGCCCGAGGCCCAGATCGGGGGAGGACGCGATGATCTCGGCGGCCATCAGGGACCGCCAGGAGAACGCCCAGCCCTGCTTCAGGCCGGCCAGGTAGCCGGGCAGCGCCGCCGGCATCAGGATGTGCCAGGCGCCCCGCACTCCCGTCGCGCCCAGCGTGCGGCCCGCCCGCAGATACAGCGGGGGCACCTGGTCGACGCCGGATACCAGGCCGTTGGCGATGGAGGGGACCGCGCCGAGCAGGATGACCGCGTACATCATCGAGTCGTTGAGGCCGAGCCACAGCACGGCCGGCGGGACCCAGGCCACCGACGGCAGCGACTGGAGCCCGGACAGGATCGGGCCGATCGCCGCGCGCACGAACTTGACCCGCGCCACCAGGAGTCCGAGCGGGGTGCCGATGGCCAGCGCGAGCAGGAAGCCGAGCAGGCCGCGCGAGACGCTGGTCCACACGACGTCGATCAGGGTCCCCTGGAGCCACATGTCCTTCAGGCTCGCCCACACCGAGGCCGGGGCGGGCAGCTTGTAGGAGTCGGTGACCTTCGCCGAGACGAGGATCTGCCACACCACCAGGACGAGTGCGACCGCGACCAGGGGCGGCAGCACCTTCTTGACGAGGACCTCGCGCACCGGGGTGCGGTGTGGCTGGACGGTTTCGAGCGCGTCTAGCCCCGCTTCGAGGCTGCCCAGGTCGGGGGAGTCCTTGACGTCGGTGGTCTCAGTGCTGGCCATGGCGGCGGATCTCCCCACGCAGTTGTTCAGTGATCTCGACGGAGAGCTCCGCCACTTCGGCGTCCTCGATGCGGCGCGGCTGGTCGATGTCCACCGTCCACTCGTGGGCCACCCGGCCGGGCCGCGAGGAGAGCAGCACCACGCGCTGCGCGAGGCGGACCGCCTCGCGCACGTTGTGCGTCACGAACAGCACCGACAGGTTCGTCTCGCGCCAGATGCGGGTCAGTTCGTCGTGCAGGACGTCACGGGTGATCGCGTCCAGGGCCGCGAACGGCTCGTCCATCAACAGGAGTTGGGAGTCCTGGGCGATCGCGCGGGCCATCGCGACGCGCTGGCGCATGCCGCCGGACAGCTCGTGCACGCGCTTGCCGTACGCCCCCTGGAGGCGGACCAGGGTGAGGAGTTCCTCGGCCCGCTCGCGCCGGTCGTTCTTGGGCACCCCGCGCAGGCGGAGGGCGAGTTCGATGTTCTTGCCCGCGGTCAGCCACGGGAACAGGGCGTGTTCCTGGAACATCAGGGCGGGCCGCCCGCCGGGGGTCTCGATGGTGCCCGCGGTCGGCGCGTCCAGGCCCGCGACCAGGTTGAGCAGCGTCGACTTTCCGCAGCCGGAGGCGCCCAGGAGGGTGACGAATTCGCCCGGCGCCACATCGAGGGTGATGTCGTCGAGGACGAGCTGCGGTCCCGTGGGACCGGAGAAGGACTTCGAGACATGACCGATGCGGGCGGCGTACTCGTGCGCCGGCGCCGTGCGGTCCGTGGCCTTGGCGAGTGCGGTGGCCATGGTCGTCACCTCCTGGGAAACCTGTGAAGCCTGCTGGTGGGGGATTACTTGACGCCGAGGCCGGCGTCGCCGACCTGAGGCCTGCCCAGGGACGTGAGGACCTTGTTGAGCGGATCCAGGTCGTAGATGCCCTTGAGGTCGGGCTTCTTCAGGAGTCCGGCCTTGGCCGCGTGGTCGGCCTGCGCCTGGAGGGTGGCCGCCAGCGGGTCGTCAAGAGTCCGGATGGACTTCCAGGCCGGGTCGAGGACGGCGGCCGGGAGCTCCTTGCCCGACAGCTTCTTGAGCGCGGCGTTCGCCGAGGACTTCGCCTGGTCGGGGTGGGTCGCGATCCACTCGTTGGTCTTCACCGAGCCGCGCAGGACCGCCTCGACGACGTCGGGGTGCTCCTTGAGGAACTTCTGCGACACGATGATGTTGGTGATCACGAACTCGTGGTCCGGCCACAGGTCGGACTCGTCGAGCAGCACCTTGCCGCCCTCGGAGACCAGCTTGGACGCGGTCGGCTCCGGCACCCAGGCGCCGTCGATCGAGCCGGACTTGAAGGCATCCGGGGTGATCTTGTTGTCGGTGCGGACCACGTTGACGTCGCCCTTGCCGGACTGTGCGTCGACCTTCCAGCCCTTGTCGGCGAGCCAGTTGAGGAACGCGACGTCCTGGGTGTTGCCGAGCTGCGGGGTCGCGATGTCCTTGCCCTTGAGGTCGTCGACGGACTTCACCTTGTCCGGGTTGACCACCAGCTTCACGCCGCCGGAGGCCGAGCCGCCGATGATGCGCAGGCTCTGTCCCTTGGACTTGGTGTAGCCGTTGATCGCCGGCGAGGGGCCGATCCAGCCGATGTCGATCGACCCCGCGTTGAGGGCCTCGATCTCGGAGGGCCCCGCGTTGAAGGTGGACGTCTTGACCGACGTGCCGCCCAGCTCCTTCTGGAACAGCCCCTCCTGGACGCCGACCAGCGCCGTGGCGTGGGTCAGGTTGGGGAAGTAGCCGATCTTCACCGAGTCGGCGGAGAGCTTCTTGCCGTTGGCGGCGGGCGCGGCCTTGTCGGCGTCGCTCTTGTCGGCGCTGGAGCCGTAGCCGCAGGCGGCGAGCGCCCCGAACAGCAGGGGCAGGGTGGCGGTGGCGATGAGGCTGCGCCTCAGGGTGGAACTGGCAGGCACGGAGGGTGTCCTCTCCAAGGCCCGGTGCTTACGTCCGGAGTCTCAACTCCGGTACGCGGCCGGGAAGTCGGCAGGTCTTCGATGGTGCGGAGGGTGCTGGTGGTACAGCCGGGCGCGCGAGCGGTGCGCGTACGTCATCGCGCACATCGGGCCACCCCGCCCTGGCCGCTGCCGAGGGCGCCGCTGCCGACCCGGCCGCCCTCCTTCGCGAAGGTCGAGAAGATGTCGTGCTTCATCAGAAGTCCCATCCCTCTTCGTCGGCGACCGCGGTGACGGCCTTGTGGGTGGCGAACGACTCGCCCGCCATGCCGGCCGCGAGCGTGGTGCCGTCGGCGGGGTCGATCAGCAGGAACGAGCCGGTGCGCCGCGAGTGGGCGTACGGGTCGAGCGCGAGCGGCTCGGCGGTGCGCACCAGGACCCGGCCGATGTCGTTGGCGACGAGCTGGCCCGGCTCCGGGTGCTGGGAGAGGTCGTCCAGGGTGAGCCGGGACGGGATCTCCTTGACGATGGCCTTGACCGTGCGGGTGGTGTGCTTGAGCAGCACCCGCTGACCCACCGTCAGGGGCTGGTCGGCCACGTGGCAGACGGTCGCCTCGACGTCCTGGGTGGTGGGCGGCGCGTCCCCGCTCGGCACGATCAGGTCGCCCCGCGAGATGTCGATGTCGTCGTTGAGGAGCAGCGTGACGGACTGCGGCGTCCAGGCCACGTCGACCGACTCGCCCAGCAGGTCGATGCCCGCGATGGTGCTGGTGCGCCCCGAGGGCAGCACCGTCACCGGCTCGCCGACCCGGAACGTACCGGCGGCGATCTGGCCCGCGTAGCCCCGGTAGTCGGGGAGTTCGGCGGTCTGCGGGCGGATCACGTACTGCACGGGGAGCCGGGCGTGGCAGGAGGTCAGGTCGTGGCTGACCGGGACCGTCTCCAGGTGCTCCAGGACCGTGGGGCCGCCGTACCAGTCCATGTTGGCGCTGGGCTCCACCACGTTGTCCCCGGCGAGCGCCGAAATCGGGATCGCGGTGATCTCCGGAACGCCCAACTCGCCTGCGTACGCGGTGAATTCCTCGGCGATCGACGCGAAGACCTTCTCCTCGTACGCCACCAGGTCCATCTTGTTGACCGCGAGGACCACGTGCGGCACGCGCAGCAGGGCCGCCACGGCGGCGTGCCGGCGGGTCTGCTCGATGACGCCGTTGCGGGCGTCGACCAGGACCACGGCGAGGTCGGCGGTGGAGGCGCCGGTCACCATGTTGCGGGTGTACTGCACATGCCCGGGGGTGTCGGCCAGGATGAACCGGCGCCGGGGGGTCGCGAAGTAGCGGTAGGCCACGTCGATGGTGATGCCCTGCTCGCGCTCGGCCCGCAGGCCGTCGGTGAGCAGCGCCAGATCGGGAGCTTCCTGACCACGCTTGAGAGAGGCCGCCTCGACGGCCTCCAGCTGGTCGGTGAGCACCGACTTGGAGTCGTGCAGCAGCCGTCCGACCAGGGTGGACTTGCCGTCGTCGACGGACCCGGCGGTCGCGAAGCGCAACAGGGTGGTGGCCGACAGATCGGCCAACTGCTTGGTGGACGTGGACATTTAGAAGTACCCCTCGCGCTTGCGGTCTTCCATCGCGGCCTCGGACATCTTGTCGTCGGCGCGGGTGGCGCCCCGCTCGGTGAGCCTGGAAGCGGCGATCTCGGTGATGACGGCGTCCAGCGTCGTCGCGTCGGAGTCGACGGCGCCGGTGCACGACATGTCGCCGACGGTGCGGTAGCGCACCAGACGGGTCTCGACGCTCTCCTCGCCCTTGGGGCCGCCCCACTCGCCGGCCGTCAGCCACATCCCGGACCGCTTGAACACCTCACGCTCGTGGGCGAAGTAGATCTGCGGCAGCTCGATGTCCTCGCGGGCGATGTACTGCCACACGTCCAGCTCGGTCCAGTTGGACAGCGGGAAGACCCGCACGTGCTCACCGGGGGCGTGCCGGCCGTTGTAGAGCTGCCACAGCTCCGGGCGCTGGCGGCGCGGGTCCCACTGCGAGAACTCGTCGCGCAGCGAGAACACCCGCTCCTTGGCGCGGGCCTTCTCCTCGTCGCGCCGGCCGCCGCCGAACACCGCGTCGAAGCGGTGCTCCTGGATGGCCTCGGTCAGCGGCACCGTCTGGAGCGGGTTGCGCACCCCGTCGGGCCGCTCGCGCAGCTTGCCCGCGTCGATGTACTCCTGCACCGAGGCGACGTGCAGACGCAGCCCGTGCCGGGCCACCACCCGGTCGCGGTAGGCGAGGACCTCGGGGAAGTTGTGCCCGGTGTCCACGTGAAGGAGCGAGAACGGCACGGCCGCCGGGGCGAACGCCTTCAGCGCCAGGTGCAGCATGACGATGGAGTCCTTGCCGCCGGAGAACAGGATCACCGGCCGCTCGAACTCCCCCGCCACCTCACGGAAGATGTGCACCGCCTCGGACTCCAGCGCGTCCAGGTGGCTGAGCGCGTACGGGCTGTCGACGCCCTCGGTCACGACTGCTGCCGACGTCATGCCAGGCCCCTCTCAGTGAGCAGCGCGTGAAGCGCGGCCGCGGACTCCTGCACGGTCTGGGTGTGCGACTCGATCCGCAGGTCAGGCGCCTCGGGCGCCTCGTACGGGTCGTCCACCCCGGTCAGGCCGCTGATCTCGCCCGCCGCCTGCTTGGCGTACAGACCCTTCACATCGCGTACGGAGCACACCTCCACCGGGGTGGCGACATGCACCTCCAGATAGGCGGTGCCCTCGCTCTGGTGACGCTTGCGGACGGCCTCGCGGCTGTCCGCGTACGGCGCGATCACCGGGACGAGTGCCTTCACGCCGTTGGCGGCGAGGAGTTCGGCGACGAAGCCGATCCGCTGCACATTGGTGTGCCGGTCCTCGCGGCTGAAGCCGAGGCCCGCCGAGAGGAACTCGCGGATCTCGTCGCCGTCGAGCACCTCGACCCGGTGCCCGTCCGCGCGCAGCCGGTCACCGAGCTCGTACGCGATGGTCGTCTTGCCCGCGCTCGGCAGACCGGTCAGCCAGATGGTGGCTCCCGCCTCCGTCACGCTCATCGAAGTCTCCTGATCGTTCTTCTGACGGTTCGTCATCCGTGCAGCCCGCACTCGGTCTTGTTGCGTCCGGCCCAGCGTCCGGCGCGCGCGTCCTCGCCCTCGGCGACCCGCCGGGTGCAGGGCGCGCAGCCGATCGAGGGGTAGCCGTCCATGAGGAGCAGGTTGGTGATCACTCCGTGCTCGGCGACGTACGCGTCCACGTCGTCCTGCGTCCAGCGGGCGATCGGCGACACCTTGACCTTCTGCCGCTTCTCGTCCCAGCCGACGACCGGGGTGTTCGCCCGGGTCGGGGACTCGTCGCGGCGCAGCCCGGTGGCCCAGGCGGCGTACGAACTCAGGCCCTCCTCAAGGGGCTTGACCTTGCGCAGCGCGCAGCACAGGTCCGGGTCGCGGTCGTGCAGCCGGGGGCCGTACTCGGCGTCCTGCTCGGCGACGCTCTGGCGCGGGGTGAGGGTGATGACGTTGACATCCATCACCTCGGCGACCGCGTCCCGGGTGCCGATGGTCTCGGGGAAGTGGTAGCCCGTGTCGAGGAACACCACGTCCACGCCGGGCATGGCGCGCGAGGCGAGGTGGGCGACGACCGCGTCCTCCATGGAGGAGGTGACGCAGAACCGCTTGCCGAAGGTGTCGGTGGCCCACTGGAGGATCTCCAGGGGGGAGGCCTCTTCGAGGTCCCGGCCCGCCTGCTCGGCGAGCGCCCTGAGGTCCTCGGCGGTGCGCCCGTCGATCTGAGTGGCCGTCATATCGCTTCCCCTCCACGGTCGTTGCGCTGCACGCCACGGGCCAGCAGCCCGAGGAACTTCAGCTGGAAGGCCCGGTTGCACGCCGCGCACTCCCACGCGCCGTGTCCGGCCTCGTGGGGGCGCAGGTCCTCGTCGCCGCAGTAGGGGCAGTAGAAGGGGGCCGCGCGCTCGCTCATGACAGGGCCTCCTCGCTCGCGCGCGAGGCCCAGGTCGCGAACCGCTCGCCCTCGGCGCGCTCGGCCTGGAAGCGCGTCAGGACCCGCTCGACGTAGTCGGGCAGCTCGGCCGAGGTGACCTTGAGGCCGCGGACCTTGCGCCCGAAGCCGGCCTCCAGGCCGAGCGCGCCGCCCAGGTGCACCTGGAAGCCCTCGACCTGGTTGCCCTCGTCGTCCAGGACCAGCTGGCCCTTGAGGCCGATGTCGGCGACCTGGATGCGGGCGCAGGAGTTGGGGCAGCCGTTGATGTTGATGGTGATGGGCTCGTCGAACTCGGGGATGCGGCGCTCCAGTTCGTCGATGAGCGAGGCGCCGCGCGCCTTGGTCTCGACGATGGCGAGCTTGCAGAACTCGATGCCGGTGCAGGCCATGGTGCCGCGGCGGAACGGCGAGGCGTTGACCTTCAGGCCGAGCGACTCCAATCCGGCGACCAGCGATTCGACGCGGTCCTCGGCGACGTCGAGCACGATCAGCTTCTGCTCGGTGGTGGTGCGCAGGCGGCCCGAGCCGTGCGTCTCGGCCAGCTCGGCGATCTTGCTGAGGGTGGCGCCGTCCACGCGTCCCACCCGGGGCGCGAAGCCGATGTAGAAGCGGCCGTCGTTCTGGCGGTGCACCCCGAGGTGGTCGCGCCAGACGTCCTTGGGCAGCTCGGGGGCGGGCCCGTCGAGGAGGGTGCGCTTGAGGTACTCGTCCTGAAGGACCTGGCGGAACTTCTCCGGGCCCCAGTCGGCGACCAGGAACTTCAGCCGGGCGCGGTTGCGCAGCCGCCGGTAGCCGTAGTCGCGGAAGATCGAGATGACACCCTCGAAGACGTCCGGCACCTCGTCCAGGGGCACCCAGGCGCCGAGCCGCACCCCGAGCTTGGGGTTGGTGGAGAGCCCGCCGCCGACCCACAGGTCGAAGCCGGGGCCGTGCTCGGGGTGTTCGACACCGACGAACGCGATGTCGTTGATCTCGTGCGCGACATCGAGCTGCGGGGAGCCCGAGACGGCGGTCTTGAACTTGCGGGGCAGGTTGGAGAAGGCCGGGTTGCCGATGAAGCGGCGGTGGATCTCGTCGATGGCGGGCGTGCCGTCGATGATCTCGTCGGCGGCGATCCCGGCGACCGGCGAGCCGAGGATGGTGCGCGGGGTGTCGCCGCAGGCCTCGGTGGTGGACAGGCCGACCGCTTCGAGCCGGTTCCAGATCTCCGGGACGTCCTCGATGCGGATCCAGTGGTACTGGATGTTCTGCCGGTCGGTGAGGTCGGCGGTGCCGCGCGCGAACTCCTGCGAGATCTCGCCGATCACCCGCAGCTGCTCGGTGGTGAGCCGGCCGCCGTCGATGCGGACGCGCAGCATGAAGTACTCGTCGTCCAGCTCCTCCGGCTCCAGGATCGCCGTCTTGCCGCCGTCGATGCCCTGACGGCGCTGGGTGTAGAGCCCCCACCAGCGCATCCGGCCGCGCAGGTCGCTGGGGTCGATCGAGTCGAAGCCGCGCTTGGAGTAGATCGTCTCAATACGTGTCCGCACATTGAGACCGTCGTCGTCCTTCTTCACCTGCTCGTTCCCGTTGAGCGGCGTGAAGTGGCCGACGGCCCACTGGCCTTCACCACGGTGGCGGCCCGGCTTGCGGCGGGGCGTCGTGGGGGCAGGGTTTTCTGGGCTGGCGGCCATGGCGTATGTCCTTCGGGACTGCAAGGGGGCGGCTCTGACCTGCACACTCGCGCTTCGGCGCGGCGGTGCGCAATCAGGACAGAGGGAAACCGGGAAAAGGGGATCGCGGCGGTGCTGGAGGCGTCAGCGGGCCGGACAGATGGCGCTGGACATGCGGCCGAGGTCGACGTGCCGCCGACTCACCAAGGCAATTCCAGTTCCAGACATGACGGAAGCGTGTCACGGGACTTTGGACCCAGTCCACCACTATCCAGAATGTGGACGTACCTGTCCCGCATCGTGGGACGGTGTGGTGCGGGTCACTGGCGGAGGCGGTCGCTCCGCACGCCGTGCGCCTCCCGGACCCGCACGTCCGTGACGACGAGGACCGTCAGAACGCCCCCGGCCAGGGGCCCGGAGCGGCGGCCTCCGCCGCCTGCTCCTCGACGGTGGCGAACAGCTTGAAGCCGCGCCGCACATAGTTGTCCATGGCGTGCTCGCCGTCCAGTGAGCAGGTGTGCAGCCACACCCGCTCGGTCGCGGGCAGCCCGGGCCAGCGCTCGCCCAGGTCCCAGGCGCGCCGGGTCCCGTACGTCAGCAGATGGCCACCGATGCGCCGGCCGCGGAAGGCGGGGATCAGGCCGAAGTAGACGATCTCGACCGAGCCGCCGGGCTGGGCCTGAAGCTCGACGTAGCCCGCGGGCGTCCCCCGGTCGTAGGCCACCCATGTCTCGGTGCCGGGCCTGTTCAGCTCCCGCTCCCACGCCTCGTACGTCATGCCGAGACGGTCGACCCAGGCGATGTCGCCGCCGACCGCCGTATAGAGGAAGCGGCTGAACTCCGGCGAGGGGACCTGGGCGCGCGCGATCGTGATGTCGCCGGCCGGCTCGGCGGCCGGGCGCAGATCGGAGACGGCTGTCTGTTCCAGGGACCAGGTGGTGACGGTGATACTCATGCACGCCAGGCAATCACGGGGCCGCCGACGCCTCCAACGCAGGTCAGGAATGGCCGCCCCGGGCCCGCGCGATCGCCGGGGACAGCGAGTGGGGGAGCAGGTCCGCCGCGTGCTCCGGCCGGACCACCTCCACCTGTATGTCCTCGCTGAAGCGGTACGGGCGATGGGCGAGCACCTCCGCCAGGTGGCGGCGCAGCCGGGACATCTCGGCCCGTACGGTCACCGTGCGCGTCGGGTCCGCGAAGATGTGCCGCGCGAGCTGGGCGGCGCTGAGGCCCTCCCGGTTCAGGGCAAGCACGAACAGGAGCTCGGCGTGGCGGGGGCTGAGCTCCTGGGTCCAGCTCCCCGCGTCGCCCGACACCGTCACCGAGCAGCGCCGGGGTCTGCCGAGGTCGAGCACGACCCGCCGGGCCGTCGGGGTGTCGGCGCCGCCCGCCTCCTCGCAGACCCGCACCAGCCGGCCGCCCGGCAGCGGCTCGATGGCGCACATGCCGAGCGAGGGCAGCCAGACGCGGCCCGCGCGCGGCTCCTTGGGCAGGGCGAGCCGGTCGGTGGGCGGCATGCCGGTGACCGCCGCGACCCAGCCGTTGTCGTCGACGGCCAGCGCCCGTCCGCCGACCCGGCACAGCACCGGGGCGGCCGACGTGCGCAGCCGTTCCAGGGCGGCGAAGTGCCGGTTGCGCAGCTCGGCGGCGGCCAGCCGGGCCACCGAGGTCACGAAGGACAGCGTGGCCGGATGCATGGTGCCGAGCGGGCCGCTGATGTCGACGACGCCGAGCAATTGCCCGTCGCGCGGGTCCACGACGGGCGCGCCCGCACAGGTCCAGGTGTGGTGGGAGGCCACGAAGTGCTCGGCCGAGTACACCTGCACAGGCCGGCCGGTGACGAGCGGGGTGCCCACGCCGTTGGTGCCGGCGGCCGCCTCGCTCCAGTCGGCGCCGACCTCGAACCCCAGGGTGTCGGCCAGCTTCAGGACGGACGGGTGCCCCTCGCGCCACAGCAGGCGCCCCTCGGCGTCCGAGACGACCATGATGTGCTGGGCCGCGTCCGCCACCGACACCAGCGCGTCCCGCAGCACCGGCAGGACCTCCGCCAACGGCGAGCGCCGCCTGCGCCGTTCGACCTCGGCCAGCGACAGCAGCCCCGCGCGGTTGTCCCCGTCGGGATCGAGCCCGCTGCTCAGCGCCCGCCGCCAGGACTCCCCGATCTCCGTACGCGGGGCGATCTTCGAGTGCTCGCCCGCCAGCGTGGCCGCGCGTACGCGCTTCAGGAGCCGGGCGGCCTCCTGGGCGTCCATGGCGGCCAGCCGGGCCACGTCCAGCGTGGTGGTGTGCACCAGATCCTCCTGCCGTCGACACCGGCCTTGCCGACCGCCGAGCCCGGGTGTCCTGAATTCATCGTGCCCGCCCGGCGGTTGGCGCGTGGCGATATGCCCCACATGGTTGCAACCCTTTGCAACCCTCGCGAACGGCCCCGCGTGGGTACGAAGGTGGCAGTGCACCGGAAGTCCGGTCGTCATGCTCCGTCCTCGGACGCATGAGAGTGCGGGGGTGGTGCCGTGTCGGCGCAGCACCACCCCCGACGGACCGCCCCGGGCACCGGCTTTCGGCCGCGCTCGGGGCTGTCCTGAGACCTCGGTGCGGGACCGCTTCACATCTCGACGCGGGCGCGCTCGACCACGGACGCCAGATCCAGCGAGTGCGGCAGCGTCCCGAAGGCCGCTCCCCAGTCGCCGCCGAGCCGCGAGGCGCAGAACGCGTCCGCGACCTCCGCCGGCGCCCAGCGCACCAGCAGCGAACCCTGGAGCACCAGCGCCATCCGCTCCACCAGACGCCGGGCCCGGCCCTCGATACCGTCCAGATCGGCGAGTTCGGTCAGCAGGTTCTTGATCGCCCCGTCGAGCCGGTGGTCCGCGCCGCGTGCCTTGCCGACCTCCTGGAGGAAGGCGTTGATCGCCTGCGGCTCGCGCTGGAGCGCCCGCAGCACGTCCAGGGCCTGGACGTTGCCCGAGCCCTCCCAGATCGAGTTCAGCGGTGCCTCCCGCAGCAGCCGGGGCATCCCCGACTCCTCGACGTACCCGTTGCCGCCGAGGCATTCGAGCGCCTCGCCCGCCACCGGCGTACACCGCTTGGTGACCCAGTACTTGGCGGCCGGCACCGCGAGCCGCAGGAACGCGCGCTCCTCCTCGGTGTCGGCGTCGTAGGCGGCCGCGAGGCGCAGCGCCAGGGTGGTGGCCGCCTCCGACTCCAGGGCCAGATCGGCGAGCACATTGCGCATCAGCGGCTTCTCGACGAGCAACCCACCGAACGCACGTCGGTAGGAGGCGTGGTGGATCGCCTGCGTCACGGCCTGCCGCATGATCGCCGCCGAGCCGATCACACAGTCCAGCCGGGTCGCCGCCACCATCTCGATGATGGTGCGCACCCCGCGCCCCTCCTCGCCGACCCGGCGCGCCCACGTCCCGTCGAACTCGACCTCGCTGGAGGCGTTCGACCTGTTGCCCAGCTTGTCCTTGAGCCGCTGGATCGCGAACGCGTTGCGGGTGCCGTCGGCGAGCACCCGGGGCACCAGGAAGCAGGTCAGGCTGTCCTGTGCGGAGGGCGATGCCTGGGCGAGGACCAGGAAGCCGTCGCTCATGGGCGCCGAGCAGAACCACTTGTGCCCGGTCAGGGCGTACTCGCCGTCGGCCGCGAGCGGAGCCGCCGACGTGGTGTTCGCCCGGACGTCGCTGCCGCCCTGCTTCTCGGTCATGCCCATGCCGAAGATGACCCCGGCCTTCTCCGCGGCGGGCCGCAGCCCCTCCTCGTACACGTGCGAGGTGAGCCGCGGCTCCCACTCGGCGGCGAGCTCCGGGTCGGTGCGCAGCGCGGGCACGGCCGCGTGCGTCATGGAGACCGGGCAGCCGTGCCCGCCCTCCGCCTGGGTCCACACCAGGAATCCGGCGGCCCGGCGCACATGCCCGGCGGGCCGCCCCCAGGCGTCGGTGAGCCCGGAGGTCACGGCCTTGCCGAGGAGCCGGTGCCAGCTCGGATGGAACTCGACCTCGTCGATCCGGTTCCCGTACCGGTCGTGGGTGCGCAGCTTCGGCGGGTTCTCGTTCGCCAGCACACCCCACTCCTGGGCCTGGGCCGATCCGGCCGAGCGTCCGAGGGTCGCGAGCTCCTCGGTCACCTCGTCGACGAGCTCCGGCGCGGTGTGCCGCTCGACGGCCTCGCCGAGGACGCGGTCGGCGGTGAAGACGTCGTACCCCACCAGGGGCGGAGCCTGGTTGGTCACTGTGTGGGTGGTGGCTGCCATGCCGATACGGTAAGGACGTGCAGCCAGCAAATGAAACACCCGAGCGGACATCCGGCCGCCTTCATCGGGCCCGTGTGCTCTACCGCAACGTCTCCAAGCGGAAATTGGGCTGGCTGCTCCTCAAGGACACCGTCAACTCCTGTATCGAGTACCGCATCCTGGGCCTGGCCGCCGAGGCCGCGTTCTTCACGCTGCTCTCGCTGCCGCCGCTGCTGCTCAGTGTCATCGCGCTGCTCGGCTACGTGGACGGCTGGACCAGCACCCACACCGTCGCCAGCATCGAGCAGAACATCCTGAACGCGGCCGGAACCGTGCTCTCCGACCGGGGTGTGCACGAGTTCGCCCAGCCGCTGCTCGACGACGTGACCCAGGGCAAGCGCCCGGAGATCGTCTCCATCGGCTTCGCCATCGCCCTGTGGTCGGGTTCGCGCGCCGTCAACGTCTTCATCGACACCATCACCGTGATGTACGGGCTCGACGGCCAGCGCGGCATCGTCAAGACCCGGCTGCTCTCGCTGGTCCTCTACATCGTGGCGCTGCTGATCGGCGCGGTCGTGCTGCCGCTCGCGGTGGTGGGCCCGGACCGGGTGGTGGAGTGGATCCCGTGGGGCACGGATGTGATCAGCTTCCTGTACTGGCCCACGATGATCCTGCTGTCCATCGCCTTCCTCACCACCCTCTTCCATGTCTCGGTGCCGGTCCGCTCACCCTGGATCGAGGACGTGCCGGGCGCGCTTGTGGCCCTCGCGATGTGGGTGCTCGGCTCGTTCCTGCTGCGCATCTACCTGACCAGCACGGTCGAGGGCCCCACCATCTACGGCTCGCTGGCCGCGCCCATCGCGGTGCTGCTGTGGATCGGCATCTCGGCGTTCGCGGTCCTGGTGGGCGCGGCCGTCAACGCGGCCATCGACCGGGTCTGGCCCTCGGTCGCGACGGCCGCCGCCCGCGCGGCCGGCGAACGGGTGCGGGCCGCCCAGGCCGCCCAGATCGTCGCCCGCGCCCATGTCCAGCCGATGCTCTTCGAGGAGGAGGACGGCGAGGACGGCAACGACCCGGGGATGCCGTCCGAGTTCCCCGAGCGCTGGTCGAAGTTCCTGCCTCCCGAGGACGTGAAGTCCCGTCTGCACAGCGGGAAGAGGCACGAGGACAAGCCCCAGGACACCCCTGCGCGCGACCACCACAAGTCCCCGCGCGACCACGACTGAACCGGCTGCCTCCGGGCGTTACGCTCTTTGCATGGGAGCGCAAGGAGAGAGCTGGGACGCCGAGCGGGCCGAGCGGGCGGTCACCGTCCTCAAGGCGGTGGCGGACCCCTCGCGGTACCGCCTTCTGTGGGCGCTCGGCGCGGCGGAGCTTCCGGTCAGCTCGCTGGCGGAACTCATCGGGGCGCATGTCGCCGCGACCTCGCAGCATCTGGCGAAGCTGCGGGCGGCCGGTCTCGTCACCTCGCGCCGGGACGGCACCCGGATCTTCTACCGGGCGGCCGGGCCGCGTGTGCGGGCCCTCCTGGAGGAGGCGTCCGTGGTGGCCCTCGCCGTATCGCCCGAGGGGGCGGTTCCGGCTGCCGCGCCCGAGGCGGCCGCTCCGGCGCGGGCGGCCCGCCGGGCGAGGGCCGCGCGGCCCGTGGCCGACTAGCGCCGCGAAACCGCCGGACGCGGGGCCCCGGGGTTCACGCGGCGGCGCCCTCGTCCAGCCGGTACTCCTCCCGCTCGGCGTCATAGGCGTACAGCTCCGCGTACCGGCCCCAGTCGGTGGCGGTCTCGACCTGCCGGGCCACCTGTTCGCTGGTGTAGTGGTGGGCCAGCACATCGCGGAAGAAGCCCGCTCGCAGCGTGCCGTCGGGGCTCTGCCGCAGGCTCGTCGTGATCAGGCGGACCAGAGGGACCTCCAGGGCGGCCTCGGCGAAGATCTGCTTCGAGCGCTGGACATCGGCGCCGGCGAAGGCCGCGCCCCGGTCGGTCAGGACGAGATCGTCACCGGTGACGGCCGCGAGGCCGAGCAGCTCCAGGGCGTCCACCAGCGGCAGTACGTCGTCGATCTCCAGGCCGAGGTCGTCGGCGAGGTCCGCGAGGTCGCAGCCGCGCCCGCGGTGGGCCACCATCTCGGCCAGTCCGGACAGGCCGTCCACGCTCGCGGCGGGCAGCGGGGTGTTCGCGGGGATGCGCCGCTCGGGTTCGACGCCGTCGGGGCGCCCGGAGCCCTCCGCCGCCCGCACGGGGCGCGGGGTGTCCTTGGTGCGGCCCGTCATCGTGCGGTAGACCCGGTCGATGAGCTCGGCGAAGGCCGGCGCGTCACGGTCGCGCGGCCGATCGAGACCCACCTCGAACGTCTCGCGGATCGTGCCGTACGGGCGTGAGCCGAGCACCACGATCCGGTCGGCCATGAGGACCGCCTCCTCGATGTTGTGCGTGACCAGCACGATCGCCCGGGTCGGGAACTGGCCGGACTCCCACAGCTCCATCAGCTCGCCGCGCAGATTCTCCGCCGTCAGCACGTCGAGCGCCGAGAACGGCTCGTCCATCATCAGGACATCCGGCTCGACGACCAGGGCCCGCGCGAAGCCGACGCGCTGGCGCATGCCGCCCGACAGCTCCTTGGGGTACGCCGACTCGAAGCCGTCGAGACCGATCAGGTCGATCGCCTGGCGCGCGGCCGTCGCCCGCGCGTCCGCCGGTACGCCGCGCGCCTCCAGGCCCAGTTCGACGTTCTGGAGCACGGTCAGCCAGGGCAGCAGCGCGAAGGTCTGGAACACCATGGCGGTGCCCGGGTTGGCGCCGGTCAGCGGGGCGCCCCGGTAGGAGACGGTGCCGGAGCTCGGGGGTACGAGACCGGCCAGGCAGCGCAGCAGCGTCGACTTGCCGGAACCCGACTTGCCGAGCAGCGCGACGACCTCACCGGCCCGCACCGTCAGGTCGATGCCGCCGAGCACGGGGAGCTCGCCGTCGGCACCGGCGTACGCCTTGGTGAGGCCGACCGTTTCGAGCAGGATCTCCCCGTCGGCCGGGCGGGGCGCCCTCGGGGCGGCCGTGTGCCGGGCGTTGCGCAGGGTGCGAAGGGTGTTCAGAACCATGAGGGGCTCCCGAGAAGTTCAGGGGTGTCAGAGGGCGAAGCGGGTGTCGGCGAGCCGGTACAGGCGGTGCCACAGCAGGCGGTTGAGGCCGACGACGTACAGGCTCATCACCGCCACGCCCGCGAGCAGATGCGGGAAGTCGCCGGCCGCGGTGGCCTTCGCGATGTACGCGCCGAGTCCGGTGGCCGTCAGGGTCGTGCCGCCGAAGGTGACCACCTCCGCGACGATCGAGGCGTTCCAGGCGCCGCCCGACGCGGTGATGCCACCGGTGACGTACGCCGGGAAGACGCCGGGCAGGATCAGCCGCTTCCAGCGCCGAAGGCCCCGGACGCCCAGGTCGTCCATGGCCTCGCGCAGATCGGCGGGGATCGACATGGCGCCCGCGATGGTGTTGAAGAGGATGTACCACTGGGCGCCGAGCGCCATCAAAAGGATGCCGCCGACGTCGATGGACAGGCCCGTCTTCAGGAAGAACCAGACGGCCAGCGGGAAGAGGAAGTTGGCGGGGAAACTCGCGAGGACCTGCACCACGGGCTGGGCGATCCGGGTCAGCCGCGGCGAGAACCCGATCCACACGCCGATCGGCACCCAGACCACGGTGGCCGCGGCCACCAGGACCACCACCCGCGCCAGTGTCGCGAGGCCGAGGAGCAGCGGTTCGCCGAAGACGCCGAGGCCCGTCTCGTGGTGGAGGTAGCGGCCGAGGTCGAACAGGCCCCACAGGATGAGGCCGCCCGCGACGACGGTGAACGTGATGTCCCCGGTGCGCCGGCGCGCTCGGTCCACGATCAGTGGCCGGTCGTCGGTGCCCAGGAGGCGGCCCGCGCGGCCCAGGGCGCGGCCCACGGGCCGCAGCGCCGTCCCGAGCAGTTGGGGCCAGTGGGAGCGGCGCAGGAAGTCCAGGACGACCGAGCGCTGGATCTCGCCCGCCCGGGACTGCTCGTTCTTGAACTTCTCGGCCCAGGCGGTCAGCGGCCGCCAGAAGAGGAAGTTCACGCCGACGACCATGACGGCCATGGTGAGGATGGCCCAGCCGACCTTGCCGAGGTCGCCGTCGGCGATGGCGGCGCCCGCGTACGAGCCGACGCCGGGCAGCGCGTAGTCCTTGTTGTTGACGCTGATCGCCTCGGAGGCGACGAGGAAGAACCAGCCTCCGCCGAAGCTCATCATGCCGTTCCAGACGAGGCCGATCATCCCGGACGGCAGCTCCACGCGCCAGAACCGCATCCAGCGGGTGAACCTGAACGACCGTGACAGCTCGTCGAGTTCACGCGGCAGCGAGGTCAGCGAGTGGTAGAAGCCGAACGTCATGTTCCAGGCCTGCGAGGTGAAGATCGCGAAGATCGACGCGCATTCCAGGCCCAGCAGGGAGCCCGGGAACAGGGCGATGAACCCGCTGACGGCGACCGTGAGGAAGCCGAGCACCGGCACCGACTGGAGGATGTCGAGCGCCGGGATCAGGACGCGTTCCAGACGCCGGCTCTTGGCGGCGGCCAGCGCGTAGCCGAAGGTGAAGACGACCGAGGCGGCGAGCGCGACGAACATCCGCAGCAGCGAGCGCGCGGCGTCGTACGGCAAGGCGGCCGGATCGGTGTCGACCTTGATCGACTGATCGGTGGAGAACCGGACCGTGGTGCCGTGGCCGACCTGGAGAACTACATAGAAGAGCACGAGCACGGCGGCGGCGACCACCGCGTCGACCCAGCTCAGCCGGGCCAGGCGCCCGGTGAAACGGGAGGCGGCCCGCGGCGCGGGGCCACTCGTCTTGAACGACATCACAAGAAACCTCCGACCACACTGTGGGCACAGCGGTCCCGGGGGCGCGAGCGCGCACCCCGACGCGGCGGAGCCCGGTGTGGTGAGAAAGGGAAGGGGCAGGGGGCCCTCGGGGGCCCTGGAAACCTGCTGCCCGCACCGAGCCGTCGCCCGGGCCCCGGATCACCACGGAGCATCCCGTCGCGGATGCCGGGAGGTGGCGGAGGGCTCAGGCGCGGCCGATGGGGCGGCGCGGACTGGGAGGCTCGGCGTCCATGGCTGCCCCCTTCCGTGATGTCGGCGATGCGGCTTTTGGTGACCTGTGCAGTCTGCCGGTTATTGCGCTGATACGCAAATAAAGGGTGCGGTCGCCGCGCCTCCCGTGCCGCACCCGTGCCGAGCCGGGTTGCCTGCCCTCAACTGGGCGCCGCACGAAGGCAGTTGGAGCTCACGGAACCGTGCGCGGCCGGGCCCCGGGGCGATGGCGGACGCGACCCGAAAAGCTGTCCTGATCCGGCGTCGCCCTCAAGAGTGGCGCGGCGCAGGGGCCGAGCGGGGCGGGAGAGCTGGCACGCCGACCTCGTCCACGTACTCGACCAGGGCCGCCTGGTCGCGTCCGGCACACCGCCGGCCTGTTGGCGGCCGACGGGCCGGGCCGAATCCTCCCCCAGGGACGAACGATGCCGCTGATCCCCGCGCTCCTTCCCCGGGCGGTACGCGGGGTGCGCCCGCGCGGGTGTCACCGGGCAACCGGCACGCGCGCCTCCCGGGGCACGACTCGCACCGGCATCACGGTGGCGGCATGAACCGGGTTCGTATCGCTGTCGCCGCCGTCCTCCTGCTCAGCCTCACCACGACCCTCACCGTGGGTGCCGACCGGCCGGCGCGCGCGACGGACGCCGTGCGGGAGCCGGCCGTCGAGCACATCGCCCCGGGCGTCGACTACCAGCTCTTCACCCTGCGGACCGGCCACGGCCCGAGCCGGGTCCACCTGGTGACCGTCGACCTGCGCCACGCCGGGGTCGGGGCCGGTCTGCTGCACGCCGGGACCGTCACCGACCGGGCGTCGGTGTCCGCCATGGCCGAGAAGCAGGGGGCCGTCGCCGCCATCAACGGCGACTTCTTCAACATGACCGAGGGGGAGCACCCCGGCATCGCCGCCACGGGTTCGGCGTCCGGGGCAGCCGTCCTGCACGGGCAGCCCCTGAAGGGCGCGGTGCCCCGAAGCCAGCGGTTCGGCTGGAAGATGCCGGCCGACGCCAGTGGCGAGGACGTCCTGGGTGTCGGCCCGGACGGCCGCGCCCGCACCGCCCGCCTCCCGCTCAACGGTCAACTCCGCACCGCACAGCGCTCGTTGGCGCTCGGCGGCCTCAACCAGTACGCCCTTCCCGAAGGGTCCATCGGGGTCTTCACCCCGGACTGGGGCAGCGCCTCCCGCGCGCGAGCGGCCTGCGGGACCGACCGCCAGCGGTCCGCGCCCTGCACCCGCGACACCTTCGAGGTCACCGTCCGCGACGGGCGCGTCGCCACTACCGCCGCCACCCCGGGCAGTGGCCCCATCCCGGCCGGGTCGCTCGTCCTGCTGGGACGCGAACAGGGCGCCCAAGCCCTGCGCGCCCTGACGCCCGGCACCCCCGTCTCGGTCGACTACCGCCTCGGTTCCACCGGCGACGTCCCGTTCGACTTCGCCCTCGGCGCCTATCCGCTCCTCAAGGATCAGGTGCCGCTGCCCGGTCTGGACGAAGTCACCGCGGAGCCGCGGACCGCCGCCGCGCTCGCGGACGACGGGCATCTGCTGCGCCTGGTGGCCACCGACGGCCGCGAAGGCACCGCCACCGGCCTCACCGTCGCCGAACTCGCCCGATTTCTGGCGTCCTTGAAGTGCGACGAGGGCCTCTTCCTCGACGGCGGCGCCTCCACCACCCTCGTCACCCGCGACCCGGCGACGGACCGCCTGACCGTACGCAACACCCTCGACCACGGCCAGCAGCGACGCGTCCCCAACGGCATCGCCGTCTACCAGCGCTGAACGGGGGCGTACGAAGCCGCCGGCGCGGCCGCGCCGACGACTCGACGACGCACGGAGCGGCTGTCGACGACGCGCGGAGCGGCTAGTCGGGACAGGCGGACACGTCAGGACAGATGGCCACGTCAGGACAGGTGCTACGTCAGAACCGGCAGCGAGGTCAGCCCACGGACCAGCCGGGTGCGCCGCCATTCAAGTCGATCGGGCGCCACGGCGAGCCGGATGCCGGGGAAGCGCACCAGGACCGCTCGCAGCGCGATCTCCGCCTCGGCCATGGCCAGGGGAGCGCCGACGCAGCGGTGGATGCCGTGGCCGAAGCCGAGATGTCCGGAGGCGTCCCGGTCCCGGTCGAGCAGGTCCGGCCGCGGGAAGCGCCGTGGGTCGCGATTGGCCGCTCCGAGCGCGACCACGACCGGGACTCCGGCCGGGATGTCCGTGCCGCCGAGCGTGACGGGCTCGGTGGTGAACCTGAACGTGGCCGTGCCGACCGGAGAGTCGAACCGGAGCAGCTCCTCCAGCATGGCCCGGACGCCGTCCGGATCCTTACGGAGACGGTCGAGCTCGGCGGGGTGCTGGAGCAGCGCGAGGGCGGCGTTGCCGAGGAAGTGGGTGGTGGTCTCGTGCCCGGCCACGAGCAGCAGCACGGCGAGCGAGACCAACTCCTCCTCGCTCAGGCGGTCGTCGCCGTCGCGAGCCGCGACAAGCCGGTCGAGGAGGCGGTCACCCGGGTCCAGGCGCCTGGCGGCGATGAGGCCCGTCATGTACTCGGCGAGGGAGTGCGAGGCCGCGTCGATGACGTCGGGGCGTCCCGCCGCGAACAGCTCTCCCGACCAGCGCCGCACATCCGGCCTGTCCGCCCGCGGCACCCCGAGCAGCTCGCAGATCACGACGACCGGCAGCGGCACCGCCAAGTCGGCCACGAAATCTACCTGTTGGCCGACGGGCCACCCGTCCAGCAGCTCGTCGGTGACCCGGGCGACGAACGGGCGCAGCTCCGCGACGGCCCCCGGCGTGAACGCCCTGGTGACCAGCTTGCGCAGCCGGGTGTGCCGGGGCGGATCAGAGGCCAGCATGGTCTGCGCCACCGCGGGGTGCAGCCGCCGCGACGAGCCCGTGCCCGCGAAGAAGGCGGCCGTGTCCTTCGACAGTCGAGGATCCGCGAGGGCCTCCCGGGCTTCCGCGTAGCCGGTGACCACATAACTGGCGTGCCCGCCGGGCCCGTTGGCGAGGCGCCGCACCGGGCACCCGGACCGCAGGGCGGCGTACGCGGGGTAGGGGTCCTGGTGGAAGCGGGGGTCCTGCGTCGGGTCGTCCATGACCCCAGACTCCCACCGGGGCCGGCCCGTTCCCCGCGGTGAGCCGGTGATGCCGTTAATTCGGTGGTGCCGCGCCCGGGGCGTGGTTATGGTTCTGCTCATCCGCTCGCGCGACGGCGAGCGATGTCGGTTCGTGGAGAAGAAGCAGGAGGTGAGGACATTGATGACGGTCACGGTGACGGGCACTGCCCGCATTCAGGAGTTCATCGTTCCCACCCCTGTGGTCTCCGGCTGACACCCAAGCGAACCGCGCGCTCGCAGCGCGCCGCCGGGACCGCCCTTCGAAGGGTCCCCCTTGTCTTCCTCGTTCTCCACCCCGTTCAACACCTCCGCCCTCGGTAGCTGGGGGTTCAACACCTCCGCCCCGTCGCGTCCGCTCGCCGCGTACGGCTGGGACGACGCCTGGGCCGCCGAGTTCGCCCCCTACGCCGAACAGGGCCTGGTGCCCGGCCGCGTCGTCCGGGTCGATCGTGGCCAGTGCGACGTGGCGACCGCCGACGGCACCCTGCGCGCCGACACCGCGTATGTCACCCCGCACGACCCGATGCGGGTGATCTGCACCGGTGACTGGGCCGTCGTCGAACCGGGCGGCGACCCCCGCTTCGTCCGTGCCTATCTGCCGCGCCGCACCGCGTTCGTGCGCAGCACCTCCTCCAACCGGTCCGAGGCGCAGATCCTGGCGGCCAACGTCGACCACGCGATCATCGCGGTGTCGCTCGCCGTCGAACTCGACCTCGGCCGCATCGAGCGCTTCCTCGCCCTGGCCTGGGAGTCGGGCGCCCAGCCGCTCGTCGTCCTCACCAAGGCCGACCTGGTCCCCGACCCGGTCGGGCTGTCCTACCTCGTCCGGGACGTCGAAACGGCCGCGCCCGGCGTACAGGTCCTGCCGGTCAGCGCGACCACCGGCGAGGGCATCGAGATCCTCGCCGCGGTCGTCGCGGGCGGCACCAGTGTGCTGCTCGGGCAGTCCGGCGCGGGCAAGTCCACGCTCGCCAACGCGCTGCTCGGCGCGGAGGTGATGGAGGTGCAGGCCGCCCGTGACGTGGACGGCAAGGGCCGCCACACTACGACCACCCGCAACCTGCTGGTGCTGCCCGGCGGCGGCGTCCTCATCGACACCCCCGGGCTGCGCGGTGTCGGCCTGTACGACGCGCAGAGCGGCGTCGGCCAGGTCTTCGCCGAGATCGAGGAACTGGCCGCGGACTGCCGCTTCCACGACTGCGCGCACGGGGCGGAGCCGGGCTGCGCGGTGCTCGCGGCCGTCGAGGACGGCTCACTGGCGGAGCGCCGCCTCGACAGCTACCGCAAGCTGCTGCGCGAGAACCAGCGCATCGTGGCGAAGACGGATGCGCGGTTGAGGGCGGAGATTCGGCGGGAGTGGAAGGCGAAGGGGGCGGAGGGGCGGGCGAACGGGCTGCTGAAGCGGGGGCGCTGATCCCTCCGGGGGTGGGCGGTCGGGGGGTGGGTGCTTGGCCTCCCCTCACCCCTCGACCCCGCCTTCGGCTGCGGGCCGTGTGTGGCTTGTTGCGCAGTTCCCCGCGCCCCTTTCAACCCCGTTTCCACCTGCGGGCCGTGTGTGGCTTGTTGCGCAGTTCCCCGCGCCCCTTTCAACCCCGTTTCCACCTGCGGGCCGTGTGTGGCTTGTTGCGCAGTTCCCCGCGCCCCTGGAAACCCGCTTTCGGCTGCGGGCCGTGTGTGGCTTGTCGCGCAGTTCCTCGCGCCCCTGGAAACCCGCTTTCGGCTGCGGGCTGTGTGTGGCCGGTCGCGCAGTTCCCCGCGCCCCTAAAGGCCCCTCGGTCTGCGGGCCGTGTGTGGCTGGTCGCGCAGTTCCTCGCGCCCCTGGCAGTGCCGTTGCGGGTCCGTATGGGGGTGTGGGGGAGTCCCCCGCCGGAGTGGGGCAGCGCAGTGTCCGAATGCCGCCAGTGGGTGCCGGCGCGGGGCCGGACAATGGAGGCGTGATGGATCACGACGCGCGGTACGAGGCGGTCACCAGCAGGGACGCCCGGTTCGACGGGGAGTTCTTCTTCGCCGTGGCGACGACCGGCATCTACTGCCGCCCGAGCTGCCCCGCCGTAACCCCCCGCCGCAAGAACGTCCGGTTCTTCCCGAGCGCCGCCGCCGCTCAGGGTCACGGCTTCCGCGCATGCCGCCGCTGCCGCCCGGACGCCGTGCCCGGCTCCGCCGAGTGGAACGCGCGAGCCGATGTCGTGGGCCGGGCCATGCGCATGATCGGGGACGGTGTGGTGGACCGGGAGGGCGTGCCGGGGCTGGCGAGCCGCCTCGGCTACAGCGCCCGCCAGGTGCAGCGCCAGCTCACCGCGGAGGTGGGCGCGGGCCCCGTCGCCCTGGCGCGGGCCCAACGCGCCCACACGGCAAGGGTGTTGCTCCAGACCACCTCGCTCCCGGTCACCGAGGTCGCGTTCGCGTCGGGGTTCGCGAGCGTGCGCCAGTTCAATGACACGATCCGGCAGATCTACGCCCGCACACCCAGCGGCCTGCGCGAGGAGGCCGGCACGCGGGCCGTCAGGTCCGGCGTCGCGGCCGCGGCCGGGATCCCGCTGCGGCTCGCCCACCGGGGTGCGTACGCCGTGAAGGAGACCTTCGACCTGCTGGCCGCCGAGGCCGTCGAGCACGTCGAGGAGGTCGTCGGCGCGAGCGGCGCCCGTACCTACCGCCGCACCCTCGCGCTGCCCCACGGCACCGCCGTCGTGGCCGTCGACGAGGCCGAGCCTGCCCACACTGCGGCCCGCCAGGGCTGGCTGGACGCCCGGATCCACCTCACCGACCTGCGCGACCTGACCACCGCCGTCCAGCGCCTGCGCCGCCTGTTCGACCTGGACGCCGACCCGTACGCCGTCGACGAACGGCTCGGCGCCGACCCCCTCCTCGCCCCGCTCGTCGCCCGCACCCCGGGCCTTCGCTCGCCGGGTGCGGCCGACCCCGAGGAGTGCGCGGTGCGGGCGCTGGTAGGGACGGAGCGCGCGGCCGGCCTCGTCGAGACGTACGGCAAGCGGCTTGACGTGCCCTGCGGGGCGCTCACCCATCTGTTCCCCGACTCCGCCTCGCTCGCAGGGCACCCCGATCCGCACCTGGCCGCCCTGGCGACCGCGCTCGCCGACGCCGCCCTGCGCCTGGACGCCGGCGCCGACCGCGACGAGGCCGCCCGCGTCCTGCGCACCCTTCCCGGTATGGACGAGGAGACCGTCCAAGTCATCCGCACGCGTGCGCTCGGCGACCCGGACGTGGGCCCGGCGGGCCAGGACGCATGGCGGCCCTGGCGCTCCTACGCCCGCCGCCACCTGGCGCTCGCGGCGGCCGGACGGCGGTAGCCCGACGGGCGGGGCCCGGCCACTTCTGAGAACGTCGAAGGCATGATCCGTCTCGCGCGCCTGCCCCTGGACCGCTGGTCGGCGGTGATGCCGCCGCTCGCCATCGTGCTGCTCGCGCTGACGTGGGGCCGTTCGCTGCCCGGCGCGCTCGTCGCGCTGGTGGCCTGTTTCCTGGCCGGCGCGGTGCTCGCCGCCGTGCACCACGCGGAGGTGGTGGCGCACCGGGTGGGCGAGCCGTTCGGTTCGCTGGTGCTCGCGGTCGCGGTGACCGTCATCGAAGTCGCGCTGATCGTCACCCTGATGTCGGACGGCGGCGACAAGAGTGCCTCGCTCGCCCGCGACACCGTCTTCGCCGCGGTGATGATCACCTGCAACGGCATCGTCGGGGTGTGCCTCCTGGTGGGCGCGGTGCGTCGCCGGCTGGCCGTCTTCAACGCCGAGGGCACCGTCACCGCGTTCGCGACGGTCACCACGCTCGCGGGCCTCAGCCTCGCCCTGCCTACCTTCACCACCAGCAAGCCGGGCCCCGAGTTCTCGCCCGCCCAGCTCATCTTCGCGGCGATCGCCTCGGTGTTCCTGTACGGGCTGTTCGTGGCGACCCAGACCGTGCGTCACCGCGACTACTTCCTGCCCGTCACGCAGCAGGGCGAGGTGATGCGGGACGACGCGCACGCCAACCCGCCCTCCGCGCGCACCGCCTGGACCAGCGTCGTCCTGCTCGGGGTGGCGCTCGTCGCGGTCGTGGGACTGGCGAAGGGAGTCTCGCCCACCATCGAGCGGGGGGTGGCCGCGGCCGGGCTGCCCGCCTCGGTCGTCGGCGTCGTCATCGCGCTGCTCGTGCTGCTCCCCGAGACGATCGCCGCGGTGCGCGCCGCCCGCCGCGACCGGGTGCAGACCAGCCTCAACCTGGCGCTCGGCTCGGCCATGGCCAGCATCGGCCTCACCATTCCGGCCGTCGCCCTCGCCACCATCTGGCTGTCCGGTCCGCTGGTCCTGGGCCTGGGCGCCAGCCACATGGTGCTGCTCGCGCTGACGGTGGCGGTCGGCATCCTCACCGTCGTGCCGGGCCGCGCCACCCTGATGCAGGGCGGGGTGCATCTCTCCCTGTTCGCCGCGTACATCGTCCTGGCCGTCAGCCCGTAACCCTGCCGAGGCCCCGGCCCGGTCGGCCCGGCCCTCAGGAGCGCGGGAAACTGCGCGCTCAACCCCAGGCGGGCCGCGCTCGACCATCGACCCCAGGCAACTCGGTGCGCGGGGACCTGCGCAGAAACCTCCGCCCCCCCACCTTCAAGCCACCCTCACCCAGGCCCTGTTGACACCCCGCCCCACCACATCCCACGATGCAGAAGATAGGTAGGTGCTCAATACATCCGCTTCGGTCGGCGGCACGTCCCCCCTCCGGCCGGAGAGGCGAAACAGGAGGAACCATGTGTGGCATCACCGGCTGGATATCCTTCGACCGTGAACTGCGCGCCGAGCGGGACACCCTGGACACGATGACCGAGACGATGGACTGCCGCGGCCCCGACGACCGCGGCGTCTGGGCCGGGGGACCGGCGGCTCTCGGCCACCGCAGGCTCGCGATCATCGATCTCCCGGGCGGGCGCCAGCCCATGACGGTCGAGGCGGACGGCAGGACCGTCGCCCTCGTCTACTCCGGCGAGGCCTACAACTTCACCGAGCTGAAGGCCGAACTCACCGCCCGCGGGCACCGGTTCACCACCGACTCCGACACCGAGGTCGTCCTGCACGGCTACCTCGAATGGGGCGAGGCCGTCGCCGAACGCCTCAACGGCATGTACGCGTTCGCGATCTGGGACGAGCGCGTCCAGCGCCTCGTGATGATCCGCGACCGGATGGGCATCAAGCCCTTCTACTACTACGAGACCGCCGACGGCGTGCTGTTCGGCTCCGAACCCAAGGCGATCCTCGCCAACCCGCTGGCCCGCCGCTCGGTCTCGCTCGACGGGCTGCGCGAGCTGTTCACCTTCGTCAAGACGCCGGGCCACGCGGTGTGGGACGGCATGAAGGAGGTCGAGCCCGGCACCGTCGTCACCGTGGACCGCGGCGGCCTGCGCACCCACACGTACTGGAAGCTCGAAACCCGGCCGCACGACGACGACCGCGCCACCAGCATCCGCCGGGTCCGTGAGCTGCTCGACGACACCGTCCGGCGCCAGCTCGTCGCCGACGTGCCGCGCTGCATGCTGCTCTCCGGCGGCCTCGACTCCTCCGCGCTCACCGCGCTCGCCGCCCGTCAACTCGGCGAGCAGGGCGAGCGGGTGCGCAGCTTCGCGGTGGACTTCGTCGGCCAGACCGAGAACTTCGTCGCCGACGAACTGCGCGCCACCCCCGACACCCCTTACGTCCACGACGTGGCCCGCACCTCCGGCACCGTCCACCAGGACATCGTGCTCGACGCCCAGGCCCTCGCCGACCCGGAGGTGCGGGCCAAGGTGATCCGCGCCCGGGACATCCCCATGGGCTTCGGCGACATGGACGCCTCGCTCTATCTGCTCTTCAAGGCGATACGCGAACACTCCACGGTCGCCCTGTCCGGCGAGTCCGCGGACGAGGTCTTCGGCGGCTACAAGCAGTTCTTCGACGAGGAAGCCCGCGCCGCCGACACCTTCCCCTGGCTGGTGAAGTTCGCCGAGCAGTTCGGCGACGACGCGGGCCTGCTGCGCCCGGACCTCTCGGCCGCCCTCAACGTTCCCGCCTACGTCAAGGACTCCTACGACACCGCCGTCGCGGCCGTCCAACGCCTGGACGGCGAGAGCGACTTCGAGTACCGGATGCGCAAGATCAGCCACCTCCACCTCACCCGCTTCGTCCGCGTCCTGCTCGACCGCAAGGACCGCGCGAGCATGGCCGTCGGCCTGGAGGTGCGGGTGCCGTTCTGCGACCACCGCCTCGTCGAGTACGTCTACAACGCGCCCTGGTCCGTCAAGTCCTTCGACGGCCGCGAGAAGAGCCTGCTGCGCGAGGCGGCCCGGGACGTCATCCCGCGGTCCGTGTACGACCGGGTCAAGAGCCCCTACCCCTCCACGCAGGACCCGAAGTACGCCACCGCCCTCCAGGGCCACGCCAAGGATCTGCTGGCCCGGCCCTCCCACCCGGTCTTCGACCTCATCGACCGGGACGGGCTGCGCCGGGCCGCCGAGGTGAGCGCCCCGCAGATCCACCAGGCCTCGCGCAGGGGCCTGGAGCGCACCCTCGATCTCGCGATCTGGCTCGACCTGTACAAGCCGGAGCTGAAGTTGGCGTAGCGGGAGGGGCGGAGCCCGCGGCGAGCAGGGCCGGGTGGGCCGGGCGTGCCACCCCGCCCGGCCGGCCCGTGCCTAGCTGATGGTCTCGTCGGACCACACGCGGGACAGGCCGGTCTGCTCACGCGCGGCGAACGGGGCCCGCCAGTTGCCCGTGCCGCGGTAGACGTACGAGTCGCCGGTGGACGTGGTGACGAACAGATCGGCCCGGCCGTCGCTGTCGGAGTCCCCGATCCCGACCGTCTGGTTGTACGCGCCCCAGCCCTCGCCGATGCGCACCCGGCTGTCGAAGGTGCCGTCGCCCTTGCCGAGGTACAGCCACGAGACGCCGTCCTTGTCCCGGCCGACGAGGTCGCCGCCGGGGCCACCGGCCACGTCCCCGACCGCCGTGACCTGGTTGTACATGTCCCAGCCGGTACCGGCCTTCACCCGGGGAGCGAACGGGGCCCGCCAGTTGCCGGTGCCCTTGTACAGCCACAGCACCCCCTGGGCGTCCCGGGCCAGCAGGTCGCTGCGCCCGTCGCCGCTGACATCGCCGCCGCCCGTGAGCTGGTTGTACGCGCCCCAGCCCGAGCCGATCCGCACCCGGCTGTCGAAGGTGCCGTCGCCCTTGCCGAGGTACAGCCACAGGACGCCGTCCTTGTCCCGAGCCACCGCGTCGGCGCCGGAGGCTCCGGCCACGTCACCGACGGCCGTGACCTGGTTGTAGATGTCCCAGTCGCTGCCGATGGTCTGTGCTTCGCCGCCCTTGAGCTGCCCGGTCCCCGGCTCGCGGTAGGTGTCCGTGCGCCAGAGGGTGCCCAGGCCGCTGCGGATCAGCAGATCCGGAGAGCCGTTGTCCGTGAAGTCGTGCGGGGCGGCCTTGCGGGACACCGTGAAGGCGCCGCTCTCGATCAGGTCGGGGCCGATGCCGTTGCGGGGCTTGGCCGTCAGGGTCCAGGTGTAACCGCCGTTGGGGGCGGCCGTGTTCGGGGAGTAGGAGGGCCCCATCAGGCCGTCCCAGTCGAGCTCGCGCCAGGCGGGGGCGGTCGACTCCCACTGGGCGGGGTCGACCCGGAGCTCGATCTCGCGCTGGGCGCCGGACGCGGTGTGGCGCAGGGTGACGGTCACATCGGTGTTGCTGTGCGTCAGCCGCCACTTGGGCCGCCACGGGGCATTGTCGAGCGCGGCCACCGCCGGGACCTGCGATTCCTCCACGATGAGCTTCGTGGGGTGGCCCGTGCCCGAGAGGAGCTGGGCGACCGGCGCCCCGTCGGCTCCGGCCGAGATCCGGTAGAGGCCCTCGCCCTCGGCGGAGGTGCCGCCCATCACCAGCAGGCTGCCGTCCGGGGCGGGAGCGGCGGAACTGGCGTGGTCCATGACCGTGCGCTCCGTGCCACCGCCGATCGGCGTGGCGCGCAGCGCCGAATCCGTGAGGTTGTTCCCCTCGTTGAGCCTGCGGTTCTCGCCGTACAGGGACCAGCCGCCGACCAGTCCCACCAGCCCGTCCCCCTGCTTGCGGTCCAGGTTCATGTCCCAGCGCTTCTGGTCCCCGCCGAGCTCCATGGTCCGCACCGACGACGAGGTGTCGCTCGTGAACACGCCGCCCGCCAGCGCCAGATGGGTGGCGGACACGGCGGCCTTCGTGATGTAACCACCCAGCATGCTGTTCCCGGTGACCACCTTGGCCGAGGACAGGTCGGCCGCGATGTAGTCGAAGAACTCGCTGTTGGTCGAGGAAATCGTGTACCGCAGCGCCGCGAAGTCACCCGACCCCGCTTCCACGTCGACCTCCCGGACGCCTGCGGGCAGGCCGGTGATGACCCGGTCGGTCACCTTCTGGTCCACGACGTCCAGGACGTGAGGCTCCACGGTGTCACCGGTTCGCTTGTACGCGAGGATGTGTGAACCGACCGTGCCCAGGTAGAAGTAGCCGTACGAGGCGAGGTCGACGACGTTCGACGACCCGGTGGTCATGTCGAGCAGGGTGACCTTGGTACCGGCGTCGTCCCTGACCGCCACCATGTCCGACGAGGTCCCGAAGAACGAGGGCAGGGATGCGTACGAGGGGGCGTCCTTCAGCACCACCGTCGTATGCCCGTCGGCGTACCGCGTCCACAGCACGTCGTGTCCGCTTCCCGACTTCGCGATGGACAGGAACCCGGTCCGTCCCGCGCTCAGGACCTCCGCGTCGGCGGCGATCTTGAACGTCGCCGCACGAGAGGCCGGCGCGGCGCCGGACGCGGTGGGCGCCACCGGTGGGGCGGCCAGGGCGGGCGAGGCGAGCGGTCCGGCGGTCACCGCCAGGGCGAGCAGAGTTGCCGCGGTGACGAGCCGGTTCGGCCCCCCGGTCGAACGAGGCGATCGGGTCCGGCTCGGTATGGCGGAAGGGTGCACGTGCTCTCCTGGTCATGGGCGATACGTGTGCAGGAGGGCAGCCGGAGGGCGCGAATCCCCCCACCATCAACAAAATCCCCCCGCAGTAGATGCACGAAATCCTAACAACCGGGAGACCAAAGCCCCTTACCGGTCGGTATCCCCGCCGGACGCGCCGGAAGGTCAGGGTCCGCTTCGGTGCACCCTCGCCGACGGGACGGCTTCACTCACTGGTCCAGACCCCAACTGTGGATCGTCTCCGGGTGGATACGGATGAGCTCCTCGCTGAAGTGCGGCCCCAACTCGTGCGGCCCGGTGAGGAGTTCGGCCCTGCCGCGGATCTCGACGCCGCGCACCTTCCACGGCCGTACGCTCACCACGTCGTCGATCACCAGGGCGGCCTTCGGGTTGCCCTGGAGGTTGCGCCACTTCTTCGTGGTGCCCAGCGCGTACCCGCCGATGAGGATCGTCCCGTCGTCCTGCGGGAAGAAGCCGACGGGGTTGGCCTGCGGTTGGCCCTTGCCGTCCACGGTGGCGAGCCGGCCGAGCCGCTGGCTCTTGAGATAGCCGCGCTCGGCCTCGCTGAATTCGGTCATGGGGTCACCCTCACACGCCGGAGCGCCGCTCAGCCCCAGATCACCGCGCCGAGCCAGGCCCCGGCGACGAGCAGACAGGCGAAGAGCTCGGCCATCACCGAGTAGCCGCCCGCGCGCAGGATCGTACGGGCCGAGGTCCAGCCGTCCCCGTGGCTGCCCAGCCGTCTGCGCTCCGCACCGTAGAGCCCGCCGACGAACCCGGCGAGTCCGCCGAGCACGGGCAGCACGAAGAACCCGGCGACGGCGGTCGCGCCCGCGGCGAGGACCGATCTCCTGGACACCCCGGCCGCCTTGAACCGGCGCGGCGGCAGGAGGGGTCTGAGCGCCTGGTTCAGGAGGAGGACGCCGGTGGCCCCCGCGAGTACGCCCCAGGCGAGTCCGGTGATGTCGTCGAGCGCCCACCACGCCACGGCGGCCCACACGATCGCCTGCCCCGGGATGCCGGGTACCAGCACGCCGCCCAGCCCCATCAGCATCACCGCCCCCACCACGAGAAGCTGCCACACGCCCATCTGCCCAGGGTGCGGCAACCAGCCCGTTGCCGCAGGTCGAAGGGGGGTTGAGGGGCGCGGGGAACTGCGCGAGAAGCCCCCGCGGTCCGCAGGCGGAAGAGGGTTCAGGGGCGCGGGGAACTGCGCGAGAAGCGACCACGACCCGCAGGCGGAAGAGGGTGCGGGCACCCTGGGCCTCAGCGGGTGACCCAGCCCCGTTCGTAGGCGTGCCACCCGAGCTGGAGCCGGGTGGTCACGCCGGTGAGCTCCATCAGGCCCTTGACCCGCCGCTGCACCGTCCGCAACCCCAGCTCCAACTGCTTCGCGGCGCTCGCGTCGGTCATTCCCGCCAGCAGCAGCGACAGGATCTCCAGGTCGGTGGCGTCCGGGCCCGGTGCATCCTCGACGATGCCGAGGTCCCCGCCGCCGAGCCGCAGCGGCAGCGCGTCCTTCCACACGGCCTCGAAGAGGCCCATCAGCGATTCCAGCAGGCCGCTCGCATGCACCACGAGCGCGGCCGGCTCGGCGTCCCGGCCGGTCAGCGGCACCATCGCGAGGCTGCGGTCCGCGACGACGAGCTTGGTCGGTACGCGCTCCACCGTCCGCACCTGCTCGTCGCGGCCCAGCGCCGCCGACAGCTCGACGATCCCGGCGGGCAGCGAAAGCACCTCGCGTTCGATGACCACCCGGTAGGCGACCCCCCGGTTCGAGGCCCGCTCCTCGGACTCGTTGTCCATCCCGGTGACCGCCACCGGCTTGCCCGTCACCAGCGCGCACACCTCCTCGGCGGCGCCCAACTGCAACTGGTGGAAGCGGTGGGAGACCGCGCTCGCCCCGGTCACCACCTCGACCAGGTCGTGCACGGCCGGCTCGGCCGCCTCGGCCCGGTACTCGGAGGCGAGCAGCGCCGCCGCCAGTTCGGCCTGGTCCAGCTCGTGGCGTTGCTGGGTGAGCAGCGCGCCGAGCGCGACCCCGGGCGGCGCCGCGACCCACCGGCCGGTGCGGGCCGAGGACTGGGCGGCCAGGCCGTGCCGCTCCAGACGGCGCAGCGCGCGCTCGGTCTCGCTCTCGGGGAGCGCGAGCCGGTGCGCGAGATCCGTCACCTCGGCCGCGCCCACCGCGACCAGGGCGCGGTACGCCGACTCCTGCGTCTCGTCGAGACCTATCGCTCCCAGCACCATGGACCGCCTCTCAGAGCCTGTGTCTGGCGGGAAACCGCCCCGGCGCAAACCCGCCTCCCAACATCATCCCCGTATCTCCCGCCGCTCTGCCAATGTCGAGCCACCGCAGCACCAACAGCCTCCGGGTACGGGGGATTTGCGCGTTTTGTGCGCGGTGTCTTTTGTGCCGGATCGACCTGGGGAGAGCGATGCGCCCGATATCGCGTACGGCGTTGGGGGTGGCGGTCGCCGCCGCCCTCGCCGTCTCCGCGGTGGCGCCGTCCGTGGCAGCGCCACGACACGACGACACCGCGGCCACCGCCAAGAGACCGCTCGTGGGCGGCGCCGCGAGCGGTACCGGGAAACCGGCCACCGTCACCCTCGTCACCGGCGACAAGGTCGTGGTGAGCAGGGACCGCTCCGGCGCCCCCACCGGCGTCACCGCCCTGCCCCGCGAGGACGGCTCCGTACCGCTCGTCCAGACCAGGCGGTCGGGGAACGAGCTGTACGTCTACCCCGAGGGCGCGGCCGGAGCGCTCGCCGCCGGAAGGGTCGACGAGGAGCTGTTCAACGTCTCGGGGCTGATTCGCCAGGGCTACGACGACGCCCACACCAAGACCCTCCCGCTCATCGCGGTGTACGACCACGCCGCGACGCGGTCGGCGCGGGCCGTGCCGCGCGGCGCCAAGGCGGGCCTCGACCTGCCCGCGGTCAACGGTACGGCCCTCACCGTGGACAAGGCCACGGCCGGGCGGCTGTGGGCCGAGGTCGCCAACTCCCGTACCAGGGACGCCTCCTCGGGTCTCAAGAAGCTGTGGCTCGACCGCAAGGTGACGGCCTCCCTCGACCGGTCGGCGAAGCAGATCCGCGCCGACCTCGCCTGGGCCGCCGGATACGACGGCAAGGGCACCAAGGTCGCCGTCCTGGACACCGGAGTGGACGCCGAGCACCCCGACCTCAAGGGCCGCGTCACCGCCTCCAGGAACTTCACCGACTCGCCCGACACCGAGGACCGCCAGGGGCACGGCACCCACACCACCTCCACGGTCGGCGGCTCGGGCGCGGCCAGCGACGGAAAGAAGAAGGGCATCGCGCCCGGCACCGGCCTGCTGGTCGGCAAGGTCCTCAACGACTCGGGTTCCGGCGACAGTTCGTGGATCATCGCCGGAATGCAGTGGGCCGTCGACAACAAGGCCGACGTGGTGTCGATGTCGCTCGGCAGCCCCGTTCCCACCGACTGCACCGACCCGATGAGCGTCGCCGCCCAGGAGCTGGCGACCAGCGCCCCGGACACCCTGTTCGTCGTCGCGGCCGGCAACTCCGGCCCGGCCCTGAACACCGTGTCCTCGCCGGGCTGCGCGCCGGGCGTCCTGACCGTCGGCGCCGTCGACCGCGACGACACCACGGCGAACTTCTCCAGCCGCGGCCCGGCTCCCTTCACCCACACCCTGAAGCCGGAGATCACCGCCCCCGGCGTCGCCATCTCGGCCGCCAACGCGGGCGGCCGCGGCGTCTACGCGTACCAGACGATGTCCGGCACCTCGATGGCCACGCCGCACGTCGCGGGAGCCGCCGCCATCGTCAAGCAGCGCCACCCCGACTGGAGCGCGCGGCAGATCAAGGCCGCCCTCGTCTCGTCCGCCGACAGCGGTGTCCCGGGGGACGTGCGCGAGACCGGCGGGGGCCGGCTCGACGTCAAGGCCGCCATCGACACCGGGGTGCTCGGCGCGCCCGCCCTTCAGGCCGGCACCTTCGCCTGGCCGCAGGACAGGAGCGACCGCACCACCGTCGACGTGCCGTACACCAACCTCACCGGCAAGCCGGTGCGGCTCGACCTGAAGGTCGCGGGCGTCACCGGAAACGACGGATCGGTGGTCAACTCCGGTGTGGCCAGGCTGAGTTCGGGCACGGTCACCGTTCCCGCCGGAGCCACCGTCAAGGTGCCGCTCGCCATCGACCCGACCGCCCGCCTCAAGGCCGCCCAGTACGGAGACGTCACCGGCCGGGTGCTCGCCACGGCGAACGGTGTGAAGGTCTCCACCCCGTTCTCGCTGTACGTCGAGCCGGAGACGCTCACCCTGCGCGTCAAGCTCGTCGACCGCGAGGGCAGGGCCGCCGCCGGGGCGTCCTCGCTCGACGTCATCGGCACCGACACCGCGACCGGCGAGCGCCGCTTCAACGACGGCGCCGCCGACCAGGTCTACCGGCTGCGCCCCGGCGCCTACTTCGTGTCCTCCTTCGTCACCTCGCCCGACCCCGGCGACGCGACCGGCGCCGACATCGGCTCGGTCAGCTATCTCGGCCGGCCCCAGCTCGACCTGAAGAAGGACACCACCCTCGTCCTGGACGCCCGCTCCGCGCACCGCCTCTCGGTGCGCACCGAGAGGCCGAGCGAGGTCCGCACCACCACCCTCGACTTCGCCCGCTCCTGGGGCGGCCAGTGGCTCCACTCCGGCTCCATCAGCGGATCGCGCCTGATCAACCAGTACTTCGCGGACGTCCGGGGCGACGCCCGCACCGGCGACTTCGAGTTCGGCAGCTACTGGCGGGCGTACGCCCCGCAGGTCGAGAGGCTCGCCGTGATCGGCGGCCCCGAGCTGCACCCGCTCACCGCGAGTGTCGGCTCCGACAACCTCGACGGCACCGGCCGCGCCCCGTTGGTGGACGCGGGCAAGGGCACCCCCGAGGAGCTCAAGGCCGCGGGCGTCGCCGGAAGGATCGCCTTCGTCGCGGTACCGGACGGTGCGGGCTCGCTGTCGACGCTGGGCAAGGACGCCCAGGCCGCCGGCGCCAAGGCGCTCCTCGTGCACCGTCCCTCGGCCGGCCGCTGGCTGCCCGCGTACGGCTTCATGGGCGGCCCGCTGCCCACCCTCGCCATCGAGGCCGCCGAGGCCGAGGCGCTCACCCACCGCCTGGCGGACGGTCCGGTCACGCTCGACTGGAAGGCCACCGCGAAGAGCGGCTACGTCTACGACCTGGGCTTCCAGGAGGACGGCGGTTTCGGCTCCGACCGCACCTACCGGGTACGCGACGGACAGCTCGGCCGCAACGCCTCCACCTACCACTCGATGGGCGTGCCGGCCGACTTCGTCGACGGCGTGTCCGCCCACCGTCCCGACGGCCGGGCGATCGGCGTCTCCGGCATCGACCTGGTGGCCGTCCCCTCCACCCGCACCGAGTTCTACACGGCGGGCGCCACCACCTGGGACCACTTCGTCTCGTCCAGCTTCCCCTTCGGCGAGTTCATGCTGTCCCCGCCGACCGCGTACTGGGCGGGCGAGCAGACGAAGGAGAGCTGGTACGACGGGGTGGTCGGGCCCGACGCCGGACGCGACGCCGCGGGCAGGCCCCTGCTCGCCGCCGAACGCCAGGGCAACCTGATCGGCTTCGCTCCCGGCACGTGGGGCGACACCGAACACAGCGCCCAGCCGGGCTCGTTCGGCGACATCGGCTCGCTGCTGCTGCGCCGCGACGGCCAGGACTACGACAGCAGCGGCTGGCCCTCGGGGGTGTTCACCGTCCCCGCCGACGACGCGGCGTACGAGCTCATCAGCGACAACCAGAAGATCGGCCCCTCCGCCTCGGTCTGGAAGCGCTCCAATGAGGTCGTCACGAGCTGGAAGTTCCGCTCGCACCTGGAGGAGAAGGTGTACTCCCAGGCCATCCCGCTGCTCTTCCCGCACTACGACGTCCCCGACGACGCGCTCAAGACCGTCCCGGCAGCCGACGGCCAGAAGATCGGCCTGACCGCCACCGGGCACGCCGGCTACACCCCGGGCGCCCTCGTCTCGGCCACGCTGTCGTACTCCTACGACGGTGGCGCGACCTGGACCAAGGCCAACTCCGTTCACCAGGGCGGCAGTTGGGCGGCGACCGTGAACCATGCGGGCGCCTCGGCCAAGAGCGTGACCCTGAGGGCCGAACTGACCGACGCCCACGGCAACTCGGTCACCCAGACCGTGGTGAACGCCTACACGGTGCGCTAGCCACGAAGCCGGTCCGCCGGGTGTCCCTCCCGTGGGGGGTGGGGACGCCCGGCGGACCTTTCGACGGCCGCTGCCGGGCTTGGCCGGGCTTGTCCGTTGAGCACATTTTCCCGATGCCCCGTTTTCGTACGCCTCCAGCGGTGGACAATAAGGGCATGAGCCAGCAGGGGGAGAGGCCAGCCCGGGACGACGACTGGTGGAACCGGCTGTACGACGAGTCGGCTCCGGACGCCGGTCCCGACGGTTCGCGCGACAGCCTGGACGACCGCTTCAACTCGGTCTCCGACACGGTGCGTTGTCCTGCGGTGGTCGAGGGGCCGGAGCCGACTTCGCCCCCGGCGGGGCGCGCCGCCCCACCACCGGACGCGGCCCCGCCGCCCCACGCGCCGCCCGCCGCCGCGCCATCGGCTCCGCCTCCGCCATCGCCCGGAGCCGCCCCATCGGCCGGGGCCGCCCCGCCGAACGACGGGGCGCCGCCACCACCGACCGCGCCACCGCCGGGCGCCGACCGTTCGGCCGACCCGTCGGCCGCCGCCCCCGCACCCGCCCCCGCCGCGCCAGTCCCCCAGGCCGCCTCGCCGCATACGGGCACCCCCGGTCCCGCCCGCCCCGCCGAGCCGCCGCTCGCGGCCCCCGCACCCGGCCGCCCCGCCGACTCACCGACCGCGCCCCCGCCCGGCCCGACCGCCCCGGAACCAAGGCCCCGGGCGCCCTGGGAGCCGCCCGAGGGGGTGGCCGAACCGCGTAAGGCCGCCGCCTGGTGGGAGTCCGTTCCCGCCGCGCCGCCGCCTCCGGCGGAACCCGCGCCGCTGCCCGATCTGCCGCCGGGATGGGCGGAGAGCGAGTCCTCGGACGCCCCGCACCCGCCCGGGGCGCGGCCGCCCGTCACCGGGACGGCCGCGACATCCCGTGACGCCGATGACGACCCGCTCGTCACCAACGCCCCGCGCGCACCACGTACGCCCACCCCCGACGCCTCCGGCCCGCCCATGACCGCGCCCGACGAGCAGTTCGCGCCGTCCGCGCGGTTCGAGTCGGTGCCCCGGCCCCGTACCGGCCATGTGGGCGACGGGCCGCCCACCTATGACGCCGAGCCCACCGCGCTGCCCACCGCCCGGCCCGAGGAGCTCGACGACCTCGTGGCGGACACCGTGCTCGACGGCGCCCGCTACGGCACCTACGTCCTGCGGGCCGTGTCCGCGCGCGGGGACTCCGCCCGCTACCGGGGCGAGCCGCGCCGCGACGCCCTGCTCACCGCCCGCTTCGGCACCGGCGAGAACGCCCTGGTCCTGGTGGCCGTGGCGAGCGGCGTGCGCACCAGCGACCGGGCACAGCTCGCGGCCGCCGACGCCTGCCACTGGATCGGCGGAGCCATCGGCCGCAGCCATGTCCGCCTCGCCGAGGACATCAGGGCGGGCCGGCGCGGCGACCTCAAGTCGGGCCTGCACCGGCTCACCGACCGCAGTTACGGGATGCTGCGGGCCCGCGCCGCCGAGCTGGGGGCCGAGCCCGAGGAGTACACCGCGAACCTGCGCTGTCTGCTGCTGTCCGCCGATCCGGCCTGCCGTACCCGGGTGTTCTTCGGCGTCGGGCACGGCGGCCTGTTCCGGCTGCGCGGGGGAGTCTGGCAGGACATCGAGCCCGCCGTGCCCGAACCGGGCACGGTCCTCGGCGAGCCGGTGGTCGGCTTCGGCTCCGCGCCGGCCGAGACCCCGGCGGGCGACCGCCTGACGATGGACCTGGGCACGGTCGAGCCCGCCCGCCCCTACATCGACCCGCCCGCGCCCCCGGGCGAACCGTTCCGCTTCCGGGCCTCGGTGGCCCGTCCGGGCGACACCCTCCTGCTGTGCAGCGCGGGCCTCGCCGAACCGCTGCGCGGCGAGGCCGCCCTCGCCAAGGAACTCGCCGAACGCTGGGCCGCCGCCGAGCCGCCCGGTCTCGCCGGGTTCCTCGCCGACGTACAGCTCAGGGTGAAGGGGTACGCCGACGACCGTACGGCCGTCGCGGTCTGGGAGGCGTAACCGCGGGGGCCGTGGGTTGATGGACCCATGGCCAAGCAGAATGTTGCGGAGCAGTTCGTCGACATCCTCACCCGCGCGGGCGTCCAGCGGATGTACGGAGTCGTCGGCGACAGTCTGAACCCTGTCGTCGACGCCATCCGCCGCAACTCCGCGATCGACTGGATCCAGGTCAGGCACGAGGAGGTCGCGGCCTTCGCGGCCGGCGCCGAGGCCCAGCTCACCGGAAGGCTGGCGGCGTGCGCGGGCTCGTGCGGGCCCGGCAACCTCCACCTCATCAACGGCCTGTACGACGCGCACCGCTCCATGGCCCCCGTCCTCGCCCTCGCCTCCCAGATCCCGTCCTCGGAGATCGGCCTCGGCTACTTCCAGGAGACCCACCCCGACCAGTTGTTCCAGGAGTGCTCCCACTACTGCGAGCTGATCTCCAGCCCGCAGCAGATGCCCCGGGTGCTCCAGACGGCGATCCAGCACGCGATCGGCCGGGGCGGTGTCGGCGTCCTCGCGCTGCCCGGCGACATCGCCTCCGCGCCGGCCCCGGACAAGGCCATCGACCACGCCCTGGTCACGTCCCGGCCGACGGTGCGGCCCGGGGACGCCGAGATCGACAGGCTCGCCGCACTCGTCGACGCGGCCAAACGCGTCACCCTGTTCTGCGGCAGCGGCACCGCCGGGGCGCACGCCGAGGTCATGGAGTTCGCCGGGCGCGTCAAGTCGCCGATCGGGCACGCGCTGCGCGGCAAGGAGTGGATCCAGTACGACAACGAGTACGACGTCGGCATGAGCGGCCTGCTCGGCTACGGCGCCGCCTATGAGGCGACCCACGAGTGCGACCTGCTGATCCTGCTCGGCACCGACTTCCCCTACAACGCCTTCCTGCCCGACGACGTCAAGATCGTCCAGGTGGACGTCCGCCCCGAACACCTGGGACGGCGCTCGAAGTTGGACCTCGCGGTGTGGGGCGACGTGAAGGAGACGCTGCGCTGTCTGACGCCCCGCGTGAAGGAGAAGAAGGACCGCCGCTTCCTCGACAAGATGCTGAAGAAGCACGCCGACGCCCTGGAGGGTGTCGTCAAGGCGTACACCCGCAAGGTGGACAAGCACGTCCCGATCCACCCCGAGTACGTGGCCTCCGTCCTGGACGAACTGGCCGACGACGACGCCGTGTTCACCGTCGACACCGGGATGTGCAATGTGTGGGCGGCCCGCTACATCTCGCCCAACGGCAGGCGGCGCATCATCGGTTCGTTCAGCCACGGCTCGATGGCGAACGCGCTGCCGCAGGCGATCGGTGCCCAGTTCGTCGACCGCCGCCGTCAGGTCGTCTCGATGTCCGGCGACGGCGGCTTCTCCATGCTGATGGGGGACTTCCTCACCCTGGTCCAGTACGACCTACCGGTGAAGATCGTGCTGTTCAACAACTCCTCGCTCGGCATGGTCGAGCTGGAGATGCTGGTGGCCGGACTGCCCTCGTACGGGACGACCAACCACAACCCCGACTTCGCCGCCATCGCCCGGGCGGCGGGCGCCTACGGGGTGCGCGTGGAGAAGCCCAAGCAACTCGCGGGTGCCCTCAAGGACGCCTTCAGGCACAAGGGCCCGGCCCTCGTCGACATCGTCACCGACCCCAACGCGCTCTCCATCCCGCCGAAGATCAGCGCCGAGATGGTGTCGGGCTTCGCGCTCTCCGCGAGCAAGATCGTGCTCGACGGCGGGGTGGGCCGCATGCTCCAGATGGCCCGCTCCAACCTCCGCAACGTGCCGAGGCCGTAACGTCCCGGCCGCACACGGCCCGGCCGGGGCCGAAAGGGACGCGGCCCCTCCGCCACGCCCCACACGACCATCGCGCTCCCCGCGCACTTCCTCGCCTTCACTCGGCGCCGCAACAGCGACTACTCTCAACCGAGTTACGCCGATGACCAGGCGAGAAGGGCCGGGGGAGCCACACCATCATGAGCGGTAGCAACGGGGACGGACGCGGCGAGAAGGACGATTACATCGACGGGGGCATCAAACCGCTCGCGGTCAGCGACCCCGCGCGCATCGGCCCCTATCTGCTCCTGGGGCGGCTCGGCGCAGGAGGCATGGGGCGGGTGTTCCTCGCGCGCTCGGACAGCGGGCGCACCGTCGCCGTGAAGGTCGTGCACGAGGAGCACGTGTCCGACGAGCAGTTCAGGGCGCGATTCCGCCGCGAGATCGACGCGGCCCGCAAGGTCGGCGAACGGTACACGGCACCGGTGCTCGACGCGGGCCCCGGCGACGAGCCGCCGTGGGTCGCCACCGGATACGTACCCGGGCTCTCGCTCGAACAGATCGTGCGGCGGTACGGACCACTGCCCGCCACCTCCCTGTACGCCCTCGCCGAAGGGCTGTTGAAGGCCCTCAAGGACATTCACGGCGCGGGCATCGTGCACCGCGACCTGAAGCCGTCCAACGTGATGCTCACCGTGGACGGCACCAAGGTCATCGACTTCGGGATCGCGCGGGCCCTCGAAACCTCCGTCGAGTCCCTGCTGACCAGTACGGGCATGGCGGTCGGCTCGCCCGGCTTCATGTCGCCGGAGCAGGTGCGCGGCCAGAGCGCCGGGGTCAAGAGCGATGTGTTCACGCTGGGCTGCGTGCTGACCTACGCGGCGACCGGACAGCTCCCGTTCGGGCACGGGGCCAGCAACCAGCACGCCGTGATGTTCCAGATCGTGGAGGGCGAACCGGACCTCGCCGGAGTCGAGGACGCCCCGCTGCGCGCGCTCATCGCCCGGTGCCTGGCCAAGGACATCGATCAACGGCCGGGCGTCGAGGAGCTGTTGACGGACCCCGAGCGGCCCCGGCCGAGCACCGCGCGCGGCGCCTGGCTGCCCGCCCGGGTGGTGGCGCGCCTGGCCCAGCAGTCCGCGCGGCTGCTCGACGCCGAGGCGAAGCCGCTGCGGGAGGAGCCCGTGGACCGGGCGACCATCGGCCTGCGTCCGCAGGACGGCCACCCCGACGGCGTCGTGGCGGGCGACGCCGTCACGCTGCGGGAGCACCGGGAACGGCCCCGCCGCCGTCGCCGGCTCATCGTGCTGCCCGTCATCGCCGTACTCACCGTCGGCGGCGGCACGATCGCCGTGCTCCAGCCGTTCGCGCGGGACAGCGGGAGCGAGGCACACGCCCAGCCGCCGAGCAGCAGCGCGAGCGCGAGCCCCGGCGCCAGTGCCAGTGCCGGCCCCGGTGCCGGCCCCAGCGGCGCGCCGTCCGCGATCAACTCGCCGAGCCCGAGCGCCAGTTCACCGTCGCCCGGGCCCAGTGACAAGGCCAACGAGACGAAGGGCCCGGACGGAAAGGGCGGCGCCGGCGGCCAGAACGCCCAGAACAACGGCGGGAGTTCGGCCGCGCAGGGAGGCGCCGTCGCGGGCGGGGCCGGGGGCTCGCCCGGGGGCGGGGGAGCCGCGACGCGGGGCACCGGTGACGGCGGCGGCTCGGGTCCCTCCGGGCCCTCGGGGGGAGCCTCCAACGGTTCGGGCTCGTCGGGGTCCGGCGGCGGCACGCCCGCGGGCTCCCCGCCGCCCGCCCTGAAGGCTTACAAGGTCGAGTACACCAACGGCTGTGTGGGGGCGTGTTCCATGCCGCTCGCGGTGAGCTGGTCGGCGATCTCGGGGGCGACCCGCTACGACGTCCACTACACCAACAAGGGCAGCAACTTCACGAAGAAGAGCGTCGACACGATCTACTCCACGGGTGGCACCAGCTACACGATCAACGGCCCCTTCTCCGGCGACGAGATCTGCGTCTCGGTGCGGGCCGCCAACAAGTACGGCGCCTCCGCATGGGCGGAGACGTGGTGCGGCACCGTGCCCTACTGAGCACCCTCCGGCCGGCCCCCGGCCCGGCCCGCCGTACCGGGAGCCGGGTCGGGCCCGCTACGACGCCTCCGGCACCTCGCGTACCCCGGCCTACGTCTCGTGCTTTCCCCGTCTGCCCGGGGGATCGACGCAACCGGCGGGACGGGTGGATCCGATGGGGCAGCGCGGCCTTCCTCAGCCGGGCGGCACCGTCGTACGCAACGCTGTACGCGGGGAGCGCGGCGACCCGGGCGGGCGCGACAGCCGCCCCTCGGCAGATCGGCCGATGCCCGGCGGTCGCCGTGTCCCGGGACGGGGTCGGTTCGACGTCGTGCCCCGTCGCCGCGGGAGCGGCCCGCCCACCGGGCGGGGGGTCTCATTCCCGCGTGGACCCGCTGCCGCCGGGATATGCCGGTGGGGAGCCGGGCCGCCTCCCGCCGGAGGCCCACGCGGCCGGGCTCCGGCCCGCTCGTCCGAAAGCCCAGGCCCGCTCCGGTGAAAGCGGGGACGAGGACGCCATCGGCCCTGCGTCCCGGCCGCGCGCCGGGCGGCCTCCCTTCGATCCGGAACCGGGCCGCCGAGCGGGGCCGCCGCCGCTTTTCGCCGGTCCCGTACGACTCGTATGCCGCCGTCAACACCCTTGTACGCGAGCCCTGTTGGCGCTTTTCAGTCCCGCTGGGTGGGCAAGGCCGCGACGCCGGACTGGGCACGGGGCGAGGCGGGGGAGCGCCGCACGACACCCCGTGCCGAAACTCCCGCGTGGAATTCCCGCCCCGTGCCCACCCCTCCTGTCGGGCCGCGCGAAGGGGTCCCGTTCGGTCGTTGCGGAATCACCATGAGTGACCAGGGCCCGGTGGGGCATGCATCCCGTGTGCGTGTTCGAGGGAGGAAGGTCGTCGCAACGTGCAGGTGGGGGTTATGACAAGGCATCAGGCAGGGCGGGGCTCCGCGGGGAGCGGACCCGTCCGGACACCTGATGCGCAGCAGGGGGACCAGCGTCTGCTGCGCAGAAAAGTTGGACGGGCGGACCTGAGTGCCGTCCGCGACATACGCCGAGCGGTGCGGGAATTCCTGGGCCCCTGGCCGCACGCGGGGGCGGTGGACGTGGCGGAACTGCTCACCAGCGAGCTGGTGACCAACGCGCTCGTCCACACCGACGACGGCGCGATCGTGACGGTGACCGCGGAGGAGCGCCGACTCCGCGTGGAGGTACGGGACTTCGTTCCCGCGCTGCCCACCCCGCACGCGCCGTCCGACGACGACGGGACGCACGGCAGGGGGCTGCTGCTGGTCCAGGCGCTGGCCGACGCCTGGGGCGTGCACGAACACGACCTGGGGAAGGCCGTCTGGTTCGAACTCGGTGACGGAACGGCGCCGCGCCCCTAGCGCGGACACCGCCGTCACCTTTATCCGAACTGCTGCTCAAGATCCTTCAGCTTGCGCTCCAGGGAGTCGAGCCGCGGCAGCGCCTGGGTGTCGTCCTCGGCGGTGAGGTCGACGGTCCTGGCGGCCGCGGCCTCAGCGGCCCCGACGGCCTGGAGGGAGGGCCGGTTGCGCAGGGGAAGCTGTCCCGGCTCCGCTATGGCCGGCTCCGCGACAGCCTTGGGCTGCGCGGAGCCCGGCCCCGGACCGATCCCCGGTACGTCGACCTGACGGCCGCCGCCCCTGCCGCGTCCCCAGGCCCGGTTCTGCCGGCTGAGCGCCTTGAAGTGCGCCCGGTCCAGCTTCTCCTGGTCGCGCCTGCGCAGCTTGTTCTCCTCCTTGGTGCGCTTGTCCTCGCGTACCTCGTCGACCGCCTCGTCCAGGGTGCGTACGCCTTCGAGGAGCATCAGCGACCAGGCGCCGAAGGTCTCCCTGGGGGCGCGCAGCCACCGGACGATACGAATCTGCGGCAACGGCCGTGGTACCAGGCCCTGTTCACGCAGGGCCGCCCGGCGGGTCTGCTTCAGCGCGCGGTCGAAGAGCACCGCCGCCGAGAGCGACATCCCGGCGAAGAACTGCGGGGCGCCCGCGTGGTCCATGCCGCGCGGCGCGTGCACCCAGTTGAACCACGCCGCGGCGCCCGCGAACGTCCACACCAGAAGGCGTGAGCCGAGCGCCGCGTCGCCGTGGCTGGCCTCGCGCACCGCGAGCACGGAGCAGAACATCGCCGCGCCGTCGAGCCCGAACGGGACCAGATACTCCCAGCCGTCCGTCAGATTGAGGTTCTGCCGGCCGAAGCCGACCAGACCGTGGAAGGAGAGGGCGGCGGCCACCGCCGCACAGCAGAACAGGAGCACATAGGAAGCGGTGCCGTACACCGCCTCCTTCCTTCTGCGGCGCTCCTCGCTGCGTTCCCACGAGTCGTCGCCGGTGGCGTTGTCACCGGCGCGCTTGCCGCGCGCGAGCACTACCAGAGCCACGACGACCCCCACGATCATCACGCCGCCCGGAAGCAGCCAGTCCAGCGATATGTCGGTCAGTCGCATGCGGTGTCCCTTGCATCGCGTAGGGCGTATCGGCCGCCATACTGCTCCAGCCGGACGGGGCGGCAGGAGGGTTTCGGGGCAAGAGGACGCCAACGGAGTGCGAGGGCCCTCGGATAGGGGCGATTCACTCGAACGACCGTGCCCGGCGCGCGAGTTGAGTTCGACTGGCGCTCACCCGGACGGGTGGCATGGAGTCAGGATGCGGCGCTGAGCCGACGCACGCGGTCGGCGTCGCAGGTCCGGGGACAGGTGACGCAGGTGTCCTGGGGGCGCACGGTGTAGAAGAAGCAGCAGCTCGCGCGGTCGCGGGTCGGCAGGCGCCGCCCGTCGGGCGCGGTCAGCTCGCGGAAGCCGGGGGTGCCCACATACGGCTTCGCGGTGCCGGGCAGCAGCGCGTCGAGCTCGGCCATCGCACGCGGCTCCTCACCGAGCAGCGAGCCGATGTACCAGAGCCCCTCGACGATCTCGTCCGTCGCCATCCCCCACAGGGCCCGCCGGCCGCGCCGCATGCGCGGCCCGAACCCGTCGAGCACCGGCCCGAGGTGCTCGGCCAGCGACGCCCGCACCTCGGCCCGCAGCGCCTCCTCGTCCGCCACCACGCAAGCGCCGGGGAGCCCGGCCGCCGGGTCGTCGGGCAGACAGGCGAACTCCGTTACCCGCACGGCGATTTGGCCGTGCGTCCGCTGGAAGGCCACATCGGCGACCGGCACCCTCGGCACCCGGCGGTGCAGGAACCAGGGGACCGTCACCAGGAGGCAGACCGGCCAGGCGTACCGGTGGAAGCCGAACGAGGCGATGACATCGGGGCGGGCCTGGTGTCCGTAGTCCCGGACCACCTGGGCGTTGTCCCAGGCCAGAAAGGCGTCGAGGGCGCTGCCACCGGCCGCGAGCTCCGCCGCGCCGACCCAGCCCGCACCCTCGGGCGCGGGCTCGGCGGCGGTCAGCTCCCTGATGCCCAGACCGGGAAACACCTCGGCGAGCCGGGCGTAGGAGTCACCGACGGGGCTCGGCGCGGGGCTGGGCAGCAAGGCGGACACGGTCATGCGGAACCACCGAATCACGATCGTTGGCAGGTAAGGCTTACCTTAGCCGATGTGCTCGATGTTTGAACTCGCGCTTTGTCCGCCTATGGTCTGTGAGGGGCAGGCGGAGCCGTAGGAGGCCGGGGTGGAGCAGGGCAGAGCGCACGAGACGGTGGTGCCTCCATCCGGGTCACCCAGGGTCCCCGGCCAGGCCAGGGCCGGGGAGCGCCCCGGCGCCGCGCGCGGTGAACACACCCACGGCGAGCCCCCCGCCCCCCGCGCCGTCCACCGCCACTCCGTACGCGGCCAGATCCTGGCCGCCCTGCGCACCGCGCTGGTCGACGGGGAGCTGGTGCCCGGTGAGGTGTACTCGGCCCCGGCGCTCGGCGAGCGGTTCGGGGTCTCGGCGACCCCGGTGCGCGAGGCGATGCAGCAGCTCAGCATCGAGGGCGCGGTCGAGGTCGTGCCGAACCGGGGCTTTCGGGTCACCGAGCGCAGCGCCCGCGAACTGGCGGAGCTCGCCGAGGTGCGGGCCATGATCGAGGTCCCGGTGATGCTGCGCCTGGCCCGTACCGTCCCGGCGGCCCGCTGGGCCGAGCTGCGGCCGCTGGCGCTGGCCACCACCGAGGCCGCCGCCACCGGCGACCGGGCGGGGTACGCCGAATGCGATCGCGCCTTCCACCGGGCGGTCCTCGCGCTCGCCGGCAACCAGCAGCTCGTCCAGGTCGCCGACGACCTGCACCGGCGCGCGCAGTGGCCGCTGACCGCGGCGCCGGTCGCCCGCCGGGCCGACCTGGTGGCCGACGCCGCGGAACACCTGGCCCTCCTGGACGCCCTGTGCGCCCAGAACCTGCCGGTCGTCCAGTCGCTCGTACGGGAACACTTCACGGGCTCCGCACTCTGACGCGCCGGGGCCCGGGTGACGTGCGCCTGCGGATCCGAAGGCCCGGCCACCGACGGTCGGCCGTCTTACCCACCCGCCCGCCGCGGGGAGGGCCCCGAGCCCACTCGTCACGGCCACACGGACCTCAACTCCCTGGTGGAACAAGCTCGTTCAGGAGCTGACTGTCCGTCAGGGAGCGGCCGCGGGGGCTCAGGTGGCGGGGCGCGGCGCCGGTACGGTGTCCAGGTGGGCGGCGAGCCAGGTGGGAACGCCGAGCAGCCGCACCAGACGTGCCGCCTCCGTGCGCAGCCGGGTCGAGACCGGCTCCTCCTCGGTGTCGGCCAGCGCGGCGAGCGCGGGAGCCGTGCCGATGAGGTAACCGAGCTCCTCCCGGATCCGCAGGGACTCGGTGAACCCGTGTCTCGCCTCCGCCAACTCCCCCTCGCGCAGGGCCAGTCCGGCCAGATGGCGCCAGGTGAAGGAGAGGAGCAGGGTGTCGCCGTGGGCGGCGGCGCCCTCGTGCGCGCGGAGGTAGGCGGCGCGCGCGGCCTGCGGGGCGTCGGACACGTTCTCGGCGAGCAGCCCGCGCCGGAAGTCGAGCAGGGCCCGGCCGCGCCCGGAGAGCGCGGTCAGGGCGGCGGCCCGGCCGAACGCGGAGCGTGCTTCGTCCGCCCGGTCCCGTACCCCGAACAGCGTGGAGGCGTAGGCGAGATAGCCGCGCTCGCAGGCGGCCGCGCCGCGCTCCTCGTCGCTGCGGGCGACGGCCTCGGCGCCGCGCAGCGCCTCCTCGGCCTCCGCCCAGCCGGACTCGGTGTAGACGCAGCGCTCGGTGAGCAGGGCGGAGCGCTGGAGCGCGCCGGCCGGCGTCGCCGCATGTGGTTCGAGCAGGGCCGCGGCATCCGTCCAGCAGCCGCGCGAACGCAGCCGCCATATCGCGGTCTGGAGCGGATCCCCGTCCTCCGCAGTCGTTCCGGAACCAGACATGGCGGGATGCGCCACGTTGCCCTCCCCGAGCGCGCCATTGAGCTGCTGAGTCGATCCGCATCTCAACACGGAATGGCACGCCGGGCCAAGGGGGGTGCGTGAATGAGTTCACAATCTTCCGACCATGGCCGGGATCGACCGTCAGCTCATACGGAGCGCCAGGAAGAAGTCCAGCTTGTCCTCGAGGCGGGAGAGGTCACGGGCCGTCAACTGCTCGATCCTGCCCACCCGGTAGCGCAAGGTGTTGACGTGCAGGTGCAGCCGCGTCGCACAGCGCGTCCAGGATCCGTCGCAGTCGAGGAACGCCTCCAGTGTCGGGATGAGCTCGGCCCGGTGGCGCCGGTCGTAGTCGCGCAGCGGGTCCAGGAGGCGGGCCGTGAAGGCACGCCGTACGTCGTCCGGCACGAACGGGAGCAGCAGCACGTGTGAGGCCAGCTCGTGGTGGCCGGCCGCGCAGACCCGGCCGGGCCGGGCCGCGGCGACCCGGCGGGCGTGCCGGGCCTCCTCCAGGGCGCCGCGCAGCCCCTCGGCGGAGTGCACCGCGGCGCTGACACCCAGTGTCAGACGACCGTCGTCGGCGAGGCCGGGGGAGAGCGGCGCGCGCACCGTGGAGAGCAGCGCGTCGGCGTGCAGACCGCCCTCGACGCCCTCGGGCGTGACCGCGGGCAGCGGTACGAGAGCGATGGCCTCGTCACCCGCGTGGGCCACCGCGATCCGGTCGGAGGACTCCGGTCCCACCACCGCCGGATCGACCAGGATCTCCTCCAGGAGCGACTGGGCGACCGGGCCGCCCGCGATCTCGGCGCCCGAGTCGCGCTCCCAGTCCACCCGGGCCACCACGACCTGCCAGTGCGGCGCCGAGCCGAGGCCGGGCAGCAGCACGGGGGCGGCGACCCGCAGCCGGGCCGCGATCTCGGCGGGCGCGGCCCCGGTCTGCACCAGCTCCAGGACCTCCTGGGCGAGCCGGCGGCGCACCGAGCGGGCCGCGTCGCGCCGGTCGCGCTCGACCGCGATGAGCTGGGTGACGCCCTGGAGGAGGTCGAGCCGGGCCGCCGGCCAGTCGCTCGCGTCGGCCTCGACGGCGAGCAGCCAGTCCGAAAGCACCGTCTCGCGCACATCGCGGGCGGCGGGAGCGGCGCCCCGGCCGTTGTTGCGGATCGGGAAGAGCGAGTAGGTCACGCCGTCCACGGTGGTGCGGTGCGGGCCCCGGCGCCCGGTGCGGGTCGCGCCCAGGTGCTCGGCGGCGAGCGCGGCGCCGACCGCGGGGCTCAGGGCGTCGCCCGCGCCCGCGATCTGGCGGCCGGTGGGAGAAAGCACCCAGGCCCGCAGATCGAGATCGGAGCCGAGCAGGTCGAGAACCACCTCGGGGCCGCCGCCCGCAGGGCCGGACGTCATCAGCCGGCGGTGGCGGTCCACCACCGCCGCCAGGTCGCCCGCCCGCTCGCCCGAGACCTGCCGTACGACGTGTTCGGTGATGGTCGCGAACGCGACCGACTCGTTCACCGCGAACAGCGGAAGGCGGTGGCGAGAACAAGCCACGACAAGATCGTCGGGGATGGCGCCGAGCTCCGCCTCTCCGGCCGCCAGGCCCGCCACGCCCGCGCCCGCGAGGATGCGTACGAATGGCTCGGAATCTTCGGCGTCCCGCCGCCAGGCGAGACCCGTCAGGACGAGCTCGCCCCCCGTCAGGTAGCGGCTGGGATCGCGCAGGTCCGTGGTCATCACCCCCCGCACCGTGCGGTCCAGCTCGTCCTCGCCGCCGAGCAGCCGCAGCCCCAGCGCGTCGGTTTCCAGAAGTGCGCGCAGCCGCATCGCGTGTCGCCGCCGATCTGTCTTGATGTTGCCGTTGGAAAGCGGTGAGGTAACGGAGCACCGCCTTTCATACGAATCTACAAGACGTGAGCGAACACCAGCCAACTCCTTCATGGTTTCGGTGACTGCACCCGAGGGATCGGGGACTTGTGTACTGATTCCACACCGCGTTAACAGCACATGAACGACTGAGATGTCGAGGGCCTGCCGTCCCCGGGACCCGCGCGAACGACCCCGAATTTGAGAATCGGAAGAGAGCCACTCATGGACTTCCTTCGCCCCGCCAGCTGGGAGGAGGCGCTCGCCGCCAAGGCCGAGCACCCCACGGCTGTGCCCATTGCGGGTGGCACCGATGTGATGGTCGAGATCAACTTCGACCACCGGCGGCCCGAGTACCTCCTGGACCTGAACCGCATCAGCGAGCTGGCTCAGTGGGAGGTCGGGGAGGAGAGCGTCCGGCTCGGCCCCTCCGTCCCGTACACCCACATCATGGAGAACCTGCGGACGGAGCTGCCGGGCCTCGCGCTCGCCTCGCACACCGTGGCCTCCCCGCAGATCCGCAACCGCGGAGGCGTCGGCGGCAACCTCGGCTGCGCCTCGCCGGCCGGCGACTCCCACCCGGCGCTGCTGTCCTCCGGCGCCGACGTCGAGGTGGAGTCCCAGGCGCGCGGCGTCCGGCTCATCCCCATCGACGAGTTCTACAAGGGTGTCAAGCGCAACGCCCTGGAGGCGGACGAGCTGATCAAGGCCGTCCACATCCCCAAGGCGGACGGCCCCCAGCAGTTCTCCAAGGTCGGCACCCGCAACGCCATGGTCATCGCGGTCTGCGCGTTCGGCCTGGCCCTGCACCCCGACACCCGCACGGTGCGTACCGGCATCGGCTCGGCGGCCCCCACCCCCATTCGGGCCAAGGCGGCCGAGGAATTCCTGAACGCGGCGCTCGAAGAGGGCGGCTTCTGGGACAACGGCAAGATCATCACCCCGTCGATCGCGAAGCAGTTCGCCACGCTCGCCTCGGGCGCGTGCAACCCGATCGACGACGTCCGCGGCACCGCGAACTACCGCCGTCACGCCGTCGGCGTCATGGCCCGTCGCACGCTGATGTGGACCTGGGAGACGTACCGCGGCAGCAACGGCCGCACCCTTGAAGGAGCTGCATAACCATGCGCGTCAATTTCACGGTCAATGGCCGCAAGCAGGAGGCCGACGACGTCTGGGAGGGCGAGAGCCTCCTGTACGTCCTGCGCGAGCGCATGGGGCTTCCGGGTTCGAAGAACGCCTGCGAGCAGGGCGAGTGCGGCTCCTGCACGGTCCGCCTCGACGGTGTTCCGGTGTGTTCGTGTCTGGTCGCGGCCGGTCAGGTCGAGGGCCGCGAGGTCGTCACCGTGGAGGGTCTGGCCGACTACGCCGCCCACCGCACCGACGCCCACCCCGGCGGCGGCTGCGCCTCCGGCTCCTGCGGCACCTCCATCGACGCGGCCAAGCGCTGGCAGGCCAAGCCGCAGGACGGGCAGACTGGAGAAGCGGGCGGTCTCTCCCCGATCCAGCAGGCCTTCATCGACGCCGGCGCCGTGCAGTGCGGTTTCTGCACCCCCGGTCTCCTGGTCGCCGCCGACGAGCTCCTGGAGCGCAACTCCGAGCCGTCCGACGCGGACATCCGCGAGGCGCTCTCCGGCAACCTGTGCCGCTGCACCGGTTACGAGAAGATCCTCGACGCGGTCCGCCTCGCGGCCGCCCGTCAGGAAGAGGCGGTCTGATCATGGCGCAGAACACCCGCACCGCTCCGGCCGGTACGCCCACCAACGTCACCCAGAACCACACCAAGGGCGGCATCGGCGAATCGACCCTCCGCCCGGACGGCACCCTCAAGGTGACCGGTGAGTTCGCCTACTCCTCGGACATGTGGCACGAGGACATGCTGTGGGGCCAGACGCTGCGCTCCACCGTGGCCCACGCCCTCATCGAGAACATCGACATCTCCGAGGCCGTCGCGATGCCCGGCGTGTACGCCGTGCTCACCTACGACGACCTGCCGGCCAAGATGAAGAACTACGGCCTCGAAATCCAGGACACCCCCGTCCTGGCCAACGGCCGGGTCCGCCACCACGGTGAGCCGGTCGCCCTCGTGGCCGCCGACCACCCGGAGACCGCCCGCCGCGCGGCCGCCAAGATCAAGATCGACTACAAGGAGCTGCCGCTCGTCACGGACGAGGCCTCGGCCATCGCCCCGGACGCGCCGCTGATCCACGAGGGCCGCGACGACCACCACGCCGGTCACGTCCCGCACCCCAACATCGTGCACCGCCAGCCGATCATCCGCGGCAACGTGGAGGAGGCCCGCAAGCGCGCCGACGTGATCGTCGAGGGCGAGTACACCTTCGGCATGCAGGACCAGGCCTTCCTCGGCCCGGAGTCCGGCCTCGCGGTGCCCGCCGAGGACGGCGGCGTCGACCTGTACGTCGCCACCCAGTGGCTGCACTCCGACCTCCAGCAGATCGCCCCGGTCCTCGGCCTGCCGCCGGAGAAGGTCCGCATGACGCTGTCCGGCGTCGGCGGCGCCTTCGGTGGCCGCGAGGACATCTCGATGCAGATCCACGCCTGTCTCCTGGCGCTGCGCACGGGCAAGCCGGTCAAGATCGTCTACAACCGGTTCGAGTCCTTCTTCGGCCATGTGCACCGCCACCCGGCGAAGCTGCACTACGAGCACGGTGCCACCAAGGACGGCAAGATCACGCACATGAAGTGCAGGATCGTCCTGGACGGCGGCGCCTACGCCTCGGCCTCCCCGGCCGTCGTCGGCAACGCCTCCTCGCTCTCCGTCGGTCCGTACGTCATCGACGACGTCGACATCGAGGCGATCGCGCTCTACACCAACAACCCGCCCTGTGGCGCGATGCGCGGCTTCGGCGCGGTCCAGGCCTGCTTCGCCTACGAGGCCCAGATGGACAAGCTCGCGGCGAAGCTGGGCATGGACCCGGTCGAGTTCCGCCAGCTCAACGCCATGGAGCAGGGCACGATCATGCCGACCGGCCAGGTCGTGGACTCGCCCGCCCCGGTCGCCGAGCTGCTGCGCCGCGTCAAGGCCCGCCCGATGCCGCCCGAGCAGCAGTGGCTCGCGGCCGGCGAGGAGGCGGATGTGCGCGCCCTGCCGGGCGGCCTGTCCAACACCACGCACGGCGAGGGCGTCGTACGCGGTGTCGGCTACGCGGTCGGCATCAAGAACGTCGGTTTCTCCGAGGGCTTCGACGACTACTCCACCGCCCGGGTGCGGCTTGAGGTCATCAACGGCGAGCCCGTCGCGATGGTCCACACCGCCATGGCGGAGGTCGGCCAGGGCGGTGTCACCGTGCACGCCCAGATCGCCCGAACCGAGCTGGGCGTCACGCAGGTCACCATCCACCCGGCCGACACCCAGGTCGGCTCCGCCGGTTCCACCTCCGCCTCCCGCCAGACGTACATGACCGGCGGCGCGGTGAAGAACACCTGCGAGGCCGTCCGCGCCAAGGCGCTGGAGATCGGCCGCCGCAAGTTCGGCTCCTACCACCCCGCCTGGGCCACCGCCGAGCTGCTGCTCGAAGGCGGCAAGGTCGTCACCGACGGCGGTGAGGTCCTCGCCGACCTGGCCGACGTCCTGGAGGGCGAGGAGATCGACGTCGAGCTGGAGTTCCGGCACCGCCCGACGCAGGCCTTCGACCTCGTCACCGGCCAGGGCAACGGCCACGTCCAGTACACCTTCGCCGCGCACCGCGCGGTGGTCGAGGTGGACACCGAGCTCGGCCTCGTCAAGGTCGTCGAGCTGGCCACCGCCCAGGACGTGGGCAAGGCCCTCAACATGCTCTCCGTCGTCGGCCAGATCCAGGGTGGTACCACCCAGGGCCTCGGTGTCGCGGTGATGGAGGAGATCATCGTGGACCCGAAGACCGCGAAGGTGCGCAACCCCTCCTTCACGGACTATCTGATCCCCACGATCCTGGACACCCCGACCATCCCGGTCGACGTCCTGGAGCTCGCCGACCCGAACGCGCCGTACGGCCTGCGCGGTCTCGGCGAGGCCCCGACCCTGTCGTCCACCCCGGCCGTCCTCGCGGCGATCCGGAACGCGACGGGTCTGGAGCTCAACAAGACCCCGGTCCGCCCCGAGCACCTCACGGGCACCGGCGCCTGACCCTCCGAGGGTCGAGGGGTGAAGGCAGATTTTTCCCGCGGGACTCACGTCCCCGGGCCCCCTCCCCACAAGCCCTCCGGGCGGTGCGGGCCTCACTGGAACGTCACACTTCCGAAGCCCGCACCGCCCGGAGCACACCAGTACCGCACCGCTCGCGGTCCTCGCAGCAACCCGCAGTACCAGCAGTACCCGCACCACCCAGCGTGACCGAGTCACACCAGCAACACCCGTAGTCATCTGCACTGCGGTACCGCGTCCGGTACCCCGGCAGGAGCAGACACCGTTCGTCTCGGGCCGTCCCCCGGGTCGTGCAGCCCACGCACCATCCCAAATCCCGCAGCTTGTCCGACCTGAGTGATTCAAGTCTTATGCGGGTGCCCCTGTGAACCTTGGGAGTAGGCACCATGACCCAGCAGTCCCTGGAGCCGAAGACCACCGCCGAGGACGCGGGCTCCGGCTCCCGTCCCCCCGCCGGCAGGTCTTGGCTCGACCGGTACTTCCACATATCCGAGCGAGGATCCACGACCGCGCAGGAAGTGCGCGGCGGCATCACCACCTTCATGGCGATGTGTTACATCCTCCTGCTCAACCCGCTGATCCTCTCGACGCCCGACGTCGACAAGCACACGCTGGGCCACGCGGGCCTGGTGACCGCCACCGCACTCGCGGCCGCGGTCAGCACCCTGCTGATGGGCTTCATCGGAAAGGTGCCGCTCGCACTCGCCGCCGGACTGAACGTCTCCGCGGCCCTGACCACCCAGGTGGTCCCCAACATGACCTGGCCGCAGGCCATGGGCATGTGCGTCATGTACGGCGTCGTCATCATGCTGCTGGTCGTCACCGGCCTCCGCGAGATGATCATGAACGCCATCCCCCTGGCGCTCAAGCACGCGATCACCATGGGCATCGGCATGTTCGTCGCCCTGCTCGGCCTGGTGAAGGCCGGCTTCGTCGGCAAGGGCCCCGAGCACGGCCCGCCGGTCACCCTCGGCCTCACCGGTCAGCTCGTCGGCTGGCCCGTCTTCTTCTTCGCGATCACCCTGCTCCTGATCTTCGCCCTCCAGGCGCGCCGAGTCCCCGGCGCGATCCTGATCGGCATCGTCTCCGGCAGCGTCCTGGCCTTCGTGGTCACCAAGGTCGCCGGCCTCACCGACGCGGACTGGGGCGGCAGCGCCCCCGGCCTCGACGGCAGCGCGGTCTCCGCTCCCGACTTCGGTCTCTTCGGCCACGTCGAGTTCGGCGGCTGGGGCGCGATCGGCGCCATCGGCGTCACCATGATCGTCTTCACCCTGGTGCTGGCCGGCTTCTTCGACGCGATGGCCACCATCATCGGCGTCGGCCAGGAGGCCAAGCTCGCCGACGAGCAGGGCCGCATGCCGGGCCTGTCCAAGGCGCTGTTCATCGACGGCGCGGGCGGCGCGATCGGCGGCGTCAGCGGCGCCTCCGGCCAGACCGTGTTCATCGAGTCCGCCTCCGGCGCCGGTGAGGGCGCCCGTACCGGCCTCTCCTCGGTCGTCACCGGCCTCTTCTTCCTGGCCTGCCTCTTCTTCACCCCGGTCACCCAGCTGGTGCCCGCCCAGGTCGCCTCCGCCGCCCTGGTCGTCATCGGCTCGATGATGATGAGCGCCGCCAAGCACGTGGACTGGAGCGACCGCGCGGTCTCCATCCCGGTCTTCCTCACCGTGGTGCTGATGCCCTTCACGTACAACATCACCGCCGGTGTCGGCGCGGGCGTCGTCGCCTACACGGTGATCAAGGCAGCACAGGGCAAGTGGAGGGAGATCGGCGGGTTCATGTGGGCCCTGTCGGCCGTCTTCACCATCTACTTCGCCCTCCATCCGATCGAGAACTGGCTCGGCGTCAAGTAGCGGCCGTGCCGCCGACGCCCTCCACACATCCGTAAGGAGACCGAACATGCTGGACATCGCCGAAGAGCTCAACCGGTGGGTCGAGCAGGGACGCGAGTTCGCCGTGGCCACCGTGGTGGCGGTCGGCGGCAGCGCGCCCCGGCAGCCGGGTGCCGCCCTCGCCGTCGACAGCGACGGCACGGCGATCGGCTCGGTCTCCGGAGGGTGTGTGGAGGGCGCCGTGTACGAGCTGTGCCAACAGGCGCTCGACGACGGCGAGACCGTCCTCGAACGCTTCGGCTACAGCGACGAGGACGCCTTCGCGGTGGGCCTGACCTGCGGTGGCGTCATCGACATCCTCGTCACCCCGGTCGGGCGCCAGGCGCCCGCCCGTGCGGTGTTCGCCGCCGCGCTGGCCGCCGCCGCGCGCGGCGAGGCCGCCGCGGTCGCCCGCGTCACCGACGGCCCCGCCGAACTCATGGGCCGCGCCCTGCTCGTCCACCCCGACGGCCGGTACGAGGGCGCCCTCGGCGGCCACCCCGAACTGGACCGTGCCGTGGCCGGCGAAGCCACCGCCCTGCTGGACGCCGGCCGCACCGCCACGCTCTCGCTCGGCGCCGACGGCCGTCTGTGCGGCCGCCCGCTGACCGTCCTGGTCGAGTCGAGCGTCCCGGCCCCCCGGATGATCGTCTTCGGCGCCATCGACTTCGCGGCCGCCCTGGTCAGGGTCGGCAAATTCCTGAACTACCACGTCACCGTGTGCGACGCCCGTCCCGTCTTCGCTACCAGGGCCCGCTTCCCCGAGGCGGACGAGATCGTCGTGGAGTGGCCGCACACCTATCTGGAGCGCACGACCACCGACTCCCGTACGGTGCTGTGCGTCCTGACCCACGACGCCAAGTTCGACATCCCGCTCCTCCAGGCCGCGCTCAAGCTGCCGGTCGCCTATGTCGGCGCGATGGGCTCGCGCCGCACCCACCTGGACCGCAACAAGCGGCTGCGGGACGTGGGCGTCACCGAGCTCGAACTCAACCGGCTGCGCTCCCCGATCGGCCTCGACCTCGGTGCCCGTACGCCGGAGGAGACCGCCCTGTCGATCGCCGCGGAGATCGTCGCCAGCCGGCGCGGCGGCAGCGGGATCGCCCTGACCGGCGCCCACACGCCCATCCACCACGACACCGCGGACTCGGCGAGGGGCCGCATGGGCTCGGTCGCCTGACCGCACGCGGCCCCGCCCCGGCGCCCGCACCCGGTCGCACCACCCCCTCCACGGGCTCCGTCCCCGAACCGGCCGATATGCGGGGGACTGCCCGTTTCGGCCGGGTTAGGGTCGCCGCATGAGCGAGCTGGAGTTCCGCGACGTGCCCGAGTCCGACATCGACCGCGCCCTGGAGCTCTGGTGGCTCGTCTTCCACGACCGGCCCGACGAGCGGGAGAAGCGCGAGTACCACCGCGCGATGGTGCTGCGCTGCGACCGGGTGGGCGCGTACGACGGCGACGCGCTGGTCGGTTTTCTCGTCGCCCACCGCTTCACCCTCTCCGTGCCGGGCGCCGAACTCCCTTGCCCCGGGCTCACGTTCGTCTCCGTCGCCCCCACCCACCGCCGGCGCGGCGTGCTCTCCGGCATGATCGCCGAGGTCTTCCGCCGCTGCGCCGAACACGGCCGCCCCATCGCCGCCCTGTGGGCCACCGAGGCCGCCATCTACGGCCGCTTCGGCTTCGGCGCGGGCACCTACGGCACCACCGTCGAGATCAACTCGACGCGCCCGCTCGCCCTGCGCGTCGACCCCGACCCGCGCCCCCTGCGCCTGATCGACCCCGCCGGTGCCCCCGCCGAACTCGGCCCCTACTACGAGGCGACCCGCGCCCGCCGTGCCGGGCGCATCGCGCGCGACGCCGAACGCTGGCGCGCCGAGTGGCTGACCGAGACCGACGAGGACGACGAGGAGCTCGGCCCGCCCCGCATCGTCGGGCTCGGCGCCACCGACGAGCCGCTCGCCGGGTACGCCCTCTACCGCACCCGGCGCGAGGACGACCCCGCCAAGCCCGGCACCGTCCAGGTCGCCGAGCTGGTGGCGGACACCCCCGCCGGCGAGGCCGCCCTGTGGAACTACCTGGCCGGCATCGACCTCACCGGCACCGTCCGCGCCTGGGGCCTGGCGCCGGACGACCCGCTGCTCCTGTTCGCCACCGACCGGGACCAGGTCAGGGCCGTCGCTGAGTTCCCCGCGCTGTGGATCCGCCTGGTGGACGTCGGCGCGGCGCTCACCGCCCGGTCCTGGGCGGCCGAGGCCTTCCTCGTGCTGGAGGTGCGCGACGAGCGCATCGCCGCCAACAGCGGCCGCTTCCGCCTGGACGCCACCGAGCACGGCTGCACCTACGAGCCGACCGAGGCGGCCCCCGACCTCGTCTTCGACGTGCGTGACCTGGCCGCCTGCTACCTCGGCGGCACCGAGGTCCGCCGCCTGGTCCTCGCGGGCCTGGTGACCGAGTGCACCCCGGGCGCGGCCGCCGTCCTGGACGCGGCGCTGCGCACCGAGCAACTGCCGCACACCGTGGACGAGTTCTGAGCCCGGCCGGGGGGCGCCCACGGACGCTGAGGGGGCCGGGCGCGGCGGAGTGACGAGGCTCTCCCGCGGCGCCGGCCGGGCCCGGGACGAACGTCCCGCGGCGAATCCCCTGCTCGGAACGGGAACCGTAAGGGCCCTTGGCGGGGTCTTTGCCTGCGCGATAGGGACCTAAGTCCCGACGCGCGGCGCCCGCACTGAACCACTCGCAGCACTCAGGTCGCAGCAACCCCCTTGACTGGCAAGGAAGTTGTCGGAATAGGGGTGCATTCCGTCGATACCCCGCCGGAGAATTCACATTTCGGGATTCGAGCGCGATCGTGCGATCGTGGCCAACCGGTGAAGCTCCGCTGCCGATCCGGCACGTACCGAGGGGATGGGGAAACCATGGCGCGACCGACTGCCCACACACGCCGCATCGCGATGGCCACGGCTACGGCCGTGGTCCTGACGGGCGGCGTCGCCGCCGCGGTGCTCTTCGGCAGCGACACCTCCGCCGACGGTCCGGGTCCCGCCCTCGCCCACACCTCCACCACCGGGAAGTCCGACAACAAGCCGCGCGGGGCCGAGCCGTCGGGGCCCGGCGGAGACGACAGCGCGCCGGACGGCTCGGACGGTTCCGCCGACTCCACCGGACCCGCCGCGCCCGCCGCCGGCACCGGCATATCGGAGACGATCGACCACGCCACCGAGAGCGGCGGGAAGTCCGTGTCCATCACCATCGACGACGGCCCGAGCCCGGTGTGGACACCGAAGATCCTCGCCGTCCTCAAGCAGTACGGCGTCAAGGCGACCTTCTGCATGATCGGCCCGCAGGCCAGGGCGAACCCGGCGATGGTCAAGCAGGTCGTCGCGGCCGGTCACCGGCTGTGCGACCACACGGTCAGCCACGACGAGGCCATGAACAAGAAGCCCGTCGCCTACCAGAGCGCCGAGGTCCTCGACGCCCAGAAGATGATCGAGGACGCGGCCGGAGGCGGCGCCAAGGTCCAGTACTTCCGCGCCCCCGGCGGCGCCTTCACCCCCGACAACCGCCACCTCGCGGCCGGTCACGGGATGCGCCCGCTCGGCTGGAACGTCGACACCAAGGACTGGAAGCAGCCCGGCACCGCGACGATCGTCAACACGGTGAAGCAGCAGCTCAAGAACGGCCCGATCGTGCTCTTCCACGACGGTGGCGGCGGCCGCGCCCAGACGGTCGAGGCCCTGAAGGAGCTGCTGCCCTGGCTCTCCCAGCAGGGGTACACCTTCAGCTTCCCGGCCGTCTGAGGCGGCTCCCCCGCCGTCCGCGGCACGGCTCACGGCATCGTCGCCCACAGCGCGCAGTGGTGGTCCCCGCCCGGCCGCACCGGACCCGTACGCCCCGGAGCCAGGCTCTGCACCTCGGAGCGCGACCAGTGCGGCGCCCCGCCCCCGTTGGGGTCCCCGGAGCGCGCGAACCGCGTCCAGTACCCGATCATGGTGTCGGCCAGCCGGTGCTGACCCTCCGTCATATCCCGTGCCCGGCCGCCCAGATCGAAGAGATAGGGCAGCTCGGTGGTGTGCGTCGCGCCCAGCGCGAAGGGCGGGGGAGCGGGCGTCGGGCGCGGTGGCGCCGGGTCCGCGAACTCGTAGCGCCATACGGTCCGGTGCGCGGCGAGCAGTGATCCGGTGCGCAGCGCGGGACAGGCGTAGTCCGCGTCCCCGATGACCGCCCCGAACACCGGCCCGCCGTCCGTGCCGTGCACGGGATAGGACCTCACGACCTCGTCGGCCCGCGCCGGATCGGGCACGAACCCACCTGCCACCGCACGCCAGTTGGCGGGAGTGACGGAGATGCCCGCCGCCATGAGACCGGCCGCCCAGATGGTGCCCTCGTCGTGATTGGCGCCGATCAGCATCGGTACCCGCGCCATCCGGCCGGAGGCGACCGCCTCGGCGGGATCGCGCGGCAGCAGCGCGGTGCCGTACGAGGGATGGGCGTCCGCGCCCTGCGCCGCGAGGAGCCGGGAGACCGGCACCCGGCGCAGACAGCCGAGCACATCCGCCGCCCCGGCGCAGCCCACCGTGGCGGCGAGCTCGGACCCGGCGGTGCGCGCGACCGCAGGGGCCACCGCGTAGGGGGCGAACGGGCGCGCCGGACCGCCCGTGCAGGGGCCGCTCTGCATGATCGCCCGCTGGAAGAGCCCGGCCGCCGAGGGCGAGGCGAGCTGTGCGCAGACGGCGTAGCTCCCGGCGGACTGCCCGGCGAGCGTCACGTTGCGCGGGTCACCGCCGAACGCCCCGATGGTGTCCCGTACGTAGCGCAGCGCGGCCTGCTGGTCGGCCAGGCCGAAGGTGCCCGAGCCGGGCAGCCCCGCCCGGGCGAGGAAACCGAGCGCGCCCAGACGGTAGTTGACGCTCACCACGACCACATCGCCGCCGACCGCCATCCGGTGTGCGTCGTAGGAGCTTGCGGCGCCACTCGTGAAGCCGCCCCCGTGCAACCACACGATCACCGGCCGGGGCCGGCGCGCGGTCGCGTCCAGGGGCGCGGTGACGTTCAGATACAGGCAGTCCTCGCTGGTGCTGCCGCCCGGCACCTCGCCGGCCGCCTGGGCGCACGCCGGGCCCGGCCGGGTCGCGTCGCGCACCCCGCTCCAGGGCGCGGCCGGGCGCGGCGGCGTCCAGCGCAGCGCGCCGACGGGCGGGGCGGCGTACGGGATGCCCTGGAAGAGGCGGTAGCCCTCGTGTACGGAGCCGCGGACCGCCCCGGCGCTCGTGCGCACCACGGGGGCCGGGATCGACACGGAGCCGCGCACCGCCCCGGTGACCACCGGGGAAGGGGACGCGACCGCCGGGGCCAGGGGGATCAGGGCGCAGACGAGCGCCGCCGCGAGCCACCGCATCTCAGCCGCCGCCCATCCCACCCTGGGCCGCCACCAGCGTGGTCCCGAGCCCCCGGACGGCCGCGCCGAGAGCGGGCGCGAGCACGTCGAGCCGTCCGGTCAGTTCGTCGAGACGGTCCTTGTGGGCCCGCGCGTCGGCGCGCGACACGAGGTGCCGGGCCCGGCCCGCCGAGGCCAGCGCCACCACCACCGCGTCGTACGGATCGACCGGCCCGCCCCCTCGCACCAGCGCGGTGAGCCCCGCCTGAAGGGCCCGCACGCCCTCCGGATCGAGGGCCGTCACCTCGCGCCGGGCGCCCCGTGCGAAGGCATGGCGTTCCGCCACGGCGACCAGGCCCACGGCGGCGAGCCGGTCCTCGACGGCGACCAGGGTCTCCTCGCGATCGGCGCGCACCCACGCCTTCCAGGTGCGCCGGTGCGCCCCGAGAGAGGACAGCACGAGATCGAGCACGGAGTCGCCGATGGGCTCGCCGCTGACGACCGCCACCTCGCCCCCGGCGTCGGCGACGCGGCCGAGGAAGGCCAGTTCGGAGAGGACCGCCGCGCGCAGCAGAAAGCCGGCCCGGGTCCGGTCGTACAGGGCCCCGGCGTCGGTGTCGTAGGCCGCGAGATACATCCGGCCGTAGAGCGTGTGCGTCATGGAACCGACGGTAGGCACTGTGCGCCGCGCCGGGATCCACCCCTCGTAGCGCCTCGCACCGCGACCGTGGGACGAGTGGGCCCACGACTCATCCCGCGGGATGAGCGGACGCCTCAGCCCCGGCGCGGTTCCACCAGGCCGTGGTCGTACGCGGCGACCACCGCGTGCACCCGGTCGCGCAGCCCCAACTTCCGCAGCACCGCCGACACATGGGTCTTCACCGTGGCCTCCGACAGATGCAGCTGCCGGGCGATCTCGGAGTTGGACAGCGCCTGCCCGATCAGGGTGAGCACCTCCCGTTCGCGCGGCGAAAGACCGGCCAGGGCGGCCGGCGCCGGCGGGTCGGTGGTGTGCGCGAAACGGTCCAGCATGCGCCGGGTGACGGTGGGGGCGAGCAGCGCGTCACCGCGCGCCACGACCCGCACCGCCTCGGCGAGCTCGGCGGGCCGGATGTCCTTGAGCAGAAAGCCGCTGGCCCCCGCCCGCAGCGCCGACAGGACGTGCTCGTCGAGGTCGAAGGTGGTGACGACGAGGACCCGGGCCCCACTGCCCGAGGCGACGATGGCCCGCGTCGCCTCGATGCCGTCCATCACGGGCATCCGCACGTCCATCAGGACGACGTCCGGCCTCAACTCCCCGACCAGGCGCACCGCGTGCCGCCCGTCGGAGGCCTCCCCGACCACTTCGAGATCGTCCCGGGCGTCGATGATGAGGCGGAAACCGCCGCGCACCAGCGCCTGGTCGTCGGCCACCACCACCCGGATCGTCACGACGCGCACCTTATCGGCAGCACCGCGCGCACCCGGAATCCCCCGTCGGGGCCGGGGCCCGCGTCGAGGGTGCCGCCGAGCAGCGCCGCCCGCTCCCTCATCCCCGCCAGGCCCCGCCCCGACCCGCCACCCCGCCAACTCCGGCCGCCAAAGCGGCCGTTGTCGCTCACCTCGATGCGCACGGCCTCCTCGTCCCGGCACACCGAAACCCGCACCCGGCTCGCCCCCGCGTGCCGCAGCGTGTTGGTCAGGGCCTCCTGGACGATGCGGTACGCCGCGAGCGCCACGGCGGCCGGGGGCGCGGGCGCGTTGCCCTGGATGTCGAGCTCGACGGCGAGCCCGGCCGCCCGGGCGTTGGCGGCCAGCTCGGCCAGATCATCAAACCCGCGTGGCGGGCGGCGCCCGTCGTCGCCCTCCCGGCCTCCCTCCGCCCTCAGCAGCACCCGCAGCTCGCCGAGCGCGGAGCGTCCCGCGTCGTCGATGGCGCGCAGGGCATGTCTGGCCTGCTCCGGATCGGCGTCGAACACGTCCTCGGCGGCGCTCGCCTGGATCACCATCACCGACACCGTGTGGGCCACCACGTCATGCACCTCGCGGGCGATCCTGGCCCGCTCCTCGGCCACCGCCCGCCGCGTCTCGGCGGCCAGCCGCTGCTGCTGCGCCCGGCGCCACTGCCCCGCCGTCCAGGCAAGCGTCACCGCCAGCACATGGGTGACCAGCGAGAGCGTGCCCGCGCCTACATAGGCGAGCGGGCCGAGCGCCAGCATCCCGAGCAGCCCGTACCGCGAGACCCGCACCGGCCGCAGCGCCGACAGGACGCACAGCGCGAGCTGCGCCCCCAACAGCGCCCCGGTCAGGCTCAGCGCCGGAAGGAGCAGCCACATCGCGGCCCCGAGCAGCGCGCTCGCCCCGAGCACCGCGCCGGGCCCGCGCACCGCCCACCCCAGCACCACGGCCTGCGCCACGGCGAGTACGAGGGCGGCTGCGGGCCGCCAGGCGGCACCGGCCCAGGGCCCCGCCGCCAGACACACGGGCACGACCACCCCGAGCACCAGCACCGCCGACCCCACCCGCAGCGCCCTCACCGCCCGGGCCGAGGGAGGAACGCCACTGCCGTCAGGACCGCGCTCAAGAACCACGCGGCGACGCTACCAACCGCGGGCGCGGCCGCCCCTCACTTGGCGCCCGTACGGGAGCGGGCCATCCGCGCCGCGACCGTACGCGGCACATGGCGCAGCGCGAAGGCGTACGTCTTGTACTGGAGGCCCGTGATGCTCACCGGACGCCGGCGCCGCAGATCCTTCAGGGCCTGCTCCACCACCTTCTCGGCGTCCAGCCACGCCCACTCGGGCAGCGAACTGAGATCCATGCCGGCCCGCTGCTGGAACTCCGTCCGCGTGAACCCGGGCACCACCGCGAGCACGCGCACCCCGTGCGGAGCGAGGTCGACCCGCAGGGACTCGCTGAACGCGGTCAGCCACGCCTTGGCGGCGCCGTAAGTGCCCGTCGGCAAAAGGCCCGCCACCGACGACACGTTGAGCACGACGCCCCGCTTGCGGGCGGTCATCCCCGGCACGACCGCGTGGGTGAGCCGCAGCGGCGCCCGCACCAGCAGATCGAGCATGCGCTCCTCGTCGTCGACGGGGCTGTGCGGGAAGGGCGCGGGAAGGCCGGAGCCCGCGTTGTTGACCAGCACGTCCACGGGCGCCGCGACGGAGGCCAGCCGCTCCTCGACCAGGCGGCACTCGTCACGGTCGACCAGGTCGGCGGAGAGCGTCTCGACGTCCACCCCGTACCGGGACCGCAGCTCCTCCGCCATGGTCCGCAGCCGTTCCTCGTCCCGGGCGACCAGGACCAGGGCGCACCCGAACCCCGCGAACCGGTGCGTGAAGGCGGCACCGATGCCCGAGGTGGCTCCGGTGATCAGGACAGTGGTGGTCATGACGGCTCGCATTTCTCCGAGGGCAGGTCAGAAGGCGCGCGGGCAGCACCGCGCACCGCCCCAGTCTTCGCGGACTCGCCCGAAGATCAAGCCCGGGGACCGATAACTGGCCAGCGCGGACGCCCCGCTGAAGACGGCCGGAGCGGACGCGGAAGAATATGTGGTGTCGCCGGGGCAGAAATTCACGTAAAGCCCGCAGAGGTACTGAGGACACGCGCACATTAGGAGGATTTCCCGTGCCACCCAGTGGGATCCGTGCTACTGTTGTTGTCAGTTGCAGTTGTGGTTCCCAAAGACTTCAAGTGCCTTGATGGTTTTATGCCGTCGGGCGCTTTTGTATTTCCGGTGCATTCCGGACGGGGCAATCATCACAGTAACGACGGGGTCAGCACAGTGCGGACCCCCGGGCATTGCCCCGAAGGAGATATGACATGGCTACTGGCACCGTGAAGTGGTTCAACGCGGAAAAGGGCTTCGGCTTCATTGAGCAGGAGGGTGGCGGCCCGGACGTGTTCGCCCACTACTCGAACATCGCCACCCAGGGCTTCCGTGAGCTTCAGGAAGGCCAGAAGGTGAACTTCGACGTCACGCAGGGCCAGAAGGGCCCGCAGGCCGAGAACATCACGCCTGCCTGACGCTGAGGCGTTTTCTGCACGCGGCTGGGGCTCGCACCTTGGGGTGCGGGCCCCAGCCCGTTGCTGTCCCACCGGGCCCGCCGTCACACCGTGACGGCATTTTCACGGCCCGCGGGATCCTGGGCGCCGCCCGGGCTCCCGCCACCAGCGGACGAACCGCCACGGCCACGGCCGGGCGGCATCAGCCCGCTGTCACGATCCGGCCCGTCCGTCCTTCGAGGCGGCGGCTGCCTGGCATTCCGACATCGGGCGGGGGAATCTCCGCGCCCCCGTGCGGCCGGATCGGAATTCGACTTCTGTTTCCGGCTCGTTCTTGCGATGCCCCGGCTGTTCACTTTCGCCGGGCGTCCCTCGATACGTGCCATATCGAGGAAGGTTCTCCTTGAACCGTTCAGCTCGCACGAACGACCGCTACTCCGCCGCCCGCAGGCCCGGAGCCGACCGCGGCGCCCGCTTCCGGCCCCAGGGCCCGAACCGCTCCGGCGGTGGCCGCAGGCCCGCCGCGCCGCAGGGCGAGTTTGCCCTCCCCGTGACCGTCACCCCGCCGCTGCCCGCCGTCGAGAGCTTCGGCGACCTCGCCCTGCCCGCCGCGGTGCTTGAGCTCCTCGCGAGCATGGGCATGAACGAGCCGTTCCCGATCCAGGGCGCCACGCTGCCGAACTCGCTGGCGGGCCGGGACGTTCTGGGCCGCGGGCGTACGGGTTCAGGCAAGACCCTGGCCTTCGGCCTGGCGATGCTGACCCGGATCGCGGGCCGGCGCGCCGACTCCAAGCAGCCCCTCGCGCTGATTCTGGTGCCGACGCGTGAGCTGGCGCAGCAGGTCACCGATGCGCTGACTCCGTATGCCCGTGCGCTGCGGCTGCGGATGGCGACCGTGGTCGGTGGGATGTCGATCGGGCGGCAGGCCGGTGCGCTGCGCTCCGGGGCCGAGGTCGTGGTGGCGACGCCGGGCCGGCTCAAGGACCTGATCGAGCGTCGTGACTGCCGTCTGGACCAGGTGGAGATCACCGTTCTGGACGAGGCGGACCAGATGGCCGACATGGGCTTCATGCCGCAGGTCACCGAGCTTCTGGACCAGGTACGCCCGGGAGGT
>NZ_JAODUA010000021.1 GCF_025399895.1 Streptomyces sp. ASQP_92 | reverse complement strand
TTCATCCTGCGCAACCGCGTCATCGCCGCCCTCACACGCGGAACCGTCGTCGTCGAGGCCGAGTACCGCAGCGGCTCCCTCGTCACCGCCCGCGCCGCACAGAAACTCGGCCGCTACACCATGGGCGTCCCCGGCCCCGCCACCAGCGGCCTCTCCGCGGGCGTTCACGAACTCCTGCGCGGCGAAGCGGTCCTGGTCACCGACGCCGAAGAAGTCGTCGAACTCGTCGGAGACATGGGAGAACTCGCCCCCGCCCGCCGCGGCCCCGTCCTGCCCCGCGACCTCCTCGCCCCCGACGCCGCCCGCGTCCTGGAAGCCCTGCCCGCCCGCGGCGCCGCACCCGCACGCGACCTCGCCCGCGAAGCCGGAACCAGCGCCGACGAAGCACTCGGCCGCCTCTACGAACTGCACGCCCTCGGCTTCGTCGAACGAGTAGGAGACGACTGGAAGTTGACGCCGACCGCGCTCCACCCCGCCGGAACGCGGCGAGGCGGTGCTTGACCAGGGGCATTCGGGTGACAAGGTGAGAGGGCGGCGTCCACCACGGGCCGCACAGCAGCGCTTTCGGGGCCCACACGCGGCGCTGCCTCCCCCACCTGCGCAAGCGCCGAAAGCCACCCGAGCGACCGGGCCCGATCACCCGGCCTTCGCGCACCGCGACGGCCCAGTCACGCTACGCTCACGAGGACCCCCGACCGGAAACAGCCCCCGCTCACGTCACAGCAGAACGGCTCAAGGCAACGCATGCCCCAGCACACCTCCGGGTCTGATCGCACGGCAGCGCCCCCGGCTGCCCGCGGCAGCGGCACCGTGCGGCCATCGGCACCCTCGTCCGTCGACGAGCTGTGGCGGTCGTACAAAGCCACCGGCGACGAGCGGCTGCGCGAGCAGTTGATCCTGCACTACTCGCCCCTGGTCAAGTACGTCGCGGGCCGCGTGAGTGTGGGCCTGCCACCCAACGTCGAACAAGCCGACTTCGTCTCCTCCGGGGTCTTCGGCCTCATCGACGCCATCGAGAAGTTCGACATCGAGCGGGCCATCAAGTTCGAGACGTACGCCATCACCCGGATCCGCGGCGCGATGATCGACGAACTGCGCGCCCTCGACTGGATCCCGCGCTCCGTACGCCAGAAGGCGCGCGCCGTGGAACGCGCCTACGCCACCCTCGAAGCCCAGCTCAGACGCACCCCCTCGGAGCTCGAAGTCGCCTCCGAGATGGGCATCGCCGTCGAGGAACTGCACTCCGTCTTCAGCCAGTTGTCGCTCGCCAACGTCGTGGCCCTCGAAGAACTGCTGCACGTCGGCGGCGAGAGCGGCGACCGGCTCAGCCTCATGGACACCCTCGAGGACACCTCCGCGGACGACCCCGTCGAAGTCGCCGAGGACCGCGAACTGCGCCGACTGCTCGCCCGGGCGATCAACACCCTCCCCGAACGCGAGAAGACCGTCGTCACGCTCTACTACTACGAAGGCCTCACCCTCGCCGAGATCGGCAACGTCCTCGGGGTCACCGAGAGCAGAGTGAGCCAGATCCACACCAAATCGGTGCTCCAGCTACGGGCCAAACTGGCGGACGTCGGGCGTTGAGAGCCCCGGACGAATCGTCCCTGCCGACCCCGTTCCGCGCCCGGCCGTAAAGTGGAGCAGTGCCCAGGATCCGAGCGGCCTCCGTGGCCGAGCACCGCACCATGCAGCGCGACGCCCTGCTGGACGCCGCACGCTCACTGCTGTCCGAAGGCGGGACGGAAGCGCTGACCTTCCCCGCCCTGGCCGAGCGCACCGGCCTCGCCCGCTCGTCCGTGTACGAATACTTCCGCTCCCGCGCCGCGGTCGTCGAAGAACTCTGCGCCGTCGACTTCCCGCTCTGGGCCGCCGAAATCGAAGGCGCCATGCAGCGGGCCGACACCCCCGAGGGCAAGGTCGAGGCGTATGTACGCCACCAGCTCGGCCTCGTCGGCGACCAGCGCCACCGCGCCGTCGTCGCCATCTCCGCCAGCGAACTCGACGCCGGCGCCCGCGAAAAGATCCGGGCCGCCCACGGCGGCCTCATCGCCATGATCGTCGAGGCGCTCGCCGACCTCGGCCACACCCAGCCGCCCCTGGCCGCGGTCCTCCTCCAAGGGATCGTCGACGCGGCGGTGCGCCGCATCGAACAAGGCACGACCGACCCGTCCGCCATCGCGGACGCGGCAGTGGCGATGGCGCTGCGCGGGGTCGGGGGCTGAATTTCCACTGACCTTCTGGGGGCCTCCCCCCCCCGCCCCCCACCCCCTCCCTCCCCCCCAACCCCACCCCCCGTCTCCCCACCCCTCACCCCGGCTCAGCCACCCCCGCCACCGGCAGCAGCCGGGAGTGCGCGGCGCGATGGAGCAGCAACAGGGGATTGAGGTAGGTGTCGCCCCGCAGCAGTCCCCAGTGCAGGCAGCCCTGGGGGCAGTGGGAGGGCGCCTCGGAGGTGGTGGCCACCACCTCGCCCGCCGCTACTTGGGCGCCCTCCTTCACGAGGGGCTGGACTGGTTCGTAAGTAGTCCTCAACGGGGTGTTCAAAGGGGCTCTCGGCAAAGTTCTCATCCAGCCTGTCGACCCACCTGCTGACCAGCCCGTCGACCAGCCTGTCGACCCGCCTGCTGACCAGCCCGCCGACCCAACACTCGACGCATCCGCCCTTCCCCGACCCGCACTCCCCGCGCCGCCCACTCCCGCCCCCGACCCGTCCCCACCTCCCCTCGCCAAAGTGATCGTGAGAACCCCCCGTCCCGCGACCTGGCCCGCGAAGGTGACGCGGCCGGGGGCGGCGGCGCGGACGGGGGTGCCGGGGGGTGCGGCCAGGTCGACGCCTCGGTGGCCGGGGCCGTAGGGCGTGGCTGGTGGGGCCCAGGGGTGGATGACGGTGGGTGGCAGGACGGGCCAGGTGGCCGCGGCTGCCAGGGCGAGGAGGAGTGTTCGGTGCATGGGTACAGGGTCCCGGGCGGGGGCGGTTCGGGGGGATCTTGGTCGTGGGCTGTGGACAACCAGGTGGTTGTGGACAACGCCGTCACCCGGCACTGTGCGGGTCCCGTACACTTCATGTGGCGATCCGGGTGACCGGATCGACTTCGCACGCCCCGCCGGCGGTCTCACCACCATCGTCGGCCACGCCTCTCGGTCCTTATCCCCTCAGGGTTCAGGGCGCGGCGTACCGGGGCGTCAGGCGCGGCAGCCGACCGGCGGCCGTGGTAACCGAGTACCTCAAGGAGTACGGCCATGGCCGTCGTCACGATGCGGGAGCTGCTGGAGAGCGGCGTCCACTTCGGTCACCAGACCCGTCGTTGGAACCCGAAGATGAAGCGCTTCATCTTCACGGAGCGCAACGGCATCTACATCATCGACCTGCTCCAGTCGCTGTCGTACATCGACCGCGCCTACGAGTTCGTCAAGGAGACCGTCGCGCACGGCGGCTCCATCATGTTCGTCGGCACCAAGAAGCAGGCGCAGGAAGCGATCGCCGAGCAGGCGACGCGCGTGGGCATGCCCTACGTCAACCAGCGCTGGCTCGGCGGCATGCTGACCAACTTCTCCACCGTCTACAAGCGTCTGCAGCGCCTCAAGGAGCTCGAGCAGATCGACTTCGAGGACGTCGCGGCCTCGGGTCTCACCAAGAAGGAGCTCCTGGTCCTCTCGCGCGAGAAGGCCAAGCTGGAGAAGACCCTCGGTGGTATCCGTGAGATGTCGAAGGTTCCCAGCGCCGTCTGGATCGTCGACACCAAGAAGGAGCACATCGCCGTCGGTGAGGCGCGCAAGCTCCACATCCCGGTCGTCGCGATCCTCGACACGAACTGCGACCCCGACGAGGTCGACTACAAGATCCCGGGCAACGACGACGCGATCCGTTCCGTCACCCTGCTCACCCGCGTGATCGCCGACGCCGTCGCCGAGGGCCTCATCGCCCGTTCCGGCCAGGCCACGGGCGACTCGAAGCCGGGCGAGAAGGCGGCCGGCGAGCCGCTCGCCGAGTGGGAGCGCGACCTGCTCGAGGGTGACAAGAAGGCTGACTCCGAGGAGTCCGCCGAGGCGCCCGCCGCCGACGCCGCTCCGGCCGACGAGGCCGAGAAGCCGGCCGAGGCCGCTGCTGAGGCTCCGGCCGCCGAGGCCACCGAGGCTCCGGCCGCGGACGCCGAGCAGGCCTGACCCCTTAACCGGGAACCACAGGTTCGGTAGTTGACGGCGGGGGCCACAAGCCCCCGCCGTCGACCCGTAGCCCCGCAGATCTTCGTAGATCTTTCTAGACTCCGAGAGAGAAACACAGACTCATGGCGAACTACACCGCCGCTGACGTCAAGAAGCTCCGTGAGCTCACCGGCGCCGGCATGATGGACTGCAAGAAGGCCCTCGACGAGGCCGACGGCAACGTCGACAAGGCCGTCGAGGCCCTGCGCATCAAGGGTCAGAAGGGCGTCGCCAAGCGCGAGGGCCGTTCTGCCGAGAACGGCGCCGTCGTGTCCGTCATCTCCGAGGACAAGACGTCCGGCGTGCTGGTCGAGCTGAAGTGCGAGACGGACTTCGTCGCCAAGGGTGACAAGTTCCAGGCCGTCGCCGCCAAGCTGGCCGAGCACGTCGCCGCCACCTCCCCGGCCGACATCGCCGCGCTGCTCGCCTCCGAGATCGAGGCCGGCAAGACCGTTCAGGCGTTCGTCGACGAGGCCAACGCCAACCTCGGCGAGAAGATCGTCCTGGACCGCTTCGCGCAGTTCACGGGTGGCTTCGTGGCCGCGTACATGCACCGCACCATGCCTGACCTGCCGCCGCAGATCGGTGTCCTTGTCGAGCTCGACAAGGAGAACGCCGAGGTCGCCAAGGGCGTCGCGCAGCACATCGCCGCGTTCGCGCCGAAGTACCTCACCCGTGAGGACGTTCCGGCCGAGGTCGTCGAGACCGAGCGTCGCGTCGCCGAGGAGACCACCCGCGCCGAGGGCAAGCCCGAGGCCGCGCTCCCGAAGATCGTCGAGGGTCGCGTCAACGGGTTCTTCAAGGACGCCACGCTGCTTGGCCAGCCGTACGCGCTGGACAACAAGAAGTCCGTCGAGCAGGTTCTGAAGGAGGCCGGTGTCACCCTGAAGCGCTTCTCGCGCATCAAGGTCGGCATCTGAGTCCGTTCGGCGTTCGACACTGGACCCCGCTAGGGTCTGAGGCAGTCGTTCGCGCACGCGACGGACGACCGCAGATCTGACGAGGAGGCCATTGCCGCTAGGGACTACGAGTACCCACCGGCAATGGCCTTCTTCGTATGTGCACGAGGAGATCCCCATGAATCAGGGCGCGGACGCAGCCAAGGCCGATCACTCGGCCGACCACAAGCGCGATGACGACAAGGTGGCCGGACGCTTCATGCTGAAGCTGTCCGGCGAGGCGTTCGCCGGAGGCGGGGCGCTCGGTGTCGACCCCGACGTCGTGCACAACATCGCCCGAGAGATCGCCGCCGTCGTCCGGGACGGCGGGCAGATCGCCGTCGTCATCGGCGGAGGCAACTTCTTCCGGGGCGCCGAGCTCCAGCAGCGCGGCATGGACCGGGCCCGCTCGGACTACATGGGCATGCTCGGTACGGTGATGAACTGCCTCGCCCTCCAGGACTTCCTGGAGAAGGAGGGCATCGACTCGCGCGTCCAGACGGCCATCACGATGGGCCAGGTCGCCGAGCCGTACATCCCGCTGCGGGCCGTGCGCCACCTGGAGAAGGGGCGCGTCGTCATCTTCGGCGCGGGCATGGGCATGCCGTACTTCTCCACCGACACCACCGCCGCCCAGCGCGCCCTGGAGATCGACGCCGAGGCCATGCTGATGGGCAAGAACGGGGTGGACGGGGTCTACGACTCCGACCCCCGGATCAACCCCGACGCGGTGAAGTTCGACGCGCTGGAGTACGGCGAGGTCATCACGCGGGACCTGAAGGTCGCCGACATGACCGCGATCACCCTGTGCCGCGACAACAACCTCCCGATCCTCGTCTTCGAGCTCCTGACGGCCGGCAACATCGCGCGTGCCGTCAAGGGTGAGAAGATCGGCACTCTCGTGAGCGACCAGGGCACCCGGGCCTGACCGGGGGATGGACAATCCCCTGCCGGTCGGACACCGTGCAGGGAAAGACGCTGGTTATCCAGGGCCCAAGGCTCAGGTCGCCCTGAGCACTCCCGGCCCACCCAAGACATGCAGGAGCAAGTGGTGATCGAAGAAACCCTCCTCGAGGCCGAGGAGAAGATGGAGAAGGCCGTCGTCGTGGCCAAGGAGGACTTCGCCGCGATCCGCACCGGGCGTGCGCACCCGGCGATGTTCAACAAGATCGTGGCGGACTACTACGGGGCGCTGACGCCGATCAACCAGCTCGCGTCGTTCTCCGTGCCGGAGCCGCGCATGGCGGTCGTGACGCCGTTCGACAAGAGCGCGCTGCGCAACATCGAACAGGCCATCCGCGACTCGGACCTGGGCGTCAACCCCAGCAACGACGGCAGCATCATCCGCGTGAACTTCCCGGAGCTGACCGAGGAGCGCCGCAAGGACTACATCAAGGTCGCGCGCACCAAGGCCGAGGACTCCAAGGTGTCGATCCGCGCCGTGCGCCGCAAGGCCAAGGACGCCCTCGACAAGCTCGTCAAGGACAAGGAGTCCGGCGAGGACGAGGTCCGCCGTGCGGAGAAGGAGCTCGACGACACCACCGCCAAGTACGTGGCGCAGGTCGACGAGCTGCTCAAGCACAAGGAAGCCGAGCTGCTCGAGGTCTGATGAACGACTCTTCCTGGGGGGCTCCGCCGAGACCCGAATTCTGGGGAACCCCCGAGGGGCCTTCCCAGGGGGCGTTCCCGGCGGGGCCTGCATACGATGCGTATGACGCCCCGCCCGTGTCGAGGACGCAGCCGATGCCGGTCGTTCCCGACACCCGCGAAGACGTCGAAGTCCGCGATCAACGTGACCTGGGGGCCGCCCTGCCGGGCGGCCCCTACTTCCGCGACGAGACGCCGCAGGAGCCCATGGCAAGCCCTCCGCCCGTGCCCCCCGTGCCTGCCCAGCCGGAGAAGAAGAAGGCGGGCCGTGACCTGCGGTCCGCGATAGGGGTCGGGGTGGGCCTCGGCGCGCTCGTCCTCGCGTCGCTGTTCATCGTGAAGGCCGTCTTCGTCGGAGTCGTCGCGGTCGCCGTGGTCGTCGGGCTGTGGGAGCTGACCAGCCGCCTCGAGGAGCGCAAGCAGATCAAGGCGCCGCTGGTGCCGCTCGCGGTGGGCGGTGCGGCGATGGTCGTCGCCGGATACGTCAGGGGCGCCGAGGGTGCCTGGGTGGCGATGGCGCTGACCTCGCTCGCGGTCCTGGTGTGGCGGATGACCGAGCCGCCGCAGAACTATCTGCGGGACGTGACCGCGGGCGTGTTCGCCGCGTTCTACGTGCCCTTCCTCGCCACGTTCGTCACGATGCTGCTCACCGCGGACGACGGACCCTGGCGGGTACTGACCTTCCTGCTCCTGACGGTGGTCAGCGACACGGGGGCGTACGCGATCGGCTGGCGCTTCGGCAAGCACAAGCTCGCGCCGCGCATCAGCCCCGGCAAGACCCGCGAGGGCCTGTTCGGCGCGGTGTCGTTCGCGATGGTGGCGGGCGCGCTGTGCATGGAGTTCCTCATCGACGACGGCACCTGGTGGCAGGGCCTGCTCCTGGGTCTCGCGGTCGCGGCCAGCGCCACGCTCGGCGACCTCGGCGAGTCGATGATCAAGCGGGACCTGGGCATCAAGGACATGGGCACGCTGCTGCCGGGCCACGGCGGCATCATGGACCGCCTGGACTCCCTGCTGCCGACGGCTCCGGTGGTGTGGCTGCTGTTGGCGGTGTTCGTAGGAACCGGCTGACCTGCGTTTTTGTATCGCTTTGAAGGGTGAGGGCTCGTCGTCCACAGGACGGCGAGCCCTTTTCCGTACGTCTGAGACACTTGAGGAACCATGCCCAAGCCCGGAGAACTCACTTTCGTCGCCCCCCGCGGAGCCAAGAAGCCGCCGCGGCACCTCGCCGACCTCTCGCCCGCCGAGCGCAAGGAAGCCGTCGCCGCGATCGGCGAGAAGCCGTTCCGCGCCAAGCAGCTTTCCCAGCACTACTTCGCGCGGTACGCCCACGACCCGGCCGAGTGGACCGACATTCCGCTCGCCGCGCGCGGCCGCCTCCAGGAGGAGCTGCTGCCGGACCTGATGTCCGTGGTGCGGCACATCTCCTGCGACGAGGACACCACCCGCAAGACGCTGTGGAAGCTGCACGACGGGACGCTCGTCGAGTCCGTCCTGATGCGCTACCCGGACCGGGTCACGATGTGCATCTCCTCGCAGGCCGGCTGCGGCATGAACTGCCCGTTCTGCGCCACCGGCCAGGCCGGCCTGGACCGCAACCTGTCGACCGCCGAGATCGTGCACCAGATCGTCGACGGCATGCGGGCGCTGCGCGACGGGGAGGTGCCGGGCGGCCCGGCCCGCCTGTCCAACATCGTCTTCATGGGCATGGGCGAGCCGCTCGCCAACTACAAGCGCGTGGTCGGCGCCATCCGCCGCCTCACCGACCCCGAGCCGGACGGCCTCGGCCTGTCCCAGCGCGGCATCACCGTCTCCACGGTGGGCCTGGTCCCCGCCATGCACCGCTTCGCCGACGAGGGCTTCAAGTGCCGGCTCGCGGTGAGCCTGCACGCCCCCGACGACGAGCTGCGCGACACCCTCGTGCCGGTCAACACCCGCTGGAAGGTCCGCGAGGTCCTCGACGCGGCGTGGGAGTACGCCGAGAAGTCCGGGCGCCGCATCTCGATCGAGTACGCCCTGATCCGTGACATCAACGACCAGGCGTGGCGCGGCGACCTGCTGGGCCGGCTGCTCAAGGGCAAGCGGGTGCACGTCAACCTGATCCCGCTGAACCCGACGCCGGGCTCCAAGTGGACGGCCTCGCGGCCCGAGGACGAGAAGGCGTTCGTCGAGGCCATCGCGGCCCACGGCGTGCCGGTGACGGTCCGCGACACCCGCGGTCAGGAGATCGACGGAGCCTGCGGTCAGCTCGCCGCCTCCGAGCGCTAGTCCAAGGGGCAGAACGGCCGGGGGCCCTGTCAGGGGCCCCGTGTAACCTGGCCGGAAACATCTGCATATTCCGACAGGGGAGCGCCACAGCGCTGAGAGTGCGGTGCCCGCGAGGGACACGGACCGCAGACCCTCTGAACCTTGCCCCGGTCATTCGGGGTAGGAAGTTCGGCGATTACTCAAGCTGTTGCGCCCTGCCCGCACGACCTCTCGTCGTGCGGGCAGGGCCGCGTCTCTTCCTGGTCATCTCCAGGAGGAATGAACACATGCGCAGTACCAAGAGGCTCGCGGCCGGCGCGATCGCCGCCGCCCTCGGGGTCACCACGCTGGCGGCCTGCGGCGGCTCGGACGGCAAGAAGTCCGGCTCGGGCGAGGCTTCCACCAGCAAGACGGTGACGCTCGTCAGCCACGACTCGTTCGCCGCCTCGGACCCGGTGCTCAAGGCGTTCACCGCCCAGACCGGCTACACCGTCAAGGTCCTCAAGTCCGGGGACGCCGGCGCCGCCCTCAACCAGGAGATCCTCACCAAGGGCTCCCCGCGCGGCGACGTGTTCTTCGGCGTCGACAACACCCTGCTCTCGCGCGCCCTCGACAACGGCATCTTCACGCCGTACGAGGCCAAGGGCCTGGACCGGGTGCCCGCCGGCGTCCAGCTCGACCAGGACAAGCACCGGGTCACGCCCATCGACACCGGCGACATCTGCGTCAACTACGACAAGAAGTACTTCGCGGACAAGAAGCTCAGCCCGCCGCAGTCCTTCGACGACCTGATCAAGCCCGAGTACAAGGACCTCCTCGTCACGGAGAACGTGGCGACGTCCTCCCCGGGGCTCGGCTTCCTGCTCGGCTCGGTCGCGCAGTACGGCGACGGGGGCTGGCAGGACTACTGGAAGAAGCTCAAGGCCAACGGCGTCAAGGTCGTCGACGGCTGGGAGCAGGCCTACAACACGGACTTCTCCGGCTCGGTCGGCGGCAAGAAGGCCAAGGGCGACCGGCCGCTGGTCGTCTCCTACGCCTCCAGCCCGCCCGCCGAAGTGATCTACGCCGACCCCCGGCCCGCCCAGGCCCCCACCGGCGTCGCCACCGGCACCTGCTTCCGCCAGACCGAGTTCGCGGGCCTGCTCAAGGGCGCCAAGAACGAGGCCGGCGGCAAGGCGCTCCTGGACTTCCTGATCTCCAAGAAGTTCCAGGACGACATGCCGCTCCAGATGTTCGTGGACCCGGTCGCCAAGGACGCGGTGCTCCCGCCGGAGTTCACCACGTTCGGCGCGAAGATCACCAAGTCGGCCACCGTCGCCCCCGACACGATCGCCAAGAACCGCGACCAGTGGGTCAAGACATGGTCCTCGCTCGTCCTGAAGTAGAGCGCCCCCGGGACAAGCGGCGCCGTGGCGCGACGCGTCGCGGCGCGCTGCGGGGCAACGCGCTGCGGTTCGGCCTCATGGCCGGGCCGCTCGCGTTCTTCGCGGTGTTCTTCGCCTGGCCCGTGGCCGCCATCGTCGCCAGGGGCCTCACGGCGGACGGCACCTGGCGGTTCGGCCGGCTCGGCGAGGTACTGAGCGACCCCGACATCGCCCACGTCCTGTGGTTCACCACCTGGCAGGCGCTCGCCTCCACCGCGCTCACCCTGCTGATCGCGCTGCCCGGCGCATACGTCTTCGCACGCCTGGACTTCCCCGGCAAACAACTGCTGCGGGCCGTGGTCACCGTGCCGTTCGTGCTGCCGACCGTCGTCGTGGGCACCGCGTTCCTCGCCCTGCTCGGCCGCGGTGGCCTGCTCGACCAGCTCTGGGGGGTACGCCTGGACACCACGGTGTGGGCGATCCTGCTCGCACACGTCTTCTTCAACTACGCCGTCGTCGTACGCACCGTCGGCGGGCTGTGGTCACAGCTGGACCCCCGCCAGGAGGAGGCCGCCCGCGTCCTCGGCGCGTCCCGCCTCGCGGCCTGGCGCAAGGTCACCCTTCCCGCGCTCGGGCCCGCCGTCGCCGCCGCCGCGCTGATGGTCTTCCTGTTCACCTTCACCTCGTTCGGCGTCGTACAGATCCTCGGCGGCCCCACCTTCTCCACCCTCGAAGTGGAGATCTACCGCCAGACCGCCGAACTCCTCGACCTGCCGACCGCGGCCGTCCTGACCATCGCGCAGTTCGCGGCGGTCGGCGCGATCCTCGCCGTGCACGCCTGGACGGTACGCCGCCGCGAGAGCGCCCTCGCGCTCGTGGACCCGGCCCACACCTCCCGCCGCCCGCGCGGCGCCGCCCAGCGCACGCTGCTCGCCTCGGTCCTCGCCGTCGTCGCCCTGCTGATCCTGCTGCCCCTCGGCGTCCTCGTCGAACGCTCCCTGGACACCCCCGACGGCTACGGCCTCGGCTACTACCGGGCGCTCCAGGACGCCGGCGACAACGGCAGCTTCCTCGTGCCGCCCATCGAGGCGATCGGCAACTCGCTCCAGTACGCCCTGGCCGCCACCGTGATCGCGCTGCTCATCGGGGGCCTCGCCGCGGCCGCCCTCACCCGGCGCGGCAGCGGCCGGCTGATGCGCGGCTTCGACGCCCTGCTGATGCTGCCGCTCGGCGTCTCCGCCGTGACCGTCGGCTTCGGGTTCCTGATCACCCTCGACGAGCCGCCTCTCGACCTCAGAACCTCCTGGATCCTGGTGCCGCTCGCCCAGGCCCTGGTCGGCACGCCGTTCGTCGTACGGATCATGCTGCCGGTGCTGCGCGCGGTCGACGGACGTCTGCGCGAGGCGGCCGCCTTGCTCGGGGCGTCCCCGCTGCGGGCCTGGCGGGAGGTGGACCTGCCGCTGATGCGCCGGGCGCTGCTCGTCGCGGCGGGCTTCGCGTTCGCGGTCTCCCTCGGCGAGTTCGGGGCGACCGTCTTCATCGCCCGGCCCGACCATCCGACGCTGCCCGTCGCGGTCGCCCGCCTCCTCGGCCGCGCCGGCGACCTCAACTACGGCCAGGCGATGGCCCTCAGCACGATATTGATGGTGGTGTGCGCGGTGTCGCTGCTCGTCCTTGAACGCGTCCGGACCGACCGGAGCGGGGAGTTCTGATGCTGAGACTCGACGGTGTGACCGTACGGTTCGGCGAGCGGGCCGCGCTCGACGCGGTCGACCTGGAGGTCGCCGAGCACGAGACGGTATGTGTCCTCGGGCCCAGCGGCAGCGGCAAGTCGACCCTGCTCCGGGTCGTCGCCGGGCTCCAGCACCCCGACGCCGGACGGGTGTTGCTCGGCGGCGCCGACCAGGCGGGGGTGGCGGTGCACAAGCGCGGCCTCGGCCTGATGTTCCAGGACCACCAGCTCTTCCCCCAGCGCGACGTCGCCGGGAACGTGGCGTTCGGGCTGCGCATGCGGAGGGCCTCCCGGGCCGAACAGGCCCGCAGGGTGGGGGAGTTGCTCGAACTGGTCGGGCTGCCCGGCGCCGAGCGGCGGGCCGTCGCCGCCCTGTCCGGCGGCGAGCAGCAGCGCGTCGCCCTCGCCCGGGCGCTCGCCCCCTCGCCCCGCCTGCTGATGCTGGACGAGCCGCTGGGCCAGCTGGACCGCACCCTGCGCGAGCGCCTGGTGGTCGAACTCCGTTCACTCTTCGCCCAGTTGGGCACCACGGTACTGGCCGTCACGCACGACCAGGGCGAGGCGTTCGCGCTGGCCGACCGGGTCGTGGTGATGCGGGACGGCCGCATCGCGCAGACCGGGACACCCCTGGAGGTCTGGCAGCGCCCGGCGTCCGAGTTCGTGGCCCGCTTCCTCGGCTTCGAGAACGTGGTTCCGGCGACGGTGACGGGCGAGGTGGCCGCCACGCCCTGGGGAAAGGTGCCGGTCCCGGCGGGCTCCCCCCAGGGCGAGGCCCGCGTCCTGGTCCGCCCGGCGGGTGTCCGGCTCGTGCCGGAGCGCGAGGGGCTGGGGTGCGTGGTGGTCGCGCGCACGTTCCGGGGCAGTCATGTGGCGCTGCGACTGCGGCCGGTGGCCGGGCCTTTGATCGAGGCGGAGTGTGAGTTGGCGTCCGCGCCGGGGGTGGGGGCGGAGGTGGGTGTCGCCTTCATGGCGGGGGGCGTGACGGTCCTGGAGTCTCTTCCCGCCCCGCCCCTTCCCTAGACCCTCCGGGGGTGGTGTTCGGGTGCGGGTGGTAGGTCGCTTCTTGCGCAGTTCCCCGCGCCCCTGAGAAACCCGCTTTCGTGTGCGGGCCGTGAGTGAGTGGTCGCGCAGTTCCGCGCGCCCCTGCGAAGGGGGCCTGGGGCGAAGCGCCAGTGGGCCGGGCCCTTCAACCCCCGCCACGGGTGGGCGGGTGGTCGAACCCGCCGGGGTCGGGGGCGGAGCCCCCGGGGGGTCAGGTGGGGGTGCTCGCCGGTGTGGGGGTGCCGGTCGCGCCGGCCCCCTCCGCGACCCCCTCCGACCCGTACCAGGCCACCGCCACCGCCCCGCCCACCGCGAGGACGAAGCCCAGGATCGCCATCCAGGCCAGGCCCGCCCGGGACGCGTCGCCCAGCCACAGGACGCCGATCGCGCCGGGCAGTACCGTCTCGCCCACCACCAGCGCCGCCGTCGCGCCGTTGACCGAGCCGATCTGGAGGGCCACCGTGTGCAGATACATGCCGCCGACACCGGCGACCGCAATCGCGTACAGCGCAGGGTCGGCGAGCAGCGTGGCGGCGTTGAAGGGGTCGATTCCGTCGAGGATGCGGACGCCGACGCCGAGCGCGCCGAAGCCGAGCCCCGACAGGAGCCCCGCGAGGATCGCGGCGCGGGCGCCCAGCAGGCGTACCACCACCGTGCCCCCGGCCATCAGGGCGAGCGAGATCACCAGCAGCCACCAGTGCGTGGCCGGCGCGGTGTGCCCGCTGCCCTCGTGGCCCGCCGCCGAGGCGAGCAGGACCAGCGCCGAGCAGACCACGCCGATGGACGTCCACTCGGCGCGGCTCAGCCGGATACCGAGGAGTTTGACGCTGAGCACCGCCGTGATCACCAGGTTCGCGCTGATCACCGTCTGGGAGAGGAAGAGCGGGAGCAGACGGGCGGCCAGCGCGCCGAGGCCGAACCCGACGAAGTCGAGGACCGTCCCGACGATGAACTCCCAGGTCGTCGCCGCCTTGGCGGTCGAGGAGAGGCTGGGCCCACCGTGCTGGGTCCGGTCGGCGGCGGCCGCGTCGCGGCGGGCGGACCTGCGGGACCCGACGGCTTGCAGGACCGAGCCCGTGCCGTAACAGACCGAGGCGGCCATGGCGGTCAGCAGACCGAGCAGCACAGATGACTCCGTTCCTGGCGGGGGCAACCGGTTCACCCCACTCCGCTTTACCAGACGTTTGCCTGCGCTTGGGAGTTGCCTGGAAGGCCGATCGTTCTGTCCCGCCGAGCTAGCGGGACAGGCGGGCCAGTGCGTCGGGCGCCTCGGACACCGAGTCGACCAGGGCGATCCGGGCCGCCATCGGACGGTCCTTCGCCAGCGCCTGGAGCAGCGGCCACGTCGGCAGCGACTCCGTCCAGTGCGCCCGGTCGACGAGCACCATCGGCGTCGGCGTGCCCCGCGACTCGTAGAAGTTCGGCGTCGCGTTGTCGAAGATCTCCTGTACGGTGCCGGCCGCGCCCGGCAGGAAGACGACGCCCGCGTTGGAGCGGGCGAGCAGGCCGTCCTCGCGGGTGGCGTTGGCGAAGTACTTGGCGATGGAGTTCGCGAACGCGTTCGGCGGCTCGTGCCCGTAGAACCAGGTGGGGATGCCCACCGAGGTTCCGCCGCGCGGCCACTTCGTACGCACCTCGAAGGCCGCGCGCGCCCAGCGCGACACGGACGGCCTGAACGAGGGCTCCGTACCGAGGAGTTCGAGGGCCGAGTCCAGCATCGCGTCGTCGAAGGGCGCCGCGTACGCGCCGAGGTTCGCGGCCTCCATCGCGCCGGGGCCGCCGCCCGTGGCCACGGTGAAACCGGCGCGGGCCAGGGTGCGTCCGAGGACGGCCGCGCCCTTGTACTCGTCCGTGCCGCGGGCCATCGCGTGACCGCCCATCACGCCCACCACCCGTGCCCCGACGAGCAGTTCGTCGAGGGCGTCGGAGACCGCGTCGTCGTGGATGGAGCGCAGCATCGAGGAGAAGATGTCGCCATCCGTCCTGGTCCGCTGGGACCAGGCGTACGACAGCGCGTCCGGGGTGCGTTCATAGCCCGACGCGAGCCCCTCGAAGAGTTCGGCGGGGGAGTAGAGCGCGCCGCGGTAGGGGTCGAAGGGCAGGTGCGGGACCGGGGGGAAGACCAGGGCGCCGTCGGCCCGGACCTTCGCGGCCGCCTCCGGCTCCATCACGCAGCCGAGGAAGACGGCGCCGGCGGTGTCGGTGGTGAGGAGGGCGGGGGTGCGGGGGGTGAGGTCCAGGGATTGCACGCGGTGGCCGGCGAGGCCTGCGGGGGTGGTGGGATCGGGGTGGTCGGCTCGTCCGGCCCGGGCGGCTTGCTCGACGACCGTGTCGAACTCTTCGAGGGTCTCGATCTCGGTGTCGCTGGCTGCGGGGGGTGTCTTCTCTGTGTCCGGCACGACGCCATGCTAGGTGGGGGGTGAGGGGGGTTGTGGTGCGGGGTGGCCACGGCCCGCGAACGCTTTTCGCGCAGTTCCCCGCGCCCCTTGGAACCCCGCTTTCGTCTGCGCGCCGTGTCCGCTGTTCGCGCAGTTCCCCGCGCCCCTAAAACCCTCGGTCGTGTGCGGACCGTGCCCGCTTCTCGCGCCGTTCCTCACGCCCCTCAAACCCCGCTTTCGGCCGCGGGCTGTGGTCGCTTCTCGCGCAGTTCCCCGCGCCCCTTGACTGCTCGGTGCTGGGGCACCTTCAGCCCGTCCGGCGTTTGAGGACGAGCGCCCTTAAGGCGCGATACGGGGTTTGGGGCGGAGCCCCAAGGGGGTGCCCCTTGCTTAGAACGCGCGCCCCCCGCGGAGCGCTACCGCAGGGGAATCGCCGCCACCTCAGCGATGGTCACCGTCACGGGGGCGAACACCGTCAGCAGGGCCAGGGCCCGGAGCAGCGTGGCGGTTCGCAGGACCGTCGGGGGGGTGCCCAGGGACAGGAGGGCCGCTGTGGTGTGGGCGCGGGCGTGGCGGGATTCCAGGGTGGCGGTCAGCAGCGTGGCCACCGTGCAGCTCATCACCAGCGCCGCGCCGAGGCCGGTGAGCGGGCCGAACGGGTGCGGGCCCGCGCGGTCGCCGTACAGGGTGGCCGCCGCGATCGCCCCGGAGGCCACCGCGCACACCACCCCCAGGGGCCGGCCGATGCGGCGGGCCTCCGCCATCAGGACCCGGCCCGCGAGCAGGCGTGCCGCGCCCGGGCGGGCCAGTTGCAGGAGGCGTCCGCTGAAGTGGGCGAGCGCGGGGCCCGCGAGGGCCAGGCCGAGCGCGGTCAGCGCCCAGCCGGCGAGCACCCCGGCGGGCGCGCCCTCGGGGTGGCCCGGCATCGGGAACGCGGAGCCCCGCGCGCCACTGCCCTCGTACGTCTCGACCGCGAGGCCCGCCGTGACGAGCGCGCAGCCCCAGGGCAGGCCGGACGGCGCGGGCGCCGGCTCCTCGGGGTGCACCGGGTCGGCGGCCGGGACCGGGCGCCGGGCGCTCGGGCGCAGGGCGAGCCCGGCCGCGATGGAGGCGGTCACCGGCAGGACGGCGAGCAGGGTCAGGGCGCCCGCCACCGGCATCGGCTGGTCGGCCGCGAGCAGACCGGCGGCGGCCCCGTCGAAGGGGAGCCCGTTGATGTCGCCGCGCGGATGGAGATAGACCAGGAGCGCCACCGCCGAGCCCAGCGTGCAGGTGACGGCGGTCGACGCGGCGGCGATCGCGGCCAGCCGGGCCGGACCCAGACCCACCGCGGAGAGACCGGGGCGCGGCCGGGTGCTGGGGTCGGTGCGGGCCACCGCGACCGCGAAGTGCACCGCGGCGGCCAGCGGAACCGCGCACCACAGCAGCCTCAGCACCGAGCCGCCGGGATGGCCGACGGCGTAACCCAGTGTGCACAGCAGGAGGAAGCCGACCCCGGCGGACGCGGCGGACACCAGCAGGCGGCGCAGCAGGACCAGGGGGTGGGTACCGCGGGCTAGACGGAGAGCGAGCACGCGGCGATACCCTCCGCATCCGAAGTGCCGGTGTTTTTGCGGGAGTTGACGCGACGGCCGTCGATGAGGACCACGGTGCGGTCGGCCAGCGCCGCCACCTCGGTGTCGTGGGTGGCGAGCAGCGTGGTGATGCGGTGCGAGCGGGCCGCGGTGAGCAGCGTGCGCAGCACCTGGTCCCGGTCGGCGCGGTGCAGGGTCGCCGTCGGCTCGTCCACGAACAGCACGGCCGGCTCGGTGACCAGGGCGCGGGCGATCGCGACGCGCTGGCGCTGCGCCTGGAGCAGCGCGTGCGGGCGCTTCTTGGCGCAGGTGTCGATGTCGAGGCGCTCCAGCCACTCCAGGGCGGCCTTCTTCGCGGTCCGCTGCGCCACCCCGCGCAGGAGCAGCGGCAGGGCCGCGTTCTCCCAGGCGCACAGTTCGGGGACCAGGGTGGGCTCGGGGTCGATCCAGCCGAAGCGGTCGCGCCGCAGCCGTTCGCGGGCCACCGGGCCCAGGGTGTGCACGGGCGCGCTGTTGAACCAGACCTCGCCCTCGTCGGGCACGAGCGTGCCCGAAAGGCAGCGCAGCAGGGTCGTCTTGCCCGAGCCCCGGGGGCCGCCGACGGCGAGGATCTCGCCCTCGCGGACGCCCACGCTGACCCCGGTCAGGGCGGGCGAGCCGCTGTGGGAGTGGTGCAGGGAACGCGCCCACAGCACGTCGTTGTCCGGCGGAGCCACCATGGTGCACACCTCGGTTCAGATCAGATTTCCTGCTCCCCGTACGGGGGAACGAAGGCAGGGCCGATCGGTCACTGGGCACGCTAGGCACTGGGGTGTGGCTGTCCCCACAGCACGCGGCCCGGCCGCGCCCATCTCACTCGGATGGGCGCGGCCGGGCCGGGGCGCGGACGGTCAGAGCTTGGTCCAGGCCTCCGTGAGCACCTGACGCAGGACGCCCTCGATCTCGTCGAAGGTGTTCTGGTCGGAGATCAGCGGCGGGGCGAGCTGGACGACCGGGTCGCCGCGGTCGTCGGCGCGGCAGTACAGGCCGTTGTCGTAGAGCGCCTTCGACAGGAAGCCGTACAGGACGCGCTCGGTCTCCTCGTCGTTGAAGGTCTCCTTGGTGGCCTTGTCCTTCACCAGCTCGATGCCGTAGAAGAAGCCGTTGCCGCGGACGTCACCGACGATCGGCAGGTCGTGCAGCTTCTTGAGGGTGTCGAAGAAGGCGCCCTCGTTGTCGAGCACGTGCTGGTTGAGACCCTCCTTCTCGAAGATGTCGAGGTTGGCCAGGCCCACCGCGGCGGAGACCGGGTGGCCGCCGAAGGTGTAGCCGTGCAGGAAGGTGTTGTCGCCCTTGTAGAACGGCTCGGCGAGCTTGTCGGAGATGATGCAGGCGCCGATCGGGGAGTAGCCCGACGTCATGCCCTTGGCGCAGGTGATCATGTCCGGCACGTAGTCGAACTTGTCACAGGCGAACATCGTGCCCAGGCGGCCGAAGGCGCAGATGACCTCGTCCGAGACGAGCAGCACGTCGTACTTGTCGCAGATCTCGCGGACCCGCTGGAAGTAGCCGGGGGGCGGCGGGAAGCAGCCGCCCGCGTTCTGCACCGGCTCCAGGAAGACGGCAGCCACGGTCTCGGGGCCCTCGAAGAGGATCTCCTGCTCGATCTGGTCGGCGGCCCAGCGGCCGAAGGCCACCGGGTCGTCGGCGTGGATCGAGGCGCGGTAGATGTTGGTGTTGGGCACCTTGTGCGCGCCGGGGACCAGCGGCTCGAAGGGCGCCTTGAGGGCGGGCAGACCGGTGATGGACAGGGCGCCCTGCGGGGTGCCGTGGTAGGCGACCGCACGCGAGATGACCTTGTACTTCGTGTGGTTGCCGGTGAGCTTGTGGTACTGCTTCGCCAGCTTCCAGGCGGTCTCGACGGCCTCGCCGCCACCGGTGGTGAAGAAGACCTTGTTGAGGTCGCCCGGGGCGTAGTTCGCCAGGCGCTCGGCGAGCTCGACGGCCTTGGGGTGGGCGTAGGACCACACCGGGAAGAAGGCCAGTTCCTGCGCCTGCTTGTACGCGGTCTCGGCGAGCTCGTGACGGCCGTGGCCGGCGTTGACGACGAACAGGCCCGACAGGCCGTCCAGGTACTTCTTTCCCTTGTCGTCGTAGATGTAGGTGCCCTCGCCACGGACGATGGTGGGAACGGGCGCGTTCTCGTACGACGACATGCGGGTGAAGTGCATCCACAGGTGGTCGTAGGCGGTACGGCTGAGGTCCTTGCTCACGGCTATCGGGTTCCCCACATATAGGTCTGCTTCTTCAGCTTGAGATAGACGAAGCTCTCGGTGGAGCGCACGCCGGGGAGCGCGCGGATCCTCTTGTTGATCACTTCGAGCAGGTGGTCGTCGTCCTCGCAGACGACCTCCACCATCAGGTCGAAGGAGCCCGCGGTCATCACCACGTACTCGCATTCGGCCATGGCCGTCAGGGCCTCCGCCACGGGGTCGAGGTCTCCCTCGACCCGGATGCCCACCATCGCCTGGCGCCGGAACCCCACGGTGAGGGGGTCGGTGACGGCGACGATCTGCATCACGCCCTGGTCGAGAAGCTTCTGGACGCGCTGGCGCACGGCCGCCTCCGACAGGCCCACGGCCTTGCCGATCGCGGCGTACGGGCGGCGCCCGTCCTCCTGGAGCTGCTCGATGATCGCCAGGGAGACGGCATCGATCGACGTTCCGTTGCTGCGACGCGCAGCGTCCCCCTGAGGGGCGGTGGTCGGGAGGCGGGAGGGCGATCCGCTCCCGGTCCTGGGGTCTGTGCTTCTGCTGGCCACGGAGCAACTGTGCACCCGACTCGTCCGTCCCGCAACCCCAAAGCGATGAAATTCGTTGTTCCGTGACCTCCAGAGAACTGAATCCGAAGTTCGAGGGCGTTGGGTCTGTCGAAAGCGTCGCCTGAGCGATTAGGGTGGGTTGTCTCACCCATCGGACTCATCCACCGGACAACGGACCTGGAGGCCAGCGAAGTGACCACCGAACTGCGTCGTTTGCGCAACTACATCGACGGAGAGTTCCGCGATGCTGCCGACGGGCGGACCATCGAGGTGGTCAACCCGGCCACGGGCCAGGCGTACGCGACCTCGCCGCTCTCCGGCCAGGCGGACGTGGACGCCGCCATGGCCGCGGCCGCCGCGGCGTTCCCCGCCTGGCGCGACAGCACCCCCGCCGAGCGCCAGCGCGTGCTGCTCAAGATCGCGGACGCCTTCGAGGAGCGCGCAGAGGAGCTGATCGCCGCCGAGTCGGAGAACACCGGCAAGCCGATCGAGCTCACCCGCACCGAAGAAGTGCCGCCGATGGTGGACCAGATCCGCTTCTTCGCGGGCGCGGCCCGGCTGCTCGAAGGCCGCAGCGCCGGCGAGTACATGGAGGGTCTGACCTCGATCGTGCGCCGCGAGCCGGTCGGTGTCTGCGCGCAGGTCGCGCCGTGGAACTACCCGATGATGATGGCCGTGTGGAAGTTCGCCCCGGCGCTCGCGGCGGGCAACACCGTCGTCCTCAAGCCCTCGGACACCACGCCCGCCTCCACCGTTCTGATCGCCGAGATCATCGGTGCGATCGTCCCCAAGGGCGTCTTCAACGTCGTCTGCGGCGACCGTGACACGGGCCGCGCGATGGTCGAGCACCGGACGCCGGCGATGGCCTCCATCACCGGTTCGGTACGGGCCGGCATGCAGGTCGCCGAGTCCGCCTCCAAGGACGTCAAGCGCGTCCACCTGGAGCTGGGCGGCAAGGCCCCGGTCGTCGTCTTCGAGGACGCCGACCTCGCCAAGGCCGTCGAGGACATCGCGGTCGCCGGCTACTTCAACGCCGGTCAGGACTGCACCGCCGCCACCCGTGTGCTGGTGCACGAGTCGATCCACGACGAGTTCGTGACCGCGCTCGCCAAGGCCGCCGCCGACACCAAGACCGGGCAGCCGGACGACGCGGACGTGCTGTACGGCCCGCTCAACAACGCCAACCAGCTCCAGCAGGTCAGCGGCTTCATCGAGCGCCTGCCCGCGCACGCCAAGGTCGAGGCCGGCGGCCACCGCGTCGGCGACCAGGGCTACTTCTACGCCCCGACCGTCGTCTCCGGCCTCCAGCAGGACGACGAGATCATCCAGAACGAGGTGTTCGGGCCGGTCATCACCGTCCAGTCCTTCACCGACGAGGCCCAGGCCCTGGAGTACGCCAACGGCGTCGAGTACGCGCTCGCCTCCTCGGTGTGGACCAAGGACCACGCGCGCGCCATGCGGATGTCCAAGAACCTCGACTTCGGCTGTGTGTGGATCAACACCCACATCCCGCTGGTCGCCGAGATGCCGCACGGCGGCTTCAAGAAGTCCGGCTACGGCAAGGACCTCTCGGCGTACGGCTTCGAGGACTACACCCGCATCAAGCACGTGATGACGTCCATCGAGGGCTGAGCCGGGGCCTGAACGACGCGCAGGGGCGGGGGAGTTGATCCCCCGCCCCTTTCGCCGTCCCGCCCCCGGTCGCGGGGTGCCGGGTCCGGTGGCCCCGTCCGCCCGCGTCCGCCCGCGCCCGCCCCGACAGGGTGTCCGGCCTGGGGCGCAGGGCTGGACGCAGCGTCCATTGAAGCGGGTGGGCCCGGGCGGGCATCCTGCGGGAATGCCACCGACCGCGCCCCGCGCCAGCACTCCCTTCTCCCGCCGCACCCTGCTGCGCGCCCTCGGCGGCGGCGCCGCGCTGACGGCACTGGCCGGTTGCGGGGTCCCGGCGGCGTACGTGGCCCCGGGCGAGCGGGCCGGGCGCGACCGCTCGGCGGACGACCGGTCTCTCACCTTCGCCAACTGGCCGCTCTACATAGACGTGGACGACGACGACGCCTCCAGGCGGCCCACCCTGGACGCCTTCACCAAGAACACCGGGATCTCCGTCACGTACACCGAGGAGATCAACGACAACGACGAGTTCTTCGGGAAGATCAGCCCGGCCCTGATGAACCATCAGGAGACCGGCCGGGACCTGATGGTGATCAGCGACTGGATGGCGGCCCGCTTCGTGCGGCTCGGCTGGGTCCAGGAGATGGACCGCGCCAAGCAGCCCAACGTCGCCCGCCACCTCGACCCCCAACTGCGCACCCCCGCCTTCGACGACGGGCGCCTGCACAGCGTCCCGTGGCAGTCCGGCATCACCGGCATCGCCTACAACAAGAAGAAGCTCGGGCGCGAGCTGCGGCAGGTCGGCGATCTGTGGGACCCCCGGCTCGCGGGCAAGGTCACCCTGTTCTCCGGCCTCGACGAGTCCTTCGCGCTCCTCATGCAGGGCAACGGCGTCGACATCACGAAGTGGACCGCGGACGACTTCCACCGGATGTGCGACCAGGTCGAGAAGCAGGTGGCGAACCGGCAGATCCGGCGCTTCACCGGCAACGACTACACCAGCGACCTCAACAAGGGCGACGTCCTCGCCTGCCAGGCCTACAGCGGCGACGTCTTCCAGCTCCAGGCGGACAACCCCGACATCGAGTTCGTGGTCCCCGAGGAGGGCGCGGAGCTGTGGGCGGAGTCGATGATGATCCCCAACCTGGCCCACCACAAGGCCAACGCCGAGGCCCTGGTCGACTACTACTACGACCCCGAGGTCGCGGCCGAACTGGCCGCGTCGGTCAACTACGTCTGCCCTGTCCCGGCCGCCCGCGATGTCCTGGCCTCCTCCAAGGACAAGGACGAGGCCGCGCTCGCCGGCAACCCCCTGATCTTCCCCGACGACACGATGCGCGAGCGCCTCGCGATCGCCCGGGACATCACCTCCGGGGAACGCGCGGAGTTCGCGAAGCGGTGGAACGCGATCGTGGGGCTGTAGAGGGGTGTTAGGGGCGGGCCTCGCATTTTGAACACGTTCAAGCAGGGCGTACGCTGCGGGTATGAGCGAGCGAAGCGCCCTGCTGAGGCGTATACGCGTGTGGGTCGTCGTGTTCGTCGTCTGTCTCGTGCTGAGCGGGCTCACGGCCTTCCCCCTGGTCCACGAACTGCGCTGGACGCAGTCCCTGTTGGCGCACACCCCGGTGGGGGACTGGCTGCCGGGCCTGAGCGCCTGGATCGACCGGGTGCGGGACGGGCTCGACCGCGCCGACGCCGAGTATCCGTTCCTGCTGTACGGGACGGACTGGCTCGCCTTCGCGCACCTCGTGATCGCCGTCGCCTTCTACGGGGTGCTGCGCGATCCCGTACGCAACGTGTGGGTCGTCGAGTTCGGGATGATCGCGTGCGCGGGAATCATCCCGCTCGCGCTGATCTGCGGTCCGGTGCGGGGCATCCCCTTCTGGTGGTCGGTGATCGACATGTCCTTCGGGGTGTTCGGGGTGATCCCGCTGTCCGTGGTGCGGCGCAAGATCAAAACGCTGGAGGCGATGGGGGTGCCCGCAGGGGTGCCGGTCACGGTGTGAGGGGCTCCAGGTCGCCCGTCGTGGAGATCGGATCGCCCGCCGCGAAGGTGTCCCCGGCTCCCCACACGGTCACGGGATCGACATCGCCCCCTGCACCACCAGGGCGAGGCCGATGTCGACCGCCCGGCCGTTCGCCGTTCGCAGCCGTGCTGCCCAGCGCTCCGTGCCCACCCCTGTTGCCCCCGGTTCTCGAATCGCGGCCCTCAGTGCCCGGCCAGGATGCCGCGCAGCACGTCCAGCCGGTTGGTGGTGATCGCGTCCACGCCGTACCCGATCAGGCGGCGCTGGGTGCGGGCCGTGTCCGCGGTCCAGGCCGAGACCAGCATCCCGTCCCGGTGGGCCCGCTCCACCAGGGGCGAACTCACCAGTCCGAAGCGGAAGTTGAGCCAGCGCGGCTTGATGGCGTCGACCAGGGCGGGGCGGGGCAGAAAGGGACGTGCCCAGTTCAGGGCGAGCTCGGCGCCCGGGTCGGCGGCGCGCAGCCGCAGTGCGTCGACCGGGCCCGCGCAGTAGTAGACCCGTTCACCCGCCCCGCATTCGCGGACCGTGTTCACCACCGTGCGGAGCGACTCCTCGGTGGCGCCGGGCAGATCGATCAGCACCCGGTGCGCGCCGGCCGTGATGAGCGCCCGGCGCAGCGTGGGCACCCCGCCGCCGGTCACCTCGCGGACCTCGTCGTACGGCAGCTGGGCGAGCGGGCGGTCGAAGTCCCACAGGCGCTTGAGGGTCTCGTCGTGCAGCAGGACGGGCACGCCGTCGCGCGTGGTGCGGACATCGATCTCGACCGCGTCCGCGCCCCGCTCCAGGGCCGAGGCGATGGAGGGGAGCGTGTTCTCGCGGACGCGGTACGGGGCGCCGCGGTGGGCCACGGCTGTCACGGTGCGCATGGGGTCATTGTGCTGAGCCGTGACTGCTGCGGCCAGCCGGGGCCGGGCGACGGGTGCGGCCGGCCGAGACCGGACCGGGGCGGGTCCGCCCGGGGTTCCCGGTGCCGAGGGGGCTCCGGGGCCGGGGCGGGCCGCCGAGGGGCCCGCCCCCGGTGGTGGGAGACGGGATCTCAGCGGGTGAGCCACTTCGTGGTGTAGTCGTCGATCTCGCCCGCGAGCCTGGTCTTGCCCGCCGGGTCGAGGAAGGACGCCTCGACCGCGTTCTTGGCGAGGTCCGCCACGCCCCGCTCGTCCAGGTCCAGGAGCCGGGCGGCCACCGCGTACTCGTTGTTGAGGTCGCTGCCGAACATGGGCGGGTCGTCGCTGTTGATGGTCACGAGGACACCCGCGGCCACCATCTCCTTGACGGGGTGCTCGTCCAGGTTCGCCACCACCCGCGTCGCCAGGTTGGACGTCGGGCAGACCTCCAGGGCGATCCGGTGCTCGGCGAGGTGCGCGAGCAGCGCCGGATCCTGGGTGGCGCTGGTGCCGTGGCCGATGCGCTCGGCGCGCAGCTCGATCAGCGCGTCCCAGATCGACTGGGGTCCGGTGGACTCCCCCGAGTGCGGCACCGAGTGGAGGCCGGCCGCGATGGCCCGGTCGAAGTACGGCTTGAACTGCGGGCGGGGCACCCCGATCTCGGGGCCGCCCAGGCCGAAGGAGACCAGGCCCTCGGGGCGCACCCCGTCCTCGGTGGCGAGGCGGGCGGTCTCGGCGGCGGCCTCCAGGCCCGCCTCGCCGGGAATGTCGAAGCACCAGCGCAGCACCGTGCCGAACTCGGCCTCGGCGGCCCGGCGGGCGTCCTCGATCGCGTCCATGAAGGCGCGCTCGTCGATGCCCCGGCGGGTGGAGGAGAAGGGCGTGATGGTCAGCTCGGCGTAGCGGATGTTCTGCCGGGCCATGTCGCGGGCCACCTCGTAGGTGAGAAGGCGCACGTCCTCCGGGGTGCGGATCAGGTCGACGACCGAGAGGTAGACCTCGATGAAGTGCGCGAAGTCCGTGAACGTGAAGTAGTCGGCGAGCGCCTCGGGGTCGGTGGGGACCTTCGAGTCCGCGTGCCGGGCGGCCAGTTCGGCCACGATGCGCGGCGAGGCCGAGCCGACGTGGTGCACATGCAGCTCGGCCTTGGGCAGCCCCGCGATGAAGGGGTGCAGATCGGTCATGGGTCCTCCAGGGGTCTGCCGCGAGGGTCCTCGCGGTCGGCGTCGGGCGCCCTTCGCCGGTCGGGGATCATGGTAGGCCGGGCGGACCCGCCCGGAACCCGGGGCCGTAGCATGACGGAACCACGATGGGGGAGGCCCATGTCAGACAACACCCAGCAGCCTTCGGGAGGCCCGGAGCCCCGCGACCCCTGGGCTCCGCCGGAGCACAAGGTCCCGCTGGACAAGCCGCCGGTGCACGACCAGCAGACGGTCATCGCGATGCCCGGCGCTCCCGGCACGGGACAGAACGGCGCCCCGCCCATGGGAGCACCCGGCGCCGCCCCGGCGCAGGGCCCCTACCAGGGTGCGCCCGCGCAGCCGGCTCCGGGCACGCAGCCCACTCCCGGCTTCGGCGCCCCGACCCCGCCGCCCGCGACCGGCCAGGCGGCGCCCGGAAGTTACGGCTACCCCGCCTATCCGCAGCAGACCGCCCAGGGCTACCCCGGGTACCCGAACCAGCAGAGCGGCTACGGCTACCAGGGCTGGACCGGGGGGACCCCACCGCAGAACGGGTTCGGCACCGCCTCGATGGTGCTCGGCATCGTCGCCTGTGTGGCGATGATCTGCACTTGGGGCGTCGGCGGCATCGTCCTCGGCGCGCTCGCGCTGATCTTCGGGTTTCTCGGCAAGGGCCGGGTCGCCCGCGGTGAGGCCAACAACCGGGGCCAGGCCCTGGCGGGCATCATCATGGGCATCGTCGGCATAGTCATCGGCGCCGTGATCCTCGTGCTCATGATCGTGATCGTGGTCAACGCGCCCTCGCACTCCAGCAGTGACGACTACGACTACTCGAACTCCCTGTCGCTGAGTCACTCGGCCCGCTGAGAAGCAACCTCCCGGCCCCTTGAGGAGCCGCCGCACCCCGTCCCGGCGGGCGGGCCCGTACACCGGGCCCCTCCGCCGGGGCCGGGCTCGCCCGCGCTCTCAGCGCAGCCGCTCGCGGGCCTCGGTCAGGGCGAAGCCCAGCAGGTTGAGGCCCCGCCACCGTGAGGGATCCTCCGCCTCCGGGGCGTCCGCGGCCAGGCCGATGCCCCATATACGGTCCAGCGGGCTCGCCTCGACGAGCACCCGGTCCCCGGTGGCCAGCAGATAGCGGCGCAGCGCCTCGTCCTGGCCGAACTTGTGCAGGCTGCCGGCCAGGACGATTCCGTACCGCTCCCGCCGCCACACCGCGTCGTCGAAGCCCCGGACCAGGCGCCCGGCCTTCTTGGCGAGTGCCGGGTTCGCCGCCGTGAGCGCCGCCCGCTCCGCCTCGGCGTCGCCGAACAGGCGCGCCTTGGACGCCATCATCCAGTGCTCGGCCGTCGCGTACTCGACGCCGTCCACGGTGAAGGGCGAGGGCCACCACTGACTGAAGCAGCTCGGGCCGAGCGACCCGTCCCGCCGGGGCGTGTGTCCCCAGAAGTGCAGGAACTTGATCCGCGTACCGTTCGTGACCTGCGCGATCAGCTCGTCCAGTGGCGCGCGGTCCCCCATGATCTCTGCCATGCACGCGAGTCTGGCACGCGCCACTGACACTCCGTCGGGCCAGGTGGGCCGTGACGCGACACATGGTCGACAGATTCCGTCGCGTAACCAAAAGGCAACAACGGAATCACTTGTTGGCCGGATGCACCTCTGTCAGGATCGGCACTCAAATCGAGCTGGAGCTACGAAGAACGTGGGCGACATGGACACCGACACCGGCAATCGCTTCCCCGTGGAGGACCGCTTCCCGGCGCAGGACCGCTTCGCGGCGGGCGCCCAGTACATCGGCGGGCGGCTGCGCCCCGGCACCTCCGGGCGCCACCAGGCGGTCGTCGACCCGGCGACCGGCGAGACGGTCTACACCTACGAGCTCGCGGGCCCCGCGGACGTCGACGCCGCGGTCGCCGCCGCCAAGGAGGCCTTCCCCGGCTGGTCCGGCGCCACCCCGGGCGAGCGCTCCGACGCCCTCCACCGGTTCGCGGGCGTCCTCGCCGAGCGCGCCGAGGAGTTCGCCCGGGCCGAGTCCCTCCAGTGCGGCAAGCCGATCAAGCTGAGCCGGGAGTTCGACGTGCCCGGCACCATTGACAACACCGCCTTCTTCGCGGGCGCGGCCCGGCACCTGGAGGGCAGGTCGGCGGGGGAGTACTCCGGCGACCACACCTCCTACGTACGTCGTGAGCCGCTCGGCGTCATCGGCTCGATCGCGCCCTGGAACTACCCGCTCCAGATGGCCGCCTGGAAGATCCTCCCGGCGATCGCGGCGGGCAACACCATCGTCCTCAAGCCCGCCGAGACCACCCCGCTCACCTCGCTCCTGTTCGCCCAGGCCGCGGCCGAGGCCGGGATCCCGGACGGGGTCGTCAACATCGTCTCCGGCGCGGGCAAGGACGCGGGCGAGCACCTCGTCGGGCACCCGGACGTCGTGATGACGTCGTTCACCGGGTCCACCGGCATCGGCAAGCGCGTCGCCGAGATCGCCACCCGGACCGTCAAGCGCCTCCATCTGGAGCTCGGCGGCAAGGCCCCCTTCCTGGTCTTCGACGACGCCGACCTGGAGGCCGCCGTGCACGGCGCGGTCGCCGCCTCCCTCATCAACACGGGCCAGGACTGCACCGCCGCCACCCGCGCCTACGTCCAGCGCCCGCTGTACGAGGCGTTCGTCGAGCAGGTCGCCGCCCTGATGGAGACCGTCCGTCTCGGCGACCCGTTCCGCGAGGACACCGACCTGGGCCCGCTGATCTCGCACGTCCACCGCGACCGCGTCGCCGCCTTCGTCGAGCGGGCCAGGAGCTATGCGCGGATCGTCACCGGCGGCGAGGCCCCCGAGGGCAAGGGCGCCTACTACCGGCCCACCCTCATCGCCGACGCCGCCCAGGACAGCGAGGTCGTCCAGGCCGAGATCTTCGGCCCGGTCCTGGTCGTGCTGCCCTTCGACACCGACGACGAGGGCATCGCGCTCGCCAACGACACCCCCTACGGCCTCGCCGCCTCCGTCTGGAGCCGCGACGTGTACCGCACGGGCCGGGCCACCCGCGAGATCAAGGCGGGCTGCGTCTGGGTCAACGACCACATCCCGATCCTCAGCGAGATGCCGCACGGCGGCTACCGGGCGAGTGGCTACGGAAAGGACATGTCGGCGTACTCCTTCGAGGAGTACACGCAGGTCAAGCACGTGATGTACGACAACAGCGCGGTCGCGGCGAAGGACTGGCACCGCACGATCTTCGGGGACCGATAGCAGAGGCGGCCCGACCAGGCCACCGAACCCACCCGAAAGGGCATACAGCGCATGGAGCAGTACGAGTCCGAGCACGGCCTCCCCTCCGTTCGAGCGGGAGAGGACCCCCTCTCCGGGGCCCAACTGGCCGCCATCCGGCGCAGCCTGACCAACGGACGGGGCGCCCTGACCCGCCGTTCCCTGCTGCGCGCCTCGGGCATCGGCGCGCTCACCGTCGGCGGCCTCGCGACGCTGAGCGCCTGCGGCATCCCGGCGGCCACCAAGGAGAACGGCGCCGGGCCGTCCAACGCGGACCACTCCGCCCAGGAGAAGGAGGTCAACTTCTCCAACTGGACGCAGTACATGGACATCAGCGACGACAAGAAGCACCATCCGACGCTGGACGAGTTCACCCGCCGCACCGGGATCCAGGTCAAGTACACCGAGGACATCAACGACAACGTCGAGTTCTTCGGGAAGATCAAGCCCCAGCTCGCGGGCGGCCAGGACACCGGGCGCGACCTCATGGTGCTCACCGACTGGCTCGCCGCCCGGCTCATCCGGCTCGGCTGGGCCCAGCAGCTCGACCCGGCCCATCTGCCGCACGCCTACGCCAACTTGGCGCCCCAGTTCCGGATGCCCGACTGGGACCCGGGCCGCGCCTACTCCTACCCCTGGACCGGCATCCCGACCGTCATCGCCTACAACGCCAAGGCGACCGGCGGCAAGAAGGTCGACTCGATCACCCAGCTGCTCGACGACCCGAGCCTCAAGGGCCGGGTCGGCTTCCTGTCCGAGATGCGCGACTCGGTCGGGATGACCCTGCTCGACCTCGGCAAGGACCCCGCGAAGTTCACCGACGCCGACTTCGACGCGGCCATCGGCCGGCTCCAGAAGGGCGTCGACTCCAAGCAGATCCGCCGCTTCACCGGCAACGACTACACCGGGGACCTGGTGAAGGGCGACCTCGCGGCCTGTGTCGCCTGGGGCGGCGACGTGACCCAGCTGCGCGCCGACAACCCGGACATCAAGTACGCGATCCCCGCGGCCGGTTACATGACCTCCAGCGACAACCTTTTGGTCCCGGCGAAGGCCCGGCACCAGAGCAACGCGGAGAAGCTGATCGACTACTACTACGAGCTGCCGGTGGCCGCCAAGCTCGCCGCGTTCATCAACTACCAGTGCCCGGTCGACGGGGTCGGCGAGGAACTCGCGAAGATCGACCCGGCGCTCGCCCAGAACGAACTGATTCTGCCGGACCGCGCGATGGCCGCGAAGTCCCACTCCTTCCGCACGCTCAGCGAGGCCGAGGAGACGGCGTACGAGCAGAAGTTCTCCAAGCTCATCGGAGCGTGAGCGCTCCGCGGGTGCGCTGACTTTCGGCTGCGGGTGCGTCGTGGCTGGTCGCGCAGTTCCCCGCCCCCCTCGGGGCGCTTGCCCCTAACCTCTGTCCTCTCGACCCCCTGGGACCCTACCCATGACTGACAGCACCGCCGGCGGCGACGTTCGCCTCACCGGGATCAGCAAGACGTACGGCTCCTTCACCGCCGTCCATCCGCTCGAACTGACCGTCCCCCAGGGCTCGTTCTTCGCCCTGCTCGGCGCGTCCGGCTGCGGCAAGACGACCACGCTCCGCATGATCGCCGGACTTGAGGAGCCGACCACCGGCACCGTCTTCCTCGGCGACAAGGACGTCACCGACCTGCCGCCCTACAAGCGGCCGGTGAACACCGTCTTCCAGTCCTACGCCCTCTTCCCGCACCTGGACGTCACCGAGAACATCGCCTTCGGGCTGCGCCGGCGGGGCATCAAGTCGGTGAAGAAGCAGGTCGACGACATGCTGGAGCTCGTGCAGCTCGGCGACTTCGCCCGGCGCAAGCCGCACCAGCTCTCCGGTGGCCAGCAGCAGCGCGTCGCGGTCGCCCGCGCGCTCATCAACCACCCCCAGGTGCTGCTCCTCGACGAGCCGCTGGGCGCCCTCGACCTCAAGCTGCGCCGCCAGATGCAGCTCGAACTCAAGCGCATCCAGACCGAGGTCGGCATCACTTTCGTGCATGTCACCCACGACCAGGAGGAGGCCATGACGATGGCCGACACGGTCGCGGTGATGAACGGCGGGCGCGTCGAACAGCTGGGCGCCCCGGCCGAGTTGTACGAGAACCCGAAGACCACCTTCGTCGCCAACTTCCTCGGCACCTCCAACCTCATCGAGGCCGAGGTCGTCGAGGCCGGCGGCGAGGAGCTGGTGGTCAGCGCGGGCGGCGCCACCCTGCGGCTGCCCGGCGGGCGATGTTCGGCCCCCACCACCAGCGGCGGCAAGCTCCTCGTCGGCGTACGCCCCGAGAAGATCTCGCTCGCCCACCGCGACGACGAGGACGCCATCGCGGCGGGCCGCAACCGCGTCACCGGCCGCATCCTCGACTCCTCCTTCATCGGCGTCTCCACCCAGTACCTGATCGACTCCCCGGCGGGCAGCGGCCTTTCGGTGTACGAGCAGAACATCGAGCGCGACACCCGGCTCGTGCCCGGGGCCGAGGTCGTCCTGCACTGGAACCCCGCGCACACCTTCGGCCTGGACGCGGACCAGGCCATCGACGCGGGCGTCGAGAAGGTCGAGGACGCCGCGTGACCGCCCTGGCCGAGGCGCCCGCGGAACCGCCCGTGCGCAAGCCCTCCACCCGCAAGCGGCTCGTCCCGTACTGGCTGCTGCTGCCCGGCATCCTCTGGCTGATCGTGTTCTTCGCGCTGCCGATGGTGTACCAGGCCTCGACCTCCGTACAGACGGGCTCACTCGAGAAGGGCTTCCAGGTCACCTGGCACTTCCAGACGTACTGGGACGCCTTCACGGAGTACTACCCGCAGTTCGTCCGCTCGCTGCTCTACGCGGGCACGGCGACCCTGCTGTGTCTGCTGCTCGGCTATCCGCTGGCGTATCTCATCGCCTTCAAGGCGGGCCGCTGGCGCAACCTGGTCCTGGTCCTGGTGATCGCGCCGTTCTTCACCAGCTTCCTGATCCGCACGCTGGCGTGGAAGACGATCCTGGCCGACGGCGGGCCCGTGGTGCACGCGCTTGGCACGCTGCACGTCCTGGACGTCACGAGCTGGCTCGGCTGGACCGAGGGCAACCGGGTCCTGGCCACGCCGATGGCCGTGGTGTGCGGACTCACCTACAACTTCCTGCCGTTCATGATCCTGCCGCTGTACACCTCCCTCGAGCGCATCGACTCCCGGCTGCACGAGGCGGCCGGCGACCTGTACGCGACCCCGGCCACCACCTTCCGCAAGGTCACCTTCCCGCTGTCGATGCCGGGCGTCGTCTCGGGGACCCTGCTCACCTTCATCCCGGCCAGCGGTGACTACGTCAACGCCGAACTGCTGGGCTCCACCGACCAGAAGATGGTCGGCAACGTCATCCAGTCGCAGTTCCTGCGCGTCCTGGACTATCCGACGGCCGCCGCCCTCTCGTTCATCCTGATGGCGATCGTCCTGGTCATGGTCACCGTCTACATCCGCCGAGCCGGCACGGAGGATCTGGTCTGATGCCCGTTCTCAAGTGGCTGCGCCGCAACCTCGTGGTCATCGCGGGGCTCGCGACGCTCGCCTATCTGATCCTGCCGAACGCCGTCGTCATGGTGTTCTCGTTCAACAAGCCGAACGGGCGCTTCAACTACTCCTGGACGCGGTTCTCCACCGACGCGTGGCAGGACCCGTGCGGGGTTGCCGACATGTGCGGCTCGCTCTCGCTCTCGCTCCAGATCGCCCTGTGGGCCACGATCGGCGCGACCGTGCTCGGCACGATGATCGCCTTCGCCCTGGTCCGCTACCGGTTCCGGGCGCGCGGCGCGATCAACTCGCTGATCTTCCTGCCGATGGCGATGCCCGAGGTCGTGATGGCCGCGTCCCTGCTGACGCTCTTCCTCAACATGGGCGCGCGGCTCGGGTTCTGGACGATCCTCATCGCCCACATCATGTTCTGCCTCAGCTTCGTCGTCACCGCCGTCAAGGCCCGGGTGATGTCCATGGACCCGCGGCTCGAAGAGGCCGCGCGCGATCTCTACGCGGGCCCGGTCCAGACGTTCTGGCGGGTGACGCTGCCGATCGCCTCGCCCGGTATCGCGGCGGGCGCGCTGCTGGCCTTCGCGCTCTCCTTCGACGACTTCATCATCACCAACTTCAACGCGGGCTCCACCGTGACCTTCCCCATGTTCGTGTGGGGTTCGGCGCAGCGCGGCACGCCCGTGCAGATCAACGTCATCGGGACGGCCATGTTCATCATCGCCGTCGTGGTGGTCGCCGCCGGACAAGTCATCGCGACCCGGCGCAAGAACAGCGCGAAAGCGTAACCCACGCAGTTCCTGAGGGAGTTGAAATCATGGCCGTGACCCGTGCCATGAGCAGTGCGGCAACGAAATCTCTCGCGGGCGCCAAGCCCGTACCGTTCTGGCTGGAGGACCCCGGCCGCCCCGAGGCGCTGCCCGCGCTCACCGGCGACGAGAGGTGCGACCTCCTCGTCGTCGGGGGCGGCTACAGCGGGCTGTGGACCGCGCTCATCGCCAAGGAGCGCGAGCCGGGCCGCGATGTCGTCCTCATCGAGGGCAAGGAGATCGGCTGGGCCGCCTCCGGCCGCAACGGCGGCTTCTGCGCCGCCTCCCTGACCCACGGCCTGGGCAACGGCCTTGCCCGCTGGCCCGGCGAGCTGGCCCGCCTCGAGGAGCTGGGCGCGGCGAACCTCGACGCCATCGGCGCCGCGGTCGCCCGCTACGGCATCGACTGCGACTTCGAGCGGACCGGCGAGATCGACGTCGCCACCGAGCCCCACCAGCTCGAAGAGCTGCACGAGATGTACGAGGAGGCGAGCGGGCTCGGCTTCGGCGGACTCGAACTCCTCGACGCCCAGCAGGTGCGCGCCGAGGTCGACTCGCCCACCTTCCTCGGCGGCCTGTGGGACCGCGACGGCGTCGCCATGCTCCACCCCGCCAAGCTCGCCTGGGGTCTGAAGCGGGCCTGCCTGGATCTCGGCGTACGGATCTACGAGCACACCCCGGGGCTCTCGCTGGCCCGGGTCGACGCCGGCATGGGCGTGCGCACCCCGTACGGCAGGATCCGCGCGGAGCAGGTCGCGCTCGGCACCAATGTGTTCCCCTCGCTGGTCAAGCGGCTGCGCCCCTACACGGTGCCGGTGTACGACTACGCGCTGATGACCGAGCCCCTGAGCGCGGCCCAGCTCGCCTCCATCGGCTGGAGCCGCCGTCAGGGGCTGGGGGACGCGGCCAACCAGTTCCACTACTTCCGGCTGTCCGCCGACAACCGGATCCTGTGGGGCGGTTACGACGCGGTCTATCCCTACGGCGGGAAGGTGCGCAGCGAGTACGACGACCGGCCCGAGACCTACGCCAAGCTCGCCGAGCAGTTCTTCCACTGCTTCCCGCAACTGGAGGGGGTGCGGTTCAGCCACGCCTGGGGCGGTGCGATCGACACCTGCTCGCGCTTCTCGGCGTTCTTCGGCACCGCCCACGGCGGCCGGGTGGCGTACGCCGCCGGATACACCGGGCTCGGCGTGGGGGCGACCCGCTTCGGCGCCGATGTGATGCTCGACCTGCTGGCGGGGGAGCACACCGAGCGCACCGAACTGGAGATGGTGCGCACCAAGCCGCTGCCGTTCCCGCCGGAGCCGGTGGCCTGGGCGGGCATCGGGCTCACCAAGTGGTCGCTGGCCCGCGCCGACGAGCGGGGCGGCCGGCGCAATCTGTGGCTCAGGGCGATGGACCGGATCGGCCTCGGCTTCGACAGTTGAGACCCCGGCCCGCCAACGGGGCTTCGGCCCCTGGCAGTTGACTGCCCCCCGACAGTTGAGGGCTTGATCATTTCGTGCGCCCCCGGTCACGCCGGGGGCGCACCCCTTTGGATCATGCCGTGACCCGGTTCACCACCGATGGGTGGCCGAAGTCGCGTCATACCCCGGCCCGAGACCGCTCTCGCTCGTGGACGCACTGGCTGTGCCCAGTGGAGCGGCTCGGATCGGAGGACGGCGATGACTGCCTCGGGGGCAAGGAGCGCGGTGGAATGGCTGGCGTCGGTGGCGCCGGATCCCGACGCCTGCCGGTGGGAATGGGAGCGCAACCCCCACGGGGTCGCGCTCCTTCCGGCCGGCCGGCGCTGGGACGTACTGATTCTGCCGGGCGCGCTCGGGCACCCGACGCTCGATGTGCTGGCCCGGCTGGTGGACCGGCCCGGCCCCGTGCTCGCCGACGCCGGCGACGCGCGGCTGGGCTTCTTCGTGCCGCCCGGCACCGCGGCGGGCTGGCTCGGCACCGGGGTGCGCGGCGTGGGCGGCGGCACCTGGATCGTGGTGCCCCACCCCGGCCGGGCAAGTGCCGGGGTGCGCTGGCTGGTGCCGCCGGACGGCTCGGGCACCCTCACCGACCCCGCCCTTCTGGAGCTGGCGATGCACGAGGCGGCGGCCCGTGCCGCGCGGGAGGGGAGCAGGCGGGAGCGGGGCGAGGAGGACTGAGCGGAGCGATCGGCTGCCGGAAGCCTTGACAAGCCGATTGGTCTGGACCATGTTGTGCGGGCTTCGTGTCTCAATACCCCCTTGCCCGGAGGCAGTTGTGGACCGCACCAGACATCCGGCCCTACGGTCGCCCCTGTGCGCCGCCCTGACGGCGGCCGCCCTCGTCACGGCCGGACTCCTCGCCGCGGCGCCCTCGGCGCGCGCCGCCGACACCGACCTCATCCGCAACGGCGGCTTCGAATCCGGACTCGCCGGCTGGACCTGCACCGCGGGCAGCGGCGCCGCCGTCTCCTCGCCCGTGCACGGCGGCAGCGCCGCCCTGAAGGCCACCCCGGCCGGCAGCGACAACGCGCAGTGCGCCCAGAGCGTGGCCGTCCAGCCCAACTCCACGTACACGCTGAGCAGTTGGGTGCAGGGAAGCTATGTCTATCTCGGCGCGTCCGGCACCGGCACCACGGACGTGTCGACCTGGACCCAGTCCGCGCCCTCCTGGCAGCAGCTGAGGACGAGCTTCAAGACCGGCGCCACCACCACCTCGGTGACCGTCTACACCCACGGCTGGTACGGCACGCCCGCCTATGAGGCCGACGACGTGAGCCTGATCGGCCCCGGCGGCGCGCCCGTCCCGATACCGGCCGCCCCCGCGGGGCTCGCGGTCACCGGCACCACCTCCTCCAGCGTCAACCTCGCCTGGTCGTCCGTCAGCGGCGCCACCGGCTACTCCGTCTACCGCGACGGCGCCAAGGTGGCCTCCGTGAGCGGGACTTCGGCCACGGTCACGGGCCTGGCCCCCGCCACCTCGTACGCCTTCCAGGTCACCGCCACCAACAGCGCGGGGGAGTCGCCCAGGTCGGCCACCGTGAGCGCGAGCACCACCAGCGGCCCCAACCCGCCCGCCGCCGGGCACGCCCTGGTCGGCTATCTGCACGCCTCCTTCGCCAACGGCGCGGGCTATACGCGCATGGCGGACGTCCCCGACGCCTGGGACATCATCGACCTCGCCTTCGGGGAGCCGACCTCGGTGACCTCCGGGGACATCCGCTTCACACCATGTCCGGTCAGCGAGTGCCCCACCGTCGAGCCCCTCGCCGACTTCAAGGCGGCCATCAAGGCCAAGCAGGCCGCGGGCAAGAAGGTGCTGATCTCCATCGGCGGCCAGAACGGCCAGGTCCAGCTCACCACCGCCGCCGCCCGCGACACCTTCGTCTCGTCCGTCTCGAAGATCATCGACGAGTACGGTCTGGACGGCCTCGACGTCGACTTCGAGGGCCACTCGCTCTCCCTCAACACCGGCGACACCGACTTCAGGAACCCGACGACGCCCGTCGTCGTCAACCTCATCGACGCCCTGAAGACCCTCAAGGCCAAGTACGGCTCGCGGTTCGTCCTGACGATGGCCCCGGAGACGTTCTTCGTGCAGATGGGCCACCAGTTCTACGGCTCGGGCCCCTGGGGCGGCCAGGACCCCCGCTGCGGCGCCTACCTTCCGGTCATCCACGCGCTGCGCGACGCGCTCACGCTGCTGCACGTCCAGGACTACAACTCGGGCTCCATCATGGGCCTCGACAACCAGTACCACTCGATGGGCGGGGCGGACTTCCACATCGCCATGACCGACATGCTGCTCACCGGCTTCCCGGTCGCGGGCGACGCCTCCAGGACGTTCCCCGCACTCCGCCCCGACCAGGTCGCCATCGGCCTGCCCGCCTCCACCCAGGCGGGCAACGGCTGGACCAGTCCGGCCGAGGTCACCAAGACCCTGGACTGCCTGACGAAGAAGGCCAACTGCGGTGCGTACCAGACCCACGGCAGTTGGCCGGGCCTGCGCGGACTGATGACCTGGTCCATCAACTGGGACCGCTTCAACGGCGGAGAGTTCTCGAAGAACTTCGGCGCATACCCCTGGAGCTGACCACCAGGAGCGCCCCGCACAGGCAGCAACTGGCGAGCACATCCAGGGGCCAGTGGTAGCCGTGCAGCACCAGACCGATGCCCGTCGCCGCCGTCAGCACCCCCGCGGCGGCGGGCATCACCCAGGCGTGGCGCACCGACGGGGAGAACAGGAGGGCGGCGCACCCGTACGCCACCATCGCCGTCGCCGTGTGCCCCGAGGGGTAGTAGCCGGTCGCGGGGTCGAAGGGGCCCGGCCGCGCGGTCCACTCCTTGAGCGGCACCACAAGCAGCGGCACCAGCGCCATCGTCGCGGCGGCGATCAGGGCCGGCCGGCGCAGCCCGCGCCACAGGGCGTGGCCGATGGCGAGGGCGAGGACCGGCAGGGCGACGGGCATGGACCCGAGGTCGGAGAGGGCCTCGGCGAGCCAGGACGGGCCGTGGCCGGCGAGCGAGGGATCGAGGCGCTCGTCGAGACGGCGCAGCGGGCCGTCCGAGACGACCTGCCAGGTGATGACCGCGAACACGCAGAGCAGCGCGGCGCAGAGGAAAGCCGGCCGCCCCGGAACAGGGGGGGAGGTTCCGGGGCGGCCGCCCGGACCGGTGTACCGCTCGCCCCGGGGGGTGTGGGGCGGTCGGCCGTCCGATCGGTGAGGAGTTCCGGAGCCGAAGGCCCCAGTGGTGTGCGCGAGGGCACGGCCAGGGCGAGGCTGGGGATGCTGCGCCCTGGAGTCGCCCGCAGTCCCCTGCGGGCGGGGTGTTTCTCTCATCCGGGCAAACCGTACGACAGACGCGGGGGGACCGACAGCGGGAACTCCATCCCGCCATTGGCCCCCCACACGTTCTTCACAGGCGGTGTCGGCCGTTCGGCTCAGACGCCGGTGAAGGCCTGCTCGATGATGTCGAGGCCCTCGTTCAGCAGGTCCTCGCCGATGACCAGCGGGGGCAGGAAGCGCAGGACGTTGCCGTACGTTCCGCAGGTGAGGACCAGCAGGCCCTCCGCGTGACAGGCCTTGGCGAGGGCGCCGGCCGCCTCCGGGTTCGGGGTCTTGGAGGCGCGGTCCTTGACCAGCTCGATGGCGATCATGGCGCCGCGGCCGCGGATGTCGCCGATGATGTCGTACTTCTCGGCCATGGTGGCGAGGCGGGCCTTCATGGCCTCCTCGATGCGCTTGGCCCGGCCGTTGAGGTCGAGCTCCTTCATCGTCTCGATCGCGCCGAGCGCGGCGGCACAGGCCACCGGGTTGCCGCCGTAGGTGCCGCCGAGGCCGCCCGCGTGCGCGGAGTCCATGATCTCGGCGCGGCCCGTCACCGCGGCGAGCGGCATGCCGCCCGCGATGCCCTTGGCGGTGGTGATCAGGTCGGGGACGATGCCCTCGTCCTCACACGCGAACCACTGGCCGGTGCGGCAGAAGCCGGACTGGATCTCGTCCGCGACGAAGACGATGCCGTTGTCCTTGGCGAACTGGCTGATCGCGGGCAGGAAGCCCTTGGCCGGCTCGATGAAGCCGCCCTCGCCGAGCACCGGCTCGATGATGATCGCGGCGACGTTGTCCGCGCCGATCTGCTTGTTGATCATGTCGATGGCCTGGGCGGACGCCTCGGCACCGGCGTTCTCCGGGCCGGTGAGCCAGCGGTAGCCGTAGGCCACCGGGACGCGGTAGACCTCCGGCGCGAACGGGCCGAAGCCGTTCTTGTACGGCATGTTCTTGCTCGTCAGCGCCATCGTCAGGTTGGTGCGGCCGTGGTAGCCGTGGTCGAAGACGACGACGGCCTGGCGCTTGGTGTAGGCGCGGGCGATCTTGACGGCGTTCTCGACGGCCTCGGCGCCCGAGTTGAACAGCGCGGACTTCTTGGCGTGGTCGCCCGGGGTCAGCTCGGCGAGCTGCTCGGCGACGGCGACATAGCCCTCGTACGGCGTGACCATGAAGCAGGTGTGCGTGAAGTCCTGGAGCTGGGCGCTCGCGCGGCGCACCACGGCCTCGGCGGAGGCACCCACCGAGGTCACCGCGATGCCGGAACCGAAGTCGATCAGACGGTTGCCGTCGACGTCCTCGATGATGCCGCCGCCCGCGCGCGCGGTGAAGACGGGCAGCGTGGAGCCCACACCGGCGGCGACGGCCGCGAGACGGCGGGCCTGAAGCTCCTGCGACTTCGGACCGGGGATGGCGGTGACGACGCGGCGCTCCTGCGGGATCGCGCTCATGCGGGGCTCCTGGGGTTTTCCTGGGGGTTTTCGGACGCTTCCTTGGCTTTCTTGGCAGGCTAGAGCGCGCGAGCGGGCTGTGGCATGCGCCGTTCGGTAGTGGTGGGGGTGTGTCCCTTGTCCTCGGCGGACAGTTGCCCCGGCCGGGCGCGCGGTGCGCGGCAGCGGTGAACCGCGGTGCGGTGCCACTAGATTGAGCGTTCGCACCGCTCGGAACGGACCTGGCTGGTCAGGGGGCAAGGGGTCGATGGACACCGAAGGCACGTACGACGCACGCGGCACCCGTTCGGGGTCGGTCCCGCGCCCCGCCGGACCGCCTCCGCGCCCGGCACTGCCGCCCCGGCCCGCCGAGGCCCCCGCGGCCGGCGCCCCCACCCTCGGCGACTGGCTGCGCACCCCGCGGGCGGCGGCCGAGCCGGGCCTGTGGCGCTTCGGACACAAGCCGCGCCCCGACGCCGACCCGGAGCGGGTCCCCGACCGGGCCCTGCTCGTCGGCGCGCTCGTCGCCCTGCTCGCGGCCACCCTCGTCTGGTCCCTGTGGACCAACGGCTACGTCCCGCACAGCCGGGTCCTGCTGGAACTGTTCACGCCCGCCGAGTGGTGGCGCTACCCCCGGCCGCCCGAGGCGCTGACCGCGATCGAGGTCTACAACAGCCTCTTCGCCGCGTTGCTGATGTACCTCTTCGGCCGGATGGGCAACTGGCTGGAGGTGTTCCGCCGCTACGCCGTGGACTGCCCCCAGCCCGAGCGGGCCCTGCGCACCGGCCTCGCGGGCGCGGTGGCGGTCTGGCTCGTCATCGGGACCAGCCTCTTCCCGTTCTTCTTCACCATCTGGAACCTGTTCCCGCTGTCCTGGACCACCGGCGACGGCGACCGCACGGTGGCCACGTTCGTCAACTACGCCCTGTACGCGCTGGTCGGCGGCGCGGTGCTGTGGCCCTTCGCCAAGGCCGGCGACTGGCTGGGCCTTGTGCGCAAGCGCAAGGCGCCATCCCCGGCGCAGAGCCCCGGCGCGCCCGCCCCCGTGGCCTCCCCCGCCGACTGGCCCCAGCTGCGGGCCGCGGGACTCACCGACGCCGCCGACCGGCTGGTGGCGGAGGAGCGGTCGGGGCGCATGAACGACGTCGACTGCGTACGCATCCGGCGGGCCTGGGCGACCGTGAAGGCCGACCCGTCCCGGCTCGGCGCGTTCGCCGAGGCCGTCGCGGGCCAGGGCGCGCGGGCCTGTCTGCACCCCTCCGGCGACCGCGACCTGCCCGCCCGGGCGGCCACCCACGACCTGCTCACCTCACAGGTCCGGCTCGGCCGCTACCCCGACGCGGAGCGCACCCCGCCGGCCCGCCGGGGCGCGGGCGCCGCGCTCGACCCGGCCTCGCTCGGCTCCTGTCTGCTCGCCATCGGGCCGTTCGGCTCGGGCAAGACCCGGCACCTGGTGCGGCCCGTCGTCGAGTCGCTCGCGCTCCAGGCGCTCGCCGGCAAGGCCGCCGTCGTCGCGGTGTGCGCGGCGGGCACCCCGCTCGGCCCCGACGACGGCTACGACGTCGTCGTCAAACCCGGCGACGCCTCCTCGGCGTACGACCTCGACCTGTACGGGGGCGCCACCGACCCCGACGAGGCCGCGGCCCTGCTCGCCGAGGCCTTCGCCGGCGACCTGGCCGAGGTCGACCCGCGGCGCGCCGCGACGGCGCTGGCCCAGCTCCTCGGCCCCTACCGCGCGGCCCACGGCCGCTTCCCCTCCGTCACCGTGCTGCGCGAACTCCTCGACGGCTCGCCGGGCGCCCTTGAGGAGCTCAGAGCCCGGCTCGACGGCGAGAAACACCGCGCCTACCACCGTGAACTCGACGCCCGGCAACGGCAGTTGGGGACTCCGGGCGACCCGGGGCTCGCGCTCGCGGCGCGCGTCGCGGTGCTCGACCGCCCCGCCTTCGAGGGGTTCTTCGACACCACCGGCCAGAGCCGTCCCTTCTCGCTGCGCTCCCTGGAGCACCCGCTGCGGGTCCGCGTCGACGTACCCGAACGCGGCCACCCCGAGGCCGCGCACCTGCTGACCCGGCTGATCCTCGCCCACTTCACCGCGGGAGCGACCGCCCGCAGGGACCGCTCCCTCTTCGCCTTCCTGGCCCTCGACGACGCCACACACGCCATCACCGCCGAGTCCGTACGGTCCCTGCAACGGCTGCGGAACTGCAACGCCGGGGTGCTGCTCACCCTGCGCGCGCTCGGCGACGTACCGGAGCGGCTGCACACCTCACTGCTCGGCTCGGTCGGCTGCCACATGGCGTTCTCCGGGGTCAGCACCTGGGACGGGCGGCTCTTCGCGCAGGCGTGGGGCACCGAGTGGGTGGAGACCACCGAGGTCGCCAAGCACACCGTCTTCGCCGACCAGCCGCTCACCCGGGCCGTCCACGCGCTGCGCAAACTCGTCACCGGTAAGGCGGTCACCACCGACGCCGTCACCGTGCGCAAGGTCGAGCGGGAACGCTGGTCGGCCTCCGAGCTCGCCCACCAGGTGCCGGCGGGGCACGCGGTGCTCTCGCTGACCACGGTGCGGGGGGAGCACGCGCCACCGCTCCTGGTGGACCTGCGCGGATGAGGCCGGTATGGCCCCGCCGCGCGGCTCCCCGGAACCTGGACGAGCTGGCAAAATGGGAGTGCACGTTCATACGGGACGTAAAAATCGCCCCCCGTACTTCCTGCCGAAGGTAACCCGCTCCCATGCCCCCCACGCTCGCCTCGCTCGTCCAGCACTCGGCGCTCAAGCTCACCGTGCGCGCGGGCCACGAGCACCTGGACCGCCCGGTGCGCTGGGCCCACGTCAGCGAACTCGCCGACCCCGTCCCGTACATGGAGGGCGGCGAGCTGCTGCTCATCACGGCGATGAAGCTGGACGCCGAGGACCCCCAGGCGATGCGCCGCTATGTGCGCCGGCTGTCCAGGGCCGGAGTGGTCGGGCTCGGCTTCGCCATCGGCGTCACCTACGACACCGTGCCGGACGCGCTCCTCGACGCCGCCCGGGAAGAGGGTCTGCCGCTCCTGGAGGTGCCCCGGCGCACGCCGTTCCTGGCCATCTCCAAGGAGGTCTCGGCGGCCATCTCCGCCGACCAGTACCGCGCGGTCACCGCCGGGTTCGAGGCTCAGCGCGAACTCACGAAGGCGGCGCTCTTCGACGGCCCGGCCGCCCTGATCGCCAAGCTCGCCGCGCACGTCGAGGGCTGGGCGGCGCTGTACGACACCTCCGGCGCGGTCGTGGCCGCCGCACCCGACTGGGCCGCGCGCCGCGCCGCCCGGCTCACCGCGGACGTGGCCCGGCTGCGCGAGCGCACGGCCCCGGCCAGCGTGGTGGTCGGCGACGCCGACGAGGCCTCCGGGGACCGCGTCGAGCTCCAGTCGCTCGGCACCGGGCGCCGGGTGCGCGGCGCGCTCGCCGTCGGCACGGGGGCGCCACTGGGCACCGCGGAGCGCTACGCCGTCCACTCGGCGGTCGCCCTGCTCACCCTCACCACCGAACGCTCCCGCTCGCTCCAGGCGGCCGAACAGCGCCTGGGCGCGGCGATCCTGCGCATGCTGCTCTCCGGACAGCAGGACCACGCCCGCGCGGTCGCCGGGGACCTGTACGGCGGCCTGCTGGACGCGCCGTTCCGCCTGGTCATCGCCGAACGCGGGGGAGACGCCGACGCCGCCTCCGCCGAGCTCGGCGCGCTCGCCGAGACCATGGAGTCGGCCGCGGCCCGCTGCGGTGAGACGGTCCTCGTGGTGCCGGAGGCCGCGCGCCTGGTCGTGCTGGCCGCGGACGGGGGCGAGGCGGTCGCGGCGTGCCTGGCCCATGCGGGCGCCGAGGGCGAGGAAGTCGTCATCGGCCTCTCCGCGCCGGCCGGGCCCATAGCCGCGGCCTCGGCCTACAAACAGGCCGAGCAGGCGCTCTCGGTCGCCCGCCGGCGCGGCAAGCCGCTGGTGGAGCACGAGGACCTGGTGGCGGGATCGGTGCTTCCGCTCCTCGCGGACGACGCGGTGCGGGCGTTCGCGGACGGGATGCTGCGGGCGCTGTACGAGCACGACGCTACGGGGCGGGGCGATCTGGTGGCCTCGCTGCGGGCGTGGCTCTCGCGGCACGGGCAGTGGGACGCGGCGGCGGCGGACCTCGGGGTGCACCGGCACACGTTGCGGTACCGGATGCGGCGGGTGGAGGAGATCCTGGGGCGCTCCCTGGACGACCCCGACGTCCGCATGGAGCTCTGGCTGGCCCTGAAGGCGACGTCGGCCCCCGAGGGCTGACTTCTCCCCACCCCGCCCCTTCCCGAGACCCTCCGGGGGATTCGTCCGGCTGCGGGCCGTGCGTGGCTGGTCGCGCAGTTCCCCGCGCCCCTGGCGGCATCGGTGCTGGTCCGCACCGGCATCTTCAGGCTGTCCGGCTCGGGGAAGCGACAAACCGGCGGGGGGCGGAGTCGAACTGCTCCATGCCGGACAAACGCACAACCCCCCACCCCGCCCTACCGTGAGGGCATGACTTCTACCCACGCCTTCTGGCTCGCCGGCCGCGAGGCCACCGGCGACGACCGCTTCGATGTCACTTCGCCCTGGGACGGCCGTCACGTCGCCTCGGTCAGCGTGCCCACCGACGCCCAGGTCGAGGAGGCCGTGGCCGCCGCGCACGCCGTCGTGGAGGAGTTCGCGGCGACCCCGGCGCACGTGAGGGCCGCCGCCCTCGACCACGTGTCGAAGCGGCTCACCGAGCGCACCGAGGAGATCGCCCAGCTGATCTCCGCCGAGAACGGCAAGCCGATCAAGTGGGCCCGCGGCGAGGTCGGCCGCGCCGTCTCGGTGTTCCGCTTCGCGGCCGAGGAGGCCCGCCGCTTCAACGGGGGCGAGGCCCAGCGCCTGGACACCGACGGCGGCGGGGTGGGCCGCCTCGCCCTGACCCGCCGCTTCCCCAAGGGCGTCGTGCTCGGCATCGCGCCGTTCAACTTCCCGCTGAACCTGTGCGCCCACAAGGTCGCCCCGGCCATCGCGGTCGGCGCGCCGATCATCCTGAAGCCCGCCCCCGCGACCCCGCTCTCGGGCCTGATCCTGGGCGAGCTGCTCGCCGAGACCGAGCTGCCCGCCGGCTCGTGGAGCATCCTGCCGGTCGCCAACGACAAGATGCCGGCCCTGGTGCAGGACGACCGCCTCCCGGTCATCTCCTTCACCGGCTCCGACAAGGTCGGCTACGCGATCATGGACTCGGTGCCGCGCAAGCACTGCACTCTGGAGCTCGGCGGCAACGGCGCGGCCGTCGTCCTCGCCGACTGGGCCTCCGAAGAGGACCTGGACTGGGCGGCGACCCGTATCGCCACCTTCTCCAACTACCAGGGCGGCCAGTCCTGCATCTCCGTGCAGCGCGTGATCGCGGACGCGGCCGTCTACGACCGGCTGCTCCCGAAGGTCGTTGCTGCCGTCGAGGCGCAGGTCACCGGCGACCCGTCCGACTCCGCCACCGACGTCGGCCCGCTGGTCAGCGAGGACGCGGCCAAGCGCGTCGAGTCCTGGGTCGACGAGGCCGTCGCGGCCGGGGCCAAGCTGCTCGCCGGCGGCAAGCGCGACGGCGCCTCCTACGCGCCGACCGTGCTCACCGAGGTCCCGGCCGGCACGACGCTGGCCTGCGAGGAGGTCTTCGGACCCGTCCTGACCGTCCAGAAGGTGGACGGCGAGGCCGAGGCCTTCGCCGCCGTCAACTCCTCCAAGTACGGCCTCCAGGCAGGGGTGTTCACGCACGACGTGCAGACCGCCTTCCGCGCCCACCGGGCCCTGGAGGTCGGCGGCGTGATCATCGGCGACGTGCCGTCCTACCGCGCCGACCAGATGCCCTACGGCGGCGCCAAGGCCTCCGGTGTCGGCCGCGAGGGCGTCCGCTACGCGATGGACGACTACACCTACGAGCGCGTCCTGGTCCTGACGGGCCTCGCCCTGTAGGACACCGCGCCCCCGGGCCGGCGGCCGGAACCCATTGTGCGGGGGTTCCGGCCGCCGTCGTACGTCCGGGTGGGCACAAGGGGTGGTCCAACGCCGGGGAATCGGGTACATACGGTCGGGTAGCACCACCCGGTAACGGGTGGCACCACCCGGTGACGGGCAGCCGCCCGCAGCCGTCGGCCCGCGGCGAGGAGAACCCCTCATGACCGCACCACAGCACAAGCCCAAGGTCTCCGAGCGCGAGGCGCGCCAGGTCGCCGAGGCCGCCCGCGAGCAGGACTGGCGCAAGCCGAGTTTCGCGAAGGAACTCTTCCTCGGCAGGCTGCGCCTCGATCTGATCCACCCCCACCCCCAGCCCGCCCCCGAGGACGTGGAGCGCGGCGAGGCCTTCCTCGCGAAGATGCGCGACTTCTGCGAGACCCGGGTCGACGGCCGCCTCATCGAGCGCGAGTCGAAGATCCCCGACGAGGTCGTGAACGGGCTCAAGGAGCTCGGCGCCCTCGGGATGAAGATCGACACGAAGTACGGGGGCCAGGGGCTCACCCAGGTCTACTACAACAAGGCGCTCGCCCTGGCCGGTTCGGCCAGCCCCGCGATCGGGGCGCTGCTCTCCGCGCACCAGTCGATCGGGGTGCCCCAGCCGCTGAAGCTCTTCGGCACCCAGGAGCAGAAGGACACCTTCCTGCCGCGCTGCGCCCGTACCGACATCTCCGCCTTCCTGCTCACCGAGCCGGACGTGGGCTCCGACCCGGCGCGGCTCGCGACGGCCGCGGTGCCGGACGGGGACGAGTACGTCCTGGACGGCGTGAAGCTGTGGACGACCAACGGCGTCGTCGCGGACCTGCTCGTGGTGATGGCCCGGGTGCCGAAGTCCGAGGGCCACAAGGGCGGGATCACCGCCTTCGTCGTCGAGGCGGACTCGCCGGGGGTCACCGTCGAGAACCGCAACGCCTTCATGGGCCTGCGCGGCATCGAGAACGGCGTCACCCGCTTCCACCAGGTGCGGGTCCCGGCCGCGAACCGGATCGGACCCGAGGGGTCCGGCCTGAAGATCGCCCTGACCACCCTCAACACCGGCCGGCTCTCGCTGCCCGCGATGTGTGTCGGCAGCGGCAAATGGTGTCTGAAAATCGCCCGTGAATGGGCGGGCGCACGCGAGCAGTGGGGGCGGCCGGTCGCGCGGCACGAGGCCGTCGGCGCGAAGATCTCCTTCATCGCCGCCACCACGTTCGCCCTGGAGGCCATGACGGACCTCTCCGCGCAGATGGCCGACGAGAACCGCAACGACATCCGCATCGAGGCCGCCCTCGCCAAGCTGTACGGGTCCGAGATGGGCTGGCTGATCACGGACGAGCTGGTCCAGATCCGCGGCGGCCGCGGCTTCGAGACCGCGGACTCCCTCGCGGCCCGCGGGGAGCGGGCCGTGCCGGCCGAGCAGATGCTCCGGGACATGCGGATCAACCGGATCTTCGAGGGCTCCACCGAGATCATGCATCTGCTGATCGCCCGCGAGGCGGTCGACGCCCATCTGTCCGTGGCGGGCGACCTCATCGACCCCGACAAGACCCTCCAGGACAAGGCGAAGGCGGGCGTGGGAGCGGCCGGGTTCTACGCCAAGTGGCTGCCCAAGCTGGTCGCGGGTCCGGGGCAACTCCCCAACTCCTACGGTGAGTTCGGGCCACTGGCCCAGCACCTGCGTTATGCCGAGCGCTCCGCGCGCAAGCTGGCCCGCTCGACCTTCTACGCGATGTCGCGCTGGCAGGGCCGGATGGAGACCAAGCAGGGTTTCCTCGGCCGGATCGTCGACATCGGGGCGGAGCTGTTCGCGATGAGCGCGGCCTGCGTACGGGCCGAGCACCTGCGGGCCGCCGGCGAGAACGGCCGCGAGGCGGTCCAGCTCGCGGACACCTTCTGCCGCCAGTCGCGCATCCGCGTCGAGGAACTCTTCACCCGGCTGTGGAGCAACACCGACGACCTCGACCGCAAGGTCGTGGACGAGGTCCTCGCCGGTGCGTACACCTGGCTGGAGGAGGGCGCGCTCGACCCCTCGGGCGACGGCCCCTGGATCGCGGACGCGACGCCCGGACCGGCCTCCCGGGACAACGTCCACCGCCCCATCCGCTGAACCGCCCCCGGCGCCGGAGCGACAGGTTCCGCTCCGGCGCCGGGCCCCCGGGCGCCGCCCCGCGAGCGGGGTACGGGACGGCGCCCGCGCACTCGCCCGGGTCCTCTTCGCGGGAGCGCTGTCCTGGCACACAGCGGATGCGGCAACAATGGGGGCATGAGCGACAGCCCAGCCCCCCTCGCCGACCCCCACATCGCCTTCGATCCAGCCGTTGGCCGACGCGATGTGGTCGTCCTCGGATCCACCGGATCCATCGGTACCCAGGCCATCGACCTGGTCCTGCGCAACCCCGACCGCTTCCGGGTGACCGCGCTCTCCGCGGCCGGTGGCCGGGTCGAGCTGCTGGCCGAGCAGGCCCGGCGGCTGCGGGTGCGCACCGTCGCGGTCGCGCGCGAGGACGCCGTGCCCGCGCTGCGCGAGGCGCTGACGGCGCAGTACGGCGGCGAGCCGCTCCCCGAGATCCTCGCGGGCCCCGAAGCGGCCACCGAGCTCGCCGCGTCCCCGTGCCACACCGTCCTCAACGGGATCACCGGCTCGATCGGGCTCGCCCCGACGCTCGCCGCGCTCACGGCCGGCCGCACGCTCGCGCTCGCCAACAAGGAGTCGCTGATCGTCGGCGGCCCGCTGGTCAAGGCGATCGCGAAGCCGGGCCAGATCATCCCCGTCGACTCCGAGCACGCCGCGCTCTTCCAGGCCCTGGCCGCCGGAAAGCGCGCCGATGTGCGCAAGCTCGTGGTGACCGCGTCCGGCGGCCCCTTCCGGGGGCGTACCCGCGACGAACTCGCCGATGTCACCCCGGCCGACGCGCTCGCCCACCCCACCTGGGCGATGGGCCCCGTGATCACCGTCAACTCGGCGACCCTCGTCAACAAGGGACTCGAGGTGATCGAGGCGCATCTGCTCTACGACATCCCCTTCTCGCGCATCGAGGTCGTCGTCCACCCCCAGTCCTTCGTGCACTCCATGGTCGAGTTCACCGACGGCTCCACGCTGGCCCAGGCGACCCCGCCCGACATGCGCGGGCCGATCGCCATCGGCCTCGGCTGGCCCGAGCGGGTTCCGGACGCGGCGCCCGCCTTCGACTGGACCAAGGCCTCGACCTGGGAGTTCTTCCCGCTCGACCATGACGCGTTCCCGGCGGTGGGACTCGCCCGGCACGTCGGGGAATTGGGCGGGACGGCTCCGGCGGTGTTCAATGCCGCGAACGAGGAGTGCGTGGACGCGTTCCTGGCCGGCCGGCTCCCCTTCAGCGGGATCATGGAGACGGTGACGGAGGTCGTCACCGAACACGGGACGCCGGCCGCGGGAACTTCCCTCACGGTCTCGGACGTCCTGGAAGCGGAGACCTGGGCACGTGCCCGGGCCCGGGAACTCGCGGTGAACGCGACAGCGGAGGCGCACGCATGACGATCCTGTTGACGGTCCTCGGCATAGTGCTCTTCGCCCTGGGGCTGCTCATCTCCATCGCGTGGCACGAGCTCGGCCACCTCTCCACGGCCAAGCTCTTCGGGATCCGCGTGCCCCAGTACATGGTCGGCTTCGGCCCCACCATCTGGTCGCGCAAGAAGGGCGACACGGAGTACGGGATCAAGGCGATCCCGGCCGGCGGCTACATCCGCATGATCGGCATGTTCCCGCCCGGCGCGGACGGCCGCATCGCGGCGCGGTCCACCTCGCCCTTCCGCGGCATGATCGAGGACGCCAGAGCCGCCGCCTTCGAGGAGCTCCAGCCCGGCGACGAGGACCGGCTCTTCTACACGCGCAAGCCGTGGAAGCGCGTCATCGTCATGTTCGCGGGCCCGTTCATGAACCTGATCCTCGCGGTCGCGATCTTCCTCGGCGTGCTCATGGGCTTCGGCACGCCGACCCAGACCACCCAGGTCGACGCCGTCCAGAAGTGCGTGATCGCGGCGAGCGAGAAGCGCCAGGTCTGCAAGCCGGGTGACGCGGTCGCGCCCGCCGAGGCCGCGGGCCTGCGCGACGGCGACACCATCGTCGCCTTCAACGGCACGCCCGTGAAGAGCTGGTCCGACCTGTCGGACCGGATCCGCGCGACCATCGGCCCCGCCACGGTCACCGTGGAGCGCCAGGGACAGCAGATCACCCTGCACCCCACGCTCGCCAAGAACATGGTGGCGAAGAAGGACGCGGACGGGCAGGCGGTCCCCGACCAGTTCGTCCCGGCCGGCTACCTCGGCTTCCAGCCCAAGACCGTGATCCAGCCGCTCACCTTCGGCGAGTCGGTGAACCGCATGGGCGACATGGTCGAGAACAGCGTGCACTCGATCGTCGCCCTGCCCGGCAAGATCCCGGACCTGTGGAACGCGGCCTTCGACGGCGGCGAGCGCAAGGCGGACTCCCCGGTCGGTGTGGTCGGCGCGGCCCGCATCAGCGGCGAGGTGCTGAACATGGACGCCCCGACGGAGAACATCATCGCGATGTTCATGACGGTGCTCGCCGTCTTCAACCTGTCGCTGTTCCTGTTCAACATGCTGCCGCTGCTCCCGCTGGACGGCGGCCACATCGCGGGCGCCCTGTGGGAGTCGCTGCGCCGCAAGGTCGCGCGCGTCCTCAAGCGCGCCGACCCGGGCCCGTTCGACGTGGCCAAGCTGATGCCGGTCGCGTACGTGGTGGCCGGGATCTTCATCTGCTTCACCCTGCTCGTGCTCGTCGCGGACGTGGTGAACCCGGTGAAGCTCACCTGAGGGCGGTCAAGGGGCCGGCCCCGGGCGGTTGACCTGCGCGGGACGGACGGAGACGGACGGAGACGGAGGGGCGGTTCGGGCGCACGGCGCGCCGGAGCCGCCCCCTTCGCGTGAACTGTGGGGGCACCGTGTGCCCGGGGCCCCGCGGGTGACGTAACCTCGAAGGCTGGAGCCCGCCGATCTCGGGACCTTGATCCACACCTTGGGGTTGCACAGCAGATGACTGCGATTTCACTGGGAATGCCGTCCGTACCGACCAAGCTGGCCGAGCGTCGCAAGAGCCGTCAGATCCAGGTCGGTTCCGTGGCGGTCGGCGGGGACGCACCCGTCTCGGTGCAGTCCATGACCACGACGAGGACGTCGGACATCGGCGCGACGCTGCAGCAGATCGCCGAACTGACGGCGTCCGGCTGTCAGATCGTGCGGGTCGCCTGCCCGACGCAGGACGATGCCGACGCGCTGGCGACGATCGCGAGGAAGTCGCAGATCCCCGTCATCGCGGACATCCACTTCCAGCCGAAGTACGTGTTCGCGGCCATCGACGCGGGCTGCGCGGCGGTCCGGGTCAACCCGGGCAACATCAAGCAGTTCGACGACAAGGTCAAGGAGATCGCGCTGGCCGCGAAGGACGCGGGCACGCCGATCCGGATCGGCGTCAACGCCGGCTCGCTGGACGCGCGGCTGCTGAAGAAGTACGGCAAGGCCACGCCCGAGGCGCTGGTCGAGTCGGCGCTGTGGGAGGCCTCCCTCTTCGAGGAGCACGGCTTCCGCGACATCAAGATCTCGGTCAAGCACAACGACCCCGTCGTCATGGTGAACGCCTACCGCCAGCTCGCGGCGCAGAGCGACTACCCGCTGCACCTCGGCGTCACCGAGGCGGGCCCCGCCTTCCAGGGCACGATCAAGTCGGCGGTCGCGTTCGGCGCGCTCCTCGCCGAAGGCATCGGCGACACGATCCGGGTCTCCCTCTCGGCTCCGCCCGCGGAGGAGATCAAGGTCGGCATCCAGATCCTGGAGGCGCTGAACCTGCGCCAGCGCCGTCTGGAAATCGTCTCCTGCCCGTCCTGCGGTCGCGCCCAGGTGGACGTGTACAAGCTGGCCGAGGAGGTCACGGCGGGCCTGGAGGGCATGGAGGTTCCGCTGCGGGTCGCGGTCATGGGCTGTGTCGTGAACGGCCCGGGCGAGGCGCGCGAGGCGGACCTGGGTGTCGCCTCCGGCAACGGCAAGGGCCAGATCTTCGTGAAGGGCGAGGTCATCAAGACGGTGCCCGAGTCGAAGATCGTGGAGACGCTGATCGACGAGGCGATGAAGATCGCGGAGCAGATGGAGAAGGACGGGGTTGCCTCGGGGGAGCCGAGGGTGTCCGTGGCGGGCTGAGTTTCTCCCCACCCCGCCCCTTCCCGAGACCCTCCGGGGGCGGGGGTCGGCTGCGGACTGCGGTCGCTTCTCGCGCAGTTCCCCGCGCCTCTAACCCCCTCTCGACTGCGGGCCGTGGTCGCTTCTCGCGCAGTTCCTCGCGCCCCTTAGCTGCTCGGCGCCGGCCCGCATCGGGCAACCTCAGCCCGTCCGGCGTTTGAGGACGAGCGCCGTTCAGGCGCGATACGGGGTCTGGGGCGGAGCCCCAGGGGTGTGGGGGCGTCGGTGGCGCGGTGGCGGGTACAGTGCGGAGATCAGCAGTCCGTCCCGTGAGGCCCCCTCGTGTTGATGCAGACCACCACCCGGGTCCTCGAACCCGGCGACCTCGGCGCGGCGCTCGCCATCCTGGAGAGCGACCCGGTCGCCAACGCCTTCGTGACCTCCCGCGTACAGATCGCCGGCCTCGACCCCTGGCGCCTCGGTGGCGAGATGTGGGGCTGGTACGCGGACGGCCGCCTCCGCTCCCTGTGCTACTCCGGCGCCAACCTCGTACCGATCTGCGCGACCCCCGAGGCGGTACGTTCCTTCGCCGACCGGGCCCGCCGCACGGGCCGCCGCTGCTCCTCGATCGTCGGCCCCGCCGAACCCACCGCCCGGCTGTGGCGGCTGCTCGAACCGCACTGGGGCCCGGCCCGCGACGTACGCCCGCACCAGCCCCTGATGGTCGCCGAGCGGATGCCCGACGACATCGCCCCCGACCCGTACGTCCGCCGCATCCGCAAGGACGAGATGGACGTGATCATGCCGGCCTGCGTCGCCATGTTCACCGAGGAGGTCGGCGTCTCCCCGCTCGCCGGTGACGGCGGACTGCTCTACCAGGCCCGGGTCGCCGAACTCGTCGGCGCGGGGCGCTCGTTCGCCCGTATCGAGGACGGCAAGGTCGTCTTCAAGGCCGAGATCGGCGCCGCCACCAACCAGGCCTGCCAGATCCAGGGCGTGTGGGTCGCCCCCGAACACCGCGGCAAGGGCCTGTCGGCCACCGGCATGGCGGCCGTGCTGCGCTACGCCCTCGCGGACGTCGCCCCCATCGTCAGCCTCTACGTGAACGACTTCAACGCCCCCGCCCGCGCCTGCTACCGGCGGGTCGGCTTCCGCGAGACCGGAGCATTCATGAGCGTGCTCTTCTGAGGTTAGGGTGCGCCCATGCCTGATGACTCTGACGTGACCGTCGGACCGCTCGACCTCGCGGCCCGCGTGGACGAGGCGCTCGCCGTACAGGCGATCGCCTTCGGACTCAGCGCCGAAGAGGTCGGGGTGCGCCGCCACATCGTGCTGCGGCACCTCTCCTACCCCGGTGCCCGGGCACTCGGAGCCACCACCGCCGACGGGCGCCTGGCGGGCTTCGTCTACGGCATGCCCAACGACCGGGCCCACTGGTGGTCCACCGTCGTGGAGCCGTATCTGCGCAACAACGCCACCGACCACTGGCTCGACGACACCTTCGTGATCACCGAGCTGCACGTCCACCCCGACTTCCAGAACCGGGGCGTGGGGCGGGCGCTCATCACCACCATCACCGACACCGCCGCCCAGCCCCGCTCGATCCTCTCCGCGATCGACACCGAGAGCCCCGCCCGCGCCCTGTACCGCGCGCTCGGCTATGTCGACCTCGCCCGCCAGGTGCACTTCCCGAGCGCGGCACGGCGGTACGCGGTGATGGGCGCCCCCCTTCCGCTGCTGCGGCGCGACCCGCCGGACCACCGCTAGCGAGCGGGACCGCGGGAAACGGATTTCCGCGCACTCGGGGCGCCCGGTTAACCTCCAGGCATCACCCCGTGCACGTACAGGAGAGAAATCCATGGCAGCCGCCCAGGTTCAGCGCATGTCCAATCTGATGGCCAAGACATTGCGCGACGACCCGGCGGACGCCGAGACGCTCAGCCACAAGCTCCTGGTCCGCGCCGGATACGTGCGCCGCAACGCCGCCGGCATCTGGACCTGGCTGCCGCTCGGCAAGAAGGTCCTGGACAACATCTCCACCGTGGTCCGCGAGGAGATGGACGCCATCGGCGCGCAGGAGGTGCTGCTGCCCGCGCTGCTGCCCAAGGAGGCGTACGAGGCGAGCGGCCGCTGGGAGGAGTACGGCGACCTGCTGTTCCGCCTCAAGGACCGCAAGGGCGGTGAGTACCTGCTCGGCCCCACGCACGAAGAGGTCTTCACGCAGACCGTCAAGGACCAGTGCACGTCCTACAAGGACCTGCCGGTGATGCTCTACCAGATCCAGACCAAGTACCGCGACGAGGCCCGCCCCCGCTCCGGCGTGCTGCGCGGCCGCGAGTTCCAGATGAAGGACTCGTACTCCTTCGACACCACCGACGAGGGCCTCGCCGAGTCGTACGCCCTGCACCGCGCGGCCTACCAGAAGATCTTCGCGCGCCTCGGCCTCGACTACCGGATCGTGTCCGCCGTCTCCGGCGCCATGGGCGGCTCCGCCTCCGAGGAGTTCCTGGCTCCGGCCGCCGCGGGCGAGGACACCTTCGTGGACTGCCCGGCGTGCGACTACGCGGCCAACACCGAGGCCGTGACCTTCGTCGCCGCCCCGGTCGACGGCTCCGCGCACGGCCCCGTCGAGGAGATCGACACCCCCGACACCCCCACCATCGAGACCCTCGCCGCACACCTCGGCGTCCCCGCCTCGGCCACCCTGAAGAACCTCCTGGTCAAGGTGGACGGCGAGATCGTCGCCGTCGGCGTGCCCGGCGACCGCGAGGTGGACCTCGGCAAGCTCGGCGAGCACCTGGCCCCGGCGGTCGTGGAGCTCGTGACGGCCGAGGACTTCGCCGACCGCCCCGACCTCGTACGCGGCTATGTCGGCCCGCAGGGCCTGGAGAAGGTCCGCTACATCGCCGACCCGCGCATCGCCCCCGGCACCGCCTGGGTCACCGGCGCCAACAAGGCCGACACGCACGCCCGCAACGTGGTCTGCGGCCGCGACTTCGAGGTCGACGACTACCTCGACGTCGTCGTGGTCGAGGAGGGCGACCCCTGCCCGTCCTGCGGGGTCGGCCTCAAGCTGGACCGCGCGATCGAGATCGGCCACATCTTCCAGCTCGGCCGCAAGTACGCCGACACCTTCCAGCTCGACGTCCTCGGCAAGGAGGGCAAGCCGGTCCGGGTCACCATGGGCTCGTACGGCATCGGCGTCTCGCGCGCCGTGGCGGCCCTCGCCGAGCAGACGGCGGACGACAAGGGCCTGTGCTGGCCCGCCGAGATCGCGCCGGCCGATGTGCACGTCGTCGCCGCGGGCAAGGCGGTCCAGACCGAGGCGGCGCTGGACGCGGCCGAGCAGCTGCGTGCGGCGGGGCTGCGGGTGCTGGTGGACGACCGGGCCGGGGTCTCGCCCGGCGTGAAGTTCACGGACGCCGAGCTCATGGGTGTGCCGCAGATCCTGGTCGCCGGGCGGCGGGTCGCCGAGGGTGTCTTCGAGCTGAAGGATCGCCGTACGGGTGAGCGCGAGGAGCTGCCGCTGGCCGAGGCGATCGCCCGCCTGTCGGCCTGACCGCCGGGTTTTCTCCCCCACCCCGCCCCTTCCCGAAACCCTCCGGGGGGTGGGGGACGGCCCGGCGCCCGCCCGCGGGCCGTGCTCGCTTCTCGCGCAGTTCCTCGCGCCCCCAACCCCTCTCGACCCTGCGGATCGTGGTCGCTTCTTGCGCAGTTCCTCGCGCCCCCAACCCCTCTCGACCTGCGGATCGTGGTCGCTTCTTGCGCAGTTCCTCGCGCCCCCAACCCCTCTCGACCTGCGGATCGTGGTCGCTTCTTGCGCAGTTCCCCGCGCCCCCAACCCCTCTCGACCCTGCGGATCGTGGTCGCTTCTTGCGCAGTTCCCCGCGCCCCCAACCCCTCTCGACCTGCGGGCCGTGGTCGCTTCTCGCGCAGTTCCCCGCGCCCCTAAAGGCCCTTCGGTCTGCGGATCGTGGTCGCTTTTCGCGCAGTTCCCCGCGCCCCCAGCTAGTCGGTGCTGGCCCGCACTGGCTACCTTGGGCCGCCGCCGTGTTCCTTGACTGCTCGGTGCTGGCCCGCACGGGGCACCTCAGCCTGTCCGGCGATTGAGGACGAGCGCCGTTCAGGCGCGAACGGGGTCTGGGGCGGAGCCCCAGGGGGCCCGGAACCAACCAACCCCGCTGCACGGGTGGGGGGCGGAGGCCCAGGGGGTTATAGCCAGCCGGCGAATTCCAGGAGGAGTTCCGCGTCCTGGTGGCGGCCCGCCGCCCGCGCCCGCAACCCGGACTCGACCGCCCGGAACAGCGTCCACCCGTGCAGCCGAGCCGGATCGACGTCCAGGGAGTCGGCCAGCTTGTTGACGCGGCGCCGCGCGGCGGACGCCCCGCTCGGCGCCGCGATGAGGTCCTCCACCCGGTCCCGTACCAACCGCGCCAGATCGTAGGCCCGTTCACCCACCAGCGGCTCGGGCCCCACGGTCAACCACGGCGCCCGCTCGCCCGAAAGCACCTTGCTCTGGCGGAAGTTGCCGTGAAGGAGCAGCAACTCCGGCGCGGCGGCGGCCAGTTCGTCGCGGGCGGCGAGCGCGGCCGAGACGAGCGGGGCGAGTTCGGGATCCCGCGAGGCCCGCATCGCCGCGCTCTGGCGCTCCGTGCGGTCGGCCACCGTCTCGAAGGCGTGGCCCGCGGGCGGCTCGACCCACAGCCGCCGCACGATACCGGCCGCCTCCAGCAGGGCCTTGGCCTCGGGCAGCGAGCGCAGCGACACCTCGGGGTGCAGCCGCTCCAGCAGAAGCGCGTCGTCGGGCGTCTCCCCGGACGTCTCCTCGTCCAGCAACTGGGCGGCCCCCCACCCGTGCCAGTGCGCCAGCGCCGCGCGCTCCAGATCGGGGCGGGCGAAGGACGGGGCGACCTTGAGGGCGGCCGGGGTGCCGTCGGGACGGCGTACGAGAGCCACCAGGCTGGAGCGGCCCCCCGGCGCCTGCACCCGGTCGACGGCGAGGCCCCGCCGGGTGGCCGACTCCTCGGCCAGCGCGGGCAGTCGGTCGAGCCAGGGCCCGGCCAGCGCGTCCCCGTACGTCTCGCCGAGCGCGCGGACCAGCCGCTCAGGCGGTTCGAAAGCCATGCGTGTATTGCCCCTTGCTCAGGTACAGCCGGTGGAACTCAGGTACTGGCCGGTGGAACCGGTGCGCTCGGGCGTTCCGCGAGCCCAGGAAAGGCTACGCTGCCGCCCCGCCACCGCACGGCCCGCACCGCCGCCTCACGCAGGGCGAGGGCCGCCTCCTGGCGCAGCGGCCCCTCGGCGGCCCGGACGAGATCGGAGTAGACCCCGGCGACCCGGTCCTCCAGCTCGGTGGCCAGCCGCAGCGCCGCGGACGCGTCCGGCACGGCGAACGGCAGCGCGTAGGCCGGGGCCGCCGCCACCGGCGATCCGCCCAGGTCACGCACCGTACGGGCCAAAAAGTCGCGGCGCGAGCGATGTGCGGTGAGCGCGTCGTGGGCCTCGGTGGCGCGGGCTCCGGCGAGCCGGCCGCCGAGCACCCCGTACCCGTACACCGCCGCGTGTTCGGCGGCCAGCGCGGCCTGCGCGGCGTTCAGGGGCTCGGCCATCAGGCGCCCCCGCCCAGGAGGTAGGCGTGGCCGGCGCCGGAGGCGGCCACCGAGGCGAGCAGCCGGGCGAGCTCCGGCGGTGCGGTGGCCAGGGCCGTCAACTGGGCGTCGGAGGTGCGCCGTTCGGCCTGGGCGAGCTGTTTGAGCGCCTCGTCGGCGTCGGCCGGCACGGAGGAGATGGCGGACGGGGAGGACGGCGCGGCGGCGGAGGGCGTGGGGGAGGAGGACCCGGGGGAGGCCTGCGCGGAGGCGGGCGGCGCGAGCGCCGTGCCGTGCTGTGCGGCCTGCTCGCGCAGCGGCGCGAGGCGCTCCCGCAGCGTCGGATGCATCGCGAGGACCGCGTCGTACTGGGCGACCAGGGCCCGGCTCGCCGCCGAGGTCCGGGCGCGCAGCGCCGCCTCCGTGCGGGCCGCGGCCTCCCGGGCGCCCGGCGCAGAGCTGCGCGTCCCGCCCTCGGAACCCGCGTCGGAGCAGCCGGCCAGCACCCCTGCGGCCGCCGCTCCCGTCACGGCCAGCACACACCTTCGCGTGGTCCCCGGGTGCCGCACGTGTCTCTCCCTGTGTGCCGGTCCGCCGGTGACCGAGTGATCACCGCAGGCGAGCGTACCCGCGGCCGCCGGGCGGTGGACGGCAACACCCTCCCGGACCGGATACCCTTTGACCTGACGGCGGCGGTCGAACGACGGCCGCCGTACGCGACGACGATCCCCCACAACAGCAGACGCGGCCGAGGAGTCACCCGGATGAGCACGACCCAGAGCGACAGGCTGCGCGGTCTCCTGGAGCCGCTCGTCAGCGCGAAGGATCTGGACCTCGAGGAGATCGAGGTGTCCCGGGCGGGCCGCCGGCGCGTACTGCGAATCGTGGTCGACTCCGACCAGGGCGTCGAGCTGGACACCTGCGCAGAGCTGAGCAGGGCGGCCTCCGAGCTGCTCGACGAGAGCGACGCGATGGGCGAGGAGGAGTACGTCCTCGAAGTGACGTCTCCGGGCGCCGAGCGCCCGCTCACCGAACTCCGCCACTACCAGCGCGCCACCGGCCGGCTCGCCCGTCTCCAGCTCAACGACGGCACCGAACTGGTCGCGCGCATCCTCAAGGCCGACGACGACGGCATCGACACCGAGATCCCGGGCGTGAAGGGGCGCAAGCCCACCGCCCGCAGGATCGGTTTCGCCGAGATCGCCAAGGCACGGGTCGAGATCGAGTTCAACCGCAAGGACGGGAAGAACGAGATCGCAGCAGACAGCGAGAACGACATCCTGAACGACATGCACAACGAAGAGGAGGCGTAGCCGTGGACATCGACATGAGTGCCCTGCGGGGTCTGGTCCGGGAGAAGGAGATCTCCTTCGACCTGCTGGTCGAGGCGATCGAGTCGGCGCTCCTCATCGCCTACCACCGCACCGAGGGCAGCTTCCGGCGTGCGCGCGTGAAGCTCGACCGTGAGAACGGTCATGTCACGGTGTGGGCGAAGGAAGACCCGGCCGACCTCGAAGAGGGCCAGGAGCCCAAGGAGTTCGACGACACTCCGTCGGACTTCGGCCGGATCGCGGCGAGCACCGCCAAGCAGGTCATTCTCCAGCGGCTGCGCGACGCCGAGGACGACATCACCTTCGGTGAGTTCGCCGGGCGTGAGGGCGACGTCATCACCGGCGTGGTCCAGCAGGGCAAGGACCCCAAGAACGTCCTGGTCGACATCGGCAAGATGGAGGCCATGCTGCCGGTGCAGGAGCAGGTGCCCGGCGAGGAGTACACGCACGGCCTGCGCCTGCGCACGTACGTCGTTCGGGTGGCCAAGGGTGTCCGCGGTCCTTCGGTGACGCTGTCGCGCACCCACCCCAACCTGGTCAAGAAGCTGTTCGCGCTCGAGGTCCCGGAGATCGCCGACGGTTCGGTGGAGATCACCGCCATCGCCCGCGAGGCCGGTCACCGCACGAAGATCGCCGTGCGGTCGACGCGTTCCGGCATCAACCCGAAGGGTGCCTGTATCGGCCCGATGGGCAGCCGCGTGCGCAGCGTCATGGCCGAGCTGCACGGCGAGAAGATCGACATCGTCGACTGGTCGGACGACCCGGCCGAGATGGTGGCCAACGCGCTGTCCCCGGCCCGGGTCTCCAAGGTCGAGGTCGTGGACCTCGGGGCCCGCTCCGCGCGGGTGACCGTGCCGGACTACCAGCTCTCCCTCGCCATCGGCAAGGAGGGCCAGAACGCCCGGCTCGCCGCCCGCCTCACCGGCTGGCGCATCGACATCCGCCCGGACACCGAGCAGTCCGACCAGGACTGACGGGAATAAGAAGTGGCCCCGCCCCGGTTCCACGGGGCAGGGTGAAGCTTTCTGGACAACAACCGTTCGATTTTTGCCCCCAAGGGGTGAGGTCGCTACGGGGAGGTAGACTTAAACGTGTCTGGCCGGACGCACGCCCGCGCCTGCCCTGAGCGAACCTGCGTGGGATGCCGGGAGCGAGCGGCCAAGAGCGATCTGCTGCGCATCGTGGCGGTCGAGGGTGCTTGCGCCCCCGATCCTCGCGGTACGCTGCCCGGCCGGGGTGCGTACGTCCACCCCGCCTCGGTCTGTCTCGACCAGGCGGTCCGCCGCCGGGCGTTCTCCCGGGCCTTCAGGGTCCAGGAAGCGCTCGACACCGCGGACCTGCGGAAGTACGTCGAGCAGGCCGCAACGTAAGAAAGAAGTACGGCACGGAATCCCGTGCGGTCAGGTACCTCGCGAGTTGGAAGTAGGTCGAGATTGCGATGAGCACTCGATGAGTACGCGATGAGTACGCCCATGAAGTAGCGACGGTCCGGCGGTAACCCGGACCTAAAAGGAGCGAAGTGGCTAAGGTCCGGGTATACGAACTCGCCAAGGAGTTCGGAGTGGAGAGCAAGGTCGTCATGGCCAAGCTCCAAGAACTCGGTGAATTCGTCCGTTCGGCGTCCTCGACGATCGAGGCGCCGGTTGTACGCAAGTTGACTGACGCACTGCAGGGGCCCGGCGGCAACGCCGGCAAGTCCGCTGCGAAGCCCGGCGCGCCCCGCAAGGCCGCGCCCGCCAAGCCCGCGGCCCCCGCCGCGGCACGTCCCGCTGCCCCCAAGCCCGGCGCACCGGCCCCCAAGCCGGCCCCCGCCGCGCCTGCGGCCCCGGCCGAGCCGGTCACGCCGGCGGCCCCGGCGAGCAGCACCCCCTCCACGGCTCCGGCCGCCTCGGGCCCCCGCCCGGGCCCGAAGCCCGCACCGGCCAAGCCGGCCCCGGTCACCCCGGTGCCCGCCGCCGAGTTCTCGGCTCCGGCTCCGGCCCAGCCCGCGGCGCCCCAGGCTCCGCGTCCCGCCGGCGCCACCCCCGGCCCGCGTCCCGCAGCCCGTCCGGCCCCGGCCGCCGGTCAGCGTGACGGTGGCCAGCGCGACGCCGGCCAGCGCGACGGTGGCCGTGGCGGCGACCGTCCGGCCCGCCCCGCGGGTCAGGGCGCTCCCCGCCCGGGCGGTGCCCGTCCGGCCGGTCCGCGTCCCGGCAACAACCCCTTCACCTCGGGTGGCTCCACCGGAATGGCGCGCCCGCAGGCGCCCCGTCCCGGCGGCGGCGCGCCCCGTCCCGGCGGTGCCGGTGCCCCCGGTGGCGCCCCGCGTCCGCAGGGCGGCCCCGGCGGCGCTCCGCGTCCCCAGGGTCAGGGCGCAGGCCGTCCGAGCCCGGGTGGCATGCCCCGTCCGCAGGGCGGCGCCCCGCGCCCGGGTGGTGCTCCCGGCGGTAACCGTCCCAACCCCGGCATGATGCCGCAGCGTCCGGCCGCGGCTCCGCGTCCCGGTGGCGGCCCCGGTGGCCGTGGTCCCGGTGGCCCCGGTGGCCGTCCGGGTGGCGGCGCCGGTCGTCCCGGTGGTGGCGGCGGCTTCGCCGGCCGTCCGGCCGGTCCCGGTGGCGGCGGTCGTCCCGGTGGCGGTGGCGGCTTCGGCGGTCCCCGTCCGGGTGGCGGCGCTCCCGGTGGTGGCGGCGGCTTCGGCGGTCGTCCCGGTTTCCAGGGCCGTCCCGGTGGCCCGGGTGGCCGCGGTGGCACGCAGGGTGCCTTCGGCCGTCCCGGCGGGCCCGCCCGTCGTGGTCGCAAGTCGAAGCGTCAGAGGCGCCAGGAGTACGAGGCCATGCAGGCCCCGTCGGTGGGCGGCGTCATGCTGCCCCGTGGCAACGGACAGTCCGTCCGCCTGTCGCGCGGTGCCTCGCTGACCGACTTCGCCGAGAAGATCGGCGCCAACCCGGCGTCGCTCGTCGGCGTGATGATGAACCTCGGCGAGATGGTCACTGCCACGCAGTCCGTCTCCGACGAGACGCTGAAGCTCCTCGCGGACGAGATGAACTTCATCCTCGAGATCGTCAGCCCCGAGGAGGAGGACCGCGAGCTGCTCGAGTCCTTCGACATCGAGTTCGGTGAGGACGAAGGTGGCGAGGAGTCCCTCGTCGCGCGTCCGCCGGTCGTGACCGTCATGGGTCACGTCGACCACGGTAAGACCCGCCTTCTGGACGCGATCCGCAAGACGAACGTCGTTGCGGGCGAGGCCGGTGGCATCACGCAGCACATCGGTGCGTACCAGGTCGCCACCGAGGTCAACGGCGAGGACCGCAGGATCACCTTCATCGACACCCCGGGTCACGAGGCGTTCACCGCCATGCGTGCCCGTGGTGCCAAGTCCACCGACATCGCGATCCTCGTGGTGGCGGCGAACGACGGTGTGATGCCCCAGACGATCGAGGCGCTGAACCACGCCAAGGCGGCCGACGTGCCGATCGTGGTCGCGGTCAACAAGATCGACGTCGAGGGCGCGGACCCGACCAAGGTGCGCGGTCAGCTCACCGAGTTCGGTCTGGTGGCCGAGGAGTACGGCGGCGACACGATGTTCGTCGACATCTCCGCCAAGCAGGGCCTCAACATCGAGTCCCTCCTGGAGGCCGTCGTCCTCACCGCCGACGCCTCGCTCGACCTGCGGGCCAACCCGGAGCAGGACGCGCAGGGCATCGCGATCGAGTCCCACCTGGACAAGGGCCGCGGCGCCGTCGCGACCGTCCTGGTCCAGCGCGGCACCCTGCGGGTCGGCGACACGATGGTCGTGGGCGACGCCTACGGCCGTGTGCGCGCCATGCTCGACGACAAGGGCGAGAACGTGGAAGAGGCGGGTCCCTCGACCCCGGTCCTCGTCCTCGGTCTCACCAACGTCCCGGGCGCCGGCGACAACTTCCTGGTCGTCGACGAGGACCGTACGGCCCGTCAGATCGCCGAGAAGCGTGCCGCCCGTGAGCGCAACGTCCGCTTCGCCCGCAAGGGTGTGCGGTTCTCCCTGGAGAACCTGGACGAGGCCCTCAAGGCCGGTCTGGTGCAGGAACTCAACCTCATCATCAAGGGCGACGCGTCCGGTTCGGTGGAGGCCCTGGAGGCCTCGCTGCTCCAGCTCGACGTCGGCGACGAGGTCGACATCCGCGTCCTGCACCGCGGTGTGGGTGCGGTCACCGAGTCCGACATCAACCTGGCGACCGGCTCCGACGCCATCGTCATCGGCTTCAACGTCCGCGCTGCGGGCCGCGCGGCGCAGATGGCGGAGCGCGAAGGCGTCGACGTCCGGTACTACTCGGTCATCTACCAGGCGATCGAAGAGATCGAAGCGGCCCTCAAGGGCATGCTCAAGCCGGAGTACGAAGAGGTCGAGCTCGGCACGGCGGAGATCCGCGAGATCTTCCGCTCGTCCAAGCTGGGCAACATCGCCGGTGTCCTGGTCCGGTCGGGCGAGGTCAAGCGCAACACCAAGGCGCGCCTGCTGCGCGATGGCAAGGTCATCGCGGAGAACCTCAACATCTCGGGTCTGCGTCGCTTCAAGGACGACGTCACCGAGATCCGCGAAGGCTTCGAGGGCGGTATCAACCTCGGAAACTTCAACGACATCAAGATCGACGACGTCATCGCGACGTACGAGATGCGCGAGAAGCCGCGCGGCTAGTCCGTGCAGCCGATCCGTACCCCGGGAGGCCCGGCCTCCTGAGGAACGAAAGTCGGGGCCGATCGGCGGGAAGGTATTTCCGTCGATCGGCCCCGGCCGTTCCGGTACGGTTCTTGATGTCCCTGCCAAGGCTTTGGCGGGGTCCTCTAACCCGTACCGGCGGGACATCCGGACATCCATGTATGTGGGGACGCTGTCCTTCGATCTGCTCCTCGGCGACGTACGGTCGCTGAAGGAGAAACGCTCCGTCGTCCGGCCGATCGTCGCCGAGCTCCAGCGCAAGTTCGCGGTGAGCGCGGCCGAGGTCGGCGACCAGGATCTGCACCGCAGGGCCGAGATCGGCCTCGCGGTGGTGTCCGGGGAGACGGGGCACCTCACGGACGTACTCGACCGGTGCGAGCGGCTCGTCGCCGGCCGGCCCGAGGTGGAGCTGCTGTCGGTCAGACGCAGGCTCCACAGCGACGAAGACTGAACACCGAGCAAGGCTTGAGAAGGAGTAGGACCAGTGGCCGACAACGCGCGGGCGAAGAAGCTGGCGGACCTCATCCGGGAGGTGGTGGCCGAGAAGCTGCTGCGTGGCGTCAAGGACCCGCGCCTCGGAACGCATGTGACGATCACCGACACCCGGGTCACCGGCGACCTGCGGGAGGCCACGGTCTTCTACACGGTGTATGGGGACGACGAGGACCGGGCCGCCGCCGCGGCCGGCCTGGAGAGCGCCAAGGGCGTCCTGCGCTCCGCGGTCGGCTCCGCCGCCGGCACCAAGTTCACGCCCACCCTGACGTTCATCGCGGACGCGCTCCCCGAGAACGCCAAGACCATCGAGGACCTCCTCAACAAGGCGCGGGCCTCGGACGCCGCGGTGCGCGAGGTGTCCTCGGGCGCCCAGTTCGCGGGCGACGCCGACCCGTACAAGAAGCCCGGCGACGAGGACGACGCCTGAGCATGAGCACCGCAGCAAAGACGCCCGACGGGCTTGTCATTGTCGACAAGCCGTCGGGCTTCACTTCGCACGACGTCGTGGCCAAGATGCGCGGCATCGCCAAGACCCGCCGCGTGGGCCACGCGGGCACCCTCGACCCGATGGCGACCGGTGTGCTCGTCCTGGGCGTCGAGCGGGCCACCAAGCTGCTCGGGCACCTCGCCCTGACCGAGAAGGAGTACCTCGGTACGATCCGGCTCGGCCAGGACACCATCACCGACGACGCCGAGGGCGAGATCATCTCGTCCACCGACGCCTCCCGGGTGACCCGCGAGGGCATCGACGCGGGCGTCGCGGAGCTGACCGGCGCCATCATGCAGGTGCCGTCCAAGGTCTCCGCGATCAAGATCGACGGCAAGCGGTCCTACGCGCGGGTGCGCGGCGGCGAGGAGTTCGAGATCCCGGCCCGCCCGGTGACCGTGTCCTCGTTCCGGGTCTACGACGTCCGCGAGGCCGTCGCCGAGGACGGCACGCCCGTCATCGACCTGGTCGTCTCCGTCGTCTGCTCCTCCGGCACCTACATCCGCGCCCTGGCCCGCGACCTCGGGGCCGGGCTCGGCGTCGGCGGTCACCTCACCGCGCTGCGCCGCACCCGCGTCGGCCCCTACGGCCTGGACGCGGCCCGCACCCTGGACCAGCACCAGGAATCGCTCACCGTGATGCCGGTCGCCCAGGCCGCGGCCGCCGCCTTCGCCCGCTGGGACGTGGACGCGCGCCGCGGTTCGCTGCTGCTCAACGGCGTCCGCCTGGACATGCCGGACGAGTACGAGACCGGCAGGGCGGTCGGGGTGTACGGGCCCGACGGGACGTTCCTGGCGCTGGTCGAGAGCCAGAAGGGCAAGGCCAAGAGCCTGGCCGTGTTCGGCTGAGACGCCCCCCCACCGTGGAGCGGGCGGGCCGGCCCGCTCCACGATCCCCCTCGCAAGGGGTCTATCCGCGCCACCCCGGTGATTCACCCCATCGAGCAGGCGCTCGGAGTGAACGACGGGAGCACAGGGGGGCGCTTTGCCGTGACGTCCTTCTCGGGCGGATCACCCCAGAACTACCGTTTCGGACATGCGACGCGGGGCGGGGGACGAGGGCGGCGAGACGCTCGTACGGATCTGTGATCTGGCCGGACGGACCCGGGGGACCGGCTTCGTCGCCGACGACCGGGGCACCGTCGTCACCAGTCACGAGGCCGTCGACGGTCTGAGCAGAGTCGTGCTGCACGCCCCCGGCGACCGCACCTGGCTGGCCGAGGCCGATGATCTCGACCCGCTCCCCGAGGCGGGCCTCGCCCTGGTGCGCACCGACGGGCTCGGGGTGCGGCCGCTGCCCATCTCCGCGCGGACCGGGATCGGGGCGGGCAGCTATGTCCGGGTCGCCGCCCACGGCTGGCGCGAAGCGCGCGTACTGGGCACCTCGCCCGTCACCTACACCGCCACCGACCGCTTCCATCTCCTGGGCGGCGTACTGGAGTTGGCGATCGGCACGGCGGGCAGCGAGGCCATGCGGCTCGGCGGGGTGGCCAGCGGCGGTCCCGTCGTCGACACCACGACGGGCGCCGTCCTCGGCGTCGTCGGCACCGCGCTGCACGCCTCGCACCAGGCGTCCGGTTTCGCGATGCCGCTGCGCGCCGAACAGGGCCCGCTCGCCGAACTCCTGCGGCGCAACGCCGCCACCGTGCCCGCCTACGGGGCCGATCTGAACCTGGCGGGCGCACTCCAGCTCACCGCCACCTCCGTGGGCTCCGCCGGCGGCCCCCGCAGGGGGCGCGAGCCCGTCGAACGGCCTTCCACACTCCGGGAGTTGGACGCCTTCGCCGCAGGGGACGCCCTTGTGCTCGGGCTCGTCGGAGACCCCGGCACCGGGCGCACCACCGAACTCGCCGCGCTCGCGGGCCGCCGGGCGCGCGGCGCCGAACCCGCGCCGACCGTATGGCTGCGCGGCGCCGACCTCCGGTGCGACGACACCTCCCTCGCCGACGCCGTCTCCCGCGCCCTCGCCCACGCGGCCCGCATCGTCGCCGCCCCGGCGGAACGGGGCGAGCAGGCGGCCACCCCCGACCGGGTGGCGCGACTGGCGCGCGAGGCCGGGCGGCCGCTGCTCGTCCTGCTCGACGGACCCGAGGAGATGCCGCCCGTCCTCGCCCACCGCCTCGCCGCCTGGACCGCCGCGACGGTGGAGTGGCTCGCCGCGGCCGGAGCGCGGATGGTCGTCGCCTGCCGGCCCGAGCACTGGGAACAGGCGGGCGCGCACTACCCCGGGGGTGCCCTGCATCCGGCCCGGCTGCCCCGCCTCCCGGACGGCGTGCACATCGGCGACCTCGGGCGCGAGGAGGCCGCCCGGGCGCGCGAGCGCTACGGCCTCGCGGACGGCGTGCTCGGCGAGCGCGACGCGCGGCACCCCCTGACGCTGCGGCTTCTCGCCGAGGTGCGGGCCGCGCTGCCCGCCGAGGTCGAGGGCGCTCCGGAGCGCGAGGAGGTCTTCGCCGCCCACCTGGACCTGATGTGCCTGCGGATCGCGGTCCGCGTCGCTGCCTCCGCCCGGCCGCCCGTGCGCGGCAGCGCGGTGCGACGCCTGGCGGCACGCGTCGCCGGGCAGGTCCACGAGGCGGCCCGCCGCTGTCTGGGCCCGGGCCAGGGCGAACTCGACCGCGAGTCGTTCGAGGAGATCTTCCCGTGGCGTACGGGATCGGCCTCGGCGGTCCTCACCGAAGGGCTGCTGGTGCCCGCCGGAGCCGGCTACCGCTTCGCCCACGAAGAGCTCGCCGACTGGGTGCAGGCGGCCCATCTCGACCTGGACGCCGCCCTGTACGCGCTGGTGCACCGCTGGTACGACGAGAGCGACCCCGCCGCCGTCGTCAAGCTCCCCTCGCGCCCCGCCGTCAGCGCCGTACCCGAGGGCCATGTGCCACCGCCGCCGGGCTCGGGGCCCGCCCCCACCGAGCGCACCCTGCCGGTGCCCCGGCATCGCATCGGGCCCGTCCTGGAAGCCATGCTGCTGCTCGGCAGCCATCAGGGATCAACCCAACTCGTCCTGAAACTCAAGGAGTTGGTGGACGTTCTGGACCGCACGCCCCACGCGTCCGCCGCCCACGACCGGCTCGCGGACGCCCAGTGGTGGGCGGTCCACCTCCTAGCCGAGACCCTGCTGCGCGTTCCCGACGTACGCCCCTACCAGGAGGTGCTGCGGCTGCTCGCGGACCGGATCACCCGCCGGTCCCTGCGTGAGGGAGGGCCCGCCGGGCTCGGGCCATTCGGCGCGTTCGGGGCGTGGTTCTGGACGCGGCTGAGGGTCGGCGACGACCTGCGCCTCGAACTGCTGCGCCGTCTGGTGCCGGCCGACGGGGTGCCGGGGGCCGCGCCGGACTGGGAGCGCTACCTGGACGCGGCCGACCGTCGCCTCACCGCCCAGCCCCGGGACGTACAGCCGCTGTTGTGCCGCTGGTTCACCGACGAGACGCCGCTGCCCGTGGCGCCGGGGGCGACGGTGCGGCCCACTGTCGCGCGGGCCGCGCAGGCCCTGCTGTACGCGCGCCGGGCGCTGGCCGTCGACGACCTCACCGAGGTGCTGGTGGCGACACCCCACGCATGCGCCGAGGAACTCCTCGCCCAGCTCGCCGAGGACGAACCGTCCGCGCTGTGCCGGGCCGTGGACCGCTGGGCCCACGACGACCGGCCCGAACGGCGCGCCGCGGCCGCCGCCCACGGGCCGCGCGTCGCGCTCGGCATCCGCACCCCCGCCGATCGCGACCTGCTGCGCTACGCGGCGCTCGCGCTGCTCGCGCGCCCCGGGGACGCCGCCCTGCACGGCGCCGCGCTCGCCCTCCTGGTGCGCGACCCGGCGACCCGCGCCCGCTACCTCGACCGGGCGCTGGCCGCGTACACCGCGGGCGATCCCGCCGTGCCCACCTCCGCGCTCGCCGCCGCCCTCACCACCCACCCCGAGCCCGTCATCGCCGCTCTGCGGGCGCGGCTGCACCGGGGCGGCGCGGGGGCCACCGACGTCCTCGACGCGCTCGCCGGGATCACCACCCCGGCGCTGGCCCGCCGCGCCGCGGCCCTGGTCCAGGAACACACCGGGCGCCACCCCGAGGCGGCCCACGACGCGGCGGCCTTCGTGGACCGGCGCCTCGCTGACGGCCCGGCGGCCCGCGCCGTGCTCTTCCCGATGGTGACCAGCCTGCTGCGCGACCCCGCCCACCCCGTCCGCCACGCGCTGGCCCCCGTCCTCGCCGCGCCCGGCACCGCGGCCTCCCGGCCGCTGCGGGCCGAACTGCTCGACGTGCTCCTCGCCTTCGAGCGCCAGGCGTCGCGCGGTCCGGCCGTGGCCGACGCCCTGCTCACCGCCGCCGCCCATGGCTCGGGGGAGCGGGCCGAGGCGCGCACCCGCGACCTCGTCCACCGCACCGGGCTCCTCCTCGCCCGTACGCCCGAGGGCGCGGCCCGCTTCGAGGAGCGCCTGGTCGAGCTCTGCCAGGAGGTGCCGGGCTTCGCCGCGCAGGTCGCGCGATGGCTGTGCGAAGCTCCCCACGAGTGGGCCGCGGTGGTCGGTCCCGGCGCCCGTCGCGCGGTGGAGACGCTGGGCAGTCCCATGCCGATGCGATCCCGGGCCGCCGGGCATGGCAGTCTTAGACCTGCATGACGCGTAAGGGTCAACGACGTACACGGGTTCGAGGAGCGGTCACAGTGCAGCGCTGGCGTGGCTTGGAGGACATCCCGCAGGACTGGGGACGCGCTGTTGTCACCATCGGGTCCTACGACGGGGTGCACCGCGGACACCAGCTGATCATCGGGCGGGCCGTGGAGCGCGCCCGCGAGCTGGGCGTGCCGTCCGTCGTGGTCACCTTCGACCCGCACCCCAGCGAGGTCGTGCGCCCCGGCAGCCACCCGCCGCTGCTCGCCCCGCACCACCGGCGCGCCGAACTGATGGCGGAGCTCGGCGTGGACGCCGTGCTGATCCTCCCCTTCACCAGCGAGTTCTCGAAGCTCTCCGCGGCCGACTTCGTGGTCAAGGTGCTGGTCGACAAGTTGCACGCCAAACTCGTCGTCGAGGGCCCCAACTTCCGCTTCGGGCACAAGGCGGCGGGCAACGTCGAGGTCCTTGCCGAGCTCGGCCGGATGTACGACTACGAGGTCGAGGTCATCGACCTGCGGGTGCGCGGCGAGGCGGGCGGCGGCGAGCCGTTCTCCTCCACGCTGACCCGCCGCCTGGTCGCCGAGGGCGACATCGAGGGTGCCGCCGAGATCCTCGGCCGCCCGCACCGCGTCGAGGGCGTCGTCGTGCGCGGCGCCCAGCGCGGCCGCGAGCTCGGCTACCCGACGGCCAACGTCGAGACTCTGCCGCACACCGCGATCCCCGCCGACGGCGTCTACGCGGGCTGGCTGACGGTCCCCACGCTCCCGGCCTCGCCCGAGCAGGGGGGACTCCCCTCCGGCGAGCGGATGCCCGCGGCCATCTCGGTCGGCACCAACCCGCAGTTCGACGGCACCGAGCGCACGGTGGAGGCGTACGCCATCGACCGCGTGGGCCTCGACCTGTACGGCCTGCACGTCGCCGTCGACTTCCTCGCCTATGTGCGGGGCATGGCCAAGTTCGACTCCATCGAGGACCTCCTGGAAGCGATCGGCAACGACGTGAAGCGGTCCACCGAGCTGATCGAGGCGTACGACGCCCGGCGCGCCTAGGCTCCGGTGCGGGCCGCCGCCCAGTGGCAGGCGACCCGCGCCGCGGTGCCGCCCGCCAGGACCGGCAGGTCCTCGGTGCGGCAGCGGTCCGCGACGCCCGCCCGCTCCGCCTCGCCCGAGGCCAGGACCTGGCAGCGGGCATGGAAGCGGCAGCCGCCCGGGACGCGCGAGGGGTCCGGGGGCTCGCCGGTGAGCACCACCGGATCGCCCGGCGACTCCGGCAGGACCGACAACAACGCCTGGGTGTACGGGTGTTGAGGGTGCGTCAGCACATCCTCGACGGGGCCCGTCTCCACGATGCGGCCCAGATACATCACCGCCACCCGGTCCGCGATGTTCCACGCCAGACCCAGGTCGTGGGTCACCACCAGCGCGGACAGGCCGAGCTCGTCCCGCAGGCGCAGCAGCAGCGCCAGGATCTCGCCGCGCACCGACGCGTCCAGGGAGGCCACCGGCTCGTCGGCGACGATCAGTTCGGGGTCCAGGACCAGCGCGCCCGCGATCACCACGCGCTGGCGCTGGCCGCCCGACAGCTCGTGCGGATAGCGCAGGAAGAACCGCTCCGGTGGGCGCAGCCCGGCCCGTGACAGCGCACGGGCCACCAACTCCCGCTCATCGCCCGGGGATCCGTGGATGCGCAACCCCTCGGCGACCGCGTCGTACACGGTGTGCCGGGGGTTGAGCGAGCCGCTCGGATCCTGGAGGACCAACTGCACCCGCCTGCGGTACGCCTTGAGGGCGCGGGCGTGCCGGTCGAGGGGGCTGCCGTCGAAGGCCACCGTGCCGGCGGTCGGCGCGACCAGGCCGAGCAGGGTGCGGGCGAGCGTCGTCTTGCCGCAGCCCGACTCGCCGACCAGGGCGACGATCTCGCCCCGCCCGACGGTGAGTTCGACGCCGTCGACCGCCCGGGCCGGCGGGGCGCCGCGCCGCCCGGGGAAGGCGACGCGCAGCGCGGACGCGGCGAGCAGCGGGGCCTCGGTGGTGGTCATGCGGTGCTCCTCGACAGGGACCCGGCGTGCACACAGGCCGCCCGGTGTTCGGGGCCCGCCTCGCGCAGCGGCTGGTCGTCCCGGGCGCAGAGGTCGAGCGCGACCGCGCAGCGCGGGTGGAAGGCGCAGCCCGGTGGCAGGGCGGACGGATCGGGCGGGTCCCCCGGCAGGCCCCGGGGAGCCCGGCGCGAGGAGGGGTCGCCGACGCGCGGGAACGCGGCGGACAGGGCCCGGCCGTAGGGGTGTTGGGCGGCGGCGTGGACGGCGTGAGCCGGGCCCTCCTCGACGATGCGGCCCGCGTACATCACCGCGAGCCGGTCGCAGGTGTCGGCGAGGACCGCCAGATCGTGGCTGATCATCAGCAGGCTGATGCCCGTCTCGGCCACCAGCCGCTCGATCAGCCGCAGGATCTGGGCCTGGATCATCACGTCGAGGGCCGTCGTCGGTTCGTCCGCGACGATCAGTTCGGGCGTGCAGGCCAGCGCCATCGCGATCATCACCCGCTGGCGCTGACCGCCGGACAGCTCGTGCGGATAGGCGTGGGCGCGCGCGGCGGGAAGGCCGACCTGTTCGAGGAGTTCACCGACGCGGGCGCGGGCCCCCGCCGGGGTGGCCAGGCCGTGCAGCAGGATGGGCTCGGCGATCTGGTCACCGACGCGGTGCACCGCGTTCAGCGAGTGCATCGCCCCCTGGAAGACGATGGACGCCCCCGCCCAGCGGACCGCCCGCAGCCGCCCCCACCGCATCGCGAGCACGTCCTCGCCGTCGAGCAGCACCGAACCGCGCAGCACGGCCGACGCGGGCAGCAGCCTCAGGAGCGCCATCGCGAGCGTCGACTTGCCGCAGCCCGACTCGCCCGCCACGCCCAGCTTCTGGCCCGGCGCGATGGTGAGGTCCACGCCGCGCACCGCCGCCGCCCCGTTCCCGTACGTGACGTGCAGGTCCCTGATCTCCAGCAGACTCACCGGACCCCCAGCTTCGGGTTGAGGACGGTCTCGACGGCCCGGCCGCAGAGCGTGAAGGAGAGCGCCACCAGCGCGATCGCGATGCCGGGGGGCGCCAGATACCACCAGTGCCCCGAGGAGACCGCGCCCGCCTCACGGGCGTCCTGGAGCATCCCGCCCCAGGACACCACCGTCGGATCGCCCAGGCCCAGGAAGGCGAGGGTGGCCTCGGTGAGGATGGCGTTGGAGATGCCGAGGGTGGTCTGCGCGAGGACCAGCGGCATCACGTTCGGCAGCACGTGCCGGGACATGATGTGCCGGTGGCCGCCGCCGAGCGCGCGGGCCCGCTCGATGTAGGGGCGCGACTCCACCGCGATGGTCTGCGCGCGCACCAGCCTCGCCGTCGTCGGCCAGGACGTCACACCGATCGCCAGGATCACCGTCCAGACGCTGTGCGACATGACGGTGGCGAGCACGATCGCGAGGACCAGCGTCGGCATCACGAGGAACCAGTCGGTGATCCGCATCAGGGCCGTGGCGAGCCAGCCGCCGTAGTGCCCGGCGAGGATGCCGACCAGGGTGCCGATCGCCACGCTCAGCGCCGCGGCCAGCAGCCCCACCGCGAGCGAGATCCGGGCGCCCCAGACCAGCAGGCCGAGCAGCGAGCGCCCGAACTGGTCGGTGCCGAGCGGGAATTGGCCGCTCGGGGGCTCCAGGGCGGTGCCCGGCGCACTGGTCACGCTCTGCACGTCCGCGCCGACCGTGAGCGGCGCCGTCAGCGCGATCAGCGCGATGACCACCAGACCCGCCAGCCCGTACAGACCGGCCCGGTGGGCGCGGTAGGAGCGCCAGAAACGGGTGAGCGAGCCGCGCCGGCGCGCCCAGGCCAGCGAGCCGGCCCGGTCGGCGGCTGTCGTCGAGGTCATCGGCCCACCCTGGGATCGAGCAGCGGATAGAGCAGGTCGGCGAGGAGGTTCATCACGATCATGGCGCCCGCGAAGACCACGAACAGGCCCTGCACCAGCGGGAGATCGGGCACGCTCAGCGCCTGGTAGAACAGGCCGCCGAGCCCCGGCCAGGAGAACACCGTCTCCACCAGGATCGAACCGGCCGCAACATGACCGAGGTTGATGAAGAGCATCGTGACCGTGGGGAGCAGCGCGTTGGGCACCGCGTGGTGGCGGCGCACCGCGTCGTCGCGCAGGCCCTTCGCGCGGGCCGTCGTCAGATAGTCGCCGCCCATCTCGTCGAGCAGCGAGGACCGCATGACGAGCAGGGTCTGCGCGTACTGCACCGCGACCAGGGTGAGCACCGGCAGCACCATGTGGTGCGCCACGTCCAGGACGTACCCCATGCCGCTCGTGTCGCCCGACTCCATGCCCCCGGTCGGGAACAGGCCCGGGATCGGGCCCGCACCGACGGAGAACGTGATGATGAGCAGCAGCCCCAGCCAGAACGACGGCACCGACCACAGGGTGAGCGCGAGCGAGGTGTTGAAGCGGTCGCCGAGGCCGCCGCGCCGCCAGGCCGAGCGGGTGCCCAGCCAGATGCCGAGCGTCGAATACAGGACGACGGCCGTGCCGGTCAAAAGGAGCGTCGCCGGGAGCTTCTCGGCGATGAGCGAGCCGACCGGTGCGTGGAACTGGTAGGAGGTGCCCAGGTCCCCGGTCAGCGCCTTGCCGCAGTAGTCGGTGAACTGCCGCCACACCGGCAGGTCGAGCCCGAACTGGGCGCGCAGATTGGCCAGTTGCTCGGCCGAGACCTGCCGGCCGTGGGTCATGGTGCGGACCGGGTCGCCCGGGATGATCCGGAACAGGAAGAAGCTGGTGACGAGGACGGCGGCCAGCGAGACCACCGCCCCCGCCAGCTTGCCGCCCACGTAGCGCAGATAGCCGAGCGCCGGGCCCGCGGCCGCGCGACGGCGGCCGTGCGGCGCGGTGATCGCCTCGGCGACCACCCCGGGGGTGTCGGCCGAACTCGCGGTGGTCATCGGCTACTCGCGGTCGTCGGCGCCGGCGCGACGGCGCAGCACGAGGAAGGAGGCGAGCCCGGCCAGCACGATCGCACCCGCGACGATGCCGAGGACGACGCCCGCCGAGGAGCCCCCGCCCGGCTTCGCCCCCGCGCCGGCCGCCGGGACCGCCGACCACCAGCTCCAGTAGCCGTCCTGACCGTAGATGTTGCCCGCGGCCTCGGGCATCGTGGTGAGGGACCGGATCTGATCGGTGCGGTACGCCTCGACCGCGTTGGGGTACGCCATGACGTTCATGTACCCGGTGTCGTACAGCCGCGACTCCATCCGCTTGACCAGGTCCGCCCGCTTGGCGGTGTCGTACTCGGCCAACTGCTTCGCGTACAGCTCGTCGAACTGCCGGTCGCAGATGAAGTCGTCCGTCTGTCCGGTCGCCTTCGGGGTGGCGGGCAGCGCAGCGCAGGTGTGGATGGACAGGACGTAGTCCGGGTCGGGGTTGACCGAGTAGCCGTCCAGGGCCAGGTCGAACTCGCCGGCCGTCCACGGATCGGACACGTTGTCGACGCACCCCACCTCCAGCCCGATGCCGAGCTTGCCCCACCACTCCTGGAGGTACTTGCTCACCGCCTTGTCGTTGGGGTCGATGGCGTGGCACAGCAGCCGCAGACCGAGCGGCTTGCCGTCCTTGCCGACGCGCTTGCCGTCGGACCCCGTCCGGTAGCCCGCCTCGTCGAGCAGGGCCGCCGCCTTCGCCGGGTCGTACGCGATCTTCTGCTCCGGGGCCGGCTTCCAGAAGTAGTCGGCGAACCGGGGCGGGATGTAGCCCTCGCCCTCGACCGCGTGCCCCTGGAAGACCTTGTCGACGAGCGTCTTGCGGTCGACGGCCGCGAACAGGGCCCGGCGCACCCTGGGATCGAGCAGCGCCGGGTTGCCGTCGCCGAACTTCTTGCCGTCCCTGGACTGTGCGCCCGGGTTGGTGGCCAGCGCGAGGAAGCGCCTCCCGGGCGCGTCATTGACCTTGACGTGCGGCACCGACTTCAGCGAACTCGCCTGCGCGGGCGACAAGTTGGAGACGAAGGACACCTCGCCCTTCTGGAGCGCCGCGACCGCCGCGTCGTTGTCCTTGTAGTACTTGAAGACCAGCGCGTCGAACTTGGGCGCGCCCCGCCAGAAACCCTTGTTGGGCTTGAGCTTGATGTACTGGTCGACCTTGTAGTCGGTCAGGACGAACGGCCCGTTGCCGACGACGGGGAACGACTGATCGTTGTTGAACTTGCTGAAGTCGCCGACCTTCTCCCAGACGTGCCGGGGCACGATCGGCACGTCCAGGGCCGTCATCGTCGCCTGCGGCTTGGCGAGTTCGATGACGAGCGTCGTCGGATTGGGCGCGGTGACCTTCTTGAAGTTCGCGATGAAGCTGCCGTTGGCGGTCGCCGCGCCCTTGTCGGTCATCATCTTGGTGAACGTCCAGGCCGCGTCGTCGGCCGTGACCCGCTGCCCGTCGGACCAGTTCGAGTCCTCGCGGATCGTGTACGTCCACGTCAGCTTGGACGGCGACGCCTTCCAGGCGGTGGCGAGGCCCGGGACGGCATGGCCGTCCTTGGGGTCGTAGTTCGTCAGGTACTCGTACATCAGCCGGTGCACACTGCTGGTGATCAGGCGCTGGGCGAGGAAGGGGCTCAGGGAGTCGACGCTCTGCGAGACGGCGACGGTGAGGACCTTCTCGCCGCCCTTGGCGTCATCGGCCGCCGCGCCCTGGGCGGGGACCACGGCCCCGGCCGCCAGCGCGAGGGTGGCGGCGCCCCCGGCCATCAGGCGGCGGATCCGCGACGGTCGCACGGTCTTGCGCGATGGAACTGTTCTTGCCATGGGACGGTGACCTCGCGTCATCACTCGCACGGAAAAGCAGGGTTGATCGCAGGTGGAGCGCCGGGGAAGAGGAGGTGGCGGCCGGTGTGGGCGCAGGTCTACCAGCGGTGGTCTAGACGTGTCAACGGCGCCTCGCAGGCCATTTGGTCTGCGAAAACACCGAAGGGCCCGCACCGTGGGAACGGTGCGGGCCCTCATTGGTCGAGTCCTCTGACGCCTTACTGCTGAGGGGCTGACGGCGGCTGCGGAGCGTGCCCGGCGCCGTCCTCGGCCGGAGGCTGGGGCTGCTGCGTCTGCCAGCCGGCGGGGGGCTGGGGAGCACCGGGGTAAGGCTGGCCCGGCTGCGCCGGAGGCATCTGCCCCGGCTGTCCGGGCTGGCCCGGAGGCATCTGTCCCGGCTGTCCGGGCTGGATCCCGTACGGCTGACCGGGGTAGGGCTGGCCCGGCTGCGGCTGGCCCTGGGGCGGGAAGGGCTGCCCCGGTTGCGGTTGCTGCGGTTGCGCCTGCGCCTGCTGCGGGAACGGCTGGCCCGGCGCGGGCTGCCCCTGGGCCGGGTAGGGCTGACCGGGGTAGGGACCGGGCTGGGCCGCACCGGGCTGGGGCTGTTGCTGAGGCTGGGCCTGGGCCTGAGGCTGGCCGGGCGGGTAGGGCTGGCCCGGCTGCTGCTGCGGATGTGTCTGCGGCTGAGGCTGGGCCTGGCCCGGGAACGGCTGCCCGGGGTAAGGGCCGGGCTGTCCCTGGCCGGGGAACGGCTGGGCGGGTGCGCCCTGTTGGCCCGGCATCGGCGGGGCCATGTGCGGCGGCGGGTTGAGACCGTCACCGGTCCACAGCCCCTGCTGCTGCTGGGCCCGTACGAAGTCCTCGGCCACCATCGCCGAGAGGTTGAAGTACGCCTCCCTCGTCTTGGGCCGCATCATGTCGAGGTCCACTTCGGCGCCCGCCGCCAGGTGCTCGTCGAACGGCACCACGACCACACCGCGGCAGCGCGTCTGGAAGTGCTGGACGATGTCGTCCACCTTGATCATCTTTCCGGTCTCGCGAACGCCCGAGATGACGGTGATGGAACGCTGCACGAGGTCGGCGTAGCCGTGCGCGGAGAGCCAGTCGAGCGTGGTCGAGGCGCTGGAGGCGCCGTCCACGGACGGCGTCGAGATGATGATCAACTGATCGGCGAGGTCGAGCACACCGCGCATCGCCGAGTACAGCAGGCCCGTACCCGAGTCGGTGAGAATGACCGGGTACTGCTTGCCCAGGACGTCGATCGCGCGGCGGTAGTCCTCGTCGTTGAACGTCGTGGACACGGCCGGGTCGACGTCGTTCGCGATGATTTCGAGACCGGACGGCGCCTGCGAGGTGAAGCGGCGGATGTCCATGTACGAGTTGAGGTACGGGATCGCCTGGACCAGGTCGCGAATGGTGGCCCCGGTCTCCCGGCGCACCCGGCGGCCGAGCGTGCCGGCATCCGGGTTGGCGTCGATCGCCAGGATCTTGTCCTGCCGCTCGGTGGCCAGGGTCGCGCCGAGCGCGGTCGTGGTGGTCGTCTTGCCGACGCCGCCCTTGAGGGAGATGACCGCGATGCGGTAGCAGGACAGGACGGGCGTACGGATGAGGTCGAGCTTGTGCTGCCGCTCGGCCTCCTCCTTCTTGGCCCCGAACTTGAAGCGCGCGGCTCCCGCGGCCGGGCCTCGACTGCTCTTCGGCTTCGGCTTGTTGTTGCGCAGCAGCCGGTCCGAGGACAGCTCGACGGCGGCCGTGTACCCGAGCGGGGCACCCGGCATCGACCGCTCCCGCTGGTCGTGCGCCATGGGCGAGGGCCAGGCGGCCCCGGCCCGGGGGTCGGCGGGCGGCGCGGCCTGATGCGGCTGGGGGTTGGCAGGCCCCTGCGGGTCGGCCTGCTGCCACTGCGGGTCCGGCTGGCCGGGGTGGCTCTGCGGGTTCTGCGAGCCGGGCAGGCCGGGCTGGCCGGGGTGGCCGGGGTGGCCCTGCGGGTTCGGCTGGCCCTGGGCGTGCGGCTGACCGGGCTGCGGGAGGCCACCCTGCTGAGGGAAGCCGCCCTGCGCGGGCGCCGGCGCGGGGGCGGGCTGCGCCTGGGGCTGGGGTGCGGTCGGGGGGTTGGCGGCGGGGTTGGGGAAGCCGTAACCCCCTTGCTGCTGGGGCGAGTTGGGGCCGGGCTGCGCTTGGGGCTGGGCGGCGGCCGGGGGGCTGGCGGCCTGGTGCGGGAAGCCGTAGCCACCCTGTTGGGCAGCGGCGGCCGTGGCGTCGGCGGGTGCGGCTCCCTGGTGGGGGAAGCCGTAGCCCCCCGGCTGGGCGGCGGCGTCGGCGGGCGCGGGAGCCTGGTGCGGGAAGCCGTATCCACCCTGGTGGGCAGGGGCAGGGGCAGGGGCCTCGGGTGCGGGGCTCTGGTGTGGGAAGTCGTAACTGCCTTGCGGGGCAGGGGGATTGGGGGCGGGCGGTGGCGTGACGCCCTGCTGACCCTGGGGTCCCTGCTGTCCCTGGTGGGGGAAGCCGTAGCCGCCCTGCTGCTGGGGCTGCTGGGGCTGCTGGGGCTGCTGGGGCGCCGGGGCGGCCGCGCCGGGGAACTGGCCCGGGGTCGGCTGAGCCTGAGGCTGCGCCGGCCACTGCGGTGCGGCGGGGGGCGACGCGGGCTGGAACGCCGGAGGCAGCGGAGGCAGCCCGGTCGGCTGCGGTCCGGCCGTCGCGGCCCACGGCTGACCGGTCGGGGGCGCGTCCTGGGGCTCGGGAGCGGCAACGGGCGCGTCCGGAACGGCGTTTGCGCCAGGAACGGCGTCCGCTACCGGAACGGCGTCCGCTACCGGAACGGCGTCCGCGACCGGGACGGCGTCCTCGAACACCGGGGCCTGGCTCGGCTCCGGGCTCATGGGCTCGGGCGAGGCGTCGGCGGGTGCAGCGTCGGCCGGTACGGCGTTCGTGGGTACGGCGTCCGCCGGGACGTCGTCGGCGGGCTCGGGGGTGGCGGGGGCCAGGGTCGGCTCGTGCGCCGTGGCGGTCGACGCCGTGTCCTGGAGGGGGGAGGCATCCGAATCGTCGGTCGTGGCCTCGGGCGCCTCGGATGTCTCAGATGCCTCGGGCGTCTCGTCGGCATCGCGCGTCTCAACCGCCTCGGGCGCCTCGGGCGCCTCGGACGTCCTCTCGTCACCGGCCGGCGCCACGGACGTACCGCTGGACTGCTCGCCGGGGGAGGCGATGAGGTAACCGGACTCGCCGGGTTCATCCGGGTTCTCGGAGTCCGCCGGGGCCGCCGAGTCGCCGGAGCGCGATGCGTCCGGCGCCTGCGTGTCCGACGACTCCGCGGAGTCCCACGGGTCCCACGCCGCCGGGTCGTTCGCCTCGGCGGGGGACTCGGATGCCTCGGTGGAGGCCGCCTCGGCGGGCCCGGAAGCCTCTGCCTCGGGCACCTCGTGCGCCTCCGGCGTCACGACGGACGGCTCACCGGCACTCGCGGCCGGGGTCGGGGCCGGGGCCGCGGAAGGGGCCGGGCTCGACGCGGGCACGGCTTCGCCGCGGGCCGCGGCCGCAGCCGCTTCCAACTGCTCGAACTCCCGCTTCAGCGCGGTGGGCGAGAAGCGCATCGTCGCGCCGCTCTCGATGTCACCGTTGCCGAAGCCCTCGCCGTCGTCCATGGGCCGGCCGGCCTCGGGTGCCTGCGGGGCGGGAGCCGGCGGCACCGGGAAGACGGGCGGGGGAGTGGCCGATGCCGAGTGCGCCGGGGCCGGAGGCGGGGGCGTGACGGGCCAGTTCGGCTGGAAGCCGCCGGCCTGCGGAAGGCCGGGCACGTTCAACGGCGCACCGGTCGGCGGCGGGAGCGGCGGCAGCGGAGCCTCCGGGGCGCTCTGCTCACCGGCGGGCGGGGCCGGGGTCGATGTCGGGGCGGGCGGGGTGTCCTGCGCGCCCTGGGTGTACCAGGCGGGCGGGGTGTAGTCGATGGTGAACTCACCCGTGGTCTCGGGATCGGCGTCGGACCGATTCTCGTCGCGCGCGTTCCCGCCGGTGCGGAACTGGTCCTGGTCGCTGTTCACCGGTTTCCTTTCGTTTCGCCTGTGACCGGGTGTAGGCCGTGGGTTTCATTGGCATGTACGAGCGGGGGTGGGGCAGCCCCTGTGCGATGGGCGCGGAGTCGTGCGCGGTCGCCCGCCCCCTGCTCCACCGCGAGTGCCGCGTCGTCCGGAACGTATGGACCGCGCACTCTCGCCGTGGAGTCCCTGCCCCCGGTCCGTCCCACCCTAATCGTCGGCAATACCGGCGCGGCAGGCCCGGCCGCCCCGAGCCCCTGTCCCTTTCGTCACCCTCGCCTCACGAAGGGCGTCGAAGTGACCGCCCGGGGGCGGAACTCAGGGGGCAAACCGGTCGCAAGGGGTCAACTCGCTCCGCTGTCCCGTGGTTCAGTCGACCCGTCGGGCGTTCCCCAACAATCCGGTCTCGGTGTCGGTCGCCTGCGTCATCGCGAAGGAGCGGTCCCGCTCGTTGCACCACAGGGTCACTCCGTCGGCGAGCGTCGAGAGTGTTTCCTGTTCGGCCCGCGGCAGATTCAGGATGCGGCCCAGCTGCCCGGCCTCGTCCGGGGAGACCCGCTGCACGCCGACGAGCCGCGCCTGCCGGACGAGCCGGGGCGCGACCGGGCTGACATAGGGCAGCAGCGTGAGCACCGCCCGCCAGGGCGCCGACACCACCCGCCCGCGTGGCGGACGCATCCCGCAGTCGCGCACCACGAGCACCGGCTCCCCGGCCGAGGCGCCGAGCGGGGGCACCCGGCCCACGTCGTGCACGGTCATGCCGCTCTGGCTGGCGATCGCGTGCACCAACTGCGCCCAGGCTCCCGGCCGGCCGGTCTCCACCGCGACCCGCACACCGGTCGCGGCCGCCCGCAGCGCGAGCACCTGCGCGGTCCAGAGTCCGCCGATCAGCACGATGTCGTACGCGGTCGGTCTGCTCACCCCGAGCACCGCGGGCCGCCCCTCGGTGTCCACCCCGACGACCACCCCGTCGTCACCGATGGGCAGCGCCAGGGTGTCCAGCTGCTCGGTGGGCAGGGTGTGGCGGCGGTGGCGGGGGCCGATGAGGCCGAACCCGGTGCGCGGGTCGCGACGCGGGGCCGGCGCGGGAGTCGTCGTCGCCATCAGCGGGCACCTCCGAACGGCAGGGTGGCCAGCATGCCGGGCAGTTGCTCGTGGTCCAGCCGTACAAGACCGGCCTTCGCCTCGCGCGCCGAACGCTCCAACTCCCGCCGCGCCGCGTCCAGTTCGGCCTCGCCGCGGCCGGTCACCCGCAGATGCCCGCTGAGCCCGCTCTCGCCGGTGCCGGCCGGGGTGAGGGTGAGGCTGAAGGTGGTGGCGAGCGCGGGAACCGCGGTGAGCAGGGCCACGAGGTGCGGCAGCCCGCCGGCCGTGGAGTCCGCGTCGACCCTGGGCCAGCGGCGCACCCAGTACGTGGTGTGCCGGCGGTTGTCGCAGCGCCAGGAACGGCTCGACTCCTCGGTGCGCCGCTGGGGCGCCTCGGCCCGGCCCGCCTGCGCGGTGACCAGCGGATTGGCGCAGGCCGAGGTCGCCACGGCCTCCGCCAGCTCCTCCTCGGTCAGCACCGTGGCGCGCAGGCCCGCCCCGGTGAGCCGGCTCGCGAGGTGGAGCGCGGCCCGCGCCACGCACTTCTGGGCGCCTTCGAGACCACCACCGCGCGCGGCCACCGCCTCCGGGCACAGCAACGGGTCGAGCTTCAGCGCGACCCAGGTGATACGGACCGCCGGAGTGGAGGTCCGGGCGTGCAGCGGCGCGTAGTTGGTGACGGCCAGCGACTGCTGGGGCAGCCGAAGGGCGGGCGCGGGCTGGGTGTGCAGCACGATCTGCGCGGATTCGAGGCGGATGTCGTCGACTTCGAGCGCGTCGCGCACCAGCCGTATCGGAAGTGGGCGCCGGCCGCGCTCCGCACGCAGCGCCGTCGCCTCCGACTCCACCTGGAGGACGACGGTGAGGAAGCCGCCGTCGCCGATCATCCCGATCGGCCGCCGGTCGCGGTCCCCGTGGCTGTAGGTGCGCAGCGCGGGGTCGCATTCCACGGCCGGAGCCAGGCCCGGCAGTGTGCCGGGCGCCACGACGGCGGCTGTCGCGCGCCGCCGCCGGACCCGCAACGCCCAGGCGGTGCCCAGCCGTTCGGGCAACGAGCGCCCTCGGTGGCGTACCAGCGCGAGCAGTACGAGGGCCGTCGCGACGATCCCGGCGGGCACGAGCGCCATCATGTCCACGACCCCTGCGGCGAGCAGCAGGGCGGCGGCGCACTCGATCAGCAGGAGTTGTTGCATACGAAACGAACCCAGGCGTCCGGAGCGCGACTTGAGGCGCGGTGTCACCGCACCCACGGCGCCCGGCGAGGGTGTTCCCCGCCGCGCCGGGGCCGGCCGCGCGGGCGTACCCGACCGCGGATCCACGCTGTTCGAAGGGCGTGAGCCCGCGCGGAAGCGTGAGCGCGTCCCTGTCGGCGAAACCATCCCCGAACCCCCCGGCCCCTCGAAAACCCCTGGCCAGTAGGGCCCTTGAGGACCCGGTCACCCTACCCGCCCCGGACGTACGATCACGTAACAGGCATAGTAGGGGGCCGGTCTGACAACGACGGGCGCGGGACGGGCTCCCCAGGAGCCGCTCGGGGACAACGGAGAACGCGGACACTCATGGCATCACGGCGGGACGAGCTCAACGCGTACACCTTCGCGAAGCGTCGCACGCTCGCGTCGTTCATCCAGCCCTCGCCGACGGGCTCGGAAGAGGGGGCCCCGCGTCCGCTGCGGGCCGTGCTGCCGGGCGCCGTCATGGCGGTGGTGCTGCTCGCCGCGTTCGGGGCGTGGGGGATGTTCAAGCCCGCCGCGCCGCCCGGCTGGGACACCCCCGGCGAGAAGGTGATCATCGCCAGCAAGTCCACCACCCGCTATGTCGTCCTGACCACCGACGGCACCAAGGAGCTGCACCCCGTCCTCAACATGGCGTCCGCGAAACTCCTGCTCGACCCGAACAAGGGCCAGGTCGTCAACGTGGACGAGTCCGTCCTGGACAAGGGCTCACTGCCCCATGGCGCCACGCTCGGCATCCCGTACGCCCCCGACCGGCTGCCCTCTCCAGAGGAGGCCGGGGCCGCCAAGCGCTGGGCGGTCTGCGAGCGCCCCGGTGACGGGGGCCGCGCCATCCAGAAGGCCGCGTTCGTCCTCGCCGACCGCGACAGGAGCCGCACGGACGGCGCCGAGCGGCTGACCGGCGGCGAGCTGATGTACGTGGTGGGCGCCGAGGACAGGACCCGCTACGTCGTCGACGCGCGGGGCACCAAGTACCCGGTCGGCTCCGACGAACTCCTGCTGCGCGCCCTGGTCGGCGCGGGCCGTGAACCCGAGAGGGTGTCCAAGGAGTGGCTGGACACCCTCCGTTCGGGCGACCCGGTCGCGTTCCCCTCCGTCGAGGGAGCGGTCGGCGCCCCCGCGGGGGTTCCCGGCACCCTGCCCCGTGAGGCGAACCGGATCGGCATGGTCCTGCGGGCGCCCAACGGCGCCGGCGCCCAGTACTACCTCGTCCAGCGCGGCAAGGTCTCGCCGGTCTCCGACTTCACCGCGAAGCTGCTCCTCAACAGCCGCCAGCTGGGCGGCCTTCTGACGACCGGCCGCGCGATGGAGACCAACGCCTCCCCCTTCACGCCCGAGACGGCCGAGTTCCCGGCCGGGCGCGACTGGCCGCGCGAACTGCCGGTGGCCGTCAACGCCGCGGGCACCGTCGGCGGCGGCCGCACCACGGTCTGCAACGTGCTGCGGGACGTCGACAAGGGCACCGGCGCCACCACCCTGAGCACCTGGGCCGGCACCGACTTCCCCGCGCCGCTGCCCACCGGTTCCAGCAGCGCGTATGTGACACCCGGATCCGGCCAGCTCTTCCGCCAGATCCAGGGCTCCCAGACCACGGCCGGAGGCGTCTTCCTGGTCACCGACACGGGCCTGCGCTACGCCATGCAGTCCAACAGCGACAGCGCCGCCGGGGACTCGGGCGCGGGGCTGACCGCCGAGCAGCGCAAGCAGCTCGACCAGGAGGCCCAGCAGGCCCAGACGCGGCTCGGCTACGCCAAGACCGAGCCGGCCCCGATCCCGATGACCTGGTCCACCTTCCTGCCCACCGGACCCCGCCTGTCGACCGGGGCGGCCCGCCAGCCCCAGGGCTCCTGAGGGGCGGTACGACCATGGCGTACGCCCTCAAGTCCCTTGCCCTGTCGGCCGCGACGAGCCTCACGCTCCTCACGGCCCCGGCGGCCGCCGCCCCCGCCGACGACGGGGGCGGCGACCAGTGCACCTTCCCCGCCAGGCCGTACCCCGGACGCCCCTGGGCGCTTCAGCGCGTCCTCCTGGACGAGCTGTGGCGCCGCTCGACCGGGAAGGGCGTACGGGTCGCCGTGATCGACACCGGAGTCGACACCAGGAACGCCCAGTTGACGGGCGCGGTCGACGCGGCCAAGGGCAAGAACGTGCTGCCCAGGGACCTCAAGGACGCCAACGACCAGCCCCTGGCGCGCGGCGCCGAGAACGGCACGACCGACACCGTCGGACACGGCACCAAGGTCGCCGGCATCATCGCGGCCCGCCCCGCCGCGGGGACCGGATTCGTGGGCCTCGCGCCCGACGCGACGATCATCCCCATCGAGCAGAACGACGCCGAGGGCCACGGCACCGCCCTGACGCTCGCCGAGGCCATCCGTTACGCGATCGGCGCCGGCGCCCAGATCATCAACATCTCCCAGGACACGGCCAACGCGGTGCAACCGGCGCCCGCGTTGAAGGAGGCGGTCGACGCGGCGCTCGCGAAGGAGATCGTGGTGGTCGCCTCGGCGGGCAACGACGGCCTCGGCGGCAACGTCAAACCGACCTACCCCGCGTCCTACCCGGGCGTCCTCGCGGTCGCCGCGTCCGACCGCAACAACGAGCGGGCGGCGTTCTCGCAGTCCGGCGCGTTCGTGGGCGTGGCCGCGCCCGGAGTCGACATGGTCTCCACCGTGCCGGGCGGCGGCCACTGCGCCGACAGCGGCACGAGCTTCTCGGCCCCCTATGTCGCGGGGGTGGCCGCGCTCATCAAGGCCAAGCACCCCGCCTGGACCCGGCGCGAGATCGTCGCCCAGATCCAGCAGACCGCGGAACGCTCGGTGGCCGGCCACGACCGCCTGGTGGGGTGGGGCGTGGTCGACCCGGTCCGCGCCCTCACCGAGGACGACCATCCCCTCCAGGCCCCGGTCGCCCACGAGGGCGTCACCCCGGCACGGGCCCCGACCCCCGCGGCCCTCCACCTCGGCGAGACCGAAGAACAGCGCACCCGGCGCCTGGCCACGTATGTGGCCACCGGCGTGGCGGTGGTGGCGGCGGTCCTGAGCGGGGCGGCGGTCGCGATCAGGGACGCACGGCGCAGACGCCGGAGGCCTGCGGGGGCGGGGTGAACGCGGGCCGTCCGGGCGGCGGTGGACTCGGCCGCCGGCCGGCCCGCCGCCCCGGGGCGAGCCGAAGTGAGTAGCCGTACTCAGGCGGTGCCCGATGGCCCTTCCTAGGCTTCGGGTGGGGTGGCCGGGACAACTCGCTTGTCCGGGAAGTCTGTTGGGCCTGTGAAGGGGTTTGGCTAGAGTGACCGCGGTGCGACAAGCGGTGTCAATGGGGCGGTATGCGAACGATTCGCACACCGGGACACCGGGGGCGCACCGGGACGGGGTCACGGGAGGGTGTCATGAGGCTTCGCGCCTCCAGGGGCGGAGGCGGCGGTCGTGAGCGATGACCTGAAGAAGGGCCCGGAGGCGCTGAAGACCTTCAAGAAGCGGGTCGAGGCGCTGCACACCGAGTTCGACGGCTCCCACGGCGGCCACACCCACCTCACGACCCGGTGGATCTCCCGCACGTCCTTCAGCGCGGGCGCCGCCGCGTTCCCGGAGGCCGACGGCCTGTTCACCCAGTACCACCGGGTACACGAACGGCTGACGTCGCTGTCGCAGTCGCTCAGTCATCAGATCGAGGCGACGGGGATCGCCGCGCTCGGGGCGGAAAGGGGCACCGACCCCCTCGCGAGGGAGAACGGCACGGGCATCGCCGCCCCGAGGGTGAGGCCGCCCGGCGGAGCACGGGGGCGGGCGGAGGGGGCAGGGCGCCGTGGCTCGGCGGCGGGGTCGTCGCCGGGGGCCTCGTGACCGGGGGCGGCGTCTTCGGCGCCCTCAGAGCCCGGCGCCGCGCCTAGCCGGCCCGGCGCCCGCCGGAAACGGCACCACCATCCCGACCAGCACCAGCACCACCATCACCACCACGAAGGGAAGGCCTGACATGTCTCAGGGACAGCGGGTATCGGACAGCGACATGATCGCGCTCGAGGGGAAGATCCTCGAGCGGTTCGAATCGGTGAAGGGCCAGCTCAATCACCTGCAGAACGTGATCAACAGCCTCGAAGGCGCCTGGGAGGGCATCGGTGCCCACGCTTTCGACCGCAAGCAGAACAGCATCAACAACCAGATGGTCCACATGGGGCGGCTGCTCCTGGACTTCCTGGAGGCGATGAAGGCGACCCGCACGCTCAAGGGCGACACCGAGGAAGAGGTCCGCAAGGCCCTCATGGGCATCGACGTCGTGGACGGCTACAGCCACGACGCGGGCGCCACGAGCGCGATCACCTCGAACCTCAGCACGTACTAGCGCGTACCAGCACTAAAAGGGGGACGCGGCCGGTGCGTACCGGTACGCACCCACGTAACCGGAGCCGTTCCCCCGTGCGCCCCGGCCGCGACCACCGCGGCCGCCGCGCCACCTCCGCAACCAGCTTGTTCACCACAGAGATTGGGGAAGCCATGCCCAGCAGCAACGGCGATGTCCTCGGAGTCAAGTACGGCAGCCTCGAACTGGCCGCCGCTGACATCCGCAAGCAGGCCGACAAGCTCAACCAGGACCTCGACGAGATCCGCGCCCTCGTGGCGCGGGCCGCCCAGAACTGGGAGGGCCAGGCCCACGAGGCGTACGCGACGAAGCAGCGGGACTGGAACAACACCGCCTCCAGCGTCCACACCTCGCTGATGCAGATCGCCCAGGCCGTCGCCGAGGCGGGGCCGACCTACCGCGCCGGGGACCACAAGGCGGCCGGCTACTTCCAGTAGAACGCCGGGGTGTGACGGACGGGGTGGGCACGTGCGGGAGGTGCCCACCCCGTCGTGCCGGGCGGGACAGCGGCGGCGGATCCCATGCGGGCCGCGCCGCCGAGCCGCACCCCTGACTCACCCAGGGCCCGCGGACTCGCGGCGGCCCCGCTACTGCGGAGCCGGGCCCGGCTCGATGCCCCCGTTGCGTACCGACGGCTCCAGGTCGAACTCGCCGTCCCGCGCGCCCAGTACGAACGCCTGCCACTCGGCCTCGGTGTAGCGCAGCACGGTGGTGGGGTCCACGGAGGAGCGCATGGCGACGGCGCCGGCCGGCAGGTAGGCGATCTCCACGCGCTCCTCGTCCTCGGCGGTGCCCGGCGCGCTGTGCCACTCGACCCCCGAGATGTCGAGCGCGTACAGCTCGTTCTTCTCGCGCTCCTTGCGCTCCTGGAGTTCCCTGTCCTGTTCCTCAGCCATGACGGAGCGATTCCTTCCAGACGTGCCGACCCGGACCTGTTCGAGCGGGAGATGGACCACCAACCCGTGGTCCGCTCACCCTACTTGGCGGCGCGGGCCCGCACCGGTGGCTCCCGGGGAATCACTCCTGCGGCATCAACCCCGTCTGGACCAGCGGCTTCCCCCGCTTGCGGGAGACGAACACGCCCCTGCCGACCGGCATCGGGCGGGGGCGGACCCCGGCGAGGATGTCACCCTCGGCCGGGTCGCCGGCCAGGACCACGCCCTGCGCGCCCAGCTCCTTCACGCGCTGGATGAACGGCTCGTACGCGGCGCGGCCCGCGCCCGCCGTGGAGCGGGCGATGATGAAGCGGACGCCGACGTCCCGGGCGAACGGCAGCAGCTCGGTCAGCTTGGCGAGCGGGTTGCCGCTGGACGTCGACACCAGGTCGTAGTCGTCCACCACGACGTACACCGTGGGGCCGCGCCACCAGCTGCGGTCGCGCAACTGCCGCGCGGTCACGTCCGCGCTGGGCGCCCGGCGCCGCATCAGATCGGCCAGGGCGTCCATGTGGTGGTCCATGGCGTTCGACATGGGGATGTACTCGGCCAGGTGCGAGGCCGGGGTCACATCGAGCAGGGCGCGCCGGTTGTCCACCACGAACAGCTTGCACGCGTCGCCCTCGTACCGCCGCGTGAGCTGGGTGATCAGGAGGCGCAGCAGGTTCGACTTGCCGGACTCGCCCTCGCCGAAGATCAGGAAGAACGGGTCCTGCTCGAAGTCGACGAACACCGGCTCCAGGTTGTTCTCGTCGAGCGCGAAGGCGATGCCCCGCTCCGGCGCGGCGTGACCGGGCGGGAGGTCGCCCGCCGGGAGTTCGCGCGGCAGCAGGCGCACCGCGGGCGCGCCCGGCGCCGTCCAGTGCCGGGCGACCTCGGTGGTCAGGGCGGCGGTCGCCTCGGCGAGGCCGCTGTCGGACTGGAGGCCGTCGATGCGCGGCACGGCCGCCATGAAGTGCGCCTTCTGCGGGGACTGGCCCCGACCGGGCACGCCCACGGGGACGTTGGCGGCCACCTTGCGGTCGAACTCGGAGTCCATGGTGTCGCCGAGCCGCAGCTCCAGGCGGTTCATCAGATGGTCCTTGAGGTTGGCCCGCACCTCCATGGAGCGCGAGGCGGTCAGCACCAGGTGGATGCCGTAGCCGAGCCCGCGCGCCGCGATGTCCAGGACGACCTGCTCCAGACCCTCGTAATCGGTACGGAAGTTGCCCCAGCCGTCGATGACCAGGAACACGTCGCCCCACGGCTGGTCGGCCACCGAGACGGTGCCGCGCGCCCGCCGGGCCCGGAAGTCCGCCATCGAGGCGATGCCCGCCGAACGGAAGTACTCCTCGCGGCGGGTCAGCACGCCATACACCTCGGCGACCGTACGCCGCACCCGCTCGGGGTCCAGGCGCGAGGCCACGCCACCGACGTGCGGCAGACCGGCCATCGCGGACAGGCCGCCGCCGCCGAAGTCGAGCCCGTAGAACTGGACCTCCTGCGGCGTGTGGGTCAGGGCGAACGACGCGAGCAGGGTGCGCACCAGCGTCGACTTGCCGGACTGCGGGCCGCCCAGGATCTGAAGATGGCCGGCCGCCCCCGAGAAGTCGCACCACAGCGGGTCGCGGCGCTGCTCGTACGGCTTGTCGACGAGTCCGAGCGGCACGACCAGCCGGCCGGGGCCCTCGTACCCGGGCTGGGTGAGCCCGCGCCCCGGCACCGGGGTCAGGCCGGGCAGCAGCGTGTCGAGCGCCGGCGGGCTGTCGAGCGGCGGCAGCCACACCTGGTGGGCGGCAGGCCCGCGCGCTTCGAGACGGCGCACGATGACGTCGAGCACCGTGTCCGCGAGCGCCTCGTCGGTGCGCGGCGTGCTCGCCGGGCGCGGCCCCGGCACCGTCGGGGCGTACGTCACCGGCACCTCGGCGGCGGTGAACAGCACCGGCCGCCGGTCCACGGGCACCGCACCGCCGAGCGCGGCGGAGCGCTCGGCGGTGCGGTGGACACCGGAGACGTACGCCGCCTTGAAGCGGGTCATCTCGTCGGTGCCGAACTTCAGATACCCCGAACCCGGGACGCTCGGCAGGTGGTAGGCGTCGGGGACGCCGAGCGCGGCGCGCGACTCGGCGGCGGAGAAGGTACGCAGCCCGATCCGGTAGGAGAGATACGTCTCCAGACCCCGCAGCCGCCCTTCCTCCAGGCGCTGGGACGCGAGCAGCAGATGCACGCCGAGCGAGCGCCCGATGCGGCCGATCTGCACGAACATCTCAATGAAGTCCGGCTTGGCGGTGAGCAGTTCGCTGAACTCGTCGATGACCAGGACGAGCGAGGGCACCGGCTGGAGCGGGGCGCCGGCGAGCCGGGCCCGCTCGTAGTCGTGGATGTTGGCGTAGTTGCCCGCGTCGCGCAGCATCTCCTGGCGGCGGTTGAGCTCGCCCCGGATGGAGTCGCCCATGCGGTCGACGAGGGTGAGGTCGTCGGCGAGGTTGGTGATGACGGCCGCGACATGCGGCATCTGGGCCATGCCGGCGAAGGTCGCGCCGCCCTTGAAGTCGGCGAGGACGAAGTTCAGGGTCTCCGAGGAATGGGTCACCGCGAGGCCGAGCACCAGGGTGCGAAGGAGCTCCGACTTGCCCGAACCGGTCGCGCCGACGCACAGGCCGTGCGGGCCCATGCCGTCCTGCGCGGCCTCCTTCAGGTCGAGCATCACGGGCCGGCCGTCCTCGCCCACCCCGATCGGCACCCGCAGCCGCTCGGAGGCGGAACGCGGCCGCCAGGTGCGGGCGGTGTCCACCGAGTCCGCGTCGCCCAGGCCGAGGAGGTCGGTGAACTCCAGGTTGGCGAGCAGCGGTTCGTCGTCGTCGCCGCCCGAGGCCATGCGCAGCGGGGCGAGCTGGCGGGCCAGCGCGTCGGCCGACTCGTAGGACAGCAGGTCGGGCGTGCCCTCGTACACGAGGCCGTGGCCGGACTCCAGGCGCAGCGTGCGCGGATGCACCTGCACCGCCAAGTCGCCGCGCGCGCCCGTGAGTTCGCCCGGTACGACCTCGACGACGGTGACGCCCTGGAGGCCCTCCGCCGAGGCCAGCACCGACATCGGGGGAGGCGACACCCCGTCGAGCACCACGACGATGTGCGGCTCCTCCGGCAGCGGCGCGCCCTCCGGGTGGAAGCGGGGGCGGCCGGCGAGGCGGGCGGCGAGCAGCTCCTCCAGCTCGGCGGCGCTGCGGCTGAACAGACGCCGGCTGCCCGCGCCGTCGAAGAGGCCCGGCGCCTGGGTGTGCGGCAGCCACTTGGTCCACTCCCAGTGCGCCGCCGCCGAGGGCGAACAGGCGACCGCGATCACCAGGTCCTCGGGGGAGTGCAGACAGGCGAGCGAGGCGGTCAGGGCGCGGGCGCAGGCGCGCACCGTCTGCGCCTCGCCGCTGAGGGTCATGTGGTAGAAGGCACGCAGCGAGACCGCCATCGGGAGGTCCTCCACCGTCTGGTGGGTGGCCAGAAACCGCTGCATGGCCCCCGCCGTCAACGGCTCCAACTGGTCGACCGGCGCGGTCTGCGGCGGCACCAGCGGGGTGGCCAGCGCCTGCGGTCCGAGCCCGACGCGCACCTGGCCGAAGTCCTCGTCGCCCGACCGGCGTTCCCACACCCGGCTGCCCTCGGCGACCAGCGCCCAGAGCTGCTCGGGGGAGGGGTGCAGGTAGTACTGCGCGTCACGCTGCTTGCGCGCGACCCGCGCGGCCGCGCGCCGGGTCTGGCCGAGATGGCGCAGATAGTCGCGGCGCAGGTCCGCCAACTGCCCCTGGGAACCCCTGCGATAGCGGACGATCATCGCCACCGACATGGCCACCGTCGAGGCGACCATCACCATGCCCATGATCTTCATGAACGGCTGGGAGTTCGGCATGAAGAAGAACACCACCGAGCCGCCCATGCCCAGCATCGGCAGGAGTTGCATCAGCGCACCCTCCTGCTGGCCGCGCGGCAGCTCCGGCGGAGGCTGGAGGACGACCTCCTCCGTGGGCACCTCGGACGGCAGGGCCCTCGGCGGACGCTTGACGATGATGTGGCTCACAACGCACCAATTCTGTTGACGGTCGGGGAAGTTCAAGCCCGCCGCCCCGTGTCCGGCGAACGCCGACCGCGCTGGGATCCTACTGACATCCGATCCCACCGGCCGGCGATAGGGTGCGCTCTGTTCGCACCAGCACCCGCGCAACCATCCGCGGGAGCCGAACGACCGGGGGGCCGGGCCGCGGGGCGCCGCGCGCCCGCCGCCGCAGAAGAGTTGAGGGGGAGCCGAGGGTGAGCACGACCACCACCGCGACGACGACGGCGGCCGAGCCGAACCGGCCGGCCCAGGGAGCCGGGGCGGGCCTCGGATTCTGCCGGGTGACCATCGTCGCCCCGGACGGCCGCGTCGACGTGGCGCTGCCCGACGACATCCCGGTCGCCGACATCTACCCCGAGATCCTGCGGCTCGCCCAGCAGAGCCCCGCCGAGGGCGCCCCCGTCGGCTACTCCCTGGTGCGCCGCGACGGCACCGTCCTCGACAGCGCCCGCTCGTTCGCCGCCCAGTCGATCCTCGACGGCGAACTGCTCACCCTGCGCCCGTTCTCCGAGTCGCTGCCGCCCGCCGTCTTCGACGACGTGTCCGAGGCCGTCGCCTCCGCCGTCACGCAGGACCGCACCCTGTGGAACGCCGGCCTCACCCGCGCCGCGGGCCTCGTCGCCGGCGGCATCCTGCCCGCGCTGCTCGCCTTCGCGGCCTGGAGCGGCGACCCGCGGCACGACATGCACGGCCTGCCCGGCATCCTCGCCGCCGTTGCCGGGGTGCTCCTGCTCACCCTCGCGGCCGTACGCGCCCGGATCTACGACGACCAGCCCTCCGCCGTCGCCCTCGGCCTCGGCGCGCTGCCCAACATCGCGGTGGCCGGCTCCGGACTGCTGCCGCTGGCCACCCATCACGGCATCGGCCGGCTCCAGGCGCTGCTGGCCTGCGCCGCCGTCCTCATCGCCGCCCTGGTGCTCACCCTGCTCTCGCCCCGCGGCGACGGGCCCTTCGTGGCCTGCGTCCTCGCCTCCGCGGCCGGCGCGCTCGTGGTGTTCGCCGCGATCCTGACCGGCATGGCGCCGACCGGGGCCGCCGCGATCTGCACCCAGCTCGCCGTCGGCGCGCTCGCCTTCCTGCCCGGCCTGTCCATGCGCTTCGCCCGGCTGCCCATCGGCTTCGCCGCCCCGCACAGCGCCCAGCGCGGCGACCTCGGCGACGACGCCGACGTCCGGCCCGTGGACGCCGAGCGCATCGCCGCCCAGGCCCGGCGCGGCCACGAACTGCTCGTCGGCCTGGTCGGCGGCTGCGCCCTGCTCGCCGTCGGGGGCTGCGCCGTGCTCGGCTTCAGCGACAACACCTGGGGCCGCCTGCTCGCCCTGGCAACCGGCGTCGCGCTCCTGATGCGCGCCCACCTCTTCCGCTACACCGCCCAGGTCGCCGCCACCCTCGCCGCCGGTCTCGGCGCGCTCGTCCTGCTCGGCCTCGGCCTGTGCGTCCACGCGCCGCACGACCTGATGGCCGACGCGCTCCAGGGCGACACCGCCGCCCTGGACGTCCGTACGCTGTGGCTGGTCGCCGCGATCGCCGCGGCGGCGGCCCTGGTCACCGCGATCGCGCTGATCGTGCCCCGCCGGGGCGTGACCCCGTTCTGGGGCCGCTTCCTGGAGATCGCCGAGGGATTCGTCCTGCTCACGCTGCTGCCGCTGACCCTGGCCGTCTTCGACGTCTACGCCCGGGCCCGCGCCCTGACGAGCTGAGCGCCCCGGGCCCGGAACGGCCCCCGGTCGGCCGCCACCCGGGGTGCTGGTACGCTGTGTGACGGCCGTTTGTCTACGCGTTTCCGGAGCATCTGGAAGCTGCGCTCATCGGACCTTCGCCTCCGAGTCATGGAAGCCCCCCAGAGATCAAGACCTGGGGCACTCGTGGGCGCATCGAACACTACTGAGGAGTAAGCGTGCCGCTCGACGCCGCTACGAAGAAGCAGATCATGTCCGAGTTCGGCCAGAAGGAAGGCGACACCGGCTCCCCCGAGGTCCAGGTCGCCATGCTTTCCCGCCGTATCTCCGACCTGACGGAGCACCTCAAGACGCACAAGCACGACCACCACTCCCGTCGTGGCCTGCTGATCCTCGTCGGCCAGCGCCGTCGCCTTCTCCAGTACCTGGCGAAGAAGGACATCCAGCGCTTCCGTGCGCTGGTCGACCGCCTGGGCATCCGCCGCGGTGCGGCCGGCGGCGCCCGCTGAGTATGCAGTCGAGGGAGCGGTTCCCACCTTTGAGGGGGCCGCTCCCTTTGCTGTACGTGCGAGACGTACTGAACGCTCAGTAGTCTGGGTACGGACAACAGAACACGCTTCACCGAAGACGCTTCACCCGTGACGAGCGAGCAGAAGCCCTCCTCCGCCGCCGGTCCTCGGTAGTGGCCCCCGGAAACATGGAAGACCGGGTGCTTCGATCGAAGACCGGCCCGCCCTCAGGAGCGCTTCTCCGCCGTCGCCCACCGCCTCCCGTGCCACACGGGCCCGGAGGCGAAAAGACGACAATGCAGCCAAGCAAATGGAGAAAACACTAGTGGAGAACGAGACCCACTACGCCGAGGCCGTCATCGACAACGGCTCCTTCGGCACCCGCACCATCCGCTTCGAGACGGGCCGCCTGGCCAAGCAGGCCGCCGGCTCCGCCGTGGCGTACCTGGACGACGACACCATGGTGCTGTCGGCCACGACCGCCTCCAAGAAGCCCAAGGACCAGCTCGACTTCTTCCCCCTCACGGTGGACGTCGAGGAGCGGCAGTACGCGGCCGGCAAGATCCCCGGCTCGTTCTTCCGCCGCGAGGGCCGCCCCTCCGAGGACGCGATCCTCACCTGCCGCCTGATCGACCGCCCGCTGCGCCCGTCCTTCAAGAAGGGCCTGCGCAACGAGATCCAGGTCGTCGCCACGATCATGGCGCTCAACCCCGACCACCTGTACGACGTCGTCGCGATCAACGCCGCGTCCGCGTCCACCCAGCTGGCCGGCCTGCCCTTCTCCGGCCCGATCGGCGGCGTCCGCGTCGCGCTGATCAACGGCCAGTGGGTCGCGTTCCCGACGCACACCGAGCTCGAGGACGCCGTCTTCGACATGGTCGTCGCCGGTCGCGCCCTCGAGGACGGCGACGTCGCGATCATGATGGTCGAGGCCGAGGCCACCGAGAAGACGATCCAGCTCATCAAGGGCGGCGCCGAGGCGCCCACCGAGGAGGTCGTCGCCGCCGGTCTGGACGCCGCGAAGCCCTTCATCAAGGTCCTCTGCAAGGCCCAGGCCGACCTCGCCGCCAAGGCCGCGAAGCCGACCGGTGAGTTCCCGGTCTTCCTCGACTACCAGGACGACGTCCTGGAGGCGCTCACCGCCGCGGTCAAGGGCGAGCTCGCCCAGGCGCTGACCATCGCGGGCAAGCAGGACCGCGAGGCCGAGCTGGACCGCGTCAAGGAGATCGCCGCCGACAAGCTGCTCCCGCAGTTCGAGGGCCGCGAGAAGGAGATCTCCGCCGCGTACCGCGCGCTGACCAAGAAGCTGGTCCGCGAGCGCGTCATCACGGACAAGGTCCGCATCGACGGCCGTGGCATCACGGACATCCGTACGCTGGCCGCCGAGGTCGAGGCCATCCCGCGCGTGCACGGCTCGGCGCTGTTCGAGCGTGGCGAGACCCAGATCCTGGGCGTCACCACCCTCAACATGCTCCGCATGGAGCAGCAGCTGGACACCCTCTCCCCGGTGACCCGCAAGCGCTACATGCACAACTACAACTTCCCGCCGTACTCGGTCGGCGAGACCGGCCGCGTGGGCTCGCCCAAGCGCCGCGAGATCGGCCACGGAGCGCTCGCCGAGCGCGCCATCGTGCCGGTGCTCCCGACGCGCGAGGAGTTCCCCTACGCGATCCGTCAGGTGTCCGAGGCCCTCGGCTCCAACGGCTCGACGTCCATGGGCTCGGTCTGCGCCTCCACCATGTCGCTCCTGAACGCCGGTGTGCCGCTCAAGGCCCCCGTCGCCGGTATCGCCATGGGCCTGATCTCGCAGGAGATCGACGGCAAGACGCACTACGTCGCCCTCACCGACATCCTCGGTGCCGAGGACGCGTTCGGCGACATGGACTTCAAGGTCGCCGGTACGAAGGAGTTCGTCACCGCGCTCCAGCTCGACACCAAGCTCGACGGCATCCCGGCCTCCGTCCTGGCCGCGGCCCTCAAGCAGGCCCGCGACGCCCGCCTCCACATCCTCGACGTGATGATGGAAGCGATCGACACGCCGGACGAGATGTCCCCCAACGCCCCGCGGATCATCACCGTCAAGATCCCCGTGGACAAGATCGGCGAGGTCATCGGCCCCAAGGGCAAGATGATCAACCAGATCCAGGAGGACACCGGCGCCGAGATCACGATCGAGGACGACGGCACCATCTACATCGGTGCCCAGGTCGGCTCGCAGGCCGAGGCCGCCCGCGCCACGATCAACTCCATCGCCAACCCGACCATGCCGGAGGTCGGCGAGCGCTACCTGGGTACGGTCGTCAAGACCACCACCTTCGGTGCGTTCGTGTCCCTGATGCCGGGCAAGGACGGTCTGCTGCACATCTCGCAGATCCGCAAGCTCGCCGGCGGCAAGCGCGTCGAGAACGTCGAGGACGTGCTCGGTGTGGGCTCCAAGGTCCAGGTCGAGATCGCCGAGATCGACTCCCGTGGCAAGCTCTCCCTGGTCCCCGTGATCGAGGGCGAGACGGCCGATGAGGCTGAGAAGGACGAAGCTGCAAAGTGACGTCCCGTAGTTCCGCGACGACGGCCCGCCCCTCTTCGAAGGGGCGGGCCGTCGCCCGTACCCAAACGCTTCTGAAGGGCCAGGGCGGCATCGGCACCGTGCGCCGCACGACCCTCCCCGGCGGCCTCAGGGTCGTCACCGAAACCCTTCCCTCCGTACGGTCCGCGACCTTCGGCATCTGGGTCCAGGTGGGTTCGCGCGACGAGACACCGACGCTCAACGGAGCCACCCACTACCTGGAACACCTCCTCTTCAAGGGCACCCACAAGCGCAGCGCCCTCGACATCTCCTCCGCGCTCGACGCGGTCGGCGGAGAGATGAACGCCTTCACGGCGAAGGAGTACACCTGCTACTACGCGCGGGTGCTCGACACCGATCTGCCGCTGGCCATCGACGTCGTGTGCGACATGCTGACCGACTCGCTGATCCTCGCCGAGGACATCGACGCCGAACGCGGCGTCATCCTCGAAGAGATCGCGATGACCGAGGACGACCCGGGCGACTGCGTGCACGACCTGTTCGCGCACACCATGCTCGGCGACACCCCCCTCGGCCGCCCGGTCCTCGGCACCGTCGACACCATCAACGCGCTCACCCAGGCGCAGATCTCGCGCTTCTACAAGAAGCACTACGATCCCCGCCACCTGGTCGTCGCGGCCGCCGGAAACGTCGACCACGCCACCGTCGTACGCCAGGTCCGCAAGGCCTTCGAGAAGGCCGGCGCGCTGTCCCGCACGGACGCCGTCCCCCTCGCCCCGCGCAGCGGCGCCCGCACCCTCAAGGCCGCGGGCCGGATGGAAATCCTCAACCGCCGCACGGAGCAGGCCCATGTGGTCCTCGGCATGCCGGGCCTGGCCCGCACCGACGAGCGCCGCTGGGCGCTCGGGGTCCTCAACACGGCCCTGGGCGGCGGCATGTCCTCGCGCCTGTTCCAGGAGGTCCGCGAGAAGCGCGGCCTGGCCTACAGCGTCTACTCCTACACCTCGGGCTTCGCCGACTGCGGCCTGTTCGGCGTGTACGCGGGCTGTCGCCCCAGCCAGGTCCACGACGTCCTGAAGATCTGCCGCGACGAACTGGACCGCGTCGCGAACGAGGGCCTGACGGACGACGAGATCGGGCGCGCGATCGGCCAGCTCTCCGGCTCCACCGTGCTCGGCCTGGAGGACACCGGCGCGCTGATGAACCGCATCGGCAAGAGCGAGCTGTGCTGGGGCGATCAGATGTCGGTCGACGACATGCTGGCCCGGATGGCCGAGGTCACCCCGGACGACGTCCGCGAGGTGGCACGTGATGTCCTGGGGCAGCGTCCCTCGCTGTCCGTCATCGGCCCGCTGAAGGACAAGCAGGCCGACCGCCTCCACGAAGCGGTCTCGTAACCCCTAAGGAATCAAGCGAATGAGCAAGCTGCGCGTGGCGGTCCTCGGAGCCAAGGGCCGGATCGGCTCCGAGGCGGTACGAGCCGTGGAGGCCGCCGAGGACATGGAGCTGGTCGCGGCCCTCGGCCGCGGCGACACGCTGGAGACGCTCGCCGAGAGCGGCGCCCAGGTCGCGGTCGAACTGACCACCCCCGCCTCGGTGATGGACAACCTGGAGTTCTGTGTACGCCACGGAATCCACGCCGTCGTCGGCACCACGGGCTGGACCGAGGACCGCCTCGCGCAGCTCGGCACCTGGCTCGCCGCCTCGCCGGCGACCGGGGTGCTCATCGCCCCGAACTTCTCCATCGGCGCCGTCCTGACGATGAAGTTCGCCCAGCTCGCCGCCCCGTACTTCGAATCCGTCGAGGTCGTCGAGTTGCACCACCCCAACAAGGTGGACGCCCCCTCCGGCACCGCCACGCGCACCGCCCAGCTCATCGCGGCCGCCCGCGCCGAGGCGGGGGTCGGCCCCGCGCCGGACGCCACCACCACGGCGCTCGACGGCGCCCGCGGCGCCGACGTGGACGGCGTTCCCGTGCACGCGGTGCGGCTGCGCGGCCTCCTGGCCCACCAGGAAGTACTGCTCGGCGCCGAGGGCGAGACCCTCACCGTGCGCCACGACTCCCTCCACCACAGCAGCTTCATGCCGGGCATCCTGCTCGGCGCCCGCCGCGTGGTGACCACTCCGGGCCTCACCTTCGGCCTGGAACACTTCCTCGACCTCAACTGAGCGGCACCGTCGGCCTCATGCGCGCAAAAATCACCTATCTCGTCACGGCCGCCGTCCTGGTCTTCTACTTCGTCCTGGCCGGCAGCCGCGGCGTGTGGCTCCTCGAAGAGGGCACCTGGATCACCGTCACCCTGGGCGTGGCGGTCCTGATCCTGCCCGTCATCGGCATCTGGTTCCTGTGGGCCAACACGCGGTTCGTGGCCCGGGCCAACAGGCTCGCGACGGAGCTGGAGGCCGAAGGCGGCCTGCCCGTCGACGAGTTGGTCCGCAGCCCGGGCGGCCGCGTCGACCGTGACTCGGCCGACGCCGTCTTCGCCCGGCGCAAGGAGGAGACGGAGGACGCGCCGGACGACTGGCGCTGCTGGTTCCGTCTCGCCGTCGCCTACCAGGACGCCCGCGACACCCCCCGGGCCCGCAAGGCGATGCAGCGGGCGATCGCCCTGCACGACAGGAAGCCGGCCCGGGCCTAGAGCGCGAGGACCGCCCGCTCAGCCGGCGCGGTACTCGTCGCCCCACGCCTCCAGCAGATCGGCCGCCCGGTCGAACGCCTCGGCGCGGCCCAGGAAGTCCGCGTTGTGGTCGGTGAGCAGCGGCGGGAGCGTCTCGCCGTCCTGCCGCTCGGCGAGCAGCGCCTGCCCCTGGACGGTGCGCGGCAGGCCCAGCCAGCGCACCGGCTGCTGCACCGTGCGAACGCCGCGGATCCGGGGCCAGGCCACGGTGGTGGTGGTGAAGAAGGCGACCCGGCGCAGCCCGGCCCGGCTGACCCACACCCCGACCCGCAGCAGCCGCAGCGCGGAGGCGATCACCAGGACGGCCACGCCCAGGACCACGATCGCGGCCGCGGGCGCTCCGGCGGCCACGATGACCACCGCGGCGAGCAGCACGAACGAGGCGAGGAGCAGCAGCAGCGCCGCCGCACCGACCCGCCAGGGACCGGGCCGGTAAGGCCGCCGCCAACGGTCGCGGTCGTCGAAGGGCAGGGCGACGTCGTCGGAGTACTCACCGGGTGCGTCGACCGCGCGGTCGGCCGTCAGAAAGGGCAGGGGCACGACTGATCCTCACTCACAAGCACGCTCGATTGGGCTGTGCGGGGTGAGGCTACCGAGGAGGCCACCGTGCGGCCACCTCCGGGGGTCCGGGCGCGCGTCGGCGCGTCCGCGCCGGTCAGCGGCGGTCAACGGCCCTGGGAGGCCTCGGACTGCTGACTGTGCCCGGGGTCCTGCGGGCTCTGCATGGCGGGCATTCCGAACAGCAGCGCGCCAGTGAGCCCGGCTATCACGGTGAGCCCGACCAGCGTCCTGCCGAGGAGCTGACCCGCGCTCGCACGCTGGCGAGGCGGGGGCTCGACGTTGCTGCGGTAGCGGTCGGCCTCGGCGACGAATGCGAACGGAACGGGCTCACGCCGGCGGAACATGGGGGCACATCTCCTTGGGGACTCGAGGGGCTGTCGAACTGTCTGCTGCTTACTGGTACAGACGCACGACACTGTCGATTGGTGCCCGAATTCCCCGAATTGGCCGAAGAATGTGATGACGGCCCGTCAGGGGCGGCATCGCCCGCGCCGACCCGGTCCAGTGGACGGCGTCCGGACGGCGCACCCCGCGCGGACCGCCGGCGGCCGATCCTCGACCCGCGCGCCCGGCGCGAACCGGAGGGGCTGCCGTCCTGCCGGACGACGCCAGGACCCATACCGGCACAGATGTGCGGATACGCCGCGCAAAGTGTCCGTATTGCGGCGTTTCGTGAAGTTCATCTAGGCTGATCAAACGGACCCGGCACTGCTTGAACCCCCGAGCAGGCAGTGCCGGGCTCCCTTTACCACCTGCCCCCGAGGGGGGACCCGGCGCTGAGCAGCGAGTAGCGTGTTACCCATGGCTCCGATCTCCACTCCGCAGACCCCCTTCGGGCGGGTCCTCACCGCCATGATCACGCCCTTCACGGCGGACGGCGCACTCGACCTCGACGGCGCCCAGCGACTGGCGGCCCATCTGGTCGACGCAGGCAACGACGGACTCATCGTCAACGGCACCACCGGCGAGTCCCCGACCACCAGCGACGCGGAGAAAGACCAGCTCGTACGAGCCGTACTGGAGGCCGTCGGAGACCGGGCCCACGTCGTGGCCGGGATCGGCACCAACGACACCCGCCACACCCTCGAACTCGCCCGAACGGCCGAACGCTCCGGCGCACACGGCCTGCTCGCCGTCACGCCGTACTACAACAAGCCCCCACAAGAGGGCCTGTTCCGGCACTTCTCGGCCATCGCCGACGCCACCGAGCTCCCCGTGATGCTGTACGACATCCCCGGCCGCAGCGGCGTCCCGATCGACACCGAGACCCTGGTACGGCTCGCCGAGCACCCCCGGATCGTCGCCAACAAGGACGCCAAGGGCGACCTCGGCCGGGCAAGCTGGGCCATCGCCCGCTCCGGCCTCGCCTGGTACTCCGGTGACGACATGCTCAACCTGCCCCTGCTCTCGGTCGGCGCCTGCGGCTTCGTCTCCGTGGTCGGCCACCTCGTCACCCCCGAGCTGCGCGCCCTCCTGGACGCCCACCTCGCGGGCGACGTACGCAAGGCGACTGAGATCCACCAGCAGCTGCTCCCCGTCTACACGGGCATGTTCCGTACCCAGGGAGTCATCACCACCAAGGCGGCGCTGGCCCTCCAGGGCCTGCCCGCCGGACCGCTCCGCCTTCCCATGGTCGAGCTCACACCGGAAGAATCCAGCCAGCTGGCGCTCGATCTGGCCGCCGGTGGGGTACAGCTCTAACCACAGACTTCACAACTGAATACGCGCCGCAAAACGCGCGAAACCCCATACACAACAGCAAGTGCACGAATGACATACGCGCCACGTGCCCTACAGGTACGTGGCGCGTGTGGTGAGGAGAGTCTTTTGAGTCATCCGCATCCCGAACTCGGCACCCCGCCGAAGCTTCCCAAGAACGGCCTGCGCGTCACACCGCTCGGCGGTCTCGGCGAAATCGGCCGGAACATGACCGTCTTCGAGTTCGACGGCCGCCTGCTCATCGTCGACTGCGGCGTCCTCTTCCCCGAGGAGGAGCAGCCCGGCATCGACCTGATCCTGCCGGACTTCAGCTCGATCAGGGACCGCCTCGACGACATCGAGGGCATCGTCCTGACGCACGGCCACGAGGACCACATCGGCGGCGTGCCGTTCCTGCTCCGCGAGAAGCCGGACATCCCGCTGATCGGCTCCAAGCTGACCCTCGCGCTGATCGAGGCCAAGCTCCAGGAGCACCGCATCCGCCCGTACACGCTGGAGGTCGTCGAGGGCGACCGCGAGCGCCTGGGCCCCTTCGACTGCGAGTTCATCGCGGTCAACCACTCCATCCCGGACGCCCTCGCGGTGGCCATCCGCACCCCCGCGGGCCTGGCCGTCGCCACCGGCGACTTCAAGATGGACCAGCTCCCGCTGGACGGGCGCCTCACCGACCTGCACGCGTTCGCGCGTCTGAGCGAAGAGGGCATCGACCTCCTCCTCTCGGACTCGACCAACGCCGAGGTCCCCGGCTTCGTGCCGCCGGAGCGGGACATCTCCAACGTCCTGCGCAACGTCTTCGCCAACGCGGACAAGCGGATCATCGTGGCCAGCTTCGCCAGCCACGTGCACCGCATCCAGCAGATCCTGGACGCCGCCCACGAGTACGGCCGCAGGGTCGCCTTCGTCGGCCGCTCGATGGTCCGCAACATGGGCATCGCCCGCGACCTCGGCTACCTGAAGGTCCCGGCCGGCCTCGTCGTCGACGTGAAGACGCTCGACGACCTGCCGGACGACGAGGTCGTACTCGTCTGCACGGGCTCGCAGGGCGAGCCGATGGCCGCGCTGTCCCGCATGGCCAACCGCGACCACCAGATCCGGATCGTCCCGGGCGACACCGTGATCCTGGCGTCGTCGCTCATCCCGGGCAACGAGAACGCGGTCTACCGCGTCATCAACGGCCTGACCCGCTGGGGCGCCAACGTCGTCCACAAGGGCAACGCCAAGGTGCACGTCTCGGGCCACGCCTCGGCCGGCGAGCTGCTGTACTTCTACAACATCTGCAAGCCGAAGAACCTGATGCCGGTCCACGGCGAATGGCGCCACCTGCGGGCGAACGCGGAGCTCGGAGCCCTCACGGGCGTCCCGAAGAACCACATCGTCATCGCCGAGGACGGCGTGGTCGTCGACCTGGTCGACGGCACCGCGCGCATCGTCGGCAAGGTGCAGGCGGGATACGTGTACGTCGACGGCCTCTCGGTCGGCGACGTCACCGAGTCCTCCCTCAAGGACCGCCGCATCCTCGGCGACGAGGGCATCATCTCGGTGTACGTGGTGGTGGACTCCAGCAGCGGCAAGATCACCAGCGGCCCGCACATCCAGGCCCGCGGTTCCGGCATCGAGGACTCGGCGTTCGGTCCCGTCGTCTCCAAGATCGAGGAAGCGCTGAACCGGTCCGCCCAGGACGGTGTCGTCGAGCCGCACCAGCTCCAGCAGCTGATCCGCCGTTCGGTCGGCAAGTGGGTCTCGGACACCTACCGCAGGCGTCCGATGATCCTTCCCGTGGTCGTCGAGGTCTGACCCCACGACGTACCTCCGGAGCGGGGCGCCTCGATTTGCATCGAGGCGCCCCGCTCCAGTAGGTTTAGGTCCCCGCCTGAACGGGAACCCGACACGGTCGCGTGTCGCATGGGAACCCTGATCGGGGCGGGAATCCGGCTTCAGAATCTCTGATAAAGTCGGGCCACGCCGAAAGGGAAACGCGAAAGCGAAAACCTGAAAGCGAATCCCCAATT
>NZ_JAODUA010000020.1 GCF_025399895.1 Streptomyces sp. ASQP_92 | reverse complement strand
GCACTCCGGGACAGCTGCCGAAGCACTCCGGGACACCTGCCGAGTCGCCGGCCTTCGGCCAGTCGGGGGACTCTGTGCATGATCCGGACCGAAGGGGGCACCCGAGGGCTTCGACAGACGAACCACGGTGACTAGGGAGGTTGTCCTCATGGCAGCGGCGCAGGTGACGGGCCTGGATCGGACGGACCGGACGGCAGCCACGACCATGGATCCCGGGGTGGGGGAGTTGCCTTGGGTGGAGGATGCGGGAAAGGTCGCGCCGAAGGACGCCCGCGAGCTCTCGAAGGTGTTCTTCGAGCAGCTCCAGGTACTGGAAGAGGGCACGGCCGAGTACCAGTACGCACGCAACACGCTCATCGAGATGAACCTCTCCCTCGTGCGCTTCGCGGCCGGCCGCTTCCGCAACCGGGGCAGCGGCGAGATGGAGGACGTGATCCAGGTCGGCACCATCGGCCTGATCAAGGCCATCGACCGGTTCGAGCTGTCGCGCGAGGTGGAGTTCACCTCGTTCGCCGTGCCGTACATCGTGGGGGAGATCAAGCGCTTCTTCCGTGACACGACGTGGGCCGTGCACGTGCCCCGCCGCCTTCAGGAGCTGCGGGTGGACATCGCGAAGGCCAAGGAGAGCCTGGCCCGCGATCTTGACCGCGACCCGACGGTGCGCGAGCTCGCGACGCATCTGAACCGGGACGAGGAGGAAGTGGTCGAGGGCCTGGTCGCGGCCAACGGCTACACCGCCGGCTCCCTCGACATGTCCGCCGACGCCGAAGAGGCGGGCGGCACGGCCGGGGGCCGCAGCCGCACGCTCGTGGACTTCATCGGCACGGAGGACCCGGGGATGGAGAAGGTGGAGAACCTTCAGTCCCTGGCACCGCTGATGGGCGAACTCACCGAGCGCGAACGGCGCATCGTCAGCATGCGGTTCGGCGAGGAGCTGACGCAGGCCGAAATCGGTGCCGAACTCGGTGTCTCGCAGATGCAGGTGTCACGCCTGCTCTCGCGCATCCTGACCAAGCTCCGTGCCGGCATGACCGAGGACCAGCCCGCACACGCCTGAGCTCAGGCGGTGTCGCGGCGGGGCCCGAGGCGGACCGGGCCCCGCCGCGGATGGATTCCCCCACGGGCGGGTGCCCGTCCGCCCGAGCCCGGATGCTGGAGGCGATCCGTGAGTTCCCTGTGCGAGACCGTGTTCATGAACCTGGAGATCGACGGATCGGAGCGCGTCCCCGTGGTCACGCGGCTCCTCTACGAGGCGAACGACCCCTTCGCGGTCCGCGTCTGCTTCGAGCTTCAGGAGGACGTGGCCGTCGCCTGGACCATCGAGCGCGACCTCCTGGCCCGGGGCCTGTGGCAGGAGGCCGGCGACGGAGACGTACGCGTCGCGCCCCACACCCTCGCGGGGCGGCGCGAGGTGCGCATCGAGCTCGCCGGGTGCGGCCTCGACGGCGAGTGGGGCAGCGCCGTGTTCTGCGCCTGGGAGCCCGCGCTGCGCGGCTTCCTGGAGCGGGCGTACGACATCGTGCCCCGCGGCGAGGAAACGGTCGATGTCGACGCCTTCCTCGCCGAAGTCCTGGCCGCCGGGTGACCTTGAGACCCGTTTGAAGTCCGCCGAATCGGCCAGGCGCAAGCTGTACCCGCAAAGAAATCATTCTGGAGGCGACGCCATGTCGGCCGAAGAGAACGCCGGTGCCCGGGCCGAACAGGCCAAGGGCAAGGCCAAGGAACTGATCGGCCGCATCACCGGAAACGAACGGCTCACCGCCGAAGGCCGTATCGACCAGGTCAAGGGTGAGACCCGCGAGGAGAAGCAGAAGGCGAACGACGCCTACCACCGCTGATCCCGGGCGGCTCGCCCACCCGACGGACGTGTGAACGCGCGGGCGCCCGCTCATGAAAGCGGCGCGCGCCCGGACGCGATACCCGAAACGGAAAGGGGACACCCTGCGATGAACGAGGACCTGTGGGGTTTCAAGGACACCAGCGGCCATCTCGCCGGGGTCGACCTGCGCGGTTGGAAGGTCGAGGCGGCGGACGGCGACATCGGCAAGGTGGACAACCACTCCGATGAGGTCGGCTCCGCGCACCTCGTGGTCGACACCGGGCCGTGGATCTTCGGGAAGCGGGTGATGCTGCCGGCCGGCACCGTCACCCGGCTCGACCCGGACGACAAGCGGATCCATGTCGCCCTCACCCGGGAGCAGGTGAAGGATTCGCCGGAGTTCCAACCCGCGACCCATCTCGACGACCCCAGTTACCGCGATCTGGTGGGCCGCTACTACGGCGCCCCACTTCTCTGAATTGCCTTGCCGCACCGCTTGGTTGGTGGCCCGCCGGAATGTCCGGCGGGCCACTTCCTTTTTTCCGCACCGCCGGTTTGCGCCCCGCTTTTCGAGGAAGGCGACATATCGGACCGGATGAACGGTTCGGGCCAATAACCGTCATGCGAAATGGAGTGAAGTGGTGTCTGTCGTGAAGAGTTCGCTGTCGGATGCGGAACTGAAGGTCGTCGGCCCGGCCCTGCAGGGAGCCCTCGTCGATCTGGTCGACCTGTCGCTCGTGGCGAAGCAGGTGCACTGGAACGTGGTCGGCCCGCGCTTCCGCTCCGTACACCTCCAGCTCGACGATGTGGTGACCACGGCGCGCCAGCACTCGGACACGGTGGCCGAGCGCGCCTCCGCGCTCGGTGTGAACCCCGACGGGCGCGCGGCCACCGTCGCGGGGAGCAGCGCGATCGGCACGGTGCCCGAGGGCTGGATCAAGGACTCCGAGGCGGTCGAGGTCATGGTCGTGGCGCTCGGCAGGATCGTGGAGCGGATGCGCGAACGCATCGCGGTCACCGACGAGCCCGACCCGGTGAGCCAGGACCTGCTCATCGCCGTGACGGCCGACCTGGAGAAGCACGCCTGGATGTTCCGGGCGGAGAACAGCTGAGAGCCACCGGCCCACGGAACGGGGGCGACCCCGGACGGGTCGCCCCCGCCGGGCCGGCGGCCGCCGGGATGCCGGAGGGGGCGAGCTGTACGAGGCTGGTGATGCGGGCGGCGGCCGGCCGTCCGGATCGAGAGACAGAGGAACGATGGAAAGCAGCGAGGGGCCCCGCAGCGGCCCCGGGACGGCGGCGCGATACGCGCCCTGGCCCCGCCCCAAGGACTCTCCCCCCGGCGCCACCGGATCGCAGGTCACCCTGCGCGTGAACGGCGCCTCCCACGCGGTCGAGGTCGACCACCGCACCACCCTGCTCGACCTGTTGCGCGAGCGGCTCGCCCTGACGGGCTCCAAGAAGGGCTGCGACCACGGTCAGTGCGGGGCGTGCACGGTGCTCGTGGACGGCCGGCGGGCCAACAGCTGTCTCCTTCTCGCCATCGCGATGGACGGCTGCGACGTCGTGACCGTCGAGGGCCTGGCGGAGACGGACGGCACGGACGGCGACCTCCATCCACTGCAACGCGCCTTCCTGGAACGCGACGCCTTCCAGTGCGGCTACTGCACCCCGGGCCAGTTGTGCTCGGCCGTCGGCATGCTGGCCGAGGCCGAGTCCGGCGAGCCCTCCGTGGTCACCGACCCTGAGCGGGCCCCCGGCGACCCGGTGCCGCTGACCGACGACGAGATCCGCGAACGGCTGAGCGGCAACCTGTGCCGGTGCGGGGCCTACCCGCACATCGTCGAAGCGGTGCGGGACGTGATCACGTGAAGCCCGTGTCCTATCTCCGCGCCCACAGTGTGGAAGAGGCGGCGGCCGCGCACGGCGGCCGCGAGGAGGCCCGCTACCTGGGCGGCGGCACCAACCTCGTCGACCTCATGAAGCTGGGCGTGGAGCGCCCCGAGGTCCTCGTCGACATCACCCGCCTCCCCCTGGACCAGGTGGAGGAGCGCCCCGACGGCACGGTGCGCATCGGGGCGACCGTCCGCAACAGCGACCTCGCCGCCCACCCCCTGATCCGCGAGCGCCACCCCCTGCTCTCGCAGGCCGTCCTCAGCGGCGCCTCGGGCCAGTTGCGCAATATGGCGACCACCGGGGGAAACCTCCTCCAGCGCACCCGCTGCGCCTACTTCCAGGACCTGTCCAAGCCCTGCAACAAACGGGTACCGGGCAGCGGTTGCGCGGCGATCGAGGGCGTCCACCACGACCACGCCGTCCTCGGCCACTCGCCGCACTGCGTGGCCACGCACCCCTCCGATCTGTGCGTGGCGCTCGCGGCCAGTGACGCCGTCGTGGAACTGGCGGGCCCCGGAGGCGGCCGGACCGTCCCGATGACCGAGTTCCACCGGCTCCCCGGCGACCACCCCGAACAGGACACCGTGATCCGCCCAGGCGAACTGATCACCGGTGTACTGGTGCCGCCGCTTCCCGACGGCGCCGTCTCCCGCTACCGCAAGGTGCGCGAACGGGCGTCGTACGCCTTCGCCCTCGCCTCCGTGGCGGCCGTGCTCCACGTGGCGGACGGCGAGATCCGGCACGCCGCCATCGCCTTCGGCGGCCTCGCCCACCGGCCCTGGCGCGCCCGGCGCACCGAGGCCGCGCTGCTGGGCACCCGGCCGAGCCCCGAGGCCTTCGCGGAGGCGGTGCGCGCAGAGCTCGACGAGGCCGTACCCCTGCGGGACAACGCCTACAAGGTGTCGCTCGCCCGCGACCTGGCCACCCATGTGCTGGGCTCGCTGACCACTTCGGCCTGAACGCCTCCGACGAGGCCCGCCCCCTGACCCGTCCGGGAGGAGAACCGCCATGGCTTCGCAAGCGAACGCGCTCGGCGCACCCATTGAACGCCGCGAGGGCCGCGCGAAAGTGACCGGCGACGCGCTGTACGCCACCGAGTACACGCCGCCGGGGTGCGTCCACGCCTGGCCGGTGACAGCCACCGTCGCGCGGGGCCGGGTCACCTCGCTCGACACCGCGGCCGCGCTCGGCCTGCCCGGTGTGCTCGCCGTCCTCACCCCCGACACGGCGCCCCGGATCGCCGAGTCCGACGACCCCACGCTCGCCGTGCTCCAGGACTTCCGGGTCCCGCACCACGGATGGCCCATCGCCCTGGTGGTGGCCGAGACTCTGGAGGAGGCCCGCGCCGCGGCCCGGGCCGTGCGCGTCGAGTACGAGACCGAGCCGAACGCCTCGATCCTCGACGACCACCTGGCGGACGCCTACCGTCCCGAGGAGGCAAACGGCGGCCATCCCGCGGAACGCCGTCAGGGCGACCCCGAAGGCGCCTTCGGGGCCGCGCCGGTCACCGTCGATGTGCGCTACCGGGTACCGCCCCTGCACAACCACCCGATGGAGCCGCACGGGGCGACCGCCCGTTGGCACGACGGCCGGCTGACGGCGTACGACACCAGCCAGGGCGCCGACACGGTACGCGCGGTCCTGGCCCAGCTGTTCAAGCTGCCCGAGGACCGGGTCACGGTCGTCAGCGAGCACGTGGGCGGCGGCTTCGGCTCCAAGGGCACGCCGAGGCCCCATGTCGTGCTCGCCTCCATGGCCTCCCTGCACACCGGTCGGCCCGTCAAACTCACCCTCGCCAGGCGGCTGTTGCCGGAGCTGGTCGGCCATCGCGCGCCCACCGACCACCGGTTGCGGCTGGGGTCCGAACCGGACGGCACGCTCCTCTCCGTGATCCACGAGGTCACCACCCACACCTCGCGGGTCAAGGAGTTCGTCGAGCAGGCGGCGGTGCCCGCCCGCGTCATGTACGACGGCAAGAGCATGCTCACCGCGCACCGGGTCGCCGCCCTGGACGTGCCCACCCCTTCCTGGATGCGCGCGCCCGGAGAGGCCCCGGGCATGTACGCCCTGGAGTCCGCGGTCGACGAACTCGCCGACGCGCTCGGCATGGACCCCATCGAGCTCAGGGTCCGCAACGAACCGGGCCACGAGCCGGACAGCGGGCTGCCGTTCAGCAGCCGCCATCTCGTCGAGTGCCTGCGCGAGGGGGCCGAGCGGTTCGGCTGGGCCGAGCGCGACCCCCGGCCCCGAGCCAGGCGTTCGGGCAGCCTGCTCCTGGGCACCGGAGTGGCCGCCGCCACCTACCCGGTCCTCGTCTCGCCGAGCCGCGCCACCGTCACCGCCCACCCCGACGGCCTGTACGTGGTGCGGGTGAACGCCACCGACATCGGAACCGGGGCCCGTACCGTCCTCGCGCAGGTCGCAGCCCAGGCGCTCGGCGTCGGCGTGGAGGCGGTCCGTACCGAGATCGGCACCACCGGGCTGCCCCGCGCACCGCTCGCCGGCGGCTCCTCCGGCACCGCCTCCTGGGGCTGGGCCGTGCACGAGGCGTGCGGTTCGCTCTCCCGCCAACTCCGGGAGCGCACCGGCCCGTTGCCCCCCGAGGGCCTCACCGCCTCCGCCGACACCGAGGGCTCGGCGGACGCGGAGTCGCCGTACGCCCGGCACGCCTTCGGCGCCCACTTCGCGGAGGTGGCCGTCGACACGGACACCGGCGAGGTACGGGTGCGGCGGCTGCTCGGCGTGTACGCGGCCGGGCGCATCCTCAACGCGCGCACCGCCAGGTCCCAGTTCATCGGCGGAATGGTGATGGGGCTCGGCATGGCGCTCACCGAGCGCGGCAGTGTGGACCCGGCGTCCGGCGCCTTCATCGGCAACGACCTCGCGGGCTACCACGTGCCCGCGCACGCCGACGTCCCCGCCATCGAGGCGCACTGGATCGACGAGGAGGACGAGCACCTCAACCCGATGGGCAGCAAGGGCATCGGAGAGATCGGCATCGTCGGCACGGCCGCCGCCATCGGCAACGCGGTCCACCACGCCACGGGCGTCCGCTACCGGGAACTCCCGCTCACACCCGACCGCGTCCACGGCGGGCTGTGACCCGGGGGCCACACGTTCCCCATATGGCCGAGGCGCCCGGGAACGGCCCGTGGCACCGGTCCCGCACGGGCCACCGGGCCGCTCGGGCCCCCGCGCACCCGGGGGGCCCACCTCGCGGCAGGCGGGACGCGGGCCGGGGTGTTTGACTGCCTGACAAGAGGGAGGTGGTCGGCCATGAGCGGGCACGACGCCGGGCAGGCCGGTGGCGGGGAGCGTCTCTTGGAGGAGCTGCTCGCGCAGGCCCACAGCGCCTCACCGATGGGGCTTCCGGTCCTGGTCAACCGCTGCGCCGAGGCGCTGGGTCTCGGCGAGGTCGTCATCTATCTGACCGACCTCCAGCAGCGCCGCCTCGTCGCCCTCACCGACGGCCTCCCCACCCTGGACATCGACGAGTCCGTGGCCGGCTGGTGCTACCGGACCGTGTCCCTGCGCGTCGAGGACGTGGACACCGGCGTCCTGTGCCTGTGGCTGCCGGTGGTCGACGGAGCCGAACGGCTCGGCGTGATGGGCGTACGGACCTGTTCCACGGACACCGTGCGGCTGCGGCGCTGCCGCATGCTGACCGGAATCGTGGCGATGGCCATCACGTCCAAGCGCGCCTACAGCGACAGCTTCGCCCGCCGGGCCCGCGTCGAACGCATGCAGCTCCCCGCCGAGATGCTGCGGGCCTTCCTGCCGCCGCGCACCATCGGCAACGACCACGTCGTCTCGACCGCGGTGCTCGAGCCCGCGTACGAGATCGGCGGCGACGCCTTCGACCACTCGCTCACCCAGTCCACCCTGCACGCGGCGATCCTCGACGCGATGGGCCACGATCTGGCCTCGGGCCTGACGACCTCGGTGGCCCTCGCGGGGTGTCGCAACGCGCGGCGGGCCGGGCTCGGCCTGATCGACCTCGTCGAGACCATCGACCAGGCGCTCGCCCAGTGGCTGCCCGACAAGTACTGCACCGGCATCCTCACCCAACTCGACCTGGATTCGGGGACGTTCCGCTGGTGCAACTGCGGGCATCCGCCGCCCGTCCTGATCCGGGACGGGGGAGTGGTGCGGGGGGCCCTCGAACGGGTGGCCCAGCCGCCGATGGGCCTGCCCGCCCGGTTCAGCGACGAACCCAGGGCCGTCCACGAGGTGGTCCTGGAGCCCGGTGACCGTGTGCTGCTCTACACCGACGGCGTCACCGAGGCGCGCACCGCCGGTGGCAAGGAATTCGGCATGGACCGCTTCACGGACTCGATCATCCTCGCCACCGCCGCGGGCGAACTGGCCGCCGAGTCACTGCGCCGCCTCATCCACGCCATCCTCGACAGCGAGGACAGCGACCTGCGGGACGACGCCACCATGCTGCTCATCGAATGGTGGCCCCCCACGACCAAGCCCACCCCGCGCAGGGGGTGATCCGCCGCTGCCCGAAGACCGTCCACCCTGCCGACCGGCCTGTTCGCGAGAAATATCCCGTATGCACCAAAGTGATAGGAACGCGTGAGCCGGGGCACAGGCATCCGTATGGATACGACTCAGACCCAGGCCAACGCCTCGACCCGTGTTCCGCTGCGCGCCGTCGCGCTCGTGTGCACCCTGTCCCCGTCCCCCGCCCCGTCCAGCTCCCAGCTCCTCGCCGAGCAGACCATGGCCGCGCTCGCCGATCACGGCGTGAGCGGGAAGGTGATCCGGGTGGCGGACCACGACGTCAAGCCCGGCATCTCGACCGATCTGGGGGACGGCGACGCCTGGCCGGAGATCCGCGACAGCATCCTGGGCGCGGACATCCTCGTCATCTCGACGCCGATCTGGCTCGGCCACCCCTCCAGCATCGCCCAGAAGGTCATGGAGCGCCTCAACGCGGAGCTGTCCGAACAGGACGACCAGGGAAGGCCGTTGATGTACGGCAAGGTCGGCGCGGTGTGCGTGGTGGGCAACGAGGACGGAGCGCACAAGGTGAGCGCCGACATCTTCCAGGGCCTCAATGACATCGGCTTCTCCCTCGCCCCGGGAGCCGTCACCTACTGGGTCGGCGAGGCCATGCAGAAGACCGACTACCTCGACCTGGACTCGACGCCCAAGGCCACGGCCGAAGCCACCGTCGCCCTCGCGGCGAACGTGAGCCACCTGGCCCGGCGCCTCAAGGACGCCCCCTACCCGGCCCCGTGAGCCGGCGGTCCGGGGCGCCGCGCGCCGGTGGTGACGGTGAGTGATCTGGAGAGGCGGGCGTCAGGGAGCCGACCTAGGATGACTCGGGTCGGGCCCTGCCCGGACAGGCGTTGACACGCGGTCCGGATGCCGAAGCGGCCCTCATCCGATCCACGCACCCGTGGAGGTCCCATGCGAATCACCCAGACCTGCGCGACGGCGGCCGCCGCCGTGGCGCTCGCCCTCACCGGAACGACCGCGGCGTTCGGCGCGGCAAGCCCCGCCGCCAACCCGGACGCGGCGTTCCTCCAGGCCGTCCACCAGGCCAACCTCACCGAGATCGCCGCCGGCAAGGATGCCCGCGCCCATGCCAAGGGCGACTGTGTGAAACAGGTCGCCGACGTCCTCGTGCGTGACCACACCGCGCTGGACGCCAAGGGCGCCACCCTGGCCAAGACCAAGAACATCTCCATGCCGAAGGCCCCGAGCGCCGCCCAGCAGCGCCAGCTCGACGCGCTGAAGCCGATGAACGGCACGGCCGCCTATGACACCGCCTGGCTGAAGGCCATGAGCAGCGGGCACCGAGAGGTGCTCACGCTGATCGACAAGGAGCTGAAGTCCGGCAAGGACAAGGACATCCAGGCCGCCGCCAAGGAGGCCCGGCCGGTCGTGGCCTCGCACCTGGACATGGTGAAGGACGGCGTCTGCAACGCCTCGCCCCACAGCAGCGCCAGCCCGTCGGCCCACAGCTACAGCAGCCCGTCGCCGAAGTAACCCCGCCGCCGGTTCTGTTCGCGTGCCCCCTCGCCCCTCGTGGGCGAGGGGGCACGTCGTGGTGGGCCCACGGCATCGCTGGGCCGTTTGGGTGGCGAAGGTCAGGGCAGGCGCGCTGTGTGCTTCGGAACGGAGGCACGCCCGCAAGGCCGTTCTCCCGGTCCGTGGCGTGCCGTGTCCGGGCGCGTGCTCGGGGCGGGGCCCAGCGGGGGCCGTGACAGCCGACCCGACGCCCGAGGAGCTCCGTATGCCCACCACCGTCCGCAAGCGTACGAGGAACCACGACGACGCCCCCGACACGGTGGAGGCCTTCGCGCGCCTGGAGACGCTCGAACCGGGTCCGGCGCGCGACGCCCTGCGGGACGACCTGGTGGCGCGGTGGCTCCCCATGGCCCGGCGGCTCGCGGGCCGTTACCGCAACCGCGGCGCGGAGCTCGAAGACCTCCATCAGGTCGCCGCGATGGGCCTCGTCAAGGCCGTCGACCGCTACGAGGCGGCGCGCGGCGCGTTCGAGGCGTACGCGATCCCCACCATCGACGGCGAACTGAAGCGGCACTTCCGCGACCACCTGTGGGCGGTCCATGTCCCGCGCCGGGTACAGCAGTTGCGCAACAAGGTGCGGACCGCCCGCCGCGATCTCCTGGACGCCCGGCCCGGCGAGCCCACCATCTCCGAACTCGCTGTCCGGTGCGGGCTCGACGAACAGGACGTGCGCGAGGGCCTCGAAGCGCTGGAGTCCTACCGCAGTCTCTCCCTCGACGTGGAGTCCCGGGGCGGCGACGGCGACGGGCCGGCCCTGGCCGACACGCTCGGCGCACCCGAGCGGGGCTTCGACACCGTCGTCGACCGCGAGTCGGTCAAGCCGGCCCTGCGCGCCCTGCCCGAACGCGAGTGCCGCATCCTGCACATGCGGTTCTTCCAGGACATGACGCAGCATCAGATCGCCGCGGAGCTGGGGATCTCGCAGATGCATGTGTCGCGTCTGCTGAGCAGCACCTGCACCCGGATCCGGAACCAGGCGCTCGCCGAATACCGCCACGCCGCCTGACCTCTCAACTGCGCTGAGCCAAGGCGGCAGTTGATCGCCCGGGCGTCTCCTTCGGGACCGCGTACGCCCCCGGCGCGATGCTCCGGTGCGTATGTTTTTGGCCAATGAGTGCGCGGGACGGAACCGTTCCGCGCACTCGCGCTCGCGGGGCGCTCCGCGCGCTCGTGGTGGCCTCGCCGGCCGGCCGGGGTGCGTCCCGGGCGGCTGCCCTGCCGGGGCGGGAAGGCAACGGCGGGTTCGCCGCCGGGAAGGCGCATATGCCGGGCCGACTGCGCGAACTCTCCCGCGCGCCCCCGATGTTCGCCACCGCGAAGTGGAGGCGGGGGAGTGGCGGAGGCATCCGCAGACCCCCGGCGGCTCCGCCCCCTTTCCCTTTCGTCCCGGCCGCTGCCCGGGCCGGCGCCGGGCCGTGCCCCGGAGCCGGTAATCGGTTTCTTTGCCTGGCCCTTACGGAGTTCGATTCCGGCCTCGGTGGCGGAACCCTTGTGAGCCGAGCGGGCGCCTGGTTAGGCTCCCGCTCGTTTCGATTCCTGCACATATTCTTCGCAACTTGACCAACTGTGGGGTGGCTGTGCGTGAACCGGAGTCCCTGGGCCTTCCAGGGACCTCTGCAGGGGCGGCGCTCTGATGGCCCCCGGCACCACGGCCGCCGACAGACGGGCGGCCCGTCGGCCGATGTCCCGTGACGTCCGGCTGTTCTGGTGCGCGAGCGCCGGTGACGCGCTCGGCACGCAGGCGTCCGGTGTCGTCCTACCACTGCTGCTCCTCGGCCTCGGCCACTCGGCGGCGACCGTCGGCGTGGTCGCTGGGGTGTCCACGGCGGCCGGTCTGCTGCTCGCCCCGATAGCGGCCGTCCCGGCCGACCGGGGTGCGCGCAAACCCGTGATGTTCTGGTCCGCGACGGTCTCGGCACTCGCCATGGCCGTCCTCACGGCCGCCGTAACCTGGGGCGACCCGCCGCTCGCGCTGCTGCTCGGAACGGTTCTGGTGGAACGGTTCTCCACCGCGGTGTACGAGGCCGCGGCCGCCGGCACCGTGGCGATGATCGCCCCACCCGCGGACTGCCCCCGCGTGGTGGCCGGCCTCTCGGCCGGGGACCAGGGCGCACTGATCCTGGGCCCGGCCCTGGGCGGCGCCCTCTATCAGGCGTCCCGCGCCCTGCCCTTCCTCGCGGACGCGGTGTCGTACGCCGTCGCCGCCGGATGCGTACGGGCGCTGAGTTCGGACCTGAGGCCGCGGCCGGGCACGGGCCCGTTGGCCGCCGCCCCCCGTTCGGAAGCCGTGCCCCGGACCGGCACGGCACGCCGGGTGCGGGACGAGGTGGGGGCCGGGCTGGCCCTGGTCCGCTCATCACCCTTCCTGCGGCTCGTTCTGGCCTGGACCGCCACCGTCAACGGCGTGATCGTCGCGCTCTACTACGGCGCGGTGTTCACCCTTCAGAAGGGCGGCCACGGCGGTGGGCCGATGGGCCTGGTGCTCGCGCTCTCGGGGGCCGCGGGCCTCGTCGGGTCGCTGGCCGCGCCGCGTGTCGTGGGCCGGATCGGTGCGGCCCGGCTGCTGGTGACGGTGTCCTGGCTGCTCGTCCCGCTCGCGGCCGGACTCGCCACGGCCGAGGGGCCCTGGATGTACGGCGCGTTGTTCGGGGCGTTCTGTCTGCTGATGCCGCTGGTCGCCGTGGTGCTCCAGTCCCGCGCCCTTCAGGAGACCCCGCCAAAGCTCCAGGCCCGTACGGGCGCGGTGTTGGCGAGTGCCGCCGGCGGTTCGGCCGCGCTGGCGCCGGTCCTGGCCGGGGTCTTCGTGACCCGCGCCGGCACGGCCGCACCCGCCGCGGTCTGCGCCGGGTCGCTCGCGGTGCTGGCCTGGTGGACGACCGTCGTACGCGGCCGGCTGACGGCGGTGGCGGCATGACCAGGAACTACCAGGTCTACCGCGCCGCGCTGCCCGAGGTGTGCGCCGCCCAGCCCACCAAGATGGTGTTCACCGCCGACGCCGACGGGCGCTGCGAGGTCTTCACCTGGGACGCGTCCACGCGCCGGGCCCGGCAGGTCACCGACCGCCCGCACGGCACCCTGCACGGCGCGATCGACCGGGACGCGCGGGTGTGGTGGTTCGACGAGGACGGCAACGGCTCCGGACGCTGGCGGCACCAGGCCTTCGACGGCGGCCCCGACGAGCCCGGCCTGCTCGGTGTGCCCGAGGGCGAACCGCGCGGCCTCGCCGTCGGCGACGGCGGGCGCGTCGCGATGGGCCTCGGCGACACCCGCTCGACCACCGTCCACGTCGGCCGGCGCGGCGGCGCGGCCCGCGAAGTGACGCGCGTCGACGGGCACGCCACCCTGTCCGGAACCACCCCCGACGCCCGCCTCCTCGCCCTCAGCGGCCCGGCGGGCTCGGCGCGGGCCGTGACCGTCCTCGCCGACGACGGCACCGTCCGCGCGGTGCTGCCGGGCGACGGCCCCGACGGCCGGCTCTGGTCCCTCGGCTTCGCGCCCGTCGTCGACCGCGTCGAGCTCCTCCTCGTGCGTGAGGTCAACGACCGCTATCTGCTGGCCAGTTGGAGCCCGGACGCGGGAGTCGTCACCCACTCCTGGTGCGGCTTCGACACCGAGATCACCGCCCGCTGGCACCCCGAAGGCCACTCGCTCCTGGTGCGCCAGGACCGGCACGGACGCAGCGCCCTGCACCGCGTACACCTGGCGGAGCGCACCGTCGAACCCGTACCGACACCGCGCGGAACCCTTCTCGACGCGGCGCCGCGGAGTGGCTGTGACGTGCACTTCCTGTGGACGGACACGGCGACACCGCCCCGCCTGGTCTCCACCGCGGGCACCGAGCTGCCGCCCACCCACGACCTGCCCGAGCGGGTGCCCGGCGAGCACCGGGACCTGTGGACCCCCGGGCCCGACGGCCCGGTGCACTCCCTGATCGGCCTGCCCGAGGGGCGGCGGGGCGCGGTGCCCGCGGTCTTCCTGGTGCACGGCGGCCCCGCCGACCACGACCGGGACGCCTACGACGGGGTGGTCCACTCGCTGGTCGCCTCCGGCTTCGCCGTCGTCCGCGTCAACTACCGCGGCTCCACCGGTTACGGGCCGCGCTGGCGGCGGGCGTTCGGCGAGGGCGTCGGACTCACCCAGGTGGCCGACCTCGTCGCGGTCCGCGCCGATCTCGTCGAGCGCGGTGTGGTCCGCGCGGACGCGTGCGGAGTGTGGGGCACCTCCTGGGGCGGCTATCTGGTCCTGCTCGCCCTCGGGCTGCACCCGCGCCTGTGGCAGGCGGGCGTCGCGGTCAAACCCGTCGCGGACTGCGCCGCCGCCCACCGCACCACCACCGCGGCCCTGCGCGCCCTGGACGAGCGGCTGTTCGGCGGCGCCCCCGACGAGGTGCCCGAGCGCTACGAGCGAAGCTCGCCCCTGCGCTACGCGGCCGCCGTCGAGGCCCCCCTGCTCGTCGCCGCCGCGACCCGGGACGCCAAGTGCCCGCCCGGCCAGGTGCGCGACTACCTGACCGCCCTTCGACACGCGGGCGTACGCCACGAGTCGATGTGGCTGGACACCGGTCACGACGGCTACGAGGCCGACGACCACGTGGCCGTGCTGCGCCGGGCGGTGGTCTTCCTCGACCGCGAACTGCGGCACGGGCGGCCCCGCACCACCCCCCAGACAACCCGCTCCGACCGGAGCGGGGAGACCGGACGGGCGCGCACATCGGCGCCCGCCGGAACAGGCACCACCCACACAGAAAGGAGTTCCGGCCATGCAGAAGGACATCATCCACAATGACCCGCTCGCGGGTGACGAGGAAAACCGCAAGCCGAGCGTCGGCGTGACCATCAAGGTCCCGTTCCGTAACGCCGAGGACGGCGAAGAGGACTGATCCTTGCCGGCCGGCCCGGCGGTTCGCCGCCGGGCCGGCCGGCAAGACCCCCGACTCCGGCCCCCCGGGCCCCATTCCCTACGTCTCCGCACACCCCGAGGAGCCGACATGCGTGTCCTGCTGGTCAATATGCCCTGGTCGCCCATCGACCTTCCCTCGCTGGCCCTGGGAATCCTCAAGCGCAGCGTGGACGAACGCGTGCCGGGCGCCACCGCCGAAGTGCTGCACGCCAATCTCGAATTCACCGACTGGATCACCGAGCGCACCGAATTCACCGCCGACGACTACGAGTACTACGCGCTCTCCTCCTATTTCATGGGCTGCGGCGACTGGGTGTTCTCCTCCGCCCTCTACGACGACCCCGCCTGGCGCGACGAGGAGTTCGCGGCTGCGATGAAGGGCAAACTCCGCAAGTCGCGACTGCGTATGTCACAGGAACTCCACCGCCAGGTACCGGAGTTCGTCGCGATGATCGCCCAAAGGATCGTGGAGTACGCGCCCGACGTCGTCGGCTTCACCTCCACCTTCCAGCAGAACACCGCGGCCCTCGCCGCCGCCCAGCAGGTCAAGCGGCTCGCCCCGGGCATCGTGACCGTCATGGGCGGCGCCAACTGCGACGGCGAGCAGGGCGAGGCCGTCCACCGCAACTTCCCGTTCGTCGACCATGTCATCCGGGGCGAGGGCGAGTCCGCCTTCCCCCAGCTCCTGACCGCCCTCGCCGAGGGGGCCGGGGCCGACGTCCTGGAGAAGGTGCCGGGCCTGTGCCACCGGGACGAGGAGGGCGCGAGCATCGTCAACCCGATGGCCACGAGCCCCCTGCCGCCGGCCACGATCCTGGCTCCCGACTACAGCGGCTACTTCGAGCGCCTCGCCTCCTCCGTGGCCCGCAACTGGGTCGAGCCCAAGCTCGTGGTGGAGGGTGCGCGCGGCTGCTGGTGGGGCGAGAAGCACCACTGCACGTTCTGCGGCCTCAACGGCTCGTTCATGCAGTTCCGGTCCAAGAGCCCGGACACCTTCTTCGAAGAAATCATGGAACTCGCCCGCCGCCACCGGGTCCTGGACATGTACCTCGTCGACAACATCCTCGACATGGGCTACCTCACCACGGTGCTGCCGCGCATCATGGAGAGCGGCTACGACCTGCGGATGCACATCGAGATCAAGGCCAACATGCGCCGCAGCCAACTGCGTACGCTCGCCGAGGCCGGACTCATCTACGTGCAGCCGGGCATCGAGAGCCTCAACAACCGGGTCCTCGACCTGATGGACAAGGGCGTCAGCGGCTGCCAGAACGTCCGGATGCTCCGCGACGGCGCCGAGACCGGTCTCTCCGTCGCCTGGAACTATCTGCACGGCTTCCCGGGCGAGACCGCCGAGGACTACGACCCCGTCATCGCGCAGATCCCCGCCCTGGAACACCTCAACCCCCCGGTCGACCTGTCCGCGCGGATCGCGATCGAGCGCTTCAGCCCGTACTTCAACCGGCCCGAGCTCGGCTTCGACGGGCTGCGCCCCGAAGAGCACTACCGCTTCACCTACGACCTGCCCGAGTCCGAGCTGTACGACCTCGCCTATGTCTTCGAGGCCCCGCAGCGCGGCATCACCGAGCCCACCGTCACCGCCCTCAACGACGCGCTCGACGCCTGGAAGAAGCACCACGCCGACGCCCGGCTCACCCACACCGACCTCGGCGACCGCATCGTCCTGGTGAGCAGGCGGCGCGCCTTCGACTGGCGCGCGATGGAACTGACCGACCCCTTCGAGCTGGCCGTCTTCCGCCTCCTCGACCAGCCGCACACGGCCCCCGCGCTCACCCGCAAGGCCGCCGCCCGCGCCAAGGGCGCCGAGCGCGAGGAGAGCGCGGTGCAGCGACTCCTGGACTCCTGGCTCGCGCTCGGCCTGGTGTTCACCGACGGCGGCCAGTACGTCCACATCGCGCCCTCGGCCGTCAACGAGGACCTGCTGCGGCTGGACTTCATGCGCCACGCGCAGGCCGCGCTCGACGCCGCCGAACAGCCCGCCCGGCCCGAGCCGTTGAGCGTCTGAGCCCACGTGTCCGACACAGGAGCAGGAGGACAAGACCGATGAGCACCGCCCTCACCACCACGACCGAGTCCCTCACGGTCGCCGCCTGGCGCGACTACGACCCCGAGGCCTGCACGCTGCCCGGGATGTACCTCGGCGAGCGGGAACTGACCGGCTCCATGGGCGAGGAGAGCGACCGCCTGTGGGAGTCGGGCGCCCGCCGGGTGCGGCTGACCGAGCCCATCGACCTCGCCGAGCTCGACGCCCCGGGCGCGGCCGAGCGCGCCGTACGCGGTCTGAGCCTGGTGCGCGACCTGACGGCCCGGGCCGTCCTGGTCGAATGGAAACTGCGCCTGTCCCCGTCGGCCGCCGACGACACCTGGCGCACCCTCAGCCACCTCCAGCCGCCGCAGCGCCTGGAGGGCCCCGCCGACGCGACGGGTGACCTGCGCCGGTGGCGCGAGGGCCACTACCTGTGCAAGTGCCTGTGGCGGCAGGGCCCGGGCTTCGTCCAGATCCGGGACCGCCGATGGGGCGATCTGCGCCGCTTCACCGCCGACGAGCCGGAGTACCGCCACACCATCGAGGCCCTCGCCTACGGGGCCCCGGCGGCCTCGGTGCCCCCGTCCGTGCTGGCCGACTTCACCGGCGAGCGCCTGGTCCTGGAGGTCGGCGAACTCGCCTGGTGGATGCCGTACCGGGTGAACCGCTGGATCCAGGAGGCCATGGCGATCTGAGCACGGGCCGCCCCAACCCCCTTGCCACACCGTGGAGTTGGGGCAGCCGCCCGGCGTCATGGCTCAGGCCTCGACCCCGCCGTCGCGCCGCTTCACCTTGCGCCGCAGCCTGGCCGGCCACGTGCGGGTGTCGCGGGGCTGCACATAGGGCTCCTCGCCCTCGGGGTGCCCGTCGCTGATGGCGCGCTGACGCGCCAACTCCGCATCCAGCTCGAGCCCCAGCAGGATCGCCAGGTTCGACAGCCACAACCAGATCAGGAAGATGATGAGGCCCGCCAGCGTGCCGTACGTCTTGTTGTACGAGCCGAAGTTGGCCACGTACAGCGCGAAACCGGCCGACGCCGCCAGCCACAGCAGTACCGCGAGCAGGCTGCCCGGGCTGAGCCAACGCAGGCCCTGGCCATGGACGTTGGGGGCGCGCCAGAACAGCAGGGCCACCATGAGGACCACCAGTACCAGCAGCACCGGCCACTTGGCGATGTTCCAGGTCGTGACCGCCGCGTCACCCAGTCCGATCGCGTTCCCGGCGCGCTGCGCCAGGGGCCCCGTGAAGACCACGATCACCGCGCTGATGGCGAGCAGCACCATCAGCGTGACCGTCAACGCCAGCCGCAGCGGCGTCAGTTTCCACACCGGCCGGCCCTCCGGCAGGTCGTACACGGCGTTCGCGGCCCGGATGAACGCGGCGACATAACTCGACGCCGACCAGATCGAGGCGATCAGGCTCACCACCGCGATCACCCCGCTGGTGCCGCCGTTGTCCTGCAACTGACGGACCGCGCTGTCGAGCAGATCGTGCACCGGGCCCGGGGTGAGATGGCCCAGGTTGTCCAGGAGCGACTGCGTCGCGCTCCTGCCGACGACGCCCAGCATCGACACCATCACGAGCAGCGCGGGGAACATGGACAGCACGCCGTAATAGGTGAGCGCCGCCGCCCTGTCGGGGAGGTCGTCGTCGAGGAACTCCCGGCCGGTGCGGCGCAGCACCGCCATCCAGGACCGGGCCGGGAGATCGGTGGGGTCGCCGGGCTCCTCTTCCGGCCCCGGACCCGCCGTGTCCCGCTGCGCGGTGCCGGCCAGGTGGGCGCGGAATCGGGTCCAGTACGAACTCCGGGTGTGCGAGGTCTCTGTCATGAGCATCGAGTCCCCTGGAAGACGCCGCTCACGCGCCCGCGCGGCCGTTCCGATGTCACCGGTTGTGCCACACCAGCGTGTAGCGCCAGAACAGGCGCCGCCGCAGCCGGACTCCGGGCAGCACGGTGCGGGCCTCGTCGGCGATGTCGGCGAAGGTCATGGTGGCCGGGCGGGTGGGAGCCGTCATGGAGGCCGGACGCGGAGCCCTGCGGCCGCGGTTCTTGAGCCAGGCCATGGCGACGTTCATCACCAGGGCGGCCATGCCGAGCAAATGGTCGCCGACCGACCGCGCGCGGGCGAGCCCCACGACCACCAGCGTGCCGCCGGGGGAGAGGTGTTGGCGAAAAGCGGTGAGGGTGTCGGAGAACGGCAGATGGTGGAGGGTGGCGACGCAGGTGATGACGTCGTAGGGCCCCTCGGTGATCGCGGCCGGCGCGTCGCCGACGGCGAAGGTCACCGGTGACGCCGACGGGGTGAGTTCTCGCGCTCGGTCGACGATCGCGGGGTCGGCGTCCAGGCCCCGGACTGTGGCGGCCCGGCCGGCCAGAAGCCGGGCCAGGTCGCCCGTGCCCGAACGGACGTCGAGGGCTCTGTCGAAGCGCCGGGGCAGCTGTCTCATGATCCACCGGTGGTAGTGGGCGTTGTGGTCCCAAGGGCGTGCGGCATGGAAGCGGTCGAGGGCCTGGAAGAGGCGGACCGTCGGCGTCGTCATGGCGCAACCCCACCACTCCCGGTTCGCGCGCCGGCCCCCGGGGCCCGGCCACGGATCCCCGGTGCCGGCGATCACGACGGTGCCGGCCGCGAAACGGGCGCCTCGGCCCGCTCCGCGCCGACACGCCCGCGCCGCCGCTTGCGCTGCGCACACCGTGTCCGCAGGGGAGAGTTGAGGTACGTATGCCGGGTACGGGACACGCGGTCCGAAGGCCCGGCAGCACTCCGTACATCGCACCAGGCCTGGTGTGCCACCACCGACGACGACGCACAGGTGCCCATGAAATCAAGCAGGCGGGGGCCCACACCCCCGGGTGATCGAGGTCGAGGGTTCGGCTCGGGAAGCCCGCAGACCGAACGCATGGTCCGGACGCTGCTGCGCCGTCGGAAGATGAGCCTGAGCGCGGACGACGTCAAGGTGGCCGACAAGCCCGCCGTGCGCCGGGCCGTGTCCGCGGCCGCCCTCGGCAACACCATGGAGTGGTTCGACTTCGGTGTCTACGCCTATGTCGCCGCCACCCTCGGCAAGGTCTTCTTCCCGTCCAGCTCGCCGGGCGCCCAGGTCATCTCCACCTTCGCGACGTTCGCCGCCGCCTTCCTCGTCCGGCCGCTCGGCGGCCTGGTGTTCGGCCCGCTCGGCGACCGCGTGGGTCGCCAGAAGGTCCTCGCCGTCACCATGATCATGATGGCGATCAGCACCTTCGCGGTGGGCTTCCTGCCGGGCTACAAGTCCATCGGCCTCGCCGCGCCCGTTCTGCTGCTGATCTGCCGACTGGTGCAGGGCTTCTCGACCGGTGGTGAGTACGCCGGCGCCACCACGTACATCGCCGAGTACTCGCCCGACCGGATGCGGGGCTTCCTCGGCAGTTGGCTCGACTTCGGCACCTTCGTCGGCTACTCGCTCGGCTCCGGCATGGTCACCGTGCTGACCGGACTTCTGACCGAGGACCAGATGGTCGACTGGGGATGGCGGATCCCCTTCTACGTCGCCGGGCCGCTCGGGCTCATCGGCCTCTACATGCGGCTCAAGCTGGACGAGACGCCCGCGTTCCAGGAGGCCGAGGAGCGAGGACGGCAGGAGGCAGCGCGGGGCGGCGTCACCCCCGAGGAGCAGGAACGCCTGGAGCAGGCACGCATGTCGGGCAAGGGCCGGCTCAAGGAGGTCTTCACCCACCACTGGCAGGCCATGCTGGTCTGCATCGGCCTGGTGCTGCTCTACAACGTCACCAACTACATGGTGACGTCCTACCTGCCGACCTATATGAGCACCACCCTGGGCGAGTCCGAACTCACCGCGCAGCTCCTGGTCCTCGGCACCATGGTGCTCGTCGTCCTCACCATTACCGCCGTCGGCCGGTCCTCGGACCGCTACGGACGCCGGCCGCTCTTCCTGTGGGCCGGGGCCGCGATGGTCGTCTTCTCGGTGCCCGTCTTCCAGCTCATCCGCCAGGGCGGCATCGTCCTGCCCGCCATCGGCTGCGCCATCCTCGGCCTCTTCCTGGTGTGCTTCGCCGGGACCAGCGCGGCGACGTTGCCCGCGCTCTTCCCGACCCACCTGCGCTACGGCGGTCTTTCGCTCGCCTTCAACTTCTCCGTGTCCCTGTTCGGCGGCACCACCCCGCTGGTGGCCTCCGCCCTCGTCGACGCGACCGGCAACGAACTCGTGCCCGCCTACTACCTCATGGCCGCGGGAGTGATCGGTGTGATCTCGGCCCTGTTCCTTCGCGAGACCGCCGGCAAACCGCTGCGGGGATCGTCCGCCATGGTCGAGACCGAGGAGGAGGCCCGCGAGATGGTGGCGCAGAGCCGCACGCACGCGGGCCGCCGGGCCCGCGACATCTGGCTCCAGCTGCGCCAGGGGCATCTGCCGCATCTGCCCCACCGCTCGGACCGCGACCGCAAGGACCGCCGCGGCTGATTCCCCCCAGGACGCCTACCTAAGACGTCCCTCCCAGGACGTCCCTCCCAGGACGGCGCTCCTGTGACGGCGCTCCTGCGCCGGCGAGTACGTCAGGAGCGCACTCCCTGCCCGGCCGGGGCCAGTCGCTCCCACGCCTCGGCGAACATCTCGTGCGGTGGCGCCGTCGGCAGGATGCGGTCGAACGGGGCGAGGATCTGGTTGCCCCACAGCGGGCGCACCGCGTGGGTGGCCAGCTTCACCGTCTCCAACGGCAGGTGCGGAGCCTTGAGTTCGGTCCACTCGCCGGGCAGGAACAGGCCCCGGCCGGCCCGTGCCCGCTTCGCCTCCACCACCCTGCCCGTGCCGAGCAGCTCGGCGCCCACCTGTGTGTGGTGCTTGGCCGACCAGCCGTTCCAGCGCCGCACGTTGCGATCGGTGGGCGCGGCCAGCGTCGCCAACTGGAGGTAGAGGGCCGCCGCGTCCACACCGATCCCGAGCTCCCGAGCGACGTCCGCGACCAGCTCCGGGCAGGACCGGCGCGGATCCACCTCGTACGACCCCGCCGGCACGGCCCCCGACCGCGCCCGCCGCATCATGCGCTCCAGACCGCCTCCGGCCAGCAGGGGAGCCACCCGGCCGAGTGCCTCGGTGAGGTCGGTGACCGCGCTGACCCGCTGCCACACCTCGGGGTCGGCGACGGCAGCGGGCCGCAGGAAGCTGTCGCCGCCCGGGGCGCACACCACCAGCGGCCCGACGTCGTACGCGGTCGAGGGGACCGGGCCCGGCTCCTTGCGGGTGTCGGCGGCCACCGGCAACCGCGCGGGTCCGAACCGCTCCGCGATCCGCTCCGGGGTGTCCTGGACGCGGGCATGGGTCAGCGTCACCAGCAGTTCCGGACGGTCCAGCTCGGCCCGCAGCCGCTCGTAGAGAGCCGTCGCGCCTGCCACCGCGGGATCACCGACGGGCCGGTCCGTCCACGCCCAGACCAGCGCGCTCGCCATGGCCCGGTACGCCACGCCCACCGGTGTGCCGTACGGCAGTCGAGGTCCGGCCGGCGGCACGGCCCGCACCTCGACGCCCGTGCCGTACCGCGTCGCCGCCAGCTCCCAGCCGGCCGCCTCCACGGTGTCGTCCGAGGCCGCGTCGTACCCGCCCGCGAGGCGCCGGGCCCACACCTCGCCGAGGCCGAGGGCGCCCTCCAGGGTGTCGGCCGCCTCGTCGTGCACGGGGGGCAGCGCCCCGACGAGGTCCCGCCACACTCCGGCCATCCGCTCCGCGGCCGCCTCGACCCCGCCCGGCGCCCACAGCTGCGCCGGTTCCCCGGGCAGGGCGGCGGCGAGCACGGCCCGCCGGCCGGCCGGGCCCAGCCGCTCACGGAGACGGTCGTACGAGGCGGCCGTCATCGGCGTCGCCCGGTAGGGAGCCTTGCGCACCAGGGCGCCGTCCTCCTCCCGGTCCGGCCTGCCGGCGAATCCGGCCAGCACGAGCCGAGCCACCGGCCGCCGTACGCCCGTGAGTTCGGCGAAGCGCGCCACCGCCGACTCGGGCAGCGGGACGGGGCCGTGCGCGCCGACCGCCGCGACCAGGGCGCGCAGCCGCGCCGCGTCGTCCCGCTCCACCGTGACCAGCCGCGCCTGAGCGGCCGCCGGTACCGGGTCGTCGTCCGCCCCCGTCGCGGGCGCCACGAACCAGCGCTGCGAACCGCCGGCCCGAACTCCCGCCCACACCACGGCAGTTCCGGCCGCCTGCCATCCTTCCAGGGCCGCCGCATCGGAGGTGCGGCCCACCCACCACCGGCTGCCCGCCCGGGCGAAGGGCTGCTCGGCCCAGGTGTCCAGGAGCGCGAGCAGCGCGGCACGCTCGTCCTCGGGGGTCGGCGCCACCGCCGCCCGCCACGCGGCGGCGTCGATGGCACCCAACAACTGGGACCAGTCGCACGGCGGCGCGGGCGGCGAGAGCCGGCGCACCTCCTCGGTGATGCTCCCGGCCAAACAGGCGCCGTCCGCCGCGATCGCGCTGAGTGTCGCGGGCTGCGTGCTGTCCGCCTCCCGGCGCCAGGGATCGCGCTCGCCGTCCCGAACGAGCCCGAACAGCGCCGGCATCAGTTCACTGTCCGGCGCGGAGCCGCGCGGCAGAACCGGGGGAGCCTCGGCGAGGACCACGACGCGCCGATGCAGCGCGCGCCGCCGCTTCTCCACCCGGGCGGCCCGCGAGGCCACCGCCACGACGGCCCCGGCCAGCACCGGGTCCGTGATCTGCGGCAATTCCCGGGCCACCGCCGCGCGCAGCGCGTCCGCGCCGTCGAACGCGGCCGCAAGCAGGGCGTTCGCCGTCTCGTGCCGCACCGCCCGCAGCGCCCGGGAACCGGCCGCGTCCCGGGTCACCAGCAGGTACCAGAACGCCGGTGGCAGGGCCACGCCGGTCGACACGGTGACCCGCCGGGAAGGCCGCCCCTCGCGGTGGCGGGGAGAGTGGTGGCCATCCAGTTCCCACAGCAGGCCACCATCGGCCGCGTACGCGCGCACCCCGGTCCGGGTCTCCGCCTCGGCCAGCACCACGTCCTCGGCCGCCCCTTCCGGCGGCGCCCACAGCCCCCAGGGCGACTGTCCCGGGCGGTCGATGTCGAAGCGGGCGGTGCGCCCGTCCACGCTCTCCACCAGGAAGTGATCGGGCGCGGGGTGACGGTGCCGGGTGCGGAACAGCACCCGCGTCCCGACCAGACCGTCCCGGCAGCCCAGCGGAGAACCCGTCAACTCGGCCGGAAGCGGCGCCAGTTGAAGGAACTCCGTCGCGAGGGACATCCCCTCCTCCGATGGGTCGCCGCCCACGGCGCGGCCCGGGAAGCCGGGCAGCGGCGCCGGACCCTGCCGCTGCCCGGTGACCGGGTCCACAGCCTCCCAGGCGCGGTCCCCGAAGACGGCGTTGGTCCACACCCGGGAGCCGTCGCCCAGCTGCAACTCGTCGCGGTCGATGCCCTCCGTGCCGCCCGCGCGCAGCACCCGCAGGCCACCGTGGCGACCCTGCCCGTCGGCGGTCTCGAACTGGAAGCCGTACGCCCCGTCCAGCCTGCCGCCGAACGGCACCAGGCCTCCCGTCTCGTCCGGGGTGAACGGCTGGTCGGGACGGTCGGCCCAGAAGGCGGTGTCGCAGTGGTAGGGGCTGGGCCGCGCCGTCCAGCTCACGAGGAAGGAGCCGCCCACGTAGTGGACGGCGAACATGGTCGCGTCCGGGGGAACGGTGAAGCGGCACGAGCCGCGCTCCCCGTCCGGGCCGACGGCGACCGCCCGATCGGGCCCGAACACCGTGAGGACCGGCCAGGTGGAGGTCACCCCCGCCACGCCCGGCAGCGGCCGATCCGCCTCCTCGGGCCCGGCCTCCGCGGCGAACCGCGCGTACACCGACTCCAGGGCGGGCCAGGCCAGTTCCTCGGGCAGGCCCGCTGCCAGGGAACGGCGCAGCGCGCCCGCCGCGCCCGCGTCCGCCAGGGCGTCGACGATCCCGGCGAGGGCTCCGACCGTCGGCCGGTCCAGCAGTGCCTCCAGTTCGGCCACGGCCTCCTCCGCGCCGGCCATGCCACCGCCCGCCACCGTGTCGACGAGCTTGCCGACCCGAGCGGCCACCCCGTGCGCGATGCCCTCGTTGCCCGGAAGCAGCGTCACCGCCGACCCCGGCCTGCGGTGGGCGCTCGACCAGTCCGGAAGGAGACCCTGGTGCACGGTCCCCTCCAGGCGCGGGCCGAAGACGGGATCGGCGGCCAGTGCGGCAAGGTCGCGCCGGGACCGCTCGCCCCAGAACCGCATGCGGATCTCCGGGCCCGGATCGACGACCGCCACACCCGCCGCCAGCAGCGCGTCCAGCACGTCGGCATCGACGCCCTGGTGGTAGTGGCGGGTGGTGTGCACCGTCACCGGCGCGCCCGCCGCCCGGAGCCGGGGCCCCAACCGGTCCACCAGATCGAGGAATTCGGCAGGCAGTGGCTGCCGCCCCACCCCGCCGCCCGCCTGCGCGGCGTACTGGTACATATGGACGAACGTGCCCACCCAGTGGTGCGCGCCGCCCTCGGGGACGATCCGGCCCTCCTCCATGGCTCGCGTCGCGCCGCAGCCGATGAGCATCCGCAGCCATGGGCCGCCGTCGGTGGTGCCGGTCGGGAACATCTCGACGAGGCCGGCCGCGACCGCGTCCGTCGGCTGATGGGTCGTCAGAATCGGGAGGGCGGCGGTCAGGAGCGCGTCGGGCACCGACTTCTCGCGGGTGACGGACAGGAGCGCGCCCACCAGGCGTGCCACCTCCTCGTCCCCGTGCCCGGCCCCCTTGGCCGAGGCGCGTATCCGGCGGACCAGATCCGTCGGCAGGTCGGCGGCCGAACCCGCCCACGCCGTCAGGAACGCGTCCAGAGCCGCGTGGGCCGCGGCCGGCTCCAGCGTCTCGGCCAGGAAGCGCTGATGCGCCCCGAACTCCTTGGCGGGCATGGCCCCGCCCGCGGCGAACAGCAGCGCGTTGGCTCTGCGGTAGCCCGCGTCGACCGAGAGCCCGTGCTCGGCCTCGGCCGCTCGCGCCGCCGCGTAGGCCCGCCCGCCCGGGCGGCTGCCGTAACCGATCAACCGATGGCCCACCGTGTCCCAGAACCACGGCAGATGAGCCGGTGGCAGCCGCCGCGCCCGGGCGGTCATGGTGTCGACGAACCGGCCGGGCTTGTCCCAGGTCCGGGCGAGTTCGCGGGACATCTCCTCGACGAGGCCGCGCGCGGCATCGGCCGCGCCCGGGTCGTGGGCCGCGACCCAGTCGGCGTACGTGGTCGAGACATGCGTACCGGCGGTCGGCACCAGGGCGTCCAGCGAGGCGATCATGCTCTGGATGGTGGCATGCCCCACTGACAACACCGCGAGCGCGTGCGGGAGGCTGACCCACCGACCGCGAGGCGGCCGCGGGCGCCCGCCCGGACTCCCCGTCGGCGCGCCCCTCCCGCCGGGACGGAGCGAGGCCGCTCGCGGCGTTACCGTCGGCGGCATGGACGGTGATCTTCGAGGATGGCGTCAATGTCTGCTCGGCGGGGCGGTGTTCGCCGTGTGCATGACGGGCACCACGCTGCCGACCCCGCTGTACGGCCTCTACCAGGACGAGTTCGGATTCTCCGAACTGACCGTCACGGTCGTGTACGCCGTCTACGCCTTCGGGGTCATCGGCGTGCTCCTGCTGGCGGGCAACCTGTCGGACACCGTCGGCAGACGCCCCGTGCTGCTGTCGGGCCTGGGTTTCGCGGCCGCGAGCGCGGTCTGCTTCCTGTGCGCCGACGGTCTCGGCTGGCTCTACGCGGGCCGGCTGCTCTCCGGACTGTCCGCCGGCCTGTTCACCGGGGCGGCCACGGCGTACGTGATGGACCTGGCGCCCCGCGAGGGCGGAGCGCGGGCCACGTTCGTGGCGACGGCCGCGAACATGGGCGGCCTCGGCTGCGGCCCGCTGCTCGCGGGCGTGCTCGCGCAGTACGCCGGCCGGCCGTTGCTGCTCCCGTTCGCCGTGCACCTGGCGCTGGTGGCCGGCTCGGTCGCGGTGGTGCTGTGGCTTCCCGAGACCGTCCGTGAGCGACAGCCCCTGAGCAGTGCGCGGACCCAGCGGCCGGGACTGCCCTCGCAGGTGCGGCCGGTGTTCGTGCCCGCGGCGATCGCGTCATTCGTGGGGTTCGCGCTGTTCGGGGTCTTCACCTCGGTGAGCCCCGCCTTCCTCACCGAGGCGCTGAACGTCCACAACCACGCCGCGACCGGCCTGATCGTCGCGCTCGCCTTCTTCGCCTCGACCGCCGGGCAGTTGGCCGTCGGCACGGTGGGGCTGCGACGGTCGCTTCCCCTGGGCTGCGTGGCCCTGCTGTTCGGGCTCGCGCTGCTCGCCGGCGCCCTCCGCTGGGACCTGCTGCCGCTCATCGTGCTGAGCGCGCTGGTCGGCGGCTGCGGGCAGGGGCTGACGTTTCGCGCGGCCCTGTCCGCGGTGGCCGAGGCATCCCCCGAGGGCCGGCACGCGGCGGTCATCTCGACGCTCTTCGTGGTGGCCTATACGGGCATCTCGGTGCCGGTGATCGGGGTGGGCGTCCTGGTGGGACCCCTCGGCCTGGAAGGCGCGGGGCTCGCCTTCATCGCCTGCATGGCCGTCCTGGCCTCCGTCGCTGCCGTCTACCTCGTCCGCAGGCCGGTACGGGAGAAGGCGTGAGGACGACGTACTGCGCGCTTGCGACGCGGAACGGATCGTTGCCCGGCGTTCCGCAGTGGTGCCGGGCGATCCGAGGCGTTGTCCGGCGAACCGGAGCGCTGCCTACAGGGCGGGCATCGGCAGGGCCAGGTCCACGGTGACCGGGCCGTCGCCCCCGTGGTGGGTGGCCGAGGAGGCGCGGGGCGCGTGGCCCGCGGCCGTCGCGGCCAGCACATAGGCGCCGCCCCGGGGGACCGGCACCGCGTACCGGCCGCTCCCGTCGGTGTGCGCGGCGCCCGCCTGGCGGCCGTGACGGTCGATCAGCGTGACCTTGGCGTGGGCCACCGGCACACCGGACGCGCCGACGACCTGACCGTGGAAGGCGGCCAGCGCCTCGGTGACCCGCTCCAGGACCGCGTCCTCCTCGCTGCTCGCCCGCAACTGCGGCTTGGCGGCCGGACGGCCCCTGGGCAGGAAGAGGGCGAGCACCAGACCGCCGGCCACGGCGCCGGTGGCGATCAGGAACGAGACGCGGAAGCCGTGCATCGTCGGGAGCGTGAGCGGACCGAAGTTCTTCGACGTGTTGGCGAGCACCATGCCGATGACGGCGCTCGACACCGACGTACCGATCGAGCGCATCAGGGTGTTGAGGCCGTTGGCCGCGCCCGTCTCGGACGGGTCGACCGCGCCGATGATCAGCGCCGGGAGGGAGGAGTAGGCGAGACCGATGCCCGCGCCGACGATCACCGAGATCACGATGGTCTGCCAGGCCGCGCTCATCAGGCCGAGCCCCGCCCCGTATCCGATCGCGATGATCAGCATGCCGAGGATCAGGGTGGTCTTCGGGCCGTACCTGGCCGAGAGCCGGGCGTAGATCGGGGCGGTCAGCATCATCGTCACACCGAGCGGCGCGACGCACAGACCGGCGACGACCATGGACTGGCCGAGCCCGTACCCGGTGGCGGCGGGCAGTTGCAGCAACTGGGGCAGCACGAGCGATATGGCGTAGAAGGCGACCCCGACCATCGTGGAGGCGAGGTTGGTGAGCAGCACCTCACGCCGGGCGGAGGTGCGCAGGTTCACCAGCGGAGCCTGGACGCGCAGCTCCATCACGCCCCACAGGACGAGCACGAGGACGGCCGAGCCGAGCAGGCCGAGCGTGGTGGTCGAGCCCCAACCCCAGTCGCTGCCCTTGGTGATCGGAAGCAGCAGCAGGACCAGTCCCGCGGAGAGGCCCAGCGCGCCGAGCGCGTCGAAGGTGCCCTCCGCCTTGACCCTGCTCTCCGGTACGAACAGGAGGGTGAGCCCCATGGCGACCACGCCCAGGCCCGCCGAGCCGAAGAACAGGGCGTGCCAGTCGGCGTGTTGGGCGATCAGCGCCGCGATCGGCAGGGCGAGGCCGCCGCCGACGCCTATGGAGGAGCTCATCAGGGCCATCGCCGAGCCGAGCTTCTCGCGGGGCAGCTCGTCACGCATCAGGCCGATGCCGAGCGGGATCGCGCCCATGGCGAAGCCCTGGAGGGCGCGGCCGGCGATCATCACGAGGAGCTCGCTGGTGAAGCCCGCGACCAGTGAGCCGACGACCATGATCGCGAGACTGGTCAGCAGCATGCGGCGCTTGCCGTACAGATCGCCGAGCCGGCCCATGATCGGGGTGGACACGGCGCCGGCGAGCAGCGTCGAGGTCATGACCCAGGTGGCGTTGGAGGGCGAGGTGCCGAGCAGCGCCGGCAGGTCCTTGATGACCGGCACGAGCAGGGTCTGCATCACCGCGACCGTGATACCTGCGAAGGCCAGTACGGGGACGACACCGCGTACGCCGCGCGGTGCGGCCTGCTGGTCGGTCGTCGGGTGGGACATTGCGGAGCCTCCGGAGGCGGGGAGAGGTCGGCGGCGGCCCCCGAGAGGGGTACGAGTGGCTTGAACCCGTTTCCCCAGGCGACTATTCCGGCCGGGCCTCGATGATTTCCGTCCGAGAGTGAAGCTTGACCTGGATGAGAAACGCTTGACCCGTTCATTACGGCGAGGGGAAGGCCTCTTCACAGCCCCGTGGGGAAGACGGCCGCACCGCTTCGCGAGGGGAACTCGGAAGACACGGAGCGATTCGCTCACGCAAGCGGCCGACGGTGGCGGGCGAGGCCGGGCTGCGGCAGAATCCGGCGCCATGAAGATCACCGAACGGGAGCTCAACCGGGCCGGCTTGAGCCGCCAACTCCTTCTGGAACGGGCGCCGTTGACGGTCTCGCAAGGAGTGCGGCAGGTGGTCGCGCTCCAGGCGCAGCAGCCCGCCTCCCCGTACATCGCGCTCTGGAACCGCCTCTCCGGCTTCGAGCCGGCCGAGCTGGACGAGGCCTTCGCGCGACGCTCCGTCGTCAAGGCGACGCTGATGCGGCTCACCCTGCACGCCGTGCTCGCCGAGGACTACCCCGACTTCCGCGCGGCACTGCAAGCGACGTTGTACGGATCCCGGCTCGGTTACCGCTTCGCCGCGGCGGGCCTGACGCCCGCGGACGCCGAGGCGCTGGTGCCGGAGCTGCTGGCCTTCGCCGACCGGCCGCGGACCATGGCCGACATGCGGGGGTGGGTCGAGGAACGCGTCGGCGCCGAGAAGCGGGACGGGTGCTGGTGGGGACTGAGGGCGTACGCGCCGCTGCACCACGCCGCGACGGACGCGCCCTGGTCGTTCGGCTACCGGCCGTCGTTCGTCGCAGCCGGCACCGGACCCGCCCCCACCGGACGGACGGCGGACCCGGACGCCCTGCGGAGGCTGATCCTGCGCTATCTGGCCGGGTTCGGGCCCGCCTCCGTGGCGGACGTCGCACAGTTCGCCATGGTGCAACGCTCCCTCGTACGCGAGGCCCTGCGCGCCCTCGACGACACCGTCGAGCACCTCCAACGGCCGGACGGCACCGCGCTGTTCGACCTTGCCGACGCACCCCGCCCGCCCGCGGACACACCGGCCCCGCCCCGGCTCATGGCCATGTGGGACAGCGTCCTGCTGGCCTATGCCGACCGGGGCCGGGTGATCCCGCCCGCGTACCGCCCGCTGGTGATCAGGAACAACGGCGATGTGCTGCCCACCCTGCTCGTGGACGGGTACGTCGCCGGGGTGTGGCGGCCGCTCGCCGACGGCATCGAGGCGACGGCCTTCCACCCGCTCTCACGAGCCACGTGGGAGGGGCTCGCCGAGGAGGCCCGGTCCCTGGGCGCCCTGCTGGCCGCTCGCGAGCCGGCGCCCTACAGCCGCTACCACCACTGGTGGGTCAAGCTCCCCGAGGGTGAGGTACGCATGCTGCCCACGGCGGAGTGAGCGGGGCGGGTTCGTCGGGGCCGGGGGAGGAGTCACCCAGGGCCCTGCTGTTCCGGTGGTGCGCCCGGCCCGGGCGAAGGCGCGGACGCCCGGCCGAAGTCGGTGGTCAGCCAGTGCTCGATGGACTTGTCGGGGAATTCATGGGGCTGGTAGGTACCGGCGACCGCGGCGATGTCGCTGATCCGGTCCAGGCGGAACGTACGCCAGTCGTCCCGGTCGACGTCGAAGGCGACGAGGTACCACCGCCCCGCGCGCAGGAAGTGCCGGTAGGGCTCGACCAGGCGGGTCGAGGGTCGGCCGTTCCGGTCGGCGTACCGGAACCGCACCCTGCCGTCCGACGCCACCGCATCCGCGATCGCCCCGACGGTCGCCGCCGCGAGCCCGGCACCGGGCTGCTCCAGGACCTCCGTCGCCAAGTCGGTCGCCGCGGCCCGCCTGCGCAGCGGGCGCGGCAGGACCTGGTCGAGCTTGAGCAGGGCGCTCGACGCCACGGCCTCCTGCGGGAACCAGGCCCGGATCAGATGCAGCCCCGCCACCACCGCGGTGACCTCGTCGGCGGTGAACAGCAAGGGGGGAAGCGCGACTTCGGGGCTCAGTCTGTAGGCACTCCCCGGCCCTGGGCGGGCCTCGACCGCGTACCCGAGACGGCGCAGCCGCTGGGCGTCCCGCCGTACGGTGCGGATGCTGGCGCCGAGCCGCTCTGCCAGGTCCGCGGCGGTCCACTCGCCCCCCGAACGCAGCAGGGTCAGCATGGTCAGGGTCCTGGTCGTCGGATCGAGGTCCATGGCTCCAGCCTCGCAGGAGAGGAGGACACGTACGGGCCGCCTCTGCTCCTAGCCTGGGTCCGAGTCCTCGAAGGGACGCGCCGGTCCCATCCGGGCGGGCGGGTTCTTGCCGGGGCCGTGTCCGTCGAATGCGAGAAGGACGATGCCCTCATCGGGGCGTGTCCGCCGCAGGGGAGGCAGTCATGCAGATCGCCGTCACGACACCGACCGGCAACGTCGGCCGCCACGTCGTCTCCGCACTGGCCAGGGCGGGGGTCCGGCCGCGCGTCCTGGTGCGTGACCCGGGCCGGCTGGCCCCCGGCATCCGGGGGGAGGTGGATGCCGTGAAGGTCGACCAGTACGACGCCGACACCGTGGTGGCCGCCACCCGTGGGATCGACGCCCTGTACTGGGTGGACCCGAGCACCGGCGGCGAGGACCCCCTCGCCGACTACACCCGGGCCACCACGAGCGTCGTGCGCGCCGTCACCGAGAACCGGATCGGCCGGGTCGTCTTCCAGAGCAGCGTGGGCGCCGAGAAGCGTCGGGGGGCCGGAGAGATCGACGGGCTGGCCCACACGGAGAAGGCGTTGGACGACACCGGCGTCGACGTCACCCACCTTCGCTGCGGCTACTTCTTCACCAACCTCGAACTCCAACTGGACGCCGTACGCGCCGGGCTCCTCCGCGTGGTCCTTCCGCTGGACCAGCCGATGGCGTGGGTGGCGCCGCGGGACATCGCGGAGGTGGCCGCGTGCCGCCTGCTGTCCTTGGCGTGGTCCGGGCGCTGCGTCCAGGCCGTGCACGGGCCCGCCGACCTCAGCTGGCGTCAGGTGGCCGGCATCCTCACCGCCGCGACCGGGCGGCGGATCGGCGTCGAGCGGATCACGGACGACGCCATGCGCGCCCAGCTCCGCGAGGCCGGAATGCCGGACGGGATGGTCGAGGCCGTGCTCGGTATGTCGACGGGCCTGCGCGAGAACTTCGTACCCGAGCAGCCCCGCACCGTCCGGACCACCACCCCGACCACCTTGGCGGCCTGGGCCTACGACCACCTCCGCCACCGCCTCCAGGACGCGTCCTAGCCCTGTCCTGGCCCCGGCGATCTGACGACGAGCATGTACCTGCTGAAGGCAGGGAAACCCACCCGGATCGCTCGGATAACATGATCGGCGCTGATGACAACCGTCATCGGCGCCGATCTTCACCGGAGCCACGCAATCCAACACGAAGAGTGACCTGTTATCTAAACAATCTTCTAGCAATCGGCCAATGAATTGACATCGATATCATCGCGAAACCCTTCGCGAATAAACGGCAGAATTTCTTCCGTGTGGCGTCAACCACGGGCGATGCTGTGGACTGCGGCGGCTGTGGTGGCCCTGGGGTTCCTCGTCGCGCTGGAGATCGCCGCGCGTCATTACGGCCTGCCCGGGCCGATCACCAACCAGGCGAAAGAGGTGATATTCGCCCCGAAGTCCGGGCCCCTCCTGTACGCCAGCATGGCGTTGATGATGGTCGTGCTCACCTGGCGGCAACGCTTCATCGCGATCGCGGCCGCCGTCGGCATCGACATCGTCTTCTTTCTGGTGCGCTGGGCCGTCGACGCCAAGATGATGTTCGGCAATGGCGCGCTGTGGGTGATTCTGGCCTGCGTCGTCATCGCCGTTACGCGCCGCACCGGGCAGGAACGGGTCCTGCTCCTCAAGGGCGTCGGCCTCGGCCTGCTTCTCGTGGCGGGGCGCAAGACGGGCGACACCTGGCTGCTCATCACGTCGAAGACCCGCCCGACCGTGCTCGACCAGTACGTGGCGACCGCCGACCACGCCCTCGGCAACCCGTCCTGGCTGATAGGCCGGTTCGTCAGGTCCACCGGCCCGGTCGGCGCCCACATTCTCGACTACGTCTACATTCAGCTTGCGGTGATGGCGGTCATTGTCGCCCTGTACCAGCTGCGCAACGTATCGACCGAACGCCGTTTTCCGGCCCATCATCTGGTGCGTACGTTCCTGGTGATCGGTCTTCTCGGGCCGGCGTTCTACATGATTTACCCGGTGGTCGGACCCATTTTCGCCTATGGCGCCGACGGCGGGCACTGGGCGGTCGCCAACGTGTGGCCGAATTCGGCGTCGATCAGCGTCCCGCACCATATGCGATTCAATGAATTCACCCCTCGCAACTGCATGCCAAGTCTGCATACCGCGTGGGCGACGACCATCTTCATCCATTCCCGCAAGGGTCCCCGAGCCCTGCGATTCGCGGGCGCCTTCTGGCTGATCGCGACACTCGGCGCGACACTGGGATTCGGCTACCACTACGGCACGGACATCATTGCCGGAGTGGTCTTCGCGCTCACCATCGAGGCGGGTCTGCGCTCGCTCGCCCGCGGGTGGGACCGGTCCGGAACGCAGCTGGTCGCGTACGGTTCGGCGGTCTTCGCCGCGCTCCTGCTGTCGTATCGCTATCTGTCCATGCCCATGGCAGAACATCCGTGGGTCTTCGGGCCGCTGCTGATTCTGGCGATGCTCTCCGTGATCCATTATTTCGTGCGGACCACCAGGGCCTGGGAGCCACAGGCCCAGCCCGTACGGCATCTGGAGCCGCAGGCAGGGCCGCAGCCGGAACTCGTCTGAGTCGTCGGCCGACTCCGCCGCCCGGGCCCTCCTGGCCACCCCGCCCCGACCGCCTCGCATCCGGCTCCCTGCCGCAGATGCCGACCGGTCGGCGGCGGGGTTTTCGCATGGCGGGCTCGCCTCCCGGCAGCCGCCTTCGGCCACCTGTCTCGGCGCGGGACCCGGGGGGCGCGACCGCCTCCGGCCGGGCCCAGCCGGGTTGGGCCTTCGCGCATGGCCCCGAACGAGTGGACTCGCTGAGCACGTTTCGGGCGCGAAGCCACACCCCGCCGTCGCGTGGTCATGCTGCTGTCCGATCGTCACAGCGATCATCATCGCGATCGTGACCATGACCGAAAGAGGCGTCCCCACATGCGTCGAATCCCCCGCCGTCGGTTGTTCGCCGCCACGCTGCTGGTGGCGTCCGTCCTGGCCCCGATGACACCGGCCTCCGCCGGCGTCGGTCACGCCGCCGCGAGCGTCGCCCGGCACGACCAGGACGAGCGGGACGACCGCTCGCCCGGCCGCCTCGACCCGCGTCTGGTCGCTCGCCTGGACAGGACGATCGAGGACGTCCGGCACCAGGCGAACATCCCGGGTGTCGTCGTCGGCCTGTGGATGCCCGGCAAGGGGAGTTACGTCCGCGCCACCGGGGTCGCCAACACCGAGACGCACCGGCCGATGGCCGCCGACTCCTACGTCCGGATCGGCAGCGAGACCAAGACCTTCACGGTCACCGCGCTCCTCCAGCTCGTGGACGAGCACCGGGTCCGGCTGGACGACCCCATCGCCAAGTACGTCGACGGCGTGCCGAACGGCCGCCGGATCACGCTGCGCCACCTCGCCGAGATGCGCAGCGGCCTGTTCCCCTACAGCGCCGACCCGGACTTCTCCCATGACCTGCTGAGCGACCCGACGCGCTACTTCACCCCCCGGGAACTGCTCGCGTACGGCTTCAAGCACGACAACACGGCCGCCCCGGGCCAGCAGTTCCAGTACTGCAACTCCAACCTCATCCTCCTGGGCCTGGTGATCGAGAAGGTGACCGGTCACCGGCTCGCCGACGTCATCCACCACCGTGTGCTGCGCCCGGCCCACCTGGACAACACGCTGTTCCCGCACGGCCCGGAGTTCCCCGTGCCGCACCCGCGCGGCTACACCGACCAGACGCTGAGCGGCGAGGTCGCCGACGCCACGGACTGGAACCCGAGCTGGGCCTGGGCGGCCGGGGCGATGATCTCGGACCTGCACGACCTGCGTCACTGGGCGGAAGTCGTGGCCACCGGACAGCTGCTGAGCCGCGAAACCCAGGCGCAGCGCCTGAAGACCCTGCCGACCGGTTTCCCCGGCACCAGCTACGGGCTCGGCATCCTCGAAACCAACGGATGGATCGGACACAACGGCTCCATCCCCGGCTACGAGACCGTGACCGTCTACCTGCCCTCGCAGAAGGCCACCCTGGTCATCATGATCAACACGGACTCGACCCATCAGGGCCAGGAGCCGTCGACGCTCCTCGCCCAGGCGATCACGGCCGTCGCCACGCCGGAGAACGTCTATGACGGCGCGGCGGTGTCGCACTAGATTCGCCGCTCCGCCGCTCCGCCGCTCCGCCGCTCCGCTGCTCCGCCGATTCGCCAATTCGCCGAAGTCCGGGTCCAGTTGATGGACCCGGACTTCCGCGTACGGCGCGCCGGCGAAGGGGGAGGATCCCGTGGTTCAACTGCCGGGCTTCTGCCACGTCAGCGAGTACCTGCGCAGGACATGTCGCCGGTAGCGCACCCCGGGTAGCAACTGCCGTGCCACTGACCGGACTTCGCCGTAGCTCATGAGCGGGTCGGCGATCGGCATGCCCTCCGGACCTCCCGCGCGCCGCACCGTCTTCGCGATACGTACGATCGGCGCGGCCGCGATCAGGGCCGCCCATTCCACCGCGCTCGCCTCCCGGGCCAGCCCGACGACCACCAACCTGCCACCGGGGCGCAGGAGTTCGCGCATCCGGAGGAGTGCCGCCGTGAAGTCCATGTGGTGGATCGTGGTCACCGAGCAGATGAAGTCGTAGCCCTGGGCCGGCAGTTCGGCGGTGAGGAAGTCGTCCTCGATGAAGTCGAGACGATCGTGGCCCGCGGCGGTCCCGCGTGCCTGGGCGATCATCTCGGGCGACTTGTCGATCCCTGTCACGCGCCTCGCCCGCGCGGTGAGCTTCCGGGCGAGCAGCCCGTCCCCGCAGCCCACGTCCAGCGCGGCGCCACACCCGGCGGGCACGGAACGGAGGATGCCCGGGTGCCGGGCGACGTTGGTGTTCCAGTACGGGTTCGGTACGGCGTGGGGCATCGGGTCATCGTAGGGGTGGGGCGTGCCGCTGCGGCCGTCATCGTCATTTTCGTCGCCGCCCATGACGACTTGCCTGCTATGCCGTGACATCCTCTCCGAGTTCCACGATCAGCAGGGTTCCCCGGCTGCCGGAACGTACTGCGTGGCTCGTACCTGCTGGAACGATGTAGAGCTCACCCGCGGAGACCGGCACCGCGTGCCCGTCGACGTCGAGTCGGAGCTGACCGTCGAGCACCAGCAGGACCTCGGTGGTCGTGTGGCTCTCCGTTTCGACGGGCATCTCGTCCATCCGCAGCACCTTCACGCAAGCGGTGCCCACGTTTCCCAGCACGACGGAGCGCCACCCTTCCGGGAGTTCCGCAGCGGTGTCGATCAGGTTGAACAGGCTCATGACGTACGTCTCCTACCGCCCGGCGCAGACCGGGGCCATGGGTGAACAGGGGATGCCGTGGACGCTATCCGAGCTGGGGCGAAGCCTGGTTGACCGGAAGGCAAAGGATGCGGACGGTGCGAAGCCGTGGGTCTTGGACGCCGTCGACTCCGGCCGCCGCCTGCGTCCCGGGCTCCTACCAGCCGGGCCGTTGTCGCATCCCGTGCCCGGCGGCGCCGTGGCCACATCCAGAACCGGGCGGCACCGGGACGGACATCCTGGGTGTGGGGCACCCAGCCGGGACGCGTCCTGGTCGGAGGCCTCTCACCTGCCCAGACTCGGTGGGCAAGCCAGACCGTAGCCATGGACGGCCCGGCGCGTACACGGGCAGCTACACGCTGACGGGTAGTCACATCGGCCACGCCGACGACTCCGGGTTCACGGCGACGGGCGACATCCGGGACGGCGTGCTGCACCACCAGCACCTCGTCCCGCACCGAGAGGACAACCACGCATGACAGGGACGACGACCAAGGTCGTGGCCATCACCGGGGCGAGCAGCGGGATCGGCGAGGCGACGGCGCGCCGCCTCGCCGCCGACGGCCACCGCCTCCTCCTCGGAGCGCGGCGCACCGAGCGACTCGGTTCGCTGGCCGAGGAGATCAACTCGGCAGGCGGAACAGCGGTGTTCCAGCAGCTGGACGTGACGGACGCGGCAGCCGTACACAGCTTCGTCCACGCCGCCCGCGAGCGCTACGGCCGACTGGACGCGCTGGTCAACAATGCCGGAGTGATGCCGCTGTCGCCGCTGGAGGCACTCAGGACCGACGAGTGGGACCGCATGCTCGACGTGAATGTCCGCGGAGTCCTGCACGGCATCGCCGCCGCCCTGCCCGTGATGCGCGCCCAGGGTGCGGGCCATTTCGTGAACATCGCCTCCGTCGGCGCCTACGAGATCTCGCCCACCGCGGCCGTCTACTGCGCGACCAAGTTCGCCGTCCGGGCGATCTCCGAGGGCCTCCGACAGGAGTCCACCGGGGACATCCGGGTCACTCTCGTCTCCCCGGGAGTGACCGAGTCCGAACTGGCCGAGCACATTTCCGACCCCGCCGCCCGCGAGGCCATGAAGACGTACCGCGCCGTGGCACTTCCGGCGTCCGCCATCGCCGACGCCATTGCCTACGCCCTCGCCCAGCCTCCGCAGGTCGATGTCAACGAGATCGTCGTCCGCCCCGCCGCGAGCATGCAATGACTCCCGGGTGAACCGTCGAACGGGTGGGGGTTCCGGCTGGTGAGGTGGGGGTACTCGGCGGGCACCAACCGGATAGGGGAGATGCCATGCTGGCGATAGGCGCCGCGGTTCTGTTCGCGATCGCGTTTCTGATCAACGCTGCGGACATGTCGACCAACGACGTGTTCACGTCCACGAACGTCATGCTCATCGGGCTGGCCCTGCTGGCTCTGCACGTTGCGGGTATCGGAAACGGCTGGGCGGGTCGCCGTCGCCGCTAGGCGGGTCCGGGCGGGGTGCCGGGCGACCGGTCGATGGCTCGCCGAGCCACCAGGGCCGGGGGGAGGCAGGTGTCGCCCGGCCCAGCTGCGGAACGGCACCGCTCCTGGATTCGCTCCGGAATTGGACCCGGCATCGAAGTGAACCTGAAATAAGCGCCCCTAATTTCTGGGGGCGCGCGTGGTTTAAATCGCAACTGCTTAATGCTCCCGCGCGCCCGATCGGCACCCGTATTGCGTCCTGGCATCGGTGATAAAACTGTCGTTGTTCAACTCGTCGGGTGCTGAAAAAGCAGAATGGTGGGGTCATGATTCAAGGCGTGAAGCGCGTGATCGCTCTGGGGGCCGCTACTGCCGCACTGGCCGGGGGAGTCGCCTTCTCCTCCGTCGGCGTCGCGGAAGCGGCTTCGCAGCACACGGTGGCGGTGGCGGATCACGGCGGTAAGCACCGCTGCCACGTGGTCAAGGGGCACTGGACGAAGACCTGGCACAAGGCCACGCGCGACCGGCACGGCAAGGTGCACCCCGGGTACTGGACCAAGACCTGGCACAAGGCGCGCAAGGTCTGCGACCGCTAATACCGCGGGCTCGCGCAAAGAGTTTGCGAGGCCTCGATAAAGAGGTCCTAAAATACGGCGCGGCGCCATATCCGTCGGAAACTCTCGACGGGAGGCGTCGCGTCGTATTTCTTGTACGCATCGACCGGCGGGTGGCCTTTCCGTCGAATTCGATTCGGCGTCGAAAGGCTCAGGAATCCGGTGCGCATCTGGCGAATGGCCCGCCCGGGCTCCACCGGGGGACAGAGCCCCTGACAGAGCCCCCCCCGAACGCACCCCCTCTCCGCCTCCGGGGCCGCACTCCGCGTCACCGCGCCCGCTAAGACCTCGGCGCCACGTCCGGCCTGCTCACCAGGGTCATTCCGTTTCAGGCAATGATTCCGTGCCGAAGTTCCCATTGTGGCAGCGCTGTTGCCCTCCGCAGGATGAGGGACGTACCGAACAGCACGAGCCACGAGGTTTTCATGATCGTCATTACCGCTCCCACCGGGAACATCGGCAGTCGTCTGCTCGCCGGCCTTCTGGATTCCGCACCCGCCGCCGGGGAGAGGCTCCGCGTCATCGTGCGCGACCCGGCACGGCTTCCCGACGAGGTACGCGAACGAGCCGAGGTGATCACCGGATCGCACGGGGACGCCGATGTCGTCGACCGCGCCTTCGAAGGTGCGGACGCCGTGTTCTGGCTCGTCCCGCCAGATGCCTCCCTGACTCCCCAGGACGCGTACAGCACGTTCACGCGCCCTGCGCTCAAGGCGCTCGCCGCCCACCGGGTGGGTCATGTCGTGGGCGTTTCCGCGCTCGGTCGCGGCACGCCGGTCGCCGACCGGGCCGGTCTCGTCACCGCCTCCCTCGCCATGGACGACCTCATCGCGGACAGCGGAGTGGCGTACCGGGCCCTGGCCTGTCCGTCCTTTTTCGAGAACCTCCTGGAGGAGGCCGCTTCGATCCGCGAGGGCGTCTTCACGGACGTCGTGGCCCCCGACCGCAGGGCACCGCTCGTCGCGGTCGCCGACATCGCGGCCGTCGCGGCCGGACTCCTCCTCAAGCGCTCCTGGAGCGGCGTCGACAGCGTGCCGATCCTCGGACCGCAGGACCTGTCGCCCAACGACCTCGCTCGCATCATGACCGAGCAGTTGGGCCGCCCTGTCCGCTACGAACGCCGGCCGTTCGACGAGCTGTACACCACCCTCCTCGGGTACGGCCTCAACGACGCGTTCGCCCAAGGCGTCGTCGACATGAAGCGGGCCAAGGACGACGGCCTCGACGCCGGCGTCTCCCGCACCCGGGCCACGGCGACGCCCACCACCTTCGAGCGCTGGTGCGCCGAGACACTCAAGCCCGCCGTCCTCTCCTGAACGCGGCACCCACCACCCCTGTCCCGGTGGCGCGCCCCGCCATGCCCGGTGCCACGAGTGCCGCACCGGCCCCAACCACCAACGAGATAACGCCCTTTGGAGGCTGCACACCGATGACCGTCGAGAAAACCGAACCGCCCGTCACCGCGTTCATGCTGGTCAAGACGACACCCGAGTGGCTGGCCCTGACCGTCCAGGAGAGGGTGGATGCCTTCACGACCCAGGTCCTGCCGGTCATCAAGGCCAGGACCACCGGTGTCCGATCGCGCTTCTACGACACCGAGTTCTACTCGGCGCGGGTCACCGACGTCTGGGTGTGGGAGGCGGAGAGCCACCACGCCTACCAGCTCCTGATCGACGCGCTGCGCGAAACCCCGTTCTGGGACCGCTACTTCGAGATCGTGGACCTCCTCGTCGGCACCGAGAACGGTTATGCCCGCACGTACGGGGTGGAGGCCGTCGCCACGGTGGCCACCTGACGCACCGGACACGTATGACGCGTCCTGACACATTGCCGTCCCCGACACAGATGACGCACCCCGGCGAGGTGGCGCCCCCGCCCTAGACTCGGCCCATGAGCAGGACAGACCGCGCCTCCCGGGTGATCGCCGTACCGGCGGAGGCCGTTTACCGTGCGCTCCTCGACCGCGAGGCCCTGGAGAGCTGGCTGCCGCCGGACGGCATGGGCGGGCGGATCGAGCGGTGGGACCCGCGCCCCGGTGGCGGGTTCCGGATGGTGCTCACCTACCTCGACCCCACCGGCAGCCCCGGCAAGGCGTCCGCCGCGACGGACGTCGTCGAGGTCGCGTTCGCCGCGCTGGTGCCGGGGGAACGCATGGTGCAGCGGGCGGAGTTCGCCTCCGACGACCCGTCGTACGCGGGCATCATGACCATGACCTGGAACCTCACCACCACCGCTGCCGGGACCGAGGTGACCGTGACCGCCGAGGATGTGCCGCCGGGCATCGACCAAGCCGTCCACGAGGCAGGCATCGCCTCCTCGCTGGCCCACCTCGCCTCGTACCTGGAAGCCACCGCCTGACGGTTCGTTTCCGATGCGGCCCGATGCGGCCCGACGCGGACCCGATGGTCTCGGCGCCGGGGAGGCAGAAAGCAGCCGCGACTTCCCGATCCCGGCCTCGCCGGCCACCAGCGCCACCGCGGGCCCCTCGGCGACCGAGGCGTGCCACACCCGGGTGAGGGCGGTCAGCGCGTCGTCGCGGCCAACGTGCACCGAGCTCACCACGCGATCCGCCACCATGCGGGCCAGCAGATGAATACCGAACTCGACCGATGCCCCGGCCCTGTTCACCCGGACAGACTCGACGTATGACGACAGCGCATCCCCTCCGCACCATCGAGGCCCACGAGTTCGACGCATTCGCCCGAATGATCACCACGGCGTACGGCCAGGGCGGGCGCGAGGGCGCCCTCAGAAACGCCCGCTCGTCCATCGAGCCGGGGCGCACGCTCGCCGCGTACGACGGCCGGGACATCGTCGGCGGCGCCGGGATCTACGGCCGCACCATGACCGTGCCCGGCGCGCTCGTCCCGGTCGCCGGCATCACGCTCGTGGCCGTGCTGCCCACCCATCGCCGGCGCGGCATTCTCACCGCGATGATGCGCGGCCAGCTCACCGAGCTGCACGAGACGGGCGGCGAACCCATCGCCGCGCTCAACGCCGCCGAAGCCACGATCTACGGCCGGTTCGGTTACGGAATCGCCTCCCACCTCGCCGCCCTCCACATCGACAAGCCAACCGTGGCCCTGCGCCCCGATGTCGACCTCGGCGCCGGCACCGTCCGCCTGCTCACCGCCGACCAGGCCCGCCCGTCCCTCGAAAAGGTCCATGACACCGCCCGTCGGCAGACGGTCGGCTGGGTGGACCGTACGGAGAAGTACTGGAACGCCCGTCTCCACGACGCCGAGCACGTCCGCGACGGCGCGAACGCGCTGCGCGTCGTGCTGCACACCGACCCGGGCGGCGCGGCCACCGGCTACGCCCTGTACCGGTCCAAGGGGGCCACCGCGCACATCGTCGAAGTGGTCGTCGTCGGCCGGTGGGCGTACGCCTCCCTGTGGCACTACTTCCTGAACCTCGACGGCCACGACCACCTCACCTATGAGGGGGCGCCCGACGAAGTGCTGCCGCATCTGCTGGCCGACCCACGTGCCGCGCGCACGACGCTGGTCGACAACTTGTGGGTACGCCTGGTCGACGTCGAACGGGCTCTCGCCGCCCGCCGGTACACGGCCGCACTCGATGTGGTCCTGGGGGTCGAGGACGCCTTCTGTCCCTGGAACGCCGGCCGCTACCGGCTGTACGCCGACAGCTTCACCGTCACCTGCGAACGCACCCGATCCCGCCCCGACCTGCGACTGACCACCACCGAACTCGCCTCGGCGTACCTGGGCGGCCCCACCCTGTCGGCGCTGGCGGCAACGGGCCGCATCGAAGAACTGCGCCCCGGCGCCGTGGCCGCGGCCTCACGCGCCTTCCGGGGGGAGCGGGAACCGTTCCATCTGTCCGGCGCCGCGTTTCCGGCGTTCTGAGGGCGGGGGTCGACTCGGTCTCCTGCTCCGCATCAACGTCGCGATGGGCGTACCCCTCGCGCACCCATCGTGCGGCAGCAGGAAACCCCGGCCCCCACACCGGCCGACCGGGGCGGTGTACGTCAGTCGTCGGACCCCGGCGGCACGAGGAAGACCCGCACCTGTCGGTCCTCGGCTTCCCGCTCCGCTCGGCGCCACTGTGCAACGAGTTCGGCGTAGCGCGGATCGGTCCACTGGTCTGCCATGCCCACCTCCTGGCTCACAGGTTAGCGTTGTTCAGCCCTTCGGTTTGGGGATGATGACGATCGGACCGCTGTCGTCGGAGTGCTGGCACTTCGCCGCCACGGAGACGAGTTGATCCTCGGGGGACCGCCACAGATCGGTGTCAACGCTGTATCCGGCGCTCTCGATGGCTGCGATGGTCCGTTGCAGGACGGCGGAGTCGAACCGGCCCGGGTCGGGGCGCTCGGGGATGTGGTGGACGAAGCCGCCGAGCCGGGCACACAGGTTCTGGTAGAGGCCGGTGTGCAGGATAAGGGCGTGCCAGCCCTCATCCACGACGCGGCTCGGGACCAAGCCCCGGCCACCCCGCGCAGCCGCGACCGCGATGAAGGCAAGTGCGTCGGTGAGGATGCGGGACGCGAGGTCGGGCTCCATGCCCGGGTTGTTGTCGAGGATCGTCGCGCGGACGTCGTTGAACTGAGCGTCGGTGAGGAGCGCTCGCGCTGTCATCCGGTGCACGTGGTGTCTCCGTTCGGTGATGTGATGGTGCTGGGCCCCATCCCAGCTGCGGTCCTGCCAGGAAATGTCGGCTGGGCGGGGAGTCACTGGGGCGCGTGGCAGGGGCAGGCGCACATGAGCACCTCCATCGCCCCGCCGCTCGACGGCTGCCGTACCTCGTACGGGCCGGGGCAGAGCAGGTGTCCGCCTCGCCAGTACAGATGGCGGGCTTCCCGGCATTCCGGGGTGACGTAGGCGTTCATGGGCGGCGCGTTCGTCACGACTGCGGCGTTTGATTGAGCAGCGCCGTGGCGGCCTTGACCAGGCTCGTGACCCGGTGCGGATTGCACAGGCGGCCCGGCGCGGACATGGGCACGACCCAGTAGCTCGACCACGTCTCGGTCTGCGTGCTGTCTCCCACACGCGGTACGCCAATGTAACTGCCCAGTCCGAGGAGCTCGGCGTGCCGGCCGAGGCTCGGGCCGGGCGGGGAGGACGGCACGAGGGCGTAGAAACGCTGGTTGCGCGGGTCGTGGATGACGGGGCCGTTCAGGGCCCGCAGGACCGTGCCGGCCGTCGCCAGGTCAGGATGTGCTGCGGCGTGCACCAATGCCTCGTCGAGGCGAACGGCAGAGAACTGGCGACCCAGAGCGAGAAGGGCGGCACGTCCTTCCGCCCATTGCTCACGGGCGTGGCGGGCCTGTTGAGACTGTCGGCGAGCCATGTGGAGACGGCTGCCCATTGGCCTTCGTCAGCAGAGGTGCTCACGAAGGCTCCTGTCCAGCGGCCGAGGTTCGGGCGTCGGCGTCGTCGAGTGCGGCGCGTAGTGCCACAGGCTCGGTGTGCCGGTTCGTTCGTGGAGTGCGCACCCTCCTGCCGGGGGCACTCTTGTCGGGATGGTGGCCACGGTGCTTGGCTCCTCGCTTCCGTCCCCTGTCCCAGTGGGAGACCAGAGTGGGCCCGGGCGTGCTGCAACGCGAGGACTTTGAAGGGGCTTTCGCTGGCCCCAAAGCGGACTTCCATCAACTCATTCGAGCGATGTCTGGCATTCAACCGGACCTGGGACGACACTGAAGGAGCATCGACGTACCGGAGGTGAACTATGCCGCGCTCCGCCGGCAACACACGACTTCGAGCCGCCCGGGTGGCGGCCGGATACCACTCGCAACAGGCTCTCGCCGATGCCCTCACCAAGCTCGGCTTGTCGGTCGGCACCCGCCAGCTGCGGCGCTGGGAGTCATCCAACCCCCCTTGGCCGCACCCGGATTGTCAGCGAGCCCTCACACGCCTCCTCGGCTCGGACATGCGGGCTCTCGGTTTCACGCCGCCCGACGGCCGCGACGAGGCCCGTCCCGTTCCCTCACGGCGCGTTGTCGTCGGCGGGGCGATCGCCGCACTCGGTCTGTCCACCGTCCCGGCCCAAGCACAGGCCGCCATGCAACCCCACACCGTCGCCGCCGACTTCGCGGCCGTCACCCGGTCCCACCGCCGCATGTACTGGTCTGTCGCACCCGCCGAACTGCATCCCTCAGTGCTGGCCCACGCCCGGCTCGGCTGCGCCCTGCTCGCCGAGACGGCAGGAGACACCCGCAGAACCGTCGCCGCGGCGCTGGCCGAGAGCTATCTCCTCGCTGGCCGCGTCGAGTTCTTCGACCTGCGTGAGCCCGACTCCGCAGACTCCACTTTCCTGCGCGCGCTGCAAGCCGCGGGCGAGGCGGACGACCCGCTCCTCGGCGCGGCAGTCCTCGCCCACATGGCGTTCATCCCCGGGTGGGCGGGCGAGCGGGAAAGGGCCGTTGAACGGATGATTGCGGCGAGGACGTACGCGCGGCGCGGCCCGGCCAGCGCGGAACTCCTGGCCTGGCTGGACGCGGTCGAGGCAGAGTGTGAGACCCGATGTGGGAACACCCGCACAGCGCTGCACCTGATCGGTCACGGCGAGGATGTCCTGGCGGCGGGGTCGGAGCATGTCTCTCCGGAATGGATGGATTGGTTCAGTGCTGCGCGGCTCGCAGCGTTCAAGGGCAACACCCAGTTGAGGGCGGGACACCTGCCTCAGGCACGGGAGACACTCAGCCGGGTCCTGGACGAACTGCCTTCCGAGTCGGACAAGCAGCGGACTGTGATCCTCGGCGACCTCGCGGCCGTAGAGGCGGCCGCAGGGTGTCCTGAGGAAGCGTGCCGGTATGCGTCGCTCGCGCTCGACCAGTTGGCGGTCACCTGGTACGCGACTGGCATGGACCGGGTCCGTGAGGTGCGGCGCACGTTGACGTCGCACCAGCACGAACAGTGCGTCCGGGACCTCGACGATCAGTTGTACGGATGGACGACTACGGTCAGTGCGCTGACGCGTTGAACTTCGCGATCAGTTCGGGGAGTTCGGTGAGCTTGTCGATACGCATCGTCGGCAGGTTCCTCGCTTCTTCACTGCCCCACTGGATCGTGGCCCATGGCCCGCGGTGAATGAGCGCGGTGTGCATACCGGCCAGCTTGCCGGGCCGAAGGTCGTTGTCGACACGGTCGCCGACGTAGAGGATCTCGTCGTTGGCGAACGGCACCGCAGCGGCGACCCGGACAAAGAAGTCGAGGTCCGGCTTGGACGCACCCCAGTCGTCCGACGTGCCGATCAGGTCGACGTCGTCGGTGAACAGGTCTCGAAGGATGCCCCCGGCCCGCACGGTCTGGTTCCCGGCGATGCCGAGCCACAGTCCGTCCGCGCGTAGTCGTGCGAGTGCGGGGCGGACGTCGGGGTAGAGGTCGCTCTCGTCGAAGTGCTCGGGCCGGCCGGCGTCGGCGCGTGCCTGCCGCTGCTCGTACAGGTCGAAGCCGGGCCGGAACTCTTGGAACACCTCGCGGTAGTCACGGCCTTGGGCGATGACGGCGCCGAACATGGCGGCGAAGGTGTGGCGGGGTACGCCGAGCCAGTCCGCCCATGTGCCGTACTCGCGGGTCTCGTCTACGAGGCACTCGCCGACGTCGAATACCACTGCACGAATCGTCATGGGCCGGATCCTAGGCGGTGGTATGGGGGATGGTGCTCGGTAGCCTCGGTCCACGCCCCGGACTCGTGCGGAACCTGGCCCCGCGAGGCCTGCGCCGATGGTCAACGATGAGGTGCGGGAGCTTGCTGCGCGGGTCCGTGGACGGATGTCGAGCCTGCGGATTACGCGTGGTTACGCGTCGAGTGGTCGGCCGCGGTGAGGGCGCAGGGTGCGGCCAGCACGGCTCAGGGGGACTGAAACGTTGAGGCGCTCGGCGTGTTGTCGGCGGCCCTGGTAGTGGGGTCAGGACAGCCGCGTGCAGTCGGCCTGCCGAGCAGGTGCCTCAACCAGCCCGCGCGCAAAGCCCGTTGGGGCGCGCCCCGCACCCGTTACTCGTCCTCGATCCCCAGATCCTGTCTCATCAGCGTCCGCATGGCCACGAGCCGGGGCTCCGCCTGTCGCATCAGCACGATGAGGCGCGCGGCGCTCTCGCCCTCCCCGGCGAGGCCGCGGTCTATTCGCTTGGCCGTCGCGTCGACTTCCGCCAGCACCTTGTTCAGCTCTCGTGACGCCTCCATGATGCGCAGCGGGACGATCATCTGGGCCGCCGCGTACCGGTCGCGGTACTCCCTGCGCGACTCCTCCAGGTGCGTGCGGTCGTCCTCGGTGTAGACGCCGTCACGCATCCGATGCAGGGCGTCCTTGAGGAGTGTGTTGAACTGCTCGCTGGCGCGGTTCATGGCCGTGTACGCCTCGCGCCGCTCGTCGAACGACCGCCGCCGCGCGGCGAGTTCGGCCTCGGCGGCCCGTTCGCGGGCGTTGTAGCGCTGCGGGAGCACGGCGCCGAGGAGTGCCCCACCGAGCCCCGCCGCCGCGGTGATGGCGGTCGTCAACGCGTCTGACATGCGGTGACCCTATCGCCCTGGGGTGATGGGCCGAGGAGGGTGTCCGCGTTCTTCGATGTCCTGCCCGGCGAGGGCATAGGCAGGGCGCGGGGAGCGCCGGGTCACGCTTTCGGGTGCAGGACCCTGAAGCGACCCGGTGCGGCCGGGTCCCGGTCCACCACCTGGACCGGCGGCCAGGCCCACTGCCACACGCCGATGCCCGCCGCCCGGGAGAACCGGATCGTGCCGCGGGTGCCCTCGACCGCGACGTCCGGCCAGGCCGCGGCGATGCGCGCCCGGTCCGGGCCGTGGGTGCGCAGCACGTCGGCGAGGACGGTGATCGTGTCGTAGCCCTCGAAAGCGACGAAGGAGGGGGCCGCACCCAGCCGGTCCCGCAGGGCGGCCCCGACCCGCGTGCCGAGGGGGCCGGGACGCTCGGGCAGATAGCGCAGGAAAGGGATCGCGGCGCCGTCGGTGCCGAGCAGCGCCGTCCATTCGGCGAACTCGGGCTGTCCGGCCGGGGCGCCGATCAGTATCGCGCTCAGGCGCTCGTCGCGGCGGACGGATGCGACGATCGGCGCGGCCGGCTCGGGATGGCCGACCAGGAGAAGCAGGGCCGTCGCGTCCTCCGCGACGAGCCGGTCGCACAGGGCCGAGGGGGTGAGCGTGCTCATGTCGAGCTCGACCACTTCGCCTCCCCGCGCAACGAGATGGTCGCGCAGGACGCGGGTCCCGGACGCCCAGTAGAGGCTCGGCTGCGTTGCCACGGCGACGCGGGTGTGGCCGGCGCCGAGGAGGAAGTCCGCGTAGAGCCGCCAGCCGTGGGACTGTGCCGGGGCGATGCGCGCGACCCGGTCCGTCGGCCGGTCGGTCAGTGTGTCGAGAACCGCCGACGAGCAGAGGAACGGCACGCCGAGGGCGTCGGCCCTGGTGGCGGCGGCGCGAGCGACGACGCTGTGGTACTCACCCGCCAGGGCGGCGACCCCCAGGAGGGCCAGTTCGTCCACGGCGGCCTCGGCCCTGCGAGGATCGGCCGCGGTGTCCCGTACCACCAGTTCAAGGGGCCTGCCGCCGACCCCGCCCGCCTCGTTGGCCTCGTGTACGCCCAACTCGAGCCCGGCGAGCAGGTGTTGGCCCGCCTCGACCCAGCCGGGTCGGGTCAGTGGTGCGAGAGCACCGATCCGGACCGCCGGGGCGTCCGTCCGGTGGCCGGACGCGGTGGGCTCGGGTGGTGTGGTCATGGGCGGCGTCTCCCGGACGGTGCTTCGGTGGCCGGCGGACCGAATCCGAATCGGCGCAGTCATCTTCCGTGGCGCCGAGGGTAGCCGAGGCGAAGCCGAACGGTGACGGCGGCCCTTGGCGCCGTGGGCCGCCGCGTGGTGGGCTCGGGCCGCCGCCCGCTCCGGCTGACGTGATGGCGGCCCTTGGCGCCACGGCCCGCCGCGGCGGGCCGGCGCCCGTTCGGCCGCCGCCGTCGAGAGCATCCCGTGGTCAGGACGTGGGCCGTGTCATCACCATGCGGGTGATGTCCACCCGCGATTTGGCGCCCAGCTTGCGGTAGGCGCGGGTGAGGGCCGCTTCCACCGTCTTCACGCTGAGGACGAGTCCCGCGGCGATCTCTCGGTTGGTCGCGCCCTGGGCGACGCGGGCGACGACGCTGCGTTCCGTCGTCGTGAGGTGGTCCGACCACGAGCCGGCTTCGGGTGGGCGGATCGAGGCGTCCTCCGCCCGGTCGCGTTCGGCTCGGGTCGTCGCGATCCAGGGGCGGGCGTCCGCCCTGGTGAAGAGGCGCAGGGCGGACGCGAAGGCGGCGCGGGCGCCGGCCTCGTCTCCGGCGCTGCGCAGGACCCGGCCGAGGACGGCCCTGGTGCGGGCCTCCTCCAGCGGGTATCCCGTGGCCCGCAAGTGCACCGCCGCGCGGCTCAACTTGCTCGCGGCCAGGGCCAGTTCACCTCGGGACGCGTCGACCGTGGCGGAGGCTCGGCCGAGTACGGCCAGGACGCCGGGCCGGCCGAGCCGCTCGGCCTGGTCGCGGGCGTGAGCGATGACCGCCGCGGCCTCCTCCGGGGCGCCGTGGGCGGCCAGGGCCTCGGCGAGGTCGGCGTGCCACCGTCGGGTCGCGGGGTCGCGCTGGCCCTGCGCGGTCTCCAACCGGCCCGCACGGTCGAGGAGTTCGACGGCCGCGCCGGTCTGTCCGGTGAACAGTCTGATCCTTCCCTCGGCGTGCAGTGCCCGGGGCAGAAAGAGCCTGTCGTCGTCGTCCTCGCTGTGCCGTCCGGCCGTCTCGGCCGCGGTGAGCGCTTGGCTCCAGCTGCCTCCGGCGGTCTCGGCGAGGGAGAGCGCGTACCAGGCGGGACCCTGACTCAGACCCGCCTCTTCGATGATGCGCAGGCTCTGGCGGGCGATGCTCAGGGCCGGCCGGCACCGTCCGCGCTGGATCTCCACCTGCGCGAGACCGATGAGGCACTGGCTCAGGCTGTCGGCCGAACCGCGCTGACGGAGCCGGTAGACGAGGGAGCGCAACTCGGCCCTGGCCTCGTCCAGTTCGTCCCGCACCAGATGGAAGCGGTGTTTGAGGTAGATGGGGCCGTTGTGGTGCGTCATGGCATAGGGGTCGTGCGGCGCGGCGAGGGCCGCCGCCAGGGTCGTCTCCGCATGGGGGAGGCCCAGGAAGAGTTCCAGGGACGCCTGTTGGGTGAGGGCCATGAGCTCGGTTCGCCGGTCGCCGGTCCGCGCCGCGAGGTGCGCGGCGCGGACGGCGTGTTCGTGGGCCCGCGCCGCCGACCCGCCGACCATCCATGCGCGCCAGCTCATCCGGTAGTGCAGCGTGGCCAGCAGCTCGGGGTCGCCCGCCGCGTCGCGTACCGCCTCAGGGAAGACGTCCGCGATCTCGGCCATCGCTTGTCCGCAGGAGTCGATGACCACGTTCCAGGCCCGCACCCGGTCGGCCGGCCGATCGGCGTCCCCCAGCACCTGGTGCGCCAGCTGACGGGCGAAGTCCAGGTCACCGGCCTCGATGCCGTCCTCGGCGGCGGTGAGCCTGCGGTCGACATCGACGTACGCCTGCCCGGCCGGTGTGTACTCGGCGGCCAGCCGGCCGAGCCGTGCCGCGGTGCGAGGAGCGCCGCGACGCCGGGCCGCCGAGGCGGCCGCCGCGAGCCGGGTCGCCACCGCCGGATCGGGGCCGGCCGTCAGGCGAGCGATGTGGTGCGCGCGCTCGACGGCGTCGTCGGCCGCCTCGGCGAGTGCCCGGTGCGCGTCCATCAGGCGTTCGTACGGGGTCTCGGCGCGCAGCACCATCGGCGTCAGCGGATCGAGGAACCCGATGGTGTCGTGGTCCGACGCCGGCAGGGCGCGGATGATGCCCTGCCGGGCGCAGACGTCGAGATCGCTGTCGGCGTGGGGGCAGTCCGCGCGGCGCAGCAGCTCCACCGTGGGGCGTGCGGCGGTGGCCGCCACGACCAGGGTGTGCCGGGCCCGCGCGGGCAGGGCGCCGATCCGGTCGAGGATCGGCCGCCGCAGGGAGTCCGGGACGGGGAGCGGCTCCGTGCGGTCGGGTGGCTCGGCCCCCTCCACCCGTACGCGCTCGTCGAGAGCCGAGCTGAGCTCCAGTGCCGTACGGGGGTTGCCCCCGCTCACTCGGTGCAGTCGCGCGACGAGCGCGGGCGGCCAGGAGGGGTGGTCGTGCCGCTCCAGCAGCTCGGCCACCTCGTGGGCGGTCAGGGCGGGGACCACGATCCGGCGGACCGGGCGCGGACACAGTTCCAGCGTGCCGCCCGGGTCGACGACGGGCGACTCGGGGGCCTGCGAGCGCAGGGTCGCGAGCACCACAAGGCCCGGATCGCCGCGCCGGGCAAGGTACTTGAGGATGTCCGCCGTCGGCCGGTCGAGCCACTGGGCGTCGTCCACGACCAGGAGGAGGGGACCGGCGCCGCGCAGTGCGGCGAGCACCTTGCGGACGGCGATCCGCAGGACCAGCGCGTCGCGCCCGGCCACCGGACCGCCCTCCGCCCCGGTGCCGCCCGCCCCAGTGCGGGCGCTGCGCAGCAGGGTCTCTGCGAGTACGTCCCTTTCGTGGGCGGCCAGGGTGTCGAGGGCGGTGTCGTCGAGGTCGGACAGCAGGTCGATGAGGCCGCTGAAGGGGGTGCTCTGCTCGGCGGGGGAGGGGGAGCAGCGCAGCACGGGGTGCCCAAGTCCGGTCAGGTCCGCGGCCAGTTGGGAGACCAGGGTGGTCCTGCCGATGCCCGCGGGGCCGGTGAGCAGGACACCGCCGCCGCGCGACAGCAGGGCCCGTACGGTCTCGCGGATCCCGCCGCGTTCGACGGCGGGCGGCCGCATGCCCGCTGCCAGGGTGGACGGCTCGGTCATCGCAAGCCCTTCCGGACACAGCCTCGTTCACGGCCCGGACATCGACCGTGAACCTGCCCTTCGTGGTGCCGCGCCGAATGTAGGACCGGCCGCGGCGAAAGGTCAAGACCAATCGGGGATCTGGCGGCCCGACCGCCGACAGGGCCCCACCGGGCAACCGCGCACGGCAATCGGGCCGCCGGTCGGATGACCAACGGCCCAATTGCGTACGGAAGTTGCTAGCGGTTGGACGGCGGACTCAGCAGGCTCCCGCGTCCTTCCAGACGGCCCAGGAACCGGGTGCTCCCGGCTCGGCGCCGGTCGAGTACCACTGCGAGGACCACTTGTGGCCGTTGTACGCGACCTGGTCGCCCGGCACATAACTCCGGGAAGCGCTCCAGGCCGGCAGGTCGCCGCAGCCCTGCGGCGGGGTCCCCCCGTCGGTGATCGTCCACGTGAACGAGGCCGTACCGGTGGCGTTGTCCGTGTTCTTCGCGGTGACGGTCACCGACGAGGTGCCGGCGGTGGTCGGGGTGCCGCTGATGAGACCGGTCGAGGAGTTGATCGCAAGGCCTGCCGGAAGGCCGGTCGCGCTGTAGGTCAGGGTCTTGCCGCCGGGGTCGCTCGCCTGGATCTGCACCGAGGTGGCGGTGCCGACCGTGCCCTTCTGGTTGCCCGGGTTGGTCACCGAAGGTGAACCCGGCTGGCTGTTGCAGCTACCGGGAACGGGGTCGGCGCCGGTGACGCTGACCGCCGCCCACGCGGCGTCGACGGTGTTGTACTCGGCACAGTGCGTGCCGTACAGGTCCGCCGCGGCGCGCAGTGAGTCGGTGCGCGCCTGGTGGTAGTTCTCGCTGCTGTTGGCGTAGGAGGCGAGCGCCTTGTACCAGATCTTGGCGGCCTTGTCGTTGCCGATCCCGGTCACCGTCGAGTTGTTGCAGGTGGGGCTGTTGCCATAGCCATGGTCGCCGCTGCCGACGGCCGCGAGGAAGAACCAGTGGTTCAGCGGGCCCATCGAGTAGTGCGGGTCGAGGCCGCCGTTGGCGCTGGTCCAGCAGTTGGGCGACTGGCCGTCGAGCGAGGGGTTGTACATGTAGCGCAGCGGGCGGTTGTCGCCGTTGATGTTGATGAGCTCGCCCATGGTGTAGTCGGGCGTGTCCACCGGGTTGTTGGCGTAGAACTCGACCATCGTGCCGAAGATGTCGCTGGTGCCCTCGTTCATGCCGCCGGTCTCACCGGTCTCGTCCCAGCCGGTGAGCGCGCCGCTCACCCCGTGGCTCATCTCGTGGCCCGCGACGTCGAGTTCGACCAGTGGACGCGCGTTGTTCTGGCCGTCGCCGTACGTCATCTGGGTGCCGTCCCAGAACGCGTTCACATAGGCGTTGCCGTAGTGCGTCCGTGACGGCACGCCCCGGCCGTCGCCGAAGATCCCGTTACGGCCCTGCACGTTCTTGTAGTAGTCGAACGTCTTCGCCGCGCCGTAGTGCACATCGGCGCCGGCCGAGGCGGGGTCGCTGGTGGAGCCGTTGCCGAAGGTGCCGCTGGAGCTGGTGAAGACCGAACCGGTGCCGCTGGTCGCGTGGTTGAGGTTGGTGGTGTAGCCGTTGCCGTGCGCGGGGTCCGTCATCGAGTAGCCGCTGCCGCTCTGGGTGACGTCGAGCGCGACCTTTCCGCTGTAGATCGACTGGCCCGTGCCTGCCACCGTCGGTGCGGCGGCCCGCGCCGCCGCACCGACCTTCGAGGCGGTGGCGCGCGCGGCCCCCTCGGCCGCGAACGTGCTCACCTCGTCACTGGTCCGTACGACTCTGCCCGTGCGGGCGTCCACCAGGACGTGCAGCCGGCTCGGTGTGCCGTCCGGGCGCACCCCGCTGACGACGGTCTCCCAGACCAGCGTCGCCTCGGAGCCTTCCATCCGGACCGCGAGGCGAGAGGCCGAGACCCCGTCGACCTTTCCTTGGAACGCGGCCTTCGAGGCGTCCACGGCGCTGGAGGCGGCCAGTCGGGGCTCGGTGGAGACCGCGCCCGAGGTGTCAGAACCGGTGGCCAGCGACCGGTAGGCGCCGTCCTTGTCCAGGCGCACGACGACGTCACCGCCATAGGCGGGAAGACCCTTGTAGGTGCGGTCGAAGCGGACGGAGGCGGAGCCGTCCCGGTCGACGATCAGGTTCCGCACGGAGAAGGAGTCCCCGTCGGCCCGGTGGGCGGCGGTCGAGTGGGCTGCCAGCGCCTTCTGCGCGGCATCCACGACACGGCTGCGCACGGCGGGCGTCGGATCGGCCGTGTAGGGGGCGGCGGCGAAGGCGGACGGGCCGCCCGATGGCGCGGGGTGCGGCGCCGGGGCGGCCGTGGCGCCGGGCAGCGCGACGGCGGACGCGGACAGACAGGCCAGCGCGACCGTCAGGAGTCTCGCGGCTCTTGGTATCTCCATAGGAGTGGGGGTTCCTTTCACTTCATGCGCGGGGCGTCCACCGCTGGTACGCAAGGGCGTTGGGGAGGCAGCGGACAGGTGCGGACGGTGTGCTGACGGCGCCGCTCGTGGCGGGAGCCGCGCCAACGCACGAGTGTCCGCAGGGAGATGGGCGCCCGCCAGGCACTGGGGCGACTGTGAGGGGTTTCCCTATCTCCCCGCCCCGAAAGGGGATGCGTCGCGGGTCGGTCGGCGGATCACGGATCCCGCCCTGCACACGGCCGGATCTGGCTATGCTCGGATTCCGGAGGAGTCAGGCAGCGGCTCTCCCGCTCATCGCACAGTGACGATCAGTGGAGAGACGCCCATGCCCGCGCAACCGTCCACAGTCGGCCCGCCCGGCCCCCCGCCCCCTACCGAACGCGCGCTCCTGCTCGTCGACGACCACGAGGACAACCTCTTCGCGCTGGAGCACGTACTGGCTCCGCTCGGTCGGAGGCTGTTGAGGGCCACCAGCGGCGAACAGGCCCTCAAGGCCGTGCTGCGCCACCCGGTCGCCGCCGTGGTGATGGACGTCGCGATGCCCGGCATCGACGGCCTCGACACCCTGTCCTACCTCTCGCGCCTGGACCTGACGCGCGAGGTGCCGGTGCTCCTCATCACCGGCACCGGCCGCGACGACCGCCTCGCCGAGCGCGCCTTCCGCATGGGCGCCGCGGGGCTGCTCATCAAGCCCGTCGACCCCTGGGCGCTGCGCTGCCATGTGCGCGGGCTCGCGGATCTGTGCGCCGGTACGCGGCCCGCGGCCGCCGCGCTCCCCGCACCCGCCCACAACGGGCCCAGGGTGTAGGAATCGTGACCGGGGGCAGCAGACACCGTATCCAGACCGTGCCCGACCGGAGGTTCCCCCATGCTGCTGGCCCACCCCGCCGTGCTTCGCGAGCTCCTCGACGAATACGCCGCGCTCAGCACGCTGGAGGCGAGCGAAGGAAACGAGGCGACCCGCCGGCGCCTGGGCGACGTGGCGTACACCCTGTGCGTGTCCACCGGCACCCGGGACATCGACGCCGCCGTGATCGCCGCCCGGCACGGGCTGCCCGGGGCACGCACCTTCGACGACTCCGTGCTGGAGACCGTCGCCGGTTGAGAGCACTCCCCTCCCGCCGGAACGACACGAGTGGCGTGCAGGACGCGGGTTTCGACACATCAGTTGGGCACAGCACAGCCGGCCCGCGCCGGCCATCATTCGGAGGGACCCCGCATGACGGACAGCCCCGCCCCTGACACCCGGGACGTGGCCGTGCTACGGGAGGAACTCGCGCGCCTGCGCGAGGAGGCTCACCATCTGCGGGCACAGGTCCGCACCCGGCCCCTGATCTCGCACGCCCAGGGGATCCTCACGGAGCGCTACCGGCTGCCCGACGCCGAGAGCGCCTTCGCCCTGCTGCGGCTCGCCTCGCAGCACCACAATGTGAAACTCCGGGTGCTCGCGGAGGCCGTGACCCGGGCACCCAGACCCGAGGGCCGGACAGGCCCATGGCTTCCGCGGCCCGCGCACGAGCCCCCGCCGCTCGAATCCATCGGGGTGGACACCCCCGACGAGGTCGACCGGGGCAGGGTGCTGCGCGAAGTGCTCTCCCAGACCCTGGCCGTCACCGGCGCGGGCATGGGCAACGTACAGATCGCCGACCCGGCCGTCGCCGAGCTGCGCATCGTGCAGCACACCGGCCTGGACGCGCAGTTCATCAAGCATTTCGCCGTCGTGGGCGCCGGAACCACCTCCTGCGCCCAGGCGGCCGAGGGCGGAGAGCTGACCACCGTCCACGACGTGGCCACCCACCCCGTCTTCAGCGAGCGGGACCGGCGCGCCATCCTTCTGGCGGGCAGCCGCGCCTGTCACAGCGTTCCGCTCCTGGACGAGGACGGCATGTGCCGCGGTGTCGTCTCCGCCCACCTCGAACACCCCACCAAGGACCTGCACCCCGCCCAGGTCGCCGCGCTCGGCGCCGTCGGCCACGAGGTGGGCCGATGGCTCGGCTGGCAGGAGCGCGGCCTGATCCGCGAGGCCCTGGAACACCTCCACGTCCTGGGCCGCCAGGGTTCGGGGAACGCATAGGGCAGCCCACGGCCGACGGGGTGGGACGCGGCCGGGCCGCCGGCTCCCACCCCGCGCCATCGCGTCACACCTGGCCGCGCCAGGCACCCGTCTCCGTGCCCCGGCTCTCGATGAACGTCTTGAACCGCTTCAGGTCCTGGGTGACCTGGTGCTTGACCAGACCCAGCTTCTCGCCCGCGTTCTCGACCACTCCGTGGGGCTCGTGCTCGAGCTGCAACATCACCTTGGTGTGGCCGTCGTCCAGGCGGTGGAAGGTCACCACCCCCGCCTGTCGCACATCGCCACCCACCGAGGTCCACGCCACCCGCTCGTCCGGGATCTGCTCGACGATCTCGGCGTCGAACTCCCGGGACACACCGTCGACCTTGGTCACCCAGTGGGTCAGGGTCGGGGTCCGCTGCTCGATGCGTTCCACACCGCCCATGAACTGCGGGAACTCCTCGAACTGCGTCCACTGGTTGTACGCGACGCCGACGGGGACGGCGACCTCAACGGATTCCTCTACCTTCGACATGGTTGCGCTTCCTTTCGACGTGTTCGGCTGCGGTGCCGACCCGCGTACCCGAGTCACGCACCCGTACACACCCAACGGCTCCGCCCGACTCGCCTCCGGCCGGGGAGTGGCTTGTTGTACGCGGCCGGGATGGCCCGGCCGCATGCGGGTACTCGCGCGACGCAGGGCAGAGTAACCAGGAGGCGACCCACCATGACCACCCCACCGCCCCGGCACGGCACGGACGGCCCGTCCGAGCCGGTCAATGAACTCGTCCAGCGCGCCTCGCATCAGCTCACCGAGCTGGTACGGGCCGAAATGCGGCTGGCCCAGGCCGAGTTGAAGGAGAAGGGCAAGCGGTACGGCAAGGGCGGCGGCCTGTTCGGCGGAGCCGGACTGACCGGCTTCCTCACCTTGCAGGCGCTGGTCATCACGGCCATCTGCGCCCTCGCCGTCCCCCTCCCGGCGTGGAGCGCGGCGCTGATCGTGACCGCCCTGCTGGGGCTGATCACCGCGCTCCTCGCCCTCAGCGGCAAGAAGGAGGTCAGCCGAGGCGGCCGGCCCACGCCTCAGCAGACCGTCGAAAGCGTCAAGACCGATGTGGCGGAGATCAAGGAGAGTGCACGGCGATGACCCAGTCCCCACACGAGGACCCCAAGTCCCCCACCCGCGAGGAGCTCGGGCACGAGGTCGACGAGGCCCGCCATGAACTCGGCAAGACCGTCGAGGCGTTGGCCGCCAAGGCCGACGTCAAGGCACGGGCCCACGAACGGGCGACGGAACTCAAGGAACAGGTCGGTACCCGGGTCGCCGTCCTGTCCGACGAGGTCAAAGCCGCGGCGCAGGTAGTCCAGGAAAAACTCCCCGCACCCGTCAAGGAGCGGGCCGCGGCCGCCGGTGAGCAGTTGTCCGCCTCGGCCGGACGGCTCTGGCGGGACAAGGCGCCCGACCCGGTGCGCGACAGGGTCGCCCGAGGCGCCCGCTCGGCCCGGGAACACTCGACGGTGCTGTTCGCCGTGGCGGGCGCGACCGGCGCCTGGCTGCTGCTGCGCCGCCGCGACCGGAGGCGCCGATGAACGCGGTCAAGATCGCCTACAAGCCGGTCGGTTTCACACTCGGCATCCTGAGTGGCGTCCTCGCCCAGCAGCTCTTCAAACGGGCCTGGAGCCTGATCGACGACGACGGGGACTCACCCGACGCCACCGACGAGGATCGCACCTGGCGGACGGTGCTGCTCGCCGCCGCCCTCGAAGGCGCGATCCTGGCCGGTGTCAGGGCCGCCGTCGACCGCGCCGGAGCCACCGCGACCCGCCGCGTGACCGGCACCTGGCCGGGCTGACCTCAAGGGGAGCCGGCAGGTGCGCAGTTGATCGGCCGGACACCCGGGGCAGCCGGGTGACCGGCACATCGCAAGCCCGGTCCCGCCCTGTGGCCTGGCACTCCTGAGGGAGTGCCAGGCCATTCCATCGCCATTTCATCGAGCGTCTCTATCGTCGGTCGCCGACGAGCGGGGAGGCTCACATGACGTCCTTGAGATCAGTGCTCGGCAGATGGGTCCTGCTGTTGCTGGCGGGCGTGGTCGCCCTGGGTGTGACCACGCCCGCCGGCGCGAAGGCGGCGGACTCCTCCGACCGCGGCGGCCCCATCACCCGGAGCGAGGTGATCTGGCGCGCCCAGTACTGGGTGGACCAGGCGCCCTCGTACAACCAGCACGGAACCGCGCCGGGTCCTGGCGGCGACTACGACTACCGCACCGACTGCTCCGGGTATGTCTCCATGGCCTGGCACCTCGACGCGGCGCCGAACACGCAAGGCCTGCCCGGCTATTCGCGCCCGATCGGACGCGACGAGCTGCGTCCGGGGGACGTCCTCAACTCCTTCAGGGACCACGTCCTGATCTTCCACGAGTGGCTGGACGACCAGGGCGGGTTCTCGTACTACAGCTTCGGTGGGGGCAGCAGCGGAGTCGAGCCGCCCGGGCACTTCCGCGCGAACATCAACAACGCCTCGCTCGACGGTCACCCCAACGGCGACTACCAGGCGCTGCGTTACCTCAACATCACCGAGGAATCAGCCGCACGGCCGCACCCCTACGCTTCGGGTCGGGTGGTGTCGGGGCGTTCCGCGGATGGTCGGTTGGAGAGTTTCGCGGCGGGTGCTGAGGGTGTGTATCACTCGTGGCAGACCGAGGTGAATGGTGGGTGGTCGGCGTGGCGGTTCGAGGGTGGGCCGCGTAACGCGCAGTTGGCTGTGGCGTCGAATGCCGATGGCCGGCTGGAGTTGTTCGCGTTGTCGGACAGCACGTTGGATCACATGTGGCAGACGGGTCCGAGTGCGGGTTGGTCGGGCTGGGCGAACTTCGGGACGGGTGGTTATCGGCTGGCCGCGGGTAACAACGCGGATGGTCGTATCGAGGTGTTCGCGTCCAACTCCACTGGTGTGTATCACCGTTGGCAGACCGCGCCCAGTGGCGGCTGGGACGAGTGGAAGGGCATCGCAGGCGCTCCCACCACCGCACGCCTCGCGATGGAGACGTCGGCGGATGGACGGCTGGAAGTGTTCGCCCTTTCGGACAGTGTCTTCGGGCACCTGTGGCAGACCGAGGTCAACGGCGGCTGGTCGACGTGGGACAAGTTCGGAGACGGAGGTCATGACCTGACGGTCAACCACAACACCGACGGCCGCCTGGAGGTCTTCGCCTCCAACTCCTCCGGCGTCTTCCACCGCTGGCAGACCGGCTTCGCCACCTGGTCCGAATGGGTCGGGACGGATGGCCCCGCCAACGCGCAGCTGGCCTCGGACCGCACGCTCGACGGCCGGGTCGAGGTGTTCGCGATCAACGGCAGCACCGCGGCGCACATCTGGCAGACCGACCCGAACGCCCCCTACTCGGCCTGGGCGAACTTCGGCGAGGGCGGTACCGGGATCAGCACGGGCCGCAACGTCGACGGACGCATCGAGGTCTTCGCGACCAACAAGACCGGCGTCTTCCACAAGTGGCAGACCGGATTCGCCAGTTGGTCGCAATGGGGCTGGGTGGGTGATTCCGCGGGCCCCGGCATCGGATGAACTCCGCACACTTCCCCTCCACATCAGAAAGTCTCATCATGGCCAGAAGAGGTTTACGTCGCATGCTCAGCAGACTGGCCCTGGCGGTCGGCATCTGGGTGTCGATCATCGGGCTGACCGCCTCCGTCGCCGGCGCCACACCGCCGCCCGTGCCGCCCCCGGGCAGTGACCGGTCCGGTGTCTCGCACTACTTCGGCGGCCCGCAAGGGTTCGCGATCCCCACCGTGCCCTGTGACCCGGCCGGGCCCTCGGCCACCGACGGCATCATGGCCGACCAGCTCGACCCGCAGTTGCACGCGAAGATGGCCGGCTATCTCGACGCCTACAAGATGTCCTGCGCGCGCATGGTGGTGCAGGCGGTGAAGGACCGGGGACTCAACCAGAGGGCCGCCGCCATAGCCATCGCCACGATCATCGTCGAGAGCAGCATGAACAACTACGCCCAGGCCGTCGACTACACCAGCCTCGGGCTCTTCCAGCAGCAGGACTGGTGGGGCACCCGGGAGGAGCGCCTCAACCCGGCCCACGCCACCAACACCTTCCTCGACCACATGGAACAGCAGTACCCGAACGGCTCCTGGAACAACGTGGAGATCGGTGAGGTGTGCTGGCACATCCAGCAGCCGAGGGAGGACCTGCGCGGCCTGTACGCACTTCAGGCGGACGACGCGACGATCATCGCCAACGCGCTGTGGTCCGGCATGAGCAACAAGACCAAGCACCCGTATGCCTCGGGTCGGGTGGTGTCGGGGCGTTCCGCGGATGGTCGGTTGGAGAGTTTCGCGGCGGGTGCTGAGGGTGTGTATCACTCGTGGCAGACCGAGGTGAATGGTGGGTGGTCGGCGTGGCGGTTCGAGGGTGGGCCGCGTAACGCGCAGTTGGCTGTGGCGTCGAATGCCGATGGCCGGCTGGAGTTGTTCGCGTTGTCGGACAGCACGTTGGATCACATGTGGCAGACGGGTCCGAGTGCGGGTTGGTCGGGCTGGGCGAACTTCGGGACGGGTGGTTATCGGCTGGCCGCGGGTAACAACGCGGATGGTCGTATCGAGGTGTTCGCGTCCAACTCCACTGGTGTGTATCACCGTTGGCAGACCGCGCCCAGTGGCGGGTGGGACGAGTGGAAGGGCATCGCAGGCGCTCCCACCACCGCACGCCTCGCGATGGAGAACGCTCCCGACGGGCGCCTCGAGGTCTTCGCGCTGTCCGACAGCACCTTCGGGCACCTGTGGCAGACCGAGGTCAACGGCGGCTGGTCGGCCTGGGACAAGTTCGGTGACGGCGGGCACGACGTCGCCGTCAGCTACAACCAGGACGGCCGCCTGGAGGTGTTCGCCTCCAACTCCACCGGCGTGTACCACCGTTGGCAGACCGGCCCCACCGCCTGGTCGGAGTGGACGGGCACCGGCGGGATGGTCAACGCCGAACTGACGACCTCACGCTCGGTCGACGGCCGGGTCGAGGTGTTCGCCATCAACGCCGACGGCGCCGGCCACGCCTGGCAGACCAGCCCGAACGCGCCGTACTCGGCGTGGGAGAACTTCGGCGGCGGCGGCACCGAGATCGGCGCGAGCAACAACGCCGACGGCCGTATCGAACTGTTCGGCACCAGTCACGCCGGGGTCTATCACCGGTGGCAGACCGGGTTCTCCACATGGTCCGAGTGGGTCTATCTCAACGACTCCGGGCCTGCCGTCAACTAGCCCTCGCGACAAGGGACTTCCGCGGACACGGGCGATCGGCGCCCCCGGTACGGGGCGCGCCGATCCACCGAGGCCGCGGAAGTCCCCTGCCCGGTCTCCCGAGCGGAAACGGATGCATCGTGCGTAGTTCCAGAGCGTTGTGGGTCGTGCTCACCCTCCTGTTCCTGTTGGTCGCGGCCCCGCCGGGCGCGACGACGCGGGCGCTCGCCGTGGCGTGGGCGGGGGCGGGGGAGGCGAGACCCGCGCAGTCGGGAACTGGGCAGCCGGGGGCCGGGCAGGTGGGGGCCACTCCGTTCGTTCAGGTCTACGACCCGAGCGTCGGCGAGGCCGGGCCGTGGTACCTCAACGACCACACCTTCGTACAGGACGACGCGGGCCTGTGGCACCTGTTCGGCATCACCCACCCCGAGCCCTCGAACGACCAGGACGAGACCACCTTCGCGCACGCCACCACACCGAGCCCGCACGGGCCGTGGACGAAGCGGGCGCCGGCCCTGTCCGCCGACCCCGCGTACGGGGAGACACACCTGTGGGCGCCGCATGTGATCAAGGACGGGTCCACGTACTACATGTTCTACGCGGGGGGTGGACCCGACGCCGCCAACTCGGCCATCAGCGTGGCCACTTCGACCGATCTGTACACCTGGGCCCGGCATCCGGGCGGCCCGTTGTTCCGTGACGGCTACGAGGCGCGCGACCCCATGGTGGCGCGCATCGGAACCCAGTGGGTCATGTACTACACCGCCACCTCGGAACCGGGCGGCGGCAACCACGTCGTGGCGTACCGCACCAGCACCGACCTGGTGCACTGGAGTGCGCGGTCGGTCGCGTTCACCGACCCGTCGAGCGGCCGTGGCGCGGGCAACACCGAGTCCCCGTTCGTGGTGTTCGCGGACGGGACGTGGCATCTGTTCCTCGGGCCGCGCGGCGGGTACGACGGCACGGACGTGTTCTGCGCCTCCGACCCGTTCCACTTCTCCGCCGACCAGCTCTGCGGGCACATATTCAGCCACGCCGCCGAGGTGATCCAGGCTGAGGGCCGGTGGTGGATCAGCCAGGCGGGCTGGGGCCGGCGCGGGGTGTGGCTGGCCGGGCTCGACTTCTCGGGGGGCAGTCGGCAGTACGCGGTCGAAGCGGCTTCGGACCCCGGGGACCGGGTGGTGATCGTGTCCGGCGCCGACGGGCGACAGGAGGCGTTCGTCGGAGGGCCGGACCAGGTATGGGGGCGCTATCAGACCGTCGGCAACGGGTCCTGGTCCGACTGGTATCCGTTCGGGGGGCCGAAATCGGCGGTGCTGTCCGCGGCGCGTGACCTCGACGGGCGGCTCGAACTGTTCGCCGCCGGGGAGGGCCGGCTCGATCGCCGGGCGCAGTCGGCGCCCAATGTGTGGCAGGGCTGGGAGAACTTCGGTACCGCCGCACACGATCTGACCGTGACACAGAACGCCGACGGCCGCTGGGAACTCTTCGCCAGCGGACCCCAGGGCATCTACCACCGCTGGCAGACCACGCCCGGCGGCGCGTGGGCGGGCTGGGCGCCGTTCGGAGGCCCGGCGGACTCGGTGATCGCCACCGGCCGTGACGCGAGTGGCCGGATCGAGGTGATCGCGGCCGCGCACGACACGGTGTACCGACGCCTTCAGGAGACGCCGAGCGGTGGCTGGCCCCCGGCCTTCGAGGAGTTCGGCACCGTGGGCGGCGTCCAGCACCTGTCTCTCAACAGGCGCCCCGACGGCTCGCTCGACCTGGTGGCCGCCGGGTCGACCGGACTCTCACGCCGGGTCCAGTCCGGGCCCTCGGGCGACTGGTCGGGGTGGGACGCGTTCGGTGGGCCGCCGAACGCGCGGGTCCACCTGGGTCGCAACGCCGACGGCAGGATGGAGGTCTTCGCCTCCCGGGGCACCGGCACGGCCCACCGCTGGGAGAACGGATCCGGCTGGTCGGCATGGGAGGGCTTCGGGCCGGGCGCGTCCGGCATCGGATTCGGCACCAATGCCGACGGCCGTACGGAGATCGTCGCCGGAACCCCCTACGGCCCGCTGAGCGGCCGCTACCAGCTGGCTCCGAGCGGCAACTGGTCCCCCTGGGCGCCGATCGGCGGGCCGCCGTTGACGTGAGAGGGAGGGCGACGCCGTCGCGGGGAGCGGGGCCGAAGCCGTGCCCGGATTTCAGGCCGCCCCATAGTGGTGGGCGGGGGCGCCCTGCCATTCGATCTCCGGGGAGTCCCCGTCGACCATGGCTTCGGCATCGGTCTCGTCGATTCCCGACTGGCGGAGGAACTCGACGACGTCCCTGTCGGAGTACGCCACGCCGATGTCCTGGCCGAGGGCGGTGACGTGCCGGCCTCCGCGCCCGAGGGGCCGGTGCACGACGATGGGCGGCTCGATCATGCTTCCACCCTGGCCCGGCCACCGGCCCTCCGCACGCCGGGACCGCTCAGCTACCGCTCGGCGGATCGTGCTTGCCGCGGCTGTAACCGGCCCACAACGGCCCGCCGGCCCGGTGCAGGATCTCGTCCACCACCGAGGTGAAGTCGGTTGCTGCGTCGGCCTGGTCGGCGACCGCGGCGGCGGCGGAGTGGGTGAGTCTTCGGTGCAGGTCGGGGTCGGCCGCGCCGAGGCGCCGGGAGAGCCACTTGCCGCTCCCCAGCCAGTGGCCGCCCGTGAGCAGGGCGAGCTCCGACGCGCGCTGGAGCAGCGTGGCCACCAGGTAGGTGCGCTCCAGCGGGTCGGCGCAGCCCCGCAGATCGTCCAGGGTGTCCGTGAGCGCGTACCGGCGGTCCTCCAACTCGGCGGGGGCCACGGGTGGAGGGCCGGCCGCGAGCCGCCGCCTGGATTCGGCCTGGAGCGCGGCGCCGAGCCCGTCCCTGTCGGTCAGCAACAGGCCTTCCGCGCACATGGCGAGGAGCGGTGAATGACGCTCGGCCGTCTCCCGCTCGGCGAACGACCGCCAGACGGCCTCGGTCTGGACGAACAGCTCCACCGGCCAGCCGCCGTATATGAGGCTCTCCCGGAACGGGGCGGGCGGTCCGTGCAGCAGCACCACGATGTCCAGGTCCGAGGTGGGCGTACGCCGCCGGGTCATGACGCTGCCGGCCAGGAAGGCGGCCCTGGCCTTCGGGAAGCGGGCGCGCACCAGTTCCTCGGCGGTCTTCACATGTTCCATGGGCACAGTGTGCCGCCCGAGGCGGGCCGGGTGTTCCCCGAGCGCCCCGCCCTAGCGCTCCGCCTTCACCCAGGGCCTGACGCCGAGCTTCCCGGTGGTGCCGAGGTCGAGGTGCGGGGTGACCGTCACCGGGGCGGCCCCCGTCTTGGCCCGCACCCGTACATGGGGCACGTCGACCGGCGTACCGGCCTCGGTGGTGTTGCGCCACACCAGGCTCGCCCGGGCCGACTCGCCGGGCTTGAGCAGCACGCGCCGGGGCTGCTCGTCGGGTCCGGCGCCGGTGGTGATCCCGCCGCTGCCGTGGAGGATCCTGATGCCGCCGACGGGGTCGAGGTCGTCGTCCAGGAGCTCCAGCTCGGGGTAGCCGTCGACGGTGTAGTCGCGCGCACCGCAGTTGTCGAGGTGCAGGCCCACGATGCGCAGCCCCATCGCCGCGTCGCCCCTGTCCGCGCTGACCCGGATGCCGGAGGCGGGGCAGGTGCCGGGCTGGGCCGGCGCCTCGCCCGCGGGGACCTTGGTCACGTCGAGCACCTTGACCCGCGTGATGCGCGGGGTGGAGGGCGGCAGCTGCCCGGCCCGAACCGTTCCTCGCACCGTCCTGCCCGGCCCGACGTCACGCACGGTCGCGCTCTGGCCGGACATGGCGCCGCCGTCACTGCTCATGAACGTGAAGTTGATGGAGTAGGTCAGGGTCTTGGTGCCGTGGTTGGTGACGTCGAAGGTCGCGGAGATCCCCGAGTCCCCGTCGCGGGGGAGGGCGTCGGCGGAGACGGAGGTGCGGCGCGTGGGGGAGGGGGAGGCCGCCGGCAGCGTGAGCGAGGTGATCCGTACGCCGTCCTTGCCCGGGTCGTCCACTCGTGTGGTCGACGCTCCTCCTGCCGGGCCGGCGCCGGCGTTCGCGGAGCTCGCGCGTTCGCTCCCGCAGGCCGTGAGGAGCAGGGTGGCCGCGGCCATGACCGTCAGGAGTGCACCAGGACTTCGCATGGGGCCACCCCATCAGGGCGCGGCGGGAGCGCGTGTGGTGGAGGCCATAATTCCGGTCACGGGAGGGTCACAAGTGGCGCGCGCCCAGGGGAGGGCCCCACAGGGAAGGGGCCCGGATCCAGGTCTGGATCCGGGCCCCTTGCGTCAGCGGTTGCTGGGACGGTCAGGCCTTGTCCGCGGCCCGCTGCCCGGGCTTGCGCAGCAGTACCGTCGCCGCCAGGACGGCGGCCACCACCGCACACAACACCGCGAGCGTGGTCGCGCCCGTGAACGTACTGCCCAGGCTGTCCCTCAGCAGGTGTACGGAGTTGAGCCCCGCACCCACGGAATGGGCTGCCGCCGTGGCGACGGCCGCGGCCGCGCCGAGCCCCCAGGCCCAGACGGTGTCGTACAGCGCCAGCAGACACGCCAGGGTCAGGCAGACGGCCGCGATGACCACGGACGCCTGGGACGCCGTGCTGCCGGAGCGCACGGCCATGATGTCGGTCGGCAGGTGGATCACGCCGACCAGCAGCAGCGCGGCGGCCGCCGGCCAGCGCAGTACCGACCGCAGAGCCGGCGTTCTCGACGCGGCCGGTGCCGGGGCGTCGTCCGCCACCGGGGCCTGCCCGCGACGGGCCGGCGCGGACATCGGAGGCGGCGGTGCTGCCGGAGTCGCCGGGGCCATGCCCGGGCGGGGCGGCGCCTGGGACGCGTCCGGCGCCGGGGGCGCCGGTGCCGCTTCGGGGGCCGGCGGCGCGGCGGCCGCCGGCCCGAAGCGGGCCAGGGACACCGCCTGGGGCGGCCGGGGTTCGACTCGTGGCACGTCCGCCTCGGGGCGGAGACTGGCGATGAGCGCCGCCACCTCCTCGACGGGCCGCTCCGTGGCGGCCGCGCGCAGAGCCATGTCTGCTTCCTCGTCCGTGTGCGGAGGCTTCTTGAGGAGTGAGATCAGCTCGCGGACTTCGTCCAGCGGACGGGACACGGCGGCCATGTGCAACGCCTCGTCGCCCGGTCGCGGTTGTTCACCGGTCTGGTTGAGGAGGTGCGCCAGGGAGGCGACCTCGTCCAGGGGCCGGGACATGGCCGCTATGCGGAGCACGTCGAGGTGTGACTCGTCGCTCGGATGGTTCGGATGCGGTTCGTCCGGTATGGGGCTGAGATCAGATGCCATGAAACGGTTCCTTTGCCGAGGCTCCGGGATGGACCACTGCGGCAGTCCGTGTGTGCTGTCTGATGCACACATCTGGTCTCATACCAGCGGACATGGGGCACCCTCGCCATTCCTACGGCAGGGCCTGCGGGTACCGCGCGACACGCCTTCGGAGGCCGGGCGGCGGTCCCGTTCGCGCCGCGTGCGCCCCGTCTCCGCCCTGGGCCGACAAGGGATGCGCGGCACTCCGCGTGGTTCGCCGCGCGGTCTTCGCGCCGGGTGCGGAGGGTCGTCGGCGGCCGTGGCCGATGCTCGGCCGAACGAGTGGCGCGCAACGCGGGCGTGGCGCCGCCGGCGGCCCGTAACCTGGTGCGGTCGGCGAGTTGATGAGCGCGGTCGCCTCGGGTGGTCGCCTGGCGAGGACCGGATCCACATCACGGAGGTGCGCCCATGACGCGAGGTTCCGGAGCGGGGCGGCCCGCGGACCCCACGATGCCGCCCGCGGTGCGGGAGACCTACGGCCCGGTCGACCTCGGTTCCCTCGCCCTGTTCGGCGGTGGCTTCATCAACTTCGGCCACTGGCAGGGCATCGATCTGGAGGGGCCGCTGAGCGAGGGCGACCGGGTCCGGAGCCAGCAGGCGATGTACCACCAGGTGCTCGCCACCCTGGCCCCCACCGCGGGGCTCCGGGCCCTGGAAGTCGGCTGCGGGCTGGGGGCCGGCGCCGCGGTGGCGGTGGAGGAGTACGGCTTCGCGCACATCACCGGCATGGACATCCACCCCGAGCAGCTCGCACGGGCCGAGCGGCGCCATCGCGGCCTGCTGGCCCGAAGCCCCGAACGGCTGCGGTTCGCGCGGGGCGCCGCCGAGTCCATGCCGTTCGGTGACGGCGCGTTCGACTGCCTCTACAGCGTCGAAGCCGCCCAGCACTTCCAGGACCTCGGTGCTTTCGCGAGGGAGGCCGCGCGCGTGCTGCGGCCCGGCGGGCGCGCCGTCGTCGCGAGTTTCTTCGTCCCCGACGCCGACGCCTCCCGGGCCGGCCGGCTGGCCGGGCTGCTCGACACCTTCGCCACCGGCCTCGACGTGGCCCACTCCGTGCCGGCGCTGGTCGCCGCGCTGGAAGCGGCCGGTCTGAGCGACGTACGCGCCACGTCGATCGGCGCATCGGTGTGGCCCGGCTGGGACCGCTGGCTCGCCCCCCTGTGGGAGCCCGGCACCTGCCCCGCAACTTCCTGCGGGCCTTCGAGGAAGGCAGCCTCGACTACTACACCGTCACGGCGCGACGCCCCTCGTCATGACCGTGGGGGTGTGCGGTCCTGCTCCCGGTCGACGGCGCCGATCGACCGCGCCCGCTCGACGCGCTGCGCGAGAACGCCCTCGATGAGATCGTCCATCTCCCGCAGCGCCGACCGGCGTTGACGCTTCGTCAGGCGGTCGATGTACAGCAGTCCGTCGAGGTGGTCGCTCTCGTGCAGGAGGCAGCGCGCGAAGTACCCCGAGCCTTCGATCACCACCTCGTTTCCTTCCTTGTCCAGGCCGCGCACCACCGCCTTGTCCTCGCGATGTACGCCGACGCGTGGGCCGGGTACGGAAAGACAGCCTTCCTCGGCGTCGAGCAGGCGGCGCTCGTCCGGGGCCGCCAGGTCCACCACGGGGTTGAGGACGTGGCCGACGTGACGCACGCCGTCGTCGTCGTAGCAGTCGTAGACGAACAGGCGCAGGTCGACGTCGACCTGGTTGGCGGCCAGACCCGCGCCCTCGGCGACGTACATGGTGACGAACATGTCGTCGACCAACTGCGACAGCCACGGCGTGCCGAACTCCGTCGTGGCGGCTTTGCAGGGGCGGTGCAGGATGTCCTCGCCGACCACCGTGACCCGCAGGACCCGCCCGCGCGCCGCCTCGGGGGCCCGCACTGGATAGGCGCCCTCCACCGGCACCCCCTGTACACGGACCCAGTGGTCGGTGGCCGGCTGTGTCGCCATGATCGATGGAGCCCTTCGGTGTGCGTGGTGCTGGACGTCCGCGAGCCTACCTTCGCCAAGTCGGCCGCCTCCAGGGAGGTTTCGGCCCCGTACCGGACGAAGGGGAACGGCACACCCGGTGGGATCCGGTCAGGCGAGGGTGGTCGGGGCTTCCCGCAGGGTCACGTTGGCGTGGCTCTCCTGGAAGCTCTGGTCGGAGACGAGGGTGAGCCGGGCCGTGGACTGGAACTCCGCGAGCGTGGCGGAGCCGCAGGAGACCATGGTCGTCTTGAGCTTGGCGATCGTGAGGGCGAGGCCCTCGTTGAGGTCGCCGGCGTAGGGAACGTATCCGTCGACGCCCTCCTCGAAGATCAGCCCCTGGCCGCCCTGACCGTAGCGCTGCCAGTTGCGGGCCCGGTTCGATCCCTCGCCCCAGTACTCCTTCACGAAGCCGTCCCGGGTGGGGAGTTTGGCGCCGGCCGCCTGGTCGAAGCGGGCGAAGTAGCGTCCCATCATGACGAAGTCCGCGCCCATCGCCAGCGCCAGCGCCACGTGGTAGTCGTGCACCAGGCCGCCGTCGGAACAGATCGGCACGTACTCCCCGGTGCGCTCGCGGAACGCGTCGCGGGCCGCCGCGACATCCAGGACGGCGCTGGCCTGACCGCGCCCGATGCCCTTCTGGTCGCGCGTGATGCAGATGGAACCGCCGCCCACGCCGACCTTGACGAAGTCGGCGCCCGCCTCGGCGAGGAAGGTGAACGCGTGGCCGTCGACCACGTTGCCGCCGCCGACCGGGATCTCCGGGTAGTTCTTCTTCACCCAGGTCAGAGCCTGCGCCTGCCAGTCGCTGTAGCCGTCCGACGAGTCGAAGCACAGGGCGTCCGCACCCGCCTCCAGGAGGGCGGGGACGCGCTCCTGGTAGTCGTGGGTGTTGACGCCCGCCCCCACGCGCAGACGCTTGGCGGCGTCGACGGCCTGGTTCGGGAAACGCTTGTTGTCCGCGTAGTCGGACCGGAACACCAGATGCTGAAGACGGCCCTCGGCGTCCAGTACTGGCAGGCAGTCCAACCGCTGGTCCCACAGCCGCGCGTTGGCCTCGGAGAGCGTGATGTCGGCGGCGGCGTGCGGCAGTTCGGAGATCGCGGTCATACGGCCGCTCACCGGGCCGTCGAGGTCGTGGCGCTGGGGGTGGAAGTCACGGGAGGTCACGAGGCCGAGCAGGCGGCCGCCGGAGCTGCCGTCATCGGTGACCGCGGCGGTGCTGTGACCGGTACGCCGCATCACGGCGACCAGGTGGCTCAGGCTGTCGTCCGGGCGGACATTGGTGTCGCTGGTGACGAACCCCGCCTTGAAGTTCTTGACCTGGCGCACGGCCGCGGCCTGGTCCTCGATGGACTGGTTGTGGTGCAGGAAACTCAAGCCCCCGTTGCGCGCGAGCGCGATGGCGAGTTCCGGAGTGCTCACCGCCTGCATGATCGCGGAGGTGAACGGGGAGCCCAGCTCGATCGCCGACCGCTCGCCCTCGACGTGCCGCACCAGGGGTGTGCGCAGGTCGACCGTCGCGGACGAGCAGTCGGTGCGGGTCCGGTTCGGCAACAGCAGAAACTCGTTGAACGTCCGTGAGACCTCGGCGATGATCTGTGCCACTCGTTCCTCCTGACCCGTCGGCCGGGCCCGACTGCCCCGCCGTGCAGAACGCCCCCGTCGTCCCAGGGCTCGGGCAGGCAGGGGCCGGCACGGCGGTCGTGGGGGTGCCACGGACCACGGCGGATCCCTGACCGGCCCGTGGATCGAACGGGGTGCGGTCGTGACCCGGAACCCTATCGACTCCTCGCTCACTGTACGAATCGTCTCGGGCCGCACCCCCTGGAGAAGCCGCGGGGGCGCGGAGGGTGACGCTCCGTCAGGTGAACGGCCCCTCGGTGACGAAGCGGTGGAGCTGGCGGGCGAAGGTGGCGGCCTCGCCCGGCGGCCAGGAGGCGAGACTGGCCTCGATGTGGTCGGACAGGCGCTGCCGCAGGGTGCTCACCGTGCGCTCGCCCTCGTCGGTGAGGGCGAGCAGGGTGGCCCGCCGGTCGTGCGGGTCGGGTTCGCGACGCAGGAGCCCGGCCGCTTCGAGCTGGGAGGCGCGGCGAGTGACCCCGGAGCGGTCGAGGCCCACGTCCGGAGCGAGGTCGGCGGCGCTGCGCGGGCCGCTTCTGGCGAGCGCGCTGAGGATCGGATAGGTCAGTTCGTCCACGGCGTCGCCCAGGCCGGCGGTCAGGGTTCGGTACAACTGCGTACGGGTGCTGCGCTTGAGCAGGACGCCGAGGGCGTCGGAGATCGCGTGTCCTGTGCTGGTGTCCACACGGCCAGGTTAACGTGCGTGACGCACGCAAGCAGATGGGGTTGGCCGCCGTGTACCCGATCCGGTGGACTTCCTCACCCGTGTGAGCGACGCGCGTCGGCACATGATCGCGGGGGCCGCACGCTGTGGCACCCTCCGAAAGCACCCGTCGGTGTCTGCACCCGTACGTCCTCAAGCAGGAGTTGCCCCATGGCCTTTCGCCGCTTTCTTCCGGCCCTTCTCGGCGCCGCAGCCCTCACACTCGCCTCCCCGGTGGCGGCCTCCGCCGTGCCGACGGCCGTCATGAACCCCTGCGGCTTCTACAAGACCGGCAGCGACGCGTTCTACAACCACTGCACGGGCGATGGTTCCCACGTGGTCATCAAGGTCGAGGTGGCCAGGGAGCGCGACTACGAGTGGTGTGTGGGTCCGGGCCGAAGCTGGCTGGGCGCGGCCAAGAAGATCCAGGGCGCCCATTACACCGGGCGCACCTGCTGACGTCGACAACGGCGACCCGAGTCGGTGCCTCAACAGCCGCACTCTTCAAGGGCGTTGAGGCGCGCTCGGCCCTCTGGAACACCTCGGTCCGTCCGGGTCAGAGGCCGAGGCCGTCCGCGATGGCCCTGCCCGTGACCGGGGCCGTCAGATAGCGGCTCATGGAGTGCATCTCGACGCCGTTGTCGATCTCGTGGTCGTCGACGCCCGAGCCGAAGCGCGGGGCGAGTTCCTTGACGAGGGCCACGATGTCGCGCGCGTCCGCGACGTTCGTCCAGGCGCGTACTCCGGGCGGCCAACGGCCGTTGCCCGCCGAGGGAGTTGGCAGAAGCCGGTCGAAGACCAGGCCGCGCAGTCCCAGCGGTGAGCCGAGGGTGACGAGGGTGGGGATCTCCCACTCCGGGTGCGCGGCCCGCAACGACTCGTCGCACAGCACCTCGTAGGCCGCCACGGTGCCCAGCGAGTGCCCGACCAGGACCCGGGTGTCCGGCCCGATGGTTCGGGCGACCGCCTCCTGTACGCGCTCTCGCAGCCCGGGCTCGGTGAAGTACCGCCGTACCTGCTTCAGCCCGAAGATCAGCAGGGGCTCGGCGACGCGGGCGAAATAGGGCGCGTGCGTCAGCGCGTTGAGGGCGCGGCGCACCATGGGGCGCTTCAGCGGGAGACTGGCCATGTATCCGGCCACGCCACGGGACTTCGCGTCGGGGCCCAGCACCTCCGGGTAGACCCGTGCCGCCTCGAGCCACCATGCCAGGAGCAGCTCCGACTCGTAGTCGGACTCGACATCCGTCTCGTCGTAGGCGGGCAGTGTCGTGGCCCGCGTGCCCGGCCGTACGAACGCGTCGCCGTAGAAGGCGCAGGCGATGTCGTCGTCACCCAGGTCCGGGGCGGGCCCGTCGACGGACGCCGCCGCCACCCCGTCGCGCAGCGCGGGTGCCACCGAGGCGTGCAGCGTCCGGGCCCCCTTGAACTGCTGGGCGACCCCGTGCACCACCACGATCCGCGCCATGTGTACTCCCGGGATACGCACCGAAGTGGTCACCTTACGAAGAGGCCAGCACAACGACTATAGTCCGTCCGCCACATCCGCGTGGCGATCCGTCAGATCACTTGGCCGGTAAGGGAGTTGAGATGCGGGTAGCGGTGACCGGAGGTCTTGGCCGGATCGGTCGGGCGGTGGTGGCGGGGCTCGCCGGGCAGGGGCACGACACCGTCCAGGTGGATGTCGCGCCGATGCGCGGGCAGGGCCCGGGCTACCGGCGGGCGGATCTGCGTGAGCTCTGGCAGGCCGTGGACGCCCTGGACGGGGCGGACGCGGTGGTGCACCTCGCCGCGACGGGCGTCCCCGACTCGCACACGCTCCACCCCGAACTGGCCGAGGGCGCGACGTACGCGGCGAACGCGGCCTCCACCTACAACGTGTTCCAGGCGGCGGCGACGCATGGCATCGGCCGGGTCGTCTGGGCGTCCAGCGAGACCGTCCTCGGCCCGCCCTTCCGGATCGCGGACCCCGTGCGCCTGCCCCTGGACGAGGCACATCCCGTGCGTCCGGAGAGCTCCTACGCCCTGTCCAAGGCGATGGGCGAGGGGCTCGCCCATCATTTCGCCCACCGCTGGGGAATGTCGCCGGTCGCCCTGCGCTTCTCGGTCGTCATGGATCAGGGGGAGTACGCGGCTCTGCCGGAGTACTGGGCCGAACCGGAACGCGGCCGCTGGAACCTGTGGAGCTATGTGGACCTCGCGGATGTGGCGGTGAGTTGCCGGCTGGCCCTGACGGCTGAACTCGCCGGGGCCACCGCGCTGATGATCGCGGCTCCCGACACCCTGTCGGACAGGCCGACCGCGGAACTGCTGGACACCTATTGCAAGGGAGTGGAGGTCACCAGGGCGCTGGGCGCCTTCGAATCCCTGCAATGTTCCGCGAAGGCGGGCGAGTTGCTCGGATGGCGCCCTGCCCGCTCCTGGCGGGACGCCGTCTGAGCCCGGCCCGCATTCCCGACCGCCCGTGATCACCGTCCGCCGTTGAGGGGGCGGTTCGCATTCACGGGGAACGATCCTCGTTTTCGCTGCCACCGGAAGGGGAGGGGCTGTGGCCGTGCGGAAGGCCGGTGAAGAGCTCTTCGAAATGCGGTGAGAGACGCATGAAGTCGTACGCGGGCTCGTAGCCGAGCAGTTCGCGTGAGCCGGTGATGTCAAGGCGCTTGAACCAGTTGTCGCTGACCGCGTGGAAAATTCCGAAGCGAATTCCCTGGATACGGATGGCGCGTTCCAGAAGGCGATACAGATCCTGCTCCGCGACGAAGGTGCCGATCATCCAGTCGGAATCCGGTTCGCGCGCCGCTTCGGGTTTCTGGAAGGCGCCGATGCGTACCGCGAGGACGGTGAGCCCCTCGCGTTCGGCCATATAGCGCCCCAATGCCTCGCCGAAACATTTGGAGACCCCATAGAGATTGCCCGGGTTCACCGGCGCGTCCGATGTGATCTGGCGGCCGGGGGCATAACCGGAGACGGCGTGCACCGACGAGGCGAAGACGACCCGCGGACAGCGGGACAGCCTGCTGGCGGTGAAGGTGTGGTAGGTGCCCACGATGTTGCTGGCGAGCACGCTTTCCCACCCGGCGGCGGTGTTCGAATCCGCCGCGAGGTGCAGCACACAGTGGGCGCCGCGGCACAGATCCGTGAGCCGGGGAAGGTCCGCCAGGTCGCAGTGCTCGGTCCGCCCGTAGGGGGCGAGTCCTGAGAGATCGACTCCGGGGCGGTCCAGCAGGGTCAACTCGAAGCGGTCCGCGGCGAATTCGGCGAACCCGCTGCCGACGCGTCCCGCCGCGCCGGTGATGATCACTTTGAGACAGCCCTCCGTGAATGGCAAAGGTGTTTGAATTGTTACCGCGTCGCCCATTTCCGTCCCAGCTGTGAGTGCCGATCCTGGATCAGTGTCTTCCCGTGGCCGGCGAAATGCTACCGATTCGAACGCGGTGCGCGTAGGGTACGGGCTCAAGACGTGGGTTCCGAGGGGGCGGACGCAGTCGAATGATGGCGCATGAGTCAATGGGAACCGAAGGCGAGGAACCCCGCAGATTCGTGATCGCGGCGGGGACGGGCAGCTACTCGCAGCCGGGCATCGACGACCTTCCGGGTGTCGAGGGCGATGTCGAAATCATGGCGAGTCTGTTCGATTCCCTCGGCTACGAACGCGTGCTCCGGGACCGGAGCAGGAATCCGACCGCACGGGAATTGATCTCCGGTCTGGAGGAGTGGCTGGGTTCGCCGGACCGCCGGCCGGACGACATCATCGTGCTCTACTACGCCGGCCACGGCGTGCGCGCCAGCGGGGGACGCCACTATCTGCTGTGCACGGACAGCGCCGAGAACCGCCTGGTGTCGACCGCCATCAGAACGGACGACCTGGCCCTCATGTTCGCCGACGAGGCGGTGAGCGCCCGGGTACTGATCGTGCTCGACACCTGCTACGCCGGGTCGGGAACGACCGATATCGCCATGGTCGCCAACCAGTTGGCCGCCGGGCGCACCACGGTGGCCGGGAACCTGTGGCTCCTGGCGGGCGCCCGGGCCCGGGACGAGGCGGGCGAAGGCGTCCTGACCGGTGCGCTCACCGGCACCCTCGCCGCGCCCAGGGCCGGCGCCCACCAGCAGTACATCGATCTGTCGGAGATAACCGAGCGCGTCAACGAGCACTTCCGCGAGCACCATCCGTACCAGCACGCGAGTTGCACCTCGGTGGACACGGCCGGAGTGCCGCCGTTCTTCCCCAACCGCAACTTCGTTCCCGGCCTGTTCGGCGGGGAGTTGGACGTCGAGACGCTCACCAGGATGCGGCGGGAGCGATCCGCCCACTTCGACCCGCGCGCCCGCGGCGTGGAGTACGTCGGGGAGGTCGGCTCGTACTTCACCGGGCGGGTCGCCGCCCTCGCGGCGCTGTCCCGCTGGCTCTCCCAGCCCTCCCACGACCGTCGCGCGCGGGTGGTCACCGGCGGTCCGGGTTCCGGTAAGTCCGCCCTGCTCGGCCGGCTCCTGTACCTCGCGGACACGCCGGACGCCGACCCCCGGACGCCCCCCGAGACGGTGCCCCCCACCGGTTGCATCACCACCCACCTCCATCTGCGCCGCCGCACCCTGGACGACGTGGTCGCCGAACTGGGCCGGGCCGTGGGCTGCGTGGCCGCCACGCCGGACGACCTGCTGGGCTTCCTGAGGGACCGATCCGCCCAATTCACGGTACTGCTCGACGCGTTGGACGAGGCCGGCATCGTCGGCGACCAGGCCGAGGCGACGCTGATCGCCCGGGCGTTGCTGCGGCCGATGTCGACGATGGCGCAGGTGCGGCTCATCGTCGGCACCCGGGGCGACCCGATCGACGCGCTGGGCACCGCCGTCGAGCTCATCGACCTGGACCGGCCGGCCTACGCGGGTCACAAGGACGTGGCCGACTACGTGGCGGCCCTGCTGCTCGCCGAGGACGACCCCGACAGCCTCTCCCCCTACCGCGGCCATGCCTCGCTGGCCGCCGCGGTGGCGGACGGGGTCGCGGTCAGGGCCGGGCAGTCCTTCCTCGTCGCCAACATGACGGCACGCTCGCTGATCAACCGTCAGGTCAAGGTGGACCCCACCGAGGACGGCTGGCACCGCCGGCTGCCCAACGAGGTCAAGGACGTCTTCGCCGCCTATCTGTCCCGCTTCGGAGTCAACGAATGGCGGGTGCGCAGGCTGCTCACCCCGCTCGCCTACGCCGAGGGCCAGGGGCTTCCCTGGGACAACCTGTGGGCGCCGCTCGCGTCGGTCCTGGCCGGGGTGCGCTGCTCCGACGAGGACATCAACTGGCTCCTCGGGAACGCCGGGGCGTACATCGTCGAGGTGCGGGTGGGCGACCGGTCGGTGTTCCGGCTCTACCACGAGACGCTCGCGGAGTTCCTGCGCGACTCCCGCCGCGACAAGGAGGCCCACCGCCGGATCACCACCACCCTCCTCGAGCAGGTGCCCACCTCGGCCGGGCGCCGTTCCTGGGGGGATGCCCACCTCTACATACGCAGCCACCTCGCCAGTCACGCCGCGATCGCCGGGAGCCTGGACGAACTGCTCGCCGACGCCGAGTTCCTGGTGCACGCCGACCCGGGCGTCCTGGCCCCCGCACTGCGCTGGGCCGGCAGCGAGCAGGCGCGCATGGTGCGCTCGATCTACCGGTCCTCCCTCACGCTGCACCGCCAGTCCGACCCCCTGACCCGCCGGCAGATCCTGGCCTTCGACGCGGCCAGCCACCAAGTACGGGGCCTGGCAAAGGAGTTGAGCGCCGACCTGCCCTGGCGGGTGCGGTGGGCCACCGGCTCCCAGGTCAATCCCGCGCTCCAGATGTCCTTCGTCGACCACTCCCATGGAGTCAAGAGCGCCGACTGCTTCGAGCTCGACCAGCAGCCCTTCGCCGTCACCGCGGACACCGACGGCATGCTGCGCCTGTGGGACCTGAGCAACGGCAACCTGCACGGGATGCTGCGCGGCCACATGGCCGAAGTGAACTCCGTGAGCCACCTGAGGTTCCAGGGCGAACCCCTCGGCATCAGCGCGAGCAGCGACGGCACGGCCCGCGTCTGGAACTTACGGGACGAGAGCGAACGCGCGGTGTTCAGCGGGCATGTGGGCCGGGTGGGGGTGGCGGTCGGGCTCGTCGACGCGGACCGCCTGGTGCTCGTGAGCGGCGGCGACGACCGCACCATCCGGCTCTGGGACTTCGCGACCGGTCGGGAGGAGCAGCGCCTGATCGGCCACACCGGGGCTGTGCGGGCACTGGCCTGCGGAGAGGTCGACGGTACGCCGCTCATCGCCAGCGGGGGGAGCGACGGCAGAGTACGCCTGTGGGAGCCGTCCCCCACCGTGCCGGAGGGGCCCGGGGGCGAGGGCCGGCACTGGCGGGAACGGGCCGTCCTGAAGGGGCATTCCGGTGAGGTGAACACGGTGGCCTTCGCCGAGCTGGCCGGATCGCCCGTCCTGATCAGCGGGGGAGACGACCGCACCGTCCGCATCTGGGACGTCCGGGAGCATGAGCAAAGGTGCCTGTTCTCCGGCGACATGGGCTGGGTGCGGGCGGTGGCGTGCATGACACTCGACGGCCGGAGCGTCGTGGTGTGCGGCACCGACAGCGGCCACGCGCACATCTGGGACCTGGAGCGTGAGGTCGAACTGAGTGTGCTGATCGGCCATACGCACTGGGTGCGGGCCGTGGCGGGCGTGGAGATCGAGGGGCGCACCGCGGTCGTCACGGGTGCCAGCGACGGCACCATGTGTGTGTGGGATCCCAGTGTCGAGGCGAGGGCCAGGGACGTGGTGGGCCACGCGGGCGGGGTGAACGCGGTCGGTGCCATGACCGTGGACGGCTGTCCGCTCGCCGTGAGCGGCGGTGACGACCGCAGCGTGCGCGCCTGGGACATCGATTCCGGTCGCCAACGCGGAGTCATCAAGGGGCACACCGGCTTCGTCCGCGCGGTGGCCTGTACCGAGTTGGGCGGGACACCCGTGGTCATCAGTGGCGCCAGCGACGGCACGGTCCGCGTGTGGGACCTCAAGAGCCAGCGTCGGCGTGCGGTGCTGACCGGGCACACCGACTGGGTCAGCTCGGTGGCCTGCACGCAGATCAGGGGCAGGCCCGTGGCGGTCAGCGGCAGCGACGACTGCACCCTGCGGGTCTGGGACCTCCAGAGCCACGGCGAGCGCGCCATCCTGTCCGGGCACACCGGCGGCATCAACACGGTGGCGTGCACCTCCCTGGACGGCCGCCCGGTCGCCCTGACCGGGGCGTTCGACGGCTCGATCCGGCTGTGGGACCTGGAGACCGGGCGGGTCTCCGCGGTTTTCACCGGCCACACGGGCTGGGTACGGGCCCTGGACTGCGCCACGCTCGACGGGCGCCCGGTGGTGGTCAGCGTCGACGACGACGGGGGTGTGTTCGTGTGGGACCTGAAGGACCGCAGGAGGTGCCTGCGCCTCAGTGACGCGGGGGCCGGCACCAACGCCATCGCCTGTATGCGGCTGCGCGACCGCACGGTCGTGGTGACGGCCGGGGACGACCGGATCGTACGGTTCTGGGACCTGCACACCCGCGAGCGCCAGGCGGGCTTCGTCCTGCCCGCGCCGGGCTGGTCCCTGGCCGCCGCACCCGACAACCGGCTGGTGGTGGGCACCGGGCGGGAGGTCTGCGTGTTCGACCACTACGGCGAACCGTCGCCCGGCGCGATCGGCTAGAGCAGCCCCTCCAGCTCCTGGAGCTGCCCCGCGAGCCAGCGCACCGGATCGCCCCCGGCCACGGCCGCCCGCAACCGTGAGGCCCGTCTCTCGCGCTCGGCGAAGGGCAGGGTGAGGGCGTTGTGCAACGCCCTCGCGGTCGCCTCCACGTCACGCGCATCGTGCAGCGACTCGGCGTGCGCGCCCAGGAGATCGCTGCTGCCCGCGCCCCGGGAGAGCACCAGCGCTCCGTGGCGTGTGTTGAGCAGCGGTCCCTCCTGGGACACGAGGTTCATGCCGTCGCGTACCGGATTCACCAGCAGCACGTCATAGGACTTGAGAGCCGCGAGACACCGGGACACATCGTGTCCGAGCCGTATGTCGAGACACCCGGGAAAACGCTGGTTCAGCCGCGCCGTCAGATGCCGGATGCGCTCCGTGTGGGCGCGATACTCCGGGATGCGTTCCCGGGACGGGGTCAGACAGGCGGTCATGGTGACCCGGCCCCGCAGCGCGGGCGAGCGCTCCAGAACGATGCCGTACGCCTCCAGGCCCCGCGGCACGTTCTTGGACGGGTCGATCCGGTCCACTTTGACGATGTGCTGGATGGCCGGATCCAGAGCGAACTCCCGCTCCCAGGCCCCGACCGCGGGGTCCCGGGCGTTCGCCGTGAGCAGCGCCGAGTCCGCGGGCACGGGGTGACAACTGACGGTGGTGGTACGGGTGGTGCGCGCACTCCCGGTGGGCCGCGCGGGACACGTACTCTCCACGACGCCGATGGGATCGCTGCCCGGGGCGCCCCGGTGGACCCGGTGGCCCCAACTCTCGCAGCAGTCGAGGAAGTTGGCGGCCCAGCGAGGCGACTGGAAGCCGACCAGATCGGCGGCGAGGATGCCGTCCAGGAAGGCGCCGGTGATGGACGGGGGGAGCTTGCCCAGTTCCTCGGGGGTGCTGAACGGTGTGTGCAGGAAGAGCCCTATGGGTTGGCGTGGCCGCAGGACCCGGATGAACCAGGGGGCGGTGGCCAGTTGGTAGTCCTGCACCAGGACCGGTGTGCCGGGCCCCGTCTGCCGCACGATGCTCTCCGCGACGGTCCGGTTCACCTGCTGGTAGGAGCGGGTGAAGGCGGTCGGATCCGGCGGTGGGGCGCCCGTGTCGGCGATGTCCGGCCACAGGCCGTGCAGCGCCAGCCAGAGCATGCGCACACCCACGTCGTCGTAGTACTCGCGGTAGTGGCGCTCACCGACGGGGGCGGGGGTGTAGTCGTAGCCCAGGTGCCGGGTGAGCCGCGCGTGGTCCGCGGCGTCGAGGCCGTTCCGTTCGGCCTCCGCGTCGGAGGGGGCGACCCACAGCGTGCGCCGGGGTATGCCCCGGGCGGCCGTGTCCAGGAGGGCGGTGACGCTGCCGGGGCGGCGCTCCATCCGTAGCCGCGGCCCCGCGCCGGACAGGGTCACGGGGCCGCGGTCGGAGGCGATCGCGAGGGTGTCCGTCACGGCGGAGGACCGATGGCGAGGTCGACCGCCTCCGCGCTGACCGTCCGTGGCGCGGTCAGCGCGTGGCCCCGTAACGCGTTGGCCAGGGCGTGCACCAGGCCGAGGTGGACCGTCTCGACCACCCCGTAGTCCCAACTGGGCACATGCAGCGCCACATCGACGCGGTGCAGGGCGCGCCCGCCGTCCGAGCCGAGCAGTCCGATGGTGGCGGCGCCCAGTTCCCGCGCTGTCTCCAGGCCCGCCAGGACGTTCGGCGAGTTGCCGCTGACGCTGACGGCGACGACGACGTCCTCCGGGTCGAGCAGGGTGTCCAGCTGGCGGGAGAAACCCTGGGTGTCGCCGTTGTCGTTCATCCAGGCGGTGAGCGTCGCCGTGTTGTCGCTGAGCGCCATCGCGCGCAACCGCTCGTGTCTGGTGCGCCCGATGCCCTTGGCCAGGTCGCAGGCCATGTGGCTGGCGGTTGCGGCACTTCCGCCGTTGCCCATGACGTAGACCCGCGCCCTGCGGCGCCGGGCCGTGTTGAGGAGCGTCACGGCCTGACTCACCGCACCCGGGTCGACCGCCCCGAATCCGGTGCTGGCGTCCCGCAGGAAGAGTTCGTAGGTGTGCGTCACGGAACGACCGTGACGGCTGGGTGGGTGGTGGCCGGATGGTGCTTGAGTGGTGCGTGCTTGACCGCGTCGGAGAACTGTCGGGTCATCCGACACGTTCGGCGGTCCCTGTTCGGAAACGGCGGTCACGGCTTGCGCTTTGGCGTCGGATTACCCAAGACATCGGCGGTGAGCTCCTAGCGCGCGACGACACTGACGTGCGAACTTGCCTTGCGTGCCATGGATGTTAGCCCAGCGGTCACACATCCGCAGGGGTGTTGGCGGCTTTAGTGGAGTACGGCGGGCTCCTGTTCGGCGGCCTGACGGGTGAGCGCGAAGGCCCCGCGCACGGCCACCTGACGATCCGTCACGGCGAACAGGGGGATCTCCTGCATGAGCTCGGCGTGCTCCGCGCCGGACGCGATGAAGCGCTCCAGGAACGCCGTGTCCGAGATGAGGAGGTCGCAAACGCCCGGGGCCTGCAACACCCCGCTCGTGAGCCACACGGAGCCACCCTCGCTCATGCACATCAGCACGTTGCTGCGCAGGAACTGCCCCAGGATGGCGCCGAAGAGACGCATGATCTCGCGGCAGCAGGCGTCACCGCCGACGGCCGCCGCGGTGATCACCGGGCCGATGCCGCGGTGCTCGCGCCGGAAGCGGTCGACATGCTCCTGGATGTAGGGACCGGGCTTCTTCCGTGTCGTCATGAAGTCATACATGTGGTCGATGCCGCGCAGCCCGCCGATGGACAGCTCGACCGAGATCGGAATGCCCGGGCGGAGCCGCTGCAGGGAGCGCAGGTACTCCTCCTCCAGGACGGTCACCGGCTGCCAGGCGACATGGCCGGATTCGGCGGGGTGGGCCTGTCCCTCGCGGTCCACCGAGGCACTGCCGACGCCGGTTCCGACCGACACGGCGAGCAGGGCGGGACCGGGGTGGGGCGGGACGTCGGGGGTCAGTGCCACCCAGTCGGACTCGTCGAGGTCGGCGACTCCGGCCGTCGTGGCGACCATGTCGTTGATGGTGACGAGTGACATGTCCAGGTCCGTGGCGAAGGCTCGCCGCCGGAAAGTGGGCCACTGCGGGTGGTTGGTGATCCTGACGTCTCCGTCGCGCCCGGGCCGGCCGGCCACACCCGCGACCAGGGACCGCGGCAGACAGCCCGCCATGTCGAAGCAGCCGTAGAAGAGGTGCTCCAGGGAGTCGTAGTCGGCCGAGCGCGCCTGAACGTGCCTGATCTCTCCGGTGACCGGATCCAGGAAGCGCATGTGCGTCTTGGTGCCACCGGCGTCGATACCGGCGATCTCGGTACGGGGAAGACCGATGATCCGCTCTCGGGAAATATGCGGCATTGCATTCCTCATTTGTAGGTGGCCGGAGGTATCGGGCCACGCGAGTCGGGCAGTTGGCGGCAAACTACTGGGCGCCGCAGCCGCCCGGTGCCGAAGTGCCCGTGGCCGTAACGGTGTTCCCACTCGTGCCGACGGACGTAGAGGATCGTCAGGACGCCTGCATCAGGGAAGCAGGTTCGGGCCGTGGTCGTGGGGAGCTTCTCCATATCCAGAGTAGGGTCCGAAGCGTCTCCCGCAGAATCCCTCTAATTGGCGAACTTTCCTACGGGCACCGGCTTTACGCGCCACCCTGTCCGGCATCGGGGGGACGTCGGTCCATGAGATTCCGGAGGGCCACGAGCGATGCGTTTCGCCTTCGAAAGTTCTGGGTGACTCCTCGGTGCCCTGCCTCCACGGCCGGACAGCGCTCGCCACGCCGGCCCGGGCCACCCACCTACTGCGCCTCGGCGTTCTGGTGACCGACACCCACTGGCGCACTCACCGAGGCACTGCCACGGCTGCCCTGAGAACCCACTCCGGTCACGATCGGGGCGATGGCGTCAACTGACCAGGAAAACAGGGGGAGTTGGGGCGCCGGGGGATGGGGCACTGAGAGATGGCGCGCGCTGCCACTCGGTGAGTCGCCCGGCCGGCGTCGTCGGCCATGACAGGGGCCCACGACGGCGGCCCATGACAAAGGCAAGGAGAGTGATCTCCTTGCCCTTTTCAACTTATAGCGCGTGGGGGGGCTTGCCGCAAGGCCCCCATGACGGCGCAGAATCGTCCGCCGTGGCCACAACCGGGTGCGGTGGTGGCCGTCGGCGTGGGGTGCGCAGGCACGAGATGCGACGCGCCGGAGGGAAGACAATCGGGGATGAGGACGTGCGCGACAACAGGTTCGACAGAGTGGAAGGCGCCGGTGTGTCCATCGGCCACCGCACGGCGACGGAGCACGGCTGCCTCGGAGGTACCGCAGTGACTGAGCAGTATGTGAGAGACCTGGACGAGGTCGACGAGACACGCATCTCGATGGTCGGTGGCAAGGGGGCACATCTGGGCGCGCTCTCCCGCATCGACGGCATCCGCGTGCCCGGCGGCTTCTGTGTGACGACGGACGCCTTCCGGCAGGTCATGGCCGAGGAACCGGCGGTCGGCGACCGGCTGGAGCGGTTGTCCCAGGTGGACCCGGAGGACCGCGAGGCGATCCGCGCGCTGAGCGCGGAGATCCGTCAAGCCGTCGAAGGGATCGCGATCCCGGACGACATCGCGAAGGCGATCACCTGTGCGCTGGTGGAACTCGGCGAACGGACCCCCTGTGCCGTACGGTCCAGCGCCACGGCGGAGGACCTGCCGACGGCGTCCTTCGCCGGCCAGCAGGACACGTATCTGAACGTGGTGGGGCCGGCGGCGGTCCTCCAGCACATCAGCCGGTGCTGGGCCTCGACGTTCACCGAGCGGGCCGTGACCTACCGGCTGCGCAACGGCATCGACCATCGCACGGTCCACATGGCCGTCGTCGTGCAGGAGATGGTGTTCCCGCAGGCGTCCGGCATCCTGTTCACGGCCGACCCCGTCACGGGCAACCGGAAGGTCGCCACCGTGGACGCCGGATTCGGCCTCGGCGAGGCGCTGGTGTCCGGTCTGGTGAACCCGGACGTCTTCACGGTCCGGGACGGCGAAGTGGTGTCCAGGACGATCTCCGCCAAAGAGCGGGCCATCGAGGCGCTGCCGGCCGGCGGAACACGGGAAGTGGAGATCGCGTCGCAGCGGCAGGAGGAGCCGGCTCTGACGGATGCGCAGGCCCTGCGGCTCGTCGAGATCGGGCGGCGCATCGAGGCGCACTTCGGCCGCCCTCAGGACATCGAGTGGTGTCTGGTCGACGACGACTTCCGGATCGTCCAGAGCCGCCCGATCACGACTCTGTTTCCCGTCCCCGAGACGGACGACGGCGAGAACCACGTCTATCTCTCCGTCGGGCATCAGCAGATGATGACCGACCCCATGAAGCCCCTGGGGCTCTCCGTATGGCAGTTGACGGCCATGGCACCGATGCGGGAGGCCGGCGGAAGGCTGTTCGTCGACGCCACCCGGCGCCTCGCCTCGCCCGCGAGCCGCGCGAGCCTCCTGGACATCGTGGGGCGAGGGGACCCGCTGACGAGGGACGCGCTGGAGACCGTCCTCGACCGCGGCGACTTCATCCCCTCGATCCCGGACGCGAGCCCCGGCCACCCGGCTGCCGTCCTTCCGACCGCCTCCATCGAGACCGATCCCACCATCGTCACCGAGGCGATCGAACGCACCCGGGCCTCCCTCGCCGCGCTGGAGCGAGACATCCGGACGAAGACCGGGCCGGAGCTCTTCGACTACCTCCTGGAGGCCTTCCAGGAGCACAAGCGCGTGCTCGGTGACCCCCTGAGCCTTCAGGTGATCATGGCGGGGATGGAAGCCACCTGGTGGCTCAATGACAACCTGCTGGAGTGGCTGGGCGAGAAGAACGCCGCCGACACACTGACCCTGTCCGCCCCCGACAACATCACGTCGGAGATGGGACTCGCGCTGCTCGACGTCGCCGATGTGATCCGCCCGCACCCCGAGGTGGCGGAGTTCCTCCAGGGAGTCGACGACGAGGACTTCCTGGACGAGCTGGCCGAACGCGCGGGCGGAGCCGAGGCGCGCGACGCCATCGAGGCCTACCTCGACCGGTACGGCATGCGCTGCGCCGGCGAGATCGACATCACCAGGCCCCGGTGGCGCGAGCGCCCCAGCACGCTCGTGCCGGCCATCCTCGACAACGTCAGGAACTTCGAGCCGGGGGCGGCCGAGCGGCGCTTCGAGCAGGGGCGCCAGAAGGCGTGGGAGAAGGAACAGGACGTGCTGTCCCGTCTGCGGGCCCTGCCGGACGGGGACCAGAAGGCCGACGAGACCAAGCGGATGATCGACCGGGTCAGAACCTTCATCGGATACCGGGAGTACCCCAAGTACGGCATCATCAGCCGCTACTTCGTCTACAAGCGGGCCCTGATGGCGGAGGCGGAGCGCCTCGTGGAGGCCGGGGTGATGGCGGCGCCCGAGGACGTCTTCTACCTCACGTTCCAGGAACTCCACGACGCCGTGCGCTCGAACGAGGTGGACGAAGGGCTCATCCAGCAGCGCAAGGACGCCTACCGTTCGTACCTCGCGCTCACCCCTCCCCGCGTACTCACCTCGGACGGCGAGGTCCTTGACGGCGCGTACCGGCGCGACAACGTGCCGGCCGGCGCGCTGGTCGGTCTGCCGGTGTCCGCCGGGACCGTGGAGGGCAGGGCCCGCGTCATCCTCGACATGGCGGACGCCGATCTCGCAGCGGGCGACATCCTGGTCACCACCTTCACGGACCCCAGCTGGTCACCGCTGTTCGTGGGCATCGCGGGTCTGGTGACGGAGGTGGGTGGCCTGATGACCCATGGCGCGGTGATCGCCCGGGAGTACGGGCTGCCGGCCGTCGTGGGCGTGGCCCAGGCCACCCGGCTGATCCGGGACGGGCAGCGGATCCGGGTGCACGGATCGGACGGGTACGTCGAGATCCTGCCCTGACCGGGCACGGGGTCCGGCCGGCCCCCTGACAGCGGTGTCACCGTCAAGGCCGTGAGGTGCCGCTACGGCCTCCCCGGGGGTGACACCGCGGCCGGTCGTGTGGTGTTCAGGCCGCCTCAGGGAGCCGGCCCACCAGGTCGGACGGGTCCGTGTTGGAGCCGCAGAGGATCACCGCCACCTTCTCCCCGGGGCGCGGCCGATAGCCACGGCCGACGGGCCCGCCGTCGGGCGACGGCGGGCCGCTCTCCTGGTCATCGGGGGCCAGCAGTGGCGCGAGGGCGGTCGCGGCGGCGTGTTCGACGGCGATGCGCCGCTGGTCCCACAGGGCTTGCCGGGCGGTGACGATCTCGGAGTCGGCGACGAGCACGGAGCGGACCAGATCGTGCTGGGCCGCGTCGAGCGCCCCCTGCCAGGTACGGCGGGCGCCCAGCGAGTCCGCGGCCACGGAGGCCACCTCGACGTCGACGGGGTGGCCCGCTTCGATTCCCGCGTTCCAGGCCCGGCAGTTCTCCGGCTCGACGCCGACGGTGCGGATGCCGTGGTGCTGGGCGGCGATCGCGACGCCGGCGAACAGGCCGCCGCCCCCCACCGACACGAGGACGGTGTCCAGATCGGGGACACGGGCGAGCACCTCGTCGAGGAGGGTTCCCGCTCCGGCGCCGATGAGCGGATGCGCGTACGCGTGACTGGCCAGCGCGCCGGTGGCGGCGGCGAACTCCTCGCAGGCCGCGAGCGCCGCGGCGTACTCGCGGCCCGTCAGACGGACCTCCGCCCCGTACCCGCGCAGCCGCTCCACCTTCACCCTCGGCGCGTTTTCGGGCAGGAACACCGTTGCCCTGACGCCGTGTTGCTGTGCCGCCCACGCGCAGGCCAGTCCGGCGTTGCCGCCGGAGGCGATGGTGAGGCCGGCGTCGGGCAGGGTGCCCGCCTCGCGGTGGGCCAGCAGGAAGTTCTGCGCGCCGCGTGCCTTGAAGCTCCCGGTGTGCTGCATGTACTCGTGCACCAGCCAGACCCGACAGTCCTGGCGCTCGTTCGCGGCCAGCGGTCCGCGGGGCGCGGCGGGAACCACACCGCGCTCCATCTCGGACACGACGGCGGGCCGGATGCGGCCGGCGACGCGGCCCGCGGCCGCTCGGACGTCACCGTAGGTGAGCTGGTGCACGCGCACTTCCTAACGAAGGGGGTTCAGGAGGTCGCAGGGTAGAACGTCGCGGGCGTGCGGGGCGAGCGGCGGCCGTGAGGGGAGCGGGGCGCGGTGGGTCGCGGGTCACCCACCGCGCCGCAAGGGGGTGCGCCGACACCCCCGGATGCCGGCTGCCGCCCGCAGGGCTGCTACCGCCCCCGGATCTCGGCAGACGCCCGCAGCGGGCTGCTATCGCCCCCGGATATCGCCCCCGGATCTCTACGGCCGTCCTCAGCGGTCGACCGGGGCGACCGTGAGGCGGGCGGTGTCACGGCCCTTGCCCTTGACCGTCACCACCAGCGGGCCCACCTCGGAGGTGCGCCGCACATGAGTGCCCCCGCACGGAATGGGCGGGTGGCCCTCGATCCGCCACTCCCAGCGGCCGGCGCCCTCGTCGACGACGTACCGTTCGATGGGCAGGTCGGCGGCGACCAGGGTGTCCAGACGCGCGGTGAGGGCCTCGGCGGACGGACGCTCATCCTTGCTCCAGGCGACATCGAGACGCGCCTTCTCCGGACGGATCTCCCCACCCCGGTCCTGCTGTTCGGGACCGTACTCCTGGGTGAGGGCGAGCCACAGCAGATGCTGGGCGCTGTGCAGCCGCATCAGCGCGTACCGGCGCTCCCAGTCGACGTAACCGGCGACCCGGTCACCCGCGCGCAGCGGGTCCCCGGTCCACGCCATCCGGTGCAGCACGCTGAGCCGGTCCTGGGCGACCACGGTGTCCACGACCTGGTGGCCGCCCAGGACGCCCTGGTCCCCCTGCTGCCCGCCGCCGCGGGCGTAGAACGCCGTGGCGTCCAGTTCGACGATGTCGTCCTCGGCCCGTACCACCGTCGCCTCGAAGCTGCGGAGGTAGGCGTCCTTGCGGTGGAGTTCTTCGGTGCGCACTGTGTCTTCCCTCTGGTCCTCGGTGTCGAGACGTACGGCGGTGCCGGACCGCACCCGTGCGGGTCTAGGACCAGAGCACGAGCTTGTTCTCCGGGGTGACACCGCAGAAGAACGAGATGGACAGGCGGCGCCCGGCGGTGTTGGGCGTGATGGCGTGGAAGTTGCGCGAGTCGAACCACACCGAGTCGCCCACCTCCGGCTTGACCATGACGCGGGGCTCATCGGCCGCGACGCGCTCGGACCAGCCGTAGCCGATGCGCTCGCGCTCGTCGCTCGGCTTCCAGCGGCGCCGGTAGACGACGAGGTCGCCGCCGTCCTCGGGCACGCTGATGTAGCAGTTGAAGCCGAACTGGGCCACCAGCTCCTGGTCCACCACACCGGGGAACTCGCGCATCAGCTCGTCGAAGTGCATGCGGGCGCCGCCCGTCAACTCGCGCACCATGCCGACGAACAGCTCCCGGCCGCCCACGGTCGCGGGCTCCACCGGGCCCTGCCAGATGAGGCGCAGCTCCGAAATCAGCATGTCCAGGGGGTCGTTGTCGCCGACGATCCGCTTCCAGGTGCGGCGCGACTGCTCGGCGTGCTCCCAGTACTCGGCGCGGATGGTGTCATCGAGGTAGTAGTCGAAGACGGCGGGGCCGAGCTTGGTGACCGGAGGGAAGATCCGCCGCTCGTCGTAGGTGTCGAACTCGCAGTCATCGAGCGCCCGCACCAGCTCGGCGCATCTGTCGGCGGGCAGGTGGGACGGTATGCGCACGGCGGCCAGGGTGCCCGCGGCCAGCCGCACGAGGTCGGAGCGGTAGGGGACGGTGCTCGATAACACGTCGAAGAGCGGGTCGATCTGCTGGATGACATCCGTGTTCTCGGCGACGAGAGAAGCGTCATGAAGGGTGCTGGACATCGGTGCTCCTGGCTGGTGAAGCGGGGATTCCGCTGAGCGTGGGTAAGGGGGACCGGGCGTGCGACTTCCGTTACTGCGACCGGAGTTCACGGCTCCCGGAGGGGTGCGGCACGGTCGGCGCGGGGGTCAGGACACGACGACGAGGAATGCCGCGATGGATACGAGGACGAGACCGGTGACGGCGTTCAGGGCCCGTCGCGCTGCCGACTTCCTGAAGACGGCCTGGAACGCGCCGACCGCCAGCGACACCGCGCTGAACCACGCCAGCACGGCGAGCACCGTGATCGCCCCGAGGACCGCCTTGTCCGCCCAGGTCGAGCGGTCGGTCAGGAACTGGGGGAGCAGTGCGATGAGGAAGACCACGGACTTGGGGTTCAGGACGTTGGTGATCAGCCCCTGCCGGAACGCGACCCAGGGCACGGTCGTGCGCTGTGCCTCCGGCTCGCTCTCCGGGGCGGCGCCGTCGTCCCGTTGGCGGGCGGCGAGCAGCGCGCGGACCCCGATGTAGCAGAGGTAGGCGGCGCCCGCCAGGGTGATGGCGCGGAAGACGGCCGGTGAGGCGGCCAGGGCCGCGCCGACACCGCACACGGCGGCGATCGTGTTGACCGCCATCCCCGCGGCGACACCGGCCGCGGCGCCGAGTCCCACGAGCCGCCCCTGGAGGGCCGCGAAACGGCTGACCAGGGCGAAGTCGGGGCCGGGCGACATCGCGCCCAGGAGGGCCACGACCGAGTACGACGCCACCACTCCCGCGCTGATCATCATGCCCGCACCCCGCGCGCCATCGCGAGCGAGTGGGGCAGGGTCCCGCGGCAGTCGGTCAGCAGTAAGTTGGCCAGCGCGATTCCGGCCGGGCCGAGGTCCGCGGCGTAGCGCTCGATGATCCGGCGCTCCCTGGCGAGTTCGGTACGCGGTCCTCCGCGGTGCAACCGGCTTGCCTGTACCGCGTGGGAGTAGGCCCGGCGTTCCGCGACCAGGCGGGTGATCTCCGCGTCGATGGCGTCGATTTTGCTGCGCAGGCTGGTGATGTCGTTGGGGGCCACGGCGGGCAAGGACATGTCTGTCTCCGGCACGGATTGGAGGGTGGGGGGTCGACGGGGCGCTCGGCCCCTCCGGTCAGGGCATGCTGAGGCGTTCGGCGTGGGGCGCCGGGTCCGGGACGGCGGAGCCGCGACCGTGGTCGAGCTTGCGCCAGGCCACGGCGAAGGTGAGCACACAGAGCAGGGCGACGTAGACGGGGAAGGCGGCCTTGGGGCCGTGTCCGTCCATCCAGACGCTCACATAGGGCGCGGTGCCACCGAAGGCAGCCACGGTCGCGGCGTAGGGGAGCCCGACCCCGATGCCGCGTGCCCCCAGGGGGAACAGCTCCACCATGACGAGCGCGGCCGTGGCTCCGTACCCGCTGAACAGCAGCAGGCCGATGACCTCGGCGGTGAGCAGGCCCGTGAACGAGCCCTGGGCCAGGGAGTAGAGGGGGACGCACAGCAGCGCGAGACCGCCGGAGAACGCGAGGATCAGACGGCGCGGCCCGACGCGGTCCGCGAGCATCCCGACGAACGGCAGGGCCGCCAGGAGGAGCGCCTGGGCGATGGTGGCCGCCAACAGGGCCTGTCCCGGGCCGAGTTGACCGCCCGCGACCGCGTGTCCGGGCAGTGCCACGATCCAGGTGTAATAGGCGACCGTGGCACCGGCGGTGATGCCGCACAACACCATCGCGGCCGGAGCGTTCCGACGGAGGGGGGCGAGGATCCCCTCGCCCGCGGTGTCCCGGCGGACCGACGGAGGCAGTGTCTCTTCCATCTGACGCCGCATCAGTCCGAGGAGGACGGCCGCCACGCCACCGACGAGGAACGGCAGGCGCCAACCCCACGCCGTCATCGCGTCGTGATCCAGGACCAGGGCGAGCAGGGCGCCGAGCCCTGTCGCCAGGAGGGTGCCGACCAGGTTGCCCGTGTACAGGAAGCTGGAATACAGGCCCTTGCGGCGGTCGGGGGCGGACTCCACCAGGTACGCCGCCGAAGCGGCGAACTCCCCACCCGCGGACAGGCCTTGGACCAGCCGCGCGAACACGAGCAGCAGCGGCGACAGTACGCCGATGGCGTCGTGCGCCGGGGTGAGCCCGATCAGAAGGCTTCCCGCCGCCATGAGCGCGATCGACCACAGCATCGCGGTCCTGCGGCCGCGCCGGTCACTGATCACTCCCATGACCAGGCCGCCCACCGGCCGGGCGACGAAGCCCACCGCGAAGACCGCCAGGGAGGAGAGCAGTGCGGTGGTGGCGCTTCCCGCGACGAAGAACCGCGTCGCGAAGAAGGGCGCCATCAGCGCGTAGACGTTCCAGTCGTACCACTCGAGGGCGTTGCCCACGGTCGCGGCAACCAAGTTCCTGCGCCCCGGAGTTGGGGCGGCTGGTGTCCTGCGTCCTTCGTCCACGGTCTCCCCCCGGCAACCTTCCGTGCTGCGTCAGTCACTGTGGCAGTACTGAATGGAACCGTCAAGGCTGTATCTGCCCTTGCATTGTTCCGCCATAATGGCGCCAATTATGAGTAAGAATGGCATCGCAGATGCGACAGACAAGCGTATCGCCTCGGCCCTTCAACTCCATGGCCGCGCGCCGTGGGACCAGATCGCCCAGGTCCTGGGGTTGTCCGAACGCACCACCGCGCGCAGGGGCCAGCGGTTGCTCGACGAGGGGATGATCCGTGTCATCGGCGTTCTCGACACCCAGCTCATCGGCCGTCCCGCGCCGGTGCTCCTGGGGCTGCGGGTGGAGACCGGGAGCGCCCGCGCGATCGCCGCCTCGCTCTCCGACTTGGCCGAAACCCGCACCGTCATGGCGCTGTGCGGCTCCTTCGACCACTTCGTCGAGGTCATCCCCGAGAGCCAGAGCTCGCTGCGCACCTTCCTCTTCGACCGGCTCCCACCCCAGGTGCGCAGCTCGTCCGCGTACCCGGTGCTGCGCTTCTACACCGGCACCCACGAGTGGAACGGCGGCGCGCTCACCGAGGACGAGGAGCGGGCGCTGCGGCAGGAGCCCCGCTCGGCGTTCGGCGGCCGGTCCGGCGTCATCGACCTGCATGCGGAGGAACACCGCATCACCGAACTCCTCGCGCGGGACGGGCGGATGTCCACCACCCGGCTCGCGGGTGAACTCGGCGTCAGCCAGGCCACGGCCTCCCGCCGGCTCACCGCCGTACTCGAACAGGGAGTGGTGCGCATCCGGGCCGACGTGGCGCCCTCCCTCTTCGGTCTGACCACCGAGGCGCTCCTGTGGCTGCGCGTCTCCTACCGGCACCTGGACGACGTCGGGCAGACCCTGTCGGAGCGGCCGGAGGTGATGACCCTGGTCTCGGTCAGCGGGTCGTACCAGATCTGCGCGCATGTGGCGGTGAGGGACACCCACCACCTCCAGGCGTTCCTCACCGATGTGGTGGGCGCCCTGGACGCCGTCTCGGAGATCGACGTCTCCATCCTGCTGGAGACGTTCAAGCGCGGGGGCTTCGCCCTTGCCGCGCCCTCTCCGGCGCGCCACGCCCCAACCCCAACGCGCCCTCGGGCGGAAGGAGAACGGACATGAGTACCACCACCGAGGCGGTCACCACCACCTCACACGTCGTTCAGTACTGCTCCGACCTCATACGCATGGACACCACCGTCGGTCGCCGTCCCGAACGGGAGGCGGCCGAGTACGTGGCCGCCCGCCTCGCCGACGTGGGCCTCGAACCGCTCCTCCTGGAGGGCAGTCCCGGGCGTACCAATGTCGTGGCACGCGTCGCGGGCCGCGAACAGGACCTGCCGCCCCTGCTGATCCACTGTCACCTCGACGTCGTGCCCGCCGACCCCACCGGGTGGTCGGTGCACCCCTTCTCGGGGGAGGTCGCCGACGGATACGTGTGGGGCCGGGGCGCCGTCGACATGAAGGACATGGTCGCCATGACGCTGGACGTGGTGACCGGCATGCACGCCGCGGGCCGCGCCCCGCGGCGCGATCTGGTCCTCGCCTTCGTCGCCGACGAGGAGGACGGCGGAGGTCATGGGGCCGGCTGGCTGATCGAGAACCATCCGGAGCTCTTCGCCGACTGCGAGGTGGCCATCGGAGAGGTCGGCGGGTTCAGCGTCCCCACCCCCAGGGGCTTTCTCTACCTCCTGGAGACGGCCCAGAAAGGGGCGTTCACCCTGGAGCTCACCGCACGCGGCCTGGCCGGGCACGGCTCCATGCTCAACGACCGCAACGCCGTTCAGGCCCTGGCCCGTACGGTCACCGCCATTGCCGACCATCCCTTCCCCTTGCGCCTTACCGACACCACCCGTGACTTCCTCGACCAGTTGGGGGAGGCCTTCGACCTCGACGACGCCTCCGGCGACCCGGACGAGGCGCTGGCGGCGGTCGGCGCCGTGGGCCGCATCGTCGGGGCGACGCTGCGCCACACGGCGACCCCCGTCGTGCTGCGGGCCGGTGGCGCGCCCAATGTGGTCCCGTCCGACGCGCATGCCCAGATCGACTGCCGCAGCGTGCCCGGCTTCGAGGACGAGTTCCTCGCCGCGCTGCGTCGCCTGATCCCGCCCGAGGTCAACTGGAACGTCATCCCGCGAGGCCAGGGACATGAGAACGGCCCCGACGCCGCGCTCACCGAGACCATCGCCGCCTCGCTTCTCGCCGAGGACCCCACCGCCCGGCTCGTGCCGTTCTGCATGTCCTCCGCCACCGACGCCCGGCACTTCTCCCGCCTCGGCATCCGCTGCTTCGGCTTCGTGCCGCTGCGCCTGCCCCACGACAGCGACTTCGTGTCGATGTTCCACGGCGTCGACGAACGGGTGGCCATCGACTCCCTCACCTTCGGAACCCGGGTCCTGGACCGCTTCCTCTCCGCGTACTGAGGTACCGGCCACGGCCGTTCGGCACCGCCTAGGAGACGAGCCCTCCCAGCGGCAGGACGCGCTCGGTGAGGCGGCCGCGCAGGGTGCCCCCGCCCGTGTCGACCTCGGTCAGCCAGTCGGCCGCCACCAGGAGCTCGGCGTGGTCGGCGATCTCGTCGGGTGAGACGCCGCAGAACAACGCGGCCTGTTCCAGAGGCAGTTCACCGTTCTCGGGCCCTGCCAGCGTGCCGTCGGCGCGGGCGTGGGCGGCGGTGTACAGGGCGAGCAGGCGGGTGGCGGCGCCCAGCCTGCTCTTGCGGATCTTCCGGTCGCCGACGGCTTTCTGGGCCCAGCCGGAGATCCTGGCCCGGCTGGTCTTGCCGAAGTCGAAGGGCCGGGGCTGCTCGGGCAGCAGGGCGGGAACGGTGATCGCGGTGGGGTCCTCGGGCTGGGAGGCCAGCGCTTCGGTGACGGTGGCGGGCAGACGCAGCCAGTCGGCCGCGACCAGGCTCTCCAGTACGTGTTCGGCGTCGCCCTGCAACCAGCCGGTGAGGTCCTGTCCTGTGATGTTCCCCGTGCCGCCGCGGGCCGCCCGCAGGGTGAGCATGAGGACCGCGAGACGTACTTCGGGCTCCGGCCCCGGGGCCTGGGTCCGGACGTACTCCAGCACGGTGCGCGCGTGCGTGGCCTGCTTCGGGGTCAGCAACCGCTCCGGCGCCGCGGGCCCGCCCCCGGGGCTGCCGGTGCGGTTGTGGTGCATGTCGAGCGTGGTCTGCGCCGCCTTCTCGGCGCGCCGCGCCTCATGGCGCAGGGCGCTGTCGCCGCTGACGTCGGCCCACAGGGCGAACGCCCGGGCCTTGCGCTCGTGGAGTTCGGCCAGGAGTACCAGGTCGGGTTCGGTGCGCTGCTGGTAGGCGCGGAACGCGTCGCCCAGGTCGATGAGTTCCAGCCGCAGGGCGTCGGGCTGAAGGTCGGGCGGCACGATGCGCTGCGCGATCTTCCCGCGCTGGTTGCCCCGCCCGGCCGCCGTGCCCGGCGGGGCGACCCGGGCCCGTGGCACCGGGGCGGCCTCGGTGGCGGGGACCGGCGGAGCGTCACCGGCGGGGGAGGGGAGCCGGTCGGAGAACACGGGCGCCACGCGGTCCCCGGCCGAACCGGCCGGGGGCTCCGAGGCCGTGACGCGCTCGCCCGCCGCCCGGTCCACCTGCGCCGGGGGCGGCGCGGTGTCCAGGGCGCGGCAGCCGGGGGTGGCGGCCGCGCAGCGCGCGCACGTCTCCGCGATCCGCCACAACCGCCCGGCCCGGTCCGCGTACACGGTCAGGACGACCGGGCCGCCGCACCGGGAGGTGGCCGCCGTCGGCGGAGCCTCGCGGCGGCGGACGGCGGGGTCGGGGGTGTGCCAGGCGCAGTCGGCGGCACGACAGGCGCACCACGCCTCGCGGCGCGGTCCGCCGCTCGTGCGGATGTGGGCCAGGTGCATGTTGACGTGGCCGACCGCCGCCTTGCGGCCGGCGGCGGCGCCGTCGGGGAAGCGCTGGTCGGCGCAGGCGGGGCGCGAGCAGGACAGTGTCACCGCCCCGGCGGAGGGTCGGCCGTGGGGGGCCAGGCGCACCGTCCACACCCGGCCCGGGACGCGCTCCTCCTGCCGTGAACCGGCCTCCATCGTCATGTGCGTACTCCCCGTCCTCCTCGATGCGTTGCCCGGGCGGTCCTCATCATCGGGGATGGAACGGGCGGCCTCCGGATGAAGCGGAACTTCGGGCCCGGCGTGTCTGGCCGCACACAGTTTCGGGTGGCGAAACTGCCTCGTAGGACGCCGGACGGCGGGGGCTACTACCGGTGCGGCGCGGGGGCGTTCTCTCCCTGAGGCCGGATCATCGAGGCCGGATCATCGACATCAGGAGCTCATGAGTCTCGGCATCGGCCGCCGCCACGACTCCGGGCCCGCCCTCGCCGATCGGGGCGCCGTCGATACCGGTGACCACGCAGCCCGCGGCCCGGCACAGTGCGATACCGGCGGCGAAGTGGACGCTGGCGGAAAGGTCGGCGCCGTCGGTGACATAGGCGGCTCGCTTGCCCGCCGCGACCCAGGCCAGGGCGAGCGTGCTGGACACGACGCGGGGCCGGAAGCGCGCGACGAACGTCGGGTGCCCCAGCAAGTCCGTGGCGCGGAACGTGGGCGCGTGGGGAAAGGGCGGATCGAGGTTGACGTCCACGAGCCGGGTCGCCGCCGTCGGCGTCAGGGGGGTGTCCCTGCCGTCCTGGCGGACCCGCGCGGTCACGCCGTCGGTGAAGAAGACCTCGCCGGTGAAGGGGTCGGCCACTGCCGCGGGGCCGCCGCGCAGGGCCACGTTGACGGCCACCACCATCGTGCCGACGGCGTAGTTGAGCGTGCCGCACAACGGATCCACCAGCCACTGCCGGGACGCGTCGAGGGCGCCCCGCTGCCCGCCTTCCTCGCCAAGTACCGCGTCGTTGGGGCGAGTTGACCGAATGACGTCGAGGATCGCCCGCTCGGCCGCCAGGTCGGCCGCGGTGGCGAAATCCCCGCCGCCCTTGTCGATACGGGCGAGGTGCTGCCCGTAGCCGCCGCGTACCACTTCGGCACCGGCACGCGCGGCAGCTATCGCGACGTCGGCGTCTTCGGAGCGGGTGTAGGTGTTGATCATGCGGCGCAGGCTACCGGGGTGGTCCTCGCCGCTCTCGGATCCATCCGTCGCCCGACTCCGGAAGAGACAGGAACAGACCCCCCATAAGAGTTACATTTATAAGATTATCGGAGCATTGCGGCACGCCTGAAGGCCCCGCCCCCTTCCGTCGGTGACGATCTGTCCGCAAGGCGCTTCTCCGGCGGAAGGGAATCGGGATGGGGCTCCCGCGCGGTTGTCCGACCGCTCGGCGGACGGTGTTCGTTGTCGCGTTCACGGCCGTCGCCACCTTGCCCGGGGTGCTCGCCGGAGCCGTGCCGACCGCCCGCGCCGGTGGAACGAGCACGCACAGCTTGCAGCTGACCGTCACGGTGAACACGCGCCCCGGGCTCGGGGCGCTGCGGCCCGGTATCCGGGTGGGCGCCCCGGTGGTCAAGGTGTACCGGCTGACCAACCACGGCGAGGCCGATCTGTCCGCCGTCCGGCTGACCGACCCGGCCGTGCCGGGCGCGCTGATCCGCTGCCGCGGGGGCGCCGGGCGCCCCGGTTACCTGCCCGCGCTGTCGAGCACCACCTGCACGGCCGAACTGCCCGCGGACCCCGGGGCGCACACCGCCTGGGTCGTGGCGACGGGCGAGATCCCGTCGCTCGACATGCGCATCCGGGCCTCCGCGCGGAGCGGATACGAGGGGGTCACCGGCGGCCTCGCGCTGTCCGAGAGCGCCCGGCTCATCAGCTTCAACGAGGCCGAGATCCGCTACGTCCTGGCCAACCCCGGCAACCGGCCGGTGTACGACATCCGACTGGCCGACCCGGTCCTGGCGTCCGCCCGCAGGGGGTCGGCAGATCCGGCTCTGGCTTCGGCCGGTGCCGGGTTGGCTCGTCCGGCGGTTCTGGGTTCGAGTCGTGCTGGGTTGGGGGGTGCGGGTGTGGGTTCGAGTCGTGCTGGGTTGGGGGATGCGGGACTGGCTTCTACCGGTGCCGGGGTGGCGGATCCGGCGCCGGCTGCCGCCCATCCCGCGTTGGCTCGTCCGGCGGTTCTGGGTTCGAGTCGTGCCGGGTCGGGGGATGCGGGTGTGGGTTCGGCGGGCGCCGGGTGGGCGGATCCGGTGCTGGGTTCGGCGGATGCCGGGGTGGCGGACCCGGCGCCGGCTGCCGCCCATCCCGCGTTGGCGCATCCGGCGGTTCTGGCTTCGACTCGTGCCGGGTCGGCGGATCCCGTTCTGGCTTCGGCGGGCGCCGGGTTGGTCGAGCCGGCCATGGCTTCGATGAGCGCCGGGTTGGTCCAGCCGGCCATGGCTTCGGTGGGCACCGGGTCGGCCGAGCCGGCCCTGGCCTTGGACCGCACCCCGGTCGCCGATCCGGCCCCGGCCCCGGCTCGCATCGACTGCTCGGGCCGGGAGGACGTGCCGGAGCTGGCACCCGGCGCATCCGTCGTCTGCACCGTCCAGGTGCGGCGCGATCCCGGCACCTACTTGAGTGCGGCCACCGCCACAGGAACCGACCGGATCGCCACGCTGGGTCCGGGCGGGCTCGGCGTGGAGCCACCGGTGCTCAGCGCCCGGTCCACGGCTTCGTTCGTCCTGCCCGAGCCCCCGGCCGTCACGCCGCCGTCTTCGCCGGTGAACCCGCCGTCGTCCAGCGTGCCCGGCGCCGGGCAGCAGCCCCGAAGGCCGCCCGGCGCGGCGAGGCCGCCCAACAGGCGCGCACCTGCCGCGCCCGTCGCGCCGCCCGCCTTCGGCGTACCGGGTGCGCCACCGCCGTTCGGGTCCCCCGGCACCCCCGCGGGGCCGGGCGGACCGGGCGCTCCCGCCGCGCAGCCCGGCGCGCCGCAGCCGGGCGAGCAGCCGCCGGCGGAAGCGCCTCCCGCGCCACCCGGGGCCGCACCACCCGGGGCCGTGCCCCCCGGCGCGCCGCCGGCCGGCGTCGCGCCCCCGGGCGCGGCACCCGCACCGGCCGTGCCGCCCGCCGCACCCGCCGCGCCACCCCCGGGGAACAACCCGGCGGCGCAACCACCCGGCGAGGGAGTCGTGGGCCCAGCGCCCGTACAGCGCCCGGCAGTTGAGAACCCGGCCCGTCCGAACGTCGCCCAGCCGCGCGAGCGGTCGACGTCGTTCCTCGGCAGGCTGCACCACCACGCCCAGGAGCACCGCGCTCTGTCGATGATGGCGCTGCTGCTCCTGTTTCTCATGCCGGCCGTCCTGGCGGCGCTGCTCCTGGGCTCACGCCGGCCATAATCCCGAGGAGCTCTCGTGTCCCCTGCCATGCAGGCTCTCGCCATCACCCTCGCGGTGGCCCTCGTGGCCGCCGCGACCGTGATGGCGAAACACCGTTTCTTCCCCCCGGATCCGGACGACGAGCCGCGCGAGGACGTCGCCGAGTACATCTCGATGATGGTCGGTGTGCTGTACGCGCTGGTGCTGGGGCTCGCCCTGGTGTCCGTCTGGGAGACCACCGACAACGCCTCGTCCCACGTACAGGCGGAGGCCGGCGCCCTGCACCAGACGTATCTGGTGGCGGACGCCCTGCCGCCCGACGAGCGGAGCCGGGTCAGGGCCATCTCGGAGCAGTACGCCCGCCACGTCGTCGCCAACGAGTGGCCGAGGATGGCGGCCCGCGACGACCTCGGCTCCGAAGGCTGGACCATGCTCGATCAGCTGCGCACCGCGGCTCGCGTCCCGGCCACCGCCACCCCGGCGCAGCAGATGGCCGCCCAGGAACTCCTCTCCCAGCTGGGCACGCTCGACGAGGCGCGCCGCGGCCGGGAGGAGGACGCCCAGAGCAGTCTCTCGCCGGTCCTGTGGCTCGGGTTGATCCTGGGCGGAGTGCTGACCGTGGCCTTCATGTTCCTCTTCGGCATCCAGCGCAACCTCACCCACATCGTGATGGTCATGGGCCTGGCCGCGCTCATCACCTTCCTGGTGCTGCTCATCCACGAACTGGACGCGCCCTTCGGCGGCTACCTCGGCACCGACACCTCCGCGTTCACCCGTTACTTCACGGTGTGAGCCGAGCCCCGGTGACCGCTCGTTCGTCTCACGGCCTTCGCCGGTACGGAGCCCCTGGGCGTCCAATCGGCCGTACATACCTCGTCCCGGTCCGAGGGGTGGCCCGGCTTGCGCGGGTCTGTCACGTGTGAGACCCAATTGTCCATGAACCCCATGGAGCAGGGAGTCGGTCCGGCCATGCCGGAGGCGGTCTGCCAAGTGCCCGCGCACACGGCTCGCGGCAGCCTGGAGGACGGGCTGCGCGCCGTGCTGAGGGCGCTTCATACCTGCGGCCGGCTCGCCCTCCTCGTGGCATGTGTGCTCGTCGTGCTCGGCCTGTCCCCGCTGCTGCTGATCCTCGGAGCGTGTGCCCGCCGGCTGCCCCCGCCGGTGCGGGGCGGGACCCGACTGGCGCTGCTGTACGGCACGTACCTGCTCACCTGCGAGGTGAGCGCGGTCCTCAACGACATCGGGTTCCACGCGTCCCGGCGGCGCACCCCCCTAAGTCAGTCCGAACACCACGCTCTCTGTCTGAATCTGGTGCGCCGGTCGACCGGGCTGTTCTTCGGCCCCGGTCTGCGTGCGATCGGCGTACGGGTGCACTGGCCGGAGCCGCCGCTCCTCGACCCCGAGCGGCCCGTCGTCGTCCTGCTGCGCCACGCCGGGCTCCTGAACATGCAGCTCGGAATCCATCTGGCCACCGGCGTGCTGCGGCGACGTCCGTACGGCGTGTGCAAGAGCGCCGCTGCCTGCCTTCCCGGGGCGGCGGCCCTGCTGCGGCTCACCTCCGTGATGCCGCTGCGCTGGAACGCCGAAGGGCGGGCCAGAGCCGCACGCGAATTCGCGGCCATGGGGCCCCGGTTGGGCCGTGACGCCGCGGTCATCCTGCCCGAGGGCACGAACTTCAGCACCCGGCGACGGTGGGCCCGCATCGCGTATCTGCGTCGCTCCGGGCGGCACGACCTGGCTACCGCGGCGGAGGCGATGCCCCATGTGCTGCCGCCCCTCGCGCGCGGCGCGGGGGCGTTGCTCGCCACCGCCCCCGACGCCCAGGTGCTGGTGGTCGGACACACAGGGCTCGAGGACGTGCTGCCGTGGCGTCTGGGCCCGGGCTACTCGTCGTACGACGAGACGGCCCTCCACATCTCCTGGCGGAGCTTCGCACCCGAAGAGGTGCCGCGTGACCCGGACGGTTTCGAGACCTGGCTGTACGAGCGCTGGCGAGAGCTGGACGCCTGGGTGCTGGCCACCCGCACCGGCCGGGTCGGCCGGGTCGGCCGCACCGACCGGGTCGACTGGGACGACCCGCCACGCCGCTGAGCGACCACCCGCTCGGCCGAACCCGCCGGGACAGCGCGCCAGGACCCGGGACCGCGCCTCAGGCCCCGGCCCGGCGCCCACGGTTCGCCGGGAACGCACCACGGCCCCCGGAAAGGCACAACGGCCGGCCCGTCAGGGCACGGAGAGCGTCATCAGGAGGAAAGCATGCCCGCAGCGGACATCCCCCCGACGGCTTCGCCCGAAGCCGCCCCCCGCACCGCGTTCGTCCTCGGCGGCGGCGGGAAGCTGGGCGGCTACCAGGTCGGCATGCTGCGCGCGCTGTTCGAGCGTGACATCGTCCCGGACCTCGTCTTCGGCACCTCCGTCGGCGCCTTGCAGGGCGCGCTGCTCGCCAAGAATCCCACCCCGGCCGTATGCGACCAACTCACCGAACTGTGGCGGGAGTTGCTCGGTAGACGCGTCATGGCCGTGACGGTACGGGGCGTGCTGACCAATACCTTCAGGCGGCACCCGGCCTTCGCGTCCATGGACGCCCTGCGCGAGGTGGTCCGCCCCTACTTGGGCGAGCGGACCCGGATCGAGGATCTGGCGCTGCCCTACCAGTGTGTCGCCAGCTCCATCGAACGCGCCGCCGCCCGCTACTTCGACTCCGGCCCGCTCCTCCCCGCCGTCCTGGCCTCCTGTGCCATCCCCGGACTCTGGGCGCCCGTACGGATCGGCGACGAGCACTATGTGGACGGGGGCATCGTCGAGACCGCGCCGGTCAGCAGGGCGGTCGCCTACGGCGCCACCACCGTCTACGTCCTGCGGATGCGGCAGCGCGAGCGACCGCTGCGGCCCGCCCGGTGGCCCTGGCAGATCGGCCCGACGGTCTTCGAGATCTCCCGGCGCCACCGGCTCGCCCAGATCCTCAGCAGCCATCCGCCCGGTGTCCGCGTACACATTCTGCCCAGTGGCGAAGCGGGCGCGGAGAGCTCGGACGTCGCCCTGCGAGCCGGCCCGCGCGAAGAGCTGGCCCTCAACCAGCGCCGCGCGGCCGCCGGTTACCGCGCGACCTGCGAGTACCTCGACGCCCTCGACCAGGGACGTTCGCCCCACTTCGCCGCCTCGGCCAACCCTGTCGCGCGCTCGTACCTCACCACCACCAGCGCGAAGCTCGCGCCGTCCGGCGCGGCTTCCGGCCGAGGGGCCGTCACGCCGTTCCTGGCCACCAAGTACCGCACCTTGTTCGGCCTGTTCGACAAGGACCAGGACGGCCTGATCGCCGAGGGCGACTGGCTGGGTGCCGCCGCCGAGATCACCGCGGCCTTCGGGCACAGTCCCGACTCCTTCAGGGCGGCCACCCTCGGCAAGGCGTTCCAGGAGTCCTGGGCGCGGCTGTGCGAAGCGGCCGGTACGGAGCTGTCGGCGCCCCTGGATCGTGACACCTTCGAGGAGGCCGTGGCGCAGTTGGTGGGCACCCCCCACGCCTATCTCGCCAATTTCCTGCCCATGGTGGTGGCCTTCCTCACTACGGCGGACACCAACGGGACCAACATGCTGGAGGCCGAGGAGGCCCAGCGCCTGCTCCAGACCTTCGGGGTCGCCCCCGCGGACGCCCTCACCGTGACCCGCCGCGTCGACACCAACGGCGACGGCGCCGTCAGCCTCGACGAACTCAGCGAGGCCTTCCAGGACTACTTCACCAGCGAGGAACGCGGCTGCGCCGGGAACATGCTCTTCGGCCCGCTGCCCGACTGAGCCCCCAGCCGCCCCCAGACCTCCACCGAAGGAGGACACGCCCACAGAACGCGTCCCGATGTACAACCGGCATTCGTGTACGCCGACATTGTGGGCAGGGTGGGTGGCAGCGACTACTCACCGGGAGTTCACCGTGCCCCAGCCCCCGCCCCCGCCCTCTCTGCCCCTCCGGAAAGCGTCGTCGTGCACCGGCATGCGACGACACCGCATGCCGATGTGGTGTGCGGCGGCCTCGGCGGTCCTCCTGTCTGCCCTGACCGGCTGCTCCTCGCAGGACGCGATCTGCGGAGGCGGTGAGTACCCGGTCCACACCGTGGGCTCCACCGGCAGGGCCTGCGTCGACGACGATCAGCAGCCGCCCAAGGGCTACACCCGCTACCCCGAGGGGAAGGTCCCCCAGCACGTGGGGGACAAGTGGGACCAGTACTGGCAGACCCACACCGTCGACGAGAAGGGACGGATCATCCAAGTCCCCAAGAGCTGAAGGGGGTTGGGTTCCCGGGGAGCGGGGACGGCGCCCGCCCTCGGGACCCTCCTCGGGCCCCGGACCTCAGGCCCCGGCCCCCGGGAACTTCAGTCCCCTCAGGCTCCGCGGGACCGCTTCGGGGCTGAAGCTCCCCTGGAATCACGGGAGTTGAGCAGTGCGTCGAGGCGGGCGGCGAGGTCGGGGTGGGTGTTCGTCAGATGGGGGCGGGCGGCGCCGAGCGGGTCGACCAGGGCCGTGGGGTCGTTGTCCCCGAGCGCCGCGTCGAGCCGGGTGAGGGGGCCGCGGGAGGCCGGGGCCAGGTCGCCGAGAGTGGAGATCTGACTCGCGATGCGTCGCAGAGCCGCCGCGTTGTCGCGAGCCCAGGCGGCCGTGGTGCGGTCGGCCGCGCGGCGTTCGCGGGTGGCCTGGACACGCTGCTCGCCGGTGGAGCCGTCGGGGCCGGGGCGGTTGCGCAGATAGCGGCGTTCGGCCGCCTGGCGGCTCGCGACACCGAGGGGCTGCGCGAGCTCCGCCCAGCTCGCACCGGCTTCACGCGCGGACTCGATGAGACCGGTCTCCCATCCGGAGAGCTCCTCGCGGATCTGCCGGAGCAGCAGGAGGGAGGCCAGCGCCTGCTCGGGGCCGTCGGTGAGGGCGTCCCGGGCGCTCGCCGGTTCGTGCTGGGCGGCGCGCAGCTCGCCCTCTATGGCCTCCAGGGCCGCCGCGGCGGCGAAGAACGAAGCGGGGCTCTGGGCATCGGTGCGGGCAGGGGACGGTTGGTCGGCTGCTGTCACGGGACGCCTCCTTCCGACTGTCATCCGATCGACGACATCTGGCTTGTCGTCCATTGGATGACATGTTACAACGGTTTCAGTGAAGCGCATTGGCAGGTACTGCCCGAACCTTCTGGAGGTGTTTCGCGATGTTGATGCGCACCGACCCGTTCCGCGAACTCGACCGGCTCACCCAGCAGCTGGTGGCCCCGGGTACCTGGACGCGGCCGGCCACGATGGCCATGGACGCGTACCGCGAAGGCGACGAGTACGTCGTGGCCTTCGACCTCCCCGGTGTCAGCGCGGACGCGATCGACATCGATGTCGAACGGAACATGCTGACCGTCAAGGCCGAGCGCCGCCCTTCGCCGAAGGCCGACGACGTGAAGATGGAGCTGTCGGAGCGCCCTCTGGGCGTCTTCTCCCGCCAGATCGTGCTGGCCGACACGCTGGACACCGAGCGGATCAGGGCCGACTACGACGCGGGTGTCCTCACCCTGCGCATCCCGATCGCCGAGCGGGCCAAGCCCCGCAAGATCGCCATCGGCGTGGGGTCCTCCCGCCAGCAGATCTCCGGCTGAGTCCCCGGCAGCCGTAGCAGCCGTAGGAGACGCGGCAGCAGCCGCGGTCGACGCGAGCGGAGGGCGGGCGCCGAGCCCCCGAGCCCGCCCCCCCCTCGTCGTATGCGTGCACCCGTCAACACGCCGGCCCCGGCACCGAAATGCCGGACAGTCGAACACCCGGCCACCGGCGGCCGCCGGATCCGGCCGCCCGGGCCACTCGACCCCTGTCACGAGAAAGGCGACAGCGCTCCATGTTCCACCGCAACGACCCGGCCCAGCACGTCCCCGTGACGACGTACGAGCAGATGCTGGAGAAGGTCCGGTACGAAGGCGCCTATCCCACCCGGGAGCAGGCGGAGCGGGCCATCCACACCGTACTCGCGGGCCTGGGGCGCCAGTTGACGGGCGACGAACGGGTCGAGCTCGCCGCCCGACTGCCCGTCGAGGCCGCCCTCGTGCTCACCGCGCAGATCCCGGTCGCCGAGCCGCTCACCGGGTGGGCCTTCGTCAAGGACCTCGCCGCCCGCACGGGCGCGAGCATGGCCACGACCCGCTGGGACACGGGGGCGGTCCTCACCACGGTCGCCGCGCTGGCGGGTCCCGACCTCCTCGCCCGCATCCTCGATCAACTCCCCTCCGGCCACGCCCTCCTATTCGGTCGCGCCGAACTCACCCAGGCCGCCTGACCGCTGGAGGCGGCGTTCCCCGCCCGGGCCCGCGTCCGCGGCTACCTCTGCGGCTCGCGGTCCCGGGTGCGCAACTCCTCGTTCATGCGCCGGGCCTCTTCAAGTTGGTCCTCGAGGATGACGATGCGACAAGCAGCCTCTATCGGGGTGCCCTGATCCACCAGTTCACGGGCGCGGGCGGCGATACGCAGCTGATAGCGGGAGTAGCGGCGGTGGCCGCCCTCGGAGCGCAGGGGATTGATCAGGCGGTGTTCGCCCAGCGCACGCAGGAAGGCGGGGGTGGTGCCGAGCATCTCGGCGGCCCGGCCCATGGTGTACGCGGGGTAGTCGTCGTCATCGAGCTTGTCGACGGGGCGGGGTTCGACAGCGGGCATAGACCTCTTCTTTCGGGGACGCGTCGAGGGGCCCGGGTGCCGTACTGGCGACCCGGGCCCCGAGCTTTCAACACCATCTACCGGCACAGTGCGCCGGACTGTTTATCCGCAGGTGCCGTCCGAGCGGGCGGGACTGCGGGGATCGCGGATGCGTGACCGGGGACCACCTTCCAATCCGGGGTCTGCGGTACCCGAGCGGCTTGTGCCTCGCCCGGGCGATCCTGATGGCGTTCGCTCCTTACCTCGGTTTGTTACTGGCGTTGTACTGCTGGATACCGCGGGTGGTGCTCGCGCCCGAAGGCACGTCCTGCTTGCTGCTCGCAGGGCAGTTCAGGTCTGCCCTGCTCTGTGGTCCTCAACTTCTGGCTACAGCAGAAACCGTAACCCTTGAGCCGTCCAATGTCTACCCTGGCCATGTTAGTTTTTCTGTCTGCGAAACGTCGTCGGGACAAGAAGAGGTCTGGTTGTGACTGCCGTGGCGACCGGGACGAGGATCACCGAGCCGGAGACCGGACACGGGAT
>NZ_JAODUA010000019.1 GCF_025399895.1 Streptomyces sp. ASQP_92 | reverse complement strand
TATTTATGGACCCTTGGTCCCAGCGTTCACGCTGGGACCAAGGGTCTTTTTGTTTTTCCGCTTTGTTTTGCCGAAGCGCGTCGGGCAGCCGACTGCGCGAGAATGACTGTAGTACCCGAAGACTAGGAGTCACGATGTCCACCAACTCTCCCGACGATCGTCCGGAGCGCGAGCCGCGCCGTCAGGACGGTGGTGACCGGGGCGGCTACCGCGGTGGCCGAGACGACCGCGGTCCGCGTCGTGACAACGACCGAGGTGGCTACGCAGGACGTCGTGACGACAGTCGTGGTGGCTCCTCCACCGGTGGCTCTTCCGGCGGTGGGTACCCCCGCCGCGACGACCGTGGTGGTCGCCCCGCCGGTGGTGGCAGCTCGTACGGGCGTCGTGATGACCGTCCGGCTCCGCGTCGTGATGACGACCGTGGTGGGTTCCGTCGCGACGACAACCGCGGAGGCTCCGCCGGCGGCGGTTTCCGACGCGATGACAACCGTGGTGGCTCTGCCGGTGGTGGCAGCTCCTACGGGCGCCGCGATGACCGTCCCGCCCCGCGTCGTGATGACAATCGCGGTGGCGGCAGCTCGTTCGGCCGCCGTGACGACAGCCGTGGTGGGTCTGCCGGTGGCGGTTTCCGCCGTGACGACAGCCGTGGTGGCTCTGCCGGTGGTGGCAGCTCCTACGGGCGTCGTGATGACCGTCCGGCTCCGCGTCGTGATGACGACCGTGGTGGGTTCCGCCGTGATGACAACCGTGGCGGTGGCGGCGGTTTCCGTCGGGACGACCGTCCGGCCCCGCGCCGTGACGACAACCGCGGTGGTGGCAGCTCCTACGGCCGCCGTGACGACCGCCCGGCTCCCCGCCGCGATGACGACCGTGGCGGTTTCCGTCGTGACGACAACCGTGGTGGCTCTGCCGGTGGTGGCAGCTCGTACGGGCGTCGTGATGACCGTCCGGCTCCGCGTCGTGATGACGACCGTGGTGGGTTCCGCCGTGACGACAACCGCGGTGGTAGCGGCGGTTTCCGTCGTGACGACAGCCGTGGCGGGTCCGCCGGTGGCGGTAGCTCCTACGGGCGTCGTGATGACCGTCCGGCGCCTCGTCGTGATGACGACCGCGGTGGGTTCCGCCGTGATGACAACCGTGGCGGTGGCGGTGGTTTCCGTCGGGACGACCGTCCGGCCCCGCGTCGTGACGACAACCGCGGTGGTGGCAGCTCCTACGGCCGCCGTGACGACCGCCCGGCTCCCCGCCGTGATGACGACCGCGGTGGATTCCGTCGCGATGACCGTCCCGCCCCGCGCCGTGATGACGACCGTGGCGGGTTCCGTCGTGACGACAACCGTGGCGGTTCTGCCGGTGGTGGTAGCTCGTACGGGCGTCGTGACGACCGCCCGGCGCCTCGTCGGGACGACGACCGCGGTGGATTCCGTCGGGACGACCGTCCGGCCCCGCGCCGTGACGACGACCGCGGCGGGTTCCGTCGCGACGACCGGGGCGACCGCGGTGGTTACCGTGGGCGTGACGACCGGCGTGACGACCGTCCGGCTCCCCGTCGCGACGACGACCGGGGTGGCTATGGGCGTCGGGACGACCGCGACCGGGATCGTGACCGCGAGCCCGTCAAGCGGCTGCCGATCGATGAGGACGTCACGGGCGACGAGATCGACGCCGACGTCCGCCAGGAGCTGATGAGCCTTCCCAAGGGTCTCGCCGAAGAAGTGGCGTGCAACCTGGTGATGGTGGCGCGGCTCATCGACGACGAGCCCGAGCAGGCCTACGCCTACTCCCGCATCGCGCTGCGGCTCGCCTCCCGCGTCGCCGCCGTCCGCGAGGCCGCCGGCTTCGCCGCGTACGCCACCCAGAAGTACTCGGAGGCGCTCGCGGAGTTCCGTGCCGCGCGCCGGATGACCGGATCGGTCGAGCTGTGGCCCGTCATGGCGGACTGCGAGCGCGGCCTCGGCCGTCCCGAGCGGGCGCTGGCGATGGCCGGTGAGCCCGAGGTGCAGAAGCTCGACAAGCCGGGCCAGGTCGAGATGCGTCTGGTCGCGGCCGGTGCGCGCCGGGACATGGGGCAGCTCGACGCGGCCATCGTGACCCTGCAGAGCCCCGAGCTCGCGTCGAACTCCGTACAGCCGTGGACGGCGCGCCTGCGCTACGCGTACGCCGACGCGCTGCTGGCCGCCACCCGTGAGGACGAGGCCCGCGAGTGGTTCGCCAAGGCGCTCGAGGCGGACAAGGACGGCTCGACCGACGCCTCCGACCGGCTCGCCGAGCTGGACGGGGTCGACTTCGTCGACGCCATGGTCGAGCACGACGACATCGACGCGGACGGCGACCTCGATGGCGGCGGTGACCTCGACGCTCCGCGCGGTGAGGTCGAGGACGCCCCCGAGTTCGACGACGAGGGTGAGGAAGAGGACGACTTCGAGGGCGACGACTCCGATGTCGTCCGCGCCGCCGAGGTGGTCGACGCGGCCGAGGTCATCGACGCCGACCTGGTGGAGTCCGCGCCGAACGAGGCCGTTCCGTCGGTCGACAAAGCCGACAAGGCCGACAAGGTTGAGCAGAGCGAGCAGAGCGACAAGGACGCCTGACGTCGGGGTGATGTCTGAGCGTTGAGGAAGAGGAAAGAGGCGGTGCCCCCGGTGGGGCGCCGCCTCTTTTCGTTCCGGTGCCCGAGGAGGGGGCGATTTTTTCGTCTGCCGACCGTGCGTGGCTGGTCGCGCAGTTCCCCGCGCCCCTAAGGGGGTTGCAGTAAGCCCGGCCCCGCCCCCGTGTATGGCGGCCGTGGCTGCGGTCACCGGGCCCGGTGGGTGGGGCCGCTTCGGGTCAGTTCACCGTCAGGCTGCGCAGGACCAGGCCCGAGGCCGGCTTCGGGCCGAAGGAGGTCGACTTGCGGGGCATGGTGACGCCCTGGCGGGCCAGGTCCCGTACGACCTCCTCGCGGACCGGATGCATCAGGACGGCCGTCTTGCCGTGGCGTTCCGCCTGTTCGACGGCGGCCGCCGTGTCGTGGATGTACGCGATCTCCTCGGGCGTGTCCGGAATCCGCCAGATGTCGTCGAGCAGGGTCGAGTGCAGCACCGTCGCGTCGAGCGAGCGCCAGGCCGGGGGCCGGTCGGCGCGGATCGTACGCGCGAGGAGTGCCTCGTCCGGGCGGTCCAGGAGGTGGAAGGGGCCGTCGCCCGCGAGGAGGAAGGCGTTGCCGTCGCGAGCCGCCTCGCCGAGGGCCTCCAGGGCGCGGGGGAGCGGGACGTCGAGGGTGCGGACGCGGAAGGCGCCGGACCCGGTGACCGCTGCGAGGGCCTTGGCCACCGGAACGCGGTGCAGGAGGCGGTGGATGGCGCGGACCCGCAGTGGATAGCGGGCCGTGTCCACGAGGAGGACCAGGCCGAAGTCCCAGGGGCCCGGCGAGGCCTGCTCGTCGCGCAGCCGAAGGTAGGTGGCCCAGCGGTGGTGGCCGTCGGCGATCACCGCCTGGTGGGCGGCGAGGTCGGCCTGGACCTCGGCGAGGTCGGCCGGATCGGTGAGCGCCCACAGGCGGTGGCGGAAGCCGTCCTCCGTGGTGGTGCGCAGGAGCGGTTCGCGCTCGATGGCGCGGTCGATGACGGCGGTCGCGCCGGTCGGGGTGCTGGTGCCGCGGTAGGTCAGGAGCAGCGGTTCGAAATGGGCGGCGGTGGTCCGCATGAGGGCCGCGCGGTCCTCGACGACGTGCGGCATCACGTCCTCGTGCGGCAGGACGATGCCCGCGGCCGGTTCGGACAGCGCGAGGGCGCCGATCAGACCGCGCTGGAGGATGCCGTCGCCCTCTTGCTCGTAGACGTACAGGGCGGGCTCGGGGTCGGGGGCGAGAACGCCCTCGTCGAGCCAGTCGTCCAGGGTCAGGGCGGCCTGCTGGTTGCGGGCCGCCGGTGAGGAGGCCTGCGGCAGGATCAGCCGGACGATGTTGTACGGGTCGGCGGATTCCAGGTGCAGCAGACCGTCGGGGCGTACGACCACGTCGTACGGCGGCGAGGTCACGGCGGCGAGGCTGCCCACCCGCTCGGGAACATAGCGCAGTCCGCGGAACGGGATCAGGCGCAGCCCGAGGTCCGCACGCCCAGTTGTGCTCATCCGTGCATGGTATGTGGGGTTCGGGCATACGCGATGATCGGGGGGAGAGCATCGATCGAGGAGTGGATGAAGATGAGCCAGACCGGCCGGATCACGCCGAGCGGCAGCGAGCGGACGCTGAACGAGGCGTACGACACCGCCCTGCTGGATCTGGACGGGGTGGTCTACGCGGGCGGCGCCGCGATCGCACACGCCGTGGACGCGCTCGCCGCGGCGCGGGACGGCGGAATGCACCTCGCGTATGTGACCAACAACGCGCTGCGGACGCCGGACGCGGTGGCCGCGCATCTGACCGAGCTCGGGGTGCCGGCCGAGGCGTCCGACGTGATCACCTCGGCGCAGGCGGTGGCTCGGCTCGTCTCCGATCAACTCCCTGAAGGATCAAGGGTGTTGCTCATCGGCGGCGAGGGGCTGCGGGTCGCCCTCGAGGAGCGCGGACTCGTACCGGTGGAGTCGGCCGACGACGATCCGGCCGCCGTGGTGCAGGGGTACGGTGGCCCGGACATCACGTGGTCGCGGTTCGCGGAGGCCTCCTACGCGGTGGCGCGCGGGGTGCCGTGGTTCGCGTCCAACACGGATCTGACGATTCCGAGCGGGCGGGGCATCGCGCCCGGCAACGGCGCGGCGGTCGAGGTCGTGCGCATCGCGACCGGGGCCGAGCCGCAGGTGGCGGGCAAGCCGCTGCCCCCGATGCACCGGGAGACGGTGCTGCGGACCGGCGCGAAGAAGCCGCTGGTGGTCGGCGACCGGCTCGACACGGATATCGAGGGCGCGCACAACGGCGGGGTCGACTCGCTGCTCGTCCTGACCGGGGTGACGGACGGCGCTCAGCTGCTGGCCGCCCGGCCCGAGCACCGGCCCACCTTCGTGGACGCGGATCTGCGGGGTCTGCTGACCAGGCAGCCCGAAGTGAGCGGGGAGGACGGCCGGTTCACCTGTGGCGGCTGGACCGCGTCCGTCGCCGACGGGGAGTTCGCGCTCGACGGGGACGGCGAGGCGATGGACGGGCTGCGGGCGCTGTGCGCGGCGGCCTGGAGCCGGGCCGGGGACGGCGTGTGCGAGCTGGACGCGGCGAAGGTGCTGGCACGCCTGGGGCTGTGAGGCCCGCACCGGGGGACTCGTGACCGCGGGCGGGCCCCGGCGGCCGGGGGTCCTCTGCGGCCGGGGGTCCTATGCGGCGGAGGGTAGGCTAACCTAACTTCCGTGTTGGTAGACAGTCCTCCTCAGCCGCGCGACGGGACCACGTCCGCGCCCCCGGCCCCGACCGCCAAGCGCCGTACGGTGCGCACCGCGGGTCTGTTCGTGTCCGTGGGCGCGCTGGCGGTCGTCGCCGTCGCCAGCATCGCGATCGGCGCGAAACCGATGTCGCCGGGCGATGTCTGGCACGGCCTGTTCCATGCCTCCGGCACCGCCGACGACGTCCTCATCCATGACGTACGGGTGCCGCGGACGCTGCTCGGGCTGCTGGTCGGGGCCGCGCTCGGGCTTGCCGGGGCGGTCATGCAGGCCCTCACCCGCAACCCGCTCGCCGAACCCGGCATCCTCGGGGTCAACGCGGGAGCGGCCGCCGCGGTGGTCTCCGCCATCAGCTTTCTCGGCGTCAACTCCCTTACGGGATATGTGTGGTTCGCGTTCCTCGGGGCGGGTGTGGTGTCGGCGGCGGTGTACCTCCTCGGTGGCAGCCGCGCCGCGACACCCGTGCGGCTCGCGCTCGCGGGGACCGCGACCAGCGCCGCGCTCTACGGCTACATCAACGCCGTCCAGCTCACCGACTCCGCGGCCCTCAACCAACTGCGGTTCTGGCAGGTCGGCTCGCTGGCCGCGGCCGACATGGCGACCGTCCGCAAGGTCGCGCCGTTCATCCTCGTCGGGCTCGTCGTGGCCCTGCTGCTCGCCCGGCCGCTGAACGCGATGGCGCTGGGCGACGACACCGCCCGCGCGCTCGGCACCCGGCTGACCCGCACCCGGGTCGCGTCGATGGCCGTGGTCACCCTGCTGTGCGGGGCGGCGACCGCCGCCTGCGGGCCCATCGTGTTCATCGGCCTGATGGTGCCGCACATCGTGCGGGCCATCACCGGGCCCGACCTGCGGTGGATCCTGCCGTACGCGGCGGTGCTCTCGCCCGTGCTGCTGCTTGGCTCGGACGTGGTCGGACGGGTCGTCACCCGGCCCGCCGAACTCCAGGTCGGCATCGTGACCGCGCTCATCGGCGGACCCGTCTTCATCCATCTCGTACGGCGCAAGAGGATGGCCCAGCTGTGAAGGCGATACGTACCCCCGGCGGCCTCTCCTTCCGGGCCGAGCCGCGCGCGATGGCCGTGATCGGCGGGCTCGCCGCGGTGGCACTCGCGGCCGGCGTCGTCCTGATCGGCACCGGCGACTTCACCATCGCGCCCGGCGACGTCGTAAGCAGCCTGCTGGGATCGGGCACTCCCGCGCAGGACTTCATCATCAACGAACTGCGGTTGCCGCGTGTGCTCGTGGCGCTCCTGGTGGGCGCCTCGCTCGGCATCTCCGGAGCCCTGTTCCAGTCCATCTCCCGCAATCCGCTGGGCAGTCCGGACGTCATCGGCTTCGGCCAGGGCTCCTCGGTGGGCGCGCTCACCGTCATCGTGTTCTTCCACGGCGGCGCGGTCGCCGTCTCCCTCGGGGCGCTCCTCGGCGGCCTCGCCACCGGTCTCGCCGTGTACCTCCTCGCCTGGAAGAAGGGCGTGCACGGCTACCGGCTCGTGCTCGTCGGCATCGGCGCGGCCGCCATGCTCACCGCGGGCATCCACTATCTGCTCACCAAGTCCACCCTGGTCGACGCCACCCGCGCGATGGTCTGGCTCACCGGCTCCCTCGACGGGCGCGACTGGGCCCAGGTCTGGCCGCTGCTCGCGCTGTTCGCGGTGCTGCTTCCGGTGGTCCTCGCCTACGGCCGTCCCCTGCGGATGCTGGAGATGGGCGACGACGCGGCGTACGCGCTCGGCGTGCCGGTGCAGCGCACCCGTACCGTCCTGATGCTCGCGGCCGTGCTGCTCAACGCCTCGGCGACCGCGGCCGCCGGGCCCATCTCCTTCGTTGCCCTGACCGCGCCCCAACTGGCCCGCCGGCTCACCCGCGCCACCGGCCCCAACATCCTCGCCTCCGCCTGCATGGGCGCGACCCTGCTGGTCGTCGCCGACTGGGGCGCCCAAAGGCTGTTCGGCGAGAGCACGCTGCCGGTGGGGGTGCTGACCGGGATGGTGGGCGGCGTCTATCTGCTGTGGCTGCTCGTGACGGAGCGGCGGGCGGGGCGGATATGAGCGGGTGGTGTCCTGGGCGTTCGGCCGCGGCCCGGCTGTCCGTCACCGAGTGCCGGGCGGGGCGGGTATGAGTCGCTCTCCCCGGCCCGGCCCCAACTCCCTTACGGCTTACGGTTCTTCTGGCAGGAGTACGAGCATGCAGCGCCTCAGCGCCGAATCGGTCACCCTCGGCTACGACCAGCGGGTGATCGCCAAGGATCTGTCGGTCGAGATCCCCGACCACTCCTTCACGGTGATCGTCGGCCCCAACGCGTGCGGCAAGTCCACCCTGCTGCGGGCCCTGTCCCGGATGCTCAAGCCGAGCCTGGGCCGGGTGCTGCTCGACGGGCAGAGCATCCATGCGCTGCCCGCGAAGAAGGTCGCCAGGACGCTGGGACTGCTGCCGCAGTCCTCTGTCGCGCCGGACGGGATCACGGTGGGGGACCTCGTCGCGCGCGGGCGCTACCCGCATCAGGGGCTGCTGCGGCAGTGGTCGCCCGAGGACGAGCGGATCGTCCAGGAGTCCATGGAGGCGACGGGGGTCGCCGGGCTCGGGGAGCGGTACGTCGACGAGCTGTCCGGCGGGCAGCGCCAGCGCGTCTGGATCGCCATGGCGCTGGCCCAGCAGACGCCGCTGCTGCTGCTCGACGAGCCGACGACGTTCCTCGACATCCAGCACCAGATCGAGGTGCTGGATCTCTGTGCGCAGCTCCATGAGGAGCAGGGGCGGACGCTGGTCGCGGTGCTGCACGACCTCAACCAGGCGGCGCGGTACGCCTCGCATCTCATTGCCATGAGGGAGGGGGAGGTGGTGGCGGAGGGGGAGCCGTCGTCCGTGGTCACGGCGGAGCTGGTCGAGCGGGTGTTTGGTGTGCGGTGTCAGGTGATTGCTGATCCTGAGACGGGGACGCCGTTGGTTGTGCCGGTGGGGAGGCGGCGGGTGGCTCTTTCGGGCTGATTCTTCCCCACCCCGCCCCTTCCCGAGACCCTCCGGGGGTGTGAGTGGGTGGGCGCCTCTCCTGGGGCTCCGCCCCAGACCCCGTATCGCGCCTTAAGGGCGCTCGTCCTCAAACGCCGGACGGGCTGTAGGTGCCCCAGCACCCCTGGGCGGGGGCTCCGCCCCCTGCACCCCCGTTCGCGCCTTAAGGGCGCTCGTCCTCAATCGCCGGACGGGCTGAAGGTGCCCCAGCACCCTCGGGCGGGGGCTCCGCCCCCTGCACCCCCGTTCGCGCCTGAAGGGCGCTCGTCCTCAAACGCCGGACGGGCTGAGGTGGCCTGTGCTGGCCCGCACCGAGTAATTAAGGGGCGCGGGGAACTGCGCGAGAAGCGAGCACGGTCCGCACACGACCGCGGGTTTTGGGGGCGCGGGGAACTGCGCGAAATGCCCGCGCCCGGCGGCGGGGCAAGGGGCTCGGGGGCACCGCGGAGGGGGTTGGTCAGAGGAGGGCGCGGAGGCGGAGGAGGTCTCGGAAGCCGGCTTCCAGGCGGACCCTCCCCGACGCCCACGCCTTCGCGAAGTTGAGCTCGCCCCCCACCAGGGCCACCAGGTCGTCCCCCGCCATCGCCAGCCGGATCTGCGCCCGAGCCGGGGGCGCCCCCGGCACCGTGTCGTGGACCTCGATGCGGCCGTTCCGCAGCCGGCCCAAGAACGTGACGTCCAGGTCCGTGATGTGGCAGCTCAGCGAGCGGTCCAGCGCGGCGGCGGCATGCAGGTCGCCCTCCGCGCGGGCCAGATTGTCCGAAAGTTTGTCGAGTGCCGCGCGGCACTCCTCCGTCGTCGCCATCGTGACCGACCGTACCTCAGGGCTTCGCGGTAGCGTCGTGGCATGAGCGACTCGACGCCGGCTGACGCGGCGGAACCCGAGGTGGGCGGCCCCGTGCCGCTGGACGTGCCCCGTGCCCCCACCGGCGAAGCCGGCATCGACGCCCTCGTCGAGCGGCTCGGCGACGTGGACCACCTCGGTACGGACGGTCATCTGGAGGTGTACGAGGATGTACACCGGGGGCTGCGCGACTCGCTGAGCGCGCTGGACGCCCGCCCAGGGCCGGCTCCCTCCCCGGGGGCGGCGCCGGGAACCTCCGGATCGCCCCGGCCGTTGGCCGACCGACGCCCCTGACGGCCCGCCGGGCCGCCCGACACTACGACTACAGGAGCTGAACCGAACGTGGCAGGAGTGGCACGCCGCCGCCTCGACGCCGAGCTGGTGCGCCGGAAACTCGCGCGGTCGCGGGAGCACGCCGCCCAGCTGATCGCCGCGGGGCGGGTGAGCGTCGGCAGGACCGTCGCCACCAAGTCCGCCACCCAGGTCGAGACCGCCGCCGCGATCGTGGTGGTCGACGACGACAGCGATCCGGACTACGTCTCGCGCGGCGGCCACAAGCTGGCCGGGGCGTTCGAGGCCTTCGTCCCGCTCGGGCTGAAGATCGAGGGCCGCCGCGCCCTCGACGCCGGCGCTTCCACCGGCGGTTTCACCGATGTGCTGCTGCGCGCCGGGGCCGGACACGTGGTCGCCGTCGACGTCGGCTACGGACAGCTCGCCTGGTCGCTCCAGAGCGACGAGCGGGTCACCGTGAAGGACCGTACGAACGTACGCGAGTTGACGCTCGACGACCTCGACGGACAGCCGGCGGACCTTGTCGTGGGCGACCTCTCCTTCATCGCGCTCGGCCTGGTGCTGCCCGCCCTGGTGCGGTGCTCGGCGCCCGACGCGGACCTGGTCCTCATGGTCAAGCCGCAGTTCGAGATCGGCAAGGACCGGCTCGGCAGCGGCGGCGTCGTGCGCAGCCCCGAGCTGCGCGCCGAGACGGTGCGGACGGTGGCGGCGCAGGCGGCGGCGCTCGGCCTCGGCGTGGTCGGCGTGACCGCCAGCCCGCTGCCCGGCCCGTCCGGCAACGTCGAGTACTTTCTGTGGCTGCGGGCCGGGGCGCCCGCGCTCGATCCCGCGGACGTGGAGCGCGCAGTGGCGGAGGGACCCCGTTGAGCCCGTCGGAGAACAACCCGCAGAGCGGCACGGCCACCCGGACCGTGTTCCTGCTCGCGCACACCGGAAGACCCGCGGCCATCCGCAGCGCGGAACTGGTCGTCAGGGGCCTGCTGCGCAGCGGCATCGGCGTACGGGTGCTGAGCGCCGAGGCGGCCGACCTGCCGCTGCCGGCCGAGGCGGAGATCGTCGAGGACGCCAGCCCCGAGTGCCTGGACGCCTGCGAGCTGCTGATCGTCCTCGGCGGTGACGGCACCCTGCTGCGCGGCGCCGAACTCGCCCGCGCCTCCGGGGTGCCCATGCTCGGCGTCAACCTGGGGCGCGTCGGCTTCCTCGCGGAGGCCGAGCGCGACGACCTCGACAAGGTCGTCGACCGGGTCGTGACGCGCGCCTACGAGGTCGAGGAGCGGATGACCCTCGACGTCGTCGTGCACAACAACGGCGATGTGGTGCACGAGGACTGGGCCCTCAACGAGGCGGCCGTCCAGAAGGTGTCGCCCGAGCGGATGCTGGAGGTCGTCCTGGAGATCGACGGCCGCCCGGTGACCGGATTCGGCTGCGACGGCATCGTATGCGCCACGCCGACCGGTTCGACCGCGTACGCCTTCTCGGCCGGGGGCCCCGTGGTGTGGCCCGAGGTGGAGGCGCTGCTCATGGTGCCGATCAGCGCGCACGCCCTGTTCGCCAAGCCCCTGGTCACCTCGCCCGACTCGGTGCTCGCCGTCGAGGTGCAGCCGCACACGCCGCACGGCGTGCTGTGGTGCGACGGGCGGCGCACCGTCGAACTCCCTTCGGGCGCGCGGGTGGAGGTGCGGCGCGGGGCCGTTCCGGTGCGGCTCGCGCGGCTGCACCACGCCTCGTTCACGGACCGCCTGGTCGCCAAGTTCGCGCTGCCGGTGCAGGGTTGGCGCGGCGCGCCGCACTGACCGGGCCGGACGAGGGGTGTTCAGGGCGCGCCCGGTGTCCTGAACACCCGGCCGCGCGGCGCTGGGCGCGCCGGGGGAGACCGGCGGCGGTGGCGGTGGCGCCGGCGCGTGCGGCCCCTCTGGCACGCCGAGAGGGGCAGCTGTTGCTGTCGTGTACATGGTGACCCGGTAAGGCCGTCCGGCCGGTCTTCCGGTCGGTCTTCCGATCGCGTTCGGGCCGTCCCCCGCACCGGCGGTTCGGAGCCCACGGGAGGGTGACGGCACGGGGGGCGTCGCACACAGGGCTCCGGACCTCGTAAGGTCGTGTCCGTGTTGGAGGAGATGCGGATACGGTCGCTCGGGGTCATCGACGACGCTGTCGTGGAGCTGTCACCCGGTTTCACCGCGGTGACCGGCGAGACCGGCGCGGGCAAGACCATGGTCGTCACCAGCCTGGGGCTGCTGCTCGGCGGACGTGCCGACCCCGCGCTGGTGCGGATCGGTGCCAAGGCCGCGGTCGTAGAGGGGCGGATCGCGCTGCGGCCCGGCAGCTCGGCGACCCTGCGGGCCGAGGAGGCCGGGGCCGAGCTCGACGAGGGCGCGCTGCTCGTCAGCCGTACCGTTTCGGCGGAGGGCCGCTCACGGGCGTTCCTCGGCGGGCGGTCGGTGCCGGTCGGGGTGCTCTCCGAACTCGCCGACGAGCTCGTCGCGGTGCACGGCCAGACCGACCAGCAGGGGCTGCTGCGCCCGGCCAGGCAGCGCGAGGCCCTCGACCGGTACGCCGGTGACGCGGTGGCGGGCCCCCTCGCCAAGTACGCGGGCGCCTACCGCCGGCTGCGGGCCGTCGCGGTCGAGCTGGAGGAGCTGATCACCCGGGCGCGTGAGCGTGCCCAGGAGGCCGATCTGCTGCGCTTCGGTCTTGACGAGATCGCCGCGGTCGAGCCGCTGCCCGGCGAGGACGCCGAGCTCGCGGCGGAGGCCGAACGGCTCGGGCACGCCGAGGCGCTCGCCTCGGCAGCGGCCGTCGCGCACGCCGCGCTGGCCGGCAACCCCGAGGACCCGGAGAGCGTGGACGCCACGACGCTGGTCGCGGGCGCCCACCGGGCCCTGGAGGCCGTACGCTCCCACGACCCCGCGCTCGCGGCGCTCGCCGAACGCATCGGCGAGGTCGCGATCCTGCTGGGCGACGTGGCGGGCGAACTCGCCGGATACGCCGACGACCTCGACGCCGACCCGTTGCGGCTCGCCGCCGTCGAGGAGCGCCGGGCCGCCCTGACCGCCCTGACCCGCAAGTACGGCGAAGACATCGCGGCCGTACTCGCCTGGGCGCAGGAGGGCGCGGCACGGCTGACCGAACTCGACGGTGACGACGACCGGATCGAGCAGCTCACGGCCGAGCGGGACGGGCTGCGCGACGAACTGTCCGTCCTGGCACAGGAGTTGACGGACGCGCGCACGGAGGCAGCGGCCCGGTTCGCCGAAGCCGTCACCGCCGAGCTCGCCTCCCTCGCGATGCCGCACGCACGGGTGTCGTTCTCGGTGAGCCAGAGCGAGTCCGCCGACGAGGCTTCGGGCGTGGAGGTCGGCGGGCGGAGCGTGGCGTACGGGCCGACCGGCGCCGACGAGGTCGAGCTGCTGCTCGCACCCCACCCGGGCGCACCGCCCCGTCCCATCGCCAAGGGCGCCTCCGGCGGCGAACTCTCGCGCGTGATGCTCGCGGTGGAGGTCGTCTTCGCCGGTACGGACCCGGTGCCGACGTATCTCTTCGACGAGGTCGACGCGGGCGTCGGCGGCAAGGCGGCGGTCGAGATCGGCCGCCGGCTCGCCAAGCTCGCCAAGTCGGCGCAGGTCGTGGTGGTCACCCACCTTCCGCAGGTCGCGGCCTTCGCCGACCGCCAGCTCCTGGTCGAGAAGACCAACGACGGCACCGTCACCCGGTCCGGGGTCACCGTTCTGGAGGGCGAGGACCGGGTCCGCGAGCTGTCGCGGATGCTGGCCGGCCAGGAGGACTCGGAGACGGCGCGGGCGCATGCCGAGGAACTCCTCGCGACGGCTCGCGCGGACGGCTAGCCCCTTTCGCCGCCGCGGCGGCCGGTTCCTGGGGTCGGTCCCAGGGGTCGGCCCTGCGGTCGGACCTGTGGTCGGCCCTGCGGTCGGACCTGTGGTCGGTTCCTGGGGTGTGCTTCGGCGGCCGGCTCTTGCGTCGGCTCCTGTCCGGTCCGCCTGTGAACGGGTCACCCCATGGCTCTCGTAGGGTGGCCCGTATGGCTGATGTGGCAGGTGCGATACGGGCGTTCGGTGTGGCGGGTGTGGTGACGCGGGGCGTCTACGCGGCGCTCAGGACCCGGCGCGATGCCCGGTTCGAGCGCCGGAACTACGCCGGGCGCACCGTCGACCTGTACTCCGGGCCCGCCGTCGCGCTCGGCGCGCTGGCCGGGTGCGCGACGCTGTCCACCCCGCGCGCCCGGGCGGCCGGGGTCCTCGCGGTCGGGGCGGGCGCGCTGTGCGGGGCGTACGACGATGTCCGGGGCGACCACCGGCGCGGGTTCCGGGCACACCTTGCCGCCCTGCGCGGCGGCGAAGTCACCAGCGGGGCCGTCAAGTTGACCGGGATCGGCGGGGCCGGGCTGGCGGCCGGGGCACTCCTCAAGGAGCGGCCCCTGGACAAGGTGCTCGCCGGGATCGTCGTGGCCGGCACCGCGCACCTGGTCAACCTCGTCGACCTGCGGCCCGGCCGGGCCACCGGCGTGGTGCTCGCGCTCGGCGCGTCGGGGTTGCGGCGGGGGGCCGCGGCGGCGGTGCCGATGGGGGCGGCGGTGGCGGTCCTCGCGGATGATCTCGGCGAGCGCACCATGATCGGGGACGGGGGTGCGCATGCGGTGGGGGCGGCTGTGGGGGTGGCCCTTGCGGGGGGCTGGGGGCGGGGTGGTCTTGTGGCGGGGGCGGTGGGGGTTCTGGGGGCCGCGGCGTGGGGGGAGTGGCGTGCGGTTCGCTGCGCGGCGGGGGCGGGAGTTGGGGGTGGGGCTTCTCGCGCAGTTCCTCGCGCCCCTGACCCCTCTTGATCCTGCGGGTCGTGGTCGCTTTTCGCGCAGTTCCTCGCGCCCCTGACCCCTCTTGATCCTGCGGGTCGTGGTCGCTTTTCGCGCAGTTCCTCGCGCCCCTGACCCCTCTTGATCCTGCGGGCTGTGGTCGCTTCTCGCGCAGTTCCCCGCGCCCCTAAAGCCCTTCGGTTCGCAGAGCGTGATCGGTCCTCGCGTCGCTCGGCCCCTGGCGTCTGTCAGTAGTGGGGTGGGGGTTCACCCTTGGGGGTGTTTTGGGGGTGGGGGTTGCTGGTGCGACACGGCAGGAAACTGCGGGCGGTGCCGGAACGTCCGTGCGGGCTGGCATCCTTGGCCGGGAATCATCGACCTTCACCGCCGACTCGGCCGTTCCGGGAGCCCGTTCACGTGTCAGAGCTGCGTACGGTCCAAGTGCTCGGCGGCGGCAGCGCGGGTAGTAGCGCGCACGTCAGGTCGCTCGCGGCCGGGCTGGTCGCGCGGGGTGTGCGCGTCACCGTCTGCGCCCCGGCGGAGCTGGAGCGGGAGTACGACTTCGCGGATTCCGGCGCCCGCTTCGTGCCGGTCGCGCGGCGCGGCGACCCCGGGTCGGTCGCCGCGCTGCGGGCCGCCTGCGCCGACGCCGACGTGGTCCACGCGCACGGGCTGCACGCCGCTGTCCGCGCCGCCCTGGCGCTTCGCGGCCGGAAGGGCGTTCCGCTGGTCGTCACCTGGCACACCCGTTCGCACGCCGAGGGCGCCCGCGGCCAGGTGCTGCGTCTGGTGGAGCGCCGGGTCTCGCGGGTCGCGGCGGTGGTGCTCGCCACCTCCTCCGACCTCGTCGACCGGGCCCGCGACCGCGGCGCGCGCGACGCCCGGCTCGCCCCCGTCGCGATCCCCGCGCCCCGCCCGCTCTCCGGGCTCCCGCACGGCAAGGCGCGGGCCGAACTCGGCGCCGTGGAGCGGCCGTTGCTGATGGCGGTGGGCAGTCTGGTCGCCCACCGCGGCTACGAGGTGCTCCTGGACGCCGCCCGCACCTGGCGCGACCTGGACCCCGTGCCACTGCTCGTCATCGCGGGGGAGGGGCCCGGCCGGGCCGCGTTGCAGCACCGTATCGAGGCCGAGGGACTGCCGGTCCGGCTCGTGGGGCGGCGCGACGACATCACCGAGCTGCTCGCCGCCGCCGACGTCGCGGTGCTGCCCAGCCGCTGGGAGGCCCGCTCGCTGCTCGCCCAGGAGGCGCTGCGCCTGGGCGTGCCGCTGGTCGCGACGGCCGTGGGCGGGGTCCCCGAGCTGGTCGGGGGCGCGGCCCTGCTCGTGCCGTACGGGGACGCGGAGGCGCTGGCCGACGCGGTGGTGGGCCTCCTCGCGGATCCCGGGGCACACCGCGCGCTCGCCGAGGCCGGACGGGTACAGGCCGGGAGCTGGCCCACCGAGGACGAAACGGTGGCCCAAGTCCTCGCCGTCTACGACGAGTTGACCGCCCCATAGACCTGCGGGGCAGCTTTTGCCGGGAGTTGGCGAGGCCCTGGGCCCGTTGGGCGCCGCCCGCGGCGAGTTGGCGGGCCACCAGCGGGTCACGGCCGGGCCTGCGGCGCTCCTGGACCGGGCGTTCAGCCCTGCGGGCCGGCCGCGTGCCGGCGGGCCCGCAGGGCGAGGGACAGGGCGAGCACCGTCTGGGGGTCGTCCAGGTCCGTGCCGAGAAGGTCCGCGATCCGGGCCAGGCGGTTGTACAGGGTCTGCCGGTTGAGATGGAGCTCGCGGGCCGTCTCGGCCTTGCGGCCCGCGTGCGCCAGATACGTCTCCAGGGTGGGCAGCAGGGGCGGCCGTGAGGCGCGGTCGTGGGTCTGGAGCGGGCCGATCGCCCGCTCCACGAACGCCGCGAGGTCGCGGTGGTCGCGCAGCCGCCACAGCAGCAGGTCGATGTCGAGGCGCCGGGCGTCGTACCAGCACCGCTCGGGCAGCCCCTGGGCGGCGGCCGCGGTCTCCGCCGCGTGTCTGAGCCCGGCGCCTGCCGCCGCCCAGCCGCCCGCCATCCCGACCACGACCACCGGCTGCGTCCCGGCCCGCGCGCCCATGAGCCCGGCCCGCTCGACCCCGGCGCGCAGGGCCGCCGCGACCCGGTCCGCGACCGCCGTGCGCTCCGACTCCGAGCGCAGCCCGAGCAGCAGCGGCACCCGGCCCTCGACGGGGCGTACACCGAGCAGGACCGGTACGCCCACCGACGACAGCTCTTCGAGGACGGCCCGCGCCAGGACCGCCCAGTTGCCCGTGGGGGCGAGCTCGGAGGCCAGGCGCATCACGACCGGCAGGAGCGGGCCCTCGCCGGGCTTGAAGCCGAGGACCTTGGCCTGGGCGGGGGCGTCCTCGGGGGTGATGCGGCCCTCGGCGAGGTCGGTCAGGAAGTCGCCCCGGCCGCGCGCGGCCAGCTCCTCCTCCTGGCGGGCCTGCATGAGGACGACCGCGAGGATGCCCGCCGCCCGTTCCGCCGCCATGCGGTGCACCGGCAACAGGGGCGGGCCGACCGCGAGCAGGGCCAGGCGGGCCCGCACCGAACCCGCGCCGGGCCCGCCGCCGGGCACATCCACCAGGACCGCGCCCGTGGGCGGCCCCGAGGCGCGGGCCTCGCGCTGGCCGCGCAGCCCCTCCCACACCTGGAGCGGGTCGGCGGCCGCCTCACCCGTCTCACAGGCGGCGGCGTACAGGAGCTGTCCGTCGGGGGTCTCCAAGAAGACCGGGTTGGCGGTGAAGTCGGCCAGGATGCCGAGGACTTGGGGTATGCCGCCGCCGCCCAGCAGCGCCTCCGTGCACCGCCGGTGGACCTCCTCGGCGCGTTGCAGCAGGGCGTAGTGGCCGTTGACGATCTCGGTGTGGATCTCCTCGGTCACCGCGACGAACGGCACCTCGCGGTGGAGCTGGACGAGGGGCAGGCCCGCGGCCCGCGCGGTCTCCACCAGGGTGGCGGGCAGCCGGGCGAAGCGCGGGCCGAGCTCGACGACGAGCGCGGCGATGCCCCGGTCCGCGAGCCGCCGCACGAAGGCGCGCTGTTCGGCGGGGCGGGTGCCGAGGCCGAGCCCGGTCGTCAGGAGCAGCTCGCCGCCCTTGAGCAGCGAGGCGATGTTGGGCACCTCGCCGGCGTGCACCCAGCGCACCGTGCGCTGGAGCCGCTCGGCGCCCGCCACGACCTCCGGAAGACCTCCGCGCAGCCCCGGCAGTTCCAGTGCCCGCTGCACGGTGATGCCGCCCTGCGTGTCCACTGCGCCCACCTCTCGTCCTGCGGGACCCGGAGCCCGACCCCGGGACGACACCGCACGCTACCTGCGGTTACGTACCGGAACCTGCCTTGTGTGGCATACGTCACGCGGGACGGCACGGCGGTGCGCCGGGACGCGGCAAGGCCGGCCCGACGCACCCCGGCCGCTCAGCCGCCGTACGCGCCCGAGGCGGTCAGCCGCAGGGCGGTGTCGATCAGCGGAACGTGGCTGAAGGCCTGCGGGAAGTTGCCGACCTGGCGCTGGAGGTGCGGATCCCACTCCTCCGCGAGCAGCCCCAGGTCGTTGCGGAGCGCCAGCAGCTTCTCGAAGAGCTTGCGTGCTTCGTCGACCCGGCCGATCATCGCGAGGTCGTCCGCCATCCAGAACGAACAGGCCAGGAACGCGCCCTCCTCGCCCAGCAGACCGTCCAGGTTGTCCGTGTCGTCGCTGGTCGTCGGGTAGCGCAGGATGAACCCGTCCGGTGTGGACAGCTCGCGCTGGATCGCCTCGATGGTGCCGATCACCCGCTTGTCGTCCGGCGGCAGGAAGCCCATCTGCGGGATCAGGAGCAGCGAGGCGTCCAGTTCCTGTGAACCGTAGGACTGGGTGAAGGTGTTGCGCTCCTTGTCGTAGCCCTTCTCGCAGACGTCCCGGTGGATGTCGTCGCGCAGTTGGCGCCACTTGTCGAGCGGGCCGTCGGCGTCGCCGGACTCGATGAGCTTGATGGTGCGGTCCACCGCGACCCAGGCCATCACCTTGGAGTGCACGAAGTGGCGGCGCGGCCCGCGCACCTCCCAGATGCCCTCGTCGGGCTGGTCCCAGTGGGTCTCCAGGTAGCGGATCAGCTTGAGCTGGAGCAGCGAGGCGTAGTCGTTGCGGGCCAGGCCCGTCATGTGGGCCAGGTGCAGCGCCTCGGTGACCTCGCCGTACACGTCGAGCTGGAGCTGGTGGGCGGCGCCGTTGCCGGCCCGTACCGGCGTCGAGTTCTCGTACCCCGGCAGCCAGTCGAGCTCGGTCTCGCCCAACTCCCGCTCGCCCGCGATCCCGTACATGATCTGGAGGTTCTCGGGGTCGCCCGCGACCGCCCGCAGCAGCCACTCGCGCCAGGCGCGGGCCTCCTCGCGGTAGCCGGTGCGCAGCAGCGAGGAGAGCGTGATCGCGGCGTCCCGAAGCCAGGTGTAGCGGTAGTCCCAGTTGCGCTCGCCGCCGAGGGTCTCGGGCAGCGAGGTGGTGGGCGCCGCCACGATGCCGCCGGTCGGGGCGTAGGTGAGCGCCTTGAGGGTGATCAGGGAGCGGACCACCGCCTCGCGGTAGGGCCCGTGGTAGGTGCAGTGCTCCACCCACTCGCGCCAGAAGTCCTCGGTCGCCTCCAGGGACGCCTCGGGCTCCGGCAGCGCCGGCGGCTCGCGGTGCGAGGGCTGCCAGCTGATGGTGAACGCGACGCGCTCGCCGGGCGAGACGGTGAAGTCGGAGTAGGTCGTGAGGTTCTTGCCGTACGTCTCGGCCTCGGTGTCGAACCACACCGAATCGGGCCCCGCGACCGCGACGGTTCGCGTGTCGTCGACCTTGTGCACCCAGGGGGTGATCCGCCCGTAACTGAACCGCATACGCAGCGTGGAACGCATCTGGACGCGGCCGGTGACCCCCTCCACGATGCGGATCAGCTGCGGGGCGCCGTCGCGCGGCGGCATGAAATCGGTCACCCGGACCGTGCCGCGCGGGGTGTCCCACTCCGATTCCAGGATGAGCGAGTCGCCCCGGTAGCGGCGGCGGTCGGCCGCCGGGGGAGCTTCGTCGGCACCGTGTGCCGGGCCGACCCGCCAGAAACCGTGTTCCTCGGTGCCGAGCAGTCCGGCGAAGACGGCGTGCGAGTCGAAGCGGGGCAGGCAGAGCCAGTCCGCCGTGCCGTCCCGGCAGACCAGTGCGGCGGTCTGCATGTCTCCGATGAGTGCGTAATCCTCGATGCGCCCGGCCACGTGCAATCTCCAGTCGAACGGCCACGTCCGCCCCCGGGGGGCGCTTACAGCGACAGCGGTCAAGGGTTCGCCAACGAGCGCATGTTCCCGATGACGGACGGGGTGGCGCCGTGCTACCAGGTGGCTCGGCAAGCGAGTGTCCGAGCAGGATACGACGCACCCCAGTGATCCGCTTGAGCCTCCATTGAACGCCACTGGGCCGAACGAGTGAGGCTCGTACTCACGGCTGACCAGCGGCATACAGAGCGTGGCCGGACGCGCTCTCCCCTGGGCGCTGATACCCTGGTAGCCCGTGGCCGGGTGCTGAAAAAAGCCCCGAACCGCAGCGACGGCGCCCTCTGAGATCTCGCGGGATTCGCACAAGATCCACACAGGGTGACCGGTACGCACTCCAGATCGCGACCACGGGAGCCCCCTCTTGGCCATGCAGCCCAAGGCTTTTCGAAACAGCACAGCCACGACGACCAAGCACATCTTCGTCACCGGGGGTGTCGCCTCTTCCCTCGGCAAGGGTCTGACTGCCTCCAGCCTGGGTGCGCTCCTCAAGGCGCGGGGCCTTCGGGTCACGATGCAGAAGCTCGACCCGTACCTGAACGTGGACCCGGGCACGATGAACCCGTTCCAGCACGGTGAGGTGTTCGTCACCAACGACGGCGCCGAGACGGACCTGGACATCGGCCACTACGAGCGGTTCCTGGACGTCGACCTGGACGGGTCCGCCAACGTGACGACCGGCCAGGTCTACTCGCAGGTCATCGCCAAGGAGCGGCGCGGCGAGTACCTGGGCGACACGGTGCAGGTCATCCCGCACATCACCAACGAGATCAAGCACCGCATCCGCCGGATGGCGACGGACGACGTCGACGTGGTCATCACCGAGGTCGGCGGCACGGTCGGCGACATCGAGTCGCTGCCGTTCCTGGAGACCGTCCGCCAGGTCCGCCACGAGGTCGGCCGCGACAACGTGTTCGTGGTGCACATCTCGCTGCTGCCCTACATCGGCCCCTCGGGCGAGCTGAAGACCAAGCCGACCCAGCACTCGGTCGCCGCCCTGCGCAACATCGGCATCCAGCCCGACGCGATCGTGCTGCGCGCCGACCGCGAGGTGCCGCTGTCGATCAAGCGCAAGATCTCGCTGATGTGCGACGTGGACGAGGCGGCCGTGGTCGCCGCCATCGACGCCAAGTCGATCTACGACATTCCCAAGGTGCTGCACACCGAGGGCCTGGACGCCTATGTCGTCCGCAAGCTGGACCTGCCGTTCCGCGATGTGGACTGGACGCAGTGGGACGACCTGCTCGACCGGGTCCACAACCCGCTGCACGAGGTGACCGTCGCCCTGGTCGGCAAGTACATCGACCTGCCCGACGCCTACCTCTCGATCACCGAGGCCATGCGGGCCGGCGGCTTCGCCAACAAAACCCGGGTCAAGGTCAAGTGGGTCACCTCCGACGACTGCAAGACCCCGGCCGGCGCGAAGAAGCACCTCGGCGACGTGGACGCGATCCTGGTCCCCGGCGGCTTCGGCGACCGTGGTGTGAACGGCAAGATCGGCGCGATCCAGTACGCCCGGGAGAACAAGGTGCCGCTGCTCGGCATCTGCCTGGGCCTCCAGTGCATCGTCATCGAGGCGGCGCGCAACCTGGCCGGCATCCCGGACGCCAACTCCACCGAGTTCGACGCCGCCACCGCCCACCCCGTCATCTCGACGATGGAGGAGCAGCTCGCCTACGTCGAGGGCGCGGGCGACCTGGGCGGAACGATGCGCCTGGGCATGTACCCGGCGAAGCTCGCCGAGGGATCCGTCGTCCGCGAGGCCTACGGCGACCAGCCCTACGTCGAGGAGCGCCACCGCCACCGCTACGAGGTGAACAACGCCTACCGCGCGGAGCTGGAGAAGAAGGCGGGCCTCGTCTTCTCGGGCACCTCGCCCGACAACAAGCTCGTGGAGTACGTCGAGTACCCGCGCGAGGTGCACCCCTACCTCGTCGCCACCCAGGCCCACCCGGAGCTGCGCTCGCGCCCCACGCGCCCGCACCCGCTGTTCGCCGGACTGGTCAAGGCGGCCGTGGAGCGGCAGCAGGAAGCGCGCGAGGCGGCCAAGCCCGCCAAGTGATCGGTGCACGTTAACGTTGCCGGGGTACGGGTCCTTGGGGCCCGTGCCCCGGTTTCTGTTGTACGCGCACTGTGGAGGACGTCGACATGGCCCTTGAGGACACCGCCGAACACTGGCAGGTCGTGGCGAGTGCCACCCCCTTCACCGGCCACAAGACCAGCGTGCGCACCGATGACGTCGTGATGCCCGACGGCGCGGTGCACCAGCGCGACTACCAGGTCCACCCCGGCTCGGTGGCGATCCTGGCCCTGGACGACGAGGGCCGGGTCCTGGTCCTTCGCCAGTACCGCCACCCGGTGCGGCACAAGCTCTGGGAGATCCCGGCCGGCCTGCTGGACGTGCCGGGCGAGAACCCCCTGCACGCCGCCCAGCGCGAGCTGTACGAGGAGGCCCACGTCAAGGCCGAGCGGTGGCACGTCCTGACCGATGTGTTCACGAGCCCCGGCGGCAGCGACGAGGCCGTACGGATCTTCCTGGCCCAGGACCTGTCCGAGGCGGACGGCGAGCGCTTCGAGGTCGCCGAGGAGGAGGCCGACATGGAGCTGGCCCGGGTCCCCGTCGACGAACTCGTGCGCGGGGTGCTCGCGGGCGAGCTGCACAACACGTGTCTGGTGGTCGGCGTGCTCGCGCTGTCGGCCGTCCTGCGCGGCGACGGCGTCGAGGCGCTGCGCCCGGCCGGGGCGCCCTGGCCGGCCCGCCCCTTCGAGGACTAGGACCGGCGCCGCTCCGAGCCGCCGGTCACCTTCGATCACGTCCCGTCCTGCCCGATCTGAAAATCTGCTGATCCGATCGGGCGACATCTCCGCCGCGCTCCACCCAAACGGTCACGAAGCGTGAACTACGCTCGGACTGCCCGTGCGGAGACCCGCACGGTCTCCAGGTGCTCAGGCGGACGGAGCGTGGCCCGTGACGGATCAGGCGGTGGACGTGGGTGGCACTGCCGCCGGGCAGCGCACGCATCAATTCCTGGGCAGGCAGCGCGAGTTGAAGGAACTCCGGGCCGACATCGAACGGGCCGGACTTGACACCCTGTCAGGAAAGAAGTCGCCCCGGCCCAGGGTCCTGCTGATCGCGGGCCGCCCCGGATCGGGACGCTCCGCGCTCGCCGCCGAGCTGGCCCGCCAGGTGGCCGGCGACTACCCCGACGGCGCCCTGCGCGCCACGCTCACCGAACCCGGCGGGACCCGTGTCCCCGTCGACCGCGTCGCCCGGGACCTCCTGGACGCCCTGAAGGTCCCGGCGCCACCCGGCGCGGGTCAGGACGAGCTGACCGAGCTGGTCCGCGGGGCGCTCGCGGGCCGCCGGGCGATCGTGCTGCTCGACGACGCGGCCGACGCGGAACAGGTCGGCCCCCTGCTGCCCGACACCTCCCGCTGCCTGGTCGTGGCGACCGCCGAAGGCCCCCTCACCGGGATCCCCGACGTACGCCCCTGCACCCTGGGCGGCCTCGACGTGAAGTCGGCCGTCGAACTCCTGGAGGGCTACACCGGCGCCGTGCGGGTCACCGTCGACCCGCGCGCCGCCGAGACCCTCGTGGAGGCCTGCGGCGGACAGCCCGCCGCCCTGGTGCTGGTCGGCGGCTGGCTCGCGGCCCGCCCCAAGGCCGCCGTCGCCGACGTGGCCAAGCAACTGCGCACCATGTCCGAGGAGACGGCCGAACTCCCCATTGCCGCCCAGCCGTTGGCCCGCGCCTTCCGCCTCGTCTACGCATCGCTGTCGCAGCCGGCCGCGCGGATACTGCGACTGCTCGCGCTCGCCCCGGCCGGCCTCGCCGACGCGCACACCGCCTCCGCCCTCGCGGGCTGCTCGGTCTCGGGCGCCCAGTCGGCGCTGACCGACTTCGTGGCGTACGGCCTGCTGCGCAGGGATCCGGCCGCGCCCGAGCAGTACCGGGTCCCCGGCGCGCTCGCGCCGCTGCTGCGCGCGCTGTGCGAGAGCGTGGACCGGCCGGGGGAGGTGCAGCTCGCCCGCGCCCGGATGCTGGAGCGGACGGTACGGCTGCTCCAGTCCTGCCGCGCGGTCACCGAACCGGAGGGCTCGCCCGCCCGCAGGAAGCTCGCGGGACTGCCCCGCGCCCTGCGCTTCCCGAACGCGGCCCTCGCCGACGCCTGGCTCACCGGCCGGGGGCCCGCGCTGCTCGCGGCCGCCCGGCTCGCGGTGGAGGACGGCGAGCTCGACACCCTGGCCCGGCGCCTGGTGGCCGCGCTGGTGCGGGCGCTCGCCGCGCACCGGGGGGCCGAGGCCGCCGCCCCCGAGCTGTACGGCCTGCACCAACTGGTCCTCGACGTGGCCGAGCGGCGCGAGCTGCACCGGGAGAAGGCCGCGGCCTTGCTGAACCTCGGCGACCTGGACGCGCGGACCGGGCGCACCACCGAGGCCCTGGCCCGCTACCGGGCCGCCCTGGACGCGGGCCGCGCCGCGAACGACCCGTACGCGACGGCCCGTGCGATGGAATCCGTAGGCGGCGCCCACCAGGAGCTGGGGGACTGGCAGCGGGCCTCCGACTGGTACGGGCGCGCCCTGTCCCAGCGGCTCGCGCGCGGCGAGCGCGCCGACGAGGCCCGGCTGTACGGACGCCTCGCCACCGTGCACACCTACGCGGGCCGCTACGGCGAGGCACTGCGCGGCTGGCGGGCCGCGGTGGCCGGATACCGCCGCCTCGGCGATCTCCCCAGCCAGGCAAGGGCGTTGAGCGAGGTGGCCCGGGTCCAGGAGTACGCGGGGCGCCCCGAGGAGTCGCTGCGCACGTGCCGGCAGGCCGTGGAGCTCGCCCGCGAGGCCGGTGATCTGCGCCTCGAGGCCGCGCTCCAGCTCCGTCTCGCCGACACTCTGGACCGGCTGGGCGACCCCACGGCGGCGCGGTTGCACCGGTCCACAGCCGATCGATTGTTGGAAGATGAGCCATCGGAGCCAGGGAGCCTACGAAATCCGTAGTGCTTCAGCCAAAGATTAAAGCTTTGTAAGGGTAGACAGCGGGAAGACCTTCATTAGACTGGGTGAGCCGCAGCCTCCTGTGGTGCCCCCGGTGCGCCCTTCCGCGTACGGGTATGTATGGCATTGCCCCCGTTTACCCCCCTGAGTCAAGGACCGTGATCGACGTGAAGGTCGGTATCCCCCGCGAGGTCAAGAACAACGAGTTCCGGGTGGCCATCACCCCCGCCGGCGTGCACGAGCTCGTACGCCACGGCCACCAGGTCTTCGTCGAGCAGAGCGCCGGTGTCGGCTCCTCGATCACGGACGCCGAGTACGTCGCGGCCGGCGCGGAGATCCTCGCCACCGCGGACGAGGTCTGGGCCACCGCCGACCTGCTGCTCAAGGTCAAGGAGCCCATCGCGGAGGAGTACCACCGCCTGCGCAAGGACCAGACGCTCTTCACCTACCTGCACCTCGCCGCCTCCCGCGAGTGCACGGACGCCCTGCTGGAGTCCGGCACCACCGCGATCGCGTACGAGACCGTCGAGACGGCCGGCCGCCAGCTCCCGCTGCTCGCCCCGATGTCCGAGGTCGCGGGCCGGCTCGCCCCGCAGGTCGGCGCCTACCACCTGATGCGCTCGGCCGGCGGCCGCGGCGTGCTGCCCGGCGGCGTCCCCGGCACCCACGCCGGCAAGGCGGTCGTCATCGGCGGCGGCGTCTCCGGCTGGAACGCCACGCAGATCGCCGTGGGCATGGGCTTCCACGTGACCCTGCTCGACAAGGACATCAACAAGCTCCGCGAGGCCGACAAGATCTTCGGCACCAAGGTGCAGACGATCGTCTCCAACGCCTACGAGCTGGAGAAGGCCGTCGTCGAGGCCGACCTCGTCGTCGGCGCGGTGCTCATCCCCGGCGCCAAGGCCCCGAAGCTGGTCACCAACGAGCTCGTCGCCAAGATGAAGCCCGGAAGTGTCCTTGTCGACATCGCCATCGACCAGGGCGGCTGCTTCGAGGACTCGCGTCCGACCACCCACGCCGAGCCGACCTTCATGGTCCACAACTCGGTCTTCTACTGCGTCGCCAACATGCCGGGCGCCGTGCCCAACACCTCCACCTACGCCCTCACCAACGCCACGCTGCCCTACATCGTGTCGCTGGCGAACAACGGCTGGGTCGAGGCGCTGCGTCGCGACGCCGCCCTCGCGCTCGGCCTCAACACCCATGACGGCCAGGTCGTTTACGGCCCCGTCGCCGAGGCCCACGGCCTCGACCAGGTCGAGCTGCACACGCTTCTCGGCTAGGCGGAAGGCGGTTCGTCAACCGGACCGTCAACCGCGTACACCCGGCCGGACCTTGTCGACCAAGGTCCGGCCGGATGTGTGTCGCGACACTTCCGCCCGCCCCGGAACGACTCGCTCAACTCGCCTCGAACGTAACCCTTTAACCGTTTCGCGCACTGGTGAAACGTGCGCGTCGATGCCCGTACGCCCTTGACAGAGGGGTGTTCGGTTGCCGACACATCGGGCCGGGTCCGGCGGATTGTGTTGCTGCGGACCGGTGACACGCCATAGAGTCGCCAACCGTCGGCATGGTGCCACGCTGACCTATCGATAAAGTTTCCTGGTCACGTCCAAGGAGGTAAGACGACTTGTGAATGAGTCGACATTTACTCCCGGAGGTGGTCAGTCCGGAATCCCTGTGGGGATGTCCGTACGGGGCCTGAGCCCTTCGGGGCCCGAGGCTGTCGGCTCCGTCGCGGTCCGCACCTTCGAAACCACCCAGCACATGACGACAGCCCCACGGATGATGGACGGCCTACACGTGAACGCCACGGCCGGCAACGAGAGCGGCCGGGACACCGCCGCGCTCGCCGACTTTGACGAGGTGCCCCAGGGGCACTTCTACGACCCCGACGCCGAGTACGAGCCCGACCCCGAGTACGCGGCCACCCTCGCACCCGACGCCGCGCGCCAGCGCCGCGAGCGGATCGGCCCGACCGGACGGCCGCTGCCGTACTTCCCGATCCCGGGTCCGCTGACCGACCACGGTCCCGCGAAGATCATCGCGATGTGCAACCAGAAGGGCGGCGTGGGCAAGACGACGTCGACCATCAACCTGGGTGCCGCGCTCGCGGAGTACGGGCGCCGCGTGCTGCTCGTCGACTTCGACCCGCAGGGAGCCCTGTCGGTCGGCCTCGGCGTGAACCCGATGGAACTCGACCTCACCGTCTACAACCTGCTCATGGAGCGGGGCATGTCGGCCGACGAGGTGCTGCTCAAGACCGCGGTCCCCAACATGGACCTGCTGCCGAGCAACATCGACCTGTCCGCCGCCGAGGTGCAGTTGGTGAGCGAGGTCGCGCGCGAGTCCACGCTCCAGCGGGCGCTCAAGCCGCTGATGCAGGACTACGACTACATCGTGATCGACTGTCAGCCCTCGCTCGGCCTGCTCACCGTGAACGCCCTGACGGCGGCTCACAAGGTGATCGTGCCGCTGGAGTGCGAGTTCTTCGCGCTGCGCGGTGTCGCGCTGCTGACCGAGACGATCGAGAAGGTGCAGGAACGCCTCAACCCCGACCTGGAGTTGGACGGCATCCTCGCCACGATGTACGACTCGCGCACCGTGCACAGCCGTGAGGTGCTGGCCCGCGTGGTCGAGGCCTTCGACGACCACGTCTACCACACGGTCATCGGCCGGACCGTGCGCTTCCCGGAGACCACGGTCGCCGGTGAGCCCATCACGACGTACGCCTCCAACTCCGTCGGCGCGGCCGCCTACCGTCAGCTCGCCAGGGAGGTGCTCGCCCGGTGTCACGCCGAGTGAGTCTGCCCGGGGCCGACGAGCTGTTCCGTACGACCGGGGGGATGGCGCTCTCGCCGTCCGCCCCCAGGCGGGGGCCGGGCAACGAGGCGCGGGTGCCGGCTCCGGCGGGCGAGAGCGAGCCGGTGTCCGCCGAGTCCGCCCCCGAGGCCGAGCACAGCGCGGCCGATGAGGACCCGGGCTCCGGCGAACCGCGCAGCCGGGGCGCCGCCGAGGCGGAGACCGCCCAGGGCCGGCGCACCCCCGCGCAGGGCGGCTCCGGCACCGCGCAGCAGCGGCGCCGCCAGCGGGCGGCCAACCGGCGGCCCAGCGGGCGCGAGCGGCACGACGAGAAGATCACCGTGTACGTCTCCGCGGAGGAGCTGATGGACCTGGAGCACGCGCGCCTGGTCCTGCGCGGTGAGCACGGGCTCGCGGTCGACCGCGGCCGGATCGTGCGGGAGGCCGTCGCCGTCGTCCTCGCCGACCTGGAGTCGCGCGGCGACGCGAGCATTCTCGTACGGCGTCTTCGGGGGCGTTAGCCGTTAGCCTGCGCCGTGCGGCCGCGTGCCGCCCGCGCTTCGTACCGCCCGCTCCGCACCCCTGGAAAGCCCCTTGCCCACCGCCGACGAACCGGACGCTCCCGCCGCGCGGGGGGCTCGCCGTGTGCTCGGGCGGGGGCCGGGGGGTGTTCACCCCGCCCCGCCCCTTGCCGAAGGCCCTGATCGGGCCGCCTCGGGGGTGGCAGAGGGCCCGGACGCTCCGTCCCCGGAACCACCGGCCGCTCCCGTCGGGGCGCCGGACCCCTCGTCGGCGTCCGCGGACCGTCCCGGGCCGGTCGCGGGGTTCCCCGCGCCCCTGGGGGTGCGCACCGAGGCCGAGGATTCCGGGGCCCACCCCGTCGCCGGGCAAGGCGTCTGCGACGAACCCGCCGGTGACGGCAGGTTCACCGTGCGGCTCGCCAACTTCGAGGGGCCCTTCGATCTGCTCCTCCAGCTGATCTCCAAGCACAAGATGGACGTCACCGAGGTGGCCCTGTCCACGGTCACCGACGAGTTCATGGCGCACATCCGGGCCATGGGCCCGGACTGGGACCTGGACCAGACGACCGAGTTCCTCGTCGTCGCGGCCACCCTGCTCGACCTCAAGGCCGCCCGCCTGCTGCCCGCCGCCGAGGTGGAGGACGAGGCCGATCTGGCGCTGCTGGAGGCGCGGGACCTGCTGTTCGCGCGGCTCCTGCAGTACCGCGCGTACAAGCGCGTCGCGGACATCTTCAGCGAGCGGCTCGATGCCGAGGCGCGCCGGTATCCGCGCACCGTCGGCCTGGAGCCGAGGCTCGCCGAGCTGCTGCCCGAGGTCGTGATCAGCGTCGGCGCCGAGGGCTTCGCCAAGCTCGCCGTCAAGGCCATGCAGCCGAGGGCCGCGCCCCAGGTGTACGTCGACCACATCCACGCCCCGCTGGTCTCGGTGCGCGAGCAGGCGGAGATCGTCGTGGCGCGGCTGCGGGAGGCGGGGGAGGCCAGCTTCCGGGTGCTGGCCGAGGACGCCCCGGACACGCTCACCGTGGTCGCCCGGTTCCTGGCCCTGCTGGAGCTGTACCGCGAGAAGGCCGTCGTCCTGGACCAGGACGAGGCGCTGGGGGAGCTGATGGTGCGCTGGAGCGGTGGCGAGGGCGATACGGCGCCGACGGTGACCGACGAGTTCGACCACGTGGTGACGGAGGAGCAGGCGTGAGCGAGGAGCTGGAGCTTAAGCCGGCCCTGGAAGCCGTCCTCATGGTCGTCGACGAGCCCGCGAGCGAGGAGCACCTCGCCAAGGTCCTGGAGCGGCCCACAAGGGCCGTGGCGGACGCCCTGCGGGAGCTGGCCGACGAGTACACCTCCCAGGGCCGGGGCTTCGAGCTGCGGCTGGTGGCGGGCGGCTGGCGGTTCTACAGCCGGGCCGCGTACGCCGACGCCGTCGAGGGCTTCGTCCTGGACGGCCAGCACGCCCGGCTCACCCAGGCCGCCCTGGAGACCCTGGCGGTCGTCGCGTACCGCCAGCCGGTGAGCCGATCGAGGGTCTCCGCGGTGCGCGGAGTGAACTGTGACGGGGTCATGCGGACCCTGCTCCAGCGGGGTCTGGTCGACGAGGCGGGCACGGAACCCGAAACAGGTGCGATCCTGTACAGGACGACGAACCACTTTCTGGAGCGGATGGGCCTGCGCGGCCTGGACGAGCTCCCGGAGCTGGCGCCCTTCCTCCCCGAGGCGGACGCGATCGAGGCCGAGACCCTGAAGGGTGCTTTGTCGTTCGACCCGGACGCGCCCGACGCGCCGGAAACCCCCGCAGACGACAAGACGGAAATGTGATGCGAAGCAGCAGCGGCAGGAACAGCAGCGGAAACAACGGCGGGAGCCGTGGTGGCAACAGCGGCGGCCGCGGCAGCAGTGGCGGTGGCGGTGGCGGCCGGGGCGGATCCGGCGGCGGCCAGCGCCAGGGCGGCGGCCCGCGCCAGAGCGGCAGCGGCAAGCCGCGTCCGCTGCGCCCCGAGGAGCGCACCTACGACGTGGGCGGCGGCTCGTCCTCCGACGCCCCCCGCGGCGGCCGCGGCACCTCCGCGCGCGGCGGCGCCAAGGGCGGCCCCAAGGCGCCCCAGGGCGGCACCCCGGTCCGCCGCGGCCCGCACGGCCAGCGCCTGGGCCAGGCCCGCCCGCGCGAGCTCGACGCCAAGATCGAGCAGCGCAACCGGGACCGGTACGCGGACAAGCCGGACGTGAAGACCCCCAAGACGTTCCCCGGCGCCGAGCAGGAGGGCGAGCGGCTCCAGAAGGTGCTCGCCCGGGCCGGCATGGGTTCGCGCCGCGCCTGCGAGGAGCTGATCGAGCAGGCCCGCGTCGAGGTCAACGGCGAGATCGTGCTCGAACAGGGCAAGCGCGTCGACCCCGAGCGGGACGAGATCAAGGTGGACGGCCTCACCGTCGCCACCCAGTCGTATCTGTTCTTCGCCCTGAACAAGCCGGCCGGCGTCGTCTCCACCATGGAGGACCCGGACGGCCGCCAGTGCCTCGGTGACTACGTCACCAACCGCGAGACGCGCCTGTTCCACGTGGGGCGGCTCGACACCGAGACCGAGGGCATCATCCTGCTCACCAACCACGGCGAGCTGGCCCACCGTCTGACCCACCCCAAGTACGGCGTGAAGAAGACCTACCTGGCCGCCATCACGGGCCCGCTGCCGCGCGAGATCGGCAAGCGGCTCAAGGAGGGCATCCAGCTGGAGGACGGCTACGCGCGGGCCGACGCCTTCCGGGTCATCCAGCAGACCGGCAAGAACTACCTCGTCGAGATCGAGCTGCACGAGGGCCGCAAGCACATCGTGCGCCGCATGATGGCCGAGGCCGGCTTCCCGGTCGAGAAGCTGGTGCGCGTCGGGTTCGGCCCGATCGGGCTCGGCGACCAGAAGTCCGGCTGGCTGCGCCGCCTCACCAACACCGAGGTCGGCATGCTGATGCGCGAGGTCGAGCTCTAGAGGCCCCAACTCCCGCCGCGAGAGCCCGGTTTCCCCGTTCTGGGGAGCCGGGCTCTTCGCGTCGTGCGCGGCCCCGAAGCCTTGTGCGGGTCCCCGAACACCTTTATAGTCAGAGTGACCATTAAGGGGGGAGGCGGCGTGAAGCATCACCAACACGGCCCGGGCGACGGCTCGTTCGGCCCGCCGAGCGTCGGCCACCACCACCTCGTACGCTCCGTCACCGCGCACGCCGGTGAACTCCCGCCTGGCGAGGGCGAGTTCACCAGTGGCGACGTGTCTCGGGAGCGGCGATGACCGCCGTCGGCCCCCGGGCGCGGGAGGGGGGCGCCCGGGAGCCGGCGGCAAAGGTGCCCGAGGGGTACGACCCGCACGCCTTCGCGCCGTTCGCCGTCACCGTGGACCTCGCCGTCTTCACCGTCCGCGACGGCGCCCTGCACGCGCTGCTCATCCGCCGCGGCCAGGACCCGTACGCGGGGGCCTGGGCGCTGCCCGGCGGGTTCGTGCTGCCGCGCGAGTCCGCCGAGCTCGCGGCCCGGCGCGAACTGGCCGAGGAGACGGGGCTGGCCGACGACGTGGTGGCCACCCTCCACCTGGAACAGCTGCGCACCTACAGCGAGCCGGACCGCGACCCCCGGATGCGGGTCGTCTCGGTCGCGTACACCGCGCTCGTGCCCGACCTGCCCGAACCGCGCGGCGGCGGCGACGCGGCGCACGCCGAGTGGGTCCCCTTCGGCGCCTGCGGACGCCTCGCCTTCGACCACGCCGACATCCTGGCCGACGCCCACGAACGCGTCGGCGCCAAGCTCGAATACTCCTGCCTCGCCATCTCGTTCTGCCCGCCGGAGTTCACCCTCGGCGAGCTCCGGCAGGTGTACGAGACGGTCTGGGGCACCGCGCTCGACCGCCCCAACTTCCGCCGCAAGGTGCTGGCCACGCCCGGCTTCGTCGAGCAGGTGGCAGGCGCCTCGCGGCTGACCGGCGGCCGGGGCAAACCGGCCGCGCTCTACCGGGCGGGCCCCGCGACCGCGCTGCACCCGCCCCTGATGCGCCCGGAGGGACGACAGACATGAACCGCTCCGCTCGACAGACGGCCACCGGTGCCTTGATCGGTCTCGCGCTGGGGGACGCCCTCGGCTTCCCGACCGAGTTCAACGATGTGCCCGCGATCCTCGCCACGTGCGGGCCATGGCGCGAGATGGCGCTGCCCACGCCCGCGATCGTCACCGACGACACCCAGATGACCCTCGCTCTCGGCCGCGGCATCCGTACCGCCATGGACCGCGGACTGCTCGGCCCGCTGCGCCTGGAGCGGCCGGTCCGCGAGGAGTTCGTCGACTGGTACCACTCGCCCGAGAACAACCGCGCCCCCGGCCGCACCTGCCTGGTCGCCTGCGCCCAGCTCGACCGCGGACTGCCCTGGCAGCAGGCCAGCCGGCTCGACTCCAAGGGCTGCGGCGCCAACATGCGGGTCGCGCCCATCGGGCTCGTGCCGGGCCTGAGCGAGGAACAGCGGGCGGGCGCCGCCCAGTTGCAGGCCGCGCTCACCCACGGCCACCCCACCGCCCTCGCCGCCTCCGACCTCACCGCGCGCGCCGTCTTCCTGCTCGCCCAGGGCGCCGACCCGATGGGCCTGGTCGGCCAGCTGCGTTCGTACGCGTACGAGAACCGCAGCCGCTATCACGAGCGCTGGCTCGGCGACCTGTGGACGTACGCGCAGGACCCGACCCCCGGCCACTTCATCGCGCGCGGCTGGGACGAGTGCCTCGACGCCCTCGACCGGGTGCTCAAGGCGCTCCGCACGCCCTCGCCCGAGACCGACCCCTGCCTCGACACCGGTGACGGCTGGGTGGCCGAGGAAGCCTTCGCCACCGCCCTGCTCTGCTTCCTGCTCTTCCCCGACGAGCCCCTCACCGCGCTGCGCCGGGCGGCCTGCACCCAGGGCGACTCGGACTCCATCGCCTGCCTGACCGGCGCGTTCGCGGGCGCCCACCTCGGGGTGGCGGCCTGGCCCAAGGAGTGGGCGGAGCGCATCGAGTACCGCAGCGAACTGCTGACCCTGGGGGCGCTCTGGGATGCTTGAGCCCGCCTCGCTACTGCCCGGCGACGCCACCGGGCACGACGCGCCGCACGACGTCGTCGTACGCGTCCGCCTTCAGGGCTGACTCGCGCCGCACGCGGAACAGGAACTCCGCCACCCTGGCCCGGTCGGGCTCGGGCGGCAGGGGAGAGGTGGCGGCCGCCTCGTCGGCCTCGGCCGTCAGGCGGATCATCCAGGACTCCACCTCGGGCCAGGACACCTCCCCGCGCCTGACCGCCAGCAGACGGTCCCGTCCGGCGCCGACGTCGATCGTGAGCGCGCCGGTGCGCAGCAGATCGCGGCAGCTCGTCAGGAGCCGCAGCAGATGCATGGCGTGCTTCCACCGGGGCGCCCCGTGCAGGCGGACGTCGGCGTCGAGCTTCTTGCGCTGGCCGAGCGCGTAGCGGACGAAGGTCCGGTGGGCCCGGCGGGACAGGAACGCCTCGCGCAGGGCGAGCAGTTCACGTCCCGTGTCGTCGACGTACTCGACCAGCGGGGAGTGCAGGCACTCCAGGATGTTCGGGTTGGCGCGCAGCGCCAGTTCGCAGAACCGCTCCAGCTCCCAGCCGAACTGCTCGGGGGCCGGGCCCTCGACATGGGTCGGCGGCTTCTCGAAGCCCCAGAACAGCGCGGTCGGCGCGAGGTAGACCCCGCGGACGTCGGTGTCGCTGTCCTCGGTCGCGAGGCCGAAGGCGCGCGAGCCCATGACGCAGGAGTAGACGGTGTGGTCGGCGACGAGCTCTTCGGGCGTCATGACACCCATCGTCGCCGGTCAGGGCAGCAGGATCGAACCCTTATGGACAGTGATCGGCTGGGCGGGCAGCGGACGCGGGGCCGGGCCGTGCGCCACCGAGGCGTCCGCGATCCGGTACTTGCTGCCGTGGCAGGGGCAGTTGATGGTGCCGTCCGACACCGTGGAGACCGTGCAGCCCTGGTGGGTGCAGATCGCCGAGAAGCCCTTGAAGGTGCCCGCCACGGGCTGGGTGACGACCACCTTCCGGTCGGCGAAGACCTTCCCGCCGCCGACCGGGATGTCCGACGTTCTGGCGAGGACCCGACCGGCGCCGGCGGACGCGCTCGGCTCCCCGGACGCGCTCGGTTCCCCGGACGCGCTCGGCCCGGCGGACGCCACCGGCGGGCTAGGAGCGGCGGAGGCGGCGCCGCTGGGCGCACTCGGGGTGGGCGTCGAACTCCCGCCGCCGTCACCGGAGTTGGAACAACCCGCCAGCGCCGCCGCGCCCGCCGCCGCCACGAGAACCGTCCGGCGGCTGTTGACTGCTTCCATCGTGTGCTCCTCAGGTCTCACCTCACACGCCCGGAAGGACGCGCGGCAGGAGCATCCTGGCGTCCCGGGAGCCCGGGACGAAGCACCGACGGGGCGCATGCCGCCTTTCGTGCGTCCGTCTCCTGCGTGCGGCCCCCCGCCGCGGAGGAGCACCGGGTCAGCTCCGCGACACGAGGCCGAGCGCGCGGCCCCCGGCGTCCCGGCGCACGTCCAGGACCGCGGTCACGGCCGCCCGCTCGACCGGCCCGTACACATGCGGGAACAGCACGCTCCCCGCGCCCTCCCAGCGGACCTCGGCGGCCAGCGCCGACTCCTCGACGCACAGCACCACGAGCGGTCCCGGCACGTCCCGGTAGCGGGCGTCGGCGACGGCCAGGGCCGAGGCCTCGTCGGCCGAGCAGTGCACGAAGCCCTCGGCGGCGAGCGAGGGCGGGCGGTAGGGCAGGTGCGGGTCGGCCGACCACTCGTCCAGAGGAACCACATGCAGGATCATGCGCCGGTTGTACCGCACCCCCGGTCCGGCCGTGACACGCACGGACACCGTGGCCGCCCCGTCCCGAGGGGCGACCGCCGCCGCCGTGTGCCGACGGCCCTGACTACGCTGAACGGGAACGAAGTCGAAGGCCGGAGTCCGAGGAGTACGTCGTGGCGGTACGAGCGGTCCGTGGGGCCGTCCAGCTGGAGCGGGACGAAGCCGGGCACATGGACGAGCAGGTCGGCGCGCTGCTCACCGAGATCCTGGAGCGCAACGGCCTGACCCCCGACGACCTCATCAGCATCTGGTTCACCGCCACCCCCGATCTGCGCAGCGACTTCCCGGCCGCCGCCGCGCGCCAGCTCGGCATCACCGACGTGCCCCTGATCTGTGCGCAGGAACTCGACATCGCCGGGGCCATGCCCCGCGTGGTGCGGATCCTCGCGCACGTCGAGACCTACCTCGACCGCGCCGAGATCGCCCACGTCTACCTCGGCTCCGCCGCCGCCCTGCGCAAGGACATCGCCCAGTGAGAACCGCCCTCGTCATCGGTACCGGCCTGATCGGCACCTCCGCCGCCCTGGCCCTCGCGAGCCGCGGGATCACCGTGCACCTCGCCGACCACGACCCCGGCCAGGCCCGCACCGCCGCGGCGCTCGGGGCCGGCACGGACGAGGCCCCCGGCGGCCGGGTCGACCTCGCCGTCGTCGCCGTACCGCCCGCCCATGTGGCCGCCACCCTGGCCGAGGCGATCCGCGGCGACCTGGCCCGGGCCTACATCGACGTGGCCAGCGTCAAGGGCGGCCCGCGCCGCGAGCTGCTCGCGCTGGGCTGCGACCTGGGCTCCTACATCGGTACGCACCCGATGGCCGGCAAGGAGCGCTCGGGCCCCCTCGCCGCCACCGCCGACCTCTTCGAGGGCCGGCCCTGGGTGCTGACGCCGACCCGGGACACCGACACCGAGGTGCTCAACCTGGCGCTCGAACTGGTCGCGCTGTGCCGTGCCGTGCCGGTCGTCATGGACGCCGACGCCCACGACCGCGCCGTGGCACTCGTCTCGCACACCCCGCAACTGGTCTCCTCGATGGTCGCCGCCCGCCTGGAGGAGGCCGACGAGACGGCGGTACGCCTGTGCGGCCAGGGCATCCGCGACGTCACCCGCATCGCGGCCTCCGACCCCCGGATGTGGGTCGAGATCCTCTCCGCCAACCCGGGCCCGGTCGCCGACGTCCTGTCGGGGATCGCCGCCGACCTCGACGAGACCGTACGCGCCCTGCGCTCCTTGGAGTCCGCCGACGAGGACAAGCGGCGCGGCGGCGCCGCCGGCATCGAGGACGTGCTGCGGCGCGGGAACGCCGGCCGGGTCCGGGTGCCGGGCAAGCACGGCGCGGCGCCCGCCACGTACGAGATCGTCGCCGTTCTGATCAGCGACGAGCCCGGCGGTCTCGCACGGCTCTTCGCGGACGCGGGCCGGGCCGGGGTCAACATCGAGGACGTCCGCATCGAGCACGCCACCGGTCAGCAGGCGGGTCTGGTCCAGCTCATGGTCGAGCCGTCCGCGGCCCCCGGCCTGAGCGCCGCGCTGCGCGAGCGGGGCTGGTCCCTCAGGCAGTGACGCGGCCCTCCCGCCCGGGCGGGACGGGGGGCTCGCCCGAGCCAGTAACCTGGTACGGGGCGGATTTGCGTCCCGAGCATCCCCCGCCCCGTACCAGGAAGGTGTCCGTCACCGTGGAAACCGCCGCCCGGACCGCTCCGGCAGCAGTGATTGTCGCCATCGACGGCCCCTCCGGCACCGGCAAGTCCAGCACCTCCAAGGCGGTCGCCGCCAAGCTGGGGCTGAGCTACCTGGACACCGGCGCCCAGTACCGGGCGATCACCTGGTGGATGATCAGCAACGGGATCGACATCGACGACCCGGCGGAGATCGCCGTGGCGGCGGCCAAGCCCGTGATCGTCTCCGGCACCGACCCGTCGGCGCCGACCATCACCGTCGACGGCGAGGACGCCTCCGGCCCGATCCGCACCCAGGACGTCACCTCCAAGGTGAGCGCCGTCAGCGCGGTCCCCGAGGTGCGCGCCCTGATCACCCAGCTCCAGCGCGACATCGCGGCGGCCGCCGGGCAGGGCATCGTGGTCGAAGGCCGTGACATCGGCACCACCGTGCTGCCCGACGCCGACCTGAAGGTGTTCCTGACCGCGTCCCCCGAGGCGCGCGCGGCCCGCCGCAGCGGCGAGATCAAGGGCGCCGACGTGACGGCCACCAAGGAAGCCCTGATCAAGCGGGACGCGGCGGACTCCGGCCGCAAGACCTCCCCGCTGGCCAAGGCCGACGACGCCGTCGAGGTCGACACCACCGAGCTCACCCTGGACCAGGTCATCGAGTGCGTCGTCACCCTCATCGAGGAGAAGCGAGCCGCCAAGTGACAGCAGTACCTGTCGCCGAGCGGGGCGCGGAGATCGGGCGCCGGATCGGCGTCGGCCTGATGTACGGGCTGTGGAAGCCCAGGGTGCTGGGCGCCTGGCGGGTCCCGGCGAGCGGTCCGGTGATCCTCGCCGTCAACCACTCCCACAACATCGACGGCCCGATGGTCATGGGCACCGCCCCGCGCGGCACCCATTTCCTGATCAAGAAGGAAGCCTTCATCGGGCCGCTCGGCCCCTTCCTCGAAGGCATCGGCCAGCTCAAGGTGGACCGGACGGTCGCCGACCGCGCCGCGATCACCGACGCGCTCGCCGTCCTCGAGCGGGGCGGTGTCCTCGGCATCTTCCCCGAGGGCACCCGGGGTGACGGCGACTTCGCCTCGCTGCGGGCCGGCCTCGCGTACTTCGCGGTGCGGTCGGGGGCGCCCATCGTCCCCGTGGCCGTCCTGGGAAGCACCGAGCGCCGCGGACGGTTGATAAAGGGGCTGCCACCCCTGCGCAGCCGCGTCGACGTGGTCTTCGGCGACGCCTTCCAGGCGGACGACGGCGGCGGACGCCGCACCCGCAAGGCGCTCGACGAGGCCACCGTCCGCATCCAGGACCGGCTCACCGGCCACCTGGAGCACGCCCGGCGCCTGACCGGGCGCCGCACGCCGGGCGCCTGACCGGGCGCCAGGCCAGACTTTCAGTAGTGGACCGCTCGATCGCGCTCCACCGATCACGACGATGAACGAGGTACGGACTTCATGAACGACCAGCACGAACACGGAGCGCTCGGCGACGCCGAGTACGCGGAGTTCATGGAGCTCGCCGCCGAGGAGGGCTTCGACGCCGAGGACATCGAGGAGGCCCTCGACGAGGCCGGCCACGGCCCGCTCCCGGCCCTCGCCGTCGTCGGCCGCCCCAATGTCGGCAAGTCGACCCTGGTGAACCGCATCATCGGCCGCCGTGAGGCCGTCGTCCAGGACAAGCCCGGCGTCACCCGCGACCGCGTCACCTACGAGGCCGAGTGGGCCGGCCGCCGCTTCAAGGTCGTCGACACCGGCGGCTGGGAGCAGGACGTCCTCGGGCTCGACGCCTCCGTCGCGGCCCAGGCCGAGTTCGCCATCGAGGCCGCCGACGCCGTCGTCTTCGTCGTCGACGCCACCGTGGGCGCCACCGACACCGACGAGGCCGTCGTCCGGCTCCTGCGCCGGGCCGGCAAGCCCGTCGTGCTCGCCGCGAACAAGGTCGACGGCATGTCCGGCGAGTCCGACGCGGCGGCCCTGTGGTCGCTGGGCCTGGGCGAGCCGTTCCCCATCTCCGCGCTGCACGGCCGCGGCACCGGCGACCTGCTGGACGAGATCCTCAAGGCCCTGCCCGAGGCCCCCGCCCAGCGCTTCGGCACCACGGTCGGCGGCCCGCGCCGCATCGCCCTCATCGGCCGCCCCAACGTCGGCAAGTCCTCGCTCCTGAACCAGGTCGCGAAGGAGGACCGGGTCGTCGTCAACGCGCAGTCCGGCACCACCCGCGACCCGGTCGACGAGCTCATCGAACTCGGCGGCATCACCTGGAAGTTCATCGACACGGCGGGCATCCGCCGCCGCGTCCACCTCCAGGAGGGCGCCGACTACTACGCCTCGCTGCGTACCGCCGCCGCCGTCGAGAAGGCGGAGGTCGCGGTCGTCCTCATCGACACCAGCGAGTCGATCTCCGTACAGGACCAGCGGATCATCACGATGGCCGTCGACGCGGGGCGCGCCCTGGTCATCGCGTACAACAAGTGGGACACCCTCGACGAGGAGCGGCGCTACTACCTGGAGCGCGAGATCGAGACCGAGATGCAGCAGGTCGCCTGGGCGCCCCGCGTCAACGTCTCCGCGCTGACCGGCCGCCACATGGAGAAGCTGGTCCCGGCGATCGAGACCGCGCTCGCGGGCTGGGAGACCCGGGTCCCCACCGGCCGCCTCAACGCCTTCCTCGGCGAGCTCGTCGCCGGGCACCCGCACCCGATCCGCGGCGGAAAGCAGCCGCGCATCCTCTTCGGCACGCAGGCGGGCACCAAGCCGCCGCGGTTCGTCCTGTTCGCCTCCGGCTTCATCGAGGCCGGCTACCGGCGCTTCATCGAGCGCCGGCTGCGCGAGGAGTTCGGCTTCGAGGGCACCCCGATCCACATCTCGGTGCGGGTGCGCGAGAAGCGCGGCCGTAAGAAGTAACTCCCCCACGGGGAGCCCGCGGGGGAGTCGCTCCCTCGCGGGAGAGGTCTCACAGCCCCCTGCGGGGGCCGGGCGGCAGTGCCGCCGGGAGCTGGTGCTGCCCGGTGTGCTGCCGCCCGTTCGCGTTCATCGCGGGGTGCACATGCCAGTTCCCGGCGTACGTCGCCGGGAAGTGCTGCGTCTGGTGGCCGGACTGCTGGCCGGTGCGGACGGCGTGCATCCCCGACCCGAACCCGCTCAGTGTGCCGAACCCGGTGAACCCGAGGTTCTCCTCGCCGGACCGGTCGCCGGGGAGGGCTCGGAAGGACCGGCGGTACTCCGAGTACAACGCGTCGTAGATCGGCGTGGGGGAGTGGGCGCCCGCGTCGCCCGAGGGGCGCATGGCGGGGATCGGGGACTGGTACGGGCGGGAGGGGTCGTATGTGTGCACGTATGTGCCAACGACCCCGTGGGGCCGGGGATGCGGGGTGTTCCCGCTTATCGGTAGCGCGGGCCGGGACGCCCCACGCCCCTCGGGTGCCCGCCCCGGCCGGGCGGGACGGGCACGGCGGGACCGCTCAGGTGCCCGCAAGCGGCATCGCCGCGGCCACCAGGCGGCCGTCGGCCGCCGCCTTCTCCAGGGCGTCCCGGAGCAGGTCCTCGCGCGGCTGCTGGCCGATCATGCCGACCGGGGCCGCGAAGACCAGGACGCGCTGGAACTTGTTGGCGGCCGCGCGCCAGCCCTCCGTCACCTGGAGGGGCTGGTGGGCCTGCCACCACGACACCGAACTGCCGGCGCCGCCGGTGCCGGGCTGGAGGACCGCGTGGAGCTGGCCCATCGCGAGCAGCACGGACCAGCCCGGAAGCACCGAGGGCAGCCGGGCCACGTCGGTGACCGGCACGAAGCCCTGCTCGATGAGGAGCGGCAGGAATTCGTCGGTGGTGCCGCCCGAGCCGGGCCGGGCGATCGGGCCCGTCGGCTCGACGACGAGCGCCGGGTGCAGATCGCCCTCGATCAGCACCAGACCGCTGGTGATGCCGAGCACGGCCTGCCCGGGGTCGGCGCCGGCCGGCTCCTCGCCGGTGATGGAGCGTACGGCCCCCTGAAGCTGCTCCTCGGCGACCTGGACGACCTGGGAGGGGATGCAGCTGGCGTGGGCGAAGGCGAGGACGGCGGTCTCCTCGCCGACGAACAGGACGGTGCTGGTGCGCTCCTGCTCGGAGTCGCCCGGCGTGCGACAGGAGGTGCAGTCATAGCTGCCCGGGGCGTTCTCGCCGGCGAGCAGCCGCTCGGCTTCTTCGTCGCCGATCTCGGCGCGGACGTCCTCACTGACGTCGAGCATGCGCGGCACGGGTGGCTCCTAGGAACTGAGTGGATGCGCCGGGCGGTTCCCGGCTTCTCTCGTACAGACGACAACGGGTGATCTGCGGCCTGAGTCACGCGCGGAGGCGAACGGAATCGAACCGTCACCGGCGGAGGGTGAACGCACCCCGGAGCCTTCACTTTCCGTCAACACGTCCAAGATCCGCGGAAGTTGGGGTGGGGACGCGCAGGGGCCGGTCGCGTGCGGTCCCGGTGCCCGAGGGCCGCCGCAGCGGGCCGCGTCCCGGCGGGCCGGCCGACGGTGATCGGCTCGCGGTACGGGGGAGGAGCAAGCCAAGTAGAGTCCGTTGTGACCGAAGGCTTTCGGTCCCGACCGAACCGACCGGCCAAATGATCAAGTGGATGATCGACCGATCGAACGACCGAGGGGACGCGTGGCGCATGCACCTTTCATTTCTGCTGCACAACGCGTACAGCCTGGGCGGCACCATACGGTCCACCTTCAACCTCGCCGGTGAGCTGGCCAAGCGGCACGACGTCGAGATCGTCTCCGTCTTCCGCCACCACGACGAACCCACCCTCGCGGCCCCCGAAGGCGTCCGCCTCAGGCACCTCGTCGACCTCCGGAAGGACAGCCCCGGATACGACGGCGACCACCCCCAGCACGGCCGCCCGGCCAAGGTCTTCCCCCGCGGCGACGGCCGCCACAGCCAGTACAGCCGCCTCACCGACGCCCGCATCGGCGCCCATCTGGAGACGACCCGCGCGGACGTCGTCATCGGCACCCGGCCCGGCCTCAACGCGCACATCGCGCGCGCCACCCGGCCCGGCGTCGTCCGCGTCGGCCAGGAGCACCTGACCCTCACCGGGCACAGCTACCGGCTGCGCAGCGAGATAACCCACTGCTACCCCCTGCTCGACGCGATCACCACGGTCACCCGGGCCGACGCCGAGGCCTACCGGGAGCTGCGGCTGCCCGGCGTCCGCGTCGACGCGGTACCGAATTCGGTGCCCGCACCCCGGGTGGAACCGGCCTCGGGCGAGAGCAAACTGGTGGTGGCGGCCGGGCGGCTCACCCCGGTCAAGCGGTACGACCTGCTGGTGCGGGCCTTCGCGCAGGTGGTCGCCGTACGGCCGGACTGGCGGCTGCGCATTCACGGTTCCGGCGACGCCTTCGGGAACGAACGCGACACCTTGCGCAACCTCATCGACGATCTCGGCCTCTACAACCATGTGTTCCTCATGGGCCTGGCAGGCGATCTCGAGACCGAGTGGGTCAAGGGCTCCCTCGCGGCCGTCACCTCCAGCCACGAGTCCTTCGGCATGACCATCGTCGAGGCGATGCGCTGCGGCCTGCCGGTGGTGTCCACGGACTGCCCTCAGGGACCACGCGAAATCATCGACGACACCGTGGACGGCCGGCTCGTCGAGACCGGCAACGCCGACGCGGTGGCCGCCGGGCTGCTCGAACTGATCCAGGACGACGAACTGCGCCACCGCATGGCCAAGGCGGCCCTGGCGAACTCCGAGCGGTTCGACCCGGCCAGGATCGCCGAACGCCACGAGGCGATCTTCGACGAGCTGTGTGCCCGCGGCGCCGGCAGCCGCTCCGCCGGGGCGCTGCGCGGCTCGGTGCACCGGGCCCGCGGCAGCGTCCTCGACGGGGCGTACGCCCTGCGCCACAAGGCCGCCTCCGTGCTCCGGAAAGGGCAGACCCCATGACCACCACCGCCGAGTCACCGGACACCGGCAGGTCGGCCGCGCCGCGCGCCGACTGCATAGCCGACTCCGCGGGCGGCCTGACCTTCGACGTCACCGCGGCCGGCCGGCCGGGTGCCGCGCTCGTCCTGCGCCGGCGCGGTGCGCATCCCGGCGCCGATGTGCGGCTTCCGCTGACCCCGGCCGCCGAGGGCCTGCTGCGGGCCGTGCTGCCGAGCACGGTCGAACTCGCCGAGGGCACCTGGGAGGCGTATCTGGGCGACGGGGACGACAGCGAACAGCGCCTGGAGCCCGGCCTGCGGGACCTGCGCGCGCTCGTCGACCGGGAGCCGGGACCGGACGCCGACGGGGTCGCCGTGCGCATCCCGCACGCCGACCGCTCGGGCGGCTTGGTCGTGCGGAGCTGGCTGCGCAGGCCGCACGCCGAGACCGGAACGATCGGCCTGGACGCGGGCGCCGTTACCGTCCACGGGCGGCTGTACGGAGCGGAGCTCGGCCCCGGTGCGACCGTCGAGGCGCGGCTTCGGGGCTCGGGCGGCCGCGTCCACCGGGTCGCGGCGAGCGCCGAGGCCGGCGGCTTCACCTTCACGCTGCCCTGCGCTCCGCTCGCCGACGGTCTCGACGCCAAGGAGTGGCTCTGGGACCTGTGGCTGATCACCGGCGCCGGCGGTCCGGCGGTACGCCTGGCCCGCATCCTGGACGACGTCCCGCTCAAGCAGGCGATCTTCGTCTACCCGGGTGCGAAGGCGGGGCCGGCGGTGGTGCGCCCGTACTACACGGGCGCCAACGACCTGAGCGTCCGGGCCGACGCGGCGAGGGGCTGAACCGGGCGGAGCTGAGCCGGGCGGGGCCCGGCCGGGTTCATCGGGTCCCGGGTCCCGGCTCGTCCCCGGACGGCACGGCCACCGGCTCCTGCGGCTGTTCCACGTCGTCGCGGAACGGCGCGAACTCGGGGTGGTGCAGATCGAACGCCGGGGACTCGGTGCGGATGCGCGGCAGGGTCACGAAGTTGTGCCGCGGCGGCGGGCAGGACGTCGCCCACTCCAGCGAGCGGCCGAACCCCCACGGGTCGTCGACCTCCACTTTCTTGCCGTACTTCGCCGTCTTCCAGACGTTGTAGAGGAACGGCAGGGTGGACAGGCCGAGCAGGAACGCGCCGATCGAGGAGATCGTGTTGAGCACCGTGAAGCCGTCCGCCGCCAGATAGTCCGCGTACCGGCGGGGCATGCCCTGCGCGCCCAGCCAGTGCTGGACCAGGAACGTCGTGTGGAAGCCGACGAACAGCGTCCAGAAGTGCAGCTTGCCGAGCCGCTCGTCGAGCATCCGGCCGGTCAGCTTCGGCCACCAGAAGGCGAAGCCGCCGAAGGTCGCGAAGACCACCGTGCCGAACACCACGTAGTGGAAGTGGGCCACCACGAAGTACGAGTCGGTGACGTGGAAGTCCAGCGGCGGCGAGGCCAGGATGACGCCGGTCAGCCCGCCGAACAGGAAGCTCACCAGGAAGCCGACCGCCCACAGCATCGGGGTCTCGAAGCTCAGGGAGCCCCTCAGCATGGTGCCGGTCCAGTTGAAGAACTTCACGCCCGTCGGCACCGCGATCAGGAACGACATGAACGAGAAGAAGGGCAGCAGCACCGCGCCGGTCGCGAACATGTGGTGGGCCCACACCACGATCGACAGCCCGGTGATGGCCGCCGTCGCCCCGATCAGGGCCGTGTAGCCGAAGATCGGCTTGCGCGAGAACACCGGGATGATCTCCGTGATGATGCCGAAGAACGGCAGCGCGATGATGTAGACCTCGGGATGGCCGAAGAACCAGAAGAGGTGTTGCCACAGCAGCGCGCCCCCGTTCTGCGCCTCGAAGACGACCGAGCCGAATCGGCGGTCCGCCTCCAGCACGAGCAGCGCCGCCGCGAGCACCGGGAACGCGATGAGCACCAGGATCGAGGTGAACAGGACGTTCCAGGTGAAGACCGGCATCCGGAACATCGTCATCCCGGGCGCGCGCATGCCGATGATGGTGGTCACGAAGTTGACCGCGCCGAGGATGGTGCCGAAGCCGGAGAGCGCGAGCCCCATGATCCACAGGTCGGCCCCGGCGCCGGGGGAGCGGGTCAGTGAGTTGAGCGGGGCGTAGGCGAACCAGCCGAAGCTCGCGGGCCCGGTCGGCAGCAGCACCGAGCCGAGCACGATCAGGCCGCCGAACAGGAACAGCCAGTACGCGAGCATGTTCAGCCGCGGGAAGGCCACGTCGGGGGAGCCGATCTGCAACGGCATGATCGCGTTGGCGAAGCCGGCGAAGGTCGGCGTCGCGAAGAGCAGCAGCATGATCGTGCCGTGCAGCGTGAAGAGCTGGTTGTACTCCTCGTTGGTCATGAGCTGGAGCCCGGGCCGGGCCAGTTCGGCCCGCATCAGCAGGGCCATCACGCCGGCGATCAGGAAGAAGACGAACGAGGTGATCAGGTAGAGGTGCCCGATCTTCTTGTGGTCGGTGGTGGTCAGCCAGGCCACGACCACCGCGCCCGGCCGGCCGGGCCGCGCGGGCTTCGCCGCCGGGGTCACCGTCTCCGTACCCATCGCACCCCCACAGGTGTCAGGCGTCAGGCCAGGGGCCATGATGCTCGTCGTCCGGGTCGGCGCGACAGAGGGCGTGCGGCATCCGGCCGCACGGCGCCCGGGGCACCGGCCATGGCGTCACACGTAGGGATTGTGTAAGGGTGCGGTGAATTCCCCACGGTTCGTCAATTGTGCCCGGAGGCCTTCCGGCTGGGAATTGTCTCGGGCTCCCGGTCATGAATTGCGGCAATTCAAGGAATGCGTTCGCGTGGCTGGAAACGCGATGTGCGATAACTGGGCAAGCGGCCAGGAACTGCCCGTACGAGTGACGGAGTTCGAGGCAAACCCGAGTCCCGATCCTGTGACAGAAGTGTGACTGGTGAGGCACCGGGGGCGGACAACGAGGGGGTTCCCGCCGGGCTCCCGGCCGGCCCCGACCCCCGCTTCCGTCCGCGCGGCGGGCCGCCTACGGTGGGGTGCATGGCACCCGTACCGTCCCACTCCGCCCATCCCGACGACGCCCCCGAGTCCTACGTCGGCCTCGACGCCGAGGCCGCCGAGCGGCTGGCCCGATCACGTGGCTGGACCACCGTGAGGTCGCTGCCGCCGGGCTCGATCATCACCATGGAGTATCTGGCGGGCCGGCTGAACTTCGAGGTCGAGAACGGCACCGTGCGGCGCTGCTGGCACGGCTGAGCCACGCCGCTCGCCCGGGGACCCGGCGCGGCACGACGAAGGCCCCCGGCGGCTGCCGGGGGCCTTCGTCGTGCCGCGTGCGTACGTGCGTCTGCGCGCCGGGGCCGTCAGCCGCCCAGGGGGCGGGCCGGGGCGGTGCGCGGCGAGCGCTCGGCGTGCGGGGAGCGACGGGTGCCCGGGGGGACGACCGGGGGCCGCTCGGAGCGGGCCGGCTGGTGGGGGCGGGCCGGGAGCGGCCTGCCGGGCCCGCGCGAGCCGGCCGCCGCGCCGACCGGCTCGCGCACCAGTGCGTCGTCCGCGTCGTGGCCGCGCTGCGGCACCATCGCGGGCGCCACGGGGGCGGGCACCGGGACCGGGACGCTCGCGCCGCGGGTCCGCCGGCGCTCGCGCACCTTCTCGCGGACCGCGAACACGAAGGCCTCGGCGCGGGCGATCAGCGGCTCGACCCAGGGCAGGGCGAGCAGGATGAGCAGCCCGGCCGCCCAGCCGAGGAGCACATCGCTCACCCAGTGGGTGCCCAGGTAGACGGTGGTCGCCCCGACTCCCAGGGCGACCATGGCCGAGATGACCGACAGCCAGCGTCTGGCCCGGGGCGTGGTGGCGAGGTAGGCGAGGATGCCCCAGGTCACGACCGCGTTGGCGGTGTGTCCGGAGGGAAATATGTCGCCGCCGGCGAAGAGCTCGGCGGACCCTATGTGCGTCGCGTAGTGCGGACCGAGCCTTCCGAGGCCGAGCTTGACCGCGCCGACCGTCATGTTGAGCAGCAGAAGGGCCGCCCCGAGGGTCAGGAGCGGCCGCAGTGTGTGCTGGCGCCAGGAGCGCCAGCCGAGCCAGGCCATGACCATGACCGCGGTCGGCCCGCGCTGGCCGAGGACCACGAAGTAGTCCAGGAAGGCGTGCAGTTGCGGCCACTGCTCGTACGGCCGGTACAGCATGACCTTCCAGTCCAGCTCGACGAGCCAGGACGAGGCCAGCACAGCGACGACGATGGCGAGGTAGAACGCCATCGTCGCGCCGAAGAGGACCACGCGGTGACGGCTCATCCGCGGGATCTCTATCTTCGGTGGCTCGGGCTCCCGGTCCAGGCGGGCGAAGATTCGGTCAGTACGCACTCAATCGACGTTACAGCGAGTGAGTGACGGCCCAGGCCGATCCGGGGTCTTTGTGATGACGATGTGATGTGGAGTATGTCTCACGCCCGCCTTTATTCCCGAGCCCCTTCGAATACCCCGGGCCCTTGTCCTCTATTCATTCGTCCCGCTTCCACAACGCCCGTTTGTTTCCGGTGGAATTGCGTTTGCCGGGCGGGTGAGGGGAATTCATCCTTCGGTCACCGGTCCGGTACGGAGCGTAAAGATCACTCGATGGGGGGATGGGGCGTGGCGCACACCACACCGCGGTCCGCCGGGACGTGAGAGGTGGGCCACGCGCCCCGGGGGCGAACTCGCGTACGCTGACGAATCACTCGCCCGTCGATGCCGGGCCCCAAGGACCCCGATCAGGGCTGGTCACTGGTCCACCGGGCCCACCGAGCGCGAGAGTGGTGACGGCACGGTCCGCCCCGGCGCAGCCGTCCCGGACCCGAAGGTCCGCAGTACTGGGAGGTACGTACATGACAGGGACGACCATGACCGGTGCGCGATCCCGTGCCCAGGCCGGCGGCGCCAACCGCTGGGTCATCCTCGTCGTCCTGTGCGTGAGCCTGCTCTTCGTGGCGCTCGACGCCACCGTCCTGCACGTCGCGATCCCCTCGGTCACCGAGGACCTGCGGCCGGGCTCCGTGGAACTCCTGTGGATCGTCGACGCCTACCCGCTGGTGTGCGCGGCCCTCCTCATCCTCTTCGGCACCCTCGGCGACCGGGTCGGCCGGCGACGGGTGCTGCTGCTCGGTTACGGGATCTTCGGCGCGGCCTCCGCGGTCGCCGCGCTCGCCGACTCGGCGCCGGTGCTCATCGCGGCCCGCGCGCTGCTCGGCATCGGCGGCGCGATGATCATGCCCGCCACCCTCTCGATCCTGCGCGTCGTCTTTCCCGACCGCCGCGAGCGGGCCACCGCCATCGGCATCTGGACGGCGGTCGCCGCGATCGGCGCCGCCACCGGGCCGGTGCTCGGCGGCTTCCTCGTCCAGCACTTCTGGTGGGGCTCGGTCTTCCTCGTCAACATCCCGCTGATGGCCCTGATACTTCCGCTCGGCCGGTGGCTCCTGCCCGAGTCCAAGGGCAGCTCCGACGGGCCCTGGGACGTGCTCGGCGCGCTGATGGCGGCCGGCGGCATACTCGCCGTGGTCTTCGGCGTGAAGCGGCTCGGCGCCGGAGCGGGTCCGCTCGACGGCCGCGCCCTGGCCACCCTCTGCATCGGTGCCGCCCTGCTCACCGTCTTCGTCCGCAGGCAGCGCCGTCGCACACACCCCCTGGTCGACATCCGGATGTTCTCCCGGCCCGCCTTCGCGACCTCGGTCGGCTGCATCATCGTCGCCATGCTGGCGCTCGTCGGCCTGGAGCTCATAGCGGTCCAGTACCTCCAGCTCGTCCTCGGGCTCTCCCCGCTCCAGACCGGTCTGCGCATGCTGCCGCTCACCTTCGCCGCGATGGCGGCCGGCGCGACCGGTTCGTACACGCTGCGCCGCCTCGGCCCGCGCCGCATGGTCTGTACGGGCTTCGTGCTGGTGGCGGTCGCCGTGCTGCTCCTGGTGCCGATGGGGCAGACCGACTGGCCGGCGCTGATGATCGTCTCGTTCGTGACGCTCGGCTTCGGGCTCCAGACCACCCTCTTCGCCGCCTATGAGTCGATGCTCAGCGAGGCCCCGCCCGAGCGGGCCGGCGGCGCGGCCGCCATCGGCGAGACCTCCTACCAACTCGGCGCGGGCATGGGCATCGCGCTGCTCGGCAGCGTCATGAACGCCGCCTACGCGCCCGGCCTCGCCTCCGTCGCCGGGGTCCCCGCCGCCGACTCGGCCGCCGCGTCCCACTCGCTCGGCGAGGCCTACGACGTCGCCTCCCGACTCGGCGGCCCCGCCGGTCAGGCGCTGCGCACCGCGGCCCGCGACTCCTTCGTGCACGGGGTGCACGTCACGCTGTTCGTCAGCGCCGCGCTGCTGCTCCTGGGCGCGGTGGCCGGGCTCCGGCTGCCGCGGATCATGGACTGCTCGGTGGCCGGGCAGGACCGGGACGCCGAGCCGGAGCCCGGGGCCGGGCCGGAGCAGGGCCGGGCGCGCCGGCTCGCCGTGAAGCTGCCCGCCCCGGCGCGGTCCTCCGATGTGGCGGCCGTGGAGTCTGGACGCACGGGACACTGACCCGTAACGTCAGCGCTCAGGTAATAACTATCACCGCTAGTTTTAGTTGAGCGAGAGCCGCGGAGGCGCCCTCATGTCCGCTCCTTCCTCCAAGCTGCCCCCCTTCGACCCGGCCGACCCGCTCGGCATCGACGACCTGCTGAGCCCCGAGGACCTCGCGATCCGCGACACCGTCCGCTCCTGGGCCGCCGACCGGGTCCTGCCGCACATCGCCGAGTGGTACGAGAAGGGCGAACTGCCCGGCATCCGCGAACTGGCCCGCGAACTCGGCTCGATCGGCGCGCTCGGCATGTCCCTGACGGGTTACGGCTGCGCGGGTGCCACCGCCGTCCAGTACGGGCTCGCCTGTCTGGAGCTGGAGGCCGCGGACTCCGGCATCCGCTCGCTCGTCTCCGTGCAGGGCTCCCTCGCCATGTACGCGATCTGGCGCTTCGGCTCCGAGGAGCAGAAGCGCCGCTGGCTGCCGGGCATGGCGGCGGGCGAGATCATCGGCTGCTTCGGCCTGACCGAGCCCGACCACGGCTCTGATCCGGCCGGCATGCGCACCTACGCCAAGAAGGACGGCGCCGACTGGGTGCTGAACGGCCGCAAGATGTGGATCACCAACGGTTCGGTGGCGGGCGTCGCGGTCGTGTGGGCGCAGACCGACGACGGCATCCGCGGCTTCGCCGTGCCGACCGACACCCCCGGCTTCTCGGCGCCCGAGATCAAGCACAAGTGGTCCCTGCGGGCCAGCGTCACCAGCGAGCTGGTCATGGACGAGGTGCGGCTGCCCGCCGACGCCGTACTCCCCGGCGTGACCGGTCTCAAGGGTCCGCTCAGCTGTCTCTCGCACGCGCGGTACGGCATCGTCTGGGGCGCGATGGGCGCGGCCCGGGCCTCGTTCGAGTCGGCGGTCGACTACGCCAAGAGCCGCGAACAGTTCGGCAGGCCCATCGGCGGCTTCCAGCTCACCCAGGCCAAGCTCGCCGACATGGCCCTCGAACTGCACAAGGGGATCCTGCTCGCCCACCATCTGGGGCGCCGCATGGACGCGGGACGGCTGCGTCCCGAACAGGTCAGCTTCGGCAAGCTCAACAACGTGCGCGAGGCGATCGAGATCTGCCGCACCTCGCGCACCATCCTCGGCGCGAACGGGATTTCGCTGGAGTACCCGGTGATGCGGCACGCCACCAACCTGGAATCGGTGCTCACCTACGAGGGCACCGTGGAGATGCACCAGCTGGTGCTGGGCAAGGCGCTCACCGGGCTCGACGCGCTCCGCTAGGGACGTCCGGGCCGAAAGCGCCGCGCTCGGCGCCCCTCGCCGCGGTCCGCGGGGTGCGCCGCGGACCGGGCCCTCGGCGACAACTCACCGCGGTTCAGCTCTGGTTGAAGAAGCCGCCGGTCTGACGGCCGGCGGTCTCGCCGTTCACGATCTCGGTGTCGGCGGGGGTCAGCAGGAACACTCTCGTCGCCACCCGCTCGATGGAGCCGCGCAGACCGAAGGTGAGACCGGCCGCGAAGTCGACCACGCGCTTGGCGTCACCGGCGTCCATCGCCGTGAGGTTGACGATGACCGGGACGCCCTCGCGGAACAGCTCGCCGATGCCGCGCGCGTCCCGGAAGCCGTCCGGAGTGACGGTGGCGATCCGGCGGCCCTGCTCCTCGGCGGTCTCGGAGGCCACCCGCACCCGCGGGTCGGTCACCCAGGCCTCGCCGGGCTCGGCGGCACCCCCGGTGTACTCGTCGTCGTAGTAGCGGTCGTCGTTGTCCTCGACAAGCCCCAGCCAGGCACTGGCCTTGCGCACCGATCCCATGGACGCCTCCTCTCACTGCGGTCTGCTTCTTGGCTCTTCTTCAGTTCCCTATCCCTATGGTCGTCCATGATGCGGATACCGCGCCAAGTGGATAGTCGCCGCGCAGGTGATTCGTGACGGTACTGGCACAGATCATGTGGCGATTCGTCAGCAATCTTCTGGGATAGGCCCGGTACGCGACACCCGGCGTAACAAAATTATGAATGTCCCTCCACATGAGTGACACAGGGGTCGTACGGGTGAACGGACGGCTCGACAGGATGCGTGCCGCACTGAAGAACGATGTCTGGTGGGGGTGCCCCCCTTCGGGCGCCCCAATCCTGACGGAGACTCAGCTCACTTCTGCCTCCGGCGCCCGCGCGCGAGCCGCCGGGGTGGTGAACCAACTCCCGCCCGCCGTCACGCCCTTCCGGCGGAGCCGGTGGAACGCACCATCCGCACCACCCGACCCGGGCGCGCGGATCCGCGCCGAGCCCGGACGGTAGGCACCCTTGCGCGGCCGGGCCGGGCGCCCCAATACTCCTCCGCAGCGCTTGTCAGGAGCACGGCTGGGCGTCTCGTCGCGCTGCCGTCCTCCCCGGCTGCGCCTCACGGGGTCCCCCCTGTTACCGGGCCCCTCGATTCCCCTCGGGAGGAAAAGAAGTGAGGATCAAGCGCACCACCCCCACATCCCCCACCACTCTCGCGAGACGCACCAGGCTCGCGGCCGTCGCCACCGGTCTGCTCGCCGCCGTGGCCATCGCCATCCCCAACGCCAACGCCACCCCGACGCGCACCTTCGACGCGGCGGCGCTCAACGCCGCCAGTGACGCCGTGCGCGTCGCGGACGTCGCCGGCACCGCCTGGGGCGTGGACAGCGCGACCGGCAAGGTCGTCGTCACCGCCGACTCGACCGTCTCGGCCGCCGACCTCGCCAAGATCAGACACGAGGCCGGGGCCAACGCGGGCGCGATACGCGTCGAGCGCACCCCGGGCAAGTTCACCAAGCTGCTCTCCGGCGGCGACGCCATCTACACCACGAGCTGGCGCTGCTCCCTCGGCTTCAACGTCAGGAAGGGCTCCACCTACTACTTCCTGACGGCGGGTCACTGCACCGAGGGCTACCCGAACTACTACACCAGCTCCTCGCACTCGACGAGCATCGGCCCGACGGTCGGCACCAGCTTCCCGGGCAACGACTACGGCCTCGTGCAGTACACCAACACCTCGCTCGCGCACCCCAGCGCCGTCGGCAGCCAGCCCATCACCAGCGCCGCCAACCCGACGGTCGGCCAGACCGTCACCCGGCGCGGCTCGACCACCGGCATCCACAGCGGCAAGGTCACCGCGCTCAACCAGACGGTCAACTACGGCAGCGGCGACGTCGTCTCCGGCCTCATCAGGACCACCGTGTGCGCCGAACCCGGCGACTCCGGCGGTCCGCTCTACGCCGGCTCCACCGCGCTCGGGCTCACCTCGGGCGGCAGCGGCAACTGCTCCTCCGGCGGTACGACGTTCTTCCAGCCCGTGGTCGAGGCCATGAACGCCTATGGCGTGACCCTGTTCTGATTCGGCATCACCCCACGGCGGCGGCCGCCCGCCGGCCCGAGCCCCCGTCCACCAGCAACCGGACGGGGGCTTCCGGCTGGACGTGATGCGCTGTTTTGAGAGGATGTGCTGGGGGCGGGACGGAACACCGGTCCGCCGGTGACCGGAACCGGACACGCGGGGTGAGACGCAGTGAAGCGCATCGGAGTGACCGGTCACCGGGACATCCCGCCCGACGCCTTCGAGGAGATCCGCGACCGGCTGCGCGCGGTGCTGTGCGGCCACGACGGCTCGCTCGAGGCGCTGTCCAGCCTCGCCACCGGGGCCGACCAGCTCTTCGCCTCGATCGCCCTGGACTGCGGGGCCGCCCTCACCGTGGTGATCCCGAGCGGCGACTACGAGACGGGCTTCGCGACCGCCGCGGAGCTGGCCCGCTACCGGGGCCTGAAACGCCGGGCGAGCCAGGAGGTCGCGCTCGACTACCCGCACTCCACCGACGAGGCCTACTACGCGGCCGGGGCCTACATCGCCGACCACTGCGACCGGCTCGTCGCGGTCTGGGACGGACTGCCGGCCCGGGGCCTCGGCGGCACCGGCGACATCGTCCAGTACGCCCGGGGCCTCGGCCGTCCCGTCACGGTCGTCTGGCGCGACGGCGCCCGGCGCGCCTGACCCGCGCGCCTCACCTCGGCGACCACGCACACGTCCCGCGCCACACCACCGGCCGCGCACTTGTCCCGCGCCACACCTCCGGCCGCGTACCTGTCCCGCGCCATACCTCCGCCCGCGCACTTGTCCCGCGCCATACCTCCGCCCGCGTACCTGTCCCGCGCCTCAACTGCGCAGCCGCGCAAGCCAGTCGGTGTGCTGGGGCGAGACGATGCGCTCGGTCTCGTACACGGCCTGCGGCCACTGCCGTTCGGTCACCATGTTCTCCATGGCCACATGCATCTCCATCAGGTCCTGCTCCACCAGCGAGTGCGCCGATATCAGCGGCTGGTGACGGCGGATCTCGCTCCAGGCGAGACAGGCCGCGGCAGCGGCCGAGAGCAGGCCCGCCATGTCCACCCTCCGCGCCACCGAGAAGGTCTGGAGGGTGGCGAAGACAAGGGCGAGCAGGGTGAGCAGCGTGATCGCCGTCGACCACAGCCGGGTGGCGCGCCGTGAGGTCTCCTGGCGGCGCCGGTACCAGTTGCGCTGCTCGATGAGCCGGTCCCGCACATAGGTCTCCTTGCGTACGGTGAACGACTTGCCCCGTAACTCCCGCATGCCGGGCGTCACCAGGCCCCCGGAGGCGAGCTCCCCCTCGTCCCGCGGGTCGCGCCAGCCCACCTTCTTCAGCTCGCGCAGCCCCTCCTCGACCCGGGCCACGAACAGGGCGTCCGGATCGGGGGCGTTGAGGTCGAAGGGGGCCCCGTGCACGGCATAGCGCCAGCACATCGACTTGATGAACTCGGCTGCGGAGCGGTTCAGTTGCCAGTGCGAGGCGGCATGGCGACGGGCCGCCCCGAAGCCGGCGAGCAGCACTCCGGCGTACGCGAGCGCACTCAGCGCGCTGAGCACCTGGAAGTCCCCGCTCAGACGCACCTCCGGCAGGGCCGCCGCGACCGCGCCGACGACGAGAAGGGAGAGCTGGATCCGGGTCAGCTTGAGCGCCGACTGCTGCCGGCCGATCGCCAGCGCGTCCGCGTGGTGGAAGAGGCCCGGCAGATCCGCGTTCCGGAAGACCATGCTCTGCAATGGGCCGGGAATCGCCGTCACATGCACCCCCGTCTGCGGTTTTGCTTTCATCCCTGCACCATGCGGCAGTTGTGCGCTCCCTTTGCGCACTCCTTACGCCGGTGGGGATGAGGGTAAAGTCGTCCTGCCGACACTGCAACGGTGCATGTGCCGGTGCCACTGTCCACGCGCGGTTATCACTCACCCCAGGGACGAACGTGAAAACCTCCGTAAACACAGCCTCATTCACCGCCGCGAAGAAGAACCGGGTCCCCCTGGCCGAACTGGCCTCACGGGACGCCGGCCAGGTCGCCGACAAAGCGCTCGACAGGGTGCTGCGCAGCCCGGACGGCCACCGGCCATCGGCGGTGTCCACCTTCAGCTCAGCGCTCTGACAAGCGTGTTGGGGCCCGCACCCGCCGGGCGTGCCCGGCGGGGAGCGGGGGGCCGACGGGACGGGCGAGGCCGCGCGGACAGCGGCCCGACAACTCCCGGACCGGACACCCGAATTCCCCTTTTCGCTAAACTGGCGAAATGACAGGACCCCTGGTCCCATTCCGCGAGATCGTTCTGAAAGTGCACAGCAGATGCGATCTTGCCTGCGATCACTGTTATGTGTACGAAGCCGCAGACCAGAGCTGGCGCGGTCGGCCCCGAACCGTCTCCGAACAGGTCATTACCGAGACCGCCCGACGACTTGCCGAGCACGCCGAAAAACACCGGATCCCCTCCGTTTCGGTGATTCTGCACGGCGGTGAACCCCTGCTCGCCGGGCCGGGGCGGCTGCGCCGCGTCTGCGAGGAGCTGACCGCCACCGTCACCCCCGTCGCCCGGCTCGATCTGCGCATCCACACCAACGGGGTGCTCCTCGCCCCGCGCTTCCTCGACCTGTTCGAGGAGTTCGGGGTGAAGGTCGGCATCTCGCTCGACGGCGACCGCGCCGCCAACGACCGCCACCGGCGCTACGCCGACGGCCGCAGCAGCCATCCCCAGGTGCTTGCCGCCGTGGCCCTGCTCCAACAGCCGCGCTACCGCCCGCTGTTCCTCGGTCTGCTCTGCACCGTCGACATCGCCAACGACCCGCTCGCCGTGCACGACGCACTGGTGGCACTCGACCCGCCCCGCATCGACTACCTGCTGCCGCACGCCACGTGGGAGAGCCCGCCGAAGCGGCCCGGCGGCGCGGCGAGCCCGTACGCCGACTGGCTGCTCGCCGTCTTCGACCGCTGGGACCGGCAGGGCCGCACCATCCCGGTGCGGCTCTTCGACTCGGTGCTCTCGACCCTGCGGGGAGGTCCGAGCCTCACCGAGTCCCTGGGCCTGGCCCCCGCCGACATCGTCGTGGTGGAGACCGACGGCTCCCTGGAACAGGTCGACTCCCTGAAGTCGGCCTACGAAGGTGCCGCCGCCACCGGATTCTCCGTGTTCCGGGACGACTTCGACGCGGTCGCCGCCCACCCCGGCGTACGCGCCCGCCAGCGCGGTCTGCCCGGCGTCGGCGACCGGTGCCGCCGCTGCCCGGTCGTCCGATCCTGCGGCGGCGGCCACTACACCCACCGCTACGACGCCGAGCAGGGCTTCGACAACCCGTCGGTGTACTGCCCCGACCTGCTCGCCCTGGTGCGCGGCATCGAGGCCCGCACACCGATACCCGAGCTGCCCGACGCGGCTCAACTGGCCGACGCGGGGCTCGAGTTGAACCGTTCGCTGCTCGCCCGGCTGCACACGGCGCTCGACGGGCGGGGCGGGGCGCGATGGGCGCGGGCCTGGGAGCTCGCCACCCGCCTCGACGGCCCGGGCCTTGACCGGGTCCTCGCCGATCCATACGCCCGCCGCTGGCTGCTCGCGACGCTGGAGGCGCTGGAGGGGGCGCGCCCCGACGCGGTGACGACGGCCCATCGCCTCGCCGCGTACACGGTCGCCGCGGCCGTGCACGACGGCGCGGAACTCACCCTCCCCGTGCCGTGGACCGGCGGCCGGCTCCACCTGCCGACCCTGGGCGAACTCCGCCCGCCCGTCCCCGCCCCCCGGGGCGTGGCCGAGGTCACCGTCGCGGACCACGGCTTCACGGTCCGGCACGCCGGGGCCGAGCACCACATCGGCCGCCCCGCCCAACCCGGCCCGTATTGGCGGCCGTTGACCCGGATCGACGGCATGGTCCTGGACGACCTCGACCCGTACCGCGACTGCTTCGAAAGCCCCGTGCGGCCCCCGCTCGGGCCGCGCGCGGCGGGGGAGTGGGGGCGCCGGGTGGCACGGGCCCGCGCACGGCTGGCCCGGAGCGTTCCGCACTACGCCCCGGCCGGGCTGCTCACCACGCTGACACCGCTCGCCGGGGCTGAGGGGCCCGAGGTGGGACGCCACGGCCCCGGTGCCCTCGGGCTGCCCCTCGACCTCGCGGACGGCCCGCTCGCCGTCGCCCTGCTGCGCGGGGGGCGCCGGGCGGAGCTGCGCGCCCTCCTGGACGTCGAGGACCTGTACGACATGGACGGCGCCTGGCGGCATCCGTCGCCGTGGGGGCCGCTCCCGGTCTCCCGGCTGCTCGCCGAGACCTATGAAGCGGTCGCGGTCGCCGCGTACGGCGGCGACGCGCCGACCCCGGCGGAGCTCGGCTCCGCGCTGGACGCCCTGGAGTCGGCGGCCGAACTCACCCTCGCCGGAAAGAGTCTGGTGCGGATGGTGCGCCAGGAGTGGAAAGAGGTATCGCGTGCCCGAGAACACCGCTGAGCACCCGGGGGAACACCCCGAGGGGGATGTGGCCGGCCAGCTGCGCGCCCTCGGGGTGCGGGAGGGCGGGATCCTCCTGGTACACGCCTCGCTGCGCGGCACCGGGCTGCGCAGCGCCGTGCTCCTGGACGCGCTGCGCACGGTGCTCGGGCCGGAGGGGACGCTGGTGGTCCCCGCGTTCACGCCCGAGAACTCCGACACCTCCCCGGCCCATCTGGCCCTGCTGCGCCAGGCCCCCGACCCGGTCGCCTTCCGGGCCGCGATGCCGCCCTTCGACCCCGACCACACCCCGTCGCCGGGGACGGGACGCCTGGCGGCGCGGGTCAGGACCAGCCCGGGGGCCGTCCGCAGCGACCATCCGCAGACCTCCTTCGCGGCGCTCGGGGCCCGGGCCGCCGAGCTGATGAAGGGCCACGCGCTCGACTGCCACTTCGGCGCGGAGTCCCCCCTGGCCAAACTGCTCGCGGCCGACGCCCAGGTCCTCCTCGTCAACGTGGGCTTCGCGGTGTGCTCCGCCTTCCACCACGCCGAGTACCTGCTCCCGGCTCCCAGCCGCACCTATCGCGCGGTGATCAGGGACGAGAGCGGCGCGGTCACCTGGTTCGAGTACCGGGACGCCGCGCTCGACGACAGCGACTTCGCCCGCATCGGCGCCGCGTTCCCCGCCGAGCACCTGCGCGGCGGCCCGCTGGGAAGCCGTGACGCGCTGCTCTTCCCGATCGGTGTGGCCGTCGAGCACGCGGCCGCCTGGATGGCGCGGGAACGGCGCTGACGGAGGACGGTGCGAGCGGGGGCCGCGTACGGGGTCTCCCGGGGTCTCCCTTTGGGGCAGCCACGGAGTTACCGTCGAGGTACACGTCCGATTCGGACCCTTGGGGGCCGTGATGGTCGAGGCAGTGGTGGCGGCCGGCATCGCCGCCGGATCAGCCGGCGTCGTCTACGCGCTGGCCGCGGCACGGGTCGTCAAGCAGTACGAGCGCGGAGTGGTGCTGCGGCTCGGCAGGCTGCGGGAATCGGTGCGCGGGCCCGGCCTCACGCTGATCGTGCCCTTCGTCGACCGGCTGCGCAGGGTGAACATGCAGATCGTGACGATGCCGGTGCCCGCGCAGGACGGCATCACCCGGGACAACGTCACGGTCCGGGTCGACGCGGTGATCTATTTCAAGGTGATCGACGCCGCCGACGCGGTCATCCAGGTCGAGGACTACCAGTTCGCGGTCTCGCAGATGGCGCAGACCTCGCTGCGTTCGATCATCGGCAAGAGCGACCTGGACGACCTGCTGTCGAACCGGGAGAAGCTCAACCAGGGCCTTGAGCTGATGATCGACAGCCCGGCCATGGGGTGGGGTGTGCAGATCGACCGCGTCGAGATCAAGGACGTGTCGCTGCCGGAGACGATGAAGCGCTCGATGGCCCGCCAGGCGGAGGCCGACCGTGAACGGCGGGCGCGGGTCATCAACGCGGACGCCGAGCTCCAGGCCTCCAAGAAGCTGGCCGAGGCGGCCGCGGTGATGTCGGAGCAGCCCGCCGCCCTCCAATTGAGGCTGTTGCAGACCGTGGTGGCGGTGGCCGCCGAGAAGAACTCGACGCTGGTCCTGCCGTTCCCGGTGGAACTCCTGAGGTTCCTGGAGCGCGCCCAGCAGCCCGCCGCCGAGCCGGCGAAACCCGCGGCCGCGCCGGTGGAATCCGTTGCCGCGGACGTGCCGGCGGCGCAGGCGCATTCGGAGATCGTGGGAGAGGGAAGCGACCCGGCGAAAAGCTTGTGAAGGTGCGCCGTCCGATCCGCTTCCCTGTCGCCACGAGGGGCGGCCCCGTCCGCTCTCCCGGGGTGTACGTGGGGGAGAGGCCATCTCCCTTACGCGGCAGGCCTGTTGGGCATCTCCGGCGCGACGGGCGAGGCGCCGGAGGTGGCCGAGCCCACCGGCGTACCCGGGTCGCGGCGGAACCCGGCCAGGACCAGCGTGACCACGGCGCCGAGCAGCGCCCAGATCGAAAGGACCTGGAGCGGGCCGCTGATCGACTCGCCCCGGAAGTACGCGATGGAGCGGGCCGCCCAGGTGCCGGCGCCCGGCGGGAGGCCGGGCCCGATCGTCCGCCAGAACGGGGGAAGCAGCGGGTACGGATAGGCGCCGCCCGCGCTCGGGTTGCCGAGCACGACGATGACCAGGATCGCCAGGCCGATGCCGACGACACCGGCGAGGCCCTGGAAGGCGAGGGTGGTGGCCCCCACCGCGAACACGACCAGCGCGCCGAGCCCGGAGAGGCCGAGGTAGCTGCCGGGCAGCGCGCCGAGGACGGGCCCGATGATGAGCGCGCCCAGGAGCCCCGCGGCGATCGAGTACAGCGCGAGCACCGCGAGCCGGATCAGCGCGCGATGGGTGTTGGCGGGCCGGGCTCCCGCGCTGATCGCCAGGATCGCGGCGCACAGATAGCCGCCCACACACCAGCCGACGACGAGGTAGAACGCGGACAGCGTCCGGGAGTCCTGGCGCGCGGCGGGCGCGACGTCGACCACCTTGACCGTGCGCTGCTGCGCCTTCTCGGCCGCTGTCGTGATCGCCTCCACGGCCTGCGCGAGCGAGGCCCCGCCGCCGCTCGCCACCAGCACCGTGTCGGTGGTGCCCCGCGGGTCGACGATCAGGGCCCCGTCGATGCGGCGGTCGCGCACCTGCCGGGTGGCGTCGGCCTCGTCCTTGGCCGTGCGCACGTCCAGCGGATCGCCGGGCAGCGCTCCCAGCCGCTCGACGAGCTGCCCGCTGATCTGCTGGGGCGCGACCACGGCGAAGGGGATGTCCTTCGGCTCGGGGTTGTGGAAGGCGCCGGCGTAGGACGCGATGAAGGCGACCATCAGCCCCAGTACGCCGATGACCAGCAGGGCGGCCCGTACGGAGACGGCGGTCTTCACCTCGTCGACGAAAGTCATGCCCCTACGCTCTGCCGCACCGTGCGCCCACGCAGGCGGGGCGGGGCCGAATGGCTGACCCGGGGCGTCCGGCTGTCGGGGCCGGGTTCCCGCTGCCAGGCTGGGAACGGATGCCGGGGCCCTCGTCCCGGGCAGCGCGACGCACGCGACAGGAGCACCACCATGCTGACCTCCACCCAGGTGCCGGGCGGGCTGAACTGGCTCGACCTCGGGACCCCCGACATCGACGCGGCCGTCACTTTCTACACCGGTCTGTTCGGCTGGCGGTTCCAGTCCGCGGGGCCGGAGGCCGGCGGCTACGGCTTCCTGCGCCAGGACGGCAGGACGCTGGCCGCGATCGGACCGCTGACCGAGGAGGGGGCGCGCTCCGCCTGGACGGTGTACTTCCGCACGGTGGACGCCGACGCCACCGCCAAGGCCGTCGAGCAGGCGGGCGGCACGGTCCGCTTCCCGCCGATGGACGTCTTCACGGAGGGCCGGATGGCCGGCTTCACCGACCCGGCGGGCGCCGAGTTCGCGGTGTGGGAACCCCGGGAGACCGACGGTCTGGAGATCGTCAACGAGCCCGGCAGCGTGAGCTGGATCGAGCTGTACACCACCGACGCGGCCGCGGTGAAGGCGTTCTACGGCAGCGTCCTGGGGTGGGAGACCCGCGACATGCCCATGGGTGACGGCCTCACCTACAGCATCGCCGGGCCCGCGGGCGGCGGCGAGCAGACCATGCACGGCGGCATCATGCAGCTGCCCCGGGAGAACCTGGACGCCGGCTCGACCTCCGAGTGGCACCCGTACTTCGAGGTCGAGGACTGCGACGCCCTGGTGGCCACGGCCCAGGGGCTCGGCGGCACCCTCATCATCCCGGCCATGGACGCCCCGGGCGTGGGGCGCGTCGCGATGCTGCTCGACCCGTTCGGCGCCCCCTTCGCGCTGATCACCAGCGCCACGGCCTGAGTCCTCGAACACCTGCGGAGCCGCCTCATGGGTATTCGAACAGGTGTGTCGCACGCACGTTCGAACTGGTCTATGGTGGAAGGGAGGGGGAGGTGAGAACGGATCGGTAGGAGGTGCGGATGACCGGCTTCACGCATCTGCACACCGTGTCCGGGTTCTCCCTGCGGTACGGAGCCTCCCACCCGGAGCGGCTGGCCGAACGTGCCGTCGAACGCGGCATGGACGCCCTCGCGCTGACCGACCGGGACACCCTCGCGGGCACGGTCCGCTTCGCCAAGGCCTGCGCCAAGGCGGGCATCCGGCCGCTGTTCGGAGCCGAACTCGCGGTGGCGGAACACCTGGGGGACCCCGGTCCCGCCCGGGGCCAGGCCCGGCGCACGCCCGTGCGCGGCGGCGCCTTCGTCGACGAATCCGCCCCCCGGGTCACCTTCCTCGCCCGTGACGGCGCGGCCGGCTGGGCCGAGCTCTGCCGCCTGGTCAGCGCCGCGCACACCGCCGGGGGCCGCCCCCTGCTCGCCCCCGCCGACCTGCCCGCCCAGGGGCTCACCGTGCTGCTCGGCCCCGCCTCCGAGGTCGGCCGCGCGCTGAGCGCGGGCCGTCCCGACCGGGCCGCGAAACTGCTCGCGCCCTGGCGGGAGCTCTACGGCGACGCGCTCCGCCTCGAAGCCGTCCACCACGGGCTCACGGGGACGGGACCCGGCTCGCTGCGGCTCGCCGCGCGCACCGTCGGCCTCGCCGCCGAACAGGGCGTACGCGCCGTCCTGACCAACGCCGCCCGCTACGCCGACCCCGGCCAGGGACCGGTCGCCGATGTGCTGGACGCGGCACGGCGCCTGGTGCCGGTGCGGCCGCCGTTCGACAGCGGGGAGCGCTGGCTCAAGGGGCCGGACGCCATGTTCAAGATCGCCGAAAGGGTCGCCGAAGCGGCCGGCTGGCGGCGCGACGTCGCCCACCGGCTCCTCGCCATGACCGAGGAGACCGCCGCCGAATGCCTCGTCGACCCCCAGGACGACCTCGGCATCAAGACCTTCGCCCACTTCCCCGAACCGCATCTGGTCGGCGCGGCCGACCGCACCCCCCAGCGGGTCCTCGCCTCCCGGGCCGCGGCCGGGATGGTGTTGCGCGGATACGAGGGGCGGCGCGCGTACTGGGAGCGGATGCACCACGAGCTGGACATCATCGCGCACTGGGGGTACGCCTCGTACTTCCTCACCGTCGCCCAAGTCGTCGACGACGTACGGGAGATGGGCATCCGGGTGGCCGCGCGCGGCTCCGGCGCGGGCTCGCTCGTCAACCACCTGCTCGGCATCGCCCACGCCGACCCGGTGGAGAGCGGGCTCCTGATGGAGCGCTTCCTGTCCACCCGGCGGCCGGTGCTGCCCGACATCGACATCGACGTGGAGTCCGCCCGCCGGCTCGACGTCTACCGCGCGATCATCGACCGCTTCGGCACCCAGCGGGTGGCCGCCGTGGCCATGCCCGAGACCTACCGGGTGCGGCACGCCGTCCGGGACGTGGGCGCGGCCCTGTCCATGGACCCGGCGGTGATCGACAAGATCGCCAAGTCCTTCCCGCACATCCGGGCCCGCGACGCCCGCACCGCCCTGAAGGAACTGCCCGAACTGCGGTACCTGGCAGGGGAGATGGAGAAGTACGGCAAACTCTGGGAGCTCGTCGAAGCCCTGGACGCCCTGCCGCGCGGCATCGCCATGCACCCGTGCGGCGTGCTGCTCTCGGACGCCTCGCTGCTGCGGCGTACGCCCGTGATGCCCACCAGGGGGGAGGTCCCCCTGGGCCTCAAGGGCCAGGGGGGTGCCCCCTTCCCCATGTCCCAGTTCGACAAGGAGGACGTGGAGGACCTCGGCCTGCTCAAGCTGGACGTGCTCGGGGTCCGGATGCAGTCCGCGATGGCCCACGCGGTCGCCGAGATCGGCCGGGCCACCGGCGAGGAACTCGACATCGACGACCCGGCACAGGTCCCGCCGGGCGACCGGAAGACGTACCAACTCATCCAGTCCACCGAGACGTTGGGCTGCTTCCAGATCGAGTCGCCCGGCCAGCGCGACCTGGTCGGCCGGCTCCAGCCGTCCACCTTCCACGACCTCGTCGTCGACATCTCCCTGTTCCGCCCCGGGCCGGTCGCGGCCGACATGGTGCGCCCGTTCATCGAGGCGCGGCACGGCCGGGCCCCGGTCCACTTCCCGCACCCCGACCTGGCGGACGCGCTGCGCGACACCTACGGGGTGGTCGTCTTCCACGAGCAGATCATCGAGATGGTGAACATCATGACCGGCTGCGGCCGGGGCGAGGCCGACCGGGTGCGGCGCGGGCTCTCCGACCGGGAGTCGCAGGCGGGCATCAAGGTCTGGTTCGCCCAGCGTGCCGAGGAGCGCGGCTACACGCCCGAGGTGATCGCCCGCACCTGGGAGATCATCGAGGCCTTCGGGTCGTACGGCTTCTGCAAGGCGCACGCCGTCGCGTTCGCGGTGCCGACCTACCAGTCGGCCTGGCTCAAGGCGCACCACCCGGCCGCCTTCTACGCCGGGCTGCTCACCCATGACCCCGGGATGTACCCCAAGCGCCTGCTGCTCGCGGACGCGCGGCGGCGCGGGGTGCCGATCCTGCCGGTGGATGTGAACCGGTCCTCGGTCGCCCACACAATCGAACTGGTGTCCGGTACCTGGGGGGTGCGGCTCGCCCTCTGTGACGTCCACGGCATCAGCGAGGCCGAGAGCGCGCGCATCGAGGCGGGCCGCCCCTACGCCTCGCTGCGCGACTTCTGGCAGCGGGCCAGGCCGAGCCGGCCGGTCGCCGAACGGCTCGCCCGGATCGGCGCGCTCGACGCGTTCGGCGCCAACCGGCGCGACCTGCTGCTCCACCTGTCCGAACTCCACGGCGCCCGCCGCGCACCCGGCGGTCAACTCCCGCTGGACGGAGGCCAGTTGACGGCCGGTGCGGGGCTGCCCGACCTGGACGGGGCGGAGCGGCTCAGCGCCGAGCTCGGCGTGCTCGGCATGGACACCTCCCGCCATCTGATGGAGGATCACACGGCGTTCCTGAACGAGCTCGGCGTCCTCTCCGCCAAGCGGCTGCGCGAGGCCGAGCACGGACAGACCGTCCTGGTCGCGGGCGCCAAGGCGGCCACCCAGACCCCGCCCATCCGCTCCGGCAGGCGGGTCGTCTTCAGCACCCTGGACGACGGCACGGGCCTGGTCGACCTGGCCTTCTTCGACGACAGCCACGACGCCTGCGCCTACACCGTCTTCCACTCCTGGCTGCTCCTCGTGCGGGGCGTGGTGCAGCGGCGCGGCCCGCGCAGCCTCAGCGTGGTGGGCGCCCGCGCCTGGAACCTGGCCGAACTCGCCGAACTGCGCCGCGAGGGCGGCCTGGACGCCGTCTCGTCCCGCCTCGCGGCCCCGCCCGAACCACCCGCCCCCACCGCCGGCACCGCGCCCGGACCACGGGCGGACACCCCGGCCGGACCCGGAACCGACACCCCGCCCGCCACTCCGCCCGGCCCCGCCGCCGACCACGGCCGCCGCATCCACCTGTCCACCGGCTACGAACTGAACCCCTGGGCCGATCTGCGCCCGGCGGGCGAAGGAGCTGCCACCGGGCGGAAGTTGTGGCATTCGAGCCCGGGGAGCGCCGGATGATCCTCTGTGCACGCTTCGTCCTCGACGACACGGGAGCGGCGCTTCCCGCGCTGGTCGCCCTCGCCGAGGGCCTCACCCCGGTCGTCCAGGCCCTGCCCCCCGAGGGCCTCCTCGCCGACCTCGCGGGCGCCGAGAAGTACTTCGGGCAGGACGCCGGACAGCTCGCCGCCGTCCTGCGGGTCCGCGCGCTCGCCCACCTCGGCCTGGACTGCGCGATCGGACTCGCGCCCAACCCGATGCTGGCCAGGATGGCCGCCCGGGACGCCGGTCCCGGCACGACCCGCACGGTGCGCCCCGACGAGGTGGACCGCTACCTCGCCACGCAGCCGGTCCGCGCCCTGGACGGTGTCGGCCGCTCGACCGCCCGCACCCTCTGCGCGTACGGCCTCGACACGGCGGGCCGCCTCGCCGCGGCCCCGCCCGGCACCGTCCAGCGGATCCTCGGCGCCCGGCAGGGCCGCGACCTCCAGGAGCGCGCCCGCGGCATCGACCGCACCCCCGTCGTGCCGAACGCCTCCGCACGCTCGCTCGCGGCCGAACGGTCCTTCCCCCGCGACGAGTTGGACCCGGTACGCCAGCGCCGGGCGCTGCTCTCCCTCGCGGAGGAACTGGGCGTCCGGCTGCGCGGCGCCGACCAGGTGTGCCGCTCCCTCGCCCTCACCGTGCGCTACGCCGACCGGTCCACCACCACCCGCACCCGCACCCTGCGCGAGCCCTCGGCCCACTCGCCCGCGCTGGCCGAGCTCGGCTACGCCCTCCACTCGGCCCTCGGCCTGCAACGGGCCAGGGTGCGCGGCATCTCCCTGCGCGCCGAGGGGCTCATGGCGGCCGAACACGCGGCGCACCAGCTGACGTTCGCCCCCGAGGACGAGCGGGCCCGCCGCATCGAGGAGGTGGCCGACCGGGCCCGGGCCAAGTTCGGCCCCCGCGCCATCATCCCGGGAGCCCTCTCGAAGGCGGCCTGATCGTTCGTCAGGAAGCCAGTCGCCGTTTGACGTCCGCCGCCTCGGGCCCCGAGTCGGCGGCCGGCACCTTCCAGCGGTTCTCGCTGCCGGTGGCGTCCGTGTAGACGAGGGTGGCGCCCGGCCCGGCCTGCTCCGGCGTCAGATCGAAGACCTCGGAGCGCGGCTGCGAGGTCCCCGGCTCGATCCTGCCGGCGCCCTCGTATCCGGTCACCGAGACCCTGGAGGCGCTGCCGTTGTTCTCGGCGACGCTCTGCCCGTTGGCGGCGATCCAGCGCCAGCCCCCCTTCGTGCCGTTGGCGGGCTCCTCGTCCGCGGCGTTGGCGGTCAGCGAGGCGTCCTTGGTCGTGACGACGACGAAGGTGCCGAACCGCGAGGCCGTTCCGTTCGCCCGCCCGACGTGCACGACGGACGTCGGCGTGATCTCCAGGATGCCGACGAGTTTGGCCCCCACCGTCCGGGCCGGGACGCCGAACTCCAGCGCGCTCTGCCCCCCTCCGGCCCCCGGACCCGGTGTGGCCGAGCCGCTGCTGGAGGAGCCCGAGGGCGTGGACGCGGCGGTGGACGGCCGGTGGTCGGAGCCGCCGCCCGGGCCGCAGGCGGTCAGGGCGAGACAGGCTGTCGCGGCGCTCGTGAGCAGGATCTTGCGCATGGTTTCCCCCAAGGCTGTGGCACTCGCCGTGAACGTACCGCGACGCCGGCGCCACCCAGCGTGAAGTGACCGGACTGGGACGAAAGGGGGCGCTGTCGTTGCCAACCCCCGACAACCGGGACGCGGCAGGCGGGAAAGCGGCGCGGCGGCAGTCGGGAAAGCGACGCGGCGGTAGTCGGGAAAGCGACGCGGGACCGTCGCCTTCCGGCACCACAGTTTTTACCGACGCGTAACTTCACTCCTGGGCTACTCGTGCGTAATTTGGCGTGAGCACGCCCCGTACATCACCCCGTACGGCACCTCACTTGTGGTCCGGGCCGCAGGGCGAATCCCCCATCGCAACTCCCTTGAGCCGCAAGGAGATCACCCGATGCTGCCCTGGAAACGTGTGCTCAGACCGCTCTCGGCGCTCCTGCTGGCCGCCGCGGCCTCGCTCGCTCCGGCCACCGCCGCGCACGCCCAGTCCGCGCCGAGCAGTGGCTGGAACAACTACTCCTGCCGGCCCTCCGCCGCCCACCCCCGGCCCGTCGTCCTCGTACACGGCACCTTCGGCAACGGCACCGACAACTGGCTGGCCCTCGCGCCGTATCTGGTCGACCGCGGGTACTGCGTCTTCTCCCTCGACTACGGCCAACTCCCCGGGGTCCCCCTCTTCGACGGCCTCGGCCCCATCGACAAGTCGGCGGCCCAACTCGCCACCTTCGTCGACAAGGTGCTCGCCGCGACCGGCACGCCCAAGGCCGATCTGGTGGGTCACTCCCAGGGCGGCATGATGCCGCGCTGGTACCTGAAGTTCCTCGGCGGCGCCGCCAAGGTCAACGCCCTCGTCGGCATCGCCCCCGACAACCACGGCACCACCCTGGACGGCCTGACCCGGCTCCTGCCCTACTTCCCCGGCGCCCAGGACCTGTTGACGCTCGCCACCCCCGGACTCGCGGACCAGATCGCGGGCTCCCCCTTCGTCACCAAGCTGAACCAGGGCGGCGACACCGTGCCCGGCGTCCACTACACGGTCATCGCGTCCCAGTACGACGAGGTGGTCACCCCCTACCGCTCGCAGTTCCTGAACGGTCCCGACGTCAACAACATCCTCATCCAGGACAAGTGCGCGCTCGACCTCTCCGAGCACGTGGCGATCGGCCTCACCGACCGCGTCGCCTACCACGAGGTGGCCAACGCGCTGGATCCGGCGCACGCCACCCCCACCACCTGCGCCGCCGCCCTCGGCTGACCCTCCGTCGCACCGCTCCGCCCCACGCGTCCGCCCCCTCCCGGGATCCGGGAGGGGGCGGTGTGCGGTACGGGTCAGCGGCTGTGCCGGCCGGTCGCCAGGCTCTTGCGGCGGAGCGTCGCGAAGAGCGCCGCCGCGCCCAGCGCGATCGCGCCCGCGCCGCCGACGGCGAGGTAGGAGGTGCTGCCGTCGCCTCCGGTCTCCGCGAGACTGCGCGTGCCGGTCGCATCCGTCGTGCCGGTGCCGCCTGCCGTACCGACGGGGGTGGCCGCCGCGGCCTCGTTCGGGCCCGGCTGGTTGCCCGGGGTCGCGGCGCCCGCCGCCGGGACCGAACTCGGCTGCGCGCCCGGGGTCGCGGCGCCGTGGTGGTGCTGGACCGTCGACTTGGCCGCACCGTCCGCGATCTCCTGGTCGGTGGGCGCGGAGGCCTTCGGCGCCGGTGCGCCCGCGCCGCCGTCCTTGCCGAACACCACGTCGGAGCAGGTGTAGAAGGCCTCGGGGCTGTCGGAGCGCTGCCAGATCGAATAGATCAGATGGCGGCCCGAACGCGCCGGGATCCTCCCCTCGAAGACATAGTCGCCGCCCCGCATCGGCGGGTCGCTGACCTCGGCGAACGGGGTCGCCTCCAGGTCCGACCAGGCGAGCGGCTTCGACGGGTCGTAGCCCGCCTTGGTGATGTACAGCGCGAACGACCCCTTGTGCGGCGCCGTCCCCTTGTAACGGAAGGTGTGCTCGCCCGCCGAGAGCGTGGTGGCCGGCCAGTCTGCGCGCGGCAGGTCGAGGCCCTTGTACTTGTCGTTGCCGCCACTGCACAGCTTGCCGTCCGGGATGATCTGCTTCGACTTCCCCGCGGCGTTGGCCATGTTCACCCCGTTCCAGTCGTACAGGGCCTGCGCCCCGCCGGCCGCCACCGCCGCCTTGCACGCGGCCGACCTGGGGCTCTCGGGGCCCTCCGCGTAACAGGCGGAGACCCGGCTGACCGGGTCCGTCATGGAGCCGTGGGCCGCGGCCGGCCCGGCCGCGAGACCCGTCAGGGCGAGCGGCGCCACCCCCAGGGCGGCGGCGATGACGACGGCCCCGCGCCGGCGGGACCCCCGCTGCTCGAACGCGGTGGAGAGCTGGGGGAAGGTCATCGTGGGGTACTCCTTCAACGGTGCGCGGGCAGGGGGCGCGTGGGGTGCGCGACGGCCGGACATCCCGTCCGGCGATCAGCACGCTAGCCCCGGAAAACCGTGAAATCCCCTGCTGGGAGCGGGTGATGGCGATCCTTATGGTCGCGTTAAGAGGCCACTCAGAACTCATTAAGAACGGCGCCGCCCGCGACGTACCGTGTCCCCATGAACGATTGGATCCGGCTCGCCCGCCCCGACGACGTGCCCCGCGTGAAGGAGGTCACCGAAGCCGCCTACCACCACTACATCGAACGCATCGGCGTCGTGCCGGCCCCCATGGAGGCCGACCACGCGGCCAATGTGGCGGCGGGACGGGTCTTCGTCGCGGGCGACCCGGTCGTCGGGGTGCTCGTCCTCGTCGCCGAGCCCGACCATCTGTTCCTGGACTCGATCTCCGTCCACCCAGACGTCAAGGGCACGGGCCTGGGAGGCAGGCTGCTGCACTTCGTGGACGACCACGCGCGGGCGCTCGGACTGCCCGAAGTCCGGCTCTACACCAACGCGATGATGTGGGAGAACCAGAAGATCTATCCGCGGTACGGGTACGAACTCGTCGAGCGGCGGGTGCGGGGGCCGTACGACCGCCTCCACTACCGCAAGGTGCTGGCCCCGCCGGCCGGGGCGGGCCCGGACCGCGACTGATCGCCGGACCGATTGTCAGTGGCGCCTGGCAGCATCGGGACATGGACATCGACTGGGACGACGCCGCGGACACCTTCGATCAGGAGCCGGACCACGGGCTGCTCGACCCCGTGGTGCGCGCCGCCTGGGACGAGCGCCTCGGCGGCTGGCTGCCGCACCGCCCCGGCGAGCTCCTCGACCTCGGCTGCGGCACCGGCAGCCTGTCGCTGCTGGCCGCCGCGCGGGGCTTTCGGGTCACCGGCGTCGATCTGTCGCCCCGGATGACCGAGCGGGCCCGCGCCAAGCTGGCCGGCACCGGCGCCGAGGTGCTGATCGGCGACGCGGCACGGCCGCCCGTCGAGGGGCGCGCCTTCGACGTGATCCTGGCCCGCCATGTGGTGTGGGCGCTGCCCGATGACGAAGCGGCGCTGCGGCACTGGTGGTCGCTGCTGCGCCCGGGCGGCCGGCTCATCCTGGTCGAGGGAGTGTGGAACGGCACCGGGATACCCGCCGAGCGCCTCACCGCGACGCTGGAGGGGCTGACCGCCGAGGTCCGCCACGAACGGCTGTCGGGCGATGCGCGGTTGTGGGGCCGCGAGGTGGACGACGATCGGTATGTGGTGGTCGCCACGGCGCTCGCGGCCTGACACCGGGTCGGCGAGGACACGGGGGAGGGCGCCGTCCGGCGCCGCGCGCCCCCGCGCCGGGGAGCGGCTCAGTCGATCAGGGACATGAACCGACCGAGTTTCGCCAGGAGTTCGAGCTCCTCCAGGGCGGCCAGCGCGCGGGCCGCCGCCTCGGGGTCGCGTTCGGCGAGCCCGCTCTCCGCGAACTCGTCCTCGTCCAGGCGCAGTACGGTGGCGCCGTCGGCCGAGAGCCAGAGGTCGAGGTCGAGATCCTCGGACAGCACCTCGCCGTCCGCGACCACCGCGGGCCGCGTGATGTCGCAGTACCAGCCCTTGAGCACCGAGCCGGCGTCCCGGACCTCCTTCACCGCGTACCAGCGGTCGCGCCAGTAGTGCTCGGTGAACACATCGCCCGGCTCGAACCGTACGAAGCCGAAGTCACGGACGCCCTCCGCGGCCCAGGGTGCGCGCACGCTCAGCCGGGTCCCGTCGTCACAGACCACCGACGCGGGGTAACGCAGCTTCGTACGACCGGCCTTGACGAGAACGATCTCGATACGGGCGCCGGCCTCGGCCGAGCTCGTGGACATCACATACCTCCGTGGCAGGGTTTGCGCGGGCCGACCATGACCTCGACCGCACGCTACGCGGGGCGTCGGCACCGCCGCCTCCCCATTTCCGTCCGGCTCCGGCGCGGGGGAGAATCGGACGGTGACCCTCAAGATCGTGATCGACCCGGGCGCGGCCACCGCGCCGTACGAGCAACTGCGCGCCCAGATCGCCGACCGGGCCCGCTCGGGAAAGCTGCCGGTGGGCTTCAAACTGCCCACGGTCCGCGGCCTCGCCGAGGACCTGGGCCTCGCCGCGAACACGGTGGCCAAGGCGTACCGGGCCCTGGAGGCCGACGGGGTCATCGAGACCCGGGGCCGCAACGGGACGTTCATCGCGGCGGCGGGGGACGCCTCGGAGCGCCTCGCCGCGGCGGCGGCGGCCACCTACGCGGCGGAGGCCCGCAGGCTCGGCCTGAGCCGCGAAGCGGCCCGCACCGCGATCGAGGAAGCGCTGCGGGCGGCGTACGGCACGTAGGCCCGGGGCGCCGGGGACGGACCGCGCGCGGGACGAACCGGAACGTGCCGGGGCCGGGGCGCCGCGCGGCGCACCCGGCCCCTCGGCGTCCTTCAGGCCCTACACGTCCTACGGGTCCTACAGATACAACCCCGCGTCCGCCCCCGGGCGCTGGTCCGGGACCGAGGCCGGCGAGGTCCCCCGGCGCAGGGCGTACAGCTCGGCCAGGGTGGCGCCGTCGTGTGCGACGCCCTCGTCCGTGCCCAGCCAGCCGATCGCCTCCGACCGGGTCAGCGCGCCGACCTCGATGCGGGCCAGACAGCGGCCGGGCCGGACCACCGCAGGGTGCAGGCGTTCCAGGTCCTCGTTGGTCGTGACGCCGACCAGCACGTTGCGGCCCTGGCCGAGCAGACCGTCGGTCAGGTTGAGCAGCCTCGAAAGGGCCTGGCCCGCCGTGTGTTTGGCCTCGCCGCGGATCAGCTCGTCGCAGTCCTCCAGGAGCAGCAGGCGCCAGCGGCCCTTCGCGCTGCCGTCGTCCTCACCGATCGCGATGTCCATCAGATAGCCGACGTCGTTGAAGAGCCGCTCGGGGTCCAGCACACAGTCCACCTGGCACCAGTCGCGCCAGGACCGCGCCAGGGTGCGCAGCGCCGAGGTCTTGCCGGTGCCCGGCGGGCCGTGCAGCAGGAGCAGCCGGCCCGCGATGTCGTCCGGGGTCATCTTCATCAGGCGGTCGAGCCCGTCGGCCACCGGCGCCGTGTAGTTGGGCCGTACCTCGTCCCAGGTGCCCGCCGTGATCTGCCGCGTCGTGCGGTGCGGGCCGCGCCGGGGCGACACGTACCAAAAGCCCATCGTGACGTTCTCGGGCTGCGGCTCCGGCTCGTCCGCGGCGCCTTCGGTCGCCTGCTTCAGGACCTGCTCGGCCAGCTCCTCGCTGGTCGCGGTCACCGTGACGTCCGCGCCCCGGTTCCAGCGCGAGACGAGCAGGGTCCAGCCGGGGCCCTCCGCGAGCGTCGCGCTGCGGTCGTCGTCGCGGGCGGCGCGCAGCACCTTCGCGGCGGGCGGCAGCAGGCTGAGGCCCTTCTTGACGCGGTCGATGGAGGAGCTGTGCGAGAACGGCTGCTCGCCCGTGGCGAAGCGGCCGAGGAAGAGCGCGTCGACGACGTCGGACGGCGAGTCGCTGTCGTCCATGGTCAGCCGAATCGGCAGCGCGGCCTCAGGGAGTGCGGACATGGCGCCCATGATCCGGCAACTCGCCCGTGCGCGCACGTGTTTTGTCCCGTTGACGCTCGTGGGACGTTCTGTCCCCGTTCCGGCGAATCCTGCCGGAATGACACCTACCGCCGATACGCTGCCCCGTGATGGAACGTCGTCGAGGAAGCGCTGCCCCGAGCGGCCCGCCACCCGCCAGGGCGCCCCGGCACAGGAGCCCGGCGGCCCTGGCTGTCGCCCTTCTTGCCGCGCTCGCCCTGCTCGTGGCGACGACCGGATGCACGGGGGAGGACAAGGGCGCCTCCGGGCCCGGGCCGACCGGCGCGAGCAACACCGACCCCGCGCTCGGCTGGGGCTTCACACACACCCAGTACAGCGCGGACACCGGCGACGACGACGCCGTGGCGCGCGCCCGCGAACTGCTCTCGGGGCAGGGCCTGCCGCAGGACCAGGCGATCATGGGCTGGGGCGCGGGCAACCCCGAACCCTCGCCCGGCCGTTACGACTTCTCCGACCTCGACCGGCGCGTGCGCTACATCCGCTCCACCGGCGCCACCCCCGTCATCACCCTGTGCTGCGCCCCCGACTGGATGAAGGGCGGCCGGGCCGGGGCGGCCGCGACGGACTGGAGCGTGCGCTCCCTGGAGTCGGCGCCGCTCCCCGCCCACTACGCGGACTTCGCGGCCCTGGCCGCCACGGTGGCCAGGCGCTACCCGGACGTACGGCACTTCATCGTCTGGAACGAGCTCAAGGGCTTCTACGACGACACCGCCCAGCGCTGGAACTACGAGGGCTACACCCGGCTCTACAACCAGGTCTACGAGGCGCTGAAGAAGGCCGACAAGCGCAATCTCGTCGGCGGCCCCTATCTGGTCATGGACAGCTACGGGCCACAGGACCAGTCCTACGCGTCCGCGCTCAAGGGCCCCTGGGGGTCGGTGGACCAGCGGGTGCTCGACGCCTTCAGCTACTGGAACAAGCACAAGAAGGGCGCCGACTTCGCCGTGGTCGACGGTGCCTCCTTCGGCCGCGACGGCCGGCCGGTCCCCGACGCGTTCGGCGCCACCGACAAACTGACCGCCGTCAGCCGGTGGGTGCGTGAGGAGACCGGTCTGCCGGTGTGGTGGGCCGAGTACTACGCCGAGCCCGAGAAGTCCGGCTGGAGCGATCGGCGCCGGCTCGCCACCCAGGCCGTCGCCATGATGGCCCTGGCGCGCGGCGGCGTCGCGACCGCGCTCTACTGGAGCCCGCAGGAGCGGAGCGGCGCCTGCCCCGGCTGTCTGTGGACGCCGACCCAACAGGGCGACGGCGGACGGGAGTTGCCCATGTACGCGCTGATCGCGAAGTTCGCCGCGTCCTTCCCGCCCGGCACCGCCCTGACCACGGTGGGCGTCGCCGGCGACGGCCTGCCGAACGTCCGGGTGCTCGCGAGCGCCAGGAACGTGCTGGTGGTCAACACCCTCGACCGCGCCGTCGACGCGAAGGTCGACGGCAGGCCGCTGACGATGGCCGCCTACGAGGTGCGCTGGCTGCCCCGCTGAGACCCGGCCGGGCGCAGCACCCCGATCAGCTTCACCGCCGCGATCACCCCGATCACGACGAGGCTCGCGACCTCGGCGACCCCCACCCCGGCCCGCGAAGGGGCCGTGCAGGAAGCGGTGGGAGGGGCCCCAGAAGTCCAGCCTCCACAGGAAGAGGAGGGCGGCCACGCCCACGACGCACGCGCTCAGCGCATGGGCGCGCCGCACCAGCCGTCCGGTGGCCGCGCCCGCCACCGGGATGAAGCGCGCCATCGCCCCGGTCAGGGTCAGGGCGGTGATCCCGGCGAGGAACTGCATGGCGGCGATCGCATCCCGCTCTTCCGCAACGCCTACGCCCTGATGCTCAACACGGGCGTCAGCGCGGTCCTCGGGCTCGGCTTCTGGCTGTGCGCCGCCCGCTACTACACCGCCGACGCGGTGGGCCGGGGCTCGGCCGCGCCCCGGCGCCCGTCCGGGGCGGGCCCGTCCGAGTCCTGGGCGGTGCTCACCTCGGCCACGGGTACCGTCGCCCTCCCCTCGCTCGTCAGCCGCCGGCCGGCCCGCGCCCGGCCGCCCGGGCCCGGCGGACCAGGGCGTACCCCCGGGTCAGGGCGCGGTCACCGGCGAACGTGCGCGCGATGTCGCGGCCGCTGCCGAGGACGAGCCGTTCGAACTCGTCGAGGACGGTGGTGCGCCGGACCGTCATCCGCTTCAGCGCGTAGGGGCCCTGGCGCCGCTCGGCGAGCGCGTTGCCCACGGCGAGCGCCTGGCTGAATCCCGCCGAGCGCACCGTGCGGCGCACCCGCCGGTTGGAGTAGCCGTAGGGATAGGCGAAGGAGACGGGGCGCTCACCGAGTTCCCCGGTGAGGATCTCCTTGCAGCGCAGCGTCTCGAACCAGAGCCTGTCATCGGGGAGTTGGTCGAGTTGCGGATGGCTGTGGCTGTGTCCGCCGATCTCGGTTCCGGCCGCGGCGAGTTCGCGCACCTGGTCCCAGTCCAGCATGGTGTCCGGGGCGTCGCCCTCGTCGTGGGCGCCGCGCAGCCAGGCCGTCGACACGAACAGGGTGGAGGTGAAGCCGTAGGTGGCGAGGACCGGCAGGGCATGGCGGTGCACGCCTTCGTAGCCGTCGTCGAAGGTGATCAGGACGGGACGGCGCGGCAGTGATCCCGCCGTGCGCCAGGCGTACGCCAGCTCGGCCGTGGTGACCGGTGTGCACCCGAGCTCGGCGAGCAGTTCCATCTGGTCGGCGAAGGCATCCGGCGACACGGACAGTCCGAACACCGCCTCGGCGGGACTGTGCGCCACCGCGTGGTACATCAGGATGGGTACGGGTTCCGTCGTGGGCATGCCGCCTCGTCCTCCTCGTCCGGCTCGTGCTCCGGCTCCTGGCCCGGTTCCGCGGCCGGTACGCGCTCGATGGGGGCCACGTCGAAGGGGGCCAAGCCGCGCCGCGCCCGTAGGGTGCCGACCAGATAGCCACCGGCCGCCGCCGCCACCCCGGTCACGATGGCGCCCGCCCGGCCCGCACCCCCCGTCCGGCCGAGCACCGCGTCCCGTATCCCGCGCGCCACTCCGGCCGGCAGGACCCGGGTGGCGTAGCGCCGCTCGGCCTCAAGTCCCTTGCCGGAGCCGACACTTCGGGCCACGAGCGCCTTGGAGAGGCCTTCCGCGTACGCCCTCGTACGGAAGTAGCCGAAGCGTTCGCGGGCCGGAGGGACCCGGTGGTGGATCACCGAGCGGTCGTCGATGAGCAGGACGGCGCCGGGCAGCGCCCCGCTGAGCCGGATGCACAGCTCCGTCTCCTCGCAGCCCAGCGGACGCTTGTCGCCGTCGCGCCCGATGCCGGTGGCGAAGCCGCCCGCGGCGTCGAAGGCGGACCTGCGGAAGGAGGCGTTGCCGCCGAGCACATTGCGTACCTGGGCGCGGCCGGTCGGCAGCCCCCGGTAGGTGCAGCCGACGATCCAGTCGAACTCCTCGGGGAACCAGACGGGCCTGCGCCCCGACGCCCAGGCGGCCATCGTGCGGCCGCCGACCGCCATCACCCGGGGGTCGTCGTACCCCTGCGCGAAGTGCCGCAGCCAGTCGCGCTCGGCCACGGCGTCGTCGTCGAGGAAGGCCACGAACTCGCCCCGGGCCACCCTGAGCGCGGTGTTGCGGCCGGCCGACAGGCCGCGGGGGCCCGCGTTGGCGAGCACCCGCACCTCCCCGGTGTGCGTGTACCGCGCGAACTCCTCGGCGAGCCGTGCCCGCAGCCGCTCGTTGTGGTCCACCACGAGCAGCGTCTCGTGGGCCGGCAGCGACTGCGCGCGCACCGAGGAGACCGCCGCCAGGATGTCCTCCCAGCGGTCCTCGGTGTACACGCAGATCACCACCGTGAACTGACGGCCCGTCAAGACGCCACTCCCCGCCGCGCGTTCAGGAAGACCGCCTGGGTGCGCCGGCGGGCCCGGGGCACCGCCTTCTCCCTGAGGATGACCTTCAGGACCCGGATGCCGTCGCGTACCGCGCTGAGGTTGGAGACGCCGTGGATCCGGTTGTACTCGTAGCTGGGGACCTCCTGGACGCGCAGGCCCGCCTTGACGATCCGCACATTGATCAGGGTCTCTATCTCGAACCCGGAGCAGTCGAGCACGATGCTGTCCAGGCAGTGCTTCCAGAAGGCGTTGTAGCCGTAGCAGAGATCGGTGTAGCGGGCGCCGAACTTGCGGTTCACGATGCCGCACAGGACCGCGTTGCCCAGCCTGCGGACCGGGGTCATGTCGTCGGTGCCGCCGCCGTTGGCGAAGCGGGACCCCTTGGCGAAGTCCGCGCCGCCGACCAGGGCCGAGACATAGCTGACGATCTCCTCGCCGTCCGCCGAGCCGTCCGCGTCGACCATGACGATGATGTCGCCGGTGCAGGCCGCGAAGCCACTGATCAGTGCGTCGCCCTTGCCCTTGCCGACCTGTTTGACGACCACGACACCGGGCCACAGTTCGCGGGCGACCCGCACGGTGTCGTCGGTGGAATTCCCGTCGACCAGAACCACTTCATGGATCCAGTCCGGAAGGGTCTTGAACACATGCGGAAGGTTTTCCGCCTCGTTCATCGCCGGGATGACGACGCTCACCGGAGGCGCGATGGCGAGATTCTCGGAGACCGGCCGGTAGGCGGGGGGTGTTCGGACGGCGGTGTCGGATGCGGCGTCGCCGGTCGGCGAATTCACCGTCCATCGGTCTGGGCCCGGTGCGGCCGGGCACGCGAAAGAATTCATGGTGCGTCGGTGTCCCTCTCGTCCGGTGGACCGCCCGCCCCCGGGCGGTCCGGTTGGGTATCCGGTGACGAAAGGGGGGTTCTCACCCCGGTCATGACGACATGACGGCATGGCGCGCCGTATGCGTCGGGTGAGTCGGCTTCGCCGGCCGCGCGGCCCGTGTTCCCGGTCGCCGCAAGGCATGACCGGGCACGGCACCCCCCCTGCCGCGCCCCGCGCCGCTCCCCATCGTGACGCCCGAGCCCACCCCTGGCGCCGTCGTGCGTGATGGTCCGTCGCGGGTGAATGGAAAACGGAATTGCTGACTGGGTCTTTCGGGCACGGCCTCAGTCGAGACCGCGCGGCTCCGTGTTTTCGGCCGACCTTTCACGGTCGGATCCCGAGCGACGCACCCCCGCTCCCCAGAGAAGGAGAACAAGGCTGATCGCGCCCACCGTCGCGATGCCGTTCCGGATCGACCAGAGGTGCCACCGCGTCATGCTTTCGGCGGTCGACAGATCGATGAGTACGGCCCCTGACAAGGACGCCACCGCGCGGGTGAGCGGTTCCAGCCGGCGCAGCGAGAAAGCGGCGGCTTCCGCGGGCGCGGCCACCAGGAAGAAGAGCGCGAGCGGCGCGCGCAGGGGAGAGGTCGAGTCGGCGAGCGCCAGGGCGGCACCGACGGCGGAGGCGGCGAGCGCCGCTCCCGCGAGGACGGACAGCAGGTCGTCGGCGAAGAGCGCGCTAGCGGACGATCTGTCACTGATGGTCGGCATTGGCGACGGTTCCCCCCGATGCGCCGGATGCGAGGCTTCAATGTGACGCAGTCCGGACAGTCCCGTCAATACGACGATTCGCTTACGGTGCACCGCAGTTGACGCTCCGTCAGCGGAGTGTGGGGCTCCGGTGAAGGATTACCCGCGAGTTGCTGACGGATCGCCAGATAGCCGCAGATGTCCGTCAGTTGTTCTTGGCATGGACACTTCCCGCGCCGGGTGGGGGCTGGTACCACTGCCGTGGCGGAAAACCCGCTACAAGGAGGTTCCATGAAACTGTCCCGAATCGCGGCTTATGCATGGGCGCTCGTGCTGACGGTCGCGCTTTCCCTCACCGGGGCCGGCGTGGCCGCAGCGGCAACCCAGGCGGCCGGATCCCACTACGTGGCGCTCGGCGACTCGTACTCCTCCGGGGTCGGTGCCGGGAGCTACGACAGTGCGAGCGGCAGCTGCAAGCGTTCCAGCAAGGCCTACCCGGCCCTGTGGGCGGCGGCGCACTCACCCGCCTCGTTCAACTTCACCGCGTGCTCCGGCGCTCGTACGGGTGATGTGACGTCGAGCCAGCTCGGCCCGCTCAGCTCCACCACCGACCTCGTCTCGATCACCATCGGCGGCAACGACGCCGGCTTCTCGGACGTCATGACGAGCTGCGTCCTGTACTCGGAGTCCACCTGCCTCAGCAAGGTGGCGGCGGCCCGCGCCTACGTCGACTCGACGCTGCCCGGGCTGCTCGACTCGGTGTACTCGGCGATCAGATCCAAGGCCCCCAACGCCCATGTCGTCGTCATCGGCTACCCGCACTTCTACAAGATCGGCGGTAGCTGCATCGCGGGCCTCAGCGACACCTCCCGCACGGCGATCAACGGCGCCGCCGACGAGCTCAACACGGTGACCGCCAAGCGCGCCGCCGACCACGGCTACACCTTCTCCGATGTCGCGGCGGGCTTCACCGGACACGAGATCTGCACCAGCAGCCCCTGGCTGAACAGCGTCGTGTGGACCAACATCGGCGAGTCCTACCACCCCACCGCCGCCGGCCAGTCCGGCGCCTACCTGCCCGCCTTCACCCGCGCGGCCTGAAACAGCTCAGCCGGAGGGCGTAGCCGAGCCCGTCGGTGAGGGAGAGGAGGAGGTCCCGCCCGTCGGGGTCTCCTCCTCGCACGTCACCCGGTACGCCACCGGAGCGGACGAGGCCTTCACCGGGCCGCGCACCTCGACATGGACCTCGTTGGAGCCGCTGTGCGACGGCGACTCGGTGTGCGCGACCTGGCGCGTCCTCGGCCCGCCCGAGGCGAAGGAGAGCGTCTTCCAGTCCGGGTCGCCGGAGCGGCCGTCCCGGGTAACCCAGCGGTACTCCACGTCCGCCGGCGCCCGCCCCACCGTGAACACGGCGACCATCGAGGGCGCCGACGCACTTGGCGCCGGGCAGCGCCCCTGGTAACTCCCGCGCACCACGTGCAGGTCGACCTCCACCGACTGCGCGGGCGGCGACGAGGGGGAGGGGCTCGGGGAGGCGCCGCTCGTGGACGGGGAAGGGGTGGGGGACGTGCCCCCGGGCGTGCCGGCGCTCGTCGCGGGCGGCGCGGAGGGCGAGAGGGAGGGTGCGCGCGAGGCACCGCTCGCGGAACCCCCGCCGTGGTCACGCCCGTTGTCCCGCACCAGTGCGTACACGAGGAAGCCCAGCACCAGCAGCAGCACCACGACCCCGGCCGACACCACCGCCCCGGTGTGTGGCCGGCGGCCGTCGTCCGCCCCGCCCGTCGCGGCGCCCCCGCCGACGGACCCGGCCGGGGGCCGCGGCAGCACGGACGTCGGCGCGATCACAGGCGGCCCGACCGCCACCGTCGTGGCCTCGTAGCGGCCCGGCGCCGGGCGCACCGTGCCGCCCGCCGCGACCAGCCGCAACTGGTGCTCCGCCTCCTCGGCGGGCGGCCGCTCGGCGGGGTCCTTGCGCAGCAGACCCTCGATCACCGGAGTCAGCGGACCCGCCCGGCGCGGCGGCGGCAGCGCGTCGTCGACCACCGCCCGCAGCGTGGACAGCGGGGTGTCCTGCCGGAACGGCGAGTGGCCCTCGACCGCGGCGTACAGGAGCACGCCGAGCGACCACAGGTCGGACGCGGGCCCCGGCGTGCGCCCCAACGCCCTTTCCGGCGCGAGGAATTCGGGCGAGCCGACGACCTCGCCGGTCAGGGTGAGCGTCTGGGTCCCCGCCACCGTCGCGATGCCGAAGTCGGTCAGGACCACCCGGCCGTCGTTGGCGAGCAGCACGTTCGCGGGTTTCACATCGCGGTGCAGTACCCCCGCGTCGTGTGCGGAGCGCAGCGCGGCGAGCACCTCGGCACCGATCCGCGCCGTGCGCTGCGGGCTCAACGGCCCCTCCGCGTCCAGGACGTCGGACAGGGCGAGCCCGCGCACCAGCTCCATGACGATCCACGGCCGGCCGTCCTCGGTGGCCACGTCGTACACCGTCACCACATTGCGGTGCGAGACCCGCGCCGCCGCCCACGCCTCCCGCTCCAGGCGCGCGTACAGCCGCGCCTCCTCGGCGGCGTCCAGCGCGGCGGGCGCGCGGACCTCCTTGACGGCGACCTCGCGCCCCAGGACCTCGTCCCGCGCGCGCCACACCACGCCCATGCCGCCCCGGCCCAGGGAGGAGAGGAGCCGGTAGCGCCCCGCGATCAAACGCTGCTCACTGCCCGGCACTTCGCTCACCGGCGGGCCCCCCTCCGTGACGGAGAAACCCTTTCAAGTTAGCTCAGGGCCGGGCCGTTGCCGCCCCCTTGAACGGCATTGCGCCTCACGTGCGAACACAGGCCGCGACGCTGCGTGATGGGCCGTCAGGGATGTGTCCAACTCGCCCTGGAATCAGTCGTATTCGGAGCGTAGTCGTCAACCTGGCCGCTGTGAGGTGAATCCCGCCGGCGGGATACACGAGTGTGATGTCGGGGCGATAGGGTTAACCTGCCCGGGCCCGGGTGCCCTCGTACGGGTGGGGAGTGACATGGAACAGATAACAGTGCGCAGCAGGGCGCGAGTGCCTGCCATCACCTGCGGGAGCAGCGCGACCAGCTCGCGGCTCGACCGCCATCTCTCGGTGCTCGGCGGCCCCGCCGTCCCGCATCGCGAGGCGGCCGAGGCCACGTTGCTGATGCGGGAGCTGACCTCGCGTGATGTTGCGCACACCCGCAGGAGCAAGAGCGCTCGCGTCTCGCTCTTCGCGCCGCTGCGGCGCCTGCGCCGCTCGCTCTTCGGCAGCCGCGGCTGAATCCACTCCCGACTCCACGCGTACCGCGCTCAGGCGATCACGCCGTCCCGGCGCAACTCTGCCACCTGCTCGTCCGTCATTCCCAGGGCCCGCAGCGTTGTGCCGGTGTGCTCGCCGAGCGCGGGCACCGCACCCATCCGCGCCTCCTGACTGCCGCCCAGATTGATGGGCGGCAGCAGCGCCCGCAGCTTTCCGACCGGTGACTCCACCTCCCGCCAGCGGTCCCGTGCCGCCAGTTGCGGATGAGCGGCGACGTCTTCGACCGTGTTCAGGCGGGCGCAGGCGATTCCCGCCGACTCCAGACGGCCGACCGCCTCGGCGGCCGTGAGTCCGGCCAGTGCCCGCGCCACCGCCTCGTCCGTGCCCGCCCGGTGCGCGACCCGTGCCGCGTTGGTCGCGAAGTCCGCGTCATCCGCCAACTCGGGCCGCTCCAGGACCAGTTCGGCCAGGCGCCGCCACTCCCGGTCGTTCTGCACCGAGAGCAACACCTGCCCGCCGTCCGCCGTGGCGTAGGCGTCGTACGGCGCGATCACGGCGTGCGCCACACCGGTGCGCGCCGGTTCCGTGCCCCCGTGCATCGCATGGTGCAGCGGATGCCCGAGCCACTCGGTGAGCGCCTCCAGCATCGAGATCTCGACCGGGCCGCCCCGGCCCGTGGTGCCGCGCCGGACCAGGGCCGCGAGCACGCCCGAGAAGGCGTACATGGCGGCCGCGATGTCGGCGGCCGGGATCCCCGCCTTGACGGGTTGTTCGGGCGTGCCGGTGACCGACACCAGGCCCGCCTCGCACTGCACCAGCATGTCGTAGGCCCGCTTGTGCGCGTACGGCCCCTCGGTCCCGTACCCCGATATGTCGACGGCGACCAGCCGCGGATGCGCCGCGCACAGCGACGCCGCGTCCAGGCCGAGCCGGGCCGCGGCGCCCTGCGCCAGGTTCTGTACGAACACATCGGCGTCCGCGATCAGTCGGTGCGCGAGGTCCAGGCCGCGCGGGTCCTTCAGGTCCAGGGCGACCGACTCCTTGCCCCGGTTGCACCACACGAAGTGCGAGGCGAGGCCGCGGGCGGCGGTGTCGTAGCCGCGGGCGAAGTCGCCGCCGTCGGGGCGCTCCACCTTGATGACACGGGCTCCCAGATCGGCGAGCTGACGGGTCGCGAACGGTGCGGCGACGGCCTGTTCGACGGCGACGACGGTGATGCCTTCGAGGGGCAGCGGCTGAGTGCTCATAGCCGTACCTATCGCGTGCGGGGTGTCCTTGTCACCTCGCGGCGCTGCTCAGCGGCCGTTTCGCGCGTACCGGCGCACGGCAAGCGGCACGAAGACGAGCAGCAGCAGCCCGCACCAGGCGAGCGAGCCCGCCACCGGGTGGGCCACGGGCCAGGCGGCGTCAGCGGCGGGCGTGGCGTTGCCGCAGAGGTCGCGGACGGCCGAGGCGACGGCGCTGATCGGGTTCCACTCGGCGATGGTGCGCAGCCAGCCGGGGAGCCGGTCGGTGGGGATGTACGCGTTCGACAGGAGCGGCAGGATGAAGGTCGCCGAGCCGAGCTGGCCCGCGGCCTCCTCGCTGCGGGTGAGCAGCCCGAGGAACGAGCCCGCCCAGGTCGTCGCGAGGCGGAGCAGCATCACGAGCCCGAAGGCACCGAGCGCGCCCGCGATCCCCCGCTCGATCCGCCAGCCCACCGCGAGCCCCACCAGAACCAGCGGAATCATGCCGAGCGCGGTGGTCAGCAGGTCGGCCGCGCTCTGGCCGACCGGCACCGCGGCCCGGCTCATCGGCAGGGTGCGCAGCCGGTCCATCACGCCGCGGTGCGAGTCCTGCGCGGCCTGGAACATCCCGGTCATCAGCCCGTTGGCCGCCGTCGCCACCACCAGGCCGGGCACCAGATAGGCGCGGTACTGCTCGCCCGGCACCGCGAGCGCGCTGCCGAAGACGTAGCCGAAGAACAGCAGCATCGTGATCGGCATGGTCTGGGTGAGGATCAGCACCCCCGGCGCGTGCTTGATGCGCTGGAGCTGGCGGCCGAGCAGGGCCGTGCTGTCGTAGGCGAGCGAACTCATGTCACAAGCTCCTTGCGGGAGTTGGCGGAGTCGGTGAGGCGCAGGAACACCTCGTCGAGGGTGGGCGGGCGCAGGCTCGCGTCGAGGATCGGGACCCCGGCCGTGTCCAGTTCGCGCACGATGCGGGGCAGGGTGAGCGTCGGGTCCATGGAGACGGCGCCCACGGTCAGACCGGCGGAGTCGAGGTGGGGGCGCGCGCCGGTCAGCTGGTCGAGGACCGCCGCCGCCCGGCTCAGCCCGGCCTCGCTCGCCACCACCACCTGGGCGTAGGCCCCGATCCGGGCCTTCAGTTCGGTGGGGGTGCCGGTCACGGCGGCCCGGCCCTCGTCGATCAGCACGATGTGGTCGGCGAGTTGGTCGGCCTCCTCCAGGTACTGGGTGGTGAGCAGCACCGTGGTGCCCTCGGCGGTCAGGGCGCGCACGGCGTCCCAGATCCGGTTGCGGCTGCCCGGGTCGAGCCCGGTGGTGGGCTCGTCGAGGAAGAGCACCCGGGGGCGGGTGAGCAGGCTCGCGGCGAGATCGAGGCGGCGCCGCATGCCGCCGGAGTACGTGCCCGCCGCCCGGTCGGCGGCGTCCGTCAGGCCGAACTGGTCGAGGAGTTCGGCGGCACGCTCGCGGCCCGCCGTGCCCCGCATCCCATGCAGCTTGGCGAACAGGTGGAGGTTCTGCCGGCCGGTGAGCTCGACGTCGACGGAGGTCGACTGGCCGGTCACCCCGATGTGCCGGCGCACCGCGTCCTGCTCGCGCACCACGTCGTGCCCGGCCACCCGGGCGGAGCCCGCGTCCGGCGCGAGCAGGGTCGTCAGCAGGCGGACCGCCGTCGTCTTGCCCGCGCCATTGGGCCCGAGCACCCCGCAGACGGTGCCTTCGGCGACGGCGAGATCGAGGCCCCGCAGCGCGCGCACCGCGCCGAAGCGCTTCTCCAGACCTTCACTAAGTACAGCGTACGTAGTTGTCATGCGGCTCACCATAGCGCACTACGTACGGTGTACGTAACTACGATGGGAGGCGAGGTGATGATCCATGGCAGGGCGACCTGCTGAACCAGAAGTGATCTGGGCGCGCCCCGAGCGCGCCGGACGGGGCCCCAGGCCCGCATTCAGCCGTGCCGACATCGCGGCCGCCGCCGTGCGCATCGCGGACGCGGACGGCCTCGACGCCGTATCCATGCGCCGCGTCGCGACCGAAATCGGCTGCGGGACGATGTCGCTCTACAACTACGTCCCGCGCAAGGAGGACCTGTACGAGCTGATGGTGGACGCGGTCAGCGCCGAGTACGAGCTGAGCGAGCCGACCGGCGACTGGCGGGCCGACATGCTCGGCCTCGCCCACCAGACCCGCGCCCTGATGCACCGCCATCCCTGGTTGCCGCGCCTGATGTCACCCGTGTACGGCTTCAGCCCCAACGCCCTGCGGTACCTGGAGCACTGCATGACCTGCCTGGACCCGCTCCAGACGCCGTACGGCACCAAGATGGAGCTGATCGCCTCGGTGAACGGCGTCGTCACCACCTATGTCGCCAACGAGATCGCCACCGCCGAGCGGACCCGCTCCCTGCCCTGGTCGCCGGAGCAGGAGCAGACCGTACGGATCGCCTACCTCTTCGGCCAGGTCGCCACCGGCCGCTATCCGCGCCTGGCCGCCGCCTTCGCCGAGGACTCGGGCCCCATCGACCTCGACGCGGTCTTCGACCGGGCCCTGACCAGGACACTCGACGCGTTCGGCGGCTAGCGGGGCGCGGGCGGCGGATTTCCGGCTCGGGCCAGGTCCGTGCAGGATGGGCCCCATGACCGAGATCCGCACCCCCCGCCTTCTGCTGCGCCGCTGGACCGACGACGACCTCGTCCCGATGGCGGACATCAACGCCGACCCGGAGGTCATGCGCTGGATCGGCGACGGCTCGGTCCGCGACCTGGAGCAGACCGCCGAGGACATCGAGAACTGGGAGGAGGAGTGGGACGAGGAGGGCTTCGGCCTGTTCGCCGTCGAACTGCTCGCCTCCGGTGAACTGATCGGCTTCGCCGGTCTGTCCGTGCCCGAGTTCCAGCCGGCCGGCGTGCCCGGCGTGCAGATCACCTGGCGCCTGGCCCGGCAGTTCTGGGGGCAGGGCTACGCCTCCGAAGCCGCCCACGCCACCTTGGAGTTCGCCCTCCAGGACCGGGGACTGGACGGCGTCATCAGCATCACCCATCTGAGCAACACCGCCTCCGAGAACGTCTCGCGCAAGCTCGGTATGGACCTCGTCAGCGAGATGCGGCACCCGGTGCACAAGACCCCGCAGCACATCCACACCATCGACCTGACCGAGTACGCGGGCTGACCGCGCCCGGTCCGCTCACACCAGGGCGAACTGGCCGCCCGGCCCCTCCTCGCGATGGTCGAACACCGAGGCCGGGCGGCGCGCCCCGGACGGCACGGGCAGCACTCCGGCGGCCGTGAGCCGCGCGCGGCCCAGCACCGGCCCGACGGTCAACTCGGCCTGGAGCGGCCGCAGTTCGGCGAGCAGCGCCAGTACGGTGATCAGTTCGAGCAGGTCGGACGTCCACTCCTGGGGCCACCGGGCCGGGCCGACCGCGGCCAGCGTGTCCGGCTCGGCGGGCTCGGTGCGCCGCCGGAACCACAGCTCCAGCATCCGCTCTCCGCCGACCTGGAACTCCCAGGCCTCGGGCGGCACCGGTGAGACGCGACCGCCCTCGCCCACGTGCAGCGTCTCCTCCCCGGCGTCGTAGCGCAGCTCCGTGGGGCGGGCCGGGATCGCCGCCCGGACATACGGGCGCCGCCCGCCCGGGAGGCGGGGCTTGTCGCCATCGCGTGCGCCGCGCGTCATCAGCGCGGTCATCCGCCGCCCCGACTCCACGCCCGCGAACCACAGTTGGGGGTCCTCGGGCAGCGGCACCTCGCACCCGGCGGCGCTCGGCCGGGCGGCCGCCACGGCCCAGGCGAGCACGTCGTGCGCGGTGACCTCGCTCCCGTAGGCGGTGGTGAGGAAGGGGAGCAGGCCCGGCGCGAGGTTGGGTTCCAGGCCCCCCGGGCGGCGGTGGAGCGGACGGATACGGCCGGGGCGCCCGGCGGGACAGTGGCCGTCGGGCAGCAGGGCGGAGACCGTCAGCGCGGGACCGCCGGCCCTGGCCCCCGGGCCCTGCTCCAGGGCGAAGAGCTGCTGGGCGTCGGCCACCCGCCACAGCTCCGGCCGGGCCGCGTCGATCAAACGCTGGTCCGGTATCAGCCACTGCGCGTCGAAGGGGCCGTGCTGGACGCGCACCGGATCCGGGCAGGCGCCCCGCTCCTGGGCGAGGGGGCCGGTGCCGGTGGCCTGCCCGGGCAGCGCGGCGACCGCGGAGTGGAGCGTGCGGGAGCGGGTCGGGCCGAACAGGCGCTCCCGCTCGGCCGGTTCGGAGCGCAGGAGCAGATCCCAGCGGGACCGCAGGGTCCGCTCGTCCGGCGCCCTCACCCAGTCGCGCCCCAGCCGCAGCGGGGCCACCGACCAGGGCATCAGGTCGTCGAGGAGAGGCACGTCATCGCTCACAGCCAGCATGCTAGGGGGTGCCCGGCGGGTCGTGGCCGGGGTCGCGACGTCCGGCCCGGCTCGCGCGGTGAGCCCCTCGGCGCGCACCTGTCAGCGGGCCTCGACCGTGACCGAGAACGAGAAGCGGTCGCCCCGGTAGTGGATGCGGGCGACGTCGACGACCCGGCCGTCCTTGTCGTAGGTGACTCCGGTGTAGTGCAGGATCGGGGAGAGCAGCGGGACCTGGAGCAGCTCGGCGGTGACCGGATCGGCGAGCCGGGCCTCCACGGTGTCCGTGATGCGTGCGATGTCCACCCCGACCGCGTCCCGCAGCACCTTGGTCATCGGCCAGCGGCCCAGATCGGCGAGGTCGATCGCGGCGGCCACCTCCGGACGCACCGCGTTGTACGCCCAGTTGGTGGGCTCCCCGCTCTCCTCCTCGCAGCGCAGCCGCCGATAGGCCACGATCTCGGGGCAGCCCGGGAAGTACTCGGCGAGGTCGCCGGGCACCGGCTCCGGGCCGTGGTCCAGGATCGTGGTGCGCTCGCCCGACTGCTGGGCCACGATCGCGTCGATCGAGCCCAGCAGCCGGACCGGGGACGCGCGCCGGGCGGCCGGCTCGATGAACGTGCCGCGCCGCCGGTGCCGGCTGATCAGACCCTCCTCCTCCAGCTCCTTGAGTGCCTGACGCATCGTCAGAACGCTCACCCCGTAGTGCGCCGCCAGCTGCTCCTCGGTGGGCAGCCGCAGTGAGGCGTCGGGGGTGCGGCCCAGTATCGAGGCGCGCAGCGACTGGGAGACCTGGTACCAGAGCGGCAGCTTCCGGTTCAGGAGCAGGGAGTCGGGTGCGAAGGAGGAGGAGGTCACAGGCATTCCGTATCAGGTGGTGCTCAGGAGCGGAAGTGGCGCTGGAGACCCTGCCACACGTCGTCGTAGCCGCGCTGGCGATGGCCGGCCGTCGCCGCCTGCTCGGTGGCGGTGACCGGCCAGCGCGTCTCGAACATGAAGGCCAGGCCGTCGTCGATCTTCTGCGGCTTCAGCTCGGCGGCGCTCGCCCGGTCGAAGGTCTCCCGGTCGGGGCCGTGCGCCGACATCATGTTGTGCAGCGAACCGCCGCCGGGCACGAATCCTTCCGCTTTGGCGTCGTAGGCGCCCTCGATCAGGCCCATGTATTCGCTCATCACGTTGCGGTGGAAGTACGGCGGCCGGAAGGTGTCCTCGCCGACCAGCCAGCGCGGCGCGAACACCACGAAGTCGACGCCGGCCAGGCCTGGGGTGTCGGACGGCGAGGTGAGCACCGTGAAGATCGACGGGTCGGGGTGGTCGTAGCTGATGCTGCCGATCACGTTGAAGGTGCGCAGGTCGTATACGTACGGGGTGTGGGTGCCGTGCCAGGCGACGACGTCGAGCGGCGAGTGGTCGTACGTGGCGGTCCACAGGTTGCCGCAGAACTTGTTGACCACCTCGACCGGCCCCTCGACGTCCTCGTACGCGGCCAGCGGCGCCCGGAAGTCCCGTGCGTTGGCGAGGCCGTTGGCGCCGATCGGGCCGAGCTCCGGCAGCTCGAAGGGGTGGCCGTAGTTCTCGCAGACGTATCCGCGGGCGCTCTCGTCGAGCAGCTCGACCCGGAAGCGCACGCCGCGCGGGATCAGGGCGACCTCACCCGGGCGGGCGGCGAGCAGCCCGAGCTCGGTGCGGAGGAGCAGTCCGCCGTGCTCGGGGACGATCAGGAGCTCGCCGTCGGCGTCGCTGAACACCCGTGCGTCCATGGATGAGTTGGCGTGGTAGAGGTGCACGGCCATCCCGGTGCGCTGGGTCGCGTCACCGTTGCCGCCGAGCGTCCACAGGCCGGCCAGCCAGTCGGTGCCCGCCGGGGGCTCGGGCAGCGGGTTCCAGCGCAGCCGGTTGGGGTCGGGCACGGACTCGGTGAAGGGCGCCGTACGGATCCGGCCGTTGTCGGTCCGGGTGAACGGCGGGTGGGCGGCCGATGGCCGGATTCGATACAGCCAGGAGCGGCGGTTGCTCGCGCGGGGCTCGGTGAAGGCGGAGCCGCTGAGCTGTTCCGCGTACAGGCCGAGCGGGGCGCGCTGCGGCGCGTTGCGGCCGTGCGGCAGAGCGCCGGGGACCGCCTCCGAGCTGTGCTCATTGCCGAATCCCCGGGAGTAACCGAGGCCCTCCGCGATCTTTCCCGCCTGCTCGCCGCTGGGTGTCGTCATCGTGCGCTCTCCTGCTCCCGTGCCGGAATCCTATGCTCAACCGTAGGATTACGATGCGGTCGCGTCAACGGGAAAACCGGCCGCTCGGGGGATGATGGGCGGGTGCCTCCTGCTCCTGATCTTCACGCCAACCTCCGCCGGGCGCCCGTGCAGCGCCGCAGCGCCGAGCGGCTGTCCCGGATACTCGACGCCTGTGCCGAACTCCTCGACGAGACCGGTTACGAAGACCTGTCCACCCGGGCCGTGGCCCAGCGCGCGGGTGTGCCGATCGGCTCGGTCTACCGCTTCTTCGGCAACAAGCGCGCGATGGCCGAGGCGCTCGCCGCCCGCAACCTCGACCGCTACGCCGGCATGATCAACGCCCGCCTCGCGACCATCGAGGCGGCCGACTGGCGGGGCGCGGTCGACGCGGTCCTGGACGAGTACCTGGTGCTGAAGCAGACGGTTCCCGGGTTCAACCTGGTCGACTTCGGCGGGCCCCAGCCGGTGTCCGACCCCGACGCGGACGCCAACCACCTTCTGGCCGCCCGCCTCGCCGAACTCCTGCCCGCCCAGTTCGGCCGCACCCTGGACGCGGAGCTGCGCCGGGTCATCCTGGTCGCCGTCGAGGCGGCCGACGCCACCCTGCGCCTCGCCTTCCGCACGGATCCCCAGGGCGACCCGGGCATCGTCGCCGAGACCCGGCAGCTGCTGCACGCCTACCTCGCCCGCACCCTGGACTGACCCCGGCCGGGACCTCCCGCGCATGCCTACCGGTCGGTATGCTCCAAGGGCCCGCGCGCCGTCGCCCTGGGAGGACGAATGTCCCGCACCGCCCTGCGTATCTGCCCGCTCTGCGAAGCCACCTGCGGGCTGAGCCTCACCATCGAGGGCACCCGGGTGACCGGCGCCCGGGGGGACGCGGACGACGTGTTCAGCCAGGGGTTCATCTGCCCCAAGGGCGCCTCCTTCGGGGAGCTGGACGCCGACCCCGACCGCCTGACCGGGCCGCTGGTGCGCCGCGACGGGGTGCTGCGCGAGGCCGGCTGGGCCGAGGCCTTCGACCTGATCGCGGCCCGGATACGCCCGATCGTCGACCAGCACGGGGCGAACGCGGTCGGGGTGGTCCTCGGCAACCCCAACGTCCACACCATGGCCGGCGCCCTCTACCCGCCGGCGCTGCTCCAGACGCTGCGCACCCGCAACCTCTTCACCGCGAGCACCCTGGACCAGATGCCCAAGCACGTCTCCAGCGGGCTCCTGTTCGGCGACCCGTTCGCCATCCCCGTGCCCGACCTCGACCGCACCAGCCATCTGCTGCTGCTCGGCGCCAACCCGCTGGAGTCCAACGGCAGCCTGTGCACCGCCCCCGACTTCCCCGGAAAGCTGCGCGCCCTGCGCCGGCGCGGCGGCACCCTCACCGTCGTCGACCCGCGCCGCACCCGCACCGCGAAACTCGCCGACCGGCACATCGCGATCCGGCCCGGCACCGACGCGCTGCTCCTCGCCTCGATCGCCCAGGTCCTCTTCGAGGAGAAGCTCACCGCCCCGGGCGGGACCGAGCCGCACATCGAGGGCCTGGCCGAAGTGGCGGACGCGGTAAGGGAGTTCACACCCGAGGCGGTCGGGCCCCGGTGCGACATGGAGCCGGAGACCATCCGCGCGATCGCCCGCGAACTCGCCGCCGCCCCGTCCGCCGCGGTGTACGGCCGGATCGGCAGCAGCACCGTCGAGCACGGCACCCTGGCCAACTGGCTCATCGACGTACTGAACATCCTCACCGGCAACCTCGACCGGCCGGGCGGCGCGCTGTTCCCGCTCTCGGCCACCGACCGGACGCCGAGGCCGGCCGGACCCGGCAAGGGCTTCGCGCTCGGGCGCTGGCACAGCCGGGTCGCCGGACACCCCGAGGTGAAGTCCGAACTGCCGCTCGCCGCCCTCGCCGAGGAGATCGAGACACCGGGCGAGGGGCGGATCCGGGCGCTCATCACCAGCGCGGCCAACCCCGTCCTCTCCGCGCCCGACGGGGACCGGCTCGACCGGGCGCTGGCCGGGCTCGACTTCATGGTCAGCGTCGACCCGTACCTCAACGAGACCTCGCTGCACGCCGATGTCGTGCTGCCCCCGCCGCCGCCCTCGCAGAGCGCCCACTTCGACTTCGCCTTCAACGGCTTCGCCGTCCGCGACCAGGTCCGCTACACCCGGCCCGCCGTGCCGCTCGCCGAAGGGCGCATGGACGAGTGCGAGATCCACGCCCGGCTCGTGCTCGCGGCCGGCGGCCTGCACGGCGCCGCCCCCGACACCGTGGACGCGATGGTCGTCGAGCGCACCCTTGCCCAAGCCGTCGCCGATCCGCACTCACCCGTGCACGGCCGGGACGCGGCGGCCCTCGCCGCCGAACTCACCGGCACCAGCGGCCCCGAGCGTCGCCTGGACCTGATGCTCCGGCTCGGCCCCTACGGCGACGGCTTCGGCGCCGACCCGGACGGCCTCACCCTGGAGCGCGTGCTCGCCCACCCCCACGGCATCGACCTCGGGCCGCTCAAGCCCCGCCTCGCGCAGGTGCTCAGGACCCGCAGCGGCCGCATCGAACTGTTCCCCGCGCCCATCGCCGCCGACCTGCCCCGACTGCGCGCCGCCCTCCACGAACCGGCCGCCCCGCTGGTCCTGGTCGGCCGGCGCCATCTGCGCTCCAACAACAGCTGGCTGCACAACATCCCCGCCCTGAGCGGCGGTTCCAACCGGTGCACCCTCCAGATCCACCCCGAGGACGCGGCCCGGCTCGGTCTCGTCGACGGCGCCGACGTCAAGATCACGGCGGACGGGGGAGCGGTCGCGGCGCCGGTGGAGATCACCGACAGCGTGCGCCGGGGCGTGGTCAGCCTGCCGCACGGCTGGGGCCACAGCAGGCCCGGCAGCAGGCTGACGGTCGCGGCCGAACGGCCCGGCGTCAATGTCAACCAGCTCCTCGACGGGTCGCGGCTCGACCCGCTGTCGGGGACCGCCGTGCTCAACGGTTTCCCCGTCGAGCTCACCCCCCTGCCGTGACCTGGACTTTTGCTCGTATTGCTCAGCTGTCAACGTCTTGTTAAGGATCGAAACGCCGACCTAACGTCATCCGCACCGCCAGCCCCTGGCGGGAGTTCAAGGGTGAACGTTAGGTGTCCTCCATGCTGACCATCCTCGGCTTCGGCATGATCGCGACCTTCCTGGTCCTGATCATGCTGAAGAAGATGTCGCCGATCGCGGCGCTGGTTCTGATCCCCGCTCTCTTCTGCGTCTTCGTCGGCAAGGGAGCCCACCTCGGCGACTACGTCATCAAGGGCGTGGGCTCGCTCGCGCCGACCGCCGCGATGCTCATGTTCGCGATCATCTACTTCGGCGTGATGATCGACGTGGGCCTCTTCGACCCGGTCGTGCGGGGCATCCTGCGCTTCTGCAAGGCCGACCCGATGCGGGTGGTCGTCGGCACGGCGCTGCTCGCCGCGATCGTCTCACTCGACGGCGACGGCTCCACCACCTTCATGATCACCGTGTCCGCGATGTACCCCCTGTACAAGCGGCTCGGCATGAGCCTCGTGGTGATGACCGGTGTCGCCGCGATGGCCAACGGCGTGATGAACACGCTGCCTTGGGGCGGCCCTACCGCCCGCGCCGCCACCGCGCTCAAGCTGGACGCCTCCGACATCTTCGTGCCGATGATCCCCGCCCTCGCGGTCGGCCTGGTCGCCGTGCTCGTCCTCTCGTACGTCCTGGGGATGCGCGAGCGCGGGCGGGTGGGCCACCTCTCCATCGAGGAGGTGCTGGAGCCGAGGACCGAGACCGTGCTCGTGGGGGCCGGCGGGTCCCACGAGACCCCCCACCACCCGGCCGGCGACGCCGGCGGCGGCCCCGCCGACGGCGAGGACTTCCAGGGGCTCGACTCCGCCCGCGAGACCCTGCGCCCCAAGCTGTACTGGTTCAACGCCCTGCTCACCGTCGCCCTGCTCACCTCCATGATCATGGAGTGGCTGCCGATCCCGGTCCTCTTCCTCATCGGCGCGGCCCTCGCCCTGACCGTCAACTTCCCGCACATCCCGGACCAGAAGGCCCGCATCGCCGCCCACGCCGACAACGTCGTCAACGTCTCCGGCATGGTGTTCGCGGCGGCCGTCTTCACGGGTGTCCTCAACGGCACGGGCATGGTCAAGCACATGGCGGACTGGCTGGTGGGGGTGGTACCGGACAGCATGGGCTCGCAGATGGGCCTGGTCACCGGGGTGCTCAGCCTGCCCCTCACGTACTTCATGTCGAACGACGGCTTCTACTTCGGTGTGGTGCCGGTGCTCGCCGAGGCCGGCGCCGCCCACGGGGTGTCCTCGCTGGAGATCGCCCGCGCCTCGCTGGCCGGCCAGGCCCTGCACATGTCCAGCCCGCTGGTCCCCGCGGTGTACGTGCTGGTCGGCATGGCCAAGGTGGAGTTCGGCGACCACACCCGGTTCACGGTGAAATGGGCGGCCCTGACGTCGCTGGTGGTGTTGGGGGCGGGGATTCTTTTCGGCATCATCTGAGCCGGTTCCGCCGGTCACCCCTGGCGCCAAAAAACTAACGGCGCTAGTTTGATCGGCGGACGACGCCTGCTCCGCTCGGGAGGAATGTGATGAAGGCCCACGACGGCATGTACATCGACGGTGAATGGCGGGCCGCCGCGGGCCGCGACACCATCGCGGTGCTCAACCCGGTGGACGAGCAGGTCATCGACCACGTCCCGGCCGGTACGGCGGAGGACGTCGACGCCGCCGTGCGCGCGGCCCGCGCCGCGCTGCCGGCCTGGGCCGCGACCCCGCCCGCCGAGCGCGCGGCCAAGCTCGCCGCGCTGCGGGACGGGCTCCTGGCCCGCAAGGACGAGATAGCCGCGACCATCAGCGCCGAACTGGGCGCCCCGCTCCCGTTCGCGCAGAACGTACAGACCGGGCTGCCGATCGCGGTCGCCGGTTCCTACGCCGACCTGGCCGCCTCCTATGCCTTCGAGGAGAGGATCGGGAACTCCACCGTCCATCTGGAGCCGGTCGGCGTCGTCGGCGCGATCACGCCCTGGAACTATCCGCTGCACCAGATCGTCAACAAGGTGGCGCCCGCCCTTGCCGCAGGCTGCACGATCGTCCTCAAGCCCGCCGAGGACACGCCCCTGACCGCGCAGCTCTTCGCCGAGGCGGTGCACGAAGCCGGCCTGCCCGCCGGAGTGTTCAACCTCGTCACCGGTCTCGGCCCGGTCGCGGGCCAGGCGCTCGCCGAGCACGACGGGGTCGATCTGGTCTCCTTCACCGGCTCGACCGCCGTCGGCCGGCAGATCGGCGCCACGGCCGGGGCCGCCGTCAAGCGGGTCGCCCTGGAACTCGGCGGAAAGTCCGCCAATGTCATCCTGCCCTCCGCCGATCTGGCCAAGGCCGTGAACGTGGGCGTCGCCAATGTGATGGGCAACTCGGGCCAGACGTGCAGCGCCTGGACGCGGATGCTGGTCCACGCCGACCACTACGACGAGGCCGTCGAACTCGCCGCGGCCGCCGCCGCCAAGTACACCGTCGGCGACCGGGTCGGCCCCCTGGTCAACGCCAAGCAGCTGGCGCGGGTGCGCGGGTACATCGAGAAGGGCGTCGAGGAGGGCGCGCGCATCGTCGCGGGCGGCCCCGAGGCGCCCCTGGAGCAGGGCTACTACGTCTCGCCCACCGTCTTCGCCGACGTCACCCCCGAGATGACCATCGCCCAGGAGGAGATCTTCGGCCCGGTCGTCTCGATCCTCAAGTACGAGGACGAGGAGGACGCCCTGCGGATCGCCAACGGCACCGTGTACGGCCTCGCGGGCGCCGTATGGGCGGGCGACGAGGCGGAGGCGGTGGCCTTCGCGCGCCGCATGGACACCGGCCAGGTCGACATCAACGGTGGACGCTTCAACCCCCTTGCCCCGTTCGGCGGTTACAAGCAGTCGGGGGTGGGCCGCGAACTCGGCGTCCACGGTCTGACCGAGTACCTCCAGACCAAGTCGCTCCAGTTCTGAGCCCCCTTCGCCCCCGTCCGCCTCTTTCCGCCGTTCAGGAGTCACGCACACCATGGTTCGCGCCGCCGTACTGCCCGCCGTCGGCTCTCCGCTGGAGATCACCGACATCGACCTGCCCGCGCCGGGCCCCGGCCAGGTGCGGGTCCGCCTGGCCGCCGCCGGGGTCTGCCACTCCGACCTCTCGCTCACCAACGGCACCATGCGGGTCCCCGTCCCCGCCGTCCTCGGGCACGAGGGCGCGGGCACCGTGGTCGCCGTCGGTGAGGGCGTCACCTCGGTCGCCCCGGGGGCCGAGGTCGTCCTCAACTGGGCGCCGTCCTGCGGCAGTTGCCACCCCTGCTCGCTCGGCGAGGTATGGCTCTGCGTCAACGCACTCAACGGCGCGGCCTCCGTGTACGCCCGCACGGCGGACGGCGCCGAGCTGCACCCGGGCCTGAACGTGGCCGCGTTCGCCGAGGAGACCGTCGTCGCCGAGAACTGCCTGATCCCGCTGCCCGAGGGAATCCCGCTCACCGAGGCAGCGCTGCTCGGCTGCGCGGTCCTCACCGGGTACGGGGCGATCCACCACTCGGCCGAGGTGCGCCCGGAGGAGACCGTCGCGGTGTTCGGCGCGGGGGGAGTGGGCCTCGCCACCCTCCAGGCCGCCCGGATCGCGGGCGCCGGGCAGATCATCGCCGTCGACGTCTCGCCGGAGAAGGAGGAGCTGGCCCGCCGGGCCGGCGCGACCGACTTCGTCGTCGCCTCCGAGACCACGGCCAAGGACATCCGCAGGCTCACCGGCGGCCACGGCACCGATGTGGCCGTCGAGTGCGTGGGCCGCGCCGTCACCATCCGCACCGCCTGGGAGTCGACCCGGCGCGGCGGGCGCACCACCGTCGTCGGCATCGGCGGCAAGGACCAGCAGGTCACCTTCAACGCCCTGGAGATCTTCCACTGGGGCCGCACCCTCGCGGGCTGTGTGTACGGCAACTGCGACCCCGCGGCCGACCTGCCGGTCCTGGCCGGACACATCCGCTCCGGCCGCCTGGACCTCAGCTCGATGGTGTCCGAGCGGATCGCTCTCGACGGCATCCCGGCCGCCTTCGACAACATGCTCGCGGGCAAGGGCGGCCGGGCGCTGGTGGTGTTCTAGACACCCCGAGGAGTTCTGGACGCCGCGGCCCGGGTGTCCCAACGGGCCGCGGGGAGCGATCAGTTGACCCGCTCGCCCGGGGTGGGCTCCCCGGAACAGCCCTCGGGGCCGGGCTCCCCGGGGCCCTCGGCCGAAGACCCGGGCAGCCCGGCCCCGGCGGTGGGCGCGGCCGCGTGCGCGGCCCCGGCGACGGGGGCGTCCGCGACGGGCCGCCGCCGGGGACGGGAACGCGAGACCGCCACACCCGCGAGGCAGATCGCGCCGCCCACCAGCGTGAGCGCGGCCGGCACCTCGTCGAGCACCGCCCAGGACATCAGCACCACCAGCGCGGGCACCACATAGGTCGTCGCGCCCATCCGGCTGGCCGAGGTGCGCGCCAGCGCGTACGCCCAGGTGGTGAAGGCGAGCGCGGTCGGGAAGACGCCGAGGTAGACCATGTTGAGGGTCGCCGAGGCCGGCGCGTGCGAGGCGTCCGAGACCAGCTGCCCACTGAACGGCAGGCAGGTCACGGCCCCCACCAGGCAGGCGAAGAAGGTCACTTGGAGCGGGCTCGCGTGCCGCAGCGCGGGCTTTTGCAGCACGACTCCGGCCGCGTAGGTGGCCGCCGCGACCAGGCACAGCACCACCCCGAGCACCGAGGCGTGCCCCTCGCCGGACATGGAGAGCCCCACGGCGATCGCGCCCGCGAAGGAGACGGCCATGCCGGCGATCAACCGGGGCGGCAGCGCCTCGCCGAGGAAGCGCGAGGCGAGCAGCGCCATGAGGATGGGCCCGATGTTCACGATCATCGCGGCGGTACCGGCGTCGACCTGCTGCTCGCCCCAGTTCAGGGCGACCGTGTAGCAGGCGAACCACAGCACGCCGGACGCCACGATGCCCGGCCAGGCCCCGCGCGGCGGCAGCCCTTCGCGGCGTATCAGGAGCAGGAGACCGAGCACGAGCGTCCCGGCGAGCAGACGTCCGAGGGCCAGGGCGCCGGGGGAGTAGGCCGCGCCCGCGCTGCGGATCGACACGAAGGCCGAGGCCCACAGCACGACGGAGACCGCCACCGCGGCCAGGGCGAGCCGAGCGGAGCGGCGCTCGGGCGAGAAGTTCGTCAGGGTCATGCGAGGACAGTAAGCGCAGGAGGGTCGGGATCCGGCCGAATTTCCGGGCGGACCCGGCCGCTCCAACGGCCGGGCGCGGTGGGGCGCTTGGGTGTGGCTATCCGGCGAGCGCCTCGTACTGGAGGGAGAGCCCGTCGAGCAGCGCCCGCAGGCCCGTCTCGAAGGCGCCCTCGTCGATCTCCTGCTGGCGTTCGGCCAGCAGGTGCGCCTGGCCGAGATGCGGATAGTCCGCCGGGTCGTAGGCCGTCTCGTCGTCGACGAAGCCGCGGGCGAAGGAGCCGAGCGCCGAGCCCATCACGAAGTACCGCATCAGCGCGCCGATCCGGGTCGCCTGGGCGGGGGGCCAGCCCGCCGCGACCATCGAGCCGAACACCGCGTCCGCGAGCCGCAGGCCGGCCGGGCGCCGGCCCGGGCCCTGGGCCATGACCGGAACGATGTGGGGGTGGCGGGTCAGGACGGCGCGGTAGGCGAGCGCCCAGTCGTGCAGGGCCGTACGCCAGTCCCGGTCGTCGTCGGCCTCGAACATCGACAGGTCGACCTGGGCCGAGGTGGCGTCCGCGACCGCTTCGAGGATCTCGTCCTTGGTGCGGAAGTGGTTGTAGAGCGAGGGCCCGCTGACCCCCAGTTCGGCGGCGAGGCGCCGGGTCGACACGGCGGCCAGGCCCTCCGCGTCCACCAGCGCGCTCGCCGCCGCGACGATGCGGTCGGTGCTCAGGAGGGGCTTGCGCGGTCGGGCCATGCGGCACATAGTAGGGCCTGCCAACCAAAAACTAGCAGTGGTAATTTAATCTGGGGTGCAGCGAAGATGAACCTGGAGCTGAGCGAGGAACAGACGGCGGTCCGGCGGCTGGCCGAGGAGTTCGTCGCGCGCGAGATCACCCCGCACGTCGTCGAGTGGGACCGCTCCGAGAACGTCGACAAGTCGATCGTGAAGAAGCTGGGCGCGCTCGGCTTCCTCGGGCTCACCATCGACGAGGAGTACGGCGGCTCGGGCGGCGACCACCTCGCGTACTGCCTGGTCACCGAGGAACTCGGCCGGGGCGACTCCTCGGTGCGCGGCATCGTCTCCGTCTCGCTCGGCCTGGTGACCAAGACGATCGCGTCCTGGGGCGACGAGGAGCAGAAGCGGACCTGGCTGCCCCGGCTGACCTCGGGCGACGCCATCGGCTGCTTCGGCCTCACCGAGCCGGGCACCGGTTCGGACGCCGGCAACCTCACCACGAAGGCGGTCCGGGACGGCGACGCGTATGTGATCAACGGCGCCAAGATGTTCATCACCAACGGCACCTGGGCCGATGTGGTGCTGCTCTTCGCCCGCACCAACGACACCCCGGGCCACCGCGGCGTGTCCGCCTTCCTGGTCCCCACCGACACCCCCGGCCTCACCCGCCGCACCATCCACGGCAAGCTCGGGCTGCGCGGGCAGGCGACCGCCGAGCTCGTCCTCGACGACGTACGGGTCCCGGCGGGCGCGCTGCTCGGCCCGGAGGGCAAGGGCTTCTCCATCGCGATGTCGGCGCTCGCCAAGGGGCGGATGTCGGTCGCGGCCGGCTGTGTCGGCATCGCGCAGGCCGCCCTGGACGCGGCCGTCGGATACGCGCGCGAGCGCGAGCAGTTCGGCAAGCCCATCGCCCACTACCAGCTCGTCCAGGAGCTGATCAGCGACATCTCGGTGGACGTGGACGCCGCCCGGCTCCTCACCTGGCGGGTCGCCGACCTCATCGACCGGGGCGAGGAGTTCGCGACCGCCGCCTCCAAGGCCAAGCTGTTCGCCTCCGAGGCCGCGGTGCGCGCGGCCAACAACGCCCTCCAGGTCTTCGGCGGCTACGGCTACATCGACGAGTACCCGGTCGGCAAGCTGCTGCGGGACGCCCGGGTGATGACCCTGTACGAGGGCACGAGCCAGATCCAGAAACTCATCATCGGCCGTGCGGAGACCGGGATTTCGGCCTTCTGATGGGCCCCGGCGTCTGAGTACGTTCTGAGTACGGGAGCGGATGTGGCGCGTGCCACATCCGCTCCATGCTGTCCGTCATGAGTGAGACATCGGTCAAGCAGCAGAACACCGCGGCGTACTACGGACAGGCCGTCGCCGCCTTCTCGATCGCGCTCGTCGCCACCGCGATCGGCATCCTCCGCCTCCAGGCGGACGCCTGGGTCCGCGCCTTCCTGGCCATGGCGGTCCTCTACCTCGTCACCTCCGCCTTCACGCTCGCCAAGGTGATCAGGGACCGGCAGGAGGCCGGCCAGATCGTCAGCCGGGTCGACCAGGCCCGCCTGGAGAAGCTCCTGGCCGAACACGACCCGTTCCAGAAGCTCTAAGCGCTTGCTCACCCTCGGGGTATGGTGTTCGTCCTGCTGAACGAAGCGCGGACGGACGAGAGGGGCGAGCGATGGGTACGGCTGACGTGACCGAGGAGACGGCCGGCGGCGAGGAGAAGCCGTGGGGCGAGGTCACGCCCGAGGCGGCCAGGAGGCTGCTCGTCGCCGCCGTCGAGGCCTTCGCCGAACGCGGTTACCACGCCACCACCACCCGCGACATCGCGGGCCGGGCCGGGATGAGCCCGGCCGCGCTCTACATCCACTACAAGACCAAGGAAGAGCTGCTCCACCGGATCAGCCGGATCGGCCACGACAAGGCCCTGGAGATCCTGCGGTCGGCGGCCGAGGGCGAGGGCAGCGCCGCCGACCGGCTGTCCGCCGCCGTGCGCTCCTTCGTCCGCTGGCACGCCGGGCACCACATGACGGCCCGCGTGGTCCAGTACGAACTCGACGCGCTCGGCGCCGAGCACCGCGGCGAGATCGTGGAACTGCGGCGCCAGAGCGACGCCGCGGTGCGCCGCATCCTGGGCGACGGCGTGGCCGCGGGCGAGTTCGACGTCCCGGACGTGCCGGGCACCACCCTCGCCGTGCTCTCGCTCTGTATCGACGTGGCCCGCTGGTTCAACACCGAGGGGCGCCGGACGCCCGACGAGGTCGGCGCGCTCTACGCCGACCTCGTGCTGCGCATGGTGGGCGCCCAGAAGTAGGGCGGCCGGGGCCGGACGCGTCGGGCGCCCCGTCGCGTGGCCGGTCCGTCGGGTGTGCGCCCCGGAAGGGGCGGGTGTATGCCCCGGAAGGGTTCGCGGGGTTCGCGGCCGCTCAGAAGAAGTAGCGCGAGACCGACTCGGCCACGCACACCGGCTTGTCGCCACCCTCGCGCTCGACGGTGACCTTCGCGGTGACCTGGACGCCACCGCCCGCCTCCACGACCTCCGTCAGCTCCGCGGTGGCACGCAGCCGTGAGCCGACCGGCACGGGGGAGGGGAAACGCACCTTGTTGGTGCCGTAGTTGATGCCCATCTTCATGCCCTCGACGCGCAGGACCTGGGGCACCAGCGTCGGCAGCAGCGACAGGGTGAGATAGCCGTGCGCGATCGTCGTCCCGAACGGTCCGGTCGCGGCCCGCGCGGGGTCGACATGGATCCACTGGTGGTCGCCGGTGGCGTCGGCGAACAGATCGATCCGCTTCTGGTCGATCTCCAGCCAGTCGCTGTGCCCGAGCTGTTCGCCCACCCCGGCCTTCAGCTCCTCGGCGGACGTGAAGATCCTCGGCTCTGCCATGTCCCTGTTCCCTGCCTCTCGCGACGTTCGCACCGTCATGGAAAAGCGCATGCGCACGCACCTGTACAAGCGCTTGCTCAGCTCAGCATGGGTGGGTCCGCTGGTCCTGTCAACGGCGTACCGGGCGGCCCCGCGGGCGGAGGCGGCCAGTAGGGTTCGAGGGGTGCCGCAGATTCCAGAGAAGATCCACGAGCTCACGGTCGGCCAGCTGTCCGCGCGCAGTGGCGCAGCCGTGTCCGCCCTGCACTTCTACGAGACCAAGGGCCTGATCGCCAGCCGCCGGACCTCCGGCAACCAGCGCCGCTACGGCCGGGACACCCTGCGCCGCGTCGCCTTCATCCGGGCCGCGCAGCGCGTCGGCATTCCGCTGGCCACGATCCGGGACGCCCTGGCCGAGCTGCCCGAGGAGCGGACCCCGACCAAGGAGGACTGGGCACGCCTGTCCGAGAACTGGCGTGCCGAACTCGACCGGCGCATCAGCCAGTTGGGCCGGTTGCGCGACCACCTCTCGGACTGCATCGGCTGCGGCTGCCTGTCCCTGGACACCTGTGTGCTGTCCAACCCGGACGACGTCTTCGGCACCAGCAGCGCCGGCTCCCGCCTCCTCGCCGAGCGAAACGCCTGACGTCCCGGACGCCTAGGGGCAGGCCAGTGCCGCCCTCACCAACTGGGCGTTGGATGCTGCCCGTTGACCGTCCCGCAGGACCAATACGTCCTCCAGGCCTATTCGGGTGTCGAGCCCGAGCCCGAGCGCCAGGCGCAGCACCGGCCAGGCGCTCTCGTCCTCGCCGTGCAGCAGCAGGGGCCTGCCGTGCGCGTCGCCCAGCTCGGCAAGGAGGGCGCGGGCCGTCGGCTCGGCGGCTCCCGGCGGGGACTCGGTCACCTCGGCCAGAACCCGCAGCACCCTCGGCGCGAGCGGGGAGGCGAGAAAGCGCCGGGCCCCGCCGGTGCCGGACCAGATGCCGGCCTCGATGCCCACGCCCCGGTCGAGCAGAGCGGCCGCGACCGCCTCGGCGCCCTCCTCGTGCCAGTTGACGGAGGCGTAGTCGGGCAGCACCGTCCAGGACCGGACGTGCTCCACGCGGCGCGCCGGATCCGGCTCGGCCCAGGCGCCGGTGGTGACGCCGACCGGCACGCTCACCACGGCCCGTATGGCCTCAAGTGCCGCTCCCACCACGCGGGGTGAGAGCGAGTCGTCGCCGCAGGGAGTCTTGGGGTGGACATGGATCTCGGTGGCCCCGGCGGCCACCGCCTCGGCCGCGGACCGCGCGAGGTCGGCCGGGGACAGCGGCACCATCGCGCCGTCGGCCGCGCCGCGGGCGCCGTTCAGACAGACCTGCATCATGTCGTCGAGGGTGCCAGAGCCCACTGACAGGGGAGCGGGAAGCGGTCATCGGGAATCATCGTCGCGACCCCTCGGGGACGGAGGAAGCCGAGGGATCGGGTGGCACCGCGGGGGAGAGTCGGCTCGCCCCCGCGCCGCTCACGCCACCGATGCCAGTTCTCCGTGCCGTGCCGCCTTGGCCCGGGACACCGCCTCGGAGGTGAGCACCGGCCGCGGCACCAGGATCCCGCAGCCCGAGCAGACCGGCCCGAACCACGGCTCGTGGGACAGGTCCTGGTTCCACACCAGACGGCTCTCCCCGCACACCGGGCACAGCGTGCCGGGTTCCGCGCGCAGGGCCGCGATCATGCGGCCGAGCACCACGGCCAGCGGTTCGACGGGATGCGTCCGGGGGTCGTCGCACCACGCCACTCCGAAGCCGCCCCAGGTGCGCCGGTGCCAGTCGTCGAAGGAGCCCGGTCGTCGCAGTCCGGCGTGTTTCTCGCGCTTCCTGCGCGCCGCGAACTCCACTTCGTAGGCGAGCCAGACGGCCCTGGCCGCCTCCAGCTCCTCCAGCGCGGCCACCAGCCGCGCCGGATCGGGGGCCCGGTCCTCGGGCCCGATGCGGTGCCTGCCGCACAGATGGTCCCAGGTCGCCCGGTGCCCGTAGGGGGCGAACCGCTCCAGACATTTGCGCAGCGAATAGCGCCGCAACGCGAGATCGTTCCTCGGGTCGCGCACCTGTCTCGCCAGACTGCGGAATCCAGCCATGGCCCTGCCACCTCCGTCGCTCGTACTTCGGCGTCGAGGAATGGACGTACCGGATGACGATCCGGCTCCATCGAATTTCCGATGAGGTCCATTACGGGGGATTCGCCTACCCTGTCCCAACCGTTGGAATCCGATTCTCACGAACTCCTCAGAAGGTGGCCCATACCCGACGGTCACCCCGCCGACCTGCTGGAACGGCCGAAGTGCCAGGTCGCGGGCGGCTCGACAGGGTCCGCAACACGCCACGGGATCCTCACCCTTCGGCGCCTCGGGAATCCCTTCAACAGGTCCGGCAACCATGGTCACTTGCGCCCCGACGGCACGACCGGTCTTCCTCGGCCCCTCCCGACACCGCGCGGCGCGAAGGCGGTACGCGTGCCGATGGAGACCGAAAGGGCACAGCGTGCGGTGGTACGCGGGGAGAACGCGGAGCCGGTCGGGCGGGCATGTGGGGATTCGGAGAAGGTGACGCATGTTCACCTTACGGCGCGGCGTACCCCCCAGTAGCCTCCGGCGCATCGGCCCCCACTAGGAGCGCGCATGCGACGACGCACCGCACGGCTCACAACAGCCGGAACCACCAGCAGACTTCGACGGGTCAGGGGCATCGGACGCGGCAGAGCCGCCGCCTGTGCCGCCACCGTCATCGCCCTCTCCGCCGCCCTGCTCGGACCCGCGGTCCCGGCGGGCGCCGCCGAGCCCGCCGACGGGGATCACTGTCAGGGGCAGTGCTCCGACATCCTGCCCCCGGGCGCCAACGGCAACGCCACCCTCGCCGAGATCCTCGGCAACAAGCTGTTCGGGACCCACCCCGCCCACAGCGACGACGAACTCGGCAAGTACGACGCCCTGGTGGCGGGCCAGTCCTCGCTCACCGACGACAAGCTCAACGCCTTCTTCAACGACGCCTCCTTCGGGGTGCCCAGCGGGCAGGCGCAGTCGACCAGTTCACCCCGCCCGGACGTCACCATCACCCGGGACAAGGCGACGGGCGTGCCGCACATCAAGGGCACCACGCGCTATGGCACCGAGTACGGCGCCGGATACGCGGCGGGCCAGGACCGGCTGTGGCTCATGGACCTCTTCCGCCACATCGGACGCGGCGAGCTCACCTCCTTCGCCGGCGGAGCCCTCGCCAACCAGGGGCTCGAGCAGGAGTTCTGGCCCCAGGCCCCGTACACCGAGGCCGATCTCCAGGCGCAGGTCGACCGCATCCGCACCGGCAACGGCGCCCGGGGCGAACAGGCCATGGCCGACGCCCAGGCCTATGTGGACGGCATCAACGCCTATGCCAAGCAGTCCAAGGACGGCCGCTACTTCCCCGGCGAGTACGTCCTCACCGGCAAGATCGACTCCATAACGAACGTCGGGGAGATCCAGCCCTTCAAGCTGACCGACCTGATCGCGCTCGCCTCCGTCGTGGGCGGTCTGTTCGGCGGCGGTGGAGGCGGCGAGGTGCAGGCCGCGCTCTCGCTCCAGGCCGCGCAGGCCAAGTACGGCGTCGCCGAAGGCACCAAGGTCTGGGAGTCCTTCCGCGAACGGAACGACCCCGAGGCCGTGCTCACCGTCCACGACGGCACCAGCTTCCCGTACGCGGGCAGGCCCGCCAACGCCCGGGGCGCGGCCCTGCCCGACCCCGGCTCCGTCGTCCCCGAACAGCTCGTCTACGACCGCACCGGCTCCGCCAACACCCGGGCCAAGGCGGACGTCAAAGCGCCGCCGAAGCTCGCGCCGCTGAAGGGCATGTACGACAACGGCGTGCTGCCCGGCATCGACCTCGGCAAGCCGCGCGGCATGTCCAACGCCCTCGTGGTGTCCGGCTCGCACACCGCGAGCGGCAACCCCGTGGCGGTGTTCGGTCCCCAGACCGGCTACTTCGCGCCCCAGTTGCTGATGCTCCAGGAGATCCAGGGGCCCGGCATCAGCGCCCGGGGCGCCTCCTTCGCGGGCGTCGGCATGTACGTCCAGCTCGGACGCGGCCAGGACTACGCCTGGTCGGCCACCTCCGCGGGCCAGGACATCACCGACACCTACGCGGTGGAGCTGTGCCAGGACGCCACCCACTACGTCTACCGCGGTGTCTGCACGCCCATGGAGAAGCTGGAGAAGGCCAACTCCTGGAAGCCGACCGTCGCCGACACCACCGCGGCCGGCTCCTACCGGATGCAGGTCTGGCGCACGAACTACGGCATCGTCACGGCCCGCGCGACCGTGGGTGGCAAGCCTGTCGCGTACACCTCGCTGCGCTCCACCTACCGCCACGACGCGGACTCGATCATCGGCTTCCAGATGATGAACGACCCCACCTTCGTCAAGGACGCCCGGTCCTTCCAGGAGGCGGCCCGCTCCGTCGACTACACCTTCAACTGGTTCTACGCGGACTCCCGCACCGCCGCCTACTACAACAGCGGCCTGAACCCGGTACGCAACCCCGACGTCGACCCGTCGCTGCCCGTCAAGGCGGAGCAGACCTACGAATGGCAGGGCTTCGACCCCGCGTACAACACGGCGGCCTACACCCCGCCCGCCCAGCACCCCCAGTCGATCGGCCAGGACTACTACGTGTCCTGGAACAACAAGCAGGCCAAGGACTACTCCACGGCCGGCTTCGGGGACGGCTCCGTGCACCGGGCCAACCTCCTCGACGACCGGGTGAAGGCCCTCGTCGCCCAGGGAGGCGTCACCCGCTCCTCGCTGACCCGGGCCATGGCCCAGGCCGCCGTCACCGATCTGCGCGGTGAGGACGTGCTGCCCGAACTCCTCAAGGTGCTGCACAGCGCACCCGTGACCGACCCCCAACTGGCCACCGCCGTCCAGCAGTTGGACGCCTGGAAGGCCGACGGCACCCAGCGCCGTGAGACCTCCCAGGGCTCCCGCACCTACACCCACCCCGACGCCGTCCGCCTGATGGACGCCTGGTGGCCGCTGCTCGTCGAGGCCGAGTTCCGGCCCGGACTCGGCGACCCGCTCTACACCGCCCTGACCGCCAATCTGGGCATCGACGAAGCACCCTCGGCGGGTCACGGCCCGACCGGCTCGCACGCGGGCTCCGCCTTCCAGTACGGCTGGTGGAGCTATGTCGACAAGGATCTGCGCACGGTCCTGGGTGAGCCCGTACAGGGCCCGCTGGGCCGCGCGTTCTGCGGCGACGGCAAGCCGGCCGCCTGCCGCGACCTCCTGCTCGGCGCACTCAAGCAGGCCGCCGCCAAGACCCCGGCCCAGGTCTATCCCGGGGACGCCGGCTGCTCGGCGGGCGACCAGTGGTGCGCCGACAGCATCGTCCAGCGCCCGCTGGGCGGCATCACCCAGTCGGTGATCAACTGGCAGAACCGGCCCACCTATCAGCAGGTCGTCGAGTTCCCCAGCCACCGCTAGGAACAGCGACCGAGGAGCATCGGCTCCGGACCATCGGTTCCGGACCATCGGCCGCGGGTCAGATCCTGAGGATCCGGCCCGCGGTCAGCACCAGACGGGCGAGCTCCGGGTGGCAGATGTCGCTGTGCGCGCCGGACGGCGGGCCGCCCGACTTCACCACCGAGGCCGCGTCGACGCTGACGCAGCCCGAATCCGGCACCCCGTCGCGCAGCGCCTCGGTCAGCGTCAGCGTGGTGCACGGCACGACCGCCTGAATGCCGTCGTGACCGATCGCCCACCACCGCCGGTCCAGGCCGGGCAGCTCACTCGCGTAGTCGCCGGACAGTGCGGAGGCCAGCGGGTAGATGACGCCCAGCGCGGTGTCGAAGCGCGAGTAGCAGGACACGACCGGGCCGTCGGCTCGGTCCTGTGCGTCGCTCAGCGCGCCCGCCCCCGGCAGGCCGTCCGGCAGCCGCTCGGCGAAGGCGTAGTGGGAGAAGGCTCCTTCCAGCAGGGTCACCGACTTCACATTGCGCGCCCCGCGGGGCAGCCCCTTGAGGGCGAACGCCACCAGCCGGGCACCCTGGCTGTGCCCGACGAGGTGGAGGCGCAAGTCCGGCCGCGACAGGGCCAGTTGACCGATGAGCGGGCCGAGCCCGAGTTGGCCCACCGTGCCCGCGCGGTGCTTCATCTCGTAGTACGTCAGCTGACGCAACACCTCCTTCGCGCCGTTCCACAGGTGCTTGAGGGAGCCGCCGATCGAGAACGAGGCCCCGGGCGGCCCCGCCTCCACGACCGCCCCCGTGTCGGCGAGCGCCGCGGTGAACCTCTGACACAGCGTCAGGATGTCGTCGGTGAGGATCGCGGCCGAGGCGCCCGGACCGCTCTCCACCGCGAGGTCGCCCGCCGCCCCGGGTCTGCCCGCGCCCTCCGTCACCAGTCGCCGGCTCAGCCGCCCGAACTCCCCGAAGGCTTCCGGGGAATCGGGTCGCTGGGCCAGCAGGGCGGCGATCGCGTCCACGGCCGCGTCCTGCCCCGGGAAGAACCCCTTGAGCGCGGACACGGTCGTCTCGTCGAGCCCCGGCCCGGGGGCGGCCTGCGTGGCGTGGGGAAAGTTCGGGATGGTCTCGTCCGTGAAGCGGATCGAGGGCCAGGTGACACCGCCGTACCCGAGCCGCACCCCGGACGCGCCCGTGAGCAGGGCGGGGAACGGCGCGAAGAAGGCCCGGTACAGTCCCCTGGCCGTGGCGGGGGTGTTGTTCCAGCCGTGCGCGAACAGCACCAGATCGGTGGCGTCCACGCCGGTCAGGGCCGTGCGCTCGGCGGGATCGGCGTCGCCGTCCGCGTCAAAGGTGATCTCCCGGTACGGCTCGACTCCGATGTCCGCCATGACCCGACCTCCGGTCCGCTCGACGATGAGCGAGCCCATCGTCCCGCCGGACCGGGGAGCTGGCCATACGCGGGACCGAGACGGTCAGAGCCGGTCGGCCGCCCGCACCCGGTGCAGATGGATCAGGATGTCGAACGAGGCGCCCAGGCTGGTCTGTTCGACATCGGCCGGCCAGGCGTTGCCTATGGAACGGGTCGGCCGCGTCACGCCCAGCCAGGCGCGGGCGGGCCGTGAGGCCGAGCGCAGATCCAGGTAGTAGTCGCGCGGCGACACCCGCTCCAGGACCTCCTCGTTGCTGCCCGCGCCGAGCGGCGGCACCGAGAAGGTGCGGATCGGCTCGGCCGGGTCGTTGAGGTCGAAGGCGTTGAAGGACCCCTGCCCGAAGGTGAAGCCGATGTTGACATACCGGCTGCCGATGGCCTCCCGGAGGAAGGCGCCCTGCATCTTCGGATATTCGCCGTTGCCGGTGGGCTCGTAGCCGACATGTCCGTTGTGCGCGGAGAGCAGCATGCGGTGCCCGGTGTGCCGCTGCCACCACAGCGTGTTCTCCGCCATGACCCGGTCCCGGTAGCCCCGGGACGCGCGCAACTGCTCCGGGTCGTCGAAGTCGTAGCCGAACTGCCGGCCCGTCTGCGCGATGGTGCGGGCGTGCTGCACCACCCAGTCGAACTCCTCCGCGTCCGCGCCCCGGGACTGCGCCGACAGCAGGGCGTAGGCACGGGCGGTGTCGGCGGCCATCTGCCGGCGCTCGGCCATGGGGCGCCGGAGGTAGGACATCATCGTGTCTCCGACGCCCGCGGTGGGCCGCGACTGCCGGTAGAGCCGGTCGATCTCGGGCAGCAGCTTCGGGTAGTGCCGGGCCGTGTACGCCGTCACCCGGTCGAACAGGACCGGACCCGCATAGCCCATGTCGTCCCCCATGAACTGGACCTGGGTGTGGTGGCGCAGGTTGTAGCCGCGCATCCAGCGGATCAGGTCCAGATACTCCTGGGTGTCCCACACGGTGTACGAGCCCTGGAACTCCTCGCGCACGATCCGCTCCGGGTCGCCCCTGCCGTACCGCACATAGTCATTGACGCGCAGGCCCGAACTCCAGCTCACCTCAAGGGCGAAGGTGGTGAAACCCCGCTGCTCGACGAGGTACTGGAAGACGCGCTGTTTCGTCGCGAAGAACTCGTGCGAGTTGTGCGTGGCCTCGCCCAGGCCCACGATGTCGGCCGCTGCGGTCATACGGCCCAGCGGACGCGGATCGGTCAACGGCACGGCCTGGCGCGCCAGTTCCCGTACCGGATCGGAGGGCCCCGCGGGACCGGGGGGACGGGGAGCCGCTCGGGCCGCCGGCGCGGCGGTCAATAAGCCGAGGCACAGGGTGAGCAGGAGCAGCAGCACCTGCCTCGACCGGTGGGGACTGTCCGTGAAGAGGTTCATGGATCAAGGGTGTCGGTCGACGGGCCCCTTTCCCAGCGTGGCACCCCCACCAACCGTGCGGGGGTTAACCCCAGTTCAGGGGGTTCGGCCTGCACGTACATCCCTGCCAGGTGCTCAGTCGTACAGCAGGTGTTCCGCACGCGAACCGCGGAACGCCCTGAGCCCCGGCTGCCAGGCGGCGACGATGTCGTCCGTGCTCGCGCCCGCGTCGATCATCGTGCGGACCAGCGCCGAGCCCGTGAGCTTGTCGACCCAGAGATCCGGACGCCACGCGAAGTCGGGCCACACCCGCTTGGCGGTCACCAGGGCCGCGATGCCGGTGCGCACCGGATCGAACAACTCCCGCTGGTGGACGTGGAGTTGGACCCCTCCCACGGTCTTCCCCGCGAACTTGGAGAAGGTCGGCGCGAAGTACGCCTCGCGGAACCGGACGCCGGGCAGGGCGAGCGCGTCGAGCGCGGCCGCCCAGCGGCCGTCGATGCCCTCGGCGCCGAGCAGCTCGAACGGCCGCGTCGTGCCCCGCCCCTCCGACAGGTTGGTGCCCTCGAACAGGCAGGTGCCGGAGTAGACGAGGGCGGTGTCCGGGGTCGGCATGTTGGGGCTCGGCGGCACCCACGGCAGCCCGGTGCGGTCGAAGAAGTCCGAGCGACGCCACCCGGACATGGCCACGGTCGTCAACCGCACCTTGCCGCCCAGGAACTGGGCGTCGAAGAGCCGGGCGAGCTCCGCGGCCGTCATCCCGTGCGCCTGGGCGATGGGCTCGCGTCCCACGAAGGTGGCGAAGGCGGGGTCCAGGACCGGGCCGTACGCGGCCCGACCCGTCACCGGGTTCGGCCGGTCCAGGACCACGAACCGTTTGCCCGCGAGGACCGCGGCCTCCATGCAGTCGTACAGCGTCCAAATGTAGGTGTAGAAGCGGGCGCCGACGTCCTGGATGTCGAAGACGACGGTGTCCACGCCGGACGCGCCGAAGATGTCCGCCAGGGCCCGGCCGCTCCTGGTGTACGTGTCGTACACGGGCAGCCCGGTCGCCGGATCGTCGTAGCGGCCCTCGGAGCCGCCGGCCTGGGCGGTGCCGCGGAAGCCGTGTTCGGGGCCGAAGACGGCGACGAGGTTCACGCGGGGGTCGGCGTGCATGACGTCCACGATGTGCCGTACGTCGCGGGTCACGCCGGTGGGGTTGGTGACGAGGCCCACCTTCTGGCCTGTGAGGGGGGCGTAGGCGGAGGCGACCAGGTGGTCGAAGCCGGTGCGGGTGGGGGTGTGCGCGGGGGTGGCCGCCCCCGCGGGTGCCCCCGCTGGTGCCTTGGCTGGTGCTTCCGCTGGTGCCTCCGCGCCGAGGGTGCCCGCGGTGGCTCCGGCGGTGAGGGCTCCTCGGAGGAGGGTGCGTCTGGGGAGGGTCATGCCGGGGGGGGGCCTCCTCGGTGGGGCGGGACGCGGCGGGGTGGAGCAGGGTAGTGGGTTCGGGGGGTGGGGGGAACAGTGCCGCGCGGCCGGGGTCGGCCGAAGCGCCCCTGGGGCTTTG
>NZ_JAODUA010000018.1 GCF_025399895.1 Streptomyces sp. ASQP_92 | reverse complement strand
TTTCCTGCCGCCATTCGGGCTGCCGCGGTCCTTTGTCGGGCTGCGGCGGCCCGAGTTGTTTGGGCGCGCATCGCACGACGGCCGAGGGGCGTGGCGCTAACAGCCGGTTCTCCTGTCATTTGGGTGAGGAAAACGGCAGTACGGTTCCACTTCGGTTTCCTTTGCCGGAACCAATCGTTATCAATTCGTCAGCGGCTCCTTGGGCGAAAGCTCTGGCAACGCGCCGTGTGCAACGACTTGTTGCGCGACTTTTTGACTGAGGGAAGGAAATCCACGTGAAGTACATGAAGGCTGCGACGGTTCTGACCGGTTTTGTCATCGCCGCGGGCGGTGCCGCCCCGGCGTTCGCCGACGCGGGTGCCCAGGCTGCCGCTGTCGGCAGCCCGGGCGTCCTGTCCGGCAACGTGGTTCAGGTCCCGATCCACATCCCGGTCAACATCTGCGGCAACTCCGTCAACGTCATCGGTCTGCTGAACCCCGCGTTCGGCAACACCTGCATCAACAAGTGACGTAGCACCAGGACTCTCCACTCCGACTTTGGGGCGTGCCCACCGCACGCCCCAAAGCCGGTTTCTCCCACTTTTCTCCGCGACGGAAGACAGTCCATTGCGCCAGGTCATCAGTAAGACCCTGTTCACTGCCGTGGCAGCCACGAGCGTCCTCTCCATGAGCGCGAACTACGCTCAGGCAGCCGGTGCCGATGCCGAGAGCGTGGGCTCGCCGGGTGTCCTTTCGGGGAACACGATCTCGGCACCCGTGGAAGTCCCGGTCCAGGCGTGCGGAAACTCGGTGAACCCGGTCGGAGCGCTCAACCCGTCCTTCGGGAACGATTGCGCGACGGTCTCATCGTCCGGCGAGCACGCGGACGAGGACGCCGGATACATGGCCGACCACGCGGGCGAGGACGCCGGGCGCCCCGGGGCCCCGTCCCACGACCACGACGACTTCTACGCGCGGGAGTACGCCGCCGCGTACGGTCCTGAGCACCACGGGGCCGGCAGCCAGGCGCACGCGGTGACCAGCGGTTCGCCGGGTGTGGCGTCCGGCAACTCCGCGGCCGCGCCGGTCGACGTGCCCGTGCAGGTGTGCGGGAACTCGGTGAGCGTGGTGGGTCTGCTCAACCCGACGTTCGGCAACCACTGCGCGACGGGCCCCGCCACCCACCGGCCCCACCACGCGGCCCCGCCCCGGCACACCGCCCCGACGCGCCACGCCCCGCCGGCCCACCACGCGGCCCCGGCCCACCACGCGCCCCTGCCCGCACACCAGGCACCCCCGGTGCACGAGGTCCCGCCGGTCCACCAGGCATCCTCCGTGCACCAGGCGCCCCCCGTGCACCACGCACCCCCGATGCACGCAGCACCCCCCGTGCACGAAGCACCTCCGATGCGCGCGGCGCCCCCGGTTCACGAAGCACCCCCCGTGCACCACGCTCCCTCCGCGCACCACGCAACCCCCGCGCACCACGCGGCGCCCCACCACTGCCCGCCCGGACACGAGGCGCACCACGCGCCTCCGGAGCGGCATCTGCCCCCGGTCCACCAGGTTCCGCCCGTGCATCAGGCACCCCCTGTCCACCACGCGCCCCCAGTGCACCAGGCACCCTCCGTGCACCACGCGCCCCCTGTGCATCAGGCGCCCCCGGTCCACGAGGCTCCCTCCGTGCATCACGCGCCTCCGGTGCACGGGGCTCCCCCTGTGCACCACGCGCCTCCCGTGCACGAAACCCCGCGGCACGCGCGGCACGACGTTCCCGCGCAACCCGCCGCCCGGGTCGTCGCGCCCGTGGCCGCGGCGCATCTCGCCGACACCGGGGCCGACCCGGCGGTTCTCGCCGCGGCCGCCGCCGGTGCTGCCGGGCTCGTGCTCGGCGGAGGCGTCCTCTACCGGCGCGGCCGGGCGATGGCCAAGGCCTGACGCCCCTTGGGCGCGGTAGTCGAGTAGACCGCTCAGTCGGTCGTTCGGTACGGCGAAGGGCCCGGCTCCACTCCAGGAGCCGGGCCCTTCGCCGTGCCCGTTCGCGGCCCGGTCCGCGCACCTGAGGCCCCATCAGAAAGACCACGTGCGGCGGTACATGGCGTACGTCCGTTCGGGGGGCTTACGGCGTGGGCTGCTTATCTTCCCTATCGGCGCAATAAGAATATTTTCAACCGGGAATCCGGGGAGGTCCTCAGAACCAAGGGAGCGCACATGCGTCAGCGACGTCATCGAGCGGCCACCTTCACGACCGGCGTTCTGGTGGCGGGCGCCCTCTTCAGCCTCGCTCTGGCCCCCACCCCGGGCGCCACACTCCCGGGCGGCCCGCACACCCCGCACCCGGGATCCCCGCACCCCGCGCCCGCCGCCACCGCCGCTCCCGCCCCGGACGCCACGCGCCCCGGCAGCGCGGCCGACCCCCCGCCCGCCCATCCCTCCGTCGAGACCTTCGGCGCGTTCCTCGACTCCGGTGTGCTCGGCGTCAAGCGGATCGCGGCGCTGGAGAAGTGGCTCGGCGGGGTGAACATCCGGGTCGGGCACACCTATCTGCCCGGGAACACCTGGTCCGACATCGAGGGCAGGGCGGGGTTTCTGGACGCCTGGGCCGCCTGGCGCAGGGAGCGCGCCGACCGCACCCTCGTCCTCAACGTGCCGATGCAGGCGCTCAACGAGGCCGGCGTTCCCGACTTCCGGGTGCGCAAGCTGCTGGCCGAGGGCGCCGCGGGACAGTTCGACGAGCACTACACGCGGCTGGCCCAGCGGTTGGTCGACCTCAAGATCCCGGACACGGTGATCGTGCTGGGCTGGGAGATGAACGGCACCACGTACACCCACCGCTGCGGCCCGGACCCGGCGGCGTGGAAGGCGTACTGGAAGCGGGCCGTCGCCGCCATGCGGGCGGTGCCGGGGCAGAAGTTCCGCTTCGACTTCGCGCCGAGCCGCGGCCGGGACGCGGTGCCGTGGACGGAGTGCTACCCCGGGGACGACGTCGTCGACATCATCGGCATGGACTCCTACGACCAGCCGCCGGGGCAGGACTTCGACCGGCAGATCACCGAGCCGTACGGGCTCCAGCAGCACGTGGACTTCGCGGCCGCGCACCACAAGCCCATCTCGTATCCGGAGTGGGGGCTCTTCCGCAACGGCGACAACCCCGAGTACATGCGGCGGATGCTGGCGTGGATGGACGCGCACAAGCCGGTCTACAACACCATCACCGACTACTGCCCGCACGGGGTGTGGGAGTGCGAGGACAACCCGCGCTCCTCGGAGGTCTACCGCGCGCTCCTGTACGGCCGCACCGACGCCACCACGCAGCCGTCGACGCCGGTGAGCCCGCAGCCCTCCGTCCCGGTCGTCCCCCAGCCCTCCACCCCGCCGAGCACGCTGCCCCCGGCCTCGCCCGTCACGCCGACGCCGCCCGGCAAGTGCGCGCCGGTCGATCTCGGGTCGTGGGCGGAGTACTGGATCGGGGGCAAGCTGTGCCTGCGCTTCGACTGGTTCTCACGCCGGTCCTGAGCGCTCCGCGGCGGGACGGCGCCGCTCGTCCCGCCGCCGGCGCAGCTCGCGCCGCACGGCGCCCGCGCGGCGCCGAAGGAGGGCGTGGAGCGTGCTGGCCCACAGCAGGGGCAGCGTCCGCCGACGGGCCAGCAGAAAGCGCCGGTTGACCACGAGCTCGGGCCGCCAGTGCTGCTTGTACGGTTCGCTGCCGCGCAGCAGGCTCAGGGCGCCCCGCCCACTGCCCTCCATCCGCTGGGCGTTGGTCCGCAGCAGCATCGTGGCCACGTCCACCTTGCGGTCGCGCAGCGCGGGGTGGACCCCGTAGAGGTAGGCGCCGGCGACGGCGGGCGAGAGCACCGTCAGGTCGCACGCCACGATCTGGCCGTCGAGCCGGAACTCGGTGACCACCGCGTCGCCGTGCCGGGTCATCTCGCTCACGGCACGCGCCAGATGCTCCTCGAAGCGCGGGCGCGTGTGCTCGCGGGTCACCCCGCGGCCCTGCCACTGGAGCCCGTGGAGTCGGAGCAGGGTGCGCATGGCCCCGGGCACGTCGTCGGGCGGCACCTCGCGCTGCTCGATGTCGAGCGCGTCGATCTTGCGGAGCTTCGCGCGGACCCGCTGGGCGCGGCTCGCGGGCAGCCCGGCGAGGATCGTGTCCATGCCGGCCGCCGGCAGCTCCATGCAGGCCGAGGCGGTCAACGTGCGTTGCGTGCCTGGCCAGTTGGTGTAGATCCGTTCGGCGCCGGCGCCCGGGCGGACCTCGCCGAAGTCGATCAGGGCGGAACGCGCCGAACCGATCAGCGCCCCGGTGAGGGCGGCGGCGGCCTCCTCCGCGCAGGCGTCGTCCAGGAGGACGTCCGTGAAGTCGGTGATGGCGCCGCCGAGGGGTACGAGCGCGGGCAGCGGGCGCCACACCCGCATCAGTGGGGCCGCGCCGACCAACTCCGTTCCCCGGTACACCAGATGGACCCGCAGGCGGCCCGGTGTGCCGTACGAGAGCCACCACGAGTGGAGCCAGGCGTGGCTCTGGAAGGGGGTCGCCGCCTTGCAACGGCGGTGCAGCGCGCGCCAGGCGGGCGCGAGGTCGGCGAAGGCGAGCTCCTCGGTGCACACCGCCACGCGGAGCCCGGACACTAGCCGACCTCCTGCGGTACGCAGGCCGAGCCGGCCGGCCCCGGCACCGAGGCGACGCGCTCGGGCCCCGCGCCGGGCTCCTCGCGGCGGCGCGGCCGGGCGAGGAGGGCGAGGCCGCCGAGCAGTCCGCCCGCGCAACCGCCCACCAGGGCCGTCAGCGACGCGGTGGGGGAGGAGGGGACGAGGGGCTTGGCGGCGCGCGAGAACTGCACCACGCGCACCCCGGTGTCCTTCTGGCTGTGCGCGCCATTGACGGTGAGGGCCTGGGCCACCGCGTTGGCCATGCCCGCGGCGTCCGCGGCACGGGACGAGGTCGCGGTGATCGCGATCATCGGGGCGTCGGGGGAGGTGGCCGTCTGCACACCGGCGCGCAGGGTGGCCGCGCTCACTCCCGCCCACACCTGGGCGTCGCCGATGATCGCGACCTCGGTGGCGACCCGGCCGTAGGCCTGCGCGAAGCCGAGCGCGACCGACGGGTCGGCCTTCTCGGCCGGGGTGACCACCACATAGCTGGTCGCGCTGTACTCCGGGGTCTTCACCGCGCCGTAGACCCCGCCCGCCGTCGCGCCGAGCAGCGCGCACACGGGCAGCGGCCACCAGCGCGGCAGCGACCGGGTACGCAGCGGGCCGCGGGCGCGCTGATGCTGCCGCGAGCCGGAGGTTTGGCTCATCTGGACTCTTCTTTCTCCGAGGTGTTCGTCGGGATGGCGGGCGGGAGACCCGCCGGGCCGGCCGTCCTGGTGTCCGGCGCCGCGCGGGGGGCCCTCGGCCGCGGGGCGCGTGCCGCGGCCGCCTCGTACACCCGGACCAACTGGGCCGAGGTCGACGTCACGCTGTAGTGGCGCACCGCGTCGGGCACGGGTTGCCGCAGGCGGCGGCCCGAGCGCTGGAGTTCGCCCAGGGCGTCGGCGAAGGCGGCGGCCGTGCGGCCCGTGCGCAGCGCGCCGGGCGCGGAGCCGGCCGGCAGGTCGTCGATGGCCGGGCAGGTCACGTACGCCACCGGGAGTCCGGCGGCCAGGCCCTCCACGACGGCCAGGCCGAAGGACTCCTCGCCGGACGGCGAGGCCAGGCAGTCCACCGCGCAGAGCAGCCCGGCCAGGGTGGGGCGGTGGCCCGCGGGGGCCGTGCCGTCCTGGACGCACTCGCCCACGAACAGCGTCCGGTCGGCCACGCCCAGCCGTTCGGCGCGGGCCCGCAGCGGCTGTTCCTGCTCCCCGGAACCGGCCAACACCAGCCAGGCGGCCGGGAGTTCGGCCAGCGCGTCGATCAGGGTGTGGAAGCGTTTGCCCGCCGCGAGCCGGCCCACCGCCCCGATCACGAACGCCCGCGGCGGCAGGCCGAGTTGGCGGCGTACCGAGGCGCGTGCGCGGGGGTCGAAGGCGAACCGCGCCGCGTCGATGCCGTTCGGCACCACCTGGATGCGCTGCTCCGGGACGCCCCAGTCGGCCAGCCTGCGCGCGATGGTGGTGGACACCGCGACGGTGGTGGTGCCCAGGCGCTCGCTCGCCAGATAGAGGCCGCGTACGGCGGGACCGAGCCTCCGTCCCTCCATGCGGGTCTCGCCCAGGGAGTGTTCGGTGGCGACGACGGTGCGCACCCGGGCGAGCTTCGCCGCGAGACGCCCGTACAGACAGGCCCGGTACAGATGGGTGTGGACCAGGTCGTAGTGGCCCTGGGCGATCAGCCGGGTGAGCCGGGGGAGCGCGGACAGGTCGCGGTTGCCCGCCATGTCCAGGTTCCGCACCCGGCCGCCCTCGCGGACGATGGCGCGGGCCACGGCGCCGGGGTTGGTGAGGGTGACCACGTCGGCCTCGTACGGCAAGTGCCGCAGCAGCAGCCGCAGTTGCTGCTCGGCGCCGCCGACGCCGAGGCCGGTGATGACGTGCAGGACCTTCATGTGCCCTCCGGGAGGTCGGCGGGCTCCTCGCGGCGCCAGCGGTGCAGGCCGCGTTTGAGGTGCAGCCGCCAGCCGTTGTCGCGCTCGCCCACGTGGACGCGCGGCAGCGCGTAACGGCCGGTCAGCGGGCCCGGGTCGATGGCGCAGGCGTACCGGTAGCCGGCCGCGCGGACCGCGTCGGCGGCGCGCAGGTCGACGGCGCCGTACGGATAGCAGAAGCCCGCCACGTCGTGCCCGGTGAGGTCGCACAGCAGCCGCCTGCTCTCGCGGAGCTCGCGGTGCAGGGTGTCCTCGTCGACGTGGGTCAGGTCGAGGTGGCGCAGGCCGTGCGAGGCGACCTCCATGCCCCAGGTGGCGGCCTGCTGGATGCCGCGTTCGTCGAGCAGCGGCCGGCGCGGGCCGAGCGGGTCCCACTCGTTGGTGGCGCCGAGGAGCCCCGGCAGGACGAACACGGTCGCGGTGCACTCGTAGCGGCGCAGCAGTGCGAGAGCCTCGCCCGTGAAGTCGGCGTATCCGTCGTCGAAGGTGAGACCGACCAGGCCCCGGGCGGTGCCGGCGGCGCGGGCGCGCAGGAGTTCGGCCATGCTCACGCCCGTCAGGCCGTGCCGGCGCAGCCAGCGCAGCTGGCGCTCGAAGCGGGGCGGCGAGACGGTGATGTGGTAGGGATCGTCCAGGGTGTGGGACACCGAGTGGTACATGGCCACCCACAGCGGTGCGGCGGGGCGCGGTCTCGAACCAGTCAGTGGACCTCGTGGGTCGCCGACTGCCGTGTCAACGGGCATGCCAGAGCTTTCGTGTGACGGGACGGAACAGCAGACAGAACTCCCTGACCCGCAGCAGACGGGCCACGATCGAGAAGGTGACGGCTGCCGCGAACGCGCCGACAGCCGTCGCCAGTACGGGACTTGAGGACGCCGCCGCCCCCCACCAGGCGGCAGCGGTGGCGCCGCACGCCGCCACGACGAGACGGGCGAGCTGACCGCCCACCCACCGCACGGACAGCGCGGTACGGCGCCGGCCACTGCCCCACAGGAGCAGCAGCGCGGTCAGGGTGATGCCGAGCGCGTTGGCGCCGGCGATGCCGGGCGCGCCCCACGCCGGGACGGCGAAAGCGCCGGTCACGGCGGTCGTGGCGAGCCCGGCCAGCATCGCGCAGGCCGGGAACCACAGGGGGCGCGCCTCCGAGAAGTACGAGCGGGCCAGGACCCCCACCAGCGTCTGGCCGAGCAGACCGAGCGCGTACACCCGCATGACGGCGGCGGTCGCGGCGGTGTCGTGGCCGGCGAACGCACCGCGCTGGAACAGGAGTTGGATGATCTGTGGCGCGCAGGCCACCACCACCGACGCGCCCAGCAGCACGATGGTGCCCGCCACGATCAGGTCGCTCTCCACCCGCCGTCGGGCCCGCTCGGTGTCGCCCGCCGCGAGCGCGCGGGCGATGACGGGGAAGGTGACCGTGCACAGCATCAGGGAGAGCACCATCGGCATCTGCGCCACCTTCTGGGCGTAGTTCAGGTGCGAGATGGCGCCCGCGGGCAGCGGAGCGGCGAGGAAGCGTTCGATGAGGACCTGCGTCTGGCGGCTCAGGGCGAACACCACGATGGGCGCGACCAGCGCGAGGCGCAGGGCCCCCGCGGCGCCGTCGCCGGGCTCGCGCCGCGCGGCGGGAACGGCCGGCCGCTCACGGCGGCGCCAACTGCGCCACAGCGCCGGAAGCTGGACGAGCACCATGAGGACGCCGCCGCACGCGACCCCGGCCGCGGCCGCCCGCACCCCCCACGCCCCGCCGAGCAGCAGGAGCAGGGCGATGATGCCCACGTTGTACGCGACGTAGATGGAGGCGGGTGCCAGGAAGCGGCCGTGGCCGCGCAGGGCGGCGCTGCAGTAGCCGGCGAGCCCGAAGGTGAAGACGCAGGTCGCGGTCAGCCGGGTGCAGTCGACGGCGAGGTCGGCGCGGGGCAGCCCGGGTGCGAGGACCGCGACGACGGCGGGCGCGGCCGCGATGAGGACGGCGGCGCCCGCGGTCAGGGCGAGGGTGAGCCGGGGCAGCGTCGCCGCGACCAGGGCGCGGACCGGGTCGGGGCCCGGAGTGCCGCGTTTGACGAGGGCGAGGCTGAACGCCGGTACCAGGACGAAGGCGAGTCCGTCCTCGATCAGCAGGGTCGCGGCGACCTCGGGGACGGTCCAGGCGATCAGGAAGGCGTCGGTGTCGGTGTCGGCGCCGAAGACGTGCGCGAAGGCCTGGTCGCGCAGGAGACCGAGGAGCGCGCCGGCGAGGGTGAGGACGGCGGTGAGCAGCGCGGCCCGCGCCAACAGCCGCCCCGACGCGCCCGGTTCGGGGGGCGCGGCGGGTACGGGGAGCAGCGGGGGAGCGGTCTCTGTCACGTCCTGGCCGCCCCTCGTGCGGCCAGGCTCCACCAGGCGGCGAGGCCGAGGACGAGCGCGGTCAGGGGGGTGGAGGGGCCGCCGATGTCACCGTAGAAGAAGTCCACGAGCAGCCAGGTCAGCAGTCCCGTGGCGATGAGCGCGCAGTCCAGCGGGGCGCGGCTCGCGCGCGCCTGGCGCAGCCTGCCGACGCCGGCGACCAGGAGCGCGGCCCAGCCGCCGGCCAGGGTGACCGCGCCGATGAGGCCCTGCTCGCTCAGGACGAGGAGGTACATGTTGTGCGGGGAGAGCAGGGGCTGGCGTTTGAAGGCGGCGCCGGCGCCCGCGGTGTCGCTGCCGGCGGACAGGGCGAGCGAGGAGTGGGCGTCGCGGTGGTCGGGAAATCCCTTCAACCCGACGCCGGTGAGCGGGGTTTGACGCCACATCAGTTCCGCCGCCGCCCACATCGTGTACCGGTCGGTGACGGACTGGTCGGGGGCGCTCTCGACCTGCGTGATGCTGGTGAGCCGCTCCTGGAGCATCTTGCCGCCCGATCCGCTGGCGCCGACGAGCACGACGGTCGCCGCGGCGAGGGCCGCGAGCACGACGAGGGCGCGCCGCACTCCGGAGAGCAACAGCATCGTGCAGGACGCGACCGCGGTGGCGATCCAGGCGCCCCGGCTGAACGACACGGCGAGCGGCACGAGGAGCAGCGCGGCGCAGCAGAGCGCGGCCCGGCGCCGGGCGCGGCTCGCGCCGGGCGCGGGGTCGAGGGCGAGGCCGACGGCGCAGAGCAGCCCGCAGGAGACCACGGTGGCCATGCCCATGATGTCGGTGGCGCCGAAGGTGCCGACCGCGCGGATGTCCTCGCCCATGTAGGAGGCGCCGGTGGTGGTCAGGTACTGCTGAACGCCGATGCCGCCCTCGACCAGGGCGAGCGCCACCATGGCGGCCGCCGCGAGACGGAAGTCGTCGCGGTCGCGCAGCAGCAGCAGCACGGCCAGCGGTACGAGGACGAAGATCTGGAGGTAGCGGCCGAGCCCGGCGATCGCGGTGGACGGGTCGGCCGCGCCCATCGCGGCCACGCAGATCCCGGTCACCGGCAGCCCCATGACGAGCGCGGCGCGGCGGCTCAGCGGCCGCTCGCCCGAGCGCACCACCCGCAGGACCGCCCACACCACGAGCAGCCCGCACGCGGCGTCGGCGGCGGTCGCCGCACCGTCGCCGCCGAGCGGGGGAGTGGCGAGCAGGGCGATGACCGCGAGCAGGGGCAGCAGGTGCGGGGCCCGGCCGAACCGGACCGGCAGCGGCATCGGCGGCGCGGCCGCGACGGCGTGCACGTCAACTCCCCGTGGGGCGCAGGAGACAGGCGGCGGTGCGCAGCAGGATGCACAGGTCCTGCCACAGCGACCAGTGGTCGATGTAGTAGTTGTCGTAGCGCGCCCGGTCCTCGATGGAGGTGTCGCCGCGCAACCCCTCGACCTGGGCGAGCCCGGTGAGGCCGACGGGCATCCGGTGGCGGGCCGCGTAACCGGGGTGGGCGTTGCTGAACTGGGCGACGAAATAAGGGCGTTCGGGGCGCGGGCCGACGAGGCTCATGTCACCCCGGATCACGTTCCACAGCTGGGGCAGCTCGTCGAGCGAGGTGCGCCGCATGAAGTGCCCGGCGCGGCTCATGCGGTGGTCGTCGGCGATGTTCCAGCGGGTGGCCGCCTCGTGCACGGTGTCGGGGCGCAGCGTGCGGAACTTCAGCAGCGTGAACGTGGTGCCTCCCGCCCCGATGCGTTCCTGGCGGAACAGCACACCGGGCCCGTCGCTGCGGCGCAGCACCAGCGCGCACACCAGCAGGACGGGGGAGGCGGCGATCAGCGCCGGCACGGTGAGCGCGAGATCGAGCAGGCGCTTGGCGAAGAGTCCGAACGCGCCGGCGGGGGTGCTGGTCAGCGGGGAGCAGGGGAAGGCGGCGAGTTCGTCGGCCTGAGCGCCGGGCACGGTGTGGCCGGGCGCCCGCGTGTCGAGCTGCCACAGCGCACAGCCCAGGGCTTCGAGCAGCGCCGGGGACGCGGGACTCGGGCCGCCCGCCTCGACGGCGTACGTGAACAGGCAGTCCCGCACCCCGTTCTGGACGACGGCGCGCTGGACCTCCTCGAAGCTGCGCAGGACCGGCACCGGGCCCGCTTCCACGGGGGCTTCGGACGGCGGCACGACGACGCCGACGGGCCGGACCCCGCCGCCCGACCGGCGTACCAGCGCGGCCGTGACGCGTACGGCGGTCGCGGCTGGGCCCACCACCAGGGCCGGACGCGGCCTGCGGGCGGCCTTGCGCCGGCGCAGCCACAGCGCGCCGCCGCGCCCGGCGCAGCTCGCCACCGTCTGCACCGCACACCCGGCGATCACCGCCGGCACCGCGAGCGGCACGTCCCCCGGCTCGCCGAGGGCGCTCTGGTGGGCCAGCACGGCGGCCAGCACACACCAGCCGGCCAGCGCGCGCACGAGGAGGGCGGGCACGTCGCCGAGGACACCGCCCGCCATCGTCGGCCGGTAGAGCCCGGCCTGCGCGTTGAGCAGGAGCACGGTGGCGACGAGCAGGCCGGCGGGCCCCGGCGGCAGCCCCGCGTACGGCAGGACGAGCATGCCGAGCAGGCCCGCCGCGCAGTCGACGGCGAGCAGGACGGACACGAACGTGCCGCCCGCGCGCGGCCGCCCGGCCTGGGGGACGAAGTGGTCCGGCGCCTCGCGGGGCGTGACCACCGAGACGGTTCCCGTTGACATCCCGGCGCCGTGCGGCGGGCCACCGGCGGACGGGACGATGCTTTCCGCGGTCACTGGCTGATGGGTTCCCTGTGCTCGGAGCGCTGCAGAGCGGCCACGTCGCGGTAGACCCGCGCGATGCTCCGGGCCGTCTGCCGCACGTCATGGGTGGAGGTCACGTGCTGGAGGCCCTGGCGGGCGAGGGTGGTGCGCAGCGGCGCGTCCGTGAGGAGGCGGGCCATGGCGAGGGCCAGCGCGCCCGGATCCTCCGGGGGGACGAGGCAGTGCGCCGCGTGACCCGGCGGGAGGCTCTCGGCGGAGCCCCCCACGTCGGTGACGACCACCGGTGTGCCGCACGCCATCGCCTCCAGCGGGGCGAGCGCCATCCCCTCCCAGCGCGAGGGCAGCACCACGAGGTCGGCCGCGCGGTACCAGGCGGCGGTGGAGGAGACCGCGCCGATCAGCGAGACCGAGGCCGGCGCGGCCGCGCGGAGCGCCGCGAGGTCGGGGCCGTCGCCGACCAGGACCAGATGGGCGCCGGGCACCGCACGGCGTACGTCCTGCCAGGCCCGGAGCAGAACGTCCTGGCCCTTCTGACGACAGAGCCGCCCGACACAGACCACCAGGGGCGCGTCCGTCGCGGCCCGCGCCGTCTCGGGGGCGCGGTAGAGGTCGAGGTCGACGCCGTTGGGGATCACCGCGAACGACGCGAGGACCCCGGCGCGCTCCCCGGTGGCCCGCTCGCCCTCGCTGACGCACACCACCCGCGAGGTCCACCGCACCGCGGCGCGTTCCCAACTCCGCGACAGGCGGGCGGTGACGCCGCCCACCGCCTCGAACGACCAGGCGTGCGGCTGGAAGACGGTGGGGACGGCGCCCCGCGCGGCGAGCCGGGCGGCGACCCCGGCCTTGGCGCTGTGCGCGTGGATCACATCGGGGCGCGTGCGCCGGATGAGCCGGGCCGCGCGCAGCGTCTCGCCGAGCAGCGCGGGGCCCGGCGAGCGGGTGGCCCGCCAGGGGACCACCCGGGCGCCCAGGCGCGACAGTTCGGTGCTCAACGGGCCTCCCTCGGGGCATGCCACGGTGACCCGGAATCCACTGCGCAGCTGGTCCCGTACCAAGTCCGTGACGACTCGGGCTACGCCCCCCTCAACGGGCTGAACCAGGTGCAGGACACTCAAGTCGTGCGCGGGCCCCGGCCCATCGGGTCCGCCGGGGGCGTTGGCTCTCGTGGGCATGCGCGGTCACTCCGGTCCTGGCGCTCGAAATGAAAGCTGGACAAAGATGCTGCGGGACTCACCCCCGCGGGGCGGTCCGCTCGTGAATTCCGCTTTACCGGTCGTGCGGTTGCCGGGGTTCCCCACGCGTCGAACGGCCCCGGGCGAGGAGCAACTGTAACCGTATTTACGACCCGGTCACGTCATGAATGCGCGGGCCGGAGTGTTCCTTCGGGCGATGCGCCGTATCCGATTGACGGTTCGCTCTTTGTATCGGTGTCCTCATCTCCATCCGAATCCACAACCGAATCTCCACTCGAATTTCCGTCCGAATGGAAAAGCGGGGAATCGAACGGTCGCCTCCCTTGTGACGACGGGTGCCGACGCCCAGGTCATGACCGCGAACTCCCGCCCTGTTGAACGCCGCTCCGGACAACACCGGCGTCGCGGATCAACCCCTCGGGGTGACGTTCTCCGGTCCTGAGCGCCCGCCGTTTACGCGGTTCGGACCAACGCCCTGGCCATGTTTTCGCTGCCGAAAACATGGGTTCACCCGTTAGGGGCAAAACCGGAGGGCCGGGTCCGCGTTGAGGTGTAGGTCGAGTGACATCACCCGGTCAGTGCCTTATCCCGAGGCCCCTGACTTTCCCAAACCTAGGAGTGCTTCTCCATGTCGCGTACCGCGAAGGCCCTGGTTCTGTCCACCGCTGCCGTTGCCGCCATTGCCGGTGGGGCCGGCGTCGCCGCCGCCGACGCCGGCGCGCAGGGCGCTGCCACCAACTCCCCCGGTGTCCTCTCGGGCAACCTGCTGCAGGTGCCGGTGCACGTTCCGGTCAACGTCTGCGGCAACACGGTCAACGTGATCGCCCTGCTGAACCCCGCCTTCGGCAACACCTGCGTCAACAAGTAGTCCCCGCCACGGCCCCGGCCGCCCCCGCTCAGGGGGCCGCCGGGGCTTTGTGCTGCCCCGGATGGCGCAGACGCGCGGGCACGCGGTTGCGGGGGATGAGGGGGCCGCGCACGGTGAGGGAAATCCGCCTGTCTCAGCGAAGGAGAACCCTTTCATGCGTGCACGCACACCGCGGCGCCTGGCCGCAGTGGCCCTGTCGACCGCGATCGTCATCGCCACCGCCGGGGCCGCCGCGGCCGAGGGCGTCCAGCCGCCGCGACCGGTCCGGGCCGAGGCCGCGGTGCCGGGCGCCGACGGGGTGCTCCAGCAGGTCAAGGTGCTGGCCGACCTGGGGGGTGTGCTCAAGCCGGTCACGGATCTGGTGACCGGCGCGCTGGGCGGCAAATCGCCCGCCGAGGTCACGGCCCTCGCGTCCGCGGCGACGTCCGCCCTGGACGCCGCGAAGTCGGCGACCCCGGCCGCGCTCACGCCGCCCAAGCCGGTGACCCCGGCCGACCCCGCGACCCCGGCGACTCCCCCAACACCGGCCACACCCGCCACCCCCGCCGCTCCCGCAGTGCCCGCCAAGCCCGCCGTGCCCGAGTCGCCGGCCAAGCCCGCGGCACCGGCCCCTCCCGCGGCCTCGGTGCGCCCGGTCACGCCCGCGAACCCGGCCGCTCCCACGCCCGCGTTGTCCGAGCTGCCGCTGAGCGGAGCCCCGCAGGCCGCCGGGCCGGTGGACGTCAGGGCCGACGCCGTCGCCGTGCTCAAGAAGTCCGTCGACGACCTCGTCAAGGCGGTCACCGGCGCCAAGGCCGACGGCGTCGTGCCGGCGGCGACCTCGGTGGTCACCGGCCTCGTCGGTCTCGTCGTCGCCACCTTGGTCGGCGCGGGACTGCCCGTGCCCAGCCTGCCGGGCCTGCCCCAGCCTCCCAAGTCCCCGGCCGGATCCCTGCCCGCGGCCCCCGGACTGCCCGCCTGACCCGTACCGCCCCAAGCGCCGGACCGGCAACGGAACCGGCGCTTTCCGCTGGACGAAACCAGTGCGACCGCCCCGCCGGGCAGGGCCCCGGCACGCGGGCCCGCACCGACCCCGGCACGCGGGCCCGCACCGGAATTCCCACGACCCCTTACGGAAATCGGCGGACCGCCCGCAAGCGAGTGGAAGCCCCGATCCGGCCCCGATCCGGCCCCGATCCGGCCCCGATCCGGCCCCGGACCGGCCCCGGACCCGCCCCGACCCGGCCCCGGACCGGCCCCGATCCGGCCCCGGACCGGCCGCGATGCGGCCCCGATCCGCTCCCGAAGGGTTTCCCAACCGTCCGGGAGTCGTTACCCAAGGCGAAGCATCGCAAAGCGACAGAGATACGCGCGGCTCCGCCGGAGCGCGGCACGCGCGGCCCATTCGGCGATCGAACTCGCCGCGGAAGGATTGATGATGAAGTCGATGAAGGTAGCCGCGGCGGTCGCCGGTTCCCTCGCGGTGATGGGCGCGGCGGCCCCGGCCTTCGCCACCGGCGCCACGCCTCCCCTGCCCCCCATGAGCCTCAACGGCGGCCTCGACTCGCTGACCAACCAGATGTCCCACGCCCAGTTGGCCGACGCGGCACCCGTCAACACCACCGCGCTCGACCCCAAGTCGGACGGCTCCCTGCTGCACGCGGCGACCAGCACCGCCCGCGACCTCAGCAAGCCCCACGGCCAGTCCGGCCCCGGCCAGATGCTCGGCGGACTGCCGATCGGCTAGCCGTGCGGGGCCCGGTGCGTGCCCGGCCGGAAAGCGTCAAGTGGTGGGCGGCTTCGCTGAGTTGGGGAACACGGGGCCGCTCCCGCATGTCCGGACCGGCCGCATCCGCGCGTCACCCCCGCCGCAGCCCGCGCGGCACCCGCGCAGCCCCCCGCGTCACCCGTCCCACCCCCCCGGCCGCATCCGCAGGGCCCGGTGCGTCCCCCTCAAGGCCCCTGAAGGCCCCTGAAGGACGTTTCATCCGGATGGGTGACAGAGGCGAAGGACTCGCCCCGTAATGTCCTAGAGTCCCGGCATGACTTCAGCCAGCAGTGCCGTACAGCCGTCCAGGGCCGCCCTGTTGGGCTCGCTCATCGTCATCGCGTGGTGCGGCGAACAGCCCGACGGGTCCGGCGACGTGCCCTTCCTCATGGCGTACCCCCTCGGTGACGGCGTCCAGGGCCCCGAGGGCGCCGAGGTCGCGGCGCGGGCGCTCCTCGAAGAGATCGGCATGCCGGCCGGCAGCGTGGTCGACCAGAGTCACGGCGGCTCGTTCCCGCTGACCCTGATCGTGCAGGCCGGCCGGGCCGTCCTGACCCTGCCGACCATGACCGCCCAGTGCCCCGCGCCGCCCGAGTGGCTGGCGGCCGCCGAGAAGTGCGGCACCGTCCAGTTCATGTTCGCCACCCGCTCCTGGCCCGAGGCCCTGCCCGGCGTCGCCGTCAGTGAAGAGCAGTTGAGGGCGTTCGCGGGCGACGAGGCCACCATCACCACCGCGGGCCACTGCCTGCTCCCCATCCGCCGGCTGCGAGGCTGAGCCCGCCGGACGAGAACGGAACGGAGACGACACCGATGCCCTTCCACGGGACGCTCCAGGCGCCGGCGCCGGTCACCGACTCGTCCGGCCCGCCGCCCGGCCCCGCCTTCGGCGCCGGCCGCGGCTTCGCCTGGCTGGTGGTGCTCACCGGCGCGGCCGGCCTGCTGGCCTCCTGGGTCATCACCCTGGACGAGTTCGAGCTCCTGCGCGATCCGGACTTCGTCCCGGGGTGCAGCCTCAACCCGGTGATCTCCTGCGGCAACATCATGAAGAGCGCGCAGGCGTCCGTCTTCGGGTTCCCCAATCCGATGCTGGGCCTGGTGGCGTACGGGATCGTGTGCTGCGTGGGGGTGAGCCTGCTCGGGGGCGGCCGGTTCGGGCGCTGGTACTGGCTGGCGCTGAACGCGGGGGCGGCCTCCGGCGTCGTCTTCGTCAGCTGGCTCCAGTTCGAGTCGCTGTACCGCATCGGCGCGCTGTGCCTGTGGTGCTGTCTGGCGTGGGTCGCCACCATCGTGCTGTTCTGGCGGGTCACCCAGCTCAACGTGATCAAGGGGGCGCTGCCCGCGCCGGGTTGGGCGCGAGGCCTGGCCGCCGAGTTCGGCTGGGCGGTGCCGGTCCTGCACATCGGGGTCGTCGCGATGCTGATCCTGACCCGCTGGTGGGACTTCTGGACGGGGTGAGGGCCGCCGCCGGCCGGACCGTACTCTCCCTGCGGGCCCGCTGGGCCAACCGCGTGAAACACCTCCGGCCACCGACACGCCCGCCCGCCGCGGGCGTTGACCCCACCGACCAGTCGCATGGTTGAAGCCTCCCCGGGCCGTGCAACCAGTACCGGCCCGGGGAGCGTCGGCGGCGCCGACGAGCGTACGGCGGCCGTTTCCTGCGCCGGGGCACCTCGTTGAACCCGGCATCGGTCAAGGAGAGCGGACGCTCGGACGGGCCCCGGAACCAGGACGGTTTGCGGGGCCCACGCATGTGCCGGACTCGTCCGCGCGAGCGAGCACGAGGGAGACGCCCATGAACGACGCGACACACTTCTGGCGCGCACGCCGGACCGGCCGCCCCCGCCCCCGGGGCCGCGCCCCCGAGCCCACCGGGCCCGGCGCGCCCCCGCCCCGTACCGCCTGGCGCATCGCCCGGCGCGGCCTGCTGCGCGCCCTGTTCGCCTCGGCGGCCGTCGCCTTCACCGGCGCCGCGCTCTCCCGCATCCCCTCCGCCGCGCCGGCCGGTACCACGGGTCCCGGGTCCACCCCGCGTGTTCCCGAGGGGATGCTCTTCGACGAGATGCACGCGGGGCACCGCATCCAGGGCCGCCCCCTCCACGCGGACGGGGCGGAGGTCGCCGTATTCGTGGACGACCGTCAGCTGATGCTGATGCGCCGCGCCGACGGCACCTATCTGAGCTCCGTCGACCACTACGAGTCCTATGCCACCGCCCGCGAGGCCGCCCGCGCCGCCGCGGCCGAGCTGGGCCGCGCCCGGCTGGCCGCCGTGCCCGTGCACGCGGGCCACGAAGGGGGAGCCGTCCGTGGTGTACACGCGTAAGAACCAGCGGAACCTGACGAGCGCCGAGCGCAAGGCGTTCGTCAACGCCGTGCTCGAACTCAAACGGCGTGGCGCATACGACACGTTCGTGCGCACCCACATCGACTTCTACGTGTCCGACGGCGACCGCGGGCTGCGCGTGGCGCACATGGCGCCGTCCTTCCTGCCCTGGCACCGCCAGTTCCTGCTGGAGTTCGAGCGGGCGCTGCAGAAGGTCAACCCGCGTGTCACCGTGCCCTATTGGGACTGGACGCGCGACAACTCGCCCGCCTCGTCGCTGTGGGGCGACGACTTCATGGGCGGCAACGGACGCCGGGGTGATCTCCAGGTCATGACCGGCCCCTTCGCGCACGCCCACGGCAACTGGGACATCACGGCCAACGTCACCGATGAACGCTTCCTGACGCGGGACCTGGGCCGCCCCAAGGACCCGATCAAACTGCCCGCCGCCGCCGATGTCGCCCACGCGCTCGCCGACCCGGTGTACGACGTCTCGCCCTGGAACTCGATGAGCGGGACCGGGTTCCGCAACAAGATGGAGGGCTGGACCACGGCGTCGGGCAACGCCCGCTTCCGTACGCACAACCAGGTGCACCGCTGGATCGGCGGGATCATGCTCGGCGGCGCCGCCGTCAACGATCCCGTGTTCTGGCTGCACCACGCCTTCGTCGACAGCCTGTGGTCGCGCTGGCAGGCCGCCCACCCAAAGTCCAAGCGGTATCTGCCCGACGTGCCGCCACCGCTGGGCGACCTCCAGCACGGCCGGGTGGCGGCGCTACACGATCCGATGCCGCCGTGGAACGTGGCGCCGGCGGCGCTCCTGGACCACAGCCGGATCTACCGGTACGCCTGACACGGCGACGGCCTCCCGGGGGGAGAAGTCCGGGAGGCCGCAGGTACCGATGGGATCAAAGGCCCGGCCGGGCGGTCACGAGGACCGTCCGGCCGGGACAGGAAGGCGTCAGCCCCCGTAGCCACCGTGGTGGTGGAGGAGGTGGGAGTCGTTGACGCAGGTGTTGCCGAACACCGGGTTCAGCAGGCCGATGACGTCAACGGTGTTGCCGCAGAGGTTGACCGGGATGTGCACCGGCACCTGCAGCAGGTTCCCCGAGAGGACGCCGGGGGAGTTGGACGCGACGGCCTCGGCGCCGGCGTCGGCAGCGGCCATACCCGCACCGGCCAGTGCCATGGCGCCCGCTCCGGCGACGACGGCGGCCGTCTTCGCGATACGAGACATCAAAGTTCTCCTTGATTGGACACGCGACCGCAGACACGCAGTCGTCATGTCACTTCAACGTGTCGATCGGCCATAGGTAACGGACACCAAGGAGCAAATCGGTTCCTCCCTGAGCGAACCGGGACCGGGCCGCCCGCGCCACGCCGAGTGCGTCACTCCTCGCCGTACCTCCCGCGTGAGGAGCGCCGGGACAGGGCGACCGCCGCCGCCCCCGTGACGACCGCGCCCGCGCTCAGGGCGCCGAGCAGCGTGGCGTTGGCGTCGGCACCGGTGTCGGCCAGGGTCGGCCGTGCCGTGCCGGGGCGCACCGCGGCCCCGCCCGGCGCGTGCGGGGCCGCGTGCGGCGCGGAGGCGGGCGGCGGGGCCGCTCCGGGGTGGCCGGCGGCGTGCGCCGCGTACCCGGTGCCCAGCGCGGACACCAGGCCCGTGACGAGGGCGGCCCGCGCCGCCGGACCTGAGAGCTTGTACATGCCTGCGACCCTTCAACAGGAAAACCGGAGGGGGATCAGATGCTGATACGCATAATTGGGATCCGCCTCGCGGGGGCCCCCGGGCCACGCGAGCACCATCGAAGGGACCACCCGTCCGGCCCACCGGCCGCCCCCGCACGGCTCAGCGCGCGGCCCGCCGGTCACCGCGCCCGGTAGGCGCGCGCCGCCTCGGGGTGGTCGGGGCACTCCCACACGCCGTGCGGGCAGTAGTCGGTCAGGGTCTGGTAGACGGGCCGGTAGCGGCGGAACCAGGCCGTCATCCCGCGCACGTACCGCGCGTCGTCCCCGTTGCGGAAGAGCCCCCACTCCGGGTAGGACACCGGCTTGCCGTGCCGGGCGGCGAAGTCGACCTGGGCGCGCAGTCCGTACGGCTCCTCCACCTGCTCCCGGAAGGACATGCCGGCGGGCTGGTCGTAGGAGTCCATGCCGAGGATGTCGACGAAGGCGTCCCCGGGATAGCACTCGGTCCACGGCACGGCGTCGCGCCCGCGGTTCGGCGCGAAGTCGAAGCGGAAGTGCTGCCCCGCCACCGAGCGCATCGCGGTGACCACGCGCCGCCAGTACGCCCGCCAGGCGGCCGGGTCGGGAGCGCACCGGTGCGTATAGGTGACGCCGTTCATCTCCCACCCGAGGACGACGTTGGTGTCGGCGAGCCCGAGGGCGACCAGGCGCTCGGCCAGCGCGGTGAAGTGGCCGTCGAAGGCGCCGCGCGCGCCCTGTCCGAGCAGGTCGCGCACCTCGGCGTCGGGCAGGCCGTCCTCGTTGCGGGCCAGCATCGGCACGTTGAGGACGAAGACCCGGTCGGTACGCTCGTGGCGCCAGCGGGCCCAGGGCGCGAGGAGCGGGGGCGGGCCCTCGATGCCGCTCCAGGTGCCGCCCGGGAGATACGTGTGCCCCGCGCGCAGTTGCCCGTGGCCGCGCCACTTCTCGACCGCGGCGAGCTTGACGACGCCGTCCCCGCCGGACCCGGTGAAGACGCCCGCCGCGGTCCTGGCCCCGGTCGGCATCGGACCGCTCGGCCGGTCGCCCGGCAGCTGGACCAGCGCGGAGACCAGCAGCACGAGCGCGCACAGCGCGGCCTTCCACGAGGACGCGGCGTCCGCCGCCCGACGGCGTCCGGTGCCGGTCCCGCTCGCCCGGCGCATCCCGACCGTCAGTGGGCCCCGGACGCGCCGCCGGGCTGGAGGGCGCCACCGAACATGGCGACACCAGCGGTGAGCGTCTCGGCGATCTCGCCCTGCCCGCCGAGCACCTTCGGCTGCCCGTACTCGGTGACGCTGCCCTGCCCCGAGCCCGTGTCGGCCGCCGCGACACCGGGTGCGGCGAGGAGCAGGAGGGAGGCGGCGGCGGTGGCGGCCCGGAGGCGGCGCTGTGTGTTCATGCCCGGTACAACGCCCCTCGCGCGGGGAGGGTACGCGCGCCGGGTGTCAGGGCTTGGTCGCATCGAAGGCGAAGTACTGCCTGCGGACGCGGTGGTCGAAGTTGGACGTGCCGAGTTCGGGCTCGCCGAGGGCGCGTACGGCCAGCGGCCGGGTGAGCAGTTCGCGCAGGACGGCCTTGATCTCCAGGCGGGCCAGATGGGCGCCGAGACAGTAGTGCGGGCCGCCGCCCCCGTACCCGAGGTGCGGGTTGGGGTCGCGTGTGATGTCGAAGGCGTCCGGGTCGGTGAACACCGACGCGTCACGGTTGGCGGAGGCGTACAGGAGCATCACTTTGTCGCCGGGCAGAAAGGTGTGGCCACTCAAGGTGTAGCGCGTGGTGACGGTGCGGCGGAACTGGATGATGGGCGTCGAGTGGCGCACGATCTCGTCCACGGCGCCGTCGGCGTACCGGTCGAAATCATCGGTGAGCAGGGCCAGTTGGTCCGGGTTGCGGGTCAGGAGGGCCAGGGCGTGAGCGATGGCGTTGCGCGTGGTCTCGACGCCCGCGACGAGCAACAGCGAGAAGAATGAGCCGAGTTGACGGTACGTCAGTGACTGGCCCTCCAGGTCGGCGCAGACCAGCGCCGAGATGAGGTCTCCGGTGGGGTGGCGGCGCCGCTCGCGGCCGAGACGCGCCACCGTCAGCTCCATCCGGGCCAGCGCCCGCAGCCCCTTGCCCGGGCTCATCAGGCGGGCGCCGAGACCGCGCCGTACCCCGGCGTGCTCGGAGGCCCGGTCGATCTGGCGGGCGATGCGGCGCCGGTCGGCGTCCGGCACGCCCAGCATCACGCAGATGACCTCGAACGACATCCGGGAGGCCACCGAGGAGACGAACTCGTCGGGCCGCTCGGCGACCATGTCGTCCACGATGCGCACGGCGAGTTCACGGATGTGCGTCTCGGTGGCGGCCAGCAGGCGCGGGGTGAAGGCCTGCTGCACGATGCGGCGCAGCCGCGCGTGGTCGGCGCCGTCCAGGTTGACCATCGAGTCACCGAACAGCGCCCGCACCCAGCGCGCCGGTTCGGGCGAGGTGACCCCCGGCGCGCTCGCGAACACCCGCGGCAGCCGGCTCGCCTTCAGGACGTCGGCGTGCCGGACCAGGGCGTAGAAGCCCCGCTCGGGGCGGCGCGGGGTGGCCCGGCGTTCGGTGAAGAACACCGGGCGCGGCTCGTGCCTCAGCTCCGTGAAGCGCGCCAGGCGTTGAGCGGCCGGCAGCTTCCAGAACGCCGGGTCCGCGAGGTCGGCGCCGGCGCCGCTGGGGGCCGGGACCGTCCGGGTGTGGGTCACGCTTGCACCGTCCTGACCGCCGCGCGGCTCGGGGTTGACACTGGAAAGGACGCTGTGGGACGGGAGATGACGGCTGGTCAGCTCATCAGCTCGCGGCTGGCCTTGACCGCGTCCTTGGCCGCCTTGACCGCGTCGGTGCCGGCCTTCACGCCATGCTTGACGGCGGTGACCTTCTGGCCCAGCTTGTTCCCGACCGCGCTCTCGGCGACGGGCTTGACCTGGGCGCCCGCCGCGCTGGTGGTGGTGGCCGTCTTGCTCAGGGTGCCGCCCAGGTCGAGGGCGTGCGCGGCGGGGGAAAGGGCGGCCGCGATGGCGGTTCCGGCCGCGGCGGCGGCGAGGTATCGGCGTACGTTCATGTCGGCTACAACGCATGAGCCGGGCCAAGGGCACGCCCCGGGGGGCGCGCGCCGCGCGGACGGGCTCCAGGTTGCTGCAAGCAGGGGAACTTTGCAGTGATACCGCCGCCGGGATCGTTCTAGCAGAACGACACGGCCGAAGAGGCCAGGGAAGGAAAGAACATCCATGGGAATCACCTCACGCGCGGGCCTGGCGAGCGTACTGACCTGCATCGCGACGGCGGCGGCTGTGGCGCCGGCCGCGGCCGCCCCGACCGTCCCGGTCGACGTGCCGCTCGGCGGCCTGAACACCGTCCTTCCGTTCGACGCCCCCACCGTGCGCACCGGCATGCCGCTGCCCGTCCCCGGCACCCCCGACGGCCCTCGTTACGTCACGGGGAACCTGCTGCCGCACAACATGGTCCCCGCGCTGCCGGTCGAGACCGCGCTGCCCGACACCCACGTCGGCACGCCGCTCCCCGACCCGCTGAGCCCCCGCACCCTCGGCACCCCCCAACTGGTCGCCCCCGACACCGCGCTGCACGTCCTCACCCCGGGCGCCGACCTCGGAGCCCCCCTGAGCCAGCCGCGCGCCGGTCTTTACGGGCTGCCCGCCGTCACCCTGCCGCAGGCGGGCCTGACCGCGCCCGCGGTCCAGAGCGACCCGGCGGCCACCGCGACCTTCTGAGCCGAGCGCCCGCCCGGGGCGCCGTGCCCGCACCCCGGGTACGCGCCCAACTCGTCCCACCCGCCCAGGAGTTGACCCATGTTCCGTCCGCCGGGGAACGTCCTCGCCACCCCGCGGCTCGCCGCGGCCGTCGCGGCGCTGCTCGCCGTCGCCGCCGTCACCGCTCTCGCGGTCCAGGGCGCGACGGCGGCGCCCGGCCGCCCCGATCCGCACCCGGTGGGCGCGGGCGAGGGCGCGCCGCCGTGGCCCGCGCCCGCCGATCCGGTCGCGGCGGCCAAGTCGGCGGGTCTGGAGATGCTGGCCGCCGAGGGCATGGTCCAGCACACCCACACCCACCTGGACGTCCTCGTCGACGGCCGGCCCGTCACCGTCCCCGCCTCGATCGGCATCGACGCGCCGCGCCGGCTCATCAGCCCCCTGCACACCCACGACACCAGTGGCGTGATCCACGTCGAGTCGCCGAAGCGGGCGAAGTTCACGCTGGGCCAGTTCATGACCGAGTGGCGCGTCCCACTGAGCGCCGACCGCATCGGCGGCCTTCACGCGGGCGGCGGGCGCCACCTCAAGGCGTACGTCAACGGCCGCGCGGTCACCGGGAACCCCGCGGCGATCGTGCTGCGCGAGCGCGACGAGATCGCGCTCGTCCTCGCCCGGGACACCGACACCCGCCCGGTGCCCGCGAGCTACGCCTGGCCGAGCGGGCTGTAGGGCGCCGGCGCAGGGCGTACAGCACCGGGGCCACTGACGTCACCGGCCCGCACGGGGGCGCCGGTGGCCGCGCAGAACGTCTCTCCGCAGGGCTCGTCGGGCCCGGGCGGAACAGGATCCGTGTCGCGGCGCGGACAGCACGCCGGCAGCTCCTGTCCGGGGATCTACTCCCCCCGGACAGGAGCTGCTGCCCTGTGCGGCGGGGGCGGGAGCGGGGCCAGGTACGCCCGTCGGGTGAGAGCGGGGGGTGGCCGTGTCCTTGGCCGCCACTGCCCGTTGTGCAGGCGTGATCTCAACACGACGCATCGCCACTGTCCTCGCCGTCGCCGCCGGTGTCTCGGGCTTCGCCGTCTCGTCGGCGAACGCGGCGGGCCCCCTCGACCACGTGGGCAAGCCGTTGAACCCGATCAGCGAGCTCGACAACATCGCCGCCAGCGGCATCCCCGCCCCGTACGCGGCCCAGCTCCCCGGCGTCAAGCAGCAGCTGGCCGGGCTCAACCACCTCAACGACCTCAGCCAGCTGCACCAGGTGACCGACCCGGTCGCGCCGCTGCTGGGCCTCGTTCCCCTGGCGGGCTGACCCGGGGCGGCGCGGGACGTGACACGGGCGCGCGCCCGGAACTCGACGGTTCCGGGCGCGCGCCCGCTCGGTGTCGCGGTGCCTCGCTCAGAGGAGGATCAGGAGCAGGCTGGTCAGCAGGCCGTAGTGGCGGTGGCGGTTCGAGTCGTTGTTGCCGTTGTCGTTGTCGCCGTAGTGGTAGCCGTCGTGGGCCACGACGCGCACAGCGGTCTGCGGGGCCGCCTGGGCGGTCGCGGTGGTGGGGACGATCACGGCGGCGGAGAGCGCGACCACAACGGCTGCGCGGCGGATGAGGCTCACAGTGGGCTCCACTTTCGGTTGAGCAAAACGGTCGATATTGACCGTAAATGCCCCTCCCTGCATCATCGCGCTGGGCGCGCGCACGGCTACTCCACGTGGCGCATCCAATTTCCCGCCGCACCCCGCGCCCGGCCCCACCCGGCCCCCACCCGGCCCGCGCCCGGCCCCCACCCGGCCCGCGCCCAGCCGCCGCTCAGCCCGCGAAGTCGGCGACGCCCAGCGTGTCCGAGTACCCCTCGATCGACTGCGGGTCGCGCGAGCCAGGGCCCACATAGCGGGCGGACGGCCGCACCAGACGCCCCGTCCGCTTCTGCTCCAGGATGTGCGCCGACCAGCCCGCCGTCCGCGCGCAGGAGAACATCGACGTGAACATGTGCGCCGGAACCTCCGCGAAGTCCAGCACGATCGCCGCCCAGAACTCCACGTTCGTGGCCAGCACCCGGTCGGGCCGGCGCGCGTGCAGCTCGTCCAGGGCCGCCTTCTCCAGGGCCTCCGCGACCTCGAACCGGGGCGCGCCCAGTTCCTTGGCGGTGCGGCGCAGCACGCGGGCGCGCGGGTCCTCGGCGCGGTAGACGCGGTGACCGAAGCCCATCAGACGCTCGCCCTTGTCGAGGGCCTGTTTCACATACGCGCTCGCGTCGCCGGTGCGCTCGATCTCCTCGATCATGCCGAGCACCCGCGAGGGCGCGCCGCCGTGCAGCGGGCCCGACATCGCGCCGACCGCGCCGGACAGCGCGGCCGCCACGTCCGCGCCGGTCGAGGCGATCACCCGGGCGGTGAACGTCGAGGCGTTCATGCCGTGCTCGGCGGCGCTCGTCCAGTACGCGTCGACCGCCTTGACGTGCTTGGGGTCCGGCTCGCCGCGCCAGCGGATCATGAAGCGCTCCACCACGGACTGCGCCTTGTCGATCTCGCGCTGCGGCACCATCGGCAGGCCCTGTCCGCGCGCCGACTGGGCGACGTACGACAGCGCCATCACGGCGGCCCGCGCCAGGTCGTCGCGGGCGGTCTTCTCGTCGATGTCGAGCAGCGGCTTGAGGCCCCACACCGGCGCCAGCATGGCGAGCGCGGACTGCACGTCCACCCGGATGTCCCCGGAGTGGACCGGGATCGGGAACGGCTCGGCGGGCGGCAGGCCGGGGTTGAACGCCCCGTCGACCAGCAGGCCCCACACGTTGCCGAACGAGACGTGTCCGACCAGGTCCTCGATGTCGACGCCCCGGTAGCGAAGGGCGCCGCCCTCCTTGTCCGGCTCGGCGATCTCCGTCTCGAACGCGACGACTCCTTCAAGTCCGGGTACGAAGTCGGACATCAGGCGGCTCCTCAGGATGTGTGCGACGGGCTGTGGGCGGCCCTGCCGCCCGGGTCCCTCGGTCATGCCCCGTACGGCGGGCAGGAATCCCGCCGCGGGTCTCCCCACGTGTATGGAGGCCACAGTGGCCCAGCCGAGAGTTTGGCGGGTCCCGCCGATGCGGGGAAGCGTGACATCCGGCACACTGCCCCAAATCCGCGGTACAGGGTTAACGCCCCGCCGCCGCGGGCACACTGGACCCCCGCCGGGCCCAGGGTCGCGGTGCGGCAGGATGGGTCGGGTGACCGACCTGGACCCCGCAGCGATGCGCGAGCAGTACCGCACCACCCTTCTCGCGGAGGAGGAGCTGGCCGCCACGCCCATGGGCCAGTTCGCCCACTGGTTCAAGGAGGCCGTGGCCGGCGGCCTGCACGAGCCCAACGCGATGGTCGTCGCCACCGCCACCCCCGACGGCCGGCCCTCCACCCGTACGGTGCTCCTGAAGTCCTACGACGAGCACGGCTTCGTCTTCTTCACCAACTACGCCTCGCGCAAGGCCGCCGAGCTCACCGCGAACCCGTATGTCTCCCTGCTCTTCCCCTGGCACCAGATCGCCCGCCAGGTCATCGTGACCGGCACCGCGGCCCGGGTGCCGCGCGCCGAGACCGAGCGCTACTTCCGCAGTCGCCCGCACGGCTCGCGGCTCGGTGCCTGGGCCAGCGCCCAGTCCACGGTGCTCGCCTCGCGGGCCGAACTGGCCGCGCGCTACGAGGAGTTGGCGGCCCGCTACCCCGAGGGCAGCGACGTTCCGGTGCCCGAGCACTGGGGTGGCTTCCGGGTCCGCCCCGAGACCGTGGAGTTCTGGCAGGGCCACGAGAACCGGCTGCACGACCGGCTGCGGTACGTCGGGCGCGAAGGGTCCTGGCACGTGGAGCGGCTCGCGCCCTGATCCGGCCGTCCGGGCGTGCGGGCAGCCGGACATTCCGGCATCGGGCCATCGGGCCATCGGGGCACCCGGCGCCGGGTACGCAGAAACCCGCGGGCTCGGGTTCCTCCGGAGAGGAGCCGGCCGGACGTACCGGCGAGCCCGCGGGTCGGTGACTGCTGGGAATTCGGCCGGCGTCATGCCGGCACCGCACAAAGAGCGCGACTGGCAGGCGTCAGCCCGCAGTCACCTCACGCGTCCGGTTTGCATACATCTGTCAAACCACCTCCCTTCTCGTGTGCACCACACAGTAGGAGGCCGCATGGGTGCCCTCAAGCGAATTAATTCGAGGTACGCGCCCGCTCCCCGGCGCTGCGCTCCACGCAGAACTCATTGCCCTCGACGTCGGCCATCAGGGCCCACCCCGTGCCGTCCGGACGGCGGTGGTCGTCGACGAGGGTGGCGCCGAGCGCCAGCAGCCGTACGACCTCCTCGTCGCGGGTGCGGTCCTGCGGCTGGAGGTCGAGGTGGACGCGGTTCTTCACCGCCTTGGGCTCGGGCACCACGAGGAACAGCAGGGCGATGCCGTCGGCGGTGACCTGCGCCTCCGGGTCACCGGGCACGTCGTCCGCGCCCAGGGTGCCGCCTAGCGCCCCCGCCCAGAAGGTGGCGAGGCGGTAGGCGTCGGCGCAGTCGAAGGTCACATGGCGTACGAGTGAGGTCATGCGCACCACTATGCGTACGTCCCGGCGGGGAGCGGCCGGTAACCGCCGTTGGCCGGAAGGGATTTCCGCGAAGTCGGTGTGGGCTGCGTCACGTTCCAGTTGAATGATCCGACGTGGGTGAGTCCGCGCGTCAGCCGCGTGATGCGGTGCAGGGGGTGCCAGGGGTGAGTGCTTCCCGGAGTGAAACGGCCAGTGCCGCGGTTCCGGACGGTTCCGGTACCGAGTCGGCGGGCGGGGGTGGGCCGGAACCGGGCGGGGGCCTGCTCGCCGCCCTGCTCGACGGGATGGACGCCGCGCTCTGCGCGTTCGACGCGGACGGCGTGGTCACCCACTGGAACCGCGAGGCCGAGCGGATCCTCGGCTGGCCGGCCGAGGAGGCCGTCGGCCGCCACGGATTCGCGGGCTGGGCGGTGCGGGCCGCCGACGCCGAGGAGATCCACGGACGTCTGATGGCGGTGATGGACGCGCCGGGCCGCCATGTGCACGAGTTCGCCCTGCTGCGCAAGGACGGCAGCCGCGTCCTGGTCCGTACGCAGTCGGCGGGCGTGCGGGGTGCGGGCGGGGCGCCGGGCGGGGTGTACTGCGCGTTCAGCGAGGTGCACGCGCAGATCGACCTGGAACGGTCCATCGCGCTCAGCGAGGCGCTGTCCGAGGACGGCACCTGGGGCGTGGTCCTGGTCGACGTCGACCTGCGGCCCACCGTCGTCAACTCCTACGCCGCCCGCGCCCTCGGCACCGGGCGCGCGACCCTGCTCGGCCGCCCGTTCGGCGAGTTGATCGTCCAGGGCGTCGAGGAACTGGAGGGCGCCCTCCAGCACGTCCTGGCCGAGGGCGCCCCGGCCGGCCCCGCCGAGATGTGGGTGACGCTGCGCACCCCGGAGGGCGAGCGGCGGCGCTGCTGGCGCAGCGGCTTCCTGCGGCTCTCGTCCCCGCTGGCCGAAGAGCCCGTGCCGCTCGGGGTGGGCTGGCTCTTCCAGGACGTGACCGACGCGAAGCTCGCCGAACAGGACGCGGACCGGCTCCGCTTCCGCTCCAACCAGCTGCACCGGGCCTCGCGCACCGCCGCGGAGTACGAGGACCCGATGGAGGCGGTCGCCTGCCACCTGGACTTCGCCCTGGCCGGCTTCGCCGACCACGCCCTGGTCGACCTGGCCGCCGGGGACCGCCTGGTCCGGGCCGTCGCCACGCCCACCGGCTCCCCGGGCCCGGCCGCGCCGGTGGCGGCCGGCGGCATCCCGGTGCGCTATCCGGCGGGCCACCCCGCTCTCCAGGCGGTGGACCGGATCGGCTCGGTACGGGCGAGCGCGGGCGCGGGCGCGGGCACGGGAGCGCGGGCCGAGGAATGGGCGGCCGAGCGCCAATGGCCCCCGGACGCGGCCCACGCCCTGTGCGCGGTACTCCGCAGCCGCGGCCGCACCCTGGGCGTGCTCACCTTCCTCCGCGGCCCGACCCGCCCGGCCTTCGAACGGCCGGACGCGGCGTATGCGGAGAGTGTGGCGGTGCGGGTGGGGGTGGTGCTTGACCTTGCGGGGGTGCTGGGGGGTTGACGGCACCCCCCTGCGGCCCCGGCCGCCGACCGACGTCACGGGCCGCGGCGGGTGGCCGTCTTTTGCGCGGTTCCCCGCGCCCCTGAGTGCCCTGGGGTCTGCGGGCTGTGGTCACCTTTTGCGCAGTTCCCCGCGCCCCTAACCCCGCTTGACCTGCGGATCGTGGTCGCTTCTTGCGCAGTTCCCCGCGCCCCTAAAACCTGCTTTCGTCCGCGGGCCGTGCGTGGCTGGTCGCGCAGTTCCCCGCGCCCCCAACCCCTCTCGACCCTGCGGATCGTGGGCGCTTTTCGCGCAGTTCCTCGCGCCCCTGAAAACTCGTTTTCGTCTGCGGGCCGCAGGTGGCTGGTCGCGCAGTTCCCCGCGCCCCTTAGCGGTACTGATGCTGGCCCGCATCGAGGCATTTCAGCCCGTCCGGCGTTTGAGGACGAGCGCCGTTCAGGCGCGATACGGGGTCTGGGGCGGAGCCCCAGGGAGGCCCGGAGCCAACCAACCCTGCGCTTACGGGCGGGTGGGTGGGCGAGGTGCCTCGGGGTCTGGGGCGGAGCCCCAGGGTCCCGGAACCGACCAACCCGCTGCACGGGTGGGTGGGTGGGAAAACGCCCTCGGGGTCTGGGGCGGAGCCCCGGCGGGTTCGGGGTGGCTCAGTGGCGGAAGAAGATGCGGTCGCCGTATTCCGCCATGACCCGCCCGTTCCACTCATGCCCCCCATCGACGTTCCCCGAACGCAACAGCGGCGGCTCGACCCCCCGAGCGACGAGCGACTCCGCCGCCGCCGCCATCGTCGCCTGCATCAACGCACTCGTGACCACCGTGGACGCGGGAGCGAAGGGCGCCTCGATGCCCTCGTGCGTCAGCTCCGCGTCACCCACCGCGATCTTGCTGTCGAGCACGATGTCGCAGTGGTCGCGCAGAAACGTCCCTGAGACATGGCGCGACCTGGTGTTCTCGGCGTACGCCACCGACGTGACGCCGATGACCTTGAGCCCGAGCGCCCGCGCGTTCATCGCCATCTCCACGGGCAGCGCGTTGCGCCCGGACAGCGAGATGATCACCAGGACGTCGCCGGGCCGGGCGGGGCTCGAATCGAGCACCGCGCCCGCGAGCCCGTCGACCCGCTCCAGGGCGGAGCCGAGCGTGGCGGGCATGACGTCCACACCGACCACCCCGGGCACCGCGAGCAGGTTCATCAGGGCGAAGCCGCCGGCCCGGTAGACCACGTCCTGGGCGGCCAGCGAGGAGTGCCCGGCGCCGAAGGCGAAGAGCCGGCCGCCCGACTCGACGGCGTCCGCGATCACGGCCCCCGCGGCCGCGATGTTCAGCGACTCCTCGTCCCGTACCCGTCCCAGAAGTCCGATCGCGGCGTCGAAGAACTGTCCGGCCAGCTTGCTCTCGCTCATCGCCGAGGACCCTTTCCGGGGTGGGGTAACGACCGTGCGCCGCTCACGGTGCGGTCTGGACCTTTGCCCTGTCAATACGGTGTCCACGGGCGCCCGGTCAAGATGGGCGGTGCTCGCCGCGGCACGGTTGTCGGTGCGATGCGTCAGAATTGGTCCAGGGCCAGCGGTACGACGTTTCATGTCACAGCATCGAGGGGCACGTATGTCCGGACTGATCGACACCACGGAGATGTATCTCCGCACCATCCTCGAGCTTGAGGAGGAGGGTGTGGTCCCCATGCGCGCCCGCATCGCCGAGCGCCTGGACCAGAGCGGCCCGACGGTGAGCCAGACGGTCGCGCGCATGGAGCGCGACGGCCTGGTGCAGGTGGCGGGCGACCGCCACCTGGAGCTGACCGACGAGGGGCGCCGCCTGGCGACGCGCGTGATGCGCAAGCACCGGCTCGCCGAGTGCCTGCTCGTCGACGTGATCGGCCTGGAGTGGGAGCAGGTGCACGCGGAGGCCTGCCGCTGGGAGCACGTCATGAGCGAGGCGGTGGAGCGCCGCGTCCTGGAGCTGCTGCGCCACCCCACCGAGTCCCCGTACGGCAACCCGATCCCGGGCCTGGAAGAGCTGGGCGAGAAGGCCGAGGCGGACGCTTTCCTGGAGGACGGCATCATCAGTCTGGGTGAGCTCGACCCGGGCCCCGAGGGCAAGACGGTGATCGTCCGCCGGATCGGCGAGCCCATCCAGACGGACGCCCAGCTGATGTACACGCTGCGACGGGCGGGCGTGCAGCCCGGCTCCGTGGTGAGCGTGACGCAGTCGCCCGGCGGAGTCCTGGTGGGCAGCAGCGGCGAGGCCGCCGAGCTCGGCGCGGACGTCGCCTCGCACGTCTTCGTCGCGAAGCGCTGAGGCGGAGCCGCTCCACCGAGCGGTGAGGAGGGGCGCCAAGCGGTGAGACGGGGCGCCGGCCGCGAGGTCGGGCGCCGGCCGTGAGGAGGGCGCCGAGCGCCGCCCGTAGAAGCGCCGCCGGTCGAGAGGGGCGCCCGGCCCGCCCCTCCCCCTTTCCTCCCCGTGACGGAGTGTCATCACCCTTCCCCCCTAAGGCAGTTGGGGCCGCCTCGTGAAAGGTGGGGGAAGCTTGCGGGGAAGGCCGGTTTCCGGGTGGAATGGCAGCGGCCGGGCGGATCGCGTGCGAGGCTGTGCCTTGAGGCATATGACCGCAGAGGCGTGCGGCAGGGGAGGGGGCGGCGGGATGACGCCGTTCGAACCACTTGCACCACCGTGGACACGCGGGGCTGCCCGGGCCCTGCCCCCCGTCCACTGGCTTCGGGAAGACCAGGGCCCCGGCGCCTCGCGGCGCCGGGGCCTCTCCTCCCCGGTCTCGACCCGGAGCCCCGAGCTCCCAGGGTCGATCCCCGCGGACCGTCTTCCCCGAGCGGCCCGCCTCCCGCAGAAGATCTCCCCTCGGCACGTTCCGCCAATCCTTGAGGGTGGTCACTCGAACGAGGGGTGTTGCCCGAGAGACGCGAGTTTTCGAATAGAGGTTCGATACTCTGCCGGGAACTGACCACTCGGGGGTTGAAGGGGGTGCCAGGGCACATGGTGCGGCGCATCGACGTGACGGGGACCGGCGGGGTCCGCCTCGCCGCCTGGGAGTTCGCGGACCGGCCCGAGGCCCGCGCGGAGACCGAACCGGCTCCGGGGGTCCTCCTGCTGCACGGGCTGATGGGCCGGGCCTCGCACTGGGCCTCCACGGCCCGCTGGCTCACGGAGAAGCACCGGGCGGTGGCCCTGGACCAGCGGGGTCACGGCCGCAGCGAGAAGCCGGCCGAGGGCCCCTTCACCCGCGAGGTGTACGTGGCCGATGCGGAGGCCGCCGTCGAGCAGCTCGGCCTCGCCCCGGTCACCCTGATCGGCCACTCCATGGGCGCCCTCACGGCATGGCAACTCGCCGCCAAGCGGCCCGATCTGGTCCGCGCGCTCGTCATCTGCGACATGCGGGCCTCGGCGCTCGGCGCGGCCTCGCAGCGGGAGTGGGAGGACTGGTTCACGTCCTGGCCGCTGCCGTTCGCGACGCTGGCCGACGTACGCAAGTGGTTCGGCGAGGACGACCCCTGGGTGGAGCGGCCCAGCCCCGCCCGGGGCGAGTTCTTCGCCGAGGTGATGGCGGAACGGGCGGACGGCTGGCGTCCGGTCTTCTCGCGCCGCCAGATGCTGAGGTCCCGCGAGACGTGGGTGTACGACGCGCACTGGGAGGAGCTGGCCCAGGTGAACTGCCCCGCGCTGGTGGTGCGGGGCCTGGACGGCGAGCTCGGCCGGGCGGAGGCGCAGGAGATGGTTCGGGTGCTGCCGCGGGGGCGGTATGCGGAGGTGGTGGATGCGGGGCATCTGGTCCACTACGACCAGCCGGAGGGATGGCGGGGTGCGATCGAGCCCTTCCTGAACGGCGCCCTCACCCCCTGACCCGCCCGTCCCCCACCCCGCGCAGTTCCCCGCGCCCCTCAACCCCCTCGATCGTGCCGACCGCGCCCGCGTCTTGCGCCGTTCCGCGCCCCTGAGAAACCGGCCTTCGCCTGCGGGCCGTGGTCGCGTCTTGCGCAGTTCCCCGCGCCCCCAAGAAACCCGCCTTCGCCTGCGGGCCGTGCCCGCTTCTCGCGCAGTTCCCCGCGCCCCTAACCCCTCTAGACCGTGCGGATCGTGGTCGCTTCTCGCGCAGTTCCCCGCGCCCCTTAACTACTCGGTGCTGGCCCGCACGGTGCACCTCAGCCCGTCCGGCGATTGAGGACGAGCGCCCTTAAGGCGCGATCGGGGTCTGGGGCGGAGCCCCAGGGGTCCCGGAACCCTCTGACCCTGCGCCTACGGGCGGGTGGGTGGGAAAACACCCCGGGGTCTGGGGCGGAGCCCCAGGGGGCCCGGAACCAGCCAACCCCGGTGCACGGGCGGGTGGGTGGGCAGCCCCCCCAAAAAATCATCCCGCACTGACCGCCCCCAGAATCTCCGGAAGCCGATCCGCCGCCCGAGCCGCCCCCACCCGAAGCCCCGCCCAGCACACCAGCCCCCCGTACACCGCCCCCAGCGGCAACAGGAGCCACAGCCCGGCGTGCGGCCCCGCCACGTGCAGCCAGACCGCCAGGGCGATCACCGGTGCGCACAGCACCGCGCTCACCACCATCCCGCCCAGGACGGAGAGCGCCGCGATACCACCCTGCCCGGGCGCCACATTGCGGCGGCTGTCCTGTGGAATCGAGTACGCCAGCGTCGCCGACGCCACCGAGCCCGTCGCCAGCATCGCGCCGAGCAGGGCCAGCGCGAGCCCGACGACCTCGGGCAGCTTGGCCCAGTCGCCGAGCATCCCGGCCGTGACCGCCGCCACGAGCAGCGTGTACGGCAGCGTCACGAGCAGCAGCGCGAACGCCCGGGCCCGCAGCTCCAGATAGGCGTCCCGGGTCGAGGAGATGCTCAGGAGCACCATCCAGAACGCGGAGGTGTCCTGCCCGAACTGGTTGTACATCTGCATGCCGAGCATGCCCGTCGCGAAGCACGCGAAGTAGACGGTGCCGGCGCCCTGGAGGGCGTTGGAGACCGGCACGATCAGGCCGATCGCGAGCGAGGTGATCCACGCCGCCTTGGTCTTGGGATCCCGCCAGACGTAGCGCAGCGTACGCAGCATGACGGTGCCGGTACGGCCTTCGGGCAGCAGCGAGGTGAGCCCGCGCCCCGAGGACTCCTTGCGGGAGGCGTCCGAGGCGCCGAGCGTGGAGCCGTCCGGGGTGGTCATCAGTTTCACGAGCGAGCGCTGCCAGGCGTGGAGAAGGAGCCCCAACGCGGCCGCGCAGAGCAGGAGTTGGGCCGCCGCGCGACCGTACGCGCCCTCGCTCGCCGAGTCGACCGCCCCGATCGCGGCCGACGGCGGCAGCCAGCGCACCACCGTCGCGACCGGGTCGAGCGCGGACAGGCCGCCGGCCTCGCCGAGCCGCTGGGCGCCGAAGTTCACGAACTGGAGCCCGATCGCGATGATCAGTCCGCTCAGCACCGCGAGGTCCCGGCCCTTGCGGGAGGTCAGCAGCCGGGTGTTGGCGGCGGCGACGGCACGGGCGAGCGCGACGCACACGAGCAGCGCGAGCGGCACCGCGAGGACGGCGACCAGCGCCGCGCCCGACCCGTGCGCCACCGCGATCGCCGAGCCGAGGATCAGGCAGAGCGTGAACAGCGGCCCGATGCCGACCAGGGAGGCGACGAGCAGCGCGCCGACCAGCGGCTGCGGCCGCAGTGGCAGCATCACGAGCCGGGTCGGGTCGAGGGTCTCGTCACCGCTGGGGAAGAACAGCGGCATCACGGCCCAGCCGATCGCCATCAGCGCGACCAGGAGCACGGTCAGGGTCCCCGCGTGCCCGTTGCCGCGCAGCGCGATCAGGCCGAGCAGTTGCAGCGCCGCGAAGAGCAGGGCGAGTACGGCCGAGGTGATGTACGCGGCCCTGCGGCCGCCGGACTGGCGCAGCCCGTTCCTCAGGAGCGACAGCTTGAGCCGGACGAAGACGGGCGTCAGGGCGGAGGCGGGGGGAGAAGGCGCGGTCATCGGGCACCGCCGCCGAGCCAGTCCAGGGCTTCCCCGGTGTCGCGGCCGTTGGCGCCGACGAGTTCGAGGAAGGCGCTCTGGAGCGAGGGGGCCGTGCCGCGCACCTCGGCCAGGGTGCCCTGGGCGCGGATGCGGCCCGCGGCCATCACGGCGACCCAGTCGCACAGCGACTCGACGAGTTCCATGACATGGCTGGAGAACACGACGGTGGCGCCGGAGGCGGTGTAGCGCTCCAGAACGCCCCGGATGGTCTGGGCGGACACCGGGTCGACGCCCTCGAACGGCTCGTCCAGGAACAGGACTTGGGGGTTGTGCAGCAGGGCCGCCGCGAGTCCGATCTTCTTGCGCATGCCGGTCGAGTAGTCGACCACCAGCTTGTGCTGGGAGCCCGCGAGGTCCAGTACGTCCAGGAGCTGGGCTGCCCTCTTGTCGACCTCGGCGCCGGGCAGTCCGCGCAACCGGCCCGAGTAGCCGAGGAGTTCGCGCCCCGAGAGCCGCTCGAACAGGCGCAGGCCCTCGGGCAGTACGCCGATGCGGGACTTCACGGCGACCGGGTCGCGCCACACGTCGTGCCCGCCGACCTCGACCCTGCCCTGGTCGGGCCTGAGCAGCCCGGTCACCATCGAGAGGGTGGTGGTCTTGCCCGCCCCGTTGGGGCCGACCAGGCCGATGAACTTGCCCGCGGGCAGCTCCAGATCGACCCCCGCGACCGCGATCTGTTCGCCGAAACGCTTCCACAACCCCTGTACGCGGACGGCGGGCGGCGCCGTACGCGCTCCGCCCGCCGTGTCCGACGACCCTTCGAATGCCTGGTCCGGCATGGTGGTGCCTTTCGTCCCCGTGTTGGTGTCTCCCGGGACACCATAGGATCCTCGGGCGCCACGGGCACTAGGTGCGGCGGCCCCTTGCCGCGGCGGCTTCCCGGCCGCAGGCGTAGGCGAGCGGGCTGATCAGCTCCTCCGCGTCCGGCAGCCAGCGGTTGGCGGGGGTGGGGCGGCGCGCCCACTGCACCGCGCCCGAGCCGCCGATCCGGGTCGGCGGCGCCGCCACGTAGTCGCCCTCGCCCCGGGTGATCAGGTCCACCGAGGTGGGCGACCACCCCAACTTCCGTACCAGATCCGGGACTTTGGCGCCCGCGCCCGGCAGCACGAAGAACAGCATCCGGCGGTCGGGGGTGCAGGTGACCGGGCCGAGCGTGAGCTCCATCCGCTCCATGCGGGCCAGCGCGAGGAAGCCGGCCGACTCCGGTACGTCGATGGCGTCGAAGGTGCGCCCGGTGGGAAGCAGGATCGAGGCCCGGGGATTCTTGGACCACAGCCGGCGGGCCGCGACCGCGCTGCCGGTGGCCTGGGTCGCCCAGTCGGGCCGGGCGGGGTGCGCACCCGGTTTCGGACACGTCGTGTCACCGCAGGAGCAGCGCTCGACCCCCTCGTCGGCCTCCAGGCAGGTGCCGGGGAAGACGTCCCAGTGCCGTTCCTCCGCGTACCGTACGGCGCTGTCCAGGAGTTGTTCGCCCCGCTGCTTGGGGATCTGTGCGGGTTCCGTGTCCGTGCCCGTGATGGTTTCTTCCACGCCGCACTCAACTGTGCCCACCACCGAGGGTTACGGGCTCGGCGACCGTCGGATCGGCGGTATCGGTCCTGCATATGGGGCGCATGGGTGCATGGGCGGGGGCGCGCGTGCGGCTGTGCCTCGGCGGCAGGGTAGCCATATGCGGGGGAAGCACACCGGAATTCTGGCAATGACGCCATATTTCCGATTCCCCTCGTTTCTCTGCATATTCGCAGGGCAATGATCAGGGTGCTGATCACTGCCGCTCCAGGGGGTTCACATGGCAGCCAGGCCTCTCGTCGCCCGCCAGCCCAACGAACGCTTGCAGGCGCTCATCCAGGAAGCCGGATGTTCCAACGCCGGGCTCGCCCGCCGGGTGAACATGGTCGGCGCGGAGCGGGGCCTCGACCTCCGCTACGACAAGACGTCCGTGGCGCGCTGGTTGCGCGGACAGCAGCCGAGGGGACGGGCGCCGGGGATCATCGCGGAGGCGCTCGGCCGCAAACTGGGGCGTACGGTCACGATCGACGAGATCGGCATGGCCAACGGCAAGAACCTCGCGTCGGGCGTGGGCCTCCAGTTCTCGCCCACCGTGCTCGGCGCGATCGAGCAGGTCTGTGAGCTGTGGCGCAGCGACGTGGGGCGCCGGGACTTCCTGTCCGGGTCCACCGTGGCGGCCTCGGCGCTCGTCGAGCCGAGCCGGGACTGGCTGATCACCGGTTCCGACGCGCAGGTCGCGCGCAGCGCCGGGCAGCGGGTGGGCGCCGCCGACGTCGAGGCCGTCAAGGCGATGACCGACGCTTTGGTGGGGCTCGACCACCAATTCGGGGCCGGTCATGTGCGGCCGGTCGTCGTCCACTACCTCAACAGCGTGGTGTCCGGGCTGCTGGCCGGGTCCTACCGGGAGTCCGTGGGGCGGCAGTTGTTCGCGGCGGTGGCCCGGCTCACCGAACTCGCCGGATACATGGCCGTCGACACCGGCCAGCCCGGCCTCGCCCAGCGCTACTACATCCAGGCCCTGCGGCTCGCCCAGGCCGCCGACGACCGCGGTTACGGCGGCTATGTGCTGGCCGCGTCCATGAGCCATCTCGCCGCCCAGCTCGGCAATCCGCGCGAGATCGCCCAACTGGCGCGGGCCGCGCAGGAAGGCGCCCGCGGCCGGGTCACCCCGCGCGCCGAGGCCATGTTCTACGCGGCCGAGGCGCGCGGGCACGCGCTGCTCGGCGACGCGCGCACCTGCCAGATCGTGGCGGGCCGCGCCCTGACGGCGCTGGAGGCCGCGGACCCCGAGTCCGGCGACGACCCGAACTGGATCGCGCACTTCGACCACGCCTATCTGGCGGACGAACTCGCCCACTGCCACCGCGACTTGGGCCAGTCCGAGGCCGCGGCCAGGCGGGCCGAGGAGTCGTTGGCCGGGCACCCCGAGAGCCGGGCCAGGCGCCGCGCCATCGGCCTGATCCTGCTCGCCACCGCCCAGGTCCAGCAGCGCGAGGTGGAGCAGGCGTGCGCCACCGGCACCCGCGCGGTGGAGCTCCTGGCCACCCTGCGCACCAACCGGGGCGCGGACTACCTGGAAGACCTCCAACAGCGCCTGGAGCCGTACGGGGACGAGCCCGCGGTACGGGAGTTCGGGGAGCGCCTCGAGGTCCAGGCGGCCTGAGCGGGGCGGGTTGAGGGAGGGCTTGGCAAGGGCGTGGGGGGACCCGGTAGCGTGAACCGACGATTCCGTAGGTCCACGTACAGGAGTTCCGGTGACGCAGAGCCGACAGGGTGACGAGCCGCAGCTTCCGGCTGTGCGGCCCGCGCACGAGGGTGTCGTGCTGCCCGCCGACGGAAGCGGCCCCCGCGCCGGGGAGCCGCTGCCCGCACCTCCTGGAGCCCAGCCCTGGGGTCAGCCCTGGGGCCCGCAGGGGCAGGCCTCCACCCCGCCCCCCGGTGCGCCGCCGCAGGGACCCGCGACGTTCGGCCGCCCGCTGCCGCCCGAGAACACCGGCCAGGACGCCGAGGCCACCCAGTTCATCGCTCCTGTGCCGGGCGGCCCGGGCGGCTCCGGCAATGAGGCCACGCAGTACCTCGCCGTGCCGGGCGGCCCCGGTGGCCCGGGCGAATCCGGCAGCGAGGCCACGCAGTACCTGGCGCCGGTGCCGGGCGGGAACGGCGGCGCGGACGCGGAGGCGACCCGGTTCATCGCGCCGGTGCCGGGCGGCGCCGGGAACTTCGGAGGGGCGGCCCCCCGGCCCGGCACCTTCGGCGGCGAGGCCGCCCGGGCGGGGAACTTCGGCAACGAGGCCACCCAGTACATCGCCCCGGTCGCGGGCGGGCCGGGCGCGCTGCCGCCCGAGCACGCCGGTGAGCCGACGCGCTTCCCGGGCGCCCCGGCGTCCGGCGCCGACGCCGACCCGACGCAGTTCCTGCCGCCGGTGCCCCCGGCTCCGCAGGACGCCCCGTACGGGATACGTCCGGGCACCCCGGGCGAGCGGCAGCCCCCCGCCGAGTTCGACAGCCTCTTCCGCGCGGACGGTCCGCCCCAACAGGGCGCCGAGGGCGCGCAGTTGCCCCGCTTCCAGCCGTCCGTACCGCTGAGCCGGCCCCAGCAGCAGCCGCCCTACCAGCCGCCGCAGGCCCCGGCTCCTCAGTTCCGGACTCCGCCCCCCTACCAGGAGCCGCCGCAGCACTCCGGGTACGAGCCGGAGCCGCCGCGGCGCAAGTCGCCGGTCGGGCTGATCGCCGCCGTGGTGGTCGGCTGCGCGGCGATCGGGCTCGGCGCGGGCGCGCTGCTCAGCGGCGGCGGTGACGACGGCAAGAAGGACGACAAGCAGCCCGCGGGCGTCAGTTCACCCGCCACCGGCGACAAGGGCGGCACGTCAGACGACGCCGCCGACCCCGCCAAGGCGCAGGCCGAGGCCCTGGACAAGGTGCTCGCCGACAGCGGCAGCAGCCGGGACGCGGTGATCGGCGCGGTCGCCGACATACGCCGCTGCGACAAGCTCGACCAGGCGGCGGCGAGCTTGCGCGACGCGGCCAAGCAGCGCGGCGACCTGGTGACCCGGCTCGGCGGCCTCTCCCTCGACAAGCTGCCCGACCACGACCGGCTCTCGGGCGCCCTCACCAAGGCCTGGCAGTCCTCGGCCTCGGCCGACAACCACTACGCGGCGTGGGCGGACGCGCTCGCCGGGGACAAGGGCAAGAACTGCAAGGACGGGCACGCCAAGCGCACCAAGGACGCCGGCCTCGGGGACAAGGCGAGCGGGGAGGCGACCAAGTCCAAGCAGGAGGCGTCGGGCCTGTGGAACGCGATCGCCACGAAGTACGGGCTGACCAAGCGCGTGGCCACCCAGCTCTGAGGGAGCGGCCGGATCCGGGGGACCGGGGCCGCCCGCGCGGGGACGGCGGGCGGATCAGCCGTTGGCCGCGGACGCCTCCAGGGTGGAACTCACGTCCGTGAAGCCCTTCTTGAGGGAGACCAGGCGTCCCTCGCGCACCACCTGGAAGGTGACCCGGCGGTTCACGATGCGCGGGAAGTCCGCCGCGCCGAGCATGTCCTCGAAACGCCAGCGCAGTTCGGGCGTCAGGCCCCCGGTGTCCACGGTGACGCCGGTGTTGAGCGCGCGCACCAGGTCCACGGCGCGGACCGAGTCCCGGCCGAGCGACTCGACGACCTTCTTCAGGGCCGTGTACGCGATCCAGGTGGTCTGCACCCCGGCGTCGGCCGCGTCGATCGCGTTGTCCCCGAAGGCCTGTTCGCGGATGACCTTCTTCATCGGGTCCCAGCGCGGATCGTCGGCCTCCGGGTACCAGCCGGTGACGTAGGCGCCCTCGAAGGGGCCCTCCTTGCCGCCGGTGCGGTCCAGGAGGGGCTGGCCGATGGAGCCGATGACGGAGGCCACCCGCACCTTCTGCCCCTCGCTCTCCACCCGCCGGAAGGAGTCGAAGAACGTCTCCGTGCGGTCGCCGAGCACGGCCGTCACGCACCCCCTGTGCGCCTTCTGCTCGGCCGCCTTCCGGCCGATCCGGCCCACCAGGGCGGGATCGGCCCCGGCCTGGGCGAGCGCGCGCCGGGCCTCGGCCGTGTAGTCGCCGGCGTCCTCGGCGGTGCGGATGTCGGTGGCGGGCGCGCGGTGCGCGTCGAGCAGCCCGGCGTCGAGCACGGTCGGCAGGACGTCGCCCGCGATGGTGTCGGGCCGCACCAGCGAGACCTGGTCGCAGTCCTGGGCCAGCTGGCGGCCGCTGCCCGCGATCAGCGCGGCCTGCCCGCCGTTGACCGGGTAGGAGAGCGCGTTGGTGAACTCCTGGTCCGATATGCCGTATCCGCCCAGATAGGGGATTCCGGCGACTTCGAGCGGGGGCATGAAGGCGCTGCCGTACTGGCTGTAGGAGCCGACGACGGCGACCGCCTTCTCCTTCACCGCCCGCCGCGCGCAGTCCGAGGCGCCGACCGGGGTGTTGTGGTCGTTGCAGGTCAGCACCGTGAGTTCATGCCCGCCGAGGCCGCCGTTGGCGTTGACCCAGCGCGCGAACGCCTTGGCGAGGGCGGGCATGCCGGGGGCGTTGGTGGCCGAGGTGCCGTCGGGTGCCCAGGTCATCACGGTGATGGGCTCCCTGGAGCCCCCCGCGACTCCAGGGAGCACCCCGCAACCGGTCAACAGGCTCGCGCCGACCGCCGTACACGCGGCGAACACGGTGGTCCTCGTGCGACACGAACTGATCCAGCGGCGGGGCCCGGTCGTGCCCCGGGTGCGCTGCCATCCGTAACCGGTCATGTCCCCGCACCCTTCCGCCCCGCGGGTAACGGAAGTGTGTGGGCGCCTCGACGCAGGGTGACGTCCCGGTGAATTGCGGGGGCCGGTCAGCCGGTGCCTTTGGGGAACGTACGATCGAAATCGTGCAGCAAGGTTCAGCAAGCCCTTCCCGTCGCGGCCGTCGCTCCTCCACCATGGGCGGCATGCCGTTGAATGACATGCCGTGGTGGCGCTGGCGTACGAACGTACGGTCCGCGCTGCACATGCTCTCCGACCCCGTCTTCCACCAGGAGACCTGGCTCGCCGGGCGCGAGGGGTTCGGGGACGTCACCGACGCCGTGTACCGGCTCGTCGAGGACACCTGGCTGGACAGCTGGTCGGCCGAGAAGTACGTCGGCACGATCTTCCGCGACTCGGGCGAGGCCGCCCTCGTCGATGTCGCCGTCCTGCGGGTGCTGCGCATCATGCACCAGGTCGGCGCCGACGCCCCGGTCTCCGCCTACCTCGCCCACCACGCCTGGCCCGAGGCCGTACGGGCGGCGCGCGAGGCCCATGTGCGGCTCGCGCAGAGCGACGGCGAGGACCCGGACGCGCCGCCGCGCTCCCTCGAAGTGCTGAGCATCCTGACCCGCTCGGCCTGAGGTCCGGATTCTGGGCCGGGGGCCGCCGCGAGGCCCGTCTGTGGCATCCTGCCTGGATGACCGACCAGTACGTCCTCACGCTTTCCTGCCCGGACAAACAGGGCATCGTGCATGCCGTGTCGAGCTATCTGTTCATCACGGGCTGCAACATCGAGGACAGTCAGCAGTTCGGCGACCGCGACACCGGTCTCTTCTTCATGCGGGTCCACTTCTCGGCCGAGTCCCCCGTCACGGTCGACAAGCTGCGCGCCAGCTTCGCGGCCGTCGGCGACGCCTTCCAGATGGACTGGCAGATCCACCGCCCCGAGGAGCGGATGCGGATCGTCCTGATGGTGTCGAAGTTCGGGCACTGCCTGAACGACCTGTTGTTCCGCGCCCAGTCCGGCGCGCTGCCGGTGGAGATCGCGGCGGTCGTCTCCAACCACACCGACTTCGCCGAGCTCGTCGCCTCCTACGGCGTGCCCTTCCACCACATCCCGGTCACCAAGGACACCAAGGCCGCCGCCGAGGCGCGCCTGGTGGAGCTGGTGCGCGAGGAGCGCGTCGAACTCGTGGTCCTCGCCCGCTACATGCAGGTGCTCTCGGACGACCTGTGCAAGCGGCTCAGCGGCCGGATCATCAACATCCACCACTCGTTCCTGCCGAGCTTCAAGGGCGCCAAGCCCTACCACCAGGCGCACGCGCGCGGGGTGAAGCTGATCGGCGCGACCGCCCACTATGTGACGGCCGACCTCGACGAGGGGCCGATCATCGAGCAGGAGGTGGAGCGCGTCGGCCACGACGTCACGCCCGCCCAGCTCGTCGCGATCGGCCGGGACGTCGAATGCCAGGCGCTCGCCCGGGCCGTCAAGTGGCACGCCGAGCACCGCATTCTGCTCAACGGCCGCCGTACGGTCGTCTTCGCCTAGGCCCCGCCGACCCTGCCCGCCCCCCGGGCCCGCTGTCAGAGCCGGCTCAGGGAGGCGGCCGCGAACAGGACGTCGCTGATGGCCTCGCGGTCGCCGAGCTGACCCACGGCCGCCTCCTGCGGCGGGATGTGGCCCGCGGCCAGCCGGCAGAACTCCACGCCGTCCAGGGCGACATGGGCCACCTCGTGCTCGGCGGAGGCGACGGCGGCCGGCGAGTCGAGCGCGATGAGCCAGTCGCCGCCGCCCGCCCCCTCGATCTCCAGACGCAGCGAACGCCCCGGCGAGCCCGCGGCGACCAGGCCCCGCGGCGGCGAGGCGAGACCCGCCCGGCGGCGGTCGGCCAGGGTCGCGGGCAGGATGCGGACCGCCAGGTCGATCATGGAGTGCAGATGCGCTCCGGACGGCGGGGCGTAGGGGTAGTCCACCGCGTCGGCGATGTCCCCGGCGTGGATCCAGCACTCGAAGGCCCGGTCGAGCATCGCGTCCCGCATCGGCAGCGCGAACTCCCCGTAGTCGACGGCCAGTTCGGCCACGCCCCGGCCCGCGAACGACACCGTGCGGATCAGCGTGTGGGCCTGCTCGCGCCAGGGTTCGCGGACCGTGCGGGTCAGTGGGTACTGCCCGGCCCGCCACAGGGCCTCGGTCCGCGCGGTGGGGCCGCCCGACGCGTCCTCGGGGTCGAGCGGCACCGGCTCGTCGAGCCCGAGCGAGGTCGCGACCAGGGCGTCGACCGCCATCAGATGTCCGATGACCCCGGCGACCGTGGTCCGGCGCCCGGTGGGGCGCTCCGCCTCGAACCACTTCAGACGCACCGGCGCATGCCATTCGGCGTCCCCGAAGTCGTTGAGCAGCGCGTCCAGGCGCGCCGCCTCGGCGTCGTACGGGCTCGCCCAGGCGGGCACCGGGATACGGGCCGGGCGCCGGCCCAGGCAGTTCTCCAGGACGCGGGCGCGCAGCATCGGGTCCAGGTCGAGACTGCGCTCGGCCTGGAGCAGGCCCACCGCGTCGCGCAGCCGCAGCGCCTCGTCGGCGCAGGGCGCGCATTCGGTGAGGTGGGCCTCGACGGCGTCGGTCTCCTCGGTCGAGCACGCGGCCAGCGCCCAGGCACCGAGCAGCGACTTGAGCACGGTGTGCGAGGGCGGCCCCGCGAGGGGCGCCGTCTCCTGCGGAACGGGTTCGGGCACCGGTACTTCCGGCTCTGCCGCCGAGGGCGGTTCGGGTTCGGGGCGGGAGGGGGGCCCGGCGGCGGGCTCCGGTTCGGGCACGCTCCGGCGGCCGGGGCCCGGCGGGCCCGAGCCGCCGGCCTCGCGGGGCGCGGGCACGAAGGTGGCGCCGCCGTCCCGCTCGCCGGCCGTCAGGTCGTCACCGGCCGCCCGCGGCGACGGTATGCGCGGGGCGTTCCCGTCGTCGGGCACCGGCCCGCCCTGTTCCAGGGGCCCGCTCACAGGGCCCGTCCGTAACCGGGCGGTGCGGCTCCTTCCGGCGGCCGGGTGTTGGCCGAGGAGAGCAGTTGCAGGCCGAGCCGCAGGCGGCGGCGCGCCTCGTCCTCGGTGATGCTGAGGTCGGCGGCGGCCTGGCGGTAGTCGCGCCGCTGGAAGTAGGCCAGTTCGAGGGCGGCGCGCAGCGGGGCCGGCATCGACGTCACGATGTAGTCGGCGCGGGCCGCGGCCGAGGCGCGGCGCACCTTCAGCTCCAGCTCCTCCGTGGAACCGCCGCCGTTCTCCGCGTACGAGGACGCCTCGGCCTGGCGCAGGCGCTGCACGGCCTCGCGCTGGGTGAGCTTGGCGACCCAGGAGCGCATCGAGCCCTGCTTGGGGTCGTAGGCGTCCGGGTTCTCCCACACATAGCCGAAGACCTCGCGGGTGATCTGGTCCGCCGCCCGCTCGTCGCTCAGCACCCGCTGGGCCAGACCGTGCACCAGGGAGGCGAACCGGTCGTAGAACTCGCCCAGGGCGGCGGCCTCGCCGCGCGCGAGCCGCTGCTGCATCCGGCGGTCCCACCGAGGTGGTGCGTCCTTCGGCATAGGCTTCCCCACCCTGTCGTTCCCCGCGTGTGCCCCTGTGCGCCCGTCTCTGCGTATCTACGAATGTAATGCGACGGGCTGACAATGCACGGAGGTTTGCGTCAAGTACGCCCCCGCGAAGCCCTCCGGTGGTAATGGCCGGGTTTCGCGGGTGCGGGCATGGGCAGCCGCGCATGGCGGGGGCACGGCAGCACAGAGAGGGACCGGTGGCGTGACGCTGAGGGTGGACGAGTCCGAGCAGGGCACGTGGACGGTGCTGCGGATCAGCGGAGAGCTGGATCTGGTCACCGCGCCGAGACTGCGCCGCCAGGTGCACGAGGCGGTCGCCGAGGGCCGCCGCGATCTGGTCCTGGACCTCTCGGGGGTGCAGTTCTGCGATTCGAGCGGGGTGGGCGTGCTCATCGCGGCCCGCCGGCTGATGCGTTCCTGCCAGGGCCGGCTCCGGCTCATCCTGCCCGCGCGCGGCGCCCTGGAGGGCAGCCATGTGAACAAGGTGCTGGCCGCGCTCGGTGTGCGCCGCCTCTTCGAGGTGTACGGAGACGTGGGTTCCGCCGCCGACGAGTCGGCCGAACCGCTCTCCGCCTGACGCGGGCCCCGGGACCCACTCCTCGGCGTAAGCCCCGCGCCGGGGCCGCGTGAGTCGTACGCTCCCGACATGGACAGCATGGACAGTCCCGAGAGTGCCGCGTACGAACGCAGGGTGGCCGCCCGGTTCGCCTCCTTCGACCAGGACGGCAACGGCTGGATCGACCGGGAGGACTTCTCCACGGCCGCGGCCGCGCTGCTCGCCGAGTTCGGTACGACCGCCCGCTGCGACAAGGGGCAGGCCCTGTACGGCGGCGCGGAGGCGCTGTGGCAGGGCCTGGCCGGGATCGCGGACGTGGACGGCGACCAGCGGGTGACCCGCCAGGAGTTCGTGGGCGGCGCGATGAAAAGGCTGCGCGACCGCACCACCGGGTTCACCGAGATCGCCCGGCCGTTCCTGCACGCCGCGTTCGCGGTCGCCGACACCTCCGGCTCCGGCACGGTGTCCGTCTCCGACGCCGAGCGCGCGCTGCGGGCGCTCGGCGTCTCGCCCGGGGTGGCGGGGGCCGTGGCCGCGGCCCTGGACCGGGACGGCGACGGGCGGGTCACCGAGGCGGAGGCGGTGGCCGCCTTCGCGGCCTACTTCACGACGATGCCGTGACCGCGGGACCGGCCGGGCTCAGTGCCCGTTCCAGTCGATCAGGGTGCGCAGGGTGTCCGCGTGGAAGTCGGGGAAGTCCATGGGGACGACGCCCAGATGGGTCCGCTCGCTCAGGCGCGCGTTCAGATAGCTCTGCACCCCGGGCATGATCGCGTCCGCGTTGACCTTGGGCCAGCCGCCGCCCGCGTAGCTGGTGAAGTTGATGTAGAGCTGGGCGGAGTCCTGGTCGTGGAAGGCGTTGTCGAACTGCTGGGTGACCTTGGCGGTCTTCCTCGACGGCCAGGACAGGCCCTGGTAGATGTCCTGGAGCCTGATGTACTGGTTGGAGAGGAAGCCGTTGTCGCCGCCGGGCCATTGCAGCACCGGCCAGTCGTTGTCGAACTGGGCGATCAGCACGATCTTTCCGCGCGCCTCGCCGAGCGTGGGGACCCGGTCGGTCAGCAGGAAGCGGGAGCGCCAGCCCTTCTGGTCGAGGTAGACGTTCAGGACGTTCTTGAAGTTCGCGCCGACGTCGTTGCTGGTCCCGTTCTCCTTCTTGAGGCGCATCAGCAGGACTTCGCCGGGGTGGCTGTCGAGGAAGGCGGTGCTCTGGTCCAGGACGTCGCCGAACGTCATGCCCTGGTAGAAGGCGCCGTGGTAGATCCCGAACGCGTCGCCGAGATGGCCCTGGAGCCCGTTGGCGCGGATGTCGAAGAAGCGGATCCCCTGGTGCAACTGCTGGGTCAGGCCCCAGTTCTGGGTGTGCGACCACTCGGTGCCGTTGTTCGGATCGGTGCAGCAGGAGTCGTGGGTGCCGGGGATCGTCATGCGCAGCAGGGAGAGGCTGTCGGGCAGCGCGGCCATCCAGCGGCCCGGGTCGGCGCTGAGGCGCGGCGCCGCGGCGGCGTGGGCCGTGCCCGGCAGGAGCGCGGTCGCCGAGATGGCGGCGGCGCCCAGTATGAGGTGTCTGCGGGTGAGTTCCATCGGTCCGTCCTCGTGGGGGAGTGGCAGGGCGCAGGGGTCATGCCCCGCCGAACCGCTCCCGCAACTTGTATTTCAGGACCTTCCGCAGCGCCTCGTTCCTCGGCAGCGCCTCCACGATCTCCAGGCGCTCGGGCAACTTGTGCACCGAGAGCCCCTGTTCGCGCAGAAAGGAGGTGAGCAGGGGAAGAGTCAACTCACCTGCCCCAGGCGACTGTTCGATGACGGCGCAGACCAACTCGCCGCGCTCGGCGTCGGGAAGGCCGACCACGGCGGCGTCCCCCACCGCCGGATGGGTGTGGAGCAGGTCCTCGATCTCCTTGGCGGAGATGTTCTCGCCCTTGCGGATGATGATGTCCTTGATCCGCCCGGTCAGGACGAGGTGTCCGGACTCCCTCACATGCCCCACGTCCCCGGTGACGAGGAAGCCGTCCGCGTCGAAGACGGCCTCGGCCTGTACGGGGTCGAGATAGCCCCGGCACACCGCCTCGCCGCGCAGCCGCACCTCGCCGTCGACGCCGGGCGCCACCGGCGCGGCCGCCTCGTCGGTGATGCGGATCTCCATGCCGGACGGCGGGCGGCCCTCGGTGGTGGCCAGGTTCTCGGCGGTGTCGTCGGGGGCGCCCATGGTGATCATGGGTACTTCCGTCATGCCGTATCCATGGGTGAGCTGGACGCCCATCTCGCGGACGACCGCGTGGTAGATCTCGGGTGGCTTCGGGGCGCCGCCGCCCGCGAGCAGCCGCAGGGTGGGGATGATCCTCTCGCCGGGCTGTTTGCGCTGTTCGGTCAGGAACATCGAGTAGAAGGCGGTCGACCCCCCGGCCACCGTCACCCCGTGGCGCCGGTACTCGGCCAGCGCGTCCGGCAGCGCGAAGTGCTCGAACATCACGGCGGGGAAGCCGTAGAGCAGCAGCATCACGGTGTAGTCGGGGCCGGCGATGTGGGCGAACGGGAAGGCCATCGAGCCCACGTCGGCGGCCGTCAGGCGCAGGGCGTGCGCGAGGCAGGAGCCGCCCGCGATCAGCGAGCGGTCGGTGTGCAGGACGCCCTTGGGGTCCGAGGTGGTGCCGGAGGTCCAGTAGATCCAGCGTACGGAGGTGCCGTCGGACGGGGGCGGCGGCAGCAACACCGGATCTCCGTCCGGCAGTTGGTCGTACGCCTCGAAGACGCCCCGGGCGCCGAGGCGGTGGGCAAGGGCGGTGTGGTCGTAGCCGCGCCAGGTCCCCGGCACCGCGAAGAACTCCGCCTTGGACTCGCGCAGCGCGAAGCCCACCTCGCGCTCGCGGTAGAAGGGGATCACCGGGGACTGGACCGCGCCGAGCCGGGCCAGGGCGAAGGAGAGCACCGCCGTCTCGATCCGGGTGGGCAACTGCCAGGCGACCACCGTGCCCGCCCGCACGCCCATGCCGTACAGGCCCGCCGCGACCCGCTCGCAGCGCTCACGCAGGGCTCCGAAGGTGAGGACGCGGTCGCCCTGGAGCAGGACCGGGCGGTCCGGGGTGAGCTCGGCGCGGCGCTCGATCAGCTCCCAGAGTGTGCGCGAGGAGCCCAGTGCGTGTGCGGTGCCGGTCATGGCGAACCCCCGAACTGACGGGCTGTCAGATATGGCGGAGAGCGTAGGCCCCCGCTCCTTGCTGGTCCAGAGGTGCGGGGCTAGCCTGCTTTCTGACGGGCCATCAGATATGCGGAGGGGACCTCATGACCGAACTGCCGCGGATCGTCAGCGTCGACGACCATGTGATCGAACCGGCCCACCTCTTCGACGTCTGGCTGCCGGCCAAGTACCGCGAGCGCGGGCCGAAGCCGCTGACCGCCGGCATCGGTGAACTGGCCTACGTGGCGGGGAAGTACCAGATCACCATGGACCCGGACGGGCCGCCCACCGACTGGTGGATCTATGAGGACCTGAAGTTCCCGTACAAGCGCAACATCGCCGCCGTGGGCTTCGACCGGGACGACATGACCCTCGAAGGCATCACCCGCGCCGAGATGCGGCGCGGCTGCTGGGACCCCAAGGCGCGCCTGGACGACATGGACCTCAACCACGTCGAGGCCTCCCTCTGCTTCCCCACCTTTCCGCGTTTTTGCGGCCAGACCTTCGCCGAGGCCCACGACAAGGAGGTCGCCCTCGCCTGTGTGCGGGCCTACAACGACTGGATGGTGGAGGAGTGGTGCGGCGACAGCGGGGGTCGGCTCATCCCGCTGTGCATCATCCCGCTGTGGGACATCGGCCTCGCCGTCGCCGAGATCCGGCGCAACGCCGCGCGCGGGGTGCGGGCCGTGACGTTCTCCGAGATCCCCACCCACCTCGGCCTGCCGTCCATCCACTCCGGCTACTGGGACCCGTTCTTCGCGGTGTGCCAGGAGACCGGCACCGTCGTCAACATGCACATCGGCAGCAGCTCCCAGATGCCCGCCGCCTCCCCCGACGCCCCGCCCGCCGTGCAGGCCTCGCTGAGCTTCAACAACGCGATGGCCTCGATGATGGACTTCCTCTTCTCAGGCGTCCTCGTCAAGTTCCCCGCCCTCAAACTCGCCTACAGCGAAGGGCAGATGGGCTGGATCCCGTACGCCCTGGAGCGGGCCGACGACGTCTGGGAGGAGCACCGCGCCTGGGGCGGGGTGCGCGATCTGATCCCCGAGCCGCCGTCCACGTACTACTACCGGCAGATCTTCTGCTGCTTCTTCCGCGACAAGCACGGCGTGGCGTCCCTGGACGTGGTGGGCCGCGACAACGCGACGTTCGAGACGGACTATCCGCACGTCGACTCGACCTTCCCGCACACCAAGGAGGTCGCCCTCGACCACATGAAGGGCCTGGACGAGGAGACGGTCTACAAGCTGATGCGCGGCAACGCCATCCGCATGCTCGGCCTCGACCTCGACCGGTCCCGCTGATGCGGGGCGCGCGGGGCGGGGAGCGCCGATGGACCTGACGTACACCGAGGAGGAAGAGGCCTTCCGGGCCGGGCTGCGCGACTGGCTGGCCCTCGCGCTGCCCGAACTGCCGCCCAGGCCGGTCCCGTCGGACTGGCCGGGACGCCGCGCCTACGACACCACCTGGCAGCGGATGCTGTACGACGCCGGGTACGCGGGGCTGCACTGGCCCGAGGCGGCCGGAGGCCGGGGCGCCACGCCCACCCAGCACCTCATCTTCCTGGAGGAGGCCGAGAAGGCGGGCGCGCCGTACGTGGGCGCCAACTTCGTCGGGCTGCTGCACGCCGGACCCACCATCGCCGCCGAAGGCACCCCCGAGCAGCGGGCCCGCTGGCTGCCGCCGGTGCTGCGCGGCGACGAGATCTGGTGCCAGGGCTTCAGCGAACCGGACGCCGGATCCGACCTCGCGGCGCTGCGCACCCGAGCGGTCCGCGACGGCGACGACTACGTCGTGACCGGATCCAAGATCTGGACCTCGCACGCCGAAGTCGCCGACTGGTGCGAGCTGTTGGTGCGCACCGAGCCCATAAGCGAGAGCGTCCCCAAGCACCGGGGGATCACCTGGCTGGCGATGCCGATGGACGCGCCCGGCATCACGGTCCGGCCGCTGCGGACGCTGGCCGGATCGGCCGAGTTCGCCGAGGTGTTCCTCGACGAGGTGCGCGTCCCGGTCACCTACCGGGTCGGCGCGGAGAACGACGGCTGGCGGGTCACCATGGTGACGCTGTCCTTCGAACGCGGCACCGCCTTCGTGGGCGAGGTGGTGGCCTGCCGCAGGACCCTCGCCGAACTGGCGGCGGCGGCCCGGGCGAACGGCCGCTGGGACGACGACGGGCTGCGCCGCCAACTGGGCAGACTCAACGCGGAGTTCACCGCCCTGTGGCGACTGACCCAGTGGAACGTGAGCGAGTCCGGACGCGAGGGCGGGGTGCCCGGCGTCGGCGGATCCGTCTTCAAGCTCCGCTATTCGCACGCCCGCCAGGAGCTGTACGACACCGCCGCCCGGGTCCTCGGCCCGGACGCGCTCGACCTCGACCGGGACTGGACCCTGGACCGCCTGTCGTCCCTGTCGTACACCATCGCCGCCGGCACCTCGCAGATCCAGCGGAACATCGTCGCCGAGCGGATCCTCGGCCTGCCCAAGGGGCGCTGATGGACTTCCAACTCACCGACGAACAGCGGGCGTTGAAGTCCGGCATGCGTGAACTGCTGGAGGCGCGGTTCGACCGGGACGCGCTGCGGGCGGCGGTGGAGCGGCCCGCGCTCGACCGCGCGCTGTGGCGGGCGCTGGGCGAGGCCGGCTTCTTCGCGCTGCGGCTGCCCGAACGCGAGGGCGGGGTGGGCCTCGGGCTGCCCGAGGCGGCGCTCCTGTTCGAGGAGGCGGGGCGGGCGCTGCTGCCGGGCCCGCTGGTGGCGACCCATCTCGCGGCCCGCGATGTGCCGGGGGCGGCGAGCGGTGAGACGGTGGTGACCCGCGTCGACGGAGGGCTCGTCGCCTGGCTCGACGAGGCCGACCTCGTCCAGGGAGACGCCCGCGACGCGACCTCGATGCGCTCGCTCGACCCGCTCACCCCGCTGCACCGCATCCACGCACCCCACGCGGACGCCCTGCCCGAGGCCGTCCTGCTGACCGCCGCGGAACAACTGGGCAGCGCGGCCTGCACCACCGAGCTCGCGGTCCAACACGCCCGGCAGCGCGCCCAGTTCGGGCGGCCGGTCGGATCCTTCCAGGCGGTCAAGCACCTGTGCGCCGACATGCTCGTACGCACCGAGGTGGCCCGGGCCGCGGTCTACGCGGCGGCCGTCACCGGGGACCGGGACGAGATCGCCGGGGCCAAACTGCTCGCCGACGAGGCGGCGGTGCGCTGTGCCCGGGACTGTCTCCAGGTGCACGGCGGCATGGGGTTCACCTGGGAGGCCGATGTGCATCTGCACCTCAAGCGGGCCTGGGTGCGGGCCGAGCAGTGGCAGTCGGCGGAGCAGGCCGCCGAGGCGCTCGCCGCCGCACTGTAGGCCCGCGGCCATGGGGCGAGGCGGGGGGCGGGACGCGTCGCGCGGCGTTGGCCGTGGCGTGGCGAACGGTCACGATGCGTCGCGATCGGCGGCCCGGCGCACCGGCCACGAGCCGGAGTCCGGGGCGCTCTCCGGTACTCTCCGTGGGATGCGAGTGGTGGTGTGGCGCGGCTTTCCCGGGGTTGCCAGTGCGGCGGCGCCGGGTCCGGGGCCGCGCCCCACCCGTACCGTACGGAGGCGTCATACGTGCTCCCGTTCGGTTACCCGCAAGGTGAGCCGCACAGTATGCACCACGCATACTCCTTCGCGCTGGAATATGCCCGAAGCGCTTGTTGCGGTGACTGTACGTCAACCATGCTGTCTCCCACGGGAATCACGTTCCGTGACCCCGATGGTGGTCCCTGTGAGGCGCGAGGCGATGTGTCCGCCGGTTCGGATGGTGTGAACGGTGCAGGTGCTTCAGGTTCAGTTGGAGGTCGGGCCGGATCCCGCCGAGGTGGGCCGGGCCCGGAAGTGGGCACGCTCGCGACTGGCGGGCTGTGGGATAGGGCTCGACGAACCGGTCGCCGAGACATTGATCCTGCTGATCTCGGAGCTCGTCACCAACGCCGTGGTGCACACGGGCTGTCCGGCGGTGCTGCGGATGCTGCTCGGCCCGGCCGAGGGCGGCACCGTACGGGTCGAGGTGGCCGACCGCAGCTGTTGTCCGCCCAAGCCCCGCCACGCTCTGGGTGACGACACCAATGGACGGGGCCTCGAACTCGTCGACGGGCTCGCCGACCGCTGGGGCTGGCGGGCCGAGGGCGTGGGCAAGTCCATCTGGTGCGAAGTGGACCGCGACGCGCCCGGAGGGGCCCCGGCACCGGAGCGTTCGGGGCACTCGGGGCTCAAGGAGTGTTCGGGGCGCACGGACGGGGCGTACGGAAACGGGGCGTACGATCCCCCGCGCGCTGTCACCAATACCGCATAAGCCACAAAATCCTCAGCCGGTGTTGACGCCCGGTGGCGTCCTGATCACCCTGGGATGAGCGATTCGTCGCGAGGGGACGCCGAGGACACTGCACGGCCTCGGCGAGTGCGGGTCGTGGCACCGCGTCAGCTTCAGCAGGGCGACGCTCCTCTCGGAGCACAGGAGGAGCGGAGCCGGTACGCCGGTGCCGGGGTGGCGGCGACGGTGCCGCGCTCGGGGCGCGCATGCGGCGCCGCCACCCGTGAACCCGCCCTACAGGACGGCCACCGGGGCGACCGGGGTGCCGGTCGCCCCCACGAACGGCTCCGGCATGGCGCTCAGCAGGAACGTGTGGCGCGAAGCCTCGGCGCAGGCGGTGGACAGGGCCTCCAGATTCCAGTTCTGGCCCTGGAGCATGCCCATCTCCACCAGGTCCAGGGCGTGGACGGGCAGCCACAGGTCCTCGATCTCGGGCGGGAAGATCTCGAAGGTGAGCGTGTCGTTGGCGACCGCCGCCACGTCCCGCGCGTGGAACCACTGCGGTGTGCGCACCGAGAGCCCCGGCGACGGATAGCCGTAGGCGTGCCTGTCCCCGGACAGATACACCTGGATCTGCCCGGTGCGGACGAGCACGATGTCCCCGGCGCGCACGGTGACACCCGCGAACTCCTCGGCCTCGTCGAGGTCCTGCGGGGTGACCGCGTGGCCGCCGGGAAGGCGGTCGAGCCCCTTGGCGCGGGCCACGTCCAGCAGGACCCCGCGCGAGAGGACGGGCCCCGTCGTGTCGATGCCGCTGAACCCGGCGCCGCCGTGCGCGGTGATGGTGTCGGCGGGCCGGCCGTTGTAGAGCCGTCCCGAGTGCGAGACATGGGTCAGGGCGTCCCAGTGGGTGGCGGCCTGGAGCCCGAAGGTCACCGCGTCGTCGCTGCACGCGACCGTGCCGGGCCCGAAGAGTTCCTGGTTGATCTGGACCATGGTGTGCAGCGGATTGATCCGGCCGGGAATCACCCCGGTCTGCACGCCGTCCTGCCGCAGGGGCAGCGCGAGCGGGACACGCAGCCCCGAGCGGACCTCGGCGACGGCCTCACGGACGGTGGCGTCGGTGATGTGGTTGAGCGTGCCGCGTTCGTCGTCGGAGCCCCAACGGCCCCAGTTGTTCACGCACTTGGCGATGGAGTGGAACTCGGGCGGCAGTGACATACGCGTTGCTCCCGGGGGCTTGTGGTGAGGCGCCTGACGCGCCATAGAATCTAACGGTCCGTCAGAAACCTCGGGAAGGGGCCGGACGTGGGGAACTTCTTGGCAGGCAGGGTCATCGCCGTGACGGGGGCCGGCCGGGGCATCGGCCGCGCCGTCGCGCTCGCCGCGGCCGCCGAGGGGGCGCGGGTCGTCGTCAACGACTACGGCGTCTCGATCGAGGGCGCCGAGCCGAGCAGCGAGATCGCCGACGCGGTGGTGAAGGAGATCCTCGCGGCAGGCGGCGAGGCGGTGGCCGTCGCCGACGACATCTCCACCATGGCGGGCGGGCAGCACGTCGTCGACACGGCACTCGCCCGGTACGGGCGGATCGACGGGGTGGTGTGCGTGGCCGGCATCCTGCGCGAGCGGATGCTGTTCAACATGTCCGAGCAGGAGTGGGACCCCGTCCTCGCCACGCATCTGAAGGGCACGTTCACGGTGTTCCGGGCGGCCTCGGCGGTCATGCGCAAGCAGGGCTCGGGCACGCTCATCGGCTTCACCAGCGGAAACCACCAGGGCAGCGTGGCGCAGGCGAACTACAGCGCGGCGAAGGGCGGGATCATCTCGCTGGTACGCAGCGCCGCGCTCGGCCTGCACAAGTACGGGGTGACCGCGAACGCGGTGGCGCCGGTCGCCCGCACCCGGATGTCGGCGAACGTCCCCATGGAGCTCAAGGAGATCGGCTCGCCGGAGGACGTCGCGGCGCTTGTGGTCTACCTGCTGTCCTCGCGCGCCCGGGACGAGGGCATCACCGGCCAGGTGTACACGATCGCGGGCCCCAAGATCGCGGTGTGGGCGCAGCCGCGGGAGCTTCGGGCGGGGTATGCGGAGGGGGCGTGGACGCCGGAGCGGATCGCGGACTTTCTGCCGGGGACGGTGGGGGTGGATCCCATGCCGATGCTGGCGCAGCTCGAGGCGATGGCCCGCGCGGCGTCGGAAGGCTCCCGCCCCAACACCTAGCCCCTACGGCTCCGCCCAGCCCCGGGGGGCGTTTTCCCACCCACCCACCCGCCCGTGCGGCGGGGTTGGTCGGTTCCGGCCCCTCCTGGGGCTCCGCCCCAGACCCCGAGGCACCTCGCCCACCCACCCGCCCGTGCAGCGGGGTCGGATGGCTCGGCCCCTCCTGGGGCTCCGCCCCAGACCCCGTTCGCGCCTGAACGGCGCTCGTCCTCAATCGCCGGACGGGCTGAAATGCCCGATGCGGGCCAGCGCCGAGTAGTTAAGGGGCGCGGGGAACTGCGCGCCCGGCCCGCGGCCCGCAGGTGGGGGGGGCGCCCCCGGAGGGTCTCGGGGAGGGGCGGGGTGGGGAAAGGACAAACCGACCGACAGGAGACACCGTGGAGTTCCACTTCCCCCCCGAAGACACCACCTTCCGCCAATCCGCCCGAACCTGGCTGACCACCCGCCTCACCCCTCAACCCCCCGACTGGGAAAGGGAGTTGGGCCGGGCCGGATGGATCGGCATCGGATGGCCGGACGGAACGTACGGGAACCGCACCGCCACCCTCACCCAGCAGGTCGTCTGGGCCGAGGAGTACGCCCGCGCCGCCGCCCCCACCCGCACCGGCCACATCGGCGAGAACCTGCTCGCCCCCACCCTCTTCGCCCACGGCACCCCCGCCCAGCGCGCCCGCTTCCTGCCGCCGATCGCGCGGGGCGAGGAGCTGTGGTGTCAGGGCTACAGCGAGCCCGGCGCGGGATCGGACCTGGCCGGCATCCGTACCGTCGCCCGCCGCGACGGCGACACGTACCGCGTCACCGGCCAGAAGATCTGGACCTCGCTGGCCCACGAGGCCGACTGGTGCTTCGTGCTGGCCCGTACCGAGGAGGGCTCGCGGCGCCACCACGGGCTCTCGTTCCTGCTCGTACCGATGGACCAGCCGGGCAGGATCGAGGTGCGTCCGATCCGGCAGCTCACGGGGACGAGCGAGTTCAACGAGGTGTTCTTCGACGACGCGCGCGCCCTGGCCGAACACGTCGTGGGTGGCGAGGGCAACGGCTGGGCGGTCGCCATGAGTCTGCTCGCGCTGGAGCGCGGCGTATCCACTCTGGCCCAACAGATCGGGTTCGCCGGCGAGTTGGAGCGGGTGGTGGCGCTGGCCGCGGCCGGTGGCGCGGTCGCCGATCCGGATCTGTGCGCACGGCTCGTGCGGCAGTGGGCCGAGCTGAAGGTGATGCGCTGGAACGCCCTGCGCACGCTGGGGAGTTCGGGGGACGCGGGCGCTCCGAGCGTGGCCAAACTGCTGTGGGGTGGGTGGCACCGGCGCCTCGGGGAGCTGGCGATGGCCGTGCGGGGCGCGGCCGCCACCGCCGGGCCCCGCGACTGGGCGCGGGACCACCCCTACGACCTCGACCCGCTCCAGCACCTGTTCCTGTTCACCAGGGCCGACACGATCTACGGCGGCTCGGACGAGATCCAGCGCACCATCATCGCCGAGCGGGTGCTCGGCCTGCCCAGGGAGGTCCGTGTTCCGTGAGAGGTGTCCTTTTCGACGGGAAGCAGAGCCAGGTCGTCGACGATCTGGAGATCAGGGATCCGGGGCCGGGCGAGGTGCTGGTGGCCGTCGCGGCGGCGGGCCTGTGCCATTCGGACCTGTCCGTCATCGACGGGACCATCCCGTTCCCGGTGCCGGTGGTTCTCGGGCATGAGGGCGCGGGCGTGGTCGAGGCGGTGGGCGCGGGGGTCGGTCATGTGGCGCCGGGCGACCACGTGGCGCTGTCCACGCTCGCCAACTGCGGGGCCTGCGCGGAGTGCGACCGGGGCCGTCCGACGATGTGCCGCAAGGCCATCGGCATGCCGGGCCGGCCGTTCTCGCGGGGCGGAGCCCCGATCCACCAGTTCGCCTCGAACTCGGCGTTCGCGGAACGCACCCTGGTCAAGGCCGTCCAGGCGGTGAAGATCCCCGAGGACGTGCCGCTGACGTCGGCGGCGCTGATCGGCTGCGGGGTACTGACCGGAGTGGGCGCGGTGCTGAACCGGGCCAGGGTGGACATCGGCGACACGGTCGTGGTCATCGGCACCGGCGGCATCGGCCTCAACGTCATCCAGGGCGCGCGCATCGCGGGCGCCTCGGTCATCGTCGCGGTGGACACCAACCCGGCGAAGGAGCCGCTGGCCCGCCAGTTCGGCGCGACGCATTTCCTGCCGTCGGCCGACGGCGCCCGCGACATCCTCCCCAACGGCGCCGACCACGCCTTCGAATGCGTGGGCCACCCCGGCCTGATCCGCGCCGCCGTCGACCTCCTGGACCGGCACGGCCAGGCGATCCTCCTCGGCATGACCGCCCCCACGGTGGAGGCGTCCTTCCTGCCCGCCGCCCTGTTCCTCGACAAGTCCATCCTGGGCTGCCGCTACGGAAGCTCCCGCCCCCAGCGCGACATCCCCCGCTACGCGGAGCTGTACCGCCAAGGGGCCCTCCTGCTCGACGAACTCGTCACCCGCACCTACCCCGTGGAGGACTTCACCAAGGCGGCCGACGATCTGCACCACGGGAGGGTGGCCCGGGGGGTGCTGACGTTCTAGCCCGTCCGGTCCGTACGGGCGGCCCCGTTCAGCCCGCCGCCCCCGCCCGGAAGGTGCGGCGGTAGGCGGTCGGCGGGACGCCCAGGGCCGTCTGGAGGTGTTGGCGCAGGGAGGTCGCGGTGCCGAAGCCCGCCGCCCGGGCTATCGCGTCCACCGGGAGGTCGGTGGATTCCAGGAGGTGGCGGGCGTGTTCCACGCGCTGCTGGGTCAGCCACTGGCCGGGACTCAGGCCCACCTCCTCGCGGAAGCGGCGGGTGAAGGTGCGGACCGACATGGCTTCCTGCTCGGCCAGGTCACGCAGCTGGATCGGCTCGTGCAGCCGGCCGAGGGCCCAGGCCCGCGCCGCCGTCGTACTGGCCAACTGCGGCTCCGGCAAGGGGCGTTGGATGTACTGGGACTGGCCTCCCGGCCGGTGCGGGGGAACGACCGTGCGGCGGGCCACCTCATTGGCGACGGCCGAGCCGTGGTCACGGCGCACGATGTGCAGGCACAGGTCGATCCCCGCGGCCACCCCAGCCGAGGTCAGCACGTCGCCGTCGTCGATGAACAGGACCTCCGGGTCCACCCGGACCGAGGGGAAGACGCGCTGGAAGTGCTCGGCGGAGGCCCAGTGCGTGGTGGCCGGACGGCCGTCCAGATATCCCCCCGCCGCCAGGACGTACCCGCCGGTGCAGATGGACACCATGCGCGTCCCGGGGCGTACGCGGGCGAGGGCGGCGGCCAGTTCGGGGGTGAGCACGCCCTCCTCGAAGACGGGGCCGAGCTCGTAGGAGGCCGGGATCACCACGGTGTCCGCGGTCGCCAGCGCCTTCGGGCCGTGCTCGGTGAGGATCGCGAAGTCGGCGTCCGTACGCACCGGGCCCGGCGCGCGGACCGAGCAGGTCAGCACCTCGTACAGCGGCGCGCCGTCGGCCGGGTTCTTCGCCCGTCCGAAGATCCGCTGGGGAATGCCGAGTTCGAAGGGGATGATGCCGTCGAGGGCGAGCACCACGACGCGGTGGGGGCGGGCGCCCGCCCCGTGCCCGCGGCCCCCTCCGTCTTCACGTCCGCCTCCGCGTCCGCGTCCGTGTTCGCGATCCGGGTTCATCCCGCTCTCCGATCCAGCCCTTGAGAATGGGGTGGTGGTATAGACCACTACCTGATACACCTGCCGTCTTGTGACGGACAAGTCTGCGATCGGCCAGGACATTCCCGAAGTCGCGCCCCCGGGACGCGACGCCGTACCCCCGGGGCGTGCATCCGCGCCTCCGGGGCGTGGTCCCGGGCCCGCGGCGGGGCCGGCGCCGACGCGGGCCGACCTCTGGAACCACGACTTCCGCCTCTTCTTCACCGCCCGCACCGTCGCGATGTTCGGCGACGGCATGGTGCCCGTCGCGCTCACGGCGGGGCTGCTCGGCGCCGGCCGGCCCGCCTCCTCCGTCGGCTACGCGCTCGGCGCCTGGATGGGGCCGCTCGCCGCGTTCGTCCTGTTCGGGGGCGTACTCGCGGACCGCTTCACGCCCCGCCGGATGATGGTGATCGCGGATGGGCTTCGGCTGGTCGGCGCGAGCGTGCTCGCCGTGTCGTTCCTGGTGCTCGACGGCGGTCCACCGCTCTGGGAGGTGTACGCCCTGAGCGCCCTCTCCGGCGTCGGCGCGGCCCTCTTCCAGCCCGGCGTCGCCTCGACCGTGCCGCGCATCGCCACCGACGTCCAGCGCGCCAACGCCGTACTCGGCGTCTCCGAGGCGCTCATGGGAATGGCGGGCCCCGCCTTCGCCGGCGTCGTGGCCGGGTTCTGGGGAGCCGGCGCGGTCTTCGCCGCGAACGCGGCGACCTTCGGCGTCAGCGGCGTCTGCCTGTTCCTGCTCAAGCTGCGCGGCGGCTCCGCGAGCGAGGTCCGACGCGGCGGATTCTTCGCCGAACTGGCGGGCGGCTGGCGGGAGTTCAAGGCGCGCAGCTGGCTGTGGGGCGTCATCACCATCTGGACGGTGTACGGACTGACCGTGCTCGGGCCCGCCACCCCGCTCGCCGCGGTCCTGGTGACCGAGGGCCACGGCGCGGGAACGTACGGGGCGCTGATGGCCGTGAACGGGGCCGGCAGCGTCGCCGGAGGCCTGCTCGCCCTGCGGCTGCGGCCCGCCCGGCCGCTCGCGGCGGGCGCCCTCGCCCTCCTCGGCGTCTCCGTCGCACTGCTCTCGCTCGGACTCGACCTGCCCGTACCCGCCCTGGGCGCCGGGCAGTTCGCGATCGGGGCGGCCTTCGCCTTCTGGCTGGTCATGTGGTCCACGACCGTCCAGACCCATGTTCCACCGGAGGCCCTGAACCGTCTGCACGCCTACGACGTGGCCGGATCGCTGCTGATGCTCGCGGCCGGCCGGGCCCTCGCGGGACCGGTCGCGGAGGCGGTCGGCGCGGAGAAGGTGCTGCTGGTGGGCGCGGGCCTGAACGTGGTCGCGGTCGCCGTCCTGCTCGCGGTCCCGGCGATCGGGCGGCTGCGCCGGATGTGAGCGGTCCCGGCGGGGCCCGGCCCCTGAGGCGGGCGTCCCCTCCGGGCCGCCACGGTGTCCCTGCCCGGCCGCGTGGCCCGATCCCTGCGATGCATGACCTTCGAGCCACTCGTATGGAAGTCCGCGTACGACCAGGCTGATGACGTGACCCAGACAACCCACCGGCCCGAGGCCGGTACCGCGCCGCAGCAGCACGAGGCCGCGCCCAGGATCCACCGTGCGTGGTTCGTGGCGGCCGTCGCCTTCGTCACGATCATCGGGGCGGCGGCCTTCCGCTCGCTGCCCGGACTCCTCATCGACCCGCTGCACAACGAGTTCCACTGGTCGCGCGGCACGATCGGCGCTGCGGTCTCGGTGAACCTCACGCTCTACGGACTGACCGCCCCGTTCGCCGCCGCCCTGATGGACCGCTTCGGCATCCGCAAGGTCGTCGCGGTCGCCCTGACCGTGATCGCGGTGGGCTCGGGGCTCACCGTCTTCATGCACTCCGCCTGGCAACTCCTGCTGTACTGGGGCCTGTTGGTGGGCCTGGGCAGCGGATCGATGGCGCTCGCGTTCGCGGCGACCGTCACCAACCGCTGGTTCACCGAGCGCCGGGGCCTGGTCACCGGCGTCCTGACCGCCGCCTCCGCCTCGGGCCAGCTCATCTTCCTGCCGCTGCTCTCCTGGATGGTCCAGGCGCACGGCTGGCGGCCGGCGGCCGTCACCGTGGCACTGGCCGCGCTCGCCGTCGTCCCCTTCGTCTGGCTGCTGCTGCGTGACCACCCGGCGGACGTGGGCCTCGCGCCGTACGGGGCGACCGCGTTCGTCCCCAAGCCCGCCCCCGTCCCGGGCGCCGCGCGCCGCACCCTCGGCGTCCTCGTCAAGGCGGCCCGCACCGGGCCGTTCTGGCTGCTCGCCGGCACCTTCGCGATCTGCGGCGCCTCCACCAACGGCCTCGTCCAGACCCACTTCGTGCCGTCCGCGCACGACCACGGCATGCCGGTCACGGCGGCCGCCGGGCTCCTCGCGGTCATCGGCGTCTTCGACGTCGTCGGCACGATCTTCTCCGGCTGGCTCACCGACCGCTTCGAATCCCGCCGCCTGCTCGCGACGTACTACGCGCTGCGCGGCATCTCGCTCCTGTTCCTGCCGATGCTGCTCGCGCCCACCGTCCACCCGCCGATGGTCTTCTTCATCGTCTTCTACGGACTCGACTGGGTGGCCACCGTGCCGCCGACCATCGCCCTGTGCCGCCGGCACTACGGCGAGGACAGCGCCATCGTCTTCGGCTGGGTGCTCGCATCCCACCAGGTGGGCGCGGCCGTCGTCGCCTTCCTCGGCGGGGTGGCCCGCGACGTCTTCGGCAGCTACGACGTCGTCTGGTACGCCTCGGGGGCGCTGTGCGCGGCGGCCGCCCTGATGGCCCTGGTCATCCGGCGCCGGGGCCCGGAGGCGGAACCGCTCGCGGCCTGACCCCCTCTTCGTGTACGGGGACGTGCCTCCCGGGGGCGTGCCTTACGGGGATGGGGGAGTGCCGTGAACGCCATGAGGCCGAGACGAGCGACGGGTGCCGTGTGGGCCACCGCGCTGCTGTGTGCCGCCATGACCGCCTGCGGAACGGCCCGGCCGGGCGACCCGGCGGCGGCCGCCCCGGCCGCGACGTCAGCCACCGGGGCCGCTGCCTGCGGTGACGGGACGAGTACGGGCGGGACGACCGGCGACGGGACGACGCGGGGCACGGCAGGGGAGCGGGGCGGCGCGGGCCCGGCCACGGAGGACGAGACGGGCACGCCGGGTCCGCCGACGGATGCGGATCCGGGTACTCCGGGTCCGCCGACCGATGCGGATCCGGGTACTCCGGGCCCGCCGACCGACGCGGACCCCGGCACTCCGGGCCCGCCCACGGATGGGGACGGGGGCGCGACGCACTGCCTTCCGGTGGGCTGGTTCGACATGACGCGGGACTTCGTCGACTACTACGCCCGGCACCGCACCAAGGCCGACGACGGGATGTGGCCTCCGGTGGCCACCGTGCGCGTCCACAAGGCGGGCGGGACCGAACAGGCCGTGGTGACGGTCACCTTCGATCCCCCCGCGGGCGGGAGCGACTGGGAGGGCCGCCGGGTGGCCGAGGTCTTCGCCGACTGGCGGCACGAGACGTACGACGACAAGGGCACGCTGCGCGTGCGGACCCGCGACGGAGATCTGGTCACCGAGGCATCCTGGTGAGCGACGGGCCCGGCTGAGCGGTGGGCGCGCCGGGAGTAGGGGGGCGGCGGTCGCCGAGCGCGGCCGGGGTCAGTCGGTGAAGCGCCCGAACCTGCCCCGGTGGAAGAGCAGCGGCTCCACGTCGTCGGTGGCGCCCAGCGCCTCGACGCGGCCGACCACGATGAGGTGGTCCCCGCCGGTGTGGACGGCGTGGACGCGGCAGTCGATCCACGCCGGTACGCCGTGCAGCCGGGGCGAGCCGGTCGCGGGCGCGGGGTCATGGCCGACCCCGGCGAACTTGTCGGCCCCGCTGACCGCGAACCCCCGGCAGAGCGCGCCCTGTTCGGCCCCGAGCACGTTCACGCAGAACGCCCCGGCGCGGGCGATGCGCGGCCAGGTCGTCGACGTACGGGCCACCATGAAGGCGACCAGGGGCGGGTCGAGGGAGAGCGAGGCGAAGGACTGGCAGGCGAAGCCGGTGGGGCCGGCCGCGTCCTGGGCGGTGATGACGGTGACCCCGCTCGCGAACCCCCCGAGCACCCGCCGGAACTCGCCGGGATCGACCGGTGCCCGCTCGTCGTCCCGGACGGCCCGAAGGTCCGGCCGGGGCAGGAAGTCGACGGGCTCGGCGACCGTGGCGGCGCCGACGGACCTGAGGTATCGGACGACGGTGGCCGCCATCCCTGCGTGTCCCATCACCTTCACATTGAACCTGACGGTACGTCAGATGGGAACCCCGGAACGACCGCCGAGACGCGCCAACACGCTTACAGACCACGGTATTTCGGGGTGCGTCGCGCCACGAAGCCGGCCACGCCCTCGTTCGCGTCCCGGGTGGTCATGTTGATCTCCTGGGCCCAGGACTCGGCGGCGAAGGCGGAGCTCCGGTCGGCGTCGAGGGAGGCGTTCACCAGGTGCTTGGTGAGGGCGAGCGCACGGGTCGGCCCGGCGGCGAGCCGCTCGGCCCACTCCTTGGCGGTGGCGCCCAGCTCGGCGTCCGCGACCACCCGGTTGACCAGGCCCATGCGCGCGGCGTCGGCGGCCCCCAACGCGTCCCCGAAGAACATCAGCTCCTTCGCCCGCTGCGGGCCCACCAGGCGCGGCAGCAGATAGGCGCCGCCGCCGTCGGGCACCAGGCCCCGGCGTACGAACACCTCGATGAACCGGGCTGATTCGGCGGCCAGGACGAGATCGCAGGCGAGCGCGAGATGGGCGCCGAGACCGGCGGCGGTGCCGTTGACGGCCGCGATCACCGGCTTCTCGCAGTCGAGTACGGCGCTGATGAGCCGCTGGGCACCCCGGCGGATGGTGCGGGCGACATCGCCGGCGACGCGCTCGTCGGTGGCCGGGGACGACGCGGGCGCCGACGCGGGTGCGGGTGCGGGTGCGGGTGCGGATGCGCCGCGCAGATCGGCGCCCGCGCAGAACCCCTTGCCGACGGCGGTGATCACGACGGCCCGTACGGCGGGGTCGGCGGAGGCCGCGTCGAGCAGCGAGATGATCCGTTCCCGCTGGTCGGGGGTGATGGCGTTCATGGCTTCCGGCCGGTTGAGTGTGATCCACGAGACGCCGTTGTCAGTGGCTTGCTGTACCCATGAGTGGGAGGGATCCGTGGGGCCCGTCGGGGTGGCCGAAACGGGGCCGACGGGATTCGTCGGGGCCGTCGGGTCGGTCGGGGCCGGTTCGGTCGGGTCCGTCGAGTCCATGAAGGGCTCCAAGCGGGAGGGGCGGGTGAGGGACGTGAGAGATATGAGGGACATGAGGGGCCGGGGATCAGCGGCAGACGGCGAGGGCGTCGAGCGCGACGGCGCCCTGCCCGCGCGGAAGCACCACGAGCGGGTTGATGTCCAACTCGCAGAGCTCGGCCCCGAGTTCGAGAGCCATGCGCTGGACGCGCAGGACGACCTCGACGAGCGCGTCCACGTCCAGCGGCGGCCCGCCGCGCACGCCGTCCAGGAGCGCCCGCCCCCGCAGCTCGCCGAGCATGTCCCGCGCCTGCTCCTCGCCGAACGGGGGGACGCGCACCGCCGAATCGCCGAGCACCTCCACCAGTACGCCGCCGAGCCCCACGGTCACGGTGGGCCCGAACAGTGCGTCGTGCGTGACGCCGACGACCATCTCGACACCGCGCTCGACCATCTGGCAGACCAGGATGCCGTCCAGGTCCACGCCTTCGTACCGGGCGATGTCGGTGAGTTCGCGATAGGCGTCCCTGATCTGGCTGGCCGAGGTCAACCCGACCTTGACCAGGCCGAGTTCGCTCTTGTGGGCGAGGCGGGTGCCGGAGGCCTTCATGACGACGGGGTAGCCGACGAGCCCCGCCGCCCGTACGGCGGCCGCCGCGCTGGTGACGAGCTGCTCGCGCGGCACCCGGATCCCGTACGCCCGCAGCAGTTGCTTCGCGGCGTGCTCGCTGAGCTGCTGGCCCGGGCGCATCAGGGCCTGGGCCTTGCGGAAGGACGGGGACGGCACGCGGGGCGCCTCGTCGAAGGGGGAGCGGTAGCCGGTGGTGAACCGGTGGTGGGAGAGGTACGCCCGTACGGCGCCGATGCAGTTGGCGAACGTACGGAACGTGGCGACCCGGTCCGAGCCGAGCAGCGTCTCGCGATAGGCGGCCTCGGTGCCGAGCGGCGAGCCCCACACCACGCACACCAGCTTGTCCGTCTGTTCCGCCGCGTCCACCAGATCCTGCGCCAGCTTGTCGCTCATGGGCGGGAAGGGGCCGGTGATCGGGCAGATCAGCACGCCGACGGACGGGTCGGCGAGAATCGCGTCGATGATCTTCCGCCCGCGCCAGTCGCCGACCGGGTGACCCCCGTTGTCCACGGGGTTGGCGACGTCGAGGTAGGGCGGTATCCACTCATGCAGCTCGGCCTGTTTGGCGGGGGAGAGAGTCGGCAGATGGAGGCCGGCGGCGGTGGCGAGGTCGGAGAAGTGCGCCCCCGTGCCGCCGGAGATCGAATAGACGACGACGCCGTCCGCGAGGGGTCTGCGGGCGCGCGCCAACAGGGCGGCGGTGTCCTGGAGTTGATCGAGTCCGTCGACGCGGATGACGCCGTACTGGCGCATGGCCGCGTCCACGACGTCGTCGGCGCCGGTCAGCTTGCCGGTGTGTGAGGCGGCCATGCGCGCGCCGGTCTCGGTGCGGCCGACCTTGACCGCCACGACGGGCACGCCGGCGCGGGCCGCGCGGTCGGCCGCGAGCAGGAAGGAGCGGCCGTCCTTGAGCCCCTCGACGTAACAGGCGATGGCGCCGACCTCGGGCCGCTCGGCGAAGTAGGAGATGAAGTCGGCGGTTTCGAGGTCGGCCTCGTTGCCGGTGGGTGCCCAGTGCGAGAGCCGCACGCCGAGTTCCTGCATCGTGAAGACGGGGCGGCCCTGGTGGCCGGACTGGGTGATGAGGGCGATGGCCGGCCCGTCGAGGTCGTCCCGGAACCGCTCGAACGCGTTGAGGTTGGTGTTGGGTCCAAGGAGCCGCAGCCCGGACCGCTTGACGGCCGCGGCCAGCCGTTCCTGGGCGGCGGCGCCCCGCTCGCCGGTCTCGGCGAACCCGGAGGCGAAGGCGACGGCGAACTTCACCTTGGCCTCGGCGAGTTCCTCGACGACGGGGAGCGGGTCGCCGACGAGGAGCACGGCGAGGTCGACCTGTTCCGGCAGCTCCGCCACGGAGGCGACACAGGGCAGCCCGAAGACGGTGGTACGGGTGGGGTGGACGGGGTGGATGCGGGCGCCGACGCGCTCGGCCCAGTCGATGAGTTGGCGGGTGATCCCGGTGTTGGGGCGGCCCTCCGCGTCGGAGGCGCCGACGACGGCGACGGACTCGGGCCGGAAGAACCGGTCCAGGTCCGGTACGTCGGCGTACAGGGGGCGGCCGCTGACGTCCAGGTCTCCCTCGCCCGCGGCCCTGCCGTGGACGGCGCCGGGGGCGGGCTGCTCGCCGCAGGCGACCACCCTCGCGCGGAGGTCGGTGGTGAGGGTGCCGTGAGTCGATCCAAGCATCGTTCCGCCCGCTCCTGGTCGATGGCCAATAGGACTGAGCCGTGCCGGTGGTAACTGACGCATAGTCAGATTACAGAACTGACGGGCTGTCAGGAACCGGTGTGCGGGCAAAGGCTCTGCCCTGCGGGGCGGGCCCGGGGGAGCCAGGGTCGGTAGCGCTGGGCTTCCCCCAACCCCCCCTCCCCCCAAACCCCCACCCCCTCTTTCCAGCCGCCGCCCCCTCCTGGGGCTCCGCCCCAGACCCCGAGGCACCTCGCCCACCCACCCGCCCGTGCAGCGGGGTTGGATGGTTCCGGGACCCCTGGGGCTCCGCCCCAGACCCCGTATCGCGCCTTAAGGGCGCTCGTCCTCAATCGCCGGACGGGCTGAAGGTGCCCCAGCACCGAGTAGTTAAGGGGCGCGGGGAACTGCGCGAGAAGCGACCACGGTCCGCAGCCGACCGAGGGTTTTTTTGGGGCGCGGGGAACTGCGCGACCAGCCACGCACGGCCCGCAGACCGAAGGGCATCCAGAGGTGCGGGGAACTGCGCGAAAAGCGAGCACGGTCCGCACGGTCGAGAGGGGTCAGGGGCGCGGGGAACTGCGCGAGAAGCGGGCACGGTCGGCAGTCGGCAGGGGGGTTTGGGGCGGAGCCCCGAGGGGCCCGGGGTCAGCGGGCCAGGGCCTTGGCGATTCGGGTCGCGTCCAGGGCCAGCTCACGCAGCATCCCGCTGATCGGATTCGTGAACCCCGTGAAGTACACCCCCCCGACCCCCGGCACCGTACGCCCCCCACCCACCCGCGGCCGCCCCCGCGAGTCGAGCACCCCGAGATGCCCCACGAGCCCTTCGAGCCCCCGCCGGTACCCGGTTGCCGCGATGACCACCTCCGGCGACACCCGCGTCCCGTCCGCCAGGAGGACCTTGGATCCGTCGAAGGAGTCGACCGCCGCGACCGGCTCCACCCGCCCGGCCCGGACCGCGTCGATCAGCCCCACGTCCTGTACGGGGATGGCCCCCTCCCGGACCCGCGAGTACAGCCCCCCGGCCGGCCGCGGCAGCCCGTACGCGGAGAGGTCCGGCACGGAGAGCCGTTCGGTCACCGAGGCGGCCCGGTCCACGAGGCGTACGGGAAGCCGGCGCACCAGGATGCCGGTGGCCTGCGCGGGCCACCCCGCGGTGGACCGGCGCAGGATGTGCGGAGGCGTCCGCACCGCGAGCCGTACCCGCCCCGCCCCGCCCTTGGCGAGGTCGGCCGCGATCTCCGCCCCGGTGTTGCCGGCCCCGACCACCAGCACGTCCCGCCCCGCGTAGGGGGCCGGGTCGCGGTACCGGCCCGCGTGCAGCAGCTCGCCGGTGTACGTGTCGGCGCCGGCCCAGTCGGGAACGTAGGGCGTGTGGTTGTACCCGGTGGCCACCACCACCGCGTGCGTCGCCAACCGCCGTCCGCCGGTCGCGTACAGGACCCAGCCCTCGCCCTCGGGGCCCCGCTCGATCCGCTCCACCTCGACCCCGGTGACGATCTCCAGCTCGTGGACGTCGGTGTACTTCTCCAGGTACCGCACCAGGTCGTCACGCGACACCCAGCGCCCGAACCGGCGCGGAATCCGCAGGCCCGGCAGCGAGGACAGTCGGCGTGTGGTGTGCAGGTGGAGCCGGTCGTAGTGGCGTCGCCAGGACGAGGCCACGGCGTCGGACTTCTCGAGGACGACGGCCCGTACGCCCCGGGCGCCCAGCGCGGCGGCGACGGCGAGACCGCCGGGCCCGGCGCCGATCACATAGACGGGGCTCGCGGGAGAGGTGGTGTCGGCCATGAACGCTGAGCGTAATGGCGCGAATACTTGATGGGTCTCGGTCAAGACCGGAATCGGTTGCGATCTGATCACGCAGCCCGGCGGTCGCGCAGTCCCGCAGCCCCGCAGGGATGGGTACCCCGTCCGTCCCGCCCTACGTGTCCACCCCTTGCGCGCACGGCCCGGATCCGCTGAACTGACGTACCGTCAGAAATGCGCGACCGTACCGGAAGGGAAGGCCAGGGTGGACTCGATCTGGCTCAGCGGTGCCGAGTGGCTCGCCGTCCTGCGCATAGGACTCGGCCTGTGGTGGCTGGAGAGCTGGCGGCACAAGGACAAGAAGGGCTGGTTCGAGCGCGGCACGGGCATCGCCTGGGCGTCCGACGTCGCCGCCAAGCACCGGTGGAGCGCCGTCCGCGGCGGCTTCGACGCCGTGGTCAGACCCCGTCCGAAGGTCATGGCGTACGTGGTCGTCTACGCCGAACTCGCGCTCGGCCTCGGCCTGGTGACCGGCTTCCTGACCCCGATCGCCCTCGTATGCGGCCTGCTCCTCAACCTTCTCTATCTGGTCCTGATGATCCACGACTGGGCGGAGCAGGGGCAGAACGCGATGATGGCGCTCATCTCGCTCGTCGCCCTCGGCGCCATGGCGTGGCAGACCTGGTCCCTGGACGACGCCTTGGGACTGTTCCGATGACGGGGAGCGGGAGTGGGGGCGGGGGCGGGGGCGCCAGGGGGAGTGCAGGCGGGAACGCGGCGACGCCCGATGTGGACGCGTTCACCCGTCCGTACTGGGAGGCCGCCGCCGAGGGGCGTCTGCTCCTGCGGCACTGCGCGGCCTGCGGCCGCCCGCACCACTACCCCCGGGAGTTCTGCCCGTACTGCTGGAGCGAGGACGTCCACTGGCACCCGGCGAGCGGTCGGGCCACGCTCTACACCTGGTCCGTCGTGCACCGCAACGACCTGCCTCCGTTCGGCGAGCGCGTCCCGTATGTCGCCGCCGTCGTCGATCTGACCGAGGGCCCCCGGATGATGACCGAGATCGTCGGCTGCCCCGAGGCCGAGCTGCGGATCGGGATGGAACTGCACGTGAGGTTCCGGGCGGGTGCCGGTAGCGGGGACGGCATCGCGGTGCCGGTGTTCGGCCCGGCTCCCACCACCACTCGGGCACCGGAACCGGAACCAGGACCGGGTCCAGGACCGGCTTCGGCTTGACGGACCCGCCTCGATGGGGCGCCGGGGCAGGGGTTCAATGGCGGTATGGAACTCCAGCTCATACCCGCCGACTTGCGCGGCCACGGTCTGCGCCTGCGTGTCTGGCGCGACGACGATGTGCAGCCCCTGCTGCGGGGGATCACCGACCCCGAGTACCTGCGCTGGAACACCCACAACGCCCCCGTCGAGGACGAGGCGGCCGCCGCGGAACTGCTGCGGCTGCGGGCGCTGGGATGGGCGCGGGGCGAGTTCGCGACGTACTGCGTCACCGATGAGTCCAGCGGTACGGTGCTCGGTCACGTCGGGCTCAACTCCGTTGACTGGCCGCTGCGTTGTGCCCGCGTCGGATACTGGACGCTGCCCGAGGCGCGGGGGCGCGGAGTGGCCGGGCACGCCCTGGAGCTGATCACCCGCTGGGCCTTCGAAACGGTCGGCCTGCACCGCGTCGAGCTGGGGCACGCGGTGGGTCATCACGTGTCGTGCCGCGTGGCCGAGCGGTGTGGCTACCGGGCGGAGGGGACACTGCGGGACGCCATGTTCGAGGCGCGGCGCCGGGACGCCTTCCGTGACCTGCATCTGCATGCGCGTCTCGCGACGGACCAAGCCCCGCGGGGGTGAGCCTGCCTGTGGCGGCCCGGGTCGGCCCCGTCGAGCCGAGCCCGTGCGGGCCGAGCCCATGTGAGCCGAGCCCGTGTGAGCCGAGCCCGTGTGGGCCGAGGTCCGTCGGCCGGGGGTCTTGCCGGTTACGGCCAGAGGAGTTCGCGGGTCCAGGCGGAGCCCTCGCGGCGGTAGCGCAGCCGTACGTGTCGTCGCCGGGCGTCGCCCTGGAAGAACTCGACCTCGGTGGGGTCCAGTACGTACCGGGTCCAGGTGGCCACGGAGGTGAGCGGTTCGGCCTCCGCGCGCTGCCAGGCGGCGGCGGACGCGGCCTCCAACTCCTCGTAGGTGTCCAATACTTCACTCATCCGGCCGACCAGCGCGGCCGCCAGCGCTCCCGTCGAGCGGGCGTGCAGGTCGGCCTGGGCGATGGCCGGGTCCGCCGGGGTCACGGGTCCCCGCACCCGGACCTGACGGCCCACGGCGGGCCAGTAGAAGCCGAGCGCGGCGACGGGGTGCGCGGCGAGCTGTCGCCCCTTCGCGCTGGTGGAGTGCGAGGCGAAGTGCCAGCCGGTGTCGTCGGCGTCGTGGAGGGTGAGGGTACGGATGTCGGGGTTGCCGTCGGTGTCGACGGTGGCGAGCGACATGGTGTGCGGTTCGGCCTGGCCGGCCGTGGCGGCGTGCGTCATCCATTGCTGGAAGAGGGGGAGGGGGGTGGGGGGTGTGGTGTGGGGGTCGAAGCGGGGGAGGTCTGTGTCCCAGACGCGGAGGGTGTGCAGAAATTGGCGGAATTCCATACGGCCATTTTGCCTCTCGGGGGGGGCGCCCCTGGGGGGTGCCCGGCACCCCGCGCCCCGGGGGGTGGCCCGCCCGGGACCCTCGCCCCTGCGGGCCGCGCCTTGCGCAGTTCCCCGCGCCCCTCAACCCTGCCGGTCCTGCGGGCCGTGCCTGCGTGTTGCGCAGTTCCCCGCGCCCCTGAACCCGCTTTCGGCCGCGGGCCGTGCGTGGCTGGTCGCGCAGTTCCCCGCGCCCCTTAGCGGTACTGGTGCTGGCCGGCATCGGGCATTTCAGCCCGTCCGGCGTTTGAGGACGAGCGCCGTTCAGGCGCGATATGGGGTCTGGGGCGGAGCCCCAGGAGGGACCGGAACCAACCAACCCCGCTGCACGGGCGGGCGGGTGGGCGAGGTGCCTGGGGTCTGGGGCGGAGCCCCAGGAAGGCCCGAACCAACCAACCCCGCTGCACGGGCGGGTGGGTGGGAGAACGCCCGGGGTCTGGGGCGGTGCCCCAGGGTGCCGGAGCCAACCAACCCCGGTGCACGGGCGGGTGGGTGGGAAAACGTCCCCCTAACCCCGGCCCAGAACCAACGTTCCGGAGGAACAGAACCACCCCCCCGTGCCGGAGGCAACCGCCACCTCCGGTAGCCTCCCCCCGCCCCGCCGAACCTGCCCCACCCCCGCCTCCCCCCGAAGCTGCCGCACCGCCTCCACCACGAGGAACAGGCCCCGCATCCCGGGATGGCAGGCCGAGAGGCCACCCCCGTCGGTGTTGACCGGCAGTTCACCGTCCCGCAGCAGGCGGCCCTTCTCCACGAACGCCCCGCCCTCCCCCTTCGCGCAGAACCCGAGGTCTTCGAGCGTCACCAGCGTCATGTAGGTGAACGCGTCGTAGATCTGGGCCACGTCGACGTCGGCCGGAGTCACCCCCGCCCGTTCGAAGGCGAGCCGGCCCGAGACCGCCGCGGGGGACACCGTGAAGTCCTCCCACTCCGACATCGTCGTGTGCGACACCGCCATGCCCGAACCCAGCACCCAGACCGGCGACTTGGCCGTGTCCGGCACATACTCCTCCGCCACGAGCAGTACCGCGCAGCCGCCGTCGGAGCGTATGCAGCAGTGCAGTTTGGTGAAGGGGTCCGCGATCATCGGTCCGGACAGGACGTCGTCGACGGTGATGGGGTCGCGGAACATCGCGTCCGGGTTGGTCGCGGCGTTGGCCCGGGCCTGGACCGCGACGGACGCCAACTGCTCGATGCTCGTGCCGTATTGGTGCATGTGGCGCCGCGCGGCCATCGCATACTTGGAGATCAGGGTGTGGCCGTACGGCACCTCGAACTGGAGCGGGCCCCGTGACCCGAACGACAGGTTCGCGGTGCGCCGCCCCGCCCTGATGTCCGCCCGCGCCGTCGACCCATACACGAGGAGTACCGCGTTGGCGTGCCCGGCTGCGATCGCGTCGGCGGCGTGCGCGGCCATGACCTCCCAGGTGGCGCCCCCGACGGTGGTGGAGTCGACCCAGGTGGGCCGGAGCCCGAGGTACTCGGCCACCTCCACCGGCGCGAGCGCGCCGAGCCCGGCCGAGCCGAACCCGTCGATGACGCCGCGATCGAGTCCCGAGTCGGCGAGGGCGCGCCGGGCGGCCTGGGCGTGCAGGGCGTAGGGGGTGGCGTCGTCCACGCGCCCGGTGTCCGAGAGTGCGACACCTACGACCGCTACCTTGCGCCGCCGTGTGGTTGAGGGCTGCTGCCTTGGCATGAATCTGACGGTACATCAGATGGCGCACCCGGGGCAGTGGTTCGGTGGTGGCCCTCCCAGTCCATCCCCCTGCCTCCCGCCCCTGGGCATCTGTGGCGCCCACCTCTAACATGACGCCCCGTCAGTTCAGGGGCTCATGCCTCTGGGGGAGGAGCCCGTCGATGGATGCCACCTTCACCGCGGAACAGGACGCGATCCGCCGCACCCTGCACGAACTGCTCGTCAAACACTGCGGTCCGCAGGACGTCAAGAACGCGGTGCGCGCCCCGGCCGGGTACGACGAGGGGCTCTGGGGCCGGCTCGCCTCCGAGCTCGGGCTGCCCGGGCTCGCGCTTCCCGAGGCGTACGGAGGGGCGGGGTGCACGGTCGCCGAACTCGCCCTGGCCTGCGAGGAGATCGGACGTTCGCTGCTGCCGTCGCCGCTGTTCGCCACCGGCGTCCTCGCCGCCCCGCTCATCGCCGCCCTCGGCACCGACGCCCAGAAGGGCGCCCTGCTTCCGCTCGTCGCCCGCGGCGAGTGCGGCGCCACCCTCGCCGTGCCGGGCCCGAGCCTCGCGCTCGCCCTCGGGCTCACCGGCGCGAACACGGACGGCGACTGGGCCGGGGGAGGCCGGGCCGGAGGTGTACAGGCCGCGCGGGCACCGGAAGGGGGTTGGCGGTTGTACGGGGAGGCCGACCAGGTCCTGGACGGGCACAGCGCTCGGCTGTTGCTGGTCGCCGCGCATACCGGCGGCTTCGCTCGGGGCCGCACCCTCCTCTTCCTCGTGCACGCGGGCGCCGAGGGCCTTGGCCGCACCCGGCGCACCGCCCTCGACGAGACCCGCACCCAGGCGCGCGTACAACTACGCGATGTGGAAGCCGAGTTGCTGGGCGACGACGACTCCGTACCCGTGGGTGAGGCACTTGCCGCCGTCGGGCGCACCGCGGCCGCCTGTCTGGCCGCCGAGGCGGTGGGGGCCGCGAGTGAGGCGCTGGAGAGGACCGTCGCGTACGTCAAGGAGCGCGAGCAGTTCGGGCGGGCGATCGGCTCCTTCCAGTCGGTCAAGCACCGTCTCGCGGACCTGTATGTGCAGGTGCAGGCGGCCAGGTCGGCGGCGTACTACGCGGCCTGGGACCCCGGCGCGGGAGCCCTGGCGCTCGCCCAGGGGCTCGACGCGCTGCGCGCCGCTGCCTCGGAGGCCATCCAGTTGCACGGTGGCATCGGGTTCACCTGGGAGCACGAGGCGCACCTCTACTTCAAGCGGGCCACGGCCGACGAGCTGCTCTTCGGGCCCGTGCACCGGCTGCGCGCGCACGCCGCCGAGCAGGCCGGACTGTTCGACCCGACGGCCGGCGAGGTGACGGTGTGAGCGCCCGGCTCCGCCGGAACGGCGACCGCCCGCGAGGTGATGGCATGAGCGCCCCGGTCCGGCAGGACGGCGGCGCCCATTCGCGAGGTGAGGGTGCGAGTGCCGGATCCGCCAGGACGGCGCCCGGGGTGCGGCTCATGCAGAAGGTGTCCTCGACCCGGGCGTTCGCGCGGATCGCCCCCCACTTCGTCCCCGCGATGGACCGCGCCGTCCACCGCCTCACCCGCGGCCGGGTCATCCTCAGCGCGCGCATGCTGCCCGGGGTGGTGCTCACCGCGCGCGGCGCCAGGTCGGGTCTGGCGCGCACCACTCCGCTGGCCTGCATGCCGGAGGCGGATGGCGACAGCTGGGTGCTGATCGGATCCAACTTCGGGCGGCCCGGGCACCCCGCCTGGACCGGGAATCTGCTCGCGCACCCGGATGCGTCGATCAGCTGGAAGGGCCGCGACATCCCGGTGCGGGCCCGGCTGCTCGAAGGGGAGGAGCGCGCCTCCGCCTGGCGGGCCGCCCTCAACTTCTGGCCCCCGTACGCCACTTACCAGTCCAGGATCGATCGCGAGATCCGGCTCTTCCGTCTGGAGCGCAGAGCCTGAGGCGCGGTGCGCGGGCGCGGCCGGTGCAGACGGGAACGCCGACGGCGGTCTCCTCCTCGCGGAGGTGAACCGCCGTCGGCGCGACAGGACGGGACGTGGATATCGGCCGCCGGTCCGACGGCTACTTCGTCGGCTTCTTGCCGGTGATGCCCAGGTGGACCAACAGGGCGAGGTTCGGCCGGAGTTCGGCCTGCTTGACGCCCCAGGTCTGGAAACCCTTCTGATGCGAGGCCACCGAGGCGAGCATCGCGACGAGCGAGCCTGCCATGGCGGCCGGGCTGACGTCCTTGTCGACCTTGTTCTTGGCCTGGAGCTCGGTGACCGCGTCCGTAAGGGAGTTGGTGACCGAGTTCAGGACCTTCATACGGATCTTGTAGAAGCGCTTGTCGCCCTCGGCCGCGCCCAGATCGACGACCCTGAGGATCGCGTCGTTCTTGCGCCAGAAGTCGAGGAAGCCCTCCACGAGCTCCTCCGCCGTCTGCCAGCCCGCCCTGCCGGCCCAGGAGCGCCCCTCGACCAGAGCGGTCAACCCGGCGCCCTCCTTGGCCATTTCCTCCGCGATCTCCAGGACGGCGCCCTCGACGTCGGGGAAGTACTGGTAGAAGGTCGCGGGTGAAGTGCCCGCCTTCCGGGCCACGTCGATGACTTTGACGTCCCGGTACGGCGACGAGCTGAGCATCTCACTGAGGCAGTCGAGCAGCTTCTGCCGTGTCGCCTGCCCGCGTCGGCCGGCCACGCGGCCGTCGACGGTGCGTACTTGTCCTGTCATGCCGTCAGCTTACCGAGGGGTGATCGGAGCGCGATTCGGCCGAGTGCAAATGGGGGCCCGGGGGCGATACGTCCCGATGGGTGGGGTGATGGGCATGGAGAATCGGTCGCCGCGAGGGGTGGTGGTCGTTGATTGGCGGGCTGCGGGCGGAGGCAGGTTGCCGATGGTGGGCTGCGGGCTGCGGGCTGCGGGCGGAGGCCGGTAGCCGGTGGTGGGCTGCGGCCGGTGGTCGGTGGCGGGTGGTCGTGAGCGCTCGTCCGGTGCGAGGTTCGGGCCCGGCCACTCGAATGGTGTTATCAACACCCTGTGGACAACTTTGGTGGACAAGCCGTGCGGGACTTGGCCCGTAGCCTTTTCGGCCACCGAAATCACGCCATATGTTCGAATTGTCCGGCCGCCGGGGGCGTGATGGGTCGTTAGCTTGGCCCCGATGCGGCTCCACGACGGGGGCGGTGCGGTCAGGAAGGAATCAGGCGCATGGGCGGATATCCGGAAGGCGCGCCGTGCTGGGCCGATGTCTCGCTGTCCGATCCGGCGGCCGGCAAGAGGTTCTACGGGGAGCTCCTCGGCTGGACCTTCGACGAGGACGGCGACGACAGGCAGGGGCGCTACACCCGCGCCTACAAGGACGGGCGGCGCGTCGCGGCCCTCCAGCCCAAGCGCGACGGCCGGATGCCCACCACCTGGACCGTCTACTTCGCCACCCCCGACGTCCGGGCCCTCGCCGCCCGTATCCGAGAGGCAGGCGGCCAGCTCATCACCGAGCCGATGCCGGTGCCCCCGCACGGCACCCTCGCGGTCGCCGCCGACCCGGGCGGCGCCGTCTTCGGCCTCTGGCAGGGCGATGCGCACACCGGGTTCGAGCTGACCCGCGTGCCCGGCTCCTTCTGCTGGACCGAGGTCTACACCCGCGACAAGGGCCAGGCCGACGCGTTCTACGAGTCCGTCTTCGGCTACCAGGGCGTGAGCGCGGGCAGCGCCGACGAGCTGGGCGCGGACATCCGCACCTGGTCGCTGCCCGGCACCGAACCCGGCCCCGACACGGCCGTGGGCGCCCGCAGCCTGATGTCGGACGCCTTCCCCGCCGCCCTGCCCGACCACTTCCTCGTGTACTTCCTCGTCGAGGACTGCGACGCCACGGCCGCCGCCTGCGCGCGGCTCGGCGGCCGGGTCACCGCCCAGCCGTTCGACATCCGATACGGGCGGATGGCCGTCCTCAACGACAACCAGGGCGCCACCTTCGCCGTTCTCCAGGGTTCAGGCGCCTAGCGCACGCGCGGACATGCCCGGGTTGTCCCGGATCGGACGGGGACATCCCGATCTCGACCCGGGTTGGCCACCGGTCGCCTCCGGCAGGGAGAATCGGGGTGCCGCGTGAGACGCTGCACGGGGCCGCGTTCATGCATGGCCCGTACGGGGAGGTGGCAGGCAAGTGGAGCAGCTGACGCAGCACGACCCGAGGCGGATCGGCCCCTTCGAGGTGCTGGGACGGCTCGGTGCCGGCGGCATGGGGCTTGTCTATCTGGCGCGCTCGGCGTCCGGCCGCCGCGTCGCCATCAAGACGGTGCGCACCGAGCTCGCCGAGGACCAGCTCTTCCGGGTCCGCTTCACCCGCGAGGTGGAGGCGGCCCGCGCGGTCAGCGGCTTCTACACCGCCGCCGTCGTCGACGCCGACCCACGCGCCCCCGTCCCATGGCTGGCCACCGCCTATGTGCCGGCGCCCTCCCTCGAAGAAATAGTGAATGAGTGCGGGCCGCTCCCGGCCCAAGCCGTGCGCTGGCTGGCGGCCGGAATCGCCGAGGCCCTCCAGTCCATCCACGGCGCGGGCCTGGTCCACCGCGACCTGAAGCCGTCCAATGTGCTGGTCGTCGAGGACGGCCCCCGAGTGATCGACTTCGGTATCGCGTCCGGGGTCTCCAACACCCGCCTGACCATGACCAACGTGGCCGTGGGCACCCCCGCCTACATGTCGCCCGAGCAGGCCAAGGACTCGCGCAGCGTCACCGGCGCCTCCGACGTGTTCTCGCTCGGCTCGACCCTCGTCTTCGCGGCGACCGGGCACGCGCCCTTCCACGGCGCGAACCCGGTCGAGACGGTGTTCATGCTGCTGCGCGAGGGCCCGGACATCACCGGCCTGCCCGACGAACTGCGCCCGCTGATCGAGTCCTGCATGCAGATGGAGCACCCCAACCGCCCCACCCCCGAGGACCTCCAGGCCCAGCTCGCGCCCCACCTGTTCGCCTCGGGATCGGACGACAGCGGCACCGCGTCGGCCTGGCTGCCGCCCCGCTCCGTCGCCATGATCGAGCAGCGCAGAGGCGGCGGCCGCATGCTCGTCGTCCCGCCCGCCGACCCCGCGCCGAGCTCCGTGCGCTCCAACCGCTCGCTGCCCGCGCCCCCGCCCCGGCCCCCGGAGCCCCCGTACGCGGCCCGGCACGCCGGTTCCTCCGTGACCTATCCGCCGGTCCACGCCGACGAGCCCGTACGCCTTCCGGGCGCGAAGGTGCCCATCGGCCCCGGGCCCCGCGCCGCCGACGCGTCGCGGGTGGCCGTCGACGCGGGTCCCGCCACCGGCTGGGTGCGCAGGCCCGGCGAGGGCGGCGCCCCGGCCGCGCCCGTGCCGCCGCCGGCCCAGCCGCCCGAGGTCCCGGGCCGCTGGCGCCCCTGGCGTTTTCGCATGTCGAACGATGTGTGGGGGACCCCGGCCGTCGCCGGTGACCTGCTGTACGTGACGTCCTTCGAGGTGCACGCCCTGGACGTGGGCACGGGCCGGCGCCAGTTCAAGACCCGTGACGTGGCGTGGGCGATGGCCGTCGAGGGCGGCCGCATCCACGCCTCCGACGGCCCCACCCTGTACGCCCTGGACGCGGCCGACGGCGGCGAGCTGTGGCGCGGCCCCGCGGATGCCTGGGTGTACTCCCTGAAGGCAGACCGCGGCACCGTCGTCACCGGCACCCGGGGCGGCGGCGTGCAGGCCTGGGAGGCGGCCAACGGCGAGAAGCTGTGGGAGACGACCGGCGCCCAGACCGACTTCGAGACCCCCGAGGCCGGCCCCGCGATCCACGACGGCACCATCTACCTCTGGAAGGACGCTCGGCTGCGCGCCCTGGACGCCCGCACCGGCACCGAGCGCTGGTCCTACCCGGTCGGCGACGCGGCCTCCTGCGGCGGCGTCCCCATCCGGGTGGCGCCCGCGCAGGACGGCTATGTCTACGTCTCGGCGGGCACCCGCGTCCTCGCCGTGGACATCTCATCCGGACACGTCCGCTGGCACTTCGAGGCGCCCGCGGTCTTCCTCTCCCCGCCGGCGTTCGCGCCGGGCCCGGCGGTGGCCGGCGGCGGTGTGTACCTCGCCGACTACCTCGGCACGGTGTACGCCCTGGACGCCGCGACCGGCAAGGACCGCTGGCGCATCGCCACGGAGTCCCGCAACTCCGTCGAGCCGGTCCTGGTGGCCGACGGCAACGTCCACGTCGGCAGCGGCAACGCGCTCTACACCCTGGACGCGGTCACCTCCACCCCCAAGTGGCGCTTCGCCGCGGGCGGCGAGGTGGTCGGCGCCCCCGTCGTCGCCGACGGCCGCATCCACTTCGGCTCGGCCGACCACTGTCTCTACACCCTGGACGCGGCCGGCGGCCAACTGCGCTGGAAGCTCGCGACGGGCGGCGAGATCACCGGCTCGCCCGTCGTGCGCGCCGGGGTCGTGTACGCGTGCAGCAAGGACCGCTGCGTCTACGCGCTGGACGCGGTGAAGGGAACGGCCACGTCCGGAGCGCGCTAGGCGCGGGGGCCGGGAGGCCGGGGCGTGCCGCCCCGCGCCGTGCCGTCCGCGCCTGCCGCGCCGTGCCATCCGTGCCGCGCCGTGCCATCCGTGCCGCGCCGCGCCGTGCCATCCGTGCCATGTCGTGCCGCCGTCCGCGTGCCCGGTCTCGCCCACGCGGCGGAGCCGGGCCGGGCGCGCGGACCCCGAGGGATTTTCCCTAACACGTACCGAAAGGGCTTGTCCTGTATGTCAGTTGAGCCGCTCGCGGCGCCGGACGTCATCGCCAGACTGCGTGCCGCCGGATGCGTATTCGCCGAGGACGAAGCCGAGTTGATACTCGCCACCGCCGACGGGCCCGCCCAGGTCGCCTCGATGGTCGAGCGCAGGGCCTCGGGCCTTCCTCTCGAACACGTCCTGGGCTGGGCCGAGTTCCACGGGCTCAAAGTGTCCGTCGACCCCGGGGTGTTCGTGCCGAGGCGCCGTACCGAGTTCCTGGTGAGCCGGGCCCTCGCCGCCGCCGACCCTTCCCGGCCGGCCGTCGTCGTGGACCTGTGCTGCGGCTCGGGCGCGCTCGGCGCGGCCCTCGCCGCCGCGCTGCCGGGGGCCGAACTGCACGCCGCCGACATCGAACCCGCCGCCGTGCGCTGCGCCCGGCGCAATGTCGCCGCGTTCGGCGGCCACGTCTACGAGGGCGATCTCTTCGACCCGCTCCCGACCGCCCTGCGCGGCCGGATCGACATCCTCACGGCCAACGTCCCCTACGTCCCCTCCGGCGAGGTCGGCCTGCTGCCCCCGGAGGCCCGCGAGCACGAGCCGCTGGTCGCCCTGGACGGCGGCTCGGACGGCCTCGACGTCATGCGCCGCGTCGCTCTCGCCGCCCCACGGTGGCTGGCCCCGGGCGGCACGCTGCTGGTGGAGACGAGCGAGCGGCAGGTGCCGGGCGCCCTCGCGGCGATGGCGGCGGGCGGCCTCACGGCGCGCCTGTTCACATCGCCGGAGCTGTACGCGCATGTCGTGACCGGCGTACGTACGGGAGTGAGCGAGGGCTCGGCCCTGCCGCCGGGGCGGTGAGGCGGACCCGGGACGCGGGACGCGGGACGCGGGCCCTGTGACGCGGGACGCGGGCCCTGTGACGCGGGACCTGTGACGCGGGCCCTGTGACGCGGGGCCTGTGACGCGGGGCCTGTGACGCCGGACCCCTGACGCGCAAGACCCCGGACGCAGGATCCGCGGACCCGCGACCCGGTCGCTCAGTCCCTTCGGCCGGGACCGCTCAGTCTCGTCGCGGAGGCTGCTGCGGCCCGCCCTCGCCGGGCTGCCGGTAGGGATTCACGGGCGGCGGCCCGCCGTACGGGTGCCGGGGCGGAGGCTCCTGCGAGTGCCGGGTGGGCGCCTCGTGCGGGTCCTCGCGGGGCGGCGCCGCGTCGCGCTCGTAGTCCCCGGGCGCAGCTTCTCGGGTCGTACGGTGCGGGTCCTCGGCGCCCGGCTCGCGCCGCCCCGCGCCGGGTGCCTCGTGCGGGTCCTCGACCGGCGGCTCGTGCCGCCCCACGCCGGGTGCCCCGTACGGGTGATGCCGCTCCGCCGGAGTCTCAGGGGTGCGCTCCGCCGACGGCTCGTACGGGGCGCCCACGGTAGCGGCGTCGACGCGGCCGGCGGACTCCGGCCCGGCCCGGCGGCGCGGGGGAGTCAGGGCCGCCGCGATCAGCAGCAATAGTCCGCCGCCCAGGGCGATCCCGACGCCCTGGCCGAGCCCGTTCCCGGAGGAGTCGACGGTCAGATGGCCCGCCGCCTGGCCCTGTCGCACCATCCACAGGATGGTGAACCCGAGCACGACGAGACCGGCCACCACGAGCAGGGCTCGGGATCGCAGCACCAGACCGACCAGGGTCACGAGGGCCGCGAAGGCGAAGGGCAGCAGCAGCGAGCCGGCCACCACCGCCTTGTCGGCGGAGATGCCCGAGAACAGGTCGTCGATGCGGTAGGTGCTGCCGTGACGGCCGTCGTACCAGGCACGGAAGGGGCTCCAGACGGCGGCCGTCGCTCCGGCGAGAGCGAGGACCGAGCCGAGGACGTTGCGGACCATCTCTTCGGCCCTCCTCAATGAGAGCGGCTCTCGCTGCCGACGCTACGCCCGGCATGCGCCCACCGCTACCCGGCGCCCGGAACCCCGCGGGAGTCCGGCTGCCGCACCGCGCCACTGTTAGGGTGTCGGCCGGTCTTCGGAGGGGGTGCGACGGTGATACGTCGTGGAATGAAATGCGCGGCCATGGCGCTTGGGCTGGGGCTCGCGCTGACCGGATTCTCCAGTCACGGCAGCCACGGCAAGAGCCACAGCTCCGGCGGCGGCTGCTCCAACTCCCACAAGAGCAACGGGAGTTCGGACAGCAGTGGCGGTAGCGGTAGCAGTAGCAGCAGCGGGGGCGGCAGTAGTAGCAGCGCTACGAGCGACACCGGCTCCAGCGGCAGCGGTACCAGCTCCGGCAGTACCAGCGGCAGTGGCTATACCAGCGGCTACACGAGCGGCTACAACGGCAACCGCTACAACAACACCACCGGCACGAGCACCACGGGTACCACGGGCGGCTCTGGCGCCGCGCCCAGTGTCACCGCGACCGTCACGGTCTGTGCGTCGCCGTCCGACAAGCAGGACGTCTCTTCCGTGCGGGTGAGTACCGGCTCCGGCCGCGGCAGCCACCGCTATCTGGTGCGGGTCACCTTCTACGACGCGCTCGGCAAGACCGTCGATGAGGGATCCGCCCCGGTGACCATGGGCCCCAGCGCCACCCAGACCGTCAAGGTGCCGATGAGTCACCCCTCCATGGTCACCCAGGTGAACCACTGCGAGGCGCAGGCGTCGGCCAACTAGCCCCGGTCCGGCCGCGCCCGGCCCCACGCCGCCGCGCCTTCTCACCGCACCCGGAAGTCCTTGGAGCGGCGCCCGCCGAACAGTTCCGCCTGCCGTTCGGGTGGCAGGTTTCCGAGGGCGACGAAGGCGGGGGCGCGGGAGTGGGCCTGGGCCAGGGTGGCCTCCTTCGCGGCCCACAGCGAGCGGACCGTGCCCTGTACGGCCTCGGTCGGGAACGAGGCGATCGTCTCCGCGCAGCGCAGTGCGGACGTCAACTCCTCGCCGGGCGCGGCGAGTTCGCTCACGAAGCCGATCTCGTACGCCCGCCGCGCCGACATCCGCTCGGCCGTGCCCATCAGCGCGAGCCGGGCCGCCTCGCCGTGCGGCATGCGCAGCGCGAGGTACATGGACTCGTACGCGCTGACCATTCCGTACGTCGTGTGCGGGTCGAAGAACGTGGCGTCCTCGGCGGCGATGAGGAACTCGGCCTCGCCCAGCAGGTAGAACGCCCCGCCGCAGGCCATCCCGCGCACGGCGGCGACGACCGGCTTCCACAGGTCGTTGGCCTTGGGTCCGATCGCGATCAGGGGATCGTCGGTCGAGTACGGGGACGAGGGCTGGGTCACCTCGGCCGAGCGGTCGATCCCGGTGCAGAACGCCCGCTCCCCGGCGCCCGTCAGGACGACCGCGCGGACCATGTCGTCGAAGCGCAACTCCCGCCAGACGTGGTCCAGTTGGCGTGCGGTGTCCAGGTCGATGGCGTTGAGGCGTTCGGGCCGGTTCAGGGTGACGACCGCGACGCCGGTCTCCTTGTCGCGGGTCACCAGGACGCTCACGCGCGCTCCGGGAGCCAGCGCGGCACGCTCACCCCGTCGACCTCGGTGAACGCGACCTGTACGCGTGCGCCGATCCTCAGCCGGGCCGGGTCGACGGAGTCGAGCGCGGCGTCCGGCTCGGCCACCACGTTGCCGACGAGCCGGATCAGCGGATCCTCGGCGAGCTCGACGATCACCGCGTTGTAGGGGGCCTGTGCCGCGTAGTCGGGGAGCAGGGGCGGGTGGGGCAGGACGTAGGACCAGATGCGGCCGCGGCCCGACATCCTGCGCCACTCGCTGTCGAAGGAGTGGCAGTGCGGGCAGCACGGGCGGGGCGGGAAGCGGAGGCGGCCGCAGTCGGGTGCGGCGCAGGCCTGGACGCGGAGTTCACCTGCGGCGGCGTACTCCCAGAAGGGTGCGCCGTCGTCGTCCACAACGGGTGACAGCATCGCTCAACTCCTCAGCAGAAGGGCGGAGGTGGGGACTCCCTCACCCGCGGTGACCAGGCAGGTGGCGGCGTTCGGGACCTGGGCGGTGCTGCTGCCGCGCAGTTGTTTGACGCCTTCGTTGATGAGGTTGAACCCGTGCACATAGGCCTCGCTCAGGCCACCGCCGCCGGTGTTGAGGGGCAGTCGGCCGCCGATCTCCAGGGCGCCGCCCTCGGTGAAGGCGGCGCCCTCGCCGCGCCCGCAGAAGCCGTAGCCCTCCAGGGAGAGCGGGATGAGCGGGGTGAACGCGTCGTAGATCTGGGCCACGTCGATCTCGTCCGGGCCGAAGTCGGCCTGTTTCCACAGGTGTCGGGCGGCGGTCCAGGCGGGCCCGGTGAGCGGGTCGTCGTTCCAGTAGTTGACCATGCCGTGGTGCTGGGCGGGCAGACCCTGGGCCGCCGAGTGCACGTACACCGGCTTCCGCCGACAGTCCCGGGCGCGCTCGGCGGAAACGACCACGCACGCCAACGCCCCGTCTGTCTCCAGGCAGTTGTCGAAGAGGCAGAGCGGATCGCTGATCCAGCGGGAGGTCATGTACATCTCGCGGGTCAGCGGGCGCTCGTACATCATCGCGGCCGGGTTCTGGTTGGCGCGGTTGCGGCAGGCGAGGGCGACGTTGAAGAGGTGGTCGCGGGTGGCGCCGTACTCGTGCAGATAGCGGCGGGCCAGCATGCCGATCTCGTCGGCGGGCCGCAACAGGCCGAAGGGGCGCGTCCACTGGGCGGGGGTGGGGAGCTGAACGGACGTGTTCTTCCAGGGCCTTGGGCCGCTGCCCCGCTTTCGGGACCGCCAGGCCACCCCCACGCTCGCCTGCCCGGCCGCGATCGCGGTGGCCAGATGCCCGACGGTGGCGCAGGAGCCCCCGCCGCCGAAGCCGATCCTGCTGAAGAAGGTCACGTCCCCCGCGCCGATGGACTTGGCGACCTCGACCTCGTCGGTTTCCTCCATCGTGTACGAGGCGAACGCGTCCACCTCCGAAGGGCTGATGCCCGCGTCGTCGAGGGCGGCGAGGATCGCGCGGCACGCCAAGGTCTTCTCGGATTCGGGCAGTTGCTTGGCGAAGGGCGTCTGCCCTATCCCGACGATGGCTGTCGCGTCCTTCAGGGTGGCCATGGCCCCACCTCCACGAGCGTCACCAGTGCTGACAGCGGAGGAGGCTACAGCTAATCTGACGGTTAGTCAGCTACTGGCGGAGGGGCTTTCGATGGGGCATGCGGTGCGCGGGGACCTTCAGTGGGGCACGATCGCCAAGCTGGTGCGCGACGCGGCCGCCCGGTACGGCGAGCGCGAGGCCGTCGTCGAGGGCCGCGGCCGTGTCTCGTACGCGGAGCTGGGTGAGCGGGTGGAGCGGGCGGCCGCCGCGTGCCTGGCGGCCGGGGTCGAACCCGGTGACCGGGTCGCCATCTGGGCGCCCAACACCGGTGACTGGATCGTCTCGGCGCTCGGCGCGGTGAGCGCGGGCGCGGTGCTCGTACCGCTGAACACCCGGTTCAAGGGCGCCGAGGCGGCGTACGTCCTCGACAGCAGCCGCGCCAAGCTGCTGTTCATCACCGGCACGTTCCTCGGCACCTCCTACGTCGCCTCGCTGCGCCGGGCGACCGCCGAGGGCCCCGGGACCGGCCCCCTCCCCTCCCTCCCGCACCTGGAGCAGGTGGTCGTCCTGTCCGACGACGCCCCCGAGTCCTTCCGCACCTGGAAGGACTTCCTGGCCGGCGGCGAGGCCGTGTCCGGGGCGGAGGTCCGGGCCAGGGCGGACGCCATCGCGCCGGACGCGCCGTCCGACATCGTCTACACCTCGGGCACCACCGGCCGCCCCAAGGGAGCGGTGATTACCCACGCGCAGACGCTGCGCGGCTATGCGATCTGGGCCGAGCTCGCGGGGCTGCGCGAGGGGGACCGCTATCTGATCGTGAACCCGTTCTTCCACACCTTCGGCTACAAGGCCGGCATCATCGCCTCGCTGATGCGGGGCGCCACGATGGTGCCGCAGCCGGTGTTCAACATCGACACCGCGCTCGCCAACATCGCCGCCGAACGCATCTCGGTCCTGCCGGGCCCGCCCACCCTGCACCAGTCCCTCCTGGACCACCCCGCACGCGATCAGCACGACCTGAGCGCGCTGCGCCTGGTGGTGACCGGGGCGGCGGTGGTGCCGCTGCGGCTGGTCGAACGGCTGCGGGGCGAGCTGGGCGTGGACACCGTCCTGACCGCGTACGGCCTGTCCGAGGCGAGCGGCATCGTCACGATGTGCCGACGCGGCGACCCGGCGGAGGTCATCGCCTCGACCTCGGGCCGCGCGATACCCGGCACCGAGGTCCGTGTCCTGGCCGACCCCGGTGAGCCCGGCGAGATCCTGGTCCGCGGCTTCAACGTGATGCGGGGCTACTTCGAGGACGCGGCGGAGACGGCCCGCGCCATCGACGCGGGGGGCTGGCTGCACACGGGCGACGTCGGCGTCCTGGACGAGGAAGGCAACCTCCGCATCACCGACCGGATCAAGGACATGTTCATCGTCGGCGGCTTCAACGCCTACCCGGCGGAGATCGAGCAACTCCTGTGCCTGCACCCCGAGGTGGCCGACGCGGCCGTCATCGGCATCCCCGACCCCCGCCTGGGCGAAGTGGGCCGCGCCTACGTCGTGCGCCGCCCCGGCTCCCCCCTGACGGCGGACGACCTGATCGCCTGGTCCCGCCGCGAGATGGCCAACTACAAGGTGCCGAGGGAGGTCGAATTCGTCCCGGAGCTGCCGCGCAACGCGAGCGGGAAGGTGGTGAAGGGGGAGTTGCGGGGGAGATGAGCTCAGATGGGCGATGCCGTCACTTGGAGGACGTACACGCACTGGTGCCGCACGATGGTCAGATAGAGGAACATTCCGCCGGGCACGAAGGCGGTCTGGACTCCGTCCCCCACCCCTTGGTAGCGCGTGCCGTCCAGATGCAGGGCAGCCGCGGCTCGGGCGATCTCGGCGGCGCGCCGCTCCACCTCCGCGACGAGATCGGAGGGTGGAGGCGTCTCTCCACCCACCACGTGTGTCTTGTTCGGCTCGTACTCCCAGCGCCACTCACTCATGCGCGAGCGACTCCCGGGCCCGCAGGTACACGGTGCGGATCTCCTCCATGGCCGTTTGCCACGCGGGATCCTCGCGGTCGAGGACCTGGGCGGCGTATTCGGCGGAGCGCAGGCGGGCGGCGACGGCGGGGAAACGCGCGATCTCGATGACAACGGCCCAGGACTCCAGGAACTGCACGATCGGGCCGAGCGAATCGGTTCGCGCGGCCAAGGCGATCGCCTCGTCCTTCTGCTGCTCCATCTCGGGCAGCCGATGCGGCGCCACCTGGGCCAGTGCGATGCGCAGAGCCGCGGGGCCGCGTTCCGGGCGCGGGATGAGGGGCCCGCCGGGGTCGGTGTGCTGTGCGCTCATCCTGGTCCTTTCCGAGGTGCCAGGGCCACAGTACGGCAGGTGCGCGGAGGCCGCGGGCACACCGGGGGACAGGGGTGAGGAAGCTGCCCGGCCGCGCCGGAACGCGCACAGAACCGCGGCGCGTCCCCGCCCCCCAGCGGGTCCGCACCGCGGTCGTGTCCCCCCGGCCGCGGCGGCTCCCCTCCTGTGCCGCCGCGGCCGTCCCCCGCTCGGATGGGCTTACTGGGCCGTCGGCTTGAACGGCTCCGAGGTGGCGTGCTGGTCGAGTGTGGTGATGGCCGGCTCGTCCGTGGCGTGCTGGTCGAGGGTGGCGATCGGGGTGCCCGTGGCGTGCTGGTCCAGGGTGGCGATGGCGGGCTGGTCCGTGGCGTGCTGGTCCTGCGGCGTGACGATCGGCGGCTCGTTCTTCTTCACGTCGGCCATGGTTCTCATCTCCCGTTGATGACGCTGCCTGATGGAATCGGCGAAACCGTCCGGCCACTCCCCCGAGGGTGGCCGGACGGACTTGCCAGGGCCGACAGAGTACGTTCGGCCTTCCCGTCGGCTTGCGCGCCCCCCGACGCGGCGGGCCGACACGGAAGACAATGACGGGTGCCGATAAACGTTCAATGAACGCGCTGACCAGGGGCGTTATGCGGCCGCCAGGGGGCTGAGCAGAGCCCGGACCTGGACCGCCTCGGGGGAGCCCAGCTCCTCGAAGATGACCAGTGCGTCACGCCAGCAGACCTGGGCCCGGCCCGCGTGCCCTATGCCCGCCAGGGCCTGGCCGAGCACCGTCAGGACATTGCCGCGCCGCCACTCCCCGCCGATGCCGCGCAGCACCGTGAGCGCCATCTCGGCGTTGGCCGCGGCCTGCGCGGGCCGCCCGCCCGCGAGGTCGACCTCCGCGAGCCGGAACAGGGTCATGCCCTCCCACAGGCGTTGCCTGCTGTCCCGGAAGACCGCCAGCGCCTCGTCGAGCCGGCCCGCCGCCGCGGACAACTGGCCGCTCTTGGTGAGCGCCAGGCCCAGCGCGTACCGGGCGTTGGCGCCGCGCAGCTCGTGACCCATCGAGTCGTAGATGTCGATGCCCTCCTGCGCGAGGGTGACCGCGCTCGCGGTACGCCCCATCGCCAGGTGGATACGGGACAGGTTGCACAGCGCGCTGGCCTCGCCGGGCCGGTTGTCGTCCGCGCGGAACGCCTCGATGGCGCGCGTCAGATGGGTCTCGCCGTCGGTGTGCCGGTTCTGGTAGAGCGCGATGATGCCGCGCGCGTTGGAGGCCCAGCACAGCGGCAGCGGGTCCCGGGTGGCGCCGGCGAGCCGCATCGCCTCCTGGGCCTCGCGGTCGGCGGGCTCGAAGCGGCCTGCCAGCTGGTGCACGTTGGCCAGCGTCATCACCGCCCGTCCCTCGGCCTGGGTGTCGCCCCGGGTGCGGGCCGCCTCGCGGACGGCCTGCGCGGTCGCCTCGTACTGCCGGGAGTTGGCACCGGACTCGCCGAGGTCGAGCGCCGCGTACAGCAGGTCGACGGCGCGGCGCAGGGTGCCCGGCCCCGACAGTTGGCGTACGCAGGCGAGCAGCGGGTCGGCCTCGGTGTACAGCCAGTCCTGCGCCGAGTGGCGGTCGGCGAAGGAGAGACCCCGGTAGGTGGTCGGCTCCAGGTGGTCCACGAGCCGGTCGCCCGGGCGCTCCAGGGCGTACACCCCGGCCGCCGTCGCCAGATAGAAGTCGAGCAGCCGCGACATCGCCGACTCGCGCTCGGCCGGCGCCAGATCATCGCGCTCGGCGCACGAACGCGCGTAGAGGCGTACCAGGTCGTGATAGCGGTAGCGCCCCGGCGCGGCCGACTCCACCAGGGACGTGTCCACCAGGGATTCCAGGAGGTCCTCGGTCTCCTGCTGGGGCAGGTCGAGGACGGCGGCGGCCGCGGCCAGCGAGATGTCGGGCCCGTCGGGAAGCCCGAGCAGCCGGAAGGCACGCGACTGGGCGGGCTCCAGCTGGCCGTAGCCGAGCTCGAAGGTCGCCTTGACCGCGAGGTCCCCGGCCTGGAGCTCGTCGAGGCGACGGCGCTCGTCCGCGAGCTTGGCGGCGAGGACCGAGACCGTCCAGGTGCGGCGGGAGGCCAGGCGGGAGGCGGCGATGCGGATGGCGAGCGGCAGGAAACCACAGGCGGCGACCACGTCCAGGGCCGCCTCGCGCTCGGCGGACACCCGCTCCTCGCCGACGATCCTGGTGAAGAGCTGGAGCGCCTCGTCGGGGGACATCACGTCCAGGTCGACGAGGTGCGCGCCGGCCAGGTCGACCATGCGGATACGGCTGGTGACGAGCGCCGCGCAGCCCGCCGTGCCGGGCAGCAGCGGACGGATCTGGGCCGCGTCGCGCGCGTTGTCGAGCAGCACCAGGACCCGCCGGCCGTCCAGCGTGGAGCGGAACAGGGCGGCGCGCTCCTCCATCGACTCGGGGATCGCCGAGTCCGGGGTGCCGAGCGCGCGCAGGAACGCGCCGAGGACGGTGTCCGGCTCGGCCGCGTGCTGGCCCGCGCCCTGGAGGTCCACGTACAACTGGCCGTCGGGGAAGTGGGGGCGGGCGCTGTGGGCGACGTGCACGGCCAGGGTGGTCTTGCCGACGCCGCCGATGCCGGCGAGCGCGGAGACCGCCATCACCGTCGACTTCGCGTTCGCGAGGCGTGAGGTGAGCTCGCGCACGAAGGACGCGCGGCCCGTGAAGTCCGGTACGGAAGCGGGAAGTTGGGCCGGGCGCACCGGCGCGGCGACGGTGGCGGGGGCGCTGGCGGGAGGGCGGGCCAGATCCTGGTCGGCCCGCAGGATGCGCTGCTGAAGACGGGCCAGTTCGGGCCGCGGGTCGACGCCGAGCTCGTCGGCGAGCAGCCGCCGGGTGTCCGCGTACACCGCGAGCGCCTCGGCCTGGCGGCCGCTGCGGTACAGGGCCACCATCAAAAGCTCGCGCAGCCGCTCGCGCAGCGGATGGGCGGCGGTCAGCGCGGTCAGCTCGGAGACGGCCTCGGCGTGGCAGCCCGCCTCCAGGTCCATGTCCAGGCGTACCTCGGTGAGTTGCAGGCGCCACTCGGCGAGCCGGGTGCGCTGGTTCTCGGCGTACGGGCCCGGCACGTTGGCCAGCGGTTCGCCGTCCCAGTGCGCGAGCGCGGCGTTCAGGAGCTCGCGCGCGCGGCCCTTCTCGCCGCCGGCCCGCGCCTTCTCGGCGGATGCCGCCAGTTCCTGGGCGACGGCCAGGTCGAGGGTGGCGGCCCCGGCCCGGATCGCGTAGCCGCCGGATTCACTGACCAGGACCCCGGGGTCGAGGATCTTGCGCAGCCGTGAGGCGTACGTACGGAGCGCGGCCAGGGCCTGCGAGGGGGGCTCGTCCCCCCAGATGGCGTCGATGAGTTCGGCCGCGGTGGCGGTGTGGCCGTCGCGCAGCAGCAGGGCGGCGAGCAGGGCGCGCTGCTGCGGGGAGCCGGACGGCAGGGGCTCCTCGCCCCGCCAGGCCCGCACGGGTCCGAGTACGCCGAAGCGAAGCCCGGCGCCGGGCATCTGCGGTGCTGCTCCGGGCCTCCCCTGGTCGAGCCGCTCCGTCGCGCGCTGGGGCGGCGGTACCGGAGCGCGCTGCTCCGGTACGCGCGGCCCGCCGTCACGGTCCATAGCTGCCCCCTGTACCCCCGTACTCCTGGTGTGCTCCCCGCCAGTCTGCCCTGTCCGGAGGGGTCGCGTCAGCAACGGGTGACGCTCTGCACAAGGCTTCGACACATGCCCTGCACACTCAACGCGGGCTCCGGCCGCCCGGAGCGGGCCAGGACGGCGCCGCCAACTAGCTGACGGATCGTCAGATCAGGTCTACCGTTAACGACATGGAGACCTTCCCGAAGATCATCTCGGTGGACGACCACACGGTGGAGCCCTCTCACGTCTGGCGCGACCGCCTCCCGTCGAAATACCGCGACATCGGACCCCGCGTCGTGCGGGCCCCCCTGAAGGAAATGACCTTCCTGGGCGGCAAGTTCGCGCCCGTCATGGGCGCGAAGGGGGACGAGGGGCCGATCGGCGACTGGTGGGTGTACGAGGACCTGCACCGCCCGCTGACCCGCCTCGACACGGCGGTCGGCTACGACAGGGACGAGATAAAGCTGGAGGTCATCACGTACGAGCAGATGCGCCCGGGCTCCTACGACGTTCCCGCCCGCCTCGCCGACATGGACGTCAACCACGTCCAGTCCGCGCTCTGCTTCCCCACCTTCCCCCGCTTCTGCGGCCAGACCTTCACCGAGGCGAGCGACCGCGAACTCGCCCTGCTCGGGGTGCGCGCGTACAACGACTGGATGGTGGAGGAGTGGTGCGGCCCCGAAGCGCACGGCCGCCTGATCCCGCTCACCCTGATTCCGCTCTGGGACGCCGAACTCGCCGCCGCCGAGGTGCGCCGCAACGCCGCGCGCGGGGTGCGCGCGGTGGCCTTCTCCGAGATACCCCCGCACCTGGGCCTGCCCTCCATCCACACCGACGACTGGGATCCCTTCCTCGCGGCGTGCGACGAGACCGGCACGGTGATCGCGATGCACATCGGCTCGTCCAGCAGGATGCCCTCCACCTCGCCGGACGCCCCGCCCGCGGTCGGCTCGACCATCACCTTCGCCAACTGCTGCTTCTCGATGGTCGACTGGCTGATGAGCGGCAAGTTCGAGCGCTTCCCGCGTTTGAGGATCATGTACGCCGAGGGTCAGATCGGCTGGATCCCGTACATCCTGGAACGCGCGGACGTGGTCTGGGAGGAGAACCGGGGCTGGGGCGGCGTGGCCGACAAGGTCCACCGCCCGCCGTCGGAGCTCTTCGCCGAGCACGTGTACGGCTGCTTCTTCGACGACGCCTTCGGGCTGCGGAACCTGGACGCGGTGGGTGTCGCCAACGTCCTGTACGAGACGGACTACCCGCACTCCGACTCGACCTGGCCCAAGTCCAAGGAGGTCGGCGCCTCCCAGATGGGCCATCTGTCGCCCGAGGTGGTGGAGCGGATCGTCCGGGGCAACGCGATCGAGTTGCTGGGGCTCACGGGGGAGGGGTTGTGGGCGGGGCGGTAGGGATCCGCTTCAACTCCCGGCCCGCAACGACTGCTTGGCGTCGGTGCACCCGTCCATGACATCCGTCGTCCCGGACGCCACCATGGGGGCATGGCGCTGACCCGTGATGACGCAGAGAAGATCCTGGCCGACAACTTCGCCCCCTGGGTGCTCGACCTCGGGCTCGTGGTGGAGGAGGTCGGGGACGGGCGGGCCCTGCTGCGGCTGCCCTGGTCCGGGCGGCTGGCGCGGGACGGCGGCGGGCTCAGCGGGCAGGCCCTGCTGGCCGCCGCCGACACCGCCACCGTCATCGCGGTGGCCTGTGCGCGCGGTGCGTACGGGCCGATGACGACGGTCCAGCAGTCCACCACCTTCCAGCGTCCGGTGACCGGAGCCGACGTGCTCCTGGACGCGCGCGTCACCAAACTGGGGCGCCGGACGGCGTTCGCCGACATCACCATGACCGCGGCAGGCGCCGACGAGCCGGCCGCCCACGCCTCCACGGTGTACGCCCTGCTCGGCTGAGACGACCTCGGCCGAGGCGCCCTCGGCCGCGGCTCCCCCCACCGCTCGCGCGGCCCCGCCCCGCCCCGGCCCGCACGCGCCGGAAGCGGCACAACTGGTCTCGACCGCCGCGTAGTTGCCCTTGACCAACACATTGCCAGTGCTATATCAGCCGCCGACCAACCGGGGTTGGAAATCGTCGGCCGCCATCGGTGGCCAACTGATCGTTTGGCGTGTTACGTTCAGTCGTGCCTGGCACCGAAAGGCCGGGTGTCGGTCGTCGCGCTCCTCCTTGACCACGGGGACGCGAGGGCCGGGTAATCGGGGGAATGAAGTCCGGGGGGACCTTTCGGTTTCCACGCCTGTTCGGGTTGCCCTTATGGGCTTATTCCCCCTTGCGACGACGCAAGGGAAGAATCGAATGAACCGCAACTCTCTGCGCATGGCCGCCGTTTCCGCCATCGCCGCCGTCACCCTCGGCGGGGCCGCCGGCCTCGCCCAGGCCTCCGAGGCCCGGGTCGCCGCGCCGCAGGCCGTTTCCGTCACCCAGCAGGCCGAGGCCCAGCAGGCCGCGCACGCCCTCCTGGCGAGCCCGCTGGCGGCCCAGCTCACCCCGGCCGAGCAGGCCGAGATGAAGCAGATCGCCAGCGGCGAGTTCACCGCGGCCAGCAAGTGGTCCGCCATCCGCGCCGCCTTCAGCAAGGTGGGCGGCTTCGCCAAGGCCATCGCGGGCAAGTACAGCGACTTCAAGAAGTGGTACGACGGCCTGTCCTGGTGGGTGAAGGCCCCGCTCGCGGCCGTCAGCCCCGGCCTGACGATTCTCGACATCTACAACGCCCTGCACTGATGACGGCGGGGGGACCGGCCCGTTGACGGTCCCCCCGGCCAGTCGCATCCGGGGTGCACGCGACATCTCCCCGGAGTGTTCAGCGCGCGGTGTCGGCCGGGTCCGTCCGGACGGACCCGGCCGACACCGCCCTACGCCGAGACGGAGCGTTCTGGATGAACGACACCAAGTCCCCTCGCGCTCAAGGCGCGTGGGCCCTGCCGCTGTTGGCCCTCGCACCGCTGGCGGTCATCGGGATCCTCGCGGACCGGACCGCGCCCCTGTGGAGTTCGCTCTCCTGGGGGCTGTGGGCCCTGTCCGTCGTTCTGGTGGCGGTCGAGTGGGCGTGGGTCCTGCGCCACTCCACGCGCCGGTCGGCGCACTGGGGTATGTGCATTCTCGTCCACGCCATACTGGTCTGGCAGTTGATCGCCCTGGTGCTGCGGCCATGAAAGCTGCCGTGAAAGCAGCCATGCAATACAGCCGTGCATGACAGCCATGCAATAGTGCCGTGCACTAAGGCCGGGCAATACAGCCATGAAAGCACCCTGGATGAATGCATAGGTGCGACGCGCATTCCGCGATTTGTTTTGCGTCGTGAAGAGATGTGCTGTCCGGCCCTGAAGAGGTAATCGGGGACTTGGCGACGGCGAAGACGTCATCGGGGGAAGAAGCTCGCGAACGGCCTTTCGGTTTCCACGCCTGTTCAGACTGCCCGTGAAGACTTCCTCCCCCTTGCGATAACGCACGTCGCACCCTACCCGAGCCCCGCGCAGGCGAGCGGCTACCGGGCTCGCTCCGAGGCCCCGCGGCGCATCCACTGCATTCCACCCCTGATCGAGGAGATACCCCTGCCATGTCATGGGCGCGAAGCATCGCCGTGGGTCTGACGGCCCTCGGCGTGATCACCGCGGGCCTGTCGTCCGGCCCCGCGACCGGAGCGTCCGCCGCCCCGGCCGAACAGGGCCGCACCGCGCGGACCGGCGTGGCCGACGCCGTCTCCGGCAGCTACATCGTCACCCTCAAGGACGCGGTCGCCCGTGCCGACTCCGCCGCGGGACGGGCCGTCGCCCGGAAGTACGGCGTGACCGTGAAGCGCACCTACCGGCAGGCCGTCAACGGCTACGCGGTCCGGGCCTCCGAGGCGCAGGCCGAGCGGCTCGCCCGCGACCCCGCGGTCGCGTCGGTCTCGGCGGACCGCACCTTCCACGTCACCGCCTCCCAGCCCCGGCCGCCGTCCTGGGGGCTCGACAGGATCGACCAGCCGAAGCTGCCGCTGGACCGGAGGTACACCTACCCGGCCGGCGCCGGGTCCGGCGTGACCGCGTACATCATCGACAGCGGGGTGCGCATCACCCACCAGGACTTCGGCGGCCGGGCCTCCCACGGCTACGACGCCATCGACGACGACCTCGTGGCCCAGGACGGAAGCGGTCACGGCACCCATGTCGCGGCCATCGCCGCGGGCAGCCGCTACGGCGTCGCCAAGAAGGCGAAGATCGTCGCGGTGCGGGTGCTCGACGACGCGGGCTCCGGCACCACCGAGCAGATCGTCGCGGGCATCGACTGGGTGACGCGGCACGCGGCCAAGCCCGCCGTCGCCAACCTGTCGCTCAGCGGCGGGGTGGACGCGGTGGTCGACCAGGCGGTCCGCAGGTCCATCGCCTCCGGTGTGACGTACACCGTCGCGGCGGGCAACGACAGTCAGGACGCGTCCCTGCACTCCCCGGCCCGGGTCCGCGAAGCCATCACCGTGGGGGCCACCACCGAGCGGGACTCCCGCGACAGCCTCTCCAACTACGGCGGCGCGCTGGACCTGTTCGCGCCGGGGGAGTCCATCGCCTCGGCCTGGAACGCGAGCGACACCGCCACCGTCACCGACTCCGGTACGTCCATGGCGGCCCCGCACGCGGCCGGGGCCGCGGCCCTCTACCTGGCCGACCACCCCACGGCGCGGCCCGCCCAGGTGGCCGCCGCGCTGACCGCCGCGGCCACGACCGGCGTCGTCACGAGGCCCGGCGCCGGATCCCCGAACCGGCTTCTCGCCATCAAGGTGCCGCGCTGACCCCACCGCCGCCCGCACACCCCTTGCCTGACGATGCGTCAGCTATGACCATGGGGCCACCAACTCGGGTGACGGATCGTCAGATCAGGGTGGAGGCGGGCGCACGGTGCCGATACTGCCGAACGGGCGACTGGTGTACGGGATGCAGCTCCCGGTCCAGTCGCAGAGCACCATCTACGCGGAGCCGTGGGAGGCCGACGCCGGGCCAAAGGATCTGGCAGAGATCGCCCGCGCCGCCGAGCGGTCCGGCTTCGCCTACCTCGCGAGCTGCGACCACGTGGCCATCCCGCGCCGGCTCGCGGGCGCGATGAGCACCGTCTGGTACGACCCGGTCGCCACCCTCTCCTTCCTGGCGGGGGTCACCGACCGGGTCCTGCTGATGAGCCATGTGGCGGTGGCCGGGCTCCGGCACCCGCTGGTCACCGCGAAGCAGTACGCGACCCTGGACCACCTCAGCGGCGGCCGGCTGATCCTGGGCGTCGGCGCGGGCCACGTACGGGAGGAGTTCGAGGCGGTCGGCGCGGACTTCGAGCGGCGGGGGCCCGTCCTCGACGAGACCATCGACGCGCTGCGGGCCGCGCTCGGCCCCGAGGAGTACCCCTCCTTCCAGGGCCGGCGCTTCGCCTTCGAGGGGCTCGGCCAGCGGCCCCGGCCCGCCCAGCGGCAGGTGCCGATCTGGGTGGGCGGCTCGTCCCCCGCCGCCGTGCGCAGAGCCGCCCTGCGCGGCGACGGCTGGCTCCCGCAGGGCGACCCGCGCGGTGAACTTCCCGCGCAGATAGCCAAGTTGAAGTCACTTCGCGAACAGGCCGGGGTCGTCGACCCGATCACCGTCGGCGCGATCACCGAGGCGCTGTACGTCGGTGAACCCGGCTGGGACACCGGGCGACGCACCCTCACCGGCAAGCCCGAGGCCCTCGCCGAGTCGCTGCGCGCGTACCGCGAGATGGGCGTGGACCAGATCCAGGTGCGGTTCCGTTCGCGTACGCGGTCCGAACTCATCGACCAGATGGGCATGTTCGGGTCAGAGGTCGGCCCGCACCTCAATGACTGAATCGACTGAACAGTCTCCTCACGCACGGCCAGTACACCTCGACGAACAGGAGGACCGCATGGGCAAGCTCGATGGGCGGGTCGTCTTCATCACCGGTGCCGCACGGGGCCAGGGCGAACAGGAGGCGCGGCTCTTCGTGGCCGAGGGGGCCGGGGTCGTCATCGCCGATGTGCTCGACGAGCAGGGCGAGGCGCTGGCCAAGGAACTGGGGGAAGCCGCCCGCTACGTCCATCTCGATGTGAGCCGGGAGGAGGAGTGGGCGGCCGCGGTGGCGGCGGCGAAGGACGCCTTCGGGAAGATCGACGGCCTGGTCAACAACGCCGGGATCCTGCGCTTCAACGCGCTCGTCGACACGCCGCTGGACGAGTTCATGCGGGTGGTGCGGGTCAACCAGGTCGGCTGCTTCCTCGGCATCAAGACCGTGGCCCCCGAGATCGGCGCGGCGGGCGGCGGCACCATCGTCAACACCGCCTCGTACACGGCCATGACCGGTATGAGCGCGGTCGGCGCCTACGCGGCCACCAAGCACGCCATCCTCGGGCTCACCCGGGTCGCCGCGATGGAGCTCGCGCATCTGAAGATCCGGGTCAACGCGGTGTGCCCGGGCGCCATCGACACCGCGATGTCCAACCCTGCCCAGCTGGACCCGACGGCGGACCACGCGGAGACCTCGGCCGCCCTGGACGACCTCTACCGCAAGCTCGTGCCGCTCGGCCGGGTGGGCAGGCCCGAGGAGGTGGCCGCGCTCGCGCTCTTCCTGTCCGCCGGGGACTCCTCGTACATCACCGGCCAGCCGTTCGTGATCGACGGGGGCTGGCTCGCCGGCGTCTCGCTGTTCTGAGGCGGCGCGAGGCCGCCCGGAGACCAGTGCCTGACTGCGCGTCAGGTATTGACGGTCCTCGCGGCCGGTGGAACAGTCGAGCTCGTCACAATCTGACGGTGCGTCAGAAACAAGTGATTCCCATGAAGGAGAAGTCCCTTGGAATTCGGACTCTTTGTGCAGGGATACGTGCCGGCAGCACGGTCCGCGGTCGACCCCATGGCGGAGCACAAGGCGCTGATGGAGGAGACGAAGTACGTCATCCAGGCCGACAAGTCCGGCTTCAAGTACGCCTGGGCCTCCGAGCACCACTTCCTGGAGGAGTACTCGCACCTCTCGGCCAACGAGGTCTTCCTCGGCTACCTCGCGCACGCCACCGAGCGCATCCACCTCGGCTCGGGCATCTTCAACCCGCTGGCCCAGGTCAACCACCCGGTGAAGGTCGCCGAGAAGGTGGCCATGCTCGACCACCTCTCCGAGGGGCGCTTCGAGTTCGGCAGCGGACGCGGTGCCGGTTCGCACGAGATCCTGGGGTTCATACCGGGCGTCACCGATATGAACTACACCAAGGAGATCTGGGAAGAGACCATCGCGGAGTTCCCCAAGATGTGGCTCCAGGAGGAGTACCCGGGGTTCCAGGGCAAGCACTGGTCGCTGCCGCCCCGCAAGATCTTCCCCAAGCCGTACGGGAAGTCGCACCCGGCCATGTGGTACGCCGCCGGGTCGCCGCCCTCGTACGCCATGGCGGCGCGCAAGGGACTCGGGGTGCTCGGGTTCTCCGTGCAGAAGGTCTCCGACATGGAGTGGGTCCTGGAGCAGTACAAGACGGCCATCCAGGAGGCCGAACCCATCGGTGACTTCGTCAACGACAACGTCATGGTGACGTCCACGGCGATCTGTGCGCCCACGCACGACGAGGCGGTACGGATCGCCGTCGGCGGCGGGCTGAACCGGCTCCAGTCGCTGGTGTTCCGCTACCACGACACGTTCCCCCGTCCCGAGGGGATTCCGGAGTGGCCCGAGCTCCTGCCCGAGTACAACGCGGAGATCATCGAGTTGCTCATCGCGGAGGAGCTGATGATCTGCGGGGATCCGGACGAGGTGACGGCGCAGTGCAAGCGGTGGGAGCAGGCGGGGGCGGATCAGTTGTCGTTCGGGCTGCCGATCGGGGTGTCCTACGAGGACACGCTCCAGACGATTCGGCTCATCGGGGAGCATGTGATTCCGAAGATCGACACGGATCCGGTTCACCGGACGTCGCGCTTCCGCTCGGCCGCGGGGGGCTGAACGGCCGGGGGCTCCGCCGCGCCCCGGGCCCCCTGGGGCTCCGCCCCAGACCCCGGGCCCTTCGCCCACCCGCCCGCCCGTGCAGGGGGTTGGATGGTTCCGGCCCTCCTGGGGCTCCGCCCCAGACCCCGGGCCCTTCGCCCACCCGCCCGCCCGTGCAGGGGGTTGGATGGTGCGGGGCCTCCTGGGGCTCTGCCCCAGACCCCGAGGCACCTTTGCCCACCCACCCGCCTGTGACGGGGGTTGGTTGGCTCCGGGCCCTCTGGGGCTCTGCCCCAGACCCCGTTCGCGCCTTAAGGGCGCTCGTCCTCAATCGCCGGACGGGCTGAAGGTGCCCCAGCACCGAGTAGTTAAGGGGCGCGGGGAACTGCGCGACCAGCCACGCACGGCCCGCAGACCGAAGGGCCTTCAGGGGCGCGGGGAACTGCGCGAGAAGCGACCACGGTCCGCAGCCGACCGAGGGTTTTTGGGGGCGCGGGGAACTGCGCGACCAGCCCCGCGCGGTCCGCAGTCGAGAGGGGGTTCGGGGGGCGCGGGGAACTGCGCGAGCCACCCGTACGGTCCGCGGCCGAACCCACCCCCGGAGGGTTTCGGGAAGGGGCGGGGTGGGGGATCGCCGGGGCCCGGGGCCGAGCCCCGTACAGACGCGGGGCGGTGTCTTCCCGGACCGCCGTCCCGTCACCGCCCCCGGCCGGAGGCCATTCGCGGCGCCCCCGGCCGGGGGCGAACCCCCGCACCCGATGACCCCGCCGGGGCGCCCCCGCCCCCGATCACCCCGCCGAAGGCGCGACCCCGTACCCGCAACCGGCCTCCCAACCGGGGAGACCGCAACCAGCCCCCGCCCAAGGGAAGCCGCCCCCCCCGCCAAGGGAGAACACAACCAGGCCCCCCAGGCCAAGGGAGAAAGGGACCCCATGCTCGACCACCTGATCAAGGGCGCCACCCTCGTGGACGGCACCGGCGCCCCGGCGCGGGTCGCGGATGTCGGGATTCGGGGTGGGCGGATCGCCGTCGTCGCGCCGCCCGGCACCGTCACCGAGGAGGCCGCGAGCAGCGAGGACGCCTCCGGTCTCGTGCTGGCTCCCGGGTTCGTCGACCCGCACACCCACTACGACGCCCAGCTGTTCTGGGACCCGTACGCCACGCCGTCCATGAACCACGGCGTCACCACCGTCGCCGGCGGCAACTGCGGGTTCACCCTCGCCCCACTCCACCCGGACCGTCCCGAGGACGCCGACTACACCCGCCGGATGATGTCCAAGGTGGAGGGGATGTCCCTCAAGGCCCTTGAGGAGGGGGTGAGTTGGGGGTGGGCCAGCTTCGGTGACTATCTCGCCGCGCTGGACGGACGCATCGCCGTGAACGCCGGGTTCATGGTGGGCCACTGCGCCCTGCGCCGCCATGTCATGGGCCCGGACGCGGTCGGCGGGCAGCCCACCCCCGAGCAGCTCGACGCCATGCTCGCGCTGCTCCACGACGCGATGGACGCGGGGGCCTGGGGTCTTTCCACCACCCAGTCCTCCACCCACTCCGACGGCGACGGCAGGCCCGTCGCGTCCCGGCACGCTCTGCCCGCCGAGCTCCTCGCGCTGAGCGAGGCCGTCGGGCAGCACGAGGGGACGCAGCTCGAAGCGATCGTCGCCGGGTGCCTCGACCAGTTCGCGGACGAGGAGATCGACCTGCTGGTGGAGATGAGCGCCGCCGCGGGGCGTCCGCTCAACTGGAACGTGCTGACCATCGACGCCGCCGTACCCGAACGCGTACCGCGTCAGCTGGTGCCAAGTGAGCGTGCCCGCAAGGCCGGTGGGAGGATCGTCGCCCTCACGATGCCGATCCTCACGCCCATGAACATGTCGCTCGGCACGTTCTGCGCCCTCAACCTCATCCCCGGCTGGGGCGACATCCTCGCCCTGCCCGTCCCCGAACGCATCGACCGGCTGCGCGACGCCGAGGTGCGGGCCGAGATGCTGCGCCGCGCCGACAGCAAGGAAGCCGGGATCTTCCGCCGGCTCGCCAACTTCGGGCGGTACGTCATCGGCGACACCTACAGTCCCGAGAACGTGGGCCTGTCGGGGCGGGTCGTCGGTGACATCGCCGCCGAGCGGGGACTCGACCCCTTCCACTGCCTCGTCGAAATCTGCGCCAACGACCGCCTGCGGACGGTGCTTTGGCCCATGCCCACCGACAACGACCCCGCCACCTGGGCGCTGCGGCGCGAGACGTGGGAGCACGAGGACGTGCTGCTCGGCGGGTCCGACGCGGGGGCGCACCTCGACCGGATGTGCGGGGCGCCGTACACCACGCGTTTCCTCGGGGACTGTCTGCGCGGGCGCAAGCTCGTCCCCTTGGAGCGGGCCGTGCAGATGCTCACCGACGACCCCGCCCGGCTGTTCGGGCTGCGTGAGCGGGGGCGGATCGAGGAGGGGTTCCATGCCGACCTCGTCCTGTTCGACCCGGAGCGGATCGAGGCCGGGCCCGCCACTCTCGTGCACGACCTGCCGGGCGACAGCCCCCGGCTCGACTCCAAGGCGATCGGCGTCGTCTCGGTCCGGGTCAACGGCGTCGAGACCCTCCGCGACGACCGGGTGACGGGGGCCGTGCCCGGCACGGTCCTGCGTTCCGGACGCGACACCAGGACGGTGAGCACCAAGTGAGTCGAGTGCAACGCGGGCCCGCTGAAAGGAAGTTGTTCCTCGGCGGCGAGTGGGTCGAGCCCGACGGGGGGCACTACCCCGTGCTGGATCCCGCCACCGAGGAGGTCGTCGGGTACGCGCCCGAGGCCTCCCGCGAGCAGGTGTACCGGGCGGCCGCCGCCGCGCGGGAGGCGTTCGACGGGTGGTCGCGGACGCGTCCCGAGGAGCGGGCCGCGATCCTGGAGCGGGCGGCCGACCTCATGCAGCGCGACGCGGGGGTGAACACCGAGCTCGCCCGTGCCGAGACCGGCGCCACCACCGCCACCGCGCGCGGTATGCAGGTCGGGGTGGGGGTGTCGCGGTTCCGGCGGTATGCGAAGGGCGCCCTGGAGCCGGTGGAGCGGGCGCTCGTGCCGCAGATCAACGAGGCGGGGCCGATGGGGAGGGCCGGGGTGTTCGGGGCGCTCGCGGTGCGCCAGCCGGTGGGGGTGGTCACCTGCGTCACCTCGTACAACAACCCGTGGGCGAACCCGGCGGGCAAGGTCGCGCCCGCGCTCGCCATGGGCAACACGGTCGTGGTGAAGCCGGCCCCGCAGGACCCGCTGTCGGTGTTCCGCATGGCCGAGGCGCTGGAGGAGGCGGGGGTGCCGCGCGGGGTGGTGAACGTGGTCACCGGGTCCGCGCCGGCGGTCGGCGAGGCGGCCGTCGACTCGCCCGACGTCGACATGGTCTCCTTCACCGGCTCCACCGCCGTGGGGCAGCGCATCGCCGAGGTGTGCGGACGCCATATGAAACGGCAGTTGATGGAGTTGGGCGGCAAGGGGGCCGCGGTCGTCTTCGACGACGCCGACCTCGGCTCGGCGGTCGGCGGCATCGGCACCACGTTCTCGTTCTACAGCGGGCAGATCTGCACCGCGCCGACCCGGGTCCTGGTGCAGCGCGGTGTCCACGACCAACTGGTCGACAAACTCCGGGAGTACGCCGGATTCCTGAAGGTCGGCGACCCCACGGCGCCGGACACCGTGCTCGGCCCGGTGATCTCGGCGGCCCACCGCGACCGGGTCGAGTCATATGTGGAGCTGGGCCGCAAGGAGGGCGCGACGGTGGTCGCGGGCGGCGAACGCCCACCACTGGAGCGCGGGTTCTATGTGGCGCCGACCCTCCTCGCGGAGTGCACCAACGACATGCGGGTGGCCCGCGAGGAGATCTTCGGCCCGGTCGTCGTGGTCATCCCGTTCGACGACGAGGAGGAGGCCGTGGCGCTGGCCAACGACAGCGAGTACGGCCTGCTCGACTATGTGTGGTCCGGCGACGTGGCCCGCGCCTTCCGGGTCGCGCGGCGGCTGCGCGCGGGCGGGGTCGGCGTGAACACCATCGGCCGGAACATGGAGGCGCCGTTCGGCGGCTTCAAGAAGAGCGGGGTGGGCCGCGACGTCGGCTCGTACGCGCTGCACGCGTACAGCGAACTCCAGTCGATCGTCTGGCCCGGCTGACCGCCGCCCCGTCCCGCCTACTTCGGCTGGAGCTCGGCCATCTTGTTCCAGCCCTGGCCGGGCACCTCGACGTTGATGATCTCCGGGGTCTCGGCGATGGCCCCGGCCATCGACTCCATGCCGGCCCGGAAGTGGTCGGAGTCGACGTGTGCCTCTCCCGCGGCGGAGTCGGCGAAGGCTTCGAGCAGGGTGTACTGGTTCGGGTCGTCCACGCTCCGCGACCAGTCGTAGAACAGGTTGCCCGGCTCGGCGCGGGTGGCCCGGGTGAAGTCGTCGACGATGGTGAGCCAGTTGTCGGCGTGCTCGGGACGGACGGTGAACCGTACGGCGATGAAGATCATGCCTCCACTGTGCCAGCCCCACCCGAGCCCCGCGAAACCGGCCATACCGGGCGTCGATGGCCCGGGGGCCGGGGTCCGCCTGCCGGTCCCCGGCTGTGCGGACGCCGTCGGCGCATGTACGTGGAGCTAGTCGCGGGCGAAGTCGTCGGTCCGGAGGACCAGGCCGACGACGGTTCCCTCGAGGTCGATGGGGGCGCCGAAGTCGAGGGTGAGCTCGCTGCGGTACTTGCCGTCCTTGGGCAGGGTGTGGAGGTGCCACTCGCCGGCGTAGGGGTCGACGATCAGGTACACCGGGACGCCGGCCGTGGCGTACGCCTCCTTCTTCGGGCCGTAGTCGTTGGCCGCGGTGCTCCGGGAGATCACCTCCGCGACGCACTCGATGTCCTGGTAGCGCCAGAGCCCTTTGTCATTCTTCTCCGCGTCGCCAGCCAGCGCCGTGACGTCGGTCGCGAACCCGTTGAGGTGTCCGGGGAAGTCGATGCGCACGTCGGACTTGAGGCGTCGGCGCGGATACCTGGCCCGGAGCTGTTCGAGGAGGTTCGCTGTGATGTCCCAGTGGACATCGCGCTGCGGCGACATGTAGATGGCCCCCTTGACGACCTCGACCTTGTATCCCTCGGGGACGCGCATGTGCTCGATCAGCTCGAACATCAAGTCGAGCGTGAGCTCGTCGCTCTGGTCGGCCATCCTGATCCTGTCGTCGACAGCAGTCACCGTGGCGCTCCTCCCCGCCGCGTGTGGTCACAGGCGGCCGCGCAGTACAACGATACGCACGGTGACGACGTCACGCCGGGCCGCGTCAGCCGTCAGAACAGGGACCCGCGTCAGCCGCCCAGGAACACCGGGTTCGTGAACGCCGCCAGGGGGCCCGGCAGGCCCGGGGTCGTGGCGGGGTGGCGGACCTCGGCGCGGATGTAGGTGGCGTACGCCGGGGTGGTCTCCCAGGTCGTGGTGGCGGGGGAGGTCGCGAGGGTGGTCGTGTGCAGGGTGCCCTGGTCGGTGACGAAGGAGGCCGTGCAGCCGGGAGCGCCGGTCACCTCCAGGCGGGCCGTCACGGGCTCGTCGGGTGCGGCGCGCAGGCGTTCGCCGATGCCCGCGTGCTGGCCGTGGCCGCCGGAGACGGTGAAGGACAGGGAGAGCGCGGCCGACTCCGCCACATAGGAGCGGCCCGCTCTCAGGCCCGCCTGGATCGCCCGGGTCGTCAGGTCGTCGGCCAGCACCACCGTCTGCGGGCCGCCGATGCGGTCCGGGTCGCGGTGGGCGTCGCTGTTGCCCATCGCCGGAAGCCACGGCCTGCCCGAACGGGCGGACAGGGCAAGGGAGTTGTCCCATTCGGCGAGGGAGACCTCGTCGTCCGGGGTGTAGGTGCCGTTCCACACCTCCACCGCGTCCGCATCGCCGAAGCCGAACTTCCAGTTGCAGCCGACGCAGGTGGCATGCGGGTGGGCGGGGACGACCAGGCCGCCCGCCGCGCGGACCTGGCGCGCGAAGTGGCCGAAACGGTTGTCCCGGGCCCGGTAGCGCCAGTCGATGAACCGGCCGGGCTCGGTGCCGAGGGCCAGCACGTGGCCGTTGCGCGTGGTGATCTCCTCGCCCGTCATGATCAGCAGGTCGTCGCCCCACAGGCCCTGCCAGGCCCGGTGGCCCGAGGTGGTGTTGTGCTCGGAGGTGTTGATGAAGTCGAGGCCCGCCGCCCGCGCCAGCGCCGCGATCTCGGCCGGGGTGCGGCCGCCGTCGGAGTGCACCGAGTGCAGGTGGCAGTCCCCCCGGTACCAGGCCCGGCCGCGCCCCTTGGCCCGGGGCGGCGGATAGACCGGCGCCGGTACCGTGCCCGCCTCGCCGTACTTCAGGGTGATCGTCACCGTGTACGGCAGGCCGTGCGGGGCCACCGTGTACGGGCCCAGCGCGATGTGCCAGGTCCCGGCGCGCACGGGGCCGCGTAGATAGCCCGGGGTCGCGTCGTCGGCCCGGATGAAGAACGCCGTGCGCGCCCCGCCCGACCAGCCCCGGAACCCGGCCCCGCCGAGTGCCGTGCGGCGCTCGTCGAAGATGCCGATGTCGAGCGCGTTGTTCTGGGTGCCGGGCGGCACGTTCGCCTTCTCGTACGCGTACGAGACCGCCAACTCCCGCACGCCGTACGGGACTTCCACGGGCAGGTAGACGAAGTCGGGGGAGCCGGGCGGGAGGGTGCCGTGCACCACCCGGGTCTCGTCGGGGCGACCAGGGCGGCCGGGGTGGGTGCCCCCGGGGCCGCCGTCGCCCGGTGCGGCGTGCGCGAAGGTCACGGTTCCCAAGGTGAGGGCGGTGGCCGCGCCCGACGCGATGAGTCCTCGCCTGCCGATGGATCCGGATCCGTTCTCGGTCATGAGCTGGGCTCCCAATGAGTCGAGAGGGTGGGGGCGGTGGGGCTTCTGGATGCCTGCCCACTCTCGTACCCTCGGGTGAACGCGGGGAGTCCCACGGGTTGTTGGGCCGTGCCGATCCGGCCGACTGCGCGGCCCCGCGTCCCCGAGCGCGCCGGCTCCCCGAGCCTTCGCGCCCCCTGCGGGCCGCGCTCCCCTCTTGCGCAGTTCCCCGCGCCCCTGAACCCGCTCGAACCTGCGGGCCGTGTTCGCTTCTTGCGCAGTTCCCCGCGCCCCTAAAACCTGCTTTCGTCCGCAGGCCGTGGTCGCTTCTCGCGCAGTTCCCCGCGCCCCTAACTACTCGGCGCTGGCCAGCATGGCCACCTCAGCCCGTCCGGCGTTTGAGGACGAGCGCCCTTTAGGCGCGATACGGGGTCTGGGGCGGAGCCCCAGGGCGTCTGCGGGCTGCGGGTGGTTGCTCGCGCAGTTCCCCGCGCCCCTTAGGTGCTTGGTGCGGGCCAGTGCGGGCATACCCAGCCCGTCCGGCGTTTGAGGACGAGCGCCGTTCAGGCGCGAACGGGGTCTGGGGCGGAGCCCCAGGGGGCTTTTGGCTGCGGGCCGTGCGTGGCTGGTCGCGCAGTTCCCCGCGCCCCTGGGGGCTGGTGCTGGGCCACGTGGGCCGCTTCGGCCGGTCCGGGTGTGCCCGGGCGGTGCCGGGGCCGCCCGGTGCCGGGCATTCAGCCCGGCCGGCGATTGAGGACGGGGTGGCCTTGCGGGGCGGCGGGGCGGGGGATAGGAAGTGAGCCCCATCGCGGACCGACCGGAAGGTATGCCGATGCGCATCGCCGTCACCGTCTTCCTGACCGACCAGACGATCACCCCCGTCCGCCTCGCCCGGGAACTGGAGGCGCGCGGATTCTCCGGGCTGTATCTGCCCGAGCACACCCACATCCCGGTGGAGCGGACCACCCCCTACCCGGCGGGGGGTGAGCTGCCGGCGGAGTACGGGCGCACCCTCGACCCCTTCGTGGCGCTCGGCCAGGTCGCGGCGGTGACCGAGAACCTGCACCTCGGTACCGGCATCACGCTGGTCGCCCAGCGCGACCCGATCGACCTCGCCAAGCAGATCGCGACCCTCGACCACCTCAGCGGCGGCCGCTTCACGCTCGGGCTCGGTTTCGGCTGGAACAAGGAGGAGGCCGCCGACCACGGGGTGGAGTGGGGCACCCGGCGCGAACTGGTCCGCGACCGCATGGCCCTGATGCGCGCCCTGTGGGCGGCCGAACCGACCGCGTACGAGGGCGAGTTCGGGTCGGTACGTGCCTCCTACGCCCACCCCAAGCCGTACCGCGACGGCGCGCCCCGCATCCTGGTCGGGGGCGCCGCCGGGCCCAAGCTGTTCGCGCACATCGCCGAGTACGCCAACGGCTGGCTGCCCATCGGCGGGCGCGGTTTGAGCGAATCGCTGCCGGTGCTGCGCCAGGTGTGGCAGGACGCCGGGCGCGCGGCGAGCGACCTGGAGGTCGTCCCGTACGCGGTCCTGCCGGCCCCCGGCAAGCTCGCCCACTACGCGGAGCTCGGCATCGAGGAGGTCGTCCTGCAACTGCCGTCGGCCGACGAGACGGGCGTGCTGAAGGTGCTGGACGAGTACGCCCCGTATCTGTAGGCGACACCGGGCGGGCGCACCCCGCACCGGGGAGCGGGCGCGAGAAAGGGGGCGGCCGTGGTGGCCGCCCCCGGAAGTGGGTGCCTCAGCTCAGCGGGAGTTCCAGATACGAGGGCTCCTCGTCGGGCGAGGTGATGGTGACGGTGCCCGGGTTGGCGTTGGCGTCGCCGTAGAACGGGTCCACCGAGTCCAGGACCAGCATCAGACGGTGCCCGGCCCGCACGTCGTACCCGGTGACCTGGAGCGCGATGTCGGCGGTGGCCGGTGTATGGGGGGTGGCGCCCAGCACGGTGTACGGGGCGTGCGTGATGATGCGGCCGAACCCGAGCGCGTTGACGTCGAAGAGGTACGCGACGAACGTGGCGTCCGGCTCGCTCGGCGCCACGGTCACCCGCAACCGCGGCACCCCGCGCAGCTGGTGGCGGGAGGGCAGCGGCGCGCTCGTCCACACCCCGGCCGCCGCCCGGTCGATGCGGCCCGTCCGGTACACCTTGGGGAGCCCGGCGAGTTCCGCGTAGCCGGTGAGCAGGATCTGGTCGGCGACGGTGGCCGGGGTGTCGGTCCCGGTGGTGAACGTGGTGTGCCAGCCGTTGGTGGGCTTGTCCAGGAGGCCGCCGTCCTTGCCGTCCTCGGCCGGCCCGGTGAGGTAGAAGCGCTCGGGGGTGCCGGCCGCCGCGTGCCAGGTCGGCCGGGACTCCAGGGCGCGGCCCCACATGACCTCGCTGACGACCTGGTCCCGGTCGCCGGACTCGGAGTCGAAGGCGGCGGCCGCGGCCTCGTCGTCGTCGGTCTCCAGCAGATGCTGGTCGAACCAGCGGTGTGCTTCCTCCCAGACGCGGTTGGGCAGGCCCAGGATGCCGCTCATCTCGGGGCCCGAGTGGTCGCCGATCGACCAGAGCAGCCGCTTGGGGCCGCTGAGCGCGTTGAACGTCTTCAGCGTCTGGTTGCCGGGGAACAGCGTCTCGTGCCAGGCCTGTGCGAAGAGCACCGGCACCGCACGGGAGTTGAGCTTGTCGACGCGGTGGTAGGGCGAGCGCTCGGCCGCCCACACCAGCGTCTCCTCGACGTTCTCGTTGGCCAGGACGTCGTCGAAGGCCCGCTGGGTGCGCTCGCTGAGCCGGGCCGTCGAGGCGGCGTTCAGGAGCGTCTTCACGGCGGCCACGTGGCGGGTGTTGTTCTCGTAGAACGCCTCGCCCAGATCGCCCCAGGTGCTGAGCGCGACCACAGCGTTCACCCGGGGCTCCTCGGCGGCGACCAGCTGGCTGATGCCGGAGCCGTAGGAGTCGCCGAGGAAGCCGATCCTGCCGACCGCGTCCGGGCCGCCGGCCTGGGAGACGAGGTGGTCGAGCGCCGCGATCCCGTCCGCGACGTCCTTCTCCCCGGCCACCTCGACCTCGCCGCCGGACTCGCCGAAGCCCCGCGCGGTGTAGGCCAGTACGTGGTAGCCGCGCCGGGCGAAGCGCATGGCCTGGATGGCGTAGACGAGCCAGCCCTGCTTGGCCCACGGGGAGGGCATCACGATCAGCGGGTGCGGTCCCTCGCCGTTGTGCAGCCATAACGCGGCGTCGAGCTCCACCCCTTCGCCGGCCGGCACCCGCACCCCGTCCAGGAAGGTCGCGGCCTCTCGTGTGCCGGCGACCTCGGCCGCCCGGGCGGGGCCGAGCGTCGAGGTGTCTCCGGTGCGCAGCGCCTGGACGACCTGTCCCAGCGCCCCTTCGTCCAGTTCCGGGTAGAGGCTCAGCACGGTGTCCGGTCGCGTTCCGTCGGAAGTCACGTTGTCCCACCCCTGGTTCGTCGACGTGCATGGGTTGTCGCCCGGGCCCGGGGCGACTCCCAGTATCGAGTCGAACGCGCTGGGTAGTGCGCGGTTTGCGAGGATCGGCCGGAAACGTTCCCCGGGCGGTACCGGGAGGGGCGCGAGTGACGCCCGGCGCCCCGCGGCGAACCCCCGCTCGTATCCTCGAAGGATGACTTCCAGCGCGCAGCCCCCGCAGGCCGAAGGGCCGGGCCCCGTTCCGCGGCCCGGTGCCGCACCGACCGCCAACTCGATGCGGCGCGCGCTGAAACGCGCCAGGGACGGCGTGGCGCTCGACGTCGCCGAGGCGGCCGTGCTGCTCCAGGCCCGCGGCGACGACCTCGACGACCTGACCCGCTCCGCCGCCCGGGTCCGCGACGCGGGCCTCGAAGCCGCGGGCAGGCCAGGGGTCATCACGTACTCCAAGAGCGTCTTCATCCCGCTCACCCGGCTGTGCCGGGACAAGTGCCACTACTGCACCTTCGTCACCGTGCCCGGCAAGCTCCGCCGGGACGGCCACTCCATGTTCATGTCCCCCGACGAGGTGCTCGACGTCGCCCGCAGGGGGGCCGAACTAGGCTGCAAGGAAGCCCTGATCACCCTCGGCGACAAGCCCGAGGACCGCTGGCCCGAGGCCCGCGAGTGGCTGGACGCGCACGGCTACGACGACACGATCGCCTATGTACGCGCCATGGCGATCCGCATCCTGGAGGAGACCGGGCTGCTTCCGCACCTCAACCCCGGGGTGCTGTCGTGGACCGACTTCCAGCGCCTCAAGCCGGTCGCGCCCTCGATGGGGATGATGCTGGAGACCACCGCGACCCGGCTGTGGTCCGAGCCGGGCGGCCCGCATTACGGCTCCCCGGACAAGGAACCGGCCGTACGGCTGCGGGTGTTGGAGGACGCGGGCCGCTCCTCGGTGCCGTTCACCAGCGGGCTGCTGATCGGCATCGGCGAGACGTACGAGGAGCGCGCCGACTCGCTGTTCGCGCTGCGCCGTATCGCCCGCTCCTACCATGGCATCCAGGAGCTGATCATCCAGAACTTCCGCGCCAAGCCGGACACGGCGATGCGCGGCATGCCGGACGCCGAACTCGACGACCTGGTCGCCACCGTCGCCGTCGCCCGGCACATCATGGGCCCGGCGGCCTGCCTCCAGGCGCCGCCCAACCTGGTGGCGGGCGAGTACGGGCGGCTGATCGGCGCGGGCATCGACGACTGGGGCGGCGTCTCGCCGGTCACCATCGACCACGTCAACCCCGAGCGGCCCTGGCCGCGCATCGAGGAGCTGGCGCACAAGTCCGCGGCGGAGGGCTTCGTCCTGCGCGAACGGCTGTGCATCTACCCGGAGTTCGTCCAGCGCGGCGAGCCGTGGCTCGACCCCCGGCTGCTGCCGCACGTGCGCGCGCTCGCCGATCCGGAGACGGGCCTGGCCGACGAGACGGCCGAGGTGCGCGGCCTGCCCTGGCAGGAACCGGACGAGGGCTTCACCGCCACCGGCCGCACCGATCTGCACCGCACCATCGACACCGAGGGCCGCACCGGCGACCGCCGTGAGGACTTCGACTCCGTGTACGGCGACTGGGGCGCGCTGCGCGAGGCGGCCGCCCCGGGCATGGTGCCCTCCCGCATCGACGCCGACGTACGCCAGGCGCTCGCGGTCGCCGCCGACGACCCGACGAAGCTGACCGACGCCGAGGCGCTGGCCCTGCTGCACGCGGACGGCGAGGCGCTCGACGCGCTGTGCCGGATCGCGGACGACGTCCGCAGGTCGATGGTGGGCGACGACGTGACGTACATCGTCACGCGGAACATCAACTTCACCAACGTCTGCTACACGGGCTGCCGCTTCTGCGCCTTCGCGCAGCGCCGCACGGACGCGGACGCGTACACCCTCTCGCTCTCCCAGGTCGCCGACCGGGCCGAACAGGCCTGGCAGGTGGGCGCGGTCGAGGTCTGCATGCAGGGCGGCATCCACCCCGACCTGCCCGGCACGGCCTACTTCGACATCGCGCGCGCGGTCAAGGAGCGGGTGCCGGGGATGCACGTCCACGCGTTCTCACCGATGGAGGTCGTCAACGGCGCCACCCGCACGGGGATGTCGATCCGCGAGTGGCTGACCGAGGCGAAGGCGGCCGGTCTGGACTCGATCCCCGGCACGGCGGCGGAGATCCTGGACGACGAGGTCCGCTGGATCCTCACCAAGGGAAAGCTGCCGACGGCCACCTGGATCGAGGTCGTACGCACCGCCCACGAGCTGGGCATCCGCTCCTCCTCCACGATGATGTACGGCCATGTCGACCAGCCCCGCCACTGGCTCGGCCACTTCCGCACCCTGTCCCGCATCCAGCAGGACGCTCTCGCCAACAACGTGGCCGGCTTCACCGAGTTCGTGACGCTGCCCTTCATCCACACCAACGCCCCGGTGTATCTGGCGGGCATCGCCCGCCCCGGCCCCACCGCCCGCGACAACCGCGCGGTGACCGCGATGGCCCGCCTGCTGCTGCACCCGCACATCCCCAACATCCAGACGAGCTGGGTGAAGCTGGGCCAGGAGGGCGCGGCCGAGATGCTGCGTTCCGGCGCGAACGACCTGGGCGGCACGCTGATGGAGGAGACCATCTCCCGTATGGCGGGCTCCAGTTACGGCTCCTACCGCTCCATCAAGGACCTGGTGGCCATCGCGGAGGCGGCGGGCCGCCCGTCCCGTCCGCGCACCACCCTGTACGGGGAGGTGGCGGACGAGCGGATGACGGCCGCCCACGCCTCGGACGGCCATCTGCCCGAGCTGCTGCCGGTGGTGGGGGACTAGGCCCCCGTGGTGGCGGGGGGCTCGGGCCGGTCCAGTGCCAGCGTGCCGGGCGTGTAGCGCATCCCGTACGGCTCCCCGAGGGCGTTGACCTTGGCCAGGTCCATCGTGCCCTCGGGGGTGCGCGCGGCGGGGCCCGCCACGAAGAGGTCCTCCAGGAAGCGGTCCCAGCCGCCGGGCGTGGAGATCTGCAAGGTGCGGACGGGGGGCTGGGAGGCGTTGCGCATGGCGTGCGGGACGCCGTGGGGGAGCAGGGCGCACATGCCGGCGGTCAGCCGGTGGGTCGCGCCCCGGTAGTCGATCTCCATCTCGCCCTCCAGGACGTAGACGAACTCGTCCATCAACGCGTGGACGTGCGGCGGGACATCGACGTCGAGCCGGTTCTCCAGGACGACGAGGCGGCCCTCGCTGTCGGTGGTGGTGACCTTGACGCCGAATCCGGGCGGCAGCGGAACGCGGGTGGGGCGCGTCTCGCCGGGTGCGAGCACGACGAAGCGGTCCTCGGGGGTCGTGGACATGGCGGTGCCTTCCTGTACGGCGGACGGCCCGTCGCTCACGGGCCGATGGCGGACGGGATCACCGTACGCCTCAAGTGGAGGAAAAGCTCCAGATAATTCGGGCGCCTAGCATGTTCCGCATGACAGGACTGCGTGCCGACGCCCGGCGGAACCGGGAGAAGATCCTGGCTGCGGCCCGGGACCTGTTCCGCGAACAGGGCACCGCCGTCGCCCTCGACGACATCGCGCGCCGCGCGGAGGTCGGCATCGGCACGCTCTACCGGCGCTTCCCCGACCGGGACGCGCTGATCACCGACGTCGCTCTGGAGGGGTTCGAGACGGGCCTCGCGGCGGTCGAGGCGGCCCGCGCGGCCGGCGGCGGCACGGTCGAGGTCCTGGCCGAGATGTTCCGCCGGGTCGTCGCCCAGCGCGACCGTCTGGTCATGCCGCTCATCGGCGGCCCCGTGGTGCGCGACCCCCGCGTGCGGGAGCTTCAGCGCGCGATCCTGGACGCGCTGGAGGAGGTGCTCGCCGAGGGGCGGGCCGAAGGGGTCCTGCGGACCGACGTCACCGCGTTCGACCTGATCGGGGCGGCCGCGATGGCCTGCCGTCCCATGCCGCACCTGCCGTCCGGGGTGGCCGCCGCGCTCGCCGCGCGCCATGTCGCGGTCTACCTCCACGGCCTGCGGCCCGAAGGCGCCCTGGCGCTCCCCGCTATGGTCGAGGTCGGGGAGCATCTCGGGCTCGCGTGACCGCGATCCCGACCGACGGGGAGTGGTGGGGGGCGTGCAGCCTTCGATGCAGGAGCTCATCCGGCGTCGCAAGCGGGCCGGATTCGTGGGTCGCAGGGACGAACTCGCCGTCTACCGGCGCAACTTCGACATCCCCGTCGACGACGAGCGGCACCGGTTCGTGTTCCGGGTGTACGGCAACGCGGGCGTCGGAAAGACCGTCTTGGTAAGGGAGTTGGAGCAGGCGGCCCTGGAGCGCGGGGCGCTGACCGCCTACACCGACGAGAGCGTGGACGGCGTCCCCGAGGCGATGGCCGCGATCAGCGCGGGCTTCGCCCGCCAGGGCCGGCCCCTCAAGGCGCTCGACAAGATCCTGGCCACCTACCGCCAGCGCCGCCACGAGGCCGAGGCCGGACTCGGCTCCGGGCCCGGGGCGGGCCCTTCGGCGGGGTCGGTGGTCGCCGCGCAGGCGGGGCTCGCCGGGATGAGCCTGGTGCCCGGCGTCGGCCCGCTCGCCGGAGCCGTCGACCCGGTCCAACTCGCCCAGGGCGCCGAGCGGTTGAGGGCGACGCTCAGCGCCCGGCTCGGCCGCCCGGAGGACGTGCAACTCGTCCTGGAACCGCTGCGGGTGCTCACGCCGGTGTTCGTGGAGGAGCTGGGCCGGGTGGCCGCCCAGGTGCCGTGGCTGGCCGTCTTCTTCGACACGTACGAGCGCACCGGCGCGTTCCTGGACGACTGGCTGCGCGATCTGGTCACCACCGACCGCTACGGCGGGCTGCCCGCCAACACCGTCCTCACCCTGTCCGGCCAGGGCCGCCCCGACCCCCTGCACTGGCCGGCCGCCGCGGACTACGCCGCCGACCTCCCCCTGGAACCCTTCACCGAGGACGAGGCCCGCCAACTCCTCGCCGCACAAGGCGTGGTGGAGGAGGAGGTGGTACGGGACGTGCTGCGGCTCTCCGGCCGGCTCCCGGTCCTGGTGAGCACGCTCGCGGGCAGCCGGCCCGCCACCCCGGCCGACATCGGCGACCCGAGCGCCACCGCGGTGGAGCGCTTCCTGAAGTGGGAGCCCGACCCCGTCCGCAGGTCCGCCGCGCTCGAAGGCGCCCTGCCCCGAAGGCTCGACGAGGACGTCTTCCGCGCGGCCGTGACCGGGGACGCGGCGGGCCTCTTCGACTGGCTGCGCTCGCTGCCGTTCGTGCGGGACCAGGGCGGCCGGATCAAGTACCACGACGTCGTCCGCGCCCCGATGCACCGCCTCCAGCGCACCGCGTCCCCGCAGCGCTGGCGGGCCGGCCACGAACGGCTCGCCGCCTGGTACGCCCGGGAGCGGGCCGCCGCCGAGGACGCGGCGGGCCGGCGCTGGCGCGACGAGGCCTGGCGCGAGCCGCGCCTGGAGGAGCTCTACCACCGGCTGTGCGCCGACCCCGCGGGCGCGTTCGCCCAGGTGCTGCGCGACGGCATCGAGGCCTGCCGGCAGGGCACGGTCACCGCGCGCCGCTGGGCGCGGGTGATCGCCGAGGCCGGAGAGGACGGCAACCGGGAGGCGCTGCGCAAGTGGGGCGCGGCCTGTCTGACCGCCCTGGAGTCCGAGCGCCGCCACTGCGTGGACGTCCTCGGCATGATGCTGGCCCGGCCCGAGCTCACCGACGAGGACCGGGTCGCCGTGCACATCGCCCGCGCCTGGGGCCACTTCCGGTCCGACGCGTTCGAGGAGTCCCTCGCGGACTACCGGCGCGCGCTCACCCTGGACGCCTCCAGTGCGGACGCCCACCACGGGCGGGCCGTGGTGCACCGGGCCGTCGGCGACTACGCGGCGGCCCTCGCCGACCTCGACCGGCTCGAAGAGCTGGAGCCGGACCAGGCGCGCGCACCGCGCGAACGCGGCGAGACCCACCGGCGCGCGGGCCGCTACGCGGAGGCCGTCGCCGAACTGGGCCGCGCCCTCGCGCTCGACCCCGGCGACGCGCTCACCCTGGGCAGCCGCGGCCAGGCGTACGCCCAACTCGGCGATCCCGAAAGGGCGTTGGAGGACTTCGACCGAGCGCTCCTCATCGACCCCGACTACGGCTGGGCGCTGGTGCGCCGGGCCCATGTGCGGGGGCTGCGCGGCGACACCGGGGGCGCCCTCACCGACCTCGACCGGGCCGAGGGGCTCTCGCCGTCCTGGGCGTGGGTGCTGGGCGAGCGCGGCGACGTGTACCGGTTCGCGGGCCGCCACGAGGAGGCCGTCGCGGCGTACGGCCGGGCCCTCGCGCTCGATCCCGGCTACGCCTGGGCCCTGGGCAGCCGCGCGGTGGCCCTGGCCGAACTGGGCCGCACCGCCGAGGCCCTGTCCGATCTGGACCGGGCGATCGCCCTGGTCCCCGGCTACAGCTGGGCCTACCAGCAACGCGCCCGCCTGCACCGCCTGGCAGGCCGGGAGGAGGAGGCCCTGGCCGACGAAACCCGAGCCACCGAGGCCTCCGCCTCCCAGGGCATCCCCCGGGGGCCGGTGCCGCCGGAGGGGGTGGGGTGAGGTGCGGGGTGGGCCCGGGAACTGGGGCGCGACGGCCCGCGGGGCGCATCCGGAGGCTGACGCCCCGGCCGTCTCCCCGTGCCCCCACTCGTCCACGATCGGTCACTTTGCCCTCTTAAACGGGCGCACCCGTTCAGGTACCGTGCTGCCGCATGAGCGCAGCAGCCGGAGCCACCGCACCCGTCTGGGGTCGGGCCGAACAGCAGGACTTCCGTAGCCGGGTGCGGGGTTGTCTGCTGGGCGGGGCGATCGGGGACGCGCTCGGGGCGGGGGTCGCGGGGCTCACGCTCGCGGAGATGCGCGAGCGGCACGGCACGGACGCGCTGGGCGACCTCGTGCCCGCGTACGGCAGGCCCGGCGCGGTGAGCGCGGCCACCCAGCTCACCCTGTTCACCGTCGACGGGCTGATACGCGCCCAGGTGCGCCGCGACACCGGCGCCTGGCATCCGCCCACCGATGTGCACCGGGCGCATCTGCGCTGGGCCGCCACCCAGCGCGACTGGGGGCCCGACGAGCGCCGCGAGGACAACGGCTGGCTGGCCCGCGAGGAGTGGCTCTACGCCCGGCGCGACCCCGCCAAGACCTGTCTGGTGGGGTTCGGCGACGACGTCATGGGCACCCTGGAGCAGCCCAAGAACCCGGGCGCCGACGACCCGGCCGCGCTCACCCGCTCCGCGCCGTTCGGGCTCCTGGTGGGCTGGGAGCCGCAGTTGGTGCTCCAGCTCGCCGTGGAGTGCGCGGCGCAGACCCACGGCGACCCGGCGGGCTATCTGTCGGCGGGCGCGCTCGCCGTCATCGTGCACGGGCTCGCCCGGGGCGAGTCCATGGACGGCGCCGTCCAGCGGGCCCTGGCGCAGCTCGCGGTGCGCCCCGGGCACCAGCGGGTCACCGAGGCCCTCAAGCACGCGCTGGGCGCCGTACGGCAGGGCATGCCGAGCCCCGCCCTCATCGCCACGCTCGGCACCGGCCACAGCGCGCCGGAGGCCCTCGCGATCGGCGTGTACTGCGCGCTGGTCGGCGAGGACATCCGGCACGGGCTGCTGCTCGCGGTCAACCACGACGGGCCCTCCGACGCCACCGGCACCGTCTGCGGCAGCCTGCTGGGCGCCATGCACGGTGAGACCGCGCTGCCGCCCGCCTGGCTCGCCCAGCTCGAAGGCCGCCCCACGCTGCTCGAACTCGCCGACGACTTCGCGATGGAGATGACCCAGGGCCCCGCCCTGCACGGACCCGCCGTCAACACGGCGGGCTGGCTGCTGCGCTATCCGAGGGGCTGAAACCACCCGTGCGGGCGAAGGATTGCCCCAAAAGCCGCGTGTCCCTCGCGCGCCCGCACGCGTCTTCGCCAGGGTCGTGGTCATGACCCCGCCTCCCACCGCTCGCACCACGCACGCCCGCCGCGCCCTGTCGGCCCGCTGGTTCACGGCCCCGCTGGTCGCCCTCGCGCTGCTCGGCACCGGCGCGGGCACCTCCTCCGCCGCCGTCCCCGCCGACGACGCCGAACACTTCCAGTACGTCCAGAGCGAGAGCGAGCCCGCCTTCACCGACCCCTCGGCCCGCGCGGACGAACTCCCGCCCTACGACGCCCGGGACGCCCAGCAGGCCGTCGACGAGATGGTCATGGACGAGGAGGAGGACGCCGACGGCCAGCACTGCCCGCCCACCGGCGACGAGGACCCACAGGGCCGTTACGAGCGCTGGGGCCCGCACCGCGACGGCGCCTACCCGGCCGCCGGCGGCGACGGTCAGGACGCCCCGGCGAGTGAGCAGGGCGATCAGGAGAACACCGGCTGACCCCGCCCCGTGCGGGCGCGGCCGGTCCCCGGCCGCGACCCATTCGCCGCACGGCCCCGCCCACCCGCCGGGCCCGTACCGCCGAAGATCATTCCGCCGTCACCACCGTGGCCTCCCCGGCGCCGGCCTGGGTCGGCAGGGGCGCCGCCGCGTGAGCCGAACCCGGGCCGTCGTCATCGGAGTTGATGCGCGCCAGCAGCGCGTCCCGCTCCGGGGTGTCCTCCGGCTTGAGCAGTCCGATCACGATGTAGAGGACGAGTGAGATCGCCAGCGGCACCGACACCTGCCACTGGAGGGCCACGCCGGTCTTCTGCGAGCCGTCCAGGTCGTAGTTGACGAAGAAGAACGCGAGCAGCCCGGCCGCCCAGCTCGTGAGCGCCGCCGTCGGGCCGGACCTGCGGAACGTCCTGAGCAGGCCCAGCATGAACGGGATCGCGATCGGGCCCATGAGTCCGGCCACCCACTTGATCACCACGGTGATGATGTCCTTGAACGCGGGCGAGTTGACCTGGGTGGCGATCGTCATCGACAGGCCGAGGAAGACCAGCGTGGACAGGCGCGCGGCGACGAGCCCCGCGCGCGAGGTCCAGCCGCGGGCCGACTTCGACAGGACGGGCATGATGTCGCGAGTGAAGACGGCTGAGATGGCGTTGGCGTCCGAGGAGCACATGGCCATGGTGTGCGAGAAGAACCCGACGACGACCAGGCCGAGCATGCCGTGCGGCAGCAGCGTCTCGGTCATCAGGGCGTAACTGTCCGACCCGTCCGGCTTGTTGGCGTGCACGAGCAGCGGCGCGCACCACATCGGGAAGAAGAGCACGGTCGGCCAGACCGCCCACAGGATCGCCGAGAGCCACGCGGAACGCGTCGCCGAGCGCGCCGAGTCGGTGGCCATGTAGCGCTGGGCCTGGTTCCACATGCCGCCGTTGTACTCGAAGGTCTTGATGAACAGGAACGCCATCAGGAAGGTGACGGTGTACGGACCCGCCGTGGCGTCCGCGTGGCCGCTGGGCAGCTTGTCCCACACCGTCCACAGGGTGGAGAAGCCGTCCAGCTTGCCCATGACGGCGATCAGCATCGCGAGCCCGGCGAACAACTGGATGACGAACTGGCCGAGTTCGGTCAGCGCGTCCGCCCACAGCCCGCCGACCGTGCAGTAGACGGCGGTGATGCAGCCCGTGATGAAGATGCCCTGGGTGAGGGTGATCCCGGTGAACACGGACAACAGGGTCGCGATGGCCGCCCACTTGGCGCCCACGTCGACGATCTTCAGCAGGAGCCCGGACCAGGCGAGGGCCTGCTGGGTGGAGACGTTGTAGCGGTTCTTGAGGTACTCCAGCGGGGAAGCCACGAGGAGCTTGGAGCGCAGCCGGTTGAGCCGGGACGCGAAGAGCTTGGCTCCGATGCCGATGCCGACCGCGATGGGGAAGGACCAGGTCACGAAGGAGGTGACCCCGTACTTGTAGGCGATGCCCGCGTAGCCGGTGAACATCACCGCGCTGTAGCCGGACATGTGGTGCGAGATGCCGGACAGCCACCACGGCATCTTGCCGCCGGCGGTGAAGAAGTCGGAGACATTGTCGACCCGCTTGTGGGACCAGATGCCGATCGCGACCATCACACCGAAGTAGCCGATGAGCACGGCCCAGTCGAGACTGTTCATGTGCCCCCTCCAAGGGGTCCGCCTTGTGAACGTCACTGAAAGACGTCGAGGACCGACGTCGTGGAACGCGGATGCTCTTCGTCAGCACGTCCGGCCCAGCGGCGCCCCGTGCGGGAGCGGGGACTTCCGGGATTGAACCCCTTGGCGGAGGGGGTGGTCAAGACAATCGACGGTCATGGATATGAACCAGGATCACAAAGTCGAACGATTTTGCTTCGGCTTTGCCCTTGGGGGTGTTGTCGTGCCCGTGACGGGGGCCACACGATGAGCGGGCACTTCGTCAGACTCCGTCCACCGGAGCGCCTACAGACGCGAACGACCGCACGGGATGCGGGTCCCGTGCGGCCGAGAAAGCAGGGCTCAACCACCTTCATTCACACGGCAGTTGCCGCGCCTCACCACTGGCGCGCCGCACTGCCATGTCAAAGCTCAGCGCGTCACCGCATCAGCTCGCCGGCGTTCACCAGGAGCGACTGGCCGGTGATCGCGCGGGCCCGGTCCGAGGCGAGGAAGACCACCGCGTCCGCCACATCGCTGTCGGTGGCCAGCTCCGGCAGGGCCATCCGTTCGGTGAGCCGGCCGAGCACCTCTTCCTCGGGCACGCCCTCGGTGTGCGCGGTGAACTGGACGTACGCCTGCACGGGCGGCCCCCACATCCAGCCCGGCAGCACCGTGTTCACCCGGATTCGGTCGGGGCCGAGCTCGCGCGCCAACGAGTACATCGCCGAGGTCAGCGCACCTTTGGACGCCGCGTACGCCGCCTGCCACACCTGCGAGGGCGCCGCCACCGCCGACTGCGTACCGATGACGACGACCGAGCCGCCGTGCGCCTTGAGCGCGGGCAGGCAGGCCCGCGTCATGCGCAGCGTGCCCAGCAGGTTCACGTCGATGACCTGCTGCCAGGTGGCGAAGTCCGCGTCCTGAAGCCCGCCGAAGTAGCTGTCCCAGGCGGCGACATGGACCACGGCGTCGATGGCCCCGAACCGCTCCACGGCGAGCGCCGCGAGCGCCTCGCAGCGGGACTCGTCGGTGATGTCGGTCGACAGGTACGCGGTGTGGGCGCCGTCCGGGTCGATGCCTGCCGCGGTCTTCGCGAGGGCGGCCTCGGTGCGCGCGCCGAGCACCGCGTTGCCCCCGTCGCGCACGACGGCCGCCGCGACCTGGTGCCCGAGCCCGGCCCCCACCCCGGAGACGATCACGGTCTTCCCACTCAGCAACATCCGGTCGCCTCCCGGCTCTGGCACATCTTCTGACGGGGCGTCAGAGTAAGTCCGTCCAGTGGTGGAGGGAAGGGATGCGGCATGACGGAGGACACGCGGCCCGAGGCGTACGCGGAACTGGCGTCGGTGGGCCCCTACGGGGTGCGCCCCGGCCACGCGCTGATCACCATGGTGGAGCCGCACCCGGGCCATGAGTACGCCTACAACCGCTGGTACGAGGACGACCACTACTACGCCGGCGCGATGGCCATGCCCTGGATGTACGCGGGCCGCCGCTGGGTCGCCACCCGCGAGCTCCAGGAGCTGCGCTACCCGGAGAAGTCCGCGATCGCCCAGCCGGTCGGCGCGGGCTGCTACCTCTCGACGTACTGGATCACCGACGGCCGCTACGACGAGCACATGAAGTGGACCGTCGGCATCAACAAGCGGCTCAACCGCGACGGCCGCGTCCATCAGGAACGCACCCATGTCTTCACCGCGTTCCAGGACCACGAGGCGACCGTCTACCGGGACGGCGCCGCGGGCCCGCGCGACTACCACGCGCTCGACCACCCGTACGCGGGCCTCGTCCTGGAGGTCGTCGACGCCGAAAGCCCGGACGTCCGGGCCGAGTTGCTGGAGTGGCTGCGCTCGCGCCATCTGCCGGAGCGCCTGGCCGGCGGGCCCGCCGCGATGGTGACGGTCTTCGCACCGACACCGCTGCCGGGCGACCGCATGACGTATGTGAAGCAGGTCGAGGGCGTCGGCACCCGGCTCACACTGCTGTGGTTCCTGGAGCGGGACCCGAGGGAGGTCTGGGCGGACCGCTTCACCGGACTGGACGCGATGGTGGGCGAAACCGGCCTGGGTCGGGTCGAGTTGGTGGCCCCGTTCATCCCCACCGTGCCCGGCACCGACCGCTACGTGGACGAACTCCGCTAGCGGGAGGGGCGCGAGGCTCGGACCCGGCGGAGGGCCGCGCGACGCGGACATGGCCGAGCCCCCTCGGCCGGGACGGCGGACCAGTCGAGAGGGCTCATGTCGGTAACGCGGATATCACGAGGGCTGCTTGCGGTGGTCAGCTGAGGGAATCCCGGGTCACCTCGGCCACGAACGCGTTCCACGCGCCGGGGGCGAAGGAGATCGAGGGGCCGGCGGTGACTTTCGAGTCCCGCACGGCGATGGCGTGCATCTCGGGGGACTTGACTTCGACACATGCGCCGTTTCCGGTGGAGTACGAAGACTTGGTCCACGTGTCCGTGGCGCCCTGAAGAATGGCCATGTTCGTTTCCGTTCCTGCCAGTTGGTCGTTCTCGGCCAACGTTCTTCGTTGGCGTGATCGACGCTACTCGCAGGTTCCGGGATGCGCGGGGGCCATTCACTCGACCGGATGGCATATTCCGGCCGGGTCTTCCATCGGAGGATGCGCGGGGTGTACGGTGCCGCGCTTCAGCGATCAGCCGGCCGTGCCACGGGCGTAGTCCTTCGCGATCGCGGTAATGAATTCCCGGGTCTGGTCCACATTCAGGGCCTGCGCCCGCAAATGCTCGTACATCACGCTGTATTTCTGGACATCATTCGCCTTTTCCAGGTACAGATCGCTGGTGACGCCCTCGATGTAGACGACGCTGGAGTCCGAGGCGTCCGGGAATTCCAGAATCGCGTACTGGCCGTTGATTCCCGGATGGGCGCCCATGCTGAACGGCAGTACCTGCACGGTGACATGGGGAAGCTGGGACTGCTCGATGAGGAATTCCAGCTGGTCGATCATGAGCTGCTTGTCGCCGACCCTGCGACGCAGCGCCGCCTCGTCGATGACCACCCAAAGGCGCAGGGGGTTCTCCAGCGCCCGTACCCGCTCCTGCCGTCGCAGCCGGACGTTCACCCGTTTCTCGACATCGGTCGGGGCGGTCTCCGGGAGCGCCCCCGCGATCAGGGCCTCCGCGTACTGCGGGGTCTGGAGCAGCCCGGGAACGACCTGGGGATCGTAGACGCGCAGGCTGGCCGCGTCCGTCTCCAGACCGATGTAGACGCTGTACGGGATGTCGCCGAAGGCGTGCCACCAGCCCTGCTGGCGGGAGTCCTTGGCCATCTGCATCAGCGAATCGACGATGCGGTGGTCCTCGACCTCGTACACCCCGCACAGGTCGCGCACATCGCGCTGGCTGATGGAACGGCGGCCGTTCTCCAGGCGACTGATCTTCGACTGGGACACCAGCAGGCGCTCGGCGACCTCTTCGGCCGTCATGCCCTTCAGCTCACGGAGTCTGCGCAGCTCCTGGCCCAGTCGGCGCCGCCTTACGGTGGGATTGACATTGGACGCCACGGGTAACGCACCTCCGGCTCACGGCTCTTCTGTTCGTCTGCTCAGCAGACTGCCACCAACATCCCGGCGCGCGCTGGAAAACGGCCACACACAGCGACAACGCGAACGCGCGGGGCTGCCGTGACAGCCCCGCGCGTACTGGGTGCGGCTCCCGGACCGGGTCGATTGGGGACGTCGGTGCGGCGGGTGGTGCGATTGGTGGTGCGGGGTCCCTCAGTGGTGCACCACGGCCCTGGCCAGCGCCCCGTGATGGGACTGCATCGGAACGCCGGCCGCCGCCGCGTGGCGGCTCCCGTTGTCCGGCGCGGTGCTGCTCTGGCCGTTGCGGCGTGGCTGAGCGGCCACACCGTTCTGGACGTCCATCACGGCGTGCGCGACGAGACCGCCCATGGGGTCGTGCCTGATCAGGTCCCTGAGACGGGAGCGCGATGACCGCCCCTCGTTGCCGGGGTACAGGTGCTTGCCGAGCCCGACTGCGTGGGCCAGCGCGGCGAGCGCCGCGGTCCGCGGGTCCGGCGGTACGCCGGTGCGGATCGCACTGTCCAGCCGGGCCCTGATGTCCCGGCTGATCGCTGTCTCCGTCGCTTGGTAGCGAGTCGTCGGCAGCACCCCGCACATCTGGCCGGCCACGGCATGAACCATGCCGCACCGCTCCAGGTGCGCGAGGTAAATCTGGCGGAGCCCGAGGCGGGGCCCGCCGATCCAGTGGACCGCCCGTACCGGGCTGCCGCGCCTGCGCAGCAGTTCCAGTGCGGAGTCCAGTGTCGGATCTCCTGTCGGCCGTGCCATCACCACGGCGATACGATCCCCGTCTGGGGCTATCCGTCCTGCCAGAGCCAGCTCCACTAGCTGAGCTCCGGCGAGGCCGAGGTCGAGCGACTGCGGCTGCGCTGTGGTACCCGTGGCCGGGTCCAGAGCGAGCAGCAACAGCTCTTCCGGAATAGTTCTGCGGCTCCTGCCCATCCATGCCTCCCCGCGTGGATGAATGACAGGGTGACCCCTCTCACATTCATCTGTCGAGAGCGCCTGGGCGGTTCGTACGGGAACCGACAGGTATGTCGTTCTCGTCTAGCCAGGGGGTCCTACCCGGCACACGGGACACTGGTACATGGTTCGGACAGTTTCGGATGACGCCACCCGGCGTCTGGAGGAGGCATCGGTGGCGGGCGAGTCCCCCGACAAGTCGGAGCAGAAGCAGTCGTCGGGGGAGACGACTACAAGCGAACGCGACCCGCGCCTGGCGGTCTCCCGCGGGCCGTCCCCCTCCCGCGAGGGTGTGGACGACCGGCGGGCGGCGAACGGTTCCGGCGAGGATTCGCGTTCCGGGTCCGGGTCCGGTTCCGCGTCCGGTTCCGCCGGTACGGATGGCTCGGGTTCCGGGTCCGGTACGGATGGCGCGGCTGCGGGTTCGGACGGCGGGGCCACGGGTGGCTCGGCGGCGGGTCCCGTGGACCAGGCGACCGCGGTGTTCCGCGCGCCCCGCCCGGAGGACGGCGACTCCCGGCTCCGCGCGGCGGTCGCGGCGTGGGTCGACCAGGAGGACGCCCCTGAGGGTGATGGGGCCGCGCCCACGAAGGCTGCCGAGCCCGGCAACGCGTCGGGTGCGAAGCCTGCCTCCGACGGGCCGGATGCGGGCGCGGTGGACGCGGAATCCGCTTCCGCGGGGGCGGACCTGAAGCCGACCGGTTCCGACAGTGCCACGTCGCCCGTTGCCGCCAACTCCCCGTCCGCACATGCAAATTCGGGCCTCCCGAGCGCGAAGGCGACGACCGCTGATGCGGGATCGGCGTCCGACGACGCGGGGTCGGACGCGGTTGAGAAGCGAACGGCCACCCCCTCGAAGTCGGCCGGTGACGCGACCCCGGCAGACGCGAAGCCCACCCGGGCCGACACGAACGCCACCGCGGCAGGTTCCGGGAAGTCGACCCCGGCAGGGGCCGAGCCGACCTCGGCAGGTGCTGGGGAGCCGACCCGGGCTGTCGCCAAGCTCTCCTCGGCGGACGCCGGGGAGGCGAACCCGGCAGGCGCCAAGCCGACCTCAGCAGGCGCCGCCCAGCCGACCCGGGCCGACGCCAAGCCTTCCTCGGCAGACACCGGGGAGGCGACCCCGGCAGGCGCCAAGCCGACCTCGGCAGGCGCCGCCCAGCCGACCCCCACGGACGCGAAGCCCGCGCCCGTCGACCCGGCGCCCACCCCCTCCGACCAGCCCAAGTCCTCGCCTTCCCGAACTCCGGACCGCGGCCCGGGGGTTGACCAGCCCACCGCCGTGTTCAAGGCGGTCAAGCCTCCGACCGCCGACGAGACCCGGGCCGCCAAGGCGCCCGCCGAGGGGCAGCCGGCCGTCACTCCGCCCCCGCCCGCCGCCAAGGCGCCCGCCGCCAAGGCGCCCGTCGACCAGCCGACCGCGATGCTCAAGCTGCCCGCGCCTCAGCGGGAGTCCGCGGGTGAGCGGGTCAGCCAGTTCGTGCCCCTGCGGTCCGACGACGCCGGTACGCGGGGCGGCGCCCGCTCCGACGCCTCCGTCAGACGGCCCGAGGGTCCCAAGGTGACCCCGCCTCCGGCCGCACCGGCGGGCCCCGCCGGCCCCACCCCGCCCGTTCCCGAGCGCGCCGAGCGGACCCGGCAGCAGCCGCTGCCGCCGAAGCCGCCGCTCGATCTGCTGGCCGAGCTGACGAACACTCCGCCCCCGGCGCAGACCGCGGTCCGCTCCACCGTGCGGCGCTTCAAGATCTGGACCCCGCTGGTCCTGCTGCTCATCATCGTGTTCGCGGTCGTACAGCTGATGCGTCCGCTTCCCGATCCGAAGCTCGCCCTCACTTCGTCGGCGACGTACACCTTCGACGGCAGCGCGCTCGATCTGCCGTGGCCCTCCGAGGGGCAGTCGGCGGTCTCCGTGGACGGCGTGGGCAGCCTCGGCACGCACGGGGAGCAGAAGCCCGCGCCGCTGGCGAGCGTGGCCAAGACGATGACGGCGTACGTGATCCTCAAGGGCCACCCGATCAGCGGGAAGCAGGAGGGCGAGAAGATCACGGTCGACCAGCAGGCCGAGGACGACGCGAAGAAGCCCGACGAGTCGACGGCGCCGATCCGCAAGGACCAGCAGTTCACCGAGAAGCAGATGCTCGAACTGCTGATGATCCCGTCCGGCAACAACGCGGCCCGCCTGCTGGCCCGTTGGGACGCCGGGTCCGAGGAGGCGTTCATCGCGAAGATGAACGACGCCGCCAAGGCGCTCGGCATGACCAGCACCACCTACACCGACCCGAGCGGCCTGAAGGAGACCACGGTCTCCACGCCGACCGACCAGCTCAAGCTGGCGCAGGCCGTCATGCAGAACGACGTGTTCCGCGGGATCGTCAACACGCCCCAGATCAAGATCCCGGGCATCGACACGATGATCTACAACAACAACACGATCCTGCTCAAGCCCGGTGTGAGCGGCATCAAGACCGGCTCATCGACGCCGGCCGGCGGCAACCTGCTGTGGGCGGCCGACACGGTCGTCGACGGCAAGAACCAGCGGATCTACGGCATCGTCATGGGCCAGCGCACCGGCACCACGCTCGACAACAAGCTGAAGTCCGCGATCAACAACAGCTACACGCTGATCCAGGCCGTGCAGAAGGCCGTCACCTCGGCGACGGTCGTCAAGAAGGGTGACGTCGTCGGGTACGTGGACGACGGGCTCGGCGGCAAGACCCCGCTCGTCGCCGCCAAGGACCTCAAGGCGGTCGGCTGGCCGGGCCTGAAGGTCGACATCACGCTGGGCGGCGCGGGCGGCAAGCCCGTCCCGCACGCGGCGAAGGCCGGCGAGGTGGTGGGCGAACTGTCCATCGGCTCCGGCAACGGCAGGCTCAGCGCGCCGGTCGAGCTGAAGAAGGCGCTCGCCGAGCCGGGCACGGGCGACAAGCTCACCCGACTGGGCTGACGCCCCCGAAGCCGTCGAGGGCGCCCCGACCTGCGGGGCGCCCCGCGTGCTAGCTTCGGGCAACTGGGGACGCGGGGACGGCGTCCTCATGTCTGGGGGAGAATCCCGGGACAGGACGAAGGAGCCCCCGGCTCCTTCCGAAGCCCCCGCCAAGGGCCTTCGGGATCCCTTCCGGGTCCTTTTCGGACACAGCAGTACGGGCCGACCGGACGGCCCCCGCGCGGACCGTGCGCAGATGTACGGCGCCGCGCATGCCAGGTGAGACAGCGTGAGGCGGGAGAGCCGCAGTGACCACCGCTGAGCCGACGCCCACCCGCGCCGACAGCACCCCGAGTACCAGCACGACGCGTACCAGCACGACGCGTACGACCGACGAGCCGGGCGCCCCGACGGAGGCCGGTACGCCGGCCGAACCCGGTCCCGCGACCGGTACCGGCGCTTTTGGTGCCGGGACGCGCGGCGGGCGGCGGCTCGCGCGAATACTGGGACCGGAGTCCTGGCCGAGGCGGCATCCCGTCGCGTTCGTGACGGCGGTCGCGGCCGTCGTCCACATCCTCTGGTTCTTCCTCTTCGCCAACAGCGGTGGCGACCTCGCGGCCCAGGACGCCTGGACCGAGTTCGTCGGCCGTCACCCGGAGTCCGCGTACAACCTGGCCTGGTACGGCGGGATGCACCCGGTCTCGTACAGCGTGGTGTCGCCCTATCTGATGTCGGTGCTCGGCGTCCGTACGACGATGATGATCGCCGGGACCGTCTCGGCCGGCCTGACCGCGCTGATCCTGGTGCGGGTCAAGGCGGTCCGCAACCCGCTGGCCTGCTCCTTCGCCGCCCTCTTCGCGTTCCTGTGCAACGCCATGTCGGGCCGGGTGACGTTCGGGCTCGGCATGATGTTCGCGCTCGGCGCGGTGGCCGCGGTGTTCTGCTGGCCGCACAACAAGCGGGAGAACCGCTGGCCGAAGGCGGCCGTGGCCGCGCCGTGTGCCGCGCTCGCCACCGCGAGCAGTCCGGTCGCCGGACTGTTCCTCGGCATCGTCGCGGCCGCGCTGTTCCTGAACAAGCGCCGCCCGGGCGCGTACGCGATCGGCCTGCCGCCGGTCGTGGTGGTCGCCCTGTCGGCGTGGCTGTTCCCGTTCTCGGGCACCCAGCCGATGTCGCTGGCCACCACCTCGGGGCCGTTCCTCTTCGCGGTGCTGATCCTGTTCCTGGTGCCCAAGGACTGGCGGACGGTCCGTACGGCCGCGCTGGTGTACGGGGTCGGGGTGCTGCTGTGCTTCGCGATCCACTCGCAGATCGGCTCGAACATCACGCGGCTCGCGATGCTGTTCGCGGGCGTCGTCTTCCTGGCCGCGCTGCCGTACGCGGTGCCCAGGTCGCGCAAGTGGTACGTCCTGGTGCTCGCGTTCGCCGGCCTCAACGGGTGGATCGGCTTCAAGTCGGTCGACGACATCGTGCACACCGCGCCCGCGGCGACCTGGGCGCGCGATCTGGCGCCGCTGGTGGACCAGTTGCAGGGGCTGGATGCCGCGACCGGCCGGGTCGAGGTGGTCCCCGCCTCCAGCCACCGCGAGGCCTCCGCGTTCACCCCGTACGTGAACCTGGCCCGCGGCTGGAACCGCCAGGCGGACATGCAGCGCAACCCGCTGTTCTACGACGACACCCTGAACGCGGACAACTACCACGCCTGGCTCGACCGCTGGGCGGTGCGGTACGTGGTGCTGCCGCTGGGCCCGGCCGACCGCAACGGCGCGGTGCAGGAGGGCAAGCTGATCGAGCAGGGCCTGCCGTATCTGAAGCAGCTCTGGTCGAACGAGCACTGGCGGCTGTTCGCGGTCGAGAACCCCACCCCGCTCGCGGACCCGCCCGCCACGGTCAAGCACGCGGGGGAGGGCGAGGTCACGGTCGACGTCCGCTCACCGGGCACGGTCCTGATCCGCATCCCGTACTCGCCGTGGCTGAAACTGGTCGACGAGAAGGGCAAGGGCGTCGCGCCGCCGCAGGAGACGCGCGACTCCAAGCTCAAGGGCCACGACCCCAAGACGTACACGAACCTCAACGGCTGCCTGCGCAAGTCGGCCCTGACCGACGCGGGCGACGAGTGGACCGAACTGGTCGCCCCCAAACCGGGCACGTACCGCGTGGCCGCCCCGTACAGCATCCCCCGCGGCACGGGGTGCCCGGAGGGGACGCTCATCAATCCGTGAGGCGCGGGTGCGGGGTGCCCTACAGGTCCCGGCGGACCAGCGCCCGGGCGAACGGCTCGCCGGTGGCCCGGGCGTAGGCCATCCGCTCGCGCACTTCGCGCAGGGTGCGGGGCCGGTATCCGGGGCCCCCGCAACAGCTCTTGCCGAACCGGACCCCGGCATGCAGCAGCACGGAGAGCGTGCGCCAGGCAGCGACGTCCCGCCGCTTGGGCGCCGCGAAGGCGGAGCCGACGTGGATCAGCGGTTCGGCACAGCGCGGACAGACCCGACCGGGCTCGGGACGGCCGGGGTAGGGCTGCTTGTACGAAGCCCGGCAGGGCAGGCAGACGAACGACCGCCGTGGATGTCAAAAGGCCCCGGACCATGATCGGTTCGGGGCCTTTCGCGCTGGTGCCCCCGGCAGGATTCGAACCTGCGACACCCGCTTTAGGAGAGCGGTGCTCTATCCCCTGAGCTACGGAGGCGTGCTGCCGATGGCAGACCTGGACAGGGTAGCGGATGCGGGAGTGCGCCCGCTGGTGGGGACGGGTGGGGGTGGCTCGGGCGTGGACCGGGGGTTGGTCGGCTCGGCGTCGGTCGTCCGGGTCCCGGAGGGACACCCGTTCGTTCTGCGGGACCAGGTGGCGTTCTGTAGTGTGCGGTAACGCCCTGTTTGTCCGCATATGGAGTCTGGTCGTTCGCACGTAAGGGAAGTTCTGGGTCGCCGACGGACGGAGTCGAGGGATGAGGTACGGACCGCGTTGGGGGCGCATACCCCGGAGGGGCCGCACCCCCCGCCCGCAGTTCGGTCGCCCGCGCCCCGCCCGTCCGCGTTCCCCGCGCCTTCGCCTCGTGCTCGGCTCCCTCGCCGTCGTCCTGCTGCTGGCCGTGGGCGGCGCGGCCGCCTACACCTGGCACCGGCTGAACCACAACATCAGCAGCGTCGAGCTGGGATCGCTGCTCACGCCGGAGGCGTCCGCCACCTCCGACCTCAACATCCTGGTCGTCGGCTCCGATTCGCGGGCCGGGAAGAACGCCTCGCGGGCGGGCGGCGGCGTCGACATCGGGCGCTCCGACACCACCCTGCTGCTGCACGTCTACGACGGCCGCAGGAAGGCGGCGTTCGTCAGCATCCCGCGCGACACCATCGTCGACCGCCCGGCCTGCACCACCGCTTCCGGCCAGAAGCTGCCCGCGCGCGAGGGCGTCATGTTCAACTCCGTGTACGAGACGGGCGGCGCCCCCTGCACGGTGGCCGCGGTCGAGGCGCTGAGCGGCGGGCTGCGCGTCAACCACTACGTCGAGGTGGGCTTCAACGGCTTCGCGGAGCTGATGGACGCGGTCGGCGGCACCGACGTCACCCTGGCCAAGGCCATCGACGACAAGGACAGCGGGCTCCATCTGCCGCCCGGCAAGCACCACTTGAGCGGCCAGCAGTCCCTGAACCTCGTGCGCACCCGGCACGGTGTCGGCAACGGCAGCGACCTCGGGCGGATCCAGCTCCAGCACCAGTTCCTGACGGCGCTGCTCGGCAAGCTGGCCGGCCAGAACCTGCTCGCCGACCCGGGCAGACTCTTCACGGTCGCCGACGCCGCGACGAAGTCCCTCACCACCGACTCCTCCCTTGCCCGCGTCGACAGCCTCGCCTCGCTCGCGTACTCGATGAAGGGGCTCGGGGCGCGCGACGTCCAGATGGTCACCCTGCCGGCCCAGCTGGAGCAGGGGGACGAGGACCGCCTGGTGCCGGACGCCGTCAAGGTCGCCAAGGTCTGGGCCGCCCTCAGGGCCGACCGCCCGGTCCCGGAGGACGCCCTCATCGGTACGGCGTCCGGACCGAACGGAATCGGCCAGATCGTGCAGCCCGGCTGACCCCCAAAGCGGTTGTGTTCTACACCGACCTTGACCGGGGCGGGGCAGCGGCATAGCGTCGTGGACCACTGGGACTGAGCAGGCGCTTAGGAGGGCTTCCCGTGGCGGCGACGACACAGGCGCGAGACGGCGCGGCGGACGATGCCGCGGACGATGCGGTGGGGCCGGACGCGGCGGCGCGCCCCTCGGACGACCCCGGCCCCTCGGGGCCCCGTGCCTCGGATGGCGCCCCGTCGTCGGGCGACCCGTACGCCGAGTCCGCCCGGGCGGCCGAGGCGCTGCTCACCGCGCCCGGGGCCCCCTTCGCCGTGGTGCGCGGCGAGAGCGGCACGCTCCAGTACGCCACCGGGCCGCGCACCCTGCGCGAGTTCGTCGAGACGGTCTGGGCCTTCGGGGATCGGCCGTTCCTGATCGCCGAGTCCGGCACGTACTCCTACGCCGAGTTCTTCGCCGCCGCCTGCGCTCTGGCCCGCCGCCTCACCGATGTCCACGGGCTGCGTCCCGGCGACCGCGCCGTCATCGGCATGCGCAACCATCCCGAGTGGCAAGTGGCGTTCTGGGCGGCCCAGTTGGCGGGTCTGGTCGCGGTGCCGCTGAACGCGTGGTGGACCGGCGAGGAGTTCGCGTACGCCCTCGACGACTGCGCCCCGCGCGTGCTGCTCGTCGACGGCGAGCGCCTCGACCGGGTGGCCGGCTGGGCCCGTACGCGGGGTGTGCGCGGCATGGTCTTCCACCACGCGGGGCCGCTGCCCGAAGGCTTCGAGCGGTACGCCGACCTCGACGAGCTCACCGCGCCCGACCCGGCGGCCGGCCCGCCCGACGTCGATGTCCCGCCGGACGCGGACGCCACCATCATCTACACCTCCGGCACCACGGGCCGCTCCAAGGGGGCCGTCGCGACCCAACTCGCCCAGGTGGGTGCCGTGTTGAACCCGCGGTTCCAGGCGGCCATGTCCATGCTCGGGCGTGGTGTCGTCCCGGGGCAGGGGCCCGCTCCCGTCACGCTGATGACGTTTCCCTTCTTCCATGTCGCCGCGTTCACCTCGGTGTACGCGGCGATGGCGGCGGGCGGCACGCTCGTTCTGATGCGGAAGTGGGATGCGGGGCGCGCCCTCGATCTCATCCGCGAGCACCGGGTCACGCACTATGCGGGGGTGCCGGCCACCGCTCTCCAACTCCTGGCCGCCGCCGAGGAGTCCGGGTCCGAGGGGGCCGCGCTGGAGAGCCTGACCGCGCTCAACACCGGGGGTGCGGCGGCCCCGCCCGGGCTGGTCACCGGGCTCACCGCGCGGTACGGCTCGCGCATCGAGCCGCGCAACGGGTACGGGCTGACCGAGACGAGCGGGGGAGTGCTGGCCAACGTCGGTGCGGAGTACCGGAGTTGGCCGCAGGGCGCGGGGCGGGCCACGCCGGTGACCGAGGTACGGATCGCCGGGCCCGACGGGTCGGGGCTCGCGGACGGCGAGATCGGCGAGCTGTGGCTGCGCGGGCAGTCCTTGGTGCGGGGCTACTGGAACGACCCGGAGGCCACCCGGCTCGCCTTCCAGGACGGGTGGTTCAGGACGGGTGACCTCGCGGTGCTGGACTCGGGCCGGGTCACGATCGTCGACCGGATCAAGGACATGGTGATCCGGGGCGGCGAGAACGTGTACTGCGTCGAGGTCGAGGGAGTGCTGCACGACCACCCTGCGGTTCTCGACGCGGCGGTGCTTGGGGTGCCCCATCCGGTGCTGGGGGAGGAGGTCGCGGCGGTGGTGCAGGTACGCGCGGACGCGGAGGTGTCCGAGGAGGAGCTCCGGGCCCATGTCGGGGCGGTGCTGGCGGGGTTCAAGGTGCCGGCCCGGGTGGTGGTGCGGCGGGGGGCGTTGCCGCGGAACGCGGCGGGGAAGGTGGTGAAGGGCGAGTTGCGGGGGGAGCTGGGAGCCGGCTGATCCTCCCCGCCCCTGCCTCGCCCTCAGGGCTCCCTCAAGGCCTCTCCACCCGCACGTGGTAGTTGCCCATCCCGTCCACCCCCGTCACCGCCACCCGCACGCCGCTCGCGCGGTCCACGAAGGTCTCTCCCGTGGTGTAGGGGGCGTCCGAGAGTTCCGCGTTGACGTTGGGGCGGCGGGTGCAGCCTCCGGTGTTGGGGGTGCTGTCGGAGACGTTGACCGGGCCGCGGCCCGTGTCCACGGTGGCCTCCACGTGGTAGACCAGCACCCCTGGTTTGCAGACGGCGCCGTCGTTGCCGGCCTGGGTGCGGACCTCCACCGCGTACCCGCTGTCCTTCGTCACCGGCACGAAGAGCAGCTTCGGGCCGCCCTCCGTGGCCAGCGGGCTCAGGACGTACTGGCCCACCCCGGAGCCGGTCACGCACGACACCTGGCTGTTGTCGAGCCAGCCCAGCTTCCACTTGTGCCAGCCCAGCATGTCGTTGTTGGCACCCCAGTCCTCGGACATGATGTCCCAGTGCCCGACGGCGCCGCCGCCCTGCGCGGTGTACAGGTCGGGCAGTCCGAAGACATGGCCGTTCTCGTGCGGCAGCACCCGGTAGCCCGTCTCCCCGTACGAGCCGGAGCCGTCGTCCTGGCGGCTGTAGACGAACGAGGTGTTGGACAGCGGCACTCCGTCCGCGTACGGCGCCTCCTCGTTGCCGGAGAAGGTCACCGACAGGACCGTGTCCAGCGCGGACGGACCCGCGTTCGGGGTCACCAGCACGTTCACCAGGTCGTACTTCGAGAAGTTCACCCGGCTCCCGGCCGCCGCGACCATGTCCTGCACCAGGCGGTGGTAGCCCGGCTCGTAGGGGGAGCCGCGCTCGATCCCGTACGCCGAGAACGCCTTGGGCATCCTGAGCCACTGCGGGATGGGCGCTTCGGGGCGGTAGTCGAGGCGGCCGTAGGAGGCGTTGCGGAACCAGTCGCTGGTCTGCGGGAAGAACTCCTTGTACCGGCTGAGCGCGGTGCCCGAACCCACCGCGTCCGGAAAGTCGATCATGAGGGTGAGGGCCCGGACGATGCCGGTGGAGTGCGCGTACCCGGGCGGGGTCGGCAGGCCCTCCGACATCTGGACGCCGAGGCCGGCGGGGATGCGGCAGGCGGCGAGCGAGGAGTCGCCGGGGACGGCCGCCGGGCCCGCGGAGGCGCGGGTGGCGATCGACAGGGTGGTGGAACCGGTGGTCAGCGCCGCCAGGGCGAGCGAGGCGAGGGTGGCGCCGAGGAAGGTGTGCCGGCGGCCGCATATCCGGCGTCCTGGCGCCCGGGCCGGGCGGGACTGGCTGACGTCCTGCATGCGCACGCGCTCGCCTTCGGGGACGCGACAGTCGGCCGGTTCCGGACTGCGCTCGTCTGATCACCCTGTGTCCGGCGTGTCGGCCGCGCTCGCCGGGTGGCCCGAATGTGGGTTTTTCCGGATATCGGGTGTGCGTAGGACCGGGCGCCTCTGCCCGGCGGGAGCCGCACCGGTGCGTGTGTGGCGCAGGTCACATCCCGCCCGGGAAATAACCGGGGAAGGTTTCCCCGTTTGAACCTTCGTCCCCGCGAAACGGGGAAGGTTTCCCCGCTTGGGTCGGACCCTCGGGGGTCGGACCCGGTCACCATCGGGTCCCGGTCACCGTCGGCCCGATCGCCCCGTAGAGAAGACGTCCTCAAAGCGCCCACAAAGCGCCCTCGGTACGCCTTCAGAACACCTTCAGAACACCTTCAGAACGCCTTCCAGAGGAGGAGTAGAGCCGTGCAGACCGCCACCGCCCCCGTCGCCGCCGGGCCGCGCCGCGCCCCGCGTCCGCGGGCCGACGCCCTGCGCAACCGGGAGCGGATCATCGCCGCCGCGCGCGAGATGTTCGTCGAGTACGGGGCCGAGCGCCCGCTCGACGAGATCGCCCGGCGGGCCGGTGTCGGCAACGCCACGATCTACCGCCACTTCGCCGACCGCGGCGAGCTCATCACCAGCGTGGTGCTCTCCGTCATGGACCGCGTCTCGGCCCAGGCCGAGGCGGCCGCCGCCGAGGAGGCCGACCCCTTCGACGCGCTGCGCCGCTTCGTGCACGCGGCCGCGGACGAGCGGATCGGGGCCCTGTGCCCGATGCTGTCCGACACCTTCGACCAGGACCAGGCCGAGCTGAACGCGGCCCGTGAGCGCCTCGAACGCGACGTCGAGGGGCTCATGCGGCGGGCCCGCGAGGCCGGCCGGCTCCGCGCCGACGTCGCCGTGGGGGACCTGATGGTCGCCCTCTCCCAACTGACCAGGCCGCTGCCGGGCACGCCCTGCCCGAACATCGACCAGTTCGTCCACCGTCATCTGCAACTCTTCCTCGACGGGCTCCAGGCCCCGGCGCGGTCCGAGCTGCCGGGCTGTGCGGCGACCCTCGACGATCTCCGGAAGAGCTGATCGCCTTCATCGACGAGACCCGGGGCACTCCACGCCCGCCGGAAGGGCTGATCGCCTTCCTCCCTCAACTCCCCGTTCATTCACCGTAGTTACAACATCTTCTCGGTAATCCGCGTCCCAAGGTGGCTACCTCCATGTCAAAAACAGTCGGTCTGGACAAGACGGACCAGCTCTCCCTCGCCCCCGATCCCAGTCGCTGGAAGGCGCTCGCCTTCATAGCCCTGGCCCAGTTGATGGTCGTGCTCGACGCGACGATCGTGAACATCGCGCTGCCGTCCGCGCAGCACGCGCTGCACATCAGTGACGCCAACAAGCAGTGGGTCATCACGGCGTACGCGCTCGCCTTCGGCGGACTGCTCCTGTTCGGCGGACGCATCGCCGACCTGTGGGGCCGCAAGCGCACCTTCGTCGTCGGCCTGCTCGGCTTCGCCGCGGCCTCCGCGCTCGGTGGCGCCGCCACCGGCGAGGCGATGCTGCTCGGCTCCCGCGCGCTCCAGGGCGCCTTCGGTGCGCTGCTCGCGCCGGCCGCCCTGTCGCTGCTCGCGGTGATGTTCACCGACGCCAAGGAGCGCGCCAAGGCCTTCGGCATCTACGGTGCGATCGCCGGTGGCGGTGGCGCGGTGGGCCTGATCCTGGGTGGTTTCCTCACCGAGTACCTGAACTGGCGCTGGACCTTCTTCGTGAACATCCCGTTCGCGATCGTGGCCGCGCTCGGTGCCTACCTCGTCATCCGTGAGCCCTCGGGCACCCGCAACCGCTCGCCGCTCGACGTGCCCGGCGTGGTCCTGTCCACCACCGGTCTGGTCGCGCTCGTCTACGGCTTCACCCGCGCCGAGTCGGCCGGCTGGTCGGACGCGCTCACCATCGCGATGTTCATCGCCTCCGCGGTGCTGCTGAGCGCCTTCGTCGCCGTCGAGTCCAGGGTGCGCCACCCGCTGCTGCCCCTGCGCGTCATCACCAACCGCAACCGCGGCGGCGTCTACCTCTCGCTCGGCCTCGCGATCATCGCGATGTTCGGCCTCTTCCTGTTCCTCACCTACTACCTCCAGGTCGTCAAGGGCTTCTCGCCGGTCAAGACGGGCTTCGCGTTCCTGCCCATGATCGCGGGCATGATCACCGGATCCACCCAGATCGGCGCCCGGCTGATGACCCGGGTCGCGCCGCGCCTGCTGATGGGCCCCGGCTTCCTGACCGCCGCCGTCGGCATGCTCCTGCTGACCCAGCTGGACATCGACACCTCGTACGCCGGTGTCATCCTGCCCGCGCAGATCCTGCTCGGCCTCGGCATGGGCACCGCCTTCATGCCCGCCATGTCGCTCGCCACCATCGGCGTCGAGCCGCGTGACGCGGGTGTCGCCTCCGCGATGGTCAACACCTCGCAGCAGGTCGGCGGCGCCATCGGCACGGCCCTGCTCAACACCATCGCCGCCTCGGCGACCACGGCCTACGCCACCGGTCACCTGGCGCTGGGCGCCACCAACCCCGAGCTGCTCAAGCTCCAGGCCATGGTGCACGGCTTCGCCGCCGCCATCTGGTGGGCCGTCGGCATCCTGGCGGCCGCCTCCGTCATCGCCGTCACCCTCATCAACACCGGCCGCCCCGGCAACGGTCCGGTCGCCCGGTCGGGCAGCGACGACGACGTCCAGGACGAGGTGCGTATCCCGGTGGTCGCGCACTGACCCCCCGGTAGCACCCCGGACGCGCCCTGCCCTGGTTCCGCTGTTCTCAGCGGAGCCAGGGCAGGTCCGCTTTGGCGTCGGTGGGCTGGAGCCCCTGCGCCATCACGCGCATGATCTCGCCGAGCTGGTCCACCTGGGCCGGGGTCAGCCGGTCGAACATCGCCTGCCGCACGGCGGCCACATGCCCGGGCGCGGTCCGCTCCAGGACCTCGTACCCGGCGTCCGTGAGGATCGCGAGCTGGCCCCGCTTGTCGGAGGGGCAGTCCTCGCGCCTGATCCACCCGTTGTTCTCCAGGCGCGCCACCGCGTGCGAGAGCCGGGAGCGGGTGATCTTCGAGTTCTTGGCCAGCTCGGTCATCCGCATCCGGCGCCGAGGGGCCTGGGAGAGCTGGACGAGCAGCCCGTAATAGATGTGCGGCATCCCGGCATCGCGCTGGAGCTGACGGTCGAGGTGGTCTTCGAGGAGCCGGGTGGCGTGGAGGTAGGCGCGCCAGGTGCGCTGCTCCTCGTCGCTGAGCCAGTTAGGTGCCGAGGTCATACATCTACTGTACGGACGCTTCTTGAAAGTTGAACTATGTAGGGTTAGGCTGGGCTCAGACGCTTGAGACTTCAAGCAGTTTCTGCCGGGCCGCCCAGCCGGCCGGGCAGCCCGTGAGTGAGCCGGAGAGTCCGCCATGACCGTCGTCCGCCCCGAGCGCATGCCCGCCCTGTACCTCTCCCACGGCGCCCCGCCGCTCGCCGACGATCCGCTGTGGCCCGCCGAGCTGGCGGCCTGGTCCGCCCAACTGCCCCGGCCCACCTCCATCCTGATGGTCTCCGCGCACTGGGAGGAGGCGCCCCTCGCGCTCGGCGCCACCGAGACCATGCCGCTGGTGTACGACTTCTGGGGCTTCCCCGAGCGCTACTACCAGGTGCGCTACGCCGCCCCCGGCGCGCCCGAACTCGCCGATTCCGTACGCAAGTTGCTGCGTGCGCCCGGGATGCCGGTGCAGGACATCGCGGACCGGGGGCTCGACCACGGCGCCTATGTCCCGCTGGTGGAGATGTTCCCCGCCGCCGACATCCCGGTCCTCCAGATCTCCCTGCCGACCCTGGACCCGCGCCGCCTCTACGACATCGGCCGCACCCTGGCCCCGCTGCGCGACGAGGGCGTACTGATCGTCGGCAGCGGATTCTTCACCCACAACCTGGCCGCCCTGCGCCATCCCGGCGGCCAAGTCCCCACCTGGTCCGCCGAGTTCGACGACTGGGGCGCGCGGGCGCTGGCCGCCGCCGATGTCGATGCCCTGCTCGACTTCGAGCACAAGGCCCCGGCGGGCCGGCTCGCCCACCCCCGCACCGAGCACTTCGCCCCGCTGTTCGTGACGATGGGCGCGAGCGAGGGCGAGCTGGGCGGCGCGCGCAGTGTCATCGACGGGTTCTGGATGGGCCTCGCCAAGCGGTCCGTGCAGTACGGCTGACGGGCGGTACGGCTGACCGGGCTTACGCCTCGACCCGCGAGGGCGGCGTGAACGGGCGCGTGGCGGGCGCGCGTTGGGGCCCTGCGCGCAGGCCGGGCCGCCTACGCGCCGCCGCCCAGCTCCTTCTCGTACCAGGCCACGTCCCAGTAGCGGCCGAACTTGCGGCCCACCTCGCGGTAGGTGCCGACGTGCGCGAAGCCGAAGCGCGCGTGCAGCCGCAGGGAGGCCTCGTTCGGCAGGGCGATCCCCGCGTAGGCGCGATGCACGTCCTGGCCCGCCAGGGCCTCGAAGAGGGCGTCGTACAGGAGCGTGCCCACGCCCCGCCCGGTCGCCTCCGGCGCGCAGTACACACTCACCTCGACGGAGGTCGCGTACGCGGGCTTGGCGCGGAACGGGCTGCTCGTCGCATAACCCAGCACGCGATCCTGCCCGACAAAACGGGCATCGTGAGCAACCAGAAGGCGGTACGGGCCGTCTTCAGGGTGGGAGTGCAGCCACGGACGGCGCTGTTCGGTGGTGAAGGGGTCCGTGTCGAATGTGACGGCGGTCTCACGGATGAAGTGGTTGTAAAGATGCGTGAGCGCCGCCAGATCGGCCTCCACACCCGCCCTGACCTGCACCTCTGTACGTTTCTGCGGCACCTGTCCCCCCTCTCGTGGCGCGACAGGGTACTGCATGATCACGAAATCGATGGGCGGGTCGGGAATTCTGTCCGGATTCCAGCCGTTGTTTCCATCGGATGCAGGGCACCCGGGAGGGTGTCGCGACCACTCAGTAAGGGAGCACGCATGGCAACCCGCGCCGTCGCCCGCCGACAGTCCGCCTCTGGCGGCTCGGACTCTGGAAGCAGGGTCCGCGCAATCAGCGGTGAGATCGCCGACCGCGACCTGGTCGGTATGTACCTCGACGAAATCGCGCGTACGCCGCTGCTCGACGCCGCCAAGGAGGTCGAGCTCTCGCAGACCATCGAAGCCGGTGTATACGCACGCCAGATCCTCGACGGGGAGGTGGAGAGCGAGGCAGCGGGCGCCACGCCCGAGGAGCTTGAGGCGTTGTACGCCGCCGGTGAGCGCGCCAAGGACCTCTTCATCCGCTCCAACCTCCGCCTGGTCGTAGCCGTCGCCCGCCGCTACCCGAGGGCCGGCCTGCCCCTGCTCGACCTCATCCAGGAGGGCAACGCCGGCCTGGTGCGCGCGGTCGAGAAGTTCGACTACGCCAAGGGCTTCAAGTTCTCCACGTACGCCACCTGGTGGATCCGCCAGGCCATCACCCGCTCCATCGCCGACCAGTCCCGCACCATTCGCCTGCCCGTCCACCTGGTGGAGGAGCTCGGCCGCATCCGCCGGGTCCAGCGCGAATTCAACCGGGAGAACGGCCGCGATCCCGAGCACACGGAGATCGCCGCCGAGCTGGGCTCCACGCCCGAGCGCGTCGGTGACGTCCTGGACTGGGCGCGTGACCCGGTCTCCCTCAACATGCCGGTCGACGACCAGGGCGAGACCCAATTCGGCGACCTGCTGGAAGACACCTCCGCCGTGTCGCCCGAACAGTCCGTGCTCACCCTGCTGCGCAGCGAGGAGCTCGACGACCTGATCGGCAAGCTCGACCAGCGAACCGCCTCGATCATCAAGATGCGTTACGGCATCGACGACGGCAGGGAGCGTACGCTGACAGAGGTGGGCAAGGAACACGGTCTGACCCGCGAGAGGATCCGTCAGATCGAGAAGCACGCCTTGCTCGAACTGAAGAAGATGGCCCGCGACACGGGCTTCGACGCGGCGGCCTAGGCCCCGCCCCCCCCAGACGAGCTCCGGCACCCTCCCCCCCCTGGTGCTGGGGCTCCCGGCCCCGGCACCTTCCCCCCCTGGTGTCGGGGCCCCTCTCTTGTCCCCGGGCCTCCCCCTCACTCCTCGTGCCGGGGCGCGGTCGCGCGGGTCAGCCGCTCGCCCAGCTCGTGCAGATAGGCGGTCATCGACGGCGGCCCGTGGACGGTGAACTCGCAGTCCACCAGGGCGAGCCGCAGCGCCACCCACTCCAGGGAATCGGTGCACGAGGCGCGCAGCCGGCAGCGGCCCGCCCCCAGGGGCTCGGGCGACCCGAGCGAGCTGGGCAGGCGGGCGGTCACGAAGTCGGCCGGAGCCTCGAAGGTGACGTCGACGTCCAGGACCGGCTGGAGCCGGTTCATCGAGGTGCGCACGAACTCCGCCGCGTTGGCCTCCGGCAGCTCCCTCGGCGCGAAGCGCGCCCCGGTCGCCAGCGGATCGGCGACCCGGTCGACCCGGAACGTACGCCAGTCGCCGCGCTCCACGTCGTACGCCACCAGGTACCAACGGCGGCCCGTCGACACCAGCCGGTACGGCTCGACCAGGCGCTTGGTGGCCGTGCCGTCGCCCGAGACATAGCCGAAGCGCAGCCGCTCCTCGCCGGTGACGGCCGAGGCCAGCGTGGTCAGGGTGCGCGGATCGACCGTCGCGCCGTCCCCGCGCCAGGGGCCGGCCAGCGGCATCGTCGCCGCCTGGAGGCTCGCCACGCGGTGGCGCAGCCGGGAGGGCAGCACCTGCTCGAGCTTGGCCAGGGCCCGCACCGAGGCCTCGTCCACGCCGTCCACCGCATGGCCCGCGCCGGCCCGCAGCCCGACCGCGATCGCCACCGCCTCCTCGTCGTCCAGGACCAGCGGCGGCATCGCCTTGCCCGCCACCAGGCGATAGCCGCCGTCCGCGCCTCGCGCCGCCTGCACGGGATAGCCGAGTTCGCGCAGCCGGTCGATGTCGCGCCGCACCGTGCGCCGGGAGACCCCGAGGCGGTCGGCGAGTTCGCCGCCGGGCCACTCGCGCGGGGTCTGAAGCAGGGAGAGCAGTTGCAGCAGCCGTGCCGGGGTGTCGGTCATGTCTCCAGGATGCCCGCGCAATGAGGACACACCCTGACCTATAGGGGGTCTAACTTTCCTCTCATGACCTCCACCACGACCAGCATCACCCCAGAATCCGCGGCGCTGGCCGCGGCAGACCGCCGCCGGTGGTTCGCCCTGGCCATCGTCATGACCGCGGCCTTCATGGACCTGGTCGACGTCACGATCGTCAACATCGCCATCCCGTCCATCCAGCAGGACACCGGGGCGAGCTTCTCCTCGATCCAGTGGATAACCGCCGGCTACGCGCTCGCGTTCGCCGCCGGCCTGATCACCGGCGGCCGCCTCGGCGACATCCACGGCCGCAAGAAGCTCTTCCTCATCGGCATCGCCGGCTTCACGCTCGCCTCCGCGCTGTGCGGCTTCGCCGCCAACCCGGAGATGCTGGTCGCCTCCCGCATCCTGCAGGGCGCGATGGCCGCCATGATGGTGCCGCAGGTCCTCTCCATCGTGCACGCCACCTTCCCCGCCCACGAGCGCGGCAAGGTCTTCGGCCTGTTCGGCGCGGTCGTCGGACTCGGCGCGGTCTCGGGACCGCTGCTCGGCGCGCTGCTCACCGAGTGGAACCTGTTCGGGCTCGAATGGCGCCCGATCTTCCTGATCAACCTGCCGGTCGGCGTCGCGGGCCTGATCCTCGGCACCAAGTTCATCACCGAGTCCAAGGCGCCCAAGGCCCTCAAGCTCGACCTCGTCGGCGTGGTCCTGGTGACGCTCGGCCTGCTCATGCTGCTCTACCCGCTGACCCGCGGCCGCGAACTCGGCTGGCCGCTGTGGGGCTACCTCTCGATGGCCGGCAGCGTCCTGGTCTTCGGCGTCCTCATCGCGTACGAGCGCATGAAGGCGGCCCGCGACGGCTCCCCGCTGATCGAGCTGTCGCTGTTCAGGGTGAAGAGCTTCGCGGCGGGCATCGCCGTCCAGGCCACCTTCGGCGTCGGCCTCGGCATCTTCTTCCTCGTGTGGACGCTCTACATGCAGATGGGTCTCGGCTGGAGCGCCCTGCGCGCGGGCCTGACCGGAGTGCCGTTCTCCATCGCGGTCTCGGTGGCGGCTGGCCTGTCCGTGCAGAAGCTCGTCCCGCGCTTCGGCCGCAAGGTCCTCCAGGCGGGCGCCCTGACGATGGCGGCCGGGCTGCTGCTCTACATCTGGGAGGCCGGCCGCTACGGCCTGGACATCGCGCCCTGGCAGATGGCGCTGCCGCTGGTCGTCATGGGCCTCGGCATGGGCCTCATCGTCGCCCCGCTCACCGACGCGGTGCTCTCCGAGGTGCCCAAGGAGCACTCGGGTTCCGCCTCCGGGCTCATCAACACCGTGCAGCAGATGGGCAACGCGCTCGGCCTCGGCCTGGTCTCGGTCGTCTTCTTCGGCTCGATCGGCGACGACCTCGCGCCGCCGAGGCTGGGGCAGGCGTTCGTGGACGGCTTCCAGCACTCGCTCTGGTACGTGGCCGGGGTGCTCGGGGTGATCTTCCTGGTGATGTTCGCGTTGCCGGTGCGGGGGGTGCGGCAGGGTGAGGCCGAGGTTGGGGAGGCCGAGCTGCTCGACCTCCCCCGGCAACGCGAGCCGGCCGCCTAACCCGGCCCCGCTTCGGCCCGGCCCGGCTCTGCCCGCCCCCGCCCCGCTTCGGCTCGGCCCCGCGCGGCCCGGGCCCGGCTCCGGCCCCGGCCTCGGCTCGGCCCGATGGCCCCGCACCTTTCGAGGTACGGGGCTATCGGCCTATGCGGGCCCGGCGTAGGGGGTCCCGGCCCCCGGCCCCCTGAAACCCGCTTCCGGCTTGCACGCCGGCCTGTTTTTTGCGCAGTTCCCCGCGCCCCTCAACCCCCTTGCGTCTGCGGCCCGTGCTCGCTTTTCGCGCAGTTCCCCGCGCCCCTGAAACCCGTGTACGTCCGCGAGCCGTGGTCGCTTCTCGCGCAGTTCCCCGCGCCCCTAAGCCCTCTTGAATCTGCGGACCGTGCCCGCTTCTCGCGCAGTTCCTCGCGCCCC
>NZ_JAODUA010000017.1 GCF_025399895.1 Streptomyces sp. ASQP_92 | reverse complement strand
GGCCGCCGGGATCACCCCGACCATCACCCAGGTCCGCTCCGGAGAGGCCGAACTGAGCCGCATCACCGGGGCCAAGGCCCCCTCCGGCATCCCGGTCGGCCCGTCCGGAGCACCCGCCGAGCGCCCCAAGCAGCGCGGCCAGGCGCCGTTCCGTGGCCGTGGCACCGCGCGCGGGCAGTCCTCCGGCCGGCCGGGGAACTCCCGCCGCGCCGGTGAGTCCCGCGAGATGGCCGAGGCCCGCAAGGCCGCCCGGGCGCGCCGCGCCGCCTGACCCACCATGGGGTGACCGGGTCCGACCGGTCACCCCGCCCCCGGCGCGTGCGTACCACCCTGCCCCCGGCGCGTGCGTACCACCCCGCCGGACCCCACGCGTCACCCACCCGCCCGGCGCCGTCCCCACGCGCGGGCCACGCACCCCGCTCCCGTCGAGCCCGCCGACCAACAACGGCGTACCTCCGGGACCGGGAGAACCCAGACCAACTCCCGTGTGCTGCCCGGGAGTTGATGGTCCCCTTCCTGGACTCGATCCCGCGCGCCCTCCTCGCCCGGGCCGCCCGGGCGCCCGCATGCGACTCGATGCCCCCGGCAGGAACCCCCTCGCGATGGGCCCCCGACAGGAGCCCCGGACGTCGCGGGCCCTCCCGGCAGGAAACCCACAGCCGCAGAGGTCACCCACCCCAGGTCCTCCAGGGCGTGCGTATGAGACCCGTAAAGGAGTCTCCGGGGGCCGTAAGAGGGGCGTCAACGGAGGCCGAAAACACCTGCTGAGGGGGTTTCCTCAGGGCGTCCGTTCTTTTTCGCGCCTCTCTGAGGAGTTCACGATGGCCGATGTGGCCTTCGTCGTCACCACGATCGCGGTCTTCGCGCTGGTGACGCTCATCGCCAAGGGGGTGGCCAAGCTGTGACTGCCGAGAACATCGTCGGTCTGATCGTGGCCGTCGCCCTGCTGGGTTACCTCGTCCTCGCCCTTGTGTACCCGGAGAGGTTCTGAGCGCCACCATGTCTCCTGTTGTTGCCGGCGCGCTCCAGTTCCTGGCTCTGGCCGTGGCACTGGGCCTGGCATACCGTCCGCTGGGCGACTACCTGGCCCGGGTCTACTCCAGCGACAAGCATCTGCGCGTCGAGAAGTGGATCTACCGGGCCATCGGCGCCAACCCCTCCACGCAGATGCGTTGGCCCGCCTATCTGCGGGGCGTGCTCGCCTTCTCCGCGGTGAGTGTCCTGTTCCTCTATCTGATGCAGCGTCTCCAGGGCTCGCTGCCCGGCTCGCTCGGCTTCGTCTCCATCCCGGCGGACCAGGCCTTCAACACGGCCGCCTCCTTCGTCGCGAACACCAACTGGCAGTCGTACGCGGGTGAGCAGACGATGGGTCACCTCGTGCAGACCGGCGGCCTCGCGGTGCAGAACTTCGTCTCCGCGGCCGTCGGCATCGCCGTCGCCGTCGCACTGGTACGGGGCTTCGCGCATCGCCGGGACGTGGGAGCGCCCCGGGGCGGAGCGGACGCCGGGGCGATCGGGAACTTCTGGTCCGACCTGGTGCGCGGCACGGTCCGCGTCCTGCTGCCCATCTCGGTGATCGGAGCGGTCGTCCTGGTCGCGTGCGGCGCCATCCAGAACTTCTCGGGGATCCACGAGGTCGGCCAGTTCCTGGGCGGCTCGCAGCAGTGGAACGGCGGCGCGGTCGCCTCCCAGGAGGCGATCAAGGAGCTCGGCACCAACGGTGGCGGCTACTTCAACGCCAACTCCGCGCACCCCTTCGAGAACCCCAACGGCTTCTCCAACCTCTTCGAGGTCTTCCTGATCCTCGTCATCCCGTTCGCGCTGACCCGTACGTTCGGCACGATGGTCGGCTCGGTGAAGCAGGGCTACGCGATCCTCGCCACCATGGTGACGATCTGGGTCTGCTTCACCGCCCTGATGATGTGGACCGAGTTCCACCACGCGGGCCCCGCGCTCAACGCCGCCGGCGGCGCCATGGAGGGCAAGGAGAACCGGTTCGGCATCGGCGGGTCCTCGATCTTCGCGGTCGCCACCACCCTCACCTCGACCGGCGCGGTGGACGCCTTCCACTCCTCGTTCACCGGCTTCGGCGGCGGCCTCACCATGCTGGGCATGCAGCTCGGCGAGATCGCCCCGGGCGGCACCGGATCAGGGCTCTACGGCATGCTGGTCATGGCGGTCATCGCGGTGTTCGTCGCGGGTCTGATGGTGGGGCGTACGCCCGAATACCTGGGCAAGAAGATAGGCACCCGCGAGATCAAGTTCGCGGCCTGCTACATCCTCGTCACCCCGGCCCTCGTCCTCACCTTCACGGCGGTCGCGATGGCGATGCCGTCCACCCTGACGTCGATGGCGAACTCGGGCGCGCACGGCTTCTCCGAGGTCCTGTACGCCTACACCTCGGGCGCCAACAACAACGGCTCCGCGTTCGCCGGACTGAACGCCAACACCCCCTGGTTCAACACCAGCATCGGGCTGGTCATGCTGCTCGGCCGGTTCGTCCCCATGGTGTTCGTCCTCGCGCTCGCGGGATCGCTCGCCGAGCAGCAGCCGATACCGGAGACGGCGGGCACCCTGCGCACCAACAAGCCTTTGTTCACCGGCCTGTTGGTGGCCACCGTGATGATCGTCGCCGGTCTGACCTACTTCCCGGCACTGGCGCTCGGCCCGCTCGCGGAAGGCCTCGCCTCATGACCACCCGTACGAAGAACCCCGAGGGGCCCGGCTCCATGTCCACCGCACCATCCACCCGCGCGCCCCACTCCGACGCACCTGACGTACCCGACACACCCGGTGGACCCGGCGGGCCGGGGTCCGGTGCCGGCCGGGTCGGGGCCGGCGTGTTCGACCCGAAGCAACTGGTCACGTCCCTCCCCGACGCGGTGCGCAAGCTCGACCCGCGCGTCATGGTCAAGTCCCCGGTCATGTTCGTCGTGGAGATCGGGTCGGTGCTCACCACCGTGCTGGCGATCAAGAACCCGGGGGACTGGTTCGGCTGGGCGATCGCCGGGTGGCTGTGGCTCACGACGCTCTTCGCCAACCTGGCGGAGGCCGTCGCCGAGGGCCGCGGCAAGGCGCAGGCGGACACCCTGCGCAAGGCCAAGACCGACACCGTCGCCCGCCGCCTGAACGGGAGTCGCGAGGAACAGGTCCCCGGCACCGAGCTCGGAATCGGCGACCTGGTCGTCTGCGAGGCGGGGGACGTCATCCCGGGTGACGGTGACGTGGTCGAGGGCGTGGCCTCCGTCGACGAGTCGGCCATCACCGGCGAGTCCGCGCCCGTCATCCGGGAGTCCGGCGGCGACCGCTCGGCCGTCACCGGCGGCACCAAGGTGCTGTCGGACCGGGTTGTCATCAAGATCACGACGAAGCCGGGGGAGACGTTCATCGACCGGATGATCAACCTGGTCGAGGGCGCGGCCCGGCAGAAGACCCCGAACGAGATCGCCCTCAACATCCTCCTGGCGTCCCTCACCATCGTCTTCCTGCTCGCGGTCGTCACCCTCCAGCCCTTCGCCCTGTACGCGAAGGCCGAACAGTCCATGATCGTGCTGACCGCGCTCCTTGTCTGCCTGATCCCGACCACCATCGGCGCCCTGCTGTCCGCCATCGGAATCGCCGGCATGGACCGCCTGGTCCAGCGCAACGTCCTGGCCATGTCCGGCAGGGCGGTCGAGGCGGCCGGCGACGTCTCGACACTGCTCCTCGACAAGACCGGCACCATCACCCTGGGCAACCGCCAGGCCGCGGAGTTCGTGCCGGTCGGCGGCGCCACCCGGGCCGAGGTCGCGGACGCCGCCCAGCTCTCCTCGCTCGCCGACGAGACACCCGAGGGCCGCTCCGTCGTGGTGCTCGCGAAGGAGGGGTACGGGCTGCGCGAGCGTCACCGCGGCGAGCTGACCGGGGCCCAGTGGGTGGCCTTCACCGCCCAGACCCGTATGTCGGGCGTGGACGTGGAGGGGCGCAAGGTCCGCAAGGGCGCGGCCGGTTCGGTCCTCGCCTGGGTGAAGGAACGGGGCGGAAGCGTCGCCCAGGACGCCCAAGCCCTCACCGACCAAATTTCCCAGGCGGGTGGCACGCCGCTGCTGGTGGCGGTGGAGGACGCGGACGGCGCGCGGGTGCTCGGCGTCATCCACCTCAAGGACGTCGTCAAGGAGGGGGTGCGGGAGCGGTTCGACGAACTGCGCCGCATGGGCATCCGAACGGTCATGATCACCGGTGACAACCCGCTGACCGCGAAGGCGATCGCCGAGGAGGCGGGGGTGGACGACTTCCTCGCGGAGGCCACCCCCGAGGACAAGATGGCGCTCATCAAGCGGGAGCAGGCCGGCGGCAAGCTGGTCGCGATGACGGGCGACGGCACGAATGACGCCCCGGCGCTCGCCCAGGCGGACGTCGGAGTGGCGATGAACACCGGCACGTCGGCGGCGAAGGAGGCCGGCAACATGGTCGACCTCGACTCCAACCCGACGAAGCTCATCGAGATCGTCGAGATCGGCAAGCAACTCCTCATCACCCGTGGGGCGTTGACCACCTTCTCGATCGCCAACGACGTGGCCAAGTACTTCGCGATCATCCCCGCGATGTTCGCGGTGGTGTACCCGGGCCTGGACAAGCTCAACATCATGGGCCTGCACAGCCCCGAGACGGCGATCCTCTCGGCGGTCGTCTTCAACGCGCTGGTGATCATCGCCCTGGTGCCGCTGGCCCTCAAGGGCGTCCGCTACCGGCCGACCAGCGCCGACCGCCTGCTCCGCCGCAACCTCGGGATCTACGGACTCGGCGGCCTGATCACCCCCTTCATCGGCATCAAGGCCATCGACCTGCTCATCTCCCTGATTCCCGGCCTGCGTTGAGCGGAAAGGTGCAGCTCCTCATGAACAACTCGGTAGCGAACACAGCACGGGTGCTCGGCGCCGGCCTGCGCGCCCTGCTGGTCCTGACCCTCGTATGCGGCGTGATCTACCCCCTACTGGTCACGGGCGTCGCCCAACTGGCCTTCCCCGACAAGGCCAATGGCTCCGCGATCAAGTCCGGGGGAAAGGTGGTGGGTTCGGCCCTGATCGGCCAGACGTACAACCTCCCGAAGAAGAACCCGGCCGACCCCGACGAGCCCCCGCTGCCGGACCTGAGGTGGTTCCAGCCGCGCCCCTCGCACGGCCTCGGCACCAACACCCTCAACACGGGGTACCAGCTCCTGGTGTCGGGCGCGACCAACCTCTCCGCCGACAACGAGAAGCTGATCGCCCAGGTCGAACAGGCCAAGGAGGCGGTGGTCCGGGACAACTCGACCCCCGGCTACCCGGTGCCCCCGTCCGACGTCCCCGCCGACGCGGTCACCTCCTCCGGCTCGGGCCTGGACCCCGAGATCTCCCCGGCGTACGCGAAACTCCAGATCCGCCGCGTAGCCGAGAAGAACCACCTGGACGTGACCGAGGTGGAAGCCCTGGTCACCCAGCACACCCACCCCCGAACCCTGGGCTTCCTGGGCGAGCCGGGGGTCAACGTCCTTGAGTTGAATGTGGCGTTGGGGGCGCTCGCGCGGGGGTGAGCGCCGTGCGGGGGCGGAGGGGAGGGGCCGTGTCGGCTCGCGAGGGCCGTGCGGCGGCGGGCTCGCGAGGGTGAGGGCGGGGTCAGTGCCGGTCCGTGCCGAAGCGCGGTGCGGGTGAGGGGTGGGCGTCCAAGCCCGCCAGGTCAGCGGCCTGATGGAGCAGGTCCACGAGCATCGGAGAGGTGAGGCGGCCGGTGAAGGTGTTGCGCTGGCTGGGGTGGTAGCAGCCGATCACATGGAGCTCGTCGGCCGCGGCCCGGCCGGGGCCCTCACCCCGGCCGCCTCCTCCAGCCGGACGCGCCGCGTCGGGCTCGGCGCGGCGCAGCGTCACCACGGTCTTGTGGCCGAACCGGGGCCGGGGGCGCGGCAGTTGCCAGCCCGCGTCGGCGAGGACCGGTAGGAGCGTCTGCCAGCCGAAGGCCCCCAGGACGACGATGGCCCGAGGGTTCAGCAGTCCGATCTCGGCCGCCAGCCACGGCCGGCACGTGTCCCGCTCGGCGGGGGTCGGCTTGTTCTCGGGGGGAGCACAGTGCACGGGGGAGGTCACCCTGACCCCGTACAGCTCCAAGCCGTCGTCGGCGGTGGTGGCCGTGGGCTGAGAGGCGAGGCCCACCGCGTGCAGGGCCGCGAAAAGGAAGTCCCCCGAGGCGTCACCGGTGAACATGCGGCCCGTCCGGTTGCCGCCGTGCGCGGCCGGAGCGAGCCCGACCACGACCAGCGGCGCGTCATGCGGACCGAATCCCGGGACCGGCCGGCCCCAGTACTCCCAGTCCCGGAAGGCGGCCCGCTTCGTCGCGGCGACCTCCTCGCGCCAGGCCACCAGCCGAGGACAGGCCCGGCACCCGGTGAGCCGCCCGTCCAACTCACCGAGCCCGCCGCAGCGCTCCGCATGGAACACGGGGAAGCCCCGGTCCTCGGCCGAGGGTTGCCCGTCCTGGGTGCCGACGTCGTCCATGTCTCCACGCTACCCGCGCGTTCGCGGGGGCAACGGTGACGGGGTGGCGGGCCCGCGCGTCCCCAGCGCCCGTCGGAGCCGGATGGCGCGGGAGTCGGGAGCGGACCCGTGGGCGTTCGCCTCTGCGGAGCCAACCGAACTCGTGACGCCGTGCCCTTCCCTTCTACAACCAGTCCCGCCGCTTGAACACGAAGTACAGGCTGACGCACACCACCGCCATCAGCAGAATCGCGAACGGATAGCCGAGCGCCCACCCCAGTTCCGGCATTCGCTCGAAGTTCATGCCGTAGATCGTCCCGACCAAGGTCGGCGCGAACAGGATGGCCGCCCATGACGAGATCTTCTTGAAGACGTCGCCCTCGTGGTGCTGACCTGCGGAAATCTCGATCTGGGACGTGTTGACCTGCGGAGATGAGGATTTCCGGTGCTTTCACCGTGACGTCGATTTGCAGGGTCGATTCTCCCCAGGCGCTCCCCAGGGCGGCTTCATTCTCCCCAGATTCTCCCTAGCTGCCGCTGCTGGGGAGGATGGGGCGCCGCTGGCCAGGAGTCCGGTTCAGGTGTCGGAACGGGCTACGCAACGTATTGGAAGCGAGTCGGAGCAGCGATGGCGTTCGGTTTTGTGGACGAAGGCTGCAGGAACGAATCGGATTCTCTTCCTCGGCCCTGATATCACCATCCTCTGCCCGGGAAGCGGGCTGGTCCAGCTGTTGTCTGTGCCACCGTTGCACCTGTCGATGACCGACGGCGCGAAGGGGGATGGCGTGCGACTGTCACTGGCAGTGCTGATACGTCCCGGCTTTGTCAGGGCCGCTTGCCACCCTCCCCGGCACCTCCCGGGTCGGGCTGTCATCAGCTTCAACCGCCCTGCTGCGACAGGACGGCGGTGGCGTCCTTTCACCGCCACTCGAACAACTCGCGCTTCACGGCGCACCTATGTCCTTCGTCAAGGACGTGGTGCCGAATGTGAGGCTGTTTCGGGTGGTCATGTGGTGAGGGTGATGACGGGGGTTCTGGACTCGTAGAAGGTGCCGTCGCGGAGCATCGCGAACAGGACGTCGGCCCGGCGTCTGGCCGGGCAGAGGAGGGCTTGGGTGTGGTGCTTGCCCTGCTTGATCTTCTTGTCGTAGTAGGCCCTGGAGGCTGGGTCGGACAGCGCGGCGAACGCGGACAGGAAGAACGCTCGTTTCAGCTGCTTGTTGCCGCGCCGCGAGGGCTGTTCCCCGCGGATCGAGGAGCCAGACCTCCTGGTCGCCGGAGCGAGGCCGGGTCTTGACCCCGATGCCGGGCATCGAGATCAGGATCTTCGAAAGAGGGTGCTTGTCGAGCAGTTCCTCGATCCAGGTGGCCAGCAGTTTGCGTTGGTCGAGCACGGCCCGCAGCGAGCCGGCGAGGCTGGGGACGATCAGCGCGGCCGCGTCGGTGCGCGGAATTCGGTCAATCCCTAGGTCGTGAGCTGAGGTTGAGTGGATTGTCGTGTTTGCGATCTGGTGGATTTCGAAGTTCACCGTGAAGATGCCCGCCGTATCGGCGAACGGGGGCGGCATGGCGTTGGGGTGGGGACTGCGGGCTCAGGGCCGGGCCGGAAGCGGGGTGGTCGATGGGCCGGCGATGCCTAGTCAGGTTGACCCCACGACCTCCGGTGACCGTACCGGCGAGGTGGATCCAACCTCTTCTGAGGTGACGAGGCTTCTGTGTCAAACCGTCTATGCGCGTCCTGACCGAGTCGGGGAGGTCAAGGCGTGGTGGCGCAAGTTCCGGGGCAAGGGCAAGAAGCCGAACAAGCCTCGACGCAGCACTCGCAGACGCATCTACCTGGAGGGCAGTGACGACTGTCCGCCGCTGGGCGAGCCTGTGGCGCAGTGGGTGGTGGACCATGTGCTGCATGGGCCGCCGCTGCCTGTGCCGTCGTACGGATTCGACCTCGTACCCGTGATGGCGCACAGCCTGCGTGCCCGGCGACGTCGGTGGGCTCGGCGCTCGGCTGTTCTGTTTCTGGCTACCCTCGTGATGTACATGGCATCGCGGGCGGCCATTGTCTGGGTAGTGGTCGCCCTGGTGGCCCTCTTGATGCGGTGGGCCGCGTACCGGGCGATGCGCAAGGGAAGAAAGTCGCGGCTGGCCAGTTCGCCCCGGGTGGCGTATTTCGTGCTGTGCATCCCGTGGGTGCTCGCGGTTGTTCCGTACGAGCCGGTCGGTGGCGAGGTCGTCGCTCTGCGGATCGGGCTTCTCGTATTGCCGTTCGCGCTGCTGGTCGGAGCCGCGATGGTGTGTGTTGGTGACAGGCTTGCGGCGCGGGTGGCGCTGGCCCGGCTTGTCAGGGATGGTGTGTCGTCCGATCGGCTGCCATGGTCCGCCCCGAAGGGCGCTCGCCGGATGGCGCGGATAGGCGACGAACAGGCGAGGCGGGAGCTGCCGTACAACGAGCCCGAGTACTTCGTGGGAGCCGGCCGCGACGTGTGGGGGTCCGCCGACATCGACATCCCTTTGAAGCCGAAGGACCCGGAGGAGTCGGTCAAGTTGTTCGGAGAGGCAGAGCTGTTGCGGCGGATGGGCGGGGCGCTGCGGGAGCTGGGGCGCGGAGCCCGGGAGATCACTGATCCGCTGCCTGGCTTCTCCGTCACGGAGGTGAAGGGTCTACCGTCGGCGCTGTGGCTGCGGCGAACTCGCGCGGAGAAGCTGGAGCTGCCGGACCTGCGAGGCCGGGGGCGCCGGTCACCATCCAGCGTGCCGGACCGGTTGTATCTGCGGGCCCAGTGTGTCAGCTGGGACGGCCAGGTTGTGGTCAGTGTGTTCGTGCACGCCGCGCTGGAGGCGGGCGAACTGCGGCTGACCGTGCGTCCACACGTGATGACGCCCCTGTACAACGACCTGCGGGTGACCGCTGCGCCCGTCGCCAAGCGTGGGACACGGCTGCTCGGCTGGGCGGTCACGCAGTCGCTCTTGGACTCTGCTGCTGGCCCCCTCGCGCTGTGGCGCTTCGTGGCACGGCTTGGGCTCGGCGAGCAGACCGAGGACGGCCGCGCTGAGGAAAAGGATCCGGTCAGCATGCGCGATCGATACTCCAGTGAAGAAGTCACCGACATGCACCAGAGCGACGACGCGAAAAGGCACGTCGTGTTGATGCAGACCTGCATCTTTCGGACCGTCGCCGAGTATCTCGACGATCTGGGCGTAGACACCGCCCCGTACGAGCGTCAGGTGGCCGCGGTCATCACCAACATCCAGGTGTATGGCGACAACAACGCACCCATTCAGAACGTCGCGGGCAGCGACATCCGCGGGGTCGGCCAGAGCAACGGCAATCAGGGAGGCAAGTGATGATGGTGGGACGGCGGCGCCCCGAACCGGAGCGGGGACACGGCTCGGGTATCAGCATCGGTGGCAACAACAACGCCCCGAATCAGAACGTCGTGGGGCAGAACATCTCGCACGTATATCAGTCCGCGTCTGCCCAGGTCGCAGTCGACGTCGAGGCGGTACGGGACCTCCTCACCTCATTCCGTGCCGACGTAGAGCGCAACGAGGCGGGTCTGGCCAACGCGGCGGTCCTGCGTGCCATGGTGGACACCGTCGACACCTCGCTGGCCGCGCCCGATGCACAGGCTGGCGTACTTCGAGGGATCGCCCAGGCACTTCCCGCCTTGGTGGCGGGAACCGTGGTTCAGCACGGCGGTGATGCCCTCGCCAACGCCATTGCCGGATGGCTGAGTTGAAAAGCGATCGCTGCGCAGGCGGGCCACGACGGAACGGATCGACGCGTTCTAGGCCGCGGTGCCGGTCTCCCACCGCGGATCGTGGCTTATCCTCCGCGTACATCCCGGGCGCCGAGTGCCTAATGGTGCGGGTGAGTTCCTCCGTACTCAGGCGGGCCGACTACGCCGCAATGGAGTGGTCGCGGAGGCGATCTGGGAGCCGGCGAACTCCGCCGTCTGACGGGGGAATGAGGCCGGTCGTGAAAGTTCCGGCCGCGTCTTTCGGCTTCCCGTCAGCCGCCGAGCCTCAGGTGGGTGAAGAGGACGTCCCGCGCCCGGAGGACCGCTTCGGGATCGATGGCTGCGAGCACGGGGATGGCATGGTGCCAGCCGTCCCGGGTCAAGGCATCGGCAAGAAGCTCTCTGGCGCGGGGAAGATCGGAACCACCTGGGGGCGGGAAGAGGAACGCGGCGAGGCGAAGCACGGGGCGCTGATAGGTGAGGGGATCCCTTAACGGGGAAGGGACCAGGGTCTCGGCCGAGATGCCGGCGGCATGGGCGGCGAGATGTCCGAGCACCTCAGCGCGCTCCTCTTCTCTTGTCCTGCCCAGTGCGATGGCGAGAGCGGCCGCGGGGTCACCGAGCGCGGCGCAGGCGAGGGCGAGCGCGGTTGCCGACGGTGCGTATGCCACCCCCGCCGGCTCCAGCGCCAGCCGGTCAAGATCTCGCCGGGCGGCAGCAGGATCCAGCGTGGCGGACAGCAGACAGCGCAGCACTGCGGTGCCGTACTGCCGGTTTTTGGCCACCTCCTCGCACAAGCGTTCTGTGAGAGCGCGGCTGCGCGTCTCGTCGTATGGCTTCGTGACAGCGAGGAGGTGCGCAGCTTGCACGCTCCCCTTCCCTGTGGTGAGAAAGGCATCAACGAGGCTCTGCGCCGCCTCTGGGTCGTAGGACCAGAATCCTTCAGCGGCCAGAGCACGAGCCAGGTCGACATACCCCTGACCGATGAAAGTCGCTGCCTCTCCGGCGAGTTGACTGATCGCTTGTGTGGCATGTCGTGCCGCTCCTGCCCTAGCCAGGGCCTGAATGATCGTCGTCGATATGTTGGCTCGTGCGAATGGGGGGCTGTCCGAGGAACGCATCACCTCTACCGCGCGTTGGGCGTATCGCAGCACCCGGTCGGGGTCCTTGTCCGAAAGGGCGACGGACACGGCCGCGTATCCCCAGGCGCAGATGTCGGACGTATCGATCACGTCCAAGAGCTGCTGGGCTTCTTCGATACGGCCTGCGCGGGCGAGCGCTGCCGCGAATGCGGCTATTCGTGTGTGCACAGCGCGGTGAGGGTCTCTGTCGCGCACAGCGCGGTGGGATGCTCCGTCCCCCGTCGTCCGTACCCGCTCGGCCTTCGATACGAGACGCAACGACCGATCCTGGTCGGAGTCGGCAAAGTGCAACGCGAGGGCAGCGTACGCTTCGGCAACAGTCCACGGCCGCGTCTCTGCCGAGACGGGCAGCAGTGGCTCCAGACGATCGGCGGCACCGGCTTCGGCCAGCAGACCGACGACACGGGCGACTGAGTGGTCCTCCACACCGAAGGGAAGGACGACCTCTCGGAAGGCGCCGAGGGCGGCCCATGCCTCGTCGGCCCGGCCTTCCCGGGCGTACCCCTCCGCGATCAGCGGCCATACGTCCACCCACCGCTCCGGTTCGGCCGGGTGCGCGATCTCCTCCAGCGCGACGGCCAGCATCCGGGCATCGTCCACCCGCCCCGTCGCGACGAGCGCGTGTGCCGCGCCGTATTCCTCCCTCCAGTCGGTCAACTTCTGTGGTGCGCACAGCAGTTCGTCCGCATGAATCAGGGCGGGTCGGGCGGCGTTCGCCGCCTCGCACGGCCGCACGTGCCGTAGTACGTCCGCGACGGCCCCGGATACGTCGACTTGATCACCGGTGCGACTCCGGGCGAGTTTCACCACGCGGTCGTAGAGCCTCGCGGCATGGGCCGGCTCGCCGGCTCGCTGCCATCCGTCGGCGACGGCCGCCAGAGCGCGGGCACGGTCCGGCAGTGCCGTGATACTTCCCGCATGGACCTCGGCCATTCGCAGCAGACCGGAAGCGGATGAGCTGTCCCGAAGCACTACGGCCGTCTCGACGTATGCCCTGATGGTCGTCGTCACCGCCCAGTCGGAGTCCGGCGCCGGCAGTGCGTGGAGTCTGTGCAGGCTCTCCGTTTCCTTCCCCACCAGGGCCAGTACCGTGGCCATCTGGCCCAGCGCCTTCAAGAGGTAGGGGCCAGCACCCCACGGTTCCTCCGCTTGGGCCAGCCCCACGGCCTCCTCCGCCAGCCCGACAGCCCGAGGATCTGAGGCTTCTGCGAGTACGTTTGCCACAAGGCTGAGCGCCCAGGCCCGGTCCATCGGCCGGAGAACGCTCCGCGCGAGACCGATCGCCTGCCGTGTACGGCCGAGACGCGCGTACACCTCGGGAACAGTCGGATGCAGTGACGCGTTGCGACGGGCCACCAGATCCTCTGCGACCGCGAGCGCTGCCAGCGTCCCGAGGTCGCCGGGTTCGCCTCTGCGGACGTTGTCCCGGGCCGCCACGATCTCGGCCAGGCAGGCCGCATCACTACCGGTCACCGCGTGCAGACGGTCACTCCGCCGCATGTCCGTGGCGAGCGCGGTTGCACGACGGATGTCCTGGAGGTGGATGAGGAGGCGCCCGTAGGGCTGCAGAAGGTACATCGGGGTGTTCTCCGGCCAGCCTCGGTGCTGGTAGCTCTCGGCCCAGATGTCCAGACGCTCCCGGTACATGTCCGCGTCGGGACCGAGTTCGTCCTGTGCCGCGGTCAGGAGGGTTTCGTGGGCGAAGAGATACCCGCGGCTGGACGCGTACAACGTCACCTCATCGCCGTGTCCGCCATAGCCATAGCCGTCGATGTCCGCACTGCTGCCTCCGCCTCCGCCCACGCCACCCCGCAGCCGCAGAATGCGCCCGAACGCGCTGCCCAGCCGCCGACGCAGCTCGTAAGCCGGTTCCTTGGTGAGTTCACGCAGGTCGTCGATGGTCAGGGCGCCGCGTGCGGCGGTGAGTAGGCCGACCAAGTCGCGTTGCAGACGATCGCCGGAGAGAGCCTGTTGAAGGTCGTACTTCGCCTCGTACTCGGTGTGCTGGGCGGCGGGCGCAGCGGACAGCTTCTCCACCCTGCAGTGGCGCAGCGGATGTGCGCCGCCGACGTCACCCGGAATGCCGGGGCTGGTCCGACTGGTCACCAGGATGCGGACGTTCGGTGGCGGCCGCTCCGGCAACAGCGAGGCGATGCTTGTGCCGCTGGTCTTCAGGGACTGGTCCTCGTCGAGGCCGTCCACGACGAGCACCAACGTGCCTCCCCGCTCGGCGACACGCTCGGCAGCCTCACGCAGGAGCAACCGGCGCTCTCCGTCACGGGCCATGGCGGAGGCGTTGCGGAGCGGTTCCCGGCCCGCGATCGTGGCGAGTTGGTCGATGACCGCTTCCGTGTACGCCTTGCTGTCCGACTGGCTCGCGTAGCGGGCGGTGATGAAGAACCAGACCGGTACGACACCCGCGGGCGGGTGCCGGGCGAACCAAGCCGCGAGCGCGGTCTTGCCGGCCCACGGCGGAGCCTGGAGCCACAGATAGCGGTGGGGGCCGGCGCAGAAGGAGACCAGGGCGTCCAGCTCGGTCCTTCTGTCCTCCAACTGCTGGGGTGCGATATCAGCAAGCTGGGCTCGGTAGATCTCTTGTACCAGGTCGGCGGCGTCGACTGGCGCGGCGGCGGGCAGCGCCGAGTAGCGCAGTTCACGGCCGAGTAGTTCTTCCAGCACAGCCTGTTCCGCTGCATCCAAGCCATCGGCCCAGTGGTCCACCCGGCTTGCGGCGAGGCGCCCAGGGCCGTCGCCGCGGTGATGGCGGGCGACGACGCCGACGAGCCGGCCGTTACTGAAGACAGGTGCCCCGGACATGCCCTCCCACGGGCTGCGCTCGGGATCAGGGTCGTCAGGGGGCGGCGACGCGATCGTGAGGTCGAGCGTTCCCTCGCGCCGGTTAGAGAGGGCCGCGCAGGTGGCCCGTACGTGCTCGACGTCCCGGAAGCGCGAACCGGCGCCGTCGGTGCGGAGCTTGAAGCGGGGGAAACCGAGGGTGGTGCAGGTCAGCACCGCGTCCAGCTGATCGACCCGGCCGAAGGGGACGGGCGGGACAGCTGCGCCGGTAGCGACAGGTTCTCCGGCTTCCACGGCGAGGACCGCGATGTCGATGCCCTGATGTCGCCAGGACACCGCCGCCTCGGTGCTCCATTCCTCCGGCTGGTCGGCCTGGAACCGCGCCCTGATCTCCGCGCCGCCATCGACCACGTGCGCGGCGGTCAGAATCAGCCCCGGTGAGACGAGATACCCGGTCCCGCGCCGCCCTCCGCCGTACGGCAGACTGACGATGATCTCAGCGACTCGCTCCGGCCTAAGCCCTTGTTCAGCGCTCGCCCTCAACCTCGCCGCCCGCGATCAGAACAGACTGGGCCGGGCTGCCGTCGGCCGGTACGGACTTCGGAGTCAGGGTGACCTTGATCCGTTGTGTCTGCGCCTGGCTGTACTTGCCGTTCGCTCCCGCATCGACGACCCACAGCTTCACCTTGGCCTCCGCGCCCGCCTCACGCGTGACCGCGACGGTCGCCTCGACCTCCACGGGACCCAGCTCGAACCGCACCGGCTGTCCGTCCCCGTCGGCCATGGCCGACGCGAGCTGTCCCCTCAACTCGCTGATCATCTCGGACAGTTCGATCACCGCGCCCCCCCGTGCACCGACTACCCCGATGCTACCGGCTGTCCGGTCCCCGACTGCTGCCATGAGCAGGACTACACGGCAACCAGCCGCGCCCTGCCGCCACACAGTTTGGTCATGTCGTCGACGTCCGAGGTGAGTATCGCCACCGGTCTGCGTTCGCGCAGTGATCGATTTTTATCCCGAATTCGCAGGTCGGGGCCGCTGGTGTGGGTGGAGATTTTCGCGCTCGCGCTGTTCTCGGACGTGATCGTTAAAAGGGTTATGTCTCTGCAACCAATGGATTAAGAGTCCTGGAGGGGGCCGTCCGCTCACGCATCGCTCACGTAGGCGGCTCCTTCCAGCGGGCCCTGTGCTGCTGCACGTACGTGAGTTTGATGAGGTGATCCGGGTGAATCTTCAGAGGGCCGAGACTGTGTCCAGTGAGGGCGTCGACGACGTGAAGGTCGTCTGTGAGGTACCGAGCACCTCTGTCGAACTGGATGTGGCAGTTCGGGCACAGGCAGAGAACGTTCTCGATCCGGTCGGGTCCGTCGTGCGGAGCGCCGAGGGCCTGGATGTGGGCGGCCTCGCTGTACAAGTACGGCGGCGCAGGCAGTTCGATTCGGGTGCTGCACATCTGGCAGATGTTGTCGTACCACTTCTTGACGCGGCGGGTGACACGAGTGTCCCGGTCCTGGCTCTGTACGACGGCGGTTCTGCGTTGGACCGGCATGTCCGGGACATCGGCCTCCGGCTCTCCGGCCGGTTCGGTGTCCGCCTCCTGGTCGGACCGCCCGGACGGCTCGGACCACACTGTTCGGATGGGTGCCCTGTCTGCGTCTTCGGCGGCCTGCAGCGCTGCGTCCACCTTGGCAAACGGCTCCATGAGTCGGCTGGTGTCCGCCGCGTCGAGTTCCCAGCTGTCCAGGATGGAGCGTCGGGTCAGGGTCCAAGCCGCCTCGATCATGTCGTGGTGGATGACCGCAGATTCTTCCGCGGCGGCGAGTGCTGCCGCGATACGAAGCGTGTGTTCACCCACACGAAGCGAGAAGGCGTCCTGCTGGGGGGCGGGCACCCCTTCCAGTTCCCACTGCAAGGACCTGACCGCACCCCACTTCTCTGCCGCGCCGCCGCTCAACTCCACCAGGCGCGGGCTGTCGACGACCCAGGCGTATGCATCGGTCAGCGCTACGGGCGGATCTTCCGGCACGCCCAACGGAAACGGATCAGTCCTTCGGACCTTGAAGGGAAGGAAGCGCGAGTAGAAGGCGTCGCAGCCGGGCGTCTGCGGCCGCTGATTCCAGGCGGTCTTCGAGACACCCCACAGGACACCCACCATGGGCGGTATGCGATCGAGTTCCTCCTGGCCAGGGCGCCGCTTTTGCTTCAGCGGCCTCCCGCCCAGGAAGTTGCTGCCGTCCCACGCCACGCGGAGCGCGTAGTCGAGATCGTCCTGAAGTCGGCACTTACCGCCTCTCGTCCAGTGGAACGGTGATCCGTTCAGCCACGTGCTCGGCAGCACTGAACCCGCGGTGGCGGTCCGGCGTGCAGCATCCACGGCCTGGAAGAGCTGCGTCACACGATCGACGCCGTATCCCCCTTCGATGAAGGCGAATCTGTCGTTGATCCGCAGAGCTTCCACCACGGTTCGCTCAAGCGGGGCCCCGGGGGTCGTGCTGTCGCCGACAAACGCCGTCCAGACGAGCGGCGGTCGTAGCCCCGGCAGATACGACTGGATCTCCAGGCGGGGCGCGATGGCTGTCGACCACAGTGCGATGGCCGCGGCGTAGACCTCTTCCGCTCCCAGTACGTCCGACGGGCTCAGCTCACGGGCGAGCTTCCCGATAGGGCCGTACAGGGTGACTCCATCGGTCATCGCCCTCTTCTCCTCACGTCGCTGGCTTCGTATCCGCCTCCGGCAATAATGCCGTGCTTCAGGGCCCTGAAACCGGCCGACCGAGGTACCCCCTACGCGACCAGCGGGCGTTGGACCGAGATGTCGGGGCCGGGATGGACTTCCCCTACTCAGCGCCACCCGTCGAGGGACACATGTGGCCCATCGGTCAGGTAGCGGTGAAGAGCGCTGCCGGTGGTGTTGACGAAGTCTTCGGGGATGGCGTCGAAATCGACCCAACTGACTCGGGCGTGCTTGCGGGGTTCGCGGTTCTCGGGCTCGCCGGTCCATTCGTGGGCGGCGAAGACGACCGTGAGGAAACCGTTGGGCGCTTCGACGCCCCACGCGCCGTGGATGATGTGGGCCACCTTCAGGCACTCCGGCTTCACGGTCAGGCCCGTCTCCTCGTACAGCTCGCGGACCGCAGTCTCGGTGATGGGCTCACCGGGCTCGCTCTTGCCGACCGGCAGGTCCCACATGCCCTTTGCGAACTTGGCGTCCTGGCTGCGCTGGAGGAGGACGACCCTATCGGTGGCCTTGTCGTGGACGATGACGGCAGCGACCAGCAAGGTCATGGATTCGAAGGCGGGCTTGAGGGCTTTCGGTTGGTCGTCGGTAGTCGGTTGCGCCACGATGGTCCTTTCGTCGGCCGGGGTGTTGGGCATGTTAGGCGAGTGCCTCGCGTGCGCGGCGGGCGAGTTCGGCGGAGCCAAGAACTCCCCGGCGCTGGTAGACCGCAAGCGTCGAGCGCAGTGACGTGATCGCCTTGCGGGTGCGGTCGGAGGTCATGCCCTCCATCAAAGCCAGGGCCTGGGTCCAAGCGGCCACCGCCTCGTCCGCGCGGGCCTGGGCAGCGAGGCTGTCCCCGAGGTCGGCGTATGTCAGGGCATGGACTCGCTTGTACTTCACGGGGTCCCAGCGAATCAGGGCGTCGCGGTGCTGTTGCTCGGTGCCGACGTGGTCGGCGAGATCAGTCAGAGTGCGAGCGGTGTGGCTGGCCACGGTGCCTGCGACCGCTGACGCGGGAGTAGCTGGGCTGTGGACCGTCGTCGCGCAGCAGGGCGTCTTCGGCGGCGAGCAGGGCACGGGCCGCAGACGGCTTCTCGCTGGTGGCGGCGTAGGCGCGGGCGTGGGTGATGTGGAGCAAGGCTTCGGTCTGGCCGTCGATGTGGCCGACGCCTTGGGTGAGGGCGGCTTCGGCGAGGTCGATGCAGTGGTGGGGCTGTTTGAGGCTGAGGGCCTGGTGGGCGAGTGTGCGCATCATCCAGGCGGCGTGGCCATAGGGGTCGGCTTCGTAGGCGAGCTGGTAGCCGACCTGGTAGTAGCGCTGGGCCGCGCCTTCCTGACCGAGGTCGTGGTGCTTCCAGCCCGCGAGGTAGGCGAGTTCTGCGACGGCGCCGAAGGCCGCCCTGCGTAAGGCTTCCGCGGCGAAGCGGCCCCGGAGCATGGGGGCGGCCGTGTCGGTGAGATAAGCGGTGACGGTAGTCAGCCCGTGGCCTCCGCCCAGACGCTCGTCCGCCGCGCTGAAGGCCGTCGTGATCTGCCGTACGACATCGACTTCCTCCGTTCCGACCAGGGTGTTGCCGGTGCGGGCGCGCAGGAGCCGCGAGGCGGCCTCATGATCGTGGGCCAATGGCATGGCGACGCCGGCGGTGGTGAAGGCGGCCACCGCCAAGGAGCGATGACGTTCGACGTCGGCACGGCCGAGGTTGGTGATGGCGACGACGGCGTCCGGCTCGTCCGGCACATCGGCCTCTGGTGCCCGGAGACCGACCTCGCTCTGAGTGATGGTGCGCCCGGTCCGGCGGGACAGCGCCTCGGCGAGGTCCTGGCCGGTCTGCCCGGCGGGCTGGCGAGTGCCGTTCACCCAGTGGGAAATCGCCGACTTGTTGGTCTGAATGATCTCGCCGTTCTCTGCGGCGACGCGCCGGACGTCCTTCGCGAGCGCCTCGTACGTGCAGCCGATCGCGTCGATGGTCTCGTGCAGGCGGGAGTTGGGTGCTCTCTGCGTTGCCACGACCGCCTCCGCTCCGGAGCTGTAAACCGCGTATACCGCTTGGCCTCGCTCTCACCGTACCCACTGTGCGTGATGGCGGGTTCACTAATCATCAGCCGCCCGGCACGGCCCGACTCCGTGATCCAGGCTCCCCTCTTGGTCCGGGCGGCTCCCCGAAGTTCCGTACACCCGCTTGGGGTTCGGGCATTCCTGTGCCCGAACCCTGGCCCATCAGAGACGGAGACACGGTGACCACCATCGACACCACGGCCATCACGGTCGAGCTGCCCGAAGCCTTCGACGAGCGCTGGAGCCGCCTGCCCGGCATCCAGGTCGAGGGCCGGCGCATCACCATCGACCCGGCTGAGTACTTCTTCCGCTTCGAGTCGAACACCTGGCTCATCGCCGCCTGGGAGCTGGTCAAGTCCCAGCTCCTGGACGTGGACGAGACCACCCAGAGCGCGGTCGAGCAGCTCGCGCTCGACTTCATCAAGCAGCACAGCCAGTCCACTTCGGACGCGGCCCGGGCACTGGCCACCGCGTACGAGGTGTACGCCTACCTCTTCCGCGACGAGCATCTCACCGGGCTCGGCCTGCCCCAGATCACCGCCGAGCATCTGCGGATGCTGCGCGAGGCCGCCACGCTCATGGCGCTGAACAAGGTCGAGCTGGACGGGCACATTTCCAACGTCGGCCCGTGCTGGTTCTTCCCGGCCGCCACCTCCGTCGTCTTCGACCTGGACGACAAGACGGGCGGCATGCTCGACGAGGTTTACCACGGCGGCTGGTTCAACGAGCACCGCCGACTCGAATCGATCAAGGCCCACGCCGCGTTCGGCGGACGCCTCGTGCACGGCTGCCAGTCCGTGCCGGACCAGTCCGGCGGCGTGGTCGCGCCCTACGGTGCGTCGATGGCCAACGTCCGTGACGACCTAGCCCAGTTCAAGGCTGGATGGATCGAGCAGGTCTACGCCCAGCACGTGATCGACGCCGCGTACCCCCCCCCGGGCATCCGGGGCCGGCTCCCTCGCCCGCCCCGGATGCCTCCACCAGGATCGGAGCCCTTGATGGACGCGAACCTCAGCGCCGAACTCCTCGCTTCCCTGTGCACCCTCGCCGGCCGCCCCGCCCCTGTCGCGCGCGAGGAGGTGCGGGTGTGGTCCATGTCCGGGGTCGAGCGACTGACCTTCCCCGACGGCAGCACGGGCATCCTCAAGTACGCCAAGAAACCCTTCGACAGCGAGGACCAGCCCCTCCGCCTCGCCGCCACCTACGGGGTGCCGGTGCCCAAGCTCCATGCCTCCGCCATCGTCGACGGCTGGCTGGGCATGCTGCTCGAAGACCTCGGCACTCCCATCCGCGACGCCGACGACCTCGACGGCGCGGCAGCCGCTGTCGTCCTCCACCACACCCGCACCGCCCCCGCCCTCCCGGTCCTCGACGAAAGGGGACTCCAGGCCCTGCCCGGCCGAGCCCTCGACCACCTCGACCTGCTCCGCAAGGCCGAGCGCTGGCAGGACACCGACGACATCGAGCACGCCCTGGCGCAGATCGCCCAGGCTGCCGCCGCTCGCGCGGGCGGAGCTACGCGCTCCCCGTTCGGCTGGGTGAGTGCTGTCCATGCTGTCAGTTACGGTCTGCGACGCCAGAGGCGGGTGGGGTGGGTGCGCAAGGGACGCCGAACGACAGGCTGCGAGGCAGTCACCCGCTCCCCGATGCTGCGCATTCTCCCCAGATTCTCCCCAGTGGGCTGGACCAGCCACTCGACGGTGTTCGCGCATGTAAATATGATCAAGAACTCCTTGATCGGCGCTACAGCCAATCCCGCCGCTTGAAGATGAAGTACAGGCTTACACACACCCCCGCCATCAGCAGGATCGCGAACGGATACCCGGCTGCCCACTTCAGCTCCGGCATGTTCTCGAAGTTCATGCCGTAGATGGTTCCCACCAGTGTGGGTGCAAACAGGATGGCAGCCCACGAGGAGATCTTCTTGATTTCCTCGTTCTGTTCGAACCCCGCCTCCGCCAACGCCCGCATTTCCGCGTTCTGTTGTTGGGTCACCAGGGTCGCGTTGACCGTGAGGATTTCGGTCAGGGCCTGGCGGAAGCCGTCCACTCGTTCGCTGGTGTGGGTCACGTGGTCCGCGACGTCGCGGAGGTAGCGCTGGAGTTCCTCGTCCGTGCCGTACTTTGCGAAGCCCGCCATGAGGGCGTGCAGCATGCCGACCAGGGGGCGGGTGGCGCGCTGGAACTCGACCATTTCCCGGGAGAGTTCGTAGATGCGGCGCGAGACCTCGGGGTCGCCCCGGAAGACCTCCGTCTCGATCTCGTCGATGTCGTTCTGCACGCCCGCCACGACCGGGGCGTACCCGTCCACCACCGCGTCCAGGATGGCGTACAGGACCGCTTCGGGGCCCAGGGCGAGGAGGTCCGGGTCCTCCTCCATGCGACGGCGGACCGCCGACAGGTCGGGGGCCGCGGCGTGGCGGACGGTGATCACGAAGTCCCGGCCCACGAAGACGTGCAGTTCGCCGAAGTCCACCTCCTCCGGGGCGTCCAGGTAGCGGGCCGCGCGCAGGACGACGAAAAGGGTGTCGCCATAGCGCTCCAGCTTCGGGCGCTGATGGGCTTCCAGCGCGTCCTCCACGGCCAGCTCGTGCAGGTCGAACTCGGCTGCCAGGGAGAGGAGTTCGGCCTCCGACGGGCGTTGCAGGCCGATCCACGCCATGCCGTCGGGAGCCTCGCGCAGACGGCGGAACGTCTCCGCGAGGGAGCCGGGGGAGGCGGTGCGGCGCCCGCCGCGGTACAGGGCCGACTGCACAACGCTGCCACCCCTGCCACCCCTGCCACCCCCTCCGTCTCCGGGTGCCGTGCCTTCGGTTCCATGCCTTGTCGACATGTCGCTCCCCGTCGTCGACCTGTCGCCGATTCCGTCTTTCCGGTCCCGTCGTTCGGGCACGCTCTCACCTCCGTTCCGCGTCCGGCTCGGTGGCCGGCCCGCCTCGGTCCGTACGGTCGGCGGCCCCGTTGTCACCGGCGCCCCACATGATTGCTATGCCCTCGTAGCAGGATATATGGCTCAAATCGCCTCGCACGGAGGATTCGGGGTCTCGGAGGGTCCGGGGCTTCGGAGGAGCGGAGGAGCGAGGAGTCGGCGCGGGGAGGGGTGGACAGGGGGGCCGGGCTCCCCTCGGGCTGCCGAGTCCGCCGGAGATCGGCCCCCGATGCGGACAGGATCTGACCGCATCGATGCGTACCGTTCCCCCATGGCCCATCGCACCGGCACCGGTACCAGCGCCGCGCCCCCGCTCTCGCGTCGCGCTCTCAATCGCGCCACCCTCGACCGTCAGCTCCTGCTGAAGCGCAGTGACGCGCTCTCGCCCAAGGATGCCGTCGCCCACCTCCTCGGGCTCCAGGCGCAGAACGTGAAACCGCCGTACTTCGCACTCTGGTCGCGGCTGGCCGGGTTCCGGCCGGAAGCGCTCTCAGAGTTGATGGAGGCGCGCGAGGTGGTGCGGATGGTCACCCTCCGCTCCACCATCCACACCCACACGGCGGACGACGCGCTCACCCTGCGACCGTTGGTACAGGCCGCGCGGGACCGGGAGTTGAACGCCTTCCGCAAGGGGCTGGTCGGGGTCGACACGGAGCGGCTCGGCGCGATCGTACGCGCGCTGGTGGAGGAGCGGCCGTACTCCATGAAGGAGTTGCGGGAGGCGCTCCTCAAGGAGTGGCCGGACGCGGACCCCTTCGCGCTCTCCGTCGCCGCTCGCTGTGTGCTCCCGCTCGTCCAGGTCACCCCGCGCGGGCTGTGGGGACGCGGCGGGCAGGTCGCGCTCACCACCGTCGAGCACTGGCTCGGACGCTCGGCCGGCCCCGTTCCCGCGCCCGACGCGACCGTGCTGCGCTACCTCGGCGCCTTCGGGCCCGCCTCGGTCAAGGACATGCAGACCTGGTCCGGGCTCACTCGGCTCGGCCCCGTCTTCGCGCGGCTGCGGCCCGAACTCGCGGTCTTCCGGGACGAGAACGGGGTCGAACTCTTCGATCTGCCGGACGCCTCCCGCCCGGACGAGGACACCCCGGCGCCGCCGCGCTTCCTGCCCGAGTTCGACAATCTGCTGCTCTCGCATGCCGACCGGGCCCGCGTCGTTCCTCCCGAGCACAAGGGGCGCGCCTGGTCCGGCAACCAGGCCCACCGCACCCTCCTCGTCGACGGTTTCCTCGCCGGGATCTGGCGGGTCGAGGAGCGCAAGGACGGCTCTGCCCTGCTCACCGTGCAGCTCTTCGAGGCGCTCGGCGCGGCCCGGCGGGGTGAAGTCGCCGAGGAGGCGGGGCGGTTGCTCGCCGATATGACCCGGGCCGCCTCGTACGACGTACGGTTCGGGGAGATCGTCGGCAACCAGGGCTGAGGCGAGGGGAGTGGCAGCTCGGCGCTAGCTGCTCAGCGCGTGGTCCCGGCGGGCGCACAGGGGCGGGGTCTGAGGCTGGGGCTGGCCGTGTCGTCGGCGGGGGGCGGGCGGGGCGAGCACGGGGTCGATGGTCACGCGGGCCACGCCGAGCGGCGCCGAGAGCGCTCTCAGGGCGGGTTCGGCCAGCCGGATCCACCTCTGGTCGCGGCCCAGTACGGCCGCCAGGGCCTCGGCACTGGTGAATCCGACGGCGGTGCGGGCGCCGAACTCGTCGCGCAGGAAGCGCAGTTGGTGTCCTCCGGCGGAGCCGAGCCGTACCGGCACGTACAGCGGCCCTGCCGGGCGGCGTTCGTCGGGGTCGGCGTCCTCGATCGTGAGGCTGTCCATGGTGTCCTCCGCTGCGGAAGTGTGGATGCCGTACGCGTCATGCGCCCGTACGCCTGAAGTTATGTCCCCGCCACCTTTCAGTCTCCCGCCCTGACGCGCCATTGACCCCGGTGCCGCCGATTTTGGCGCGCTCCTGTCGCAGGTCGGCGTGGACGGGCGGGGCGCCGCGTGGCGGTGGGCCGTCGCGGCGATTTCATTCCACCGGGTGGCGGTGCAGTCGACCTACCAGTCGTGTGGTCACCGCGGTGAGGGAGCCGAGGGGTGCGAAGGAGCCAGGGGCTGCGAGGGAGTCGAGGGAGTCGGGGGCGCCGAGGATTTCGGGGAGTTGAAGGGGGCCGCCGGAAGAGGGTGGACGGACGGGTGGACGGGCCGGACGCGTCAGTCGGCCCGACCCGTCGCCGCGACCGTCACGCCCAGCCCGATCATCGCGAAGCCCCCCGCGCCGCCGATCAGCGAGAGGCGTTTCTCGGAGCGGGCGAACCAGCCGCGTGCGGCCGCCGCGCCCAGGCCCCACAGGGTGTCGGTGATCAGCCCGATGGTGATGGGGATCAGTCCGAGCAGCAGCATCTGCGAGGGCAGATGGCCGGCCGTGTGGTCCACGAACTGCGGCAGCACGGCCGCGAAGAACACGATGCCCTTGGGGTTGGTCACACCCACCAGAACTCCGTCGGCGATGGTTCGCAGATCGCCGTGGGCCGGCCGGACGATGGCCGCCGCGTCGCCGATGGCCGCCATCCCGAGCCGCATGTCACCCCGGTGCCGGTACGCCTGCACCCCGAGCAGCACGAGATACGCGGCGCCCGCCAGCTTCACCGCCATGAACACCGACGCCGAACGCTCCACCAGGGCGCCGATGCCGAGCGCCACCGCGCACACCAGCACATACGAGCCGAGAACGTTGCCGAGCACGGTGGCCAGGGCGGTACGGCGACCGTGCGCGAGGGCCCGGCCGATCACGAACAGCACGCTCGGGCCCGGGATCACGATCACCAGAAGGGACATCGCGGCGAAGGCGAGGAAGCGATCGGTCGACACCATGTCCGTCATTCAACCTCACCTGGGTGGTGTGCGCCCAGAACATGAACTGAGCCCGGACCGGCCCCTATGTCGGCGTAGCCCATGGAGACCGGGCCCATGGAGACCGACCCCATACAGATGGGCTATACGCGTAGGGGGCGCCCATAGACGGGGAGCACATGGAGCCCCCACACATTGGCCGACCCCATATGGCGTGACCCTTCGTAGGGCGACCACGCGCGCCCCGGTACCTCAGGCAGCAGGCAGCAGGCAGCAGATAGGAGACAGGAGACAGCAGCCCGCAGCCCGCAGCCCGAGATCGCGTTGGCCGGCTCGCCCGCGTTGCGCCCTCACTCTGGCGTCCCCGGCCCCCGGGCCTCCCGTCCCCTCCTGGATACAGTCGCCGTATGGAACTGCGGCAGCTCAGCTACTTCGTCACCGTCGCCGAGGAACTGCACTTCGGGCGGGCCGCCGAGCGGCTGCACATCGTCCAGTCGGCCGTAAGTCAGCAAGTTCGGCGCCTGGAAAGGGAGTTGGGGGCCGAACTCTTCGACCGGTCGCCCCGGCACGTGCGGCTCACCGCGGCGGGGGAGCGGCTGTTGCCCGAGGCGCGCGAGGTGCTCGCCGCGGCCGAGCGGGCCCGGGCCGCCGTCCGTGGGCGCACCACTCTGCGGCTCGGCACCAGTGCCGGGCTCGGCGAACACCTCGACCGGGTGCTCGGCGCCTTCGCCGAGATCGCGCCCGGCGTCGCCGCCGAACTGGTCTCGGCGCCCACCCGCGACCGCTTGGCCCAGGTCGTCGACGGGCGGCTCGACGCGGCCTTCGTCCGCTCGCCGGAGCCGGCGCCGGGCCTGCGCTTCCTGCCCCTGTGGGAGGACCCGCTGCTCGTCGCCGTCCCGGCGACCCATCCGCTCGCCGGCCAGGACGCGATCGCCCTGTCGGAACTGGCCGCGCTTCCCCTGGCGCTCACCGCCCGCCGCAACAACCCGGCGCTCGTGGACCTGGTCGTGGGCGCCTGCCATACGGCGGGCTTCGAGCCGATACCGGGGCCGGTCGGAGGTTCGCTCCAGAACACCCTGGCCGCCATCGGGCTCGGCTCGCTGTGGACCGTCGTGTACGCGGCCCACGCGCGTCTGCTGCACAGTCCCCGGGTCGCATTCCGTCCGGTGCGCGCGCCGGGCCTCGCGCTGCCCACCGCGCTCGCCGTGCGCGCCGCCTCCATGCCGGCCACCCTTGAGCCACTCCTCAAGGCGTGCGAGGCCTCCATGGCGAGGGACGCGTCCATGGTGTGCGCGACGTCCATGGTGGGGGATGCGTCCACGGTGTGCGCGTCGTCCACGGCGGGGGATGCGTCGCCCGTCACCCACGGCGGCCCCACTAGCCCCCGCGCCACCAGCAATCCTGTGTCCTCCCACCACACTCCCGGGCCCTGACCAGCAGCGATCACGATCGCTGATCGCTGCGGTCGCGTTCTGGACCTTGGTCGGGCGGGACGGATCCGATGGACTGAGGTCACGCCGGTGAGCGACCCGGAAAGGCCGGGAAGCCGCCGCAGGCACAGGAGTTAGCCATGCCCATCGTCACCATCCAGCAGGGTCCCCGCGACGTCGAGCTCAAGCGCGAGCTGGTCAAGCGGGTCACGGACGCTTTCGTCGACGCGTACAAGATCCCGGCCGAGACCGTTCAGGTCTGGATCCACGAGGTCCCCAAGGACAGCTGGGGCGCGGCCGGCACCCTCATGGCCGACAAGTAGCCGTACGCGGGCGGCACCCTCACTCCCGCCGCGTCGGATGGCCGTCCGTACGGGGGTCGCCCGCCGGGGCTGCTCCCGGCGCGGCGCCGCTCCGTCCCCGGCCCCACCCCCGTCCCCGTACCGCCGTCGGCCGTACGCCGCGAGGGCGGTCAGCGGCAGGGAGACGAGGGCGGCCGCCCCGAACAGGGCCTGGAACGAGGCGTGTTGGACCGGGCCCGCGGCAAGGCCGGTGCCCAGTGAGCTGCCCAGGTACAGGGCCACGCCGAAGAAGGCGACCCCGGTGGCGCGGGCGGTCGGGACGAGCAGGGTCGCCCATGCCTGAACCGTCGAGTGCAGGAACGCCCAACCGCCTCCCAGCAGAAGCGCGGCCAGGGTGAGCGTCGTCAGGGATGTTGGCGGCCGTTCGACGAACCCGGCCACCACTTCCTGGCCCACCTTCCCGACGGCACGCGATCCGCGGCGGCCCTCGACCGGCTCGCCCCGACGGCCGCCGGTCCGCGGTGGCCCTGAACCTGCCAACACTTAGGGACGCGGCCTTCGACGACCGGTCCCCGCAGGTCGATTCGGCGTTTCGGCCGCTGGGAGCGTCGGAAAGTACCAGACTCGCCACCTGACAGTTGGTGCGGATCTTGCGATCAGGAGTGAGAGCGATGCGGATTCCGATGACGATCTCGGACTTCCTCGACCGGGCGGAGCTGGGCTTCTCGTCCGGCACCGGCGTCGTCGACGAGCCGGACCAGCCGGGCCCCCCGGTGCCCGATGTGACCTATGGACGGCTGGCCGAGCGGGTGCGCGCCTGGCAGGCGGGATTCGACGCGCTGGGTGTCGGCGAGGGTGAGCGGGTGGCGGTGGTGAGCCACAACTCGGCGCGCCTGCTGGAGCTCCTGTTCGCGGTGCCGATGAGCGGCCGGATCTGCGTGCCGGTCAACTTCCGCCTCAAGCCGGAGGAGATCGAGTACGTGGTGCGGCAGAGCGGGGCCTCGGTCCTGCTGGTCGACCCGGAGCTGGACGAGGTGCTGTCCGGCGTCGGGGCGCGCCACCGGTTCGTGCTGGGTGAGCAGACCGAGACGGCCCTGATGCGGTTCGGGGTCGAGCCGCGGGCCTGGTCGAACCCGGACGAGGACGCGACGGCCACCATCAACTACACCTCCGGAACCACCGCCCGCCCCAAGGGAGTTCAGCTCACCCACCGCAACATCTGGGTCAACGGGCTGACGTTCGGGCTGCACACCCGGGTCTGGGAGGGTGATGTCTATATGCACACCCTGCCGATGTTCCACTGCAACGGCTGGGGCATGCCGTATGTGATGGCCGGTCTTGGGGTCAAGCAGGTCGTGCTGCGCAAGGTGGACGGCGCCGAGATCCTGCGCCGGGTGGCCGAGCACGGGGTGACGCTGATGTGCGGGGCGCCCGCGGTGTGGAACATGGTCCTGGACGCGGCGGCGTCGTGGCGGGGCGAGATCCCGGGCCGCGACCGGGTGCGGGTGGTCTGCGCGGGGGCGCCGCCGCCGAGCCGGATGATCCAGCGCATGGACGAGGAACTGGGCTGGGAGTTCACCCAGATCTACGGTCTGACCGAGACGTCCCCGCTGCTCACCATGAACCGGACCCGCGCCGCGGACGCCGCACTGCCCGCGCCGGAGCGGGCGCGCAGGCTGTCGCGGGCGGGCGTCCCCGCGCTCGGCGTCCGGCTGAAGGTGTCGGACTCCGGAGAGGTGCTGGCCCGCTCGAACGTGGTGCTCGACGGCTACTGGGAGAAGCCCGAGGAGACCGCGGCGGCCCTGGAGGACGGCTGGTTCCACACCGGCGACGGCGGCACGATCGACGAGAGCGACGGCACCCTGACGATCTCGGACCGCAAGAAGGACGTCATCATCACCGGCGGTGAGAACGTCTCCTCGATCGAGGTCGAGGACACCATCTTCAGTCACCCGGCGGTCGCCGAGGTCGCCGTCATCGGGGTGCCGCACGAGAAGTGGGGCGAGACGATCAAGGCGCTCGTCGTCCTGGTGGAGGGCGAGAGCGTGACGGAGGCCGACATCATCGCGTACTGCAAGGAGCACCTGGCCCGCTACAAGGCGCCGACCTCGGTCGAGTTCCGCGAGGCCATCCCGCGTACGGCCACCGGAAAGATCCAGAAGTTCAAGCTCCGCGAGCCGTACTGGTCAGGTCTCGGACGCGAGGTCAATTGAAGCCCCCTCCCCGCCAGTTCGCCCTTGATGGGCGGGAGTTGGGGCCGCCACCGGGGGTGGGTGAGGGACGTCACACCCGCCCCCTTTGACCTTCACACCGATGTGAGGGTTCGAGCATGCGGTCATGTCGATCAGTGAGAAGCAGACCCCGGCCGGCCCCCACCCCGCCACCTCCGTCCCCGAGCGCCAGGACCGTAAGCGGCTGCCGTGGCTCGCGTTGCTCGCGCTGGCCACGGCGGTGTTCATCACCAGCCTGACCGAGACGCTGCCCGCGGGGCTGCTGCCGGCGATGGGTTCGGCGCTGAACGTCGGCGAGTCCGCGGCCGGGCAGACCGTCACGATCTACGCCGTCGGCACGGCCCTCACCGCGATCCCGCTCACCGCCGCGACGGCGGCCTGGCGGCGCAAGCGCCTGCTCCTGATGGCGATGGCCGGGTTCGGCGTGGCCAACACGGTGACCGCGCTCTCGGGGAACTACGCCCTCACGATGGCGGCCCGGTTCCTCGCCGGGGTGGCCGCGGGCCTGGCCTGGGCGCTCCTCGCCGGATACGCGCGCAGGCTCGCCCCGGCGCACCTCCAGGGCAGGGCCATCGCGATCGCCATGGCCGGCATTCCCGTCGCCCTGTCGCTCGGCGTCCCGGCCGGCACCTTCCTCGGCAACGCCGTCACCTGGCAGGCGGCGTTCCTTGCGATGACCGGGCTCACCGTGGTCCTGCTCGGCTGGATCGGCGCGATCGTGCCGGACCACCCCGGCCGGGACCGGGGCGAGCGGGCGCCGGCGCTCGCGGTGCTGCGCGTGCCCGGCGTCCTGCCCGTCCTGTTCGTGACGCTGGTCTTCGTGCTGGCCCACACCATCCTCTACACGTTCATCGCGACCCTCCTCGACGCGCTCGGCCTGGGCGGCTCCACCGACCTGGTGCTCCTCGTGTTCGGCGCTGCCTCGCTGGTGAGCATCTGGCTGGTCGGCGCCGGGATCAGCCGGCGGCCGCGCGCGCTGGTCGTCGCGAGCGTGCTGCTGGTCGCCGCGGGGGCCGCCGTCCTCGCGCTGCTCTCCGACAGCACCGCCCTGGCCTATGGGGCGGTCGCCCTGTGGGGGCTCGGCTGGGGCGGCGTTCCGACGCTGCTCCAGACCGCCGCCGGGGAGGCGGCCGGCGAGCACGCGGACGCCGCGCAGGCCCTGCTCGTGACGCTGTGGAACCTGGCGATGGCCGGGGGCGGCCTCATCGGCGGGCTGCTCCTGAACCTGTTCGGTCCGGACTCCTTCCCCTGGAGCGTCCTCGCGCTGCTCGCACCGGTCCTGGTGGTGGTCCTCGCCGCCCGCACCCACGGCTTCCCCGCCCGGCGCACCGGAGCCTGAGACACCCCGAGTCGATCTCCCCGGCGCCCGAGGGTAGGCAGGTCAGGGGCGGTCGGGGCATGCTGGGCGGCACGGTCCAGGAAATGAGGCGCACGGCGATGGTGACCTACTCCTACGCCCACGGGGTGAGCGACACCGCCCTGCTCGGCGACACGATCGGCGCCAACCTGGACCGCGCGGTCCAGGCGTACGGAGACCGGGAGGCGCTGGTCGACGTCGGGTCGGACCGGCGCTGGACGTACGCCCAATTCGGCGCCGATGTCGAGCGGTTGGCGTGTGCGCTGCTCGCGATCGGGGTCGCCAAGGGGGACCGGGTGGGCATCTGGGCCGTGAACTGCCCCGAGTGGGTCCTCGTCCAGTACGCGACCGCGCGGATCGGCGCGGTGATGGTCAACATCAACCCGGCTTACCGCGTCCACGAGTTGGAGTACGTGCTGCGACAGGCCGAGGTCTCGGTGCTGTTCGCCTCGCTCGCCCACAAGACGAGCGACTACCGGACGATGGTGGAGCAAGTGCGGGGAAACTGCCCGCGGTTGAGCCGGGTCGTGTTCATCGGCGACCCCGGCTGGAGCGAACTCTTGGCCGAGGGCGCCGACGTGCCGCGGTCCGCGCTCGCGGCGCGCGAGGCCGGGCTGTCCTGCGACGACGCGATCAACATCCAGTACACCTCGGGCACCACGGGCTTCCCCAAGGGCGCCACGCTCTCCCACCACAACGTCCTCAACAACGGTTACTTCGTAGGGGAGTTGCTCGCCTACAGCGAGGCGGACCGGATCTGTGTACCGGTGCCCTTCTACCACTGCTTCGGCATGGTGATGGGCAACCTGGCCGCCACCTCGCACGGCGCCTGCGTCGTGGTGCCGGCCGCGTCCTTCGACCCCGAGGCGACCCTGCGCGCCGTCGAGCGGGAGCGCTGCACCTCGCTGTACGGGGTGCCCACCATGTTCATCGCCGAGCTGAACCTGCCCGGCTTCGCCGCGTACGACCTCTCCTCGCTGCGAACCGGGATCATGGCGGGCTCGCCGTGCCCCGCGGAGGTGATGAAGCGGGTGGTCGCCGAGATGCACATGGCGGAGGTGTCCATCTGCTACGGAATGACCGAGACATCCCCGGTCTCCACCCAGACCCGCACCGACGACGACCTGGAGCGGCGCACCGGCACGGTGGGCCGGGTCATGCCGCACGTCGAGGTGAAGGTCGTCGACCCGACGGGTGTCACCGTCCCGCGCGGCGAGGCGGGCGAACTGTGCACCCGCGGCTACAGCGTGATGCTCGGCTACTGGAACGAGCCGGAACGCACCGCCGAGACGATCGACGCGGGCCGCTGGATGCACACCGGCGACCTGGCGGTGATGCGCGAGGACGGCTATGTGGAGATCGTCGGCCGCATCAAGGACATGATCATCCGGGGTGGTGAGAACGTGTATCCCCGCGAGATCGAGGAGTTCCTCCACCGCCATCCCAAGATCGCCGATGTGCAGGTGGTGGGCGTGCCCGACGAGCGGTACGGCGAGGAGGTCCTGGCCTGCGTCATCCCGCGCGACCCGGCGGATCCGCCCACCCTGGACGAGGTGAGCGCGTACTGCCGGGACCGGCTGGCCCACTACAAGGTTCCCCGCCATCTGCGGATCCTCGACGCGTTCCCCATGACGGTCAGCGGCAAGGTCCGCAAGGTGGAGCTGCGGGAGGGCTACGGGGCCTGAGGTTGCGGGGTGCGGGGCCGCGCGGCGCGGCCCTCCCGGAGGCGGTGCCGCACGCGAGCCGTCCCGCACGCGAGCCGTCCCGCGCCCCAAGGCTCAGGCGCCCGCCGAGACCAGTCGCCGGGCCACGTCGTTCACCGGTTGCGGTGTCCCCGTCAGATCCAGCACGAACAGGGGAAGGTGCAGCTCGTCGGCGCGCCGTCGGGCGTCGGGCGCGTACCCGGCGAGCGAGAAGTGGACGCCGCGCGCCGATGAGGTCATGGCGTGCAGCCACAGGCACTCCACGGCCTTGAGGGAGGCCGGCCGTGTCGTCGGATCCACCCGCGCCACCAGGCCCCGCCCGCGCACATCGATGCCGGAGGCGGGCGGGGGCTCGGCCTGGCGCACGTCGCCGAAGCCCAGCCAGGTCAGATAGAGCGCGGCCGTGGTCACCGCGTCGCGCGCGGTACGGATCGTGAGTGGCCGGAACGCGGTACGGGCCCGCGCCCCCGACGGGCGGGCGCCGGCCGGGGGCGCCTCCGGCAGTGAGGGTTCCGCGGGAGGCGGCGCCGTCACGGGCCGCACCGGGACCCGCAGCACCGCCCCGCAGGAGCAGCCGAGCTCGGGCTGCGGCCACTGGCTCTGGCGGCCGCAGGCCCGGCACCGCACCGTGACCCAGGCGTCCGTCCAGGTCCGGTGGGTGATCGGGGAAGGGGCGGCGCCGCGCTGGATGGGCGGTGCGAGCGGGGCGCCGCAGGCGCACGGGTAGGCCGGCGGCACATAGACGTGATCGCGCCGACAGGTCGGGCAGCGCACCGGTACGCCCTCGCCGCTCATCGCCCCCGCCTCCCTGATGACGTGCCCCGGCCCGGGCGTCACCGCACGGCTCGCGCTCCTCGCCGGCCGCGTCCCGGACGGCGGCACCCGCGCTTCGCGGTCCATGGTCCATCAACCGCGACCGCGGTGTGGCCGATTCGCGCATCCCGGTCCTCCCTTGACGCGCTGGCGAAGCCGTCCTACATTGCTTCCACATAGCAGAATGATACTTCCGCATTACGGAATTCGGTTCCATGGCGGCGCGGCCAGGTGGCGCGCCCGGGCCGATTTCGCCGGCCGAAGCAGGAGCACCCCATGCCTCGTATGACCGCTGCCCGAGCGGCAGTTGAGATCCTCAAGCTCGAAGGCGTCAGCCACGCCTTCGGTGTGCCGGGCGCGGCGATCAACCCCTTCTACCGGGCGCTCAAGGAGGGCGGTGGCATTGACCACACGCTCGCCCGCCACGTCGAAGGCGCCTCCCACATGGCGGAGGGCTACACGCGCTCCAACCCGGGCAACATCGGTGTCTGCATCGGTACCTCGGGCCCGGCGGGCACGGACATGATCACCGGTCTGTACTCCGCGATCGGCGACTCGATCCCGATCCTCTGCATCACCGGCCAGGCCCCGGTCGCGGTGATCCACAAGGAGGACTTCCAGGCGGTCGACATCGCCTCGATCGCCAAGCCGGTCACCAAGGCCGCGACGACCGTCCTGGAGGCCGCGCAGGTCCCCGGCGTCTTCCAGCAGGCCTTCCACCTCATGCGCTCCGGCCGTCCCGGCCCGGTCCTCATCGACCTGCCGATCGACGTCCAGCTCACCGAGATCGACTTCGACCCGGAGACCTACCAGCCGCTGCCGGTCTACAAGCCGACCGCGAGCCGCGCCCAGATCGAGAAGGCCATCACCTTCCTCCTGGAGTCCGAGCGCCCGCTGATCGTCGCCGGTGGCGGCATCATCAACGCGGACGCCTCCGACCTCCTGGTGGAGTTCGCCGAGATCACCAACACCCCGGTCATCCCCACCCTCATGGGCTGGGGCACCATCGCGGACGACCACGAGCTGAACGCCGGCATGGTGGGTCTGCAGACCTCGCACCGCTACGGCAACGCCACGTTCCTGGAGTCGGACTTCGTCCTCGGCATCGGCAACCGCTGGGCCAACCGCCACACCGGCTACAAGCTCGACGTCTACACCAAGGGCCGCAAGTTCGTCCACGTCGACATCGAGCCGACCCAGATCGGCAAGATCTTCGCCCCGGACTACGGCATCGCCTCCGACGCCAAGGCCGCCCTGGAGCTCTTCGTCGAGGTCGCCAAGGAGCTGAAGGCCGCGGGCAAGCTGCCCGACCGCTCGGCGTGGGTCGCCTCCCACCTGGAGCGCAAGTCCACGCTCCAGCGCCGTACGCACTTCGACAACGTGCCGATGAAGCCGCAGCGGGTCTACGAGGAGATGAACAAGGCCTTCGGCCCGGAGACGCGCTACGTCACCACCATCGGCCTCTCCCAGATCGCCGGCGCGCAGATGCTGCACGTCTACAAGCCGCGCAACTGGATCAACTGCGGCCAGGCGGGCCCGCTCGGCTGGACCATCCCGGCCGCGCTCGGTGCCGCCACCGCCGACCCCGAGGTCCCCGTCGTCGCCCTCTCCGGCGACTACGACTTCCAGTTCATGCTGGAGGAGCTGGCCGTCGGCGCGCAGCACAAGATCCCGTACGTCCACGTTCTCGTGAACAACGCCTACCTGGGCCTGATCCGTCAGGCGCAGATCGGCCTGGACATCAACTTCCAGGTCAACCTGGAGTTCGAGAACATCAACTCCCCGGAGCTGGGCGTCTACGGCGTCGACCACGTCAAGGTCGTCGAGGGCCTGGGCTGCAAGGCGATCCGGGTCACCGAGCCGGACCAGCTCCTGCCCGCGTTCGAGGAGGCCAAGAAGCTGGCCGCCGAGTTCCGCGTCCCGGTCGTCGTCGAGGCGATCCTGGAGCGCATCACCAACATCTCGATGAGCAAGACGGCGGACATCAGCGATGTCTCCGAATTCGAGGAGCTCGCCACCGAGCCGGGCCACGCCCCGACGGCGATCCGCCCGCTCACCGTCTGAGCCACCCCGAACGGTCCGGCCCTCGTTCCCCCGCACTGGGGAGCGGGGGCCGGACGCATGGGCCCCTGTCTACGCCGCTTCGCGCTCCAGCAGCGTCTTGAGGGTGGAGAGGATCATCACCCAGCCCTCCTTCACCCCCTTGAGCATCTCGCTGTCCGCGCTCTCGAAGCCGTCGTGCGTGATGGTCAGCTTCACCCCGAGGGAGGCCGGCTCGGCGGCCTGTATGTCGAAGGCGACCTGGGACTGTTCGGTCCTCGCCCGCTCGAACTCCGCCTCGGTGTCAAAGAGTTGACGGTGCATCGGGAGAAGGCGGTGCCAGGTGTACGCCAGCTTGCGGCCCGGCACCGCCTCCATCACCGCCTGGCCGAGATCCTCGTACGCGCCCTCCGGGCCCATCTTCCACAGCACCGGTGAGCCCACCCTCCAGTCGGACTTCGGCCCCCAGCCGCCGAAGTACCGCTGGGCGAACTCGGCGTCGGTCAGGGCCTCGTAGAGCCGCTCGGGGGTGGTCTGGATGTAGATCACGTAGACGAACTCGGGCTTGTCCATGGGGAATTCCTCCTTGGGGCTCCGCCTCGTCCGGCCTGGCCGGCCGGGACCGCCGTGCTCGTACTTGCCGATCCAGCGGTCGGACAGCTCCTGGATCGGCGTCGGGTCGAGATGGTGGAACTTCTCCCGGCCGCGCCGTGCCGAGGTGACCAGACCGGCCGTTTCGAGCACCGCGAGGTGTTTGCTCACCGCCTGCCGCGACATGGCGAGGCCCTCACCGAGCTCCCGCAGCGTCTGTCCGTCGCGCGCCCGGAGCCGGTCGAGCAGGCGCCGGCGGCTGGCGTCGGCCAGCGCCCGGAAGACGTCGTCCACGGCTGCCTCCGGCCTACCTCCGGTGATGTCCGGTATGTCACCCACGTTCCACACTGGTAACCCCGAGGTTGCGTGTCAATTCATGGGGATTTCTGCCCCGGGATGCGTTCTGGTGGGCGGGGATACCGGATCGATTCCCCATCGTCACCCGTCGGCCCTGCCCTTACGGCCGTTTCACAGCGCATACTGGGGTGACGATGACGAAGCCATCCGCGCCCCGGCGCCACCTGCCCACCAGCCCCTTCAAAGCCCCGGATGCTCCGGCGGCCAAGCACTTCGTCCTGGGAGACCGGGTCACACACGACCAGTTCGGCCTGGGCACCATCATTGGGGTCGAGGACGGCGTCGCGATGCTCGTCGACTTCGGCTCTCGCCAAGCCCGAATCGTCAGCCCGTACACCCGCATGGACAAGCTCTAGAACTCGCCCCCAGGGGAGAGCCCCGGCCCGGATCGCCTTGTGCGACCCGGGCCGGGGGCGCGTCCTGGGGCCGCACGCCGGGCCGGGGGCTGCCCGTCCGGGTGAACCTCACCGGCCGGCTGTCCGAAGCGGCGCGCGTGCGACCGAAGTCGTACGCGGCCCTACCAGAGGCTGATCAACCGGCGTACGGACCGGCACCTCGGGAGGACGTGCCCGGGAGCGCGGCCCGCCTAGCGTGGGGCCATGCGCACCCTCTCCCGCGCGGCCACGGCCGTCGCGCTCTCCTTAGCCCTCGCCGTTCCGCTCGCCGCCGCGACCGCAGCCCAGGCCGCGCCGGCGCCGTCCGCCGCCTCCGCGTCCATCGGCGCGGAGCCCATTCAACTCCCGCGCCCCACCGGCCCGTACGCCCTCGGCAGCGACACCCTGCACCTCGTCGACCACTCCCGCCGCGACCCCTGGGTGCCGAGCCAGGACCGCGAGCTGATGGTCACCCTCACCTACCCGGCGGCCCGCTCCGCCTCCGGCCGCCCCGCCGCCTACACCACCCCCGCCGAGGCCCCGGTCCTGTTGAAGGAGCTGGGCGTGGATCCCGCGCGGGTGGGCGACGTCGACGCCACCCGGACCCATGCCCGGTCCGGCGCGCGCCCCGCGCCGGGCAGCCACCCCCTCGTCGTGCTCTCACCCGGCTTCGGCGCCCCCCGCTACTCCCTCACCACGCTCGCCGAGGAACTCGCGAGCCGCGGCTATGTCGTCGCGTCCCTCGACCACGCCTATGAGTCGGTCGGCACCAGCTTTCCGGGCGGCCGGCTGCTGACCTGCGTGGCCTGTACGGCGATGGAGAACGGCGCCCCGGGAAGCCGGGTCACCGAGGCACGCGCGGCGGACGTGTCGTACCTCCTGGACCGGCTGACCGGGCCGCACCCGGCCTGGCGCCATGCCGGGGCGATCGACGAGGGGCGCATCGGCATGGCCGGGCACTCCATCGGCGGGGCCGCGGCGGTCGCCGCCATGGCGCGGGACGGGCGTATCGGTGCCGGGGTGAACATGGACGGCGCGTTCTGGGACGTGCTCCCGCCGACGGGCCTCGACGGCCGGCCGTTCATGATGCTGGGTGCCGACGACGGGCACCGCCCGGGCGGCAAGGACAGGACCTGGGACGCGATGTGGCCCGCCCTGGACGGCTGGAAGCGGTGGCTGACCGTCGCCGGGGCCGAGCACATGACCTTCTCCGACGAGCCCGTCATCGCGGCCCACTTCGGGCTCCAGCAGCCTCCGCTGCCCGCGCCGCGCGCCGTCGAACTCGTGCGGACGTACGTCGGCGCCTTCTTCGACCAGGAACTGCGGGGCTTCACCCGCCCGGTCCTCGCGGGGCCGTCCGCCGACCACCCCGAGGTGAGGTTCAACAACCCGTGACGCGATGAGAACGGGGCCGCCCCTTCGAGAGGGACGGCCCCGGTTTCGCGGTCTGACGACCACTCAAACTGCCCTGGGCTGTGGTCAGTTGCTGCCTAGTCGGCGAGGAGCGAGGGGAGTTGGGTGAGGGAGTCGATCCGCCAGTCCGCCGCGGTGGCCACCTCCGGGTGGTCGGCCCACCAGTGCCCCCACGGGCCGCGCCGCAGATGGGCGACGCGCAGCCCGGCGGCCTTGGCGGGGAAGACGTCGTTCCCCGGGTGGGTGCCCACGTACACCGTCTCGCGCGGCCCGCACTGGGCCGCCTCCAGGACGCGCTCGAAGAACGCGGGCGCGGGCTTGGCGACGCCCCACTCCTCCGAGGTGACCACCAGGTCCGCGGGCAGATCGAGACCGCGCAGCAGTTCCCCGGCCCGGGCCGAGCGGTTGCCCGCGACGACGACGCGTACGCCGAGCTTGCGGAGGCCGCCGAGGGCCGGCCGTACGTCGTGGTACAGATCCGTCTCGTCGAGGTGCTCGCCGCGGCCCGCGGCCTCCCGCGCCAGATGGGCCTCCCGGACGTCCATGCCCGGCTTGACCATGCGCAGCGCGTCGTCCGGGTCGCGGCCCTGGGTGACCACGGCGCCGACGAGGGCCGCGAGGGTGTGCCGGGGCACGCCGATCCAGTCGGCCCACGACGCCCAGTAGCGGTCCTCGCGCACCAGTGTTTCGCCCATGTCCAGCACGATCGTCTCCATCATCGGGGCGATCCTAGGCGGTTGCGGGTGCGAATCGGTCGGACGGCGCCACCGCGCGGCGCGGACGTCACCCGCCCGCCGGGGTGTTCCCAGGGTGTTCCCGCGGCCCGCAATAGATCAAGGCCCCACCTGCATGTGCAGACGGGGCCTTGATCATCGGGCATTCCGTTCGGGACCGTAAACCGAACGGAACGCCCTGGTCGTGGAGGTGTGACCGCCCGGCGGAACGAGGCTGGCGCGACAGGACGTTCGCACCGCCGGGCGGAGTTCAGGGGGGAGGTTCTGGGATCGCGGCGGCGGCGATTGGAGTGCGCGAGCCATCCCTTCCCTCAGGTCAGGAAGGGGGACGCGCACACCTTCACCACCGCACTGGCATCGCCGTACCGCCGCGATCCTCAGGTTGTCCATATCCGCCGACCACCCCTCATCCGGGTCGGCGGATCGGACGGTGCAAAGGATGTGACCTCCCGTCAAATCCCTTGCACGGTCTGCGGGTTGAAGCCGGCTCCTAGTCCTCGCGCAGGGCGCGGACGGCCGCCTCGACGCGCTTGCCGTACTCGGCGTCCGCGGCGTGGAAGTGGGCCAGGTTCTTCTCGATGACGTCGTCGCGGGTGACCTGCGAGAGGCCGCCGGCGATGTTCGCGATGAGACGGGCCTTCTCGTCGTCCGACATCAGACGGTAGAGCTCGCCCGCCTGGAAGAAGTCGTCGTCCTTCACGTGGGCCGGGGCGGCGTGGGTGCCCGTGTGGCCGTGGATGGCCAGCGGGGCCGAGAGGGCCGCGTCGGTCTGGGCCGGGCCCGAGTACGAGTTGGGCTCGTAGTTCTTGTCGCCGCGGCGGCCGTTGCGGGTCGCCATCAGGCCGTCCCGGCCGTAGTTGTCGGCCTCGGTGGCCTTGGGCGCGTTGACCGGGAGCTGGGTGTGGTTGACGCCCAGGCGGTAGCGGTGCGCGTCCGCGTAGGCGAACAGACGGCCCTGGAGCATCTTGTCGGGCGAGGGGCCGATGCCCGGAACGAAGTTGTTCGGGGAGAAGGCGGCCTGCTCGACCTCGGCGAAGACGTTGTCCGGGTTGCGGTCCAGGACCAGACGGCCCACGCGCTGGAGCGGGTAGTCCGCGTGCGGCCACACCTTGGTGAGGTCGAACGGGTTGAAGCGGTAGTCCGCGGCCTCGGCTGCGGGCATGATCTGCACGTACAGCGTCCAGGACGGGTTCACGCCGCGCTCGATGGCCTGGAGCAGGTCCGTCTGGTGGCTGTTGGCGTCCTTGCCGACCGTCTCCGCGGCCTGCTCGGAGGAGAGGCAGCGGATGCCCTGGTTCGTCTTGAAGTGGTACTTGACGAAGAAGGCCTCGCCCCGCGCGTTCGTCCACTGGTAGGTGTGCGAGCCGTAGCCGTTCATGTGACGGTACGAGGCGGGGATGCCGCGGTCGCCCATGAGCCAGGTGATCTGGTGGGTGGCCTCGGGGGCGTGCGCCCAGAAGTCCCAGACGTTGTCCGGCTCCTGCTTGCCCGTGAAGGGGTCGCGCTTCTGGGAGTGGATGAAGTCGGGGAACTTGATCGGGTCCTTGATGAAGAACACCGGGGTGTTGTTGCCGACGAGGTCGTAGTTGCCCTCTTCGGTGTAGAACTTCAGCGCGAAGCCGCGCGGGTCGCGGACCGCGTCCGCGCCGCCCAGCGAGTCGGCGACGGTGGAGAAGCGGATGAACGTCTCCGTGCGCTTGCCCACCTCGCCGAGGAAGTCGGCCTTCGTGAAGCCGGTGACGTCGTCGGTCACCTCGAAGTAGCCGTACGCGCCGGAGCCGCGGGCGTGCACCACGCGCTCCGGGATGCGCTCACGGTTGAAGCGCGCGAGCTTCTCCAGGAGGTGCTGGTCCTGGAGCAGGATGGGGCCACCGACGCCGGCGGTGGCGGAGTTCTGGTTGTCGGCGACGGGGGCGCCGGACTCGGTCGTAAGCACGCGCTTCGACATCGTGACCTTCCGTACTGGAGCTGCACCGCTGACTGTGTTCCGCGGTTCCGTGAGCGTAAGGACGCCTGGAAGGGAACGTCAACAGTTTGTTGAAAAACAAGGGGTGAGCTTCCGGGCGGCGGCGGCGCCTGGGCGCGACAGGACAGGTGTCAGCGCCGCCGCCGCCCGGAAATCTGGGGGACCCGCGGGATGGTGCCGGTGGGTCAGACCTGCGAGCCGGAGAGGCGCTCGACGGCGCGCAGCAGGGCGGAGTGGTCCAGACCGCCGTCGCCCTGGGCGCGCAGCGAGGCGACGAGCTGGGCGACGACCGCGCCGACCGGCAGGGCAGCGCCCACGTTGCGGGCGGCGTCGGTGACGATGCCCATGTCCTTGTGGTGCAGGTCGATCCGGAAGCCGGGCTTGAAGTCCCGGTTCAGGAAGTTGTCCTTCTTGCGGGTCAGCACGGTCGAGCCGGCCAGACCGCCGTTGAGGACGTCCAGGGCGGCGGCGAGGTTCACGCCGGACTTCTCGAGGAAGACGACGGCCTCGGCACAGGCCTGGATGTTGACCGCGACGATGAGCTGGTTGGCCGCCTTCACCGTCTGGCCGGAGCCGTGCGGGCCGCACAGGACGATGGTCTTGCCGAGGGCCTGAAGGATCGGCAGCGCCTCGTCGAAGTCGGCCTGCTCGCCACCCACCATGATCGACAGCACGGCCTCGATGGCGCCGGCCTCGCCGCCGGAGACCGGGGCGTCCAGGACGCGGATGCCCTTCTCGGCGGCGTTCTTGGCGAGGTCGACCGAGGTCTGCGGGGTGATCGACGACATGTCGACGATCAGCGCGCCCTCCCTGGCGTTGGCCAGGATGCCGTCCTCGCCGTACGCGATGGCCTCCACCTGGGGGGAGGCCGGAACCATCGTGATGATCACGTCGGCGTCCTTGACGGCCTCGGCGATCGAGCCCGCCGCGGTGCCGCCGGCCGCCGAGAGGCGGTCCAGCTTGTCCTGCTCCAGGGTGAAGCCGGTGACCGAGTAACCGGCCTTGATCAGGTTCTCGGACATGGGGGAGCCCATGATGCCGAGGCCGATCCACGCGATCGCCGGGCGGCCGGACGGGGACGAAGGGGCGAGGTTGCTCATGAGGGTGCCTCTCTAACTGCGGTGGTACGTCAAGAAGTTCGGGTGCGCGGTCAGTTCGCCGCGCGGGCCTCGGCCGGAAGCCACGCGAAGGACGCGGCGGCGTCGGCGGCCTTGTACTCCAGGCCGACCCAGCCGTCGTAACCGGCCTTGGCCAGCTGGTCGAGCAGCTCCTCCAGCGGCAGCGAGCCGGTGCCCGGCGCGCCACGGCCCGGGTTGTCGGCGATCTGCACGTGGCCGGTCTTGTCGGCGTACGCCTCGATGACCTCGGAGACGTTCTCGCCGTTCATCGACAGGTGGTAGATGTCGAGGAGGAACTTGGCGTTGCCCAGGCCCGTCGCCGCGTTCACCTTGTCGATGACCTCGATCGCCGAGGGCGCGCTCACCAGCGGGTAGAGCGGCGACTCCGGCTTGTTGAGGGTCTCGACCAGGAGGATCGCGCCGACCCGGTCGGCCGCACGGGCCGCCAGGACCAGGTTCTCCAGGGCGAGGGTGTCCTGCACCTGCGGGTCGGCGCCCTCGACGCGGTTGCCGTAGAGCGCGTTGAGCGCCTTGCAGCCCACCGAGGCGGCGAAGGCGGCCGCCACCGCGATGTTGGCGCGGAAGCGGTCCGACTCCTCACCGGGAATCGACAGCGCCCCGCGGTCCGGGCCCGGCAGGGCGCCGGCGTAGAAGTTGAGGCCCACCAGCTGGGTGCCGGCGTCGTCGAGCGCCTTTTTGAGGGCGTCGAGCTCGGCCTGGTCGGGGGTGGGGGTCTCGATCCAGGGCCACCACAGCTCGACCGCCGTGAAGCCGGCCGCGGCGGCGGCCGCGGGGCGCTCCAGGAGCGGGAGTTCCGTGAAGAGGATCGAAAGGTTTACATCGAAGCGCTGGTTCGAGTAGCCCATGAGGGGTGTGCGCTCCTTCCGTATTGCGGAAGTTATTTTCTGCTTGATGGAAGGTTGCAGCGGGACCGGCGAGCTTGTCAAGGGGGCCTCCCGGATTTCGCCCACCTCGCAGTAGGTTGAGCGGGTGCGATTGAGAGTGGAGTTCACGACCGAGCCCTTCGATCTCGACGAGGCGCCGCCGCATGCCGTGGTCGCCCGCGACGTGATCCAGGCGGCCCGGCTCGACGCGGTCGACGTCGGCCCCTTCGGCAACACCGCGGAAGGCGGCGCCGACGAGGTGCTGACCGCGGTGGACGCGTTGCTGCGCCGCGCCCTGGCGGCCGGCGCCACCCGCGTCTCGCTCCAGGTCAATGTGATCGGAGAGGGCGAGAAGTGACCGAGCCCACGGAGCACCCCCTCATCCAGGCGGTCAAGCCGCTCGTCGATGCCATGGGCGCCGAGATACTCCCGCCGGGCCTCGCCGACCCCGACGACGTGGTGCTCGCCTGGGAGGGCGAGGACGTGGTGGCGGTGCGCCTGCCGCAGCTCTCCGACTCCCTGGACCACATCCTGGCCGCCATGGAGCGCCGGCACGGGATGCCGCTCGCGGCCCTGGACCGCAAGGCCAAGCAGTCGGCCGTACGGACCCTGGAAGCCCGTGGCGCCTTCTCGGTACGGCACGGCGTGGAGACGGTCGCCTCGGCCCTCGGGGTCAGCCGCTTCACCGTGTACAACTACCTGAACAGGGAAAACGGCAAGTGATTGTGGACGGAACATCCACCGAGGTGGAAGGTCTGTTTTCGATAAAAGGCCAGCTCAGAGCCTATGTAGGCCCTGAGCTGACTTGATGTGAGTGGATGTGAGTGGAGGTGGACGCGTGGACGGGATGTGGATTCCGGTGGATCGCTACGAGACGAGCTTGCTAGCGTCTGCATCCAAGGCTTCGCGGACCCGAGCCACCGCATCCTCGCGTGCGTGGGTATAGAGCCACGTGACCTTGCCACCCCGCTTGTGGCCAAGGATCTTCTGCGCATCAGCCTCGGGCACGCCGTTGGCGTGCAGGCGGGACGTGAACGCGTGACGAATGTCATGCTCGTGCGGCCACATCTCGGCACGCTTGGTCTTCGGATTGATCACCTTGCGCGCAACGCCTGCGTCTTCAGCCGCCTTGGTCCACAGTCGCCAGAAGTTCGACCGGCCCAGCACCCCTGAGAAGGTGCGCACCCGGGTCTTGCTCCCGGCCCGCGGGGACCGGAAAACCAGCTCCTCAGGATGCATCCCCGATTCGACAGCAGAACGGCCGATCGAGGCAGGATGCGCCGCAAGGTGCCCCTTGAGGGCACGGGCCGCCCGAGCCGAGAGGGGCACCGAGCGGCAGCCGGCATCAGTCTTCGGATAAGCCTTGCGCTGCACCTTGCCCCGAACCTGGATTACCGTCTCCCGGACCTGCACCAGCGAACGCTTGAAGTCCACATGACAGAGACGCAAGCCGACCAGCTCGCCCCAACGCAGTCCCGTCTCCTCCGCGAAGATCAGCATGGGGTGATAGTGCTCCGGCATGTTCGCGCGAATCGCGGCGAGCTGGTCGTAGGTGGGCGGCAGCAAGTCGTCCGGGTGCTTTGGCGGAGCGGGCGGCAGCTTCACGCCCTCGCATGGATTGTGGGCGATCCTCCGATCCCGCAGAGCCACCCGCAGCATCTGATCCAGCATCTGGTACGCCTTCTCGATGGTCCCCCGCCCGACGACCCTGGAAAGCTTCGCGATCCAGATCTCGACATCCAGATGTCCGATGGAGACGAGCGGCCATGAACCGAAGTGCGGCTGCACGTGGTTCAGCCAAACGCTGGCCGTGGTCTCCGCCGTGTTCTCGGCCAGGGTCAGGGACTCCTGCCACTGCTTACGCCACTCGGTCAGCGTGACCTGGCCTCGGTCCAGATCTACGAACGAGCCGGTGCGCACCTGATCGCGGGTCTTGTCCAGGAACGCCTCGGCCTTCGCCTTGGCATTCTTGCCCGCGAACGTCTTGGCCCGCTGCCGCCCCGACGGATCGCGGTAGCGGGACTGCCAAGGACCGGTGCAGTCCTTGCGAGTGAAGGGTTCTCCGGGCCTGAACCTGTCGGTGCACAGCTTGCAGCCGCACGACTGGACTCGGATCTGCCGCGGGTTGTTCCGGGCTTTAGCCGGCATGACGAACCTCCTGGCGGCCGGGGGCAGTTCGCTGCCGCGGCACACGCGAGATGGTCTTCGGGATGGAGACGAAGTCTCCACACCAGCATGTCGCACCGAGGCCCAGTTGCGGGGCCCCCAGCCAGGAAAGCATGGACCGCACCTGCCTCAGCGTCTCCAGGTAGGACAGTCGGGGACCCACGATGATCGCCACCCGCTGGCGGTCCCACTTCGGAGCGGCCGGATCGATGTCCTCCACTACGACAGTTGCGCACATGAAAGCCCCCATGCAGACACGGCTAATCGAAGCCCGACCGCAGGTGGAGGTACGGCGGAAGAATGACGGTACAGCTGTCAACTACCGTTCGTGAAGCGGCAATACGCGATTGATGATGCATAAATGCAAGTCCGGAGAAGGTTGTGCCATCTCCACAAGATCTTTACATCAGGAGCGCTGGCGCTCACTCATCGCCCGCATCGTCGCCTTGACGACCGCACGGTCAGCACTGTCGAGAGTGCGGAGCAGATGGAGGAACTGGCGCTCATCTTCGTCATCCATGGGTGCCGGTACGTGGCGGCCTGCGGCTTCGAAGACCTCGGCGACTGGTAGGCCCGCTCCGTCGGCGAGCTGTCGCAGCTTGTCCGGGCTCGGCCCGCGGCTGCCCGTGGCGCGGTCGCCGCTCTTCCAGGAGTGCAGCGTGGAGGTGGATAGCCCGGAGCGGCGTGCCAGAGTCGACAAGGTCCAGTCCTTGTCTGCCATGACGCGCTCGATGAGTGCCTTCAGGTCATCCACATGTAGAAGCATCGGTCATCCTCCACATTCACTACAAGTCGCTACCATCCACGTGACCAGCAATGATTTCCGCATGTGGACGTCAGGGCATGTGCCAACGCCGCTCGAAGCCGCACCACCTCACTTGAACTCCCTTGACATCCATCCACATTCGCCGTTGAATGTGGAAACGAAGCCGGTCGCGGGGTTCCACATTCGGCCACCGGTTGCCAACGCACAGTCGCGAAAGGGCGCCCCATGCACCGCTTGGACAACGGCCAGCCCATACGTACCGCAATGCACGAGGCCGGCCTGTCCATCGAGCGCCTCGCAGAGAAGACCAGGCAGGTCGACCCCGCCGGTTACGGCATCAGCCACTCGGCCATAGGTCACATGGTTGCCACCGGCCCCAGTGGCCGCGAACGGTTCGAAGACCGCTCGTGTGACCTCGTCGCCCGAGCGCTTGGTAGGTCCGTCGAGGAGCTCTTCGTCGCCCCCGCAGGGTGACATTCGCTTGCCGCACGTTTCCACTTTCGCTGGAACATCATTCGCTGTCACTGAAAGGAGGCGTCATGGATCAGCGCAACACCCCCACGCCACTGATCACCAAGGCCGAGCTCATGGCCTGGCTCAAGGTCAGCAACTTTTGGGTGCGCGACCGCATGAAGAAGGACCCGCACTTCGTCGAACGGTGCGTGGTCGACCTCGCGCCGGACGGAAGCGACCGCCAGACGCTGCGTTTCGTCGTCGACGCAACGGCCGCACATCTCGGTATCCCGCGACCGTCCGAAGCGGTCAAGTCCGCCGCCTAGGCGGCTATGCGGGCCGGCCGCCGGTAACTGCCAGGCCACCGGCAAACCGGCCCTCCAGTTCCACCGCTCCACCGCAATCAGCCTGCGAGAGAGAAGAGGACCCAGTGTCCCGAGTGTCCCAGATCCCCAAGTCCTTGGTCATCCGGCCCGAGCTGGCGGCTGTGTTCGCCGAGACCGTTGAGCGTTTCGTGGTCCGTGACGGTGTTGACCTGACGACCGTGGCCGACCTCGACAGTGTCCGTGTCGCCCTGGTGATGGCCGCGCACCGCCTGAACCGCGTGGTCGAACTGCGGGAGACCGCACGGTCCGCGTCGACCACCCACGTGAAGTACCTGCTGCTCACGACCCCGGCTATGGTGGACCGCCGTTGGCCTGCCGCCCGTGACGCCGATGCGGCGCTCGACGCCGCCGAGGCCGCGTTCGAGACCGACAAGACCGTGGCGCTCGCCCTGCTGGCCGGACTGTCGGCGGGTGCGACCTACGGCGACGTGCTCGACGCCCTGCACCCGGCGATCGACGGCGGTGCGCGATGAGCATCTCGACCACTCCCGAGTTCAAGCGGCTGGTCATGGCTATGGACCATGACGTCCCCGCCGATGCGGCTTCTTATCTGCTGGCCGCCTTCTACGAGGTGGTGCGCACAGAGGTCCGCGCCGAGGTCGCCGCCGACATTCGCCGCGCCGAACTGCCGTCTTTCCCGGCCGGGGAGCGCACCGACCTGGTCGCGAAGACCATGCGGGCCGTCGATGTCCGCATCGCCGAGTGGGGCGCGGAAGCCCCCTACGGCGTCACGGAGCAGGCGATAGCGGCCCGCGTTGCTGCCGCCGAGGCCGAGCAGCTGAAGGTCTGCCCGTCCCGCGCCGAGGTGTTGCGCGAGGCGATCGCGCAGCTCAGCGGGCTGGCCGGCTCGGTGTCGGAGTCTCGTCAGCTCGGTCTGGATTTCGCGGTCGGTGTGCTGCTGGACATGGTGACCGGCCGGGACAAGACCACCGGCGGTGCGTCGTGAACGCCGACGAGTTCAACGCCTTGTACCCGGTGGGCACGCCGGTCGTGGCCTACCCGTTCGTCCGCCCTGAGCACCCGATCGCGGTCGCGTTCCGTAAGGCCGCTGATGCTGGCCGCCGACGCGGCGCCGAGCCGGTCCCGTGCGAGCGCCTCGACACCCGTACCCGCAGCGTGGCCTGGAGTCGCGGCCACGGCGCGCCGGTCGTCCTCGTCGAGGGCTACAGCGGCGGTATCTGCCTCACCCACATCGACGTCGTCAACGGAGGCGCGTCATGAGCGAGTACACCCTGCTCCAGGAGACGCAGTCCGACCGCCTGTTCATCCGTACCTGGGCCCCTGGCGACGGCGTGACATGCAGCTTCGCCCGTATGCAGCGCGGTACGCCCTGCACTCCGCCGGTCGCCGTCACGATCACTGAGGACAAGCGGGAGCACTTCGGCAAGTACAGCCGGACGAAGACGAAGCGCATCGTCTGCCGCAACCATCTGCCGGGCTTGTCGCGGCCGAGCGAGATCAACACCGAGGCGCGCAAGGCCGCCACGGAGCGCCTGATTGTCGGGCACTGGGACGAGTACCAGTCGTACCTCGCCCAGGAGACGGCGTCTCGTCGCGAGGCCGAGTTCGACTTCGCCGACCCGGAGATCCGCAAGCTGGTCCTCGACGCGAGGGACCCGGCCGTGTCCGAGGCGGGTGACCCGCGATGACGACTCCCACGAACCCGATCGAGCGCCTGGACTTGGGCGCAGAGATCAAGGCGCAGCTCGCGCGGCAACTCGCCCGGCAGCGTGCCGCAGCTCTGGAGCGGCAGATCGCGGAGATCTCCGCGCACGCCCACGCCGCCGTGCCCGTGCCGGATGGCCGCCTTGCGGAGCAGTGGCACCAGTTCCTCGACATCGACCCCGACCTGCGGTGCCGCGACTACACCCGCACCGAGCGCACCCGTGGAGGGGCGTCATGAAGCTGCTCGATCTGTCCCGCCCGATGGCTGTGCTCCAGGAGCTTGGCCGCGAGTTCCCGATGCTGCCCGCCCCGCACATCGACCTCAACGACATCTACCCGAGCCAGATCCGCCTGGCGTTCCACAAGAGCCTCGGCGACTTCGAGGCGTGGCGCGAGGCACTGAGCATCGACCCGGCCGCAGTCCGGCAGACCACGCAGAGCGGCGACATGACCCTGGTCCTGCACGCCTCCGCCACCCGCGGCGACGTCCTCATCGAGCTGATCGCCTACGGCCCGAACCCGGCGATGCTCCTTCAGGCGGTGGCGTGATGGATCTCGCCGAGCTGACGCCCCAGGAGTCGAACGACCTGGAAGCCGTGCTGGTCGAGTTGGACGGCGAGTACCGGAAGCTGTACGGCCCGGATGCGGCCGCATGGCCTCGGGATGTGTTCCACCTCTACTCCTCGACGTCGGAGCAGGTGCAGGAGCATTCGCAGCTGGTGCGCGAGCACCGTCCCGAGCGGCCCCGCTACTCGCCGAAGGCACGCATGCACCGGCATCAACGGCAGTTGCCGTACCGGGTGCGCCAACTGGTGCCGGGCGCCGAGTCTGTTGTCCTCACGCCGACGTGGACGGGGGCGTCGATCGACGACCTGCACGTGGTCTTCATGGCGCTGGTCCGTAACGCCGACGGTGTGCAGCTGAAGCTGCCGCGCGGCGGGTCCCAGCGGCTGGCCGAGCTGCTCCAGGGCGCCTTCAAGGCCGACTGGCGCCGCTGCCAGGTCTGGCATGCGGACGGCAACCGGCTGGAGCGGTGGGAGCCGACCGCCTGCACCCCGAGGCGGGTGGCCGCATGAGCCTCCGCCGTCTCGCGGCCCTGACGGCCGTCGACATCGCCGCATCCATCACCGCCCTGATCTGGGCAGGCCGCCGCACCTGGGGGAACCGATGACCGACCTCGAAACCGCAATCGACCGCACCGCCGAAGCTGGCGCGCTGAACATCGCCGACCTCGCCGGGATCGCCTTCCGGGAGATGCAGGAGGGCGCCGAGAAGCAGGGCGACGACATGTTCGACGAGCACCGCGAGCAGCTGCTGAGCGCCGCACGACAGACCGCTCTCATGAAGCTCGGTCCGGACGTCGCCGTCCAGTTGGCATGGCAGTTCACGGGCACCGCCGAGCTGCCGCCGGACATCGAGCAGGCCGTCGCCGTCGTCGATGAGGGCCCCGACTACCTGCGCTACCGGTACAACGTCGCCACCGAGATCACGTCGTTCGAGCTGGTCGAGCCGTGCAGGGCCTGCGGCAGGGACAAGGTCAGCGAAATCCACGACCTGGTTGGCCTCGGCGCCCTCTTGGAGGCGGCTGTCTGGGACAGGGAGCTGTCGTGACCTTCAGCCCGTGGCCGTCCATCGCCTGGACGGCAGGCCTGATCGGCCTCATCGGCTTCCTCATCGTCCGGGGCCAGCACATCAGCGCAGCCCGCCGCGAAGCCGCCCGCACCGCCATCCCGCACCAGCGCCAGGGGGAACAGTGACCAGCAGCCTTCCACAGGACCCGTACATCGACGCGATCGCCACCGGGCTCGCCGATGTCGGCTTTGACATCGCCGACGGCTGGACGTCGGACGCTGAAACCCGCGGCACGTACTGCTTCCTCAGCGCCGTCCTCACTCTCGACGCCGATACCAGCGGCCTCGACGAGGACGACTGGCCGGAGGGGCTGCTGCTGATCTGGGAGTGGCACACCGGCATCGAGGCCGCCGATGGCGAGCCCGAACGCGGGCCGTCGTGGCAGTGGGCCAAGAAAAACGCCGACGGCTCCAACACGCCGCCCGAACAGCTGCCCGTCGATGGGTTCGCCAACCCCGTCCAGGTTGCCGCCGCGGTCCACGAACTCGCCACCACAGGCAACGCCCTCAAGAAGCGGCCCGGCCGGTGGGACGGCACTGCCGCTGTCGAAACGGCGATCAGCGCATGGGAGGCGGAAGCATGACCCTCACCCTCCCGTGGCAGGGCACCGGTAGCCACCGGGCAGTCGACGAGGTCGCCCGTCTCCGGCACGAGCTCGCCGGCGCCGGACACCTCATCGAGAGCCTTCGCGGCCAGGTCGACGACGCCAACGCGGCCCGCGACCGGGCCAACGAGAAGGCCAGTCAGTACGACGAGGCTGTAGCCCGCGCCGACGCCGTCGTAGAGGCTATGGCCGAGATGCAGTCCGAACTTCGGGAACTGCGCGCCCACCTCGCCAACTGCGAGGCCGTCACCGTCCCGCCGATGGAACGCGACATCGACCCCGGCGACCATCCGACAGTGCCGGTCGACGTCAAAAGCCTGCGAGAGCGCTTCGCATCCGGACCGGTCGTCAGCCTCCACCACTCGCCGCAGGCCGCCGTCGACCCCGCGCACGTGCCGGGCTGGGTGAAGCCGGACACCGACAGCGTCGAACTCCCGGTCCACGCCGACCGGCTCGTGCAGGGCGCCGCCTAGACCCGCCGGCGGGCGTCGACTACGCGTCCGCCCGCCGGCGACGAACACCGCCCCGCCCGAGGCGAATTCGGGCGGGGCTCACCAACCAGCATCTCTCATCGGGAGACCTCGTGTCCGTCACGATCAACGCTCACCAGCTGCAACTCCTCCTCGACAAGACCGCCAACCACATGGGCAGCGAGTACAACGAAGCCCTGCACGGCATCCGCCTCGACGTGGACGCCAAGTACCTGTACGCCGTCGCCTCCGACCGCTACACCATCGCCGTCGCCCGCTACCAGCTCAGCCACGACGACGAGCAGCAGGAGCCGTGGGCGCGCACCATCCCCGGTGAACACTTCCGCTCGATCCGCGAATGGATCGACACCATGAAGGGCGCCGGCCTCATCACCATCAGCGCCGCGAAGGACCGGCTCGTGTTCGAGGGCCCGCAAAGCGACTTGAGTATCACCGTCAACACGGACCTGGAGTTCCCCGACTGGCGTGGCGTCCTCCGCAAGCAGGTCGAGGCCGCCACAGACGGCACAGCCTTCCCCGCCTTCGACTCCGGCTTCCTGGCCCGCTTCAACACGGGCACCTTCTTGCACGCCCGCCTGACAGGCAACGACAGGCCGCTCCTGGTCTTCGCCGACGATTTCCTCGGCGCCCAGATGCCGATGCGGCACGCAGGGATCTACCCCTGCAAGGAGGCGTCGTTCGACGGCGCCCACCGGTCGTGGCTGTGGACTCTCGCCGCCGGCTCCAAGGACGCCGACCTGTCCGACCCGGCGTTCGCGGACGGGGACCGGTCCCGGTACGAGGTCACGATCGACATCCGCGAGACAGGCGAGTCGCTGCTGGACACGGCACTCCGGTCGGTCTGGGAGATGAGCGGCAAGTCGAAGGACAAGCCCGACGAGTTCCTCGCCCACTGCCTCGCCGCGACCCATGCCTGGATGGCCTACCGCTACCTGGACGCCCTGTACAACGCGGACCCGCGAGCCGCTCAGGCCGTCGTAGCCGAAACGGCCGGCGACCTGGAGGACGGGGAGATCGGCGAGTTCGCATGGGAAGCCGCCGAGAAGGCCGGGTTCGCCCCGCAGAAGTGGCACGACGACTACGAGGCGCGAAAGGCCGAGCGGGCTGCTGACGCGGCCTGATCGCTCGCACCCATAGACGCGGCCGTCGAGCGCCCCCATCCCGCTCCGGCCGCCCAGGGCCCGGTCCCTGACCCACCCCCGCCAGGGACCGGGCCCCACCACACGACACCCATTCCGCACAGATCACGAAGCTCAACAGCGAACAGGAGCACCAGAAGTGAGCAACGAACTCGTTAGGGCTGACTCCCAACAACGTCCAGGAGGCGCGCTCTCCCTGGGCCACATGACCCCCCACGAGGCCTGGCTGTTCTGCCAGTCCCTCTCCGACACCCCCCTCCTGCCGGACGCCTACCGGCGCAACGCCGCCTCTGTCCTGTGGGCCATGGAATACGGCCGCGCCCTCGGCCTGGACGTCGTCACCACCATCACGACCATCCACGTAATCAAGGGCAAGCCCACCCAGTCCGCCGACTTGATGCTGTCCCGGACCCGATCCGCCGGCCACAAGGTCCGCATCCGGCAGGAACCGGGCCAGTGCACCGTCAGCATCTGGCGGACCGATGACCCCGAGTTCGAGAACGCGATCACCTGGACTTACGACGACGCAGTCACCGCCGGGCTGTGTGAGATCCGCAACAACCGGCCCTACTCGCGCAGTCAGAAGGGCGAGCCTCAAAGCTGGGAGAAGTACCCGCGGGCGATGCTGCGCGCCCGCGCAATCGCCGAGGCTGTCCGGTCGGCGTGCCCCGAGGTGCTGCACGGCGCGATCTACACCCCGGAGGAACTCGGCGCCCGCGTGGACTCCGAGGGGCTGCCGATGGAGGCAGAAGTACATCAGCTGCGCCGCGTCGAGCCGGGCCAGACCGACCAGTGGGCCACCCCTGCGGCCACCGTCCAGGCGGCCACGGCAGATCTGCCGTCGGAGTCGCTGACTCCCGCAGGACGCGACTACCTGCACGAGGCGCACGCCGCGCCGGACGCGGCAACGGTTCGGCTGATCTGGCAGGACGCCAAGACCGAGGGCGCACGCCCGGAGTATCTGGCGCAGATCGCCGAGGTCGGCCAGCAGAAATCCGCCGCCGAAAAGACCAAGGCTGACGACGTGGTGGACGGCGAAATCGTCGACGAGCCCGCGGACGAGCACGCCGACGCGATCGCCGAACTTCGCGTGGCCGCCGCCGAGGCCCGGCTCGACGACTTCGAGAACGGCGCCGCCACCGCCCTCGGCATGCCGATCGAGAAAGCCAGCACCGTCGCGATCCGCGCGCTCGCCGCACAGATCCGCCCCGCCGCCTGACCCCCGCGCACATCGGCCCGCCCCGCGGGATTCGGGGCGGGCCACCCACCAGCAAAGCACACCGGAGAAGCAATGGATCTCGCGCAGCTCGCCCTAGAAGAGGCCGCCCTCAAAGCCCTCTCCGACACCGTCAACGACCGCCTCAAGGAGGTGAAGGCCTCGATGCAGGAAGCGCTAGTAGGCAACGACGTCTCGAAGGTCAACGCCACCCTGCCGGACGGCACCAAGGTCGCGACCATCTCCCGCACCGACCCGAAGCCGACCGCTGTGGTCACCGACCCGGACAAGTTCCTGGCCTGGGTCCGCGTCAACTCCCCGCACAACGTGACCACTCGGCTTGTCACCGAAGTCCGGCCCGCGTACACGACCGCCCTCCTCGCTGAGATGACAGCCGCCGGATGCAACGAGGTGGCCGACAAGGAGACCGGTGTCGTCGAGGAAGTCGGCGGGGTGGAGATCAGGGCGACCCGCAGCACGTTCCACTCCGTCCGCCCCGTCGACGGCGGAAGGGACGCCATCGCCAAGGCGTGGCGGGCCGGCCAACTCAACCACCTCAACCCGTTCCAGATCGAGGCAGGTGAGGCGTCGTGAGCTGGCACACCGAACCCCTGGTCGGCTTCGACCTGGAGACCACCGGCGTGGACGTCGAGACCGCCCGGATCGTCACCGCCGCCCTTGTCTTCCGCATCGATGCCGACCTCGCACCAGTCACGCTGACCTGGCTCGCCAACCCGGGCGTCGACATCCCTGCCGAAGCTGCGGCCGTGCACGGCGTCACCACCGCGAAGGCGATGGCTGACGGAGAGTCCGCGGCGGCTGTTGCCGAGGCTGTCGCGGCCTACCTCGCCGCGGCCCTGAACGAGGGCCAGCCAGTCGTCGCCATGAACGCCCGCTACGACTTCACCGTCCTCGACCGCGAACTACGCCGCCACGGGCTCAAGACCCTCCACGAGCGCATCGGCGCCGCGACCAGCCCCGGTCCCGTCATCGACCCACTCATCCTCGACAAGCAAGCCGACAAGTACCGCAAAGGCTCACGGAGGTTGGAGGCTCTCGCCGTCCACTACGGCGTGATCCTGGACTCCGCGCACGCTGCGGACGCGGACGCGCTCGCCGCGGTCGAAGTGGCCGTCGCGATAGCCGAGAAGTTCCCGCAGCTCCAGGTCCACCCCGAGCAACTGCACGCGTGGCAGATCCGGTGGGCGGCCGAACAGGCAACCAGTCTCCAGCAGCACCTGCGGAGGCTGTCGCCCTACGCGGTGGTCGACAGCGAGTGGCCGATGGTCCCGCTGACCGGCGAACGCCAGGTACGCAACGCGCTCGCCGACCTCGCCCAGCGGTGGGAATCGATGGCCCCCAAGCCCCCTATCGGTGACCTCTTCGTGGACGAGGTGACGCCGGCGGAGGCACACAGGGCCGCCCGCGACCACACCTACCGCCAGGCAGCCGCCGACGTCCGCGACGTGCTGCGCACTGGCCACGTCCCGCACGGGCTGATGACCGACGCCGAACTTGAGCAGTACGGAACCCCGGAGGCCACGTCGTGAGGGCCTTCTACCGCGGCTATCACGCCGCCACGGGCCGCCGGGCCAAGCAGGTCCGCCGCCTGCACGTGATGCGCGAGGACGGCCAGTTCGCGGGCAAGCAGGGCCTGTGCGGGGCGCACGGCTGGGGCGTCACCAACTCGCCGCCCGTCATCCTCGACCCGCTGCCCGCCCAGCCCCCGGCCGGTCTCGACTGGTGCGCGTCCTGCGTCGGCCACGCCGCCCGCATCGTCGGCGAGCTGGAGAAGGTCGCGGACACCGTGGCCCGCCTCCAGCCGCCCACCGAAGGCCCCTGCGGACGCTGCCGCCGCACGCTGCCCCTCTTCTCCTTCGAATGGGTGCCCAACGGCTGGGCCGAGTTCAAAGAGATCAAGCTCTGCACCCGGTGCCACAGCCTCTCCGCCCTCGAAGACGAAGACGGACAGCTCGACTCGGGACCACTGCTCGACCGGATCGGAGCCACGTCATGAGCAAGCGCCTGACCCTCGCCGAGGAGGTCGCCGCCGATGTCCGCGACAAGACCCTCGCACAGCTGGTCCGCCAGGCCTCCGACTGGGACCGCAAGGTCGTCGCCCAGGCCGTCCTCATCTGGATCCGCGACCACGACACCGTCTCGGCGAACGACCTCCGCGACCAGCTCCCCGACGTCGCCGCCGGAGTCCTGCCCGGTGTACTCCGCGGCATGAGCCACAACTACCTCATCGGCACAGGGGAGTTCGTCCCGTCGACCGCGCCCTCGACCCGCGGGCACCGCATCGCCGTCTACCGCAAGCGCACCAACGCAGACCGGGCGGAGGCGGCATGAAGCCTTACCGCATCCTCGTCACCGGCTCTCGCGACTGGGACGACATCGACATGGTCCGCGACAACCTCGCCACCGCCATCTACCAGAACGTACCCGCGGTCATCGTCCACGGCGCATGCCCCCGAGGCGCGGACGCTATCGCCTCCTGGTGGACCCGTCAGAACCGTGCTCTCGGAGTCGCCGAAGAAGCGCACCCCGCCAACTGGCAGGCCAACGGCAAGCGCGCCGGCTTCATCCGCAACGCCCACATGGTCCACCTCGGCGCCGACCTCTGCCTCGCCTTCATCAAGAACGGCAGCCGCGGCGCCAGCCACACCGCCGCCCTGGCCGAAGAAGCCGGCATCCCCGTCAGGCGGTGGACCGCATGAGCCTCTCCTTCCTGATCCTCGCCGTCCGGTGCCTCGCCATCTTCATGGGGCTGGCGCTCCTGGGCCTCGCCGTCAGCGGCACCTGGGCACTGACCTGCTGGATCGCCGGACACGTACAGCGGCGCAAAGAACCGCAGGCCCGCCGCTACCAGACCGACCACGACGACCACCCCCACACCCCGAGGGGAGAGCAGCAGTGACCACCGCGACGAAGGCCCTCCCGCCGCACGGGAGTTACCGGCGCTACAAGGGCACGCGAACCCGCCGCCCTTGCCGCTGTCAGGCATGCACCCGAGCCAACCGCCTCTACGGCGTCCAGCGCGCCCGGAACATCCTCGAAGGGCGCCCCAACCGCATCCCCCGCGCCGAACTCGTACCGCACATCGAGATGCTCCTCGCCAGCGGCATGAGCCAAACCCTCATTGCCCGCCACGCCGACCTCGCCCAGGGGACGATCAGTTACCTCCTGTCCGGGCGAAGCAAGACCTGCCGCCGCGACCAGGCCCTCCGCCTCCTCGCTGTCCGGCCGAACTCCTTCGACGGGATCTCCGACCGGCCCGCCACCGGCACGACCCGCCGGCTCCGGGCGCTCATCGCTCTCGGCCACACCCGCCAGGCCATCGCTGCTGAGAGCGGCCTCCACATCGCCACCCTCAGCTTTCTCCTGAACGGCCACTGGACCGTCGTCGACGGCCGGACAGCCGATGCCGTAACGCTCGCCTACAAGAGCCTCGGCAACCGCCCCGGAGACTGCGAACCCAACCGGCGACGAGCCGCCCGACTCTCCTGGGGACCGCCCGCAGCCTGGGACGACGACACGATCGACAACCCCGCCGCCCAGCAAGACACCGGCCAACACGTCCCCCGCTACATCGCCCTATCCGAAGACGGCCTCGAACTCGAAGCCCAGGGCTACACCCGCGAACAGGCCGCCGAACGCCTCGGCGTCACCCGCGACGGACTCCAGCGCGCACTCCAGATCTACCGCAGCGCATACAAGGAGGCAGCGTGATGTACCGCAACGACAACGACGCGCTCACCGTCATGGACTGGTTTTGCGGTGCGGGCGGCAGCTCGCAGGGCATGCACGCCATCCCCGGCGTCCGGGTCGAGCGCGCGGCGAACCACTGGCAGAAGGCCATCGACTCGCACGCCGCGAACTTCCCCCAAGTCGACCACTACCGCGGTGACATCCGCGAGGCTCCGGTCGAGCAGTGGCCAGTCACCGACATCTTCTGGGCGTCCCCGGAGTGCCCGCAGTGGTCGAACGCCCGCGGCAAGAAGCGGGACTTCGCCACCAGCCAGCAAGGCGACCTGTTCGGCGACGATTTCGCCCCTTCCGAGGAGGTCGAGCGCTCCCGCGCACTGATGGAGGAAGTCCCCATGTACCTGCGGGGCGTCCAGCAACGCGGCGGGCTGGTGAAGGCCGGCGTCGTCGAGAACGTCGTCGACGTCCGGGCCTGGGACCAGTGGGACCGCTGGATCGGCGAAATCAGGAAGCTCGGCTACGAGACCCGGGTCATCGCCCTGAACTCGATGCACGCCGACCCCCGCACCGTCCACAGGGCGCCTCAGTCCCGCGACCGTCTGTACGTCGCGTACTGGCACCGCAGCCTCGGTCGCACCCCGGACTGGGACAAGTGGCTGCGCCCGCGCGCCTGGTGCCCCGGCTGCGAGCAGTGGGTCCAGGCCGTGCAGCGGTTCAAGACCCCCGGCCGCGACATGGGCCGCTACAGGCAGCAATACGTCTACCGCTGCCCCAACACCACCTGCCGCAGCCAGATCGTGGAACCGGAGACACTGCCCGCCGCAGTCGCCATCGACTGGACGCTGCCAGGCCGGCGGATCGGCGACCGGGCCAAGCCCCTCGCGGACAAGACCCTCGCCCGCATCCAGGCCGGCCTCGACAAGTTCGCCCGCCCCATCACCCTGGAGGCGGCGGGCAACACCTTCGAGCGGCGCCCCGGGGTACGCACCTGGCCCATCGACGCGCCCATGACGACACAGACCACCACCGCGACCAAGGCCATGGCCTACGAGCCGTTCATGGTCCCCGCGGGCGGCACCTGGCGTGACGACCCGTCCAGCGTCCTGGACCCGATGGCCTGCCGCACCACCCGCGAGAACGACGGCCTCGTCATCCCGCCCCTCCTCATCCCGGTCGAGGGCCGCGACGGCAAGGAGCCCGCAAGCGCGAACAACCCGCTGCGCACCCAGACCGCCCGCAACGAAACCGGCCTGGCCTGGCTCCCGTTCATGGTCACCATGCGCGGCGGCGGCGACCAGCTCCGCGGCCGCTCCATCCGCGAAGCCCTCGGCACCGTCTCCGCCAACGGCAACCACCACGGCCTCGTCACACCGGAAGCAGTCGACTGGCAGTCCCTGCTTGTCCCCTACTACGGCAACGGCCAGGCCCGGCCTGTCGCCGAACCCGTCGGCACGCTCTCCACCCGCGATCGGTACGCCCTCGTCCAGGGCCAGGTCGACATCGACGACGTCCGGTTCAGGATGCTCGAACCCCACGAGATCGGCCGGGCCATGTCCTTCGCCGACCAGTACATCGTGCTCGGTTCAAAACGGGAGAAAGTCCGTCAATACGGTAATGCCGTTACCCCGAATTGCGCCGAAGTCATCGTGAGCGCGCTCGTCGAAGCGATCACCGGCGACGACATCGAACGGCACACCCAGCCGCAGTTGGCAGCCGCCGCGTGACCGCCTCCCGCCCGGCCCGCGCCGCACCCCGCTAGCCCGGCACCCGCACCCCTTACCCGTACCGCCAGGAAGAAGACCGACCTCATGGCACGTGGCCACGGCAGAATCCTCACCAGCATCTGGGAGGACGCTGATTTCCTCGCGCTCGACGAGAGGGAGCAGCGCCTCTACCTGTTCCTGATCTCGCAGCCGAACCTGAATCACGCCGGGCTGCTCGACCTCACGCTTCGGCGCTGGGCGCGCAAGGCCCGCGGGCTCACCTCAGCAGAACTGGAGAAGCTCCTCCAGTCGCTGGAGGCGGCCCGGTTCATCGTCATGGACGACGAGACGGAAGAGCTCCTCATCCGCTCGTTCATCCGTAACGACGGTGTCTGGCGCATGCCGAAGGTCATGGGTGCCATGGTGTCTGGCGCGCTGGAGATCTCCTCCAAGCGGCTCCAGCGCGCCCTCCTCGCCGAGGCCGACCGCATCCCGCTCGGCGAGTTGAGTGACGAGCCGGCGAAGCTTCGCGGCGGCGGCGAGGGGCCATCGATCCGCAGCCAGGTTTCTGCCCATATCGACACCCTTCGCAAGGCCTTCCAGAACCCCGAACCCGACCCCACGGAAGGGGGTTCGGTAACCCCCTCTGCAACCTCTTCGGGAACCCCCTCCGATACCCCAGCCGAAGGGGGTCCGAAAGGCTCTACGCGCGGGCGCGCGGCCCTGCACGTGCGCGCGGCCCCTGCCCCTGCCCCTACCCCTGCCCCTAACCCCAGCCCCATACAAGACGCGTCGGCTGATGCGGGCGATCAAGTCGAGCTTGTCGTCGTCGAGGATTCCGACTTCGTCGGCGCGACGGATACAGCCGCAACAGAGGCCGGTCTGGTCGGCGCGGCCCAGATCGTCGGTGAGTGGATCGAGCGCTGCGCCAAGCGACCACCCGGCTCCGTCATCGGCCGCGTCGGCAAGCAGATCAAGAAGCTCCTCGATGACGGCATCGCCGCGGACGACATCCGCCGCGGCCTCGCCCTGTGGATGGCCAAGGGTGCCGACCCCTCGACGATCCCCAGCTTCGTGAACCAGGCGATGAACGCCGCTCCGGCCCCCACCCCCATCGGCAACGTCGTCGACCTCGCCTCCGGCCGGCCCCTCACAGGCACCGACGCCAAGGTCGCCGGCTGGGCCGCCATCGCCGCCAAGTACGCGAACGGAGATTCCGCGTGAACGTCCCCGAAGCGGCTGAACTCCTCAGCCACTGCACCGCGTTCGACAACCGCCAGCCCTCCGAGGCAGCCGCCATCGCCTGGGCTTCCGCCCTGCACGACGTCCCGTTCGACACGGACGCCAAGGCTGCTGTCGCCAGCTACTACACGACTCCGCCGCAGAACCCGAACGAGCGCCTGTGGATCTTGCCGCATCACGTCCGCACCCTGCGCACCAAGATCCGCAACCAGCGGTTGGAGAACTTCCAGTACGAGCCGCAGCCCGACGAGACCATCGCGGAGTACCTCGGCCGCCTCCGCGGGCAGGTGAAGGCCATCGCCTCCGGCCGCATAGCCGGACCCAGTGGCCAGCCAATGCTGTCGGGCGGCCCGTCCAAGCGGTTCATCGAGGAACTGGAGGCCCGCGGCTTCGCTGTTGGCCGCGACGTGCCTGACTCCGACGAGGAGTCGCTCGTCGACACGGTGCGCCGTTCCGGTCCGCTCGGCGTCAAGTGCCCGGCCTGCGCCGCCGAGATCGGCTTCCCGTGCAACAACGGCCGGGCCACCGCCAAGCATCCGCTGGGCAAGCCCCTCCCGAAGCCGCACACGGCCCGCTCCCGCGCCGCCAGCGGCGAGACGGGGCTCAGCGCCGAACAGCGGGCCGCAGAGGAGCAGAGGGTCCGTGAGGCCTCGCGGCGGGCCCTTGAGCGCCTGGAGGCCGAACAGGCCATCCACGACGCGGAGATCGTCGACGAGGAAGTGCCCCGTGGATGAGCCGCTGGAGCGCGACGACGTCAAGGCGATGCGCAAGCAGGGAGACCTCGGCCGCTACCTCCGGGACCAGATCCGCGCCGGGAACGCCCGCCGCACCAGCCCACCCGCCACGGCCCCGCCGCCGAAGCCGCCCGGCTACCGGGCCGGCGCCTGGCCCACCGGCACCCGTCCACCCGACCCGCCGCCACCCCAGCCGCCCGACGCCTGGATGCGCGCCCTGGAGGCGTACCGCGAGCACGTCGTCGCCACCGAGCACCGCGACCGGCTCGACGACGACCCCGGCCAGACCTGCGACTGCAAGCCCTGCACCGACCAGAGGAGGAACCCGTGAAACGTTCCCAAGCCCCGATGCCCGAGTCGATCCGCCACACTCTGCGCGCCGGCCAGCACCCGGCCCGCTCCGTCGCCTGCCCCTGGTGCGGGGTTGCCGCACACAAGCCCTGCCAAGCGGGCAAGACCCGGTTGCTGACTGGCGGTTCGCTGCACCCGCAGCGGGTGTCCGCCTGGGCTGAGCTGACCGCATGCTGCCCGGCCTGCCAGGTCGAGCCGACCGTCCCGTGCCACGAGGACGGGCGGGAGCGGGCCACCGTCCACGCCCGCCGGTACGAAGAAGCCGAGCAGGCCGCGGCATGACGCCGCTGGAGCGCCTGATGGCCGAGGGGGTGCCCGACGGCACGTTCGGCGCCTCACGGCCCGCACAGGCCCGCCTGAAGGCCAAGCGGGCCCCAACCGGACCTGACCCGCGAGCAGCCGAGCACCGGGCCGCCCTCCTCGCCGCCATCAGCCGCAAGCACCGCCCCGCCGCCTGACCCCCGCCGTGCCACGACGACCGCCGTGGCCGCCCCCTGGCCCGTTGCTACACCCGAGGAGAAGCCCGATGGACCGGATCTACATGAACCACCGTCACGGTGAGCGCCGCATCCATGTCGAGATCGAGGAGCAGGAGGTCGCCGATCTCCTCGACTCGCGCGACGGCGAGGCGGCCCGCCGGTTGGACGAGATCCTGCGCGCCGCGCGCCGGGCCTTCACGGGGGGCCGGTCGTGACGGCCGATGGCCGGGCCCGGCTGAAGATCGTTCCGGCGCGCTCGTTCGATGAGGCCTGCGACTTGGTGGATGCCCTGCACCGCCATCACCGGCGTCCGGTCGGCCACAAGTTCAGCATCCGTGTAGTGGCCGGTGTTCGGACGGTCGGTGTGGCCATCGTCGGGCGGCCTGTTGCCCGCTCGTTCGACAACGGGTTGACGGTCGAGGTCACTCGTGTGGCGACGGACGGGACTCCCAACGCCTGCTCGGCCTTGTACGGGGCGGCCTGGCGGAGCGCGTCGGAGCAGGGCTACCGGCGGATCGTCACGTACACGCAGGACGGGGAGTCGGGGGCGAGCCTGCGGGCGGTGGGCTGGCGGCAGGTTGCGGTCCTGCGTCCGCGGACGGGTTGGGATACGCCGTCGCGGCGCCGGGAGGGGCGCGGGACGGACGGGATAGCCCGGATCTTGTGGGAGCAGACGCGAGTTGATGCCGAGCCGCTTCCACCCATCGACGTTCTGCGTCACGAAATGCGTAACGAAATCCTCTGCGAAGCCGTCGGCTGCGGACGCCCCTTCCTGCTCCGTGCCGGCCCCGGGCGCCCTGCCCGCTTCTGCTCCGACGCCTGCCGCCAGCGAGCCCACCGTGCCCAACGCCGTCCCGCCTGACCGCCCCGACCACCCGACCCGGAGGAACCCATGCTCAGCACTGACCAGTGGTCCACGATCCGCAGCCTCGTGGACTGGCTCGACTCGAAGAACGGGCGCAGCGACGCAGAGATCACCCTGCGCCTACTGAAGATCACCGAGGAGGCGGGGGAGGTCGCCCAGGCCTGGATCGGGGTGCAGGGCCAGAACCCGCGCAAGGGGATCACGCACATCGTCCCGGACGTCCAGGACGAACTGTGCGACGTGATCGTCACGGCCGCCGTGGCGCTCGCCTCGCTCGTCGGCAACCCCGAGACCGTCCTCAGCGCCAAGCTCGCGAAGATCGCCGACCGGGCGGCGGCCCACTGATGCCGCGCCACGTCCGAGCCCGTGACATCGACGCCGTGCTCGCCTACGGCGGCTATGAACCGTCCGAATGGGCCGACGGCGACTGGGACCCCGGCTACCGCGTCGCGCAGGACGGCCGCCGCCAGGTGAACGTCTTCCACGACGGGCCCGGGGAGCAGGACGCCCTGGATCTCTACGCGGCCGAACTCCGCGCCCACGACTACCACGTGATCCCCGACCAGCAGCCCGGCGCCGGACGACGCCGGCTCCACATCACCAAGCCCTGAACCGATCCGGAGGAACCCGATGACTGACCAGCCTGTCGCTGCTTACCGACGCCCCGAGGAGCCCACCGTCCTGTTCTGCCGGGTGCACGGCCGGACGCATGCCGACTGGCGCAGCCTGACGCCGCTCGTGTCCGAGGATCTGCCCGATGGCGGGTTCTGCTCAGAGTGCTACGCCGACGTCCTCATCCCGCTGACGGGAGACGGCCGATGACCGACCAGCCCGCCCTGCGCGACCGGATCGCCGCCGCGATCGACGACGTCTTCGCCCGCTGGCAGGCAGGCCTCGGCGACCAGCGCCCGCAGGACGCGATCCGAGACGCCGTGATGGCCATCCTGCCCGCGCCCGTCGCCACCGACCTCCGTGAACAGGTGGAGGTGTGGCCACTGAAGCGCGTGCTCGCCGAGGTGCGCTGCGGTTCGCAGGACTGGTCGTGGGACGAGGAGTGGGCCGACCTCGACAAGCGTCATGCCGCGACCGGCTACCTGGCCAAGCTGGAACAGCAGATCCGCGAGAACGGCATCACCATGCCCGTGCTCATCGGCTCGGACGGCCGCCTATGGGACGGGCACCACCGGCTGCGGATCGCAGTCCGCCTCGGCATCGGCTACGTGCCAGTCGAGATCACACCGAGCCGCATGGCCGATGAGGCGCAGCAGCCCGAGGAGGCGTGGCCGTCGGAGTCGCAGTGGCGCGTGGAGCTCTACGACCCGGTCGCCGAGCAGTGGGTGCCCTTCGGGACCCTCACGACGAAGCCCGAAGCCGAACGCCGACTGGCCCTGGCGGTTGAGCGGGCGCCGAGGTGGCGGGATGACGGGGCCGATGTCCGCCGCCGGATCGTCCGCACGACCACCACGTACACCGTCGAAGCCGAGGCGCAGCAGGCCAAGGGGACCCGGCGATGAGCGAGCAGCCTTCCCGCATCCAGCGCCGCCGCAACAAGGGCTGGCGGAAGCCCGCTAACACCGTGATCGTCACCCGGCCCAGTCGGTTCGGGAACCCGTTCACCCTCGCCGGGGCTATCGAGTGGCTCGGAGCCGAATCGCCCGAGCAGGCCCGCCAGGCGTGCCACATGGCGTTCCACTCCTGGGTACGCGGTTCCGACCAGTGGTGGATGGGCCCCGAAGCCGCCGCCACCCGCAAGCGCCTCCTCGACGGGCTGCACGAACTGCGCGGCAAGAACCTTGCCTGCTACTGCCCGCTCCCCGAGCCCGGCCAGCCCGACCACTGCCACGCGGCCGTGCTGCTGGAGCTCGCCAATCGCCCCGCCTCGTGACGCCCACCGTGCGGCCCCGGCGCCTATCCGGGGCCGCACCCGCCCAGTCCAGCACGACCACCACCGGAGGAACCATGACCGACCAGCCCGCTGCCGTTTCGATCAGCTACTTCATCCAGTCCCGCCCCGCCCCGAGCCAGCCGTGGCAGCAGGCCTCGGGCGCCGTGTGGAGTTGGGGGTCCCGGGCCACGGCCCTGGACAAGCTCGCCGTCCGGCGCCGAATGCAGCCGAGTTGGGAGCACCGGCTTATGCGGCGCACCACCACCGTCACCGAGCAGCCCGAGCCCGAGGAGACGCAGCGATGACGACCCTGCCCCCGCCCCGCGTCGGCGCCCCGCTGTCCGCCCGGGAACTCGCCGTCCTCGAAGGGATAGCCCGCGGCCTGCCCAACGCGAGGATCGCCGTCGAGCTCGGCTTGTCGACGGGCACGGTCGCCACGCACATCCGCCGCCTGCTGGCCAAGCTCGGCGCCCGCGACAAGGCGCACGGGGTGGGGAACGCGTTCAGGCTCGGGATCCTCGGCGGGCCGGTCATCCGGCCGCGGGGGTGGGCGGCGTGAACGCCCCGCGCCCGCTGGCCCCGGCACTGCACGAGCGGACGGCGGAGATCCTGCGCCGCTGCTACCGCTACGAGCCGCCGGCTGACGTCCTGGCTCGCGCGGTGCGGATGCTCGCCACCGCGGACGGGCACCTCGATGCGGCCGGGCGGATCGTCACCGGGTCCCGTGCCGGGAGGCGGACGTGAGCGGGCCGTCGTCCAGCCGGCGCGGCGAGCACACCGGAACCCCAGGCGCCCTCTGGGAGACCGAACTCCGGCCCGTCGAGCGGGTCGTGGACGACGAAGCGCCCGAACCCCGCCCCAACCGAGCCACCCGCCGGGCGACAGCCCGACCCGTCAGGAGGCAGCGATGAGACACACCGCAGACACGATCACCGACGACGAGTTGGACGCGCTGTACGAGCGGTTGGAGGCAGCCGAGACGGCGGTGAGCCGCACCCGCGCGGTCGTCAACGAGCGCCGAGCCCAGGTCGCCGAACGCGAAGCCGAACGCCAGCTCGCCGAGGGCTACTTGCCCCTTGATCATCCGATGGCCCTCTGGTGCGACACCGTCGCCAACATGTGCAGCGAGGTCGAGTACGCGCTCCGCACACCCAGGAAGCCCGTGATCGTGGTCGTACCCGGGGAGGCGTCGTGACCGACGACCACTGGGGCCCGACGCGGCGCCCGAAGGGCAAGGCTCGGGACCTGACGCCGGAGCAGCAGGCACTGGCCGAGGATCTCCATGTCCGGGCGCTGGCCCTGCGGGCGGCGTCGGACGGAGAGCTGTCGATACGTGAGGCCGTCGACCTTGCGGCGTTCCAGCTAGGTCTCGAAGCGCCACAAACCGGGACAGTGGACGGAGTTGGGGCGTGACTGCACCTTCTCTCAACCCGAAACGCCCCCCGGGGAAGGGCTCAGGTGGCTCTGAGAGCGTCTGGGACCCCCAACCCGGCACCGAGCGAGGGTGTGGGGGTCTGATCAAGCCGCAGAACGGCGCTCAGAGCCTCGACCCCGAGCGCATGCTCCGATCAACCCCGGGAGCCACGCGCCGCCCCGGCACGATCGCCGCCCCCAACCCCGCCCGGAAGGAACCGAAATGACCGACTCTGCCGCTCGTGCCGCTGCCGTATGGGCAGCCCTCTCCGCCTCCCACGACGTAGCTGATCATTGGGTGCAGATCGACGCCCAAGCCGTCGCGAAAGGCCAGCCCGGCCCCGAAGGCGTCAAAGCATGCGCCGCGCACGTGGCGACGTACACCGCCACCCAGGCCGCCGCCCTGTACGCAGCCAACCGACTCCTCGGCCTGCGCCTCGACTGGCGGCGTGCAGCGCTCGGCCTCGCGATCTCCGCCGGAACCCACTACATCGCCGACAGGCAAGGAGGCCACTGGCGCGACCCAGAACCGCGCGGCGTCGTCCGCCTCGCCGCAGCCACCGGACACGCGGGATGGCTACAACGCGACCCGGGCGCCGGCTACCTCATGGATCAGTCGTGGCACAAGGGATGGCTCGCTGTCGCGGCGGCCGTCATCGGCGGCGGAAGTGGGGCGAAATGACCGCCCTCGACCCCGACGAGGCATTCCGCCACCCCAACCCCGCCCGGAAGGAAGCCCGATGACCAAGAAGTCGAAGTCGACGGCACAGAAGAAAGCCCGTGCCCTCCAAGCCGAGACCGGCATGCCCTACACGGCAGCACTCGCCAAGATCCAGGACGAGATCGACGAAGGTCTGTGCACCTCTGAGTACCACGGTGATGACCTCGGATTCGTGGGCCAGCTGTGCGAGTTGGAAGACGGCCACGGCGGCGTCCACCGCTGCGACACGGACCTCCCCGGAACCCGGTACACCGTCACCCTGACGTGGGGTTGAGCCGTGACCCAGCCCCTCGACCCCGACGAGCAAGCCTTCCTCGACCTCGCCGCCGACGAGCCCCGGCATTTCGACGCCCCCGGCTACTACTCCGACCTCGGCGCGGACGGCCTGCCCTGGCCCGCCACCCGCCAGCCCGCACTACACGACTGGCCCGGAACCTTCGACGACCTGCACCTGCCCGAGGAGGGCTCGTGAGCATCTACGCGACCATCGAAGGCATTGGTGGCGACGGCGACCCAGAAGACCTCGGCATGCCGTGGATCTACCAGGGCTCGCACATCCTGCCCGACGAGGACGATCCGCGCGGCGGTGATGTAGGCCTTGCGCTCATCCCCTCACACATCACCCGAGACGGACGTGACGACCAGCCCGAAGACGGCATCCCCTGGCCGTGGCTGCGCCTCTCCATCGACGCCGAGAGCGACCGCGCCGTCCTGCTCAGCCCCGCCCAAGCTCGCCGTCTGGGCCAGCAACTCGCCAACTGGGCCGACGAGGTCGACCCCACCACCGACGGAGACGACCATGCCTGACCAGATCGAGCCGCTCGCCCCGTTCCGTGCCCTCGCCGACCAGTACGCCGCCAAAGCCGCCGAAGCCGCGCGCAACGCCGAGGCATCCACGATGGCCGACGCCCGCCTCGCACAGCAGGGCATCGCCGCCGGATGGCAGTCCGCCGAATTCCTGCTGCGCCACACGCTCGCCGACCTGGGCAACTCGGCAGCCAGCGACGGCACGACCGCCGACGACCGCCGTTACTGGACCAGCCGCTACGGCCAGGAGCCGACATGACCGACGACGAGGCCTGCGGCAACGAGGATCACCGCGTCGACATCCACATGCGCCCAGGAGAAACAGCGCATTGGGCCTGGCGGCACGGATACGAGTTCGACGTCTCCTGCGCACAGTCAGGCGTCGGAAAACTGCGCCTGCACTTCCGGCGCGGCCAAGAAGAAGTCACCGTCAGCATCCCTGCCGTCCTGCACTGGGACGGCCAGCGCATCACCGTGAAGGCGACATGAGCGAGCCCCGCCGCAACCTGACCTTGCACCTGCCGCTGGTCACCGGCACGGACGGCCAGCCCTACATCAGCTGCCTCGCCGTCGCCGCCCTCCTGGAGTACGTCGCGACCACGATCCGCATCACCGGCCTCGACGGAGAAGCCGGCGCCGAACTCCTCGACAGCGAAGCCTCAGCCCTCACCGTCCGCGCCATCGCCCGCACCGGCCCTGAACGGTCCGGCCAGTGAGGCGCGTCGATCACTCTGACGGCAGCCGGCCCGCCAGCTCGGTGGCCAAGGCGTAGGCGTCAAGTTCCTCGTCCGAGCCCGGCCCGTTCGTCTCGGCGAAATGCATCAGCAGCCGCACGACATCCCGCGCCTCCACCAGAGTGATCAACGGTTCGCGCGGAGCATCGGAGTAGGTTCCGGTCACGGGAGCAGCGAGATCATCCATGACCGGTCAACTTGGCTACGGGTGCTGCGGTTACGGGGCTAGCCCCGCGGAGAGGCGGAGGCCGTCATCACGACTCGGCAACACCAGTCGCCAGCAACGCCGTTCGGCAGTGCAATAGCCCCCTCACCGCTTGGGGGACCCATGAACCACACCCGTACCGCCGCCGTTGCGCTCGCCGCCGCAGGACTGCTCCTCGCAGGCTGCTCCGCCGCGAACTCCTCCGCCGGCCACGAACCCCGCGGACCACCCGCCGGAAACCGCCCCAAGACCTCGGCGCTCATGCCGCGCTGCCCGAGATCAGCCGGGCCCGCGCCCGCACCTGCTCGGCGAACGCCACCAGCCGGACAGCGAACTCCTCCGCCTCCACGGCCGACAGATGATGGCCCTCCGAACCGTCGTCGATCACAACGAACGGGCCACGCTCCTCAGGCCGCGGGCCGAACGGATCCGAACCCAGCCGGGCATGCACCAGCAACCGGTACGACGGCTCACCACCCGGCACCACCAGATCGACCATCGCCCCGGAGTGCGCGACATCCTCCAGGAAGCCCTCGTTCTCGGCCACATGGTCGGCCACACACCACACAGGGCACTGAACCCAGACAGGCTGGCCATGGATCAGCGCGGGAGACAGACGGGCCGCAGGCCCGGCGGGGGAGAAGTGGGGCTGCTCGATTTGGGCAGCTTGCTCTAAGCTCATGACCGAGCTCCTTCTTTGACGAGACGGGACTTCCTGACCAGCGGGGTGATGACCCGCTGGTTGAACTGGCCGGGCGGGTGATGACCGCCCGGCCTTTCACGTTTCCGAGCGGGTGATGATGGCCCGGAGCGTGGCGTTGGGACGAACCTACCGCCGCCCCCGAAGACCCCCGGATGGATCCAGTAGGCCTCTGACCTGCACCGGGGTGACATATTCTCACTTTCGTGAGCATGTCAGTCGGGGCGACCTGCGCCGATTTTTAACGATGTACGCTTCGCCCCGATTCGCAGGAGCGCGAGGGTTGGGATCTTGGAATGGCCGGAACGCGACGGGGAGCGCGTCAGTCGTTCGCGCCCCAGAACGGCGGGAATCTCTCGCCGGTATCTGGCTCTAGGGCCGCCAAAGCTCGGGCCTCGGCTGCGGCGCGGGCGACGCCCTCGTTGTGGAGCTCCATCCGCCGCTCGGATCCATTGAAGACCTTGTTGTAGCGCGGACGCTCTTCCTCGACTTCGATCTTCTCGATGCGTTCGGCGCTCTTGCGCGTCTCGAACCACTCGATCGCCTTGCGGGCCACCTCGGGCCACCAGTGCTTGTCGCGCGAGTGGGCTGACCAGCGAGCCTTGGGGTTAGCGGTGATCCCTACATACAGCAGACGGTCGTTGACGTCGTACAGGCGGTAGAGCGCGGTGCGCTCGGCTGGCTCGGGCATAAGGACCCTTCGGCTTCATGGGCAGGGGCGTCCGCTTGCGCTGTGTGCTCACTGTCACACTCCGACTACGAAGAACCGTAGCGCTATAGAGCAATTCTATCCACCCCTTGTACGCGACCCCTCACAGAACGGTCATTGACCAGCGGTTACGTATAGCGGGTAGCGTTGCTCTATACGAATTCGTCCCGAAGGAGCACGCGTGCCGCGTCAGTCCGGCGAACCGCCTAAGTACCAGGAGATCGCCGACAAGCTGCGTCGGCAGATCGGCGACGGAACCTACCCTCCGGGCAGCGTGTTGCCGCCCGAACGTGAGATCGCCAAGTTGGAGGGCGTGGCAGTTGGGACCGCCCGCCGCGCCTTGGCTGCACTGCGCGACGAGGGGTACACCGAAGCCCGAGTCGGGGCCGGCGTCTACGTGCGCTCCTGGCAGCCGATTGTCCGCAACGCCAACAAGCGATTGCGGACCGCCCAGTGGGGGGAAGGTCGGTCCATCTGGGACGTTGACATCGACGATCGAGACCTCGTGGCCGTGGACGTTCAGATCGAGCACCTCCCCGCCCCAGCCGAGGTGGCGCGAATGCTCGACGTTGATGAGAGTCAACTGGTCTATCGGCGGAGCCGGAAGTATGTCGTCGATGGCGTCTCGGTGATGCGGTCAGCTTCGTACATCCCCGAGGATCTTGCGCGCGGTACGCGGATCACGCAGCTCGATTCCGGACCTGGAGGGATCTATGCGCGACTGCGAGAGGCTGGATACGGCCCAGTGAAGTTCCGCGAGGAACTCCGTTGCCGGATGCCGACTGCGGACGAAACCGAGGATCTTCAGCTCGCGGCGGCCACTCCCGTGGTGGAGATGTGCCGCTCCGCCATGCGCGCTGACGGCCGCATCGTGGAGGTCAACCGAATGATTCTGGACGCGTCGCGATACCTGCTCGTCTACGACTTCCCTGCCTGACCTGCCTCTCTGTGCCCCCACCTGCTCGGGTGGGGGCTTTTTCTATGCCTCAAAATCGCTGCATTGCTGTGTAGCTCTCTTGATTGCTCTGTAGCACTGTGCTTCCATCTAGTTGCCCAACCCCGACCGACTTCAGGGGAGCACCCAGTGACGTCTGCTTCTGCCGCCCCTGTGGGCGGTTACCTCACGACCAGAGAGATCGCCGAGCGTCTCGGCGGTACGCCGCAGCACGTGCGGCAGCTGATCAAGTCCGGCCGCCTGCAAGCGATCGACATCGCCAAGGGCCGTGGCCGACCCCGATTCCGCATTGCCCAGGCCGCGTTGGCGGAGTTCCTCCGCGACGCCGCCGTCAACTACCCGTCTGAAGAGGTGGCCTGATCATGAACATCTCCACCCTGCGTTCCCTGTCCGATGCCGATCTGGCGTCGCGCAGCCCGCTGGCTGCTCAGGCCCGCGCGATGACGCTGGTGCCGCAGCTGGACCCGGACCACGCGTTCCGGGCGACGACGGTCACCGCCTATGTCCAGGCCCGCAGCCGGGGCGACTGGGCGGGGGAGCTGCGCCACATCGCTGCGGCATCCGACTATGACCGGGCGCACCCGGGCGAGCCGTCGCTGTACGACGAGCTGCACGCGATCGAGATGTACGGCGCGCAGTACTCCGAGGTGGCGTGATGGCGACCGTGCTGGAGCCGATCACCATGTCGGACGACCTGTGGCACTCCCTGACGATCGAGCACCCTGACTCGTGCGGCTTGCACCGCTGCTGGGTTGACCAGTGCCCGGCACGCTCGCACGACGAGGCCGCGGGCGGTGAGGTGTGATGGCTGCGAAGAGTGCGATTGCCGCCCCGGTGTTTCTGATGCTGGCTCGCTCCCGCGAACTGGTCGCCGCGGCTACTGCTGTTGGTGCTGGCTGGGCGCTGTTCGGGTCGTTCCGTGGGGCCGGCGTCATGGTCGGTGCCGCACTTGCCGCGACCGTCGTAGCAGCTGTGGGGTTGGGCTGGCTCGCGGTCGCGGGCTGGGTTTCGCCGATGCCGCGCGGCCGGCGTCCGCTTGAGGACGCGTGTTCGGAGGCGGCTGACCGGGTTGCCGACTGGGCCGGTTGGGACGGCTCCCCGAACGCCGAGGCGTTCGGGGTTTCCGACGAGACCGATCGTGAGGCCGCCTGATGCCGCTGACGTTCCGCAAGTCGTTCCGGATCTTCCCGGGTGTTCGTCTGAACGTGAACGCCCGTTCGTGGTCGATCACGCTGGGCGGCGGGTCCGGCCCGCACCACACGATCAGTTCGACCGGCCGGCGCACCACGTCCGTCGATCTGCCTGGGCCGTTCGGCTGGCGCTCCAGTCGCCGCCGCTGACTCATCCCGCCCCAATCCAACGCAATCGGAGGAGCACCATGACCGCGATCAGCCTCACCGACCTCGCCAAGACCGTCGAGCAGGGCAACCCGCACCACCACCCGCACCTGCTGAAGGTCACCAAGAACGAGTACAACCGGGTCGTCTTCGAGTTCAAGGCGTTCACCGGCACCGAAGCCGAGCCCGAGCGACCCCGCGCCATGTGGACTGACGACATGCCCGAGGCCGCCCGCGACCTCCTGCGGGATGAGTACGAAACCGCGTACAACCTGTGGAACGACGCCCACTACGTCCGCACCCTCAAGACCGTCGTGGCCGAGTACTCCGCGTCCGCCAAGTGGGCGGCCTACGCCGAGGCCCGTACCGCCATGACCGTCGCGTTCACGGCCCTCAACACCACCCCGGACAACGAGTGGAACGCCGCCGTGTCCCGCCTGGCCACCGCACAGGAAGCAGCCCGCGAGGCCGCCGACACCTGGGACCGCGCCGCCCGCCAGATCGCCGCGGTCCACCACGACCACAGCGGTTCCTACCTGTCGTGGAACGAGGCGTACAAGCGGGCCGGTATCGACGCCACCAGCTGGGACGTGCAGGACCACTACGCCTACACGAGCCGCTACAGCACCGACACCCCGCTCGCGGAGAAGCTCCAGGACGCGATCAACGAGCAGCGCGACCACCTCCGCACTGTCTCCTCCCTCACCAGCCCCGTCCGCCCCTGACCGCCCGTCCGCTGTGCTCTGCATGCCGTGCCGGGTGTGGGGTGCAGCGGCCGGACAGTCCGGTCCGAAGGCCCGCGAACCACCACGAGAGGAGCCCGTCATGGGCCTGTTTGGACGCAAGACCGCCGAGACGCTCGACACCGCCGCCGGAGCCATGCACCGCGCAGGCAAGAAGGTCGCCGGGGAGAAGGGCGGCCGCGCCGGAGACGCCGTAGCCAGCGCCACCCTCGGCCGACTGCGCGACCTCTGCAACGAGGACTGCACCTGCCGCAAGTGCCGTTGACGACCGCCTAGCCAGCTCCCTACGCCTCACTCGATCCGAAAGGACACAGCGCCGTGACCCCCACCGCCGTCAAGCAGGCCAACGGGACGCCCCTGGTCTCGCCCGAGCCCCGGTTCGACCCGGTGGCCCTGGCCGAGGCGGAGGCGATCAGGAAACGCGCCGAAGCCGAAGCCGAAGCGATCCGTATCGAAGCCGAGGGCAAGGCCGAAGCTGAACGGCTCCGCGCGGCCGAGGAGGCGGAGAAGCAGCGCATCGCCAATGAGCGTGCTGCGATGCGCCTGGAGAAGGACAAGGTCGGCCACGCGGCATTCGTCGCGAAGAAGAACACCGAGATCGCCCGCTCCAACGCCGAGACCAGCGAGATCGCCAAGGCCGATGCCGAGAAGGCAGCCCAGGAAGCGCGCCGCGTCGCCGAGCAGAAGCGGACTGAGCGCCTGTGGAAGTTGGGCGCGCGCGGCATCTACGCCATCGGCCTGATCATCGCGGCGCCGGTGCAGTTCATGCACTTCTGGGATCCCAAGCGGCCGTTCCTCGTCGCGGCCCCCGGGCTCCTGGAGGGCCTGGCGCTGGCGCTGGCGTTCGGTGCCGCGTGGGCTGTCGCGCACCGCAGGGACGCAACGCCGTACCGGATCGGGATCATGACAGGCGCCTTCATCGCCGCAGGGGTCAATCTGTATGGCGGCATGACCGACAAGGCGATCGGCTTCAACGCTGGCCTGATCGGCGCTATCGCCTCCATCGGGGGGCCGGTCGTGCTGATGACCTACGAGCGCGGTATCGCGCAGAAAGCCGATGGCGTTCCGTCGCGGCGCGAGAAGCGGGCCGCGGCGAAGGAGGCTGCCGCGCAGGCAGCGGCAGCAGCAGAGGCCGACGCGGCCAAGGCGAGTGCCGAGAGGCGGGCTCGTGCAGCTGCCGAGGCTGCCGAGGAGCAGGCGGAGGCGGAGCAGGCGCTACGCGACGAGGACCGTCAGGCGCATCACCCCGAGGTGTGGAAGGTCGCGGATTCGATCCGGTCGGCGCGCGGCTGCCAGTACGTCACTGAGCAGATCTGGGGCGAGGCCTGGCACCGTGTCACGGGCTTTCGGCAGGTCGGCGTGACCCCTGATATCGACGCGCAGTCCCGTGCCGCTGAGGCGCGCGCCACGACGGCCGCCCAGGCTCCCGTTCTCGGATCTTTGTCGCTGGTCAATTCCCAACGACCCCCACGGACGAAGAAGGACCCGGCAGCCCCCGACGGGCGCCGCAACAACGGTGGCACTCCGCCCGTCCGGCGACCCGGCGACAGCACGCCGAACCATCCCGTCGCCCGTTCGCAAGCGCGCGCCGAACGCGTCACCGCCGCATCCAAGAACTCCGGCCCGAGCGACAGCTAACCCACCCCTTCAGGAGAGATCGTTATGAACGTCACCATCCGCCGGATCGCCGTCTCGGGCAGCGCGGCCGTAGCCCTCCTCGGAGGCGCCGTCGCCATCACCGCCGTGTCCGCGCCGACCGCGTCCGCCACCGACATCCAGACCGTCATCGACCGTGCTACTGGAGCGCCGGTCACCATGCCGGACGGCCGCACCGTTCACGTTCGCGGCCTCGACACTGCCGCCTACACAGCGAGTCCTGCGCAGCACACGGTGGTCGTGCAGGCCGCGACGAAGACGGACACGGACCCCAACCTCCCGGGCGTGGGCACCGGGCTCACCCCCAACGGCGGCCAGGGCGCGGCGATCCAGAACCCTGTCAGTCAGACACCTGCCGGCCTCAACCAGCAGGTCACCACTCAGGCGAGTGGGGGTGCGGTGTTGGGGAGTGGTGTCGTCGCGATGCTCCTGCTCGGCGTCATCGTCTTCTTCAAGATCAAGCACAACCACATCAAGGTCGGCGACGCCATCCTCGTCTCGTTCCTTGGTGTCGCCCTGTCGGGCACCGTCATCGGCGCCATGGCCACCCAGATGACGAACTCCGGAGTCGGCTCCCTCGGCGGCATCCTCGGCAGCCTCCACTAATCCACCGATCCCGGGCCCGTATCTCGCGGGCCTCGCCACAACTCAGGGAAGGAGTCCGGCCAGTGGCCACCGAAGCACTGCCCGAGACCAAGCCGCAGCCCACCGACATCGTCACCGAGCCCGGCCGTGTCGACCGTGCCAGGGCAGCATTCAAGGAGCAGCGCGCCCACGCCGCCGCACGCGTGAAGGACTGGCTGGCGACCCGCGACATAGACGACTACGAGATCATGCAGCTCGCCGGGGAGCGGAAGCAGCGCAGGCAGGACCACAAGATCACCCAGCAGAACCGGATGGTCGCCGAAGCGCACGGGCGGCTCGCCCACGCCAAGGCTCAGACCGACGTCGGCACCATCGTCAGGGGTCTGGCTGCCCTTAGCGGACGCGTCGCCGCGGAAGAAGCCAAGCTCGCCGCGCTACAGAACACCCCCGTCCTGCCGCCCACCGAGCGCGAGGCCAACAGCCTCCGCCACGGCAAGAAGGCCGCCAGGGCTGGGATGGTTGCCGCCGGAGGTCTCGCCTCACTGCCGGCCACGGGTGCCGCGATCGAGCAGGCCGCCAACGGGCAGCCGCTGCTGCTCGCAGTTCTGGGCACGGCGGGCGGCTACGGCTGGTACCTGGTCTCGCGCCCTTTCGTCGCCGGCCAGCCTGCGCCGTCCCCGAGCACCACGGCGCAGCTGGCCACCCCGGTGAACATGACGAAGCGCGAGCAGCCCGAACAGCCGTTTCGGCAAAGGGAGTTCAACGCGCCACCGCCGCCTGCGCTCACAGTTAAGGAGCTGGAGGACGCATTGCGCGCGATCGGCGAGGTGCGTGGTGAGGAGCAGCTCCAGATCCTCGCCGTGCCACAGCGCGACACAGACGGGAACACCACGGTCGTCTTCGACCTGCCACCGAGGACCACTGTCGCCGAGCTGAAGAAGAAGTTGCCCAGGCTCGCCGGCGCCCTTGGCCGCGATGTATCCATGGTCGATGTCGAGAAAGCGGGCACCGAGGCGCGCTCGTCTCTGTGGCTGACCGACCAGGACCCGTTCGCCGCCACACGTCCCTCTCCGCTGCTCAAGAAGCCGGCCCAGCTGGACGCTTGGAAGGATGGCGTGCCCGTCGGCTGGAACAAGCGCGGCATCACCATCAACCTGGCGATCAACAACCAGTCGTTTGTCATCGCGGGCACGTCCCGGTCCGGCAAGGGCGTCGGCGCGTCCAACCTGGTCGTCGGCTCCAGCTTCGACCCCCGCATCAACCTGCGGATCGTTGCCGGGAAGCAGAACGCCGAGTGGAACCCCTACGCCAAGACGGGCGTCGCCGCGACCTACTTCAAGCCCGACCCCGCACGTCTGCTGGCCCTCCTGAAGGCGCTGCTCGCCGACAAGGACCGCCGGGAACTGGCCCTCAACGACCTCGGGAAGAGCAAACTGGTCGCGCCGATCCTCGACCAGATCGGCGGCCTGGAAGTCGTTGTCATTGACGAGCTCGCCACCTACACGCGACCGGGCAAGCCGCTGCGGGAGGAGATCCTTGAGGCGCTGATCGAGCTGTCCGCGGTCGCCCTCGGCGCTGGCATCATCCTCGTGCTGATCACCCAGTACCCGGAAGTCGATGTCATCCCGCAGGCGCTGTCGGCGAACCTCGGGGCGAAGTGGGCGATGCGGGTGGAGAACGCTACCCAGTCCAACGCCATCCTCGGCGCCGGGCAAGCAGGCGCCGGCCGGGACGCCTCCAAGTTCGATCCGCCGCGCCCCGGCTTCGGCTGGCTCGTGAACCCTTTCGCAGGAGTCACCGACCTGGCCCGCAGCTTCGACCTCGACGAGGACGAGCGCGGCGAGATCAGCATGCTGCTGGAGAAGGCCGCCAAGATCCGCGAGTCTGCGGGCCGACTGGCCGGACAGTGGGAAGACCCGATCGAGCAGCACCTCCTCAACGCCACCGGCCTGTCCTCGGCCGCCGGCGGCCCCAAGCGCGACGGCGTACCGGGGCGCAATGTTCTCAACCACACGCCGGAGCAGCGTCAGCAGATGGACGCGCTTCGCGGATCCCTGGCCGCCATGAAGACGCTCGCCCGAGACGTCGCGCAGGTCGACGAGATGGCGGAGATCATCGGCGGCCGCATGACGGAGACGCGGCTCGGCGAGCTGCTGCGGGCGGCCGGAGCCGGCGGCACGGTCAAGGTCTGGATCGATGGCCGCCGGGTGAACGGCTACCAGGAGGGCGACATCGCCGACGCCCTCAGCCTTCTCGAAGGCGCCTAACTCCGCGCTAAATGCGCGCTATGCCCCGGACTGTCACCCGGACAGCGTCCACTATGCCCCGGACTGTCCACCCGGACAGTCCGGACGGCACCCGGACAGCGTCCGGACAATGTCCGCCCTCCACCTGCCCCTGTCCGGGGTGCAGACCGGGGCAAACACATCTATGTCCGCCCGAACATAACGCTACAAAAGCACTAGAGGAGACACGCATGGGCAAGACCTATGACCGCACCCCGCGCGACGCCAAGAAGGCCGGCCGCGAACTCAAGCGGGGCGACCGCTTCTACATCACCCAGGACGTGGCCCGGAACCTCGCCCCCTATGAGGACGCCAAGCTCTACAGCGAGTACACCGTCACCGGCCACCACCCGCTGCTCGGCGGGGCCATGGTCGGCGGCCAGTCCGTCGAAGGCCTCTGCCTCCGATCCGGGCCCCTGCACACGACCCCGCCCAAGGGGCTGCGGAACGTCGCGACCCCGGGCCCTCAGGTCGCCGGCCCGCTCGGCAACGGCGACTACGAGGCCTTCCTCGATGAGGCCGAACTCCGCGGCCTGGCGAAGCAGGTCACCCAGGGCAGCGACCCCCGCAAGCGTCGACTGCGCCGCGATCAGCGGCCGTAATCCGCCAGGACACCCCGAGCGCGACAACCCGGAGATCACGATGGCCGACTACAGCAACCCCAACACCCCGCTCACCGCCAGCAGCTACGCATGGAGCGCCACGCTCTCCAACGGTCCCCTGAAGCACGGAGCTAATCCCTCCAAGGACCGCGCCGGCACATACACCCCGCCCCCTGGCGCGACGGTCGGCAGGCTGCTCGATGGAATCCGCGCCATACATGCCCAGGAGTGCGGTGTGCCCGTCAACGACGTGGTGCTCGTCTGCTATTCACTGCGCGAGAAATGACTTGCCGGGGCGCCCCTCGAATGCCTGGAAGCGACCAGGGGCGCCCCTTCCACCGACCGCGCGTCAGCGCAGAAGGCACGCCCACATGACCACGACGATCAGCCGGTCCGCAACCCGGCCGCCCCCGCTCACCCTCGACAACCGACTCGCCCTCGTAGCGCTCACGATGGACGACCGCCTTGCCCAGGCCGCCGTCGCGTTCGAGGTCAACACCCACCACATCCCGGCCGCGCCCCCGATCGAAATCACCATTCCGCACCTGCCGCAGACCGCGGTCCCATGTCCGCACAGCACGCCGATCGCCGCGCTCCTGCACCGGGCCCGCATCCGCATCGAAACCGACGGATGGTGCAGGAACGCTCTGCACGACGACCAAGGCGCGATCTGCCCGGTCCGGGCCATCCGCCTCGAAGCCGCCAGCCGTTCCGAAGCCGACGACGCATGCGCGCTCCTCCTCGAACGGATCCAGCGGGACTTCCGCAACGCGGCCACCGTCCCGTCCTGGAACGCGCAGCAGCCCAGTGCCGCACCCGTCCTGTTGGTCTTCGAGCAGGCCGCCGAACTCGCCGACAGCCGAAGTCAGTAGGGGGCTCTATGGCTTTCGAACGCATCAGCAGGATCAACGAAACGCCCGACGGATCATTCGTCTACGCCCAAGCCGACCTCGACGCCAACGCATACCGCGTCGTCTGCTCCAGCTGCCCGGAGCTTCAGGAAACGCCCTACCGGAGTAGCGCCGGGGCCATCCTCGCCGCCTCCTACCACGCCGAACACGACCCCAACCAGAAGCACGTCCCCACCCGATAGGAGAGAACAATGCCCGAGCTCAGCAAGGAAGCACTCCAGGAGTACGCCGAAGAGAACCGGCTGCTCGCCGAGTTCCGTCGCGCCGAAGCCGCCCTGTACGAGAACACAGCCAAGGAAACCGACGCGGGGATCCGGCACGAAACGCCTGAGTTCCTGCGGCTCAATGACGCCGTCGTCGCCGCCGGCAAGCGTCTGCCGAAGCGGTTCCGTCACTACGCGAAGCAGGGCTGAGCATGGGAATCAGCATCAGCCACGGCGTCCAGTCCACGCGCTCAGCTCTCACCATCAGCAACCTGGGTCAGCAACTCGCCCACGTCCTCAGTGCCACCGAATGGCGGGAGCTCGCCGACTTGTTCGATGGCGGCTTCGCGGACGTCGCCAGCATCCCTCCGCGCGAGGCCGGCCGCATCGGCGAACTGCTTCACAAGGCAGCCCGGCACCGCCTCATGGGCGCGGAATGGAGCAGCCTCGCCGTCGAAATCGGAGACGCCGCACAACGCGCCGCCCGCGCCGGTCAGAACTGGGAGTGGAGCTGATGACCGACTTCGCTCGACACGAACCCGACCGCGGAAGCCAGATCTGCGGCTACCAGATCCAGATCGGCAGCTGGCACAACGACGGCAACCGATTCTGCATCGAGCGCAAGATCAGAGGTCTCTACTTCTGCCAGGAGCACCACGATTGGCTTGCGCAAGACGAGCCTGATGGGCACATCCGCATGGCCCCCGGCAATGCCATCGGCACGGGCTGACCGAGACTGGCCCGCCGAGGGCAGTGAAGGAGACCCGCATGCCCGAACCTCGTCCGCACGGCGGCGACGAGCAGAACGCGACGACCTCATCAAGACGTTCTCCGAGGCCGCGGCCCGCGCCCCCGACAAGGGCCACGACGCCGCCACGGCCGGGCTCACCGAAGCGACCCTCCACCTCATCAACATCAACGGCAAGAAGGAGAAGTGACCATGACCAGCTTCAGGCCCGGCGACGAGGTCGTCGTGACCAACCCGATCCAGCCCACAGGCCACAAGGGCGGTGAGACCGGCACCGTCACCAGCATCGGCACCGTGGGAGATGCCACGGTCGTGCAGATTCAGGACGACCGCGACGGATCACTGATCGGCGTCTATCCCGACGAGATCAGGAAGCGGTGACCGCCGTGAACGGTGTCTTCGTCAATCGTCACAACGGCCACAAGGCCACGACTGTCGGCACCCGCTGGTCGTGCACCTGCGGCGCCGAGGGTGAGCAGGCCGACGATCAGCGCGTAAACATCGCCGCCGGATTCCACGTCCGGCACCCCGAACGCCCCGTCCCCGTCATCCACTGACAAGGAGAAGCCCATGACCGTCACCGCGATAACCGCCACCAACATCGTCAAGCGGTACGCCGCCAACATCGCCTACGTCGCCGAAGCCAAGCCTGCCACCGACCTCGACAGCTTCATCGACCAGCTGGAGACCGCCACCATCCGCTTCGACAGGGCGGGCATCAACGGCCACGAGGAGTTGGAGACCGTCAGGATCTTCCTCGCCGAAGCCCTGTACAACACGGACGACGACACCGAGCGCGCCGTCCTCCTCCGCAAGGCCGACAAGCTCCTCAAGCCCGTCTGGGACATGACGGACGAGTACCGCGGCATGGTCGGCGACTGACTCCAGCCCCGCCCCCGCGGCCCCGCGCCTTCACCGGCCGGGGCCGCTGTCGTGTCCGGCGCGCGAACCTCGGCCGCGGGTGGTGCACTGGAAGACGGGGCTCCTCTGGAGGCGGCCATGGCCAGACAGCGCGGGACTAGCGGGCGGCGGATCCGCTGGCACTGGTGGCTTGCCGGAGGGGTGCTCACTGTATTCGCCGGCTTGGTCGCCATTGGTATCGCCTTTCCGCCGGATCCTGCCCCGGGGTCGAAGCCTTCACCAACGGCCAGCGCGTCGCCTTCGTCCTCGTCGCATCCTCCGCCGGCGATCCAGCCGCAGCCGGAGCCGACGGCATCCGAGGCGACGCCCTCATCGGCGGTGCCGTCCGTGCCGGACACGCCAGAGCCACCCGATACCCCCGCACCCGCCACCAGCAGCGCCCCGACAAACGTCAACTACAAGGACTGCGACGCCGCCCGCGCAGCCGGAGCGGCGCCTCTCTATGCAGGGCAGCCGGGTTACCGATCGGCTCTCGACCGTGACGGCGACGGTGTCGCCTATGAGCCGTATGTGCCGTAGCGGCGATCCGGTGGGGGCTTACGGCCGCCATTCCTGGCGGTAGTCCGGGTGGTCGGCGTAAGGCAGGGCGAGGAGGCGGATAAGGCGGTCGAGACGCTCATCCCGTCCGCAATCGCAACAGCCGTCTGCCCCGTAGTCCGCATCACAGTAGATCTGAGTTGAGCCACCCGGCCGCAGCACGGCATGGCCCTCGCTGAGAAGTGCTTCCAGCAGCTGCCGCTTGGCCTCGATGTCGGCGAGTGCGCGGGCGGGTTGGATGTCCTGGAGGTAGGCATCGAAGGCTTCATGACGACTGATCCCTGACATCCAGCCTTCGGCATCCCCCGAGGCCAGTAGGGGGGTGTCGTCCTGCCCCATCAGGCCATCCCACTCGGGATCCCCGGGTTCCCCGATCGTTTTCCACTCCCACGGGCCAGCGGGCAGCGCACGGATATCCTCCTCCTGCTCGTCGAGCCGGTCGCGCACGAACTGCACCAGATCGGCGGTCACTTGGCGTTGTCCTCGTTGCTCTCGGGGTGCGTCGCCGCGAGCTTGCCCACGGTCGGCGGGCGCTTCCGGGCGACTCCGAGCGTGCGGGCTCGGCGGCGGAACACCTCGGGTGTGAGTCCGGTCCATGCGGCGAGTTGTCCCACCGTGGCTCCGGCCTTCAGCTCGCGGTCCGCGAACTCCAGCATTTCGGGCTTCAGTGCGCGCTCGCCTTCGTAGTGCGCCTTGTACCGGGCGAACGTGTCGGCGGCGTCGGTCGGTGGCTTGTAGTCCTTCGGCATGTCTCCATTTTTGCACGATGTGTAGCCCTACAGTAGGAGCTACGCATAGCCCTATTGACAGGGCTACGTGTAGGCCTCAGGATGGAGTCATCGCCAAGGGCAACCGGCAGGGGAGAGCGACATGAACAACACCGCAGCAGTCAGTCAGATCATCAAGACCCACAAGCTCAGCGAGCTCATGCTCCGGGCGCTCTACACGGGTGCGGACGGCGGTGTGGTGACCTGCAATGCCCGCACGGAGCGCGCCCTCATCGCCCGCGAGCTGATCCACGCGACGGAAAGCACGCTGACTTCCAAGGGCGTCGCGCTCATTGCCGAGCTGCGGACCGAGCGCTCGACATCGGATTCGACCGAGCAGGAGCCGCGCACCGCTCGCACTGCCGCCGACCTTCCCGAGGGCACCCGCGTCGCATCACGTGAGGGACGGAAGGGCACCGTCAACGGACACGATCTCGGGCGCGTCACGAACACGGAGCACGCCAACTACGGCCGCGAGTACGTCGGTGTGACGTGGGACCCGACCGAGTCGAACCCCTGGGGGCAGCGCAGCCGCTCCTTCGTCGACGAGCTGCACGTCGTCCTCGTCTAGCAGCTGCCTCGCCCGGCCTCACGGGGCCGGGCCCTACCACTGCACGCCGCGCATCAAGGGGAACTCGATGATCCGCAAGCTCCGCTCGATCTGCCGCAGCATCGCCGCCGCACTCCGTATCGCCCGGCCCGTCGGCTACGCCACCCTCAACGGCGACATCGCCGCCCTCGTCGCCAGCGGTCAGCTCATCCGCACCGGCGACTTCCTCACCGAGCACGGCGGCAGCGACCTCCCCGACGGCAAGCAGGCCTGGTACGGCCGCCACGTCGCCAAGGCCTACCGCGCCATGCACCTCGGCGAAGACGCGCCCCGCGCCTGGGTTCAGCACCGCACCACCGGCCGCTGGATCCACGTCTACGTCTACGCCCCGACCGATCCCGCGCTGTACGCCGGGCTCCACAGCTACAAGGGCACCCGGCACTTGGTCGTCGCCTCGCTCGCGGAGGCTGCATAGACCACGCCCTGGGAAGAGACGGTGGAGGAAGCGGCGCGCGAGGATGACCGCTACTGGGACCATCGGTACAACAGAGCCGACGAGGAGGAGCGGAACGATGACGACGAAGAAGATTGAACACGCAGCGCTGAAGGGCGAGTTGCTGACCCTGGGCGAGGTCGCCGCCTGGGTCCAGGACGCGATGAGGGCCGGCGCCTCGGGCGGCGAGATCGTCGGTGCCACGATCTCCTTCGGCGGGAAGCTCCAGAAGATCCGCATTGAGGTCGACGCAGACGCCAAGGCACCGGTCGAGGGCTCCGCACCGTGAAGTGGCCGTGGCGTAAGCCCTCAGCGCCTCGGGCGGATTTGGTCCGCATCGCGGTTCTGGAGTACGAACTGTTCGGCATCGAGCCGAAACCCGGCTCGCTCGCTGCTGCCCTCATTGGCCTCAACCACCTCAGCGGCGCTGTAGTGAATGGGATCATCGACTTTCCGCCCGGCACGCCCCGCCGCGAGACGGACCTGTTCCGTACCGTCTGGCAGCGCAACGACGCCAACTCGTTCCCGTTCCAGAAGGCCGACGGCAGCATCGAGATCGTCTGCCAGGACCCCAGCGCCGCTCACCTCGACCGCCAGGACAACCGCGGCTAGCCAGCGGGGCCGTGCACACTGTGCGTAGCCCTGCACCTCTGCACCACGCCTGTCGAGGAGCCGCACCATGCGCACCGCCACCATCTGTCCCGGCCCCTGCAACACAGCCTGGCGCCGCGCCGAAGAAGTCTCCGACGAGTCCGGCACCGAACACCACATCACCCCCGCCTGGGGTCAGCCCGTCCAATGCGACAGCTGCGTCGAACGCGCCCGGCGGCAACTCAGCGAGCTCCCCACCTTTCTGGCGGCCGTTCACCTTGAGGCGACCAACGGCAGCCGTGCTCCCCTGACCGCCGCCATCCGCTCCAGCGCCGGCGCCGACGCCTCATTCCCCGGGCAGGCCCCGCTCATCCTCATCGAGACGCTCCTCGGCGAGATGGAAGAGCTCGAAGCCGACGTCCTCCATCTCCGAGGCCTCGGCGCGGCATTCAATCCGGCCGGCCCTGTCGGCCCCCGGATCACCGTCGCCGTGCAGGTACTGGAGGCACATCTCGACTGGATGATGCAGCAACATCCAGCCGCCGCCGAACTGCACGACCGCACCAACGCCAACCCCGGCGGGCAGATACGCGGTTGGCACGCGGCAGCTCAGCGCTTCGTCAAGGACCACCCGCAACGCGAAGTCCAACGCCTCGGCCCGTGCCCGCACTGCAAAGGCCCCTACCTCGTACAGTCCACTGACCTGCGCCTCGTCAACGACCTGCCGTACATCGAATGCCGCGACCCCGACTGTCGCAGCGTGTTCACGACCCCCGAGTACAACGCCTACATGAAGACCCTGACCCAGGCACTGAAAGCCGTGGCTTGATTTTTTCGCTCTCACGCATGAAACTGTCTGGCGGAGCAGCATGTCTATACATGCCCAAGGCCCTCGCGACGCAACTCGCCAGGGCCTTTCGTCATATATGGGCGGCACGGAGAAAGGGCACGTCGTGATCGACCTCGCGGTGGACCTGCACACCACTCTGTGGACAGTGAACGAAGCGGCCGATGCCGCCGGCGTCACTCCGAACGTCGTCCACAACTGGCGCTACCGAGGCCGCCTTCAGGTCGCGGAGCGCGACCGCCAGGGCCGGCCACTATTCAGGGCGATCGACGTGATCCGCGCCGAAAAGGCCACCCGCGAGAAGGCCCGCCGCAGCTACAGCGCCATCGCCGCCTGACCCCCCCCAAGCTCGGGGCCGCCAAACCGTCCCCCCGGTGCGGCCTCGACGTCCCGCTGCCCGCCTCCTGGGCTCACGACCGGGCAGCGGGACAACCACCGCCGACAGGATCCGTGGTGTCGAATGAACGTGACGTCGGATCAAGCGATTGCCAACGCTGCTCGCCCCCTAGACCGCGCCGAGATCGAGTTGACGAATCTGCCGCTCATGGAACGCCTCGACGAGCTGGCCGCGTCGTGGCTCCAGGTCGCTGCGATGCTCATGGAACGCGAACGCGTCTAGCAATACCGCTGGCCACCGGGCCGACGCCGACGGCCCCATCACCTGACGGGAGACGCAATGACCGAGCAGCCAGACGTGCCCGTCCCCGCCCCCCAGACCGTCGGGCCTCCCTGTACCCAGTGCGGTGTACCGGCCTGCGTCCACTGGCAGCGCCGGCTGACCGACGACGAACTCGGCGACTACCTGGCGCTGGTGCAGCACCGCCGGGACGAGCTGACCGAGCTCGCGGACCCACAGCTCCCGCCGCCGGACTTCGGGCCGATGCCCTGCCCGGGTGACGTCACGCGCGCCGTGTACGCCTGCGTCGACCACGCCATCAGCATCGATGCCGCCTCTCTGATTCACGCCAAGAGCTGCACGGCCCCGCCCTGCAATTGCACGCCCGAGCCGGCGCCGCAGTCGGAGCCTGAGCCCGAGCCGCAGCAACTCCCACCCGGCTGGGGCTGAGAGGGGACATCGTGGCCGTCAATCGAGGCGAACGCGCAGCCATGGCTGTACGCCGGGCCAAGCTCGTCGAGTACCGGCGCCGCAAAGTCCCGTACTCGGTGTTCTATAAGGAACTCGGCTACGCCAACGCCAACGCCGCCTCCCGGGACTTCCACCGGGCGCTGGAAGAGAGCATCGCCGAGCAGCATGCGAGCGTCGAGGTCTACCGCGAGGAGCAGCTGATCGAGTTGGACTTCCTTGCCGAGGAAGCCCACAAGATCTTGCGGACCCGGCACTACGTCATTAACAGCGGGCGGATCGTCGAGGACCCGGAAACCGGGGAGCCCCTCGAAGATGACGGGCCGATCCTCGCGGCCATCGACCGTCTCGTCAAAATCCTGGACCGCATCGCGAAGCTGCGAGGCCTGGATGCACCGCAACGCCTGGAGGTGATGACGATCGATGCCATCGAAGCCGCCATCGCCGACCTCAACGAACAGCTCGCCGCTTCTGACGCTGAAGCTGAAGCGCCTGCACGAACTGAAGGAACTCCAGGCTGAGGTACAGCGCCGCGAAGCCGACCGGCTGCGCCACATCGACGTGTTCGGGAAGCTCGGCTACGTCCCGACGCCGAGGCAGCAGGAGTTCCACGACGCCACCGAGTTCGACGTGCTTTTCGGCGGGTCGGCGGGTGGCGGCAAAACGGTTTCTCTGATCACTGAGGGGATTCGGGCCTGCGTCCGCTACCCCGGCATCCGCGTCGGAGCGTTCCGCCGCACCTACGGCGAGCTCAAGGAATCTCTGCTCGCCGAGCTGGCCAACTACAGCTACGCCACGGCCCTCGGTGCCTCATGGAACGGCACGGAGTACGAACTCCGTTTCCCCAACGGGTCGCTGATGATGTTCCGGTACGCCGAGTCCGTGAAGGATGCGAGCCGGCGCCAGGGCGGCCAGTACCAGTTGCTCATCTTCGACGAGCGCGCCCTTGCCCCGCCCGACGTCTGCTCGTTCCTCGAAAGCCGCCTCCGCTCCGGGCGCGCCGACATTCCCGTGATCGGGATCCGCTCCGGTACCAACCCTGGCGGGCCGGGCCACGGCGCTGTCAAGGTCCGCTACATCCAGCCCACCAACTACGGGAAGTCCGTCGTCACCGACGACCGGGGCAGGACGGTCCGCTTCATCCCTTCGAAGCTCGCCGACAACCCGCACGTCAACCCCGAGTACGCCGCCGACCTCAAGGCCCTACCGGAGAAGCTGCGGGCTGCCTTCCTGGATGGAGACTGGGATGTTTTCGCAGGAATGATGTTCCCCGAGCTCAAACGGGACCGCCACGTCGTCGAACCGATCGAGCTCCCCGCGACCTGGCGGCGGTACAACGGCATCGACTGGGGCTTCGCCGCCCCCTGGGCCGTCCTGTGGGCCGCGGTCGACGAAGACGGGCGGGTCTGGGTCTACCGCGAGCTGTACCAGCGGCAGGTCGGCGAAGCCGAACAGGCCCGCCGCATCCTCGCCGCCGAGAGCCCCGGCGAGCACATCGCCGTCCGGTACGCCGACGACGCCATGTGGGCAACCCGGGGCGACGCCAAGGCAATCGCCTCCGTGTACGCCGACAACGGCGTGCATCTGAGCCCCGCTGGCAAAGGCGCAGGCTCCAGGGTCACCGGATGGCAGCGTGTCCGCAGCTACCTCGGCGAAGGCCCGGCCTGCCCGCACCACCGGGCAATGGGCTGGGAGACGTGCCCGCTGCTGCACCTGTTCTCCACGGTCACAGAGCTGTACCGGGAGCTGTCGGACCTCCCGCACGCCACCAAGGGAGACCCTGAGGACGCCGACACAACCTCGGATGATCACGGAGCGGATGCGCTCCGGTACGCCCTAGCCAACCTCGGTACAGGCCCTGAGTTCGTCATCCTCGATGAGCCGGCCGCAGACCCCGCGGCAGGGCAGGTCGCGACGCTGGGCCCGACGGTCGCCTATCGCCCGCCCGACGACGCGAGTGCCGAATGGTGGCTTGACGACGATGAGGGTCCACGGCCCGGGGGGACGGTGCAAGTCCCATGAGCCTCAAGACCTGGTGGCACGGCATCACTGGCGGCGACACCGAGATCCTGGAGACCGCACCGGCGAAGCTCCCCGACCGCGCCGGCTTCGAGTTCGGCGTCGGACCGGGTGGACTCACCGAGTCGAACCAGGGCATCGGCGTCGCGACGGACCGGCGCACCTCGCTCAGCCAGCTGTACGACGCCTATCTGGCGTGCCCCTGGTCGTGGGCCTCGGTCAGCGCCATCGCCCGCACGGTGACCGCAGGCGGCCTAGTCATGGACTGGGCCAACGACGACGGTGAGGGCGACCAGGAGCAGCCCGACAAGCCGCAGGAAGTCCTGCTGCTGGAGCGGATGCTGGCCTACTGCAATCCGCGCGAGAACATCCGTCAGATCCTGCGCGGCGTCATCACCGACCTGCTCGTCTTCGGAGATGCGTTCATCGAGGTTGTATGGCTGGCGAGCCAGCCGGTTGCCCTGTACTCGCTGGACTGCCCGTCGATGCGGCCGATCACCGACGAGCACGGCACGATCACCAGCTACGTGCAGCAGACGGAGCTGGGGCAGCGGGCGGTGTTCGAGCCGCGCGAGGTCATCCACATCAGCCTGGACTCGCCGGGGTCCGGGGTGTTCGGGGTGTCGCCGACTCAGGCGGCGATGCTGCCGATCACGTCGTGGCTCTTCGCGTCGGCCACGTCGAAGGAGATCTTCCGCAAGGGCGCGCCGCCGGTCCTGCACGTCGACTTCCCGGCGTCGTACTCGGCGGCCGAGATCAACAAGTGGAACGCGCAGTACATGCAGCGCAACATCGGTCCGCGCAACATCGGCGTGCCGATCTCCACCAAGGGCGGTGCCGGCGTCAACGAGTTGGCCCAGTCCCGCACGATGGACTACCTGCGCTACCTGGAGCAGAAGCGCGACGAGATCATCGCAGCCTACGGGGTTCCCCCGGCGAAGGTCGGGATCATCGAATCCGGCAACCTCGGGGGCGGGACGGGCGAGAGCCAGGACCGCACCTTCATGGTCAACACGGTGCAGCCGATAGCCGAACTGGTGCTGGAGGCACTGAATTTCCACCTCGCCAAGCTCGGGTTCGGTGTCGAAGGCTGGAAGCTCAAGTTTTCCGACGTCGACATGCGGGACTCCAAGACCGTCGAAGAGATCCGCGACATGCGGCTCCGCAACGGCTCGTGGACCCTCGACAGGTACCGCGCCGACATCAACGAGCCCCCGGTTCAAGGTGGCGACCAGCCGGTCCTCGTCGACCGCTCCAACCTGGTGCGCTGGACCGACATGGACGCCGCCTCCAAAGCGGGCATCGCGAACAAACTCCGCGGTACTGCCCTGGAGCCCGGCGACCCCGAGGAGGGCGAGCCGGTCACGGTGGAGAAGCCGGAGAAGGCGGAAGTCCCGCCGCAACTGGCCACATTCACCGGAAAGGCCCCACCAGGCGGCGAACCGCCCGACAAGCCCGAGGACGGGTCCCCGCCGACGGCCGAGTCGCGCCGCCTGCTCTACCGAAGCCGGCTACATGAAGCCCTCGCTTCGCTGCCGGGAGGTGTCAATGAGTACGCCGCCTGACCCCGGCTCGGTCCAGCCACCCGACCCGCCGAGCCATCCGCTGCGCGCCAAAGACGTCGCGCCGCTCATCAAGAAGCGGGTCGGCTAAGGGGGTGACCGTGGCGTCACCGGACTACTCCGACGGCTGCATGATCGCCCTTTACCCGCCGCCCGACATCGCGCAGCAACTCGCGGTCGAGGGCGGCCTGCCTGCCGACGAACTGCACGTCACGATCGCCTACCTCGGCCACGCCGACGACATCGACGGAGACACGCTGCGCGAAGCGGTCGCCGAACTCGCAGCCCGGCGGCCGTTCACCGCCCAACTCGCCGGGCTGGCCCGCTTCACCGGGGGCGACAAGGACGTTCTCGTCGCCCTCGTCGACTCCCCGGACCTCGAAGACCTCCGCCGCGACACCCTGGCCGTACTGAGCGAGCGAGGCATCGAGGTGCCGCGGGAGCACGGATTCACAGCCCACTGCTCCTTGGCCTACCTCGACTCCGACGAGCCAGCGCCGCTCGACCGACTCGACGCCCAGCCAATCGAGTTCACCGCACTCTCGGCTGTCCACGGCCTCGACCGCACCGACACCCCGCTCGCGGACCCGATGGAAGCCGTAGCCCGCGAGGCTTTCGCGGCCGGCTGGGCGCTCTCGGGCGGCCCCATGACCCGTCGCGTACAGGCCGCCTGCGAGACGGCGGTACGGATTGCGACCGAAGCCGTCGATGATCCCGACATCCTGAAGGCCACCATCGACCTCGGCAAGCTCGAAGGCATGTGGGCGCTGCTCTTCCAGCGGCGCCAAGAACAGCAGGACCGGCACACGGTCAGCGTCAAGGCCCTGTGGCACGACCTGCTCACCCGGGACGCCATCGCCGCCATGGTCGACCGGCTGCGCTGGCAACTCGGCGTCAGCGAAACCGATGGGCCAGATGAGGGCAGAATCCGGGCCGCAGCTCTCGCCGCAGCGAAGGCGATGCTCGCCGGGCTCGCCGACCTGGCTGGCTTCACGACGGTACGAATCGCACTGCGTAATGCGGTCGCCGCCGGACGGGCGGAGGGCATGGTCAACGCTGTTGCCATCGCCGCCGAGCGAGTCGGCCAGATCGGCCTGGACTGGAACATCGCCTTCACCGACGCCTACGCGGCGATGGAACGCCTCGACGAACTGTGGGGCGACGCGGGCGGCTGGCTCGGCCGCATGGTCGACAACGTCGCCGCCGACCTTGGCCGCGCCCTGGCGGACGGAATGGAGAACGGCCTGAGCCGCGAAGACCTCATCGATGCGGCCTCCGACATCCTCACCGGCGACAGTGACGCCGTCGCTTTCACCGTCGACTGGGCGATGACCACCGCGGCAGATGAAGGCGCCTTCGCCCTCTACCAGTCCGAGGGCGTCCAAATGATCGACATCATCACCGCCGGGGACGGCAGGGTCTGCGGATCTTGTATCGACGCCGAGTCTGGCAGCCCGTGGCGCATGGGCGACCAGCCCCGCATGCCGCTCCATCCGAGTTGCCGCTGCTGCTATGCCGCCGACGTCAGCCTCGCCCATTTCGCCAACTGGTTCTCTTGATCGGAGTCGTCCATGGCGCACGCCCCGCTCGTCACCGTGGTGCCCGGCGATCCGGTCACCGTTTACGCCCCCGCGGCCCAGACCATCACCGCGTCCGGGGACAGCGGCACGCTGGACACGTCCAGCGTCGCCAACGGCATCCTGTCCGTGTTCGTGACCGGCGTGACGGGAACGACCCCGTCGATCACCGTGTACTACGACGTGCAGGACGCGGCCGGCTACTGGCTCACCACCCAGACCCTCACCGCCATCACCTCCGGTCCGAACTTCACGTTCGGCAGTATCGGACCTGGCAGCGGGGGCTACATCTTCACCAGCAAGGGCCGTGTCCGGTGGGTCGTCTCCGGTACGAACCCGAGCTTCACTGGCGTCAGCATCTCGCTGATCGGGAGGTGACCATGGGCACCATCGGAACCGTCTCCGGCATCGCCCTCGCCCCCGGGGTCAGTAACAACGGCCGCCTGTACACAGCCGAGGTGATCGGTCGAGCCGTGGCTCGCGCTCAGGCGCGCATCGCTGAAGGCTCACAGCCGCTGACGATGCTGACGCACCACGCGGCTGACGACGACTCCACTCAGATCGTCGGCAGGATCACCTCGATCGATCAGGACCAGGACGGCAGTGCCCGCTTCACCGCCGATCTCGCCGACACCGGGGAGGCCCGCACCATCGCCTCGCTGGTCGACACCCGAGATGGCAAACCGTATCTGCGGGGCGTATCCATCCGAGGCGGTTGGGTCGGCCGTGTCCGACGCCAGGTCGGACCTGGTGGCACGGCCGTGGAGACCGCGAACGATTTGGAGCTGGACGGCCTCGACTTCACCCGGAAGCCCGGCGTGCCTGGCGCCCGGGTCGACAGCTTCACCCCTGCGGGCACTGCTCCGGAGGAGACGGCATCCGATGGCCGGGTGCTCATCACCGAGTCAGTGCAGGAGGCGCTGGTGCATACAGTCACCGAAGCCGCCGATGGGGCGGACGCCTCCGGCAGCGAGCAGGGCCCGTTCGCGGACCCCGGCTACCAGAAGGACAAGCAGAAGCGCTACGACCTCTCCACCAAGGCCAAGGCGAAGGCGGCTTGGAGCTACATCTCCCAGGCCGACAACGCCCGCCTGTACACCGCGGCCCAGCTGAAGAGGGTCAAGCAGCGCATCACCAAAGCACTCCGCGGCTTCGGAGTGACCGTGGCGACCCAGGAGGGCTGGCTCATCGACCCGGCCACCCAGGTCACCGAGTCGCTCGCCGAATGCTGGGGCATGGACGCGACGGACGCCGGGAACCTTTACGTCTCACTGACCAACGGGCCGACCAACGTGACCGTCACCTCGCAGAGCCTCGACCCCCACGACCTCGACGCAGTCGGGCGTGCGGCCATGGACGGTGCCTGCCAGGCCCTCATGCAGCTCGACCCCGACATGGATGCCGACGTCGACGTCCCCGGCGAGCCAGACGACGATGCGGCGCCGGCCTCAGCAGCGGGCGCGGACTGCCCGTGCGGCTGCGGCTGCGCCATCCCCGCCACCCCGGGCGGATGCCCGTGCGCGTGCGAGTCCTGCATGCACTGCAAGACGGACGAAGACGACGACAGCGGCGGCGACATGGGCGAGTCAGCCCCCTTGGGCGAGATCCGCATTCAGGTCCAGGAGGGCCTCGACGACGCCGAGTTGGAGCAGGTCATCCGCTCCACGCTGCTCGCGCGTCGCGCACAGACTTCGGCACCGGAGACGCCGGCGGCCGACCCCACCCAGGAGAAGGAGCCCGCCATGGCGGAGTCCACCACCCCGGCGGCCGAGACCCCGGGAAGCACCGACGGCATGGACGCCCTCGGAGCGAAGATCGACAAGCTCAGTGACGCCCTTGCCGGATTCGTCACCGCGATGACCCCGGCCCCCGCCGCAGTGGAGTCTTCGGCGGCCGAGCCCGTCACAGAGGCCGCCCCGGCCGTCGAGGTGACCGAGACCGAGGACCAGCGGATCCAGCGCCTCGTCGCCGAGGGCATCGCCAAGGCGCTGCCGACAGCGGTGCAGGAGCACGTCGAGGCGACCGGCCCGTCCCGCAAGGGCCTCGTGCAACCCGTCACCGAATCGAGCGCCGTCTCCAGCGGACTGCCTGAGGGCTGGCCGCCGAAGCCGCTGCACGAGTACACCGACGAGGAGTGGCGCCAGACCGGCGGCGCGGCCGTCGTCGGCTCGATCCTCGGCGACCGTGTGCCCCGCAGCTAGTAGCACCACGCCTGAGCCTCTCCTGACCGCCAGCCTCGCTGGTGCCTCACGGCAGTGATGGTCACCCAGCCCCGCCCAAGCGCGGGGCTTCGTCGTACCCCCACTTCCCTGAAAGGCACCACCATGTCCCAGGCTGAACTCCGCGAGGCACTGACCGCGGCAGGCGCATCCGCGCTCACCCCCACGATCGTCGACCCGATGCTGCTGGAGTACCAGCGCCGGTACGCGCCGCTGGTCCGCGCGACCCCGTCCCGCAAGTGGGACAGCACCGTGTACTACTTCAACCAGCGCACACAGCGGGCCACCGGCGGGTTCGTCACCGACGGCGGCGCCCGCCCGGTCTCCAACTCGACCTACGTGCAGAACCAGTTCACGATCCGCAACATGCAGGCCGTCGGCGCAGTCACCGGCTACGCCCAGGCCGTCACCCGCGGCCTCGTGCAGGATCTGAAGCAACAGGAAATCGAAGGCTCGATCCAAGGCCTGTACTGGGACATTGAGAACGCGATGCTGTGGGGCAACAGCGCGTCCACGCAGTACGGGGCGTACCCGCAGTTCGACGGCCTCGATTCCCTGGTCAGCACGTTCACCGGCAACAGTCAGAACGCCATCGACTTCAACGCCGCGATGTCCCTCGGTGCCCTCGACAAGCTGATCGACATGGTCGAGCAGCAGGCCGCCATGGCCATCCAGGACTCCTCCTGGATGCTCGTCATGTCGCCGACCGCCGCGTCCAAGGTCGCCCAGCTCCTCCAGGCCCAGCAGCGGTTCTCCGACCGCGTCGAGGTCGCCGGCGGCCTGAACGTCATGACCTACCGCGACGTGCCGATCATCAAGTCGTCGTTCCTGTCGGCGCGCGGCTACGGCATGGGCGCGGTCACCACGGCGACCGCCACCACCGGCGGCACCCTCGCGGCGGCCACGTACTACTACCAGGTCGTGCCGGTCATCGCCCGACAGGGCGAGATCCAGGCGTCCACCGAGGTCTCCCAGGCCACCACCGGTTCGACCTCGACCGTGACGCTGTCGTTCTCGACGCCGACCGGCCTCGACGGGTCGCAGCCCAACGTGTACAAGGTCTACCGGTCCACGGCGACGGGCACCGAGACCCTCCTCGGCTACGTCGACGCCGTCGTCGGTGTCGCCGCCGACGGCGTCACCCCGGTCCTCACCGTGTCGATCGTCGACGACGGCACCAAGCTCACCCCGAAGAACGGCAGCACCGTCCCCGCCCAGGGCCCGGCCGCCTACGTCGGCACCAACACGTCGGCGAAGCCCGCGGCGTCGGGCCAGGAGAACATCTACCTGATGGCCCGCGACCCGAACTTTGTGGTGCGCCCCTACGTCCGCGAGCTCACCCCGCTCGACGTGTACCCGACCACCGCCGGGCCCGACCAGCTGCCCTACGCGATCGTCTCCGACACGACCCTCGCGGTTCGGGCGCCGAAGTACCTGGGCCGTCTCAGCCGTGTGACGGCGACCCTGTCCAGCTGACCATCCGCGCGGCGCGCCCGCCCGTGGTGCGCCGCGCCGGACCCGAGGAGTGCAAGAACATGGCACGCATTCGCAAGGTATCGGCTGGCAGTGACAGCTTCGGCCACACCTGGGACTCCGACGGCGCGACCGTCGAGATCGACGACCCCGAGCAGATCGCGGCACTGCTTGCGATCGACGACGCCGGATTCTCCGAAGTCACCCCCGAGCCGGAAGCCGGCCCCATTTCAGAGCCCGACCCGGACCTCGACGCGGCGAGCGCCCACAACGATGACCCCGAGCCCGCTGCGGAGTTCTCCGAGATCGACCCGAAGGCCGAAGAGTCCGAGATCGACCTGCGAGGCGAGAACGTCGAGGCGCCGAAGCCAGTCCGACGCGGTGGCCGCAAGCCCGCCTCCTCGCAGGAGTAGCTGATGGCCGCGGACTCCCCGGTCCCGCTCGCCACGGCGGCGGACATGCAGGCCGGGCAGTTCGCCGACCTGGTCCGCGACTACAGCCCAACGGCCTTGGCCGAGCTGATGATCGAGTCGACCCGGCAATGCGAAGGCATCGCCGGCCGCCGCCTCGCCCCATTCACGGGCGTCCCGGAAACTCACCGGGCACAGGGCATCGACCCGGACGAGTACTCCGACGCCGGATCCATGCCGATGGACATCCACGGCACGCTCGGCACCTCCTATGCCAACGCACTCGGTGCAGGCGACCAGGTGCGGCACGTCTGGCTGAACGAGTACGCCCCCCGCTACCCGGAGCTGTGGGGCTACGCGAACATCGGCGTGACGATCCTCCGCTCCTACGGCGGATCCCAGGCCGTCACCATCGCCTCACTGCTCGGCCCGGAGCCGGACTCGGGGCACGTCTGGTTCGGGCTGGGCACGTTCCTGCCGGTCGGATCCTGGATCCGCGTCACCTACGACGGCGGCTACAGCACAGTGCCCGCCGACCTCGGCCGGGCGTGCAAGCTCATCGCGGCGAGCAACGTCCTCGGTGAGATCGACCCGGCCGGGACCCAGTTCGGGCACGACCGGGGCGTCCTTGCGGCGCAGGCCGAAGCGATCCTCTGCAAATACCAGCCCACGTAGACCCACTTGGGGGCCGGCATGAGCAGCGCAGACGCGGTAGCACGCGAGACGGCGTGGCTGACCTCGTTCGACCCGACCGACGGGCTTCCCGCCCTCCTCGCGACCGATGGCGGACCGTTCGACATCGTGCAGGGCTACCTCCCAAGGACGCCCGTCCAGCGGCGCTGCCAGCTGTACGTGATGCGGCGGCGCCTTCAGGAGGTGCGGACCGCGCACGTGCGGCGTATGGCCCGCCATCAGTTCGAACTGCGGATCATCTGGCCCGCATCGTCGCCGACCGGAGCAGCCGAAACCCCGCAGCAAGCCCTGGACAGCGCGATCGAACTCGTCCTGCAACGGATTGGCGGGTTGATGCTCGACAAGACCCACGGCGGACGCTTCCTCAGCGTTGCCGAGGACCCGCCCGACGTCAGCGTTGACTTCGCCGACCCCGAACCGTCGATGCGCGACCGAGCCGACCTGACCTGCGTCGTCAGCTACTCGGCTGACGACGTCGAAATCAACGGCTGACCCCTTCCTCTCTCTTCAGCCCCCGGGCCGTCTGGCCGGGGGCTTTCCCACGACCCGACACGGGAGAGCCCTGTGCGCCAGCGCAACACGACCCCCTATGCGTGGCACTTCGCAGTCACGCCCGCCACCGACGATCAGCCCGAACAGGCCGCCTTCTCCGTCGAGTCGGGCGAAGTTGCCGATCGGCCGCAGCTCCTCGACGGCTGGACCGCTGTCGAGGACGAACCCGAACCCCAGCACGACAAGAACTCCATCGAGGCGGCCAAGGCGCGCCCTCGTAAATCTGCGTCCGTCGAGGACAGCAAGGGAGGTGAGCCGCAGTGACACTCCTCTCCCGGCTCGGATGGATCGGTATCGCCAAGGAAAGCGTCCAGGGGACCTTCCTCGCCCCGACGTTCTACATCCCGGTCAACAAGAGCGACTTCAACATCGAGTACACACAGCTCAAGGACGTGTCTTACCGGGCCAGCGACACCAACCTCCAGGGCCTGTACCAGGGCGTGGGGGAGACCTCGGCCTCGCTGGAGCTGTCCGCCTACCCGGACTGCCTCGGCTACTTCCTGCGGATCATCGGCCCTGACACCGTTTCGGCGGGCGTGTCGACAACGCTTTCGTCGTCGACCACCATCGGCGCCACGTCGATCTCGACGGCAGTCTCCATCCCGTCCGGCTCGACCATCGCGATCGACACGGCGGCCAACTTGGAGTACGCGATCACCGGAAGCCCGACCGGGTCGGGCCCGTACACGATCCCGATCACCACTCCGTCCGGCGGTCTCACCAAGGCGCACAGCTCGGCAGTCACGGTGCTGTCCCAGACGACGCATACGTTCAAGCAGTCGGCATCCGTGGCCAAGCCCACGTACTCACTGGTCGACCAGAACACCTACGAGGCTTGGGGCTACCCGGGCTGCATGCTCGGTGAGGTCGGCATCAAGATCGACCCCAAGGGCATGTGCACCCTCGACGCCAAGCTCACCGGCTGGATCGGCGCCATCCAAGGAGGCCTGACCGCCCCGGCGTTCACGGCCGTGCAGCCGATGCTCGGCTGGCAGTGGGCCATGACCAACGCCGGCGGAGCCTCCACCCGCGGACTGTCCTACGACCTCACCCTGAAGCGTGAAACCGACGCCATCCACGCGTCCAACGGCACGCAGCAGCCGCGCGAAGTGTTCTCCGGGGTCCTGGAAGCCGACATCAAGTACAAGGCGATCTACGAAAACGACACCGACTACAACCAGTACTTGCAGGCGTTGCAGACGTCCCCGACGTCCGCCGTGCTCACGCAGCCCCTGGTAGCCGGTGGCGCCTCGCTGACCATGACGACCACCGCGCCCGGCTGGTCCAAGGGCGGCTACGACAAGTCCGGCACCTACGTGACCGCCGACTTCGAGATCGCCGGCATCAACAACACCACGGATGGCGGCGCTGTCCAGGTCGTGCTGAAGAACTGGGTCTCCTCCGCCTACTAGATCAACTCCCCGGTCGTGCCGCACGTGAGGGCGTCACGGCACGACCGGGGTCTGACGCCCTCGACGCCCTGCTTGGAGTTCCCCATGGCCGGCTACACCAGCCCCTACGTTCTGCTGCCCTTCCCCGATCTAGGCGACGACGTGTCGGTCCTGATCCGCAACCCGCAGCTCCTGCCCCCCAGCGAACTCACCCCTGAGGACGTGCAACTCGACGACCGGGGGCAGCCCGTCGACCCGCAGGCCGCCAACATGGCCATGTACAAGGTCTTCGCCCGGCTCATCGTGGCCTGGAAGGTCTACGACGCGTCCGAGCTGATCACCCCGGTGGAGATCGCCGAGGATGCCGACCCGGTCACCCTCTTCGAATCGCTGGAAACGACAGCGCAGCCCCGGCTCGGAGCGATCAGCCCTGAGAACATCGCCCGGCTTCCGATGCGCATCATCAACCGCATCGGCGCCGAGCTGGGGAGTATCACGGACCCCAAGTAGGCCCCGGCTCCCCGTACTACGAGGACGTCCTCCTCCCGGTCGAATCGATCATTGAGGGGACGTGGGGCGGCGACAGCGCCCCACCCGAATGGGCCGACTTCATCCTGATGCGGCGCATGCACTGGTCGTGGGAGCAGCTCCAGGCCACGCCCCTCTATGTGCGCCGCTACGCCCTCGACTTCCTCGGCATGATCAGCGAGCACGAGGAAAACGAGGCCCAGCGCTCGCGCAGCAAAGCCGAACGAGACGCCAGGGGGTGATGCGGTGGAGCTGCGCCCTGGGATCTTCCGGGTCCTGTTCGCCGAGATCGCGACAGACGGCCAGCTGAAGTCCCGCACCGTCCTCACCCAGCTGGCGAACGCCATCGAGCGGCAGGCCAAGGTCAACGCCTCCAGTGGCGCCCACAAACGCGGCACCCCCACACCGGCCCGATCCGGCAGCGGACCCGCGGTCGTCTCCGGAACGCTGCGCCGCTCGATCACACACAGCCCCATCGTGTCCTACGGCGCCGGCTGGGAGACCAAGGTCGGCACTGGTGCCGGGATCATGCCGCCCTATGGCCGGTCACCCGCGTCCGTCTATGGCCTGGCCCTGGAAACGGGACTCCGTAACGGGGCCGTCTATCCGTTCTTGGGCCCCGCCTACCGGTTCGGCATCACGATCGTCGCACCACAGCTCTATATGAGCGTCTACCGGGCCCGCTGGCCCCGCATCTGATCCGAGCACCGCCCACCTGAACCTGTGAGGGCGGTGCTCATGACCGAGGTTGCCGACCTCTTCGTTCGCCTCCGCGCAGAGACCGCGCCTTTCGTCCGCGGCATGGTCCAGGCCGGTGCGTCCGGCGAGTCGTTCACCCAGCGCATGGGTGGCCTGTCGGGGATGCTCACGAAGGTCGGCAAGGCCACCACCGTCGTCGGGCTCGGTTTCGTCGCCTACGGCGTCAAGGCGGCCGGTGATTTCCAGCAGCAGATGAACCTGCTCGTCACAGCGTGTGGCGAGTCGACGTCGAAGCTGAAAATGGTCTCCGACGGCGTCCTGTCGCTGGCTCGCGAGACCGGTACGTCGACAAAAGAGCTCGCCGACGGCATGTACCAGGTCGAGAAGGCCGGATACCGCGGCGCTGACGGCCTCAAGGTGCTGAAGGCGGCTGCTCAGGGTGCGCGCGAGGAAGGCGCCTCCCTCAAGGACGTCACGAATGCGATGACGTCGGTGATGGCGTCGTACCACCTCAAGGCGTCCGACTCCGTCCAGGTCATGAACGCGATCAAGACCGCCGCAGGCGAAGGCAAGATCACTATGGAGGAGTTCTCCGGAGCTCTGTCCACTGTTATCCCGATCGCTTCGGCCAACAAGATCAGCTTTGCCCAGGTCGGCGGCGCCATCGCCACCCTCACGCAGCACGGCACCTCAGCACGCGAGGCCACCCAGGAGCTTGCCTCCACGATCCGCAGCCTGGCGGCCCCAAACAACGTCGCCGTCCAGGAGATGCAGCGCCTCGGCCTGTCCTCGACGGACGTGTCCACCAAGCTCGGCCAGCGAGGCCTGACCGGCACTCTCGACCTGCTGTCGCAGACGGTCCTTTCGAAGATGGGCAAGTCCGGCACGGTCCTGCTCGACTCGTTCAACAAAACCAAGCAGGCTGGCGCTGACCTGCAAACGATGCTCAAAAGCATGCCCGCGCCCGTGCAGAAGCTGGCTACAGACCTGCAAACCGGGGCCATGAGCACGGGCGCGTTCGCCAAGGCCATCAAGGCGCTGCCCGCCGATCAGAACGCGATGGGCAACCAGTTCAAGACGCTGCTTCAGAAGACCACCGGCTTCAACGCCGAGCTGAAGAAGGGCGGCCCGGCCGCTCAGACGTACACCGAGGCCATCAAGAAGATGGCCGGTGGGGCGATCGGGTTGAACACGACGCTTCAGCTCACCGGTGAGAACACCGAAGGCTTCAAGGAGCGCGTCGACAAGGTCGCCAAGTCCATGAAGGACGGCGGCAAGGACGTTGAGGGCTGGGACATCACCCAGAAGTCCTTCAACGTCCAGATGGGCAAGCTGAAAGAAGCCGTCACCACGACGGCGATCACAGTGGGTACGAAGCTGATTCCCGTCATCCTCTCCGTCGTCAGCTTTTTCGAGCAGCACAAGGTTGCCACCGAGGCCCTTGCTGTCGCCATCGGCGTCGTGCTGACCGGCAGCGTGATCAAGTTCATCGCGGGCGCGGTCAGCCCTCTGGTCAAGGCTATCGGCGGCATCGGAACCGCCATCACCAAGATCCCGTGGGGTGGCATCGCCTCTGCCTCATCTAGCGCCTTCGATACGCTGCGGCTGCGCGGCATGATGGCCATGGACGGCGTGCGCGCCGGAGCCTCCACCATGCGCACCGGCCTCACCTCAGCCCTCGACACAGTGCGCCTTAAAGGCATGTACGCCTGGGACGGCATCAAGTCCGGCGCCTCCTCAGCCGGTACGGCAGTAGCCAACTTCGGCCGCACAGTCGGCACTGCAACCGCCTCTGCGGGACGAGCCGCCTGGTCCGGACTCGTCTCAGGGATCACAGCCGTCGGCACGGCCATGAAGACTGCCGCGCTCGCCTCACTGAACTTCACGAAGTCGATGGCGGCCAGCGCAATGGCGGGCCTCCGGACCGCCGCCGCATGGACGGCACAGAAGATCGCGCTGATCGCCTCCACCATCGCGGAGAAAGCAGCGGCTGCCGCCCAGTGGCTCCTGAACGCGGCGATGGACGCCAACCCGGTCATGCTCGTAGTCATCGCGGTAGCCGCCCTGGTCGCTGGGCTGATCTACGCCTACAACCACTGCGCCACATTCCGGGCGATCGTCCAGGCTGCGTTCCAGGCGATCGGCGCGGTCGCGATGTGGCTGTGGCGAAACGTGTTTGAGCCGGCGTTTCACGGCATAGGTGCTGCGGTCGGCTGGGTCGTCGATTTCGTCAAGGGCCACTGGCCGATGCTGCTGGCGATCCTGACCGGGCCGATCGGTGTCGCGGTCCTGCTGATCGTCCGCTACTGGTCGCAGATCAAGGATGCCTTCTCGAACGCCTACCACGCTGTGGTCGGCGCCGTGACGAACATGATCGTCTTTGTGGCCCTGCTGCCAGGCCGGATCATCATGGCCGTGGCGTCACTGGCCACCAGCCTTTTCGCGTGGGCGACGCACGCGTTCACTCGGGCCAAGGACGCGACGGTCTCCGTCATCACCAGCCTCCTGGCCTGGTGGGTGACGCTGCCCGGCCGCGTGATCATGGGCGTGGCATCGCTCGCCGGGCAGCTCTTTGCGTGGGCGTCTAGCGCGTTCAACCGTGCGAAGAGTGCAGCGATATCCGTGACCAGTTCCCTGCTGTCCTGGTTGGTGGGCCTGCCGGGCCGGATCCTGTCCGCACTAGGCAGCCTCGGCGGGCTACTGGTCAGCGCTGGCCACGACCTTATCCAGGGCCTCCTCGGCGGCATCTCCAGCATGGCTGGGGCCGTCGTCGACAAGGTGAAGAACCTGGCCGGTTCAGCCGTCTCGGGCTTCAAGTCGATGCTCGGCATCTCCTCGCCATCGCGGGTGTTCAAGGAGCTGGGCGGCTACGTCATGCACGGCCTGGTCGACGGGCTCACCGGCTCGACAGCCAAGGTCAAAACCGCAACGACGCACATCGCCAGGTCGCTGTACGTCGACTTCGGGAACTCGGCCAGGAGTTTGCAGCGCACTGTCGCCAACGACAATGCGGTCCTGTTGTGGCTCGCCAACAAAAGGGACGCCGTCGCCTCCCGCATCAAAGCCACACAGTCCACGCTGGCCAGCCTCCAGAAAGACTGGGTCAAGGAAAGGGACTCCGTCGCCTCCGGGATGATGCAGAACGTCTCCGTCATCACCACGGCACCGGACGCCACAAGGCCGATGGCGGCCTCCGACGTGCTGAACAGCATGAGCCAGCAGGTGGCGAAAGCGACACAGTTCGCCGCCGACCTGCAAGTGCTGCGCTCCAAGGGCCTGAGCACCGACCAGATCAGCCAGCTCGCTACGGCGGGCGTCGACCAGGCTGGTGCTACGGCGACCGCCCTGGCGGCGGCGTCGAAGTCGCAGATCATGCAGATGAACAGCATGCGGGCCGGCATGCAGAAGGCGGCCAACGGCACGGGCGCGGCGGTCGCGGACTCCATGTACGGGGCGGGCATCCAGTCCGCGCAGGGCCTGATCAAGGGCTTGCAGTCGCAAGAGAAGGCGATCCAAGCCCAGATGACGAAGATCGCCCTGTCGATGCAGTCGGCGATCAAGAAGGCGTTGGGTATTCGCAGTCCGTCCCGCGTCTTCGCCGAGCTCGGCCAGTTCGTACCCCAAGGCCTAGCCCAGGGCATCCAGAGCGCCGCCCACCACGCCACCACCGCAGCACGCGGCCTCGCCACCGCAGTAACCGGAGCGGGCGCCCTCGGAACACCAGGTCTCGCGATGGGGGGAGGGGGCGCCACGATCATCAACAACTACTCGGTGACCATCGCACCCCAGGGCTCCATCCTCGCCGAGCGGGACCTGAAGAACCAGGTCGAGACGCTCATGCTCCAGGCAGGCGCCCGCAACTCCCAGACCTACGCGTCCTACCAGTCCAGCAGGTGAGGAGGCGGCTATGGCAACCAACCCGAACTGGCCGCTAATCGAAGACGGCTGGGCGCCGTACTGGAACGCAAACGGCGGCGCCCCATGGGACCGTTTCGTCGAGGTCACCGGCCGCACTATGGGCACGGGCGGTAGTCAGCGCGGGCGTCAGTACGAACTGGACCAAGTCCGCGCTGGCGAACTGTCGCTGACGCTGGCGAACACCGACGGCGTTCTCGACCCGACGAACACCAGCGGGCCGTTCTATGGGCATGTCGCGCCTTACCAGCCGTACCGGAAACGCGCGATGTGGCCGCCAGCCATCAACCTGCTATCGCAGGTCATGGCCACCGGCGGGGATCTCGGCGGCTACGCCGTCGGCGCGAACGTATACAACGCCGACATTTTCAGCGACACCGACCCCACCGTCTCCGGGATCATCGTCGCGTCCGGCACCGCCTACCAAGGGTCGAACGTTCTCCAGTTCAGCGTGCCATCCGGCTCGGCGGTCAACGCGCGGATCTGCCGCACCATGGAGCCTGCGGCACTGCCGGGCCAGACGTACACGATGCAGATGCGCATCCGGAACGTCACCCCGGGCACCTCGTTGCAGGTCAAGGCGGGGATCGGCTGGTACCTCGTGCCTCTGGCGGTGTCGTCCTCGTTCACCTACGGGTCCACGGTCACCCTCACCGGTTCGGCTACCGCTTCATGGACCTTGATCACTGTCACCGCGACGGCGCCGGCCGGTGCCATGGGCATGGATGTCGGCGCCATGGTCGCCGCAGCCGCCGGCGCGACCTGTTCAATCCAGGTTGACGCCTGGCAGCTTGAAAAGGGCAGTTCGGCCAGCAGCTGGGCGCAGCCGGGCATCTGGTACCCGATGTACGAAGGGTTCGTCGAGCGCTGGACGCCGACGTGGAAATACGGCACCTACGGCACCGTAAGCCCGACGGCTGTCGACGCCTTCGCACTGCTCTCGCAGGTCAAACTCGACGATCCGCTCACCGAGGCAATCAACGCGGCGGCCCCACGCTTCGTATACCGGCTTGACGACCCGGCCGGATCGACCACCTTCACCGAAGCGACCGGCGCCTACACGGCCGCAGGGATTGCCAAGTCGAAGAACGGCCCCGGAGTGATCGCGGCGGGTACGCAAATCACTGCCACCGACCCGGTGAACGGGATCTTCTCGGGCAGCACCGGTACGGTCACGACGTTCACCAACCCGCACCCCGGGCAGGGATCGGGATTCGCGTCATCTGTCATCGACCTCACCACGTCCGGAGTCGTCGGGCCTGCGGATCCGACACAGTGGACCCGCGCAATCGCATTCAAATACACGGGCCCCATGCCCACGGACGCAGCTGTCCTCTGGTCGTCCATGGACCGGCAACATGCCGCAACTGGCACCGTGGCGACGGGCAGTCGAATCTTCGTGGCAATCGGGACTACCGGCCACCTGAACCTCATCATCGGCGGCCCGACAAATGTCTACCTCAGCGGGATCTTTACCGCCAACGATGGATCATTCCCCAACGTCGTCGACGGCAACTGGCACTTGGCCATCTTCGGATGGAGCCAGGCCTTCGGCGAGGCCAGGGCCAGTCTCGATGGAAACAACTGGTTCTTCACCAGTCAGCCCAGCACCATCACGCCGACTGGGTTGGTCTCAGATTCCCTGGGGGCGTGGTACGACCTCGGGCTCGGCGGACAGGCCGGCAACAACTGGCAGGGGGACCTCGCGTTTGCCGCAGAGTTCCCCGCGTACCTGTTCAATGCGTCAACGGACGCCATTTACGCGGCGTGGAAAACCAGCTTCGCTGGCGACTCAACGGACGCTCGGTACGCCCGCATCCTGCAATACGCCGGCTCAACTGCCTTGTCGAACATCCAAACGGGACTCACGATCAGCATGGGACCGGCAGCGTTCGGCGGGCAAGACGCCCTCACTGCGCTCCAGGCCGTCGTCGACACGGAGAACGGCGAGCACTTCGTTGGTACCAACGGACGGGTCAACTTCCGTTCCCGGGCGGCCCGGTACGACGCGCTGACCCCGGTCTATACGTTCGGGGAAAACGTGGCGGCAGGAGAGTATCCCTACGAGGACTGCCAACTCGACTACGACCCGACGCACCTCGCCAACCAGATCACCGTCACCCAGACAGGCACTGGCCAGACGTTCGCCGCGCAGGATGCGACGTCGATCCAGGCGTATTTCCCGCGGTCGCTGACCCGCAGCATCAACTCCTCATCGGCCGCCGAATGCCAGGACGCTGCCGACTATCTGCTGTCCCGGTATAAGCAGCCCTCGACGCGGGTCTCGTCTCTCAAGTTGCACCCGTCGGCTTACCCGGCGCTGTGGCCGGTCGTGCTCGGCCTCGAACTTGGCACTCGGGTGCGGGTGATGAGGCGCCCGCCGAACCTCAACGCGATCCAGATCGAGTGCTTCGTCGAGTCGATCAAGTTCGACTGGGACGACAACGGCGAAGCCACCGTCACCCTTCAGTGCTCCCCGGCGGACACGACCCCCTACGGGATCTTCGCGGCGTGGCGTACCACGCTGAAGACCTCCGTGGCTTCCGGCGTCACCTCGATCACGATCAACAACAGCCAGGACAACACCAACCCCCTGGCCGCCCAGCTCTCGGCCGGTACGCAGATCGTCCTCGGGCAGAACACCGCCAACCAGGAGACCGTCACGATCAGCGCCGTCGGCGCGACCTCGGCGGGCTGGACCAGCGCAGTCCTCACCCTCACCGCGGCCACCACCAAGGCTCACACGGCCGGAGACCTCATCAACGAGGTTCTCCCCGCCGGAACCACCGACCCCACAACCTGGGACGCCGTCGCCGCACTCGACGCCGTCGCCTTCGCATACTAGGAGGGGCTGATGGCCCGTACCGTCCCCGTAGCCACCACCGAATCGCCAGGCCTCTTCGTCACCTCCGCACTGTGGAACGCCCAGGTCGCCGCACTGAATTCGTTCCTGACCGCGGTGCCCGTCTTCGTCGGTTATGCGACCAGCGTGCAGTCGATCCCCAGCGGCAACGTCATGACCGCACTGAATCTCGACACTGAGCTGCTTGACGCCGACGGCGGCCACTCCACCGTCACCAACACGAGCCGGTACACGCCGACTGTGGCCGGTTTGTATCTGGTGATCGGGTCCGTGGGCTGGCCTGCGAACAACACCGGCGACCGGCGCTTGCAGGTCGGCCTCAATGGTGGCGGTGTCGTCGGCTCCGGTGCCTCCTACGACCCGACCAGCGGCGTCACCAACGGCATGCAAACCGTCTCGACCGTCACCTGCAACGGATCCACGGACTACATCGAGGTCATGGCCGCACAAGCCAGCGGCAGCGCCCTTTCAACGATCGCAGGCGGCATCTTCAGCGCAGCCATGCGCGTGTTCTGGATCAGCCGATAGCTAGGGAGAACCCTGTGAGCTCGATAGATGCCGCCACCCAGTACGCGTTCAGCTTCACCATCAGCAGCGAGACCGGCGAGAACGACGGCGGGTTCATCCTGACCGCTGCGGCCGGCGTAACCGACGAGATAGCCCTCGGCATCGCCGCTGCGTTCAACGCCCAGCCCTGGCCGGCTGGAGTCGTCAACCCCATGTCCGTCATCAAGCAGGACATCGAGTACCGGGTCTACAACACGAACCTCAAGTCGACGCCGCCGCTATTCAACTAGCCCCAGCCTGCACACCTTCGCCCCACTCCGGGGCCGCCCCTTGCCCTGGAGGCACCATGAGCACGCCTCACGTTGAACTGCTGCCCGTCGCTGTCGGCCGATCGATGGGCCGGCACGTCGAGCACGATCCTCGCTCTCGCGCCTTCGCGCACGAGACGCTCCCGGCCGACGCGATCCGCTCCGTCGCCTGGACCCGGCGCACGCCCGTCCTGGATCAGGGAGCGCTGGGGAGCTGCACCGGCAACGCCGGTACTGGCCTCCTCGGCACGGACTCGGCGGGCCGGTCTGGCCTGACGTCGGTGACGATCTCGGTCACCGCAGCGCGCGCGTCCCACGGCATCTTCACTCCGGGTGTGTACGCGCCGGACGAGGATTTCGCGGTCCGCCTGTACTCGTTGGCTACGCGCCTCGACTCAATCTTCGGGCACTACCCGCCGACTGATACCGGATCGTCCGGGCTCGGCGTTGTGAAGGCGCTCCGCGCGCTCGGGCTCGCCACCAGCTACAGCCACGCCTTCTCGCTGGCGGCCCTGACCAGCGCACTCCAGTACGGCCCGGTGATGATCGGGATTCCGTGGCTGAACAGCATGTTCGACCCCGACACCGACGGTCGACTCGGCGTGGACCGCACAACGGGCGTCGCAGGCGGACACGAGATCGAGCTGAATCGATTCGACGCCGCCACCGGCGACTACTGGATCACCAACTCGTGGGGAACCGGCTGGGGCATCGACGGGTCCGCGTACCTCACCACCCCCGACCTGCGCTGGCTCCTGTCCCAGCAGGGCGACGTCACCATCCCGACCTGGACCACCGCCAAGGGGGACTGATGGGCACCTACGGACAGGACTGGGCCTCGTACCAGTCCGCGACACCGGACACGAGCGGCCTCGGCTTCGCGTTCGTCAAGATCACAGAGGGCCTCTCGTACATCAACCCGGTCTGGCGCACGCAGCGCGACCACGCCAAAGCCAACGGCCTTGTCTGGGGCGCCTACCACTACCCCCACATGGCCAACAGCCCCCAGGCCGAGGCCGACTACTTTCTCCGCCAGGTCAACTGGCAGTCCGGCGACCTCGTCGTCCTCGACTGGGAGGGCTACGACCCCTCGAACGTCGGCGTGCCGAAGTCGACGCAAGCCGCGTACAAGACGGCCTGGCTGAAGTACGTCAAGGCCCAGCTCCCGAACCTTCGCGTCGGGATGTACGCCAACACCGACTACTGGCGCAACGTCGACCAAGACGGCTACTACGGCGACTTCCTGTGGATCGCCACCGCCGGCCGCACCGCCGGCGACCCCGGGATCCAGGCCCCATGGCTGTTCCACCAGTACAGCGAATCCGGCGGCCTCGACCGCGACTACTGCCACCTCGACGCCGCAGCACTCCGCGCATGGGCGCTCGGCAATCAGACCCCGGAGGACGACATGCCCCTCAGTAACGACGACAAGCAGGCGGTATCCACCGCCGTCTGGGACGACTACTCGATGGACGACCCGACGAAGCCCGGCGTCCAGTACACCCCCATCAAGAGCGTCCTGTGGTTCGCCGCCGCCAACGCTGCGAGCAGTGCCTCCACAGTCGCCGCACTGGACAAGAAGATCGATGCCCTCGCGGCCACAGTCGCCTCGCTCAAGACCACCGGCCTGTCGCCGGACCAGATCACGGCGATCGCCAACGCGGTCGCCGACGTCCAGGCCAAGCGCCTCGAAAGCTGAAGGAGTCCACCATGAAGATCTTCGGTAGGGAACCTGCACTTGTCCTCGGTCTCGTCGCCGCGGCCGTGAAGCTCGTCAGCGCGTTCTGGCTGCACACCAGCGTCAACCAGCAGGCCCTCGTGAACACTGTCGCCGCCGCCGCTGTGGCACTGATCATCGCGTTCCAGGTGCACGACGGCGTCGGCGCCGCGTTCCTCGGCTTCACCCAGGCCGCCATCGCCGCCGCCGTGGGCTTCGGCCTGCACTGGTCGCCCGACAACCAGGCCGTGGTTTTCGCGTTCGTCTCGGCGGCCGTTGCCGCGTACACCCGCACCCAGGTCACCGCACCGGTCCTGGCCCCGGCGCTTAACCGCCCGACGGCCATCTGATCGGAGTAGCACGTGCCAGACGAGCCGACCCTCGGTGAACTTGCGCGCCGCTTCGAGGACCGGCTCGTGGACGTCCGCGACGACATCCAGCAACTGGGCCGTCGCATGGATGAAAAGGTGGATCAGCGGGTCTACGACCTGCGGCACGAAGCGCTGGCCTCGCGGGTCTCCACGCTAGAGACGCTGCGGGAAAAGGACGCCGAGAAGCTCGTCGCGACCCGCCGTTGGCTGATCGGCGCGGTCATCGTGCCACTCGTCGGGATCCTCTTGCCGGTGATCCTGCTGCTGACGCGAGGGGCGGGATCGTGACGCGGTCGACGATACGCACCGAGGAGCAGCGCTGGCGACGCGGCGACTCCTGGGTCATCCTCGGCGCGATCATCCTCGGGATCGCCCTCGCAGCGATCGTCGTCAGCATCTACCAACTCCAGTCCTCTCTACAGACCTCCAACGATGCCCGTGACATGCTCGCCCGGCAGGTGCAGGAGCTCGGCCATACGCCCGTCGCCGGCCCGCCCGGCAGCCGCGGCGAACCGGGCCAGTCGCTGACCGGCCCGCGCGGGCCCGAAGGTGAACCCGGCCCCGTTGGACCCACAGGTCCGGTCGGGCCGGCCGGGAAAACAGGGCAGACCGGCACCCCTGGCACCTCGGCAACTGGCGCCCCCGGCACGGCCGGACAGCCTGGATCTGTCGGTCCGCAAGGTTCCCCCGGGCCGACCGGACCCGCCGGCGCGCCGGGGAAAGACGGAACGGACGGTGCCGCAGGCAAGGACGGCACGGACGGTAAACCCCCCGCGGGCTGGACGTACACCGACCCCCAAGGCGTCGAGTACCAGTGCGTGCCAGCCGACGGCTTCGACCCGAACGCGCCCCGCTACAAGTGCACCGCGGTGAACCAGCCGCCCCCGTCGCCCGCTGCTCGCCGAAGTCTGTTCGGGGTGGGGGCGCTAGCGATGTCCTCGATGTACCGGAGACTCAACGCCTGACCGGCAGCCCGAGGCCGAGCCGGAGTAGCAGCGCCCCCTCCTTCGGGAGGGGGCTTTCGTCGTGCATGCAGGGGCTGAACTTGCATGACGGATGCCGATTTTGGGGTTACAGTGACGGAAGTCCAGGTGCGCAGGTGCGAGTTACTTCCACTGCTAATGGTGAGGTCGCGGGTTCGAGTCCCGTCGTCGACTTCGGGTTGGCGTAGCTCAGATGGTAGAGCGCATTGTCACTTGCTCCGACCTTGATCTCTGGACATACAACTTCATGCACCTCCCGGTGCGCAGGGCCCGGTTCCTTCCTTCCAACGCAAAGACCCGGTCCCGACTTTGATCTCGGGAGGCACGAGCATCGGGGCGCCCGGTGCGCAGGCAACGGTTACTTCTATGGTTGAAGCGCCCTCGGGGCGCGCGGGTTCGAACCCCGCAGGTCCGTCGCCGACTCTGATCTCGGGCGCCCCACGCTGTGCTTCCCCTCCATGTGAGGGGATTTTTCATGTCACGTTTCAACACCCGTAGCGTCCGCCCTGCCGTCAGATCACCCATCACCACAGCCGCCGAGCGCACCATCACGCACGAGGGCGGGGCCGGCCACCTGCGAGACGCCAAGTCCGATCTGTTCATGCTCGCCGTCTCCAACTTCGTCGGCACCGACACCTTCTACGAGAAGGCCGGGCAGCGCGACGACCGCTACACCCAGCTAATTCGCAAGCTCGCCGTCGAAGATCCCGAATGGACCGCAGGGCTTCTCAAGTGGCTCCGTGGCGACGCGAACATGCGCACCGCCGCCCTGGTCGGCGCGGCCGAGTTCACCGCCGAACGTCTTCTTCACGAAGCCCCTGGCTACTCCCGGCGGGTCATCGACTCCGCCCTTCAGCGCCCCGACGAACCGGGCGAGATGCTCGGCTACTGGACGTCGAAGTACGGCCGCGCTCTCCCCAAGCCCGTCAAGCGGGGCATCGCCGACGCCGTACAGCGCCTCTACACCGAGCGCGCCCTCCTCAAGTACGACACCGCGACGAAGGGCTACCGGTTCGGCGACGTCCTCAATCTCGTCCACGCCAGCCCCGCACCCGACAAGGCCTGGCAGGGCGACCTGTTCGACTACGCACTCGGACGGCGCCGCAGCGCCGGAAGCGGAGACATCCCCAAGTCGCTGGAGACCCTCATCGCGAACTTCGTGATCCGCAACCTGCGGCCGGATGAGCGGCACGTGTTCCTCCGCCAGCCCGACGCGTCCGAGCGTCTCGCAGCGGCGGCGTTCACATGGGAGATGCTCGCCGGCTGGCTCCAGAGGCCGATGGACAAGGAAGCCTGGGAGGCGGTCATCCCGTCCATGGGCTACATGGCGCTGCTCAGGAACCTCCGGAACTTCGACGAGGCTGGCGTTTCCGACGAGGTGGCCGAGCAGGTCGCGAAGCGGCTGGCCGATCCCAGCCAGGTCGCCAAGTCCCGCCAGCTCCCGATGCGCTTCTACTCCGCCTACAACGCAGCGCCATCGCTGCGCTGGGGGCACGCACTGGAGAAGGCGCTCACCGCGTCGCTCGCCAACATTCCGGCACTGCCGGGCCGGAGCCTGGTCCTCGTCGACACGTCCAGCTCGATGCACGCGTCGTTCTCGCGCGACGGTTCCCTCATGCGCTGGGACGCAGCAGCACTCTTCGGTATGGCCCTCGGCCGTCGCTGCGCCAGTGCCGACGTTGTCTCTTTCTCTTCCGCCCGGTACTACGTGAACGATGCGCCGGGTGCGAAGACGAAGGCGTTCCCGCTCACGGCAGGTGCCTCCGTCCTCGGTGACGTGAAGAAGTGGCGTGACGGGGGATGGTTCCTCGGTGGCGGCACCGACACGGCCGCCGCCCTGCGCCAGGAGTACCGCGGTCACGACCGGGTCATCATCGTCACCGATGAACAGGCCGGATACGACGGCGTCAACGTTGATCAGTCCATCCCGCAGACGACACCAATGTACACATGGAACCTCGCCGGATACGAAGCCGGACACGCCCCCTCGGGGCGAGGTCAGCGCCACGCGTTCGGCGGCCTCACCGACCAGGCCTTCCGGATGATCCCGCTCCTCGAAGCCGGCCGCGACGCCAAGTGGCCCTGGCTGTAGATGAAAGCTCTGCATACCTGCCACGCTGGAGGTACGGCAGGGCGCGCACGCCGACCCGTTCGCGGGCAAGGTCTCTCGGGGCCCGCGCACAACTTGCAGACGGCCCCGTCCTCTTCGGAGGGCGGGGCCGCTTCGCTGTGCTGCCTCTACTGGTCGGTGCGGTTAGTCCTCGTCGGCGTAGTCCCATGCGATGCCGCGGTTGTGTTCGGCGACGTGGGACGTGACCCCGTCGTCCCACTGAACGGCCTTGATGTCGTCGTATCGGCCGCCGGTGGCGGTGATGGCGCCGCCGATCTTCTGCGTGCCGTCGTCGAGGTATCCGTAGACGCGTGCGCTGATCATGATTCCTCCTGCTGGTCAGGTGGTGGGCGTCGCGCGCGACGCAGTGTCGGTCTTGCGGTTGCGGGGCTGCCCGTGCTTCTCCAGGACGCGGTAGAGCCGCGAGGGCGGCATCCCGGCGGCGATGGCGATGGCCTTGCGGTCGGCGTGCGGGCTTGTCCTGTCGGCTGCCGCCATTGCGTGCTCTCGCAGTTCCTCCAGGCCCTGGATGACGCGGGACGCCTGAGCAATGGTGGCGATCAGTTCAGGGAAGTCGACGCCGTGGCGCGGGCTCCGCTCGGCGATGTTTCCTTGCACTCCGGCGATGAACGCCTCGGCTACGTCGGGGCGGATGTCGTAGGCGGTGACGACCTTGTTGGTGTGGGCGCTGCCAAATTGAGCGAACCAGTTCTTCATGGCGCGAACGCTACATGCATCGCGAACGCTACACAAGGGGCCGTGTAGCGCATAACGTTCCCTTATGCGCTACGATCTGACGATGAATGAGGGACCTGTCTACGTAGCCGTCCTGATGGTTCACGAGCAGCCCTTCGCGACGAAGGAGCTCGCCGAAGCGGTGGCCGCCCAGTGGGACGCCGACCACCCCGAAGAGCTGGCAGCCGTCGCGAGTCTCCGTGCCGAAGGCCTCGATCACGTCGCCGACCGCAAGGCGACTCGCGTCGAAGAATGGCCCGCGGACAAGTGGGACAGGCAGGGCCCCGGAGGCCGGAAGGCCGTATGGTCCCGCATGCCGGACCGCCGGATCGTCCACCAAGCACTCATGGCCTACAGCCCAGACGGCAGCATCAGCCACGAATTCCAGTCCGCAGCTCCGGTCTGGGAGTTCCAGACTGACTCGTACACCACCAAGGATGCCGAGTGGCGAGTCGAGCGACGCCCCGGCCCTGACGGACTCACCGAAGCCTGGGTGCGAGGTTGTTCAGAGGAAGCCGTAGCCGAGGCCTACGTGCGCGCCCGACAAGAAGCCCTCCGGGTCTGCGGGGTAGGGCAGTGACCGAGCTCCTTTCCACGGCCGGCGACCGGTCGATCGCCCTGCCCGGCTCGGACCTGTTCGAGGAAGTCCGCCGCAAGCTCGTCGACGACCTTGGCCAAGTCCAGGTCGACCGCAAGGGGAAGGCGCGCATCTACCGGCTCCGAGCCGAACTCCTCGCCGAGGCCGTCACCTCAGAGACGTTCGTGATGGTCATGGACTGGCTGTCCTCCACCCGGCGGGGCAGCCTCCAAACGAAGCGCAACTACGTCGACGACATCCGCCGCGTCTGGGGCGCCTACGCCCAGGAGTTGGGCCACGACCGGTTCGCCCTCGGCTGCTTCACGGCCGACCACATTCGCGCCTGGCGACTCCGCATGGAAGGCCGCGGGGCACCGCCCACCACAATCAGCCGCTACCTCAACACGCTCTCCTCGCTGCACACCTACGCCGCAGAGAAGATCGACCTCCCCAAAAACCCCGTCACCCAAGACGACCGCCCCAAGGTCGACAAGGGCAACACCTCCCGCAGCACGCCGGTCCTTGAAGTCGACGAAGTGCAGGCCGTAGTCAACGCGGCGGAAAACGAGTTCGACGCGCTCATCGTTCTGCTCCTCTACACCCTTGCCGGACGGGTCAGCGAGATGTGCGCCGCTGACGTCACCGACCGGATCGAACGAGGGCGACGCTCCTACCTCGACGTCACCCGAAAAGAGAGCAAGGAGCGTATTCTCCCGCTGCCCACCACCGTCGCCGAACTCCTCGACGCCCACACTGCCGGCCGCACGGAGAAAGCCCTCCTCCTCGACTCCGCCGGTGAGCGCCTTGACCGCCACGACATCGCCCGGCTCCTCACGCGCCTGGGCCGCAAGGCGCGCGTCCTCGTCTGCTCGGCCGCCGACCAGCCGGCGCACGCCTTCGCCCGCTGCAAGGCCTGCCGGAAACTCACCCCGCACGTCCTGCGGGCCAGCCGGATCACGCACATGCTCGACGACCACGTCGACCTCGCCGAAGTCCAAGCCTTCGCCGACCACGACAACCCAGCCACCACCGTCGGCTACTGGAAGCGACGCAACAAGGGGCAGCGCAACGCCGCCCATGTCGACGCGGCCGAAGCTCTGTTCAGCGGCATTACCGCCCGGTTCGGGCTGGGAGAGAAATGACCATCCACGAGGACGCCGCTCGCCTACTACTTGAAGAGCTGCAAGGCGAACCGGACGGCGCCACAATGCTCGCCCGCATGACCGCAACTCTGCACGACGGTTCGTACAGTCGGCAGCTCATCGCCTTGGTGGGGCAGACACAACGCGAGCCGGCTTACTGGCCGCCCCACCAGGTAGCGGCCCTCATGCGCGTCCTTGAGGGCTTGGCCTATGGGCACATCATCCGTCGACGCATCCCAGTAGGAGCCGAGCCCGGCCCGGACGCAGACCGGCAGGGAAATGCGGCGAAGCTGAAAGCTGTCACAGATCCGTTCCGAGCCGAACTGGGCATGACGCAGAACGGCGCGGACAGCGATGGCACGCTCTCGTGGAGCGAGCCCGTGAACTTCTGGCGGGCACTCGGCGTTCGCGTGCTTCACCAGCAAGGCCTCTACGGTTCCGTGCACGCTCCCTTCGAGGTCCGCCCGTGGTCTGTGCCGCTAGAGGTCGGTTACACGCTGCCCAGCCGTACAGCCGCACATCTGATGGTGGAGGGGGCGGTTGCGCGGTGGGCCTATGACGACAAGGAGATCTGCCTACTGCTTGATCTTCCGCGCATCGGCGAGTTGGTTGGCACCCGGCCGCTCCCAGAGGGCGTCGAACCTTTCAGAGTCGGGCTGTAGACGCAGGTGCGGCCTGCCGAGGGGTTACTCCCCACGCCCCCGAGGGGGTCGCTGCGAACGAGGCAGGCCGCCCGGTAACGGTAGACCGAGCACGCTGCGGTTGTCACGGGCCACTCCGACCCAATGAGTTTCAGCCGTACCTCTGTTGCGTGGCTGAATCGCGTGCCACAGTGAGCGCCAGGCCGGACGGCTGGCAGATGTAAAGGACGTCCGGCTTGTGGCCCGCGCCTGGTGCTGCGACTGGGCGCGGGCCGACCCCTCCCGACCTCCCCGCGGGAGGGTTCAAGCTGCCCCGCCGTACTCGTGCGCTGGCGCCGCGACCCATTCGATCTCGGGGCTGTCCCCGTCGACCATGGCTTCGGCGTCGGTTTCGTCGAGGCCGGACTGGCGGAGGAATTCGATGAGGTCGCGGTCGGAGTAGGCCACGCCGACGTCCTGGCCGAGGACGGTGACGTGCCGACCGCCTGCTGGTCTGGGCCGGTGCACGATGATCGTCGGGTCCATGGGCCCAGCGTCATCCGGGCGGCCGGGCAGCGCATGCCGAGCGGCCACGCCGAACGTAGGCTGGACGTCCGACCAGGGGGGTCTGGGGAGGTCCCAACAATGCGACCCATCTGGTCCGGCGCAATCTCATTCGGCCTGGTCAACGTCCCCGTGAAGATCGTTCCTGCGACGGAGACCCACTCCCTATCGTTCCGCCAGATCCACCTGGAAGACGGCGGCCGCGTGCGCTACCAAAAGCAGTGCTCGATCGACGGCAAAGAACTGTCCCAGGACGAAATCGGCAAGGCCTACGAGGTGGACAAGGACACGATCGTGCCCGTCACGGACGCCGAACTGGACGCGATGCCCCTGCCCACCGCGCGCGCGATCGAGATCATGTCGTTCGTGCCGGCCGACAGCATCGACCCCGTGCGCCTCGGGACCGGAAATTACTGGCTGGTGCTCGCCGACCAGGTGGCAGTCAAGGCGTACACCCTCCTGGTGCGCGCCCTTGAGCGGAACCGGAAGGTGGCTGTGGCCAAGTACGCGCTCCGCGACCGTGAGCGCCTGGGCCTGCTCCGCATCAAGGACGGCGCGATCATGATGCACGGCCTCAAATGGGACGATGAGGTACGCGACCCCAGCAAGCTCGCCCCGGCCAGTGTCGAGCTGAGCAGTGAGGAGATCGAGGGAGCGCTGGCGCTCATGGAGACGATGAGCATGGACGCCATCCCCGAGGATGCCGCGGTCGACCACTACACCGAAGCCCTTGAGGAACTCGTCCACGCAAAGGCCGAGGACCGCACGCCGGCCCTGGCCGGAGGGGGCGAGCAACACGAGCCCGCGGGGAAGGTCGTCGACCTCATGGCTGCACTGAACGCCTCTGTCGAGGCGGCGAAAGCCGGCCGCGGGGAGAGTGCCGAGGATGCCACGGTGCACGACCTGCCGAAAAAGCGGACCGCGAAGAAGGCCACGGCGAAGAAGACCGCCGCCAGGAAGGCCACGACGAAAGCGCCCGCGAAGAAGGCCGCGAGCCGCAAGTCGCGCAGCGCATAGGCGGCGTCCCGCCCAACCCGGCGGGTACACGGCTGTACGTAGGCCCTGCTTCCTCGTGGGCGAAGAAGCAGGGCCTACTCCAGCCACCCGAGCCCGGTGTCGGGCCGACAGAACTCGCACGCTGGCACGCCTTGGCCGAGCGCGGCGAGGGCCTGCTCCCGAGTGATGGGCCGCCTGTTGCCGGGGGCCATGCCGCAGGTGCCGGTGTGGATGCCCTGGGGTATGGCTCCGTGGCCGCTACTCATGGTGGAGATCATCCAGTCCGGTGGGGGCGGGGGTGTCCGCCGTGCCGTGTCGGCTGCCCGTTCTTCCTCGCGCGCGATCCAGCTGTCGACCCTGGCCAGCTCCTGGAGGAGGTAGCGGCGCAGGAAGTGAAGCTGATCGAGGCGCGACGATTCGGACACGTGTTCGAGTCTACGGCGCTTCGGGCTGCTTCGGCTCGGCAGCCTTCATCAGCAGCCTGACCTGTTCGCGAGTCCAGCCGGTGATGCGTGCGGCCTCGGCCTGGTCGCCGCGCTTGGGGTCCTGTCGTAGCGCTGCCACGGTCTCCGCCTGAAGGTCGTCGCGGGCGGCGTTCAGTGCAGCAACGGCTTCGCGGTAGCGGCGAGCCGCGAGTTCGAGTTTCGCGGTGTCCATGGCGCCATCCTGCCACCTGCTTGGCCAAGGCGCTAGGCCGAACCGCTTGACAATGCCAAGCCGCTAGGCCAAGCTAAAGGGCATAAGGAGCGGCGAGTAAGGGAGACGGAAATGAACACCAAGATGCGTGAGCAGGCAGAGACCCAGGTCGCGGCGATGTCCGCCAAGCTCACCGACGAAGCCCTGTGCCTTGCCTGGATGGCCACCGAGGGTAGGCCCGTCACTCAGGAGTCCGCCCTCGTGCGCGGCTGGCTCATGAACGAGCTGAACAAGCGCCTCGGCGACGATCTCTTCGACCAGTGGCTGATGGACGTGGACGACGCCGGCGACGGCGACGGCGTCAACCCGCTGGCGTACTTCAAGGGCCAGGGCTGTTGATCATGGGAAGCATCCGCCGCGAGTGCTGCAACTACTGCATGTGGTACGGCCCCGTGAACAAGGACGGCACCATGCGCAAGCACCGCCCCGCCACGAACGACGACAAGTGGGGCCGGCCGAACAAGGTCCAGGACATGACAGCGCCCCCCTGCCCCGGGAGCAACAAGCCGTTCGTCGTGTTCAACACCACCGCACAGACCAGCCCCGCCACGGAATCCATGGAGCAGTCGATGACCGAGTACGGCGTGTTCAACGACGAGGGCTGCATCTACGTGGCCGACACCCTGGCCGAAGCCGAGGCCGAAGCCGCCAAGGAGCGCGCCGTCGACGACGGTTACTGGGCCGACCTGATCAGCGTGCATGAGATGTGCGCGGACCACCGCGACCAGGAGCAGCCCAAGGACGGCTGCGAGGAGTGCGCCACCGAACCGCCGGACGGCAACGAGTGACACGAACGCAGCGGTGCCCCGGCTGAGGAAAGCAGCCGGGGCACCGCCCGTACCGTACCCCGCTCACGCGGGGCGCCCGCCCGTATCCTGCTGCTCCACATCCCGAGGAGGGACCATGAACGACAGCGCGAACGAGTCCGCAGTCGACGACCGCACCCCCGTCTACTGGTGGTGCAACGGCTGTGGGGACGAGGTCGACGGCGAGTTGGCCGACTGCTGCGACGACGGCGAGATCGAGCCCGGATACGACGACTGACCCGCCGCCGTTGTCAGTGCCTGCCGGTACCGTGGACCCCATCAACGGCTACTACACAGCCGGGGATTGCTGCCGGTAGCCCCGTCGCGAGACAGCGCTCGCGGCGGGGCGCTGCCGGTGCACAATGAGCCATGACCACCGCTCTCGTCTCGGCCGCCGCGCGTTCCGCCGCCGCCCCGCAGTCCCGCCGGATCCCGCTCGCCGCACGGGCCGCAGCCCAGCACGCCGGACGCATCCCGGCCGCGCTCGACCGCGTCACCACCGCTGCCGAGAACGTGCCGTCCGCGTCCGCATTCCAGTCCGCGCTGTAGGAGAAGACCATGGACGACCTCGTGCAGTTCCTGCGCGACCGGCTCGACGAGGACGCCGAAGCGGCCGGGACTGCGACACCCGGCCCCTGGCATGCCGACGGCGGGAGCGTGTACGCCACCCACCCCACCGACGAGGTCGTCAGCTACACCGACAGCGCCGAGCACATCGCCCGCCACAACCCGGCCCGCGTCCTCGCCGACATCGAGGCGAAGCGGCAGATCCTTGACCTGCACGTCGCTGAACCCGGCCAGCACCCCGACTTCTGCGGGCACGACAAGCACGAACTGCCCTGCCCAACGCTCCGCCTCCTCGCCCTGCCTTACGCCGATCACCCGGACTACCGCGAGGAATGGCGGCCGTAGCTCAGGCCGCCTCGGCCTCATGGAGAGCCGCCCAGATCCCCTTCTCCACGTCGTACCTGTTGCCGCCGTACTCCTTGACGTGCGCGGTCAGCGCCGACTGGTACTCCTCGGCGAGCTTCCGCCACGGATCCCACGCGCCCTGCACGTAAGGGGATGCCTGCACCTCGGCGCGGGAAGCCTCGGCGGATCGTTTCAGCTCCACCAGCCGCGCATAGTCAGCCTGCCGCGCCTTCTCGCGCGCCTGCTCAGGGGTCTCGGGGGAATCAGTCTCAGCCACGAGGCGAGATCTTAAGCCGCCTCCGTCACGTCGCTGCGCAGGCCCTCCGACCGCTGAGCAGCCGCCCACTCCACCAGCAGCTCCAGGTACGCATCCGACCCGGCCCCACCGTCCTCGACGAGCGCCCGGATCTCCTCATTGATCACCGACGCAGGGCGCGCGGAGCCAGAGCTGGCAGGTGTAGGAGGCATGGATCAAGGCTACTGCCGGGCACTGACAACCGCCTCGGTCGCATCGAGAGCGATCTGCCACGGATAGCCATCGGGCCGGCGCTCACCTGGCTGATTCGGTACGAAGCCGCCCTCCCCATACAGGACCGTCACCCCGGCTGAGCGCAGGACCGCCACCGACTGATCGAACTGCGGATGCTGCACATAGGCCGCGTTCACGCACGGCATGACCAGCATGGGGATCTTCTTGCCGATGCCCTCCGCGACCACGCCAACCACAAAGTTCGAAGTCAGTCCCAGCGCCCACGCGTTGATCGTGTTGAACGAGGCGGGAGCGAACAGGATCACGTCAGCGGGCGGCCACACGTCCGGCTCGCCGGGGCGCTTGTACTGCGAGCGCACCGGGTGTCCCGTCAGCGTGGCCAGCCCGGACAGCGACTCCTCCAGCCATGACGCCGCGGTCGGCGTCAGACCGAGACATACGTCCCAGCCCCGCTCCTGCATCGACTCGATCACCCTTGCGACCTCGAAGACAGGCGGGGCCGCCGAACAGAACAGATACACGGTCCGAGGAGTCATACACCCAGTGGATCACATGCAACCGCCCCCGAACCGTAGGGAATCGGGGGCGGAGCAGGCGCCCGCGCGGCGGGCGCGAGTACCGTTCCAAATGACGAGTTCGGAACTGGAGCCATTATGCCGAGACTGGACGACGACCACACCGGCGCCCGCATCAAAGAGCAGCGGAAACTGGCCCGCCTCACCCAGAGGCAGCTGGCCGACAGGATCCCCTACTCATACAGCCTCCTCAACCAGGTCGAATGCGGGGCCAAACCGGCCACCGTCGACCTGATGGCGGCTGTCGCGCACGCCCTACGGATCGACGTCACCGTGCTGACAGGACAGCCTTACGTGACCGAACTCCAGCAAGACCGCCTAGCCGCGCTGGTCCGGCCCATCCGTGAAGCCCTCGACCTGTACGACCTTGGCGCCGACGACGCTCTCGATACGGGCCCTCCGGCCAGACTGCTGGCCGCAGCCGACCAGTTGTGCGCTGACGTCCGTGCCACACACCTGCGAAAGGCTGCGACCCAGCTTCCCGGCCTGATCGCCGAGTTGACGACCGCGGCCTGGCGGACCCCGTCGACCGAACTGTGGCAGGCACTGGCTTCGACATACCGCACTGCCCACGACGTCACCGTCAAGCTCGGATACTACGACCTAAGCTCCGTAGCCCTGGATCGGCTCGGATGGGCCGCGCAGCGCGCCTCTGACCCCTGCTTGGACAGCCTGCGCCAATACATGCGGGCCCTGGTCTACTTCCGAGAGGGCGACTACGGCATCGGGCTGCGCCTGATCAGCTCCGGCCACAGCATCCTAGGCGCCGTCGACGTCACCCGCGAAAGCATCGCTGTCAGCGGGCAACTGCACCTAGGGGCTTCGGTTATCGCCGCCCGTGCGGACGACAGTCACGCCGTCGAGACCCATCTCGCCGAAGCAGCCGGCCACGCACGCCGTATCGGGGATGCCTCCGACGTGCACTGGCTTAGCTTCGGCCCGACCAATGTCGCCTTGCACCGCATGTCTGCCGCCGTCGAAATGCGGCAGTACGACGACGCTCTCGCACAAGCCAAGAAGATCAAGCCGAAGCTGCCGCCCACGCTGGCGACCTCCCGCCGCTCACACTTCCTCATCGACCAGGCCCGCTCGGAAATGGAGACCGGACGAACCGAGGCTGCGCTCGCCTCCATCGTCGAAGCTCGGCATGCAGCCCCGGAGCAGACCCGCTACCACCCCGGCGCCCGCGAGACGATCAAGGGACTGGTGCACCTGTCCCGCCGAACTCCCGACAGCCTCGGCCACATGGCCGCCTGGATCGGGCTCTGACGCTCACGCCGCGACCTGGCAACGCTCACGAAACTGTGAGCGTTGGAGCTTTGTCGGCCCGTCACCCTGGATCTCGTACCTGATCAACAGCGACCCCAGGGACGGGACATGAGCGACACAACCCCGAATACGCGCGCGTGCTATTACTGCCCGAAGGCAGGGGCGGACGTCTGCATCCGGATGTCCGCGCTCACCCCGGGACGGCCGGCTGTCCCGGTCTTCGCGCACGAGGATTGCGCCGCGGACCATGGTGTCGCGCCGCTCTACCGGGTGACCGACGACTCTAACCGGGTGGTGGCGTTCCCGTGGGCGTGAGCTATGCGGACCCCATGCCCGGCCACTGCTGGGCCCCGCACCCGCAGCGCGGTGTGCGCTGCCTGGAGAAGCCCCGCCACAAGGGTCAGCACTTCAACTGGTTCACCCAGGACAGGTGGACGGGAGCGGACCACGACGACAAGGCCCCAGCTCAGGCCAGGGATTGACGACCAGTCACTAGATCACACCCCGCGCGCGCCGAGTGCACACATCGGTTGTGTAGATATATGCGTGCACCCTTCCGCTACTGGCATATGCGAGGCAGGGTAGGTGTCCGATGTAAGGGCGCTCAGGGCCGTGGCTCCTGAACGTCCGGCGGGTCGCCGTCCCCCAGCGATGACCGGAAGCTTGGCGCAACGAGGGATCTCGTGCGTCAACCAAGGATCCCGCCCGCCGCTCTGCGGTGGAGCGTTGGCGGCGGGCGGGAAGTCTTGGGTCAGTCCCTGAAGAAGCGGTCTACCGGGATGTCGAGCGTCTTGGCAATGCGGAGCAGCCAACTAACTCGGGCGTCGGTGGCGCCGGATTCGATGCGCTGGACGGTGAGACGGGTCACCTCGGCCGATAGGCCGAGCTGTTCCTGAGACAGATTCGCATGTTCGCGGTGGAGCTGGACCAGCTTCCCGATGGCTCTGCGTCTCTCGATGATCCAGGCGGGTTGCGGGTCGAGGTGCACTCGACAAACGCTTGCCGGAGCAAGATCATATGTCAGCATGCGGGGGCATACTTTTTGTGATCTTGATATCCGCGCCCGGCTCTGCCGGCCCTCGAACGCGGGGGAGCGGGTGTAGTTGCATCCGCTCGCGCCCCCGTGAAGCGCCAGGCTTCGGTCAAGGCGCTCCGCCCTAGCCCTTGCGGGGGCTGGGGCGGTCTAACGTCATGAGGGCGCCCCCTGCCGATTTGAACGGCAGGGGGCGCCTCCAGTGGAGTCGGGCTCCACCGGCGGGACGAACGCCCCGCCACCTTTCCCCACCGGTCCAGGCGTGGGGTTGCATCGAGAGGGCACCACGTGTGGCGCTCCCTCCCCGGGTGTGGATGACCATAGGCCGGATTGGGTGCAGGGGGAATCTTTCCGTGGTGGCATCACTCGTTCGAGGGAGCCCACCGCGTGGCTTCGTCCCGGTGATCCAAATCGTGATGTGGATTAGATGTGGATTCTCGGCGATCCACATGTCCCAGATGGCCGATTGCTCCGCCCTGTTCGCAGCGCCGCTCAGCAGCTCGAATGCCTGCTTGGCGGGGAGGCTCCAGGGGGTGTCTGGCAACTACCTGAACAGGGAAAACACCGCCAAAGGCGAGTGAGCGACACGCTCCGTGCCCGATCCGGCACCCCTCCACGCAACGAACCGCCGTCCGGACACCGGGCGGCGGTTTTTGTCACCCCAAGTTTTCAACAAAGTGTTGACGGGATGTTTCTCAGGGCGTTAGCTATCCGCAGCCCGTTCAGCACCAAGGCCACGGAGGCCGCCGTGACTTCGACTTCGACGCCGGGCCTCGCCCGGTTCAACACCTCCCCGGACAGTGCGGCACTCGCCGCGCTCCACGAGGTGTGCGCCAGTTCGGCGTGGGGGAGCAAGCTGCTCGCCCAGCGCCCGTACGCCACCGCAGAGGACCTTTTCGCCGCCAGTGACGCCGCTCTGGCCGAGCTGGACGTGAAGGACCTTCAAGAGGCGATGGCCGGGCACCCGCCGATCGGCCGGCCGAAGCCCGGCGACCCCACCTCCGCACGTGAACAGCGCGGCATGGCCGGGGCCTCCGAGTCCCTCAAGGCCGAGCTGCTCGAACTGAACCTGGCCTACCAGGAGAAGTTCGGACATGTCTTCCTGATCTGCGCGACCGGTGCCACCGGTGAGCAGATGCGCGACGCGGTGAAGACCCGGATCGGCAACACCTCCGAGGAGGAGCGCGAGATCGTGCGCACCGAACTCGGGAAGATCAACCGAATCCGGCTGACCCGGCTCGTAGAAGAGGACAAGGACTGATGAGCACCGCCACCACCGCCTCGGTGTCCACGCACATCCTGGACACCAGCATCGGGCGCCCCGCCGAGGGCGTCGCCATCTCGCTCGCGGCCCGCTCGGGCTCCGGCGCCGAGTGGACCGCGCTCGGCGGTTCCGCGACCGACGCGGACGGGCGTTGCAAGGACCTGCCGGCCCTGCCGGAAGGCACCACCCACGTACGACTCGACTTCGAGGTCGAGACGTACTTCTCCAAGAAGCAAGCCGAGGCGCAGCAGGACGCCCCCCGCGTAAGGGACAGCGGTGCGTTCTTCCCGGAGGTGGCGATCACTTTCGCCGTCAACCCGGGCGAGCACTATCACGTACCGCTGCTGCTCAACCCGTTCGGCTACTCCGTTTACCGAGGGAGCTAGCAGACATGCCCACGATTCTCGGCCAGAACCAGTACGGCAAAGCAGAGAACCGCGTCGTCAAGATCACGCGGGACGGCGACACGCACCACATCAAGGACCTGAACGTCTCGGTCGCCCTCTCCGGCGACATGGAGGACGTGCACTACTCCGGCTCCAACGCCAACGTGCTCCCGACCGACACCACCAAGAACACGGTGTTCGCGTTCGCCAAGGAGTACGGCATCGAGTCCGCCGAGCAGTTCGGCATCCACCTCGCGCGCCACTTCGTGACCTCGCAGGAGCCGATCAAGATCGCGCGGATCCGGATCGAGGAGTACGCCTGGGAGCGCATCGAGACCTCCGAGGCCAACTCGAAGTTCATCGGCTCCGACGACGTCAAGCACTCCTTCGCCCGCAAGGGCCAGGAGACCCGGGTCACCCAGATCACCTACGACGGTGAGAAGTGGGAGGTCATCTCCGGCCTCAAGGACCTGACGGTGATGAACTCGACGAACTCCGAGTTCTGGGGCTACGTCAAGGACAAGTACACGACGCTCCAGGAGGCCTACGACCGCATCCTGGCGACGAGTGTCTCCGCCCGCTGGCGGTTCAACTGGACCGACGACGAGCAGAAGGCGCCGAACTGGGAGAAGTCCTACGAGCAGGTGCGCAAGCACATGCTCCAGGCCTTCGCCGAGACGTACTCCCTCTCGCTCCAGCAGACCCTGTACCAGATGGGTTCGCGCATCATCAACAGCCGGTCCGAGATCGACGAGGTTCGCTTCTCGCTGCCGAACAGCCACCACTTCCTGGTGGACCTCGAGCCGTTCGGGCTCAAGAACGACAACGAGGTCTACTTCGCGGCCGACCGTCCGTACGGTCTGATCGAAGGCACCGTCCTGCGTGACGGGGCCGAGCCGCAGATCCCGGTCGACATGACCAACCTCTGACGCGGCACTGAGCCCGCCCCCGCCCGCCCGCAGTCGGGCGGGGGCCGGGTCAGACCGGAGGCACTCCCATGGCACAGCCCGCATTGGGGCCGGCACCCACCGACGGCCCATGTCCCACCCCACCCGAAGGTGCCGTGCACCCGGTGGACGAAAAGCTTCCCGCCTCGCGGCTCGTCCCCGCCGCGCTCCAGCACATCGCCGCCATGTACGCGGGCGTCGTCACCCCTCCGCTCATCATCGGCCAGGCCGTCGGCCTGGACACCGCGGGACAGACCCGGCTGATCGCGGCCAGTCTGCTCATCGCCGGGCTCGCCACCGTCCTGCAGACCCTGGGCGTCGCGAACCTCGCCGGAAACCGGCTCCCGTTCGTCAACGCCGCCTCCTCGGCCGGCATCGCGCCCATGCTCGCGATCGCCGAGACCAGCGCCCCGGGCCACCAACTCCCCGCCATCTACGGCGCGGTGATGGTCGCCGGAGTCTTCTGCCTCCTGGTCGGCCCCTTCTTCGGACGGCTGCTGCGCTTCTTCCCGCCGCTGGTGACCGGTGTCGTGATCACGCTCATCGGCGTCACGCTGATGCCCGTACCCGTGTCCTGGGCCCAGGGCGGCGACAAGAGCGCCGCCGACTTCGGGGCCATGAAGAACCTCGCGCTCGCCGCCTTCACGCTCGTCGTGATCCTGCTCTTCCAGCGCTTCGGCCGCGGTTTCCTGCGTCAAGTCGCCCTGCTGCTGGGCCTGTTGACCGGCACGCTCGCGGCGATCCCGTTCGGCATGGCCGACTTCTCCGCGATGGAGTCCGCGCCCGTCGCCGCCCTGCCGACACCCTTCTCCTTCGGCGCGCCCGAGTTCCACCCGGCCGCCGTCCTGTCGCTGTGCATCGTGATGCTGGTCCTGATGACCGAGTCGAGCGCCGGCATGCTGGCCATCGGCGAGATCTGCGAGCGCCGCACCGACGGGCGCACCATCGCCCGGGGACTGCGCACCGACGGCATCGCCACCCTGCTCGGGCCCGTCTTCGGCGGTTTCCCCACCAGCGCCTTCGCGCAGAACGTGGGCGTCGTCTCCCTGACTCGCGTACGCAGCAGGTACGTTGTCGCCGTCGCGGGCGGCGCCCTGCTCGTCCTCGGCGCCTTCCCGGTGCTCGGCGCGGTCGTCTCGCTGGTCCCGATGCCCGTCCTCGGCGGCGCCGGAATCGTCCTGTTCGGCTCGATCGCGGTGAGCGGCATCCGCACGCTCTCCGAGGCCGGGCTCGACGACAGCTCCAACATCATCCTGGTGGCCGTGGCGCTCGGAGCGGGCATCATCCCGCTCGCCGCGCCCACCTTCTACGCCGGCTTCCCCGCCTGGGCACAGACCGTGCTCGGGTCCGGCATCAGCGCGGGAGCGCTCACCGCGGTTCTGCTCAACCTTTTCTTCCACCATCTCGGCACCCGGAGCAGCGTCACCGCCCCGGTACTCAAATCCTCGTAGGGTCCTGCCGTGCCCAAACAGCCGCCACTGATCGAAGAAGGAAGCACCATGGCACCTTCGGCAGCCCCCCAGCGCATCGTCATCGAGAACTGTGCGATCGCCACCGTGGACGCGAACGACACCGAGTACGCCTCCGGCTACCTGGTCGTCGCCGACAACAAGATCGAGTCGATCGGAGCCGGCCAGGCCCCGAAGGGTCTTACGAACGTGGTCCGCCGTATCGACGGCACCGGCCACCTGGTCACTCCCGGCCTGATCAACACGCACCACCACTTCTACCAGTGGATCACGCGTGGCCTGGCCACCGATCACAACCTCTTCAACTGGCTGGTCGCCCTGTACCCGACGTGGGCGCGCATCGACGAGCAGATGGGGCGCGTCGCCGCCCAGGGCTCGCTCGCGATGATGGCCCGCGGCGGCGTCACCACCGCGATGGACCACCACTACGTGTACCCGCGCAACTCCGGTGACCTGTCCGGCGCGATCATCGGCGCCGCCTCCGAGATGGGCGTGCGCTTCACGCTGGCCCGCGGCTCGATGGACCGCAGCGTCAAGGACGGCGGGCTGCCGCCGGACTTCGCCGTCGAGACCCTCGACGGCGCGCTCTCCTCGACCGCCGAGACCGTGGACCGCTTCCACGACGCCACCTTCGACTCGATGACCCAGGTCGCCGTCGCACCCTGCTCGCCGTTCTCGGTCTCCACCGAACTCATGAAGCAGGGCGCCGAGTTGGCCCGCGCCAAGGGCGTACGGCTGCACACCCACGGCTCGGAGACCGTCGAGGAGGAGCAGTTCTGCAAGGAGCTGTTCGGCATGGGCCCCACCGACTACTTCGAGTCGACCGGCTGGCTCGGCAACGACGTGTGGATGGCGCACTGCGTCCACATGAACGACTCCGACATCGCCGCCTTCGCCCGCACCGGCACCGGCGTCGCCCACTGCCCGTCCTCCAACGCGCGCCTCGCCGCGGGCATCGCCCGCGTCCCGGACATGCTGAAGGCGGGCGTCCCGGTCGGCCTCGGTGTCGACGGCACCGCCTCCAACGAGTCGGGCGAGTTGCACACCGAGCTGCGCAACGCCCTGCTCATCAACCGCCTCAACGCCCAGCACCGCGAGGCCGCCCTCAACGCCCGGCAGGCCCTGCGCCTGGGCACCTACGGCGGCGCCCAGGTGCTCGGCCGCGCCGACCAGATCGGTTCGCTGGAGGCCGGTAAGCTCGCCGACTTCGTGCTGTGGAAGCTGGACACCCTCGCCCACGCCTCCATCGCCGACCCGGTCACCGCGCTGGTCTTCGGCGCGGCGGCCCCGGTCACCGCCTCGTTCGTGAACGGCAAGCAGATCGTCGAGAACAACCGTCTCACCACGGTCGACGAGGACGCCATCGCGGTGGCGACCCGCGAAGAGGCCCAGCGCCTCGCCCGGATCGCCGCGCAGGCCTGACCCCAAGGAGTCCGGCCGAGGGGGACGGCCCTCGGCCGGTCGCCGTGGACCCGAGCGGGGTCCGCGGCAGCTGGGCCGGGGGGTGCGTACTACAAGGACGTACGCACCCCCCGGAACAGTGAACCGTCCCAACTGCCAACCGCACCAGGCGCGTTGACGCGAAACGCGCCGACCGCGTCACCGCCGTCGCGAAAGACCAGCCGCACCAAAAGCGCGCTTCCCGCACCCCCCCGCTGTCCGCAGCGCCCCCGCGACCGTTCGGCGCCACCCGCCTGCCGCACCGTCCCGCACCGCCCGCTGTCCGCACCACCCCGCGACCGTTCGGCGCCACCCCATGCCGCTCGGCACCGCAGCGCACCGCCCGCCCGTCGGGCTGCCGTTCGTCCTGCCCGCACCACCTGTTTCCGCTGCTCAACGCACCACACCGCACCACCTCCATGACACCCGCGTCCACCGCCGACGTGTAACCGACCGGAGGAACCGCCGTGGCCGCACAGCCCAGGTTTCGCAACTTCGCAGTCAACCCCGCCCAGACCGGCGAGAAGCACCCGGTCGACGAGACGCTCCCCCCGCTGAAAATGTTCACCAGTGGCCTTCAGCATGTGGCCGCGATGTACGCGGGTGTGGTGGCCCCGCCCATGATCGTCGGCCCCGCTGTGGGGCTCGGCACCAAGGAGACCGCCTTCCTGGTCGCCGCGAGCCTGTTCACCGCAGGTCTCGCCACTCTCCTTCAGACCCTCGGAATCTGGCGGATCGGCGCCAAGTTGCCCTTTGTGAACGGGGTTTCGTTCGCCGGGGTCACCCCGATGATCGCCATCGGCAAGGAGCACGGCACCGACGCCATCCCCGTCATCCTCGGCGGGATCATCGTCGCCGGACTGCTCGGCTTCCTGGCCGCCCCCTACTTCGGCAAGCTGGTCCGCTTCTTCCCGCCGGTCGTCACGGGCACCGTGATCACCCTGATAGGCGTCTCGCTGCTCCCCGTGGCCTTCAACTGGTCGTCGGGCGGCAACGAGAAGGCCGCGGACTACGGTTCGCTCTCCAATCTGGCGCTCGCCGGGATCACCCTGCTCATCGTGCTGGTGCTGCGCAAACTGCTGCGCGGCTTCATGCAGCAGATCGCGATCCTGCTCGGTCTGGTGGCCGGCTCGGTCATCGCGATCCCGATGGGCAAGACCAGTCTGGACGCCATCAAGGACGCGGACGTCATCGGTTTCCCGACGCCGTTCCACTTCGGCGCCCCGCAGTTCGACGTCGCCGCCATCGTCTCGATGTGCATCGTGATGCTGGTCTGCATGACGGAGTCCACCGCCGACATGCTGGCGCTCGGAAAGATCGTCGAGCGCCCGGCCGACCAGGAGACGATCGCGGCCGGACTGCGCGCCGACACCCTCGGATCCGTGCTCAGCACCCTCTTCAACGGGTTCATGGCCAGCGCCTTCGCCCAGAACATCGGGCTCGTCGCGATGACCAAGGTGCGCAGCCGGTTCGTCGTGGCGACCGGCGGACTCATCCTGATCGTGCTCGGACTCTGTCCGGTCGCGGCCTCGGTGATCTCCCTCGTACCGCTGCCGGTACTCGGCGGCGCGGGCATCGTGCTGTTCGGCTCGGTCGCCGCGAGCGGCATCCAGACCCTGTCGACCGCGGCCCTGGAGCGGGGCGAGAACGCGCTGATCGTGGCGGCCTCGGTGGGCATCGGCCTGATACCGATCGCCAAGCCGGACTTCTACCACGCCTTCCCCGACAAGATGCTGGTCGTCCTCGACTCCGGGATCTCCACCGGCTGTGTGGTGGCCATCGTCCTCAACCTGGCCTTCAACCACTTCGGCAAGCAGCGGGCCGAGACGGAGACCGAGGCCCTGGCCGCGGCCGAACCGGCGGTGGCCCTGCACTGACCAACGCGCCGTTCAGCGGCGCCGGTTGACGTACGAGGGCCGCGACTCCTCAGGGAGTCGCGGCCCTCGTACGTCCCGGCGGGCGCCCGGACCGGTCACTCGCAGGCGACGCCGTCGCCGTCCCGGTCGAGGTGGGAGTCGTAGCCCGGGTCGCCGCGGTGCAGCGGGGTGACTCCGGCGGCGCGGGCGGCGGTGCAGTTCTTGTAGTAGACGCTGCCGCCGCCGTTGTTCCCGCCGCCGTCCATCGGAGGCGGCACCACCGGAGCCGTCATCTTCGGCTTCGGCGGGGGCTTGGGCGCCGCGGGCTTCTTGGTGGCCGGGGGAGGCGTCGGCTTCGCGGCCTGTGTCGGGCTCTCGCTCGCGCCGGGCGTCGGCGACGCGGAGGGCGAGGCCGAGGCGGACGGCGTGGGGGAGGCGGACGGAGTGGGTGTGGCGGCCGGGCTGCTGACCGTGGACTTGGCCGGCTTGACCGTGTCGTCCTGGCAGCCGGCGGTGGTGAAGGCGAGCGCACCGAGCATGCCGGAAACGAGCAGAGTGCGGACGGCTGGGCTGGATATGCGCATGCGGCGGCTCTCTCGGACGATCGGGGTACTTGTGATGATCTGGTGAACGAGAGAATACGGGCCGCAAAGGTTCCGTAAAGCGAAATGAGACAACTCGTCCGCGTGGCCGGGTCGTCGGGACCGGAACGGCCGGGTACGGACCGGAACGGGCGGATACGGCAGCCCTCGCGCCGTACCCGCCCGTTTCTGTGGGGCTGTTAACCGATGTGGTACGGGTCGCCGTACACCTTCCAGTCGAGCGGGGTGTCGAGGTCGAGGTTGCCCTTCTTCAGGAAGACCCGCTGCTCGGTGTCGACACGGCTGGTGTCGCTGTGCGCCTCCTCCTGCTGCATCGCCCAGACCCGGGCATCGAGGAAGGCGTTGAGGTACGTCGTCTCGTTGCCGCCCTGCGACGGGGGCTTGGCCTTGGCGAGGGCGCGCTTGCGGATGGAGCTGAAGCTGGTCGGGTCGCTTCCGTCGCCGTGCATCACGATGGCGTCGTAGTACATGAACTGCCCGAGCGTGCCGATCCCGTCGGACTTGCCCTGCTTGACGGCGGGGTTGAAGTAGACGCGGTCCCGCTCGTCGTTCTGGGCCTGCTTGAAGGCGGAGTCGGAGGCCGCGGTCTTCCAGTCCTTGGTGAAGTTCGGGTCGAGCCCCTTGTGCGAGGCGCTGCCGTTGACCTTCTCCAGGGCCGGCAGGTACTTCGCGAGGACGTTGCCGGGCTTGCGGGAGGTGTAGAGCTTCACCAGGTCGAGCATGTCGCCGGTGCCCGAACAGAAGCCGATGATGCCGGCGGTGTATCCGCGGCCGTCCTTGATGTCCTCGATGTACTTGTACTGCGCCTTCCAGTCGAGCGAGGAGTTCTCCGCGCTGGAGACGAGCTGCATGGCTATGTCCTTCTTCGCCGGGTCGTCGAGCCCGGTCGCGGCGGCATTGATCACGGACGCATTGTCCTGTGCCGGGGCGGCCGGGTTCTCGGCGGCGTAGGCCGTGACCGGGACCGCGAGGAGAGCGGTGCCGAGCAGGGCGCGGACGGCGATCCTGGTACGACGTGCGGTGGACTTGTGGTGGGGGGTGTGCACCTGAACCTCCAGAAGGAGTTCGTCGCTCCGATGTTCTGTTAGGAAACTTTCCTACCATTGTCGGGAAGTGGCCGTACACCCCTGCGGCACAAGGAAGTTGAAGAGGCCCCGGGCTCGGGTCGACCCGCCGGGCCGATCGGGCGCGCCCTGTCGTCAGGGCGCCCGGTGCCGGAAGCGGCTGCTGCCGCCGCGCCCTAATTCCCGTTGCGCCAGGGGCAGTTGTGGGGTTCATTGCCGGGGTGACTGAATCCAGCCGTTCCGAGTCCAGCCGGGTGGAGGCGTTCAGCGATGGCGTCTTCGCCATCGCGATCACCCTTCTCATCCTGGAGATCAAGGTCCCGCCGCACGCGGGCGACCACCTGTGGCGGGAGCTCGGCCACCTGTGGCCCTCTTACGCGGCCTATGTGGTGAGCTTCCTGGTGATCGGGATCATGTGGGTCAACCACCACACCCTGTTCAGCTATGTGGCCCGCGTCGACCGCACCCTGATGTTCCTCAACCTGCTGCTCCTGATGACCGTGGTCGCGATCCCCTGGCCGGCCGCGCTGATGGCGGAATATCTGCGTGAACCCGGCGCCTCACACGTCGCGGCCGTCGTCTACAGCGGCCTCATGGTGGTGATGGCCCTCAACTACCAGGCGCTGTGGTGGCACTTGACCCGCACCGGGCACCTCTTCGACGGCCGCGTGGACAGTGCGGCCGCCCGCGCCACCCGCGCCCGGTTCGCGATCGGCTCCCTCGTCTACCCGGCGACGGTGGCCCTGGCCTTCGTCTCCGCCCCGCTGACCCTGGCCGTGCACGGTCTGCTCGCGGTGTACTACGGCTTCAATCAGCTCAAGGTGCCGGTAGCGAAGAGCGCGGAGGCGGGCGGCTAGACTGGTCGGCTGTCGTCGCCGCAGGTCACCCGTGTGAGAGAAGGAGCATTCCCGCCGTGCCCGAGAACCACGAGGCAGCCGCCCCGCCCCCGGGTGCCACCCGGCTCGCCCTCGCCTCCGACTGCGGCAACTGCTTCGGACTGTGCTGTGTCGCCCTCGCCTACGCGGCGTCCGCCGACTTCGCGATCGACAAGCCCGCCGGGAAGCCCTGCCCCAACCTCCAGCAGGACTTCCGCTGCGGAATCCACCGGGAGCTGCGGGGGCGCGGCTTCCAGGGCTGCACGGTGTACGACTGCTTCGGCGCCGGTCAGAAGGTCTCCCAGGAGACCTTCGAGGGCCGCGACTGGCGTACGGCGCCGGAGACGGCGGCCTCGATGTTCGAGGTGTTCCCGGTGATGCGCCAGCTCCACGAGCTGCTCTGGTACGTCACCGAAGCGCTCACGCTCGCGAAGGCGCGGCCCGTGCACAGGGAGCTGCGCGCGGCCCTGGCGGAGACCGAGGCCTTCACCGCGCTCGCCCCCGAGGCGCTGGTCGAGCTGGACGTGCCGAGCCACCGCGACAAGGTCAACAAGCTGCTGCTGCGGGCGAGCGAGCTGGTCAGGGCCGAGTTCAAGGGCAAGAAGAAGGACCGCAGGGGCGCCGACCTCATGGGCGCGCGGCTCAAGGGCGCCGACCTGCGGGGCGCGAACCTGCGGGGTGCCTTCCTGATCGCCGCCGACCTGAGCGGCGCCGACCTGCGCCTGGCGGATCTGATCGGCGCGGACTTCCGTGACGCACAGCTGTCCGGCGCCGATCTCACCGAGGCCTTCTTCCTCACCCAGGCCCAGCTCAACGCGGCCAAGGGCGACGCGACGACCAAACTCCCGCCGTCCCTGGTGCGCCCCGCGCACTGGTGAGTCAGGCCTTCCACCCCGGGTCCCGGCCGCTCATCCCGATGAGCCGGTCCAGCATCGGAGCCCCGTCCGGTACGTCGACGGGGGGCCCGAAGGCGTTGCCGCGGGCGGCCGGGTCGTCCTTCGAGGGAGCGAGGAAGGCGTAGGAGATCTCCAGGTCGGCCGGGGCCGGCCGGTAGTCCTGGCCGGTGGCCCGGGCCACGTCCCAGCCGTGGACCACCAGCTCGTCCAGGGCCACCTGGCCGGTGACCGCCGCGGGCAGCGTGAGCCCGCCCGCCTGCGTTTCGCCCTCCCAGGCGGCCGGATCACGCCAGGCGGCGGCCATCGCCGCGAGACTCTCCGGCATCAACTCCCGCCAGTCGGCGGGCAGTTCGGGCGGCGGCACGCTTCCCGGCGCGGTTGCGGTGGACGGGCCGGTCTCCTTGCGCGCGGCGTGCTGGAAGGCGACGCTGAGGCCGAGGACGTGGGCCAGGAGTTCCCGGAGCGCGTACGCGGGGCAGGGCGTCGAGGCGCCCAACTGGTCATCGCGCACCCCGCCGAGCAATCGGGTCAGTTCGGCCGCCGCGGGGCCGAGGTCGGGCAGGGCGTGGGCGTTCGGTTCGCTGCTCATGGAGGAGTGACCGGGCGCGTGACGAAAACTCATCGGGGCCCGGCTTCGGTCCGCACTCTTGCCGTGTCCGTGTCAGGCGTGGCATACAGGTCTGGACCTTTTCTGTCGGTGGCGGGCGGGCGCGTCCACGCTCCGCGCCCTGAAGACCGGGGGTGGACCGTCATGCGCCGCCGTCGCACCAGCCGTCCGGCCGGGGCCCTCGCCCCGCCCCGCGCCCCGCTCGCCGCCTCCCTCGTCGCCCTGCTGCTCACCGCCTGCGGCGGGGCCGACGACCGGGACCGGCACAGCCCGACGGTGCCCGCTGCCGTCACCGCCCAGGCGAGCAGCGCCACGTCCGTGCACGTCATGTGGCGGCCCGCCACCGACGACAGGGCCGTCACCGGCTATGAGGTCCTGCGTGACGGGACCACGGCCAAGACGGTCCCGGCCGACCTGAGCATGATCGACATCGGCGGGCTCACCGCCTCGACCTCCTACCGCTTCACCGTGCGGGCCCGCGACGCCGCCGGAAACCTCTCGGCCCCCAGCGCCCCCGCCGCCGTCACCACCCCGGCCGCGACCCCCGACGACAAGCGCCCGCCGACGGCCCCGCAGCACCTCACCGGCCACGCGGACGGCACCGGTGCCGCGAATCTGAGCTGGGGCCGCGCCGTCGACGACGTGGGTGTGACGGCGTACGACGTCTACCAGGAGGGGACCCGGATCCACAGCGTCGGCGGCGCCGGCACCTCGGCGCGGCTGACCGGGCTGCGGCCCGGCACCGTCTACACCTTCACCGTGCGGGCCAGGGACGCGGCCGACAACGCCTCACCCGACAGCGACGCCGTGGACGTCACCACGGCCGCCGCGCCCGGCGCTCCCCCCAGCACCGCCCCCACACGGCTGAGGGCCGGCGCCGCCCGGGCTTCGTCCGGGGGCGGCACGGACATCACCCTGCGCTGGGTGCCGCCGCGCACGGGCGGGGTGATCGGGGCCTACCAGCTCTTCCTCGACGGCGCCCCGACGACGACGATCGTGCCCGGTGTCCCGTCGCCCGAAGGCCTGACCTCGTACACCTTCACCGTCACCGATCCGCCCGGCACGCGCTACAGCGTGAAGCTCCGGGCGAGGCTGCCGGACGGCACCTGGGGCGACTTCTCGGCCCAGCCGACCGTGGTCGTCCCGTGAGGTCCCGACCACGCCACCGCCCCGGTACGGCGTGGCACTAGGAGATCCGGCGGCCGCCGAACGTGCCCGAGCCGTCCGCCTGTTGCCAGTGCGAGTCCAGCGCGTTCTGGTCCATCGCGCTCCAGTCGGGGGTCTGCTGGACGAGGCCGAGCCCCAGGGTGCGGCCGAGCTCGACCATGCCGCGTCCGACGGGTGAGCGCTCCGCGTCATAGGCGGCCAGCGCCTCGGGCCAGCTCGTGGCCGAGGCCAGCGCGGACTCCAGGGCGGTGGCGTCCTGGAGGGCCTTCACGGCCCCTCCGCCGGTGTGCGGGCGGGCCACCGTCGCGGCGTCCCCGGTCAGCACCAGGCGTCCGGACGCGTACCGGGGTGCGGTGAAGTCGTACATCGGCTGGACGAAGAGTTCACCCGGCTCGGTGAGATGCATCAACTGGCCCCAGAAAGGCGCCAGTTGGGTGTCCGCGATCTCCAGGGCGCGGTCGCGCAGCGCGTCGGTGAGGGTGCCGGGCGGCAGGGAGGTGGGGGAGTCGAGGGGGAGGCCGTGACCGGAGGGCGGGGCCGAGTAGAGCACCCAGTTGACGCGCCGGCCGCCCCGGCCGTCGGGGATGCGGTAGATGACCGCGTGCCCGCCCGGGAAGACGGCGTACACACAGTCCTCCACCGGCCAGCGACCGGCGTCGGGCAGCCGCTCGACGGGGAAGGAGCCGCGCCAGGCGAGGTAGCCCGCGTACTGGGGCCGCACCTCGGGGCAGGCGGCCGCGCGGACCGTCGAGCGGTAGCCGTCGGCGCCCACGACGATGTCGAATCGCTCCGCGCCTCCGTCGGCCGTCGTCAACTCCACACCGGGGCCGTCGAGTTCGAGGCGCTCGACGATCGCCCCGGCCCGGAAGTCCACCGACGCCGGTACGCGCTCGCGCAGTTCACGCCAGAGCGGGCCCCAGTTGTACGTGCGGAACGGGAACGGCAGCGTCCCGACGAGCCGGCCCATCGGCTCCGCGCCGTCGCGAACGTACCAGCAGCGCCGGTTCAGTTGGAGCCAGGGCATCGACGGGTCCAGGAACGCGCGCGCCTCCAGTTCGGCGTAGCGGGCGTTGTGCATCGCGAGCCCCACCCCGCGGTCGGCGAGCTGTTCCGACGCCCGCTCGAACACCGTGATCTCCTCCGCGCCCCCGCGGTACGCGGCCAGTGCCGAAGCACACCCCGCGATGCTGCCGCCCACAACGGCGACTCGTCCTCCACGCATCCCCCATGCCCCCACTTCGCCGGCCGTACGGAGTGCCGGGCCCGGCCCGGCGAACGCCCCCCGCGGGATTCTCGCAGAGGGTGGCCCGGCGGGGTACGACATGCGAGGGGGTGCGGGGCATGATCCATTGGGTCCCATGGACGCGGACCAGGACCTGCCCTCGACAGTCGACGCGCCGCCGGACGGGGTGCCGGCGGCCCCGCAGCGGTGGGCCGCCACCTCCTCGGCGGTGCGCCCGACGCGCCGGTTCGAGGGGGAGGCCGGGGCAGGGCTCGCCCATCCGGAGGCATCGTGTCCGCCGGAGATGCCGCTCACCCGCACGGCGGGCGGCTCCGGACCCGGGTCCGGGGGCCGCGCGGCCCCGGCCGGGAGCGGCACATGACGACGCCCTCCCCGCCGGAGCCGGGCGGGCGCGCGCCCGAGGGTGCGGGAGGGGGACCGCCCTCTCAGGGCCCGCCGTCGCAAGCCCCGCCCTCTCAAGCCCCCCCGCCTCAACTCCCCCCGCCCGAGCCGCCGTTCGAGGAACCGGCAGCGGGCAAGGGAGCGGGTCTGCGCTTCCCGAGCGCGCTGACGATCCTCGCGATCGTCACGCTGGCCGTGTGGGTCCTGGCGTTCGTCATCCCCTCCGGCGCCTACGACCGCACCGCCGACGGGGCGCCCCTCCAGGGCACCTACCACCGCGTCGACAGCGGCCAGAGCTTCGTGGACCGCCTCAACGACCTCTTCCTCTCCCCGGTGAACGGCCTGTACGGCATCCAGGACGCGAAGTCGGGCCGGGTCGGGCCCGCGCTGGCCGGCGAACTGTACGGCAGCGCCGGGGTGTTCCTCTTCGTGCTCGCCATCGGCGCGTTCATCACCGTGGTGTTCGCGACCGGGGCGCTCGACCGGGGAATCGGCCTCCTGGCCCACCGCCTCCGCGAGCGCGGCGCGCTGCTGATCGCGGGCGTGATGACGGTCTTCTCCGTACTCGGCACGGTGGAGGGCTTCGCCGAGGAGACCCTGGGCTTCTACGGTCTGATCGTTCCGCTGATGCTGGCACTCGGCTACGACCGCCTCGTCGCGACCGGCACGATCATCGTGGGCGCGGGCATCGGCGTGCTGTGCTCGACGGTCAACCCCTTCGCCACGGGCGTGGCCTCGTCGGCCGCCGACATCTCCCTGGGTGACGGCATCGTGCTGCGCTTCGTGATGTGGCTGGTCCTGACGGCGGTGTCGATCCTGTACGTGGTCCGCTACGGGCGGCGTGTCCAGCGGGACCCGTCGAAATCCCTGACCGGCTTCCTGCCGGGGGACCGGGAGCCGGCGGCCGGCGCGGAGTACGGGGAGGCGGCCGGCGCGGAGTACGGGGAGGCGGCGGCGGCCGGCGCGGGCGGCGGGCCGCCGGAGCTGACCCGCACCCACAAGCTGGTCCTGACCCTGCTCACCCTCGTCTTCGCCTTCATGATCTTCTCCGTGGTGCCCTGGTCCAGCGCCCTGACGGGCCGGGCCGACGCCACCCCGTACGGCTGGGAACTGGGCTGGTCCTTCCCGCAGTTGGCGGCCCTGTTCCTGGTGGCGGCGGTGCTCGTGGGCGTCGCGGCCCGGCTCGGCGAGGCCGCCCTGAGCGCCACGGTCATCCAGGGCGCGGGGGACTTCATCTCCCCGGCCCTGGTCATCGTGCTCGCCCGGGGTGTCACGGTGATCATGAACAACTCGGGGATCACGGACACCGTGCTGCACTCGATCGAGGGCGTCGTGAAGGGTGCCCCGTCCGCCCTGTTCGCCGTGATCGTCTTCGTGGTGAACCTGCCGCTTGCCTTCCTGATCCCCTCGACCTCGGGTCATGCGACGCTCGCGATGCCGATCCTGGCCCCGCTCGCCGATTTCGCGGGCGTCCCGCGCGCGGTGGTGGTGACCGCGTGGCAGGCCGCCAGCGGCTGGATGAACCTGTGGGTGCCGACCACCGCCGTCACCATCGGCGGCGTGGCCCTGGCGAAGGTCGGATACAACAAGTACCTCCGCTTCGTGGCCCCGCTGCTCGCCATCCTCGCCGTACTGATCTGCGCGTTCGTGGCGGTGGGTGCGGCCTTGACGTGACAACGGCTCCGCCCCCGGTGCTGTGCGGTACCGGGGGCGGAGCCAGGGGTCAACTGCCGTGCTCAGCCGACCAGTTGCTCATATGCGGGCAGTGTCAGGAAGTCGGCGTAGTCGGCGTCGAGGGAGACCTTCAGCAGAAGGTCGTGGGCCTGCTGCCACTTCCCGGCCGCGAAGGCCTCCTCGCCGATCTCCGCGCGGATCGCGGCGAGTTCCTCTTCCGCGACCTTGCGGGCGAGGTCGGCCGTGGCCCGCAGGGGCGTCCCGTCGTGCTCGAAGACGACACCCGCGTTGATCCACTGCCAGATCTGCGAGCGCGAGATCTCGGCGGTGGCCGCGTCCTCCATGAGGTTGAAGATGGCGACCGCGCCGAGGCCGCGCAGCCACGCCTCGATGTAGCGGATGCCGACCTGCACGGCGGAGACCAGGCCCTCGTAGGTGGGCTTGGCGTCGAGCGAGTCGATGGCGATCAGGTCGCCGGGCGCCACCGAGACGTCCTCGCGCAGCCGGTCCTTCTGGTTCGGCTTGTCGCCGAGCACCGCGTCGAAGGAGGCCATCGCGATCGGGACCAGGTCGGGGTGGGCCACCCACGAGCCGTCGAAGCCGTCGCCCGCCTCGCGGTCCTTGTCGGCCTTGACCTTCTCGAAGGCGACCTTGTTCACCTCGGCGTCACGGCGCGAGGGGATGAACGCGGCCATGCCGCCGATCGCGTGCGCGCCGCGCTTGTGGCAGGTGCGGACGAGCAGTTCGGTGTAGGCGCGCATGAACGGGGCCGTCATCGTGACCGCGTTGCGGTCCGGCAGGACGAACTTCTCCCCGCCGTCGCGGAAGTTCTTCACGATGGAGAAGAGGTAGTCCCAGCGACCCGCGTTGAGCCCGGCCGCGTGGTCCTTCAGCTCGAAGAGGATCTCCTCCATCTCGTACGCCGCCGTGATCGTCTCGATCAGGACGGTGGCGCGGACGGTGCCCTGGGGGATGCCCACATAGTCCTGGGCGAAGACGAAGATGTCGTTCCAGAGGCGGGCCTCCAGGTACGACTCCGTCTTGGGGAGATAGAAGTACGGGCCCTTGCCGAGGTCGATCAGGCGCTGGGCGTTGTGGAAGAAGTAGAGGCCGAAGTCGACGAGCGCGCCCGGCACCGGGCGGCCGTCGAACTGGAGGTGGCGCTCCTCCAGGTGCCAGCCGCGCGGCCGCATGACGACGGTCGCGAGCTGGTCGGCGTCCTTCAGGGCGTAGGACTTGCCCGACTTCGCGTCGGTGAAGTCGATGCGACGCTCATAGGCGTCGATGAGGTTGAGCTGGCCGAGGACGACGTTCTCCCAGGTGGGAGCCGAGGCGTCCTCGAAGTCGGCGAGCCAGACCCTGGCGCCCGAGTTCAGGGCGTTGATGGTCATCTTGCGGTCGGTCGGCCCGGTGATCTCCACGCGGCGGTCGTTCAGCGCGGCCGGGGCCGGGGCGACCTTCCAGTCGCCCGCGCGGATCTCGGCCGTCTCGGGGCGGAAGTCCAGCGTGGAGGTGCGGGCGATTTCGGCGCGGCGGTCCCGGCGGCGGGTGAGGAGCTCGTCACGGCGGGCCGTGAAGTTCCGGTGCAGCTCGGCCACGAAGGCGAGGGCCGCGTCGGTGAGTACCTCCTCCTGCCGCGGCAGGGGCTCGGCATCGACGATGGCCAGCGGGGACGGCGCTGGTGCGGACATGAGCTGTCACTCCTTCGCGGGGGTGCCCTGACGGCCGCCGGGTCGCCATGCATGGCACTCAGTGCCAGGGCTCCGAGGTACGACTGTGGGCGCCGGTTGATCTGACGGGCGCTTCTGAACAGTGGATACTAGTTTCCTCATGGTGGAAGTTCAATGGTTTGTTGATGTCGAGATTCTCCGGGTCGAGGGACCATGGCGCTGAGTGCCACCACGTTCACTCCGTGTTTTCCGCGGCCCTGGCCCGGCTTCCTGTCTACTCCAGATCTACTGGAGGCGGACCAGATCCGCCTCCGTGTCGATGTCATAGGGCTCGGCCACGTCGCCGCACTCGATGAGTTCGATCTCCCCCTCGTGGGCCTTGAGGTACGTACGGGCGCCCCGGTCGCCCGTCGCGCCCGCCGCGATGTCCGCCCAGCGCCGGGCCCCGAACAGCACCGGATGGCCGCGCTCGCCGTCGTAGGAGGCCGCCGCAAGGGAATCGTCCGAACGGTGGGCGGCCAGCACCCGGGCCACCGCCTCGGCGCCGATGCCGGGCTGGTCGACGAGCGAGACCAGCGCCGCCCGGTCCCCGCCGCCAACTCCCCGCTCCGACGCGACCAGCGCCTCCAGGCCGGCCCGCAGCGAGGAGCCCATGCCCTGCTCCCAGTCCGGATTGTCGACCAGCACGCAGCCCGCCAGGTCCGCGCGGGCCCGTACCTCGTCGGCTGCCGCGCCGAGCACCACGTACACCGTGGCGCAGCCGCCCTCGCGCAGGACCCGGACCGCGTTCTCGACGAGCGGGCGGCCCCGGTGCGAAAGGAGGGCCTTGGGGCGGCCGCCCAGCCGGCGGCCGCCGCCCGCCGCGAGCAGCACCCCCGTGACCTGCGCCGCGTGTGTCGTTCGTTGCGTCATGGCCCCAGATATACCCAACGCTCGGTTCGAATTCCGTCCACGCAGTGGCGCACGACACACTGCATGGCGTTAACTGACCCGCGCATCCCGGCAGTTGACCTTTGCTGCGGGGCTGAGAACACCTGCACAAGGACGTGCGTTGGGGGAGGACTTTTGTTGCGAGGCGTGGAGCAGAGGGCCGTGACCAGCAGTGGCGAGGACCCCAGAGTGAGCGAACTGCGGACGGCAGTCTCCCGGCTGCGCCGTGAGCTGGCCGGTCATCCGGCGGAGTTTCCCGACCGGGCCGTCGCCGAGGACGAGCTGGCGGCGCTGGACGCGATGGCCCTCAGTGGCATCCCCGAGGTGCCGCGGCTGCGCCGCTCGCTGCTGCTGATCGCGGGCTCGATCGGCTCCGTCAGCGCGCTGGCGGCCGCGGTGACGGACGTGCGCAAGGCGGTCGAGTTATTCGGCGGTCCGCCGGCTCGGTACTGATCGACGGGCCGGAGCCCGCGCGGGTGAACTCCCCTGATGCGCAAGGGAGTTCACGCCACCCAGTGCGGGCGGTTCTGTCCGGCCGTGCCCGTGACGGCGGGCAGGCCCGCGTCCAGGGTCGCGGCCAGCCGCCGCACCGCCTCGTCCGCCACCTCCGGCTCGTGGACGTAGGGGAGGCGCAGCCGGTGCTCATGGGTGCCGGGGTCGGCGGCGAAGCGGGAGCCCGGTTGGAGGTTCACCCCGTGGGCCAGCGCCGCCTGGGCGAGCGCGCCCGCGATCGGGCGGCCGAGGTCGACCCAGAGGCTGAGCCCGCCGGCCGGGGACTGCCAGTGCCACTCCGGCAGATGGCGGCTCAGCGAGTCGGCCAGCGCGTCGCGCCGCTCGCGCAGCAGCGGCAGCCGCCTGCTCAGTACGTCGTCCATGCCCGGCAGCAGCGTCTTGGCCAGTACCTGGTCGACGAGCGAGGGCGCCAGATCCACGTGGATGCGCAGCGCGGCCAGCTCATGGACGAGCCGGGAGCCCGCCCGCACCCAGCCGATGCGCAGGCCGCCCCAGTGGGTCTTGCTGAGCGAGCCGACCGTCACGATCTGCTCCGACTCGCCCTGGTGGGCGAGGGACACGAACGGCGCCGGGGCCGGGCCCTGAAGTGACATCTCGGCCATGGTCTCGTCGATGAGCAGCCAGGTGCCGGTGGCCCGGACCGCCCGCAGCAGCCGGGACCGCTGCTCGGTGCTCATCAGCGCGCCGGTCGGATTCTGGAAGTCGGGGATGAGATAGGCCAGGCGCGGCGCGGTCTGGCGCAGGGTGCATTCCAGGAGCTCGATGTCCCAGCCGTCCTCGGTCACCGGTACGGGCGTAATCCGCAGGCCGGCGTGGCGCACCGCGTCCAGGGCGTTGGGGTACGAGGGGCTCTCGACGAGCGCCCGGTCGCCGGGGCGGCCAAGGAGGTTCACCACCAGGGAGACGGCGGACTGGGCGCCCGTGGTGATCAGGATCTGCTCCGGCAGCGTGGGGAGACCGCGCCGGGTGTAGCGCTCGGCGACGGCGGCACGCAGCTCCGGCAGGCCGAGCGGGTGGTAGCCGTTGGTGGCGGCGTGGCAGGCCAGTTCCGGGCCGGCCAGCTCGAACGCGGCCGCCAGCTCCGCGGCCGGGGCGCTCGGCGCGGCCATCGCGAGGTCGATGACGCCGTCGGGCGCCTGGTAGCGGGCCACACTCGCCGGCGCCGTGCCCTCGGGGAGCGTGGTCCAGGTGCCCGAGCCGCGCCGGCTCAGCGCGTGCCCGCCGTCGCGCAGGAGGTCGTAGGCGGCCGTGATGGTGGCCCGGCTGACCTCCAGGGCGGTGGCCAGCTCCCGCTCGGCTGGCAGTCGGGTGTGCAGCGGGATGCGGCCGTCGAGCAGCAGGGTGCGCACCCCCTGGGCGAGGGCGCGATAGCCGGGGTGGGGGCCCGTCAGAGCGGTGACCTGCCCCGCGAGCTGGCGGCTGCCGAGCGTCCGCGCGGTGGCGCTCACGGTGTCCACGGACCGGACCACTCGCATACCTGCCATACCAACCTCCGGGAATTGGCCATGCCGTCCAGGCCAATCAGCGTACAGACTTCCGTCCTGTCAGCACATTGGCCCGGAAGAAGTGGCCAAGTGGCAGTCGAGATGGGGGAGTTGTCATGGAACGCGATGTGATGGTCACGGACCGGTTCGAGCGGGAGATGCAGCGCCGGCGCGAGCAGTCCCCGCGCGGACTCACGCTCTTCTGGCTCCGCGCCCGGCGGCAGCGCAAGGAGCGCACACGCTGAACGAAGGGTCCGCCCCGCGGCACGCCGGGGCGGCCGGGGGCCGGCCGGGCGGGCGTGACGTCCTCTCGGGCGGGCTCAGCCGGGGTGGCGGATCAGACGGCGCGCGCTCGCGGCGGCGACCGCCGCCGTGCGCGAGTCGACCCCCAACTTGGCGTAGATGTGCACCAGGTGGGACTTGACGGTGGCCTGGCTCAGGAACAACTCCTTGCTGATCCGCTGGTTGGAGAGCCCGTCACCGACGAGCTGGAGCACCTCCAGCTCGCGCCGCGTCAACGCCTCGGCCGGGGTGCGCATCCGGTCCATCAGCCGGTGCGCGACGGCCGGGGCGAGCGCCGACTGGCCCGAGGCCGCGGTGCGTACCGCCGCCGCCAGCTCCTCGGGCGGGGCGTCCTTGAGCAGATAGCCGGCCGCGCCGGCCTCCACCGCCGCGAGGATGTCCGCGTCCGTGTCGTACGTCGTCAGGACCAGGACCCGGGGCGCTCCCGGCCGCGCCGTGATCGCCGCGGTCGCCTCAGCGCCGTGCATCCCGGACCCGAACTGGAGGTCCATCAGGACCACGTCGTACGCGCCCGGGGCGGCCAGCTCCACCGCGCGCTCGGCGGTCGCGGCCTCCCCGGTCACCGCGAAGTCGGGCTCGGTGTCGAGGACCGCGCGCAGTCCGGCCCGCACGATCGGGTGGTCGTCGGCGAGCAGCAGCCGGATCGGCGCCGCGTTCACCGGGCACCCGCCACGGGCAGCGGCAGCGTGATGGCGACGGCCGTGCCCTGGCCGGGCGCCGACTCCACGCTCAGCGTGCCGCCGAGCGAGGTGGCCCGCGAACGCATCGCGCGAAGGCCGAAGCCGCTGGTCTCCTTCGGCCGTTGCCCGGCCGGGTCGAAGCCGCGTCCGTCGTCGACGACGTCCAGGGCGACCGAGGTGTCCATGAAGCTGAGGGTGATCTCGGCCCGGCCGGCCGCCGCGTGCTGCACCGTATTGGCGAGCGCCGACTGCGCGATGCGCAGCAGCGCCACCTCGTAGGGCGTGGGCAGCTCGACCGGGGTGCCGCTCACGCCGAACTGCACGACGGGGCCCGGTGCCGCCGCGCACAGACGCTCCAGGGTGCCCGACAGCGAGCCGTGTTCCAGGTCGGGCGGGGTGAGGGCCTTCACGAAGCGGCGGGCCTCGGCGAGGTTGTCCTGGGCGGCGCGCCTCGCCTGCTCCACGTGGACGCGGGCCGGATCGCCGGCGGGCAGCGCGCGCTCGGCGGCGCGCAGCAGCAACTGGATCGAGGAGAGGCCCTGGGCGAGGGTGTCGTGGATCTCGCGGGCGAGCCGCTCGCGCTCGGCGAGCGTCCCGGCCGTCCGCTCGGCCTCGGCGAGCTCGGCCCGCGTCGTCACCAGCTCGTCGATGAGCTCACGGCGCCGCTCGCTCTCCCGGTACAGCGCGTCGTAGCCGAGCACGGTCGCCACCGCGACCGCCGCGCCGAGCAGCGGCCCTATGAACGCGCCCGGCGTGACCCGCTGCCCGTGCAGCACGAAACTCGCGATGGCCGCGCCGGCCGTACCCGCGACGGCGGGCAGCGCCCAGCGCAGCGTGAGCAGGTGGAGCAGCAGGAAGTAGAGGGGGAAGGCGGCCCACAGCGCGTCGGAGGAGACCACGAGCAGCGCCAGCCAGATGGCGCCGAGCGCCCCCAGCCAGAGGGCGGCCGCCGGGGTGCGCGGCCGCACCGCGCTCAGCGCCACGCCCCCCGCGTACACCGCGGCCATGAGGACGGCCAGCGCCACGACCGCCCCGGCGCGCGCCGCGCCGTCGCCGGCGGCCCGCACCGCGGCCAGCGCGAGCAGCCCGCCGAGCAGCGCGTGCAGACACAGGCGCAGCAGGGCGGTGACGGGGGTGGGGGGCCGGGCGGAATCCATGGGCTTCCAGCGTACGGGCCGGGTGGGCGACCCCGGTCAACCGAAAGTTTGATGTGCGGCTGCACCCTTCGATGCGGCGGCGCATGCCCGCGCGCGATGCGCGGGCGGCCCCCGCCTCGCCAGGCTTGCACCCATGTTCGTCGCATGGAGAGACCTCCGGTTCGCCAAGGGCCGGTTCGCGCTGATGGGTACGGTCGTGGTGCTCATCACCCTGCTGGTGGGGCTGCTTTCCGGGCTCACCGCCGGGCTGGCCAGGGACAACACCTCGGCCGTGAGCGCGCTGCCCGCCGACCGGCTGGCCTTCGCCGCACCGCCCTCGGGACAGTCGGTGTCGTTCACCAACTCCGTTGTCCCGAGCGCCACTTGGCGCCAGTGGCAGCGGGCGCCCGGGGTGCGCGAGGCCCAGCCGCTCGGGGTGTCCACGCTCAACGCCAAGGCGGGCGGGCGCACGGCCGCGGTGTCCGCGTTCGCGGTCCCGGCCGGCTCGGACCTCGCCCCCTCGACGATCCGTGCCGGATCCGTCGTCCTGTCCCGGGGCGCGGCCGAGGACCTGGACGCCAGGGCGGGCGACACCCTGACGCTGGGCGGTCACCCGCTGCGTGTGACGGCGGTGGCGGGCGCGGACTCCTACAGCCACACCCCCGTGGTGTGGACGGCGCTCGCCGACGACGCGCCCGCCACCGTGGTCGCGCTCACCCTCGACGCCGGCGCGGACCTCGCCGCCACCGACCGACGGCTCGCCACGCGGAGCCTGACGCTCTCGGACGCCCTGTCGGCGCTGCCCTCCTACCAGGCCGAGAACGGTTCGCTCCAGCTGATGCGCGGCTTCCTCTTCGCCATCTCGGCGCTGGTGGTCGGCGCGTTCTTCACGGTGTGGACGATCCAGCGCAGCGGCGACATCGCCGTACTGAAGGCGCTCGGCGCCTCGACGCCCTACCTCCTGAAGGACGCGCTCGGGCAGGCGGTCGTGATGCTCACGCTGGGCACCCTGCTCGGCACCGGGCTCGCCTCGCTGGCCGGGGCCCTCATCGGCGGCGCGGTGCCCTTCGTGCTCGATCCCTCCACGACGCTCGGGCCGGCCGCGGTCCTCGTCGTGCTCGGCGTGATCGGCGCCGCCCTGTCCATCCGGCGCATCACCGCCGTCGACCCGCTGACCGCGCTCGGGAGTGCCCGATGACCGCCTCCACCCTCCTCCTCGACGACATCACCCTGACCTACCCCGACGGCGAGGGCCGCCTCACCGCCCTCGACGGGGTCTGCCTCGCGGTCGACGCCGGTACGGTGACGGCCTGCGTCGGCCCCTCGGGCTCCGGCAAGTCCAGCCTGCTCGCGGTCGCCGCGACCCTGGTGACCCCGGACAGCGGCCGCGTGGTGGTGGCCGGGACCGACACGGCGGACCTCGGACCCGCCGAGAAGGCGGCGCTGCGCCGCACCCGGCTCGGCATCGTCTTCCAGCAGCCCAACCTGCTGCCCTCGCTCACCGCCGCCGAGCAGCTCCAGGTGATGGCCCACCTCGCGGGCCGCCGGCCCCGCGCGGCCCAGGCGCACGCCCTGGAACTCCTGGCCGCCGTAGGCCTCGCGGACCAGGCCCACCGCCGCCCCCACCAGCTCTCCGGGGGTCAGCGCCAGCGGGTCAACATCGCCCGCGCCCTGATGAACGAGCCCGCCGTGCTCCTGGTCGACGAGCCCACCAGCGCCCTCGACCACGAGCGGGGCGCCGCCATACTCGACCTGCTGCTCACCCTCACCCGCGACCGCGGCACGGCCACCGTCCTGGTCACCCACGACCGCGCCCATCTGGAGCGGATGGACGCCGTGGTGACCATGACCGACGGACGTCTGAGCACGGCACGCGCGGCGACGGGCTGAGTCACCGGGCCGCCGGGCCCCGACACACGGGCCCGGGGCCGCCAAGCGTCCGACACACGAAACCCCGGCGGTGGCGTACACCTCCGGGGTTTTCGGGTGCCGGGACGGCGGGCGGCGCGGCCCGCCCCCGGATCAGGTCTGGGCGCCCGTGTTGGCGAGCGCCGTCGAGAGCTCCTGGGCGATGCCCTGGAGGATCGGGACGATCCGGTCGGTGGCCGCCTCGGTGACCCGGCCGGCCGGTCCCGAGATCGAAATGGCCGCCGCGGTGGGGGAGTTGGGCACCGACACCGCGAGGCAGCGGACCCCTATCTCCTGCTCGTTGTCGTCGACCGCGTACCCGGCGCGCCGCACCTGCTCCAGCGCGTCGAGGAAACCGTCCGCCGTGGTGATCGTCTTCTCCGTCGCGGCCGGCATGCCGGTGCGGGCCAGCAGCGCGCGGACCTCCTCCGGCGGGGTGTGCGCGAGCAGCGCCTTGCCCACGCCCGTGGAGTGCGGCAGCACCCGGCGGCCGACCTCGGTGAACATCCGCATGGAGTGCTTGGACGGCACCTGCGCCACGTACACGATCTCGTCGCCGTCGAGGAGCGCCATGTTCGCGGTCTCGCCGGTCTCCTCGACCAGGCGGGTCAGATACGGCCGCGCCCAGGTGCCAAGGAGCCGGGCCGCCGACTCGCCGAGCCGGATCAGACGGGGGCCGAGCGCATAGCGCCGGTTGGCCTGCTGGCGGACGTAGCCACAGGCCACGAGCGTCCGCATCAGGCGGTGGATGGTCGGAAGGGGGAGGCCGCTGCTCGCGGAGAGCTCGCTGAGGCCGACCTCGCCTCCCGCGTCGGCCATCCGCTCCAGGAGATCGAAGGCGCGCTCAAGTGACTGGACGCCTCCGCCGGCGGAGGAGGACTTGGAGGCGTCGGTGGTGCTGGCGCTTGACGTCGGCACGGCGCGTTCCTTTCGATGCTGGCAGGCGAAGCAGCAGACTATCGGGCGGTTGTCCGTCCTACCCTGGACAGGTGCGGTGTCCTTGCCGGTCAGAGCGGGTTTGTCCGTTCGCCGGGGGCGCCCCGTGGCGATAACTACATTCTGCTTGGCGAAATCCTAATTCCATTCTGTGGAAACCTCCAAGACTCGCGTCCGTGTCGGCCCTCACTCCACGGGGACCCTTGACGGTTTCGCCGGCCGACGCGCAAACTCCTTCAACAGATCGTTGAATTTCGGTGTACGGAAAAGATTTCGCTGGGAAGTGAGGGCTCGGGTGTCCGAGGTCAACCTGGTACTGCGCTCGACGCGCGTCATCACCCCCGAGGGGACGCGCCCGGCGACGGTCGCCGTCGCCGACGGGAAGATCGCGGCCGTACTGCCGTACGAGGCCGAGGTCCCGGCCGGTGCCCGCCTGGAGGACCTCGGCGACGACGTGCTGCTGCCCGGCATCGTCGACACCCATGTGCATGTGAACGACCCCGGCCGCACCGAGTGGGAGGGCTTTTGGACCGCCACCCGCGCGGCCGCCGCCGGAGGCATCACCACCCTCGTCGACATGCCGCTCAACTCGCTGCCGCCGACCACCACGGTCGAGAACCTGCGGATCAAGCGGGAGGTCGCGGCGAGCAAGGCGCACATCGACACCGGCTTCTGGGGCGGCGCGCTGCCCGACAACGTCAAGGACCTGGCGCCGCTGCACGAGGCCGGGGTCTTCGGCTTCAAGGCGTTCCTCTCGCCGTCGGGCGTCGAGGAGTTCCCCGAGCTGGACTCCCAGCAACTGGAGCGCTCACTGGCCGAGATCGCCGGGTTCGACGGGCTGATGATCATCCACGCCGAGGACCCGCACGAGCTGGACGCGGCCCCGCACCTGACCGGCCCCAAGTACGCCGACTACCTGGCGACCCGGCCGCGCGTCTCGGAGAACACCGCGATCGAGGGCCTCATCGCCGCCGCCAAGCGCATCGGCGCCCGGGTGCACATCCTGCACCTGTCCTCCTCGGACGCGCTGCCCGTGATCGCCGCCGCCAAGCGCGAGGGCGTACGCCTGACCGTCGAGACCTGCCCGCACTACCTCACCCTGACCGCCGAGGAAGTCCCGGACGGGGCAAGCGAGTTCAAGTGCTGCCCGCCCATCCGTGAGGCCGCCAACCAGGACCTGCTGTGGGCGGCGCTCGCCGACGGCACCATCGACTGCGTCGTCACCGACCACTCGCCGTCCACCATCGACCTCAAGACCGACGACTTCGCGACCGCCTGGGGCGGCATCTCCGGTCTCCAGCTCAGCCTGCCCGCCGTCTGGACCGAGGCCCGCAAGCGCGGCCACTGTCTCGAGGACGTGGTCCGCTGGATGTCGACCGCGACCGCGAACCTCGTCGGGCTCACCCAGAAGGGCGCCATCGAGGCCGGCCGCGACGCCGACTTCGCGGTCCTCGCCCCCGACGAGACCTTCACCGTGGACCCGGCCGAACTCCAGCACCGCAACCGCGTCACCGCCTACGCGGGCAAGACGCTGCACGGTGTCGTCAAGTCGACGTGGCTGCGCGGCGAGCGCATCCAGCACGACGGCGTCATCGCCGAGCCCACCGGCCGCCTGCTCGAAAGGAACAACTGACACCGTGAGCACCCTGCCCTCCTTCACCGGTGACGCCAGCCCGTTCGGCGGCGGCGACCCGTACGCGGACTACCGCAGCGCGGACTTCTCCTTCACCCAGTACGTCGACCTCGCCGACCGGCGCCTGGGTGCGGGGGTGATCGCCGCGAACGACGAGTTCTTCGCCGAGCGCGAGAACCTGCTCAAGCCCGAGCCCGCCGAGTTCGACCCCGAGCACTTCGGGCACAAGGGCAAGATCATGGACGGCTGGGAGACCCGGCGGCGCCGCGGCGTCTCGGCCGCCCAGCCGCACCCCACCGACGAGGACCACGACTGGGCGCTCATCCGCCTGGGCGCGCCCGGCGTGGTGCGCGGCATCGTCGTCGACACCGCCCACTTCCGCGGCAACTACCCGCAGGCCGTCTCGGTCGAGGCCACCTCGGTGCCCGGCTCCCCCTCCCCGCAGGAGCTGCTCGCCCCGGACGTGAAGTGGACAACTCTCGTACCCCGTACGGCGGTTGGCGGCCACGCGGCCAACGGCTTCACGGTGGACGTGGAGCAGCGCTTCACGCATCTGCGGCTCAACCAGCACCCGGACGGCGGCGTGGCCCGCCTTCGCGTGTACGGCGAGGTCGCCCCCGACCCGCGCTGGCTGACCGCGCTCGGCACCTTCGACCTCGCGGCCCTGGAGAACGGCGGCCAGGTCGAGGACGCCTCCGACCGCTTCTACTCCCCCGCCACCAACACCATCCAGCCGGGCCGCTCCCGCAAGATGGACGACGGCTGGGAGACCCGGCGCCGCCGCGACAAGGGCAACGACTGGATCCGCTACCAGCTGGCCGGGCAGTCCGAGATACGCGCGGTCGAGATCGACACGGCGTACCTCAAGGGCAACTCGGCGGGCTGGGCGGCGCTTTCGGTCCGCGACGGCGAGTCGGGCCAGTGGAGCGAGGTGCTGCCGCGCACGCGACTGCAACCCGACACCAACCACCGCTTCGTCCTGGACGCCCCCGCCGTGGGCACCCACGTACGGATCGACATCTTCCCCGACGGCGGCATCTCGCGGCTGCGCCTGTTCGGCTCCCTGACGGCCGAGGGCGCGGCACGCCTGACCGCCCGCCACCAGGAACTGGGCGGCTGACCGCCAGGCACCGGGAACCGGGCGGCTCCGGCCGCTCCACCGCGGGAACCGGGCGCCCGAGCGCTCCGTTCCCCCCACAGCAGGGCGGCACGACACCCGCCCGCCGCGCGAGGCACCCCGACCCGACAGCACCGGGGTGCCTCGCGCTCCCACGCGTCGCGCTAGGCCGCGAAACCGCCGTCCACGGCGAACTCCGCGCCGGTCACATACGCGGCGTCCTCACTCGCCAGATACGCCACCATCGACGCGACCTCGCCGGCCGACCCGTACCGCCCGAGCGCGGTCATCGCGCTCTGGCCCGCCGCGGTGGGGCCGTCCCCCGGGTTCATGTCGGTGTCGATGGGCCCGGGGTGGATGAGCGTGGCGTTGATGCCCCGCTCCCCGAGCTCGCGCGCCAGCGCCTTCGTCAGCCCGATGAGGGCCGACTTGCTCAGCGCGTACAGCGTGCCGCCGGGGCCGGGCACCCGCTGCGCGATGCAGGAGCCGATCGTGATGATCCGGCCGCCCCGCTCCATGCGGGCCGCCGCTGCCTGGGCGGTGAGGAAGGCGCCGCGCACGTTCACCGAGAGCACCCGGTCCACATCGTCCGCGGTGAGCTCGTCGAGCGGGGCGAGCACCCCCACGCCCGCGTTGTTGACCAGGATGTCCAGGCCTCCGAGGGCCTCGGCCGCCCCCGCGACCGAGGCGCCCGCGGCGGCCGGGTCCGCCAGGTCCGCGCGCAGCGCCAGCCCGCGGCGTCCCATCGCCTCGATCTTCGCGACGACCTCGCGGGCCGCGTCCTCCCCCCGCGTGTAGGTGACGGCGACATCGGCGCCCTCCTGGGCGAGCCGCAGCGCGGTGGCCGCGCCTATGCCGCGGCTGCCCCCTGTGACCAGGGCCTTCCTGCCGTTGAGCGAGTCCATGGCGATGCTCCTCTTTCCGAGTCGTGCCCCTCTGGGGCGCTGTGGTTGCGAGTTCAAGCAAAGCCGTCCCGAGGGCGTATCACCGGCGGACATCGGACACCGAGCCCCGAGGGGGCGAGTACCGGAATATGGCACTCCGTGTCGTACCTTGACCCCGGCAAGCACCCCCACGCGTCAGGAGACCGGCCGTGACCCTTCGGCAAGAGATCGTCGGCAACGCCATGCAGATGGCCGTCGTGAACCTCACCCCCGGCCAGACCGTCTACTGCGAGGCCGGCAAGTTCCTCTTCAAGACCGCCAACGTGTCCATGGAGACGCGGCTCTCGGGCCCGGGCCGGGGCGCGAGCGACCAGCAGGGCCAGGGCGGCGGGGGCATGGGCGGCATGCTGCGCCAGGCCATGGGCACCGCGATGCAGGTCGGCCAGCGCGCGCTGGCCGGCGAATCGCTCGCCTTCCAGTACTTCACCTCCACCGGCGGCGAGGGCACGGTCGGTTTCGCGGGGGTGCTGCCCGGCGAGATGCGCGCCCTCGAACTCACCGGAAACCGGGCCTGGTTCGCGGAGAAGGACGCCTTCGTCGCCGCCGAGTCCACCGTCGACTTCGGCATCGCCTTCCAGGGCGGCCGCAGCGGCATGAGCGGCGGCGAGGGCTTCATCCTGGAGAAGTTCACCGGCACCGGCACCGTGATCATCTGCGGTGCGGGCAACTTCATCGACCTCAACCCGGCCGACTTCGGCGGCCGCATCGAGGTCGACACCGGCTGCATCGTCGCCTTCGAGGAGGGCATCCAGTACGGGGTGCAGCGCATCGGCGGCCTCAACCGCCAGGGCCTGATGAACGCGGTCTTCGGCGGCGAGGGCCTCTCGCTCGCCACCCTGGAGGGCAACGGACGCGTCATCCTTCAGTCCCTCACCATCGAAGGCCTGGCCAACGCCCTGAAGAAGGCGCAGGGCGGCGACAAGCAGGGGCCCACGGGCGGGCTCTTCTCGACCCACGCGGGGTGACACCGCCGGCCGGTCCCGGCCCGCCCGCGCACGGAACAACCCGCGCCGGCCGGCCCGCGCCGCCCACGGATCGGGACGGTTCTTCCCGGGCCGACAACGCATCGGTACGGTGATCGTTCCCGTGCGAGCCGCCGACGTCTCCACACCCCCCGTCGTCTGGAGACCGGGCCCGTGTCGTCGCTCGCCGTACCCTCCGCCGGTCTCGCCCCGCGCCGCGCCTGGCTCACCGACCTGCCGGTCCTGCTGGTGGCCGTGGTCTGGGGCGCCTCCTACCTCGCCGCGAAGGACATCACCACCGCGGACACCGTGATCGCCGTCCTGGTGCTGCGCTTCGGGCTCGTCGTGCCGGTCCTGGCCGCCGTCCGATGGCGCGGGCTGCGCGCCCTGACCGCCGCCCAGTGGCGCGGCGGGGGACTGCTCGGCCTCGTCCTCGGGACGATCTTCCTCCTGGAGACCTACGGGGTGGTGCACACCTCGGCCACCAACGCCGGGCTCATCATCAGCCTCACCATGGTCTTCACCCCGCTCGCCGAGACCGCCCTCGCCCGGCCCCGCACCCTCGGCCCCACCGGATCACGGGCGGCCCCCGTCAGGCCGCCGCGCGTCGTGCTCGGTGCGGCCGTCCTCTCCGTGACGGGCGTCGTCCTGCTGACCCAGGGCGGCGGCTTCACCACTCCCTCGGCGGGCGACCTCCTGATGCTGCTCGCCGCCGTCGCCCGTACCGTGCACGTCCTGGTCATGGCCCGCGTCAAGGCCGTCGAAGGCGCCGACCCGCTGTCCCTGACCACCGTCCAACTCGGCGGCGCCGTCGCCGTGTTCGCGCTGCTGACCGCGGTGCCCGGCACGGGCGGGGCGCCCTGGACGGCGGCCGCGGGCTTCGGCGTCCGCGCCTGGGCCGGACTGCTGTTCCTGTCCGTCCTGTGCACCCTGTTCGCGTTCTTCGTGCAGCTGTGGGCGGTCCGCCGCACCTCTGCCTCGCGGGTCAGCCTGCTGCTCGGCACCGAACCCCTGTGGGCCGCGGCCGTCGGTATCGCGCTCGGCGGTGAACGCCTGGGCGCGCTCGGCCTATTGGGCGCCGTCCTGGTCCTCGCGGGCACCGCCTGGGGGCGTCGGGCCGCGGCCTGACGAGGTGCCCCCGCCCCGCTCCGGTGCGCCGAGCACCGACGCGACCCGATCCGAGGCGATGAGCACCGCCGCGCCCGCCACCGCGAGCACGATGCTCGCGAAGATCTCATGGCCCTCCAGTAGGCCGACGCGGTACACCAACGCCCACCGTTCGAACCACCCGGTCCATGTGTGCAGCAGCCCGCCGACGCCTTGAAGCAGCAGCAGCCACCCGGTGACCTCCAGGAATTTCTTCATGTCCCCACCCTGGGCCGACCGGGCCCGGCGCCGCGTCGGCCGTCGGAACACCCTCACCGCGTCCAAAGTCTTCGCCGCCGCGACTTTGGTAGCGAGCCGTGTCCGGCGCGTGCCGCGGAGCCCGCGGGCTGCGTAACTTTGCCGACATGACACGTGCCGGACCCGAGTTCCGCTGGCTGCTGCCCTCGGCGGTGGCCGACCCCGAGCTGCCCGGCGACCGGGCGAGGCCCCGGCGCACCGTACGCGACTGGGTCGTCGACATCTGCGCCTTCCTCGCCGCCGCTCTGATCGGCATGCTCACCGCCGACGCCCTCGACAAGACGCCGGGCTACTCCGACACCCTGCTGCTCGTCGACCAGATGGTGGGCGCCGCCGCCTGTTGCGCGGTGTGGCTGCGGCGCCGGCACCCGGCCGCGCTCGCGGCGGCGCTCGCCGCGGTGTCACTGGTCGCGCCGGTCGCCTCGGGGGCGTTCCTGGTCGCCCTGTTCAGCCTCGCCGTGCACCGGCCCTTCAAGCCCGTCGTGCTCGCGGTCGGCGTCGGCGCCGTGGTCAGCTCGGTCTTCCAGCCCCTTCTGCGCCCCGACCCGACCACGAGCTGGCTCACCAACGCCGTCGCGGGCACCGTGCTGATCCTGCTGGCCATCGGCTGGGGCATGCTCGTACGCTCCCGGCGCCAGCTCGTCGTAGCGCTGCGCGAGCGGGCCGCCCGTGCCGAGGCCGAGGCGGCGCTGCGGGCCGACAACGCACAGCGGCTCGCCCGCGAGGCCATCGCCCGCGAGATGCACGACGTGCTCGCCCACCGGCTCACCCTGCTCTCGGTGCACGCGGGCGCCCTCGAATTCCGCCCCGACGCGCCACCGGCCCAGGTCGCCCGCGCCGCCGGGGTCATCCGGGACAGCGCGCACGAGGCGCTCCAGGACCTGCGGCAGATCATCGGCGTGCTGCGCAGCCCCGGCGAGGGCGCCGACGACCGGCCCCAGCCCACTCTCGCCACCCTCGAGGCGCTCGTCGCCGAATCCCGCGAGGCCGGCATGAAGGTGGCCCTCGACCACCGCGTCCCGGACGCGACCGGCGTCCCCTCCGCCACCGGACGCAACGCCTACCGCATCGCCCAGGAAGCCCTCACCAACGCCCGTAAGCACGCGCCCGGCGCCGAGGTCACCGTCACCGTGACCGGCCGCCCCGGCGAGGGGCTCACCCTGGAGGTCCGCAACGCCCCGCCCCCGGGCCCGGTGCCCGAGGTGCCCGGATCCGGGCAGGGCCTCATCGGCCTCACCGAACGCGCCACCCTGGCCGGCGGGCGGCTCAGCCACGGGCCCGGTCCCGACGGCTCCTTCACGGTGCTGGCCTGGCTACCGTGGCCCGCATGACCATCCGCCTGCTCATCGTCGACGACGACCCCCTGGTCCGCGCCGGACTCACCTTCATGCTCGGCGGCGCCGACGACATCGAGATCGTCGGTGAGGCGGCCGACGGCTCGGGCGTCGCACAACTGGCCCTGGAGCTCCGCCCGGACGTCGTCCTCATGGACATCCGGATGCCGCACGTCGACGGCCTCACCGCCACCGAGACGCTGCGCGCCCGCCCCGACGCGCCCGAGGTGATCGTCCTGACCACCTTCCACGCCGACGAGCAGGTGCTGCGGGCGCTGCGGGCCGGAGCCGCCGGCTTCGTCCTCAAGGACACCCCGCCCGCCGAGATCGTCGCCTCCGTACGCCGGGTGGCCCAGGGCGATCCGGTCCTCTCCCCGGCCGTCATGCGGCAGTTGATGACCCAGGTGTCCGGTGGCGCGGCCGCACCCCGCGATCGTGCGGCCCGCGCCCGCGAGCGTGTCGCGCTGCTCGCCGAGCGCGAACGCGAGGTCGCCGTCGCCGTGGGGCGCGGCCACTCCAACGCCGAGATCTCCGCCCGGCTGTATCTGAGCGTGCCCACCGTGAAGACCCACGTGTCCCGCGTCCTCGCCAAGCTGGGCCTCAACAACCGTGTGCAGATCGCCCTGTTGGTGCACGATGCCGGACTGCTCGACGGGCCGGACGGCGACGTAGGCTGACGGAAGCCGAACGGAGGGCGGGGCCATGCCGGTTGTCGATCTGAGTGAGCACGCCGAGGAGTTCAACGCCGACCCCTACCCGACGTACGCCGCGTTGCGTGCCGCGGGACCGGTCCATCTGGTGCGCACGCCGACGACCGGTGGGGACGTCTGGCTGATCGTCGGCCACGAGGAGGCCAGGTCCGCGCTGGCCGACCCGCGTCTGGTCAAGGACTGGCGGCCGCTGGCCGAGGTGGACTACGTCGAACTGCCCGTCAGCTCCAACATGCTGGAGACCGACCCGCCGCAGCACACCCGGCTGCGGGGTCTCGTGGCCCGGGAGTTCACCCCGCGCCGCGTCGAGGCGCTGCGGCCCCGTGTCCAGGAGGTCACCGACGCGCTCCTGGACACCATGCTGGCCGCCCCCGGCCGCACCGCCGACCTGGTCGACTCGCTGGCCTTTCCGCTGCCGATGACGGTCATCTCCGAGCTGGTCGGCGTGCCCGACCTCGACCGCGAGGCCTTCCGGGTGCTGTCCAACCAGGCCGTCGCGCCGCTCACGGACGACGGGGGAGAGGCCGTCCGCGAGATCGGCGGATATCTGGCCGCCCTGATCGACGCCAAGCGCTCGGCCGGCCCCGCCGACGACCTCCTCAGCGCCCTGATCCGGGCCCGCGACGAGGGCGGCGACCGGCTCTCCGACGACGAACTCATCGGCATGGCCTTCCTGCTGCTCGTCGCGGGCCACGAGACCACCGTCAACCTGATCTCCAACGGCGTACGCGCCCTGCTTACCCACCCCGAGCAACTGGCCGCGCTGCGCGCCGACTTCGACGGCCTCATCGATGGCGCCGTCGAGGAGATGCTGCGCGGGCCCGTGGAGACCGCCACCTACCGTTTCACCCGCGAGCCCGTCCGCATCGGCGAGGTCCTCGTCCCGGCGGGCGCCCCCGTCCTGATCGCCCTCGCCTCCGCGGGACGCGACCCGGGGCGCCACCGCGACCCGGACCGGTTCGACATCCGCCGCACCCCGCAGAGCCATCTCGCCTTCGGCCACGGCATCCACTTCTGCCTCGGCGCCCCGCTCGCCCGCATGGAGGGCCGGATCGCGATCCGCACCCTCCTCGAACGCGCCCCCGATCTCCAACTGGCCGATGGGAAAGCCGAGTTGGACTGGCTGCCCGGGATGCTCATCCGGGGCGTACGCCACCTGCCGGTGCGCTGGTGACTCACGCCCTGCGCGCGGCCGCCGCCCGCTTGCGGTGCTCGCCGCGCAGCACGAGCGAGGGCCACTCGTCCCCGTACGCCCCACAGGCACAGACCGACCACAGCGACCACTGCTGCGGCACGGTGTAGTACGGCACCAGGACCCGGGCCGTGCGCAGCCGGGACAGCTTCACCGGGATGAGCGCCGGAAGGACGTCCGGCGTCTGACCGGCCAGGATCGCCCGGCGGCAGGACGGGCAGGCGGGGCGCCGGTCGGCCGCCGCCTCGCGCGGTCCGGTACGGCGTCTGGCGCGTTGGCGGTGTTGTTTGCGGGCGGGGGAGTGGGGGTCCTCGGCGGCCGTGTGCAGCGGGTTGTAGAAGCAGCGCCGGGCGGCCTTGGGCACGGCTTGCCCGGCCGCCCGCGCGTGCACCGCCGCGAACCGTTCCAGGGCGCGGTCGGCGAGGACCGCCGCGGCCGCCAGGTCGGGCAGGTCGGCCGCCTCGTCGAGCAGCTTGCCGGCCGCCTGGAACGCGTCGAAGGCCCAGGCGCAGTCGCCGCGGGCGCGGGGATCGGAGTCGGGCGGCGCGAACAGACCCGCGTCCGGCGGGAGTTCGGCCACACGCAGCACCTCGCCGACGGCCGTCACCCGCGCCGACACCAACCGGTCGAGCCGCTCCCGGGCCGCCGCCCACTCCTCCAGGACCAGCTGCTGTCGCTCCTTGGACACCTCGGGCGTCCGCCGCTCCGGCACGGCCGGGCGCAGCCGCTCCATGAACCACCAACGCCGCAGCACCTTGCCTCCCTCGCTCCGCCCAGGGTAAAGCCCCCTGAGCGGGCGGTGAGTTGGCAGGCGGCCGAACCATCCCGCCGCAGTGGTGCGGGGGGCGCCGGGGGCGAGGCGGTTTCCCGAATCCGCTCCTCGAAAGGTCCTGCGCTTTCGCCCCGGGCGCCGTACTGTCCGCTCATATCCACCGGATCGTCCTGGAGGGACACCCGTTGACCAGCGAAGTAGTCGATCTGGCCGCACTGGGCGAGGACTTCACCCGCGACCCCTACCCGGTCTACGCCGAGTTGCGCGGCCGGGGCCCCGTGCACCGCATCCGGATGCCCGAGGGGGCCGAGGCCTGGCTCGTCGTGGGGTACGAGGCGGGGCGGGCCGCCCTCGCCGACGACCGCCTCTCCAAGGAGTGGCGCAACGCGGCACCCGGCCTCGGGGTCCAGCAGGTCTCCTCCGGCATCACCATGCTCAGCTCCGACCCGCCCAACCACACCCGGCTGCGCAGACTGGTCACGCGCGAGTTCACCGCCCGCCGTATCGAGGCGCTCGCCCCGCGCGTCCAGGAGATGACGGACACCTTCGTCGACGCGATGCTGGCCGCCCCGGACCGCCGGGCCGACCTCGTCGAGGCGCTGTCCTTCCCGCTGCCGATCACCGTGATCGGCGAACTCATCGGCGTGCCCGCCCTCGACCAGGAGAAGTTCCGGGAGTGGTCCAACATCTCCGTCTCGGCGCCCGCCCTCGCCGACCGGCTCGCCGCCGCCGCGGAGGTCAAGGAGTATCTGACCCGGCTGCTCACGGACAAGCGCGCCCACCCCGGTGACGACCTGGTCAGCGCGTTGATCCGGGCCGCCGACGAGGAGGGCGGCGACCACCTCTCCCACGACGAACTCCTCGGCATGGTGTGGCTGCTCCTGATCGCGGGCCATGAGACCACCGTCAACCTCATCTCCAACGGCATGCTCGCGCTGCTCGGCCACCCCGGGCAACTGGCCGCGCTGCGGGCCGACTTCGACGGGCTCATCGACAACGCGGTGGAGGAGATGCTGCGCTACGACGGCCCGGTCGAGACGCCGACGGCCCGCTTCACGCGGGAACCCGTCGAGATCGCCGGGACCCTGGTGCCCGGCGGTGGCCAGTTGGTGCTCGTCGCGCTGGCCGACGCCGACCGCGACCCGGCGCGGTACGCGGAGCCGGACCGCTTCGACATCCATCGCGACGCCCGGGGCCATGTCGCCTTCGGGCACGGCATCCACCACTGCCTGGGCGCCCCGCTGGCCCGGCTCGAAGCCCGGATCGCGGTACGCACCCTGCTCGAGCGCTGTCCTGACCTGGCCCTCGACATCCATCCGGCGGCCCTCCATTGGCGCACCGGCATGATGATGCGCGGCCCCCTGCGCCTCCCGGTGCGCTGGTAGGTGTGGCTCAGACGGCCGAGATCTCGTCCATCCGCACCATCCGCCGCTCCCTGCGCGACAGTTCGCACGCCTCCGCGACGCGCAGGGCGGCCAGGGCGTCCCGGCCGTCGCAGGGGTTGGCCGCCTCGCCGCGCACCAGCCGGACGAAGGCGTCCAGCTCCGCTTCGTAGGCGGGGGCGAAGCGTTCGAGGAAGCCGGTCCACGGCTTGTCGGGGCGGCCGGAGCCCTGCGGTTCGGCCGAGGTCAGCGGGGTGCGGTCGTCCAGACCCACCGCGAACTGGTCCTGATCCCCGGCCAGTTCGAGCCGGACGTCATAGCCGGCGCCGTTGCAGCGGGTGGCCGTCGCCGTCACCAGGGTGTGGTCGTCCAGGGTCAGGACGGCGGCGGCCGTGTCGATGTCGCCGGCCGCGCGGAACATCGCGGGCCCCGCGTCCGAGCCCGTCGCGTACACCTCCGTGATCTCACGGCCGGTCACCCAGCGCACGATGTCGAAGTCGTGGACCAGGCAGTCGCGGTAGAGCCCGCCCGACAGCGGCAGATAGGCGGCGGGTGGCGGCGCCGGGTCGGAGGTCACGGCCCGTACGGTGTGCAGCCGGCCGAGCCGTCCCGAACGCAGCAGCTCCCGGGCGTGCCGGTAGCCCGCGTCGAAGCGGCGCATGAAGCCGAGCTGGAGTTCGGTGCCCGCCGCCTCGACCGCGCGGAGCGCCTCCAACGTCTTCGGCACGTCCAGGGCCACCGGTTTCTCGCAGAACACGGGCAGCCCGGCCCGGGCGGCCGCCGCGATGAGCGTGGCGTGGGCGGAGGTGGCCGAGGCGATCACCACCGCGTCCGCCCCGGTGAACGCCTCGGTCACGGTGGCCTTCGCCGTCGCGCCGGTCAGTGCCGCGACCTCGGCGGCGCGGGCCGCGTCGGCGTCCGCGACCACCAGGTGGTGGACCTCCGGGTGGCGGGCCAGGACCCCCGCGTGGAAGGCGCCGATCCGTCCCGTCCCGATCACTGCGATACGCATGGGCACACCGTGACCGGGGTGATCGATCCTGTCAAGACTTTGTCCTGACAATCGAACTTCACGACTTCCCGTCAACATCCCCGGCGCACTACGCTCGCCCCGTGCCCAAGCAGCCCAGATCCGTGCCGGACTTCCCCAAGCCGCTCCAGCTCAGCGTGGACCGCACCAGCCCGGTCCCGCTCTACTTCCAGCTCTCGCAGCAGCTGGAGGCGGCCATCGAGAAGGGCACCCTCACGCCCGGCAGCCTCCTCGGCAACGAGATCGACCTGGCAGGACGGCTCGGCCTGTCCCGCCCCACCGTCCGCCAGGCCATCCAGGCCCTGGTCGACAAGGGGCTCCTGGTGCGCCGCCGCGGGGTGGGCACCCAGGTCGTGCACAGCCAGGTCAAGCGCCCGCTCGAACTGAGCAGCCTCTACGACGACCTGGAGGCGGCCGGCCAGAAGCCCGCCACCACCGTGCTGCGCAACGCCCTGGAGCCGGCCTCCGCCGAGGTCGCGGCCGCGCTCGGGGTGCCCGAGGGCAGCGACGTACACCGGGTGGAGCGGCTGCGGTACGCGCACGGCGAGCCCATGGCCCGGCTGCGCAACCACCTGCCGGCCGGACTGCTTCCGCTGGACACCGAGTACCTGGAGGGGACCGGGCTCTACCGGCTGATGCGGGGCGCGGGCATCACCCTGCACAGCGCCCGCCAGACGGTGGGCGCCCGGGCCGCCACCGCCCGGGAGGCCGACCTGCTGACCGAGACCGAGGGCGCACCGCTGCTCACCATGGAGCGCACCACCTTCGACGACACCGGCCGGGCCGTCGAGTTCGGCTCACACATCTACCGCGCTTCGCGCTACTCCTTCGAGTTCCAGCTCCTCGTACGCCCGTGAAGCCGGTGGCGGCACCGGCACGCCGGTCACCCTCGACGTCACCGCGTCAGAATGTTCGGACAAAGTATTGACGGGGTCGTGGCGGCGCCGCTAGAACTCACGTGCCGCAACCGGGCGGCCGGGACAGAAGGCGGAACCCATGCGCACACCCCGCACGGCGACCACGGCGGCCGTGGCCGCCGCCGCACTGGTGCTCACGGCCGGCGGTTGCAGCAGCTCGGGCGGCAAGTCCTCCGAGGACAAGGCCTCCGCGCCGGCGAGCGGCGGCAGAGCGGTGGACACCCCCCGCCTCAAGATCGCGATGGTGACCCACTCCGGTGAGGGCGACACGTTCTGGGACATCGTCCAGAGCGGCGCGAAACAGGCCGCGGCCAAGGACAACGTCGACTTCCTGTACTCGGCGAACAAGGAGGGTCAGCAGCAGGCCCAGTTGGTGCAGGCGGCCATCGACCAGAAGGTCGACGGGCTCGTCGTCACGCTCGCCAAACCCGAGGCCCTCAAGGACGTCGTCAAGAAGGCCGTCGCCGCCGGGATACCCGTCGTCACCATCAACTCCGGCGCCGACTCCTCGAAGGCACTCGGCGCGCTCGGCCACATCGGCCAGGACGAGGGCGTGGCCGGCGAGGCGGTCGGGGACGAACTCACGAAGCGGGGCCGCAAGAAGGTCCTCTGCGTCATCCACGAGCAGGGCAACGTCTCGCTCGAACAGCGCTGCGCGGGAGTGCGAAAGACGTTCGGGGGCAGCGTCGAGAACCTGAACGTGGACGGCACCAACACGCCCGCCTCGACCTCCTCCATCGAGGCCAAGCTCCAGTCGGTCAAGGACATCGACGCGGTGGTCACGCTCGGCGCGCCGATGGCGGCCGCCGCGGTCAAGGCGAAGGCGGACGCGGGCAGCTCCGCCGAGATCGACACCTTCGACCTGAACGCGGCCGTCATCAAGCAGTTCAAGGCGGAGCAGATCGGCTTCGCCGTCGACCAGCAGCCCTATCTCCAGGGCTATCTCGCGGTGGACGAGCTGTGGCTGAACAAGACCAACGGCGATGTCATCGGCGGCGGCAGGCCGGTCCTGACCGGCCCCGCGATCGTCACCGCGAAGGACGTGCCCACGCTGGAGAAGTACACCGCCCGCGGTACCCGATGATCCCCCGCGGGCTCCGCGTGACCCATACTTGGGCGGCCGGGGCAGGCCTGAACCAGCCCCGGCGGCACCCGGTGGTACAGCAAGAAGGGCACGGCGTCGTGGCAAGGGTTGGGACAGGGGTACGCGTCATGGGCGCGGTGCTGGCAGCGGTGCTCGGGGCCTCCTTGGCGGGGTGCAGCAGCACCGGCGGCAAGCGCGCCGAGGACGCGCGCAAGTCCGCGCAGGCCCAGGGCAGGGCCGCGGTGAACACGCCCCGCTGGAAGTTCGCGATGGTCACCCACTCGGGCGACGGCGACACGTTCTGGGACATCGTCCAGAGCGGCGCCAAGCAGGCCGCGACCAAGGACAACATCGACTTCCTCTACTCGCACAGCGACCAGGGCCAGCAGCAGGCCCAGTTCGTGCAGGCCGCCATCGACCAGAAGGTCGACGGGCTGATCGTCACGCTCGCCAAGCCGGACGCCCTCAAGGACGTCGTCGCCAAGGCGGAGAAGGCCGGCATCCCGGTGATCACGGTGAACTCGGGCTCGGAGAAGTCCAAGGAGTTCGGGGCGCTCACCCACATCGGCCAGGACGAGACCATCGCGGGCGAGGCCGTCGGCGAGGAGCTCACCAAGCGGGGCCGGAAGAAGGCGCTCTGCGTCCTGCACGAGCAGGGCAACGTGGGCCACGAACAGCGCTGCGCGGGCACCAAGAAGTCCTTCAAGGGCGAGGTGCAGAACCTCTACGTCACCGGCACCAGCATGCCCGACGTGCAGTCCTCCATCGAGGCCAAGCTCCAGGCGGACCCCTCCATCGACGCCGTCGTCACCCTCGGCGCGCCGTTCGCCGACACGGCCGTCAAGGCCAAGCAGTCGGCCGGCAGCTCCGCCGAGATCGACACCTTCGACCTCAACGCCAAGGTGGCCGTGGCCCTGAAGTCCGGCACCCTCGGCTTCGCCGTCGACCAGCAGCCCTACCTCCAGGGGTACGAGGCCGTCGATCTGCTCTGGCTCTACAAGTACAACGCCGACGTGCTCGGCGGCGGGCTTCCGGTGCTGACCGGACCCCAGATCATCACCAAGGACCAGGCCGCCGAGCTGAAGGCGTACACGGACCGGGGGACGCGATGACCACCGCGACCGACACCGCCGCGGACGAGCGGCTCCTGCGCCGCTCGGTCTGGCGCAAGATCCTGGGCCGACCCGAGCTCGGCTCCGTCGTCGGCGCCGGCGCCGTCTTCCTTTTTTTCTCCATCGTCGCCGACAGCTTCCTCCAGCCCTCCAGCCTCTCGACCGTCCTGTACGCGGCCTCGACGATCGGCATCATGGCGGTGCCGGTCGCGCTGCTGATGATCGGCGGCGAGTTCGACCTGTCGGCCGGTGTGCTGGTGACGACCTCGGCGCTGGTGTCGTCGATGTTCAGCTACCAGATGACGGCGAACGTCTGGGTGGGGGTGGCGGTCTCCCTGCTGGTCACCGTCGCCATCGGCGCGTTCAACGGCTTCATGCTGACCCGTACCAGACTCCCGAGCTTCATCATCACGCTCGGCACCTTCCTGATGCTGACCGGCCTCAACCTCGGCTTCACCAAGCTGATCAGCGGCACGGTCTCCACGAAGTCCATCGCCGACATGGAGGGCTTCGAGTCCGCGAAGAAGCTCTTCGCCTCCCAGCTCACCCTCGGCTCCGTCGACCTGAAGGTCACCATCCTGTGGTGGTTCGCGCTGGTCGCGGTCGCCACCTGGATCCTGCTGCGGACCCGCTTCGGCAACTGGATCTTCGCGGTGGGCGGCCAGGCGGACGCGGCCCGCGCGGTCGGCGTCCCGGTCTTCAAGACGAAGATCGGCCTGTACATGGGCGTCGCCTTCGCGGCCTGGGTCTCCGGACAGCATCTGCTGTTCTCGTTCGACGTGGTGCAGTCCGGCGAGGGCGTCGGCAACGAACTGATCTACATCATCGCGGCCGTCATCGGCGGCTGCCTCATCACCGGCGGCTACGGCTCGGCGATCGGCTCCGCGGTCGGCGCGTTCATCTTCGGCATGACCAGCAAGGGCATCGTCTACGCGGAGTGGAACCCGGACTGGTTCAAGTTCTTCCTCGGAGCGATGCTCCTGCTCGCCACCCTGCTCAACGCGTGGGTGCGCAAGCGGGCGGAGGCGACAGCATGACGACGACCCCTGAGCGGCCGGACGTGACGGCGGACGGCACCGCCCTCGTCGAACTCGACGACGTCAGCAAGTACTACGGCAACATCCGCGCCCTGGAAGGCGTCTCCCTGGAGGTGCACGCCGGGGAGATCACCTGTGTCCTGGGCGACAACGGGGCCGGCAAGTCCACCCTCATCAAGATCATCGCGGGGCTTCACCGGCACGACGCGGGGGCCTTCCGCATCGAGGGCGAGGACGTCTCGCTGAGCAACCCCCGCGAGGCCCTGGACCGGGGCATCGCCACCGTCTACCAGGACCTGGCCGTGGTCCCCCTGATGCCGGTGTGGCGCAACTTCTTCCTCGGCTCCGAGCCCACCAAGGGCAAGGGCCCCTTCAAGCGCCTCGACGTGGACACGATGCGTGCCACCACCCGCGCCGAACTGCTGCGCATGGGCATCGACCTGCGCGACGTCGACCAGCCGATCGGCACCCTGTCCGGCGGTGAGCGCCAGTGCGTCGCCATCGCGCGCGCGGTGTACTTCGGCGCGAAGGTCCTCGTCCTCGACGAGCCGACCGCCGCGCTCGGCGTGAAGCAGTCCGGTGTCGTCCTGAAGTACGTCGCCGCCGCCCGGGACGCCGGACTCGGCGTGGTTCTCATCACGCACAACCCCCATCACGCCTATCTCGTCGGGGACCGTTTCGTGCTCCTCAAGCGCGGCGCGATGACGGGCAGCCATCTGCGCTCCGACATCACCCTGGACGAGCTGACCCGCCAGATGGCGGGCGGCAGCGAGCTGGAGGAACTCAGCCACGAACTCCAGCGGGCCCCCGCGCCCGGCCGCCCCGGCGGCCCGTCCGACCCGGAGTGAACCGGCCGCCCCGGGCCACCGGGGCGGCCCCTCGCGCACGGTGAGCGCACGCCGGGGGTGGCAGAATCGGGCCCGATGACCACGTACCGCGACTTCGCCCTAGCCCACCGGGGTTCCGCCCGGGCCACCGTGCTGCGCACCGTAGGCACCCGGGAACGCCGCTCGCACCTGACGGCCCCCCGGGTCCCCACCGTCGGCATCGACATCGGCGGTACGAAGGTGATGGCCGGCGTCGTCGACGCGGACGGCAACATCCTGGAGAAGCTCCGCACGGAGACCCCGGACAAGTCCAAGAGCCCCAAGGTCGTCGAGGACACCATCACCGAGCTCGTGCTCGACCTCTCCGACCGGCACGACGTGCACGCGGTGGGCATCGGCGCGGCCGGCTGGGTCGACGCGGACCGCTCGACCATCCTGTTCGCCCCGCACCTCGCCTGGCGCAACGAGCCGCTGCGCGACGCACTCCAGGCCCGGCTCGCGGTCCCCGTGATGGTCGACAACGACGCCAACACGGCCGCCTGGGCGGAGTGGCGCTTCGGCGCCGGACGCGGCGAGGACCACCTCGTCATGATCACGCTCGGCACCGGCATCGGCGGCGCGATCCTGGAGGACGGCCAGGTCAAACGCGGTAAGTACGGGGTCGCCGGCGAGTTCGGCCATATGCAGGTCGTTCCCGGCGGACACCGCTGCGCCTGCGGCAACCGGGGCTGCTGGGAGCAGTACAGCTCCGGGAACGCGCTGGTGCGCGAGGCCCGCGAACTGGCCGCGGCCGAGTCCCCGGTGGCATACAACATCATCGAGCGCGTCGGCGGGAACATCCCCGAGATCACCGGGCCGCTCATCACCGAGCTGGCCCGCGAGGGCGACGCCATGTGTGTCGAGCTGCTCCAGGACATCGGGCAGTGGCTCGGTGTCGGCATCGCCAATCTGGCGGCCGCCCTCGACCCCTCCTGCTTCGTCATCGGCGGGGGCGTCAGCGCCGCCGACGACCTCCTGATCGGCCCCGCCAGGGACGCCTTCAAACGCCACCTCACCGGCCGGGGCTACCGCCCGGAGGCCAGGATCGCCAAGGCCCAGCTGGGCCCCGAGGCGGGCATGGTCGGCGCCGCCGACCTCGCCCGCCTGGTGGCCCGCCGCTTCCGCCGCGCCAACCGCCGCCGCGTGGAGCGCTACGAGCGGTACGCCAAGGCAGCCGAAGCCGTCCTCAGGACGGGCACCACCCGCACCACCCAGGAATCCGACTCATGACACCGTCCGACCGCCCCGCGGTGCCCCGCCAGTCCCCGCCGCCGGACGAGAAACCCCCCGAGACCCGGCAGCACATGATCCGGCGGCGCTGGATCACCGCCGTCATCATCGTGCTGCTCATCGGCGTGCCGGCCGGCTATCTGGCGATCTCCGCCGAGCAGAGCCGCACCAGCGGCCGCGACAAGGAGTCCGAGGCCTCGGCGCGCGGCCTCCAGAAGGACTGGCCGTCCAAGACCCAGCGCCGCATCTACGAGGTGCCGGTGCCCACGGACGCGACGGACGTCGCCTACTACGAGACGAACAGCTGGAAGGTCAGCAAGCTGTACGTCCAGTTCATGACGAACGCGGCGGGGCTCGCGGAGTTCATGAAGGAGAGCGGCACCAGCACGGCCGCCCTCAAGCCGGGCGACGTGACGATCGGCCCCGAGGACGCGCGCCGGGTCGGCTGGACCTTCCCGGCGGGCCACGACTGGGCGGCCACCACCCACACCCAGAAGGACCCGCTGCCGACCCAGAACATCACCGTCGACGAGACGGACCCCGACAAGCCGGTGGTCTTCGTGGTGTCCACGGCCACCCCCTGACCGCGGGGGCGGCCGCGCCCCCGCGGTCAGTCGAGCGGCCAGGGGCGAGCGGTGGCGCCGAGTCTGTTCCAGGCGTTGATCACGGCGATGGCCCAGATCAGCTCGGCGAGTTCGACCTCACCGAACGCGGCGGACGCCCGGTCGAACACCTCGTCGGTGACGGGGCCCTCGGTGAGGCGGGTCGCCGCCTCGGTCAGTTCCAGGGCGGCCCGCTCGCGGTCGGTGAAGAACGGTGTCTCACGCCAGACGGGCAGCGCGTACAGCCGCTGTTCGGTCTCCCCGGCCGTGCGTGCGTCCCGCGTGTGCAGATCGACGCAGTAGGCACAGCCGTTGAGCTGGGAGGCGCGTGCCCGTACCAGCTCCAGCAGCGCGGGCTCCAGGCCGACCTTCCGGGAGGCCGCGTCGAGCGAGTTGAGGGCGCGGTTGATGTGCGGGGCCAGCTTGTCGACGGGGAGTCGTACGGACGTCATGAGGTGCTCCTTCGGGGTTCGGGAGTGATCAGCGGCGTGCGGCGGTCGACGGCTGACCGATGACGGTGACCTCGCCGTCGCGAAGGGCGCGGTAGGGCACCTTCTCGTGCTCGTAGCGCTCCACGACGCGCTCGATGGGCTCGCTCTCGGGGATGGGCGAGCGATAGTGGGGGACGAACGCGTAGTCCAGGAGACCGAGTCCGTCCCAGAGCGCCGGGCGGCCGTAGGCGGTGACGGTGTCGGCGGGGTCGTCGACGAGTTCGAGCCCGCGCAGCGTGGGCGACAGGACGCAGGCGCCCGCGCTCCAGCCGGCGTAGGCCACGGCGTCGCGCCGCAGCAGCGCGGTCAGGATCTCGTCGGCGCCGCTGAGGGCCAGGGCCAGCCGCAGGACGAACGGGTTGCCGCCGTGGACCCAGATGACGTCGAAGCCGGCCAGGTGCTCCGCGAGGCCGCCCGCATCGGTGAAGTGGTCCCGCAGGTCCACCTCGGTCACCCGGTAGCCGCGCTCGCGCAGCATCGCGATCTCCCGCCCGGTGGCCTGCCTGCGGTGCGCGTCGGGGAGGGCGTCCAGCGCGTTGCCGACGACGGCCGCCCTGCGGCCCTGACCGACGAGGTCGTCCAACAGCTCGGGCGCGTCGCCGAGTTTCCAGGAAGAAAGGAACAAACGCATGGTTCTGCTCTCGTGAGAAGGGGCGGGGCCGGGCGGAGACGGTGAGGACTTTCCGGCGGTGTGTCCGGCCTCGCCGATCTCGTGCGCCTTGGCGATCTGGACGACAGGACGTCTTTTCGCCGGCCCGTTCAGACTCCAGGGGGCCGGATCCGCCGACAAGGTGCCATAGTGCAACGGTCATTAAGGTGTGTTTAACGTCCGGAGGTTCACGTGCTGGAGCGGCTCGAACTCGAGGCGTTTCTCACGCTGGCCGAGGAGTTGCACTTCGGCCGCACGGCCGAGCGCCTGCACGTGAGCACCGCCCGGATAAGCCAGACCATCAAGAAGCTGGAACGCCGCATCGGGACGCCGCTGTTCGACCGCAGCAGCCGCCACGTCGGGCTCACCGAGGCCGGCCGACTGCTGCACGACGACCTGCGGCCGGCCTACGACCAGATCGAGAGCGGACTCCAGAAGGCGACCAACGCCGCACATGGCGTCCGCAGCCAGCTCCAGGTCGGCTTCCTCGGCGCCGCGGCGGGCCAACTCATGGTCCAGGCCGCCCAGTTGTTCACCCGGCGCAACCCCGGCTGGCGGGCTCGGCCCAGGGAGCTGCAGATCGTCGACAGTCTCCGGCGGCTGCGCGCGGGAGACGTCGACCTCCTGGTCGTGAGCCTGCCGCACAACGAGCCCGACATGGTCACCGGGCCGGTCCTGTTCTCCGAGAGTCGGGTGCTGGGAGTGTCGTCCCGGCACCCGTTCGCCCGCCGGGACAGCGTTTCACTGGAGGATCTCGCCGCGGTCAAGATGTTGCAGGTGGCCGAGGGTTTCCCGGGCTACTGGCGCGCGGACCGCACCCCCGAACTCACCCCCGACGGCTGCCCCGTCGAACCGGGCCCGCAGTTCGAAACGCTCCAGGAGGCACTGGCCCTGATCGACGCCGGCGAAGGCGTCTTCGTGATGGGCGCGCAGGTGGCCCGCTTCTACGCGCGCCCCGGCGTCGTCTACGTTCCGTTCAGCGACGCGCCCCCCTTGGACTGGGCCCCCACCTGGCTCGTCACCAACACCGCGCCCCAGATCCAGGCGTTCAACCAGGCTGCCCAGGACGTCGCCTCCCGGCTCTCGCCACGATGAGGCCCGGCCTTCGCGTCACCCCCGGGGCCCGGCGCTCCACGGCTGCTCGGGCGAGGGCCGATGGTACGAGTTCGCGAGGGCGGGACCATGCGTCCCGTAGCCGGCCGGGCCCGCCGTGTCGCTCTCATGGAGCCGGTGGGCGCCGTACACCACCAGGGCCCAGACCAGGCAGCCGAACGCCGCGGCGTGCAGGAGGGCACGGACGGCGTTCCAGGTGACCCACGCGCTCTCGAACTCCTGCCGGACGGCGCCGAGATCCTTCATGTGCCGCGGGTCTCCGGCCTTGGCGAGCTTGTCGTTGAGGGGGACGTTGACCCCGCTGGTCACGACGAACGCGATCAGGTACAGCACGAGCGCCGCGACGAGCCAGGGCAGCGCGGGTCTGCCGTGGCCCTTCCAGGCCAGGAACACGGCCAGTCCCAGGAGCGGGAGCGACCCCATGAACAGGAGCATGAAGAAGGGGTTGACGATGGCCTTGTTGATGTTCTGCATCGCCTCGACCATCGCCTGGTCGGACGACCGCCCCAGGCCGGGCATGACCGCATAGGCGAAGGCGGTGAACAACCCGGCCATCAGCCCGGTGGTGAGGGTCGCTGTCAGCAGCGTCGCGGTCTGAAGTGTCTTCATCGTGTGCTCGTCTCCGATTCGGTGCGGGGGAGTGAGGCTTCTCCGGCGGGTTTCGCCGTGATGTGGGGCGCCGTGGCCGACGCGATCCGTCACGCGGGCGACTTGGTGAGGTCCTTGACACGTCTGCCGAGGAGGACGAACAGCAGGACGAGCCCGAGCGTGAGGAGGATGTGGCCGAGCCCGGCGGTCAACGAGACCCCCACGGGCACGGACCGGCCGAGCACCGTCAGATTGCCGTGGACGAGCATCATGGCGACGGAGACGACGATGCCCGCGTTGTAGATCCAGAAGAAGAGGGTGAACATCCGGGTCCCCGAGAGCTGGAACAGCTTGTCCAGGACGAGGACGACGAGGAAGACCAGCATGCCCAGCGCGAGCAGGTGCGTGTGCATGAGGCCGAGCTGGGTCTGCCCGTCGAAGTCGTTGAGCTTGGTGAACTCGCGGTAGTACAGCCCGGATACGACCCCCAGGATCATGTAGATGTGTGCCGCGTGGTACGACCGTCGCATAGGTGTCTCGTTTCAGCGGATACCGGTGGAGAGCCCGGCCCGGTGAGGGGCAGCCGGGCGGTCGCCGGCGCGCGGCCGATCCCCCCGGCCCACCACCCACCCGGCCCACCGCTGAACCTAGAGCGCCTCGGCCGAGGCGGATAAGGGCGCCCGGACGTCATGAAGGGGACCTTTCACGCCACCGCGGAACCCTTCGCGTCACAGGCGGACCGATCACGTCACAAGAGGACCGTTCACGACAGGGAGGGGTCAACTCACGCCAGTTTTCCGCCACATGCTGGTAATGTCACTCGCCTTATGCAGTCCCATGTGAACGAAGGCACGGTCTCCGTCCACCTGGCACGGTTCATCCTCGAATCGGTACGCCGCTCGGGAACGGACATGGGCCGGTTCGCTCGGCTGCCCGACCTCGACCCCGAGGTGCTGCGCGACGACCTGTCGCGCGTATCGACCCCCACCGCCCTCGTCCTGTGGGAGCAACTCACGCTGACGGAGCCGGGATCGGCCATCGGCGCGCTGATAGCCGGCCACGCCCCGATCGGCACCTTCGGTCTGTGGGACTACCTGGTCACCACCGGCGAGAACCTCAGGGAGACCCTCAAGCGGGCCATCGCCTATCTGGAGTGCGTCGGCGACCCGGCCGGGGAGAAACTCCACACGCTCGAAGACGGAAAGTACTTCACCATCCGCCATGGCACCGGCAGTTGGGTCCCCGAGGTGGTCGAGGCCATCGACGTCTTCGCCCTGGCCATGTTCCTCACCCGGGCCCGGGCGGCCACCCGGCGTCCGATCGTCCCGCTCCGCGTCACCTTCTCCCACCGGCCGCCGCCCGAGCACCGTCGGCTGGTCGAGTTCTTCGGCACCCGGAACATCGTTTTCGACGCCCCGTTCAACTCCCTCACCTTCCTCGACGACGACGTGCGCGCTCCTCTGCCCACGGCGCAGCCGGGCCTGGAGAAGATCCTCGTCCGCCATGCCGACCTGACCCTGGCCGCGTCCAGACCCGTCCCGCGATGGCTCGACAGATTCCGCGCGACCCTGATCGTCGCCCTGCACGAGGACAGCGCGTCTCTGGAGGGCGTGGCCCAACGCCTGGCCATGAGCCCGCGTACCCTCCAGCGCCGCCTGGGCGAGCTGGGCACCAACTGGCGCGAGGAGATCGAGGCGGTGCGCCAACAGCACACGATGGACCTCCTGCGCACCACCGACCTGCCCCTCCAGTCGATCGCCGCCCGCGTCGGCTACAGCGACGTCCGCGCTCTGCGCCGCGCCGTCCACCGCTGGGAGGGCCAACCACCCCACGCCCTGCGCCGGGCCGCGAGCCGTCTCCCTGAGGGGTCCGCCCTCGCGTAGGCCCCACCCTGTCGATGTGGCGTCACGTCCCCAACCGCCCAGCGCAGGCACACCGGTACCCGTGCATCAGCGAACTCCTTCGTCGACCGGGCCCTCTTCTGCCCCCGGCGAACCACCCGGGGTGCCGGCGCTGCGCATTCCGCTCATCGTCTGTCCCGCCGCGCAGGTCGACGGTCTTCCGCCCGCCCAGACCACCAGCTGATGGGGCGGCTTTACGAGTGGCGGCAGCCTGCCCATGCGACACCACCGGGCGGTGCGAGGCGTCCGCCGTTCACGGCAGCAGCGCCGCGGCGAGTTCATGGGGCCTGGCGGCGAACGGGCTGTGGCTGCCCGGGAGGGTGCGTACGGTGAACGGGTCGCCGGGCATGGCCCGGTCGGCTTCCGCGATCATCAGGTCCTGCACGGCCGGCGGCAGTGCCCGGTCGTCCGCGCAGCGCAGGAAGGTCCGCGGGATACGCCCCCACCGGCCCGGCGTCACGATGACGGGGGTGGTGGGGATCGCCAGAGGCAGATCGGGGCTCAGGGCCGAGCGCCAGCGGTCGAAGCGGTCCCGGGGGGTGTCGTGGTAGTGGGTTTGCCGCAGTTCCTCGATGTAGGCGGGGTCCTGCGAGAGCGGGTTGATCCGCACGGCGCCCAGCTCCCCCGGGTCGCCGAGGTTCAGACTCCGGCCACCTGCCGTGGCGTTCTCGGGCGAGCCGAGGTAGTCGAAGAACCGGGGCCGACCGGCGGGCACGAACGCCGATAGGTAGACGATCTCGTCGACGAGTTCGGGTGCTCGCTCGGCGGCGAGTGACGCCGGGCCGCCGCCCGCGCTGTGCGCGACGAGCACGACACGACGGTAGTGGCGGGTGTGCCGCAGGGTGTCCAGCACGGCCTCGGCGCTGTCGTCCATCGTCACGGTGGCGAGCGCGGACTTCTCGGTCAACAGGCCCGGCTGGCCCGGCTGGAGGTATCCGCTGGGCAGCGGGGCATCGAAGCCGTGCCCCGGCAGGTCGACGGCCGTGCTCGCGGCACCGAGCGCTGCGAGGGCGCGCTGCGTCGCCGCCCACTGCGCGGAACCGTGCCAGGCCCCGTGCACAAAGACGAAGAGAGTGTCGGTGTCGGTGCCGGTGTCGGTGTCGGTGGAGGGAGTAGCAGTCATGCCCGCATTCCACGTGACCCGACTCCGGTCATCCATTGAAAGATCTGACAAGCTGGCCCGCGATACCCGGGAGATATGAAGGAGGGGAGGCTGACGTGGAGGCGCGGCACCTGCGGTACGCACTGGCCCTCGCCGAGCACGCGCACTTCGGCCGGGCGGCCGGTGCGCTGGGCATCGCGCAGCCTCCCCTGTCCAAGCAGATCGCCGACCTCGAACGAGAAGTGGGTGCCCGTCTGTTCGACCGCACCCGCCAGGGGGTGTTCCCGACAGCCGCGGGTGCGGCCTTCCTGCTCCGGGCCCGCAGAGCGCTCGACGAGATCACGGCGGCCTCGGTCGATGCGGCCAGGGCGGCACGCGGCGAGACGGGACGGCTGCGCCTGGGGTTCATCGCCTCGGCGCTGCTCGAACCCCTGCCGGACGTCCTCGGCCGGTTCGGCCGCGAACGCCCCGACGTACGACTCGAGTTGCAGGAGATGGCGACCAGCCGCAGCACGGCCGCCCTCGTCGCCGGCGAGCTCGACGTGGCGATCGGCCTCGGCCGGCCACGAGGCGTCGGGGCCGAGCAGTTGGTATCGGTCCCGATCGGACACGACCACTTGGTCGCGGTCGTGAGCAGCACGCATCCGTACGCGGGGCAGTCGGCAGTGGACGTGGACCAACTGCGGCGCCAGCCACTGATCGTGGCGTCGGGCGAGGACGAGCCCGCCGTCGTCACCGGCCTGCGAACCCTGCTGGGCAAGGATTCCCCCGCGCTGTCCGGCGCGACCGTCGCGAGGGACGTCCACACCATCATCGGCCTCGCCGCCTGCGGGGTGGGCGTCGGCCTGGGGCCCTCCCGCATGCTCGCGGCTCCACGGCGGGGCACGTGGTTCTGCGAGGTGACCCCGCACACGCCTCTGCCCGACCTGGTCCTGTCCTTCCAGGCCCGGGACCGCTCCCCGGCACTGAAGGCCTTCCTCGACGTCATCCGGCAGAACTGCCCCGAGGTGGGTGCCGCGCTCGACCACCGGCTCGGCCCACGCGGACCACGATGAAGAAGGCGCCGGCGCCTCGACAACTCAGGAGTCCCGAGGGACGAGAACTCAGGAGTTCGGGGGCGAGCGCATGCCGACCGGGGCCGCCCGCGTCGTCGGCGGCTCATTCAGCGGGGTGGGCCGTGGCGCGGTGTCCTGGAGGCGCGGTTCCCGTGCGCGGACTCCGCGCCACGGCCACGTGAAGCCCGTACCCGCGATCCGGAGCGTGATGAGCTGGACTCGCCACGTGAG
>NZ_JAODUA010000016.1 GCF_025399895.1 Streptomyces sp. ASQP_92 | reverse complement strand
TCATCGCCGCGCTCGCCGCGGTCGCCACCCTCGGCGGGGCGTACCACTTCATGACGGACTCCGGACAAGCCCCCGCGCGCTCGGTCGCCGACGCCCCGGCCACCCTCACCGACGCGGCCGCCGCCGACGGCAGTACGCAGCCGCTGTCGCCGAGCCCTTCTGCCACCAACTCGCCGCCGAAACCCACGAGTTCGCCCTCGCCCAGCGCGTCCAAGAGCTCCGCGTCACCCAGCAGGCCGGCCGCGCGTCCCACCCCGTCGAAGGCCGCCCCCAGCACCCGGCGCGCGACGCCCCGCCCTGCGGCACCCGGGGTCCCGGCCGATGTCCAGCAGGTGCTCGACCTGGTCAACTCCGAGCGGAGCAAGGCGGGTTGCTCGGCGCTCACCACCAACTCCAAGCTGTACGACGCGGCGCTCAAGCACTCCGAGAACATGGCCGCGCAGAACTTCTTCGACCACACCGACCCGAGTGGCGCGGGCCCCGGTGAGCGGATCACCGCGGCCGGCTACAAGTGGAGTACGTACGGCGAGAACATCGCCCGCGGCCAGGCCGACGCGGCCGCGGTCATGGACTCCTGGATGCACAGCTCCGGTCACCGCGCCAACATCCTGAACTGCGCGTTCAAGGAGATCGGCATCGGTGTGCACCACGGCTCCGGCGGCCCCTGGTGGACGCAGGACTTCGGCACCCAGGGCTAGCGCGGACAGGACACGCGGAGGCGACGCGCGAACGGGGCACGCGAACGGGCCCGGGTCCAAGGACCCGGGCCCGCCGTTCGAGAAGGACTCAGCCCTCGTCCTCCAGGTCGCCCTCGGTCTCCAGGTACACCTGGCGCAGGGCTTCGAGGACCGCCGGGTCCGGCTTGGCCCACATGCCGCGCGACTCGGCCTCCAGGAGGCGCTCGGCGATGCCGTGCAGCGCCCAGGGGTTGGCGTTCTGGAGGAACTCGCGGTTGGCCGGGTCCAGGACGTACGTCTCGGTCAACTTGTCGTACATCCAGTCGGCTACCACGCCGGTCGTGGCGTCGTAGCCGAACAAGTAGTCCACGGTGGCTGCGAGTTCGAAGGCGCCCTTGTAGCCGTGGCGGCGCATCGCCTCGATCCACTTGGGGTTGACGACCCGCGCCCGGAAGACCCGTGAGGTCTCCTCGACCAGGGTGCGCGTCTTGACGGTCTCCGGACGCGTCGAGTCGCCGATGTAGGCCTCGGGCGCGGTGCCGCGCAGGGCGCGCACGGTGGCGACCATGCCGCCGTGGTACTGGAAGTAGTCGTCCGAGTCGGCGATGTCGTGCTCACGGGTGTCGGTGTTCTTCGCCGCGACCGCGATCCGCTTGTACGCCGTCTCCATCTCGTCCCGGGCCGGGCGCCCGTCCAGTTCGCGCCCGTAGGCGTAGCCGCCCCACACCGTGTAGACCTCGGCGAGGTCGGCGTCGGTGCGCCAGTCGCGGGAGTCGATGAGCTGGAGCAGGCCCGCGCCGTAAGTGCCGGGGCGGGAGCCGAAGATGCGGGTGGTGGCCCGGCGTTCGTCGCCGTGCTCGGCGAGGTCGGCCTGGGTGTGGGCGCGGACGTAGTTGACGTCGGCGGGCTCGTCGAGGGAGGCCGCGAGGCGCACCGCGTCGTCGAGCAGGCCGATGGTGTGCGGGAACGCGTCGCGGAAGAAGCCCGAGATGCGCAGCGTCACGTCGATGCGGGGGCGGCCGAGCTCGTCGAGCGGGATCGGCTCCAGGCCGGTGACGCGGCGCGAGGCGTCGTCCCATACGGGGCGTACGCCGAGCAGCGCCATCGCCTCGGCCACGTCGTCGCCCGCCGTGCGCATCGCGCTCGTACCCCACAGGGAGAGCCCGACCGACGTCGGCCAGGAGCCGTTGTCGGCGCGGTAGCGCTCGGCCAGCGACTCGGCGAGCGCCTGGCCGGTCTCCCAGGCGAGCCGGGAGGGGACGGCCTTGGGGTCCACGGAGTAGAAGTTGCGGCCGGTCGGCAGGACGTTGACGAGCCCGCGCAGCGGGGAGCCGGAGGGCCCGGCCGGGACGAAGCCGCCGTTCAGGGCGTGCACGGTGTGGTCGAGTTCGGCGGTGGTCGCGGCCAGGCGCGGTACGACCTCGCGGGCGGCGAACTCCAGGATGGCGCGCACCTGTTGGGGCTGCTCGGCCGGGATCGCCGCGAGGTCCCATCCGGCGTCGTCCATCAACTGCACGAGCGCGCGCGCCTGTTCCTCGGCCTCGTCGGCCGAGGTGCGGGTGGCGGCGGACTCGTCCAGGCCGAGGGCCTCGCGCAGTCCGGGCAGGGCGGTGGTGCCGCCCCAGATCTGGCGGGCGCGCAGGATCGCGAGGACCAGGTTGACGCGGTCGGCGCCGGCCGGGGCGTTGCCGAGGACGTGCAGCCCGTCGCGGATCTGGACGTCCTTGATCTCGCAGAGCCAGCCGTCGAGATGCATGATGAACTCGTCGAAGCCCTCGTCCTCGGGCCGGTCTTCGAGCCCCAGGTCGTGGTCGAGCTTGGCGGCCTGGATCAGCGTCCAGATCTGGGCGCGGATCGCGGGCAGCTTGGCCGGGTCCATGGCCGCGATCTGGGCGTGCTCGTCCAGGAGTTGCTCCAGGCGCGCGATGTCGCCGTAGGAGTCGGCGCGGGCCATCGGCGGCACGAGGTGGTCGATCAGGGTGGCGTGCACGCGGCGCTTGGCCTGGGTGCCCTCGCCCGGGTCGTTGACCAGGAACGGGTAGACCAGCGGAAGGTCGCCGAGCGCGGCGTCGGGGCCGCAGGCCGCGGACAGGCCCGCGTTCTTGCCGGGCAGCCACTCCAGGTTGCCGTGCTTGCCCAGGTGGATCATGGCGTCCGCGCCGAACCCGCCGTCTGCGGTGTTCGCCGCGATCCAGCGGTAGGCCGCCAAGTAGTGGTGCGAGGGCGGCAGATCGGGGTCGTGGTAGATCGCGATCGGGTTCTCGCCGAAGCCGCGCGGCGGCTGGATGAGGATCAGCAGGTTGCCGCGGCGCAGGGCCGCCAGCACGATGTCGCCCTCGGGGTCGCCGCCCTGGCCCACACGGCTGCGGTCGAGGAACATCTCGCCGGGCGGCGGCCCCCAGTGCCGCTCGACGTTCTCGCGCAGTTCCTCGGGCAGGGTGGCGTACCAGCGCTTGTAGTCGGCGGCCGGGATACGGACCGGGTTGGCGGCCAGCTGCTCCTCGGTCAGCCACTCCTGGTCGTGGCCGCCCGCGTCGATGAGCGCACGGATCAACTCGTCGCCGTCGCCGGACACCAGACCCGGGATCTCCTCCTCGGGCCCGAAGTCGTACCCCTCGGCGCGCAGCCGGCGCAGCAGCGCGACCGCGCTCGCCGGGGTGTCGAGGCCGACCGCGTTGCCGATGCGGGAGTGCTTGGTCGGGTACGCGGACAGGACGAGCGCGATGCGCTTGTCGGCGGCCGGGATGTGCTTGAGGCGGGCGTGCCGTACGGCGATCCCGGCGACGCGGGCGGCGCGCTCGGCGTCGGCGACATAGGAGGGCAGCCCGTCCTCGTCGATCTCCTTGAAGGAGAACGGGACGGTGATCAGGCGGCCGTCGAACTCGGGCACGGCGATCTGGCTCGCCGCGTCCAGCGGGGAGACACCCTCGTCGTTCTCCTCCCAGGCGCTGCGCGAGCCGGTGAGGCAGAGCGCCTGGAGGATCGGTACGTCCAGACCGCTGAGCGCGCCCGCGTCCCACGACTCGTCGTCGCCGCCGGCCGAAGCGGTGGCGGGCTTGGTGCCGCCGGCCGCGAGCACGGTCGTCACGATGGCGTCGGCCGCGCGCAGCTCCTCGATGAGCGCGGGCTCGGGGTCGCGCAGCGAGGACACGTACAGCGGCAGCGGCCGGGCCCCGGCGTCCTCGATTGCCCCGCACAGGGCGTCCACGAAGGCGGTGTTGCCGCTCATGTGGTGGGCGCGGTAGTAGAGCACGGCGACGGTGGGCCCCTGAACCGCCTTGGCCGTACGCTCCAGCGGCCCCCACGACGGGGCGGGCGCGGGCGGCTCGAAGCCGTGGCCGGTGAGCAGCACGGTGTCGGAGAGGAACCGCGCGAGCTGGTCGAGGTTGGCCGGCCCGCCGTGCGCGAGGTAGGCGTGCGCCTCGGCGGCGATGCCGACGGGCACGGTGGAGGCGGCCATGAGCTGGGCGTCCGGGGCCTGTTCGCCGGTGAGCACGACAACGGGCAGCCCGCTCGCCGTGAGCCGGTCCAGCCCGTCCTGCCAGGCGCGAACGCCGCCGAGCAGACGGACGACGACGAGGCCGACGCCGTCGAGGAGGCTGTCGAGGAGATCCGGCTCCCTCTGGCCCGCGCCGGTGGCCTGGGCGGGCGGGGGGGTCTGGTTCGCTTGGGCGGGCGGGGCGGCTTGTGCGGCCGGATCGTTCTGGTTCGCCTGGGCCGCGCTGGGGGCCTGCGTGGCCTGGGGGTTCTGGTTCGCCTGGACCGCGCCGGTGGCCTGCGTGGCCGGGGGGTTCTGCGGGCTCAGGGGGGTCAGCGCGAGGCGGGAGGGGTTGGCGAACCGGTAGGGCACCGGGCCGTTCGCTGCGCGGGCGCTGAGGAGGTCCGTGTCGGACGTCGACAGAAGCAGGATGGGGCGGGGGTCCTCTGTGGGCTCCCCGGACGAGTGCAGCATGCGGCGTCAGGCCTTCCTCGGGGTGTCCGCGCCCCGGGTGGTGTCGGAATGGGTCTCCCCGTCCGGGCGGAAGCCCGAAGCTGGGAAGGGGAGTTCCTGACTCACTCGGCCAGGTCCGCGAGGGCCTGGGTCCGGGCTCACAGTGGCGGGACCGCGCCGGAATCACACCGGGCTTCCTCCCCCTGTCGCCGTCGCCGGCGCGTGGCGGGCCGGGTGGCCCGTCGTCTGCATAGTAGCGACCCCGGTCCGCGGTTCTCCGGGCGCGGGCCGGGGCCGCCGCCGTGGGGGCCGAGGCCGACACCCCGCGCCCCCCAAACCCCCTCTTGCGCAGTTCCCCGCGCCCCTGACCCTCTCGACCCTGCGGCCCGTGGTCCCTTCTCGCGCAGTTCCCCGCGCCCCTGGCGGGGTCAGTGCTGGCCCGCAGCGGGGCATTTCAGCCCGTCCGGCGTTTGAGGACGAGCGCCGTTCAGGCGCGATACGGGGTCTGGGGCGGAGCCCCAGGCAACCCCGCTCTCGGCTGCGGACCGTGGTCGCTTCTCGCGCAGTTCCCCGCGCCCCTTAACTACTCGGCGCTGGCCCGCATCGGGCATTTCAGCCCGTCCGGCGATTGAGGACGAGCGCCGTTCAGGCGCGAACGGGGTCTGGGGCGGAGCCCCAGGGATCCCGGAACCGACCAACCCGTTGCACGGGCGGGTGGGTGGGCGAGGTGCCTGGGGTCTGGGGCGGAGCCCCAGGGGGCCCGGAACCAACCAACCCCCGTCACGGGCGGGTGGGTGGGCAAAGGTGCCCGGGGTCTGGGGCGGAGCCCCGGGGGGTTGGGGGCGGGGCACCCCTGGCCGGGCGTGGGTATGCTCGCCGCCATGCCGCCGCCCCCCACCCCCACCACCCCCCAACAGGGCGAACCCGCGACACAGCCCCCCGCCCCGGGCACCACCCGCGACGCACCCCCCGAGGCCCACCCCCTCACGCGGGACCGCAGCGACGCCTGCCCCGGCGCCCTTCGCCTGCACTCCGCCGACGACGGCCGCCTCGCCCGACTGCGCCTGCCCGGCGGCATCCTGACGAACCGTCAGGTCGAGGCCCTCGCGGTCGCCGCCGAGCGCTACGGGGACGGCCACCTCACCATCACCTCCCGCGGCAACGCCGAGTTGCGCGGCATCGGCGAGAGCTGCGGAACCGGACTCGCCGAACTCCTGCGCCACACCCACCTCCTGCCCTCCGAACGCCACGAGCGCATCCGCAACATCGTGGCGTCCCCGCTCGCCGGACTCGACGGCCTCGGCCACGGCACCCTGCTCCCCCGGCTGCGCGCCCTGGACGCGCTGCTGTGCGCCGAGGAGTGGACCGCCGCCCTGTCCGGCCGCTTCCTGTTCGCCCTGGACGACGGCCGCGGCGACGTCGCGGGCCTCGGAGCCGATGTGACCTTGCTCGCACAGGCCGGGGACGCACCGGCCAGGGACGCACAGGCCGGGAACGCACAGGCCGGGAACGCACAGGCCGGGAACGCGGTGGTCGTACGCGTCGGGGCGAGCACGCTGAAGGTGGCCGCATCCGACGCCCCCCGCGCGGCCCTGGAAGCCGCCCGCGCGTTCCTGGCCACCGCGGCCGCCGCGGGCACCGGCGCCTGGCGGGTACGCGAACTCCCCCCGGGCCACACCGTCGACCTCGCGACCGCCCTGGCCCACGCGAACATCCCGGCGGACCCCACCCTCGTACCACCCGCACCCGCACCCACACCCGCGACCACACCCACCCCCGGCATCCTCGCCGGCCCCGAAGGCGCGTACACCGTCGTCGTGGCCCCCGTCCTCGGCCGGGTCTCCGCCGCGCAACTGCGGGCGCTCGCCGGCCCCGGCGGCGAGGTCAGGGTCACACCCTGGCGCGGGTTCGTCGTCCCCGGGTTCGACGAGCGCGGCGCCCGCGAGCGGCTGCGGGAACTCGGCGACGCCGGATTCGTCACCGCGCCCGACGCACCGTGGGCCGGGGTCGGGGCGTGCACCGGGCGGCCCGGCTGCGCCAAGGCGCTGGCCGACGTGCGCCGGGACGCCCTGCCGGGAACGGGCGGACTTCCGGTCCACTGGTCCGGGTGTGAACGCCGCTGCGGCCGTCCGCACGGCGACTGGGTGGATGTGACCGCGACCGCCGACGGCGTCTACACGGTCGCGGTGCGGGGTGCGCGAGAGCGTCAAGTACCGCTGGAGGAAGGCGAGTTGACGCAAGCGGTGGCCGCCGCACGGAGGGCACCACACGGGCCCCCACGAACCACATGACCACTCCGGGGACAACGACGAGATGAGCGAGAGCACAGTGTTCGACTACGAGAAGGACGGCGCGGAGATCTACCGCCAGTCCTTTGCCACGATCCGCGCCGAGGCGGACCTCACCGGTCTGCCCGCCGACGTCAGCCAGGTCGCGGTCCGCATGATCCACGCCTGCGGCATGACGGACCTGCCCCGCGACCTCGGCTTCACGCCCGGCGTCGTGGCGGCGGCCCGTGAGGCGCTGCGCGCCGGGGCGCCGATCCTGTGCGACGCGCGGATGGTGGCCAGCGGAGTGACCCGCAAGCGGCTGCCCGCCGACAACGAGGTGCTGTGCACCCTGGCCGACCCGTCGGTGGCCGAGCTCGCCGCGAAGATGGGCACCACCCGCAGCGCGGCCGCCCTGGAACTGTGGCGCGACCGGCTCGACGGCGCGGTCGTGGCCGTCGGCAACGCGCCCACCGCGCTGTTCCGGCTGCTCGAAATGATCGAGGAGGGCGCCCCGCGCCCGGCGGCCGTCATCGGTGTGCCGGTGGGCTTCATCGGCGCCGCCGAGTCCAAGGACGCGCTCGCCGCGCACCCTTCGGGCCTGGAGCACCTGGTGGTACGGGGCCGGCGGGGTGGCAGCGCGATCGCCGCCGCCGCACTCAACGCGATCGCGAGCGAGGCGGAATGAACGAGAGCGCGATGAACGACGAGACCAGCAACGACAACGCGAACACCACCGGGGCCGGGAACGCGAACGGGAACGGGAACGGGAACGGGACCGCAAACACCAACACCAAGGCCGACGCCACCGCCACCGCCACCGCCACCGCCACCGTCACCGCCGCCATGAACACCACCGCCGGCAGCGACGGCACCGGCGGCCGTGCCACCGGCCGGCTGTACGGGGTCGGGCTCGGGCCCGGCGACCCGTCCCTGATGACGGTGCGCGCGGTCGAGGCGATCGCGCAGGCCGATGTGGTCGCCTACCACTCGGCGCGGCACGGCCGCTCCATAGCGCGCTCGATCGCGGCGAAGCACATCCGGGCCGACCACATCGAGGAGAAGCTGGTCTACCCGCTGACGGTGGAGACCACCGATCACCCCGGCGGCTACCGGGGCGCGCTCAACGACTTCTACGAGGAGGCCTCGGCCCGCCTCGCCGAGCACCTCGACGCGGGCCGTACGGTCGCCGTGCTCGCCGAGGGCGACCCGCTGTTCTACGGCTCGTACCAGCACATGCACAAGCGGCTCGCGCACCGCTATCCGACCGAGGTGATCCCCGGGGTGACCTCGGTGAGCGCCGCGGCCGCCCGGCTCGGGGAGCCGCTGGTGGAGGCCGAGGAGGTGCTCACGATCCTGCCCGGCACGCTGCCGGAGGAGGAGCTGACCGCGCGCCTGGCCGCCACCGACTCGGCGGTGGTGATGAAGCTGGGGCGTACGTTCACCAAGGTCCGCCGGGCGCTCGAGCGTTCGGGGCGCCTGGAGGAGGCGCGGTATGTGGAGCGCGCCACCATGGCGGGCGAGCGTACCGGTCGACTCGCCGACGTGGACCCGGAGTCGGTGCCGTACTTCTCCGTCGCGGTGCTGCCCAGCCGGATCGACGCCACTCCTCCCGTGCGCGAGCGGGGTGAGGTCGTGGTCGTGGGTACCGGGCCCGCCGGGCCGCTGTGGCTGACCCCCGAGTCGCGGGGCGCGCTCGCCGCCGCCGACGACATCGTGGGCTACACGACGTATGTGGACCGGGTGCCCGAGCGCCCCGGACAGCAGCGGCACGGCTCGGACAACAAGGTGGAGTCCGAGCGCGCCGAGTTCGCCCTCCAACTGGCCATGCGCGGAAGGCGGGTTGCCGTGGTGTCGGGCGGCGACCCGGGCATCTTCGCGATGGCCACGGCCGTTCTTGAGGTGGCCTCGCAGCCCGAGTACGCGGACGTGCCCGTGCGGGTCCTGCCGGGGGTGACGGCGGCGAACGCGGCGGCCGCCCGCGCGGGCGCCCCGCTCGGCCACGACTACGCCACGATCTCGCTGTCCGACCGGCTCAAGCCGTGGGACGTCATCGCGGAGCGCCTGCACGCGGCGGCCTCCGCCGATCTCGTCCTGGCGCTCTACAACCCGGGCTCCGCCAGCCGCACGTGGCAGGTGGCCAAGGCCCGTGAGCTGCTCCTGGAGCACCGGGCGCCGGACACCCCCGTCGTGGTCGCCCGCGATGTGGGCGGCCCCGGCGAGCGCGTCCGCATCGTGCGCCTGGGCGAGCTGGACCCGGCCGAGGTCGACATGCGCACGATCCTGCTGGTCGGCTCCTCGCAGACCCAGGTGGTGCGCCGGGGCGGCGGCGAGGAGATCGTCTGGACCCCGCGCCGTTACCCGGAGGGCTGAGCCCGCGCGTACGGCTACCGCCGCCCGGGCCCGTTCGTCCGGTGCGGGTCGCTGAACCGGCGCACCCAGGCGGCCGCCTCCTCGGGGGTGGCCGCCACGCTCACCCCGTCCGGGACGGGCGGGCGGCGCACCACGACGACGGGGAGACCGGCCTCACGGGCGGCGGTGAGCTTGGGGGCGGTGGCGGCCCCGCCGCTGTCCTTGGTGACCAGCACGTCGATCCGGTGCGTCCGCAGCACCTCCCGCTCTCCTTCGAGGGTGAAGGGGCCCCGGTCGAGCAGCACCTCCATGCGGGCGGGGAACGGCGGCTCGGGCGCGTCCACGGACCGCATGAGGAACCACAGCGCGTCCAGGCCCGCGAAGGCGGCCAGGCCCATGCGTCCGGTGGTGAGGAAGACGCGGCGGCCCAGCGCGGGCAGCAGGGCGGCGGCCTCGTCGAGGGAGTCCGCCGGGTGCCAGCGGTCGCCTTCGCCGGGGACCCAGCCGGGCCGGCGCAGCGCGAGCAGGGGAACATGGGCGGCGGTCGCGGCGAGCGCCGCGTTGAAACTGATCGTCCGGGCGAAGGGGTGGGTGGCGTCGATGAGTGCGTCCACCTGGTGCGTACGCAGCCACCGCGCGAGCCCCTCGGCGCCGCCGAACCCGCCGACGCGGACCTCTCCCGGAGGCAGCCGGGGCTCGGCGACCCGTCCCGCGAGCGAACTCGTCACGCGCATGCCGGGGTCTTCCGCGTCGTGCAGCAGGTCCGCCAGCCGACGGGCCTCGCCCGTACCCCCCAGAATCAAGATGTGCACAGGTTCCGGTTCCGTTCGTGAGTGCGTGGGTGACCGCGTGAGTGAGTCGCGAGTACGTGAGTACGTGAGTGTGAGGCCGAGGGTCATGAGTGTGACGAGTGGGGCCGGGGCCGTGCGCGGCCGGGGGTGCGGGGCATGAGCGAGGCGAAGGGCGGGCGCGGCGCCCAACTCAAGCACACCGGTCTGCGGTCCGGCTGGACGACCGGGGCGTGCGCGACGGCGGCCACCACGGCCGCGTACACCGCGCTGCTGTCCGGTGACTTCCCCGACCCGGTGACGATCACGCTGCCGCGTGGCCAGACGCCCGCATTCGCGCTGGCCGCCGAGGAGCTGGCCGCCGGGTGGGCGATGGCGGCCGTGGTGAAGGACGCGGGCGACGACCCGGACGTCACGCACGGCGCGCTGATCCGCTCGACGGTACGGCTGCTGCCGCCCGGCTCGGGCGTGGTGTTCCGGGCGGGCGAGGGCGTGGGCACGATCACCCTGCCCGGGCTGCCCCTGCCGGTGGGTGAACCGGCGATCAACCCGGTGCCGCGCCAGATGATGACGGAGCACGCGACGCGGGTGGCGGGGGAACACGGCGCCTCGGCCGACGTCGAGATCACCATCTCCGTCGACCACGGCGCCGAGATCGCCCGCTCCACGTGGAACCCGCGCCTGGGCATCCTGGGCGGCCTGTCGATCCTGGGCACGACCGGCATCGTGGTGCCGTACTCGTGCTCGGCGTGGATCGACTCGATCCGGCGCGGGGTGGACGTGGCGAGGGCCGCGGGCCGCACCCATGTGGCGGGCTGTACGGGCTCGACGTCGGAGAAGACGGTGGTGGCCGAGTACGGGCTGCCCGAGGACGCCCTGCTCGACATGGGTGACTTCGCGGGCGCGGTCCTGAAGTACGTACGCCGTCACCCGGTGGACCGCCTCACCATCTGCGGCGGCTTCGCCAAACTGTCGAAACTGGCCGCGGGCCATCTGGACCTGCACTCCGCCCGCTCCCAGGTGGACAAGCCGTTCCTCGCGGCCCTGGCCCGCGAGGGCGGCGCGAGCGATGCCCTCGCTACGCAGGTGTCGACCGCCAACACAGGCCTTGCGGCACTCCAGTTGTGCACGGCGGCGGGCGTCCCCCTGGGCGACCTGGTCGCAGCCCGGGCCCGCGACGAGGCGCTCGCGGTGCTGCGGGGTGCGCCGGTGGCGGTGGACGTGATCTGCATCGACCGCGCGGGAACGGTGGTGGGCCGCAGCACCCCCACCGGCCCCTGACGGGTGTGGCCGCCCCCTACCCACCCCGGGGCTCCGCCCCAAACCCCGACGCGTTTTCCCACCCACCCGCCCGTGCAGCGGGGTTGGTCGGTTCCGGCCCCCCTGGGGCTCCGCCCCAAACCCCGAGGCACCTCGCCCACCCACCCGCCCGTGCAGCGGGGTTGGATGGCCCGGGCCTTCCTGGGGCTCCGCCCCAGACCCCGATCGCGCCTGAACGGCGCTCGTCCTCAAACGCCGGACGGGCTGAGGTGGCCTGCGCGGACCAGCACCGAGCAGTTACGGCCCGAGGTGGCCGATGCGGGCCGGCACCGAGTAGCCAGGGGCGCGGGGAACTGCGCGAAAAGCGAGCACGATCCGCAGGATCAAGCGGGTTTCAGGGGCGCGAGGAACTGCGCGAGACGCGACCACGATCCGCAGGTGGACGGGGGTTTGGGGGGCGCGGGGAACTGCGCGAAAAGCGAGCACGATCCGCAGGTGGACGGGGGTTTGGGGGGCGCGGGGAACTGCGCAAGAAGCCCCGGCCGGCCCGGCCACCCCCTAGCAGCGGTGCCGATCCGCCGAGTACAGATGACTGTCCCGGAACTCGGCCGCCCCGAGCGTACGGCCCACCAGAATCACCGCCGTACGCACCACCCCCGCCTCCCGCACCTGCCCGGCGATGTCGGACAGCGTGCCGCGCAGGATCAGCTCCTCGGGGCGGGAGGCGAAGGCCACGACGGCGGTGGGGCAGTCGGCGCCGTAGTGCGGGAGCAGCTCCTCGACGACCCGATCGACGTACCCCGCCGCGAGGTGCAGGACGAGCAGCGCCCCACTGCGCCCCAGCGTCGCGAGGTCCTCGCCCTCGGGCATGGCCGTCGCGCGCTGCGCGATGCGGGTCAGGATGACGGTCTGCCCGACCGTGGGCACGGTGAGCTCCCGCTTGAGCGCGGCCGCGGCCGCGGCGAACGCGGGCACCCCCGGCACGACCTCGTAGGGCACCCCCGCCGCGTCGAGCCGCCGCATCTGCTCGGCGACGGCGCTGAACACCGACGGGTCACCGGAGTGCAGCCGCGCCACGTCCTGCCCGGCCTCGTGGGCGCGTACCAACTCCCCGGTGATCTCATCCAGGTTGAGCTGCGCGGTGTCGACGAGCCGGGCCCCTTCGGGGCACTCGGAGAGGAGTTCGCGCGGCACGAGGCTGCCCGCGTACAGACACACCTGGCAGGAGGCGAGCGTACGGGCGCCGCGCACCGTGATCAGGTCGGCGGCGCCGGGCCCCGCGCCAATGAAGTACACGGTCATGTGGCGTCTCCTGAAGGGGTGTTGAGGGATACGGAGTCAAGGGGGTCGGAGTCGAGGGCGGCGGGGCCGGGGGACGCAGGGCCCTCCTTGACGACCGCCCACTGGGTGACCGGCATGGCCTGGCGCCAGCCCGTGAACGTGCCGACCGGCACGGCGTGCGCTACCGCGAGCCGGACGAGTTCGCCGCCGTGGCGCCGGTACCAGTCGGCGAGCAGCGCCTCGGACTCCAGGGTGACGGTGTTGGCGACGAGCCGTCCGCCGACCGGCAGCGCGTCCCAGCAGGCGGCGAGCAGACCGGTCGCGGTGAGTCCGCCGCCGATGAACACGGCGTCGGGGGTGGGGAGTTGGGCGAGTGCGGCGGGCGCGGCGCCGGTGACGACCCGCAGCCCGGGCACGCCGAGCCGGTCCGCGTTGCGCGCGATGCGCTCGGCCCGTACGGCATCCCGCTCGACGGTGAAGGCCCGGCAGGAGGGGTGCGTACGCATCCACTCGACGGCGATCGAGCCGGAGCCGCCGCCGATGTCCCAGAGCAGCTCGCCGGGCGCGGGCGCGAGCGCGCCGAGGGTGGCGGCGCGGATGTGCCGCTTGGTGAGCTGGCCGTCGTGCTCGTACGCGGTGTCGGGCAGCCCCGGCACGGCGCCGAGGCGGAGGGCGTCGGGGGCGCGCCGGCAGTCGACGGCGACGAGGTTGAGGGGGTCGCCGGGAGGGACGTCCCAGCCGTCGGCGGTCCCCGCGACTTCCCTCTCCTCCCCCGACCCGAGTTGTTCGAGCACCCGCATGCGGCTGGGCCCGAACCCGCGGTCGCGCAGCAGGGCCGCGAGGTCGCGCGGGGTGTCGGCGCCGGCGCTCAGCACGATCAGGCGCCGCCCGTCGTGGAGCGCGGCGGCGACACGGGCGAGCGGCCGCCCGACGACGGTGACCACCTCGGCGTCCTCGACGGGCCAGCCGAGCCGGGCGCAGGCGTACGCGACGGAGGAGGGGTGGGGGAGGATGCGGGGCGGGGCGCCGAGCGCCTCGGTGAGGGTGCGGCCGATGCCGTAGAACATGGGGTCACCGCTGGCCAGCACGGCGATGCGGCGGCCCGCGTGGGCCTGGAGCAGCGTGGGTACGGCGGGGCGCAGCGGGGTGGGCCAGGCGATGCGTTCGCCCGCGCACTCCGGGGGCAGCAGGGCGAGCTGGCGGGGGCCGCCGAGGACGACGTCGGCGGTGGTGAGCGCGTGTCGCGCGGCGGGGGTGAGGCCGGCCCACCCGTCGGCCCCGATTCCGACGACGGTGACGTGGGGGGTGGGGTTCACGGTGGGCGTACCTCGGGGTGGGGGTGGGTCGCGGGTACGTTTCCCCCCGACGCCCGCACTTTACTGTCCACCCCGACCCCCACGCCCCCCGGGTCCAGCCCCCAGCCCCCTGCGCCCCTCGCACCCCGTTCCCCCTCTCGCGCAGTTCCCCGCGCCCCTAAAACCCGCTCGCGGCTGCGGACCGTGCCCGCGTCTCGCGCAGTTCCCCGCGCCCCTGAAACCCCCGGTCACGTGCGGACCGTGCCCGCTACTCGCGCAGTTCCCCGCGCCCCTTAACTACTCGGTGCCGGCCAGCACAGGCCACCTCAGCCCGTCCGGCGATTGAGGACGAGCGCCCTTAAGGCGCGATACGGGGTCTGGGGCGGAGCCCCAGGAAGGCCCGAACCATCCAACCCCGGGTCACGGGCGGGTGGGTGGGCGAGGTGCCTCGGGGTCTGGGGCGGAGCCCCAGGGGGTTGGAAAAGGGGTGGCCCGCGCAAGTCCCACCCCTCTAGCGTGGCCCGCACCACACCCCCCACCCCGCAGGAGCAACCCGTGCGCCGTCCCTCCGAACCCGCCCAGAGCCCCAACCTCCCGGCCCCCTTCGGAGAACCCCGCACCCATGCCCACCCCCACCCGCACCCTGAACATCGGCATCCTCGCCCACGTCGACGCCGGTAAGACCAGCCTCACCGAACGCCTCCTGTACGACACCGGCACGATCTCCCGGCTCGGCAGCGTGGACGGTGGGGACACCCAGACCGACACCAGCGCCATCGAGCGGCAGCGCGGCATCACCGTGCGGTCCGCCGTCGCGTCGTTCCGCGTGGGCGGCACGCAGGTCAACCTCATCGACACCCCGGGCCACAGCGACTTCGTCGCCGAGGTGGAGCGCGCGCTGGGCGTGCTGGACAGCGCCGTACTCGTGCTGTCCGCCGTGGAGGGCGTACAGGCCCAGACCCGTGTCCTGATGCGCACCCTGCGCGAGGCAGGCCTCCCGACGCTGATCTTCGTCAACAAGATCGACCGCGCGGGCGCCCGCGTCGAGGGGCTCCTCGCCGACGTCCGCCGCAAGCTGACCCCCCACATCGTGCGGATGACGGACGTATGCGACGCGGGCAGCCGGCACGCCACCACCTCCCCACGCCGCGCCGCCACGGCGGCCCAATTCGCTGCGGAATGCGACGAGTTGCTCGCCGATCACGACCACGACATCCTCACCCGCGTCGTGGACGGACCACCCCTCACCCCCGCCGAACGCACCACGGCCCTCGCCGACCAGACCGCCCATGCGCTGGTCCACCCCGTGTACTTCGGCTCGGCGATCAGCGGCCAGGGCGTCGCCTCCCTGATCGAAGCCCTGGCAACTCTGCTCCCGCCCCCGCCCGCGACAGCAGCTCCCACCGACACCCCGCCCCGGGGCACGGTCTTCGCCGTGGAGCGGGACGAGGCCGGCCACAAGACGGCGTACCTCCGCCTCTTCGAGGGCGCGCTGTTGCCCCGTCAGTCCGTGACCTTCACCTCCCCCGACCCCGTCGGCACAGGCGCCAACACCACCACCCACACCGGCCGCCTCACCGGCCTCGAAGTCGTGGGCAGGGAGGACGAGCCGGGTACCGTCCGGCTCATCGCCGGGGAGATCGGGCGACTGCGCGGCCTGCCCGGCATCCGCGTGGGCGACCAGCTCGGCCGCCCCACCGGACGGCGCCGGCACTTCGCCGCCCCCACCCTCCAGAGCGTCGTACGCCCCCGCGAGCCCGGCCCCGCGATGGCCGCCCGGCTGCACTCCGCGCTGAGCGACCTCGCGGAGCGGGACCCGTTGATCCGGGCCCGTACCGAAGTCGGTGGGGCCACCTCGGTGTTCCTGTACGGGGAGGTGCAGAAGGAGGTCATCGCCGCCACGCTCGCCGACACGTACGGCATCGAGGCGGTCTTCGAGCCCAGCCGTACGGTCTGCACGGAACGCCCCGCCGGCACCGGCGAATCGATGCGGGAGCTCGCCCATCGCGGGCCCGCGCCCACCGGGCACTGGGCGACCGTCGGGCTGCGCGTGGAAGCGGCCCCGTACGGCACCGGGAACAGTTTCCGCTACGAGACCGAGCTCGGCGCGCTGCCCCGCGCCTTCCACCAGGCCATCGAGGAGACCGTGTACGAGGCGCTGCGCGCGGGCGGCCCACGTGGCTGGGCCGTCGCGGACTGCGCGGTCACCTTGGTGCGCTCGGGCTTCGACAGCATTCTCAGCACGGCGGGCGATTTCCGCGCCCTCACCAGGATCGTCCTGACCCAGGCGCTGAGGGAGGCGGGGACACTGCTCTACGAGCCGTACCAGGCCTTCGAGTTGGACGTCCCGGCCGACACCCTCGCGGCCGTGGCCCGGCAGCTCACGGCGCTGGGTGCGCTCATCGAGGAGAGCGGGAGCACGGCCACGGCCGGGGTCTGGCGGCTGCGCGGCACGGTCGCGGCCCGTCGGGTGGCGGACATCGAGCGGCGCCTTCCCGGCCTGACCCACGGCGAAGCCCTGTGGTGGGCCCGCCCCGCCGACGACCGGCCGTCGTCCCCGCCCCACACCCACGGGGACGGGCACGGGCACGGGGGCCAAGCGATCTCGCCCGCCGGGTTGGCGTAGACCTCTTGCCACTTGGTCCAGACCAATGCCAGGCTGCCAACTACCGCTCCCGCGCGGGCACTTGGCCGCGCACCGCTCCGCCGCACCTGGTCCCTCCCTGCCCTCCCCACCCCAAGGAGCCCCCATGTCCCCCCGGCTGTCCCCCCGGCACACCGCAGCGACCCTCACCGCCCTGGCCGCCTCCCTCACGCTGCTCGCCCTCACCCCCGGCGCCGCCGCAGCGCACGGCGCCGTGTTCAATCCGGTCAGCCGGATCGCCGCCTGTTACGCCGAGGGCCCGGAGCATCCGGTGTCGCAGGTGTGCAAGGACCTCGTCGCGGATTCGGGCACCCAGCCGCTCTACGACTGGAACGAGGTGAACATCGCCAACGCCAACGGCCAGTCCCGCCAGCTCATCCCCGACGGCAAACTCTGCTCGGCCAACCGGGACAAGTACCGGGCACTCGACTGGGCCCGTACCGACTGGCCGTCCACCAGCGTCGCGGCGGGCGCGTTCGACTTCAAGTTCCGTGCCACGGCGGCCCATTCGGGCACGATGACGGTGTACATCACCAAGGCGGGCTTCGACCCGACGAAGCCGCTGAAGTGGTCCGACCTGGACACCACGCCCGTCGCCGTCTACCAGACCCCCCGCACCGCGACGGACGGCTACTACACCTTCACCGGCACGCTGCCCGCCCGCACCGGGCGCCACATCATCTACAAGGTCTGGCAGCGCAACGACAGCCCGGAGGCGTTCTACAGCTGCTCCGACGTGGTGTACGGCGGCGCCGCCAAGGCCGCCGCGGCGCCCACCGAGCAGAAGATCGCCGCGGGAGCCGGCCACTCCACGGTCAGCCACCACGGCCACGGCGGCGACCCCGCGACCCCCGCCCCGGCCACCGCCACCCCGGCCAACTCCGGTTCGGGCGACGGCCATTCATCCGCTCCCCAGGCCGTGGCCGCCGCCTCCACCGCGGGCGTCGCGGCCGGCGGCTTCCTGCTTCTGCGCCGCCGCCGCGACTGAGCCCGTAAAGGGACCGCCACGGCGGGGCCGCCCTCCCCGCTCGCGCCGCCCCTGACCTCCGCGGCGCGTCATCGCCGCCGTTGCCAGATCGGTTCCTCGTGCCGGAGCCTGTCCCTGCGGCGCTCCACCCAGTCGAAGAACTCCTTCGGTTGTGCTTCGTACGCGGCCGACAGCAGCTGATAGAGGCGGACGGCGTCGGCGTCCATCTCGTACTCGCACCCGGGACACGCGCGCCAGTCGCCGCGTGCCCGGGTGAGATCAGCCGCACACCGGGGACAGGCCGGGTCAACCGCGTCTACGCAGGCTGGGAAGTCCCGCAGGGGTAGCAGATCCACCAGCCGTCCTGTGTCTTCGTCATCTGTTGTCCGCAGTTCGTGCACTGCATCGGTCTTCCTCTCGAAGGTCCGCATGGCGTACCACAGGAACTGGCTACCCAGCCAGGGGCGTGGCCGATACCTACCCCTGCGGGGGACGGCGCGCGGACCGCAGGCGGTAGGGCACGTCGATCACGGTCACCCCGGACATGAACAGCAGCCGCGCCTTGAGCCGCAGCGCGTTCTGGTTGTGCAGCGGCTGCTCCCACCAGTGGCCGACGATGTACTCGGGGATCACCACCGACACCATCGCGCCGGGCTCGGCGTCCGCCGTCTCCTTCACATGCGCCAGGACCGGCCCGACGACCTCCCGGTACGGCGAGTCGATGATCGTCAGCGGTACGCCCAGGTCGTACGCGGTCCACTGCTCGCGCAGCCGGTCCGCGTCCTCGTCGGCGGCGACGGTCAGCGCGGTCAGGGTGTCGGGCCGCAGAGCCTGGGCGAAGCCGATCGCCTTGAGGGTGGGCGCCTGCACACTGGAGACCAGGACGAACGCGTGATGACGCGAGGGCCGGGGCGGTTTGGCGTCGGGCCCGACGGCGATCTCCCGCGCCACCTGGTCGTAGTGCCGCCGTACGCCCTTCATGCCGAAGAACAGCACCGGCATCGCGATGACGACGAGCCACGCCCCGTGCGTGAACTTCGTGATCAGCACGATGACGAGGACGAGCCCGGTCAGGGTCGCGCCCACCGCGTTGATCGCGAGCGAGCGGTGGATGTGCCGCCGGTTGTCCCGCCCCCTGTCCCGCACCTCGGGCGTCGCCAGCTCCTTGCGCCAGTGCTTGACCATGCCCGCCTGGGACAGCGTGAACGAGACGAAGACGCCGATGATGTAGAGCTGGATCAGCCGCGTCAGCTCCGCGTCGAACGCCACGATCAGCGCGATCGCGGTGAGCGCGAGCAGCACGACCCCGTTGGAGTAGACGAGCCGGTCGCCCCGGTTGTAGAGCTGGCGCGGCGCGTACCGGTCGCGCGCCAGGATCGAGGCGAGCATCGGGAACCCGTTGAACGCGGTGTTGGCCGCGAGCACCAGCACGCCCGCCGTGAACGCCTGCACCAGATAGAAGAGCAGGTCCGCGCCGCCGAAGGTCGCGCGGGCGATCTGCGCGAGCGCGGTGGACGGTGTCGCGCCGGGCGCGAGCCCCAACTCCGTTGGATCGGCGGCCACATGGACCCGGTAGGCCATGGCGAGCGTGGTGATCCCGACGAACATCGTCACCGACAAAAGGCCCATCACCGCCAGGGTGTTGGCGGCGTTGCGGCTCTTGGGCTTCTGAAAGGCGGGTACGCCGTTGCTGATCGCCTCCACGCCCGTCAGGGCCGTACACCCGGACGCGAAGGCGCGCAGCGCGAGCAGCACCACGGCGATCCCGGCGTAGGTCCCGGTGGCGTGCAGGGGCAGGTCGGCGGATTCGGCGCGGATGGTCGCGCCGGTCGCGAGCCGCACGGCGGCGAACGCGAACATCAGATAGATGACACACACGAACCCGTACGTGGGAATGGCGAAGATCCGCCCGGACTCGCGCACCCCCCGCAGGTTCATCACGGTCAGCAGCACCACGAACCCCACGGACAGGGCGACTTGGTGGGGTGCGAGGGACGGCACCGCGGAGGTGATGGCCGCGACACCGGACACCACCGACACCGCGACGGTCAGGACGTAGTCCACGAGCAGCGCGCTCGCCGCGGTGAGCGCGGCGGTCGGCCCCAGGTTCTCGGCGCTGACCACATAGGCGCCGCCACCCCCCGGGTAGGCGTGACAGGTCTGCCGGTAGGACGCGATCACCACCACCAGCAGGAAGACGATGGCCGCCGCCGCGTACCAGGCCAGATGCAGCAGGCCGGCCCCGCCAAGCGCCAGGATCAGCAGGATCTCCTCCGTGGCGTACGCGACCGAGGACAGCGGGTCGCTACAGAAGATCGGCAGCGCGAGCCGCTTGGGCAGCAGCGTCTCCCCCAGCCGACTGGTGTCCAGCGGCCGCCCGACCAGCATCCGCTTCACGGAACTCGAAACTCCCATGACCCAGGAAAGTAGCCGTAATGCCGCATACGTGACGGTTTGCCGCACCGGATCGCCAGCAGGCCCGCCGTTTTCACATTCCGTGCGTCTCGCGTCACCCTGTGCAGCTACGCTCGGTCCCGGTACGTCCCGTTCCGACAACGACGTTGGCGCACAGGGGAGTTGCTCATGACGCGACCCAAGGACCTCAACCCGTGGGACTCACCCCGCGCGTTCTACGGCACGGAGCTACGACGCCACCGTGAGGCCGCCGGGCTCTCCCAGGACGAGCTGGGCGCCCTCGTCTTCTGCTCCGGCGCGTACATCGGCCAGATGGAGAGCGCGACGCGGCGCCCGCCGAAGGAAATGGCCAAGCTGCTCGACGCGGTGCTCAAGACCGACGGCATCCTCACCCGGATGTGCGAGGCGATGGAGCAGGCCTCCCAGCACGCGGAGTACTTCCGCCTCGCGGCCGAGCTTGAGGCGATGGCCTCCGCGATCTGCGAGTACGCGCCGATGATCGTGCCGGGGTTGCTTCAGACGCCTGAGTACACGCGGGCCCTGATCCGGGCGTCCCGGCCGTTCGCGGGCGAGGAGTTCATAGAGAAGAGCGTCGCTACGCGTCGGGAGCGGGCCCAGTTGCTGGACGGGCCTGAGCTGCCGGAGGTGTGGTTCATCGTGCACGAACTCGTGCTGACCACCGCGGTTGGCGGAGCAGAGGTGATGCGAACCCAACTCGCCCACTTCATCGAGCTGATCGAGCAGCATCGCGTACTGGTGCAGGTCATCCCGACGGCGGAAGGGCCGCATCCGCTCATGGATGGCCCGTTCCGGGTCATGGACTTCACCGACGCACCCCCGGTGGTCTACACCGAATCCGCTTACTCCGGGCAGTTGTTGGACAGTCCCGCCCTGGTAGCCAGCTATGTGAAGACCTACGATCTGGGAAGGGCCGCCGCTCTGCCGCCGAAGGCATCCCTCCAAATGATCCAGGCGGCACTGGAGGACTACGCAGCATGAACATAACGCCCCCTCTGACCACCGCCCGCTGGCGGAAGTCGTCCTACAGCAACGCGGAGGGCGGGAGCTGCGTCGAGGTGGCCGAAGGGGCATGGCGCCGGTCTTCGTACAGCAACGCTGACGGAGGGAACTGCATCGAGGTCGCGGACGGGTTCGGGGACGTCGTCCCCGTGAGGGACAGCAAGGTCCCGAGCGGGCCCGTACTGCTCGTGGACGCCGCCGCGTGGTCGCGGTTCGTGGGGGCGGTCAAGGGGGCCTGAAGGGTCCGTACGTAGGATCCGGCCATGGCGATCCCGCAGCTTCCACCGGTGGTTCCGGAGTCATGTCCCTTGTGTGAAGGGGCACTTGAGTCCGTCGAGTTGCACACGACCAATGCCCCGACTGCTCACTTCACGGTGAAGTTCTACCGCCCGGACAAGATGTTCGCGAGCAAGAGCTATGTGCTGGCCCTGGCCTGCCGGGAGTGCGGGCACGTCCTGATGTTCCTGGAGAACCGGGGCATCCTGGCGCCGAAGGAGTAGTTCGGCGGGGTCAGACGGTCGTGGCCTGGGCGTGGCGGAGGGTGCGCAGGATGAGCCACTGGTCGCCCCAGGCCATCGCGGTACCGATGACGGCCATGACGATGCCGAGGGTGATCTGCCCGGTGGCCGCTCCCAGGGCGAGGCCGGCGATGCCGAGGCCGTAGCGGACGACGAAGCGGACGGCGACGAGGCCGATGGCCAGGAAGCGGGTGCGCTTGTTCTTCCACAGGGCCTTCATCGCGCGGATGCGGGGCCGCAGGATGGTGAAGGCGAGCACGATCTGGACGATGGCGACGACCGGGATCAGCGCGTACAGGACCGGGTAGGCGCGGGCGATGTCGAAGAGGCCGGAGAAGAGGCCGACGAGCGGGAAGTACCAGTTGGGCAGGCCCAACAGGGGCGCCTCGGCCGGGGTGTTGGTGGTCTTGTCCGAACCCTCAAGAACCTGAACCGGCATCTCCATCGCGACCGTGGCGCTCATGGCGTTCCCCTCACCTTGTTCCCAGTGACCCGCCGGCCCTTGCCGACATCACTGATCCTCCCGTGAGGGGCGGGGGCGGCGGCAGAGTGAAGCGTCCTGACTGCCGCAGGACAAATGTCATCGCCACCCTGCCGTCGCTCGCCGTGCGCCGGTGCCGGGTTCACATGTGGACGGGGCCCTCCGTGGGGCCGACCGCCTGCCTCGGCGGGCCCTTGCGGTACAGGATCACCGACACGACCAGGCCGAGCGCGAAGAAGGCGGCCGACCACCAGTACGCGGTGGAGTAACTCTGGAGCTGGGCCTGGACCCTGGCGCCGGGGGTGGGTTGGCGGCCCACCAGATAGCTGGTGGCGGCGCTGGTGGCGAGCGTGTTGAGCAGGGCCGTACCGATCGAACCGCCCACCTGCTGGCTGGTGTTGACCATCGCGGAGGCGACACCCGCGTCGTGCGCGGCGACGCCCGCCGTGGCCATGCTCATCGCGGGGGCGAAGATCAGGCCCATGCCGACGCCCATCACGAGCAGCGGGGGCAGCACATGGGCGGCGTAGCTGCTGGTCGCGTCGAGGGCGGTCATCCAGGCGAGCCCGGCCGCGCCGAGTCCCATGCCGAGCGGCACGATCGGCTTCGCGCCGAACCGGGGGACCAGCTTGTTCTGCGCGACCACGGAACTCACGATCATCGCGAACACCATGGGCAGGAAGGCGAGGCCGGTGCTGACCGGGGAGTAGCGCAGGATCTGCTGGAGGTAGTAGGTCAGGAACAGGAACACGCCGAACATGCCCGCGCCGGAGATGAACATGGCGAGGTAGGACGCGCCCCGGTCCCGGTCCAGGACGACGCGCAGCGGCAGCAGCGGGTGCTTGGCCCGCGTCTGCCACCAGGCGAACGCGATCAGCAGGACGCCGCCGACCGCCAGGAATCCCCAGGTCTGGGCCGAACTCCAGGCGTGGGTCTCGGCGTTGGAGAACCCGTACACGATGCAGAACAGTCCGGCGGACACCAGGACCGTGCCGGGGATGTCGAGCTTGGGCCGGTCGCTGGGGGCTCCGGGGTGCAGCAGGCGCAGCGCGCCGAGGAAGGCGAGCGCGGCGAAGAGGAGGTTGACGTACAGGCACCAGCGCCAGTCCAGATACTCGGTGAGGATGCCGCCGAGCAGCAGTCCCACCGCGCCGCCCGTACCGGCGACCGCACCGTAGATGCCGAACGCCTTGGCGCGTTCCTTGGGGTCGGTGAAGGTCGTCGTCAGGAGCGAGAGCGCGGCCGGGGCGAGCAGCGCGCCGAAGACGCCCTGGAGGGCGCGGGCGGTGACGAGCACCTCGAAGTTGGGGGCGGCGCCGCCGATCGCGGAGGCGACGGCGAAGCCGACGAGGCCGATGAGGAAGACGACTTTGCGTCCGACGAGGTCGGCGATCCGGCCGCCGAGCAGCAGCAGCGAGCCGAAGGCGAGCGCGTACGCGGTGACGATCCACTGGCGGTTGCCGTCGGAGAACCCGAGATCCTGCTGGGCGGAGGGCAGCGCGATGTTCACGATGGTCGCGTCCAGGACGACCATGAGCTGGGCCAGCGCGATCACCCCGAGCACCAGCCAGCGGTGCTCGTGCCGGGCCCCGGTGTGCGGCGCCTGGGGCGGCGGCCCGCCCTCGCCGGTGTACGCGGCAGGGGGTGGCGGGGCGGCCGGGTGCGCGCCCGAAGGTGGGGAGTGCCCCTCGACGGAAAGCGCGTCGGACGCGGCGGCTGTCCGCTCGGCGCGTCCGACCTCGACAGAGTCCTTGGTGTGACGGCCCATGTGCCGGTCTCCCTCGGTGATCTCCCGTTGGTGATCGCCCCTTCCTCACGCTAAGTGAGGCACAGCGGTTCCGCCACGCGAGTGAGGGATGGGCCTCCTGGGGTCATCCCGCGACGGCGGCCCCGGCCTTCTTCCAGTTGTCCCGCAGCCGGGTCAGATAGTCCGAGGCCTGACTGCCGGGCTTCGCGCCGCGCGCGAAAGCCGCCATGTTGCCGCCACCCGCGTTGTAACCGAGCGCCATGAGCTCGTCACGGGAGTAGCCGCCGGCCCAGTGCGCGGGGAGCTGCGCGGACATGTCGTGCAGATACCAGGCCGCCGCCTCCACGGCGAGCGCGCGGTCGTCGGGCAGCTCCTCCCACGTGCGCGAGGCGAAGGGGCGGCCTCGCTTGGTCTGGTCGAAGGCGGCCCGGTGCATATTGGCGATGCCGAACGCCGCGTCCGGCTTGTACTTCTGCCAGCTCCGCTCGAAGGCGGGGTCGTGCGGCTTGTAGTCCTCGTTGTAGAGCACGGCCATGAGCAGTTGAGGGCTGATGCCCGCCTTCTTGGCGTACGTCCGCACCTGGGGCGCGTAGGCGGCGGGATCGTAGGCGCCGCTCGACGCCGACGCCGAGGGGCTGGGCGAGCCCCCGGCGGACGCGGAGGCCGACGGCTTCCCGGCCGCGCTCCCCGGCGCCGCCCCCGACCCGCCCGTACATCCGGACACCATCACCGCGGCGACCGGCACCACCAGCCACCACCCCCACCCGTCCCGCACACCCCGCCCGCCCTGCCCAGCCATCGCCGCCCCGTCCGTCGGGACCGGGTCCGTCGCACCCGGTCCGGGAACGGCCCAGTCTAGGAAGGCGCGACGGCGGACGGGGCGGGGTGAGGGGGTGGGGCGAGGGGGCAGGGCAGTGGGGCAGGGCAGTGGGCGGGCCTAGCGGAACATGCCCATCGCCTCCCTCACCTCGGCCAGCGTCGTCTCGGCGACCTCGTTGGCCTTCGCGTTGCCCGCGCGGAGCAACTCCCTTACATAGCCCATGTCCTGGGCGTATTCGGCGCGCCTCGCACGCAGCGGGGCGAAGTAGGTGTTGACGGCCTCGGTGGCGGCGGCCTTCAGCGCGGACGCGCCGCCGTCGCCGATCTCGGCGGCCACCTCGTGCGGGTCCCTGCCCTCGCACAGGGCGGTGAGCAGGACGAGGTTGCTCACCTCGGGGCGGTGCTCGGGGTCGTAGGAGATCAGCCGGGCCGCATCCGTCTTCGCGCCCCGGATCAGTCGTGCCGTGTCGTCCGAACTCGCTTTCAGGGCAAGGGAGTTGTTGCGGCTCTTGCTCATCTTGGTGCCGTCGGTGCCGAGCAGCAGCGGGGCCTCGGAGAGCAGGGTGCGCGGCTCGGGGAAGACCGGGCCGTAGCGCTCGTTGAAACGGCGCGCGATCGTGCGGGTCAGCTCCAGGTGCGGCTCCTGGTCCTTGCCGACCGGCACAAGGGTCGCCTTGCAGAACAGGATGTCGGCGGCCTGGTGGGCGGGGTAGGTGTACATCAGACCGGAGACGGCGGACTGGCGCGAGTGCGCGATCTCGTCCTTCACCGTGGGGTTGCGGCCGAGCTCCGCGACCGACACCAGACTCAGGAACGGCAGGAGAAGCTGGTTGAGGGCCGGGACGGCGCTGTGCGTGAACACCGTCGCGCGGGACGGGTCGACGCCCGCGCCCAGGTAGTCCAGGACCAGGCCCTCCACATGGTCCGCCAGGCGATCCGCCACGTCCCGGTCGGTCAGCACCTGGTAGTCCGGGATCACCAGGAAGAGGTCCACGCCCTCGTTCTGGAGCCGGACCCGGTTGCGGAGCGTGCCGAAGTAGTGGCCCAGGTGCAGGGGGCCCGTGGGGCGGTCGCCGGTCAGGACGCGGTCGGTGACCCGTGCCTCCGGGCCGGTGGGCATGGTGGGCGTGGTGGCGGCGGGCGTGGTCAGGGTGGTCATCGTGGGCTCCTCGTGGGCCGTGGCGGGGGCAGGGGTGGAACGGGCCTGGACGGCGCGCCCCCTGCGGGACCCGGCGAGGGCGAGGGGCAAACAAAAAGGGCCGTCCATGGTTCGAACGGCCCGTCGGCGATGTCGCGCGTGGATGTCGTGGCCGCTCCTAGGAGGAGCGCCACCAGCAGAGCGGAGTGCGGTGCTGCGATGCGGACGACATGGGTTCACTGTAGCCCGGGGAGGCGGCCGGGGCCCAGGGTTTCGAGGACGCGCGGGCCGAGCCGCCGCCGTCAGTCCTCGTGCGTGTAGAACACGTAGAACGCCACCAGGAACATCCCGCCGCCGAACACCGCCCCGATCCCCGACGACCGCAGCACACTGTGGTCGGCCAGGCTGTACAGGAAACCCATCGCGCCGCCGAAGAGCGTGCCGTACGCGGCCGCGCGGAGCTCGCGGGGCAGCGCGGACTGGAAGCGCAGGAGACAGAGGCCCAGGACCATCACGGCCACGCCCGACACGACGCCGAGGACGATCTGGCCGCCCGTGAGCACGCCGCCGCCGCGCTGGATCTGAGCGGCGTAGAGGCCGTACACCACGCCCAGGACCACGGGGGTCGCGAGGACGGCCCTGCTCAGACGGTGTGGAGCCGCCCGGCGGCTCGTGACGGGTACCGAAGCGTGTGTGGCCATGGCGGCACTCCTTCCGCTTGCCCGGGGCACGGGCGCGTCCCCCATCCAGCCCACACCCGCGCGCGCCGATGGGCAACCCGGGATGTCGTGGACGGGTGCCCAGCTTCTGGTCGACGGCTCCGATCGTTGTGGCGGCCGCCCTGGTCCCGCTCGTCGCGGTACGCCGCCGTCGCGCCCTCGTCGCGGTGGGGATCGGGCTCGCGGTCGGCGCGGCGGCCGTGCGGGTGCTGGTCGCCGTCGGCCGGTCCCGCACGCTCGACGGACTTCCCCCGGACTCCGACCCCTCGGCGGCGGGGACGGTCTACGACACGCTCACCGATGTCCTCAGCACGGCGTCGTGGGCCGTCCTCGCCCTCGGCCTCGCGCTCGCCCTGGGGGCGTGGCCGGCCGGCCGGGTGGCGGCGCGCCGGAGGGCGTGAACGGGCGGGGGCCGGTGGAGGGTTGGCGGGCGGTCGCGGCGCGGCGCGCGCACACGGTTGAGCGACCGTGCCCGATGGGCGGCCCTCCTTGAGGGAGGATGCGAGCGCTGTGACCGGATAGCGGGAGGCGGCCGCCTTGGACACCATGAGCACCACGACCATGCCGGACCGGGTGGTGGCACCCGCACGGCGCCGGCACCCCTGGCGGGTGGTGTCCTCGCTGGCCGGGGCGCTCCTGCTGGCCGGGGTCAGCGCGGTGGTGGGGTGCCGGGCCGCCGACTCGGACGGGGTCACGCCCGTGCCGCAGGCCCTCGCCTTCCTGCCCTGGCTGCTCGTGCCGGGCGGCGCGGGGCTCGCGCTCGCGGCGTTCGGCCGGTGGCGTACCGGCGTGGTGTGGGGCATCGCGGTGCTCGCGGTCACCGGCTGGTACACGCAGCCCTACGGGGACGCCACGACGCGGCCCAGCGGCGCGATCCTCGCGGAGTTCCAAGTCCTCACCGCCAACACGGAGTTCGGGTGGGCGACGGACGATCTGATCGCCACCGTCCGGCGCGAGAAGCCGGACCTGGTGTTCGTCCAGGAGTGCTCGTTCCGCTGCGCCGACGCGCTGGCCGCCGAGCTGCCCGCGTCCGTCTATCCGTTCCGCGATGTCGTCCGGGAGGACGGCTCGGCGGGCTCGGCGATCCTGAGCCGGTTCCCGCTCGAGCCGGCCGAGCGCATCGCGTCGGTGATGGCCATGCCGGGCGCGGTGGTCACCATCGGCGGGCGGGACGTACGGATCCAGCTCGCGCACCCCTCGCCACCGCTCCCCCGCGATGAGGCGAAATGGCGTCAAGAGACGGGCAGGCTGAGGGAGTTCGCGCGTTCGGCGCGCGGCGGGCCGGTCATCGTGGCCGGGGACTTCAACGCGGGCCAGGACCACGCCCTGTTCCGCTCGCTGCTCGACACGGGCGCCCTGCACGACAGCGCCCGGCTCACCGGCCAGGCGCGCACCTGGTCGTGGCCCGCCGACCGCACCACCCCGCTGCGCACCCAGATCGACCACGTCCTGGTGAGCGACGACTTCAAGGTGGGCTCCGCGCGCTTCCTCACCCTGCGCGGCACCGACCACCGCGCGCTGCTCGTACGGCTCGGCCTGTACGGCGGCTGACGCGGACACCGCCGGCCACCCTGCCGGACGTGAGCGGTCGGCCGCCCGTCCCGATCAGAACCGAAAGAATTCTCCACAATTATCCACAGGCTGTGGACAACATTTACGATTCTGTTGATCGTCCCGTTTGCGTCGAGTGATCTTTTTACGGTGTTGTGTGCTCATGGCTGATCAGAAGCGGGCTGAGGGCGGCACGCGGCAGGGGCGGCTCGCGCCGCCGGAGTGGCTCATCGGAGGGCTGCGGCCCGCGCCCGCGCCGATCCCCTGGCCGGCCGTCGCCCGCGCGGCGATCGCCCTTGCCGCACCGCTGGCCGTGGGCCTGGCGACCGGGCAGAGCGCGTACGGCGCGCTCGCCTCCATGGGCGCGCTCAGCGGGGTCATCGGCGACACCGCCGACGCGTACCGCATGCGGATCTACAACATCGCCGTGCCGCAGCTGTTCGGCGCGCTCGGCGTGACCGTCGGCAGCCTCGTCTTCGGACACGGCTGGCTCGCGGTGGCCGCCCTCACCCTGGTCGCGCTGGTCTCCGGGATGATCTCCTCGATCGGCGCGGTCGCCTCGGTGGCGGGGCTGCTGCTGCTCCTGAACGCCGTCGTCGGCGCCGGCCTGCCCATGCCGGGGCCCTGGTGGAAGGCCCCGCTGCTGCTCGCGCTCGGCGGCCTGTTCGTGCTGCTCCTGAGCCTGCTCGGCTGGCCCCTGCGGCGCACCGAACCCGAACGGGCCGCCGTCGCCGGAACCTACCGCGCGGCCGCCGACGCCATCGAGGCCGCCGCGACCGAGGCATACGACACCCGACGCCAGGCCCTCACGCACTCCCTCAACACCACCTACGACCTGATCCTGGGCCGCCGCGCCCGCGAACACGGCAGAAGCGGCGAGCTCGTACGCCTGCTCGCCCAGCTCAACGCGCTGATCCCCCTCGTGGAGGCGGCCCCCGCGGTGCATCTGCGCGGCTGGGGCGTGGACCCCGCGATCCCGGCCGCCGTACGGCAGTTGGCGGACGCGGTCGACACCGGCAGCACCGCCACCGCCGACCCCGAGCTGCCCGCGCCCGTCACCCCGGCCGAACGCGCCCTGGACATCGCACTGCGGCACGCCTTCACCGTCGTGCACCACCCCGACCCCGACCAGACCAACATCGACGACCGCCTCGGCCGGCCCGCCGCGCTGCGCATCCGGCTGCGCCGCGCGACCCGCAACGTCCTTCTCTCCGGCGCCTCCTGGCGCTACGGACTGCGCCTCGCGCTGTGCATCGGGCTCGCCCAGGTGCTGGTGTCCGTCGTCCCGGTGGAACGCTCGTACTGGGTCGCGCTGACCATCGTCTTCGTCCTCAAGCCCGACTTCGGCTCGGTCTTCGCCCGCGCTTTGACGCGGGCCGTCGGCACCGCGGGCGGCCTCCTCATCGCGGCCGCCGTCCTCGCCGAGGTGCCGCGCGGCTGGTGGGACGTGCCGGTGCTGCTGCTGCTCGCGGCGCTCATCCCCGCCTTCTCCGCGAAGGGGTACGCCTTCCAGACCGCGGCCATCACCCCGGTGATCCTGCTCCTCTCCGACGTCCTCAACCACCAGGGCTTCGAGCTGGTCATGCCGCGCCTGTGGGACAGCCTCATCGGCTGCGCGATCGCACTCGTCGCGGGCTATCTGCTGTGGCCCGAGAGCTGGCACACCCGCATCGGCGCCCGGCTCGCGGACACGGTGGCGGCGACGGCGGAGTACGTGGAGTACGCGTTCGGCTCCGAGGACGACCGCGCCGAACGGGTCCGCCGGCGGCGCCGGTTGTACCGGGACCTGTCGACCGTACGCAGCGAATTCCAGCGGGCCCTGACGGAACCGCCCCCCACCGGGCCCCGGGCCGCCGCGTGGTGGCCGCTGGTCGTCGCCGTCGAACGCATCGTGGACGCGACGACGGCTGCGCGGGTCCGCGTCAACCACGGGGCGGCCTGGCCTGCGGCGCGGGAGGCGCGGGATGTCGCGGAGCAGCTCCGCGGGTTGGCTCGGGGGTTGCGGGAGAGCGAGAATCTGGTGGCGGTTCGGGTGCGGCTCGAAGGCGACGCGGAGGGTGTCCTCGCCCCCCTCCGCCAGGAAGTCCTGGCCGCCCGAGCCATCGCGTCCCCCCGCCGGTGAGCCCCCTCCCCCCTCCCGCTCCTGCGGACCGTGCCCGCGTTGTGCGCAGTTCCCCGCGCCCCTGAAACCCGCTCTCGGCCTCGGACCGTGTGGGGCTGGTCGCGCAGTTCCCCGCGCCCCCAAAAACCCTCGGTCGTCTGCGGACCGTGGTCGCTTCTCGCGCAGTTCCCCGCGCCCCTTAACTACTCGGCGCCGGCCAGCATGGGCATACCCAGCCCGTCCGGCGATTGAGGACGAGCGCCGTTCAGGCGCGATACGGGGTCTGGGGCGGAGCCCCAGGAACCCCGCTTTCGGCAGCGGGTCGTGGTCGCTACTCGCGCAGTTCCCCGCGCCCCTTAACTACTTGGTGCCGGGCAGCACGGGCATACCCAGCCCGTCCGGCGATTGAGGACGAGCGCCGTTCAGGCGCGATGCGGGGTCTGGGGCGGAGCCCCAGGAGGGCCGGAACCGATCAACCCGCTGCACGGGCGGGTGGGTGGGCAAAGGTGCCCGGGGTCTGGGGCGGAGCCCCAGGAGGGGCTAGAACAGAGGGAGTTGGCCCGGTGACGGGGGGTGGGGGAAGGCCGCCAGGGTGGGCTGGGCCGCGTTCAAGGGGGCGCGGCGTTTGGAGCCGGGGCAGAGCACCAGCTCGCCCCCCTCCCACGTACGGGGATCGTGGCGCACGAACTTGCCCGCCACCACGGCCACCTCACGGCCGCAGGACGGGCAAGAACGACGAGGAGAGACGCTGGGCATCCCCCCATGCTGCCAGAGGGCTACGCCCCCGGCTTGAACGCGGACGCGAGCCCGTTGCGCCACAGGCTGTTCACGCGGGACTTCTCCGTGCTGTTCGGGTACGCGTTGCGGCACGACGTACCCGGCCCACCGCCCGACATCAGCTCACTGCACGGCCCCGAGTAGTGGTCGGGAAGCCCGAGCACGTGCCCGGTCTCGTGCGCGACGACCCGCACCGAGTAGTACTGCTGGTTCTGGCTGTAGTCGAGGAAGATGTAGCCGTTGCCGTGCCCGTCGGTCGAGGCGTACGAACCGTTCTGCGGGTCGTTGCCCTCGTAGTACTGGAAGTCCGCGCCGGAGCTGCTCTCGGCGAGCCGGACGTTCTGCACCGAGGAGTTCCAGATCTGCGCGGACTGCGATATCTGGGAGCGGAAGCTGGGCGCGTTGGAGGCGCTGTAGTACACGGTGACGGAGGCCGCCAGCGGATTGGCGGCACGCTTCTTGGCGACCGACTTCATGACGGCGTCGTAGAACGCCCGGTCATTGGCGGCGGTGTGCTTCCCGGCGGCGGTGTAGTGCGCGGTGGAGGCGGCGGTGGGCGCGTCGGCGGCCGGGGTGGCGGCGGTGGCGGGGATCGCGCCGAAGCCGGCGAGGGCCAGGCCCAGGGCTGCGGACACGGCGAAGGTACGAGGGTGTCTCATGGGGGGTTACCTATCGTTGGGGGGTTCCGCGTCCGGCTGGGTGGGCCGGGCACGGGTGGGGGTGTTCGCTGCGTGACGACGTTCGGCGATGTCGTCCCGGTGATTGTGGGGGCCGAAGCGGCGCACGGGAATGATGCCGATCTGCGATAACTCCCGTGTATCGGAGTGGTTTTGGCCATCTGGTGCGATGCCCCGGCGCGCCCTAACGTCTGCCGCATGGACCTGGAGGTGAGACACCTGAAGGTGCTGTGCGCCATCGCCGACGCCGGCAGTCTGCACGGCGCCGCGCGCGCCCTCGGCACCAGCCAGCCCGCCCTGACCAACCAACTGCGGCGCATCGAGAACACCTTGGGCGGTCGTCTCTTCACGCGCGAGCGGACCGGCTGTGTGCCCACGGCACTGGGCCAGGGCGTGGTCGGCCGGGCCCGCCCGCTGCTCGCCTCGCTGAACGCGCTGGTCACCGAGACCCGGGCCGCGGCCGCCCGCACCACCGGGGGCGAGCGGCTGCGCATCGGCTCCACCGCGAGCCGCGCCATCCCCGGCTGGCTGCGCCGGCTGCGCGAGCGCCTGCCCGGCACCGAGACGGAACTCCAGGTGGCGGTTTCGGCCACCGCACTGCTGCGTCGGGTCGCGGCGGGTGAGCTCGACATGGCCTTCGTGCACGAGGTGGAGGGCTGTCCGCTGCGGGTGCCGCCCGGCCTCGACATCCGGACGCTCGTGGAGCGCGAGCCGCAGTTCGTGTGCCTGGCCGTCGAGCATCCCGCGGCCCACCGCGCGGTCGTGGACCTGGGCGACCTGGCCGCCGACCAGTGGATGGTCGACCCCAGCGTGGACGGCGAGTGGGAGGGTCTGCGCCGCGTCCTCAACGCGGCGGGCCTCAACCCCCGTGTCCTGCACGGGGACTATCTGACGGCGGCCGGCCTGGTCGCCACCGGCGAGGTCGTCACCATGTGCCAGCCCACCTCACGGCCCCGCCCCGACATGGCCGTCCGGCCGCTGCGCGGCGACCCGCTGGGGGTGCGCCTCTTCCTCGCGGTACGCAGCGGTGAATACCGGGGCGAACTGGCCGGGGCAGGCGCCGACTTGGCGGCGTCGTACTGGGAGGCCGCCTCCCACTCGCCCGCGTACCGGAACTGGCTGGAGGAGCGGAGCCGCCGCTAGCACCGGGCGACGGGCCCGGTGCGTATCTCCGCCACCCGGAGCATCCGAAAACTGGAAACGGAATTACGCTCTCCGGCGGTCTGGATCCGCGAATCGGCGACTACGATGCGGTCCACTTCGGGTTGTTGGAGTACAGAAAGCCCGGAGTTTCTGACATACCGCCATATGTCGCGCCGTCAAAGGATGTTCGGGCCATGCGTACCACCACCGGGGGCCGAGGGCTTCAGTCCGACGCGCTGTCCACGTTCGACACCGTTGTCATGGCGATCGCGGGCAGCGCCCCCGCCTATTCGCTGGCCGCCACCTCCTCCGTGCTGGTGGGGGCGGCCGGGCTCGCCAGCCCGGCGGCACTGCTCTACTGCGCGATACCCATGCTCGGCATCGTGCTCGCCTTCGGGCGGCTCGGGCGGATCGACGTCAACGCGGGGGCCGCCTACTCCTGGGTGGGGCGCACCCTGCACCCCTTTCTGGGGTTCCTCAGCGGCTGGGCGCTCGTCGTCGCCGCCACCTTGTTCATGGTGGCCGGATCGCTGCCCGCCGGGGAGCTGACCCTGGGCCTGTTCGACCCCGCGCTCGCCCAGAACACCGCCCTCGCCACCGCCACCGGCGCCGGCTGGTTCCTCTTGATGCTGGCCGTGGTGCTCGGCGGCGCTCGGCTCTCGGCGCGGGCCCAACTCGTGGTGTCAGGTGTGGAGTTGGCGATTCTGGGCGGATTCTCCGTCGCCGCCCTCGTCCATATCGCCGCGGGTGACGGAGTCGTCCCCTTCGCCTGGGGATGGCTCGGCTTCGGACACTTCGACGGGGTCTCCGGGTTCGCCGTGGGCACCCTGATCGCCGCGTTCTACTACTGGGGCTGGGACGTCACCAGCAACCTCAGCGAGGAGACCCGCCACAGCCGGCGCACCGCCGGGCTGGCCGCGCTGGTCGGCGTCGGCGTCGTCTTCGCCCTGTTCCTCGCCTTCACCATCGCCATGAACGCCCTGCTCACCAGCGACGAGATCGAAACCGGCCAGTCCCATGTGCTGGCCCTGCTCGGCGCCCGGATCTGGCCGGGCGTCGGCGGCAAGCTCATGGTGCTCGCCGTGGTCCTGTCCACCGTCGCCACCCTGGAGACCACGCTCATCCAGGTCACCCGCTCCCTGTTCGCGATGGGCCGCGACCGTACGATGCCGGGCGCGCTCGGCACCGTACACCGACGGTGGAACACGCCGTGGGTGGCGATCGTCGCCGTCGGGGCGGTGGCGCTGCTGCTGTTCGTCGCCTCCAACGCGCTCGGCTCGGTGCGGGACATCATGTCCGACGCGCTCGCCGCCATCGGCCTCCAGACCACCCTGTACTACGGACTGGCCGGCCTCGCCGCCGTCGTCGCCTACCGCAGGACGCTCACCGAGTCCGTCGGATCCTTCCTGCTCGGCGGGGTCTGGCCGCTGCTCGGCGCGCTGTTCATGTTCTGCGTCTTCGGCGCCTCACTCACCCGGCTCGGCGCCGCCGCCCTCACCATCGGCATCGGCAGTCTGCTCGCCGGGCTCGTCCCCATGCTCTGGTACTGGCGCCGGGGCAGCGCCTACTACCGCCCCGCCCGCCTGGACGCCACCCGCTCCTTCGACGCCGGAGCCGGACGCCCCAACACCCCGACCCGCGCTCCCAGTTATCTCAACGCCGGCCACCCCACCGACTTCTGAGAGGCGGTCCGCGCATGGCAGCACTGCGCCGCCGCTCCGACCGCAGGGCGGCCCCGCGCTTCGACCCCGACCTCGGCGACCGCGCGCTCACCGTGGCCCGGCACGACATCGCCATCGGCCGCTGGCAGGGCGTCCGCGACCTGCTGCGGGCCACCGGCGACAACTGGCCGCTGCGCTCCCACCGCGTACGGGCCCTGGCCGGGGCCGCCGCCGGCTCGTCCATCGTCGAGGCCTGGCGGGCCGCCGAACCGGACAGCCCGGACGCGGCGGTCCTGCGGGCCGCGACCGAGGTCACCCGCGTCTTCAACGGCGCCATCGCGGCCGGACGCGGCGCCGGAACCGCCCGCGACCGCGTCGACGCCGCCGTCCTGACCTGCCTCCGCGCCGCCCGAGCCCGCCCCGCCGACCCCACACCGTGGGCCTCGCTGCTCACCGTGGTCCGGCTGTACGAAGGCGGCGTGACCCGGCGCGAACTGCGCTCCTGGTGGGACGAGCTGCGCCGCCGCGACCCGTACCACCTCGAAGGGCACGTCCAGATGCTGCGCTACTTCTCGGCGCGCTGGCACGGCACACACGGCTCGATGTACGACTTCGCGCGGGACGCGGCGGGCGCGGCCCCGGCCGGCTCCCCGCTGCCCGTACTGGTGCAGATCGCCCGGGTAGAGGAGTACCGGTACGTGTCCGACGCGGCGAAGGGGCGGCCAGTGCGGGGCTTCGGACAGCACTGGACCCATGAACTCGCCGTGACCGAGCTGCACCGCACCTACGACCGCTGGCTCGGCGGACGACCCCCCGGCCCGATCCGCGCGGAAGAGGCGGCCGAGCTCAACTACCTTGCGCACGCGGCCAGTTGTGCGGGACTGGCGCCCGAGGCGGAGGCGCTGGTCGGGCTGCTCGGGGAGCGCGTCGCGACCGTACCCTGGGTGTACACCGGAGACCCCGCCCAGCAGATCCTGCGCTGGCGCGGCCGGGCCGGCGACCGGAGCCCCCGGCGGACTTGACCCGCCCCTTTCCGGGAAACCCCCCGCCGGGTCGCTAACCTTACGTGTCTGCGCTGGCCAGGGGTCTCATCCCGGATCCGTGGCGCAGTGCGGTACTTATCGCACCCAACTCATGCGAAAGGCCTCGCCCATGGGCATTCGGAGCTTGCTGCGCAAGGTGTTCGGACGCGATCGCACGGAGCGTGCCGAGCAGACGGCGGCTTCCGTACCGCCCCAGTCGGAACGCGCCCCCGAGGCGGTCGAGGCACCAGCCACCACGACGGCTGGAGCCACCGCCCCGCCGTCCGTCCCGGCGCCGGGACGGCGCGACCTGTCCCCGGCGGAGGCCCTGGTGGCCGCCGCGTTCGACGGACCGGCCCCGGCCGACACGTCCCGCCCCTCGGAGCCGTCCTCTCCCTCGGACTCCTCCCTTCCTTCCTCGGACTCACCTTCTTCCTCGGACTCCCCCCGGGCCGACACGGCTCCTGAGCCGGCCGTCGCCGAGGTACCGCAGCCGCGTACCGAGGCGAAGCCGGAGAAGGTGGCTGAGCCGGAGAAGGCGGAGGAGCCGAAGCAGGCGGAGGAGCCGAAGCAGGTCGAGGCGCCGGCCGAGGAGCCGGAGGTTGTCGCCGCCGAGGCCGAGCCCGAGCCCGCGAAGGCCGAGGCCGAGCCCGTCGTCGAGGCCGAGCCCGAGCCCGCGAAGGTCGAGGCCGACATCGCGCCCATCGCGGAGCCGGAGCCCGAACCGGAACCCGAGCCGGAGCCGGAGCCCGTTCAGGCTGACCCGGAGCCGGAGCCCGAGCCCGTGAAGCCCGAGCCCGTGAAGACGGTGGCGAAGTCGAAGGCGAAGGCGAACGCGAAGGCGGAAGCGAAGGTCGCCGACGCGGAAGCCGAGGCCGAGGACGAGCCCGAGGCCGGCCCGGCCGAAGGTGCGGCCGAGTCCAAGCCCGCCCCTTCCGCGCAGGCCGCGCCCTCCGCGCTGTCCGCCGCCAAGGTCAAGTCCCGCGCCCCGGGGCTCGCGGGCGCCTACAAGGCGGCCGGTGCCGCGCTCAAGAAGGCGGGGATCGCCGGGGCGCGGGCCAAGGTGTACCTCGTGCTCGACCGGTCCGGGTCGATGCGCCCGTACTACAAGGACGGCAGCGCCCAGGGCCTCGCCGAGCAGGTGCTCGCGCTCGCGGCGCACCTCGACGAGGACGCCACCGTGCACACCGTGTTCTTCTCGACCGACATCGACGGGTCGGTGGACCTCACCCTCGACACGTACGAGGGTCTCGTCGACGAGACGCACGCCGGGCTCGGGCGGCTCGGCCGGACCAGCTACCACCGGGCCGTCGAGGAGGTCGTCGAGCACGTCGAGAAGTCCGGGCACGAGGGGCCGGTGCTCGTCGTGTTCCAGACGGACGGCGCCCCGGACGCCAAGCTGCCCGCCCGCCAGGCGCTCGCGGACGTCGCCGACAAGCCGCTGTACTGGCAGTTCGTGGCGTTCGGCGAGGACGACTCGAAGGCGTTCGACTTCCTGCGCACCGCCGAGGGCGACCACGACCACGTCGGCTTCTTCCACGCCGGGCCCGCCCCGCGCGAGCTGAGCGACGCCGAGGTCTACCAGGGGCTGCTCAGCTCCTACCGCCCCTGAGGCGCCGCACCACTCCCCTCACGGAGCCCGTCCCCTTTTCTGTTCTGCCGGGGGCGGGCTCCGTCGTTCGCCGGCGAGCCGTCGCGCGTCCGGCATCCGGACATCCCGGGCGGTCGCGGTGACCCCGGCGGATAGCATTCAGCGCATGCCTTCGCCGACGTACTACGTTTCGACGCCCATCTACTACGTCAACGACGCCCCGCATCTGGGCCACGCCTACACCACCGTCGCCGGTGATGTGCTCACCCGCTGGCACCGCCAGCGCGGCGAGAAGGTGTGGTACCTGACGGGTACCGACGAGCACGGTCAGAAGATCATGCGGACGGCCGAGGCGAACGGCGTCACCCCGCAGGAGTGGTGCGACAAGCTCGTCGGCGAGGCGTGGCAGCCCCTGTGGGAACACCTGAACATCGCGAACGACGACTTCATCCGCACCACCCAGAAGCGGCACACCGACCGGGTGCAGGAGTTCGTGCAGGACCTGTACGACAAGGGCGAGATCTACAAGGGCGGTTACGAGGGCCCGTACTGCGTGGGCTGCGAGGAGTACAAGCTCCCCGGCGACCTGATCAGGGCGGAGGACGGCACCGAGCTGTGCGCCATCCACAAGAAGCCGGTGGAACTTCTCAAGGAGGAGAACTACTTCTTCAAACTGAGCGAGTACGGCCCGAAGCTCCTTGAGTTCTACGAGGCGAACCCCGGCTTCATCCAGCCCGAGTCGGCCCGCAACGAGGTGCTCAACTTCGTGCGCCAGGGCCTTCAGGACCTGTCCATCTCGCGGTCGACCTTCGACTGGGGCGTGCCGGTGCCGTGGGACCCCCAGCACGTGATCTACGTCTGGGTGGACGCGCTCCTCAACTACGCGACGGCGGTCGGCTACGGCGCCGACCAGGCCCGCTTCGAGGAGATCTTCCCGGCCGACGTGCACCTCGTCGGCAAGGACATCCTGCGCTTCCACGCGATCATCTGGCCCGCGATGCTGATGGCCAACGGGCTGCCGGTGCCGGGGAAGGTGGCGGCCAACGGCTGGCTGATGGTCGGCGGCGAGAAGATGTCGAAGTCCAACCTGACCGGCATCAAGCCCCAGGACCTGACCTCGCACTTCGGCGTGGACGCCTACCGCTGGTACTTCCTGCGGGCCATCGCCTTCGGCCAGGACGGCTCGTTCTCCTGGGAGGACTTCACCGCCCGCTACACCTCGGAACTCGCCAACGACTACGGGAACTTGGCGTCCCGGGTGGCCGCCATGGTCGGCAAGTACTTCGGTGGCGAGCTGCCCGCTTCGGTCGCCGACGGCGCCGCCGAGCGCGCCGTCCAGGAGGGCCTGGCTCGGGCCGCGGCCGAGGCCGACCGGCGCATCGGCGACGAACTCGACTTCCAGGGCGGCATCCTGGCCGTCTTCGACTTCGTCAAGCAGGTCAACGGCTACCTCACCGAGCAGGAGCCGTGGAAGGTCGCCAAGGACGAATCCGCCGAGGGCCGGGCGCGGCTCGCGACGATCCTGTACACCGCGGCCGAGGCGCTGCGCGGGGTCGCGGTGCTGCTCAACCCGGTGATGCCGGACACCTCGCAGAAGCTGTGGGACTCGCTCGGCGCGGAGACATCGCTGGGGGCGCTCGCCGGCCAAAGGGTCCAAGAGGCGAGCAACTGGGGCGCGTTGGCGCCGGGCGCGAAGGTCACCAAGGGCGCGGTGCTCTTCCCGCGCCTTGAGGAGAAGCCCGCGTAACACGGCGCGCGGTGCGCGGGATGGCGCGGCGCGGTGAGCCATGCGCCAGGTGCGGGGCCCGGGATCGGTGGATCCCGGGCCCCGCACCACTTTTCCTGACGACTTCTCCCCTCCCTGGCAGGATCCGTGGCCCATTCAACGGTTGTTGATTCGCTGTTGATCGGGGCCGCCCAAGCTGTGCGGGTCGGTACGCACGGGGAAGGAAAGGACAGGGAATGCCATTGCTCGCGAATCGTGTCACGGTGACCGTTCACGCCTCCGATCCGCTGAGCCGGGCCGGGGTCATCAGCCACCTCCAGCACCAGCCGACGGTAGAGGTCCTGCGGGACACCCGGGAGAGCCGTGAGACGGACGGCCGCCCGGCCGATCCGGCGGTGGCCGTCATGCTCGTCGACCAGGTCGACGACACGGCCTCCGCGGAACTGCGCCGCGTGGTGCGCGGCGGCGAGCAGCGCGTGGTGCTCATAGCCCGCGAACTGCGCGAGCCCGATCTGCTGACGGTGGTCGAGTACGGGGTACGGGCCATCCTGTGGCGCCACCAGGCCACCGAACAGCGCCTGTTGAAGGCCGTGCACAGCGCGGCGCGCGGCGAGGGGGAGCTGCCGCCGGACCTGATCAGCCGACTGCTCGTCCAGGTCGGACGGCTGCGCCGCTCGGAGACCACCTCCGCCTCCGCCGGCTCCTCCTCGGCCGCGCCGCTGTTCGGTATGGCGCCGCGCGAGGTCGATGTGCTGCGCCTTGTCGCCGAGGGGCTCGACACCCGGCAGATCTCCGAGAAGCTCGCCTACTCGGAGCGGACCGTCAAGAACATCCTGCACGCGCTCATGACCCGCCTCCAGCTCACCAACCGCGCGCACGCCGTCGCCTACGCGCTGCGCGAGGGCTACATCTAGCCGCGACGGCCCGCGCCGCCGCGACCCCGGCCGCCGCGGGCCCGCTCCGCTCACTCCTCGTCGCGCCCGTCCGGCGCGGCGGGTCCGGGAACTCGGGAAATTGGCTCAATGATCCACGAAATCGACGAGGCGCTGCGGCGCATCCTGCGCGGCGGGGCGCTGCCCGAGGGAACGGGGGAGGTCGTCTTCGAGGCACCCACCCGCGACTGGGCGGCCCGGCGCAACACCCCCACCCTCAACGCCTACCTCTACGACATCCGCGAGGACGTGGGCCGCCGTGAGCGCGGCTCGTACGCCGAACGCGACGCCAACGGCGTGGTGCTGCGCAGGCGGCAGCCGCCGCGCTGGTTCCGGCTCTCCTATCTGCTGACCGCGTGGACCAGCCGCCCCGAGGACGAACACCGGCTGCTTTCCGGGGTGTTGGCGTGCCTGCTGCCGCACGAGATGCTGCCGCAGGAGCATGTGCCGCGGGCGCTCGACGCCTACAACGTGACGCTCCCGATCACCGTCGCGGTGCCGCCGGCCGAGTCGCGCTCGCTCGCCGACATCTGGTCGGCGCTCGGCGGGGAGCTGAAGCCCTCGCTCGACGTGGTGATCACCACGCCGTTCCCGGTCACCCCGGTGTACCCGGTCGCGCCGCCGGTCACCGAGGGCGTCATCACCGTACGCGGCCGCGACGGGGTGCCCGACGACGCGAAGCCGCGCCGGATGCGGACCCCGCAGGAGGGGGGCTCCCGGTGAACGAGGCCGCTGTCGCCCTGCTGCTCCGGCTCGACCATCTGCGGGCCACGGTCGCGTCCCTGGTCGCGTCCCGCTCCGCCGACGACCCCAGCGCCCAGGACCCGTTGCGCGGCCTGTACGTCTCGGCCGAGACCGCGGCCCGCCTCGCCGCGGCCCCTGCGCCCCAACCCCCGCTCCCGGACGACTCGTTCGAGCCCGCGCCGGGCGACCGGCTCGACGCGCTGGCCGGCGGCTTCGGGCTGACCGCGATCGACATGCGGCTCCTGGTCGCGGCGCTGGCCCCCGATGTGGACCGGCGCTTCGAGCCGCTGTACGGCTACCTCAACGACGACGTGGGCCGGCGCAGGGCCTCGGTCGCGCTGGCCCTGGAACTCGCCGGGACCGGACCGCACGACCCCGCCGCACGCGCCCGGCTGCATCCGGCGGCGCCGCTGATCAGCGGCGGCCTCCTGGTCCTGGAGGACGAGGAGCGGCCGCTGCCGGGGCGGGCGCTGCGGGTCCCCGAGCGCGTGGTCGCCCACCTCCTGGGCGACGACACCCTGGATGGTCAACTGAAGGACGTCAGCGCCGAGTTGCTGGCTCCGGGCGGGGCCGCCCCCGGGTCCGGGCTCGCCGCGCGGATCGCCCTGGCCCCGGCCCCGGTCGCCGTCCATCTGCGCGAGCGCCGGGCGGGCAGCGGCGCGGACGCGGTGACCGCCGCCCTGCGCGGCGCCGGGCGGGCCGTCCTGCGCCACCGCCCCGAACGCGCCGACCCCGCCGCCGCGCGCGCCCTGCTGCGCGAGGCCCGGCTGCGCGGGGCCGGTACCGCGGTCGTCGTCGAGCTGCCCGACGAGCAGCCCGGACCGCTGGTCCGGGAGCTGGCGGTGCCGGACGTGACCGTGGTGTTCGCCGGGACGCTCCCGTACGACCCGACCTGGGCCCCCGCCGCGGGCCTGCTCGCCCTGGAGGACACCGCCGTCGAAACGGACCCGCTGACCGCCTGGACCGAGGAACTCCCCTCGTACGAGGGCGACTTGGCGGAGGCCGTGGGGCCCTACCGGCTCGGTGCCGGACAGGTGCGGCGGGCCGCACGCGGGGCACTCGCGCTCGCCGGGTTCGAGGGTGTTCCGGTGGGGCTCGGCCATGTGCAGAAGAGCGCCCGGCTCCTGTCGGCGCCGCTGCTCGACCGGCACGCCCGCCGGGTCCGGCCCGCCGTCGGCTTCAAGGACCTGGTGCTGCCCGAGGAGCCCCTCGCGATGCTGCACGAGCTCGCGGGCCGGGCCAGGCACCGCGACCGGGTCCTCGGCGAGTGGCGGCTGCGGACCGGCGGGGGGCGCGGCCGGGGCGTGGTCGCCCTGTTCGCGGGGGACTCCGGAACCGGCAAGACCCTCGCGGCCGAGGTCGTCGCGGGCGAGCTCGGCCTGGACATGTACGTCGTGGACCTGTCGTCGGTGGTCGACAAGTACGTGGGCGAGACCGAGAAGAACCTGGAGAAGATCTTCGTCGAGGCCGACCGTACCGACTCGGTGCTGCTCTTCGACGAGGCGGACGCGGTGTTCGGCAAGCGATCCGAGGTCAAGAGCTCGCACGACCGGTACGCGAACCTGGAGAGCGCGTACCTGCTCCAGCGCCTCGAAGCCTTCGACGGCATCGCGGTGCTCACCACGAACCTGCGGGCCAACATCGACGACGCCTTCACCCGCCGTCTCGACCTCGTCGTGGACTTCCCGTTCCCGGACGTGGCGCTGCGCGCGACGCTGTGGCGCGGCTGCCTGGCGGGGGTGCCGCAGGAGGAGGGCCTGGACACGGAGCTGGACGCCTGCGCGAAGGAGTTCGAGCTCGCGGGCGGCGCGATCCGCTCCGCGGCGGTGACGGCGGGCTATCTCGCGGCGGGCCGGGGCTCAGCGGTGACCGCGGCGGACGTACGCGCCGGGGCGCGCCGCGAGTACGTGAAGTCCGGCCGACTGGTGCCGGGGGCGGGCACGGCCTGGGCGCCGTAACGCGCCGCTGACCAGCTCTCTTCCTGACGCACGGAAATCTATCCTGGCCGGAGTAGACATTGCGCTGTCGCATGGCTATGGTTTCTCTTGTAGCCGAGATCAACAAGGCCCGGCAGAAACGAACTGCCGGGCAGCAGGACCCCCGCTCGCGGGGTGCAGTACGCAGTGCGGTGCGGTCGTGGAGTGTCGAAGCCAGAGCGGTTGCAGGACGGCGACGGGACTGACGACCGGACCGGGTGGCCCGCAGTGATCAGGGGCCGCCACCGGCAGTGCCAGCAGTACGCAGTATCAGTAGTTCGCAGTACCAGCAGGTCGCAGTATCTGAAGTACGCAGTACCAGCAGTACGCAACACCAGTAGTACGCAGTACCGGTAACACCAAGCAGTATCAGCAGTACGCAACACCGCAGTTCGCAGTACCAGCAACACCAAGCAGTACGCATCACCCGCAGTACGCAGTACCAGCAACACCAGCAGTACGCAGTACCGGTTCAGCAAGTTCAGAGGGAAAGAACGGAGGAGTTGAGCGCCATCAGGATCGCCCGGGCGGTAGGTCGGCCCGGGTACCGCAGGACATCGATAGCGAGGTGGTCTCCGGTCACGCATCCGCGATCCCCGCACGCCCGACAGCTCCCAGGCCGGGTCGGCGGAAAACAGTAGGCCGACGCAGGAACAAGGTCGGCAGATGGTGTAGCAGTTCCTTCGGGGCCCGGGTGCCGTATGGCACCCGGGCCCCTCAACGTGTTCCGGCTCCTCAACGCGTTCGGCCCCCTCCGTGTCGGAGGGGGCCGCGAGTCGTCCGGGTTGCGCCCCGGCGCCTACGGGACGATGCGCCAGCGCTGCTGGTCGGCGGGGAGGGCGCCGCAGGGGCGGACCTCCGAGACCTGGAGCACCTTGTCGTTGGGCGAGAGGTCGGACAGGCACCAGCCGCCGTCCCTGCTGACCAGACGCACGAACCCGTCCGCCCCCTCGATCGGCTGGATCGACCACTTCTGGTTGCTGGTCATCTGCCCGGTGGTGAGGCTCGCCTTGCCTCCGGAGGCGCCCCACATCTGGATCTGGTTGCCCTCCCTGGTGTTGTCCGCGACGGCCCAGTCCTCGGACGACGAGCTGAACGCGAACTCGTCCTGCGGCAGCGGCCGGACGTACCAGTACTGGTCCCAGACGGGCTGGTTGCGGATCTCGTTCGCGGTGTAGACGTAGCGGCCCTCGGGCTTCTGGTCGGTGGCCGTCGTCAGATACAGGCCGAGCCCGGACTGGATGCGCACCAGCTTGTTGGGGTCGTACTGGGGCTTCTTCGGACCGCCGCCGGCCGGCTTGCCGCCACCGGGGTTCTTGGGCTTCGGCTGCTCGGCTGCGGGGGCCGCGGGTGAGGGCACCGTGGACGGGGCCTTCGGCGGGTCCGAGGGGGGCGGCGGCGCGGACGGCAGGGGGCTCTTGGAACCCTGCGGGAGCGGTTCCTCCTTGGCCGGCGGTTGCTCGGAGGCCTGGGTCTTGACGCCCAGGTCGTGCTGGAACCAGATCACCGCGAACGCCACGAGCGCCGCCACCAGGAGCGAGCCCACGGTGAACACCCAGCGCGGGAGCACCGACGGCTGGACATAGGTGCCGCGCAGCTCCTGCGGGGTGGCGTCGCCGGACCTCAACACCGAGACGGTGAAGGGGTGTTGGCGTACGCCGCCGACCCAGCTGACGTTCACCGCGGTGAGCTGCACCTCGGCGAAGCCGGCCCGGCCGGGGTCGACCTGGATGGCGGTGGGGTTGGCCTCGACGGTGACGGAGTCGCCATTGTCGCGGGTGGAGAAGGAGGCGGTCAGCGGCTGGTTGCCCAGGTTGTCGACGGCCACCCGCACGCGCGCCCGGCGCCGGCCCCGCACGGTGCGCGGGACCAGTTCGGCGCGGAGCTCGGAGAACGGGCTGATGGTGAGGCGGCCCTCGACGACATCCGCCTCGTGCGGGTGCTCGCGCGGCTCCACCCGGATACCGAAGGGAGTCGGGCCCGCCACCGCGTCCGGGGTCCGGGGCGGCGCGAAGGTGACCTCCGCCGTGCCCTCCGTCCCGGGGTAGAGCCGCAGCACGGCCGGCTCGACACTCGCCCACCCGGCGGTGTCACCGACCGGCGAGAGCCGGTACTCCTCGACGGTGTCCCCGGTATTGCGCACCCGAAGCCGCACGACGGCGCTGTCACCAGGGGCGACGGTGGTGGCGGGGGGCTCCAGGGCAGTCCACATACTCACCCCCCGAGTCAAGTGCCACGAGCGGTGAAGTACAGGGCCGGAAGGGGCAGTTCCGGGGGCAGCGCTCACTGCCCGACCGGCCATCCCCGCTGGTCCGGCGGCCCCTGACCGGGGCCGCCGAAGGGGCCTGAACCCGGACGGTTGCGGGGGAACAACCGCCCGGGAGTCTGTGGTGCGAGCAGCCTCTCAGGCCGCGATCAGCAGCGCCTAACGTCCACTAACGTCCGCGCTAACGGCCCGGGACACCGCGGTCCTTCACATCGCCGCCGACGAGCCAGTTGATGGTCTTCTGGTCGGCGACACCGGTCGTGGGCAGGCCGACGTAGGACTGGTAGTCCTTGATCGCCTTGGCCAGGTTGCCGTCGGACTTCATCGGTGCGCCGCCCTGCTGGGCGGCCTTGAAGTAGTCGATGCCCTGCTTGGCGTAGCCGCGGTCGCGGTCGAGGTCGGCGTCGGAGATCTGGGACTGGTTGGCCCACCACAGGGCCGCGGCGAGCTGCCTGACCTTGAAGTTGTTCGCACCGGCCTTCACGTCCTCGGCCTGGATGCCCTGGGCCCACATCGAGGCGAGGGTGGCGCGGCCCAGGGTGCCGGGCTTCTTGTCGGTGGCCGTCAGCTGGCGGCTGCTCTTCTGGTCGCGCATGACGTGCTGCTGGTAGCAGGCCAGCGAGGTCTGGGTGGCTTTGTCGATGATGCCCGCGGTCCAGCCCGGCCGGAGGGTGCACTCGTTGCCGAGGGTGGCCAGGCGGTACTGGGCGAACGTGACGATGTCGTCCGGCTTGTATCCCATGTCCCAGACCGGGCCCTGGGGCGCGTTCGGCGCGGCCTTGGGCGCCGCCTTCGGGGGCGGCGGCACGACGGGCGGCCCGGCGCCGAGGTCCGAGGCCGCCGCGTCACCGCCGCCACCGCCTCCACCGCCGCCCGCGCCGGCACCGGCCGGGACCGAGGCGCCGGGCTGGACCGGCGGCACGGACGCGGGAGCCGACGGCAGCGGGGACTCGGCGCCCTGCGGCACCGGCTGCGCGCTGGAACCGGCCTGCATCTCGCCCGTCGCCGTGTTCACCTTCGGCTGGAAGCCCATCCACAGCGCGACGAACGCGACCGAGGCCGCCACGAGCCCGCTGCCGGCGACGAGCAGCCAGCGCGGCAGCACCGGGCGCTGGTCGAAGGTGCCGCTGACGGCGAGACCGGTGTCGTCGCCGGAGCGGCGCACCATCAGGGTCAGCCGGTGCTGTTCGCTGCCGCCGGTCCAGCGGACCTGCTGCGGCCGGATGACGAGCTTGGCGAACGCGGCCCGGCCGGGCGCGACCTGCACCGAGTTGGGCGCCATCTCGTACGTGAGGCGGTTGGTCTCGTCGCGCAGCGTCAGCGACGCCGTGAGCGCGGTGTTGCCCAGGTTGTCGACGGCGACCGAGGCCCGGGTACGGAACCGGCCCACCAGGACCGAGGGCAGCAGTTCGGCACGCAGCTCACTGAAGGGCGCGACCGTGACCTGACCCTCCAACACATCGCGGACGTCGGGGTGTTGGCGGGGTTCCACGCGGATGCCGTACGAGGCCGGGCCGGCGGGCGCGTCGGGCGAGCGCGGCGGCGCGAAGGAGATCTCCGCGGTGGCCTCGCTGCCCGGGTACAGGCGCAGGGTGTCGGGTTCCACCCGGGCCCAGCCGGCGGGGGCGCCCACCACCGAGAGGCGGTACTCCTCGACGGTGTCCCCGGTGTTGCGCACGCGCAGTCGCGCGGTGGCCCGCCCGCCGGGCTCGACGGCGACGGCGGCCGGGTCCAGAGACGTCCACATGGTCATGGGGGAAGGCTAGGGGGCGCGCCGTGCGGCCCCCTGCCCAAAAGGCTCTGTCAGAGGGCAGCCCGTGCTGCACTCGCGGCCCCGCGCGCCGGGCTGCCCGGCGGGACGGCCGGGCGCCGGGGTGCGGGCGGCGCCGTCCACAGGAGCGAGGTCAGCTCGTCGGCCTCGGCCGCGCCCCGGGCGCTGAGCAGCCGGTGCGCGGTGCGCAGCGAGGCCAGCGCGGAGAGCGCCGGTGCCTCGCCGAGCGCGAGCAGTGCCCGGCCGCGGGCCGCGAGCGCGAGACCCCGGCAGAACGGGTCCCCGAGCTCACCCTCGATGGACAGGGCCTGTGTGGCACAGGCCGCCGCCTCCCCGGGCCGCTCCCTGGCCAGCGCGCAGTGCGCGAGACGGGCCCACGCCAGCGCCTCCCAGCGCAGGTCGCCCACCCACTGGTGGTGCTGGCGCGACTCGCGCAGATGGGCCGCGGCCCGTACCGGGCGGCCGCCCGCGAGCAGCGCGCAGCCGATCTGGTACAGGACGTGCCCCAGCGTACTGCGGTCCCCCAACTCCCGCGCGCCGCGCAGCACTTCGTCGGCGGCGGACTCGGCGCGCTCCTTGTCCCCGAGCAGCATGTGGGCGCGTACGCCATGGGCCAGGACGCGCACCGCGTCGCCCCGGCTGCCCAGGTCGACGTAGCGGGCCCAGGCCTGCTCGAACAGGGGCAGCGCCTCGGCGGGGCGGCCCATCGCGGCCAGGATCATGGCGAGTTCGTGGGCCGCCTCCGACTCGGTCAGCGGGTCCGGCGCGAGCGCCGCGAAGCGCAGCGCCTGGCGCAGGGCGCGCTCGATGCGCGGGTAGGTGTCGGCGCCCTGCTGCGGTACGGCGGCGATCAGGCGCAGCGCCCGGGCCGCCGACCGGGAGTCGCCGTGGCAGTGCGCCCCGGCCAGGGCGAGCCGGGCCGGGCCCTGGAGTTCGCGGCGCCGGGCGGTGCCGAGGACCAGGTGCGCCCAGCCGGTCAGGAGGTCGACGGCGGGCCGCAGCGCCTCCTGGCCCAGGTCCTCCCAGGGGCCCTTGCCCAGGGCCTGCTCGGCGGTGGCGCGGATCAGCTGGTGGGACTCCTGGAGCCAGGCGCGGGCGGCCTCGGCGTCGGCGGGCCGGTATCCGGGGGTGCGCGGGGCGTGCAGGAGGTCGGGCAGCATGCTGTGCGGGCGCAGCCGGCGTACGGCGTGGGTGACCGTGGCCAGGAGGTGGTCCAGGAGGCGGCGCTGGGCGGCGGGCCGCTCGGCCGCGTCGGGCGAATCGTCCAGAACGCGCCGGGCGAAGATCCGTACCAGGTCGTGGAAGCGGTAGCGGTCGATGCCGCAGGCCTCCAGGAGACCGGCGTCGACGAGCGCCTCAAGAGCGTCCTCGGCGGCGTCCTCCTCGATGTCGAGCAGCACGGCGGCGGTGGTCCGCCCGAAGACCGGCACGGCGGCGGCCGACGCCAGGCGGAAGGCCCGGGCGACGTGCGGGTCGAGGCCCTCGTAGCTGAGCCGGAAGGCGGCGTCGATGCCGAGCCCGTCGGCCTCCAGCTCGTCCAGGCGGTGGCGCTCGTCGCCGAGCCGGGCCGTCAGGTCGGCCACCGCCCAGTCGGGGCGGGCGGCCAGGCGGGCGGCGGCGATCCGTACCGCGAGCGGCAGGCGTCCGCAGGCGGCGACGAGCCGGCGGGCCGCGTCGGGGTCGGCGGCCACCCGCTCGCCGCCCACGATCGTCTCCAGCATCGCCAGCGCGTCCCGTTCGCTCATCGCCTCCAGGTCGAACAGCCGGGCGCCGGGCAGCCCGACGATCCTGGTCCGGCTGGTGATCAGGACGGCGCTGCCCGGGGTGCCGGGCAGCAGGGGCCGGAGCTGGGCGGTGTCGTGCGCGTTGTCGAGCAGGATCAGGACGCGGCGGCCCGCGAGCAGGGAGCGGTACAGGGCGCCCCGCTGGCCCGCGTCGTCGGGGACGGCGCCCTCGGGCACGCCGAGGGAGCGCAGGAGGTGGGTCAGGACGTCCGCGCTGTCGGCGGGCTCGGCGGCACCGCGCAGGTCGGCGTAGAGCTGGCCGTCGGGGAAGGCCCTGCGCATCCGGTGGGCCGCGGTGGTGGCGAGGGCGCTCTTGCCCACGCCGCCCAGACCGGTGAGGACGGCCACCGCCATCGCCCGGACCTCGGACGCGCCCTGGAGAAGGGTGGTCAGCTCGTCGAGAGCCCCGTCCCGGCCGGTGAAGTCCCTTATCGCGGGCGGCAGTTGGGCCGGTCGGCATCGGGGCGTCTCACCCTGCCCGGCGCCTGAGGACGAGCGGCGTTCAGGCGCGGACGGGGTCTGGGGTTCGACCGGGGGGCGCTCCTCGGGGACGGCGGGGATGCGTTCGGCGTCCGGGCGCCGGGGCCCGGCCGCGTGCGGAGCAGGGGTGGTGGAAATCCGTTCCGCGGCAGGCCTTTGGGGATCGGTCCCGTGCGGGGCCGGGGTGCTGAAGGGCCCCTCCACGGGATGCCGTTGGGGGTCGGCCGCGTGCGGGGCCGGGGCGACGGGGGGCCGGGCCGCGAGCGGTTGGCGGGCGTCGTGCGCGGTCGGAGCCGTGGGGATCCGTTCCGTGGCGGGACGCCGGGGGTCGGCCGCGCGCGTCGCCGCGTGGTTGAAGGCGCGTTCCGCAGACGGCTGTTGAGGGTCGGCCGCGCGGGGGGACGCGTTAGTGAAAACGCGTTCCGAAGACGGCTGTTGGGGGTCGGCCGGGAGTGTGGCAGGGGTGCGCCCGGGGGCCGTCGGGGGCTGGTGGCGGTTGAGCAGGCGGGTGTGCAGGGCGGCCAGTTCGGGGCCGGGCGGGACGCCGAGTTCCTCGTTCAGGGTGCGGCGGGTCGTCTCGTAGACGGCGAACGCGTCGGCCTGGCGGCCGGCCCGGTGCAGGGCCAGCATGAGGAGGGCCTGGGTGCGTTCGCGCAGGGGGTGTTCGGCGGCGAACGCGCGCAGCGAGGCGATGGTGGCCGCGTGGCGGTCCAGGGCGAGGGCGCCGTGGAAGTGGTCCTCGCGGGCGGAGAGCCACAGTTCGGTGAGCCGGTCGCGCTGGCGCTCGGCGTGCGGGCCCGGAAGACCGGCGAGGGGGCTGCCGCCCCACAGGGCGAGCGCGCCGGTGAGCTCGTGGTGGGCACCGGCGGTGTCCCCAAGCCCGCGCAGCCGGGCGGCCTCGGCGAGCCGCGCCTCGAAGACGGCGGTGTCCAGGGCCGTGGAGGGGACCCGCAGCGCGTAGCCGTCGTCGGCCGACACCAGGAGGCGGGCCGGGGTGCGCGCGGGGCGGTCCGGTTCGAGCAGGGTGCGCAGCCGCGACACATAGGTGCGCAGGGTGCCCACGCCGCGCGGCGGCAGCCGCTCGCCCCAGATCGCGTCGAGGAGTTCCGGCATCGAGACCGGCCGGCCCTCGCGGAGCAACAGGACGGCGAGCAGGGCGCGTTGCTGGGGCGGACCGAGCGGCAGGGCACGGCCGTCGAAGTCTCCCTCGACCGGCCCGAGCATCCGAAAGCGCAGGCCGCCGGTCACACCCCCGGCCACGCCGCTGGATATGCCCCCGGTTGTGCCGCCTTCGCCCGTTCCGCCGGATTCCGTCACGCGCCGCCGCCTCTTCCTCTTCCTCACCCGGCCGACTCGTCCCCCGACGTTTGCCCTTCCGGCCCCCGGATCCTGTTCGTCCGGCCCACCGAAACGCTACGCCAGGACCTTCCGAAGGCCCGCATCAGCACATGTATCGCACAAGGAGTTGGCTTGAACTGCCCCTGTATCCCGCCGGTAACCGGTCGAAAGGGCACCCTCCCTGCCCCCAAGACGGGCCGAACGCCTCCTGCGTTCCGTTGTACTCGTGCGAAGAATCGCGAGCCGACGAGCAAGGGGGGACCAGCGTGCGGATCGGGCTGCACCAGCGGGCGGAGCGTCAGCGGGGCACCCCGGGGACCACTCCCGTCCGGCAGGACACCGCGCTGGCCGAGCTCCACCGCACGGCGGGCAACGCCGCGTTGTCCCGGCTGCTCGCCCCGGCCGCGCCCCGCGAGCGGGAGTCGGCACCCGACGAGCGCGAGTCCGTGCACCTCCAGCGGATCGCCACCCACGAGGGCGGCAGCTACGACGCCCAGGACCGGCCGGGCGAGCGCGGCCCGTTCTTCGTCGCGCAGGGCCCCGCGCCGAGGGTCGCCATGGGCGGCGGCGGCGAACCCCGGGACATTCGCGAGCGGTTGCGGTACGAACTCGCCGAGGTGGGACCCGCCGACGCCCCGCTGCGGGTGGCCGACGACGGGACGCTGGCCGTGCACGGGGTGGCCGAGCCCAAGGAGTTCTACGCGGTCCAGGCCGTGGTGGACAGCGCCAACGAGGCGCTGCGCGCGGTCGGCAGCACCGTGGAGCTGGTCGCCGGCGGCCGCAGCATCGGCGTCGGCGCCCACCGGCTGCTGCGGGTGCGGCCGAGCGTGGTGCGGGACGCGACGGACAAGAGCCAACTCGGCCCGTTCGTCTCGCTGCTGCGCTCCACCTGCATCTCGGTGGCGTGCAGCCTGATCGGCTCCGAGCACGCCAAGCGCGCCCAGGCGGTGCTCGGCGGCGGCGACGGAAACTTCCTGCTCACCCCCAACTCCGACAGCGACGCCCGCGCCAACCGGCTGGCCGACGCCGTCGCGGGGGACACCGCCTCCACCCTCGACGTGGACGGCGCGGTCGCCGCCGCCGACGGCGCTCACACACCCGGCCCCGACCTCGGCCGCCGCTACGGCGAAGCCACCCGGGACGGCGGCCGGGACGCCACCGAGCAGCGCCTTGGCATCAACAAGTACGCGTCGCCCGGCCCCGGCGACGGGTTCGCGATCTTCAGCATGCTGGCGCAGGACGGCCTGGACCACTCGGTGGCGCCGGCCGCCGAGCGCGGCGAGGACGTCTGGGGCTACCACTTCGCGGCGGTCGTGGCGCGCTCCCTGGACGGCACCTGCCAGGTGACCCTGGAGAACTACGCCCGCAACGAGTTCGACGCCAAGGCCCGCTCCGAGCTGTACGAGGTGCTGCTCCAGCGGGCCAACGCGAGCCGCGGCTGGTTCGCGCAGCTCAAGCCGCTCCTGGAGAGCGACGACCAGCATGCCTTCAAGGCGAAGTTCGACGAGGTGCTCGCGGCACTCGTCAGCGACCCCGAGGTCAGGAAGAAGCGGGGCATGCCACGGCTCCAGCTCCAGCAGGACTTCGAGGACCACACCTGCCGCTCCTGGTTCTTCCGGGTGTACGGCGGCGGTCCCGGCGAGAGCTTCCACGAACAGCAGGCGGCCTCCGGCTACTTCAACAACCCGATGACGCTCCGTGTCGCCCGACCCCAGCCCGGCATGAACTCGGCGGCACAGTAAGGGAGTTGGCGCGCCCATCCCCTGGCAGGTCGGGCGTCGGGGGAGCACGCTGCTGAGAGTACGGACAGCCACCGCCCTCACGGACCGGGGAGCCGTGGAGGAAAACCGGCAGACGTGCCTAGGGGGTGCGGGCCATGGGTGACAGCAGTGCGGAACAGCAGGCGGCCGAGGCCGAGCGGCGCAGGGAGGAACTCCTGGAGAAGGTCCGCGAGGCGAACCGGCTGAGCGCCGGGCGCCTCCCGTCCGCCGGGGCCCCGGCGGCGCTCGGCGGCGACGAGGACGAGAGCTGACCGAACCTCCGTGTGTCCACGGCGGACGCGGGTACCGGGTCCGCAGTCGCCGTACCCGATCCGGCCGGGCGAACCCGCTCCGATGACCGGAAGGGCAGCTTGTGCTGCCCTCGTCCACGCACCTTCTTCCCTCCCCGCGGCGCCCGCGCTACGCGAGCCTGGAGGGGTAATGGGCCGGTGGCAGCGTTTCGGGGGGCGGGACAACCGCATGCGGCTCGGATTCGGAGTGAGCCGTCCGCCCCGCGCTCAGTTGGGCCCCTCGGCTTCGGGGAGCCGGCCCACACCTCCGTACACCCAGTAACAAGGAGCAGCTTCCCGTGCCCAACTACCTGTCCCCCGGCGTCTACGTCGAGGAAGTCGCCAGCGGATCCCGCCCCATCGAAGGGGTCGGCACCTCGGTGGCCGCCTTCGTCGGGCTCGCGCCCGTGGGGCCGCTCAACGAGCCGACGCTGGTGACCAACTGGTCGCAGTACGTCGCCGAGTTCGGCGAGTTCACGGACGGGTACTACCTGGCGCACTCCGTCTACGGCTTCTTCAACAACGGCGGTACGGCCGCGTACGTGGTCCGCGTCGGCGGCTCGGACAACGGGGTCGGCCAGGCCGCCCCGCAGTCCTCGGCGACCGCCCCGCAGGCGATCACCGCCGGTGAGGCCGTGGCGCTCGGCACGTTCAAGGTGTCCGCGATCGCGGCCGGCTCCGGCGCCGGCGGCGCGCTCACCGTCGAGGTGCAGGACGCCGAGGGCGAGGGCAACGGCGACCGCTTCAAGCTGGTCGTCAAGGACGGCGAGACCGTCGTGGAGAACTTCGACGTCAGCGCGAAGAAGTCGGCCCGCAACTACGTCGTCACCCAGGTCAAGCAGCGCTCCAAGACGATCTCCGTCGAGGAGGCCACGGCCGGCGCCCAGCTCGCCAAGCCGGACGCGCAGGCCATCACCCTGGCCCCGCCGGCCGCCGCGCCCGCGCCGGTCTCGCCCGGCGCCACGGTCGCCCGGATCGAGTCCGGCCAGTTCATCGGCGACTCCGCCGACCGCACCGGCTTCGGTGGCCTGGAGGCCTTCGACGAGATCAACATGGTCGCCGCGCCGGACCTGATGGCCGCCTACCAGCAGGGCCTGATCGACCTGGAGCAGGTCAAGGCCGTCCAGCTGGGCCTGGTCTCGCACTGCGAGCTGATGGGCGACCGCATGGCCGTCCTCGACCCGCCGCCCGGGCTCAACGCCCGCGACATCCGCAAGTGGCGCATGGAGGTGGCGGGTTACGACTCCCGCTACGCCGCCCTGTACTACCCGTGGATCAAGATCTTCGACCCGTCGAGCGGCCAGACCAAGGTCGTCCCGCCGTCCGGCCACATGGCCGGCATCTGGGCCCGCAACGACTCCGAGCGCGGCGTGCACAAGGCTCCCGCGAACGAGATCGTGCGCGGCGCCGTCGACCTGGAACTCCAGATCACCCGCGGCGAGCAGGACCTCCTGAACCCGGTCGGCGTCAACTGCATCCGCGCCTTCCCGGGCCGCGGCATCCGCGTCTGGGGCGCCCGCACCCTCGCCTCCGACCCGGCGTGGCGCTACCTGAACGTGCGCCGCTACTTCAACTACCTCGAAGAGTCGATCCTGATCGGCACCCAGTGGGTCGTCTTCGAGCCGAACGACCAGGCGCTGTGGGCCCGCATCCGCCGCAACATCTCCGCCTTCCTGGTCAACGAGTGGCGCAACGGCGCCCTGTTCGGCCAGCGCGCCGAGGACGCCTTCTACGTGAAGTGCGACGCGGAGACCAACCCGCCGGAGTCGGTCGACCTGGGCCGCGTGGTCTGCGAGATCGGCATCGCGCCGGTCAAGCCCGCCGAGTTCGTCGTGTTCCGGCTCGCCCAGTTCTCGGGCGGCGGCGGCGAGCTGGAGGAGTAGGACCGACCCTCAACTCGCTTGGCCCCCAGCCGGTTTCGCACGAACAGGAGTAACCCAGCATGTCGCTTCAGCCCGGTGACGCTCTCACCACACACAACTTCGGCCTTCAGATCGACGGCATCATGGTCGAGTACTTGCAGGAGGTCAGCAGCCTCTCGATGGAGCAGGACGTCATCGAGTACCAGCAGGTCTCGGCCGACGGCAAGCCGATCATCAAGAAGCTGCCCGGCGTCAAGAAGGCCGGCGAGTGCACGGTGACCCGCGGCGCCACGCAGTCCGCCACGTTCTCCGAGTGGATCAAGGAGTCCATCGACGGGAACATGGGCTCGGCCCGCAAGAACGCCTCCATCATCATGATGGACTACCAGGACAACCCGGTGAAGCGCTACCACCTGCGCAACGCCTGGTGCAACAAGGTCGAGATCAGCGCGGTCAAGGCCGGCGACGCCTCCGCCATGACCGAGCAGGTCTCCATCACCTTCGAAGAGCTGGTCATCGAGTAATGCGCCGCGAAGGTCCTGGAGTTCCCGGCGGCGCGGTCGCCGGAGCCGAGACTCCGTCCGCCTCGGGCGGTGCGCGGGACACCCTGCGCACCGAGTTCGAGTTCGAGCTGCCGCGCGGCTACGTCGACGAGTCGGGCACCGTGCACCGGCACGGCGCCATGCGCCTGGCGACGGCCCGCGACGAGCTGCTGCCGCTGCGGGACGTACGGGTCCGCGAGAACCCGGCGTATCTGTCGGTGGTCCTGCTGGGCCGGGTCATCACCCGGCTCGGCACGCTCGGTGACGTCCACGACGGCACGGTGGAGAACATGTTCGCCTCCGACCTCGCCTTCCTCCAGGACTTCTACCGGCAGATCAACGCCGAGGGGCACACCCGCGCGGCCGTGGCCTGCCCGCACTGCGAGCAGTCCTTCGAGGTCGAGCTGGCCGGGAGCCGCCTGGGGGAATCGTGACGTACGCGGCCGACCGGATCGAGGAGGAGACCGCGTACCTGGCCTACCACTTCCACTGGGACATGGACTCCATCCTCGATCTGGAGCATGCGGACCGGCGGTCGTACGTACGGCGGGTGGCGGCACTGGTGGAACAAGGCGAAGGGGAGCGGTGACGGGGGATGGGCCTGTTCAAGCGCCGACGTAATCGGCCGGAGGCCGGGGACGGCGGCGGTGCCGGGGGCGCCGGGCAGGCCGGCGCGGGCACGGGGGCTTCGCTCGCACCCTCCTCGCCCTCGTCCGCACCCGCTCCCGCCCCGGCCTCGGCCGACGGGGGCTGGGCCGCCGCACCCCTGATGCGGCGCGCCCTGGCCGCCCCCCGGCTCACCGCGGAGTCGGGCTTCGGCTCGACCCTGGCCGCCCACCAGGACCTCTCCGTCGTCCGCCCGCTGACCCACGCGGTCTCGCCCACGGCACCCCATGGCGTCCTCCACAACGCCCTGACCACGGTCGCGGGCGCCCCCTCGCCCCTTCCGCTGCAACTCCTGCGCCTGCCGGTGGCGGGCCGGCCGAACCCGGAGGCCCCGGAGGCCGGGGAGGCTTCGGTCGAGGGCGAGTTCACCCCCGCGCCGGGTTCGGCTCCGGCCCCGGTTTCGGGTTCGGCACCCGTTCGGCGTGCGACTGCGCCCACGCCCGCGCCGGGCAACGCGACACCGGCCGTTCAGCGCGCCGCCGTGCCTTCGGGCGGCCCGGCGAGCGGTCCGGCCGGGGCGGCGCCGGTGAGTGGTCCGGGGGCGGCAGGTACGGCCCCGGCGGTCCAGCGCTCCGCCAACTCCCCCTCGGCCACGCCCAGTTCGGCTCCTGGCCTGCGCCGCCCGGCCGCGCCCTCGACGGGCTCGGCGAACACCCCTGCCGCCCCGGGCACTCCGGCTTCCTCGCCTTCCCCGTCCGGCACGGCTCCGGGCGGCCGGCGCGCGGCCGCGTCCCCGGCGGGACCCGCGCACGACCCTGCCGTCGCGCCGGGCGCGCCTGCGGCTCCTCCAACCGGCCCTGCACAAGGGCATGTTGATCGCACTGTGCGCCCAGCCGAGAGCACCGGCCTGAGGACCGCCTCGACACCGGGACCCGCGTCGCGCCCGGCCACCCCGACCGCCCCCGCCGCACCGGCCGTGCAGCGCGCGGTCACGCACCCGAGCGCACCCCCGGGTACGCGCCCGGGCGCCACCCCCGGCCCGGGTCCCGCCGTGCAGCGCGCGGTCACGCCTCCGCGCGCACCGGGAGCCAACCCCGCTTCTTCGACTCCCGTAACCAGTTCGCCCATCAGCTCAACTCATGCTGGTGAAGCGGTAGTTGACCCGTCGACCCGCGCCGCGAACGACCCGCGTCCCGCGTCGTCCTCCGCCACCCCCGGCCCGGGCCCCGCTCCCGACGTGCGGCGCGCCGTCACGCCCCCGCGCGCCTCGACGGGATCCCCCGATGCGACGCCGTCGTCGGTGACCCCCAGCCCCGCCCAGCGGCGGGCCACCCCCGCGTCCGGCCCGGCGAACGCGAACACCCCCGGCCCCGCGCCCGCCGTACAGCGGGCCCAGCCGCGCGCCGCCACGCCCCCGGCACAGGCGAACGTCCCGCAGGCCGACCCCGGCCGCCCCCGTCCGAGCGGGACCGATGCCTCGGAGCAGGCGGGCCCCGGCGGGCCCCGCCCGACGCACTCCGCCCCCGCCGTACAGCGGGCGGCCACCACCCCTGAGAACCCCGGCCGTTCGGCCACCCCGGCCGCATCCGGCCCGGCGCCCGCCGTTCAGCGGGCCACGCCCCAGACCCCGGCCGCACCCGCCCCCATGCCCGTACGCGGTGAGGGCCCCCGGCCGAGCTCGGCCACGGAGAGCTCCCCCACGCATCCGGCGCCCCCGGTGCAGCGGGCCACCCCCGCACCACCCGCGCCCGGCCGTGCGGACAGGCCGGTTCCGGCGAGCCCCATCGGGCCCCCGATCCAGCGGTCCACCGCCGTTCCGCCCAGCACGACGGCCGACCCAGCCCGGCGCCCCGGCGTGAACCCGACCGGTTCGCAGAGCGGCCCGGCGTCCCGGGCGGCCGACGCCCCCACCTCCGTGCAGCGCGCCGCGAACCCGGCTCCGGGTGCGGCCGGGACGACCGGGCCCGCCCGTACGGCTCCGGGTACGGCGTCCGGCTCGACTCCCGTCGGGGCGACTCGCTCGGGGTCGACTCCCGTCGGATCAGCTCCCTCAGGGGCGACTCCCGCCGGATCACCTCCCTTCGGTGCAACGCCCTCGGGGTCGACTCCCGCCGGAGCGACTCCTTCGGCATCGGTTGCCCCGGGGCCTGCTCCCACCCGGTCGACCCCTTCGGGGCCGACTCCCACCGCGTCGGGCCCCGCTGGCTCCGCGCCCTCGCCGTCAACTCCCTCTGCCGTACGCCCAGTTGGGCCTGCCTCGGTCCCGCCGGGCAGCCCCGCTCAGGGCGCGTCCGGGGTTTCCCGGGGGTTGGGCTCACCCTCGTCCGGCCCGGCGGGTCCCCGCTCGGCGGAGGGTGCCCGGGGTGGGTCCGGGGTGACTCCTGCGGTGCAGCGTGCGGTCGCGGCGCCGCCGAGCCGCGCCGATGCCGCTCCGCTGTCGTCGAGCCCGCATCGGGGCGCCCAGAACCCGCCGCACGGCAGCCCCGTGAACGACGCGATGCCGGTACGCGGCACCGCGCCGGGTGGCTCGGCTCCCGTATCGCCCATGCCGGTGCGCGGCACCGCGCCGGGTGGCTCGGCTCCCGTATCGCCCATGCCGGTGCGCACCCTGGCTCCCAGGGGGTCGGCCTCCGTGCCGACCACGCCGGGCGGTGGCGTAACTGATGGCGGCTCAACTGCCGTGCGCCCGCTGCCCGTTCAGCGGGTCGCCGCGCCGGGGCGGTCCCTCACGTCCGCTCCTCGGGCGGTGCACCCCTCGCATCACCTCGATCCCGTCGGTGTGGTGCGACGGCCCAGCAAGCCCGTCGAGAACACCCCCGCTCCCACACCCGCGCCGGAGCCGGAGCCCACTCCCACTCCCGCCCCGGCCGCTCCCCCCGTCCAGCGCAAGCCCGCCGTGCGCCGGGTCAGCCGGGTGCAGAGCCAGGGGCCGGACGCGGCGCGGCGGCGCCCGCTCATCGGGGCCCCCATCACCCCGGCCCCCGCACCGCCGCAGGCCCCCGTGCCCGTGCCCTCTCCGTTCGCCGCGCCCACCCCCGCGTCCACCCCCGTGCCGCCCGTCGTCCAGCGGGCGACCACCCCGGCACCCGCGGTCGAGGCGGTGGCTCCGGCGGAGCCCGCCGCCCCGCTGCGCAAGGTGCGGCTTCCGGGACCGACTCCCTTGCAGCGGGCGCCCCTCGCGGGCCCCCCGCTCGCCTCGGCCCGTCCGCTCACCACCCGGCACCAGAGCGTCCCGAGCGCCCCGGGCCCGGTCGTCCCGCCCTCGCCCGCCCCGCTCCGGCACGCGCCCGCGAGCGCCGACAGCCGTCCGGTGGTGCCGTTGAACGGCCCCGCCGCCCGGCCCGGCACGGCGCGGCCCAGCGTGCAACGGGCCGCCGAGCCGACCCCGGCGCCCGTCGTGCCCGTACGCCGCAGCAGCGCGCCGTCCGCCCCTCCAGCGCCCGCGCCGAGCCCGCCGCCGCCCGCCCCCGCCCCCGTACAGCGCCGGTCCGATCCGCCCGTACAGCGCACCGCGACGGCCACCCAGGCCGCCGCGCCCGTACCGGACGCCGATCAGCCGTCGCCCGACATCGACGCGCTGGCCCGCCGACTCGTCGCCCCGCTCTCCCGGCTGCTCCGCGCCGAGCTGCGCGGGGACCGCGAGCGGATCGGGCGCCTGCGCGACCGCTGACCCGCCCCGCCCTGTGACCCCTCCCACCGACGGAAGAACACCCGATGCCCTCCACCCTTGACCCCGGCTCCACCGTCTTCTTCAAGCTGACCATCGACGGCCAGAACCTCGGCCTGTTCAACGGCTGCGACGGTCTCGCCTCCGAGGTCGAGGTGGAGCAGCGCCAGGAGGGCGGCAACAACGGGTTCGTGTGGCAACTGCCCACCCGGGTCACGTTCTCCACGATCCGGCTGACGCGTCCGCTCACCGCCGACACCTCGAAGGTGGCCGCCTGGATCTCCTCGCTGGCCACCGGCATCACCCGGCCCACCGCCCAGATCGCGGCGCTGCGCGCCGATGGTTCGATCGTCGCGCAGTGGGGTCTGGTCGAGGTGCTTCCGGTGCGCTGGACGGGGCCGAGCCTCGACCCGGCGAGCCCGGGCGTGGCCACCGAGACCCTGGAGATCGCCCACCACGGCTTCACCGACGCGGGAGGTGCGTGAGCATGGCCGCTCCCGTCGGAGGCAAGGCCGCCAAGGGCCTGTCCCGCGCCACCCTCGCCATCCACCAGCCCCCCACCGACCTGGGCGGCTCCATGGGCGGGCGGATCGGCGAGGTCAAGTTCCAGTTCAACCCTTCGCAGGTGCAGTTGGGCCGGTCCGCCAACTGGATCACCACGCCCGCCATCTCCTACAACCGGGGCGCGCCGCCCAAGTTCACCGGCGCGATGCCGGCCTCGCTGCAACTGGAGGTGTTCCTCGACGCCTCGGGCACGCCCAGCTCCAACACCGTGCAGAACCAGGTGGAACTGCTGCTTTCCTGCTGCGAGGTGACCTCGCAGAGCATCAGCGCGAAGGCGCCGTCGCCGCCGTGGGTGGAGTTCAGCTGGGGTTCGTTCTCGACGGTCCAGTTCGTCGCGTACGTCACCAGCGTGAACGCCAGTTACACCCTGTTCAGCCCCAACGGCATGCCGCTGCGCGCCACCTGCACGCTGGCGCTGACCGAGGTGGCCAGCGAGACCAAGCGCCAGAACCCGACCTCGGGCGCCCTGTCGGCACGCCGGGTGCACCGCACCGTCGCCGGGGACACGCTGGCTTCGCTGGCCTGGCGCGAGTACGGCGACGCCACCCAGTGGCGCACCATCGCCGAGGCCAACGAGATCGACGACCCCATGCGGCTGCGTCCCGGCACCGAGCTGCTGCTGCCTGCTTCCTCGGAGGGCACCACGTGACCGAGAAGACCTTCACCACCGTCCTGCACGTCCAGTTGAACGGCACCGTGCTGCCCGACCCGCTGGCGCTGCGGCTCGTCGAGGGCTGGGTGGACTCCTCGGTGAACGTGCCGGCCGCCTTCCAGCTCACCTTCAGCGACAAGGACTCCAAGCTCACCACCAAGTTCCCGATGCTGAAGATCGGGGCGAAGGTGATCATCAGCCCGTTCACCGACGGGCGGCGCGGCGACCCGATGATGACCGGCGAGGTCACCGCCCTGGAGATGGACTCCGAGCCCGGCAGCGGCCGCCATCTGCTGGTGCGCGGCTACGACCCGGGCCACCGCCTCCTGCGCAACCGCCGGGTCGAGGGCTACCCGAACATGACGGCCTCCGACATCGTGCGCCGCATCGCCGGGCAGAACGGCCTCAAGCTCGGCAAGATCGAGTCGACGTCCGCGGTGTACGACCTGGCGACCCAGCCCAACATCACCGACTGGGACTTCCTGTCGCGCCTGGCCGCCGAGAACGACGTGCGCCTGTCCTTCGACAACCAGGGCAAGCTCAACTTCGCCGGACTCGACCCGGCCTCCGGCGCCCCGTCCGACACCACCCCGGCCGCGCAGAGCCCGTACGTCCTGGACTTCGGGGCGAACAACCTGCACAGCCGGGCCACGATGACGGCCGCCGGGCAGGTCAGGAAGGTCAATGTGCGCGGCTGGGACATGCGCACCCGGCAGAAGTTGCAGGCGCCCGTGCCCGCGGTCACCAGCAAGGACATCTCCGCCGACATGACCCCGGGCCAGGTCACCCTGCCCTTCGGCGCCTCCGAGCTCACCGCCACCCAGGTCCCGTACACCACCCTGTCCCAGGTCACGCATGCCGCGAAGGCGCTGGCCGACGACGTGACGGGTGCCTTCGCCGAGCTGGAGGTCGCCATCACCGGCAACCCCGAGCTCAAGCCGGGCACCCCCATCGCCGTGAAGGGCGCGGGCTTCCCCTTCGAGGGCAAGTACACCGCGACCGGCGTACGTCACGTCTTCGCCTCCGGTGACCTGTACACGACGTGGCTGACGGTCTCGGGCCGCCAGTTCCGTTCGCTGTACGGGCTCGCCTCGGGCGGCACCGAGCAGGCGCCCCCGATGCCGGGCGTCGCGGTCGCGCTCGTCACCAACACCAAGGACCCGCTGCGCATGGGCCGGGTCAGGCTGTCGTTCCCGTGGCTGTCCGCCACGTACGAGAGCGACTGGTGCCGGGTCGCCCAGTTCGGCGGCAAGGGCGGCGGCGGGCTGCTGCTGCCCGAGGTCAACGACGAGGTGCTGTGCGCCTTCGACCGCGGCTCCCTGGAGCACCCGTACGTCATCGCCGGGCTCTACAACGGCATCGACAAGCACACCCGGGAACCCGACAACTACCCGGCCGTCGACCCGACCAGCGGCGAGATCAACTGGCGTTCCCTGACCGGCCGCAGCGGCCACACCGTCGAAATCCTCGAATCGGGCGGGGCCGCGCGGATGGAGAGCGGCATCCGGCTGCGCACCGGCAAGGGCCGGCTGCACATCCAGATGAACGAGGCCCGCACCTCCCTCACGATCAACAGCGACGGCAGCGTCGAGATCAAGGGCACGCGCAGCGTCGACATCGAGGCCGGCGGCAACCTGTCCCTGAAGGCGGGCGGCAATCTGAGCCTGAAGTCGGGCGGCGCCATCGAGATCGACGCGGGCATGGCCATCAACGTGAAGGCGGGCCTGGCCCTGGACCTGAAGGCGGGCGGCGAGGCATCCCTCGGCGCGGGCGGCCTGCTGGCGCTGAACTCGGTCGGCGCGACGACCATCAACGCGATCGCCAACATCACCATGGACGCGGCGACCATGGCCGTCAACGCCTTGGGCGCCTACGCGCTGAACTCGCCGGCCCCGGTGGTCAACGGCATGCCCATCATCTAGGAGAGTTGAGATGAGCGAACACTTCGTCGGGGCCGGCTGGGCGTTCCCGATGCGTACCGAGCCCGGCGGCGGCATCGCGCTGGCCCGGCGCGACCGCGAGATCGAGGAGTCCATGCGCCTGGTGCTCGCCACCGCGCCGGGCGAACGCCCCATGCGCCCCGAGTTCGGCTGCGCCGTGCACGACCTGGTGTTCGCGCCCGTCAACGACGCGACCGCCGGGCGCATCCGCTACGAGGTGCGCACCTCGCTCGACCGCTGGGAGCCCAGGATCGAGGTCGAGGACGTCACGGTCACCCCGGCGCCCGACGAGCCGACGGTGCTCCACATCGACGTGCGGTACTCGGTGCGCGGCACCAACAACCCGCGCAGCCTCGTCTTCCCCTTCTATGTGATTCCCTCCGAGGGCGGCGACCAGCCAGGCCCGACGGCCGGCGAAAGCGAACGACACTGATGGCCCTGCCCGCACCCCACCTCGACGACCGCCGCTTCCAGCAGTTCGTCGACGACGCCAAGCGCTACATCCAGCAGCGCTGCCCCGAGTGGAGCGACCACAACGTCTCCGACCCGGGCGTCACCCTCATCGAAGCCGTCGCGCACATGGCCGACCAGGTCGTGTACCGCCTCAACCGGGTCCCCGAGAAGAACCAGCTCGCCTTCCTCGACCTGCTGGGCGTGACCCTGTTCCCGCCGTCGGCGGCCCGCGCGTCGGTGACGTTCTGGCTCTCGGCGCCCCAGGCGGAACCGGTGGTGCTGCCCCGGGGCACCGAGGTCGCCACCGGACGCACCGAGACCGAGGAGGCGGTGGTCTTCGCGTCCGTGGACGATCTGACGATCGTGCCCTGCACCCTCACCCACGTCCTGCGCCAGCCCGCCGGCTCCGCGCCCGAGGACTGCTCCCAGGACGTGCTCGGCAACACCGACGTCTCGGTGTTCAGCCCCAGCCCGCTCCCCGGCGACGTGCTGCTGTTCGGCCTGTCGGCGGCGCTTCCGCACTGCACCGCCGTGCTGCGCCTGGAGAGCCGCGTCGACGGCGTCGGCGTCGACCCGCGCCAGCCTCCGCTGGTGTGGGAGGCGTGGACGGCGGACGGCTGGAGCGAGTGCGAGGTCGCCGAGGACACCACCGGTGGCCTCAACCGCCCGGGCGAGGTCGTCCTGCACATGCCGACCACGCACGCCGTGTCCCGGATGGGCCGCGTGGAGGCGGGCTGGCTGCGCTGCCGCGTCGTGGAGGCCGCCGCGGGCCAGCCCTTCTACAGCGTCTCGCCCACCGTGCGCGCCGCGTCCGCCTTCACCATCGGCGGCACCACCCAGGTCTCGCACTCGGAGTCGGTGCGCGACGAGTCCCTCGGCGATTCCGAAGGCGTCCCGGGTCAGCGGCTGATGCTCGCGCACGCGCCCGTCGTCGGCGGGGTGCGCCTGGAGGTCTCGGCGGGCGAGGGCTGGGAGGAGTGGGAGGCGGTGGACGACTTCGCGTCCTCCAGCCCCTTCGACCGGCACTTCACCCTCGACGCGGCCACCGGCGAACTCGCCTTCGGCCCCTCGGTGCGCCAACCCGACGGCAGCGTACGGCAGTTCGGCGCCGTGCCCCTCAAGGGCGCCGCCATCCGCGCCTCCCAGTACGGCACCGGCGGCGGCCGCTCCGGCAATGTGGCCCGGGGCGCCATCCAGGTGCTGCGCAGCTCCATCCCGTACATCTCCCGGGTGGAGAACCGGGAGGCGGCGCGCGGCGGGGTCGACGGCGAGACCGTCGAGGAGGCCAAGACGCGGGCGCCGATCGCGCTGCGCGCCCAGGAGCGCGCCGTGACCGCCCGCGACTACGAGGAGCTGGCCCGCCGGGCCGCCCCCGAGACCGCCCGCATCGCGTGCCTGGCGGCGGACTCCACCGATGCGGGCGACAACGCGGTACGGGTCCTGGTCGTGCCGCAGGCCGTGCCCGACCGGGGCGGACGGCTGCGCTTCGAGCAACTGGTCCCGGGCGACGAGCTGTTGGGGCGCGTCACGTCGTTCCTCGACGACCGCCGCCCGCTGGGCACCCGCCTCGCGGTGGGGCCGCCGTTCTACCAGGGCGTCACCGTGGTCGCCACCCTGCACGCGTTCCGCGCCGCCAAGGCCGACCACGTACGCGACGAGGCGCTGAACACCCTGTACTCCTACCTGGACCCGCTGACCGGCGGCGCCCACGGCACGGGCTGGCCGTTCGGCCGGCCGCTGCGCGCGGGCGAGATCTTCGCGGCGCTGCAACGGGTCCCGGGCGTGGAGCTGGTCGACGAGGTCCTGCTGCACCCGGCGGACCCGCTGACCGGCCGCCGGGGCGACGCCACCGACCGCATCGACCTCTCGCCCTCGGCGCTGCTCTTCCCCTTCGACCACCGCGTCCGCGTCATCGAGGCGCGATGAGCGCGCGCGGATCCGTCGACGGCCTCGCCTCCTCGCACCCGCTGGGCGCCCAACTGCCCGCCGTGTACGCGGACGACGACCTCGCGCAGCGCTTCGTCGAGGGCCTCGACGTGGTCCTGGCCCCGCTCTTCAACGTCCTGGACTGCCTGGAGGCCTACTTCGACCCGGCGCTGGCCCCCGAGGACTTCGTGGACTGGCTGACGGGCTGGGTCGGCACCGAACTCGACGGCACCGAGCCGCTGGAGATCCGCCGCCACGCGGTGGCGACGGCGGTCTCCCTGCACCGGGTCCGGGGCACCGCCCAGGGCCTGGCGCGCGCCGTCCAACTCGCCTTCGGGGTACGCCCCGAGATCAGCGAGAGCGGCGGCGCGGCCTGGTCGGCGCGGCCGCTGGGCCCGTTCCCCGGCGACCCGAAGCCGTCCCTGCGGGTCACGCTCCGCCTCTCCGACCCGTCCTCCGTCGACCCCCACCGCCTCCAGGCGGTGGTGGCGGCGGCCCGCCCCGCCCACCTCCCTTTCACGGCCGAGGTATCCGCGAAAACCCTGACTCCCGAAGGGAATTGACCTCTCATGACCACCCCGGCCATGGTCCCCTGCCCCGACTGCGGCACCCCGGCCCGCGCCACCGGCCAGTCGTTCTGCGACTCGTGCGGAGCCTTTCTGCGCTGGTCGGCCCCGGCCGCCCCGCCGTCGAACGCCGACACCGAGACCGCGTCCGCGTCGGCGCCCGCCACCGGAACGGCCCCGGAGGCCGTGACGACCCCGATCCCGGCGGTGGCGAACCCCGACGGGGCGAGCGCCGCGAACCGCGCGGCCCGCTCCGGCGCCACGAGCCCGGCGAGCCCGGCGAGCTCCGTGAACGCCGCGCCGAAGCAGCCGAACGCGGCGGGGGCCGCGGGGTCCGCGGGGTCCGGTGCGGGTGCCTCGGCCGGGGACACCACCCCGCTCCCGGAGGTGACCCCCGGGGCACGCCCCGCCGCCCCCGCGGGCGCCCGCCCCGAGGCGCCCACCGACGAACCCGTCACCCCGCACCCCGAGACGCGCGCTCCCTCGGTGTCGGACGCGGCGCGGGCCCTGCTGGTCCCCGTCGAGGAGCCGTCCGCGCGGGCGCCCGAGGCCCCCGGGACCGTGCTGCCCGGCCGCCCCGAGGCGGCCCGCCCCAAGGTGCGTGCGGCGACCCCGGCGCCCGCCCCGGAGAACGGCACGCCCTGCCCCGCCTGCGGCACCCCCAACCACCAGCACCGCAGCTTCTGCCGCAGCTGCGCGACCCCGCTCACCCCGCGCCGCGAGGACAACGCGACGGGCCCGTACGCCGGCCAGCGCCCGCCGCTGCACCGGGACCGCAAGCGCTGGATGGCGAGGGTGCTGACGGCCGCGGCGGTCGTGGCGCTCATCGCGGGCGGCGTCTTCGGCGGCCCTCCGGCGGCGCGGGCCGTACAGGACCACTTCGCCAAGCGCGTGGCGGTCCACCCGGCTACATGGACGGCGTCGCACTGGGACCCCAAGCACGGCCCGGAGCTGGCGGGCGACAGCTACTCCAACACCTGGTGGGGTACGGGCTACGCGGGTGACGCGCAGGGCACGTACCTGGAGGCGACGTTCGGCCAGCCCACGGACCTGCTGGCGCTGCTGATCACCCCGGGCACGTCCAAGCGGCAGGGCCAGCAGTCGGAGCAGGCGCGTCCGCAGGAGTTCGACCTGCTGGTGACCGACACGAGCGGCAAGGCGCACCTGTCGCACCGCTCGATCAACGACGGCGGGGTGCAGCGGATCGACGTACGGGTACGGGATGCGGCATCGGTCCGGCTGACCCTGCGGTCGGCGTTCGGGGCGGCGAAGGACAAGCAGGTGGCGATAGCCGAACTGGAATTCTTCGCCCGCTCGAAGAACTAGCCCCCGGCCCCCTGGGGCTCCGCCCCAGACCCCGATCGCGCCTGAACGGCGCTCGTCCTCAAACGCCGGACGGGCTGAGGTGGCCTGCACTGCCCCGCACCGAGTAGTTAAGGGGCGCGGGGAACTGCGCGACCAGCCCCTCGCGGTCCGCAGACGAAATCTGGTTCTGGGGGCGCGGGGAACTGCGCGAAAAGCGACCGCGGCCCGCGGACGAAGGCAGGGGTTTTTCAGGGGCGCGGGGAACTGCGCAAGAAGCGAGCACGGTCCGCAGGATCGAGGGGGATTGGGGGGCGCCCCCCACCCCCCGGAGGGTTTCGGGAAGGGGCGGGGCGGGGCGAAAACAACCAACCCCCCGGGCCACCGCCCAGGGGGTTGGAAAGGGCCACGCCCTTACTTGTCAGCCACCGGCTTGCGCAGCGCGATGTTCAGCTCGCGCAGGCGGGACTCGTCCAGCTCCGTCGGCGCCCCCATCATCAGGTCCTGCGCGTTGCCGTTCAACGGGAACGCGATGGTCTCCCGGATGTTCGGCTCGTCCGCGAGCAGCATCACCATGCGGTCGACCCCCGGCGCGATACCACCGTGCGGCGGCGCCCCGAGCCGGAACGCCTTGAGCATCCCGCCGAACTCGCGCTCCACGGTCTCCCGGTCGTACCCCGCGACCTCGAACGCCTTGAACATGATCTCGGGCTCGTGGTTGCGGATCGCGCCCGAGGACAGCTCGATGCCGTTGCAGACGATGTCGTACTGCCAGCCGAGGATGTCCAGCGGGTCCTGGGTCTCCAGGGCTTCCAGACCGCCCTGCGGCATGGAGAACGGGTTGTGCGAGAAGTCGATCTTGCCGGTCTCCTCGTCCTTCTCGTACATCGGGAAGTCGACGATCCAGCAGAACCGGAAGACGCCCTCCTCGAAGTACCCGGCCCGCTTGGCCGCCTCGACGCGTACGCCCGACATGATCTTGGAGACCTCGTCGAACTCACCCGCGCCGAAGAACACCGCGTGCCCGGGGGCGAGGCCGAGGCGCTCGGTGAGCACCTTGACGTTCTCCTCGGTGAGGAACTTGGCGATCGGGCCGGACAGCGAACCGTCCTCGCCGACCCGCACCCAGGCCAGGCCCTGCGCGCCGAGCGAGACGGCGTACTCGCCGAGCCCGTCGAAGAACTTGCGCGACTGCCCCGCGACGTCCGGCACCGGCAGGGCACGCACGTGCTTGCCGGCGAACGCCTTGAACTCCGAGCTCTCGAACACGTCGGTGATGTCGGCGAGTTCGAGCTTGGCGCGCAGGTCGGGCTTGTCGTTGCCGTACTTCAGCATCGACTCGCGGAACGGGATCCGCGGGAAGGGCGACGTGACGTGGCGGCCGCCGCCGAACTCCTCGAAGAGCTCGGTCATGAGCTTCTCGATGGGCTGGAAGATGTCCTCCTGCTCGACGAAGCTCATCTCGACGTCGAGCTGGTAGAACTCGCCCGGCGAGCGGTCGGCGCGGGCGTCCTCGTCGCGGAAGCAGGGCGCGATCTGGAAGTACCGGTCGAAGCCGGAGATCATCAGCAGCTGCTTGAACTGCTGCGGGGCCTGCGGCAGGGCGTAGAACTTGCCGGGGTTCAGACGGGAGGGGACCACGAAGTCGCGGGCGCCCTCGGGGGAGGTCGCCGCCAGGATCGGCGTGGCCATCTCGTTGAAGCCGAGCGCGACCATCTTGGAGCGGATGGAGGCGATCACGGCGCTGCGCAGCATGATGTTGCGGTGCATGCGCTCGCGGCGCAGGTCCAGGAAGCGGTACTCCAGGCGCCGCTCCTCGTTGACGCCGTCGTCCGCGTTGATCGTGAACGGCAGCGGGTTCGCGGCGCCGAGCACCTCGACCTCGCCGACCTCGATCTCGATCTCGCCGGTCGCCAGCTCGCCGTTCACGTTCTCGGCGCCGCGCGAGACGACCTTGCCGTCGACGCGCACGACGGTCTCCTTGGACAGCTTGTCCAGGGCTTCGGCGCCGGCCGTGCCGGGGCGGGCGACGAGCTGCGTGATGCCGTAGTGGTCCCGCAGGTCGATGAAGAGAATGCCGCCCAGGTCTCGGCGGTTGTGCAGCCAGCCGCTCAGCCGGACGTCGGCGCCGACGTCGGAGGCGCGGAGCTCACCGCAGGTGTGGGACCGGTACCGGTGCATCGTTCATCCAATTCTTCGCGAGATTCTTCGCGAGACAGGCGGGAATCAACCCGCCCAGGTTACCGCCCGGTGCACGGCCCCCTCCCCGCCGAGGACCAGCACCCGCCGCCAACCCCCTGGGGCTCCGCCCCAGACCCCGTATCGCGCCTGAACGGCGCTCGTCCTCAATCGCCGGACAGGCTGAAATTCCCCGACGCGGGCCAGCACCAGTACTGCCAGGGGCGCGGGGAACTGCGCGAAAAGCGACCACGGCCCGCAGCCGACCGAGGGTTTAGGGGCGCGGGGAACTGCGCAAAAGGCGGGCACGGGTCGCAGGATCGAGAGGGTTGAGGGGCGCGAGGAACTGCGCGAAAGGCGGGCACGGGCCGCCCGCACCCGGAGAACCCCCACGGGGCCTCCGGCCCCGCCCACGGTGGCGGCAGCTGCGTACATCTTCTTAAATAGGGGCAATGCGCACAGAGGACGTCCTGGCCGCGATCGCGACTGGCCTGTGGCGCTGGGACAACGCCTCCGGGACGGTCACCCTCGACGCCGAGGCCGCCCGGCTCCTGGGGCTGCCCGCGCAGCGGGTGACCCTGAGCGAGGCCGCCGTGCGCTCCCGCTTCCACCCAGTGGACTGGAACGAAGTCGACGGCATCGTCCACCTCGCCCTCGCCGAAGGCACCCTCGCCGAGGTGAGGCTGCGGATCATGGACGAGAACGGCCGCGTCCTGCGCACCGTACGCAGCCGTTCCAAGCCGATGCTCAACGGCAAGAACTACCTGCTCATCGGCACCATCCAGGAGGTCGCCGAGCCCCAGCCCGGCACCACCGCCGCCCAGCCCTCCATCACCGGCGACTGGCGGCGCTCGCGCGAGGCCTTCCTGCTGGACGCCGGCCGCGCGCTCGCCGAGGCCCGCTCCACCTCCGAGGTGCTCCGCGTCGCCGCCTCCCTGTCCATGCCGGGCTTCTCCCCCGACGGCCTCGCCGTGTTCGGGGTGGCCGGCGAGCGGCTGACGATCATCGGGCACCACGGGCACAACCCCGGGGACGACGGCCCGTTCACGGACATGGCCCTCGACATGGACTATCCGGCCGCCGACGTCGTACGCAACGGCCGCGCGATCTATCTGCCGAGCCCGCAGGAGTACCGGCGCCGCTTCCCCGCCACCTGGCCGCTGGCCCAGCGCTTCGACCGCCAGTCGTGGGCGTTCGTCCCGCTGATCGTGGCCGGGCGCACGATCGGCGCCTGGATGGCCGCGTTCAAGCACCCCGTCGCCTTCACGCCCGACGAGCGCTCGGTCCTGACCACGGTGGCCCGGATGCTGGCGCAGGCCCTGGCCAGGGCGGGTGAGGCGGAGAACGAACGCGAGCTCTCGCTCGGCCTCCAGCGCTCCATGATGCCGACGCTGGGTCCCGAGATCCCCGGCATGGCGGTCGCCGCCCGCTACGTTCCCACCGGCGGCGGCCTCCAGGTCGGCGGCGACTGGTACGACATGATCCCGCTGCCCGGCGGCGGCTCCCGCACGGAGTCCGGCGGCGGCAGGTTCGCCCTGGTCATCGGGGACGTACAGGGCCATGACGTCCGGGCGGCCGGGCTCATGGGCCAGCTGAGGATCGCGCTGCGGGCGTACGCCAGCGAGGGCCACAGCCCCGACGCGGTGCTCTCCCGCGCCTCCCGCTTCCTGTACGGGATCACCGAGTCGTACGGGGTGCCCGACCCCTATGGCGACGGGTACGAGGACTACGCCCCGCGCTTCGCGACCTGTCTGTACATCGAGGTCGACCCGGCCACCGGAACCCTCGACATCGCGCGGGCCGGTCACCCGGACCCGGTGATCCGCACCGCCGACGGCACCGCCCTGATCCGCTCCACGGCGGGCGGGCTGCCGCTGGGCATCGAGGCGGACTCCGACTACCCGACCACCCGGCTCGTCCTCGACCCCGACGAGACGATCATGCTCTGCACGGACGGTCTGATCGAGACGGGCGGCCACGACATGGCGAGCGGCTGGACGCGGCTGCGTCCGGTCCTGGAGAAGCACACCGACGACAATCTGGAACAGCTCGCCGACGAACTGGTCCAGGCCGTGCACGGCCCTTCCTCGCACCACACCACCGGCCCGCTGGTGGACCGCCGCGAGGACGACATCGCGCTCCTTCTGCTGCGCCGCAACCGCCTCGCCGGACGGCCCGGGGCCGCCCCGCCCCCCGCCGTCCGCCGTACCGCGCTCACCATCGCGCAGGCCGAACCGGAGCAGATCGCGGGCGCGCGCAGGCAACTGCGGGAGCTGCTGCACGACTGGGCGGACGACGACCAGGTCGACTCGGCGGTCCTGATGATCTCCGAGATGATCACCAACGTCCTGGTCCACACGGACGGGGACGCGCTGCTCGTGGCCGAGGCGCGGGGCCCTCTCGGCACCCGCCGCCTGCGCGTCGAGGTCGCCGACGCGAGCGACGAACTCCCGCACCGGCGGCGCCCCGGCGAGCTGGCGTCGAGCGGGCGCGGCCTGATCCTGATGGAGATGCTGGCGGACGCGTGGGGGGTGGACCCCCGGGGCGACGGCAAGTCGATCTGGTTCGAGCTGTACGAGACTGGCGAGGCCGGCGAGGCTCACGACGGCCGGGGTCGCGGTGCTCGGGAAGGTGCTGCCACTGACCGAGGCGGCCAGGGCCCACGAGCTGAGTGAGAGCCGGCCGAGTCCGCGGCGAACTCGGGCTCTATTCCGGCTCCGCCCGGTGTACGGCGGGTCGGGCCAGCTCGGTGATGAGGTGCTCGAGCGCGGCGCCGGCGACGGCGCCCTCGGTGGCGACCTCGGGAACGATGTCGCAGACGGAGTGGCGCAGTTCGTGCCATCCGAGGTACGTGGCATACGCGGCGACGGCCTGACGCCGGGCGGCGGCGGGGGCCAGGCCCAGGTCGGCGTAGAGGTCCGTGAGGTAGGCGATGCGCCGCTCGGTGACCCGGCGCAGGACCCGGGCGACGGCGGGGTGATCGGCGTGGGCGACGATCGCGGGCTCCAGGCCGTCGCTGCTTCCCTGCCCCAGCCCGGTGGTGAGCAGGACCCTCAGCCGCTGCCGGGGGTCGGTGATGTCACCCAGCTCCGTGATGAGGGCCGTGGTGGTTTTGCGCTCCCACATTTCCAGCGCGGCGGTCAGCAGTGCGTCGCGATCCTTGAAGTGCCAGTAGAAGCTGCCCCGGGTCGCCCCCAGCTCGCCCGCGAGGGCGTTGACCGACACCGCGGCGACTCCCCCGCGTGCCATCGCACGCAACGCCGCGGTGGACCAGTCCTGGGGTGTGAGGTGCTTTCTCGCCATGTCCGTACAGTACTGTATGGTCCAGCCGTACAGGGGTGTACGGATGACAGGGGGAGCAGCATGACACTGACGGAACTCGCCGGCGCGGCGGTCACGGTCGGCCTCGGCGCGACCGGGGGAGGCCGACGATGACCCGATGGATTCCCAGACTGGTGGCAGGGCTGGCCGCACTGCACTTCGCGGTCGCCCTGAGCGCCTCCAGCACCTTCGGTGACGTGGCCCGCGCCGGATTCTGGAACGCCGTCCCCGGAAATCCGCAGCGTGGGTACGAGACGTGGTTCTTCATCGCGGGGTTCGGCCTGCTCGCCCTGGGCACCCTCAGCCAACGCATCGTCCGTGACACCGGGATCCTCCCGGCGCAGCTGGGCTGGTATCTGCTCGCCATCGGCGTGCCGCTTCAGATCCTCTGCCCCGTCTCGGGCGCACCCGGACTGATCGTGCTCGGGGTGCTGGCCCTGATCGCGGCCCGGCGGGGGCGTGCCGGCGAGAGCCGGACGCCCCTGTCATCGACTGCCGAACGCCAACAGGGCTCATGATCACCCCGTGATGCGGGCGGGCGCGCCCCGCAGGAGATCAGCCCTGCGGGCCGCTCGCGGTCATGCCGTGCACGGCCGGGATCGTGCCGAGCCGGCCCTTCTGGAAGTCCTCGAAGGCCTGCTCAAGCTCGGCGCGCGTGTTCATCACGAACGGCCCGTAGTGCGCCATCGGCTCCCGGATGGGCTGCCCACCGAGCAGCACGACCTCCAGGTCGGGCGCGTTGGAGTCCTGCTTCTCGTCCGCCCGGACGGTCAGCGAACCGCCCTCGCCGAACACCGCGGTCTGCCCCATGTGCACGGGCCGCCGCTCCGCGCCGACCGAGCCGCGTCCGGCCAGCACGTACGCGAGGCCGTTGAACTCCTCCCGCCAGGGCAGGGTGATCTCCGCGCCCGGCGCGAGCGTCGCGTGGACCATCGTGATCGGGGTGTGCGTGATCCCCGGCCCCTCGTGGCCGTCGAGCTCACCGGCGATGACCCGCATCAGCGCGCCCCCGTCGGGAGAGGTGAGCAGCTGGACGGATCCGCTGCGAATGTCCTGGTAGCGCGGGGCCATCATCTTGTCCCGGGCCGGCAGGTTCACCCACAGCTGGAGCCCGTGGAAGAGCCCGCCGGACACGACCAGCGACTCCGGCGGCGCCTCGATGTGCAGCAGGCCGGAGCCCGCCGTCATCCACTGGGTGTCGCCGTTGGTGATGGTTCCGCCGCCACCGTTGGAGTCCTGGTGGTCGAAGATCCCGTCGATGATGTACGTGACGGTCTCGAACCCCCGGTGCGGGTGCCACGGCGTGCCCTTGGGCTCGCCCGGCGCGTACTCCACCTCGCCCATCTGGTCCATCATGATGAACGGGTCGAGGTACTTGTAGTTGATCCCGGCGAACGCGCGGCGCACCGGGAACCCCTCCCCCTCGAACCCCTGCGGAGCGGTGGTCACGGCGAGGACCGGCCGCGCCGAGGCTCCCTCCGGCGCGGTCACGCGCGGCAGGGTCAACGGGTTTTCGACGGTCACAGCAGGCATGGGACGGCCCTCCTTGCGGGGATGCTCTACGTTCAAAGTAGTTGAATGGTGAACATCCTGCAAGGCGTGCCCATTCCCGCCCCCTTCCGGCCCCCGCCCCGGACACACTTCGGGCCCGCACCCCGAGGGGTACGGGCCCGAAGAACGGCTACGCGGACGCGGTATGGCTATCCGTACATCCGCCGCATCGCGAAGTCGACCATCTGCTCCACGGCCTTCGCGTCGAAGACCATCCGGTGATCGCCCTCCATGTCGAGCACGAAGCCGTACCCGGTCGGCAGGAGGTCGATCACCTCGGCGCCGGTGATGACGAAGTACTTGGACTCCTTGCCCGCGTACCGGCGCAGCTCCTTGAGGGAGGTGAACATCGGGATCACCGGCTGCTGGGTGTTGTGCAGCGCCAGGAACCCGGGGTTGTCACCGCGCGGGCAGTACACCCGGGCCCCCGCGAAGATCTGCTGGAAGTCCTCGGCCGAGAGCGAGCCCGTGGTGAACGCCCGCACCGCGTCGGCGAGCGACGGCGGCGACGGCTCCGGGTACAGCGGCTGCTCCCCGTAACCGCCCTGCATCTGCTGCTGCGGCGGGGCGTACTGCTGCTGCGCGCCCGGGTTCTGGTCGTAGCCGTACATGGGGCCAGCCTACCGACGCGGGGTCCTGGCGGACAGCGGGTCTCAGCCGCGGATGCCTGCCCCCTTCACCGCCGCCACGAAAGGCACCCAGGCGCCGGCCGGGATGATCAGTGCGGGGCCGTTCGGGGCCTTGGAGTCCCGTACGGGGACGACCCCGGGCACGTTGTCGACTACCTCTACGCAGTCCCCGCCGGTGCCGTTGCTGTAGCTGCTCCTGCGCCAGCAAGCCGCCGTCAAATCACCATCGCCGCTTGCCATTTCGGAAGTCCTCTGCCGCTTTTTCGATCAGGGCGAGGGACGCCTGGGGGGACAGCGCGGCGGCCCTGAGCAGATCGTACGACTTCCCGTACTGCTTCACGACGGCTGGATAGTCGATGAGTTGTCCGGTGTACAGGGATTCCGTATAGACCAGTGGTGGAGCATCCGAGAAGGTCATGACCTTGGCCATGCCCATCATGAACGGATGGGTGGCCATGGTTTCCGGCACGATCTGCAAAACGCCGCGAGTGGCGTGCAGCACCCCAGCCATGTGCTCCAGCAGCTCGGCCATCTGCAACGGCGGCAGTACGCGGCGCAAGATCACCGACTCGTCCAAGATCACCCAGAACTCCGGGGGATCGTCCTGCTCGAAGAGAGCGGCCCGTGACACACGTGCCGACACCTTCTCTTCGACCTCGCCGTCGGCAGCACGAGGCATGGCGGCCCGAACGATGGCGCGTGCGTAGTCCGCCGTCTGGAGCAGGCCCGGCACCAGCATGGGCGCCCACTCCTCAATGGTCTCCGCCCGCGGCTCCATTTCGGCCACGTCGGCGAAGTACTCCGCATGCCCGGACTGGCGGGCGCGCCGGGCGTCTTCACAGCGGCGCTGGAAAAAGCCGTCCGTACCGAGGCGCTCGTCCACATGCTTGGCCAGGTCCAGCGGCATGCGGCGCTCGCCGCGCTCGATCTGGCTCAGGAATGGCACGCCGCGAAAGCTGCCCTCGGCCAGTTGCTCAAGGGTGAGGCCCGCAGCCTCCCGCTTGTAACGCAGCTCGGCGCCATAGAAGGACGGCACATTCGCCGACGCGTCGGTTTCCTTGCGAGGGGGCACAACTCACCACCGCCATTTGCCAGTTGCCGGGCGCAACGTGAACCACTTCCGACGGTAGGGCAAGCAACGTCACTGTGTGAGGGGTTCGTCACACACCGCACTCACAGGAGGCGCCACCATGAGCAAGACCCCCCTCACCCCCCGCCGGGACGACACGTACAACACCGTCATGGAGCTGCGAGCCGCACTCGCAGAACACGGCATCACGCTGCCCTCGCTCGGGCGGGACTTCGGTACTCCCCCGCTCGTCATCCTCGGGAACTGCAACACCGACACCGCGCGGGCGCTCACGGCGGCACTGGAGCGGCACCCGGAGCCACACCCGGCTCACCAGAGTTCCACTGCCTGACACGTCACAGTTCTCGGCCAGAGGTTGCGCGTTATTACCGGTGGGTAGCATCATCGTAGGGACTGACCTACTTGCTGGTAGATGTAACCGACACCCTGCTTACGGAGCCGTCGCCATGGGGCACTACAAGTCGAATCTCCGCGACATCGAGTTCAACCTCTTCGAGGTGCTCGGACGCGACAAGCTGTACGGCACCGGCCCGTTCGGGGAGATGGACGTCGACACCGCCAAGTCGATCCTGGAGGAGATCGCCCGTCTCGCCGAGAACGAGCTGGCCGACTCCTTCGCGGACGCGGACCGCAACCCGCCGGTCTTCGACCCGGCCACGAACACCGCTCCGGTACCGGAGTCCTTCAAGAGCTCCTACAAGGCGTTCATGGACTCCGAGTACTGGCGGCTCGGCCTGCCCGAGGAGATCGGCGGCACCGTTTCGCCGCGCTCGCTGATCTGGGCGTACGCGGAGCTGCTGCTCGGCTCGAACCCGGCGATCTGGATGTACTCCTCCGGTCCCGCGTTCGCCGGCATCCTCTTCGAGGAGGGCAACGAGCAGCAGAAGAAGATCGCCGAGATCGCGGTCGAGAAGCGCTGGGGCTCGACGATGGTGCTCACCGAGCCGGACGCCGGTTCGGACGTCGGCGCCGGCCGCACCAAGGCCGTGCAGCAGGACGACGGCTCGTGGCACATCGAGGGTGTGAAGCGCTTCATCACCTCGGGTGAGCACGACATGGAGGAGAACATCCTCCACTACGTCCTGGCGCGCCCCGAGGGTCACGGCCCCGGCACCAAGGGCCTGTCGCTCTTCCTCGTCCCGAAGTTCCACTTCGACTGGGAGACCGGCGAGCTGGGCGAGCGCAACGGCGTGTACGCGACGAACGTCGAGCACAAGATGGGCCTCAAGGCCTCTAACACGTGCGAGATGACGTTCGGCGACCAGCACCCCGCCAAGGGCTGGCTGATCGGCGACAAGCACGACGGCATCCGCCAGATGTTCATGATCATCGAGTTCGCCCGCATGATGGTCGGCACGAAGGCGATCGCGACGCTGTCGACGGGTTACCTCAACGCCCTCGAGTACGCCAAGGAGCGCGTCCAGGGCAGCGACCTCTCGCAGTTCATGGACAAGACCGCGCCGAAGGTGACGATCACTCACCACCCGGACGTGCGGCGCTCGTTGATGACGCAGAAGGCGTACGCGGAGGGCATGCGCTCGCTCGTCCTCTACACCGCCTCGATCCAGGACGCGATCCAGGTCAAGGAGGCGGCGGGCGAGGACGCGAAGGCGCTCGTCGGCCTGAACGACCTGCTGCTGCCCATCGTGAAGGGCTACGGCTCGGAGAAGTCGTACGAGAAGCTGTCGCACGAGTCGCTCCAGACCTTCGGCGGCTCCGGGTACCTCCAGGAGTACCCGATCGAGCAGTACATCCGTGACGCGAAGATCGACACGCTGTACGAGGGCACGACGGCAATCCAGGGTCAGGACTTCTTCTTCCGGAAGATCGTCCGTGACCAGGGCGCGTCCCTGAACGCGCTCTCCGAGGAGATCAAGAAGTTCCTCGCGGAGCAGAACGGCAACGAGGCGCTGGGCGGCTCGCTGGACGCGCTGGCCAAGGCGGCCGTCGACCTGGAGGCGATCGTCGGCACGATGATCACGGACCTCACGGCGACGGGCGAGGACGTCAAGAACATCTACAAGGTGGGTCTCAACACGACCCGTCTGCTGATGGCCTCGGGTGACGTGGTCGTCGGCTACCTGCTCCTCAAGGGTGCGGCGGTCGCGGCCGAGAAGCTGTCCTCGGCCTCCGCGAAGGACGTCCCGTTCTACACCGGCAAGATCGCGGCTGCGAAGTTCTTCGCGGCGAACGTTCTGCCGGGGGTCGGTACGGCTCGGGCGCAGGCCGAGACGGTCGACAACTCGCTGATGGAGCTGGACGAGGCGGCGTTCTAGCCACCCGCGGTACCGGGGGCTCGGGGTGGTCGGACCCCGAGCCCCTTCTCCATGCCCCCATCCCGGGGCCCCGTCCCGCGCAGTTCCCCGCGCCCCTAAACCCGCTCGATCCTGCGGACCGCGGTCGCTTCTCGCGCAGTTCCCCGCGCCCCTGAACCCTGCTCGCGTCCGCGGACCGCGGTCGCTTCTCGCGCAGTTCCCCGCGCCCCTGGCTGCTCGGTGCGGGGCAGCACGGGACACCTCAGCCCGTCCGGCGATTGAGGACGAGCGCCCTTAAGGCGCGAACGGGGTCTGGGGCGGAGCCCCAGGCAACCCCGCTCTCGGCTGCGGACCGCGGTCGCTTCTCGCGCAGTTCCCCGCGCCCCTAACTACTCGGTGCGGGGCAGCATGGGACACCTCAGCCCGTCCGGCGATTGAGGACGAGCGCCGTTCAGGCGCGAACGGGGTCTGGGGCGGAGCCCCAGGAAGGCCCGAACCATCCAACCCCGGGTCACGGGCGGGTGGGGGCAGAGGTGCCCCCGGGGTCTGGGGCGGAGGCCCGGGGAGGGGGGCGGGGCGCCGCTAGGGTGGCGGCATGAGCACACCGCCCCGCTTCGACCGCGGCCACACCGACGACCTGATGACCTTCCTCGCGGCGAGCCCGTCGCAGTACCACGCCGTGGCCAACGCGGCCGCTCGCCTGGAGAAGGCCGGGTTCCGGCAGGTCCAGGAGACGGACGCCTGGGACGGCACGCACGGCGGAAAGTACGTGCTGCGCGGCGGCGCCATCGTGGCCTGGTACGTGCCCGAGGGCGCCGAGCCCCACACCCCGTACCGGATCGTGGGAGCCCACACCGACTCCCCGAACCTGCGCGTGAAGCCGCGGCCGGACTCGGGGGCGTACGGCTGGCGGCAGGTGGCCGTGGAGATCTACGGCGGGACGCTGCTCAACACCTGGCTCGACCGCGACCTCGGCATCGCGGGGCGGCTCACCCTCAAGGACGGCAGCCACCGCCTGGTCAACGTGGACCGCCCGCTCATGCGCGTACCGCAGCTCGCCGTGCACCTGGACCGCTCGGTCAACACCGACGGGCTCAAGCTCGACCGCCAGCGCCACCTCCAGCCGATCTGGGGCCTCGGCGACGACGTGCATGAAGGCGATCTGATCCGCTTCCTGGAGCAGGAGGCCGAGCTCGACGAGGGCGAGGTGGCCGGCTGGGACCTGATGCTGCACTCCGTCGAGGCGCCCGCATACCTGGGCCGCGACCGGGAGTTGGTGGCCGGGCCCCGCATGGACAACCTGCTGTCCGTGCACGCCGGGGCCGCCGCCCTGGCCGCCGTGTCCGGCGACGACGACCTCCCCTTCATCCCGGTGCTCGCCGCCTTCGACCACGAGGAGGACGGCTCGCAGGCCGACACCGGCGCCGACGGCCCGCTGCTCGGCAACGTCATGGAACGCTCGGTGTTCGCCCGCGGCGGCAGCTACGAGGACCGCGCCCGCGCCTTCGCAGGAACGATCTGCCTGTCCTCCGACACCGGCCACGCCGTGCACCCCAACTACGCCGAGCGGCACGACCCCACGCACCACCCGCGCGCCAACGGCGGCCCCATCCTCAAGGTCAACGTGAACGCCCGGTACGCCACCGACGGCGCCGGCCGTGCCGTGTTCGCGGCGGCCTGCGAGCGCGCCGGGGTGCCGTGGCAGACCTTCGTCTCCAACAACGCGATGCCCTGCGGCACGACGATCGGCCCGATCACCGCCGCCCGGCACGGTATCCAGACCGTCGACATCGGTGTGGCGATCCTGTCGATGCACAGCGCGCGCGAACTGTGCGGCGCCGACGACCCGCACCTGCTCGCGGGCGCGCTGGCCGCGTTCCTGGCGGGCTGAGGCGCGACGGCGTACAACCGCCGCACCGCACAAGGTGATTGACCGTCCGGGGCGCGGGTACCCGGACGGTCCACCACCTTTCACGGAGGCGAGATCCATGGGCTTGGGCGGTTGCATCATCCTCATCGCGGTGGGGGCGATCCTCACGTTCGCGACGGACTGGCACGCAAGCGGTGTGAACGTCGACGTCGTGGGCCTGATCCTGATGGCCGTCGGCATCATCGGCGTGGCCGTCTTCACCAGTGTGCTGCGCAGGCGGCGCGTGGTTCCCGGAGCCACCACCGTCGTGGAGGAGGACCGCCGCGGCCCCCTCATGTGACGCGCACCCACACCCGGCACCCCCGTGTCGGCACCCCTCATATGACGCGCACCCACAGCACCGGCACCCGGTGTGTCGACCACCTCACGTGACCCGCGCCACCTGGGCCCCGTGACGTGAACCTCCCCCCTTCGACCCCGCGTATCCTCGACTGTCCGGGCCCTGACCAGGTCCGGGAAGTCCGGGTACGGGGAGCAAGGGGGTACCGCCACCGTGGAGTTCCGCGTCCTGGGAACGGTGGCCGTCGCGACGGAGGACGGAGCGTTCCTCCCGCTCGGCCCGGCCAAGCGCCGCAGCCTGCTCGCCATGCTGCTGCTGCGCCCCAACGTCGCCGTCCCCGTGGAACGCCTCACCGAGGCCCTGTGGGACGAAGAGCCACCCCTGCACTCCCGCACCGTCCTGCAAGGCCATGTGTCACGGCTGCGGGCGCTGCTCGCCGAGCACGGCGCCGAGGCGTACGGGATCGAGCTGGCCACCCAGGGCCCGGCCTATGTCCTGCGGCTGCCCGAGACCCTCATCGACGCGCACCGCTTCGAGGAACTCGTCACCCTCGCCCGCGGCCGGCGCGATCCGGGCGACGCGGTGCTCCTGCTGCGCGAGGCGCTCGCCCTGTGGCAGGGCCCCGCCCTCACCGGCACCGTCACCAGCGCCCCCCTGCAAGCTGCCGCGCACACCCTGGAAGAGCTCAGGATCGCCTCCGTCGAGGCGCTCGCCGAGGCGTACGGCGAGCTCGGCGAGCACGGCCGGGCCGCCGCCGTCCTGCGCACCGAGGCCGTCGTCCACCCCTTGCGCGAGCCCCTGTCGGCCGCGCTGATGCTGGCCCTGAGCCGCTCGGGACGCCAGTCCGACGCCCTGGAGTGGTTCCACCGCACCCGCCGGCTGCTCGCCGACGAACTCGGCGTGGACCCCGGCCCCGCGCTCTCCGAGGCGTACGCCGAGATCCTGCGCACCGGCGTCCCCGCCGCCGCTCCCCGACCCGCCCCCGAGGAACCCGAAACGTCGTTCACCGTCCCGGAGTTGCTGCCCCGCAGGCCCCGCGGGTTCACCGGCCGGCACGCCGAGCTGAACGCGCTCGGGCTCGCCGCCGCCGGGCAGTACGGCGCGGTCGCGGTGGTCACCGGCGGCGCGGGCGTCGGCAAGACCGCGCTCGCCGTGCACTGGGCGCACGAGCGCCGCGGCGACTTCCCCGACGGGCGCCTCTTCGTCGACCTGTGCGGCTACAGCGACACCCCGGCCCGCCAAGTCACCGTCGTGCTGCGGGAGTTCCTCCTCGCCCTCGGCGTGCCCGTCCAGCGCATACCCGAGACCGAGGCCGGCATGGGGGCGCTCTACCGCTCGCTCACCGCCGACCACCGGATGCTGGTCGTCCTCGACAACGCCCGCGACTCCGAGCAGGTCCGTCCGCTGCTGCCGGGCGGCGACCACTGCGTCACCCTGGTCACCAGCCGCGACCGGCTCGGCGGCCTCGTCGCCTCCGACGCCGCGCGCCCGGTCCGCCTCGACGAACTGCCCGCAGCCGACTGCACCACCCTGCTCGGCGCCGTCCTCGGCGAGAACCGGGTCGCAGCCGAACCCGAGGCGGCCGCCCGCCTCGCCGCGCTCTGCGACGGCCTCCCGCTCGCGCTGCGCGTCACCGCCGCCCGCCTCGCCGCCCGCCCCCAGTGGACGCTGGCCGCACTCGCCGAGGAACTCGCCGACGAACAGCGCCGGTTGGGCCTGCTGCGCGTCGAGGACACCGGCGTCGCCGCGGCCCTGCACCTGACCGTGCAGCAACTGCCCGAACAGGCCCGTCGGATGTTCCGCGCGCTCGGCCTGCACACCGGCTCCGAACTCGACCGCTACACCGCCGCCGCCCTCGCCGGCTGCACCCCCGACCAGGCCGCCACCGCCCTCGAACGCCTCGCCGCCGCCCACCTGGTCGTCGAGTCGGGCCCGCACGGCCCCGACGGGCGCGCCCACCCGGACTCGTACACCCTGCACGACCTCGTCCGCCTCTACGCCCGGCAGCTCGCCCCCGAGGCCGACCCGGACGGCCTCGCCCGGCTCCTCGACCACTATCTGCACACCGGTCTGGTCGCGACCGCCACCGCCGAGCCCGGCAGCCAGCCCTGCTTCGCGCCACCCCCCGGGGCCCGGCGGCCCGCCGCGGTGCGCGAGTTCGAGGACCGCCAGGCCGCGCTCGCCTGGTACGACGCCGAACGGGCCACCCTGCGCGGAGCGATCGCCGCCGCCGTCGCCGCCGGAATGCACGACCGCGCCTGGCGCCTCGTGCTGCTCCAGTGGCCCCTCATCCTGTGGCGGGTCCGCGACGGCTGGGTGCCGCTCCTCGAACAGGCCCTGGAATCGGCCGAGTTGGAGCAGGAGCTCGACGCACAGTCACGCACCCGCGCACTGCTGGGCTGGGTCCTGCACGAGGAAGGCCGCTACGACGAGGCGCTGGCCCAGCTGGAGAAGGCCCCCGACCTCGCCCGCCGGGCCGGCTCCACCACCAGCGAGGCCATCGCCCGCATGAACCTCGCCCTCATCCTCACCCAGTACGGCGAGGTCGAGCGGGCCGGCGAACTGCTCACCCACGCCCTGGCGCTGGCCGGCCGGGCCCGCGACCGCTCCACCGAGATGCTCGCCCACCAGCACCTGGCCCGCCACCACCTCGAAGCGGGCGCCCACCAGGCCGCCCTGGAGCACTCCCGGTGCGGCCTGGACCTCGGGCCCTCGCCGGAGGCGATCCCGCGCCGGGTGCTGCTGCGCACCAGCTACGGCGAGGCACTGGCCGGCCTCGGCCGCCCCGAGGAGGCCCGCCGCGAGCTCACCCACGCGGCCCGCGAGGCCGACGACCACGGCTACGAGGAGGGCGCGGCGGCGGCCCGCGCCCAACTGGACGCGCTGCCCCGCGTAATCTGACCCCGGCTCATGACGCACGGCGCCGCCGCGCCCCGCGAGCCCATTAGCCAAACGATAGGCACACCCGCGAGGCTCTCGGACGAGGTACCTCAGGTGGAGGTACCTGCGGTGGAGGTACTTGCGGTGGATGTGCGTCCGGCGGCTGTCCGGCAGGCTGAGGTCCGGCAGGTGCCCGGGCTTGCGGTGGCCGGGCTTCCGGTGTCCGGGCTTTCGGTGTCCGGGCTTCCGGGGTCCGGGCTTCCGGGGTCCGGGCTTCCGGTGGCCGTGTACCCGGCGGTTGTCCGTCGGGCGGCTGTCCGTCGGGCGGTTCTCCGTCGGGCGGTTGTACTTCGAGTGGGGATCGGGGGGCGTATGCGCGGGGTCAGGGGCAGGGGGGCCGCCGTCGGCCTCGTCGTGCTGTTGGCCGCCCTCACCTCGTGCACGGACCGCGTCCCCGCCGCCGCCCCCGCGAGCTCCGCGCACCCGGTGGCGCACAGCTCCACGGCGGCCTCCTCCACCACCCCGCGCGAACGGCCCGCGCCGTCCGGTCCCACGCCCGCCCCGGGCGCGACCGGACAGAGCCCCTCGCCGGAAAGCCTCCCGGGCGCCGCGTCCGGGGCGCCGTCGGCGACGCCCCGGCCCAGCCCCTCCGGCACGGACACCCGCACCGGCCCGATCGACGACGGCGGCGACGACGCCCGCGCCTTCTGCGCGCCCACCGCGCTGTCCTTCACCTTCCGCACCGCGGACGGGCCCCGCGGCCCGGGCGGCTCACGTCCCGGCGCCGACGTCCGGGCCGAGAGCGACGCCGTCCTGGTCGTACGCAACACCTCCGGGCACACCTGCGTGCTGCACGGCGCCCCCACCCTGACCGTCCTGGACGACAGCGGGCACGGCGCCCCGCTCGTCTCCGCCCCGGCCAAGCCGTTCGCGAAGCCCTTCGCCCTGCATCCCGGGGCGAACGGCGTGGCCCGGGTCCACCACACCCCGCGCCGGGGCTGCGCCTCCCACGGCTCGGCGGTACGGGTGACGCTGCCCGGCTCAGACACGGCGATCACCGTGGCGGTCCTGGACGCGCACGGCCGCCCGGCCGCGCTGGCCCTGTGCGGGCCGGCCCCGCGGACCGGCCCGTTCAGGCCCGGCTTCGGCTAGGGCCCGTCCGGGGCGCCCCCGGCCTCCCGGTCCATCCCGGCCAGCACGAGCGGCAGCCGCGCCGCGCCGTCCTCGACGATCCGTACGGGCACGCCCCAGTCCTGCTGGTGGACATGGCAGGCGGGGTATTCGTTCGCCGGGTCGTCGTCGCACGAGGCGGCCATCGCCGACACATGCAGCACGCCCTCGCCGATCTCCGGGTTGAGGGCGAGCTCGCGCGCGAGGTCGGTTCCGGTGCCCTCGCCCGTGAGCAGCAGCTCGGGCGGTGTCGAGGAGACCAGGAGCCGGGTGGAGGGCCCGTAGCGGGTGTCCAGCTTCTGCCCGGCGGGCGCCTCGAACACCACGTCCAACCGGAGTCTGCCCGGGGCGACTTCGGTCGCCGCGCGCTGGGTGCGGTGGGCCACCGCCTCGACCCGTACCGCCTCCTCGGGCAGCCGCAGCCGGGTCAGCCGGTGGCGCGCCGACTCGACGACGACGATGTCGTCCCCGACCAGCACAGCGTCGCTCGGCTCCCTCAAGTCCGTTGCCAGTGTGGTGACTTGACCGCTCGCGGGGTCGTAGCGGCGCAGCGCGTGGTTGTACGTGTCCGACACGGCGACCGAGCCGTCGGGCAGCGCGGTGACGCCGAGCGGGTGCTGGAGCAGGGCCTGCGCGGCGTCCCCGTCGCGGTGCCCGAAGTCGAAGAGGCCGGTGCCGACGGCGGTGTGCACGGCGCCGTCGGTGTCGACCCAGCGCAGCGCCGAGGTCTCGGAGTCGGCGACCCAGAGCCGGTCCTCGGTGGCCGCGAGCCCGGAGGGCTGGGCGAACCAGGCCCCGGCACCGGGCCCGTCCACCAGGCCCTCGTTGGTGGTGCCGGCCGCCACCTCGACGGTCTTCGTCTCCGGGTCGTACGTCCACAGCTGGTGCACCCCGGCCATGGCGATCCACACCCTGCCCCGCCACCAGGCCACGTCCCACGGCGAGGAGAGGTCCACCTCGAGGGCGGGCCCGGAGGTCGGCCTTCCCTGCCACCACTGGGTGCCCGTCCCGGCGAGCAGCTCGATCTCGCCGCTCACCGGGTCGAAGCGGCGCAGCGCGTGGTGCACCGTGTCGGCGACGACCACCGTGCCGTCCGGGAGCAGCGCGAGGCCCTGCGGCTCCTTGAGGACGCCCTCGCCGCCGATCCGGCGTACGACGTCCTCTCCGTCCGGGGTGAGCTCGACCAGTTGGTGGCGGGTGGTGTCGGACACCAGGAAGTTCCCGCTGGGCAGGGCGATCGCCTTGCCGGGGAAGCGCAGGTCGCTCGCGACGGGCTCCGGCGGCACATAGGGGCCGTCTCCGCGCCGCAGCGTGCCCTTCGCGCCGTGCTCGGCCTCCAGCTCCTCGACGAGCCGCTCGATGGCGTGGGCGTGGCCCTCACCGGCGTGCTGGGCGACGACGTACCCCTCGGGGTCGATCACCACGAGGGTGGGCCAGGCCCGCACCGCGTACTGCTTCCAGGTGGCCAGCTCCGGGTCGTCGAGCACCGGGTGCTCCACGCCGTACCGCTCGACGGCGTCCACCACGGCCTGGTGCTCGGCCTCGTGCACGAACTTCGGCGAGTGCACGCCGACGATCACCACGGTGTCCCGGTGCTTCTCCTCCAGTTCGCGCAGCTCGTCCAGGACGTGGAGGCAGTTGATGCAGCAGAACGTCCAGAAGTCGAGGATCACGATGCGCCCGCGCAGCTCGGCGAGGCTCAGCTCCTTCCCGCCGGTGTTCAGCCAGCCGCCCCTGCCGATCAGCTCGGGGGCACGGACTCGGGCACGGCGGGGGGCGGGCGCGGGGGTGGGCGCCGGGGCTGCGTCGTTCATGGTTCAAGCTTGCCATCCCGGTATGAACAGCTTGTGTCGCCGTTCGGCGGGGGTCCGGGGCGGGCAGGGGTGTACCCATGAAATACCTGGTGCGGGACAAGATCTTCGCCATCGGTGACGACTACTGGATCGAGACCGAGGACGGCCGCCAGGCCTTCCTCGCCGACGGCAAGGCGCTGCGGCTGCGGGACACCCTGGAGCTGAAGGACCCGTCGGGTCGGGTCCTGATCACGCTGCGGAAGAAGATGTTCAGCCTGCGTGACGCGATGACCATCGAGCGCGGCGACCAGCCCCTGGCGACGGTGCGCCGCAAACGCCTCTCGCTGCTGCGCAACCACTACCGGGTCAGCCTGGTCGAGGGTACGGAGCTGGACGTCACGGGCAAGATCCTGGACCGGGAGTTCACCGTCGAGTACGACGGGGAGCTGCTGGCCCATGTCTCGCGGAAGTGGTTCCGGGTGCGGGAGACGTATGCGGTGAATGTGGTGCGGGAGGAGGCGGATGCGGCGCTGATGATCGGGGTGGTGATCTGTGTGATCCGCATGGACGAAGACGAGCGGGATGGTGCCTAGCCTGGGGGGCGTTTTCCCACCCACCCGCCCGTGCAGGGGATTGGCTGGCTCCGGGCCCTCCTGGGGCTCCGCCCCAGACCCCGAGGCACCTCGCCCACCCACCCGCCCGTGCAGCGGGGTTGGAGGGTTCCGGGACCCCTGGGGCTCCGCCCCAGACCCCGATCGCGCCTAAAGGGCGCTCGTCCTCAATCGCCGGACGGGCTGAGGTGTCCCGCGCGGACCCGCAGCCGAAGACGGGTTTCTTGGGGGCGCGAGGAACTGCGCGAAAAGCGACCATTCAGGGGCGCGGGGAACTGCGCGAGAAGCGACCACGGTCCGCAGCCGAAGGCGGGGTTTTCAGGGGCGCGGGGAACTGCGCGAGAAGCGAGCACGGTCCGCAGGATCGAAGGGGGCTGGGGGGCGCGGCGAGCCGCGTGGGTGGGCGGGAGGGGCTAGAGGACGCGGTCGCGGAGCGCCGGGAAGAGCTCCCGGGTCTCCGTCACCTTCCCCGGCACCAGCTCAACCGTAAGGACCTCCTCCCCCGCCCCCGCCTCCGCGAGAACCTCCCCCCACGGGTCCACCACCACGCTGTGCCCCGCCTGCGCCACCCCCGCATGGGACCCCGCCGTACCGCAGGCCAGTACATACGCCTGGTTCTCGACCGCGCGGGCCCGCGCGAGCAGCGACCAGTGGGCGCGGCGCCGCTCGGGCCAGCCGGCCGGGATCACGAAGGCCTGGGCGCCCGCGTCGACCAGGCCCCGGAACAGTTCGGGGAAGCGCAGGTCGTAACAGGTGGCGAGGCCCAGCGTGAGGTCGGGCAGCGGCACGGTGACGAGCCGGTCGCCCGCGCCCATGAGGACGGCCTCGCCCTTGTCGAAGCCGAACCGGTGGATCTTGCGGTAGCTGTGCGCGAGTTCGCCGTCGGGCGAGAACACGAGGGAGGTGTTGTACAGCGCGCCGTCCTCGCCCCGCTCGGGAACGGAGCCCGCGTGCAGCCAGACACCGGCGTCGCGGGCGGCCTCGGACATGGCCCGTGCGGTGGGCCCGTCGAGCTTCTCGGCCTCGTCGGCGAAGAGTTCGTAGGCGAAGGCCCCGGTGGTCCACAGCTCGGGCAGGACGACCAGATCGCTGCCCCGCTGCTCGCGGACCAGCGAACCCGCGCGCTCGCGGCGGGACTTGACGGACTCGTCGGGGTCGACGTCGATCTGGATGAGGGAAGCGCGCACAGTACCACCGTCCTGGCCTTCGAGCCGTCAGCACTACGGGAAACAGCCTACGATCGTCACACGAAAGCACTGCCGGGGTGCTGCCCGGCAGCGTAACTTAGCGACCAAGCCTCCCACGCAGTCCCGCAGTCCAGCCCGCGTACAAAAGAACCGCCGAGGGGTCCCGTGACCGTCCATCCCAGCCTTCAGACCTACGCCGATGCCTGGACCCACTCCATCGAGGCGATATCCGAGCTGGTGCAGCCGCTCGTCGAGGGCGAGTGGAACCGGCCCACCCCGTGCCCCAACTGGTCGGTGCGGGACATCGTGTCGCACATCATCGGCATGGAGAGCGAGCAGCTCGGCGATCCCCGGCCGATCCACACCCTGCCGCGCGACATCTTCCATGTGCAGACCGAGTTCGCCCGCTACATGGAGATGCAGGTCGATGTGCGCCGCCACCATACGGCGCCGGAGATGACCTCCGAGCTGGAGTACACGATCATTCGCCGGGCGCGCCAGCTGCGCAACGAGAACCGCGACCCGGACACCAAGGTGCGGGCGCCCCTCGGTGCCGAGCAGACCCTGGAACTCGCCCTGCGCATGCGGGCGTTCGATGTGTGGGTGCACGAGCAGGACCTGCGCTGGGCCCTGAACAAGCCGGGCAACCTGGACTCCCCGGGTGCGTACGTGGCCCGCGACATCCTGCTGCACACGCTGCCCCGGGTCGTCGCCAAGGACGCGGGCGCGCCGCCCAACTCGGCGGTGGTCTTCGACATCCACGGCCCGCTGGAGTTCCTGCGCACGGTACGGGTGGACGCGGACGGGCACGGCACCATCGACGGGGCGCCCTCGCTCGGCCCGCTCGTCACCCTCGCCATGGACTGGGAGACCTTCCTGCGCCTGGCCTGCGGCCGGGTCCGCCCGCACGCGGTGGCCGACCGCGTCAAGAAGGAGGGCGACCAGGCACTGGCCGACGCCATCCTGCGGGAGTTCGCGGTCACGCCGTAGTCGGTTCGCGGTCACGCAGTAGTCGGTTCGCGGTCACGCGCGCGGGCGCACTCGGGGGCCACCAGGTGTCGCTCGGGTGCCACCAGGTGTGGTGGCACCCCATGTGGTCCCACCACACGGGCTCCCGCCCTACACCGGCACGTGGACCGCTTCCACTCTGCTCGCCACCAGCCGCTCCCGTTCGCGGCGCTGGGCCCGCCTGCGCAGGCGCAGGATCTGGACGATGCCCAGCACCTCCAGGACGAACACCGAGGAGAAGGCGATCCGGTAGTTGTCGCCGGTCGCGTCGAGCAGGACGCCCACCGCCAGCAGCGTCGTCATGGAGGCGATGAAGCCGCCCATGTTGGTGATCCCGGAGGCGGTGCCCTGGCGTTCCGGTGGGTTGGCGGGGCGGGAGAAGTCGAAGCCGATCATCGAGGCGGGACCGCACGCCCCCAGGACCAGGCAGAGCGTCACCAGCAGCCACATCGGGGCGTGGGTGCCGGGGTAGGCGATGATCGCGGCCCACAGGAGGGCGGTCGCACCTATGGTGCCGAGCGCCAGGGGCAGCCGGGCCGCGTGGTGGCGGGCTATGAGCTGGCCGAACACCAGGCCCACGACCATGTTGGAGAGCACCACCAGGGTCAGCAGCCCCCCGGCCGCGCCCCGGTCGAGGCCCTGCGCCTCGACGAGGAACGGCATTCCCCAAAGCAGCAGGAACACCATCGCGGGGAACTGCGTCGTGAAGTGCACCCACATTCCGAGCCGGGTGCCGGGCTCGCGCCAGGACTCGACGATCTGACGCCGGACGAACGCGGCCCCGGCGTGATGGGCCGGCGGTGGCTCGTGGCCCTCGGGGTGGTCACGCAGGAACAACAGCAGCAGGACCAGCACGACGACTCCGGCGAGCGAGCTGCCCGCGAAGGTCGCCGTCCAGCCGAAGTGGTGCAGGGCGCGGGCGATGACGAGGGTGGACACCAGGTTGCCGGCCATGCCGAACAGCGCGGCGACCTGCCCGATCATCGGGCCGTGCTTCGGGGGGAACCAGCGCGAGCCGAGCCGCAGCACGCTGATGAAGGTCATCGCGTCCCCGCAGCCGAGCAGCGCCCGGGAGGCGAGCGCGGTGCCGTACGAGGGGGACAGGGCGAACCCGAGCTGTCCGACGGTGAACAGGGCGGTCCCCAGCACCAGGACCCTCTTGGTGCCGAGCCGGTCGACCATGAGGCCGACGGGTATCTGCATGCCCGCGTACACCAGGAGCTGGAGGATGGAGAAGGTGGACAGCGCCGAGGCGTTGACGTGGAAGCGTTCGGCGGCGTCCAGGCCCGCGACGCCGAGCGAGGTGCGGAAGATGACGGCGACGAAGTAGACGCCGACGCCTATGCCCCACACGAACGCGGCGCGGCGCCCGCCCAGCGGCCGCGGCGCGGGCGCTCCCGCTGAGCTCATCGGTCCTCCCCCCGCCTCGGCGCTCGTCCCTGGTGGCTCATCGGTCGTCCCCCCTGACCAGGACCTTGACCCAGCTGAGGTGCTGGCGCACACAGTGCGCGGCCCGCTCGCCGTCGCCGGCCCTGATCGCCTCCAGCATCTCCTCGTGCTCGGCGATGTTCTTGGCGACGCGGTCGGGCTGGGCATGCATCACGGCGACGCCCATGCGCAGTTGGCGGTCCCGCATCTGGTCGTAGAGCCGGGACAGGATCTCGTTTCCGGCGTTGCTCACGATCTCGGCGTGGAAGCAGCGGTCGCTGACGGCGACGGCGGCCAGGTCTCCGGCGGCCGCGTGCGCCTTCTGCTCGGCGAGGAGTTCCTGGAGGCGGCGGACGAGACGGTCCGGCGCGGGGACGGACCGGCGGGCCGCGAACTCCTCGACCAGCAGCCGGGTTTCGACCACGTCGGCGGTCTCCTGGGCGGAGACGGCGAGCACGAGCGCGCCCTTCTTCGGGTAGAGCTTGAGCAGCCCCTCGACTTCGAGCTTGAGCAGCGCCTCGCGTACCGGCGTCCGTGACACTCCGACCGCCTCGGCCAGCTCGCCCTCGGTGAGCAGCGTGCCGCCCGCGTACCGGCGGTCGAGCACCGCCTGCTTGACGTGCATGTAGACCCGGTCGGCGGCAGGCGGCTGCTTGGTGGCGGGGGCCGGAGCGGAAGGCATGCGCACAGGATAGATACAACAGAGGTGCATCAGAAAGCGCCGTCCGGATCGCGGGACGGGGTCCTAGGCGGCGGGCGTTCTGACGCTCTTCAGGGCGCAGCCCCGGGGGAGCCGGGGGAAGTCCTGGAACTGGTACGGGGCCGCGGCGCCGCCCTCGACCTTGGTCCTGAGCCGTGGCGCGGTGCCGTACGGCGTGAGGATCTCGGCCCGGACACCGGCCGACGCGGGCGCCTTGGGGTGGGCACGGTCGAGGGTGCCGAGGCCCGGGAGGGGGCGGCCCGGCCCGTCCTTGAAGGTGACCCGGGGCCCGGCGGGGCTCAGGGTCAGCAGCGCGGAGACCCCGGCCCCGATGGACACCTCCCGGGAGGCGGTGCAGGCCTTGGCGTCGCCGACGACCTCCGTGAAAGAGAACGTCCTCACGGGCGGCGCGGAGGCGCCGTGCCGGTTTCCGGCGGCCGGGTCCAGCAGGGCCGCGGTACAGATGGCCGCGGCGATCGTGGCGCCGAGTGCGACGCGGACGCGTGTCCTCATGAACGGCTCCCCTCGGGCCCCGGCCCCCCCTTCACTCTCCGGCCGGCCCCCGCCCCTGTCCACCGGGGCCGGCCCGGACGCGCACCGGCCCCCGGCGCGCGGGGTGCGCGCCGGGGGCCGGGGGAGCGGTCGGGTGCGGGGTGCGCACCGGGGACCGGGGGCGGTCAGGCCCAGGTGATGAGCCGCTTCGGCTGCTCCAGGACCGCCGCCACATCGGCGAGGACCTTCGAGCCGAGCTCGCCGTCGACCAGGCGGTGGTCGAAGGAGAGCGCGAGCGTGGTGACCTGGCGCGGCTTGACCTTGCCCTTGTGCACCCAGGGCTGGAGCTTGATCGCCCCGACCGCCAGGATCGCGGCCTCGCCCGGGTTCAGGATCGGGGTGCCGGTGTCCACGCCGAACACACCGACGTTGGTGATGGTCACCGTGCCGCCCGACATCGCGGCGGGCGATGTCTTGCCCTCGCGGGCCGTCGCCACCAACTCGCTCAGGGACTGCGCGAGTTGAGGCAGCGTCTTGTCGTGGGCGTCCTTGATGTTGGGGACGATCAGACCGCGCGGGGTGGCCGCCGCGATCCCCAGGTTCACATAGTGCTTGAGGACGATCTCCTGGTTCGCCTCGTCCCAGGAGGCGTTGACGTCCGGGTTGCGCTTGATCGCCACGAGGAGCGCCTTGGCGATCAGGAGCAGCGGGTTGACCCGCAGGCCCGCCATGTCCTTGTCGCCCTTGAGCTCCTCGACGAGCTTCATCGTCCGCGTCACGTCGACCGTCACGAACTCCGTGACGTGCGGCGCCGTGAACGCCGAGCCGACCATGGCCTGCGCGGTCGCCTTGCGTACGCCCTTGATGGGAATGCGCGTCTCGCGGGCGTCGCCCTGAACGGGAGCCGCCGGAGCGGGAGTTGTTTCACGTGAAACAGGGGCGTCGCCCTGGACGGGAGCCGCCGGAGCGACCGCCGCGTGCACGTCCTCGCGGGTGACGATGCCGTCGGGGCCGGTCGGCACCACGGTGGCGAGGTCGATGCCGAGGTCCTTGGCGAGCTTGCGCACCGGGGGCTTGGCGAGCGGGCGGGCCGGCGCGGGGACCGTGCCGTTCAGCTCGGTCTGCACGGCGCGCAGCGCCTCGGCCGGGGCCTGCTCGGGAACGGCGGCGCCCTTGCGGGGGCGGCGCTTGGTCGAGGCCTCGGAGACGCCGTAGCCGACGAGGACGGGCTGGCGGCCCTTGGGCTCCTCCTCCGCGGCGGGCTCGGCCGGTGCGGCGGCGGGCTCGGCGGCCGGGGCGTCCTCGGTGCCCGGGGCCACGTCCACGGTGATGATGGACGTGCCCACGTCCACCGTCACGCCCTCTTCGAAGTGGAGCGAGCGCACCACTCCGTCGTAGGGGATGGGGAGTTCGACGGCCGCCTTGGCGGTCTCGACCTCGCACACGACCTGGCCGTCGGTGACGGTGTCACCGGGCTGGACGTACCACTTGAGGATCTCCGCCTCGGTGAGTCCTTCGCCGACGTCCGGCATCTTGAACTCGCGGTAGCGGGCTGCGTTCTCAGTCATTGTCGTCACGACCATTCCCTCAGTACGCCAGCGAGCGGTCGACGGCGTCGAGCACCCGGTCGAGACCCGGCAGGTACTCCTCCTCCAGGCGCGCCGGCGGGTACGGGGCGTGATAGCCGCCGACCCTGAGCACCGGGGCCTCCAGGTGGTAGAAGCAGCGCTCGGTGATCCGCGCGGCGATCTCCGCTCCGGCGCCGTAGAAGACCGGCGCCTCGTGGGCGACGACCAGCCGGCCGGTGCGCTCGACGGAGGCCTGGACGGCGTCGAAGTCGATGGGCGACATCGAGCGCAGGTCCAGGACCTCGATCGACTTGCCCTCTTCCTGCGCGGCGGCCGCGGCTTCGAGGCAGACCTTCACCATCGGGCCGTACGCCACCAGCGTGAGGTCCGAACCGTCGCGTACCGTGCGGGCCTTGTGCAGCGGCTCCGGGATGGCGTCGGTGTCGACGTCGCCCTTGTCCCAGTAGCGCCGCTTGGGCTCGAAGAAGATCACCGGGTCGTCGCACTGGATGGCCTGCTGCATCATCCAGTACGCGTCGGACGCGTTGGACGGGCTGACCACCTTCAGGCCCGCCACGTGCGCGAACAGCGCCTCGGGGGACTCGCTGTGGTGCTCGACCGCGCCGATGCCGCCGCCGTAGGGGATGCGCACGACGACCGGCAGCTTGATCTTGCCGAGCGCGCGGGCGTGCATCTTCGCGAGCTGGGTGACGATCTGGTCGTAGGCGGGGAAGACGAACCCGTCGAACTGGATCTCCACGACGGGCCGGTAGCCGCGCAGGGCCAGGCCGATCGCGGTGCCGACGATGCCGGACTCGGCGAGCGGGGTGTCGATGACACGGTCCTCGCCGAAGTCCTTGAACAGGCCGTCGGTGACCCGGAAGACGCCGCCGAGCTTGCCGACGTCCTCGCCCATGATCAGGACCTTGGGGTCGGTCTCCATCGCCTTGCGCAGCGACTCGTTGATCGCCTTGGCGATCGGCAACTTCTGTACGGTCATCGCTGGTTGCCCTCCCCCGCGGCGGAGCCGCCCTCGGACTCGGCCGCGAACGACGCCTGGTAGGCGGCGAACTGGGCGCGCTCCTCGTCGACCAGCGCGTGGCCGTCGGCGTAGATGTTCTCGAACATGGCCATCGGCTCGGGGTCCGGCATGGCACGGACCGCCTCGCGCACCCGCTTGCCGAGCGTCTCCGACTCGGTCTCCAGCTCCTCGAAGAACGCCGCGTCCGCGTGGCCGGCCTTCTCCAGGTAGGCGCGCAGGCGCAGGATCGGGTCCTTGGCCTCCCACGCCTCGCGCTCCTCGTCGGCCCGGTACTTCGTCGGGTCGTCGGAGGTGGTGTGGGCGCCCATCCGGTAGGTGAACGCCTCGACCAGGGTGGGTCCTTCGCCCCGGCGGGCCCGCTCCAGGGCGGACCGGGTCACGGCCAGGCAGGCCAGCACGTCGTTGCCGTCGACCCGCACGCCGGGGAAGCCGAAGCCCTGGGCGCGCTGGTAGAGCGGGACGCGCATCTGCTTCTCGGTGGGCTCGGAGATCGCCCACTGGTTGTTCTGGCAGAAGAACACGACGGGGGCGTTGTAGACGGCGGAGAAGGTGAAGGCCTCCGCGACGTCGCCCTGGCTGGAGGCGCCGTCACCGAAGTAGGCGACCACGGCGCTGTCGGCACCGTCCTTGGCGACGCCCATGGCGTACCCGGTCGCGTGCAGCGTCTGCGAGCCGATGACGATCGTGTACAGGTGGAAATTGTTGGTCGTGGGGTCCCAGCCACCGTGGTTGACGCCACGGAACATGCCGAGCAGGTTCGTCGGGTCGACGCCGCGACACCAGGCGACGCCGTGCTCGCGGTAGGTGGGGAAGACGTAGTCGTCGTCCCGCAGCGCACGCCCGGAGCCGATCTGCGCGGCCTCCTGGCCCAGCAGCGAGGCCCACAGGCCCAGCTCGCCCTGGCGCTGCAACGCGGTCGCCTCGGCGTCGAAGCGCCGGGTCAGCACCATGTCGCGGTAGAGCCCGCGCAGTTCTTCGGCGCTCAGGTCGACGTCGTAGTCAGGGTGCTCGACCCGCTCGCCCTCGGGCGTCAGCAGCTGTACGAGCTCGGGCTCGGCGGCCGTCTTCCTGGCGCCGGCGCCGGCGGTGCGCTTGCTGCTGCGTCGCGGTTTACGCGCGGCAGTGCTCTCCACGGTCACGTGCGTGCTCCTCCGTCTGTCCGGCTCCCGGGTTCGCCGGTGAGCCTGGGGGTCCCCCCGGCTCGTCCAGAGCTGGGGAGAGGCTCGCCTGTCCGTCTCAAGTGCACGGGGGTGTGCGCGCTCGGCCGGGGATCAGGCGTGACAGGTGCCCCGGCGAGCGCCCTGCCAAAGGCACGTTACCCAGTGCTGCGCATTACTGCGAAACCCCACTTGACCTGCGATTTTGCTTGGATTTCCAAGTAAATCGAGAAAGTAGGGAACAGTCGCTGGTCACAGCCTTGCAGGCCGCCGGAACAACGGCACGTTATCCCGGTCGCGGACGTTCGGGAAGGGGTCTCTTATGGCACCTTCCGGCGGCCTTCGGATGAATGTGTGAGACTGATTCCGTGCGCGAAACAGGCAAAATCACCGTATTCCTGCTCGACGACCACGAGGTGGTCCGTCGCGGCGTCCACGAAATGCTCTCCGTCGAGGACGACATCGAAGTGGTCGGCGAGGCCGGCACCGCCGCGGACGCGCTGGTCAGGATCCCGGCCACCCGCCCCGACGTCGCGGTGCTCGACGTGCGGCTTCCGGACGGCAGCGGAGTCGAGGTCTGCCGGGAGATCCGTTCGCAGAACGAGGACATCAAGTGCCTGATGCTCACCTCGTTCGCCGACGACGAGGCGCTTTTCGACGCGATCATGGCCGGGGCCTCCGGCTATGTCCTCAAGGCGATCCGCGGAAGCGAGCTTCTGACCGCCGTGCGGGACGTCGCCGCGGGCAAGTCGCTGCTCGACCCGGTGGCCACCGCCCGGGTCCTGGAGCGGCTGCGCGACGGCGGCAAGAGCAAGGGCGACGACCGCCTGGCCAACCTCACCGACCAGGAACGCAAGATCCTCGACCTGATCGGCGAGGGCCTCACCAACCGCGTGATCGGCGAGCGGCTGCACCTCGCCGAGAAGACCATCAAGAACTACGTCTCCTCCCTGCTCTCCAAGCTCGGCATGGAGCGCCGCTCCCAGGCCGCCGCGTATGTGGCCCGCATCCAGGCCGAGAAGAGCCACTGAGGGCCTTGCCCCGCTGAGCTGCCCTTTCGGGACTTACGGCCCGTCCCGTCGGGGCGCCGGGCTCTTTCGGGGGGCGTCCTCGAAGGACGAGAGTGGGGGGCATGTCCTTCGAGGAAGCCCGCGCCATCGAGCTGCTCGGCCGTGTTCCCTACGGCCGGGTCGCGACCAGTATGCGCGCCCTGCCGTTCGTCGCCCCCGCCCGCCACGTCGTGGTGGACCACAGCGTCCTGCTCCGCCTGCACGCGGGCCTCGGCTACCACCACGCCTGCCTGGGCAGTGTGGTCGCGTACGGCGCGGACAACCTCAGCACGGGCGAGCGCCAGGTGTGGTCGGTGCAGTTCACCGGCACCGCCGAGCCCTTCGAGCCGACGCCCGAACAGCGCGGACTCTTCGGCGCCGACCCGCGCGAGGTGGATGGAGAACCCTTCGACCCCGTCTACATGCGAATCGAACCTCAGTTCGCGACCGTTCATTCGCTGGACTACTCCACAGAGCGCCGACTCAAACACGCTGCGTGATCTAACATCTGTCGGGTGCCGCGCTCATCTGCAACTCCACCCGTGGGCGACCTGCTGCGCCGCTACGAATCCCCCGGTGAGCCGCTCTCCTGCGAACGGGTCGCCCAGGGCCTGCTGAACCGCGGCTACCGCCTCGCCACCACCCGCGGCGACTACTTCCTCAAGCACCACCTGGACGGCGACCACGAGGCCATCGCCCGCCAGCACCGCGCGACCGAACGCCTCCAGGCCCTGGGCGTGCCCGTCGCCCCGCCCGTCCCCGCCGCCGACGGCGACACCGTCGCGGTGATCGGCGGCGACTGCTACGCCCTGCACCCCTGGGTCCAGGGCAGCCACCGCGACGGCGCCCAGCTGTGCGCCGTGGAGTCCCGCCGGCTCGGCGCCCTGCTCGGGCTCGTCCACACCTGCCTCGCGCAGGTCATGGACCCCGACGTGCCCCGGTCCGAACACCGCAGCGCCGACCCCGCGGACACCCTCGCCCTCATCGACGACCTGGTCGCCCGGGCCCGCGGACACCAGCCCCGGGACGTCTTCGACGAGCTCGCCGAACACCGCCTCCTGGAGCGGCGGGTCCTGCTCGGCCGGCACGCCCACCGCCGCCCCGCGACCCCCGTGACGGGCGCCTGGGTGCACGGCGACTTCCATCCGCTGAACCTGCTGTACCGGGGCGAGGGCCGCTCGGCCGAGCCCGCCGCGATCGTCGACTGGGACCGGCTCGGCGTCCAGCCCCGCGCCGAGGAGGCCGTGCGGGCCGCGGCGATCTTCTTCGTCCGCCCCTCGGGCGAGCTGGAACTGGCGAAGGTACGGGCCTACGCGCGGGCCTACCGGCGGGCCGCCGGCGCCGACGCCGAGGAGTTGGCGGCCGCCGTGCACCGGGTGTGGTGGGAGCGGCTCAACGACTTCTGGATCCTGCGCTGGCGCTACCAGCTCCACGACAGAAGGGCCGACCCGCAGTTTCCTGCGGCGTCGGCCCTTGCCGTCTGGTGGACCCGCGAGTACGAGGCGGTGTGCGAGGCCTTCGCGGGGTGAGGCGGGGTGGGTCCCGGGGGGCGTCGGGTCAGGGGCTCGGCGTACCGCCGGGGCCGGCCGAGGTGCCCTGGGTGGTGCCCTTGCTGGTCCCGGTCGTGGTGCCCTCGGTCGTGCCCTTGCTCGTACCCGTCGTGGTGCCCTCGGTCGTGCCCTTGCTCGTACCCGTCGTGGTGCCCTCGGTCGTGCCCTTGCTCGTACCCGTGGAGGTGCCCTCGGTCGTGCCTTCGGTGGTGCCCTCGCTGGTGCCGGTCGTGGTGCCCTCGCTCGTTCCCTGGTCCGTGCCCGGGGAGTGCGAGGACTGCGACTTGCTCGGCGACGGCGAGGCCGAGCGCGAGCGGTGGCGCGAGGGGGACTCGCCGTTGCCGCTCGTGCTGCTGCCGTACGTCTGGCCCTGGCTGGTGCCCGGGGTGTCCGGCGTCGAGGGGGTGTCCGACTGGGAGACCGACGGCGAGGTCTTCGGCGAGTTGGAGGTCTTGCCGCCACCCCCGGAGCCCGAGTCCGAGCCCTTCGTGGCGCTCAGCGCGAACGCGACACCCGCGGCGATCGCCACGATCGCGAGCACCACGAACAGCACCATCTTGCCGCTGCGGCCACCGCCCTGCTTGTGGCCGCCGTGGTCGTAGCCGTCGTAACCGCCGTCGTTCGGGTTCATCGGCGGCAGCATCGGGCCGCCGAACTGCGAGGTCTCCCCGTGCACCGGGTGGCCCATGGCCGCCGTCGCACCGGCGGTGCCCATCGCCGGGGTGTGGGCGCCCTCGTGCATCAGCTCGACCGGGCCGGTGTTCCAGGTGCCGGTGTGGCCGCCCTGCGCCTGGAGCATCTGCAAGCCGTACTGGACCAGGCCGCGCATCTCCTCGGCGGACTGGAAACGGTCGTCCGGGTCCTTGGCGAGAGAACGCATGACGAGGCCGTCGAGTTCCGGCGGCGCCACATGGGCCACCTGCGACGGCGGCACCGGCATGTCCTGCACGTGCTGGTAGACCACGCTCAGCGGCGTCTCACCGATGAACGGGGGCCGCAGCGCGAGGAGTTCGTACAGCAGACAGCCCGTGGCGTACAGGTCGGAGCGGTGGTCGACGGCCTTGCCGAGCGCCTGCTCGGGGGAGAGGTACTGCGGGGTGCCCATGACCATGCCGGTCTGGGTCATCGTCGACTGGGCGCCGTGCAGGGCCCGCGCGATGCCGAAGTCCATCACCTTGACCGCGCCGGTGTCCGTGATGATCACGTTGGCGGGCTTGATGTCACGGTGCACGATGCCGTGCTGGTGCGAGTAGGCCAGCGCCTCCAGGACACCGGAGACGATGATCAGCGCCTGCTCCGGCGGCGGGGCGTCCGCGTCCACCAGGAGCTCACGAATGGTGCGGCCCTCGACGAGCTCCATCACGATGTACGGGACGACCTGGCCGCCCACGACATCTTCACCGGAGTCGTACACGGCCACCACGGCGTGGTGGTTGAGACCGGCCACCGACTGCGCCTCACGCGTGAAACGCGCCTTGGACACCGGGTCCTCGGCGAGATCGGCACGCAGCAGCTTCACGGCGACGGTACGGCCGAGGCGCACGTCCTCGGCGGCGAACACCTCCGCCATGCCACCGCGGCCGAGCCGGTGGGTCAGGCGGTACCGGCCGTCGCCGACGAGGCCGCCGACCCAGGACTCGTGGTCCTGACCATCGGCCATCCCGGCGCCGTTTCCGTCGGGTTCGGGTGCCATCAGTCCTCGCCGTCGTATCTGGCCGCGTCCGCGGTCTTCCGTGGGGGCTTCCGTCGTGCGCCACCGCTGGTTGTGCAGTAGTGCACGCTACAGCGTTCGTGCGGGGCGCCGGTCCGGGATGGACCGGCCATCCAATCGGTTCCGCGTGTACCCATGCAAATCCCGTACGTTTTCCATGCCGTTCCTGTAACGCTTGCGAGACTCTTCCAGCGCGTACGGTCACGGAACGGGCACTCGGCTTGACGTGTCCGACCCCTCGGGCAGACTTGGCCTGAAAAATCGAGGATCATCACTGGCCACCGCGCCAAGGGGGATGCACAGTCATGAGCCAGGACGGCGCACACGGTCGCTATGCGGGCGGTTCCATCGCGGGCGGGCGCTACCAGCTGCGCGACCTCCTCGGCGAGGGCGGCATGGCGTCGGTGTACCTCGCGTACGACTCCGCCCTCGACCGCCAGGTCGCCATCAAGACACTGCACACCGAACTCGGTCGGGAGCAGTCGTTCCGCGAGCGGTTCCGCCGCGAGGCCCAGGCCGTCGCCAAGCTCCAGCACACCAACATCGTCTCCGTCTTCGACACCGGCGAGGACACGGTCACCTTCAACGGGGCCGCCGGCGGCGAAGGCGTGATGCCGTACATCGTCATGGAGTACGTGGAGGGCGAGCCGCTCAGCTCGACGCTGCACCGCGACACCCAGCAGTACGGCGCGATGCCCGCCGACAAGGCCCTCAAGGTGACCGCCGACGTGCTGGCCGCCCTGGAGGTCAGCCACGAGATGGGCCTGGTCCACCGGGACATCAAGCCGGGCAACGTGATGATGACCAAGCGCGGCGTCGTCAAGGTGATGGACTTCGGCATCGCCCGCGCCATGCAGTCCGGCGTCACCTCGATGACCCAGACCGGCATGGTCGTGGGCACCCCCCAGTACCTGTCGCCCGAGCAGGCGCTCGGCCGCGGCGTGGACGCCCGTTCCGACCTGTACTCGGTCGGCATCATGCTCTTCCAGCTCCTGACCGGGCGCATCCCCTTCGACGCGGACTCGGCGCTGGCGATCGCGTACGCACACGTCCAGGAGGAGCCGGTCGCGCCCTCCTCCGTCAACCGGTCGATCACCCCGGCCATGGACGCGCTGGTCGCCCGCGCGCTGAAGAAGAACCCGAACGAGCGCTTCCCGAGCGCCCAGGCCATGCACGACGAGATCCTGCGGATCGCCTCCGCGGGCCAGATGGGCGCGGCCCCGGTCATCACCGGCGGCGCCCCGCCCGTCAGCGGCACCGGGGTCGCCGCGACCGTCTTCCCGCCGCTCGGCTCGCAGGCCGCGCCGGGCCCGCAGGGCAGCGTCCAGACGCCGTACCAGCCGGGCCCCTACGGCCCGCCCACCCCGGCGCCGACGCCGCAGCCCTCCTACGGCTACCCGCAGCAGGCCGCCCCGATGGCGGCCACGCCGCCGCCGTACACGATGTCCCCGGCGCACACCCCCGCCGCCACCTCCGGCGGTTCCAAGCGGAACACCCCGGTGATCGTGGGCGCGATCGTGGTGGCGCTGCTCGCGGTCGGCGGTCTGATCACGGCGCTGGCCATGAACAAGAACGACGACACGGGCGGCGGCGGTGACGCCAAGTCCAGCAGCTCGGCGGCGCCCGCGGGCCACAAGGGCCCGGAGCGCGAGCGCACGATGCAGACCGAGAAGTGCACCTCACCGCAGACCTCCACCCTCGACCCGGGCAAGGTCCAGGCACCCGACTTCTCGTACAAGGACATCCTGTCGGTGAAGTCCTGCATCCAGGCCGCGGGCTGGAAGGTCAACACCGAGACGATCGACAACGGCCAGTGGGGCCAGGACGTGGTGGTCACCCAGTTCCCCGCCGCCGGGGTCGACGTGGACAAGAAGAACGCCCAGTTCACGCTCCAGATCTCGTCGGGCAACCCGCCCTCGCAGTAACCCCGCACCGCTCGTTCGGCGAAGGCCCGGCACCCCTGGTGCCGGGCCTTCGCGCGTGGGGGGCGGTGAAGTGCGTCCCGTTCGGCGCAGAACGGACGCTTCCCGGGATGCCGCGCAACTCCCCCCGTGTGACGCTGATTCGGTCATCCCAGGCGATCCACGTCGTAGCGGAAGGGGTCCCTCGCATGGCTCCAGGGATCCGGTCGCTCGGCGCGGCCGTTTCGCTGACCGGGGCGCTGCTTCTGACGCCCCTGCCGTACGCGGCCGCTGTCGGCACCCCCTCGCCCGGCCCGTCCACGAGCGCGTCCCCGTCCGGCACGGCCTCCCCGCGGACCGAGCCATCACCGCGGGGCGACCCCTCGCCGCAGGCCGACCCCTCACCTCAGGCCGTCTCCCAGGACCAGCACCTGGCGGGCAGCCGGGCGGGCGAGGGCCGCACCCGGCCGGGCCGGACAGCGCAGAACCTGCTCCCGGACGCCACCGACGCGGTGGCACCCGAGTCGGGCCACGAAGCGGTCGCACCACCTCCCCCCGCCGAGGTCCCGCCCCCCGAGCCCTCCCCTCCGGCGCCCGCTCACACGATCGGCGGCACCCGTCCCCCGGGACGCCACCACCGGTCGCCCCAGGCCCTCTCCAACGGCTCCGATCTGCGCGTCCATGTCCTTTCCATGGGAGCCGGGTTGACCCTGACCGGGCTGGGGCTCGGATTTCTGGCGCTGCGGCTGCGCAGGCCGTGAGGCGAGGTGCCGACACACAGCTCCCGTTTCACGTGAAACATCGCCCGTCCGGGAGGAATCGCCGCGCGCAGGGCGGTGGATCATCTCTTCGCGGGGGCACAACGGGATGTGAGGCACGTGTGCGAGAGAATGGGCGGCATGGAGATGCCGAGGAACGATAAGTCGCCGGACAGCCCCCCCATCCTGGTCGTAGGCCAGGACGGCATGGCCATCGGCGGTGGAGACGACGAGTCCCGCGAGGTCCCGGTGACGGAAATGGTCGAACAGCCCGCGAAGGTCATGCGCATCGGCAGCATGATCAAGCAGCTCCTGGAGGAAGTCCGCGCGGCTCCTCTCGACGAGGCGAGCCGCGTTCGCCTCAAGGACATCCACGCGTCGTCGGTGAAGGAGCTGGAGGACGGTCTGGCGCCTGAGCTGGTCGAGGAGCTGGAGCGGCTCTCCCTGCCGTTCACGGACGAGGCGATCCCCTCGGAGGCCGAACTCCGCATCGCCCAGGCCCAGTTGGTCGGCTGGCTCGAAGGGCTTTTCCACGGGATCCAGACGGCGCTGTTCGCCCAGCAGATGGCGGCCCGCGCCCAGTTGGAGCAGATGCGTCGCGCCCTGCCGCCGGGGACGCTCCACGAGGACGACGACGAGGACGGCCCGCACGCGGGCGCCCGCTCGGGCCCCTATCTGTAACCCGAACCCGTAGGCGCACCGCGGTCGCCACCGAGCAACACAAGAGGGGGCGCCTTCCCGGCGCCCCCTCTTGACGTTCTTGTGCCCTCAGGCCGTCAGCAGCACCTTGCCGACGTGGCTGGAGGCTTCGAGTACCCGGTGCCCTTCGGCGGCGTCCGCGAGCGGCAGCGTCCGGTCGACGACGGGACGCACCTGGCCCCCGGCGATGAGCGGCCACACGTGTTCGCGTACGGCCGCCACGATGGTCGCCTTCTCCGAGGCGGGACGGCCGCGCAGCGAGGTCGCGGTGACGGCGGCCCGCTTGGTGAGCAGCGCGCCGAGGTTCAGCTCGCCCTTGGCTCCGCCCTGGAGGCCGATGATCGCGAGGCGCCCGTTGACCGCGAGCGCCCGCACGTTCCGCTCCAGGTACTTGGCGCCCATGATGTCGAGGATGACATCGGCGCCGACGCCGTCGGTGGCCTTCAACACCTCGTCCACGAAGTCCTGTTCGCGGTAGTCGATCAGGATGTCGGCGCCCAGCTCGGCGCAGCGCTCCAGCTTGGCGGGGCCGCCCGCGGTCACCGCGACCTTGGCGCCGACCGCCTTGCCGAGCTGAATGGCCATGGTGCCGATGCCACTCCCCCCGCCGTGCACCAGGAGCGTCTCGCCGGGGCGCAGATGGGACACCATGAACACGTTGGACCAGACGGTGCAGGCGACCTCGGGCAGGGCCGCCGCCGTGACCAGGTCCACGCCCTCGGGCACGGGCAGCAACTGACCGGCCGGCACGGCCACCTTCTGGGCGTATCCGCCGCCGCCCAGCAGCGCGCACACCTCGTCGCCGACGCTCCAGCCGGACACCCCCGGCCCGAGCGCGGCGATCCGCCCCGAGCACTCCAGGCCCGGGTACGGAGAGGCACCGGGAGGCGGGTTGTAGAAGCCCTGGCGCTGAAGCACATCGGCACGGTTGACGGCGGCGGCGGCCACCTCGACGAGGACCTCGCCCTCGCCCGGTACGGGATCGGGGGCCTCGGCCCAGATCAGCGCCTCGGGACCGCCCGGCTCGGGAATCGTGATCGCATACATGCCGCCGACGCTACTCCGGCCGGCCCTGCGGCGCCGTACTGCCCGCCCGCACGATCGTGATGAGCCGGTCCGTCAGCTGGAGAGGGCTGGCCCTGGGGTCGTCGTAGGCCAGCAGCCGGTGGCCGCGCAGCACGCTCACCACCAGGTCCTCGGTCTCCCGCACTCCGCGGCCGACCTCGCTCTTCTTCACGGGCCGCTCCACCATGTCGAGCCCGCTGCCCTGCTGGATCAGGTCCTCCATGACGGTGCCCGCGCTCGGGCTGAGCACGGAGAGGCCGAGCAGCCGGCCGGCCGCGCTGGCGCTGGTGATGACGGCGTCCGCGCCGGACTGGCGCAGCAGCGGCGCGTTCTCCTCCTCACGCACCGCGGCGACGATCTTCGCGCCTCGGTTGAGCTGGCGGGCCGTCAGCGCGACCAGGACGGCGGTGTCGTCGCGCTGGGTGGCGATGATGACCTGGCGGGCCTTGTGCAGTTCGGCCCGTACGAGGACATCGCTGCGGGTGGCGTCGCCGATGACCCCGACGAAGCCTTCCGCGTTGGCGGTCTCGATCACCTTGGCGCTGGGGTCGACGATGACGACCTGGTCCTTCTTCAGGCCCGTCGCGCACAGGGTCTGAAGCGCCGAACGGCCCTTCGTACCAAAACCGACGACGACGGTGTGCTCGCGCAATTGGGCCTTCCAGCGGTTGAGCCGCCACTCTTCGCGGGTCCGTTCGGTGAGGACTTCGAGAGTGGTTCCGACGAGAATGATCAGGAACAGCACACGCAGCGGAGTGACCAGCAGGATGTTGGTCAGCCGGGCGCTGTCGCTGTAGGGGACGATGTCGCCGTAGCCCGTCGTGGAGAGCGTGACGGTGGCGTAGTAGACGGCGTCGAGGAAGTCGACCTTGCCGTTGGCGTTGTCGTGATAGCCGTCGCGGTCCATCCAGACGATGAGGGTCGTCAATATCAGCACGGCGAGCGCCATGAGGATGCGCTTGGCGACCTGGCGCAACGGCCGGTCGACGACCCGGCGGGGCAGCTTCACCCGTCGGATGACCAGGTCCTCGCCCGCCTGGCGTGCCATCGCGTCATGGCCGGGCAGTTTCACGTGAAACGCCCTCCATCGGGGCCGGGATGAGCACAGCGGTTCGGGTGTTTCACGTGAAACACCCTTGTCGGCGGCGGGAGTTGAGGACGGTGACGTGTTTCACGTGAAACACCCCGGCCCCGAGTCCGCTTGAGCCCACGGCAGGTCGAGGATCTCGACCTCCTGGCCTGCGCGTGCCCCGCCGGGTGCCACCACCGCGAGGCCGTCGGCGGCGGCGATCCCCCGCAGCATCGCCGGCCCGTTGTAGTGCAGCGGCACCACCCGTTCCGCGCGGTGCACCACCGGAACGAGCCGGGTGTCGTGCGGATGGCCCTGCACCTCGTTGCGCAGCGGCGCGGTGTAGGGCGCCGGCCTCGGCCGACGGGCGAGTTCGCACAGCAATGGCTCGGCCAGGGTCAGAAGGCCGGAGACCGCGGCGAGGGGATTGCCGGGCAACCCCACCAGGTGCTTTCCCACCCCGATCTGCGCCAGCAGCATCGGGTGCCCCGGCCGTACGGCGACCCCGTCGACCAGCAGCTCGGCCCCGGCGCTGTGCAGCACGGGGTGGACGTGGTCGACGGGTCCGGACGCGGTGCCGCCGGTGGTGATCACGACGTCGGCCGGGGAGCCGGTGACGGCGGCGAGCAGCGTCCCCGCGTCGTCCTTCAGCCGTCGGGTCCCGATGACGTCGGCGCCGAGCGCGCGCAGCCAGACCCCGAGCATCGGCCCGAGCGCGTCACGGATCAGCCCGTCGTGGGGGAGCCCCTGGGTGAGCAGTTCGTCGCCGAGGACCAGGATCTCGACCCGGGGTCTCGGCACGGTGCTCAGCTCGTCGTACCCGGCGGCCGCGGCCAGACCGAGCACTGCCGGGGTGACCAGCGCGGTGGCGGGCAGCAGGACGTCGCCCGAGCGGCACTCCTGGCCGCGCGGGCGGATGTCCTGGCCGTGCAGCACCACGCGGTCGGCCTGGAGCTGGGTGCGGGCCGCGTCGCTGCGGGCGTGCTCACTGCGGATGACCGCCGTGGCGCCGGCGGGAATGCGGGCGCCGGTCGCGATACGGACGGCTTCGCCGTCGGCGAGGGCGCCGGGCGCTGCGTGTCCGGCGAGGATGCCGCCGTCCTGCACCGTCCAGGGGCCGGGGCCCGCGACGGCCCAGCCGTCCATGGCGGAGGTGTCGAAGGACGGCAGGTCGGTGAGTGCGGCGAGCGGTTCGGTGAGGATCTCGCCCAGGGCCCGCTCCAGCGGCACCCGATGGGAGCGGGCCGGGGCGGCGCGCCCCGCCCGTGCGGCCACCGCGCGGGCGTCGGCCCAGGCGGTGGCCCGGCGGCGCGGGGCCTTGTGAGCGGCGGACGGTGCAGTACCGGCCCCGCTCTCGCCCGTGGGCGGGGCCTCGCGCTCGCGGGCCCCCGCGGCCGGGGCTTCGCGCAGCAGGGCGAGAGCCTCGTCGGATCCGTCGTCCGCCCCCGTGGTTCGGGCGGTCATCCGGCGTCGTTCTTCGGACCGTCGCCGGCCTCGGCCTCCGCCGCCCAGCGGTTGGCGAGCGCGGCCGCCCTGCGGGCCGCTTCCGCCACGTCCCTGCCCTCACCGCCCGCCTTCGCGGCCGCGTAGCCGACGAGGAAGGTGGTGAGCGGAGCGGCGGGCCGGGCGACACCATGGGCGGCGTCCCTGGCCAGGTCGAGCAGGACGCCGGTGTCGACGTCCAGCTCGATGCCGAGTTCGTTCTTGACTGCGGTGATCCATTCGTCCAGCACGCCCCCATGGTCCCTGATCCGGGCCCGGGCGGCGGCGAGGTCCTCCCAGGTGTCGCAGTCGAACGAGGCGAGGGGGTCCGCCGTGACGCGGGTCAGGTCGAGTTCGCGTACGAGGAGCCGGAGCGGAAGGCCCGCGAGGGAGCCGTGTTCGGTGGCGGCCAGCGCGAGCTCGCGGCGCAGGGGTTCGGCCCGGTAGACGGCGACCAGGGGCTGGTCGCGGCCGTCGGCGTCGGTGCAGAGCGCGCCGTCGCTTCCGGTGCGTTCCAGCGCGCCGAGGAGATCCGTGACGGTCGCGGCCGACAGGAACGGCAGATCGGCCGAGAGGACGAGCACGCGGTCGGCCGAGGTGAGGCGCACTCCGGCGCCCAGCGCGGCCAGCGGCCCGCCACCGGCCGGTTCCTCCCGGGTCCACACCACGGGCCGCGCGGTGGGCCGCCGCCCGCCGACCACCACGGTGGTCGCGGCGCCGGCGCAGGCGGTGAGCACCCGGTCGAGCAGGGGGCGGCCGCCCACGCTGAGCCCGGGCTTGTCGGCGCCGCCGAGGCGCTTGGCGGCGCCTCCGGCCAGAACTACCGCGTCGTAGACGGGGGTTGTGGCGCCAGGGGAGATGGCTTCGGCGTCGTGCGCGGGCGTGGCGGCGTCATACGCGGTCATCCCCCGAGTATGGGCCGCCGATCGACGCCCCCACCCCCGCGCACGTCCCGAGTGCGCGGGGACCTTCGTCCGTCCTCACACCCCCGCGCACCTCCCGATCGCGCGGGGGCCTTCGTCCGGGGACCTTCGTCACAGGGTGCGCAGCAGAACCGCCGGGTGTTCCACACAGTCCGCGACGTGGCGCAGGAAGCCTCCCGCGGTGCCGCCGTCGCACACCCGGTGGTCGAAGGTGAGGGAGAGCTGCACCACCTGGCGCACGGCGAGCTCACCCTCGTGCACCCAGGGCTTGGGGATGATGCGGCCCACGCCCAGCATCGCCGCTTCGGGGTGGTTGATGATCGGCGTGGACCCGTCGACGCCGAACACCCCGTAGTTGTTGAGGGTGAAGGTGCCGCCGGTCAGTTCGGCCGGGGTCAGGGTGCCCGTGCGGGCCGCCTCGGTGAGCCGGGCGAGCTCCGCGCCGAGCGAGTCGACGTTGCGGCGGTGGGCGTCGCGGACGACCGGGACGACCAGGCCGCGCTCGGTCTGCGCGGCGAAACCCAGGTGCACCTCGGGCAGCCGCACGATCTCGCGGGCCGCCAGGTCGACCGTGGCGTTCAGCTCGGGGAAGCGGGCGAGGGCCGCCGCGCAGATCCGGGCGAGCAGCGCGAGGACGGACACCTTGGGGCCGCCCACGGCGTTCATGGCGGCGCGGGCCGCCATCAGCTCCGTGGCGTCCGCGTCCACCCAGCAGGTGGCGTCGGGGATTTCGGTCCGGCTGCGGCTGAGCTTGTCGGCGACCGCGCCCCGGATGCCCTTGAGCGCGATCCGCTCCCCGGCAGGCGCCCCGGAGGTGCGCGCGGCGGGTGCCTGAGCGACGCGCGCGGCCGGTGCCGGGGTCTCGGCGGGCGCCCGCACCGCCGACTCGACGTCGACGCGCAGGATGAGGCCCTCGGGTCCGGTGCCCCGCAACTCCCGCAGATCCAGGCCGTGTTCGCGGGCCAGCCTGCGTACGAGCGGCGAGATGACCGGCACGGGTCCCGTCGCCGCGGCGGGCGCGGCGTCCACCGTGACGGCGGTGTCGGGCGCGGCCGGGGCGGGCGCGGCGGACACGGGCGCGGCGGGCCGTACGCGGGCGCGGCGGCGGGTGGTGGCCGTGCCCGTCCCGTACCCCACCAGGACGTTGCCCGAGTGCTCGGAGGACCCGGCGTCCGGGGACCCGGCGCCCTCGGAGGCCCCGGCGCTGTCCCGCTCCGGCGGCGCGCCGACCGCGACGGTCAACAGCGGTGATCCGACCGGCAGTTCGGTGCCCTCTTCGCCGAAGCGGGCGGTGACGACGCCGCCGTAGGGGCAGGGCACCTCGACCATCGCCTTCGCCGTCTCGACCTCGACGACCGGCTGGTCCACGGCCACCACGTCGCCGACCGCGACGAGCCAGCGCACGATCTCCGCCTCGGTGAGTCCCTCACCGAGGTCGGGCAGCTTGAACTCCAGCACCTTCGGCATCAGTGCCCCGCCTCCCACTGCAACCGCGCCACCGCGTCCAGAACCCGGTCCACGCCGGGCAGATGGTGCTTCTCCAGCATCGGCGGCGGATACGGGATGTCGAAGCCGGCCACCCGCAGCACGGGCGCCTCCAGGTGGTGGAAGCAGCGCTCCGTGACGCGCGCCGCGATCTCGCCGCCGGGGCCCCCGAAGCCGGAGGACTCGTGGACGACGACGGCCCGCCCGGTGCGGCGCACCGATGCGCACACCGTCTCGTCGTCGAACGGCACGAGGGAGCGCAGGTCGACGACTTCGAGGTCCCAGCCCTCCTCGCGGGCGGCCTCGGCCGCCTCCAGACACACCGGCACGGACGGGCCGTAGGTGATCAGGGTGGCGCTGCGCCCGGCACGCCGCACGACCGCCTTTCCGATGGGCTCCACAGGCGCGGGGCTCTCGGGCGACCAGTCGGACTTCGACCAGTACAGGCGCTTGGGCTCCAGGAAGACGACCGGGTCGTCGCAGGCGATGGCCTCCCTGAGCAGGCCGTACGCGTCCTCCACGGTGGCGGGCGTGACGACCTTCAGGCCGGGCGTGGCCATGTAGTAGGCCTCGCTGGAGTCGCTGTGGTGCTCGACGCCGCCGATGCCGCCGCCGTAGGGCACACGCACCACGATGGGCATCGCCATGGCCCCGCGGGTGCGGTTGCGCATCTTGGAGACATGGCTGATGAGCTGCTCGAACGCCGGATACGCGAAGGCGTCGAACTGCATCTCGACGACCGGGCGCAGCCCGTACATCGCCATGCCGACGGCCGTGCCGAGGATGCCGGCCTCGGCGAGCGGGGTGTCGGTGCAGCGGTCCTCGCCGAACTCCTTGGCGAGCCCGTCGGTGACCCGGAAGACGCCGCCCAGGGTGCCGACGTCCTCTCCAAGGACGTGGACGGTCGGGTCCTCGGCCATCGCGTCGCGCATGGCGCGCTGGAGGGCCTGCGCCATGGTGGCGGGCTTCTTGTCGGCTCGCCGGGCGGTGGTGTTGTCGGTGGCGGTGGTCATCACCGGGCCTCGGCTTCCAGCTCGGCGCGCAACTGGGCGGCCTGCTCGCGCAGTTGGCCGCTCTGTTCGGCGTAGACCTCGGCGAAGAGGTCCATGGGGGCGAGGGACGGCTCGGTGTTCATCTGCTCGCGCAGGGCCGCGGCCATGGTCTCGGCGGCCTCGGCGGCGGCGCGTATGCCGTCCTCGTCGAGGAGCCCGCGGGCGGTCAACTCGCCCTCCAGGAGGCGGATCGGGTCATGGTCGCGCCAGGCGTCGACTTCGGCGGAGCCCCGGTAGCGCGTCGCGTCGTCGGCGTTGGTGTGCGCCTCCATGCGGTAGGTGACGGCCTCGATCAGGGTGGGCCCGCCACCGCGCCGGGCCCGGGCGACGGCCTCGCCGAGCACCTGGTGCACGGCCGGTGCGTCATTGCCGTCCACCAGGCGGCCGGGCATGCCGTACCCGACGGCCTTGTGGGCGAGGGAGGGCGCTGCGGTCTGCTTGGCGAGCGGCACGGAGATCGCGAAACCGTTGTTCTGGACCAGGAAGACCACCGGGGCCTGCCAGACGGCCGCGAAGTTCAGCGCCTCGTGGAAGTCGCCCTCGCTGGTGCCGCCGTCGCCGACCAGGGCGAGCGCCACCACGTCGTCGCCCTTGAGTCGGGCCGCGTGGGCCAGGCCCACCGCATGCGGGAGCTGGGTGGCGAGCGGGGTGCACAGCGGGGCGATGCGGTGGCGGCGCGGGTCGTAGCCGGTGTGCCAGTCGCCGCGCAGCAGCGTGAGGGCCTCGACGGGGTCCAGGCCCCGGGCGACGGCGGCGAGGGTGTCGCGGTAGCTGGGGAACAGCCAGTCGCGCTCCTCCAGGGCGAGCGCCGCGGCGACCTCGCAGGCCTCCTGGCCGGTCGAGGACGGGTACACGGCGAGGCGGCCCTGCTTGGTGAGGGCGGTCGCCTGGGCGTTGAAACGGCGCCCGCGCACCAGCTCGGCGTACAGCTTCAGCATCAGCGCGCGGTCGAGCTCAGCGCCCGTACCGAGGACCCGGTACGGCTCGGGGTCCGGCAGGAGCGGTGCGGGGTCGGTGCGGGGCCTCCAGGCGGGCGGAGGGGTCGGCCGGTATGCGGCGGCCCCGGGGAGCTCTTGGACCGTCATGCCAATGCACCTCCGTGTCGGGAGCGGACATCCAGAACGAGGCGCGCGACTGTGACGCCCCTCACCTACCGATTGTTCGGTCGTGGACGCATTTTGGCTACAGGCGCCTCCAGCCTGTGGACAAACGGTTCTCCACAGCCTGGGATGGGAACAGGTCGTCCACAACAGGAAGGCGGGGGGACATGGCAGCTGAACAAATGGCCACCGGCGAGATTCGGCCGGTACCGCCACGCCCGCTGGACCAGATCGACCACGACATTCTGCGCATCCTCCAGACCGACGGCAGGGCCTCGATACGCTCCGTCGCCGAACGGGTGCACGTCTCGCGCGCCAACGCCTACGCGCGCATCAACCGGCTCGTCGAGGACAACGTGATCCGCGGCTTCACCGCGCGCGTCGACCACGAGCGGGCGGGGCAGGGCGCCGCCGCGTACATCACCCTGAAGATCGTGCAGAACTCGTGGCGCACGGTCCGCGAGGAGCTCCAGAAACTGCCGGGCGCCGCCCACATCGCCCTGGTGAGCGGGGACTTCGACGTGCTGCTTCTGGTGCACACCCCCGACAACAGGGCGCTGCGCGAGCTGGTCCTGACCCGTATCCAGTCCATCCCGGAGGTGCTGTCGACGCGCACCCTGCTCGTGTTCGAGGAGACCGATCTGGACCCCGCGTAGGGGCCGGGACGGCCGGCCGAAAAGGTCGGGGCCGCTCAGCTGCGGTCCTTCGTCCACACCTCAGGTGCGGTACTTCTTCAAGAAGGCGAGCACGGTCTTCCAGGTGTCGGGGTCGGCCAGCAGGGCCACACCGTGCGCGGCCGACCCCTGGACGGTCACGAGCCGGTGCTCCGGGGCCTTCACACTGGCCGCGCTCAGCTCCCGGGCGGCTCTGGTGAACGTGCCGTCCTGGTCACCGGCCGCATAGAGCACCGGGGCCGTCAGTTTTCCGGCGGCGTCGAGCGCGTCCATGAAGCCGTACTGCTCGGGGGCGGACAGCGAGACCACCGCGTCCGGTTTCAGCGGCATGTGGGCCCCTGCCGCCACCGTGGCCGTCGCTCCCTTGGACGCGCCCATGAGGAGCAGTTTCCAGGCGCCCCCGGCCCGCAGGGTGGCGGCCGCGCCCTCGATCTCGGCCTCCTCGTCGCCGGTCGTGCTGTTGACGGCGAGCACCCGGAAACCGGCCTTGCCGAGCTCGGCTGCCTTGTCCTTCCACTGGCAGACGTTTCCGTCCGACTGGTGGGCGAGAACGATCCCGGTGGTGCCACTACCGGTCAGAAAGCCGCCAGTGGGCGCTCCCTTCGCACTCTTGAAGACGATGGAGCCGGTCGAGGCCTGTTCGGGGCTCAGACAGCCGAAGTCGTCGCCCTTGGCCGGACCCGGCGAGGCGGACGGCGTCGCCCCGGCCGCCGTCCGGGCGCCCGGAGACTTCCCCGCCACATCGTTTTTTCCGCCCCCGCACCCGGCCAGCGTCACCCCCACGAGCAGCACCGTGGCGCAGAGGGACACAAGGGGCGCGGGAGTTCGCGGGGCAGCCATGTCAGGGGATGGTGATCGACTTCGGTGGCCGGGTCAACGGTGGCGGAAGTCAGTGCCCGGTCCGCAGCCCCTCGAGCGCCATCCGCACCACGGTGTCCGCCACCTGCGCCCCGTCCGCCTCGCCCTCGCGCTGCGGCCGGTACCACTCCACCAGCGAGTTGACCATGCCGAACAGCAGCCGGGTCGCCAGTCGAATGTCCAGGTCGGCGCGGAGGTCGCCGTCCGCGACGGCCGCCTTGAGCAGATCGGCGACGCGCTGGTCGAACTCGCGCCGGCGCTCCATCGCCCAGCGTTCGGTCTTGGTGTTGCCCCGGACGCGCAACAGCAGGGTGACGTAGGGGAGTTCGGCCATCAGGACTTCCACGGTACGCCGAGTGACGTATTCAACCCGCTCGATGGACCGGCCGCGCACGGCACCCGGCTCGTCCAGCACACCGAAGAGTCCGTCCAGGGCGCGGCTCACCGCCCGGCGGAGCAGCTCCTCCTTGCCGGCCACATGGTGGTAGATCGACGACTTGGAGATCCCGGCCGCTTTGGACAGATGCTCCATCGACGTGCCGTCGTAGCCGCGCTCGTTGAAGACCCGCACCGCGACCGTGAGCAGTGTTTCGGGCGTGTAGGTGTCGCGCTTGGCCGTGGTCATGAGCCCGTCTCCTCATCGCCCGCGTACGCCTGGCGGTAGAGCGCGAGCGAGGGGGCATAGCGGCCGGTGGGGCAGCGCTCGTGCAGCGCGGAGAGCAGGTCGTACGCCCAGTCCCGGCCGAGCCGGCGGTTCCATTCGAGCGGCCCCAGCGGGTAGTTGACGCCCAGGCGCATCGCCGTGTCGATGTCCTCGGCCGTGGCGACGCCCTTGGCGACGGCGTCGGCGGCGAGGTCGACGAGCATCGCCACGGTCCGGGCGACGATCATGCCCGGCACGTCGCCGATGACGCTGACCTCCTTGCCGAGCCTCTGGAACAGGCCGACGGCCTCGGTGACGGCACGCTCGGAGGTGTCCTCGCTCGCGGAGAGCGCGATCCGGGTGGCGCCCCGGTAGTCGAGGGCGAGGTCGAAGTAGACGACGTCAGCGAACTCGACGGACGTCTTGCCGTCGGCCGGGACGAGCTGTCCATCCCCCGGAAGCTCGATGTAGGGACCGCCCTCGTTGACGCTCGTCACATCGATGCCGGCCTCGGTCATCATCGCGACCAGTTCACGGGCCGGCCCCAGGTCACCGACGACGGTGACGGCATCCGGCGCCTTCGTGGGCGGCGCGGTGTGCGGCGCGGGACGCGCAACCTCCTGTGAAGGCGCGCCGGGCGTCCCATAGGCGTACCAGCCGCGTCCGCTCTTGCGCCCGTGCAGCCCCGACTCGACCAGGCGCCGCTGGGCGAGGGACGGCGTGAACTTGGGGCTCTGGAAGAAGGACTCCCAGACCGAGCGGGTCACCGCCTCGTTCACGTCCTGCCCGATGAGGTCGGTGAGCTCGAAGGGGCCCATCCGGAACCCGCCGCTCTCACGCAGCACCGCGTCGATGGTGGCCGGGTCCGCGCCGCGCTCCTCGTGGATCGCGAAGGCCTCGGCGTAGAAGGGCCGGGCGATGCGGTTGACGATGAAGCCGGGGGTGTCGGTGCAGCGCACCGGCGTCTTGCCCCAGGCCCTCGCCGTCTCGTACGCCCGGTCCGCGGCGGCCTCGTCGGTGGCGAAACCGCTGACGACCTCGACCAGGGGCAGCAGCGGCGCCGGGTTGAAGAAGTGCAGGCCCACGAAGCGGCCGGGGTGCCGGAGCGCCCCCGCGATCGCGGTGACGGAGAGCGAGGAGGTGTTGGTGGCCAGCAGGCAGTCCTCGCCCACCACGTCCTCCAGGGCCCTGAACAGCTCCTGTTTGACGGAGAGTTGTTCCAGGACGGCCTCGACGACGAGCGCCGCGTCGGCGAGCTCGGACAGCTCCGCGGCCGGGTGCAGACGGGCCAGCGCCCCGTCGCGGTCGGTGGCGTCCATACGGCCCTTGTCGACCAGCCGGTCCAGGCGTCCGGCGAGGGCGTCGGCGGCCTCGCGCGCCCGGTCCGGCACGGCGTCGTAGAGCCGTACGCGGTGTCCGGCGACGAGGGCGACCTGGGCGATGCCCTGCCCCATGGTCCCGGTGCCGACGACGGCGACGGTACGGCTCGGCGCGATCGCTGAGGCGCTGGCGGTTTCGGTCATGAACGCGATCCTCCCCTACGGCTCGCCCACGGGCCCGGCGGGCCCCCTCGCGGGGCCCGGGGACAGGGTCCTGGCGGGCTTGGCCGGTAGTTGTCCACAGGTTTCCCCGGGCCCTCTTGTCCCGACCGATCGTTCGGTTACTCTAACGGTGTCCGGCTCTCCCTGCCCAGCTCGAAGACTCGACGAGGAGTTGCACGCCATGCAGCTGACCGAGAAGCACAGGCCCACCCTGGACGGGGCCCTGGAAGCGATCCGCACGCGTGCGTACTGGTCGCCGCACCCGGAGCACCCCAAGGCCTACGGGGAGACGGGCGCCGAGGACGGCAAGGCCGCCTTCGACGCGCTCCTGAACCGGCGCTTCGACCTCGACCAGCCGGGCACCGACGACTGGACGGGCGCCGAAGTCTCGCCCTACGGCATCGAGTTGGGCGTCCAGTACCCGCACCCCGACCTCGACGTGCTGCTGCCCGCGATGCGGGCCGGCATGGCCGACTGGCGGGCCGCCGGGCCCGAGACGCGCGCCCTGGTGTGCATCGAGATCCTGTCCCGCATCGGCGCCCGCACCCACGAGTTCGCGCACGCGGTCATGCACACCAGCGGCCAGGCCTTCATGATGGCCTTCCAGGCGGGCGGCCCGCACGCCCAGGACCGGGGCCTGGAGGCCGTCGCGTACGCCTACCAGGAGCAGACCCGCACACCCGCGGGCAGCGCCGCCTGGTCCAAGCCGCAGGGCAAGCGCGACCCCCTGGAGCTCACCAAGACGTTCACGCCGGCCGGGCGCGGCATCGCCCTGCTGATCGGCTGCAACACCTTCCCGACGTGGAACGGCTACCCGGGCCTGTTCGCCTCCCTGGCCACCGGCAACCCGGTCCTGGTCAAGCCGCATCCGCGCGCGGTGCTGCCGCTGGCCATGACGGTCAAGGTCGCCCGCGAGGTCCTGGCCGAGGCGGGCTTCGACCCCAACCTGGTGGCGCTGGCGGCCGAACGGCCCGGCGAGGGCATCGCCAAGACCCTCGCGGTCCGCCCCGAGGTCAAGATCATCGACTACACGGGGTCCTCCGCCTTCGGCGACTGGCTGGAGGCCAACGCCCGCCAGGCGCAGGTCTACACCGAGAAGGCCGGCGTCAACACGGTGGTCATCGACTCCACCGACAACTACAAGGGCATGCTCGCCAACCTGTCCTTCTCGCTGTCCCTCTACAGCGGCCAGATGTGCACCACCCCGCAGAACCTGCTGATCCCCCGCGACGGCATCACCACCGACGCGGGCCCCAAGACCTTCGACGAGGTGGTCGGCGACCTCGCGGGCGCGGTGGGCGGCCTCCTCGGCGACGATGCCCGCGCCAACGCGCTGCTCGGCGCCCTGGTCAACCCGGACGTGAAGTCCCGCCTGGAAGCGGCGTCGGGCCTCGGCGAAGTCGCCCTGCCCTCGAGGGAGGTGACCAACCCCGAGTTCCCGGACGCGGTGGTGCGCACCCCCGTGATCGTCAAGCTGGACGGCGCGAAGCCGGACGCGGAGGCCGTCTACCTGTCGGAGTGCTTCGGCCCGGTCTCCTTCGCCGTCGCCGTCGACTCCACGGCGGACGCGGTGGAGCTGCTGCGCCGCACGGTCCGCGACAAGGGTGCGATGACGGTCGGCGCGTACACCACCTCCCCGGAGGTGGAGAGCGCGGTGGAGGACGTCTGCCTGGACGAGTCGGCCCAGTTGTCGCTGAACCTGACGGGCGGGGTGTACGTCAACCAGACGGCCGCGTTCTCCGACTTCCACGGCTCGGGCGGCAACCCGGCGGCCAACGCGGCCCTGTGCGACGGAGCGTTCGTGTCCAACCGGTTCCGCGTGGTGGAGGTCCGTAGGCAGGCCTGAGCGGACCGGCACGGAACGGGCCCGACACGGGCTGGAGCCGAGACGGGCTGGGCCCGATACGGGTCGGGCCCGCCACGGGTTGGGGGGAGGCGCGTCAGTCGGGGACGACGGCGTGTCTCTGCACCCAGGCGTGCATCGCGATGGCCGCGGCGGCCCCCGCGTTGATGGAACGCGTGGAGCCGAACTGGGCGATGGAGCACACCATATGGGCGTGCTTCCGCGCCTCCTCGGTGAGCCCGGGCCCCTCCTGGCCGAAGAGCAGCACACAGCGGCGCGGCAGCTCGGTCCGCTCCAGCGGAACCGCGCCGGGCAGGTTGTCGATGCCGATGATCGGCACGTCCTGCGCCAGCGCCCACGCGGTCAGCGACTGGGTGTCGGGGTGGTGGCGCACGTGCTGGTACCGGTCGGTGACCATCGCACCGCGCCGGTTCCAGCGGCGCCGCCCGACGATGTGCACCTCCTTGGCCAGGAAGGCGTTGGCGGTGCGCACCACGGACCCGATGTTGAAGTCGTGGCCCCAGTTCTCGACGGCCACGTGGAAGTCGTGCCGCCGGGTGTCGAGGTCGGCGACGATCGCCTCGCGCGTCCAGTACCGGTAGGCATCCACCACATTGCGCCGGTCGCCGTGCGCGAGCAGCTCCGGGTCGTAGCGCTCACCCTCGGGCCAGGGCAGCGCGTGCGGCCCCACCCCGACCTCGGTGGGCCCGAAGCCCTCGTCGTACTGGAGGGGCTCATCGGGCGGGGTCGGGGCGGCCGGGGCCGGCTGTTCGGTGCTGCTCACCCCACGAGCGTACGTGGCCGCTCGGACTCGTCCGCCCGCTGTTCACGCTGCTCGGGAAGGCTCCCGCCCGGCCGCAACCGGGCCGCGAGCGCGCCCACCTTGCGCAGGAAGGACGTCGGCAGGAACACGGCGTCCGCGGCGATCATCGCCAGCGAGAAGAACGGCAGGCCCAGCAGGACCGCGATCCCGGCGTGCTCCAGCATCATCGCCACCAGCAGCACGTTCTTGACCCGCCGATTGAACAGCGTGAACGGGAACGCCACCTGCACCATGACCGTTCCATAGGTGAGCAGCATCACGATCACCCCGCTCGTGCCCAGCAGGGAGGAGAGTTCGGGCCACGGCGAGAAGTAGTCCAGCTTCAACGGGTAGAACAGCGCGGTGCCGTCCTGCCAGCGGCTGCCCTGGATCTTGTACCAGCCGGCCGTCGCATAGACCAGGCAGACCTCCGCCATGATCACGACCATGGCCACGTTGTGGACGAGGTTGGCGATCACATCGAGCAGCGCCCGCGCGTCGGCGGCGGCGAACCGGCCCACCGCCCACCACAGGCCCTGCGCCGCCCACGCGCCCCAGAACACGACCCACAGCCACCACTCGCCGCCCCCGACGACGCCGGACCCGGACGTACACCAGGTCGCGGCGGCGAGACCCAGCCCACACACCGCCCACAACACCGGCCCGACCCGGTCGCGGACCGCCCCGCGCGCCGCACGGCGCGCGTCCAGCGACCAGACCTGGGCGCACCGCGTGAACACCAGATAGATCGCCATCAGATGGATGACGTTGTCGCCGCCGTCCCCCATGAAGACGGAGCGATTCTGCAGCGAGAGCACGCCGATCATGAACACGACGGAGGTGGTGCGGGTACGCCAGCCGAGCAGCAGGAGCGCGCTGGACACGATGGCCAGCGCGTACACGAACTCGAACCAGAGGGTGCTGTCACTCCACAGCAGCGCCGTGAAGGCGTGGTTCCCGCTCACCAGGCGGTTGCCCAGGTCCCAACTCCAGGGGCCGTCGGGCCCGTACAGCTCACGGCGGTGCGGCAGCTCACGCAGCAGGAAGAACAGCCAGGTCGCGGCGAAGCCGATACGGACGACGGCGCTCTGATACGGGCCGAGAGCGGCCGCCGAAACCATCCGCACGGCCCGCGCCACCCGCGTCTCCCCGGCGTCCGTGGCACCTGAGGAGACACCTCTGGGGACGCCTGTGGGGACGCCCGCGGGCTCCCCGTGCCCGTGGGCCGAGCCGTGGGGTTCGGGGGCGGTCGGGCGGTGGGCCTCGCGGGGGGCGGGGTGCTCGGCCGCGCGGGGGACGGAGCTGTCGGCCGCCTCTCGGGAGGGCGGGCCAGGCCGGCCGGAGGTCGGGCCCTCGTGGTCGTACGTGCTCACCGCTTCGCCTCCGTGCGTGCGTCACCGGCGCCCGGGGGCAGGTCGGCGGGGGTCACCGTCCACCACGGCACTTCCCGGTAGAAGGGACGCGTGTCGCTCTTCTCGTCGCTCCATGAGGGGCTCTTGACGGCCGTGGTCATGGACCTGACCTGGATCCTCTCGACGGTTCCGCCGTCGCGGTGCGTGCCGAGGCGGAGCATCACGATGCGGCGCAGGTACTGCTCGGAGAGTTCGCCGCGCAGACCGTTGGGCTTGTTGTCGTCGCCGTGCGAGCCCACGAAGAAGTCCCAGCCGCGCCGCAGTTCGTTCTGCTGGGTGTGGCTGGGCAGCAGGTTGTGCTGGATCGCGGCGCCGTCCTGCGCCGAGAAGTCGATCCAGGCGGTCGTCCTGGTGCTGCCGTCGGGCATCTTGATCTCGGCACGCGCCTGGACGTCGATGTTCTGCTGGAGCGGATTGGGCGCGAAGAGCTTCCAGTTCTGCTCGAACTCGGGGTAGATCCAGTCGTCCACGCTCTTGCCGTGCTGCTTGCTGATCGTGTTGGGCGGTGCCACGTGCAGGAACACCATCCCTATCTGCGCGCAGCCGACCACGGCGATCACCGCGAGCGCGACTGCGGCCACCACCTGGAACCGCAAGGGCAGCCCCGCGATGCCCCGCGATGCCCCGCCGCCGGGCCCCGCAGGGGCGGGAGACTCGGAGGGGGTGGGGTCCTGGGGGGTGATGGGGCCACTGGGGGCGTGGCCGGTGGAGGGGGCCGGGCCGACGGCCCGCTCGTCACCGGCGGCGGCGCGCGAGTGCGGGGTGGGGCGTTGGCCGGGGCGCACCAGCGGCCAGGGGGCGCGGGCGTGGGCGTGGGCGTGGGCGTCGGAAGCAGGGGCGCGGTCTTGGGCCGAGGGGCGGATTCCATCCGAGGGGCGTCCCCCGGCGGAACCGACAGCAGAGGCGCGGTCCTCGGCGGAGCCGTCCGTCGAGGCGTGGTCCTCGGAGGGCCCGGCAGTTGAGGCGCGGCTGACGGGGGAGCCGCCAGCAGAGGCGCGGTCCTCGGAGTGCGCGGCGGTTGAGGCGCGGCCGACGGCGCCGCCGCCAGCAGGGGCGTGGTCCTCGAATGACGCGGCAGTTGAGGCGTGGGCGTCGGGGAAATCGTCGGCCGACGCCCGGTGCGCGGCGGACCCGTCGGGGCCTTCGCCGCCCCCCGCAGGCGTTCCCGAGGCGGGATCCGCAGCCGGATCCGCAGCCGGATCCGCAGCCGGATCAGTGGCCGGATCAGTGGCCGCGCCCGCGGCGGAATCCCGCTCGGGGATCGTCGGCGAATCGAAAACGGCACCGTCGGCAGGGTCGGAGGCGGGGTCGGTTCGCCGGGGCACGACCCGTCCGGCCGAATGCCCCCGGCCGCTTTCCGCAGGGTCGCCGGACCCCGCCGCAGCCGCGTTGACCTGCCCGGATTCCGTACCAACGGCCTTGCCGCCGACTCCGGCCTCGTCCTTGTGCGAATCCATCCCGCCCCGATCGGCACCCACTGAGTTATCCACAGGGTTGACACCCTACGGGCCGTCGACTCACCATTGAAGTCATTGAACCGAACGATCGGTCGGTTGGTGGACAGCCGCACAGCAGCTCGGCAGGGGGCCGGAATGACCGGAGTGACCGCGACAGCCACGGCAGCCGCAGGGACGGACGCGTCGTACCAGGCGGTGTTCGACGCAGCCGTCGCAGCGGACGAGCGGATCGAGCCACGTGACTGGATGCCGGAGGAGTACCGCTCCTCGCTGGTCCGCCAGATGGCGCAGCACGCCCATTCCGAGATCATCGGCATGCAGCCGGAGGCGAACTGGATCAGCCGGGCTCCGTCCCTGCGCCGCAAGGCGATCCTGATGGCCAAGGTCCAGGACGAGGCGGGCCACGGCCTCTACCTCTACAGCGCCGCCGAAACGCTCGGCACCGGCCGCGACGAGCTCCTGGACAAGCTGCACTCCGGTCGGCAGAAGTACTCGTCGATCTTCAACTACCCGACCCTGACCTGGGCCGACGTCGGCGCGATCGGCTGGCTGGTGGACGGCGCGGCGATCACCAACCAGGTCCCCCTGTGCCGCTGCTCGTACGGCCCCTACGCGCGGGCGATGGTGCGCATCTGCAAGGAGGAGTCCTTCCACCAGCGGCAGGGCTATGAGTTGCTGCTCGCCCTGTCCCAGGGGACGCCGGAACAGCACGCGATGGCGCAGGACGCGGTGAACCGCTGGTGGTGGCCGTCCCTCATGATGTTCGGCCCGCCCGACGACGAGTCGGCGCACTCCGCGCAGTCGATGACCTGGAAGATCAAGCGGCACTCCAACGACGAGCTGCGCCAGCGCTTCGTGGACATAGCGGTGGGCCAGGCCGAGGGCCTGGGCCTCACCCTGCCCGACCCCGAGCTGCGCTGGAACGAGGAGCGCGGTCACCACGACTTCGGCCCGATCGACTGGACGGAGTTCTGGGAGGTCCTCAAGGGCAACGGCCCCTGCAACGAGCAGCGGATCACCCAGCGGCGCCGGGCCCACGAAGAGGGTGCCTGGGTGCGGGAGGCGGCCGCCGCCTACGCAACGAAGCAGACGCAGCGGACGCAACGGACGCAACGGACGCAGCAACAGACCCAGCAGTCACAGCCGTCACAGCCGTCACGGCCACAGACGAAGTCGCAGTCGCAGTCGCAGTCGCAGTCGCAGCACACGAACGGAGAGGCAACGGCATGAGCACGCACGACTGGCCGCTCTGGGAGGTGTTCGTGCGCTCCCGTCGCGGGCTCTCCCACACCCACGCGGGAAGCCTGCACGCGCCGGACGCCGAGATGGCGCTGCGCAACGCCCGCGACCTCTACACCCGCAGGTCCGAGGGCATTTCGATCTGGGTCGTGCCGTCCAACGCGATCAGCGCGTCCTCGCCGGACGAGAAGGACTCCTTCTTCGACCCGGCCGCCGACAAGCCGTATCGCCACCCCACGTTCTACGAGATCCCGGAAGGGGTGAAGCACCTGTGACGGCCATCGTCTCGGCGGACGCCGCCCTCGCCCTCGGCGACGACGCCCTGGTGCTCTCGCACCGGCTGGGGGAGTGGGCGGGCCACGCGCCCGTCCTCGAAGAAGAGGTCGCCCTGGCGAACATCGCCCTCGACCTGCTCGGCCAGGCTCGCCTGCTGCTCTCTCTGGTCGGCGACGAGGACGAACTCGCCTACCTGCGCGAGGAGCGGTCCTTCCGCAACCTCCAGCTCGTCGAGCAGCCCAACGGCGACTTCGCCCACACCATCGCGCGCCAGCTGTACTTCTCGACGTACCAGCATCTCCTGTACGGCGAACTGGCCGTGGCAGAAGGCGAGTTCAGCGCCATCGCGGCCAAGGCGGTCAAGGAGGTCGACTACCACCGCGACCACGCCGAGCAGTGGACCCTGCGGCTCGGCGACGGCACCCAGGAAAGCCACCGGCGGATGCGGGAGGCCTGCGAGGCACTGTGGCGCTACACCGGCGAGATGTTCCAGCCCGTGCCCGGCCTGGACCTCGACTGGGCCGACCTCGACGCGCGTTGGACGGCATCGGTGACCTCGGTCCTGGGCCGCGCCACGCTGTCCGTCCCCGAAGGCCCCCGCACCGGCGCCTGGGCGGCGGGAGCCGGCCGGCAGGGCCTGCACACCGAACCGTTCGGGCGGATGCTCGCCGAAATGCAGCACCTGCACCGCAGCCACCCGGGGGCGTCATGGTGACCGACACCGCCCCCACCCCCCTGGAGACCGAGCTGCGACGCCTCGCCGGCTCCGTCCCCGACCCCGAACTGCCCGTACTGACCCTCGAAGAGCTGGGTGTGCTGCGCGGCGTAACGGTCGAAGGACCCGGCCGGGTACGCGTCGAACTCACCCCCACCTACACCGGCTGCCCCGCCGTGGAGGCCATGTCGTCGGACATCGAGCGCGTGCTCCACGACCACGGCATGGAACACGTCTCGGTCGTACGGGTGCTGTCCCCCGCCTGGTCCACCGACGACATCAGCGCGGAAGGCCGCCGCAAGCTCGCCGAGTTCGGCATAGCTCCACCGCGCCGGCACGCAGCCGACGGACCGGTGGCGCTCACCCTCTCGGTGCGCTGCCCGCACTGCGGATCCACCGACACCGAGCTGCTCAGCCGGTTCTCCTCCACCGCCTGCAAGGCACTGCGCCGCTGCGTGTCGTGCCGTGAACCGTTCGACCACTTCAAGGAGTTGTAGATGTTCCATCCGCTCCGGGTCAGCGAGGTCGAGCAGCTCACCGACGACGCGGTCGCCGTCACCTTCGCCGTCCCACCCGAACTCCGCGAGGCCTACCGCCACCTCCCCGGCCAGCACCTCGCCCTGCGCCGCACCGTGCTGGGCGAGGAGATCCGCCGTACGTACTCGATCTGCGCCCCCGCCGTCGAGGCGCCGGACGAGCCGGTGCTGCGCGTCGGCATCCGCGTCGTGGAAGGCGGGGCCTTCTCCACGTACGCCTTCAAGGAACTGGCCGTCGGCGACACCGTCGACGTCATGGAACCGATGGGCCGCTTCGTGCTGGCCCCACGCCCCGGGCACTTCGCGGCGATCGTCGGCGGCAGCGGCATCACACCGGTCCTGTCCATCGCGGCCACCCTCCTCGCCCGCGAGCCCGAGGCCCGGTTCTGCCTGATACGCAGCGACCGCAGCGCCGCGTCGACGATGTTCCTCGAAGAGACGGCCGACCTGAAGGACCGCTACCCCGAGCGGTTCCAGCTGGTCACCGTGTTGTCCCGGGAGGAGCAGCAGTCCGGGCTGCCCTCGGGCCGGCTCGACCAAGAGCGACTGGGCGAGCTGCTGCCCGCGCTGCTCCCGGTGACGGACATCGACGGCTGGTTCCTCTGCGGCCCCTTCGGCCTGGTCCAGGGCGCCGAGCAGGCCCTGCGCGGGCTCGGCGTCGACCGCAACCGCGTCCACCAGGAGATCTTCCACGTGGACGCGGCCCCGGCCCCCGCGGCCTCCGCCGCCGCCCCTGCACACGCCACGCTCACCGCGACCCTGGACGGCCGCTCGGGCAACTGGCCGGTGCGCGAGGGCGAGACCCTGCTGGAAACGGTGCTGCGCGCCCGCGCGGACGCCCCGTACGCCTGCAAGGGCGGCGTGTGCGGTACGTGCAGGGCGTTCCTGGTCAAGGGCGAGGTCCGGATGGAGCGGAACTTCGCCCTCGAACCGGAGGAGACCGAGGCGGGCTACGTCCTGGCCTGCCAGTCCCACCCCGCCACGGGGGAGGTGGAGCTCGACTTCGACCGGTGAGGAGCCGGGGCCGGAGCTCGGCTGACGCCGGTGAGGAGAGCCGGAGCCGAATCTCGACTTCGACCGGTGAGGAGCCGGGGCCGGGACTCAGGGGTCGCAGGCCACCGCGCGCCCATTCCCATCCCGTAGAACCTGTTCTATCTTGACGATCCGTCAGATTCGTTCGGGCGACAGGCGGTTCACCCCGCGCCGCCTCGGTCCGGACAGAGCCGGTGCGTGCGGGAGGACAAGGCCGTGGACTTCACCTTCACCGAGGAGCAGCGGGCCGCCGTCGAGGCGGCCAAGGCGGTCTTCGCCGGCGTCGCCCCCGACGCGGTGCCCAGCCCCGCGCTCACCCCGGGCGCCGTCGCCGAGGACTTCGACCGACCGCTGTGGGCCAAGCTCGTCGCGTCGGACCTGCTGAGCCTGGTCCTCGACGCCGAGTACGGCGGAGCGGGCCTCGACCCGATCGCGCTGTGCCTGGTGCTGCGCGAGTCGGCGCGCGTTCTCGCCCGGCTGCCACTCCTGGAGACCAGCGCGGTCGCGCTGGCCGTACAGCGGTACGGCCGGGCCGAGTTGGCGCGCGAAGTGCTGCCCGCCGTCGGTCGGGGCGAACTCGTCCTGACCGTCGCCGCCAACGGCCGCACCGGCCACGACGGAGCCGAACTCGCCGTCGCCGCCCGCCGGGACGGCGACCACTGGGTCCTCGACGGCGCCCAGACCGGAGTGCCCTGGGCCCAGATTTGCGACCGCGTCGCCATCCCCGCCCACACCACGGACGGCCACACCGTCATAGCGCTGGCGCCCCGCACCCAGCAGGGCATCACCCTCGCCGACCAGATCTCCACCAGCGGCGAGCGCTTCGCCGACATCGGCCTCGACACGGTACGCGTCGACGCCGCCTCGGTCATCGACGCGGACGGCGCGTGGGAATGGCTACGAAACCTGCTCACCACCGGAACCTGCGCCCTGACCCTCGGCCTCGGCGAGGCCGTACTGGCCATGACCAGCCAATACACCGGAAAGCGCGAGCAGTTCGGGCATCCGGTCGCCACCTTCCAGGCCGTCGCCGTCCAGGCCGCCGACCGCTACATCGACCTGCGCGCCATGGAGGTCACCCTGTGGCAGGCGGCCTGGCGCATCAGCACCGGCGCCCAGAGCGCCCTGCCCGTCGCCGGGGACGTCGCGGTCGCCAAGATCTGGGCCTCCGAGGGCGTACGCCGCGTCGTACAGACCGCCCAGCACCTGCACGGCGGCTTCGGCGCCGACACCGACTACGCGCTGCACCGCTACCACGCCTGGGCCAAGCAACTGGAACTCTCCCTCGGCCCGGCCGCCGCCCACGAGGAAACCCTGGGCGACCTCCTCGCCGCCCACCCCCTCGGCCAGACCGTGTAGCGGGCGCGCGGCGGCCCGGGAGAGGAAGGCAGAGGGGAAGAGGAGGGGGTCAGACGACCGTGCCGACAGCGCCCTGGGCATCGACGACCCGGCGGCCCGCGGCCTCCCACACCTGCATGCCGCCGTCGACATTCACGGCGTCGATGCCCTGCTGCACCAGATACTGCGTGACCTGCGCCGACCGTCCGCCGACCCGGCACATCACATACGCCCGGCGCCCATCCGCCACCGCTTCGGTCACCTCACCGAAACGGGCCACGAACTCGCTCATCGGCACATGCAACGCACCCTCGACGTGCCCCGCCGCCCACTCGTCGTCCTCGCGGACATCGAGCACCAGGGCGTCGGCCGGCACGGCCGCGACATCCACCGAGGGAAGCTGGGCGAAATTCATGGGTCATGCCTTCTCTCGTACGAACCCGGCAGGTCCCTCAAACGCTACTGCACCAGCTTCGCGAGCTCCGCCTCACGACCGGCCACCTCGGCCAGCAACTGCTCCGCGATCTCCTCGAGGAGCCGGTCCGGGTCGTCCGGCGCCATGCGCAGCATCGAACCGATCGCGCTGTCCTCCAGCTCCCTGGCCAACAGCGACAGCAGCTCCTTGCGCCGGCTCAGCCACTCCAGACGCGCGTACAGCTCATCGCTCTCGCTGGGCCGCGCCTCCGCCGGCGCCGGCCCGGCCGCCCACTCCTCGGCCAGCTCCCGCAGCAGCGCCTCGTCACCGCGGCCGTAAGCCGCGTTGACCCGGGCGATGAACTCGTCCCGCCGCGCCCGCTCCTCCTCGTCCTGCGCCAGATCCGGGTGCGCCTTGCGGGCCAGCTCGCGATACAGCCTGCGCACCTCCTCGCTCGGCCGGACCCGCTTGGGCGGCCGCACCGGCTGGTCGGTCAGCATCGAGGCCGCCTCGGGGGAAAGCCCGTCGGAGTCCATCCAGTCGTGGAAGAGTTCCTCGACCCCAGGCATGGGCATGACCGCCGCCCGCGCCTCCTGCGCCTTGCGCAGATCCTCCGGGTCTCCGCTCTGCAACGCCCTGGCCTCGGCGAGCTGCGCGTCCAGCTCATCGAGCCGCGCGTACATCGGGCCGAGCTTCTGGTGGTGCAGCCGGGAGAAGTTCTCCACCTCGACCCGGAACGTCTCCACCGCGATCTCGAACTCGATCAGCGCCTGCTCGGCCGCCCGCACCGCCCGCTCAAGCCGGGCCTCGGGCCGCTCGCCCCCCGCACCCGACGGCGCCCCGGGCTCACCCCCCGCACCCGGCGGCGTCTCCGGCTCGCCCCCCGCACTCGGCGGGGCGGTCTGCGGGTCCTCGTTCCGGGCAGTCGTACCGCCGGCAGCTTCGTCCGTCACCGGTCCAGCGTACGGGCGGACGGGGCGGGGGCCCTCCCCCTCCCCCCAACCCCCCGCCCCCCACCCCCGCCCTCCCCGGCAACCCCAGCCACCCCCGCCCAGCCCAAGCCGGCCCCACCCAGCCCCCTCAGACCCCCAGCTCCGCCGCGATGCGGCCGTCGCGCACGGCGGCGGCCAGGACCGCGTGGTCGGCCTCCATGCGGTCGGCGTAGGTGACCGCGAAGGCGGCCACCGCTTCATCGAGCTCCTCGTTCTTTCCGCAGTACCCGGCTATGAGCCGCGGGTCGACGCTGTGGGCGTGCGCCCGGGCGAGCAGCGCGCCCGTCATACGGCCGTAGTCGTCGAGCTGGTCGGCAGCGAGGGCGGCCGGATCCACGCTGCCTTTGCGGTTCCTGAACTGCCGCACCTGGTAGGGGAGTTCACCCACCGTGGTCCAGCCGAGCAGGATGTCGCTGACCACCTGCATCCGCTTCTGGCCGAGCACCACCCGGCGGCCTTCGTGCCCGGGCTCGGGCGTCTTGAACCCGGCCTTGGCCAGATGCGGAAGCAGCGCCGACGGCCGAGCCTCCTTGACCTGGAGCACCAGCGGCTCGCCGCGGTGGTCGAGGAGCAGCACCACATACGACCGTGTTCCGACGCTCCCGGTGCCGACCACCCGGAAGGCCACGTCGTGGATGGCGTATCGGGCGAGCAGCGGTATCCGGTCCTCGGGCAGGGTGTTCAGATACCGCTCCAGGGAGGCGGCGACAGCGGCCGCCTCGGTGTCGGTGACGCGGCGCAGCACCGGGAGTGCGTCGACGAAGCGCCGGCTGCCGTCTTCCTCCTGTTCGGTGGCCTTGGCGGCGAAGCGTGCGCTGGTGTTGTTGCGGGCCTTCTTGGAGACCCGCTCCAGGGCGCCGGCCAGGTCGTGGGCGTCCGCGTGGGAGACGAGTTCCTCGTCGGCTATCGCGTTCCAGGCTTCGAGGACCGGCAGTTTCGCGAGCAGGCGCATGGTGCGGCGGTAGGCCCCGACGGCGTCGAACGCCGCGGCCCGGCAGGTGTGTTCGTCGGCGCCCGCTTCTCGGCCGGCCAGGACCAGGGAGGCGGCGAGCCGTTTCACGTCCCATTCCCAGGGGCCGGTGGCGGTCTCGTCGAAGTCGTTCAGGTCGATGACGAGGCGGCCGCGTGCGTCCCCGTACAGGCCGAAGTTGGCCGCGTGTGCGTCACCGCAGATCTGTGCGCCGACGCCGGTGACGGGCGTACCGACGAGGTCGTGCGCCATCAGCCCGGCGGACCCGCGCAGAAACGCGAAGGGGCTCGCGGCCATGCGGCCCACCCGTATCGGCACGAGCTCGGGCACCCGGCCCGTGTTGGATTCCTCCACCGCGCGGACGGCGTCCGGCCGGTCCCCCGAGAGCAGCAGCGAGTCGTGCGAGGCGCGCGGGAACCGGCTCCGCAGCGCCTTCCCCTCGGCCTTCGGCGACCCCTGTGCCCGGCGGCGCCCCGCGCCCGCCGTTTGCGTGTGGTGGGCGAAGCCGGGGACGTGAGGGATCCGTCCCCGCCCGTCCTCCGCTCCGGCCCGTTGTGCCGGAACCACCGCCTCGACCTCGCTCATAGCGTGTCGCCTCCCCCGTCTCGTGCAGCCTGGTGCGGTGCCCTCGATCAAGGCCGAGAGCTCAACTGCCTCTGACGGTACCGGCGTCGGCGGAAAGCCGTCTGCCCCTGTGGATAACTCCGAGTGACGGCCCACAACCCGGTGCTGTTTCACGTGAAACGACGCGGCTCCACCGGAACAACCCGGCGGCCCCAGCGCCCGCGAGGCAGGCCGTGGAAGGTTCCCGGCCCCCTGTCCCGGAACCCCGTCCCACCCGCCACCGCGCCCTCCCCCGCCTCCCCCTACAGCCCCGCGTCACGGGCGAGCAGCGCTGCCTGGACCCGGTTCTCGCAGTCCAGCTTCGCCAGGATCCGGCTCACGTACGTCTTCACCGTGGCCTCGCTCATGTGGATCCGCTTGCCCGCGTCCGCGTTGGAGAGGCCTTCGCCGAGCAGGGCGAGAACGTCCCGCTCGCGCTCGGACAGCACGCCGACCCGGCGACGTGCCTCTTCGGCGCGGGCCGCGGCCCGGCCGGTGGCGAGCTGGTCGACGACGTGCCGGGTGGCGGCGGGCGAGAGGTAGGCGTCGCCGGCCGCGGCGGCTCGTACCGCACGGATCAGTTCCGCCGGTGCGGTGTCCTTGAGGAGGAATCCGGCGCCGCCGTGCTCCAGTGCGCGCAGGACGTTCTCCCGTTCCCCGAACGTCGTGAGGATGATCACCCGCGCCGCCGGGACGGTCCGGCGCAGCTCGGCCAGCGCGCTCAGCCCGTCCATCTCGGGCATCTGGATGTCGAGCAGGACCACGTCCACGGCGTGGGAGCGGGCGAGTTCGACGGCTTCGCGGCCGTTGGCGGCCTCCGCGACGACGTCGATCTCCCGGTCCGAGGTGAGGATCATGCGGATTCCGGCCCTGATGAGGGGCTCGTCGTCGGCGATGACCACCCTGATGTGCGGTCCCGGCACGCCCGTCTGGCCCGTCACGCCCACACCCACATTCCGTTCCGCATCCCGTCCATCACGCCGCCGGGCCAACCCCGGCCGCCCGCGACCACCAAGGGCCGTCGCCGACCGCCCCTGTCCGGGCCGTCCTGAGCCGCCCCAAGGCCGCCGGCGACGCCGTCAGCGCGCCACGTCGTACGACTTCTTCTCGATCAGCTTGCCGTCCCGGAAGCAGAAGCGGAACACCGGTTCGGTCTTGAGGGTGTCGCCGGTCTCGGAGGACATCAGGACCAGGCACTGGGAGCCTTCGGGTGTGGCGGGGCCCTTTCCGGCGAGTCCGGCGGTCAATACCGTGTCGCCGTCCGGGAGTTGGCTGCGGACCTCCGACTCTGCGGCGCCGACCTTGATCTTTTCGTACTCGGACGGGTCGATCATGCCCTTCTTGGCCGACCCGACGAGGAAGAACAGCCCGACTCCGGCCGCGATCGCCAGCAGCACCACCGCTCCCACGGCGATGCCGCATCCCAGCGCGACGCCACCGGCCCTGCTCCTGCCGCCCATGCCCAGCTCCTTCTCCGCGATGTTCCAGTCCACGACCGAATCACCGTCACCGGACGCCATGGCGGACGACTGCTGCCGGAAGTCGTCGGGGGCATCGACCAAGGTCGCGGCGTCGGCCGTCCCGTAGGGCAGGACGCCCGCGACGCGGAAGCCTCCGTCGTCGGTGGGGCCGGTGTGCACCATGCCGCCGACGAGGCGGGCCCGCTCGTGCAGCCCGGTCAGGCCCTGTCCTCCGCTGACGACTTCGCCGGCCTGTCCGGCGGCGGCGCGGTCGACGACACCGTTGACGACCTCCACGACGAAGGAGTCCGGTTCGTAGCGCAGTTCCACGGTGATGGGGGCGCCCGGCGCGTGCTTGTAGGCGTTGGTGAGGGCTTCCTGGACGATCCTGTACGCCGCGTGGTCACCGGCGGCGGCCAGTGGACGGGGATCGCCCCCGGCGCGCAGTTCGACGGTGTTTCCGGCGGCCCGTGCGGCCGCCACGAGCGTCTGGATCCCGGCGGTGCCACGGGCGGCGGGCTGGGCGCCGTCCGGCGCCGCGGGCGCTTCGACACCGTCGCGCAGGATGCCGACGACCTCGCGCAGCTCGTGCATGGCGGTCACCGACGCCTGCCGCAGCACCCCTACGGCCTCGCGCTGGCGGCCGGTCAGTTCGGGGTCGACCTCCAGGGCGCCGGTGTGCACGGAGATGAGCGCCAGCTGGTGGCCGAGGCTGTCGTGCATGTCCTGCGCGATGCGCTGGCGTTCGCGCAGCCGGGCCTGCCCCGCGACCATCGCGCGTTCGCGCAGCAACTGGGCGTTGTGCTCCCGCATGGCACGCAGCAGGGTGCGCCGCTGGGACCAGTACCGGCTGGTGAGCCCGGGTACGACGGCCACCGCCAGGAAGAACAGGGTGCTGAAGACGCCCATGAGGAGGGGCTGCGGAATGGGCCACAGGGTGATGACGCCCAGCGCCTGGTAGATGACGAAGGCGCCCGTGAAGGCGGCGAGGGCCCGCCCGGCGCCGATGACGCGCCGACCCGCCGACCAGGCCGCGACCATCAGGAGCGGGGCGGATTCGGGGGTGGTCACGGACAGGGCGGTGGCCGCGAGCAGTACGCCGGTGGGCAGGGAGCGGCGCAGCAGCGACAACAGCGCGACGCCGACGGCCACGGCCGCGACCCGCGGGGGCCCTCCGGCGAGCAGGGCGAACGCGCCCGCCAGCAGGGCGAGCGTGAGGGCGAGCGCGGTCTCGCCGACGATCCGGCGCCGCGTCCAGGGTTCGGGCCCCTTCAGCAGGCGCCATGCGGTACGGGCCCTCGATGACACATTCACGCCCGCACCCTAGGCAGCACGCGCCGGGCCGCACGGTTCTCTTTCGTCGCGCCCCGCCACGACGAAGGTCTCGCGGCCGCTTCGGGCCACCCGGGGGGTGGTCCGGAGCGGTTGCTCCAGCCCCTTCGGCCGTCGTGGGCCCGACGCGGTGTGCCGAAGCGGAACGCGACATAGGACACAGAGGGACAGAGGCCACGGAAACGCGAAAGGGCGACGGGCGTGGAAGAAGGCGGGTTCCGGCGTGACACAGAACGCTCGGACTGGGCACACGGACAGGGAGCTGATCGGGCACACCTACCGAGACGGGTGAGCACACCTACCGAGGGTGGTGACACCACGGAAACCGCGCAGACTTCCCGGAACGGGGCAGCGTCCCGGGAACCCCGGAGACGACAGAAGCCCCGCAGATCCGGGGATCTGCGGGGCTTCCGACTTGTGCGCGAGGGGGGATTTGAACCCCCACGTCCCGAAGGACACTGGCACCTGAAGCCAGCGCGTCTGCCGTTCCGCCACTCGCGCAAGAGTGGTGTGCTGGGCTCTCTCACTTTTCGGTGCGATTGCCTGGCGACGTCGAGAAGATTAGCACGCTGGACAGGGTGGATTCACATCCGTTGTTTGCGGTGACCCTGGTGGGGAGGAGGAGGTCAGGAGAGAGGCAACCCCCGGCATGGTTACCCGCTCCTCCTGAGTGCACCCGAGGTGCGGGACACTGTCGGGAAGCCACCTCTACGATCCGTACGAGAGGTGCGTGTGAGAGGTGACACTCGTCCACAGGGCACAGAAGGGGAACCAGCCGATTTCCCGACGCGTGGATACGATCAGTAAGCAGTACCAAGAGAGCGACCCAGAGCAGAACCGGCAGCAAGACCAGGACGACAACGACGGAGGAGGTGCCCCATGGGAGTCCTGAAGCGTTTCGAGCAGCGTCTCGAAGGCCTGGTCAACGGCACCTTCGCGAAGGTCTTCAAGTCCGAGGTCCAGCCCGTCGAGATCGCCGGCGCGCTCCAGCGCGAGTGCGACAACAACGCGTCGATCTGGAACCGGGACCGCACGGTCGTCCCCAATGACTTCATCGTCGAGCTGAGTGCTCCGGACTTCGAGCGGCTCAGCCCGTACTCGGGTCAGCTCGGTGACGAACTGTCCGGCCTGGTGCGTGACTACGCGAAGCAGCAGCGCTACACCTTCATGGGCCCCATCAAGGTGCACCTGGAGAAGGCCGAGGACCTCGACACCGGTCTGTACCGGGTGCGCAGCCGCACGCTCGCGTCCAGTACCGACCAGCAGGGCCCCGGCCCCGGTCCGGGCGCCCCGCAGCGTCCCGCGCCCGTGGCCCCGCAGGGCGGTCGTGGTGGCTACGGCTATCCGCCGGCCGCGGCGGCCCCGCCCATGCCCGCGGCGCCGCCTCCGGGCCGTCCGAACGTTTCGCCCGCCGACCGCCGCCCGGCGGGTCCGGGGCCGATGCCGGGCGGACACGGCCAGGTGCGACGCTGGATCGAGATCAATGGCACCCGCCACCAGATCTCCCGCCCGACTCTGGTCCTTGGCCGCAGCACCGATGCGGATGTGAGGATCGACGATCCCGGCGTCTCGCGCCGGCACTGTGAGATCCGGACCGGAACGCCCCCGACGATCCAGGATCTCGGGTCCACCAACGGCATCGTGGTGGACGGGCAGCACACCACCCGCGCTACGCTCCGCGACGGCTCGCGGATCGTCGTGGGCAGCACCACCATCGTTTACCGGCAAGCCGAAGGGTGAAGCGGGGGCAATGTCAGAGCTGACCCTCACGGTCATGCGGTTGGGTTTCCTCGCCGTACTGTGGCTGTTCGTCATCGTGGCCGTTCAGGTCATTCGCAGTGATCTGTTCGGAACGCGCGTCACCCAGCGCGGTTCGCGCCGGGGCAATGAGGCCAACCGGCAGCAGCAGACCGGCCGGCAGGCGGCCGCGGCCGCCGCGCCGCCGCCGCAGCGCGGCCAGCAGCAGGGGGGTGGCGGGCGCCAGCGCCGCGGCGCCCCCTCCAAGCTGGTCGTCTCCGAGGGCACCCTCACCGGCACCACGGTCGCCCTTCAGGGCCAGACCATCACGCTGGGCCGGGCGCACGATTCGACGATCGTCCTGGACGACGATTACGCGTCGAGCCGCCATGCCAGGATCTACCCGGACCGGGACGGCAATTGGATCGTCGAGGATCTCGGGTCCACCAACGGCACCTATCTGGACCGGACCCGGCTCACCACCCCGACCCCGATTCCGCTGGGCGCGCCGATCCGCATCGGCAAGACCGTCATCGAGCTGCGGAAGTAGTACGACAATGAGCGAGCGGAGCGAGCGAGCCGCGGCGGTCCTCAGGGACCGGGACGGGCTCCCGACCGGAGGGTGGGCAGTGTGGCTCGACATGACCGGCCGTACCCCGAGCCGACAGGCGAGGTGCGCATGAGTCTCTCCCTGCGTTTCGCCGCCGGATCGCACAAGGGCATGATCCGCGAGGGGAACGAGGACTCCGGCTATGCCGGTCCCCGTCTCCTGGCCATCGCCGACGGCATGGGCGGTCAGGCCGCCGGTGAGGTCGCCTCCTCCGAGGTGATCTCCACCCTGGTCACGCTCGACGACGACGTACCCGGTTCCGACATCCTGACCTCGCTCGGCACGGCCGTGCAGCGGGCCAACGACCAGTTGCGCATGATGGTCGAGGAGGACCCGCAGCTGGAGGGGATGGGCACCACGCTCACCGCTCTGCTGTGGACGGGCCAGCGCCTGGGTCTGGTGCACGTCGGCGACTCGCGTGCCTATCTGCTGCGCGACGGCGTCCTCACCCAGATCACCCAGGACCACACCTGGGTGCAGCGCCTGGTCGACGAGGGCCGCATCACCGAGGAAGAGGCCACCACTCACCCGCAGCGCTCGCTCCTGATGCGTGCCCTGGGCAGTGGCGACCACGTCGAGCCCGATCTGTCGATCCGTGAAGTGCGGGCCGGAGACCGGTACTTGATCTGTTCCGACGGTCTGTCGGGCGTGGTCTCCCACCAGACGATGGAGGAGACCCTCGCCAGCTATCAGGGCCCGCAGGAGACCGTGCAGGAGCTGATTCAGCTCGCGCTGCGCGGTGGTGGCCCCGACAACATCACGGTGATCATCGCCGATGTGCTGGACGTCGACTCCGGGGACACCCTGGCGGGCCGGCTCAACGACACTCCGGTCATCGTGGGCGCGGTCGCCGAGAACCAGTTGCAGCTGAACGACGGCGGCGCCATGCAGACCCCGGCGGGCCGGGCCTCCGGGCTCGGCCGTCCCGCGCCCTCCCCCCCGGGTGGCTTCGGCCCGCCCGGCAGCGGCGAGGAAGGCGGCGGCTACGGCGCCCCGCCCGAGGGCGCGTTCGGTTCGTACACGGACGAGGACTTCGTCAAGCCGCGCCGGCGTGGCAAGGGCCGCTGGATCCGCAGGTCGCTGTACATCGTGCTGGCCCTGGCGGTCGTCGGTGGCGGTCTGTACGGCGGTTACCGCTGGACGCAGACGCAGTACTTCATCGGCACCAACAGCGACGGCACTCCGCACGTGGCGCTGTACCGGGGCATCAGCCAGGACCTGGCGTGGGTGAAGCTCTCCAAGGTGGAGACCGACCATCCCGAGATCGAACTCAAGTACCTCCCGCAGTACCAGCGCAACCAGATCGACTCGACGATCGCCGCGAGCAGCCTCGACAAGGCGCAGGCCAAGATCCGGGAGTTCGCGACGCAGGCGTCCGCCTGCAAGAAGGAGGAGGAGCGCCGGGCCGCCGAGGGCAACAACGCCCAGAAGCCCGGCACGGGCGCCACCAGCGCCCCGTCCAACAAGACCGCCACCACCGCATCTCCCACACCCGGCCCCAGTTTCTCGGAGGACGAGCAGAAGCTGGTCTCGCAGTGCGGTAAGCAGTAGGCAGCCGTAGGGGGCCTTTCCACACCATGAGCGTTGTCACCAACACCACCACCATTGGCGCGATCGAAGCACCGAGCCGCCGCAACACCGAGCTGGCCCTGCTGATCTTCGCGGTGGCCATCCCGGTGTTCGCGTACGCCAACGTGGGGCTTGCCATGACCGGCAAGCTCCCCTCCGGCATGCTCGGATACGGTCTGGGCCTCGGCCTGATGGCGGGTGTGGCGCACTTGGTGGTGCGCAAGTTCGCCAGGTACGCCGATCCTCTGCTGCTGCCGCTCGCGACGCTGCTCAACGGGCTCGGCCTGGTGCTGATCTGGCGGCTCGACCAGTCGCCGCGGCTGATCCAGCGCGCCAAGAACGCCTGGGGCAAGTTCTCGCCGGACGCCCCCCACCAGTTGCTGTACACCGCGATCGGTGTGGCCCTGTTCATCGGCGTGCTGCTGCTGCTCAAGGACCACCGCATCCTGCAGCGCTACACCTACATCTCGATGGCGGTGGCGCTGTTCCTGCTGGTGCTGCCGATGTTCTTCCCCGCCGTCAACGGCGCGAAGATCTGGATCTCGATCCCCGGGCTCGGCACCATCCAGCCCGGTGAGTTCGCGAAGATCATCATCGCGATCTTCTTCTCCGGCTATCTGATGGTGAAGCGGGACGCGCTCGCGCTGGCCAGCCGCCGCTTCATGGGCCTGTATCTGCCGCGCGGCCGCGACCTCGGCCCGATCCTGGTGATCTGGGCGCTGTCGATCCTGATCCTGGTCTTCGAGACCGACCTCGGTACCTCGCTGCTGTTCTTCGGCCTGTTCGTCGTCATGCTGTACGTCGCCACCGAGCGCACCAGCTGGATCGTGTTCGGCCTGGTGATGTCGGCGGTCGGCGCGGTCGCGGTGGCCTCGTTCGAGCCGCACGTCCAGTCGCGTGTGAACGCCTGGCTCGACCCGTTCGCCTGCTACAAGACCGACAAGACCGGCGCCTGCCAGCAGATCGGCGACGCGATCATGTCGTTCGGCTCCGGCGGCACCCTCGGCACCGGCCTCGGCCAGGGCAACTCCGACCTCATCGGCTTCGCCGCCAACGCCGACTTCATCCTGTCCACCGTCGGCGAGGAACTCGGCCTGGCCGGGATGATGGCGCTGCTCCTCCTGTACGGCCTGATCGTGGAGCGGGGTGTGCGCACCGCGCTCGCCGCCCGCGACCCGTTCGGCAAGCTGCTCGCGATCGGCCTGTCCGGCGCCTTCGCGCTCCAGGTCTTCGTCGTCGCCGGCGGCGTGATGGGCCTGATCCCGCTGACCGGTATGACGATGCCGTTCGTCGCCCAGGGTGGTTCCTCCGTCATCGCCAACTGGGCGCTGATCGGCATCCTCATCCGGATCAGCGACACCGCGCGCCGTCCCGCCCCGGCCCCCGCCCCGTCCTCCGACGCCGAGATGACCCAGGTGGTCCGCCCGTGAACAAGCCCCTGCGCCGGATCGCGATCTTCTGCGGGCTGCTCGTCCTCTCGCTGATGATCCGCGACAACTGGCTCCAGTACGTGCGTGCCGACGAGCTGAACGCGCACAAGTACAACCGCCGCGTCCAGATCGAGCGCTTCGCCCATGAGCGGGGCAACATCATCACGGCCGACGGGCAGACGATCACCGGCTCCACCGAGTCGACGGGCACCGACTTCAAGTACAAGCGGGTCTGGAAGGACGGCACCATGTGGTCGCCGGTCACCGGATACGCCTCGCAGATCTTCGACGCCTCCCAGCTGGAGAAGATCGAGGACGGCATCCTGTCCGGCACCGACAACCGGCTCTTCTTCGACCGGACGCTGTCGATGTTCACCGGCGAGAAGAAGCAGGGCGGCAACGTCGTCACCACCCTGAACAGCGCCGCGCAGAAGGCCGCCTTCCAGGGCCTCGGCGACAAGAAGGGCGCCGTCGCGGCCATCAACCCGCAGACCGGCGCCATCCTCGCGCTGGCCTCCACGCCCTCGTACGACCCGTCGGTGTTCGCGGGCAGCAGCAACAAGGACAGCCAGGCGTACAAGACGCTGCTCGACGACAAGAACCAGCCCATGCTGAACCGGGCGCTGCGCCAGACCTACCCGCCGGGCTCCACCTTCAAGGTGGTCACCGCCGCCGCGGCCCTGGAGAACGGCCTGTACTCCGGCATCGACGACCCGACGAAGTCGCCGGTGCCGTACATCCTGCCGGACACCGCCCACCAGCCGCTGAACAACGAGGGCGACATCCCCTGCGAGAACGCCACGCTCAAGGTGGCTCTCCAGTGGTCCTGCAACACCGTCTTCGGCAAGATCAGCGCCGACCTGGGCAACGAGAAGATGAAGGCCGAGGCCGAGAAGTTCGGCTTCAACAAGCAGATCTTCAACCCGGTCCGCACCGACGCCAGCATCTACCCGAAGGACAACCGCCCGCAGAACGCCATGGCGGGCATCGGGCAGGCCTCCAACCGCGCGACCCCGCTCCAGATGGCCATGGTCGCCGCCGCCGTCGCCAATGACGGCAAGCTGATGAAGCCGTACATGGTCGACCAGCTCCAGGCACCGAACGTGGACGTCTTGAGCAAGACCCAGCCGGAGCAGATGAGTCAGCCGATGTCGGCCGCCACCGCTCAGAAACTCCAGAAGATGATGGAGTTCGTGGTCACCGACGGCACCGGCAAGGCGGGGCAGATCAACGGCGTGACCGTCGGCGGCAAGACCGGTACCGCCCAGCACGGTGTGGACAACAAGGACAACCCGTACGCCTGGTTCATCTCCTACGCCAAGACCGACAACGGCTCCCCGGTCGCCGTCGCCGTGGTCATCGAAGGCTCCGACACGACCCGCGACGACATCGCGGGCGGCAAGCTCGCCGCCCCCATCGCCAAGAACGTCATGAAGGCGGTACTCGACGGCAAGAAGTGACCGGGGTTGTTTCACGTGAAACGCTCGCCCGTTTCACGTGAAACATCACACGTGCCCTGTACCGGTCCGGTATCAGGTGACGGTCGCGAGCTGATCGGCTCGCGGTGCCCGGTAGCGTATGCGCGAACAGCACACCGCCGGACCACCCATGGGTACGGTCGGGACAGACGGAGAGGGCTGGATTAGCTATGGAAGAGCCGCGTCGCCTCGGCGGCCGGTACGAGCTGGGCCAGGTGCTCGGCCGTGGTGGCATGGCCGAGGTCTACCTCGCGCACGACACCCGGCTCGGCCGCACCGTCGCCGTGAAGACGCTGCGGGCCGACCTCGCCCGCGACCCGTCCTTCCAGGCCCGGTTCCGCCGTGAGGCCCAGTCGGCCGCCTCGCTCAACCACCCGGCAATCGTCGCTGTCTATGACACTGGCGAGGACTACGTCGACAACGTCTCCATCCCGTACATCGTGATGGAGTACGTCGACGGCTCCACCCTGCGTGAGCTGCTGCACTCCGGGCGCAAGCTGCTGCCCGAGCGCACCCTGGAAATGACCATCGGCATCCTCCAGGCCCTCGAGTACTCGCACCGCAACGGGATCGTCCACCGCGACATCAAGCCGGCGAACGTCATGCTGACGCGCACCGGCCAGGTCAAGGTCATGGACTTCGGCATCGCCCGCGCCATGGGCGACTCCGGCATGACGATGACCCAGACCGCGGCCGTCATCGGCACCGCCCAGTACCTCTCCCCGGAGCAGGCCAAGGGCGAGCAGGTCGACGCGCGAAGCGACCTCTACTCCACGGGCTGTCTGCTGTACGAGCTGCTCACCGTCCGGCCTCCCTTCGTCGGGGACTCCCCGGTCGCCGTTGCCTATCAGCACGTACGCGAGGAGCCTCAGGCCCCCTCGAACTTCGACTCCGAGATCACGCCCGAGATGGACGCCATCGTCCTGAAGGCGCTCGTCAAGGACCCGGCCTACCGCTACCAGTCGGCGGACGAGATGCGCGCCGACATCGAGGCCTATCTCGACGGCCAGCCGGTCGCCGCGACCGCCACCCTGGGGGCGGTGGGATACGGCGGCGGGTACGACGGCTACGGCAACGACCAGCCGACCACCGCGCTGCGCCACGCCGACCCGGGCGCCGGCCAGACCTCGATGCTGCCACCGGTCAACCCCGACGACGGCGGCTACGGCTACGACGACCGCCCCGACCGGCGCCGCCAGAAGAAGTCCCACACCTCGACGGTGCTGCTGATCCTGGCGGGCGTCCTGGTGCTGGTCGGAGCGATCCTGATCGGCAAGGCGGTCTTCAGCAACAGCGCCGACAGCAGCTCGATGGACGTGCCCCAGCTCGTGGGCAGCAGCCAGGGCGACGCCGAGAAACTGGCGATCAATGCCGGCGTCAAGATGTCCGTCACCAAGAACGAGCCGTGTGCGGACCAGCCCAAGGGCAACATCTGCACCCAGTCCCCGGCCAGCGGCACCATGAAGAAGGGCGAGACGATCTCGGTCACCGTGTCCACGGGTGCGCCCAAGATCGAGGTCCCGGACGTCACGCAGAAGGACAAGGACAGCGCGACCCAGCTCCTGCAGAACAAGGGCTTCCAGGTGAAGACCAAGGAGGTCGAGTCCAGCTCGACTCCGGGCACGGTCGACAAGCAGGACCCGGCGGGCGGCTCGCAGGCGGAGAAGAACTCGACGGTCACGCTCACGATCGCCAAGAAGCAGACCGTGAATCTGCCCGATGTGACGGGCAAGGACTACACGGCCGCGCTCACGCAGCTCAACAGTGTCGGCTTCACCAATGTGGTCCGCCAGAACGTGGACGACCAGAGCCCGCTGGACCAGGTCGTCTCGATGTCCCCGAACGGCAACACCAGCCAGTCCAAGGACGTCCAGATCACCCTCAAGGTCTCCAAGGGCCCGCAGTCCCAGACACCGCCGACCCCGCCGGGCCAAGTCGCCATTCCGCAGGGCCTGGCCGGCATGACGGTGAAGAAGGCCACGCAGACGCTCAACAACGCGGGCTTCAGCAACATCCAGTTCTCGCCGGGCAGTTCGGACGACGGCAAGGCGCGGGTCATGATGGTCACGCCCAACTCGGGCACCATGGCCGATCCCAACCAGCCGGTCACGCTGACCACCGTCAGCGGCGGCGAGAACGGTGGCCCGGTGTTCTTCGGCGGGCCCTCCGGCTCACCGCAGGACTAGCTCCCCACCGCGCATCGCACTGAGCCCCGGCCCCCTTCACAGGGGCCGGGGCTCAGTCGCGTACGGGATCGGTCTACGGGCCGCTCAGCGCAGCTCGGCGGGCGGGGTGCGCCGGGTGTCGACCTTCTCGGTGCGTACCAGCTCGCCCCACACGATGTAGCGGTACTTCGAGGTGTAGACCGGGGTGCACGTCGTGAGGGTGATGTACGGGCCGGGCTTCGTGACGCCCGAGCCCTTCGGGACCGGCTGGAGGACGTCGACGTTGTACTTCGAGGTCTCGGGAAGCTCGGCGAACACCTTGTAGACGTACCAGGTGTCCTTGGTCTCGAAGACGATCGGGTCGCCGTTCTTCAGCTTGTCGATGTTGTGGAACTTGGCGCCGTGACCGTCGCGATGGGCGGCGAGCGTGAAGTTGCCGGTCTTGGCCGCTCCGGGCAGCGAAGCCGCCACCGGGTCCGTGTAGTAGCCGGCCACACCGCCGTTGAGGACGTCGGTGTCGGTGCCCTTCTTGACGAGCACCTCGCCGTTCTTCATCGCCGGAACGTGCAGGAAGCCGATGCCGCCCTTGGTGTCGAGCGCGCCGGGGCCCGTGGAGGCCGCCCAGCCGCGGCGCACGCTGTCGCTCTGCGCGGACGCCTCGCGGTCGGCCATGACGTTGGTCCACCACAGCGAGTAGACGACGAACAGGGCGAGCAACAGGCCCGCGGTGATGAGGAGTTCACCGAAGACGCTGACGGCGGTGGCGATGGCGCCGCCGCGCCGGGCCGGGGCCGGTCCGGACTCCCCGGTCCGCTCCTCGTGGTCGGTTCCCGTCGCCACCGCACCCGCCCCTGCTGTCCGTTCGGTCATCCCACGAGCGCGTCGGGCTTGCCCTTGCTGCGCGGTCGGTCGTCGACCATCTTGCCCCACACGATCAACCGGTAGGTACTCGTGAATTCCGGCGTGCATGTCGTCAGCGTCAGATAGCGGCCCGGCTTGGTGAACCCGGAGCCCACGGGGATCGGCTTCAGCACCGACACGTTGGAGGGCGGGGTCTGCGGCAGCTCGCTGGTGATCTCGTAGGTGTAGTACGCGTCCTGCGTCTCGACGACGACCTTGTCGCCCGCCTTCAGGCGGTTGATGTACCGGAACGGCTCGCCATGGGTGTTGCGGTGGGCCGCCACCGCGAAGTTGCCGGTCGCGTCGGAGGGCATCGCCGTCTTGAGGCCGGCCTCGTCGTAGTGGCCGATCATGCCCTTGTCGAGGACCTTCGCCTTGCTGGTGCCCTGCGCGATCGGGGCGACGACGTCGAGCTGGGGAATGTGCATGAGGGCGAACCCCTCGCCCGGCGCGAAGGCGCCCGGCTTGCGCCCGTCCGCCCAGTCCTGCGCGATCTTCTTGGCGGCGCTGCCCGCCTCCTGGTGGGCGCGGACGTTGGTCCACCAGAGCTGGTACGTCACGAACAGGAGCATCACCACGCCCAGCGTGATGAACGCTTCACCCAGGATCCGGCTGGCTATCACCGCGGCGCTGTCCTTGCGCGCCTTGGCCGCCCGGCGCGCCTCCGCCCGGGTCAGCCGCCGCCCGTCCGGCGCGGAAGCGGGAGCGGGTGTGGGCGTCGGGGCCGCGCGGCCCCTGCCCTTGGCGGCCCTGCGGCGCTCGGCCCGCCCGCCGGTGGCGGGGGGAATACCGGTGGCCTGGGGAACGCCCATGGCCGGGGGAATGCCTGCGTCTGCGGGCGCGGCCCCCTGATCGGTCGGGGGTATCTCGGGGGCGCCCGGGCCGGCCGGTTCGGCTATCGGCTCCGGCGCGGGTGCGGGATACCAGTCCTGCCCGGAGGCCGCGGGCTCCTGCCCGGGCCACTCCTGCGGTCCCGTCGCGGGACCGGGCTCGTACCACTCCTGGGGGGCCGCCGCGGGCTCCGGCGGGGGCCCGTACCCCGGCCGGTCCCCGGGCTCGTATGCGGGCTCCTGTGCGGGGGCTGACGCCTGGGGCGCCAGGTTGCCGGACCGGAACCAGGGCGATGCGTGCCCGCCCGGTGGCAGGGGGTCCGTCAGCGGGTCGTACTCGTGCTCCGGGCGCGCCGGAGTCACGCCGCGGCCTTGCCCACCACCGGCGCGAGCCCTGCCGAGCGCCCGACGGCCCCCGCGTCCCCGCATCGCACCAGCCAGTTGGCCAGCATCCGGTGGCCGTGCTCGGTCAGCACCGACTCGGGGTGGAACTGGACGCCCTCGACCGGCAGTTCACGGTGGCGCAGCCCCATGATGATGCCGTCCTCGGTGCGCGCGGTGACCTCCAGCTCGTCCGGCAGCGTGGCCGGCTCGGCGGCCAGCGAGTGGTAACGGGTCGCCGTGAAGGGGGAGGGCAGCCCCGAGAAGACACCGGTGCCCTGGTGCAGCACCGGGGACGTCTTGCCGTGCAACAGCTCGGGGGCCCGCCCCACGACACCGCCGTACGCGACCATCATCGACTGCATACCCAGGCAGACGCCGAAGACAGGGACGCCGGTTGCGGCGCAGTGACGCACCATGTCGACGCAAATACCGGCCTGTTCGGGCGTGCCGGGCCCGGGGGAGAGCAGGACGCCGTCGAAGTCGTCCTGGGCGTGGCCGAGGGAGACCTCGTCGTTGCGGACGACCTCGCACTCGGCGCCGAGCTGGTACAGGTACTGGACGAGGTTGAAGACGAAGCTGTCGTAGTTGTCGACCACGAGAATGCGCGCGTTCACCGGGCTGTCGTCCCCATCCCCTGGTCCACCGTCACGTCGTTGAACGGGAGCAGGGGCTCCGCCCACGGGAAGACGTACTGGAAGAGCACGTAGACGATCACGAGCACCATCGCGAGCGAGATGAACGCCCGCAGCCATGTGTTGCCCGGCAGATGCCGCCAGATCCAGCCGTACATGCTGTCCCCGCTGTCCCTTCCGACGATCGTTACGGCACCAGACTAAGGGGCCTGGCTGTGGAGTGGGGTCAGCCGTCCAAAGCCGGGGGTTCGCCCCGTGTCACGGGCTGGGTGGCCTCCAGGTGCCCCCAGGCGATCAGCCGGTGGCTGCTGCCCCATTCCGGGTCGCAGGTGGTGAGGGTGAGATAGCGGCCCGGGGAGCGGAAGGGCGACTTGGCCGGGACGGGGTCGATGACGCCGATGTCGCCGGGCACGGTCCGGTAGGGCTTGTTGTCGAGCCGGTAGGTGTACCAGGTGGTGTCGTCCCGCAGCACGACCGCGTCACCGGGCCGCAGTTCGGGGAAGTCCTTGAACGGGTCGCCGTAGGTGCGCCGGTGGCCCGCCACCGAGAAGTTGCCCTGCTGTCCGAGCCGGGTGGTGCCGGCGTAGTGGCCGAGGCCCTTCTGGAGGTCCTTGACGGCGGTGCCTTCGAGGACCGGCCTGTGCCAGTCCTTGCCGAGCCGGGGGACGTACATGACGGCGAAGGAGCGGCCTTCGGCGTACGGAGGCGGCGGCGGGGCGGCCTTCTGCGGGGCTGCGGGGCGGGGCGGCGGGCTCTGCGCCCACTGCTGCTCGAGGCCGCTGATCTGGTCGCCGGCCGCGTGGTCCGCCTTCACTCCGGTCCAGTACAGGAGGTAGGCGACGAACAGAACGATCAGGGCGCCGACGGTGATGCACAGTTCGCTGAGGGATCGGACGAGGACCCGCACGGACATCGGCGGTGCCTCCTCCCGCGCCGCTACTGCACCGGTTTCGCGTAGTGGAGATCCACTGTGCCCGAGTAGGCGGCGAGAGTCATCGTCCTGTGCTCGCCGACTTTCCAGCCGAGCCCGTAGGCCTTCACATAGAGCTGGTAGTTCTGGATCGCCTTGGAGGCGCTCAGCGCCCCGCGCAGCTTGCCGGTGTCCCCGACCGCGGTGATCTTGTACGGGGGCGAGTAGACGCGGCCCTGGAGGATGAGGGTGTTGCCCACGCAGCGGACCGCGCTGGTGGCGATCAGGCGCTGGTCCATGACCTGGATGCCCTGGGCACCGCCCTGCCACAGCGCGTTGACGACGGCCTGGAGGTCCTGCTGGTGGATGACGAGGTCGTTGGCCTGCGGGGCGGGGTAGCCGGGGGCGGCGGTGGCGTTGGGCGGGGCGTCGTTGAGCGTGACGGTCAGGCCCTTCCCCGAGACCGGGGCGGTGCCCGAGGCGTCCTTGAGGGCGTTGAGGAGCTGGTCCTGGGCCTTGGTGGAGCCGTCGTCGCGCTGGGCCAGCGCGTCCACGTCACCGCGCAGGGTCGCGGTGGAGTCGCCGAGTTCCTTGTTCTTGTGGTCGCGCTGCTTGATGAGGTCCGACAGCTTCAGAAGCGAGGCGTCGGTACGGATGTTGGTGCCCTTGGCCGTGTTGAAGCTGGTGACGAAGATGAGGCCGGCGAGCGCGAAGACGGCGGCGGAGAGCAGCCGCACCGGGCGGGCGCGCGGGCGCCGCGGGGGCTGCTCGGGGACCCCGCCGGGGGAGTCGGCAGAATTGCTCAACGTACCCTTATCTCCTTCGACGCCACGGAAGCACTACGCTAACGGACGCTTGGGGGAGGCCTCCCCCGCAGCCCCGTCCCCCGGCGCCGCCACAGTTCCCTGCGCGGTCACGCAGCGCATCGACAGGAGAGTCCCTCGTGCCGAAGTCACGTATCCGCAAGAAGGCCGATTTCACGCCGCCGCCCGCGAAGCAGGCGACCGCCATCAAACTGGGCAACCGCAGCTGGGTCGCCCCGGTGATGCTGGCGCTCTTCCTCATCGGGCTGGCCTGGATCGTCCTCTTCTATGTGACCGAGGGGGATCTGCCGCTCAAGTCGCTCGGGAACTGGAACATCGTCGTCGGTTTCGGCTTCATCGCGGGTGGCTTCGGCGTCTCCACGCAGTGGAAGTAGCGCTTCGACCCCAGCGCGATCCGGGGCCGAAAGCAAGCTCTGCCCCTAGTTATCCACAGCGCTATCCACGGGGAGTGGATAACTCAGACCATCTGTGGATAACTTCCGGGATGTTGACGCCGGTGTGACTGGCTCCGCCCGCCCCGCCGCCTCCTGCGCCCCTTGTCCCGCCTGGAAAACACCAGGTCAGGGCCGAGGGGCGCAGGCGTTCCCCACCCGGTGCACAAAGGCGGGCACCCTCTGTGGACAACTCTGGGGAAAGCTCGTACCCGATGTGGTGATGGATGGGTGTCAGGTGAGTTGGGCCGTACGGATCAATACGAGGACGACCGACACGGCGAGCACCAGGGCACAGCTTCCCCACTGCACCAGTGCGCGCCGCCGGGCCGGGGCGTGCACCATGCCGATGCCGACCAGGACGCCCGCGACCAGGCCGCCCACATGGGCCTGCCAGGCGATGCCCACCCACGGGTTGAACGTGAAGATCAGGTTGACCACGAGCAGCCCGATGACCGGCCGCATGTCGTACTTCATGCGGCGCATCAGCACCGCCATGGCACCGAACAGGCCGAAGATCGCGCCGGAGGCGCCGAGCGAGCCCTTGTCCGGCGCGGCGATCACATAGGTCAGCGCTCCGCCCGCCAGACCCGACACGAAGTACAGGGCCAGATAGCGCGCCCGGCCGAGCGCGCCCTCCAGGGGGCCACCGAGCCACCACAGGCTGAGCATGTTGAAGGCGATGTGGGCGATACCGAGGTGCAGGAACATCGAGGTGACCAGGCGGTACCACTGGCCCTCGGCTACGCCCTGGACACCGTCGAACCCGACGACGGGAGAACGTCCCAAAAGGAAGAACGCGTCGGTGAACCGGTTCCCGACCGTCTCCTGCACCAGAAAGGCAGCCGCGTTGATCCCGATGAGGATCTTGGTGACCAGGTGCGGATCACCGCTCGCCAGGACCCCGCCCGCCATGGTCCGCGGCTGGTTCGCCGTGAGGGCGTGGCCGGTGCCGGATCCGGAGCGGACGCAGTCGGGGCACTGGAAACCGACGGACGCGCTGATCATGCACTCCGGGCAGATCGGCCGCTCGCAGCGCGAGCAGCTGATGCCCGTCGGCACTCCGGGGTGGCGGTAGCAGCCGGGCAGGCCGGACTGGCGCACCTGGTCCTGGTCCTGGTTCATCGGGCTCCTTCGTCCTCGTGCAGCAGCTCCGCCCCGCTCGTCATACGGACGAGCGGGGCGGAAAGGTTCCCTGCGGAGCCGAAGTTCAGCCTTCGCGGCTCTCCACGACGACCGACTCGATGACGACGTCGTCGACCGGGCGGTCGGTGCGCGGGTTGGTGGCGGTCGACACGATGGCGTCGACGACCTTGCGGCCGGCGTCGCTGGAGACCTCGCCGAAGATGGTGTGCTTGCCGGTCAGCCACGCGGTCGGCGACACGGTGATGAAGAACTGCGAGCCGTTGGTGGCCGGGCCCGCGTTCGCCATGGCCAGCAGGTACGGCTTGTTGAAGGCCAGGTCGGGGTGGAACTCGTCGGCGAACTCGTAGCCCGGGCCGCCGGTGCCGTTGCCCAGCGGGTCGCCGCCCTGGATCATGAAGCCGCTGATCACGCGGTGGAAGACGGTGCCGTCGTACAGCGGGGCCGTGGTCTTCTGGCCGGTCGCCGGGTTCGTCCACTCGCGCTCACCCTTGGCGAGTTCCACGAAGTTCTTGACCGTCTTGGGTGCGTGGTTCGGCAGGAGCCGAATCTCGATGTCGCCCTGATTGGTCTTCAGGGTGGCGTAAAGCTGCTCGGCCACGATCTGCCTTCCTTGAAGCGCTGCAAAGATCTGCTCTGACGTCCCACGATCCTCGCACGGACGCCGCCGACGGGTGGAAAACCGCCCGGCTTCCGACAGATACCCGCCGAACGGTGCCGTACCGCCCCCAACCGTGGCATTGTCGTCGACGAGCTCCCCCTCAGTACCGCGCTCCACACCCCGCCCCTCATTTCTTTTCAATACACGCCGCCCACCCGGATGCCTTTCCGCACATGCCGGGTACCCGCAGGACAGGCATGATTTCGAGCTGGGTGGAAAGGCGACATACCGAACCGCCACCAAGGAGGAGGATCACGTGACCCGCATGGAGAGCGTGCGCGCCGCAACCGGAACGGCGAAGGAGAGCGTGCTGCACGCCGCGGAAGTGGTGGCGCCCTACGCCGACTCGGCCAAGCAGCAGGCCGCACAGTACGCACAGCATTACGCCAAGGAGGCGCGTGTGCGCGTCGCGCCGAAGGTGACCAAGGCCGCGGCGCAGGCCCGCCACCAGGCGCGGCACCAGTACGACGCCCATGTGGCGCCGCGCGTCCCGTCGAAGATGGACGAGGTCGCCCACCAGGCGGCGGAGCGCTCGCGTCGCGCCGCGCGTCAGGCCGCCGACTACGCGGCGCCCCGCGTGGAGCAGGCGGTCGCCGCCGCCCAGCCGCTGCGCGAGGAGGCCATGGCGCGCTCCGCGGCGGCCCTGGCCGCGCTGCGCGGGCAGGTGACGACCAAGGAGATCGAGAAGCTCGCGCGCAAGCACCGGCGTCAGGCCAAGATGGCCCGCGCCGGCAAGGGCTTCCTGATCTTCGGCGTCCTCGCGGGCGGCGCGTACGCCGCGTGGCGCTGGTGGGACAAGCAGGCCAACCCGGACTGGCTGGTCGAGCCCCCCGAGCCGACCGAGGTCGCCGCCGACCGGCCGCCGCTCACCGCCGTGGACGGCACGACCGCCGACGCCCTCGACCCCGAGGTCGAGGCCAAGCAGGCCGAGGCGGAGGCCGACGCCGCGGACGGCGACGAGCGGCACTGAGCAGTACCGGACGCGCCGGACGCCCGGCGGCCCTTCGAGGGGCCGCCGGGCGTCCGGCGTTCTCGGACCGAGCGAGCGCCGCCGCACGCCGGGGCGCCACCAACTCCCGCCCGCCGCCGTAACGCGTGTTGAACCTGAACGACGGCGGCGCGACCCCTGTCGCTGTCCCGTACCGGGGAGGCCGGCCGACCGCCGTCGTCGCGGGAGCGCGGAGGTGATGTGCGGAGCCGGGGCGCGCACTGACCCCGGCGACGCCGAAGGTTCACCGGCCGGTGCGACGTCGGCCGGGCGGGTTCGGCCGGTGAGAGCGCGGCCGTGCGGGTCCGGCCGTGCGGGTCCGGCTGGTGAGGACGCGGAGGGCCCGTGCGGGTTCGGCCGCGCGGGTTCGGCGGCGCGGGTTCGGCGGCGCGGGTTCGGCGGCGCGGGTCCAGCGGTGAGGACGCGGTGTGCACCGGCCTCGACCGCGGCTCCGCGATCGCCGACACCAACCGCCGCCGTCCGGTCGTAACCCCTGCCCCTGCCCCTGCCCCCGCCCCCGCGGGCAGGCGGGCAGGCCCGGTTCGGCACCGCCCCCCATCCGATCCGACCAGGCAGCACTAAGAGGCCCCCTGATCCGCGTTTCCGCAGGTCAGGGGGCCTCTTGGGATGTGGAGCCTAGGAGATTCGAACTCCTGACATCTGCCTTGCAAAGGCAGCGCTCTACCAACTGAGCTAAGGCCCCGGATGAGGTGTTGCGGAACAAGAGTACCGGGTGAAACCGGGGATCTCGCAAAAGGATTGGGACTCCCGGTGAACGACCACTCTCCGTAAGATGCTCGGCGAGGTTCGCACCCGTGAAGCGGCCTCAATGGGGAAGCGATGGGGAGACGCGCAATGGACGCAGCACAGCAGGAAGCGACCGCCAGAGCCAGGGAGCTTCAGCGAAGCTGGTACGGGGAGCCGCTGGGGGCGCTCTTCCGCCGGCTGATAGACGACCTCGGGCTCAACCAGGCCCGGCTCGCCGCTGTTCTCGGGCTCTCGGCGCCCATGCTGTCGCAGCTCATGAGCGGACAGCGCGCCAAGATCGGCAATCCGGCCGTGGTGCAGCGCGTCCAGGCCCTCCAGGACCTGGCGGGGCAGGTCGCCGACGGCAGCGTGAGCGCTGCCGAGGCCACCGACCGGATGGAAGAGATCAAGAAGTCGCAAGGAGGCTCGGTGCTGACCAACACCGGCCAGACCACGTCCAGTTCCGGCGCCCCGACCGTGCGCCGCGTCGTGCGCGAGATCCAGTCGTTGCTGCGTTCCGTCGCGGCCGCGGGCGACATCATCGACGCGGCCGACACCCTCGCCCCCGCCCACCCCGAACTGGCAGAGTTCCTCCGGGTGTACGGCGCAGGGCGCACCGCCGAGGCGGTCTCGCACTACGAGGCGCACCAGAGCTGACAACGGTCCGATCGATCCTGGGGGGCGTCGGGTGGGCGAGGTCTTCGCCGGTCGGTACGAGCTGATCGATCCGGTCGGACGGGGCGGGGCCGGAGCCGTCTGGCGCGCCTGGGACCGGCGCAGACGCCGTTACGTGGCGGCGAAGGTGCTTCAGCAGAGCGACGCGCACACCCTGTTGCGGTTCGTCCGCGAGCAGGCCCTCAGGATCGACCACCCCCATGTTCTGGCGCCCGCCAGTTGGGCCGCCGACGACGACAAGGTCCTGTTCACCATGGACCTGGTGAGCGGGGGCTCGCTGGCCCATCTCATCGGTGACTACGGGCCGTTGCCGCCCCGGTTCGTGTGCACCCTGCTCGACCAGCTGCTGTCCGGCCTCGCCGCCGTCCACGCCGAGGGCGTCGTCCACCGCGACATCAAACCGGCCAACATCCTTTTGGAAGCCACCGGAAGCGGCCGCCCCCATCTGCGCCTCTCCGACTTCGGCATCTCCCTGCGCAAGGACGAGCCCCGGCTCACCGAGACCAACTACGTGGTGGGAACGCCGGGTTACTTCGCGCCCGAGCAGATGATGGGCGCCGAACCCGACTTCCCCGCCGACCTGTTCGCCGTCGGTCTGGTCGCGCTGTACCTCCTGGAGGGCAGCAAACCGGACGCGCGGGCCCTCGTCGAGTACTTCACCGCCCACGGCACCCCCGGCGCCCCTCAGGGCATCCCCGAGCCCCTCTGGCAGGTCCTGGCAGGGCTCCTCCAACCGAACCCGCAGAACCGGTTCCGCACCGCGACGGGGGCGCGCAAGGCGCTGGCCTCGGCCGTCGAGCTGCTGCCCGACCCCGACCCCGACGAGGAGCCCGTCGAGGTCTTCGACCAGATCGGCCCCCTACCCCCCGGCTGCACCGACCAGGGCCCCACGCAGCCGCCGCGACGTCCGGAGCCCTCAGCCTCCGGGCGTGACGGGGGGCCGCCGTTTGGACCGGGGGCGTACGGCGGGGAGGCGTACGAGACGGGGGTACGCGGCGGGGAAGCGTATGGCTCTGGGGCCTACGGCCAGGGGGCCGATGCCTCGGGTGCGTATGGATCGGGCGCGTACGCCTCGGGGGCGTACGCATCGGGGGCGTCCGGTATGTCGGCGGTGGGCCCGCCCGTGTCGGGTCTCCCGCAGGGCCCGGCCGAGGAAAGTCGTCCCGGGGAGGGCCACGCCCTGGAGGGCCGTTCCATGGAGGGCGGCTCCGTACAGGGCGGTTCCGTGGAGGGCCGTTCTATAGAGGGCCGACCCGAGCTCGGCCGACCGATGCCGGGTCAGCCCTTGCCCGGCCAACCCTGGCCGGGCCAATCGACGCCGGGCCAGTGGGGGGCGAGCTCGGTGGTGGGTAACTCGGTGGCAGGCGGTCCGTTACCGGGCCAGCCGGCCCCGGGCCAGTGGGCGGCGAGTGACTCGGCGGCGGGCCACCCCCTGCCCAACCCGGCGGCCCGGGCCACCCCGGGTCACGCGGCACCCACTCCCGCCCCCGCTCCCGCACCGGCACCGGCACCGGCACCGCACAGCTTCGGCACCGGAACCTTCCCTCCCGCCCCGCAGCAACCGCCCACCCCGCCGACCCAGGCCCCGCCGCCGGCTGCCCCGGCCGCACCATATGCAGCACAGCACTACGACCGGACGCCTCCCACCCCCGCGACGACCCCTTACACAACGCCGTACCCCTATGCGGCCGAGGCGCCCCAAGTTCCCCTCCAGGGCTCCTCGTTCGGGTCATCCGTCGCACAACCTCAGTCCCAGCCGGCACCACAACCACAACTCACACCGCGGCCCCGGCCCGGGCCGCCCGCCAAGGTCGCCGTCCCGGTGCTCCTGATCGCGCTGGTGTGCTTCGCCGTGGGGATCTGGGCACTGACCCAGATGTGAATTGGGCGCCGACCCCCACCTGAAGCTGGCACCGACCCATACCTGCGGCCCCGGCTATCGGGCCCCGGACGCCCCACCCCCGTGGTGAACCGGTCCCGGGCCGGCCGCGGCCGCGCGCCTGCGGGCCACCAGCGTCCATGCCCCGAGCCCGGACACCAGCACCGTTCCCGTGCCGATTCCGATGGCTGCGAGAAGTTTCATCGAGCCGTCGCCGGCTGAGGGCCTGCCGGAACCGAAGTCCGGCGCGCGACCGGCGTACGACGGGCCGGCCTTCGTCTGTCCCCGTACGGTCAGCCACAGCGTGAGGTCGTACGGCGTGGCCCCGAAGGTCTGCCCGACGTCGGGGCTGAGCGACACGGCCAGGTAATAGGGGCCGTCGACCCGCATCGCAGAGGTGTCGTCCGAGGGTGAGAAGCGGTTCTCGTAGGCGACCGGCGCGAGCGGGTCGAGCACGGTCTCCTTGCGCCGTCCGTCGTACGGGGCCGATGTCCCGGTGACCGGTCCCCACACGGGGTTGTAGAGCTGGAGCGAGAGGGCGGTGCCCACATAGCCGTCCTTCGGCGCGGCCATGCCCCCCAAACCTCCTCCCACGGAGATCTGCTGGCCCCAGCTCAGCGGAACCCGGAAGAACAGGGTCTCGCCGGGCTGGATGGAGTCCTTCCACTGCCCTTCGGACAACTCGGCCGCGTCGTGGAAACCCGTTCCGCCATGGACCTGACGGGGTGCTCCGGTGGGCGGGACGGGTGACGCGGAGGGCCGGGTGGAGGGCGCCGTGCCGGGCCCGGGGGCGCTGCGGGTGGGCTCGGTCGTGTAGCGCAGATCGAGCCCCCAGTCGGAGCGGGTCGAAGCGGCCTCGGTCTGACGCTCGATCACCACGTAATAGGCGCCCGCCTCCTGACAGGACGACAGTCCCGCGCGCACGGCGCGATAGGCCGAGGCGGCGAAGGGGTGCGGGTACTGCGCCGAGCCGATCGAACGCCGCTGGGAGTCGCAGTCCTCGCCCGCGGCATCCTGAAGGGACACCTTGATGGAGTCGCTGTAGGCGAGCTTCGCGCCGGTCGGCCCCGGCAGGGCGACCGCCGACACGTAGGCGTCGCTCTTGCCGTCCAGAACCAGCCGAAAATAGAGCTTGCCACCGGGCTTGATGACCGACCTGTAGGCAGTGTCGGCCTCAAGTAACGGGCCGTCCTTGTCCCGCTGACCCCCCACCACATCCCGTACACCGTCGGGAAACCGGTACGAAGGGGACGGCGGACCGGCCGCGTGGGCGAGCCCCGGCGCCCCCAGCAGCACACCGAGCGCGGCCGCCGCCGCTCCGATCCTTCGTGCCCCCGCCCTGGACCTGCCGCACCTCGTCCTCACGTCGCCCCGCCCACCTTTGCCCTCGCAAGTCAACTATTCGCTCACGTGAACTCGCCGGCGCCCGGGGCACCCCGGGACAGCACGAAGCCCCGGCCACCTCAGTGGGCCGGGGCTTCGCAACCGGGTCTTTCGGTCTCACACACCCGAACCTGCGGGCACGGAGTCGGTCGCCTCCGTCCACAGGTCCTGCTCGGCGCGATCCGCCTGGATCTGGCGGTACACGAGGAGCCCGCCGATGGCAGCCAGTGCGACCAGGAGAAGCTTCTTCACCGCGCGACCTCGTCTTTCCTTGACGTAAGGGACCTCTGCCGCCCGACTATACACACCGATCGATATCAACCGGTGATGCTCCATCCGTGTGTAGTTCATCGGAAGATCCGTCGATACGGTGCGTCGCTCCTCGCTTCCCCGGCGCCCCCCGCACATAGTCGGATACAACGCAATTCGGGCAACCCCACAGCACGCACTGCTTACGGAAGAAGCGAGGAAGTCATGGCTACGAGCAAGATCACGACCTGGTGGACCGCACTCATCGGCGCGCTCGTCGCCCTTCTCGCCTCCCTCGGCCTGGCCGGCCAGGCCACCGCCGCGGCCCCGGCGGCTTCTGTACCGCAGCACGGCGCTACGTTCAACAGCGTCGAACCGGCCACCCCCGTTGCGCCGAGCGTGCAATGGGCCCTGCCCGCCCCTTCGGCCCTGCCGCCCACGATGAAGCAGCGCATCCGGGCCGAGGCCCACGGCTCCTCGCCCTCCTCGCGCCACCGCGGCGACGTCCGTGACGCGGCCGACGACCCGGTGGCCACCGACAGCGGCACCGCCGAAGACCCGGCCGACGACTCCGCCGAGACCCCTTCCCCCTGACCCACCCCGCTCCGCCCGAGCTGCGAGCCCGGCAACTCCCCCGAGTTGCCGGGCTTTTCGGTGTCCTGACTCGCTCCGAGCCGCCAAGTCTGTCGACAGGCGCCGGGGTCCGTTGTGTATGTGGGGGGGAGGGTGATGTGCGGAGGGCGGGCGCCATGACGCCCGACGAGTGTCCCCGGGCCCTGGGGGACGTAACGCGCAACCCGAGGGCCGGCAGACCACGGACTGCGGGACCTTCACCGCGGCAAGCCACGGACCGCGAAATCTTCAACGCCGATGGGGCCGCCACGCCCCCGAGAGGATTCCCCGCCCCTCACACCAGCCACCCAGCCAGCAGACTCTCGGCCTGTCGCCCCCGGGGGCCGCCCAAGCCCCGCCGGTCCCGGAAACGCCGAAGACCCCCGGGCTTTCGCCTCGGGGGTCTTCGTCACTGTGGGGCTAACAGGATTTGAACCTGTGGCCTCATCCTTATCAGAAATGACCTACGGCCAACGCAATTCGCCGAACGCCCAGTTCAGAAGCGATTTCTCCCACCCCCGATAGATCATCGGGGAGAATTCTGGGAGAAAAGCTGTCCGGCCCGCTCGCTGAGCAGCTCGTCGAGAACGGCGACGGACGAGCGCGGACTGATGGCCAACCTCGCGTCGAGCGCTGCGAGCCAGCTCCGAGTCAGGCCCGCGAGCAAACGCTGACGCATCTCGTCCGTCACGTGGGCGTACCGAGCGGAGATGGAACCGTCCTTGTGCCCCATGCGCTCGTCCATGAGGACCTTCTCCGTCCTCAAGTCCTCCATGTGCGTGCGGTGCGAATGCCGAAGGCCGTGCGGCGTGAGGCCCGGAGCGATCGGCACCCAACACGCCGTCGCCCTGGTCGCCGCGCCTCGCCCTTGGGCGAGGGTGCCCGGCCACAGTCCGGCCATGATCGGGACCGGGGTCCTCGGGCGGGTACCCACCGCCTCGTAAAGACCAGTCGCCGCCGGATGAAAGAGGCGGGACTCGAACGTCTTCCTCCGCCAGTGCGCCGCAGTCTCCTCGGGCGTCCGGCCGCGGAAGTAGTCGAGCTGGGTCATGGCCTCGACCACTCGCAGGCGGGTCTCCTCCGTGACCGCCCCGGGCCGGTGCACGACGTTGGACACCGTGCCCGTACTGACGCCGGCGAGTTTGGCGACGTCCTTCACCGTGGGACCGCCGCCCCTGCCCCAGCGGCGGACCGTGCCGAAGCTGCTGAAGACGTACGTCTCGCCGTGACAGGCGCACGGCTTGGGCCTGGTCCGCGAGATGTGTCCTGAGAGCAGAGACGACAGCCACTCCGGGATGTCGATGGTCCGATAGCTGTCGTCTTTCGGAGGGCAGCGCTCCAGTTCCCCGGTGTCGAGTTCCACGAGCTGCCACTCGACCCGTACGGCGCCTGTCCGCGCATACCGAGTCTCCAGACCGACGAGCTCGCCCAGCCGCATCCCCGTGTAGCCCTTGAGGATGCCGGCGACGAACTCGTCGTCCCTTCCGGAGAGCACTGCCAGGCGCTCGGCCACGAGCAAGATGCCCAGAGCCGACGTGAACGCCTTCTCCGGATCCCGGTCCGCGGACCGGCCTGCTCGCTTGCCGCGGCCTCGGCGGCGGGCAGCGGGGTTCGCGTCGATCAGCCCTTCCTCCACAGCGTCCGCGAGGACCAAGTGGAGGCGCGAGCGATACGTCCGGATACTGGCCGCTTCGTAGCCGGCCGCTCTCTCCTTCTTCTCCCAGGCACTTACGTCGGTCGCGCTGATCGCCTTGAGCGGGCGGTCCCCGAACTCGGGCAGCAGATGCACCTCGATGTCACGGCGATAGTTCTGCATCGTCGTGGATGCGAGCTCCTGAGCCTCGTACCAACGGCTCGCGTACTCACCGAAGGTCTCCAGCCCGACCGCCGGATCCTTCCACCCCTTCTCCTCTACCTTCAGCTCTTCCGCGTCCGCTGCCTTCTTGGCGTCACGCTTGGTCTTGAACTTGATCGTCCGGCCTTGCGCGTCACAGACCGTTCCGTACTTACCCGGCTCGATCTTGTAGCGGCCCCGGAAGTAAGTGCCGCGCTTCTCCCCATAACCCATGCGCCCCCCTGTCCTAACTGGCGATGGTCAGTTGCTGGGTGGTCAGAGCCCGCCGGGGCGGCCGGGCCTTGAGGATTGTGGCCCGCTCGGCCGGGCGAACGGACCGGGTCCGGCGCTGGACCGCCACGTTCTCGGAAGCGTTCACGCGCCGGTTCGGCCGCTCCTCGAAGAGCCGGATGATCTCCGCGACATGATCCGCCGTGAAGCGATATGCCCCACCGAGCCGCGTGAACGGGATGCGGCTCTGGCGAGCCTGTTCCTTCAGCCACCACTCGGAACAGCCGAGGGCGGTTGCGACCTCCGCCGGGCGGAAGAGGTGCGGCAGCGTGACTGCGGTGACACTGTGACGGCTGTGACTCGTCATGCCTGTCCCCCGTTCTCGCCAGGGACGACATAGCCCCCGGCCTTCCGGATGAGCTGGACGTCGTTGACCATGCGCGAGCAGGTCTGCCGTACGAGATCGGACTGAAGTCCGGTCCCCTCGGCGATCTGCTTCGGCTTGGCCTCGGGGTGCTCCCGCACATAGCGCAGGATCGCCACCCGGGTATCACCGATTGTGTGGTCGGCAGCGGGCCCTTCGAGGAGCTGCCACGCGCCGGCCTCCGGGTAGAAGCGGAGCGCGTACTCGGCTTCGTCCACGTCGCGGCCGGTTACGTGAAGGACTCCGTCGGCCTGGCCCCGGGACCGCTTCAGCACCAGCGTTGCGTCAGCGGCTCCCGCAAGGCCGTTGGTGCCGGAGACCTCCGCGAGGAAGTCGTCCGAAGCGGCTTTGCGGACGTGGTGGACCAGGACCACGGCAATCCCGTAGTGATCCGCGATGCGCTTGGCGTGACCCACGGCCGCGTAATCCGCGTCGTACGCCGAAGCGCCCGGTGCGGACGCCCCGCGCATCTTCGCGAAGACATCGATCACGACCATGCGGGCCTCGGGGTTGCGCTCGCACCACTGGGCGATGGCCTCGTTGCCGCCTTGAGGAAGCGGCGGGCAGGAGGTCGCCAGCGTCAGCGAGGCAGGCGCGCGGTCGGTGCCGAGGAGCTTGCGCATTCGGGTCTGGAGGCGGCGGGCGGTGTCCTCAAGAGCGAGGTAAAGCACCGGGCCGCCCTCGACGGGCACGCTGTCCATGGCAGTGCCACCGGCCGCCACCGACAGGGCCAGGCCGAGAGAGAGCCAGGACTTGCCGACCTTCGGCGGACCGGCGAGGAGATTGACGCCTTCCGAAATGAGTCCGGGAACAGCCCACTTGGGGTCCGGGAACTGGGTGGCCATCAGTTCGTCGGCGGTCCAGGCCGTACGGATGCGCTGCTGGGCGGGTTGCAGAGGCTGAGGCTCCGCGGGGATGGATGCGGAGTAAAGGTGAGGCGGGTTGCTCAGGTCGTCGTTCACTTCGCCTCATCGCTCTCGGGGGCCTGAGCGGCAATCCACTTCGCGGCGGCGTAGAGGGATGTGAAGCCCTTCTCCGCGCGTGACCAGCGGAGCTTGCCGTACCCGTATGTACCGTTCGTCGCCGGAAGCGCGGTGGCGGAGAACTGCTTGCCGCCCCGGGGCCCGCGCCCCTCGTGAATCGAGCCGATCACGTTGGACGCCTGGACGCGTTTCGGCTTGTCGTGGGTGACCAGGAACTCGTGAGGCTCGTCGTCAAACCACGGCTCGCCCGGCCACAGGTAGAGGCCGGCCACCTTGCGGGGTGCCTCACCGAACCCGGTCGCCTTCGTGGTGGCGGCCTGGCTACTGATTGACTCACCGCTGATGAGGTGGGCGCAGTGGCAGGAGAGGCAGACCACGCGCACGGTCGTACGGGCATAGGAGCGGCCGTGGTCGCAGTCCTCGTCCGGGCAGGTGTGCCGGGTGGTGGCGCCACCGTACGAGGAGCGGAAGTGCTCGTCCTCCCGGATGTCGACCGCCCACGAGGAGAACGCGCAGCCGGGACCATGCGGCAGATCGGTCCAGCCCAGGTAGATGTCCTGGACGTTGAGGTTCATGCGGCCCTCCGCACCACGACACGCGGCTTCCTGGCTCCGGCACGCAGGCCGGAGGCGACGGTGGCGCGCGCCTCGGTCTCGGTGAGGCCGACGCTGACGGCCGCGTCAACGAGCCGCCCTGTCACCTCTGTTGCCGACAACTCGCCACCAGCGACGAGCTGCCCGAGGGCCACCGACGCGATGTAGAGGGAAGCGTTGCGGTTGCCGGGCGCGGTGCCCGTTCCGGGCCGCGCACGCTTGACCCGCTGCGATTCCGCCGTGACAGCCGCCGTCAGGTAAGCGTCGGTCCTGCCGCCCTTGATCAGCGGGGCAACCGTGCGCACCTGGGGCGGCAGCGGTACTGGCGTGAGCCGCTTCGTCAGCCACTCCGGCAGCGGTGCCGGGGCCATGTCGCGCACAACGGTGTAGGCCCTGCCGTCGACCACGCTGCCCGCTCCCACGACGTATCCGCCGTGCGCCCGGGTGTCGACCTTCCACCCGAGGGAGCCCGCGGTATTGCGGAGCCTGATCTCCGACGGTGCCTCGAAGTAGAGGTGGAGACCGCCGCTCGCCGTACGGACCGTATACGTGTCGGCGGGGAAGGGCTCGCCGAGCTGCTCGGCGAGCAATGCCAACATGTCGGCGCCGGTCTTCACCGAGGAGGGGGCGCCGGCGGGCGGGATGTCCACGTCGTGCTTGGGCACATCCAGATCGACGACGACGAGAGCGGAAGGTCCAGCGGCGATGCCGACGTTGTAGCGGCCGGCCGACCAGCACCGGGCAACGCGCTCGGCGTCCGAGGTCGCACGCTGCTCCCACGCGCGGATGGCCGGACGCTTTCCGCCGGGTACCAAGGGGATGACCTGCCAGCCTCGCTCTACCGCTGCGAAAGCAGCGCGGGGCAGCGAGCCAGGGGTGATGTGGTGCATTCTGGTAGCACCTCCTGTTTCTTGGATGGGATGGGAGTGACCGGAGCAGCGGGCTTCGTTGACCCGTCGGCCGCTGCTCCGGGCCGATCACGTGCGGCGGTACTGGTCCCTGGTGAGGCGTTGCGCCCTCACTCGCCACCCGCCGCAGTGGGGTTCCTCTTCGCGCTCATGAGCACGAAGTGAAGGGCCCGCTCGATGTGCTCGCCGTAGCTCAGGGCGCTGTCGGCGAGACCCCTCGCAAACTCCGAGGTCTCGGCGAACTCGCTGGTCTCCCAGTCCGCCAGATCCTCGAAGAAGTCGCGCTCTCGAATCTCCTTCTTGGCTCGTACGTGCTCGACGACGACCTCCTGAAGCGCACCGAGGTAGGGGCCGCCGATCCATTCGTCGAGCAGGCCGTCGAAGTGGGGCAACGGCTCCTTGGGGATCACATACCGACCGTCGATGCGACCAAGCTCGACATGCGCGGGGCAGCGGCCTTCGAGGACGCTGGTCACCGCGGCGGCGGTGCCGTATGCGTAGGCCAACGCTGCGTTCTCGTAGAGGTCGTGGAGCTGGCGCTCAACCTCGGTGTGGAGATCACTGAGCTGGCGCACCGCATCGTCGTACGGGCTCAGATAGTGCCGTCCTCGGACGCTGACGGTGCCGGGCACGGTTGCAAGGCGGGCGCGGTCGACGCTCCACGCGGCGAGGCGGGCCGACTGAGCAGCCATCGCGTACTCGCGCGCCGCCAGACCGAGGGCGGACACGCTCTGGGTCAAGCTGTGGAACCACGGGATCGTCGGGGTGGACATGGGGCGGCCTCCGGGGCGCACGGGCCGGGCTTTCCGGTCCTCTGCGCGGCTCCACCTCCCGGGAGTTGGAGCCGCACGGGGGATCGTCAGACCAGCGGTGAGCGCGTGACGGCGGCGAGGAGCAACGACCGCAAGTCGTCACCTACGAGTGCGGCGAGCCGCTTCTCGATGCCCTGCCAGGACTCTTCGTCGATGGCCATCAGGGCGGCAACCGCGGTCGGGCCGTGGCCCAGCTCGATGGCCATGAGCGCGTCGCGCAGTTCACCGGCCGCCATCTTGGAGATACGCGGCGGGACAGGTGCAGAGGGAGTCGACACGGGCGGGTTCCTCTCGGTGATGGTCAGAGGCTGGGGATGGCGCTGGCGAGCGCGGCCACGATCGAGTCGACCGGGGGGGCCGCTGGTGTGCGCGCCAGGTAGAAGCCGAAGAGCACTGAGACGATCGCGGCCCCGAAGCCGACCGCCTTGGAGCGGATGAGCATGGCGAGGAGGATGCCGAAGAGCACGATCGCGTTGAGCGTGAAGGACATTGAGGCTCCGTCCGTGTCAGCGGGTGCCTTCATGACGAAGGCGGGAAACGGCGTTGTAGACGCGGCGGCCTATGCGGATGCGCTGGCCGTAGCCACGGCAGCGGCGGCACTCGCGCCCGCGCTTGAGGCGGCCGGCCCAACGGGAGGTGGAGACCTTGGAACCCCACCCCTTGCACTTGCGGCAGGTTCCGAACGGGCTCGCGGCGCACAACGCCGCGTAGCCGGTGACTATGAGCAGGGCGAGGGGCAGGTACGAGATCGACGCAGGCATGAGAATCCCCTTCAGGGCGGGAACCTGGGTACTCGGAGAGGCCCCGCTAGGGGCTAGTCCGCAGGTCAAGGGCCAGATAAGCCGCTAGCAGGGGTGCTAGACCTAGCGGGGGTGGCCGCTAGGTCTAGCACCGGGGCGAGCTATGCGGCCTCGCTCTTTCCGTCACGCTCCGCAGCGGCCTTGAGGAGGTCGGCGCGCTTGATTCCGCGCCGGTTGGCTCCCTTGCCGTCCTCCGTGATGCCCCACACCTGAGTCGTGCGGATGCCATACGGCTTGATCGCAGCCGCGAGCTGCTCCGCCGTCCACTGGCCGTAGACATCGGGCCGCAGGTCCGCGAGGAGAGTGAGTACGGACTCGGACCAGACCTTCGACTCGGCGCTCGGGACCACGGCGAGCAGGTCGGTGAGTAGGTCATACGTGGTGCCCGGGTCGGCCGCGGGCTGCTCACCGAGGCAGTGGCCGGCCAGGGCGCCTGCGCGCTCGCGCAGGGAACGGGCTCGAAGGGCGATGACATCGGCCTTGACCGCGTCGATGAAGGCCGAACGGACAATGCGAGCGTCGGCGCCCTCACCGAGGAAGTAGCAGATGCCCTTGTCACCCCAGGCGAACATGTTCGCGCGCACCCCGCGCTTGTAGGACCCGGTCCCGAGGACCATGTCGTTCTCGATCTGGCCCATGACCTTCAGGCACCAGCGTGCCGACGCGTTGGCGCTGATCGCGGTCGGGATGGCGTCCTTGTCCGGTCGCTGCGTAGCAAGCAGGAGCACGATGCCGGTGGCCGGGCCGCGCTTCACCAGGTCGGTGCAGATTTCCTTGAACTCGGCGCCGTACTTGGGGTGTTCGAACCAGACTTGGCACTCGTCGACACCCACCACGATCGGGTGGAGGCCGAGCGATCGTTTCGAGGCCAGTTCCGTCGTGACCTTCGACTCCGGGCAGATGTCGCGCGGCAGCGACCGAATCACCTTCGCCCGCCTCCGCAGTTCCCCTTGTAGCTCCCGCATGTCCGCGATCGCGTACTCGATGTCGGCGTCTTCCTCGCCGGCGCGGTGCCGGTAGGAGACGCGGTCGCCGACCGCGTCCAGGTCACCGGTTCCCTTCAGGTCGTACGTGTGGAGCTCCGCCCGGACGTCGAGGGCGGCGATCAGAAGCAGGAGCCGCAGGAGGAAGGTCTTACCCATACGCGGAATGGCGCCGATGATGCCCGCGATGAACATCAGCGTGACGCCAACCCAGCGGCCACGCTGGTCAGTTCCCCAGCTAACGGCCTTGAAGAGGTCGACTCCCCCGCCCTTCTCCAGCGGCCACGGTTCCTGCTTGGACTGCGACATGTCCTGATCGCCGACCCACAGCTTGAGTCGGCCGGTGTGCTCGTCCGGCACGGGCTCGGGCCACACGCACCCCAGGGGGCGACGCAGACCAGAAGCCAAGCGGTCCCGGCGCTCGATCACGTCCGTCACGGTGACCCCGTACGGAAGGTCGCCCTCGGCGAGCCAACCGGGACCGTCCCGCGTGATCGGGGAAGTGAAGAAGAAGCCGGGTCCGCCCTTGGTCTGTGCTTGGTTGATGGCCGGAATCCCCAGCGCTCCGAGGGCCCGAAGCACGATGTCGCTGGTGAGCTTGGTGGCCTTCGGGATCTCCACAGCCCTGTGGATAACGGGATCGTCGGCGGCTTGCCCCAGACGTCCCATCGCCAGCGTCGTGACCGAACCGACGAGCAGCAGAAGCCAGTTGGGGGCCAGCACGAACAGCGAGAGCGACGTGCTCAGGCCCACGACCATGCCGCCGATGCTGACGACGGTCCGCCAGCGGACCCGCCGGTCCCGCTGCCGTGACAACTTCAGGTAGCTCTCGATATCCGCCTTCGAGGCGGCGACCTGGCGGAGGGGTTCCCCCTCCCTGTCTACCGTCCACGCCATCGTGTCGCCGATGAACCGGGCGACTCCGCGGGGAGCCTGCCAGAGAAGCCGCGCCGTGTACCAAGGGGTTCGCACCGCGTGGTACGCGGCTACATGCCATCCGTATTCGACGACCCCCCGACCCGCCTTCTTGAACTCGTTCCACGATCGCGCCCATTCGGGAACGACCGCGCGCCTCTTCGCTCCGAACACCCGGTCAAGCAGACCAGGCCCGCTCGGTCCGCCGGGAAGGTCAACCATGACGATGTCGTCCGGGTCGGTCTCGTTCGTCGGGTCGGACGTGTCCGGCTCGTCCTTGCTGCCGTTCCGCCGGCGCTTGACGAAGTCGAAGACCGACCCGCCGCCCGCCTCGGGATCCGCCTTGGCCTGGACTTCAGGCTCGGCGCTCTCAGGGTCCATCTCCCTTTCCAAGCGGTCGAAGAGCTCCCGCTCGGGATCGTTGGAGTCCTCGTGTTTCACTGGCACTTCCTTCCGCACTGCTGGAGGGAAAGCCGGTGCCCAGCCCTACCCGCCAAAGCAGCGGCCGGGCACCGGCGAAGGAAATCTGTGGATCTTGCAGGACCGCTCAGTGCGCGGCAGAGTCGGCGCTCTCGGACGCCGCATGTCCGTTCACGGAAGCGAGTCGACTGGGGACCGGCCGAGGGCCACGGTCCTTGTCGAGCCTGATGAACACCTCGTGGACGTAGCTCGGAGCGCGGGTGGCCTTCGCTGCCGTCTCCCGGACGCTGAGGCCTTCGGCCCACCCCTCCTCGATGGCGGTGCGGGCCTCGTCCTTGCCGAGCTTCTCGGGCTCTGTCGGCACCGCGTTGCCGACAGCGAGATCCTGCGAATGCGGCCAAGGGTGTTCGGGTGAACGCTCCCCGCCGTCCACCCTGTGACCTGGCAAGACGTCCGCGAAGAGCAAATGCGGGCGCGCCCTGCCTCTGATGTCGGCAGCAGCCCGCCGCATCTGCTCCCGTGCCTGGACAGCCAGGGCGGACGCCGCGGCGTCCGGGCGGTGTTCGTCCCACGGCGACGGAAGGTCGACGGTCGCCAGGCTCGAAGCGTGCCGACGCGCCGCGAGCATGTCGAGCAGCTTCCGCCGCTGCTCACGATTCATGCCGGCCGAGGCGCGAGCAACGGCCTTGGAAAGGCGCCGATTGACTCGCTGCCCCCTCCGTCGGCCCCGCTGCTTGGGGGTCATCTCAGCGAGCCGGGCCGCGAGCTCCACAGCACGCAGAGTGGCGCGGTCGCGGGTGATCTGAGCAGCGTCTCTGTCTCGCTCGGCGAGGCCGAGGCGTGAGAGGAACCGCTCGCGGAACTCTCTGCCCACCATCGCGAGCAAGCCGCGGGACGCAGCATCGGGCTTGTGGTGCCGGAGATCGATCCCCATGGCGAGATGCCAGAGCATCGCGGCCATGACCGGCCCGACGAAAGCACGCACCGTACCGCCGACGACGCCCGACTCGGCATACGCCGGAATCACCTGGACACCAGTGATTACCCAGACCAGAACGCCAGGCGCGCCAGGCGTGCCGTTCGGTCCGCTGAGGTTCTGCCGAGCCAACAGCGAGTTGGCGAAGAGGGCCAGCTCAGCGGCGGCGAACATCGCGATGCGCTCGGCGGTCCCTCCCATGTCGAGGTAGTCCGCCGCGAATCGCCAGCTCGTATCAGCCGTATACGCCGTACAACCAACGGCGGCAATCGCGGCCACACGGACGGCGGGAGTTGCCCGACCTCGGACTCGCCGCCTTTTGCGGACGACGAGCCCGAGCAAGCACGCCGCAACGGCTGTCACGGCGAGGTACGGGGCCGTGCCACCCACGCTGTCCGCAAAGTGGGGGATGCTCATGCCGCCGTCCGCATCCAGTTCAGCCGAGGGTGGGAACCCCGGCTCCGCGGCGGGAAGACGCAGGCGAGGTGTGCCGCGTAGACGGCGTTCGCCCGGTCGATTTCGTCGTCGATGCCCATTTCCAGGAGCTCCGCGAGAACCTCACGCGCCACCTGCTCACGCGCCGCCCGCTCCTCGGGGGACTCACCGGCCTGGCCGAGGAACAGTTCCCGGAAGTCCTGGTAGTCGCCGACTCCGAGGGCCAGCTCCTCGAACTCGTCAGCGCTGACGGCTTCCTGCTGGCCAATGTACGTACGCATGGATCTCTCCAAGGCTTGGATGGGATGGGAGAGCCAGCGCGGTGGGCTGATGTGACCCGTCGGCCACCGCCGCTGACCGAAGGGTGCGAAGTGCTCAGACGCGGGTGCGCCGGGAGCCGGCCAGGCGAACGCCCAGGCTGTAAACCGTGTCGAGCCCGGTGTACGTGCCGAGAGCGGCGGCGACCATCAACAGCCAACTCCCACCGAGCAGTTGAACTGAGTGGGCTGCGACGTAGGCGGCGGTGAGAGCCCCGACGACTACGGCCAGCGCCACCACACGGTGCTTCGTCGACCGCGGCCGGGTGTAGCGCCGGACGATCTCCAGATCTCGTCCGGGGAGCACCCGCACGGTCTGGCCCGGCACCTGCACCACGACGAGCCGGCTATTGCCGCTGTCGAGACCAATGACGGTGCCCATCACCAGGTCCCGGCGATCGCGGACCACGTCACCAACGGCGAGACGCATCGAGTCCCCCTTGGGATGTAGAGGCAGGAACGCCGAGGGCAGGAGCCGCGACCGGCGTAGTTCCACGGAGACCACTCAACTCACGAGTGGTCATGACCTCCCGGCGGCGCCGTCCGAGGGCGGCAACGCCGGGGATCAAAAGCACTCGTTCATTCGGACCACTGTGGAGTTCTCAAGTAGCGGACGCGGCCTTCGTACTCACCCCTGCGGGCTTTCCTCCGGGCGAGGCAACTCCTAAAGACAACGAGTCCTCTAGTCCTCTTTAGGAGTTGCCAAGACTATGGCGTACGACTCCTCCACTCGTCAAGACCTCTTTAGGAGTCGTATGCTGTGCGCGTCGGATCAACGGAACGGTGAGCAGCGATGGCCAAGGCGTACGAGCGGATCGCGGACGAGCTCCGCACGTCTATCCGCGCAGGTCAGCTCAAGCCTGGCGACCAACTGCCCCCGGAATCCGCGCTCGTGGAGCGCTTCGGCCGAAGCCATGTGACAGTCCGGGAAGCGCTCCGCGTGTTGCAGGTCGAGGGACTCATCGAGAAGCAGCACGGCCGTGGCAGCTTCGTGCGCCGTCCGCGCACGCTCGTCCAGCGGAACAACAGCCGGCACCAGTGGGAGAAGGACCGCGCTCGCCAGTCCGAGGAGGAACGGTCCGGCACCGGGGCCACTGAGCACGACACCGGGCTGGGCGTCAACGATCTGGTCTTCCACGCCTCTTACCGCGAGATCGAAGCACCTGAGGAGATCGCGGCCGCCATGGGTGTCCCCGAGGGCACCGCCCTGGTGGAGCGCACCTATCGCACGCGGTACAGCGCCGAGCGGGCCCCGTTCAACCTGGTCACCTCGTACCTGGTCCGCGAGCGCGTCGCGAGTAACCCCGACCTACTCGACGAGACCAAAGAGCCGTGGCCCGGCGGTACTTGGAACCAGCTCTACACCGTGGGCATCGAGATCGACCGCGTGGAAGAGCGAGTGACCGCCCGGCCGCCGAAGGCGGAGGAAGCGGAGGAGCTGGACCTTCCTCCGGGCACCTCGGTGCTGGTCCTGCGGAAAACGTCGTACGACACCGAAGGCCGGGTGGCCGAGATGTCTGACCTCACGCTGCCCGGCGACCGTACGGAAATGCTGTTCACGACTCACTTGGAAAGGTGGTGAGCCGTGACCCGGCGCATCATCATCGTCACGGCCGTCCATGGGCCTTCCGCCCACTTCCTTCCGGAGGCCTTCAAGTCCCTCTGCGACCAGGAGCTCCCTGACGGCTGGGAGTGGCATTGGCTGATCCAGCAGGACGGCACGAGCGACGATGTCGCTCCTCACGTGCCGACCGATGACCGCGTGTCCTTCAGGCAGGGGCGCCGTGGCGGCCCTGGCGTCGCGCGCACCATTGCGTTGGCGCACGCCGACGGCGAATACGTGAAGGTCCTGGACGCCGACGATCAACTTCCTCCGGGCGCGCTGGCACGCGACCTCGCGGCCCTCGAAGCCGACTCGTCGATCGGCTGGGCAACTTCCCGCGTCCTCGATCTGCTTCCCGACGGGACGACCGCCGGCTTCCCGGGTGACCCGGAACCCGGCGCGATCGAGCGCAAGGCCGTCCTCGACTACTGGGCCACGCACGACTACCGCGCGCAGGTCCACCCCGCGACGCTCTTCATCCGCCGTGACCTGCTCGTCGCCCTGGGGGGATGGATGGCGCTGCCGGCCTCGGAGGACACCGGCCTCCTGCTCGCCCTGAACGCCGTGGCGCGCGGATGGTTCTCCTCCGAGGTGGGGCTCCTCTACCGCAAGTGGGAGGGCCAGGCCACGGGCCAGTCCGCGCACACCAACGCGCCCGAGCGCGACGCACGGATGGCGGTCGTCGAAGCACGGGCACGGGCGCTGGACCACTTCCAGTGGCGCTACCCGATCAGCTCGAACTGACCGGAAACTCGTACTCGATCACACACAGGGACTCGGGCACGACGATGTCAGCCGTCTCGATCGCCCGCCCGTCGTCGCTGTAGTACGTCCGCTGGATACGAGTGACCAGCGCGCCGCGCTGAATGCCGAGGAGGTCCGCCTCCTCGGCATTCGCATGTCCTGGAGCAGGACGCTCAACCACACGACTGACCTTGATGCCGATCTCAGCCATCCGGCGCGGCACCCCTTTGCCCGCCAGCGGGCCGCCATCCGGCATGACCACGAGCGTGCCGCCGGTGATGCTGTACGGCTCCCAACTGGTCAGCACATGAGAGGGCCGGCCGTCGGCCAGGAACTCGTACGAGGTGCGTACGCAGTAGTCGCCCTCAGGGATACCGAGCCGCTCCGCGATGTGTGCGGGCGCGGGCACCATCGCATCACTTCGGGATTCCCACGTCGCCTTCTTGCCGAGCGCGGCCATGTCCGTGCGGAACGATGAGTCGCCCCGCCCGTGCTCCCGTGCTCGGACCATGAGCAGTCGCTGGCGCGGCTCGGCAACGTAAGTACCCGAGCCGGCTCGCCCCTCCAAGACGCCCTGCGAGATGAGGGCCTCCTGTGCGCGCCGGATGACCGCGTCACTCACCCCGCACTCGCGCGCGAGGTCCGCACGCGACGGCAATTGATCACCTGGTGACCATTCCTGGTCCGCGATGCGCTGACGAAGTACGTCAGCGATGCGGAGATAAGACGGCTGCTCGCGCATATGGCAAATCTAGCCGACTATCTCTAAGCTAGACCGCTAGGTGAAAGCTAGTCGTCTAGCTTGATCTGAGACGACTAGCTCGACGGAGTGCCAGTGGCGACGGAGGAACGCCTTGTGCTCGACCGAGGCACGCGCGCACGAGCTCGTGGCGCGTCTGACGGCTGCTGGATTCACCCCGCGCCTCCAGGACCAGGCCGACCGCATCGCCATAGAGGTGGACGTGCCGGACCTGCCCTCCTCGGCGAGCTGGCATGAGCTCTTCGGGTTGCTGGGGACTGCCGACGAGTGGGGGCTCGACAGCGGCGCGAACGGGCGCACGGCACGGGCCGCATTACAGAAGAAAACCCCCGCGACGTAGAGGCGTCCGGGGGCACGGCTATCAGCTTTTGGGAGCTGCAGCGTGTTCAACCGTATCCGCAGCACTACCGCGTGGGCCAGACAGCGGCTCACCTGCGTTTTCCTTCGTGAGCGGCACCCGGTGAAGGTGCCGGTCACGGAGTTACCGGCACCTCCGGACTGGCCCGCGGTGACGCGCCGACGGTCCTGGCCCGTAGACACCATCCGCGGTGAGGAGGTGGCCCTCATCCGCCCGTACCTGCTCACCGCGGAGGAACACGCCGCTCAGCGAAGGGCGCCCAAACGCTGGATGTCGCAGGGCTGCCCGCGCCCTTACATGACGGAGGGGGCCCGATGACCAGGGAGATTCTCAGCGTCCCCACGCCCTCCCGGTCCCTCGTCTGCCACGTCGGCACGGACCCCGAGTGTCGCGAGGCGGAGCTGAAGGACATTCCCCCCGGGGTCACCTGCGAACCGTGCACCTGCTCCTGCCACCCCCACACCAAGGCCCTGCGGCAGGGGGTGGCCCTATGACGTACCGATACGGGCCGACCGTGATCCCTGTGGAGGCCACGGCTCGCACGATCCAGGTCCACGACGTCATCACGATCGGCGGCATGGCCTTCGAGGTCACGAACCTGTCCGACCTCCCTTACCGGGCAAGGCAGTTGCGTTTTGCCAGCGGCGAATCCATGACCGTGCACGCGAAGACCCGACTGCCCATCACACGCGCCGTCAGGAAGTGGTGATCACCAGCCATGGCAACCAACCGGTATGCGCACATCGCAGATGACATCCGACGTCAGATCACCACGGGGTCATTGTCCGCAGGCGACCAACTGCCCTCCGAGGCGGTACTGGCACGTCAGTACAGCGCCAGTCATGTGACCGTCCGAGAAGCCATCCAAGCCTTGGAGAACGAGGGTCTGATCCTTAGGAAGCACGGCCGGGGGAACTTCGTCCGCCACACGTTCGGCCGGATCGCGTACTTCGCCGACTACGCCTCGGCGGACACCTGGGCGGCGGACAACATCGCGGTCGACGTCAGCGTTCGAAGCGGCGAGGTCGAATCGGGCCCTCGCCTTGCCTCCCTGCTGGGCCTGCCCATGAAGACGCTGCTGACCGAATACGTCTATCTCGGTCACCACAGAGGCTCGCCCTGCACCCTCGCCCGCGTCTACGTGCCGTGCGACGTCGCGAAGCTCGATGTGCCACTGACGAGCCCGACAACGCCCTTCGGCGAAGACATCCGAGTCCGGCTCGCAGAGGTGGGAATCGAGGTGACGCGCACGGTCTCACGCGTCACGTCACGGTTGCCCGGCGCAGAGGAAGCGTGGGCGCTCCGGATCGGCACTGGCACCGCGGTTCTCACCATCGAGCGGCGCTCATGGGACGCCTCGGGCCGAGTGGTGGAGGCCGCGCTCCTGGTGCTCCCCGGCCACAGCTCAGAGGCCATCTACGAGTCCCCTGCCCCCGCGGCGCGCGGCCTGGAGGCGACGGCGTGACGACCGATCCGACTCTCGGCGTTCCCTCCCTGTCTCCGTACAGGGACGCCACTGCATCGCAGATGCGGCTTCTCCCTTGGACAAGCGTCGAAGGGAAACGGTGCTATCTCAGTCCCGGCAGCACGGACAGTGGCCTGTCCCGCCTGGCTGACGAGTTGGAGGAAGCCCAGACGAGTTCGGCGGAGGACGTACTCGCCGGCGCTCGGGCGGTGCTTGACAACCCGAGCGCCACCATCGACGAACTCCGCTTCGCCCTTACCCGTACACGCGAGGCTCTCACCGACATCCTGCTCATCGCCGAGAGCCGCGGCTATCGCGTGATGCCCCCGGAAACCGACACTGGGGACGACGGGCCACACCTTCCTGCGAGCGCGTTCGGATGACGACGGCGGAGCGGGTAGGGCCGTCTGAACAGGACAGCACCGACCACGAGCCCGCCCTGTTCTACTGCGGTTGCTGCACCGGGCACCGCACGATTTGGTGCCCGCACTGCTGTGGCTTCGAGGGGTGCTCGGTCTGCCGACACACCCGTCGCGTGCCCTGCCCGGTGTGCGCCGGCGGCGAGTGGGACCCGATCCACTGGTGAGGGGCCGAAGAGGCCTGGCTCTCGTGCAGCACCGAGGACCGGGCCCTTCGCGTGTCAGCTCAGAAACTCGGCGTCCACGCGGGAGAAGACAAGCTCGGTCTCGCCAACGATCGGCTCCCGCCACCGCTGGGGCCGGATGGGCGACCGGACGGCGCAGGGGTAGCTTCCTGCCGAGTAGTCATTCACGAGCCGATAGGCATTGAAGCCGTGCTTCCGCATGATCCCCATCAACTCATCGACAGAGTCGCCGAGTTGCTCCATGCGGTCGGGCGTCACCTCCACAGCGATCTCGACGTCCGGGCGTAGCTCATCGAGCACGGGGGCCAGGCCCCGGACGGCCCCGCCCTCCGCACCCTCGACATCGATCTTGATCACGCGTGCCTTCGCGATCTCGTCCGCCCGCAGGACCTCTGACAAGGGGAGCGCCGCCATCTCGAAAGTGGACTCTGCCGGCCCGTCGTACGGGACGATCGAGTTGGCGCCCATGTTTTTCGAGCTGGCGAGGACGAAGGTCAGCGTCTTCCGACTGTCGGCCACGGCGACGTTGACCGCTCGGACGTTGCGGCACCCGTTGAGATCGACGTGCTGGAGCACACGGCGATGGAACTCGGGCGAGGCCTCGATGGCTACGACACGTCCGCTGTCGCCCACCGCGCGGGAGGCAAGGATGGAGAAGGCGCCGATGTTGGCCCCGACGTCAACGAAGACGTCGCCAGCCTGCAAGCGCGCCTGCAACCAATGCGTCATGTGGGGCTCCCACACCCCGAAAAGGTAGAGGTAGCGCTGAATCAGATCCTGGGTGTCGACAGCGAACCTGACTCCGGATCGGGCCTCGACCACGCGTCGCCGCGGATGGTCACGGAGGTAGGGATTCAAAAGACGCTCGGCCATAGCCGCCTTGCCAAGGCTGCCCGGCGCATCGCGCACGTACCTGCGGCCAAGCGTGACCAGCGCGTCTGAGAGAGGGGTAGCCATGTGTCCGCCTTCCGTGGAGCCCGGGACACCGTAACCCTCGGCGCGAGCACGGGACATACCTCACTAGGAAGGAGCCGTGTGAGCGCCCCGGAAGGCCTCTCATCTGGGCACTCCAAAGATCGTCTACAGGGGCAGGCGCGGCCCACGTTTCCCCTATGGCGTCCTACAGCCACCGCCTAGACGCCAAGATTCACGTAGGCGCGAAATACACATTGAGCAACAAGTAATCACAGATTACTGGTCAGACTTTCCAGGATTGGTCATATCGCTTTTGAGGCCACAGAGACCGCACTACGCCCAGGGAGTGATCAGGTACACCACAGCTTGCAAATCGCGTACCTCATTATCTAGGTTCACGCTGGAAACAAGAGACGCCTCGAAGGCTGGAGAAGCGTGGCCGATTTTAAGACAATTCCACTCGATCATATCAACGTCGACTTCCCGGTCCGCCACGCCATCCCTTCGCTGGACGGTCTGAAGGCCTCGGTCAAGCGGGTCGGAATTCGCACCCCCCTTCTCGTGAACCCCGCGAGTATGGAGCTCGTGAGTGGGTACCGCCGATATCGGGCATGTGTTGAATTGCGACGGGCTACCGTTCGCGTCGCATTTCCGGCCGATGTAGTAGACGCCTGCACTGTGCTTGGAGACCATGTCACAGCTTCGGAGGAGCAGTTGTGCGCGGTCCCCATGGCTCCTAGAGACCGAGTAAATCTCGCCATAAGGCTGAATGAATTCCCAAAACCCGCAGACGTCCCCAAGAGATCTTTCTCATGTTCGGCGCATACCGCACTAGCAGTTGACCTAACTCCAAAATCACTGCGCCGCGTAGTCCGCATGATCGACGCATGCCAAGAGGGGCAACTCGAGTGCGACGAAAAATGCTACTCGGCTCGCAAAACTCTCACAGTAATGCTTTCCGCAGTCGACCTATCTCCGAATAGCGTGGACGCCGAACGAATGATCGACCGCATCTACGCCAAGTTTCGCCGCGGCCAAACCCCTGAAACTCTTTCAGAGTTCGAAGAAGGAATGACCAATAAGGAAGGAAGTGGTCAACTGGAAATCGCCACCGCCATCACCAAGGTAGCAGCACAAAGATTCCGAAAGCGAACAATCGCCGATTTCAGGATGGGAATTGATCAAGTCACAGGCGGAATCTCGGGGCTAGTAAGTTTCGGCCTACCTGATGACATCCCTGCCGGTAGTCGAGACTACGCCATGAAGGAAATCAAAAGGGGCCGTCAAGACTTGTACGTGCTCCTTAAACAACTCCAGGAGATGCAGTGACAACCGTAGAAGTTCACCAGACCGCAGAAATCGAACTCGTCGCGCCGAATGAGGTTGGCACCGACGACCGGGTGAATACTCGCCCGGCGGATCGAGTGTGGGTCACCCGCAAGTGCAGGGAGGGGTATGACGAGAGGCGGGTGGGCGTTCCAACTGTTTCCGCCAGAACTGACGGATCGTTCGTTTGGCTTGATGGACAAAATCGGGGCGAGCTCTGCAAGGCAGCGGGACACGGAGACACCAAAATCCGGATGAAGGTGTTTCGCGGACTGACACTGGCCGAAGAGGCGGAACTCTTCCTGGGGCTCAACGACAACCGACGAGTAGCGACGATTTACAAGTTCCTTGCCGAGGTGACAGCTCGTCGCCCTGAGGCGCTGGAAATCACACGGATCGCCAAGCAGTACGGATGGAAGGTGTCGGACTCGGGCCCCTGTAGCATCGCTGCGGTATCTGCGCTTAGTTCCATCTACCGCTCTTCTCGACGCCCTGGAGACACGCTACAAACGGTCATTGCAGTGGTGACGAAAGCTTGGGGGAACGAGCCAGCAGCGGTCAACGCGCACGTCTTGCTCGGACTCGCGTCCTTCCTGGGCGACTGCCCTCACATCAACATCGATTCGCTGACCAAGAAGCTCTCGAATTTCGATGGAGGCCCTTCAAGCGTTCTTGGTAAAGGACGAGGGATGCGAACCTCGACAGGCTGCACCGTGACCCAGGGAGTTGACACAGTGATGCGAATGGCCTATAACACCAGTCGCCGTTCCGGGAAGGTCCCCACCATGTGGGGCGTGCCACAGCAAGCCTCATCAGCACAAAAGAACCAAAAGCAGCTTAGTATGAGTCTCTGAGTCCTGCATGTTAAAGGGCGCTTCATCAGATGGATGGAGCGCCCTTTGACGCGTACCTACCTCGCGTTTCCATTTCTGCGCAGTAAGCTCCCTCGAGTTAAACGCGGCCTCCGTCAAGCGGGAGGCCCAACATTCGGATGGCGTTGCCGCGCAGCAATTTGTACGCAACGTCATCTGTGAGACCTGCCATGTGCTCTGTGGCCACCTGCTTCGTGTTGGGCCACGTCGAGTCGACATGCGGGTAATCGGTCTCGAAGGTTGCATTGTTCACGCCGACGGTCTCGATGGCTTCGATTCCGTGCTTGTCACGGAAGAAGCAGCAAAAAATCTGCCGGTAGTAGTACGAGGACGGCGGCTCCGGGATCAAATCCTTGACCCCACCCCAAGCTCGGTGCTCTTCCCAGACGTCGTCGGCCCGTTCCAAGGCGTACGGGATCCACCCCATCTGCCCTTCGCTGTATGCGAGTTTGAGGCGGGGGAACTTGACCAGGACCCCCGAGAAGAGGAAGTCCATCATCGACGCCATGGCGTTGTTGAAGCTGAGCGCGGCCTGGACAGCGGGCGGAGCGTCGGGCGAAGCCGCAGGCATCTGCGAGGACGAACCGATATGCATGTTCACGACGGTCCCGGTCTCCTCGCACGCCGCGAAGAAGGGATCCCAGTACCCGGAGTGGATGGATGGCAGGCCCAGGTACGTCGGGATCTCGGAGAACGTCACCGCGCGCACGCCGCGAGCAGCGTTTCGCTTGATCTCCGTAACCGCAAGGTCGACGTCCCACAGGGGAATGAGGCACAGCGGGATCAGCCGACCACCGCTGTCTCCACACCATTCCTCGACCATCCAGTCGTTGTAGGCCCGGACACAGGCGAGCGCGACCTCCTTGTCCTGAGCCTCGGCGAAGGTCTGCCCGCAGAAGCGCGGGAAGGTTGGGAAGCAAAGGGATGCCTCGACATGGTTGAGGTCCATGTCCGCCAAGCGGGCTTTGGGATCCCAGCACCCGCGGCGCATCTCTTCACGCGTGATGCCGTCGAGCGTCATCTCGTCGCGGGAGAAGCCGACGGCCGCGATGATCCGCTTGTACGGGAAGATGCTGCCCTCGTACTCCCACCAGTCCGTGACCTGCCCCTTGGGGTCGGTGGTGAACTTGTACTTCCCGCCGATGTACGCCAGCTCCCCGATGCCGGCCGTGAAGGGTTTCGGCCCCCGGTCCCGGTACTTGATCGGCAGCCAGGTCTCGAAGAGGTGCGCCGGTTCGATCACGTGGTCGTCAACGCTGATGATCCGGGGAAGATCGACGCTCTCACTGTCCGTGCTGACCATGCCACTTTCCCCCAACTGCCTGTCGGCTCAGCCGACCTAGATCTGACGGTCCATCAGATCCAGCGTATGGCGCGCACCAGCTGACGACAAGCGGCCCAACCCGATCAGCCCCCTTGTGCAGTCAAGGAACATCCGCTGAGCAGGCGTTCCGTCAGGTCTGATCACGGAGGCATGCCGTGCAAATGATGTGGTTCAGCGGGCCCGGGTGGTTCGTCATGCTCCCGATCAGGCTCGGCAGACAGGGAGCGCGCAAGCGGTTCGGCTCTCAAGCCGTGCCGCCGGACTCCGCGTGGGTCTCCTTGATCCGTCCGGTCAGCTCGACATTGCGGCACCGCCGTTCGCACTCGGCTCGTTCCCCACACGTGCCAGCGGTAGTGGGTGGGAGGTGGTGGAGAGTTCCCGAGGTACGCACTCGACGCCCAGAGCATAAGCCAGCCCCAGGATCGCCATGATGTCCTAGACCGAAGTCACCGGATCGGCACCCGCTTCAGCACGATGCCCACACGCTTTAAAGGCGAGAAACACTAAAGGCCCGACACGGTAAACCGGCGGGCCTTCAGAGTAGAGCGATCTTACAGAATTGCGAATTGCCCTCTACGACAACGGCGACCCGTCAAGCGTGTCAAAGGCAGGCGGTGATTTGAACCAGGCTACCGGCGCTCGAGACCCCAACTGTTACGCCTTCGCAGCGTACGTGTCGGGCGGGGGCTTCGTCAGAGAACGTCACCCCAATTATATCTGGGTCTTGAATAAACCCAAGATTCTCGACGGTCTCCGCGATGGACTTGTGCGGCTCCGCGCTGTCCGGGGTTTCAACCCATCCCCAAGGGGAACGATCAATGACTGGAGCCTGACCTTGTACTTGCAAGACAGGAAGTGCCGAATGCCTGTTCTCGACCTGTGGGGGCGGGATGATGACGATTAGCTGGGTCAGCATCCCGTTCAGCGGGTCGATTTTCAGTTCGACTTCTCCGCCGTTGACTCCAGAGATTCTGAGATACAGCGGCCTCCCAGATGAGCGAGGTTCCCATGTGACACTCATCGGGATCCACTCATCTCTTTCCAGGAACGCTCCCGCACATTCCTGCGCACCCACAACCGCGATGGACATCGCCTGCCTCCTATCCTCCCGTATACAGCGCGTGGACGAGGGCAGGCAGCTGCCCCGGGCTCCTCGGCGCCCCGAATTTTAGCTCCCAGCCGCCGACTATGATCAGCTTGTCGAAGGGTATGCCGCCGACTCCTGCCCCGTGCACTGCAGATTGCAAACTCTTGAGCTGCGCCTGAGTGGCCAGATCAACTTGGGCTTTCGTCGCGCCACGCTGAACCATACCCTGGAGGTACTCAGCGATATGTTCCGTCGCATTACCGTGGACCCAGACCTCGGTTTCACCTGCTGCCAGAGTAAACGACTTAGGGAGTTTCGACCCGCTATAGACAGGCTGTGTTGCCTTGATCCCGTCCCATACTGTTTCGCTCCCAGCTTTAGCCGCTTTGCCGATCCGTGTGCCCTCGGCAAGGAGTTCGACTCCCTCCACGAGCCCCTTGGCTTTACTTCCCGGTAGCGGAAGCACCATCATGAGAGCTATCGAGCACTGAGTAAGGGCAGGATCCTTGATGCAGGCCTTTACGTCATTCAGGCCTGTAACGGCCCAGACGAACTCCGTCAGCCTTTCGTCAGGTTCCCACGTCTTCAGTTCGATGTTGGCTGGGTCGTATGCGCAGATCGGCAGGCTGTCCCGGTTTATGGGCACGTAGCAAGCCTTCTTGGGCTTCTGCTCTTGTTGTTTTTTACGCCAATCCTCAGCCTCCTTCCTCAGGTCGGCTTCTTCAGCCTCCCGCTTCTTCAGGACATCGTTCCACGCCTGTGAAGCAAACTCCTTCGCCTCTTGGGCGCTTGCTCCCGCAGCCAGCTTGGAGTTTTCGGCTTCCTTGGAGTAGAGGTTGGCTTGGGCGGCCGAGTCACGGGCGTACGTGGCGGAGAATTCAGCCTGCTCTGCCGATTCGGTGGCACTCTCAGCGGCCTGGTCGGCGCGATCCGCAGCGCTGCGAGCGGTGGTCGCTGATTTCATAGCCTGGGTGGCAGACTTCTCGGCCTGAACGGCGGACTTGTTGGCCGCTGCGGAGTATCCCTGGGCCTTGTCAGCACTATCCTGCGCTGACTTCGCAGCGTCCTGGGCTTCCTTGGCAGCGTTGTTGGCTGTAGCGGCGGCCTTAGCAGCGAGCCAGCGGTTCTTCTGGGCCTCCGCCGCGACTCCATCGGCTTGGTTGATCAGATATTCGACCTGGGCGATGTGGGTGCTCGCGAGCTGGTCCTTGCGATCCGCCATGTATTGGCCGACCTGGATGAATGTGTGAAGTTGGTCGGCGGAGCCTGCGAGGGCGATGGTGGCGGCGGCCTTGACTTCCGGACCGCCGTCGTTGACCAGGCTGGCAGCAAGGACTCTCTCGTCGATGTTTCGCGCCTTGTACTGGCCGTTGTTGACGAAGGCGATCAGTGCCTTGGTGTCGGTGCTCTTGAGGGCGGCCGTAGCAGCTTCCTTCACACCTGGTCCACCGTCGTTGTAGATCTGGGCTACGAGGACGCGGTAGTCGATTCGCCCGACGGTGTACTGGCCGGTGGTGTAGAAGTCGCTGATCTGCTGGTTGGTTCCCTTGAGCGCGTCTTGGGCAGCGGTGCGCACCGATTCGAACGGGTTCTGGGTGGACAGGTCCACGACCCGCTGGCGGACTTCGTCCTGTACGCCCTTCTTCCAGCCGGTGAGCAGGTAGTCGAGGACATCCTGGTCGGTGCCGGCCAGTGCCTGTGCGGCAGCTTCCTGCTCCCAGGAGCCGCGGGACTTCATGGCTCGCATGGCGAGGTCACGGCCCTTGGTCGCGAGCGTGCTCTTGTCCGGGTTCGGCTTGACGGCCTCTGCGGCAAGAGAGGCGGCGGTTTCGTCCAGCTCCCGTGCATCGACCACGGCGGCCGCCGTGGCAGAGGTGAACTGTTCGACCTGGGCCTTGTGCGTCTTGGCGCGTTCGATGGCGGCGTTAGTGCGAGTGGCGAGGTCTTCCGTCTCGCTGTCCCGGGCGACCGCATAGACCTTCTTGGCATTAGCAACGGCCGCAGTGGCTTGCTTAGCAGCTTCCTCAGCCGCGTGGGCCTGCTTGGTGGCCTCCGTAGCTGCACCGGCGGCTTCGCCCGCATGCTTCGCTGCGTCTTCGGCGGCTGCCGCCGCCTTATCCGCGTAGTCGGCAGCCTTGTTGGCCGCATTGCGAGACTCGTCGGCGGCCTCGGCGGCCCTGCCCGCCAGTGTGGCTGCGGCATCGGCGGCGCGGTTGGCCTCTCGAGCATGGCGGCGCGCCTCATCAGCGGCAGCCTGGGCCTCACCGGAGTGCACACCGGCCGCATTCGCGGCCCGATTAGCCGCCTCTGCGGAGTTAGCTGCGTCGAGGGCGTTGTCAGACGCACTCTTCGCCGCAAGGGCTGCCTTCTGAGAGGCACGGGAGGCATCGCCGGCGCGCTGTGCAATAAGAGTTGAGGTGCGTACGAGGGCGGCGGCCGTCCGGGCGTTCTTCGCCGCATCCCGGGCCTCGGCAGCCTTGCTGGCGTCTTGGCTGGCCGCAAGGGCGGAGCTGTAGGCCTTTGCCGCCGCGCCGGCGGCGGCGTTCGCGGCACTGGCGGTTTGCAAGGCAGCTAGGGCAGCAACCCGGGCGGCGCGCTGGGCAGCATTGGCCGAGCCGATTGCCTCCTGGGCAGCCGCAGCGGCGGCCCGAGCGGCGCCGGCAGCCTCCAAGGCCTTGCCTGCGGCAATTTTGGATTCCTTTTGGGCTGCTACGGTCTGTTCGGCTGCGGTCTGCGCGTCCTCCTTAGCCTTAGCCGAAGCCTTGACTGCCTTGAGGGAGGCGTCCTCGGCTCTCTTGGTTGCTTCCTCCGCCTGCTGGCCAGCCTTGGCCGCCTGCTCGTTGAGCTGGGCGATAGTGGCGTGTTCCTGGTCACGGTTGCGGGCAACGAACTGGCCGACCTCGACGAACTCGGCGATGTCGGTCGGGCTCCCCTTGAGAGCGAGTTGGCCGGCGGCCTTTACGTTCGGGCCGCCGTCATTGATGATCTGTGCGACCAGTACCCGGTCGTCCGTCTCGCGCGCCTTGTACTGACCGACTTCGAGGAAGTTCTTGACGTCTTCGGGCGTGCCCTTCAGGGCTACGGTGCCTGCGTCCTTGACGCCATTCCCACCGAAGTTGACGACCGTCGCAGCTTCGACGCGCTGGTCCTGCCGAAGCGGAGCCTGCCAGCCGTCCCTGATGAAAGCGTGCACCTCGTCGGTGGATCCCTTGAGCGCCTTTTGCGCGGCATCTCGTACTGCAGGGCCGCCAGCGTTATAGATGCTGGCAACGTCAACGCGGTCATCCAGGTTCTGGATGCGCTCCCTGTCGGCGAGGAACGCCCTGACGTCGCCGTCGCTGCCCAGCAGCGCCTGTTCGGCCGCCTCCTTGACTCCCGGACCGCCGGTCTTCCACAGCTCGACGGCGAATGCCCGGTCTGACGGCCGGTACAAGTCGTCATTCGCATCGGCCCAAGCAGGCGTGGCGGTCAGAAGTCCGGTGAGCAATGTGGAGGGAAGCAGCGCAGCGCATGCCCAGCGCAACCCCGCACCCCCCCTGCGGCCCCTCCGTCTGTCTATGGGCTGGGGTGCTCGTGCAGAGCTCGATCCCCTTTTCATGCCGTGCATTCCCTCCTAGTCCAACGCCCTAACAGCCGTGGAGGGCCCGCGAGTTCTAGCCGTCCGTCGACTTGTCCGTTTCGTCGGAATGGAGGCGAATCGGCGGGTTCGAAGCAGGATAGGTGAGAGCTTCCTCGGGGGCGCTCAATCCACAGCCACCCAAGTCCCGTGGGGCTCTTGGGGGCGAATTTAACTTGATCTTACATGTGCTTTACTGATGTGAATCCTTGGGGTGGGAACTGTGCTCACCCCTGCCTTCTAGGAAGGAAGTTGTGAAGATGTTCCGTGCTCACAGGGCACTTCTTGTCAGCCTGATCGGCGCGGCCGCAGGTTCAGCCGTAATCGCGGCCTTCACAGTGGCGCAAGCCGCCCCGCAGGGGCCGACACCTGCCGCGACAGCCACCGCCTCATCGACCGAAATGCCCTCGGCTGTTGAGGACTTCACATATCCCGGAGCCGCGAGGATCCTTCAGGACCAGAAGATCATCCTTAAGCGTGGCGATGGTCACATCATGCTGGCCGACTGCAAGGCCAGTCAGGACATCGTGGTGGAAACGCGCACCGGTCAGGAGCAGTACTGCTTCTCGGTCAGCGGTAAGCAGGGCTACCTCACCCTGGAGCTTCCGAACTCCTTCGGGATTTGGCCTAACGAGCACCCCGTTCAGGCCAAGATCACAACCGACGGCAAAGAGACCGTCATCAATGCTCCCCAGGGCCCGCTCAAGACCTTCGGCGAAGCGGGCGACACCAAGAAGAAGTCCGTACTCGTTGAGCTCCGCGTCACCGGCTGACCCGCCCGACGCCCTCAGCCGAGTCACACCGAACCATGGTGTAGCAGCGTCTCGGCAGCCGCCTCCAGCGGGGGGCGCTTCTCGCCCTAGCCCGCGCTCATAGGCACACCAGTACCACGGCCGCACGTGACATAGGCGAGCGCTTCGCCCTCTGTCGCACGCTGCGCCGTAACCTCCGCGCAGCCTGCTGCCCCGTTGTGCTATCTGTCCTCCAGGTACCGGCATCACTCGGTACTCGAGGTGCACGCTCCGGCAGTCGCCACACGGGAGAACCCGCTCCGGGCTGCGGTCGATCACAGCCCAAGGAAGCCTGCACAGGTAACTACCCGGGCACTGTCACCTCCGTATCACTCAAAGGATTTTCATGTCTGCCAGAAGCGCACGTACCGCCTGGATATCGGCTGCCACAGCCGTCGTCGCAGCCACAGGAATCGCCGCCGCCCCCTCCGCTGGAGCGACCGTCGGTACTGACGCCACCAGTGACAGCTACGCTTTCACCGCCAAGCTCAACATCGGTGACGGCGCAGCCTGTTCCGGTGCACTGGTGGATCCGCAGTGGGTGTTGACCGCGGCCAGTTGCTTCCCTGCGGCCGACAAGCCCGCCGTGGCAACGACTGTCACTGTGGGCCGCACCGATCTCGCCACTACCGGCGGAACCGTGACCACGGTGATCCAGATCGTTCCGCATCCCGACCGCGACATAGCCATGGTCAAGCTGGCCAAGCCCGTAACTGGCATCGCCCCGGTCAAGGTCGCCACCACCGCCCCCGCTGTTTCGGACAAGCTGACCGCCACCGGGTATGGCCGGACCAAAACGGAGTGGGTGCCGAGCAAGCTGCACGCCTCCACGTTCACCCTCGCCTCGTTTGAGGACAAGTCTGTTGGCCTGAACGGATCCGCCGACGCGGTGATCTGTCAGGGAGATGCCGGCGGACCCGCGCTGCGCGACAACAACGGCACCCCCGAACTCGTTGCCGTCAACTCTCGTTCATGGCAAGGCGGCTGTCTGGGGACCGACCCCGCCGAAACCCGCACCAGCGCTGTCAACACCCGCCTCGACAACACCAACGGGTGGGTCCAGCAAATACGCCTGGCCACGATCGTCCCCAACGTAACGGCCTTGATGACGTCGGGTGACTTCAACGGCGACGGCATCACTGACGTCGCCGCCACGCTCAAGGACGGCAACCTGCACGCCTTCTACGGGCGCAAGGACGGCACCTTCGAATACGGCCGCCCGTTGTGGAACACCGACGGCACCTGGGGCAAGTCCGTCACCAAGATGGTCGGCGGCGACTTCAACGGCGACGGCATCACCGACATAGCCGCCGTCTGGGCCAATGGTCCCCTGCGCCTGTACCTCGGCACGGCCAACGGTCCCCTCACCTCCAGCAAGCCCATGTGGCTCGATGAGACGACCGACTGGAACCCGATGCTCCAGCTCACACGTTTCAAGGCAGACGCCTCCGGCCGCGACGGCCTGCTCGCCGTCTGGAACTCCGGCCCCAAGGGCGCCCTGTACGCCTACACCACCGCTGCCGACGGCAAGCTCACCGGCCAGAAGCGCAACATGTGGCGCGACAACACCTGGCAGTACACCCAGAAGGTGGTGTCCGGAGACTTCAACAACGACGGTTTCGACGACGTCGTCGCCCTCTCCGACACCGGCGCCCTCGTCCGCTACGGCAACGCCCAGGGCAGCCTCGAAAACGGCGTCTCCATGTGGCCGGACAACGGCTGGAACGGCATGCCCGTCGTGCTGGCCGGCGACTTCGACGGCGACGGCAACACCGACATGGGCGGCCTCTGGAACAACCAGCAACGCTTCAACTTCTACAAGGGCAACGGCAAGGGCTCCATCACCACCGGCACCAACGCCTGGCCCAACAACCTCTAGCAAGCCGCAGCCCTTTCGATCTTGAATCGCGTCGGTCGAACGCAGGTTTCGATTGGGTGGCTACGGCCGGTGCTGGGTACGGGAACTGGCCTCTTGGTAGCTGCGAGGGTTTATAAGCCAACTCTCCTACCGTGAGGCCCTGTTGTCGCAGTTGTATGCCTCGGCCACGGTCCACCAGCATCGCAATTAACTGCTCCTCCCGTCGCCACTCGACGGCGCCTGAACCGGCTACTCAGCGGCTCGTGCTCAATGAGCGGTTAGGCCATCGTTGCCTCTCCTCAATCATCAGGTCCACCGTGGGTTAGACACCCTTGAAGCGGAAGCCGATATAGAGGATGCCGCGCACAGACGGCTGAAACAGGGGTGTCACACCCGTCACAGCGTCACGCGCCCCGTCGTACGGCGCGTTCCGGCCGTGACGAGCCGTGACACCCCCTGTTTCAGCAACGCCCCCACACCTAAAATCCTCTAGACGTCTTTAGGAGCGGGCTTCACCTGGGGGAACCGTGGGAACCGGCGAGCAGATCGTCACAGTCGCCGCTGTGCTGTTGGGCGCGCTGACGACTCACGCGACCAACTACCTCATGGAGCGGAGCCGCATGAGGCACCAGCTCATCACTCGGTGGGACGGCAAGAAGCTCGATGCGTACGAGGGCTATGTCGACGCGGTGCGAACGTGCATCTTCGCTGCGGTCCACCTCTACGAGACCAAGGAAGGACTCCGCGAGCGAGTACAGGAAGACGCGGAGATCCAGGCGCACATGGGGGAGGTGGGGCGTCTTCGCGGCCGGGCCTTCGAGCGCGTCATGCTGCTCGGTGGTGACGATGTCGTCGAGGCCGCTCATGAGCTCAACGCGTTCGCATTGAGCGTTGACTGGCAGGCCACCGGCAAGGTGCACGGCACCTTGGAGGAGTGGCGGGAGCGCAACCGTGCCGTCTTCCGTTCGATCAACGCGTTCCACGAGGCCGCGCGTGCGGATCTCGGCGTAACAGGCAGCGTCAGCGGTGAACAGCACCCGGAGCGCGACCTTCTGCTCCCGCCTCCACGCGCCGACGCATGATGTCCTGTGGCAGCGAACCTTGAGCGCGTGCCCTCGAAGGTTGATCGGCTTCACGCGTCGCAGATAATGCCGACATGGACCAGGGGTGGGCTGCGGTCGCGGGCGCTGGTGTTGGTGTCTTTGGGGCTGTGATCTCGGGGTTGGTTTCTGCCGCCGCGCTCCGGCGGCAGTCGCAAGACCAGCTAGCCGGTAGTCGTGCACAGTGGCGCCGTCAGCTGCGCCGAGACGCCTACGTGGCGTTCATCGGCGCGGTTCACCATTTCCAGGCTCAGGCACGGTCCGTTTCGCCATCCCTTGGCGGGTGTGAGCGGTCGCGTAATTCCCCACGACCTTCATGATCAGCGTCGCGTAATTCCCCACCTAGGCTGCGGTCGTACCGGGCCGCCCGACGACTGAGTGTGCGGCTGATCCGGTCGGTCAAGGGCGCCTACGGCGGCGCTCCGCGCTGGCCTTGCGGCCACCCTGGACAGCCCTGACCAGCCTGAACGACGGTCTGGCTATCGGGCGGCCCGGGACCCTGCGGCACCCTGGGGATCTTGACGCACGGTCGCCGTCCCCAGGGCCACGACGACCGCAACACCGGCGTCCCCCTGGCCCATTACGGGACGTTCAGGATGGGGAATTACGCGACCGTCCACAGCGGGAACCAAGCGGAACCGGTCCAGCGCGCGGTTGCGGGTCTCCGGTCTGCCGAGGAGGTGCTTCTAGAGCAAGCCCGGATCGTTGATCTGGAAGCGCCTGACCAGGTCGTCGAAGCCGTAACCACCCTGCTCGCGACCGCCAAACAAATCGTCGTGGACACCAGCATCTGGCTGGAGCTGGCTGAGCGTGGAGACTCCGCTGTAGGGGCCTACCACAGGCGGTTTGCTGAGGACCGAGAGGTTCTCAGCCAGCATGTAGACCTACTCCGGGACAAGATCCGTCAAGATCTCCAGGGCCAGTGAAAACCCCTCATCGCCGATCAACCTTCGGTGGCACGCGCTCAAGGTTCGCTGTCACAGGCCACATGACGTGACGCCAGACCGATTGCCACGCGGCCGCACCAGCCTCCACGTACCGCTGGTCTGTTGATGCCCGACATGCCACCCTGCCCGGCATCGTTCGCTTTTCGGGGTGATCTGCCGGCGGAGAGCGTCACGCGCACTGTCGTCCTGGTCGACGAGGAGAAGGCAATGAGCGAGCAGAATCACGGCCAAGCAGCGGGTACGTCCTCCGGAGCGGCTGAGCACCAGGAGTCTGAGGACGTCTTCAGGGCAAGTCACCTGGCGCGCGCTCAAAGCGCCGCCTCACGCGCCGCCGCCGTCTTGCGCCATGTCGAAGGGCTTGGCGCCGACGAGAAGCACCTAGACGAGGCTGCATGGGCCGAGATCCTTTTCAAGGCCAAGCACGCTGCCCGCGTAGCCGCGCAAGCCATCGCCGTTCTCTGCGAAAGCCAGCCCAATCCCGCAGCAGACTCCCGCTGTGCGAGGAACGCTGCCGCTGCCGCGTCTCAGGCTGCTCAGATGGGTCAGCTCTGCGACGACGGCAGCGAGCTTGCCGCAGCAGCGTCCCGAGCCGCCGTCAAAGCGGCCCAAGCCGCCGGGGCCGCTGCGGTCGCGGGAGCCCAGGGTGAGAACGAGACGTTGAACGCGGAGGCGGACGCAGCCGAGAGGGCCGCCGTCGCAGCCGCCGAGGCCATCGGCTGGATACGTCCGGGGGAGCGGATTCAATTGGTCTCGACAGGCACCAGGAGCGCCGACGTGATGGCGATGATGCACTTCTGACGGTTCCCCGTCGCGACGCCCACTTCCCTGGCAGTCGCGGGAAGAGGCGGCTCCCGGAAGACCGGTCTGCTCTGCTTCTCGGTTGTCCCCGGTGAGGGTCGTCCGCGGCCGCCCGACGCACA
>NZ_JAODUA010000015.1 GCF_025399895.1 Streptomyces sp. ASQP_92 | reverse complement strand
GGTGCTGATCGTGGACGACACCGGCTTCCTGAAGAAGGGTGTCCGCTCGGCCGGCGTCCAGCGTCAGTACTCGGGAACGGCGGGCCGCACGGAGAACTGCCAGGTCGGTGTCTTCCTCGCCTATGCCGGTGCCCGCGGCCGCACGTTGATCGACCGCCGCTTGTATCTGCCCACGTCATGGACCGATGACCGGGACCGGTGCCGGGCTGCGGGCATCGAAGACACGGTCGCCTTCGAGACGAAGGTGGTGATCGCGAAGGCGATGGTCCGACGGGCGATCGCCGAGAAGATCCCGTTCCGGTGGGTGACCGCGGACGCCGCCTACGGCTTCTCCAAAGGGTGGCGGACCGAGCTCGAGCGGGCAGACGTCTTCCACGTCATGGCCACCACCCGCCACGACACCGTCGTCTCCCGCTGGGCCATGGACCACCCAGTCCACGACCTCTTCAACGGGTTGCCCCGGCAGAAGTGGAAGCGCCGGTCCTGCGGGAACGGAGCCCACGGCCCCCGGACCTACGACTGGGCAAGAGTGGAGGTCCGGCCCTGGCACCGCGAAGACCGCCGCCACTGGGTGATCGCCCGCCGAAGCGTGAGCCGGCCCGACCAGATCTCCTACTACATTGCCTACTGCCCCGCCGAGACCACCCTCGATGAACTCATCCGCGTCGCCGGCAGCCGCTGGGCGATCGAGGAATGCTTCAGAGCGCGAAACAGGAATGCGGCCTGGACGACTACCAAGTCCGCCGCTACCCCGGCTGGCACCGCCACATCACCCTCGCCATGGCCGCCCACGCCTGCCTCACCGTCCTTCGAGCCCGCGAACTGGACACGGACAAAGCAGAAACGGATCCTCCCAGCTCATACCCCTCACCCTTCCCGAACTCCGACGCCTGATCAACCGACTCACCCACCGCCGACCACTCCCCATCGAGCACGTCCTGCACTGGTCCCACTGGCGCCGCAGACGACAGCAACAAGCCCGCCTCAGCCACTACAAACGCCGCGGCCACACACCACCAGAAACTGCCCAATCATCAGAGCAAAGACCGTTGCAGTACTAACCCACGACCGTCCGCTCCCCCAATAACCGTCGGCCGCCCCTGCCGAGCCTCAAGCGGCTTGGAGGACGTCCTCGCGGAAGTGGTGGCCGGTGGCGGCGAGTTGGTGGCGGGCCGCGGCGAGAGCGGCGCCGATTTCCCGGGTGCCGGTGGACACACACAAGGTGTAGGCAAGGTCTTCCAGACGCCGCTGCACCTCGGGGGTCCCCCCGTGCACGGCCTGCGGGACACTCAGGGTCTCGTACTGCTCGACCAGGTTCTGCAGAACCGCAGGGTGGGCCATCAACATCCGCTTAATCCCTTTTGTCGTGTTGCGTGGGCTTCGTAACCCGTCTGCCCCGATCCATGGCCACCACACATGCCAGGGTGGGGCCGGCCGGGACCGGTGGAGTGGGTGATGGCCAATATCGGGTTGGTCGGTCGAGAGGGCCTGGAGTGGAGCGCGATGCGGGGACCGGTCGTGGTGCGTGCGATGCCCCGGCCCCTGGACCGGCAGGCTCACCGGCGGAGGCGGCCCGCATGGGGCGGCCGCGTTTCCGGCGCCGTCCCGGACCTGGCGGGGGCACGCTGTCGAGCGTGGCGCTGCACTGCGCGGCGCGGTCGGTGGTGTCCCATGGTTCTGTCGCCGTACCGGTACGGGAGCGCGGGCCAGCGGGCGCGAAGAGCCTCGGCCACGACTTGTTCCGGCTCATCGTCGGGGAGCGTGACACGTGCGTTGACCAGGAGTCCAGACCTTTCGGGGTCAGCCCGCTCCAGTCTGTTCGCCACGGCCGCCCGATGTTGTCCTCGCAGTTCTCACGCGGGCAACCGCTTGAGGCGGCGGTGGAGGCGGCGATCGACAACGCCGTGCCGCTGCCCGCGATCACCGCCTCGCTGTTCGCCCGCTTCGCCTCCCGCCAGGAGCCAGCCGCCTGGAACGAGACCCGGCTGCGGCATGCCCTCTATCCAGGATGCTGGTGGTCGATGTCTGGTCGATGCCCGGAACGGACCGGGGTCGATCACCCCCCTGGGCCACGAGATAACGGGCACGCTCCAAGTGGCAGGTGTTGTTCCTGAGGCAGGAAAGGAGATTGAAGATGGACTGGGTACTTGACGAGGAGTTCGAGACTCCGGAGGGGATGGTGCGGTGGGGGGCGATGGGTAGCGGCGACCCGATCGTGCTGGTCCACGGCACACCGTATTCCTCCTTCCTCTGGCGGGACATCGCTCCGGCGCTGGCCCGCACCCGTAAGGTCTTCGTCTTCGACCATCTCGGCTTCGGCCGGTCCGACAAGCGCGAAGGCCAAGACCTCAGCCTGGCGGCCCACGGACGTCGCTTCGCCCAGCTCCTCGACCACTGGGAGTTGTCGCGCCCCAGCGTTGTCGCGCACGACATCGGTGGAGCCGTGGCACTACGGACCCTGCTGCTGGAGGAACGGAACTATCGGGACCTGACCCTCTTCGACGCGGTCAGCGGCGGCGAGTGGGAACGGGGACTCTTCAAACTCTTCCTGGAACACGAGGATGTCTTCCAGAGGCTTCCGGGCTATGCGCACGAAGCACTGGTCGCCGCCCACCTACGGCACGCCACGCACATCGGGTTCCGGCCAGGAGTTCTCGATGCGTACCTCGCACCGTGGCGGGGCGCCTCCGGCCAGGCGGCGTTCTACCGTCAATACAGCCAGATCAGGCAGAAGGACACCCTGGCGTACGAGCACTTGCTGGGCGATCTGTCGCTCCCCGTACGGTTCCTCTGGGGTCGCGAGGACCGGATCCTTCCTCCGCAGTACGCCGAGTGGCTGCACGCACGCGTGCCGCACGCCGAATTGCACTGGATCGAGGGCGCCGGCCACCTCCTCCAGGAAGACGCGCCGGGTCAACTGCTGGCGTGCCTGACGGCCGGCTTCTCCTCGGCCTGACCTGCGATGAGGTGCGGGCGGCAACCACTCCTCAGGCCGTACGAGACAGTCTCCGCAGCACGTCCTGCGCTCGCTCCCCCTCGCGCACACCGTCCACCACGGCCTGGTGATAGGCGCGGCTGTCCTCCTCGGAGTGGCAGGGCACGGGACTGCCGACAAGGGCGTACCACTCGGAGGCTCCGGAGTACTGCACGGCGAGGTGTGCCTCGTGGTCCGACCAGGTGGTGTGGATGGTGAGGTCTCCCTGCATCTGGCCGAATTCCTCGGCCTGCACCACGCCCGGAAGAACATGGATGCCCACCGTGGTCCAAGATGCCCAGGCCATGTTCTTCCCTCGCTTCGCAGGAGTACCGGGCGACGTCTGACCCGGTTCCCTCAAGTCTGGCCCCTGACGGCGCACTGTTCGCGTCGGGACACTCGCTCCCCGCCCAGTGGGATGGATTGGATGCCGACCGCGAACGAGGACGTGGACACAATGGAGATTCACCGGCAGCAGGGAGCCGTACGTCTCGAATGGTTCGGACATGGCTCAGCAGCCCCATGACGATCATGACCAGACCAAGTGGGGGCGCCGACTGCTCCCATCCTGACGGCAGGTGCAAGGAGAGGCGCGTGCCACTCGGCCGTCGACGTCGGCTTGCATCCGTCCCCGGCGCGGGCGCGTCCCGCGTTCAGACCGCAGCACGGAAGACGAACGCCGTCATCGGGGCGGTAACCGGTCCCGGGCCCAGACGGGTCGTCATCTCTTCGACGACGATCGCCCTAACATCTGGTCCGCCACCCCGCTCTTCAACAGCTGCGCGCACCGGTGTCCCGGTGAGGTACCCGGTGGCAAGGTCGGCGGTCGACGCGGCCCGGCCCTCAAGGGTCAGCTCCTGGCCCTCCTCGACGGTGAACCCGGCGGCCGCCAGATCGGCGGTCACGACAGCTGGGTCGGCGTAGCCGTGCGGAACCGTCGGGAAGAACCGCGGCGGGTCGTCCGGGAAGGCCCTCTCCAGCCCTGCCTGCAGCGCGACTTCGAAGGTGTGTTTCGCGAGCGGACCCCACGTGTTGAACAAGAAACGGCCGCCCGGAGCCAGTACCCGCCGGACCTCGGTGAAGGCGGCAACCCGGTCCGGAAAGAACATCACCCCGAACTGGCAGACCACCAGGTCGAAAGCTCCGTCCGGGAACGGCAACCGCTGCGCGTCGGCCTGCCGCCACACCGCGCCCGGAGCCCGGGTCGTCCCCAGGGCGACCATGGCGTCGTTCAAATCGGTGGCCGTCACTTCGACCGATGGCACCGACGCGAGCAGGTGCGATGTCAACACGCCTGTGCCGGCGGCCAGTTCGAGGATTCGTCGAGGGTGGAGAGACGCCGCCCTCGCGGTCAGGTCCTCGGCGAAAGGCCGGAAGATCACTGGCACGAGGTACTGCTCATAGGCCGCCGGCATCGACTCGGACCAGCGCTGGTCGGCATTGATTCCCGTCATCGTCCTGACGGTAGCGCCGCGCCCGGGGACCTCCGCGCCGCCGCGCCGCGGGCCCCTGGGCACGACAACCTCGCCGCGTCCGCTACGAGGCCACAGGGCTGGTCGTGGTCATCGACAGGTCATGGCCCGGGAAAAACCGATGCGGGGCTCGAGTGGCGAGCCAGAACCGACTATCTGCCGAACATGATCCATCGCACCATGCTCCCAGATCGCCGTCCTTTCGAAACAGGCGCTCGGAGGGCTCTGCCATGAGGCTGCAACCGAGACCGTCTACGCAACTGCGCCGAGCAGCGGGGCGGCGGAGGTCGCCTCCGCGCGCACAGGGGGCGCGGGAGACGCGGGCCCGGCCCGCGCGGGGTCGGAGCCGCAGATGGCTTCAGCAGACTCCGCTCCGTACCTCCCGGCAGCTCACGACCCTCGGAATACGGCACGGAGCCTCCGGACACGGCGCCTCCGGATACGGAGCCCCCGGACGCGGCGCCCCCGGACATGGCCGTTCCTCATTCATGGCGGGCAAGACAGGGATCACTGCATCCGGGGGAAGTTTTCACACAAGCCTTCCGGATTCACGACGCCGTGGGTGTTCGGGCGACTGGGACGCGCTATGCCTGTCCGGTGAGCAAGATCCGGACCCGTACTTTCGCCACGCTCGTGGTGTGCGCCTTGTCCCTTTGCGGCCTGCCCGGCCCCGTCGCCGTAGCCGGCCCGTCGAGTCCCGTCCTCGACGCGGTCGTTACCGCTGTCCCGGCGGCCAAGCTGGGCCTCAGCTGGCATCCCGGGTGTCCCGTAGCGCCCTCCGACCTCCGGCTCGTGCAGATGAACCACTGGGGGTTCGACGACCAGGTCCACCGTGGCGAACTCGTCGTGCGCGAGCGGGCGGTGGCCCCACTCCTCGAGGTCTTCGGGCAGGCCCTGAAAGCGAAGTTTCCCATCAGGCAGATGCGGGTGATGGCCGAGTTCGACGGCAACGACGAGACAGCCATGGCCGCCGACAATACCTCGGCCTTCAACTGCCGTGCCGTCACCGGCGATCCGTCACATGTCTCGGAGCACTCTTACGGGGACGCGGTGGACATCAACACCCTGGAGAACCCGTATGTCGATGTGAACGACGAGGTGTTTCCGGCGGCCGGTGCCGCCTTCCTGGACCGGTCCCAGCAGGCCAAGGGCATGATCCACCCAGGGGACGCGATCACCAAGGCCATGAGCGAGGCCGGCTGGCAATGGGGTGGCCGCTGGGACCCGCCGGACTACCAGCACTTCTCGGCCAATGGGCGCTCGGCGTGACCGAGCGAGTGAGTACGTGCGCGCAGTGCGGCTCTTCCCACCCCATGGACCGCGCCACCGCCGCGAAATAGCGCCGTGCATACCGGCGCGGTCAGCGACAGAGGGTGGCGGTGCTCGGATCAGTGCCGGGAATCTGCCGTTCCGGGCGCCCTCGCAAGACTGGCCCCGCATCGGGGCGCCCGCGCAAGGCCGACCCGGCATTGGGGCACCGAAGGCCTTGGTGTGCAGGGCCGACGGGACCAGGTAACGTCTTTGTCATGTTCCTCCAGACGTCGATTTACGAGTGAGAGCCTGACGGGCCCCCGCTGACGTCCCAGGACGCGGCCCCGCCCGTCCCTCACCGCTGAATCCGCAGATCACTTCACTTCATTACCGGAGCACCCATGACCGTGAGCAAGAACATCAACAACCCCGTGGGCATGGGTGGCGGCCAGCGCAAGAGGCTGTCCCGCGCCGAACGGCAGAACAACGGCCCGCACCGCAACCTCGACCGCCAGGGCGCCGCGGACCAGAAGGCTGAGCTCGTGCGCAAGATGAAGGAGAAGGCGGGCGCGGCTGAGAACGCCGGACGGACGGACGACGACACCCCGCAGAGCTGACGCCGCGCCGCCGCACGGATCGTTCGGGGCGCAGTCCGTCCGGGGCCCGGTCCCGTCGTGGGCCCGCTCCCGACGTGACCCCGGCCCCGGCGCGAGCTCGGTCCTGCCGGGGGGCTCGGTCCTGCCGAGGGGCTCGGTCCCGTCGAGGGCGCGGCCAGGTCCGTGCACCGGCCCTCCCTTCCAGGACGCGAGGCGGACAGTCCTGGAGCCAAGCGACCCCCGGAGAGCCAGGCGCCCCTCGGAATCGTGTATGCCGTCACTGCGCGATCCGAGACGTACGCGACCATGCGTGACCGTCGCCTACCTCAGCGCCACCCGCCCCCCTGCTCATCCTGACCAACCTCGGCCTCGTCCTCGCGCTCGGCCTCGACCCCGAGCGCGACCTCGACCCCGAGCGCGACCTCGACCCCGAGCGCGGCCGTGAGCACTGACATCACCCCGCGCCCCCCGAACGCCAGACGTCATGCCGCTTGAAGGCCGGACGTCATTCGGCGAAGGTGAGCGACCGAAGGTCGGCGTCCAGCTCGCGGATCAGCTCACCGACCCGTCCGCCACCGCCAGGCGCCGCAGGAAAGCGTTTGAGCACGTCAACGACGACGGGCGTCGCACGACGCAGCGTCTGCGCAAGGTGCTCAGCACCCACACCCCGGTCATCGTCGGCGACGAGTTCGGCTGCTCGGGCCGCGTAGGCGCCCGCGCCCAGAATGTGCTTGACCTGGGTGGCTTTGGCCAGGGGGTGGAGGTAGGCCGCGCCTGCCGCCGACATCGCTGCCCACGCCGCCTCACGCGCGGCCGCGGTGTCCGCGCTCTTGGCCGCCTTGAGGGCCGCCGACGCGGTGTCCCGCAGCGACTTTCCGCGTTCACCGCCCCCGGCGAACTCCCACGCGGCCCTGACAGCGTCCCGAGGCCGCAAGTCACCCGGCTGATCACCCTCGAATACCTCGAGTACCGACTCTGCACACGCTGCCGCGAACCCGGTGACCTCACGAAGGTCCTGCTTGCTGAGAACGATCTCGCCCACTTCACCTGTCACTGTTCCATCTTCCCTGATTGCGACGGTAGTTGGGGTGGCCGGCCGCAGAGCCACCCCGCACACGCGCCGAGCTACCGGCGCGGGGCTCCCGGCGCCGTGGAGCTCCGGAACACGTCAGGTGAGGTCGCGGAGGCGGGCCGCACGGGCCCGGAGGTAGCGCTGTTCGGGGAGGCTCAGGGTCTTGGCGGCGGCTGATTCGTAGGCGGCTCGGGCGGCTTCGGGGTCGTCGGCGCGTTCCAGGAGGTGGGCGCGGACCGAGTCCAGGCGGTGACCGGTGGTCAACTCCGGCGCGAGAACGTCCAGTTCGGCCAGGCCGGCCTTCGGCCCGTGAACCATGGCGATGGCCACGGCACGGTTGAGGCGTTCGACAGGGCTGGGGACAAGGTGGACGAGGACGTCGTAGAGGCCGAGGATCTCGACCCAGTCGGTGCTGTCGGGCGAGTCCGCCTCGTCGTGGACGGCGGCGATCGCGGCCCTCAGCTGGTAGGGGCCGGGCCGACGTTGAGACAGAGCCCAGGTCACCAGGTCCACGCCCTCCTCGATCGCCGCCTTGTCCCACAGCCCGCGGTCCTGCTCGTCGAGCGGGATCGGCTCGCCGCCCGCCCCGGTCCGCGCGGCGCGGCGGGCGTCCGTGAGGAGCATCAGGGCGAGCAGCCCGGTGACCTCACAGTCACCGGGCAGCAGGCGGTGCACCGTACGGGCCAGCCGGATGGCCTCGCCCGCGAGTTCGGCCCGCTGGAGGGAGGCTCCGGAGGTGGCCGTGTAGCCCTCGTTGAAGATCAGGTAGAGCGTGTGGAGGACGGCGGGCAGCCGCTCCTCCCAGTGATCGGGGCGGCTGAAGCGCATGCCCTTCACCCGTTGCTTGGCCCGGCTGATCCGCTGGGCCATCGTCGCTTCGGGTATCAGATGCGCGCGGGCGATCTCGGCCGTCGTCAGTCCGCCGACGGCCCGCAGCGTCAGCGCGATCTGGGCGGCCGGTGCCAGATCCGGGTGGCAGCAGAGGAAGAGCAGGGTCAACGTGTCGTCCTCGGAGGGCGCACGATCGGCCCCGGGCGGCGGCGTGGTGAAGGCGTCGCGCGGTGTGAGCGCCGCCGCCTTCTCCTCGCGCAGCCGCCGCGCCTGATCACTGCGCAGCGCGTCCATGAGCCGCCGCGAGGCGACCCTGATCAGCCAGCCCCTCGGATTGTCCGGGACCCCCGACTCGGGCCACTGCCCGGCTGCTGCCAGCATTGCCTCCTGTACGGCGTCCTCGGCGGCGTCGAAGTGCCCGTACCGGCGTACGAGCGCTCCCAGGACTTGCGGCGCGTGCAGGCGCAGCAGGTCCTCGACCTCGCTCGTACGTCTCACACGTCTCCCCTGCTCACACGTCGCCGAGCGGCCGGATGACAACGGGGTACGTGTTCGCGCCCTCGGGAACGGGGCACTGGGTGACCCGTGCGGCGATCTCCGTGACCCGCTCCAGGCTCTCGCACTCCAGGAGCCAGTAGCCGGCAATCACTTCCTTGGTCTCACCGTACGGCCCGTCGGTGATCACGGGCTTGCCGTCCGCGCCCGCGCTGACGAGACGGGTCCTGGCAGGCTCGGCCAACCCCTGGGCATCGATGAACTCACCTGTCTCGGCAAGGTCGTTGTTGATCGCCCCCATGTGCTGGAACATCGCCTGCATGTCCTTGTCGCTCCAGGCCGGGAGACCGGCGGCCGGCTTGCCCGCCTGTGCGTCGTAGTCCGCCTGCGTGCCCTGCACCATCACCAGGTACTTCATGAGTGAGCTCCTTCGGCTCGGGCCACCCGTGGTGGGCGGCTCTCACAGGGAACGTCGGAGCCGGCTCCCGTTTCTCTACACGCTCGTGAAAGTTTCTTCAGAGTCGCGGGAAAAGCGTCAGAAGTCCCGCTGCTCGGCCCTGTCAGGCGCCGGTCCCCTCTCCGTCGTGAGGACGGGCTCCGACTCGGCCTCTTCCGCTTCGTACGCCTGGCCACTCGGGGTTCTTGCCCGGGCCGGGACGCCACCGGGGCACGAACACGCCCGGGCGCTTGCGCCAGCGCACGACCTGCTCGGCGAGGTGTCCGCAAACGGGACGGACATACTCGTCACTGGCCATGTCGACAGGATATTGCGGTACGGCCCGGACCGACAGGTGAGGGACGTGCCCACGTCAGCGACGTGCCCACGTCAACGGCGTGGCACCGTCCGGCATGGCGCCATCACCCTCGCCGCGATGCGGCTACGACTCCGATGAGAACCTGCTGGACCGCGTCTGCCCCTTCGCACCGCCATAGCGCTCCCTGTCCCGCGCCACCCCCTCGGCACTCATCGATGAATGGATGCCGTACACATCTCCCACACGGTCATCCCCGCGCCGACGCTGTCGCCATTCCTCATGAGCCCGAAACGCCGTGACGGCCACCTGTGAAACAGGCTGCCAGTACCGAGTGAAGGTCGGAGCATTCACGTCCGGGGCGTCTTCCAGAGCTACACCGCGCTTCTTGAGCAGTCGCTCCAGTTTGTCGAACCGGAGGTGGCGATCGAAAGCCCAGCCGGTGCACGCCAAGCCGTTCCGGCGCCCGGTGACCCGGAGACGGACTGCGACGCCGCGCGATACCGCTGGTCACCCGCACGGCCACCCACGCCTCACTCACGGCCCGCCCGCCCCCACAGTTTGCCTGCCGCCCCCGTACTCCTGACGCCAACCTGCGGCGGCATCTCGCGTCCTCGGCGGTGGTGTCGAGAATCTGCCGGAAGCCGTCTGCCAATCCTGCTGGACTGATGTCCACACCCTCAAGTGACCTCCATCAGTGGGGAATTCATGCCTTCCGCGACCACCGCCTCCGCCGAGCCCTCAACCCCACCGGCTCTCCGGTCCACCCTGCTCTCCTGGTTGGCCGTGCTTTCGGTGATGATGGGGATATTCGCGATCGTCACCACCGAGATCCTGCCCATCGGCTTGCTGACGTCGATCGGGCAGAGTTTCACCATCTCGGACGGGATGGCCGGCCTGATGATGACGATGCCCGGCTTTCTCGCCTCGATCTCCGCGCCCGTGGTGACCGTGGCCACCGGGCGTATCGACCGCCGGGCGATGCTCGGTGCGTTCGTCCTGCTCCTCGCCCTGGCCAACTTCCTGGCCGCAGCCGCATCCAGCTACTGGATGATGCTGGTCTCACGGGTGCTGGTCGGCATCACCATCGGCGGGTTCTGGTCGATCGGTGCGGGGCTGGCGGGGCGGCTCGTACCATCTAGACAGGTGGGGCGCGCCACCTCGGTGATCTTCTCGGCGGTGCCGCTCGGCTCGGTACTCGGCGTCCCACTCGGCACCTTCATCGGAAGCCTCGCGAGCTGGCGGACCACGTTCCTCGTCATGGGCGTCTTCGCCCTCAGCGTGTTTGTTCTGCTCGTTCTGGCGCTCCCCGCACTCCCGCCCGAGCGAGCCACCCGGCTGCGGGTGCTCAACACCATGCTCCGCAACGTCAACACCGGGTTCGCCCTGACGCTGACATTCCTCATCGTCCTGGCCCACTTCGGCACCTACACCTATGTCACTCCGTTCCTCCAGCAGGTGACCCACGTGAGTCCAGCGCTCATCACGCTCTACCTGCTGGTGTACGGAATCGCGGGCATCGTAGGCAACTTCCTCGGCGGAGCTACCGTGGCCCGATACCCACGAGGCACCTTCGCCGCCGCGGCCTCCATGCTCGCCGGCGCCACCCTCTCGATGCCGGTGCTGGGCCGCTGGGACTGGGGCGCGATGGTTCTGCTGATGGTCTGGGGCATCGCGTACGGTGCGGTTCCGGTCTGCTCGCAGACGTGGTTCGCGAAGGCCGCCCCCGCCTCCCCGGAGGCCTCATCCGTCGTGTTCACGGCGTCGTTCCAGGCCACGTTCTCCATCGGTGCACTGGTGGGCGGGATGGTGATCGACCACGCCTCCCCGTCCACGCTCATGCCCCTGGGCGGTTGCGCCGCCGCCCTGGCCGTGCTCGTGGTGGGGTTCCACCGCATGAGGAGAATCACGTGGCCCGAGACGGATCAGGCGAGTCGGCTCGACTGATGGGATGCCCTGTCAGAACCGTTGCTGAATAAGGGAGTTGACTCATTCAGGCGTGCCCCAGTGGAGTGCGTGTCATGGCACGGAGGCCAGGCCCTCCCCCTCTCCTTCATTCAATCCCTCATTCACGCCCTCATCGACCAGCGCCCGCCCCCTGAACTATCGCGGACGCCCACCGCGAGGCGACGTAACAGCGTCACCACCCACATGTGCCCGCACGCCCTGCATGCCGAAGAGGACAAGAAGCTCCACCGCGCCACCGTCGTAGCTGCCCAGCCAGTGCGGTACGGACGTGTCGAACTCGGCGGCCTCGCCCGGCGGGAGGGTCAGGTCGCGCTCGCCGAGGACCAGTCGCAGGTGTCCGCTGAGCACGTACAGCCACTCGAAGCCCTCGTGCGTCTGCGGGGTCGGTTCCAGCGGTTCGGGGCGAGCTGGGATGATCATCTTGAACGCGTGCACGCCGCCGGGCTGCCGGGACAGCGGCACGAAGGTCATCCCGAACCGCTGGACCGGCTTCAGGTGAATCCGTGGGTCGCCCGTGCGCGGGGCGCCGACGAGATCGTACAGCGGCACGTCGTAGGCGCGCGCCAACGGCAGCAACAGCTCCAGAGTCGCCTTGCGCTGCCCGCTCTCGAGCCGGGACAGGGTGCTCTCGGAGATCCCGGTCGTCGCGGCGATGTCGGCGAGAGTCACACCGCGTTGGCGCCGCAGCGCACGCAGCCGGGGCCCCACCGCGCCGAGCACGTCTTCCGTTCCACGGTCCACAGACCCACCTTGCCAGAACAGCAATTTTTCGTGCCATGTCGCGGGCGCCGTCCAACACTGGACGCACCCCTACACAAGGAGCCCTCCATGAGCGCCTCCGACGCGGTTGGCGCGGCCGACCCAATCGACGCGACCGGTCCGATCGACGCGGCCACGTACTGGCAAGACGTCTACACGGCGAGGCCGGTGGCCACCGATCCCCGGCCGAACGTCCGCCTGACCCAGATCGTCACGGCCCTGCCGTCCGGCCGCGCCCTCGACCTGGGCTGCGGCAACGGGGGTGACGCCCTGTGGCTCGCCCGCCGGGGCTGGCAGGTCACCGCCGTCGACATCTCGTCCGAGGCGGTCGCACGCCTCACCGAACTGGCCCGCGCGGGCGGCCTGGACGACCGCGTGACCGGAGAGCAGCACGACCTGCACGAGTCCTTCCCCGAGAGCGGGTTCGACCTGATCAACGCCCACTATCTGCACACGCCCTTCGATCTGGACCGGTCGTCCGTCCTGCGCAGAGCTGCTCAAGCGCTGCGCCCGGGTGGCCGGTTGCTGGTCGTAGACCACGGCTCGACGGCTCCCTGGTCATGGAACCAGGACCCCGATGCGCACTTCCCGACCCCTCGCGAAGTCGCGGCGGGCATTGACGCCGACCCGTCGACGTGGACGATCGAACGAGCCGAGCCCTCCCACCGCATCGCCACCGGCCCAAGCGGCCAGAGGGCAGAGGTGATTGACCACATCTTGCTGATGCGACGCGTTGTATGACGCCGCGTCACCATCCCACCCCGGTCGGCGCGAACACCCTTTCACATACGCCCAGTTGGCGCTCGGTTCATGGCGGCCGGGGCGGGAGGCGGTAGGAACCACACCTCCAGCGCACCTCAGTCGACGATCACCGCCATCTTGCCCAGCGCCTCACCGGCCTCCATGACCCTGTGGGCCTCGACGATCTCGTGGAAGTGGAAGACTCGGGCCGGCCGGGCCGACAGAGCTCCCGACTCGACCTTGGCGTAGATCGCGTCCAAGGGAATGTCGGCGAGCGGGAACTCGGGGCTCCCCAGGACGAAGGCGCTTCCGAAGAAGCTGAGTTGTACACCGGTGGGGAGGTCCGCGATCGGGTTGAAGTCCGGTACCGGTTCGAAGCCGCCGAGGAAGCCGAGTTGGCAGACCCGACCGCGGGGGCGGACCGTGGCCAGGGAGTCGCGCAGGACGCTGTTTCCGACGAGGTCGAACACCGCGTCGATGGTGAGGTTGCCGCTGGATACCTGGGCAGCCAGATCGCCGTCGTCGATGAGGACGTCCTCGACGCCGAGTTCCTTGAGGAGCGGGGCGTGCGCAGGGTTGCGGGTGGTCGCGAGTACGTTCGCGCCGTGGTCGACAGCGAGGTTGACGGCCGCCTGACCGAGGGAAGATGTCGCTCCGCGAACCAGCACCCGCTCTCCGCGCCGCAGGGCGAGGTTGCCGAACAAGCCGCTCCACGCGGTGGCGTAGACCTCGGGCACGGCCGCCAACTCGGGCCATCCCAGTGACGAGTTCACCGTCACCACATTCGTGGCCGGTACGGTGACCAGCTCGGCGTAGCTACCGTTTCGGGTACGCCCCATACCCCCGAGGATCGCCACGACCCTTGTCCCGGGGACGAGTTGGCCCGACGGGTCGGCTTCGACCACACCGGCGCACTCGATCCCTGTGACGGCCGCGACCTCGCCCCAGGCGCCCGCGCGCATGTACGCCTCGGCGTGGTTGAGCCCGAAGGCCTTGACCCGAATCAGCACCTCTCCGGGTGCCGGTACGGGGTCGGGCAGCTCGGTGATCCGGAGTGCCTCGGGGGCACCGTAGGCGGAGATGACTATGGCCTTCATGGATGCAGGGTCCATTCTTGAATAGGTGTTCAAATACTGGGCCGAAAAAAGAGCCACCGGCATGTCGTGCGGCAGCCGGAGGCGAAGCGGTCAGGCGGAGCGGTCGGCGGAATCAGTCAGGCCGCGTATCAACCACTCGAAGAAGTCAAACAAAGCAGTCAAGCCAGGCAGTCGGTCGAAACGAGCAGTCAAAACGATCGGCCGAAGCGATCAGGCGAAGCGGTCAGGCCAGGACGGCGAAGGCGGTGTCGACGATGGCACGCAGTACCGTCTCGTCGGGGTTGGCCTTCCCCACGACCATCAACCCCTGACACGTCGCGACCAAGAGCTTGGCGTTGCCGATCGGGTCCACCGAAGCGCGGACCTCCCCGGTGTCGCGAGCGTTGCGAAGCGCAGTGGCCATGCACTGTTCCAGGCGGGCCAGATGCCCCCGCACGACGGCGGCGGCCTCGTCATCCTCGGCCGCGTTCTCGATCGCGGTGTTCACCAGCAGGCACCCCTGACGCCCTTCGGGGCTGAGCAGGTCGCTCACCAGCCCGTCGAAGTAACCACGCAGGGCCGCCAGCGAGGCGCCGGGCGCCGCCAACTCGCCCAGCTTCTGCGGAACGACCAACTTGGAATAGCGCTCCAGTGACTTCATGAACAGCGTGCGCTTTCCGCCAGGGAAGGCTCCATAGAGACTCCCGGGCTTCACTCCGGTCGCACGCACGAGGTCCTCGATGGAGGTGGCCCGATAGCCCTGCCGCCAGAACCGTTGCATGGCTTGGTCCAGTACGGCGTCGGGCTCGAACTCTCGCGGTCGGGGCATGACATGAAAATACATGAGCACCCATTCAAGAACAAGGGCCTCGTGCTGACGCCACCTTCTGGTGTGCGCGGTGCGTCGAGCGGCTACCGCCTCGATGCGGAGGCCCGCGCCCGGGACCGGCCAAGTCCCCAGACCCCCGCCAAGCACACGGGTGTCTCTGCGATGTGCTGGCACGCATCACTGGATCCCCGACGGGCGGCGTACTACCGAGCTGCGCCATGATCTACGGTTTCCTACTGCATTGGTATCGATCATTTCAGCAACGGGGATTCAGACACATGCGCAAGACAGCAGCCTCCGCCCTCAGCCTGCTCGCGGCCGCCGCGCTACTGACCGGGTGTGGCAGCGAGAAGAAGGAAGCCGACCCGGCCAAGGCGACCGCGTCCTCGCCGAGCGCCTCGGCGGCCGGTGGCGCGAAGGGCTCGGCCTCGGGGAAGAAGGGCGTCCCCCACCAGGTGGTGTTCGAGGTGGGCGGTTCGGGTGCGGCCCAGGTCATGTGGATCGGAAACACAAACCACTTCGAGCAGGTGACGCTGCCCTGGACGAAGACGGAGTCCATGCAGTTGGAGGGCGCCGAGCTCAAAATAGGCGTAACCGTGTCGGTGGTGCCCGGCTCGATCAAGGGTCAGGACGGGATGCTCAAGGCCGCTCCCTGCACGATCAAGGTCGACGGCAAGCAGGTCGCTGACAACCAGGGCGGCAAGTCGCCCGAGCCCTGCAAGTACAAGATCAAGGACTGACCCTCAGCGCCTTGGCAGTCGCTTCGCCGGGTTACGGAGGAGGTGTTGTCCTAGCTTCCGCCGCACTGTTCGGCGTGATCCGTGGTCCGTCACCCCGTGTTCCAGGCTCGCGCTTGGCCCGCGTGGGCGACCCGACAAGGACGCGGTGATGGTCGTGGACGGGACACTGGTACCCATCCGCGGCCATCAGGCGCCGAGCAGTCGAAGAGCCGTCGAAGACCTGTCGTCGCTCGACGAACCACCAGGTGGTCATCGACACGGGCACCCGCCTGGTCTGGTGGACGGCCGCCCGCTGCCGGGGAAGGGCCTGCGCGACTGCCGCCCGCGAGGCGGCTGTGTGTGCGCTGCGTGATGCACGACGTTGCCCGCCTCCTGCACGCCCTCGCCCGAAGCCGGGATGACTCCCGCCGCATACGGGACCTGAAATGACCACGGGAGACGGTGGACCGTGCGTGGCCGGTCGCGCAGTTCCCCGCGCCCCTGGGGGGCTGCGCTTCTGGGCGGTTGTGCAGTGAACCCCCAGGGGGAAATTCCCCGCGGGCTGGGGCTGTCCGCAGGCCGTGCCCCAAGGGCGGGGTTGGGTGGCAGGCTCCCACCTCGCGGTCTCGGGGGCGGGTCTCGCAGCCTCAGGGTCTCCCGGTCTCCCGGTCTCCCGGTCTCCCGGTCTCGCGGACTCGCGGACTCGCGGACTCGCGGACTCGCGGACTCGCGGACTCGCGGACTCGCGGACTCGCGGACTCGCGGAAGAATCAGGCGAGGCAGAACTCGTTGCCCTCGATGTCCTGCATCGTGATGCACGACTCGTTGACGCCATCGGCGCGCTGCGTCAGCACGTGTTTCGCGCCGAGCGCCGTCAGCCGTGCGCATTCGGTCTCGAGTGTGGCCAGGCGCTCGTCACCCACGAGCCCGGCGCCGGCCCGGACACACAGATGCACCCGCTCGCCGACCCGGCAAGCCGCATTCCGGCCCGGCCGCCCAGTACCCAGACCGGACGGGACGGCCCGGTCCACTGGGACCTGCTGGCCCGGACGGTCGGTCTCGACGCAGACCGCAGGAACCTGTTCTCCACCGCCAGCAGCACCGGCCGCGCACGCCGGGCCGCCGTCGAGCAGCTCGTCGTGGCCGGCCGCGTCCAGTACGGACTGCTGCCGGACCTGTTGGAGGTCGACCGCCCTGACGGAAGCCGTGGTCCCTGGCACGACGCGCTGCTGCCCAAGCAGCTCTGGCGCGAGGCCACGGCCCTGCGCAATGCCTGCTACATCTTCGTGGGAGCCCTTTCGATGATGCGGGACTCCGAGGTCCGGGAGATCACCAAGGGCTCCGTCGTCGAGCACTTCAGCACACCGGCCGTGAAGTCGACGAAGGCCAAGCTCGATGCCGGCCTGCCAGTCAAGCACTGGTGGATCATCGAACCGGTCACCCGGGCCATCGAGCTCGCCGAACGGCTCTCCCAGCATCCCGAGTTGGCGTTCGCGTCCGTCCCCGGCCGTGACCCGGAAACGTTGTTCAGCAGCAAGGACGTGATCCAGGACTTCGTTGACCACGTGAACCGGCACCGAAACACCACCGGCCTGGACGAGATTCCGTCGCAGCACATCACGCCGCACATGTTCCGCAGGACCATGGCGATGCTCACCCGGGACTTCCCCGGCTCGGAGATCGCGGTCGGCATGCAGCTCAAGCACGCCATTACCCGGGCCTTGGCCAACAGGACGACCGGCGGCTACATGGAGCCCGCCTCCTCCTGGGCCCGCCATCTCGACAACGCCGTCGCTGAGCGGAAGTTCCAGCGCGTCAAGGAACTTTTCGCGGCCGACAGCCGCGGCGAGACCATCGGTTTCGGCCCCGGTGCCGACCGCATGCGCGAGGCCTTCGCCGCCGTGCGCGAGAAGGCCGCCGACCTGCGGGCCACGGGCAAAGCCCAGCGCGGCGACATCCGGGTCGAACACGATCTGCTCCGGCGCACCCGGTTCTCGGTCCGCTTCGGCAAGCTCAACCACTGCACCATGAACGACGACCCTATCGGGGCCAAATGCCTCGAAGAAGCTGTCGTTCCCGAGGGACACCGTGGCCCTCTTCTCGACCGCTGCCAGCCCTCCCGATGCGCCAACAGCATCATCGGGCCGGAACACCTACCGATCTGGACGGCCGAACGCACCTCCCTGAACCGGCTGCGAGCCGATCCCAAGCTCCCCACCAACCGCCGGGTTCTGCTCGACACCCAGCTGGGCGAGGTCAACCTGATGCTCAAGAAGGCCGGACAATGACTTCCGCCAAGACCCAGCAGGCCCTGCGGGATGCCATGGAGCGGCTCCTCTCCGGCCAACCTGAGCGCACCGACGGCAAACTCACGAAGAACAACCTCTGCCGCGAGGCCGGCGTCAGCCGGGCCACCATGAACCGGGCGACCGAGATCCTCACCGAGTGGGACGGCCGCATCGCCAGCAGTCCGGCTGGCACCCTGCGGCACCAGCACACATCGGAGCTCGCCGAACTGTGCAGAAAACTGCGCAAGAGCCGCGAGGAGTGTCACACCCTCCAGGACCAGGTCGACGCCGCGGCCACCGTCATCATGACGCTTCTCGCGGAGAATGCATCGTTGCGTGAGCACGCCATCGGCCGTTCAGCCACGGTGATCCCCATCCCGCTGAGCCGCGGACACGCTACGAGTGAGTGAGATCGTTCCATCCTGATTCCGCAGGTCACAGGGATGGTGTGGGCCGGGAGTGACGGGCTCGCACCGGTCAGAAGCGTGATCGTTGCGGGGAGATCATCGGTCACCTCTGGACTTCGGTGTTGGCGAGGACCAGGAAGGCGGTCGCGTTGGCGGGAGTTCATGCGGACTTTGGTGAGGATGCGCCAGGACTTGAGGTTGGCGAAGCCGTGCTCGACGGCCGCGCGTTCACGGGTGAGCAGGCGGTTCGCTTCCTTCTCCGCGTAGGTGAGTTTGTGGTTCTTGGTGGCCTTGCGGCCGGTGATGATCACCGGGTCGGTCTCTGGTTGGTCGTCCACGCCGATGAAGCTGAGGTCGGCCAGGGAACCGAGGCCGTCTTCGCGGAGATGGGCGGTGATCTTGTCGTGGCGGGCGCCCGTGATCTCGCTGGACCGTCCGGGCCGGGCCCGAGACCTCAGCACCGGATGGCTTACCGCTGCCGCGTAAGGATGTACCGCTCACCCGAATCCGGCTTGCCGATCCAGGTGAAGACCGTCGGGTGTTCCTCCGTACCGCCGATGTCCCAGCCGAAGGACAGGCTCTCGCAGTCCGCGATGCTGAGCTCGAACGGCCGGTCGCCCTCGTTCTCGGTCAGCTGCCATTTCCCGGTGCAGTTGGAGGCACCGGACTGCTCACCTGTGGCCTCGTACTTGATGACGCCCTTCGCCGTCACCGTGCCGTCCGCCTCGAAGCGGAGGCTTCCGCCGCCGCCGTCCGTCCAGGTACCGACCATGTCGGCTTCAGTGAGCCGGGGCGGTTCGTAGATCTTGAGGATCCCCGAGCTGTACGCCGCGACCCCGACCGCAAGCATCACCGCGAGCAGCCCCAGACCGCCCAGCGCCACGCCCCCGAGCACCCGCCATCGGGCCCCGGGCTTTCCGGGATTCCCCGCCGCCCGGGCGCACAGGGTCGCGGGTACCAGCCCGACGACGAGACTGAGGGCAAGGACGGGATAAACGAGCAGGCCGCCGAAGCCGACCAGGAGCATGCAGGAGCCGATGAGCAGCGCCAGGGCGACGGCAACGACCGCCACAGTGGCCAGGGTGAGCTGCCAGCTGTCACGCCGACCCGTACGGCGAGCCACCGCACGCCCGAGGAGGACGAGGGGAAGCACCGCCATCGCCGAACCGGCCAGCCCCGCGATCACCGACATGACTGCCAGCAGCACGAGCGCGAATATGGTGCCGAACAGCCATCCGATGCCGCCTTCGCCTCCGTGGGACTCGGACTGCAAGAGGATTAGGACGGCGACCAGCGCGGCGATCACGGCCTCAGCCCCGATCGCCACAGCCCCGACAGTGAACACCGCACCGTTCCCGCCGTCCGGGGGCCGCACGGGCATGAACCCCTGCGGCGGCACACCCGGATTCCCAGGAGCCCCCGGCGATGTCAGCCCCCATCTCGGCGGCGTGGTCTGCGTCATGCGTCCCCCCTATGTCCAGACACATCATGCACCTGGCCACATCGGTGTGATCAAGGGGGGAGGCAAAGCGCTCACGCCACCGCCAACTCCGACTCCGCTCCCAGGCCGCTTGCTCCTGGACTGCACTCAAATCCTCCTGCAAGCCCTCCTCGTCCTCGCCAACGCCGAAGTCCAGAGGTGACCGATGATCTCCCCGCAACGATCACGCTCCTGACCGGTGCGAGCCCATCACTCCCGACCCACACCAGCCCTGTGACCTGCGGAATCAGGATGGAACGATCTCAGTGACCGTGTGTCTCATGAGACACATCAAAGTCTGGAGAAAGTTGGCCACGAGCAGCAACAGACCACCGCCCGCCGTCCCGCCGAGCTCCGGTAATCGACGTATGTGCCCTCGAACAGCGGTGCCGTCAGCCCTCACGTACCGCCTCACCCATGTAGTCCGCACAGACCTCTCCTCCCTTTACGGCTTCAGACCGAAGCGCCCAACTCCTCGCCACCTACGCCCCATGAAAGCAGCCGCCACTGACATCCGGTCAGGTGACGATCACTCTCCGTGGACTTGGGGCTCGGTGAACTCCGTTCAGGCGCGCTTGAGTTGAGGTCACCGGCAACCAGCGGGCTCCGGCCGGGCCGAGACGGGGCCCTGAGGGTGCTGATGATCGTGGCGTCCACGGCCCAGGCATCGGCCCGCGTGGCCGCCTTCAGCAACTGGGGCCGTCCAACGTCGCGCGCTACGAGGAGTACCGCGCGGCCAAGCGCTGCACGCTGGCTTGACGCCGGGTGCGTAATGGGAGGCGGCGATTCCGCCTGCATGTTCTCGCCCGCCTGTGCACCCTGGTGAGCTCCAAGTGGCTCTGGCCGCCGAGATCCGTACGTTTCTCACGAGCGTGCCCGAGTAGACGAAGAGTCCGGCTATGTCGCGCGGAGCCGGCCCCCAGCCTGGCCAACTTCGTTGGTGGGCGGGCCGCGGGGTGTCCCATGGATCCTTCCTAGTCGTGTCAACAAAACGGCCAAGTGGCGGGCAGCGCGGTAGCGGTTGGCGGGCTTGTCCGTGCGTAGGGGTAGGCTGCACCCCTGCTTGAGAATGCGGCCGTACGCAGCGGACTTCACGCTCAAACCTCAGCGGCGCGGCTCGATCATCAGGTCGCCCGAGTTCATTGTCCGGCCCCGTTCGCTGGCGAGGAAGTCATGAGGGAAGCCGAGGCTGATCGCGCTGGCCCGTTCGAGGCGGGCGAGTTGGGCGGGGGTGAATTCGATCTCCAGCGCGCCCAGGTTGTCCTCCAGCTGCGCGGGGGTGCGGGCGCCGATGATCGGTGCCGTCACGTCCGGGTTCTGCAAAGGCCACGCCAGAGCGATACGGCCGGGGGGCGTCCCTTGCTCGGCTGCGATGTCCTTCACTACGTCCGCGAGGGCGAGGGTGCGCTCGGTGAGCGCGCCGTTGGCGAGGTTGAACTCCTTGCGGGTGCTGTCCGTATCGGTATCCGGCTTCGGAGCGGTCAGGTCGGCCCTGGTGTACTTGCCGGTGAGCAGTCCGCCGGCCAGAGGGGAGAAGGCGGCCACGCCCAGCCCCATTTCGCGCGCCATCGGGAACAGGTCACGCTCCCCGCTCCGTTCGGCCAGGTTGTACTCGGTCTGGAGCGCGACCAGCGGTGACCAGCCGCGCAGATCGGCGATCGTCTGCATGCGCGACACCTGCCAGGCCGGGACGTTGCAGATCCCCGCATACAGGACCTTGCCCTGACGGACCAGGTCGTCCATGGCGCGCAGGAACTCCTCGACCGGCGTCATGGCATCCCACACGTGCAGGTAGAGCAGGTCGAGGTAGTCGGTGTTCAGGCGGCGCAAGCTGGCTTCCACCGATGCGAACATGGCCTTGCGGTGATTGCCCCCGGAATTCGGATCGCCGGGACGGCGCAGCGTCGAGAACTTCGTCGCCAGCACCAGGCTTTGGCGGTTACCCCGGGTGAATTCGCCCAGCAGCCGCTCGGAGCTGCCGTTGGTGTAGGTGCTGGCGGTGTCGATGAAATTGCCACCGCGCTCGACGTACAGGTCGAACAGCTTGCGCGCCTCGTCGGGTTCGGCGCCCCAGCCCCACTCGGTACCGAAGGTGGCCGCTCCCAGTGCCAGCGGGGAGACCCGCAGTCCGGAGCGGCCCAGCAACCGGTAGGTGTCCAGGGTGAGCGACATCGTTTTCTCCTGTGCTAGTGATCCGTTGCCGGAATCAAGCCTGTCGCCGTCGCGGACCCGGGGTAAGGGAGAGGTCTTCCTGGGAAAGCCAGTCCCACCCTGGCGTTAGCATCGGACGCGATGACCCGCACCGTGGACACCACACACGAACTGGCCGTGTTCCTGCGGACCCGGCGCGAACGCCTGGCCCCGCGGGACGTCGGCCTGCCTCTGCGCGCGCGGTCCCGCCGTACCCCGGGACTGCGCCGCGAAGAAGTCGCCGAACTGGCCGGAGTCAGCATCGACTACATCGTGCGACTCGAACAGGGCCGGGGACTGCGGCCCTCCTCGAACGTGGTGGAAGCGCTGGCTCATGCGCTGCGCCTGGCCCCCGACGAACGCACCTACCTCTTCGACCTGGCCCAGCGACGCCCCCGCCACGCGGGCGATGCCGCTGTCGAGGCGTCGCCTCAACTCGCCGCTCTGGTAGCTGACTTGTCGCCGCTGCCCGCCATGGTGATGAACCACCGCTACGACATCGTGGCCTGGAACGACGAAATAGCGAGGCTGCTCCTCGATTTCGACACGTTGCCGCCGTCGCAGCGCAATGCGATGTGGCTGTGCCTGATGCACCCGGGTATGCGTGACGTCTACGTCGACCGCGAACGCGTCGTACGGGAGGGAATCGCGCACCTTCGCGCCGCATGGGCCGCCCACCCGGAAGACCTGCAACTGGCCGCCCGTATCGAGGAGTTCATCGCCCGTGACGCCGAATTCGCGCGACTCTGGGCCGAGCGGGATGTCAAGGTGAACGGCCGCGGGCTGAAGGTGTTGCGGCATCCCGTCGTCGGCATGATCTCCGTATATTTCGAAGTGCTCATGCCGATCCAAGATGCAGACCAGCGACTGGTGATCTACCGCGCCGCGGACGACGAGAGCCGCTCGGCACTGGACCGGTTGCGCTCGCAGTGATCCCCCCGGCAGGACCCTGCCCTGCGGCTGCGGGCCCTGGCAGACCGCGTACAACCGCCACCGACGCTGGGCGAGCGACGGCACCCGGCACCAGGTACCTGATCCTCAGGTACCCGCAACCCAGGCCTTCTTCGCCCCCGTCATGGCACACCTCCGCGTGCCTCGCACCGGCCCCGGGACGTCCCGCCTCCGTTATCGCGGAGCACGCCTATTCGTCCCGCTCGATCCGTGCGCACCTGCGGCAACCCATCCGCCAGCGCTACTGCCGTGCGGAGAAGGCTGGGGGCGCATCATCAGCGTCGTTTATGCGGGCCTGAGCATCGCCTCGCCGACCTCCCCGAACGCCATCTCGGGGATCGCGGCCGCGGCCTCCTTGAGGATTTGGGGCGGGGCGGGGCATACGAAGGGACTAATTCTTCTACTCGTCCCGAAGCCCCTCCAAACAGTGGCGGGTTCAGCGCCACTTGAGGCGTATAGTTCGACACAGTCGCCCGTGGTAGACGTCAACCGGATTCCCGGAAGAGCAGATGGGCCAACATCTACTACCGCGGAACAATGATTGTTCCCTTTTTGGAAACGATGTAGTAGTCGATATTCGATATTTCCAACTTGAATACCATTCCGTGCTGCTTGCGAATGTCGTCCACCGTTCTTCCTGCGGGCTCGCGCAGACAGCGGACGACGGGCGGGTCATCGTCCCGGCATACCGTGTCAGCGACCAGGGTCTTCCGACTGCTACGGAGGGTGTCCCAGGTCAGGCGCTGCCTGTCGGCGTACAGGTAGCTAGGTTCCAATGTGCTGGGGCTGTTGGGGTTGGGGCCGACCCCCCGGTAGTAGTCGACGAGAGAGCTGCGCCCGTCAGGGCCGTGGCGGAAGGGGATGGTGTCGAGCGGGTCAGGGGTCTTCTGGGCACGGTCGCAGCCCGCGAGGATTCCGTCCAGGACGTCCCCTATACGGTGGGGGCCAGCCCCGAAGTACGCGGTCGCCCTCATGTCGCAGCGGATCTTGTATCGATCGTCACCGTCCTGGAAGAACAGCTTCCGAGCCTTACCTCCGGCGCAGACGTCGTTGATCGTGAGCAAGCTGAGAGTCAGGGGCGTGTCTTTCGCGTACGCGTTCACGGTGGCTCGGAGCTGGTCTTCGAGCTTCTTTCGGTACTGCTGGGCCTGTGGACTTCCTGCCAGTTCTCGTACCTCATGAGGCGGTGTGGCCCGATCCTCAGCCGAGCATGCCGAGAGCGCGAAGACGGCAAGGACGCCGAGATAGCGCGCCACAGCCTCACGCACGGTGGCTAACGCGGGCAAAGCCCTCCTTGAAGTCATGGTTCCAGTGTGGTGATGCTCTTCGCCGTGTCCATCCGTACAAGTACTCAGGTGGCCCGGTCGGACAGGCCGGGCCCCACCCCTCACTTCCACATCGCCCGGCCCCTCCAGCATCGGCAGCTGCCGGATAAGGAAAGGCGAAGAGCAATGTCAAAACTTGCGGATGGCAGCGAGCAGGGTGGGATGATTACCGATCATGCGCTCTTGGGACGCTTTGACTATCGCTGAACAGACGCTGCTGCGTCGGGCCATGTCCCAGTACTCCTTGGCCGGGTCGGTTCAGCACTACGGCATGGCTCTGCGCTGGGCAGATGCCGAGGGTGCCCCGGCTTCACGTAGCTACACGGAGGCCGAACAGCTGCAGCTGATTCCTGGGCTGGCCGCGGTTGCTATGGACCTCGCCGAACGCGGCCTGATCACCGTTCAAGAAGTGCAGGGCACCTTCCCTGTCTCCTCTGACACCGTCCTGACCGACACGGAACGGCAGGAAGTCCTCGCCGAGGCGGCCAACTGGCTCTCGAAGCCCGGTTCTCCCCGTCGTTTCGACCTCTCATGCCCTGAAGCCGTGCGCGAGCTCTGGCTCAACGATGCGTATCCGAGCGCGGACACCGGTGGCCTTCCCACCTGGGACGAGCTGAGCATCGCCCAACGTGAAGTCCTGGTCTGCGCTGCCGAGGCAAGCGGCATGCTGACCGGACCGTTCGGTATCTGGGAAGAGCTGCCGGCCGGACTGGGCGGCGCCGAGCGCCTTGCCTGGGTTGACCAGCAACTCGCCCCGTTGGTCCCGTTCGTCCGCGAGCGCTGGATCGAGGTCCAGCATCACCCTGACACCCAGGGTGATGCCTTCACCGTGATCCCGCTTGACCGTCTTCGCTCCGCCCTGGCTGACCCTGCTGTCCGGTACGAGGGTGACGACTGGGGCATCGGTGTCGGCTGCACGTTCACCTACTCCGGACTGGCCGTTTGGCGCGGTGGATGGAGCCGTGCCTGGGGAAGCCGTCTGACCTTCGACTGACGATCGGGCCGGCGGCAGGTCCGTTACGCCGCGGCTTGCGGGCGCTCGACCAGTTGCCGCGTTCGAAGCGTGCGTCGGCGCGGACGAGGCGGGACGAAGTGACGCGCCGTTGACGACCCGCCAGCGGGACTGGGCGGACTCGACGAGCTCCGCCGGGTAGTTGTAGAACTCCAGCAGCACATTCTGGTCGCCGGTGATCTCCGCGACGCCCTTGGGAAACTTGGCGACATACAGCCTGGTGAAGGCTTGATCGCCCGCTCGGCGTGTTCGCGGTCCTCGTTGTGGATGTCCTGCAGGGCCTTCTTCGCCGGCGGCTGGGCCGACTTCGGCAATGGCGTCCAGGACGTTGGCGGTTCCTCGCGACGAGTGAATGTCCCACCCGAGCCCCGTGTTGCTCCGGTGAGGTGGGGGCGTTCTGGGCTCCGGACTCTGGGTTCTGGCCCTGGGTTCTTGGCGCCGCAGCGCCCCCGAGTTCCTGGCTGAGGCTCAGACTCATGCTCTGCGCTCTGGGCAAGGCCCGGCGGATCGGGAGGCCGTCCGCCGGGCCCAACCGTCAGGTGCGGTAGGCGAAGTACACCGCGTTGGGGTACGAGGCGATGAGGCTCGCCAGCGACTTCCGGTAGGTGTTCGTGGAGTGGTAGGTGAGGTACGGAGTTCCGGTGCTGCTCCGGTAAGTCACCATCATGGAGTGGTCCTTGGACCCGTCCCGGTCGAAGTCCATCTGAAGGACGTCGCCGACGTCCATCTGGTAGACGTTGGCCAGGTTGGTCGCCCGCTGGTTGGAGAGCGTGAACCACGCGAAGTCGTTCACGCCGACCCAGGAGTTGGTCTGCAGGGCGCCGTCGTACCACCAGTTGCGGTAGTCGGACGTCGAGCCGGGCACGTTCTTCCAGCCGCCCGCCTTGAGGGCCTGGCTGACGAAGTTGGTGCAGTCGCCGCCCGCGCCGTTGAACTGCCGGTAGGCGGGGTTGTAGTTCTTCCAGTACTTCTCGGCGTACGCGGCCATCGCGGCGTAGTCGTAACCCGTGCCGGTCTTCGTCTTCGGGTTGGCCGGAGCGGGGTACTTCGTGGACGCCGGAGTGCCGTCCGGGTAGGTCTGCCCGTCGTCCGTCACGACGGCGGCCTTGGCGACCGTCGGCTCGTTGACGGCGACCGGTCCGTTGTCCTTGGACCTGATCGATGTCAACTCCCAGGCGGAACCCGCGGTGTTGGTGAGCGCGAGCTCGTACTGCGTACGGAAGCCGGTCGTGGCGGGCTCGTCGCCACGGATCTTCTTGTACGTGAGCGTGGTGTCCTCGGTGACCTCCACGGTCGCCTGCCGGCCGGACACCGTCGCCTTGTTCACGGCGACGTGGGTGTCCGCGCCGGTGTAGCTCTCACCGAGTGCGTTCAGCCGCGTCTTGCGCGACCGCAGCGACGCCAGCGCGGCGTCCTCGTCCCGCTTCAACTGGGCCGACATACGGGCCTTGGCGCCGGTGGTCGCCGAGGTGTGGCGTCCGGCCCGGTCCTCGACCAGGGCCTGGCTGCGCTGCGTGAGGACGTCGCCGGCGATGCGGGCGAAGGTGCTGACGGTCGCGCTGTCCGCCGCGTGCGGCCGCGGGGCGGCGCTCGCGAACGAAGCCGGCAGGAACGCGGACGACAGGACCCCGGCCAAGGCCACGCCTATGGCAGGTCGAAATGTCTTTGATATCACTATTTTCCCCTTGTCACCGGTCCACATGGACCAGGGGGATGGAATTTTGGCATAAGTCGCCGCGTCTTTGGACCCGTTCGTCGCCCGCGACCGCAACCCGGCCTCGTTCGAGGCCTCGGCCGGAATCCCCTCGACGCACGGTGTGTGCGTCCGCCGTGCTCGGGCAGGCGCATCTGGCACGACGACGGCGGCGCGACCAAGACGGTCACGCCACCGCCCGAACAGCAAGGAGGACGCATGGCGAACGAGTACGACGGCGAGGTCATCGGGGTGGCTTCGAAGCAGGGGCGGCCCGATGGTGCCACCGGCCCCTTCGCGTTCGACCCCGCCGTGGTGGACCGCTACCGGGCCGGCGATGTCGTCGAGCACGGCAACGTCCGGTACCGCGTCGGCAGGACCCCGCCGTCCGGAACTCCGGGAACCGACGCGGCCGTCGGCTACACGCCGACCGAAGTCGACATCTGACGGGACCGCGAGCGACATCCTCACAGGCGCGGGGCCCGGCGAAATACGCCGGGCCCCGCGTCTGTGCTGCTGGTTTCCGGTCGTTGCAGGCAATCCGGGCACACCGAGCGGTCCGCTCCGCGCCCGGCAGCCCCCGGGTGCCGCTGGGTGTGGTGCGAGGGGGGCGACCGCGGGGACTTGTGGTGCGACAGGCATGCCAAATAAGTTCTATATTCATACCAACTATCCACACGCGGCGGCTGCGGCGACCATGGGGGACACGACTGCGATGGCTGACACCGACGACGCCTCCCGTGTCCCGGCGGAGTCCCGGGCCGTCCGCAAGGCACGCAGGAAGGCGCAGAACCGTAAGAGGTTCGGAGTCGGCGCCGCCATCCTCGCGCTGGGCGCGACCGCCACCACCGCGTACGCCCTCACCTCCGGCAGCTCGTCCGACGCCGCCGAGCAGGGCAAGAAGTCCACGGCCTCCCCGTCCCCCGGAACGGCCGGAAAAGCCGGCCCCGGCAAGGGCAAGCAAGACGAGGCCTGGGACGGGAAGACCAAGGTGCTCGGAGACGGCTCCACCTCCTACACCGGCCCGCAGCCCGGCCAGCTCAAGCCGCAGCGGCTGAAGCCGGGCGAGAAGCCCCCGCAGTTCGTGGTCTTCTCCTGGGACGGCGCGCTGGAGGGCGACGACCACCTCTTCTCGCACTTCCGTCAGGTGGCAGAGGCCAACAAGGCCCACATGACGTTCTTCCTCACCGGCATCTATCTGTTGCCCGAGAACAAGCGGATGCTGTACCGCCCCCCGCAGCACAGCCAGGGGTCGGCGGCGATCTCCTACCCCACGGTCGCGCACGTGAAGACCACCCTGGAGCAGCTGCGGGGCGCCTGGGCCGACGGCGACGAGATCGGCTCGCACTTCAACGGCCACTTCTGCGGCCCCAAGGGCGGCGGCGACTGGAGCCCCGCCGAGTGGAAGAGCGAGATAGACCAGGCGTACTCGTTCGTGAAGACGTGGAAGACCAACACGGGATTCACCGACGAGGCGCCGCTCCCCTTCGATCCCGACCGCGAGGTCGTCGGCGGCCGTGCCCCCTGCCTGGAGGGGCAGAAGAACCTCATCACCGCCATCAAACCGTACGGCTGGCGTTACGACGCGAGCTCGTCCGGCGACTTCCAGCTCTGGCCGAACAAGATCGACGGCATCTGGAACTTCCCGTTGCAACTCATGCCCTTGCAGGACAAAGAGGTGCAAGTCCTCTCCATGGACTTCAACTTCCTCTACAACCAGTCCGGCGAGAGCACCCAGGGCGACCCCTCGAAATACGCGGCATGGCTGGAGCAGACCCGGAAGTCGTACCTGAACGGCTTCAACCGCGTCTACAACGGCAGCCGGGCACCGATGTACATCGGCAACCACTTCGAGGACTGGAACGGCGGCATCTACATGAAGGCCGTCGAGGACGTCATGAAGGACGTCTGCCCCCGCGAAGGCGTGCGGTGCGTGTCGTTCCGCGAACTGTCCGACTGGCTCGACGTCCAGGACCCGAAGGTACTGTCCCAGCTGCGCCTGCTCGACCCCGCGCAGGCACCGGACTGGAAGACGCTGGTCAAGTAGGCCGAGCGGTCGGAGTCGAGCCGGGGTGGGCCTGCCCCCGGCCGCGCGGCGCGGTCGTACGCCCGCCGTGGATACCCGGGACCGCGCGAGCCGCGATCACTTCACCGCCCCGGTGGGGCGGCCACCGCCTTGACGCAGGCGGTCACTTCACCGCCTTGATGTAGTCCGACCACAGCCGCACCGCGCGTTCGCTGCCCGGGGTGTTCGGCGCGTCGCCGCCGAGGCCCGTCAGGGACAGCGGCACCAGATCCGTCAGGGACATCCGGTAGACGACCACCGCTGTCGACTCCTGCGCGGTGTTGGCCGCGAACCAGCCCGCCGTGTTACCGGCGGTCGTGCCGGTCTTGCCCCCCGTGCCCGGGTGCGCCGTGCGGGCGCTCTTCGCCGTTCCTTGCGTCACCGCGTCCCGCAGGGCGTCCGTCACCGCGCGGGCGGCCTTGGCCGACATCGCGCGGGCCGGCTGCGGCTTGTCGAGTGGCATCGCGGCACCGTTGCGGGAGATCGCGCGCACCGAGTACGGCTCGGTGTGCATGCCTTCGGCGGCGAAGGTCTCGTAGGCGCCGGCCACGCGGATGGCGCTGGGCGTCGAGTTCTCGCCGAGGGCGAAGAGGGGGACGCGCGGGCCGAGGCTCGACGCGAGCAGCCCCGAGCGCTCGGCGAGGGAGTCGACCCGGTCGAGCCCGACGTCCAGGCCGAGTTGGAGCATCGGGGTGTTGACGGAGTTGGCGATGGCCTGGCGCAGGGTGACCTGCCCCCAGTTGCGGCCGCCGTCGTTGTGTCCCTTCGCCACCTTGCCGCCGCGGTCCCAGTACGGACCCTCGGGCGTCTTCACGGTGACGTCGTCGTTGCCGTTGTACTTGGCGGACGGACTGATGGGGGTGCGGGGCTTGTCGCGTGAGCGCACGATGCCGTCGTCGAGTGCGGCGGCGTACACGAACGGCGTGAAGACCGTCCCGACGGGAACCGTCGTCGCGTTCGACTCGTTGAACCCCTGCTTCAGATAGTCGGGGCCGCCGTAGACCGCGAGCAGCCGGCCGTCGGGCGCGACGCTCGCCGCACCGATCTTCGCGTGCGCGTCGGTGGCGGGCCTGCGCGCGGCGTCGAAGCTCTTCTGCGTCTTCTGCACGGCGGCGGTCAGAGCCGTCATGCGGGACTTGTCGAAGGTCGTGTAGATCTGGTAGCCGCCCAGGTCGAAGTCGGCGTCCTTGATGTGGCCGGCCTTGATCGCGTACGCCTTGGCCAGTTCCACCAGGTACCCCGACTGACCCTTCGCGTCGCCGGTGACGGTCGGCGCCTGCGGCTCGGGAAACTTGGTGTACTTCGCGCGTTCGGCGCGGGTGAGGACGCCGGTGGAGACCATCCGGTCCAGGGTCCAGCCCCAGCGTTCGACGGCGCGGTCGTGGTTGTCCTTGCTGATGGCGGGGTCAAAGAGCGCGGCGCCCTTGAGGAGCGAGGCCAGGAAGGCGCCCTCGCTCGGATTGAGCTGCGAGACGTCCTTGCCGTAGTACGCCTGTGAGGCGCGCTGGATGCCGTACGTGCCGCGGCCGAACCAACTCGTGTTGAGGTAGTCCTGGAGTATCTGCTTCTTGCTGGTCTGGCGGTCCAGCTTCACGGCGAGCAGGATTTCGGTGAACTTCCGCGAGACCGTACGGTCCTGGTTGAGATACGCGTTCTTCACGTACTGCTGGGTGATGGTCGAGCCACCCTGCGACTCGCCGCCGGTGACCGCGGCCTTCAAGGCGCGCAGGATGCCGTAGGGCGAGACGCCCGAGTCGCTGTAGAAGCTGGCATTCTCGGCCGCGAGTACGGCGCCCTGGACCTGCGGGGGCACCTTGTCGAGCGGCATCTCCTGGCGGCTGACCCAGCCCGTGCGAGCCATCTTGGAACCGTCGGCCCAGTAGTAGACATTGTCCTGCTGCGTGGCAAACGTATTGAGATCGTCCGGTATGTCGGTGGTCGCGTACGCGTACCCGATCAGGCAGCACAGCCCGAGGAACCCGGAGCCGACCAGACCGAGCCACTGCCGCCAGGACGGAACCCAGCGCCGCCAGCCGGCACGGCCGGGCCGGGGGTAGGCGGGCCGCAGACGCGGTGGCACCGTGCGCAGAAAGCCGACGAACGGCGAGAGCGCGCGCCACCACCCCGCGACCGCGACGCTCGGACCACGCTTGACGGCGGCGCGCCGACGCCCACGAGCGACGTCATGGCCGTCTTCCTCGCCACCCTGCCGCCCTTGCCCAGCCCCGCCGCGCCTGCTCACACCCAGTGTCCCCTCTCCTGCACTTCCACCCACACCCTAGAACAGGAGTACGCAGTGATCACTGAGAGGTGGGAGGTTGGTGCGGATTGTGGTGCTTGGGGGACGGGGGCACAGGGCGGACAAAGGGCCCACGAAAGGGCATATGCCAGTAGTGGAGAGGTCGCGCACGCCGGGCCGATCCGGCCCCAGGCCCCCGGGACATGAATTCATCCCGGCCCACTAAGGACGGAGAATAGGATCCGTCTCAGCCAGAATTCCGTGCAACTGGCCGGCCCCTCGGGCTAGGCGGTCGTCGGATTCCGTCGACAGCTCCGCACACAACAGCATTGCGTGGTCCCTGTCGACGGAGAAGATACTGAATACGTCATCGATTGCGGTGTGAATCCAGTCGCTGTGATTCGGGCCGGCGTCGGCCAGTGCGTACGCGACCATCGCCAGGCCACTCCTGTCCTTGCGCCGGAGGAGGGCCTCCGTGGTCACCCTGGTGACAAAGGTGTCGTGCGGATCGAGCACAAGGTCGAGCAGCAGCGCGAACGCCTCCGGCGTTTCCGCGAAGGCTGCGAGGCCGCGGCCGGCGTCGGCCCTGTCTTGGTAATCGCGACTCCGCCCGAGCTCGCCGAGCGCAAGGACAGCGGCGTGCCGCAAGGCTGTGTCCACGTGAACTCTCACCCCTCCACCGTTGTGCGGCAAAGTACCACCGTGATGCGATAAGGGTTATTGGGTTGTCGGCAGCCAAGTACTCAAAAGCCCGGGCCGGGCCTCCGGGCCCGCGCCCAGGTCTCGTTGTGCAGCAGCATTCGATCCCTCGGCCTTCCACCCGGCCGGCACCAGCAGCGCTACCGCGTGCCCGAAGAGCGGTTCTCGCAGAGTGCGGTTCGGACAGCTGACGCCATGTCGCGGCTCTGGGCCTGCGGGCCGCCGGGATAGAGGTTCACCATGGTCGTGGCCTGCTTCCCGTCGACCGTGGCCGCGCCGATCGCCTCGTAGCCCGGGATGCCGCCGTCGTGCCCCCACGCCAGGCCGCCACAGGGCAGGTGGTGGCTCTCCAGGCCGAGGCCATAGGCGCCCTCGTCCTGGCCGCCGGTCGCACGGGTCCTCATCATCTGCCGGAGCTGGGCAGGGGCGAGCAGCTCCCCGCGTACGAGTGCGCCCAGGAAGCGGTTGAGGTCGGCGCCGCTGGAGATCATGGAGCCGCTGGCGCCCGCGACCGTGGGGTTCAACGCGGTGATGTCCTTGAGGGGCGCGTCCTGGCCCGGCCGGGCGTAGCCGCGCGGGTGCGGTCCGCGGATCGCCGTGTCGTCGTCGTCCGGCACGGACGTTTGGCGCAGGCCGAGCGGTTCGATGACGCGTCGGCGGATCTCGGCGCCGTAAGGTCGGCCGGTCACGCGTTCGATGATCATGCCGGCCAAGAGGTAATCCGTATTGGAATAGGCCCAGTTGGTGCCGGGCGGGAAGACACGTGGGTAAGCCAGCGCCAGTTTGACGAGGTCGCGGGCGTCGTAGTGCGCCCGCGGGTGGTTGAGGACGTCCTCCGGCTTGAGGTGGTCGAGGTAGTCGGGGATGCCGCTGGTGTGCTGGAGGAGCTCGCGGACCGTGATCTTACGTCCGTCGTTTTCGTGGCCTCGTACGACGCCGGGCAGGTAGCGCTCCACGTGCGCACCCAGGGCCACCCGCCCCTCCCCCACCAGCTGAAGCATGACGGTCGCCACGAACGGCTTCGTCATGCTGCCGATGCGGAACCGGCTGTCCCCGCGCATCGGCGCCTGGCTCCGCACATCCGCGAGGCCGCTGGTCAGAACCTCCCCGCCCGACCGGTCCCCCAACGCGACGAGCGCACCGGGAGCGCCGTCCCTCGTGGTCAACCGGTCAAGCAGCGTGCGGAGTTGGGGGAGGTCGGCGGTGGCGTAGGCAGGGGCTGCATTGGCGGAGGCGTGGCTGGTGCGCGCGGTCGTGGCGTAAGCAGAGGCGTGGGTGGTATGCGCGGTGTTCTGGGGTAGCGACGTGTCGTCGCCGGGCGCGCAGGCCGTGCCGCCGACCACCGCCGCCAGCGCGAGTAAGCCGCCCAACGCGCTTTGGTACCTGGCCATGTGTGCGTCCTCGGGGTGAGTGCCGTTGTGGTCCAGCGCGCGTTCCGTACTCGGGTCGGCGATTTGGCATCCCGGACCGCCCGGATGGTGTCCGGTGCCGCGTATCGCACGCGTGGCGACGCGTCATTCTGCGCCGCCCCCATCGTGTCCGGGGCACACGCGGCGGCGCGATGGGGTGAACGCCCGTACCCGGGGTGGGGACAGCCCCCGGTGCGGGCCGTTGACTCAGCCGCCGACCCGCCGCCCGGCCGAGGCGCCTTCTTCGCGTTCCGTCAGCGTTGACTTCCAGGCACGACCTCGGCCACCGTCACGCCAACGCCCTCGTGGCCCACACCCTCGCCGAGGCCAAACGGCGCCCGAGCCACGCCGCCGGGCCCAGGAAGGAGCCGATGAGGGCCCGCGCGTCGACATTCCATGTACGTCACCCCTCTTCTGCCCCCGGCACCCCGCAGCCTCCCACCTCCGACGCGGGCTCATCGCACCCCGCACTCCCCAGCCGCAATCCATCCCGTTCCGGGCGCAGTCGCCATGCCGCCAACAAGCCCGTGGTGGCGAGCAGCGCGGCCGTGAGCAGGAAGGCGCTGCGGTAGCCGGCGGTTACCGAGTCGGCGGCGTCGACCATGCGCCCGATCGTCCACGGGGACAGCACTCCGGCGAGGGCGTATACGAAGGCCAGCGCGCCCAGCACTACGCCGCGCTGCGGCGCGGGCGTGATGCGGGCGCAGGCGGTCTGGGCCACGGTCATGATGACGTTGGCCAGGGCCATGGGGCCGAGCATCAGCACCACCTTCAACCACACGGCGTCGGTGACTGCGAACACCGTCACCGCGCAGGCGGCCAGGCACATCAGCGCACCCACCCCCACGCCCCCACCGCCGCCCACCCCTTCACCCTTGCCAACTCCCTTGCCCCCGCCGGCACCCGCACCCTCCCCGACTCCCCCGCCCGCACGCACACCCCCACCGACTCCCCTGCCGCGCACACCCCCGCTCGCACGCCGGACCAGCAGCCCGTGGCCCACCAGCACCACCCCGCCCGCGAGCGCCGCGACGGTCACCAACGCGCCGGCCTGGTGCGGGCCCAATCCGGCGACCTCTTCCAGATAGTCCGGCATCCAGGTCAGGTTGGCGCTGAGCATCCAGTACGCGGCGAACGCGCCAAGGGCCGCGCTGAGCCAGGTACCCGACAGCAGGATCCGCCGGTATGGGACGGCGACGCCTTCCTGCTCCGCGTTCTCCTCGCCGCCCGGCGCGTACGGCCCCTCCGCGCCACGCAGCACCCAGTACCCGGCCCAGACCAGGCCGGCGAGGCCCACCGCGCCGAACGCCCATCGCCAGCCGAAGTGGCCGATGACCAGGGTGAGCGTGGGCGCGGCGACGGCGACGCCCGCGGCGGCGCCCGTGAGCAGGATCGCGGTGGGCAGGGTGCGCTCTCGCTGGGCGAACCAGCCGTGCAGATGGTGCGTGGCCACGGGCAGGGCCGGTCCCTCGGCGGCGCCGAGCAGTACGCGACTGGCGAGCAGCGTGCCGAAACCGGCAGCCGACCACAGCATCGGCATCTGTGCGGCCGCCCACAGCAGCGCAAGGACCAGGAGCAGCACGGTGGTTCGGACCGTCCGTGTCAGGTACGACACCACCAGCGCGGACACGCTGAACAGGGCGAAGAAGGCCGCTGCGGCCGTGCCGAACTCCTCGCGGCTCAGCCCGAGATCGTCCATCATTGGCTGGGCGGCGAGACCCATCACGGTCTTGTCCGCGAAGTTCACCAGCATGAAGGCGAGCAGCGCGCCCGTAGTGCGCCAGGCCGTGGTGTGACGGGTCATAGGGGACATGGGGCTCATCGAGCTCCTTCGACGAGGGTGACTTCCAAGGACGACGTCAGGGGGTGGGGCGATCCTGCGGGCTGGTGGCGGCGGAGACCACCCGTCGGCGTCACAGTCGCGAGCGCCCGTTACTGTGACGGTTCACAGTCGGCGGGAGGGCCCATGGAAGACGGGACAACCGGGTTGTCTCCGGCGGCCGCGGCGCTCGCGGCCCGCTGCGAGCCGCGGGTGAACGAGCTCGCCCGCCGCCTGGCCCGGGGCGTGTTCGAGCAGCTTCGCGGGTACGCCGAACTGCCCGGCGACGTGAAGGACGTGGAGATCGCCGCCACGGCCCGGCACGCCCTTCGACTCTTCTTGCGCGGTGCTGCCGAAGGGGCGGGGCCCGAGTCGCTGGAGTACTTCCAGGAGCGGGCGGCCCAGCGTGCCGAGGAGCGCATGCCGCTCCATCTGCTGCTGCGTACCTACACGTTGGGGGTGCGGGAACTGTGGGGGGCCTTGCGGGAGGAGGCCGGTCCCGGTGAGCACGAGGCCCTGGCCGAGCTCGCCGGAGAGCTGTTCTCGGCTGCGGACCGGGTGGTGGGCGCCGTGGCGGAGAGCTACCTGGACGAGCAGGCCGCGCTCGTCGCCGAACACCAGGAACAGCGCCGTTCCCGCGCCCGAGCCCTGCTGGAGGGCCGGCCCGTGACCGGAGGGGTCGCGCTTGACGGGCCCGTGCTGGTGGTGTGTCTGCGGTTCGGCGACTCACCCGCGTCCGGGGGAAATTGTCGCTCGCCGGTCGCCGTTCGCCGACTGGTGCGGCGGGTCCAGGCGGCCCTGGACCGGGCCTTCAGTACCGAGGTGCTCGCCGTACTCGATGACACCGGCGGGTACGCCGTCATACCCGGGGCATCCGAACTACCCATTTATACGAGGGAGTTGGTGTGTGAGGCAGCGGGGGTTCAGGCGCGCATGGCACCCGCCGCGGCGGTCGGCGCCGCCGACATCCCGCGTGCCGCACGGCTGACCGCGGACGTGGTTCGCATCTCGGCGGCTCGCGGCGCGCGGCCGGGGGTGCACCGCCTGGACGACGTACTGCTGGAATACCACCTGTCCCGCCCGAGCGAGGGCAGCGCACGCATCGCCGCCCTGCTCGACCCCCTCGCCGCCCGTCCCGAGTTGATCGAGACGCTGCGTACTCACCTGGAACAGCGGCAGAACCGTCGGGCGACGGCCCGCGTGCTCAATCTGCACCCTAATTCCGTGGACAACCGGCTCGCCCGGGCCCAGGAGCTGACCGGGCTCGACCTCGCCGAACCGAAGGACGTGGCGCTCACTCTCGCGGCCCTGCTGCTCAGGGAGGCCGGTTCCGGCATCACGGAGTGACGATCGCGAAGTCCGGGTCGGGCGCATCCAGCAGCGAACCGAACGTCACCAGGGCGTGGGCGTCTCCGTCGAACACCACGCCGCCGCCCGCCATTTCGTCGGCGAAGGTGGTCGTCCCACCAAGGACGGCGTTCAGGGTCGTGCGGGCCAGACGCAACACCACGGTCGGCTCCTCGCTTCGTGGGGCGTCGCCGCGCATCGGTGTGAGCGCCCCGTTGGAGAGCAGCAACGACCACACCTCGCCGGTGTCCGAGAACTCCCAGCGCAGCAGCAGACGCCCCGCCCGGGCAGCACGCGGGCCGTTGACGCGTACCGCCATCGACCGGAAGATCTGCTCGGCGGTCAGAGCGGCCAGGACGTCCGGTGCCGTACGGGTCGGCGTTCCGAGGACGCCGCCGCGCAGTTCGGCCGCGCCCATCAGGTAAAAGTTGCGCCAGGGGCCGCACTCGGAGCCGTGTCCGAGTAGCTCGAAGGTGTCGGCCTGGAGTGCGCGGGCTTCGGTGTGGTCGGGCCGTGCGAACAGGACGTGGCCGAGCACTTCCGCCACCCACCTCAGGTCACCGGCCTCGTACGACGTCCTCGCCTTCGCCACTACGGCGTCGGCGCCACCCATGAACTCGACGTAGCGGTGGGCGGCTTCCACGGGAGGGTGCTGCCACAGATGGGCCGGGTTGCCGTCGAACCAGCCCATGTAGCGCTGGTAGACGGCCTTGGTGTTGTGGCTGAGGGAGCCGTAGTAGCCGCGCGCGTGCCATGCTCGCGCGAGCGCGGGAGGGAGGCTGAGTTCCTCGGCGATCTCGGCGCCGGTGTGTCCGCTGTTGATTAGCCGGACCGACTGGTCGTGCAGATAGGCGTAGACGTCGCGCTGCTCCTCCAGAAAGCCGATCGCGCGCTCCCGGCCCCACGTCGGCCAGTGATGGGAGGCGAAGACGACGTCTGTGTCGTCGGCGAACAGCCGGATCGTCTCGGTCAGATACCGTGCCCAGGCGCTGGGGTCGCGGACCAGGGCTCCGCGCAGGGTGAGCACGTTGTGCAGGGTGTGGCAGGCGTTCTCTGCGACGCACAGCACCCCGAGGTCGGGGAAGTGGAAGTTCATCTCGGCGGGGGCTTCCGTGCCGGGGGTGAGCTGGAAGACCATCCGTACCTCGTCGACGATCTCCTCCTGGCCCGTTCGCCCGATGTCGACCGTCGGCGCGATCAGGCCGACGCTGCCGGTCGACGTCGTCTGCCCGAGCCCGCAGCCGATCTGCCCGTCGGGGCCCTTGGGCAGTGCGGCCCCGTACATGTACGCCGCCCGGCGGGCCATCGCCGTCCCCGTGAAGACGTTCTCGCTGGCCGCGTGTTCCAGGAACCCGGCCGGGGCGATCACGGGGACCCGTCCCGCGGCGACCTCGGCCGGATCGACGACACCTCGGACGCCGCCGAAGTGGTCGACGTGCGAGTGGGTGTAGATCACCGCGCTCACCGGCCGTTCGCCCCGGTGCTCGCGATACAGGGCGAGGGCGGCGGCGGCCACCTCGCTGCTGATCAGAGGGTCGATGACGACGACGCCGTGCTCACCCTCCACGAAGGTGATGTTCGACAGATCCAGCCCGCGCACCTGGTAGATCCCCGGCACGACCTCGTACAGCCCCTGGCGTGCCACGAGCCGACTCTGGCGCCACAGCGACGGATGCGCGGTCGCCGGACAGTCCTGGTCGAGGAAGCCATAGGCGTCCGCGTCCCACACCACCCGTCCGTCCTCGCCCCGCACCACCGCCGGCTCCAGCCGGGCGATGAACCCCCGGTCCGCATCGACGAAGTCCCGTTCGTCGCGCCAGGCCAAACCATCGTCGCCGGGCGTGTGCTCGCTGTTACCGCTCATGGTCGTCGATCCTCACACGGTCCACCCGGACGCGCCTGATGACGCGTCACAGACCAACCGCTGACACATCACAGGGAGCGAGGGCCGCCCCCTGTCCTGACGGGACCCGTCCCCCTTGACCTCAAGTTTGATTGAGGTTCTACAGTCGATCTTGTTGCAGCGACTTCGAGCAACCACACCAAGGAGCCCACCATGGAGTACTCGCACAGCGACGCCGAGCTCATCAAGCAGCCCATCGGTTACTGGAGTTGGGCGGCCTACAAGGCCGTGGTCACTCGCACGCGGGGAGCCCTCGACGAGATCGGCACCACCCAGCCGCAGTGGTGGGTTCTCGCCCAGGTCGCCCGTGCCCGGACCGTCAAGACGCGCGACGAGGTGGCCCGGACCTTGCGGGGCTACCTGGACACGGGCCCCGAAGCGATGGAATCGGAAATCGACCGGACGATCACCCAGGGCTGGATCACCGAGGACGCCGAGGGGCGCCTGGGCATGACGGCGGAGGGCAGCGCTTTCTACGACAAGGTCGCGGCCCTCCAGGACGAGTTGCAGGCCGAGCGGCACGCCGACATCTCCGACGCGGAGTACCTGACCACCCTCAAGGTGCTGCAACGGTTCATTCACAACACCGGCGGCCGCGCTTGGCACCACTGAGACACGGCCGAAGGACATCCCCGGCCCCGGCATTCCCCATGGCTTACTCGCCGAAGACAGGATGCGGTCCCGGGCAACCGCCACCGCCCGGGCCGCGTTCCTTCTCCGCTCAACCCACACGAGCCGGCGCCGGGAGAACGGCATCAGGGGTCCGCGGGGCCGGCACGCGGTGGCGGAGGGGCGCGAACGCCAGGAGGTAGCACAGGCCGCCGAGCGGGAGGAAGTCCAGGTTCGCCGCGATGGCGACCGTACCCAGGACGAACAGCACGAGCGGACGTACGACCCCAGGGCCGCCGAGGGCGGCGAGCAGCGCGATCATTCCGAGGTACAGGAAGAGGGGGACGACGGTGTACACGACCGGCAGCACGCCCGGCACGTCCTGTACCCGGGTGAAGAGTTCACTCATCTCCGGCTTGTCGGCGGCCCGGAAACCCACATAGAGATCGATCAGCGCCTGGGCCGCCGCCGCGCCCACACCCGCCAGGGCAACGGCCCACGCCGCCCATGCCACGCGCCGCCGGACCGAGCCGGCCGCAACGAGCGTCGAGCGGCGCAGACCACCGCAGAGCACTCCGAAGAACAACACCCCGCCGAGGAAGGCGAAATGCCCGGTGATCCACGCCGCGCCGGGCTCCCTGGACCCTTCCACCAGAAGGCGGATCGACCCGTAGACCACGAGGAGGGCGGGGGCCGCGACGTAGGAGAACCGGGTGAGTCGTACTGCTCTATCTGTCATGCCACCCACCCTGACGCCCGGCCCCGCCACCCCGCCATCAGTGATCACCCTGACACCTCCCCTACGGAATAGGGCTGTTGGACACGTCAGTGTGCCTGCTCGATGCTCCGAACCGGACGGTGACAGCGGGGGCGGCGGCCTGTGATCACCCTCATTGCGCAGGGCATCCGCCTCGGGGTCTGCCCAGGTGACGCGGTGCGGGCGGCCGGTCACGGTTCGCCCTCACGTCGTTGATGGGCTTCGCCATCGCGGCGCCGGCGACGGTGCTGGTGTTCCTGCTGCCGAAGGCGCCTGCGCCACGGGAGTGAAGCGCCGGCGGCCCGGAGGCGGGGGCGACCGCGAGACCGACATCGACTTCCGCGATCTCGCGTGCCGCGACGGCTACGGAGTTCAGATCCTGACCGACGTGAGTTTCTGCGGGTTGCGCACGCAGTAGAGACTGGTCACCACGCCGTCGCGGACCTCGATCGAGGTCAGTTGATCGAGTACGCCGTCGACGAGGACCGCGACGGAGTGCATTCCGTTGTACGTAGGGAGGCGGATGTCGAGTTCGCCCATGCGGGCACCCTTGGCCAGGAGGCCGAGGAGCAGCCTGGCCACCTTGTCGGGCCCGACCACGGGACGCAGGGCCGTGGTCACCAGCCCACCGCCGTCCCCCAGGAACACCACATCGGGTGCGAGCACATCCATGAGGCCCTGGACGTCGCCGGTGGCGGCCGCCGTCAGGAGCCGCTCGGCAATCGGCGCCGCCTGTACGGGAGTTGCGACCGCCGCATGTCGTTTGGCTCGCACACTGGTGCGCGCCCGTTGGTTCAACTGACGTACCGCGGCTTCGGACTTGCCCACGGCCGCGGCTATCTCCGCGTACTCGAAGGCGAACACCTCCCGGAGCACGAACACCGCCCGCTGAGTGGGGGTGAGGGTCTCCAGGAGCAGCAGCATGGCGGTGGTGACGGCCTCACCGGTGAGGACGTGGTCGATGCCGTCGGGCGCTTCGCCGACCGCCTCGGTCGCCAGCGGTTCGGGGAGCCACGGCCCCACGTACTGCTCCCGGCGGCGGGCTGCCGAACGCAGTACGCCGAGCGCCTGACGCGTGACGATCTTCGCGAGATAGGCCCGCGCGTTCTGCACCGAGGTGTGCCGCACCGACCGCCATCGCAGATAGCTGTCCTGGAGCACGTCTTCCGCGTCGGCCACCGAGCCGAGGATCTCGTAGGCGATCGAGAACAGCAGGGCGCGGTGTGCGGTGAACTCGCCCTCGGGGTCCGGCTGTTGGCTCACTTCGGCCCTGCCAGCCAGGCGTAGATCGCGGTGCGCGCGCCGAACTTCGCATACCGGCAGATCCGCTCCTTGCCGATCGCGGCGGTGCGTCCAGCGAAGTACAGCCGCCTTACGGTGTCGTCCCGGCGGCCGACCTGGAGCAGCCCGTCGCGCCGGCCCAGGCTCACTCCCTGTCCGGTGTACCCCATGGAGTACGGCTGTGGCTTCCGGCCTGCGATCATCCGCGCCAGCGTATCCGCCGCGTGTACACCTTGGGGCATGGCCGTCGCACAGGCCGGACGCGCGCCCGGAACGGCCGCACAGTCACCCACGACGAAGATGCGCGGATCACTCACGCTGCGCAGATACGGGTCGACCACGGCGCGCCCCTCACCATCCACCTCCAACCCGCTGCGGGCGGCCAGATCGGGTACGCCCGTGATGATCGCCCAGAGCGTGAGGTGGGACGTCAACGGCCGGCCCGACAGGAGACGTACTCCGTCCCCGCCTTCCCCACCCGCACCGGGGTCGACCTGCGCGACCGAGTCCTCCACGATCTCGACATTCAGACGCTCAAGTCCTGTGCGCACACGCCTGCGCGCCCCCTCCGACAGGCTCTCGCCCATCGTCCGACCGACCAGCCGCACCCGCAGATCGGGGCGGCCGTAGGCGACTTCGGCCGCCGTTTCGATGCCCGTAAGTCCGCCGCCGATGACGGTGACCGTCCGTCCACCGGGCAGCCCGGCCAGCGCGACTCGTGCCCGCTCCGCTTCCTCCCATGTGCCCACCGGGACGGTGCCGGCCAGCAGGTCGGGCGTGCTGCCCACCGCGAGGAACAGGTGGTCGTAGCCGAGACGCGACCCGTCGCCGAGAGCCACCTCCCCGTCGCCGATCTTGTCGACGGTGTCCAGCCGCGTTGCGATCCCCTCGCGCAGCATCGACGCCAGCGGCGTGGCCGCTGCGCCGGTCCCGGCGATCTGCTCGTGCAACCGCACCCGCTCGACGAAGTCGGGGCGGGGGTTGATCACGGTGACCTCCGCCGCCTTCACCTTCTTCGCCAGACGATTCGCCGCGATCGTCCCCGCGTAGCCCGCGCCCACCACTACGACCTTCATGACGTGCCCCCTCTGTTCGGAATCAGCGACCGAAGCAGCAGCCGGCAGCCGGGGCCGGCCGCCGGGACCAGCCGCTGGTATCGATTGCCCTGACGGCCGCTTGTACGGTTGGCTGCTTGAATCGGCTGCGTAAATCGGCTCGGACATGGGATGCGGCCCAACTGGGGTCTGTGACGGGCGGATTGAGTGATCTGCGTCACTGGGTTACTGGATGACTGGGTGACTGCCTCACTGGGTTGCTGCTCCACTCCGTCGCCGCGGCCGCCGAACGGCGGCCTGCGGGGCTGGTGGGAGCGGTCACATGCCCACCGATGACAGTGCCGGTGTGGGCGGAGGCGGCCAGGGCCCCCGCCAACCCCTGCCGTCGAGGTGTCTAGGGTCGCGACCATGACGAGGACCACGCCCTTGCGCCCGCTCGACGTCGAGGCGCTCTTTCCGGAACTGGCCGCCTTCAGGGGCACGACGACGCGGCTCCATCCGCGTCCGGGCCGACCCGAGCCCTCGGCGAGCTCCGTGGGCGGCCCCATGCTGTGGCCGGCGGACGAGCCGTGGCCGATGTGCGACGAGGCGCACGGCCGTGGGCGCGGACGGCGTCCCGCCGACATCCACCGCTATCGACAGGTTCTGGCCGCCGCATGGGCCCGCGAACAGTCGTCGGGCCCGACGCAAGAGGAACGGGAACTCCTGGACGACCTGCACCGGGTGCACCGGATCCCCGGGACATCCGACACGGACCCGTTGCCGATGATCGGCCTGGCGCAGTTCTACCGGCGGGACGTGCCCGACCTGGCGGCGGGACCGGACGACTGCGATCTGCTGCAACTGTTCTGGTGCCCCTTCGACGCGCATGGCCCGGGCCGCTACGACCTGAACCTGCACCTGCGGTGGCGACGCTCGTGGGAAGTCGCCGAACCGTTGGCCGAACCGCCGCAGCCGCTGGTGGTCGGCGCCGACTGCTTCGTGCCCGAGCCATGTGTGCTGCACCCGGAGCAGGTGGTCACCTATCCGTTCGCGGGGCTCCTGCCCGAGGATCTGTGCGCGCGGATCGACGCCTGGGAGACCGCCGCCGAAGAGGAAGCCGAGGAGTCGGCGGACGACAACACGGCGGAGACGCCCGCCTATCAGTACGACCTGTCCATTCCGCCCGGCTGGCGCGTGGGCGGATTCGCCTCCTGGCACCTGACCGACCCGTACCCCATGGACTGCCTGACCTGTACGACACCGATGCACTTGCTGCTGACCATCGACAGCTCGGAGTGGGACGGCGGCAGCGGTAGTTGGACGCCCCTGGAGGACCGGAACCAGGCCACTCGCCCGTGCGCCACTCCCACCGAGGTCGCGGTAGGCCGTTGGGGCGAGCTCAACCTGTTCGCCTGCCCGACCGATCCCGAACACGCGCACCGCTGGAGCATCCAGTAGCAGGTTGCACACCCGCCGTTGGGAACACCTGGGCACAGGGCGGCCGGGACCACAGAGCGGCGTGGGCGGCGTCAGCTCTTGACGGCCTCCGCGATGTGCTGGGCGACCTGTTCGGGCGTGAGGTGCGTGGTGTCGACGACTTCGGCCTCGCGGTGCAGCCACGTGCGGGCCGCCTCCGCGTAAGGCTCGACGTATTGGAGACGGAACGGGGAGTTGGGGCCGGTGACGGTGTCGCCCGCGATGCGCCGGAGCAGGGTCTCCTGATCGACGTGGAGCACGAAGTGCCGTACGGGAATGTCATGTTGAGCCAGCCCCGCGCTGATCTCGCGCCAGTACCGCTCGACCAGAACGGTCATGGGGATCACCAGGGTGCCGCCGGTGTAGTCCAGTACGTGGCGCGCGGTTTCCACGACGAGCGGCCGCCATGGCGGCCAGTGCTGAAAGTTGGTGGTCCTCGGCAGCCCCGGCGTGATGTCCATGAGCGTCTCGCCGACCTTCTCGGCGTCGAACACCCTTGAATCCGGCAGGAGTTGCTGCACAAGCGCACTGGTCGTCGTCTTGCCTGCACCGTGGGTGCCGTTGAGCCATACGATCATGGGGCTCAAAGTTAACTCTTCGTCGTACTGATGAGCTCGCCTCTTCGCTCAGTCCCCCACCACCCACCCCAAGGGCTCCGCAGGCCCGCCATCACATCTCACCCATCCCGTGCCGTGGCACGCTATGCCGCAGTCAACGCTCCAAACCCCGGATGGACACACACAGCCCCACCTACAGTCGACACATGCCAGATGACCAGCACCCCGTGACCCTGGACGACGGCGTCGAGATTCCCTCGCCAGCCGAGGATGAGCTCTGGACCGTCGGCGCCGTCATCCTCAACGCGGATGGCATAGCCTTCGCTCAGAAACGCAGTCCCCACCGGCGGCTCTTCCCCGACTGCTGGGACATCGTCGGCGGCCACGTCGAGCCCGGCGAATCACTGCCAGACGCCCTCGCCCGAGAGATCGAAGAGGAGACCGGCTGGCGCCTGCGCCGCATCCGGCGCCTCCTCGGGATCGCCACCTGGACCGGCGACGACGGGGGCGGAATGCGGCACGAGGCCGATTACCTCGTCGAGGTCGACGGCGATCTGGACCACCCCGCCCTGGAATGGTCCAAGCACACGGCCTACGCCTGGTTCGGCCGCACTGACCTTCCCCGCCTCAAGCAGAACCGAGTCCCCGGCGAATACCTCATCCACGACCTGATCGCGAAGGCCGTACAAGAGCGCGATGACTCTGTCGGGCGCCTCCGGCGCGGTGGGCCAAGTCCCGCTCCGGCCGCGGCCGAACACCTTCTGCCGACGGTGAACACCGGCCCGACCTGGCTGGACGGTCACTACGGTCCGGACTCATGACGATCACCACACGTACAGTCGAATACCCTGCCGACACCCTCACGATGATCGGGCACCTCGCGCTCCCTGCCGGTGATGAGCGTCGGCCCGCGGTCCTGATCGGGCCTGAAGGGATGGGGCTCAGCGACGTCGAACGCCGCCGAGCCGATGCCCTGGCCGAGCTGGGATACGTGGCGCTGGCCTTTGATCTCCATGGCGGGCGCTATTTGGACAACCCCGAGGAGATGCTGGCCCGTTGCATGCCGCTGCTCGCAGACCCCGACCGGATGCGCGGCATTGGCCACGCGGCACTGGACGTCCTGCGCGCCGAACCGCGGGCCGACCCCGACCGGGTCGCCGCGATCGGTTACGGCACCGGGGGCGCGGTCGTGCTTGAACTCGGGCGCGACGGAGTCGACTTGCGTGCGATCGGTACGGTCAACGCACTGACCACGGGCCGACCGGGCGAGGCGGCACACATCCGTTGCCCCGTGTGGGCCGGGGTCGGATCGGAGGACCCGATCATGCCGCCCACACAACGGGAAGCATTCGCCGCCGAGATGCGGGACGCGGGCGTCGACTGGCGTTGCGTGATCTACGGCGGGGCCCTGCACGCCTTCCACCACCCGACGGTCAACCACACCACACCCCCGGGCGTCGGCTACCACCCACGACACGCTCAGCGAGCCTGGCGCGACATCGTCGATCTGCTCACCGAATGCCTGCCCCTGACGAAGTGACCAGCTCGGCTTCCGGCGTTCATTCCTGTCCCGACCGGCCGGGGAAGCTCCGGCCCTCACGGACGGCAGGGTCCGACGCATGCGTCATGGCCACCAGAGATGACCGAAGGAGTCATGGACCGAGTAGGTGTTTTCTGAGCGTCACCTTCTCAACTCCCCGTTCCTCTGCCGGGTCCGAACCCTTGCCAGGACCTACCGCTCAACCCTCATTATCTTGACGTCGAGATTCTTTGGCGGAGGAGCAGATGTGGCTCAGGGAAAGCTCGGATACGTCCTTGGCGGCCTGCATCACGTGCAGCTCGCGATACCTCCAGGCGCTGAGGAGATCTGCCGCGAGTTCTGGGGAGACGTTCTCGGCATGACCGAACTTGAAAAGCCGCCGGCGCTGGCGGCTCGCGGTGGGTGCTGGTTCCGAGGCGGTGGCCTGGAGGTCCACTTGGGCATCGAAGAGGACTTCCGCCCGAACAGAAAGGCACATCCGGGCATCCTCGTGACCTCGCTGCGGGCACTCGCCAAGCGGTTGGAGGACAAAGGAGTGAGCGTCACCTGGGATGACAACTTCCCAGGCCACGATCGCTTCTACGCGTTCGATGGGCTGGGCAATCGGCTCGAGTTCCTTGAACCTGTCGGCGCTCGCTGACGTCGCGTGCGTTGCGGAGGGCGTTCACGCACCAGTCGATCGCGCGCTCGACAACTCGCACGCCAGCAAACCCAGTTGAGGGAACAACCCGCCGATCATGGGGTCGCCCCCTCGCACGTCCCACCCCTTGCCACCCACCCCGATCCGATCGCTCCACCAAGCCTCGCCTACCCGCCTCCGGTTTCCCGTTTCCCGTGTGCGAGGGGAGACAGGGAAACAGGCGTCGCGCCCGCATGCGCCGGAAAGGCACCTCTCAGTCCGGCGACGACAGCCGGCGGTGTCCCGCGCACGGGACACACTCGCTTCCGTGGTGACACGGGTACCGCCTCCGCGACGGACGCGGGCCACCACCCTTCGTGAAGGATCCGACCATGTCCTTGATTTCCACCGTGGGTCGCCGCGTGGCCGCCCCCTCCTCTGCGCGACGGCGCTGCTCGGCGGGGCTCTCGCGCCTACGGCATCCGCGGAACCGGCCTTTCCGCAGACCGACGCCCGGCCACAGCCCCGACGCACCGACCAGCCGCCGAGGGGTGGCTGAGCCTCCGGAGGCGGATACTGAGAGCGAGCGCTGTCGGTTCGAGCACTCCCGACCGGCATGAGCGACGAGTCATCCTCCGATAGCTCAGAGCCACCGCCGGAGGCTCTCCATGAAGACCTGGACAACTGCGACCGGTACAGGTGTGGCCGTCCTCCTCGCACTGGCTGGAAGCGCCCAGGCCACGGGTGCGTCTTCGGTCACGTCCTCCCACGCGATCGGGCTCCCGACCGCCGGCGCGAGTGTGCCGGCCGCGAAGACGCCGACGTCGCGAGCCACGCCCGCCATCGGGAACACGGCGCCGGCCCCCGCCACCGTCGTCGAGGACTTCTATGCCGCCCTCAACGCCCGCGACTACCGTCGCGCGTGGGACCTGGGCGGCAACCACCTCGGCCAGACCTACGCGTCCTTCGTGGGCGGCTTCGCCGAGACCGCCTTCGACGCGGTCAGCATCGACGGAGTGAGCGGGAGCACGGTCGACGTCCGCCTCCACACGATCAGGACCGATGGAAGTGCCGCCGATTACGCGGGTACGTACACGGTGGAGAACGGGACGATCACACACGGCTCGCTGCACCAAGTGGCCAACGGCGACAGTACCGGCCCTCCCCCATCGCCCACCCCGCTCGCCCTCAATCCGGCCGTGAGCCAGTCCACTGTTCGTTCCACGATTTGTGTACACGGCTGGGCGGCGAGGGCGCGGCCGCCTGCCGGCCGGACCGAGGAGATCAAGAAGCGGCAACTCGCGGCCTCCTCCGTGGCGGACAAGAAGCTCGCCCATTACGAGGAGGACCACATCGTCCCCCTGGAACTCGGTGGCGCTCCTCTGGATCCGGCTAACCTGCGCCCGGTGCCGCTCGCTCGGGCCCACACCGACGACCGCCTGGAGGACTCCCTCCATCGTGCCGTGTGCTCGGGCACCATGCCCTTGGCGGCCGCTCAGGCACAGATCGCGCAAGCCAAATCAGGAGAGGCGCAGCCATAGCCCAGCTTCCCAGGCTCTCCCACAGCACTCCCGCTCCCCCCCCTGGCCCCGCCCACAGGGCCCGCGCGCCCCGCGGCGCCGCCCCCGCACACTCGTCGTCATCCCGTCTTCCACTGATGATCCGGCAGGAAGCGCACGTCGTACCGCTGGGGGACGGTGCTGAACTTCTCGGGAGCGGGGACGAAGGGCGCGTGCGGGAGGCCGAGTTGGTCGGTGGGGGCGCCCAGGGTTTCGAAGAAGCGCTCGAAGGTGCCGCCCGGCCCCGCGGCGACGCCGACGACCTGGCTGTGGTGGCGCTCCATGCGGTAGGCGTGCGGGCAGTTCTTGGGGACGAAGCCGAAGTCGCCGGGGGTGAGTAGCTTCTCCTGCTGGTTGCCGCGGGGGTCCTCGACGAAGAGCCGGACGGCGCCTGCGGTGACGTAGAAGACCTCATACGTGTCGGCGTGCACATGGGCCGGGATGAGGTTGCCCTTGGGGCCTTCGACGGTGAAGAAGTTGAAGGCGTTTTCGGTCTGCTCCCCGCCCGCGTAGATGGTGATCAGGTCGCCGAACAGGTGGGCGCGGTCGCCGTCGCCCTTTTCGATGAAGTAGGGCGTGCTCGGCTCGGCGGGAATGCGTGAAACCCGCCGGTGGGCGGTGGCGTACTCGATCGTCATGGTCGCTCCAGTTCCGAACGTGGAATGTCAGGTAGCCTGACATAACCATTCGGTGGTGGGCAAGCCGACGCCCCGCAGGTCTTACGCTGGGCGACCCAGCCACTCGTAGCGAGGAACGCATGCACGTCACTGGCCGCAGCCTCCCCCAGCTGCTCACCGAGGCCCGCCGCTGGTTCGAGGACGCTCTGCTGGCGAGCCTCGAAGAGGCCGAGGTGGCGCCCGTTTCGCCCACCCAGATACAGCTCTTCTCGGTGCTCGACACGGAGGGCACCACGGTGTCGGAGCTGGCCAGGCGAACAGGGGTCACCCGGCAGACCGCGCACCAGGCCGTGCACGGCCTGGTGGCCGCCGGGCTTCTGGAGCAGACACCCGACCCCTCCTCCGGTCGGCAGCGGCTTATCCGCCGCACCGCCCTGGGAGAGCGCGCCCACCGCCAGGCCGGCGTCGTTCTGGAACGGCTGGAGGACGAACTCGCCGAACGGATCGGCCGAGCGGCGGTCGAGGCGCTGCGCAGCGCCTTGGAAACGCCGTGGGGTGCGCCGCCCGTGCTGCCGCCGTCGCCGGGCGAGGGGCGGCCAGGGGCGCGAACGTCGGGCTGAACGTGGGAAGGTCGGCGGCGGCGTCGACCACTTCAGGATCACATCGCGGCGCCGGCCATAATCGCCTCGACCTCGCGTGTGACGGCCGGTTCGGGCGACTCGGTTACGCCGAGGAGGAAGGCCGACTGCTCGGCGCCCTGCGCGACGATGGTGAGCCGTATCCGGCCCGCTCGACCGCCGTCGTCGCGCGCGCTCAGCGACACCGTATAGGCGGGGTGCCCGCTCACGCTGGTGGGCCGGGACTCCTCCAGTGTCGACGTGCCGTCCGGGTAGAAGAACTCCGCGTTGGACCGCGCGGCCGCCTCCGTCCGCCGCTGGAGCGTGGACTCGTCGACCGCGCCACCGCGTCCGGCGAGCACGGCTGCTCCGCCATGGCCATCGGGCCCCGCCTTGGTGATCGAGGAGGTGAAAGCCTGGATCAGGTCCTTGCCGTCGTTACGCTTCCATCCGTCCGGTATGGCGTACGAGAGGCCAGCCGCGCTGTCCGTCACGCGCGGCCGCCCGGCGAGCGGGGAGTTGTCGCCGTCGCGGGTGAGCCACCACATCGCCCCTGCGAGCAGCACCAGCAGCAGAACGCCGGCGGCGCCCACGACCCTGATGTGTCGGGTGCGCCGAGGACCGGCGGGGAGCGGGGGCATCGACGGCAGGGGTGGCGGGCAGACGGCGGGTGGCGTTGTCATGACCCCAGCGTCCCTTGCGCGGCGGGCGCGGACCTGGGTGCTCGTACTCAATTCGAGGCCTCAGGTACTCACTCCGCGGTGAGCGGTGGCCAATGCGAACGCTAACTGGCATGTGGGGAAAGGGCATTGGCGTCCGCTCCACCCGGTGGACTACATTGCGGGGATGTCTACCGGGACGGCATCGCGCCACACACGGATGGGTGACCCGGTGCTCCGCTGAGCACCGTAGGGGCCGTTGCGCGCCCGCCCTCGGGCAGAGGACTCCGCGTTGCCGCGCGGGCACCGCCTCCGTCGTGTTGACCACAGGTTCGATCCGTCAACCACGACTGGAGCACTCATGCACACCACGACGTTGCGCATTCCCACCGCCGACGGCCAGGCCGACGCCTTCGCCGCCCACCCCGCCCACGACGGGCCGCACCCAGGGGTGTTGATGTACGCGGACGCCTTCGGCATCCGGCCCGTCGTACGGAAGCTGGTCCTCGAACTGGCCGGGCACGGTTACTACGTACTCGTTCCCAACGTCTTCTACCGGCACGGCCCGACACCGGTCGTCGAACTGCCCGAGCACATCGGCGCGGAGGACCGTCCGGCGGTCTTCGCCCGAGTGATGCCCCTGATCGAGGCACACACCGCCGACCGCGTCCTGCGAGATGCCGACGCGTATCTCGACTTCCTCAGCGACCAGCCCGAGGTCGGCGCCGGACCGGTCGCGGTGACCGGGTACTGCATCGGCGGTCTCCTCGCCCTGCGCACCGCCGCGGCCCATCCCGGCCGCGTGGCCGCCGTCGCCGGATTCCACGGTCCCGTGGGCGCCGATCGGGCCGACCGGGACCGCCTCATCTCCGAGCTCACCGCCCCGGTCCACCTCGGCCACGCCGAAAGCGACATGACACCCGAAGCCCTCGTCGAGCTGAACCGGGCCCTGGACGCCGCGGGTGTCGACCACACCTCCGAGATCTACCCCGGCACCACCCACGGCTTCACCATGGCCGACACCGACGCCTACGATCCCGCCGCATTGCAACTCCACTGGGACCGTCTGCTCCCCCTCCTCGACCGCACCTTGAAGCGCCGGTAGGCCTACGGCCCGTATGAACCCGGGGTCGGCCGCCGACAGGCAGGTGGGTCGGCGGCCGGCTGCCCGGACCCGGAATCCGGCAGCGTGGCGACGGCTCCTCGGGGCCGCAGCAAGCGGCGGGTCGTCTCGCGCATCGACGTCCTGCCGGCCGGTACGGAGCCGGGTGTCGGCGCGTCACCGCAGACTGGCCGCACTCCCGAACCTCCCCTTCGGCACGCGCGTCCTTCCCACAGCCTCAATGACCGGACTCGGGTGCGGGCCGGGCCGCAAAACGGCTCAGCCGGTAGGTCGTCGGCAGTGCCAGGCGGCCGCACAGCGTGTCGATCCGGATCGTCGACTCATCGACACCCGCCTCCCGAAGACCGGACAGTCGCGCGCGCAGCGCCGTCTCGTCCCGAGTCTCGAAGATCACTTCCCAACACCCGGCCTCCGGCGCCGTGCGTGCGGCAAGCCGCTGCCTCTCGGCCTCTTGCCGCCGCCTTCTCTTTCCCTGTCCCGGCACCACCCCACCCTCGCCGACCCGGCGGTTCGACGGCAAGGCGGATCGCAGCAGGTATCGGATCCCGGCTCGGGCATCACTCACCAACCAGGCATCAGGGCCTGCGGCGCTTACCCGCGTAGAAGACGCTCGCCCCGGTGACCACGAACAGGCCCGCGGAGATGGGCAGGCTGACCGTGCCGACGCCGCGGTCGTTCGTCTCCTGCACCCACGGGTCGAGCAGGCCGAGCGGATCCTTGAAGACGATCACGTGCTGGCCCTGCTTGAACTGGCCGTGGCAGTTCTGCCGTTCGCCGAGTTCGTATCGGGTCCCCGATGTGTCGATGACCGTACAGACGTCGAGTTGGGTGCCCTTGCCGTTGACTTCCCGGCCGGTGCCGAGGACGACGGCGTCGGCCGGTGTGCCCAGCTTCTTGGCCCAGACCTCGTAGAGGGTCGGGCCCGCGAACAGCGGCAGGGCAAGCCCGGTGGCGCAGGCCAGGGTGGCGACTCCGGCGCGGCGCCAGCTGCTTCCGACCACGATGGCCGTCGCCGCGACGACGACCAGCACCACGATGATTCCCACCCAGAGCCCGTACGGATACTGGGTCAGGAATCCGGCGGCGGTGCCGACCACGGGTATGCCCACCGACCATCCGAGGGTGGTGCGCGTGCGGCGACCCCGGGACGCGTTGCCGCCGCCGACCGGGTGGGGCTGGTTCGTCGGGGCTGTTTCGGCGGTGTTGTTCATCGAACCCTGTTCGCGGTAGTGGTGGTCGGCCCCCGGGTGAGGGGAGGGAGCGGGCTGCCGTCCGCCCCGAGCCGCCGTCGGATCGTAGACCACCGCATCCACACGGTGGCGCGGCCCTATGAGGACGGGGTAAAACTCCGCCGCTCCGACGAACGTGGCCCTTCTCTCTCCGGCGCGGCCCCCTTTGCACTCCCGCTTACAACTCGGAGCAGCTCGTCACTGTCACCCACGACAGCCACGATAGACACGCGCGTCGCGGCGGTTCATGAGCACCTACCCAGAAGCACCCCGCCGCGCATACACCTCGATCTCGATCTTCATCCGGGGGTCGGCAAGGCCGCACACGAGCATCGTGGCCGCCGGCCTGACGTCACCGAACCAGCGGCGCAGCACCGGCCAGCAGGGCTCGAAGTCCTCGCGGTCGGGCAGCAGATAGCGCACCCGTACCACGTCCGCGAAGGTGCACTCCGCCTCGGTCAGGGCGGCCCGGATGTTGCGCAGGCACTGCTCGGCCTGTTCCACCACATCGTCGGAGATGGTCATGGTGGCGTAGTCGAACCCGGTCGTCCCGGACACATGCACCCACTCGCCGTCGACCACGGCGCGGGCATAGCCGATCTGCTCCTCAAAGGTCGAGCCGCTGAGGATCGCACGTCGCTCTGTCATGCGCCGAACGCTAAGTGGCCTGCGTGGATACGTCTAATACGTTCTCCAGCACGACCTGATATTTCTAGGCGTATGGAGCGACCCGAACTTCCCCTCGCGCAACTGCATGCTTTTGCCGTGCTCGCCGAGGAACTGCACTTCGGCCGCGCCGCCGCCCGGCTCGGCATCGCGCAACCGCCGCTGAGCCAGCAGATCCGCCGCCTCGAGGACAAGGTGGGGCACGCTCTGTTCCGTCGCGAACCGGGCGGAGTCACCCTCACCCCGGTCGGTCATGAACTGTTGCCCGCCGCGCTGCGGGCCCTGACCGGCCTGGCCGAGGGCCTGGCCGCGGCGAGGGCCGTCGGTGACGGCCAGGCGGGCCGCCTGCGCATCGGTTTCGCCGCCTCGCTCGCCCTGACCGTCCTGCCCGATCTGCTGCGCACCTTCCGGGACCGGTACCCCGGCGTGCGTCTGGACATCCAGGAAATGACCACCGCACCGCAACTGGCGGCCCTTCGGGACGAGACCATCGATGTCGGCCTCCTGCGCGAACCCCCAACGGAGGAAAGGGAGTTCAGCTTCAGGACCGTACTCGACGAACCCTTCGTCGCCGTCCTGCCGACGGCACACCCCCTGGCGGCTCAACGGACCGTGCGACTGGCCCAGTTGTGGGACTCGCCCTTCGTGCTCATGCCTCGTGAAGTGGGGCCCGGCTTCCACGACCAGATCATCGGCTTGTGCGCCGCCGCGGGTTTTACGCCTCGGACAGTCCAGTACGCGGTGGAATGGCAGACGGTGTGTGCGCTCGTGGAAGCCGGACTGGGGGTTTCAGTGGCCCCGGCCGGCATCCGACGCATCCGCCTCAAAGGAGTCGCGTTCCGCGGGCTCGGTCCTGGGACCGCTCGCACACGGGTCGCCGTCGCCTGGCGGACCGACCACGCCAACCCATTGGTCACGTCCCTTCTGTCGACCGTTGCCCAACGCCGTTCCCGCAGGCCCTAGTTGACGGGACGCGCCACCTTTGCCGTGCCCTGAAGGTGAACCGGCCGGGAGCGCAGCGTCCGCCACGGCCGAAAGGTGGACCGGAGGGCACGCCTCCCCCGCCCAGGTTCAGCCATCCACCATCCCCCCTCCCTCAGATGTCTTCGGATCCGGCCCCCGACGCCAACAGCCCCTCCAGTACCGACTCGTGGGCGAGGCGGGGCAGCAACAACCCCCAGAAGCGCGTCAGTGTCGTAGGAGACAGCCACTGCGGGTCCTGGCCGCCCAGCGCCTCGAAGCCGGCGAGGGCGGCCACCACAGCGAGTGCCGCGTCGTGCGGCGACACCTTGGGCGCCAATTCTCCCTCGCGGTCCGCCCGGGCGAAGGTGGCCTCCACCCAGTCCTGCCAAAGCCCGTGCGGATCCTCACCCGGATCCCTCGACGCGGGGTTGTTGCCCAGGCCGAACCCGGCCCGCAGCACCACGTCCCCACGCAGTCCCTGGACCAGGGCATGACTGGCGTCGATCAGCGTCTGGAGTGTGACGTCGCCGGGCCGCCGTTCGCTCCCGGTGATCCGCCCCAGTCGCTGCGCCGCGGCCTCGCGCACCGCACCGGCCAGGGCCGCCTTGCTGGCGAAGTGGAAGTGCAACGCGCCATTGCTCACCCCCGCACATGCGCTGATCGTGGCGAGCGACGCGGTCTCGAAGCCGTCCCGGTCGAACTGCTCGGCGGCGGAATCGATCAACGCGTTGCGCGTACGTAACGCGCGTTCCTGTCTGGCCATCAGGCACTCCATTGCTGCGGAGGGATGCCGTACGCACGGAACGGCGGGCCTACGTCCTGCACGGGCAGAACCACACCCATGATGCTGTCGCTCGACCGCGTCATCACGACACGGGGTCGGGGTCTGCTCGCAGAGCCCCGCAGCCGCTACCCGGCGGCGTCGCCCACATCGGTGAGACGGACCTCAAGGCCGTCCAGGATCCGCTCCAGGCCGTACACGAAGTTCTCGTCGCGCGTGGCACGCGGGTCCTTGCCCCGCTGGTCGGCGTACCCCTTGCGCAGTCGCGGATAGGCCTGCGCGGCCTGCTCGGCGGCCGGCCACAGGCGCTCCACCCACTCCCGCTCGCTCTGGCCGCTGCGCGCCAGCATGGTCAGCCACGCCGCCTCGCTGGTCGCCATGCCGGTGACGTACGCGAACACCGTGCGTACCGCGTGGTCCGACTCCCTCAGCGGGAAGCCCGCCGTCTCGAACGTCTCGATCATCCGGTCCGAGAGGCGCATCAGGTTCGGTCCCAGGTGGGCGACGCCGACGTCGCCCAGCACCGAGGCGATCCACGGATGTTTGAGGATCATGTCCCGCAGGCTGTGGGCGCGCAGAGTCGTGGTCTTACGCCAGTGCGACGACTGCGCGGCGCCGGGCTCGTCCAGCTCCCCGTACACCTCGTCCACCACAAGCTCGATGAGCTCGTCCTTGTTGGCCACATGGCGGTAGAGGGACGTGGCTCCCGCTCCGAGGCGGGTGCCGAGCTTGCGCATGCTCAGCGCGTCGATCCCCTCCGCGTCCAGGAGCCGGACGGCTTCGGAGACGATCTGCTCCCGACTCAGCGCCGGTTGCTCGCGGCGCCCGCGTGGACGCGTCCACACCGACGGAATCGCCTGCTGCTCGTCGCTCGGCATCCGCCGGCCTCCCTCGTCCCGTCCCGGACCCATCGCACACGCCCTGCGCGTCGTGCGCACGCCGTATGGTCCTGGGTACACCGTGCGCTTGAGCGTACACCAGGCGAGGATGCGGGGGCGGGGGTCGGTAGGGGCAGGGCCGCCGAGACCCCAATTCGCTTGCGGCCAGCCGCAGTTGACGGGCGGTCACCACGCACCCGTGCCCCGTCGGCAGCACACCGACGGGGCTTGCGTACGGTCGGTCAGGCGCGGCAGCGGAGCATGGTCAGCGGCGGGTTGCCGTAGAAGTCGTCCCAGAACTCCCGGCCGTACTTCTCGATCCCGGCCGGTGAGATCTCCATCGGCACCCACTCGATGCCCGTGAATCCCGCCGCGGACAGGCAGCTCTCCAGCGTTTCCCGGCTCGGCGGGATCGCCGTGAAGGAGACGGGGTGATCGCCGAGGAGCGCGGTGATCTTCGACGGAATCCCGATGGGAGAGGTCTCACCGGTGGCCTCGCAGCGGAAGCCGTACTTGTCCAGCGGCGGCCCGTCGAAGCGGTAGGACGGGTTCATGGTGAACACGAAGAATTCAGCCCCCTCGGCAAGGTTGGCGCGCACGACGCGGCACAGCTTCTCCACGGCGGCCACGTCTTCGGCGTAGTTGAACAACTGCACCGCCACGCCGACGTCGAACGTGCCCACTTCACCCATCCCGGCGACGTCGCCGACCGCGTACCGCACACCCAGCGGAGCGGACTCCTCGATCTTCTCGCCGACCGCGATCATCTCGCCGGAGACGTCGATACAGAACACGTCGGACGCCCCGCGCCGCTTCAACTCGCGGGCGTAGAAACCGGTGCCGCCACCGAGGTCGATGACGGACTTGCCCGTGACATCCCCGACCATCGCCAGGAACGCGGGTACTTCGCCGTACTGAATGAGGGGCAGGGTCTTGAAGCCCTCGAATGCCTCACCGATCTGGTCGTACTGCTGCTGCGCATCGGACATGGGATGCTCCCCGTGGTGGTGCGAGTGTGGTGGACATCGCCCCGGAGCAACACAACTGCCGCGGGGCGACGCTGTGTTCGGCAGTCTCTACGAGTCCGGGCCACGGCCCGTATTGGCGTAAAGCACAAAGATCCGGTCGTCGGGCCGGATTGCCGCACGAGGGGAGCGCCGGGCGAAGCGGCCGGCGGATGGCCTCCCGGTCCCGACCCGGCTCTGAAGGCCCTCCGCGCACCCGGGCCGGCGGCCCGCCGCCGCAAGGAGGGCGGACCACAGGCTACGGGGCACGACGGTCAGGAACGGGCTTCCAACGGACGCTCGTCCGGACTGTTTTCCGCGGCTCCGGCGTCGCCCTTGCCGGTGATGCCGGTGGCGCGGGCCAGCGCCGCCACGATCAGCGCGGTGGCGACGAGCACGGCGCTCACCACGAGCGGCGAGCGGTAGCCGTGGCCGGCACCCAGGGCGAGACCGCCCAGGGCGGGTCCGGCGGCGGCGCCGACGTTCATCGCCGCCGTGGCGAAGCCGCCGGCGAGGATCGGGGCGTTCGAGGCCGTGTAGAGGGCCTGGGCGATGAGCGTGGAGCCCACGGCGAAGGAGAGCGCCCCCTGCACGAAGACGAGGATCAGCGTCACCACCGGGTTGGCCGCCGTGAGGGCGAACACCAGCCAGCCCGCCAGCAGCACGGCCCCGCCCACCGCGAGCACCTGGCCGGGCCGGCTGTCCGCCAGCCGACCGCCCACGTTGACCCCGACGAAGGATCCGATGCCGAACAGCGCCAGGGTGGCGGGCACCCAACCGGAGCCCAGATCCGTCACGTTGGTGATGACGGGCGTGAGATAGGTGAACGAGCAGAACGTCGCGCCGTTGACCAGCGCGCCGAGTACGAGCGTCATGACCAGCCGGGGTGTGCGCAGCGCCCGCAGTTCGTGGCGGACGCTGGGGGCCGCGGGGTCGACGGGTGTCGCTGGCACGGACCACAGCACGGCGACGATCGCGGGGGCGGAGATGATCGCGACGCCCCAGAAGGCCGAGCGCCAGCCCCACACCTCGCTCAGGACGGCGCCGAGGGGCACGCCCGCGATGCAGGCGAGGGTGACTCCGCTGAGCAGGACCGAGGTCGCCCGGCCCTTTGCCCGGGGTCCGGCCATGCTCGCGGCGGTCGCGAGGCCGACCGCGAGGAAGCCCGCGTTGGCGAGTGCGGCGACCACCCGCGTGACGAAGAGGACCTCGAAGCCGTGGGTGAGGGCGCCCACGACATGGGCGAGGAGGAAGGTGACGAGGAAGGCGAGCAGCGCCCGGCGGCGCGGCCATCGCAGGCTCAGCGTCGCGACCAGCGGTGCGCCGACGATCATGCCGACGGCGAAGGCCGAGGTGAGCGAGCCGACGGCGGGGAGGGACACGCCGAAGGCGGCCGCCATGTCCTCCACGAGCCCGGACAGCATGAATTCCGATGTTCCCTGGGCGAAAACGGCCAGCCCGAGAACGTAGATGGCGAATGGCATGAAGAAGCTCCGACTACATCGCAGAGAGGGGAAACGCGACGCATGGGCACAAGGCCGTGCGTCGCGTGGGAGCCGTCCGGGAGTGAGTCCAGGACGTGATCCCGCGATGCGGTGGATCCGTGACGGATGCGTGACGCGCTGCTCGGCCGAAGGGCCCAAGTGAGCAGGTTCGTCAGGGAGTTACGCGATCAGCCACCGGATCACCGGTGGCTCGTTTCTCTCCGCCTCAGGGCTCGACATGCCAGGCAAAATAACAACGCCGGGATCGCGGTGTCCAACGCATTGGATGGCCCGGTCGCGCTCGCAGCTCCTCGGGAACCTCGCACGGCGATACGGTCGGCAACTGTTACCTCCTCCTCCCCACCCACACCCCAGCTCGCGAACGGCTGAGGTGTGAGCGCGACTTCGGAGTTGGCAGACGGCGCCGCGGCGCTATCGGTGGGTCACGAACGGCCGCCGAACTGCCAGCGGTGGACCTCGACGGTGGCGTACCGGTCGACGGTGAGAACCGCGCGCGCCGCGTCCGCGTCGGGTGCCCGGACCAGCGCCGCCGTACCGAGCCAGGCGGTCGCGTCGTCGGACAGCAGGGGGCCGTACGCGATCAACTCGCCCGTTTCGCGCGGCAGTTCGAGATCGACGGCTTCCCCCGCGCCGAGGCCGAGCACCAGGAACCTGTCGCCATCGGTGCGGCCGCCGGGGAAGTCCCACATGGTGCGACCCAGTATGTTGCGCCACCGCCGAAGCAGGACGTCCTGGTAGACGCCGGCCTGGTAGCCGGGCTCGTCGAAGGCGAACGCGCGGGCCGCGGCCGGGTCGGGCAGGTCGACGATGTGCACGCTTCCGGTGGGCTCCCCGCCGTCGGCGGTCAGCGTGGGACCGCGGGCGATGAGCTCCTTGGCGTACTGGTCCATGTAGGACCAGTGGTCGTGCAGCAGCTCGTCGCGCAGCGCGAGGGAGCCGGGCCGGTCTCGGTGGTAGCAGAAGAATTCCATGGGCGCAGACTCTTCCCGACGCGGGACGCCGCCTCAACCCGGTTGGTCGGTGAGGTCTCGCGGACCGGTCGCCCGCCCCCTGACGCAGCCGTTCACATCTTCGCGCGCCCCGACAGGCTGGGCCGCCATGCCCGCGACGCGCCCCGGGCCGGTCGACTGCGGGGCGCGAAGCCCGGGTGACCGATGTCGGTGGGCTCGACGGTTATGTTCGGGAGCGACGGTCGAGACCGGCCCCACCCGAGAGCGAGGCTCTGATGAATACCGAGGACACGCTGGCCGAGCTGCTGCGCGAGCACGGTCGGAGCTACGCCGAGGAGGCCGGCATCACCCTTCGCGACAAGCCGTCCCCGCTCTACCAGCTCCTGGTGCTGGCCGTGCTGTGCTCGACGCGGATCAAGGCGAACATCGCGACCGACGCCGCACGCGAACTGTTCCGGTCGCGGCTGCGCACCCCTCGGGTCATGGCGGACACGGACTGGCAGACCATCGTGGACGCCCTGGGCCGTGCGCATTGCCGCCGCTACGACGAGAGCACCGCGACGGCCCTCCTGGAAGGGGCCGAGGTGGTTCTGCGGCGCTGGCGCGGAGACCTGCGCCACCTGCGGGAGGAGGCGAACGGCGACCCCGAGGCCGTACGGGAGCTGCTTCAGGAAGTGCCGAGGATCGGCCCGGTCGGAGCGGGCATCTTCTGCCGCGAAGCGCAGGGCCTCTGGCCCGAACTGCGCCCCTTCTTCGACGACCGGGCGCGGGAAGCCGCCGCCTCGCTGGGACTCCCCGGCACCGCCGAAGGCCTGGCACGCCTCGTCCCTCCGGACCAGCTTCCGCGCCTGGCCTCGGCCCTGGTCCGCTCCGGCCTGAAGCACTGAGCCCGGCGCCCCGGGCCAGGAGAGCCGAGCCCCGGAGAGCCGAGCCCCGGCCTGACGGCCCGTCGGCCCCAGGACCTGCCGACGGGCCGTCAGGCCGACTGCCTCAGAGGCGGTCGGCCTCCTCCGGCCACGCGCTCTCCGCGTCGTCGATCAGGTGCACTGCCGCCTCCTCGGCGGACGCGGCCCCTCCGTCGATGCCCATGTCGGAGCCCAGCATGTCCTTCTCGGCGTCCTCGTGGGCGCCTTCGTCGGGTGCGACGAGCCGTCCCGCGCGTTCGTCGCCGACCTCGGCGTCGGCGAGATCCTCGTCCTCTTCGTCCAGGTAGGGCTGCGGTTCGGGGACTTCCTCGGCGAGCCGCTCGTCGAGGCTCTCGCCGTCGTGCTGTTCGCGCGCGGTGGTACCGGTGTGGTTCACCGCGAGGGGGCGTTCGGGCGGGGACCAGCCCTCGTCGTAGGGGTCGGCTTCCCGGTCGTTCAGCGTGTCCTCGGCGTCCAGGATTCCCGCGTCCTCCACGACCCCGTCTCCGCCTTCCGGCTGGTAGACGTCGTCGGCCCGCTCGTCGTCGGCTGCCATCACACACGCTCCTGTTCCATCCGTAACGCTGCGTCGCCGCCCTGCCTTCACGGCCGTGTGAGCGGTCGACCGGGCCCGTCTCCTGCACGGGCCCGCCCAGGACGCGTTTCCCGCTTCATCCAGTTCACACCCGGTCAGGTGGACCCTCAACCCGGGTCACCACCCGCACACCCCCGGGGCGCCCGACCGGAGCGGCTGCCGCGCCCTGGAGGCAACCGGTTCCCGACTGCGGCGCCGGCAACCGCCCCGGTGCCTGACGCCTACCCCTGTGTGCGGACGTTGCACATGCCAACGACGGCGAATCCCGGACACGGCTGTGGGGCCCACGCCTCACCGGCGTGGGCCCCACAGATTTCCGCGCTTGCTGGTTTACCAGCGGTACCAGCGACCGCTGCCGCCCTTGGGACGGGCCACGAATCCGATGACCCACAGCACCAGCACCACGAGCGCGACCCACCAGAGGATCTTGAGCGCGAAACCGGCACCGAAGAGGATCAGTGCGAGAAGAAGGACGAGAAGCAGGGGAACCATGGTTATCAACCTCCGGAACTCCGAGTGCCCCGGAATGTTCGAGCCATGCAACCGGACTTGATTTTTTGCTTATGCCGGCGGACGCGCATCCTCCACCCTGCCGTCTGCGGGCGGGTCGATCTGCCGCGCATCGACGAGGCCCCCGGCACCCATGCGATCCAGCCAGCGGCCACCGGGCCGCACTTGGAGGCGCGGATCAAGAAGCACTAGGGTGTTTTGGTTGCCTCCAGCAACCACCTACCACCTACCAGGGCGGAATCACCGCACCGCGTGACCGGCGTACCGCGCGCCAGAAGGAATGCACCATGCCATCAGACACCCAGACCTTCCGCACCTATGTCGAGGAGAACCTCGACGCGCTGAAGGGGGACCCCGGGCGTGAAGTCCTCTTACACCAGGAACGGCGGGTCACCGCGGGCGAGTTCCGTGATCTCGTCCACCGGATGGCACGCGCGCTGCGCGCCCAGGGCATCGTGCGCGGCCAGACCATCACGCTGCTGTGCGGCAACCTGCCGGAGACCATCGCGGCGCGCTACGCGGCCCATCTGATCGGCTGCCGGGTCAACCACCTCTACAACAAGCTTTCGGCCGATTCGCAGGCGGCCATCGTGCGCGATGTCGAGACCCGCGCCCTGATCGTCGATCCCCGATACCTGGAACGGGCCATCGACATCACGGAGTTGGCGCCCGGCCCAGACGTTCTCGTGCTCGGCCCGGCGAAGGTGGGCAGGGACCTTCTGGAGCTGGCGGCCGAGCAGTCCGCCGAACCGCTGACCGGCCTCGCCCGGCCGGACGACGTGTGCACCATCCGCCACACGGGAGGCACCACCGGCCATCCCAAGGGCATCTGCACCACGCATGAGCAGGTGCGGGCCTTTCGGGGAGCGGCGGCGGGCCCCGGGGAACAGCCGCCGCGGCTGCTGGTGTGCACCACCCTCGCGCATGCCGCCGGAATGATCGCCGACGGTGTCCTGCGGGGCGGCGGATGCGTGGTCCTGCTGGAGGAGTTCGACCCCGCCACCGTCCTGGAGGCCATCGAGCGCGAGCGCGTCAGCCACCTGTTCCTGCTGCCTCCCCTGCTGTATCAGCTCATGGACCACCCCGATGCGGCCGTGCGCGACACCTCCACCCTGCGCAGCATCGCCTACGGGGGCTGCCAGTCCTCCCCCGCCCGCATCGCCGACGCCATCCGCCGCTTCGGCCCGGTACTGGTCCAGTTCTACGGTCAGAACGAGGCCGGCGGTATCAGCCTGCTCGGGCCCGAGGACCACGACCCGAACCGGCCGGACCGGCTGCGCTCCGCCGGGAAGGTGCTGCCCGAGGTGGACGTTGTCATCCGTGACGAGACAGGTCGCGACCTTCCGGTGGGTGAGCACGGCGAGATATGTGTGCGCTCCCCCATGCTCATGAAGGAGTACTGGAAGCAGCCCGAGCTGACCGCTCAGGTGCTGCGGAACGGGTGGTTGCACACCGGCGACATCGGATTCCTCGACGGCGACGGGTACTTGACGGTGGTCGACCGCATCAAGGACATGATCGTCGTGGTGGGTGGCCATGTGTACACCACCGAGTTGGAGGACCTCCTCAACTCGCACCCCCACGTCCGGCAGAGCGCCGTCTTCGGGGTTCGTGACGCCGACCGCATGGAGCGGGTGCACGCCGCGGTGGTTCTTGCACCCGGCAGCGCTCTCAGCGCACGGGAGCTGCGCGAGCTGGTGCGTGAGGAACGTGGCTCGATGTACGAGCCGGCCGAGATCACCTTCGTCGACGCACTGCCTCTGACCGACGCCGGCAAGCCCGACAAGAAGCGCTTGCGCCGTCAGGCCGAGCGGCGGTTCAGCATGGCCTGACCCACCACCCCGGCGCCGCAGGCTCCACCTCCCGCGCACCCGGGCCGCCGCTCGGCGTGGTCCGCGCCGAGCGGCGGTGCTGAACTGCCGTGCGGGTCGCCTCAGTTGGGGCGTCAGAGCTTGCCGGCTCCCGCTCCCGCGGTCACGGAGGCGACGACGGACGAGGCCGGTTCGGCCGTGTAGGTGTAGGGCGGCGTGGTGAACGAGCCCGTCCGGGAGACCTCGAGGGCGGCGCCTCCGAGGTCGTTGCCCCGCAGGTTGGCGTAGCCGTCGGTGCTGCTGTCACGGCTGGTGGTCACCGCCACCTTCGTCGAGCGGAAGACGTTGTTCTCGACGAGCATCTGGGCGCCCATCCGGGAGTGCACGGCGGTGTCGGCGCCTTCGACGTAGTTGTCGTAGAAGTGGCCGGTGCCGAACCGGAGGCTGGGGATGCGCGACTGGACGTTGCTGAAGTGGTTGTGGTGGTACGTCACATGCAGATGCCCGGTGTCCTCGGAGGCGTTCTTGTCGCTGTGCCCGACGAGTGAGCCTTTGTAGTGGTCCTTGAAGTTGTTCCAGGACACCGTCACCTGGTCCGAGCCGTGCGTGATGTCGACCAGTCCGTCGTAGTAGTCCTTGCCGTGGTTGAGGTCCGAGGAGAAGGTGTTGTGGTCGATCCACACCTTCGTCGACTTCTGGACGGTGATGGCGTCCGCGGGTGCCACGGCCCTGCTGATGTTCAGATTGCGGATGACGACGTTGTTCGCCTCCTTCAGACGCAGGCCGCCGCCGGTGAACCCGGATGCCGAACCGACGCCCAGGACCGTGGTGTTGGAGCCCACGTCGACCTGCCCGGAGAGCTGGATCAGGCCACTGACCTTGACGACCTTGGCGCTGCCGCCGGTGACGGCGGTCTTGAAGGCGGCCAGGGTGGACACGGTGACCGGAGCGGCGTTTCCGCCACCGGTGGTGCCGGCGCCGAACCCGACGGGGGCGGTCTCGGCGGCGCCCGCGGACTGCGGCAGCGCGATCGCCGCGGTGGCCGCGATGGCGGTTGCCGCCACGAGGAGGGCTCGGGGGCGGTTGTGGGGGGAGTGCATGCGCATGACGGTGGATCCCTTCGGACGGGGATGTGGCCCAGCGGATCGGGCGCTGCGGAGTGACGTCCGGCAGTTCAGTGTGGTGAACGACGTTCTGATACCTGATGTGCGCCAGGCGCGGACATGCGCTACAACTGCCGGTACGTCAGCGCATGCCGCAGGGCGAGCAATCGGGGGTCACACTGGTGAATGGAACGTAGAGTGCAAGCGCTTTCTCGTCAACGCCTGCGACGGATCTGGTGCCAGGACGTCAGAACCGTTGACGCGCCCGCCGATCGCCTCTACTTTCATCGCGTCGTACCTGATGCGTCATATATGAGACGCGATACGTGAGAGTCGAGAGGCGCGCATGACCTCTGTGCCCACACCCATCCCCTCCCGGACGCAGTTCGTCCTCGAAGCCGTCAAGCACCGCATTCTGACCGGGCAGTTGGCCCCGGGCCAGGCCCTGGTCGAGGTCGAACTCGCCGCGCAGTACGGGGTGTCCAAGACGCCCGTGCGCGAGGCGCTCAAGACGCTCGCGGGCACCGGGCTCGTCGTGATGAACCAGTACAAGGGCGTCACGGTACGCATGGTGGACGCGGACATGGCGCGCGAGGTGTACGACGTGCGACTGCTCCTGGAACCCGAGGCGCTGCGCCGCACCGTCCGCGGCAAGGCGGGTCTGGACGCCGCGCGCGAGGCGCTGGAGCGCGCCGATGCCGCGGCCGACACCGCCGAACGCTCCCTGGCCAACCGGGAGTTCCATCGGGCCCTGTATGTCCCGTGCGGGAACCCGCTGCTCGCGCGGATGCTGGACGAGGTGCGCGACCAAGCGGCTCTGGTGTCGGCGGTGGCCTGGGCCGCGGATCCCTCGTGGGAGCGGGAGGCCGAGGAGCACCGGGAGATCCTGCGGCGCGCCCTGGCCGGCGACGCGGACGGCGCGTCCCTGGCCCTGCACGCCCACATCGCATCGTTCGTCGAGCGGGCCTTCCCCGCGCCGCGCGGAGAGGAGATGCCGATATGACGCCACGTCAGGAAGCTTTGCGTGCGGCCCTGGCCGATGTGGTGGCCATACCCGTGACGCCGTTCGCCGAGGACGGCTCCATCGACCAGGACACCCATCGGGCTCTGCTGCGCAGACTGCTCGACGGCGGGGTGCGCACCCTCACACCGAACGGCAACACCGGGGAGTTCTACGCCCTGACGCCCCAAGAGCGGTGCGCGGTCGCGGAGTTGACCCTGTCGGAGGCCGCCGGGCGGGCGGTGGTCCTGGTGGGCGTCGGGCACGATGTGCCGACCGCCATCGACGCCGCCCGGCACGCCCGGGAGTCGGGCGCCGACATGGTGATGGTCCATCAGCCCGTGCACCCGTACGTCGCCCCGGGCGGCTGGGTCGACTACCACCGGGCGATCGCCGATGCGGTGCCGGAGCTCGGGGTCGTCCCCTACATCCGTAACGCGGCCTTGGCCGGCGGGCACTTGGCGGTGCTTGGTGAGGCCTGCCCGAACGTGATCGGGGTGAAGTACGCGGTGCCGGACGCGGCACACTTCGCCGCCTTCGCCCGGGACGCGGGCCTCGACCGTTTCGTGTGGGTGGCCGGTCTCGCCGAACCGTACGCGCCGTCCTACTTCTCGGCGGGCGCGGCCGGATTCACCTCGGGTCTGGTGAACGTCGCGCCCAAGATGTCGCTCACCATGATCGAGGCGCTCCGGGCGGGCGACTATCCGGCGGCCATGCGGGTGTGGGAGCGGATCCGCCGTTTCGAGGAGCTGCGTGCCGCGGACTCCTCCGCCAACAACGTGACCGTGGTGAAGGAGGCTCTGGCGGTGCTCGGTCTGTGCCGGCGCGACGTCCGCTCCCCCAGCAGACTCCTGGACGAGCCCGAGCGTGCCGAGGTCGCCGCCATCGTCCAGGGATGGGGCGCGGTCGCGGGGTGGGACGCGTGAGCCGTTCCGTGTCACGCGTCCGGCCGCCGGAGGAGCTGCGCAGCCACCAGTGGTACGGCACCGACGGGCTGCGCTCCTTCAGCCACCGGGCCCGCACCCGGCAGCTCGGCTATCTGCCCGAGGAGCACCTCGGCAAGCCGGTCATCGCGATTCTCAACACCTGGTCCGACATCAACCCGTGCCATGTTCATCTGCGCGACCGGGCCCAGGCCGTGAAGCGGGGGGTGTGGCAGGCGGGGGGTTTCCCCCTCGAATTCCCGGTCTCCACCCTGTCGGAGACCTTCCAGAAGCCCACCCCGATGCTCTACCGCAACCTGCTCGCGATGGAGACCGAAGAGCTGCTGCGCTCGTACCCGGTGGACGGCGCGGTGCTGATGGGCGGCTGCGACAAGTCGACGCCGGCGCTGCTCATGGGAGCGATCTCCGTCGACCTTCCGGCCGTGTTCGTGCCGGCGGGGCCGATGCTGCCCGGCCATTGGCGGGGTGAGGTGCTCGGCTCCGGCACGGACATGTGGAAGTACTGGGACGACAAGCGGGCGGGTCTGATCGGCGACTGTGAGCTCGCCGGTCTGGAGAACGGTCTGGCCCGCTCCCCCGGGCACTGCATGACCATGGGCACGGCCTCCACGCTCACCGCCGCCGCGGAGGTCCTCGGGGTGACGGTTCCCGGCGCCTCCTCCATCCCCGCCGTCGCCTCCGAGCACGACCGCATGGCCGCGGCCTCGGGGCTGCGGATCGTGGAACTGGTGGACCAGGACCGGAAGTTGTCCGCGGTCGTCACCGCCGACGCCTTCCAGGACGCGGTGACGACGGTCCTCGCACTCGGCGGTTCCACCAATGCCGTGATCCATCTGATCGCGATGGCCCGGCGGGCCGGGGTGGAGCTCACCCTCGACGACTTCGACCGCGTCGCGCGGTCCACACCGGTGCTGGCGAACGTGCGGCCCGGCGGTGACACCTATCTGATGGAGGACTTCCACTTCGCGGGCGGGCTGCCGGGCCTGCTCTCCCGCATCCCCGATCTGCTCCACCTGGACCGGCCGACCGTCGCCCATGACACTCTGCGCGAGCAGCTGGCCACCGCCGAGGTCCACCACGACGACGTGATCCGGCCCCGTGACCGTCCGGTCGCGGCCGAGGGCGGGCTCGCGGTGCTGCGCGGCAACCTGTGTCCGGACGGCGCGGTCATCAAGCACATCGCCTGTGAGCCGCGACTGCTCAAGCACACCGGTCCGGCGGTCGTCTTCGACGACTACCGGCAGCTCCAGCGCACCATCAACGACCCCTCGCTCGGCATCACCGCCGACAGCGTCCTGGTCCTGCGGGGGTCCGGCCCCAAGGGCGGTCCCGGTATGCCCGAGTACGGCATGCTGCCGATCCCCGATCATCTGCTCAAGGAGGGGGTGCGGGACATGGTGCGGATCTCCGACGCCCGGATGAGCGGCACCTCCTACGGGGCGTGCGTGCTGCACATCGCCCCCGAATCCCATGTGGGCGGCCCGCTCGCCCTCGTGCGCACCGGCGACCTCATCACCCTCGACGTCGAAGCGCGCCTCCTCCAACTGGAGGTGTCCGGCGAGGAGTTGGAACGACGGCGAGCGCGGTGGACTCCACCGCCCGCCCGGTTCGAGCGCGGCTACGGAGCGCTGTACGCCGATCAGATCACCCAGGCCGACAGCGGGTGCGACTTCGCCTTCCTCGCCCGGCCGGGCACGGTGCCGGACCCCTACGCCGGCTGATCCACCCACCGCCCCCACCCCCTCATGTTCGACATGTCGAACAACGTGCGGCAACTGCTTGCCCACGCCCTGGAGAACGGAGTCCCGTCATGGCTCAAGCCGTCGCCGTGGCCAAGCCGCCGCCACAGCGGCCCGGCAACCGCCGCCGCACCGGAGCCACCCCGCGACGACTGCCCTATCTGCTCATCGCGCCGGCCGCGCTGCTCATGCTGGGCTTCATCGCGTACCCCGTCCTCAGCGTCTTCTACTACAGCCTCCAGAACTTCAACCCCACCAAGCCGTGGCGCAACGGGTTCGCGGGCTTCGGCAACTTCACGAAGGCGTTCACCGAGGACCCGGAGTTCTGGCACACCCTCGCTTTCAGCCTCCAGTGGGTCGTCGTCCAGGTCGTGCTCCAGCTCCTGCTCGGCCTCGGACTCGCCCTCGTCGTGAACCAGACGTTCGTCGGTCGCGCGCTGTCCCGCGCCCTAGTCTTCTCGCCGTGGGCGGTCTCGGGCGTCCTCACCTCCTCCATCTGGATGCTGATCTACAACTCCCAGACAGGGGTGAGCCGTTACCTCGCTGACGCGGGCATCGGCACCTACGGAGCGTCCTGGCTCTCCGACACCGCCAGTGTCTTCCCCGCCGTCGTCACCGCCGAACTGTGGCGCGGCGTCCCCTTCTTCGCGATCCTCATCCTCGCCGACCTCCAGTCCGTACCGAAGGACCTGTACGAGGCGGCCGAGGTCGACGGCGCGGGACGGCTGCGGCAGTTCTTCCACATCACCCTGCCCCACCTGAAGGACGCCATCGTCCTGTCCACGCTGCTGCGGGCGGTGTGGGAGTTCAACAACGTGGACCTCCTGTACACGCTCACCGGCGGCGGACCCGCGGGCGAGACCACCACACTGCCGTTGCGCATCGCCTCCATCGCCGTCGACTCGCACGACTTCGGCTACGCCTCGGCGCTGACCTCGATCGCCTTCGTGATCCTCCTGTTCTGCTCGATGGTCTATCTGCGGCTCAGCAAGTTCGGGGGGCAGGAGAAGTGATCACCAAGGAGGCCGAGACGACGGCCGCCCCAACTCCCGCTGCCCATAGACCCGTTGCTCGCCGGGCCGCCCGCCCGTCCCGGCGCCGGGCGTGGGACGAGGTGCCTCGCCGGCACATCTACCTGCCCCTCGGCCTGTATCTCGTGTTCACGCTCGTGCCGTTCTACTGGATGCTGCTCTTCGCGTTCCGGCCCACGGGTTCCTCCTCGCTGGTGCCCTGGCCGCTGACGCTGGAGCACTTCGGCAAGGTGTGGAACGAGCGGAGCTTCGCGCTCTTCTTCAAGAACAGCCTGATCGTCGGAGCTCTGTCGATGCTCCTCACCACCCTCGTGGCGCTCGCCGGCGGCTACGCTCTGGCGCGCTTCGACTTCCGGTTCAAGCGCGGCTTCATGCTCATCCTGCTGTGCTCGCAGTTCATCCCCGGCGCGCTGATGCTGGTGCCGCTGTTCCAGATCTTCGCCGATCTGCGGATGATCAACTCCCTGGGCAGCGTCATCATCGCCGAGGCCGTGTTCCAGCTTCCGCTCTCCATGATCCTGATCAGCGGCTTCATCAAGAACGTGCCGTACTCATTGGAGGAAGCCGCCTGGGTGGACGGCTGCGGGCGCCTGCGGGCCTTCTGCGCGGTGGTCCTGCCACTGCTGCGTCCCGGCCTGATCGCCGTGGGGTCCTTCGCCTTCGTGCACAGCTGGAACCACTTCCTCTTCGCGCTGATGTTCCTCAGCGACCAGAGCAAGCAGACGATCCCGGTGGGCCTCGCCACCTTGATGGGCGCCGACAGCGTCGACCTCGGCGCGCTCGCCGCGGGCGGTGTCATCGCGGCCCTCCCGGTCGTCCTGGTCTTCGCCTTCATCCAGAGGTGGCTGGTCACCGGTTTCAGCGCCGGGGCGGTGAAGGGATGACCCGCCGCCGAGAGCCGGTCCCGCTGGTCCTCGCGGGGGCGCGCGGCCATGGCCGCAGGCATCTGGACACCATCCGCCGGCTCGCGCTGAGCGGCCGGGTCCGGCTCGCCGGGATCTGTGAACTCACCCCGCTGTCCGGCCCCGAACTCGACGGTTTCGGCGCCCCCGAGCAGTCGGGCGACCTCGCCGCGCTGCTCCGCTCCACGGGCGCCCGTGTCGTGGTCGTCAGCACGCCGATCCACACCCACACCGCCCTCGCCCTGACCGCCGCCGACCAAGGCGCGCACCTTCTCCTGGAGAAACCGCCCGCTCCCTCGTACGCGGAGTTCCAGCGGCTCGCCGACGGAGTCGAGGCGGCGGGCATCGCGGCCCAGGTCGGCTTCCAGTCACTCGGCTCGCACGCGATCGGCGCGATACGCGGCCTGGTCGCGGACGGCGTGGTCGGCGACGTCCTCGGCATCGGCGCGGCGGGCGCCTGGACGCGCGACGAGGCGTATTTCCGCCGCGCGCCCTGGGCCGGGCACCGCCGTCTGAACGGCGGCGATGTCGTCGACGGCGTCCTGACGAACCCGCTCGCCCATGCTGTCGCCACCGCGCTCGCCCTCGACGGCTCGACCGGCGCCGGGGACATCGCGGCGATCGAAACCGAGCTGTTCCGCGCGCACGACATCGAGGCCGACGACACCTCCTATGTGGGCATCACCACGACGGCGGGCCGCCGGATCGGGGTGGCCGCGACCCTGTGTGCCGGGCACCCGGACGAGCCGTATGTGGTGGTGCACGGGAGCCGGGGCCGCATCACCTTCTGGTACAAGCAGGACCGCGTCCTGGTGCAGCGTTCGGGACACGGCCCGCAGGAATCGTTCCACGGCCGAACCGACCTCCTCGACAACCTCCTCGACCACCTGGAAGGCCGCGCGCCGCTGCTGGTTCCGCTGCCGGTGACGGCCGCCTTCATGAGGGTCGTCGAGGCGGTACGCGACGCTCCCGAGCCGGCGCGTCTACCCCCGGAGGCCTGGAGTCGCGTCACGGACGGGGAGGGGGCCGTGCGTCGTGTGGTGCACGGTATCGACGGTCTGGTGGCCGCGTCCGCCGACACACTCAGCGGCTTCGGCGCGCTCGGGGCGCCCTGGGCCCGCACCCGCGGGGAGCTGGACGAGCAGTGAACGCGCTGGTGGATACGGGGAGTTCGTCCCTCACGCTGAGCTGTTCCGGATGTCCCGTCGCGCGATACACCAGCCACCCCCTGGACGCGCCGCGGATGTCACCACGCCCCTTCCTCCATCCGGTCACCACCCTCGCCGGCACCGTCGTCACCGAGTACCGTCCCGCCGACCACTCCCACCACACGGGGGTCTCGGTGGCCGTGCCCGACGTGGACGGGCACAACTTCTGGGGCGGCCGCACCTATGTACGCGGCCGGGGCCCGACCGAGCTCGACAACCACGGAACCCAGCATCGCGAGTCCATCGAGCGGCGCGGGGCCGACGGCTTCGTCGAAGAGCTCTCGTGGCGGGCCGGCGCCCACGAGTTGCTGCGTGAGCACCGCACGGTTTTTGCCGCCCAACTGAGCTCATCGGCTTGGGCGTTGGACTTCACTTTCCTCCTCACCAACCCCTCCGCGAGGACGGTCACCCTCGGCAGCCCGGCAACCAACGGCCGTCCGGGCGCCGCGTACGGAGGCTTCTTCTGGCGTGCTCCCACGGAGGAGGAGGCCCCCGAGGTGTTCACATCGGACGCCGTCGGAGAGCGTGCCGCACATGGGTCGCCCGCCACCTGGCTGGCGCTCGCGGGAAGGCGGTGGACCCTCGTCTTCGCGGGGGCCACCGACGAGACCCGGCGCGACCCGTGGTTCGTGCGCGCCGCCGAGTACCCCGGCGTCGGCTCCTCCCTCGCCTCCGCTCGACGGCTCGCCATCGAGCCCGGGGGGTCCGTCGCACGCCGAGTGGTCACGGTCGTGGCGGACGGGCGGCTCGGCCCGGGTCCGGCGCGGGCGCTGGCCGTTCAGGCGGTGAGCACATGAGCGCACATGCCAGGCCAGGCGCGCGGTCCTCGCGGGCGCGTACGGGTGCGGCAGGGACGGCCCCGTTCGGCGACCTCCGGCTGAACCGATGACCCGGCTGCCTCGGCGCGCCCTCCGCGAACCCTCAGCCCGCACAGTCCTCTGCTCCGTACACCCGTTGGGAGACACCATGCATCACCCCCGAAACGCACCCGGCCGCAGTCCGCGCCCAGGCCTGCGCACCCTCACCGTCGCGACCGCCGCCGTGGCCTCGCTCGGACTCACCGCGCTGGCGCCCCATCAAGCCCGGGCGCTGACGGCCGAGGCGACCGGTTCGCTCGACACCGTTTCGCACGCCTTCGCCTCGGGGCCGCGGTCCACCCCTGCCGCCGGCACCGTCCTGAACGTGCCCGGCACCTACCCGACCGTCCAGTCCGCCATCAACGCCGTACCCGACAACAACACACGGCACATCACGGTGGCCATCGCCCCCGGGACCTACCGGGAGAAGGTGTTCATCCCGTCCACCAAGCCGCATGTGACGCTGAAGGGAACGGGTGCCCGGCGTTCGGACGCGCTCATCGTCTTCGACACCCCCGCACAGTTCGGCGGCTCCGACGGCAGTGCCACCGTACGCATCGCCGCGAACGACGTCACCGCGAGCAACCTCACCTTCAGCAACGACTTCGACGAGGCCGCGCACGACTACACCGGCGAGCAGGCGCTCGCGATGAAGACCACGGGCGACCGGATCGTCTTCGAGAACACGGCGTTCCTCGGCAACCAGGACACCTTGATGACGGACAGCCCCAAGCTCGACGCCATCAGCAGGGTCTACATCCGCGACTCCTTCATCCAGGGAGACGTCGACTTCATCTACGGACGGGCCACCACCGTCGTCGAACACTCCACCATCAAGGCGCTGAGCCGCGGCTCCACCTCCAACAACGGTTACCTGACGGCCGCTTCGACCTGGAAGAACAACCGGTACGGGATCCTCATCACCGGCTCGAAGGTGATCAGTGACGCCCCCGCGCACTCCTTCCACCTCGGGCGGCCGTGGCACCCGGGCGGCGAGCCCAACGCCGTGGCGCAGGTCCTCATCCGGGAGAGCGAACTCCCGGCGGCGATCAAGTCCTCGCCCTGGGCCGACATGAGCGGCTTCTCCTGGAAGGACGCCCGCCTGACCGAGTACCGCAACTACGGGCCCGGAGCCGGGCGCACCGCCGACCGGCCGCAGATGAGCGACGCCGACGCGGCCGTTCACCAAGTCGCCAACTACCTGGCCGGCTCCGACGGCTGGGCACCGCAGCGGCGTCAACTGCCTTGACATCCCAGACGCGTTCGAAGGAAGAGAGCCGATCCATGAGGAGCAGCACGAGCCACGGCAGAGCCCGCGGGGCGGCCGTCGCCGCAAGCCTCGCGACCGTACTCGCCCTGACCGCCACCGCCTGCGGCGACGACGGCAGCGGCACGGCCGGGGGCAGGGGCGGCGAAGGCAGCGGCAAGGGTGAGATCACCTTCTGGGACAACAACACGGCGGTCCGCCGTGACATCTGGATGGAGATCATCAAGGACTTCGAGAAGAAGTACCCGGACATCAAGGTCAAGTACGTCGGCATTCCCGCCGCGTCCGTCCAGTCCAAGTACGACACCGCCATCCAGGGCGGCGGCCTGCCCGATGTGGGCGGGGTGGGCGCGGCCATGCTGGCGGGGATCGTGAGCCAGAACGCGTTGGAGCCGGTGGGTGACCGCGTCGCCCTGAGCGCGGCCCTCAATGGAAAGCTCAACACGGGCATGGTCGAGTCGGTGAAGGTGGCGGGCGGCCGGGAGGACCTGTACACCGTGCCGACATCGGCGAGCAACGGCGTCCTGTACTACCGCACGGACCTGTTCCGCGAGGCGGGCCTCCCGGCCCCCACCACCTGGACGAAGTTCTACGAAGCCGCGGCGAAGCTCACCGACAGCGCAAAGAACCAGTTCGGCTACACCATCCGGGGCGGGGCCGGGTCCATCGCCCAGGCCCTGGACGCCATGTACGGCCAGAGCGGCATCACCTCGTTCTGGGACCAGTCCCGGACGAAGACGACGGTCAACGACCCCCGGAACGTGGTGGCGTTGGAGAAGTACGCCGGTCTCTACAAGAAGGCCACCCCGTCGGCCGATGTGAACAACGACTTCACCAAGATGGTCGCCCAGTGGGACAACGGCCGGATCGGCATGCTCTACCACAATCTGGGCTCCTACAAGGACCATGTGAAGGCGCTCGGCGCCGACAAGTTCCGCGGTCTGCCCAACCCGACGACGGATGGCGGCACCCGGGTGCAGGTGTCCAACCCCGTCGACGGACTGGGCCTTTTCAGGTCGAGCGGCAACAAGAAGGCCGCCTGGACGTTCATCGAGTTCGCGGCGTCGCACGAGGCCAACAGCAAGTGGAACGAGTCGGCGGGGGCCATCCCCGCCAACACCGACGCCGCGCGGGACCCGTGGATCCAGAAGGCTGAGCCGACGCGGCTGGCCGCCGAGGCCCTCAACAGCGGCAGCACCAAGATCGTGCAGCTTCCGTACTACCTGCCGGACTGGAACACCATCTCCAAGACCGCCAACGAGCCGGCGTTCCAGAAGGTCCTGCTCGGCAAGACCTCCGCGAAGGACTTCCTGGACTCCCTCGCCGACCAGCTCGACAAGGCGCAGGCCGAGTGGAAGAAGCAGAACCAGTGACGGCGCCGGGACCCGGCCGCCGGGGCGCGCTCGCCGCTGCCGGTGCCCTCGCCCTCACGGCGGCGACCGGCAGAGCCGCCCACGCGGCTCCCACAACGCCCCGCCGCACGCCGACGCTCCACATCGCCGGGGACTCGACCGCCGCCCAGAAGTATGCCGACGCGGCCCCGGAGACCGGCTGGGGCATGGCACTGCCGTTCTTTCTGCGCCGGGAGATCGCTGTCGTCAACCATGCAATGAACGGCCGGAGTTCGAAGAGCTTCATCGACGAGGGGCGCCTCGCGGCGATCCTCACGGTGATCCGGCCGGGCGATCTCCTGCTCGTCCAGTTCGGCCACAACGACGAGAAGAAGGACGACCCGACGCGCTACACCGAGCCCTGGTCCAGCTATCAGGACCGGCTGCGGGAGTACGTCGAGGGGGCACGGGCGCACGGGGCGCGACCGGTGCTCCTCACCTCCGTGGAGCGCCGGAAGTTCGACGCCGGCGGCAGGGCGCTGCCCACGCACGGCGACTATCCGGCCGCGATGCGGGCGCTGGCCCGCCGGATGGCCGCTCCCCTGCTGGACGTCCAGGCCCTGTCGCTGGCGCTGTGGGGACGGCTCGGCGTGGAGGAGACGAAGAAGTACTTCAACTGGACCGCCACCGAGCAGGACAACACCCACTTCAACCCGCCCGGCGCGATCGCCGTGGCACGCCTGGTGGCCCGGGGGCTGCGCGATGCACACCTGCTCACGCCCCACGACCTGCGGCGCCTGGACGAGACCGTCCCGGCGTCCTGGATCACCTGGCCCCCGGCACCTCGACCCGTGACGTTTCGATGAGGAGAGCCCTATGACACACACGCACACGACTCGCGTCCACCGGACGGCGGCGGTGGCCGCGTGCGCGGCGCTGGTGCTCGCGCTGACGTCCGCCGTGGGATCCGCCCAGGCGCAGAGCCGCGACACGGGACGCGACACGCTTCCCGCGGGGGACGGCTGGGGGTCGGCGGGCTCCGGCACCACCGGCGGCGCGCGCGCCGACGCGGCCCATGTCTTCACGGTCACCACCTGGGACGCGTTCAAGGCAGCCCTGAAGAAGGGCGGCGACGCACCGAAGATCATCAAGGTGCGGGGCACCCTGAACGCCGCGGCCTCCGGCTGTTCCGCCTTCGCCGCGCCGGGCTACGACTTCGCCCAATACCTCGCCGCCTATGACCCGGCGGTGTGGGGCCACGACCGGCCGGTGAGCGGAGTTCAGGAGGACCTGCGCGCGGCTTCCGGCGCGCGCCAGAAGCCGGTGATCGAGGCGAACGTGCCGTCCAACACCACCATCGTCGGCATCGGTGCGAACGCCGGCATCGTGGGCGGCAGCCTCCAGATCAAGGGCGTCGACAACGTCATCGTCCGCAACCTGACCCTGGAGAGCCCGCTGGACTGCTTCCCGCAGTGGGACCCCACCGACGACAACAAGACGGGCGCGTGGAACTCCGAGTACGACAGCGCCGTCGTCTACGGGTCCACTCATGTGTGGGTGGACCATGACACCTTCACCGACGGCGCCCACCCGGACAGCACCCTGCCCTCCTACTTCGGCAAGATCTACGAGCGGCACGACGGCGAGCTGGACATCGTCAAGGGCGCCGACCGCGTGACCGTGTCCTGGAACGCGTTCAAGGAGCACGACAAGACGTTGATGATCGGCAACAGCGACGGGGCCGCCGCCAGCGACGCGGGCAAGCTGAAGGTCACCCTGCATCACAACGTCTTCGCGGGCATCGTCGAGCGCGCCCCGCGCGTACGGTTCGGCCAGGTGGACGCGTACAACAACCTGTACACGGTGACCGGGAGCCAGAAGTACCAGTACGTCTTCGGCATCGGCTACCAGTCCCAACTCGTCGCGGAGAAGAACGCGTTCACGCTTCCCGGCGGGGTGTCCGCGGCGAGCGTCCTCAAGAAGTGGAGTGACGCGCCGCTCACCGCCACGGGCAACTACGTCAACGGCCGCCCGGTCGACCTCATCGCCGTGCACAACGCGGAACTGCCCGGCGAGGCGCTCCGTTCCGGCGCCGGCTGGACGCCGACGCTGCGCACCCATGTGGATGACGCGCGCTCGGTGCCGGGCATCGTGGCGAAGGGAGCGGGGGCGGGGAAGGCCGGCTGAAGCCGCGACCCGTGTGAAGGGACTCGCGCCCCCTTCGCACGGGAAGGCCCCGGTCCGTCCGCGCGGGGCGGGCCGGACGGACCGGGGCACGGAGCTGGTACTCCCGCTATTCGAGCAGCTCCGCGTATGCGCCCATGGCCATCGCTATGTCGGCCTGGGCCCAGAACCGGTGGTAGGTGAAGACGGGCGCGGCGCCGCCCGCGAGATAGGTCTCGATCTTCGACCAGGCCGGGTCGTTCTTGTAGAAGGAGCGCAGCGAGGAGAAGGTGGAGGCCGAGTCGATGGTGTCACCGTTCGGCATGGTCCCGGTCCAGCCGCTCGGCACGTACACCGGGTCGGCGAACCGCTTGTAGTCGGTACGGGTCTCGGGGACCGCGATGCCCAGGGCGTCCTGGTCGTGGTTCCACATGCCGTCGATCAGCGCCTTGGCCGTCGTCTTCGCCGCCGTGTTGCCCGACTTGGCGCCGTAGTAGGTGAGGGTCTTGGCGAAGGCGGCGGCGACACCCACGTCGTCGGTGTAGTCGGCGACGGTGACATGCAGGCCCGCGTTGGCCCCGGGAGCGGCCGGGTTCCACGTCTCGGGCTTGCCGGACCACTGGAGGGTGGCGGGGATGCGGTAGGTGCCGTCGGGGTTCACCGTCGTCTTGGACAGCGCCCAGGCGACCCACTTGTCGAGGACGGTCTTGGCGGCCGTGTCTCCCGTCTGCTGGTAGTACTCGGCGACCCGCTCCATCGACCAGGCCTGGAAGCCGAACCACTGATTGGAGGGCGGGTCGTGGTAGACGGGCGCCTCGTCGTAGTACATGCCGTAGAAGGTGGGTGTGCCGGCCGGCGGGGTCGCGTACCGGCCCTGCCAGCTGTTGGTGGCGCCGCCCGCGATGGCGCCCTCGTTGGACTGGAGCCAGCGGTAGAACTCCAGCTGCCGCTTGAGGCTGGTGCTCCAATCGGCCGCTCCCGTCGCCGACTTGGGCTTGAGGTCGGCGTTCGAGCTCAGCGCCCACGCGGCGAGCGGGTTCTGGTAGCCGCCGTGCACATGGCTGGAGCCGATGCGCCAGGACCAGCCCGCCGAGGTGTCGGTGGCGCCGCCCCAGGCGTAGTACCAGGAGAGCAGATAGCTGGAGCTGTTCTTGCCGCTGCCGGCCGGGCAGGTGGTCGGCCCGACGCAGTTGCCCTGCTGCTTGAAGTACTTGTCGTACATGGCGTAGCGCAGATAGTCGCCCATCTTGGCCGCCTTGGCGACGGTCGCGCCCACCGAGGCGCCCTTGCCCTGCTGCTTGGCCCACACATCCGCCCAGTAGGCGGCCTGCACGGCGCGTGCGTCGGCGTCGGGGGCGTCGGTGTACTTCCACTGCCTGCTGTACGAGGAGTCCTTGGTGAACAGGTCCAAGTACCCGTTCTTTCCACCGTACTTGAAGATGTCACAGGTCGGCTGGGGCACCGTTTCCCAGACGGACTCCTGGGGGCCGCGCTGGAAGGTGTTGATGTAGGACGGCCCCGCGGCGCCCGGCCCGGACTCGCAGGCACCGGGGGCGTTGCCGTAGCCGTAGACGTTGTCCACGTCCTCCAGCCAGTGCATGCCGTAGATGTCGTCGGTGCCGTACGCGCTCTTCAGCTCACCCGCGATGGGGTCGTTCCCGACCGGGACCGAGGGGTCCAGCTGCGCCGGGTACTGCGAGGGGAGGTCTCCCTCGGGGGCGTAGGTGGCCGGCTTGGAGGCGTTGTAGAAGGAGGTGGTGGGCTGGTCCGCGTGGGTGGGGATCATGTACTTCTCCATGATGTCCCAGGCCCCGTTGAACTTGGACCAGTCCCCGCTCACCTTGCCGTACATGGCCTGGAGCCAGGTCAGATAGCTGTAGGCCTCCGATGTGGTCTCGTGCCCCTGGTCGGGGGCCTCCACGATGAGCGTCTCCACCGAGTGGTACGGGATGCCCTTGGGCGAGAAGTAGCCGTTCGCCGGATCGGTGATCTTCCCGTACAGGGTGAGGAAGCGCGCGTCGTACGTCTTGGAGGCGGCCAGTTCGGTGGCGGTGACCTCGGCCTTGGTGTGGCCGGGAGCCGTTGCCGCGAACACGGCCGCGCCGGTACCGGTGGCGTCGGCGGTCACCGTGGCCTTTTGCGCGGTGTTCCAGTTCGACGGGGTGAACGTCAGGCTCGCGCCGGACGTCAGGGAGAGCCCGGTCTGGCCGGAGGTGCGGGCGGTCGTCACGGTCACGCTGGCGGCCGGCTGCGTGGACAGCTTCACGTCGAACGTCGCCGACTTGCCCTGCTGGACGGAGAGTTGGGTGGGCGAGGCCACCACGGCGGGGCCGCTGGTGACATGGATGCCCACGGGCGCGGACTCGGCCGAGGCGCCCAGGCTGTCGTACGCCTTGGCATACAGGGAGTAGTCCCCCGCCGCGAGCCCGGCCGCGGAGAGGGTGTAGGGCGCGGTCGTGTCCGTGCCGAGCAGGGTGGTGTCGCTGTAGAACTCGACCTTGGCGATGGACGCGCCGTCGGCGGCGGCCGCCGTCGCGGCGAGCGGCACCGGGTCGCCTGCCGTGTAGGTGGCGCCCGGTGCCGGGCTGGTCAGGACGCTGACGGGCGGCTGGTGGGCGCCGGTGCACGGGGTGCCATTGACAGCGAAGGAGGTGGGCGCCGTGTTGGTGCCGCTGTAGGTGAACTGGGCGCCGGTGGTGACGGCGGCGCCCGCGGCGACGGTCTTGTTCCAGTCGGCGGCCTTGACCGTGACCGTCTTCGCGGTCTGGGACCAGGTGCCGTTCCAGCCGTTGGACAGTTGCTGGTTGCCGCCGTAGTCGTACGTCAGCGTCCAGCCGTCGAGGGCTGCGGAGCCGCGGTTGGTGAGGGTGAGGGCGGCGGTGAAGCCGGAGCCCCAGTCGTTGACCTGGTAGTCGACACCGCACTGCACGGAGGCGGCGTGAGCGGCGGGGCCCGCCTCGACGACGCTCGCCGCGAGGGGCAGCGAGAGCGCTGTGGCGTACATGAGGAGCCTGCGGCGGAGGCCGCGTCGGGGTCTGGTGCGCGAAGGCATGTGGGGGTCACTCCAAGCGGCTCGGCGACGGGGGACGCGGTGCTGTGCGCAAGCTTTGAACCAGTGGGAGCGCTCCCAAAGTGGTGGAGGCGCGAGGAGCTGTCAAGAGTGGCTCCGCGATTCGCACATCGAATTCTTTCGATTGAAGACTTTGACAAGTGCCCTGGCACACACGGCAGTTGGGCGCTAACCTCCGAACCAACCAGTGGGAGCGGTTCCATTCAGTCGACGTGCGTCAAGCACGCCCGAGCTGCAAGGAGTCGCTCATGCGACACCCCCCGCGCCTTGTTCCCCTTCTGCTCGGCGGCCTGCTCCTGGCCGTCGGCCTCCTGGCGCCTTCGCCCCTCCAGGCGGCCGCGGCCGCCCCGGCCTGCACGGTGGAGTACGCCGTGACGGGCCAGTGGGACGGCGGGTTCCAGGGCAGTGTGAAAGTCACCAACAACGCCGCTCCGCTGAGCAGTTGGCGGCTCGGCTTCGACTTCCCGGCCGGGCAGAGACTCACGCAGGGCTGGGGCGCCCAGTGGTCCCAGTCCGGCGGTGCGGCGGTCAGTGCCGTCAACGAGAGCTGGAACGGGACGCTCGCCACGGGCGCGGGCGTCACGCTCGGCTTCCTCGCCTCCTGGTCGGGCGCAAATCCGGCGCCGACGGCCTTCACACTCAACGGCGTTGCGTGCAACACCGGTTCGGGGCCGACCCAGCCCCCGGGCTCCGGCGGAGCGCCCGCCCTCAGGGTGTCCGGCAATCAACTGATCGACGCGTCGGGCACCGGCCGGCGGCTGCTCGGTGTGAACCGCTCGGGCGGCGAGTTCATGTGCGTGCAGGGCTACGGCATCTTCGACGGCCCGGTCGACGACACCGCGATCAAGGCGATCGCCGACTGGGGCGCCAACACGGTGCGCATCCCGCTCAACGAGGAGTGCTGGCTGGGTCTGGACAACGTCAAGTCCGAGTACGGCGGGGCCCATTACATCGCCGCCGTGCAGGACGTGGTGCGACGCGTCGAGGCGCACGGCATGACCCCGCTCGTCGAACTGCACTGGAGCCACGGCGTGTACGCGGGGAACTCCTCGGCCTGCCAGGACATCCACGCCACCTGCCAGAAGCCGATGCCGGACGCCCAGTACGCGCCGGCCTTCTGGTCCGGTGTCGCCGGCACCTTCAAGGGCGATCCCGCGGTGGTCTTCGACCTGTTCAACGAGCCCTATCCGGACCGCGCGACCCCGGACACGGCCGCGGCCTGGCGCTGCTGGCGCGACGGCGGCGCCTGCCCCGGCATCGGCTACGAGGTGGCCGGCATGCAGGACCTGCTCGACGCGGTACGCGGTGCGGGCGCCACCAACACCGTTCTGGCGGGCGGGCTCGCGTACGCCAACGACCTGAGCCGGTGGCTGACCTACCAGCCGCACGACCCAACGGGGAACCTGGGCGCGGCCTGGCACGGATACAACTTCAACACCTGCGCCGCGGAGTCCTGTTGGAGCTCCACCCTCGCACCCGTCCTGGCCCGGGTGCCGCTCGTGGCGGGCGAGATCGGCGAGAACGACTGCGGCCACACCTACATCGACCGCGCCATGGCCTGGCTGGACGCCAGGGGCGCCTCCTACCTGGGCTGGACCTGGAACACCTGGGACTGTTCGGCGGGCCCGGCCCTGATCACCTCCTACGACGGCACCGCGACCCCGTACGGCGCCGGACTGCGCGACCATCTGCGCGCCCTGACCACCTCCTGAAAGCCCCCTGTTCCACCAGCATTCGATCCCCCGAGAGGACATCGCATGAGCCGCACGACATCCGCGTCACCCCGACGCACCGCTCTGCTCTCCGCCTGTACCGTCCTGGTCGCCGCCGCCGGTATGGCCGCGGTCCTGCCGACCGGAGCGCAGGCCGCGAGCCTGGGGTGCAGCGTCAACTACCAGACCAACGACTGGGGTTCGGGCTTCACCGCCACGGTCACGGTCAGCAATGCCGGCACCTCGGCGATCGACGGCTGGGCACTGACCTACGACTACGCGGGCAACCAGCAGCTCAGCAGCGGCTGGAACGGCGCCTGGTCGCAGTCGGGCAGGACCGTCACGGTCAAGAACCTCGACTGGAACCGGACGATCGCGCCGGGCGGCTCGGTCTCCCCCGGCGGTCAGTTCACCTACAGCGGCACCAACGCCGCCCCCACCGCCTTCGCCGTCAACGGCACCGCCTGCACCGGCCCGGGCACCCCCTCCCCCACCGGCTCGCCCAGCCCGTCACCGACCACGACTCCGCCGCCCACCGGCGGCAAGGCGGACAACCCCTTCGCGGGCGCCAAGCTGTACGTCAACCCGGAGTGGAAGGCCAAGGCCGCGGCCGAGCCGGGCGGCAGCGCCGTCGCCAACACCTCGACCTCCGTCTGGCTCGACCGGATCGCCGCCATCAACGGCGTGAACGGCGGCATGGGCGTACGCGCCCACCTCGACGAGGCGCTGCGGCAGGCGGGCGGTCAGCCGCTGGCCATCAACTTCGTCATCTACGACCTGCCGGGGCGCGACTGCGCCGCGCTGGCCTCCAACGGAGAGCTGGGACCGACCGAACTCGACCGGTACAAGAGCCAGTTCATCGATCCCATAGCCGCGATCTTCGCCGACCCCAAATACGCCTCGCTGCGCATCACCACGGTGGTGGAGATCGACTCGCTGCCCAACCTGGTGACGAACGCCGGTGGCCGGCCCACCGCCACTGCGGCCTGCGACACCATGAAGGCCAACGGCAACTACGTCAACGGCGTGGGATACGCCCTCTCGAAGTTCGGGCCGATCTCCAACGTCTACAACTACATCGACGCCGGCCACCACGGCTGGCTCGGCTGGGACGACAACTTCGGCGCGTCCGCCGATCTGTTCGCCCAGGCCGCCCAGGCGTCCGGCTCCAAGCTGGAGTACGTCACCGGCTTCGTCAGCAACACTGCCAACTACGGGGCGCTGAAGGAGCCTTACTATTCGATCGACGACTCCGTGAACGGCACGTCGGTGCGCCAGTCGAAGTGGGTGGACTGGAACCGGTACGTCGACGAACTGTCGTACACGCAGGCGTTCCGCTCCCGGCTGGTGACGGCCGGGTTCAGCCCGAGCATCGGCATGCTGATCGACACCTCCCGCAACGGCTGGGGCGGCGCGGCGCGCCCGAGCGGGCCTGCCGCGAAGTCGAGCGTGGACGCCTATGTCAACGGCAGCCGCACCGACCGCCGCATCCACCTGGGCAACTGGTGCAACCAGGCCGGTGCGGGTCTGGGTGAACGGCCGAAGGCGGCGCCCGAGCCGGGCATCGACGCGTACCTGTGGGTGAAGCCTCCGGGCGAGTCCGACGGGTCCAGCTCGGCGATCCCGAACGACGAGGGCAAGGGGTTCGACCGAATGTGTGACCCGACCTACACCGGCAACGTCCGCAACGGCAACAACATGTCGGGCGCCCTGCCCAACGCCCCGCTGGCGGGCCGATGGTTCTCGGCCCAGTTCCAGGAGCTGCTGAAGAACGCCGACCCGGCGCTCTGAGCGTCCGGCGCGGCGGCCCCCGGCCCTTGTCCGGCGCGGTGGCCGCCGCGTCCTCCTGTACCCGATCGGCCCACCGGGTCCACCCAGGTGGCGTACGGCCGGACGGGGCGCGGCGGCGCCCCACAACAAGGATCCGCCCGGCGCTCCGAGGCGCCGGGCGGATCGTCGCTTGTCGCGCGGGTCAGACCTTCTTGGCGTCCTGGAGCATGTCCGGCACGAAGTCCGTGTCGCGGGTCGGCGCCGGGTACCTCAGGTGGGCGAGGCGCGCCTGCTCCTGACGCATGTGCATGAACGATTCCAGGATGTACCCGACCAGCAGCACCAGAACCGCGATGATCATGATCGCGGCGGCCAGCACGGCGGTGGGAAGACGCGGCACCGTCCCGGTCCGGATGAACTCGCTGATCAGCGGAACGCCCAGGGCGAGGGAGATGAGCGTCAGGAGACCGGCGACGACGGAGTGGAACAGCGAGGGGCGCTGACGGCGGGCGAGCCCGAGGATGAGCTTCAGGATGCGCCAGCCGTCGCGGTAGGTGCGCAGCTTGCTGACGCTGCCGGCCGGGCGGTCCTTGAAGTCGACCTCCATCTCGGCGGTGGGCAGCCGCAGGCTGAGGGCGTGGACCGTCATCTCGGTCTCGGTCTCGAACTCGTGCGACAGCGCGGGGAAGGACTTGATGTAGCGGCGCGAGAAGACGCGGTAGCCGCTGAGCATGTCGCTGACGTCGTTGCCGAACAGCGAGCGCACGGTGCCGGTGAGCATCTTGTTGCCGACCGCGTGGCCCGCCCGGTAAGCGGTGTCGACTATCTCCCGGCGCGCGCCGACCACCTGGTCGTACGGGCCCTCGAAGAGAAGCTCGACCATTTCGCGGGCGCGCGACGCGTCGTAGGTGTCGTCGCCGTCGATGATGAGGAGGGCGTCGGCCTCGATGTCGGCGAAGGCGCGGCGGATGACGTTGCCCTTGCCCTTGCGGGGCTCATGGCGTACGACGGCGCCCGCCTTCAGCGCTTCGGCCACAGTGTTGTCCGTGGAGGCGTTGTCGTACACATAGATGATGGCCTCGGGCAGGGACGCGCGCAGGTCGTGGACGACCTTGCCGATGGCCGCCTCTTCGTTGTAGCAGGGAACGACACACGCAATCGCCGGATTCATCGGGGGCCCTCGCTAAGGTACTGAAACTGACATGGTTCTTGCTTCTGAGTGTCCGGATCCTATCTCTATTTGTTCACATGGCCTCCATGCCCTTACGTTTCAGCCATGCTGCAATCGACGGCCTGGGGCCGACGCGTGCCCGAATGGGTGCGCAAGATCTGGCGGGAGGTCGCGGCCTTCGGTGTCGTCGGCGCTCTCGCGTTCGTGGTGGAGACCGCGAGCTTCAACCTCCTGATCTTCGGTTCCTCCGCCTCCGGCGGCGGCCCCCTGGGCAGCGCGCCCGTGCTGGCCTCCGTCGTGGCCACGCTGCTCGCGATGGCCGTGAGCTGGTTCGGCAACCGCTACTGGACCTATCGGGACCGGCGCGGCGGCACCCAGCGCGGTGAGCTCATCTGGTTCCTCGCCATCAACCTGGCGGGCATGGCGGTCACCGCCGTCCCCATCTTCGTCGCCCACCAACTGCTCGGCCTCGACTCGCCGTTGAGCGACAACGTGGCCCGGCTCGTGGGCTGGGCGGCGGCGACCGTACTGCGGTTCGTCGCCTACCGCACCCTCGTATTCAGTCATCCTGGAAAGGACTCCGCACACGTGCCCGGAACCGTCGATCGGTGGACCACTACACTGCGCGGCGCCTGGCGGCGCGGCGAGCTCTGGCCGTGGTGCCTGGCCGCGATCGCTACGGTCTGCGGCCTGGCGGTGAACACCGCCTTCCACCCCGGGTACCTGAGCGCGGACAGCGTCGACCAGCTCATGCAGGCGCTGGGCGACCGGCCGGTGACCGACTGGCATCCGCCGGTCATGGCCCTGTTGTGGCGGATCCTCATCGACAGCACCGGCGCCATCTCGGCGATGGCCGCCCTCCAGACGGCCGTCCTGTGGGCGACGTTGTGGGTGCTGGCCCGGCTGCTGTGGAAGAAGACCGGCAGCCGTGCGCTGTCCCTCGCCACGCTCGCCGTGGGCCTCGCCCCGCACATCCTGACCTTCACCGGAGTGGTGTGGAAGGACGTGCACATGGCGTACGCCCTGCTCGCCGTCCTCGCCGTGGCGCTCACCGCGCGGGAGCTGCCCGCCGGCCGGACCAAGACCCGCTGGGCCCTGCTGGTGCTCGGCGTGCTGTTCCTCGCCTACGCCATCCTGGTGCGCAAGAACGGCTTCCCCGCCGTGATCCCCGTCTTCATGCTGCTCGTCATGGCCGTGTGGCCCTCCCCGGGCCGGCGCCGCTGGCTGGCCGCCACCGGGGTGCTGCTCGCCGTGACCGCCGTCGGCAGCGTCGGCGTGTCGGCGGCCACCACCCCCGTGGCCACCCGCCAGTACGCGCAGATCCCGCTGGACGACCTCACCCACGTCCTGACCCCGAAGCAGGTGCGCGCGGCAGCCGAACGGGCCGGTGCGAGCGCGGACTTCCGCGACCGTCTGGTCACCACCACCATGGAGTGCCAGCGCCGGCACATCCCGGCCGACGTGTACTTCAACTGCTACCCGAGGGACCTGTCGCTCGGCCCGACGGAGCTGGGCCGCAACGCCGACGTCCTGGTCAGCATGTGGACGCACGAGATGCCCAAGCACTGGAAGGGCTACGCCGCCTACCGGGGCCAGGTGTTCGCCAAGCTCCTCTTCCAGGGCAACCTGGCCTTCTACGACGGCTCCGTGACCAAGATCGCCCCGCTCAAGGACGCGCCGGTCAGCGAGCCGCTCAAGTACACCCTTCAGAGCTATGTCACCGGCTTCACCCGTGATCTGCCGATGCTCTTCGAGGGCTGGTTCTGGCTGGCCCTCTCGCTGGTGCTCGTGCTGCGCCGCCGCTGGGTCGGCCCCTATACGCGTGAGCTGCGTCTGCTGGGCGCCAGCACCGTGCTGTACATCCTCGCGTACGTTCCCACCGCGCCCCAGTCCAACTTCCGTTACGTGTACTGGCCCGCGCTGTCCGGAACCATCGCGGTGGTGCTCATCGCGGCGGGTTATGTGGCGCGGCGTCGCGCGAAGGCCGCGGAGGCCGCGGAGGCCGCACACGAGACGGACTCCCGCCCCGCGGTGCCACCGGTGGTGGCCTCGTCCCCCGACACCTCGGCGACCGGCCCGCACGAGAGCGTCACCGCCGCACGGTGACGCGCAGGCCCGGCCCCCTGAATCCACAGAAAGAAATCCGCACCGCCATGTCACACACCCCCCGGCCCCGCACGGTCACCAAGGCCGTGATCCCCGCGGCCGGACTCGGAACCCGGTTCCTGCCCGCGACGAAGGCCACGCCCAAGGAAATGCTGCCGGTCGTCGACAAGCCGGCCATTCAGTACGTCGTCGAGGAGGCCCGGGCGGCGAACCTCTCCGACGTGCTGATGATCACCGGCCGCAACAAGCGTGCCCTCGAAGACCACTTCGACCGCAACTACGAGCTCGAAGAGGCGCTCATCCGCAAGGGTGACGACTCCCGTCTCGCCCGGGTGCGGGAGTCCAGCGAGCTCGCCACCCTGCACTACGTCCGCCAGGGCGACCCCAAGGGTCTTGGCCACGCGGTGCTCTGCGCCGAACCGCACGTCGGCGACCAGCCGTTCGCCGTGCTGCTCGGCGACGACCTCATCGACCCGCGCGACCCGCTGCTGTCGCGCATGATCGAGGTCCAGGAGCGTTTCGGCGGCAGCGTCGTCGCGCTCATGGAGGTCGACCCCGCACAGATCCACCTCTACGGCTGCGCCGCGATCCAGGCCACCGCGGACGAGGACATCGTCCGCGTCACGGACCTGGTCGAGAAGCCCGACCCGGGAGAGGCCCCCTCGACGTACGCCATCATCGGCCGGTACGTGCTGGACCCCGCCATCTTCGACGCCCTCAGGAAGACCCCGCCGGGCCGCGGCGGCGAGATCCAACTCACCGACGCGCTGCGGGAGATGACGGCCCGGGTCAACGACGGCGGACCGGTCCACGGCGTCGTCTTCGACGGCCGTCGTTACGACACCGGCGACCGCGGCGACTACCTGCGCGCCATCGTCAGGCTCGCCTGCGAACGCGAGGACCTGGGACCGGACTTCCGTGAGTGGCTGCGCGACTTCACGGCCACCGAGCTCGCGGACACCCCGGCGCCGGAAGGCGACTGAAGCAAGCCGCACACGGTTGGGCGCTCCTCCCCGCTCCGTGGCACGCCCCGCACCGCACAGGGCCGCCCCGGAAGCAGAGAGCGGCTCCACTCCATCAACGCCCTGCCCACACACGCCCGTTGGCCGCGCGTGGGCAGGGCGCGGGCATGAGGGGGCACCCGCCCCCACGATCGCGTTGAGATACGGTCGCCCGGCGGGCCGCGAAGTTCCGCCACGGGTGAAGGAATGAGGGGGCGTTGGTGGGCAGGCCTGCGAGCAGAGGGCGTCGCTACGCGGCGGCGGTGATGGACGGCACGCTCGCCCTGGGGTGCGGGCTGGCGACGGGCACGGGCTACCTGCTCCTCCACAGCGTCGCCGACAGCGCGCACGACCGTTCCTATGCCGGCCTGGGGGCAAGCCTTTTGGCCGGCGTGGCCGGTTTCTCCTTCGTCAACCACGTGCTGCTCGTCCTTCTGTGCCGCGCGAGCGTCGGGAAGGCGGTGGCGGGGACCCGTGTGGTGCGCGCGGCCGACGGAGGCCGGCCGCGCGTGCACCAGGCATTGGGACGCTGGCTGGGCGGCCTGGCCTGGGGGACGATCGTGCTGCCTCTCGCATACGTCCTCGGCGGAAGCGAGGCGGAGCCGCAGGACTTCGCGGGGCTGAGGATCATCCACCCGGGGTGAGCGGGCGGGCGGGCGGTGGGGAGCGATGCCGGTGGCGGGGGCGAACGCCCCTCCCCCGTCGCTTTGCGGACTCCCGGCGGGTCGGGCGCGCCGCATCACCCCTTGGCGCTGCGCCGTAGCTTGTGGGTGACCGCCCGCTGGGAGAGCGGACCGAGTCCTTCCAGGGCCTGGGCCAGAACCGCGAGTTGTTCGAGCGCGTCGAGGGCGCGGGCGGCGCCCTCGGCGTCGACACCCTCGTACAGTTCGATGCCGACGAAGGAAGCGGCTGTCGCGCGGGCAAGCCCGGCCGGATCGACGAAGGCGGCCACGGGCGTTGCGGTGAGCAGCCGGGTCAGGACGGCCTCCAACTCCTCGATCCACAGCGAGAGTCCCGCGGCGGTCGCCTTCGCGAGAGCCGGCGCGCTCTGCCCGGCGGCGAGCAACTGCCCCAGGACCGCCACCTGCCCGGCGGCCCGCTCCTCGGCGTGCATCGCACGGGCGAAAGTGAGGAGTTCCGTGAGCGAGCCCATCGCGGCGAGCCGGTCGCGATAGCGAGCGACGCGCTGCTCGGCGCCGTGCACACAGGCGGCGGCGAGAAGCTCGTCGACGGAGCCGAAATGGTAGAAGACCAGCGCCTGGTTGACGCCGGCGGTGGTCGCGATCGAGCGCGCCGACGTCTTGGCGATACCCTGCTCGACCACCGTCCGCAGGGCCCCTTCGAGGAGCTTGAGGCGGGTTGCGCCGCCGGAGGTTCCGGATGGGCCGGCGGATCCGGAGGTGCCTTCCTCGGACGTGCTCACGCGCGAGCCTCTTCACGGAGGGGCAGCAGGTCGGCGCGCGGGCCTTGGGCGCCCACTTCGACGTACTCGGCCGTGAACGACCCCTGGTAGCCGAAGAGGAAACCGAAGTGCCGGTTGGTCACCCTCACTCGGATCCGGAAGCGACCGGTCTCCTCGTCGAACGACTCCCGTACCTCGGCATCGCCTCCGATCAGGGACGGTACGCGAACGTCGACGGGCCCCTCGCGGAAGCGGTGCGCGCCGGAACGGATGAGGAGCGAACCATCGGGCTCGGCCCTCAAGTAGAGGTCGCTGGCGAGGTGTTGATGGGTTCCGAGGTAGTCGAGCACGCAGCCGCGCTCCGGGCTGAGGACCATGGTGGCGTCGAAACGGTGCGGCCTGTCGGGCAGTTGAAAGGTCCGGACGAAGGTGACGGTCTCCCGGCCGAAGGAGTCCACGTACGGGAAGTTCTCGATGACGAAGGGCACGTCGCGGCCTTCGCGCGGGACGAGGATGTTGCGCGTCCCGCCCAGCCGGAGGAACGGCTTGACGAACCGGGCCCCATGGCGGATCCGTTCCATCGTGCCGTTCCCGACGCAGGCTTCGCCGCTGTCCAGCCCGACGGAGAAGCGCCGTCGGATCTCGGGGTGCAGTCGGCCGAAGTCGGCACCCATGTGCTGCTGAAAGATCGAGGTCATGAGAGCTCCAGGGTGGCGAGCAGATGTGGGGCGCGGGCACGCCCGGGCGGTGTACGCAGGCAGCGGCGTGCGGCGGGGGTGCCGGGCAGCGGGGGAAGCAGCACGGCGAGGACGGCCACGCCCAAGCCAAGGAGGAGTGGAGCTATGGGAGAGGCCGTCAGAACGAGAAGCACCAGCGCGAGGCGCAGGGCGCATTCCGCGAGGGCGCGCGCGAGGGAGACCCGCGGATGCGTCCCGCGTTCGCACCACAGCCGAAGCCGGTCGAAGGACCAGGCGGTGGCCCACCCCATGAGAGGCCGGAAGACCAGCCGGTCGAGGAACCTCCCCCAACTCCCCCAGCGCGGGCGGTAGTCGTAGCCGGTCAGGAAGCGGATTCCGTCGGGCCCGGGTACGTAGCGCCAGTAGCCGCTTCCTTCGCGGAGCAGTGAGAGCGGGTGCGCGGAGGCGAACCGCAGAGCCGACACGCGCGTGCCGTCGGGCCGCTGCCGCTCCCCCGCGCTGACCCCCGTCCCGGCGACCCACAGGAAGGGCAGCAGCCGGGTCGCGTAGCGAAAGCGCTGCGGGGCTCCTTCGGCGCGGGGCAGATAGGAGATGGAGGTGAACCGCAGGTCCCAGGACTGGTGTCGAGCCGGGTCCTGGGTCCGTTCCCAGAGCACGTCCAAGTCGACGTCGATCAACGCCTCCACGTACAGCCCACTCATGCGTCCCCACCCCCCGGATTGCCTTTTGAGCACTCGCTCAAGTGGAAGGTAGCTCAGTTTGAGCAGTTGCTCAAGAGTGGGTTTGAGCACTCGCTCAGGGTGGCTGTGGACCGCCTCCTCCCACCCGAGCCCCCACATCAGCGGCAGCCGCATCCGCCGGGCCCGCGTGAGACCATCCGTCCATGAGCAGCGACATCGAAGTAGGCGCTCTGGCGATCAACGTCACGGTCCCGCAGGAGCTTCGCTGGACGGACACCCGACGGGGCGAGGCCTTTACGCTGACCACCCTCAACGTCCGACTTCTTCCGGACGGCCGCCTCGCCGCGAAGGCCTATGGCCGACCGGTCGCAGGCGGTCGGGGCGGGTACGTCTCGTTCCCCGTCCCCGACGAACCCGAACTGGCGGCCCTGATCGCGGACGCCGCGACCCGGGCGGGGGCGCTGTGGGCGGCGCATCGCGGGCTCGACTGAGCTGGATTGGGACGACCACGCCGACCCGGCCGTCCGGGAAACGGGATACCTCGCACTCCGCAACTGGCCTACGCGGCAAGAGGTTTCGGACCTGGCGAGAGATTACTGCCGCCCTCACCCCAGAGGGGCTGACCGAAACGCCTCCGCGCGTTGGCTTCCCGGCTGAGCCCCCACCCGTGGCCGTATCAACTCTTCATGGCTATCGGGTAGTTGTAGCGTCATCCGCTTTTGGGAGACCTTCCGGGGACAAGGACGAACCGTGACCACTCCCCCATGCAATCGCCCCTGGCCTACTGATCGTTCCGCTGGGCTTCTCGCCAGACTTTTGATGCGGGGCGAGGCCCTCACCGGCGGTCGCTCAGCGCCTTGATCCCGAGCCGACTGGCCGGCGGACCTCGTTGAGTACCTTCACGGTCAGCTCGGCCGCCCGGTCGACATCGACGTCGACGGCCTTCTGTCCGGATGACGCGGGGCCGACGACGGACACGCTACCCACGGTGTTGCTGTCGCCCCAGGCGCACGTAGGGAACGTAACGCTGAAGGCACCCTGCGACTTGGTCACTACTTGACAGGAGATCCGGACGTCCGAGCCTGCGGGCGTGGCGTCCATGGGCGGCACCACGATGATGGCTCCTTCCGCGTCCCCGACGCCCCGCAGCATCCTGTCGCGCTGCTGCTCGGGCGCCTTTACCCTGCCGTAGATGCCGGACAGGATCAGGGACGTGCCGTCTCCCTTGGATCCTGAATACTGGCCCGCCGCTGCCTGAGGATCGCGGACGTTTGCCTCGGAGGCGCTCTTGATGCCCTCCTGGACTTTCCCGGACAGGTCCTGTGCCAGTGTGTACTGGCCGTTCATGAGCGTGGACGGCACGGTGAGCCGATACTTCGCCTCGGGGAACCCGCCGACCGCCCCGGCGAGTCTGCTCACGGCGAACCCCAAACCCCCGAGCACTACCAGAACCACGGCAATGATGCCGATCACCAGACCGGTTCGGTTCCTGCGCGGCCCAGGCGGCCCCGACGGGGGCATTCCCCAGCCCTGTTGCTGCGGGAACGACTGCTGGGGAAAGCCCTGTTGTGGGTACGGCTGTTGCGGCCAGTGCTGCTGCACTCCGTAGGGGCCGGGCATCGGCTGCCCCGGCGGAGGGGCGCCATAGGGGCCCGGCGGCTGCGGCGGGAACGGCATGTTCATGCAGGTGACGCTACTTCACCTCGGCTGACGCGGGACGGGCGACGTCGGCGTGGTCGCCGAGACGCGTGTGTCACCCCACCCCGCGCCGGCTCAGTCCGCGACGGCCTCGATGAGCGAGTACGGTGCGGCCTCCTTCAAGGGGGCGACCGAGGTGACGGACAGGCCCGCTCTGCGGCACACCTCCTCGAAGTCCCCGCGCGTGCGCTCCCTGCCACCCACGTTCACCAGCATGTTGAGGTCGCTCAGGCACGTGACCTCGTCGGCGCCCTGGGCTTCCGGATCGGAGTCGACGGTCTCCGGAAGCACGGGTTCCACTATCAGGACGCGGCCCCCGGTCGGCAGCACCGCACGGCAGTTGCCCAGGATCGTCACCACCTGATCGTCGCTCCAGTCGTGCAGGACGCTCTTGATGAGGTAGAGGTCCGATCCTTTGGGAACGGAGTGGAAGAAGTCCCCGGCGATCGGGATGCAGCGCTCCGTGAGCCCATGGCGCCGCAAGGTCTGCGGCGTCTGCGCCAGGCCCTCCGCCGAGTCGTGGACCACACCCGTCAGTGTCGGATGTGCGTCGAGGACGGCGGCCAGCAGGGTCCCGTCTCCGCCTCCCACGTCGGTGACCGAGGTGAAGCGCCCGAAGTCGAAGGCGTACGGAAGTGTGGCGGCGACCACCGAAGTGGCTTGGCTCATCGCGGCGTTGAAGGCCTTCGACAATTCCGGGCGCTGCGAGAGATGGCTGAAGAAGTCCGAGCCGAAGACCTCGTCGAACGCGACGTCGCCGGTCCGGACGCTGGCGTCCAGATGTTCCCAGGCCCGCGTGGCGACCGGGTCCGTGAACACCCGCACGAAGGCCGCCAGGGAGTCGGGGCGGGCCGGGTCGAGGTAGCTCCCCGCAGGGGTCACCGAGAAGGAGCCGGCGTTTTCCTTCACCAGGCCGAGGGCGGCGAGAGCCCGCAGCAGGCGGGCCATGGGCTGCGGCTGGGCTCCCGCCTCAAGCGCGACTTCGTCGGCCCTGCGCGGGGTGTCACCGATCAACTCGATCACCCTCAGCCGCACCGCCGCGCGCAAGGTCTGCGCGGCCATGCTCCCGAAGGCCGTCCGGATGATCAGGCTCCGGTCGTCCGTGCCGGCCGATCGGACGTCTGTAGAGGTCATGGGCGTCTCTTCTCTCTCGTGTCTGGCGGTGTCAGGTCGGGGTCTGGTTGGGGTCTGGTTGGGGTCTGGTTCGGGGTCCGGTTGGGGTCTGGTTGGGGTCTGGTTGGGGTCTGCTCGTGCCCGGCCCAAGGCCGCGCGGACCGGCCCAGGGCTTACCAGGCCGACTCGGACCGGCCGGGTGCGTCAGGAGCCCCCGCCCTCGCGGCGCGGCCCCTCCGCCAGGGCCCTCGGCGTGCAGCCGGCGAAGGCCAGCACATCGCGATGAAGATGGGGCTGATCGACGTATCCGCACGCCAGAGCCACATCGATGGCGTTCTCGCCCGCACGTAGAGCGCGGGCCGCATGGTCGAAGCGGACCAGCATGGCCGCGCGCTTGGGGGTGAGACCGATCTGAGCGCTGAACCTGGACCACAACCGCTTGCGGCTCCAGCCGCACAACGTGGCGAGTTCGGCCACCCGTACCCTGCCCCGACAGGCCACGATGTGATCCCAGACGGCTGCGACCTCGGACGCCATCGCCGGTGCCTGCGCGGCCCGCCGCATGAGGAACTCGTCCACCAGAACGAGCCGTTCCTGCCATGTCGCGCCCTCGGCCAACTGCTCGCGCAGGCGCCGTTCGGCTGGGCCCCACACGTCTTCGAGGCTGATCACGGGCCGCGTGAGTTCGTTCGGGGAGACGCCCAGCAGCGTGTACGCGGCCGGGGGTGACAAACGCATCTCGACGCACTCCACACGCTCACCCCGCACGCGCGCGGGGCCCGGCGACAGCGTGGCGGCGAAGCTGGTGAGGGGCTGTGCCCCCTGGTCGTCCTCGACTGTGAACGGGGTGTCCCCGAGCCCGATGACGACGACCACGGAAGGCTGCGCGAGCACCCGCTTGTCCAGGCCGGCGGCGATCCGGTCGCGGAATCCCGCCATCCGGACGCCGGCGAGGGAGGACCCGCCCAGGGGGTGGGCCACCTCCCAGCCGTCCTCGGCCTCGTGGTCCGTGGGGACCTGCCCCATCTCGTGGCTGCGCATGGCTCTACGGTCCCGGACTTCGGCCGTCCTGTCTTGGATGAAAGTTCCGTTGTGCGGCCGATGGCTCGGAAACAGGTCCGTGTGCCGTGCCGCAGGTGACGCAGGGGCCGATACGTGCCGTACCGCACCGTCGGTTCAGCCCCAACTCGCCCATTTCATCTGGGACTTCGATGGACATGTAGGTATTTGCAGGGACGAGTACCGGTCTGCGGCCCGTCTGCGGTGCGTGGACGCCCGTTGTGTGCGGCCGAGCAACTCCCGTGCCGCAAACCAGGGTTGCTCTGCACGCCCGGCATGTGGGTATGGCCCCTCCGGAACGGCGAGGGTGTATGTCCCGTAAATCCATGCAGGGGTTGCGACTCACGTGTGTCCCGGATGTATTGTCCCCTCGCTGGTGCCACAGCGGGGTGGCGCCCATCCCCAGGGGGGCCGATGCCGCAGGACTGGGCGGGTGAGTCCGAGCGAGACCGGTCGGTGCTGAGCTACACCGAGTCGTTGCTGCTGCCCGGAACGGAAACTCGCGGCGGGTCCCGTGAGCAGTTGCCCGTCACGTTGTTGCTCGGCCCGCGCGGCAGCGGGAAGACGACTCTGCTGCGGGCGATCGGGCAGTGGGCCGCGGTCGGCGCGGTGGCCCGGCTCGACCTCGCCGAGCTGGCCCGGCACGATCAGGGTCCGGTGGACGTGCTCAAGGCCGTGGCGTACGACCTGGCACCCCGCAAGAAGCACGTGCCGCACATTGCCCTGCCCGCCTTCCGTCTGATGTGCGCGGCGCTCGCCCTCGAACTCGACTGCCAGGACCGGGCGGTGGCGCGCCGTCAGCTCGGTCAGGCACTCGCCGGGCCGCCCTCCCACTGGCTGCCGCATGTCGTGCAGGTCGGGCAGACGGCCGGGACGCTGGCCGGGCTGCCATCGCCGTTCATGGAGGTCTTCCGGGTTCTGCCGACGATCGAGCGGGTCCTGCGCCACGGGCAGGTGCTGCGGCGTCTGTCCAGGATCCGGCGGGCCTCGGCCATCACCTCGGCCCTGGACATCCTGGTCGAGCTCAACCTGGCGTACCACTCCGCCTCCGCCGAGGACCGCGCCGTGACCGAGCGCATCGTGTGCGGGGTCTTCCTCCAGGAGCTGCGGCGCTGCTACGTCCGCAAGGACTGGGCCGTGCGCTGCCTGGTCCTTCTGGACAACGCCGACAACCAACTGGGCGGCGAGGTGCTGCGCCTCCTGGTCCAGGAGCGCCGCGGCTCCGACCGCGACCCGCTGGCGGTCCTCGCCATGGCGGGCAGCTATCCGCGGGCGCTCCAGGACGTCGACTTCGGATGGCAGTACGCCACTGACGGGTACCCGGGGGCCTGGGGCGCCGGCACGGCCTTCGATCCGCAGGAGGTGACGGCGGGGCTGCGGGTGGGACGGTTGCGCGATCTGACGCGCAATGAGGTGGATCAGCAGGCGAAGGAGGTCTTCCAGTCGACGGCCGCTCCCCCGCCCCGGGGCAACGCCGGGGCGCGCTGGCTGGGTTGGGCGGTGTACGAGATCACGCGGGGGCAGCCCGCGGCGACAGCTCGGCTCCTCGGCGCGCTGCACGCCTTCGAGCCTTCGGTGCCCTGGGAGGAGCGGCTGCGCCGAGGGCTGCAACCGTCGGCGGAACTGGTCCACGGCCTCCGGGACCGGCTGCTGCCCATCGACCCGCCGCAGGGTCTGCGTCCGGCGCTGGCCAGGGCGTCGGCCGCGCCCGATCTGGCGCAGGCCGTGGTGGCCCACTGGTTGCAGACCGAGGCGGAGGCCACGGCCCATCTGGGCCAGGAATTCCGGGCGTTCGCCAGGGACCGGCTGCGCACGATGCACATCGACACCGGCGATCCGCTTGCCGACGGGCCGCCGGGCACCCCGCACCCGCTCTTGCGCCGCCTGCTGTTGAGCGCCCTTGAGGATCCGGCCGCGCTGCACGCCGGGTTGCGTGCGGAGGCGGCGGCCAGAGGGGAGCCGGGGCTGGCCGCCTATCACGCGCTGGCGTGCGGTGATCTGGCCGCCGCCGCGGCCCATCTGGACGCGATCTTCGAGCAGGACACCCCCGAGCAGTGGTGCGCCGCGCTGTGCAGGCTGCGCCGCGCGCCGCTGCCGGCCGCGCTCAGCGGTCCGGGCAGCGAGCCGTGGGAGCAGTACGAGGCTCTGGTGCGGCATCTGCGGGAGGACACCGTGCCGCGCCTGCGCACCATCACCCGTCTCCTCGCGGCGAGTTGGATAGCGCCGGAGCCGGCCGACGACCCGGCCACGGACCGGGTCGGGGACCCTTACCGCGATCCGCTGGGCGACCCGTACGCCTCGCTCTTCGGGGAGGTCTACGCCCGGTTCCACACCCTCGCCGCCGCGCACACCGAGCGCGTCGCCTGGGCGAACGTGCTGCAGGACAAGGCCCAGCAGTACAAGGAGGAGCCCTGGTGACGAGCCGTACGACGATCGATCTTCCCCGGCCGCCGAGCCACAAGGTGTTGTGGTCGGCGCTGGGCGCGGTGTGCGTGGTACTGATCGCCGTCGTCCTCTTCAAGGCCTTCGAGCCGGACACCGACTGTGCGCGGGGCGTCGCCAAGCGGGCCGGCGGCGAGTGTGTGGGAGTGAGCGACGGTTCGTTCGCCTTTCCCGCGCTGGGCGACATCAGCGGCAGGATCCGGGACGAGAACCGCAGAGTGGAGAAGTCCGGCGAGAAGTCGGTGACCATCGCCTACCTGGAGTCGATGTCCGGCGGCACCGAGGACCGGGGCCCCGAAGGCACCCGCCTGGCGGTCATGGGCGCCCACATAGCCCAGCAGGAGATCAACGGCGAGCGGGGCACCCTGCCGAGGGTGCGGCTGCTCCTGGCCAACACCGGGCGCGACGACGCGTACGCCGGCGACGTGGTCGAGCAGCTCCTGAAAATGAAGGACGAGGAGCACCTGGTCGCGGTCGCCGGGATAGGGCAGAGCAATGCCCGCACGCTGGCCGCGGTCGACAAACTGCGCACGGCCGGGGTGCCCATCGTGGGTGCGACGGTGGCCGGGGACGAGATGAGGTCCAAGGCGCCCGGCTTCTTCCGGGTGTCCTTCCCCGCCGATGAGCAGGCCTCCGCGGCGGCCCGCTACTTCAAGGAGCAGCAGGACAAACACCCCGGGTACCGGTTGCAGGTCGTCAAGGACAACAAGGCGGGGGACATCTACAACGCCTCCCTGTACAGCGGGTTCATGGCGGCCGCGCAGCGGGTCGGGCTCAAGGTCGAGACGGTGGTCCCGTTCACCTCCGGGGCGGCACCGGGCGGCGGCAACGCGCTGCGGGTGGTCGCGGAGAAGATCTGCGTCACCGGGGCCACCCCGGACGGCGTCTACTTCGCGGCGCGGGGGCGCGAGCTGCGCAGCTTCATCGAGGCGGCTGGCGAGAACCGGCGCAGCTGTCCCGTACGCGTGCTCTCCGGGTCCAGCGCGGTCGGCCTGTATTTCGACACGAGCCGCGCGTCCGGCACGGCCGAGCTCGCGGAGCTGGGGCGGCGCTGGAACGCCAGCGGCCTCAAGGCGTACTACACGGCGTACGCCCACCCCGACGCCTCCGCGCAGATGTACGGCGGCCAGGAGCGGGGCCCGTTCCCCGACTTCCAGCGCCGCTTCCTCGCGCTGCGCGGCGCGAGCGCGGGGGCGCTCAACAACGGGCAGGCCATGGTGGGCCACGACGCGGTCTACACAATCGGCATCGCCGCCCGCAGGGCGATGGACACCTACGGCCCGGACAAGGTCACTCCCAGCACGGTCCTCGACCTGCTCGGTCAGACCAACGGCACCTACAAGGTGCGCGGTGTCAGCGGTGAGATCGCCTTCGCACCGGACAACGGCGAGCCGTCCGACCGGTCGATGGCCCTGGTCGAGCTGGGTCCACCCACGGCGCACGGCGACGAGGGCAACCAGTACCGGTTCGTCGGCACCCTCAAGCCATAAGGCACACCGTCCGCTACGAGGCTGGGCCGCGCCCCGGCTCGGCCGTTCTCGCGCCACCACCAGTGAGGCGCCCCGGCCGTCCGCTCACGCCGACTGCGGGCCGCCCGTCTCCGCGCCTTCGTCGGCCAGGGCGATGGCCGTCTTGACGCGCTTACCGACGGGCTCGCGGTGCACCTCGAAGCTGCGGCAGACCGCCATGACGATTTCCAGGCCGTGCTGGCCCACCCTGCTGGGGTCCGGCGCCAGGACCACCGGCAGCGTCGTGCTGCTGTCCCACACCGTCACCTCCACCGCTCCGTCGTTGACCTCAAGGGTCAGCAGACAGGGTCCGGGAGCGTACTTGCGGGCGTTGGTCACCAGCTCGCTCACCACCAGCTGGACCGTGCCCATGGCTCGTTTCCAGACCGGCAACCCGTACACGGCCTGCAACGACGTCAAGAAGTCCCGGGCCATGCCCCGGGCAGCGGCAATGTCCTCGCTGCCTTCGAGCACAGCGGAAACCGACATCGCGCGGTCCGCGTGGGGTCGCTGATCCACGTCCTGCCCAGCCAGATTCATCCAGTCCGCCTCACTGCCGAAGCGCCACCATTAACGTTGCGCGCATACCCCGGAAACATGCGCGCATTCCCCCGGGTCGACGACATGAACAGTGGCTCGAAATCGCCGGGCACACACGGGGACGGGCCCACAGTGTGCCAGAACCCGTCCGACGCCGTCGCCGGTGGGCCCCCGCACCGTGATCAGCGGGTTCCGGCTCCGTCTCCCGGGGCCCGCGCGGGAGCGCGGCCGCCGGACCACCCCTCCCCCGGCGCCGAGGTCTCCCCGTGTGTGAAATGCGCTGAGAGGGAAGGGGTGGATGGTGCGGGAGTTCACTCATCCTCTGTTTGATTTCGCGCGCCGCCGACGTGAGCCGGCGGTGGTGCAGACCCTGCGTTCCACGGCGGCGGCGGTCATCTCCTACGTAGTGGCTCTGCGTCTGAGCAGCGAGCCCGCTCCGCTGACCGCGCCGCTGACGGCCCTCCTCGTCGTGCAGGTCACCCTCTACACGACGCTCGTCACCGCCGTGCGCAGGGTGAACTCGGTCGTCGTGGGCGTGCTGCTCGCCGTCGGCTTCAGCGCTCTGGTGGGTCTGACCTGGTGGAGCCTCGGGTTGATCATCCTGGCCGCGCTCGTGGTCGGCCGCTTCGTCAAGGTCGGCGAGTTCGTCCCCGAGGTGGCGATCAGCGCGATGCTCGTCCTGGGCGTGACCCGGGTGTCGGCGACCGCCTGGGACCGCGTGCTGGAGACGCTCATCGGCGCCGGGGTCGGCATGCTGTTCAACGTGCTGCTCGCGCCACCGGTCTGGGTGGAGTCCGCCGGCGGCGCCATCGAAGAACTCGCCGCGCGGATGCGGCGGCTGCTGCTCGATCTGGGGGCCGAGGTCGGCGGCCATACCCCGGTCGCCCAGGCGGCGGCCCGGCTGCACGAGGCGCGCCGGCTCGATCACGACATCGTCCAGGTGGATGTGTCCCTGCGGCAGGCCGAGGACAGTCTGCGCCTCAATCCGCGCGTCAAGGAGGGGCTGCTGTCACGGGTCGTGCTGCGTACCGGGCTCGACACCCTGGAGATCTCGGCGGTGGTGTTGCGCGTGGTCTGCCGGTCGCTGACCGACCTCGCGAAGGAACGTACGGAGGAAACGCTCTTTGAGCCGGAGGTGGGACTCGCCCTGCGGGACGTGTTCGAACACCTCGCCCGGGCCGTGGAGAGCTTCGCCGTGTTGATCACGACGCAGGTCAGCACCAACGCCGAGAAGGCGGAGGAGCGCCTGGCGACCGAGTTGACGGCCGGCCGCGCGAGCCGTGACCGCGTCGCCGACCTGCTGCTCGCGCAGGTGCAGCGACACCCTCGCCAGTGGCAGTTGCACGGGGCGCTGCTCGCCGAGGTCGACCGGATCCTCAACGAGCTGGACGTGGAGAAGCGTTCCCAGCGTCTGGTGGAGGAACTCGACCAGCAGTCACGCAAGCAGCGTCGGCGCTTCAGCGATCTGCGCCGGATGCGAAGCCGTGCGCGGCAGGTCCTGCGGTTGCCCGAACCCGACGACCGGTGACGTGGGGACAGGCGGCTTCCTCTGGGGGCGCCTGTCCCAGCCGGAGTTCAGCGAGGTTCTGCCGCCCGGCGCAGCGCGGCGACGATGTCGCGATTGCTCACGCCTTTGAGTACGTACTCGACGACGCCGGCGCTCATCATCTGCTCGATGGACCCCTTGTCGTCGTACGCGGAGAACGCCACGACGCGGCTGGCCGGTGAGCATGCCGCGATGTCGCCGGCTACGCGGTGGCCGCCGCCGGGGAAGCGTACGTCCAGGACCACCAGGTCCGGTTGGTGGTGGTGGGCCAGGCGCAGGGCCTGCTCGGCGTCGCGGGCCGTGCCCACCACCTCCAGATCGGGCTGCGCGCGCACGACCTCGCTCAGGGTCTCCAGGACCAGCGCGTTGTCGTCACACAGCAGCACGGTGAGCGGGGGGCACGGGGAACTGCCCTGCGCAGGAGTGCTCATGGTGCCTCGTCCGTCGGCGTCGCGGCGGGGTTCGGCACCCAGAATTCGACGGTCGTTCCCGTACCGGGCCGCGAGTACATGGACCACCAGCCTCCTGCCGTCTCCGCCCGCTCGCGCATCTCGATGACGCCGAAGTGTTCGCGCGAACCGTCCTGGGACATCGGCGCCCCTGTTCCGTCGTCCATGACACGCGTCACGATGCCGCCGTCGACGGACCGGACCTGGATGTCGACCTTGCTCGCGCGGGCATGCTTGTGCACGTTCAGGAGTGCTTCCTGGACGATGCGGAAGATGGTGATGGCGGTCTCGGGAGTGGGCTCGCGCTCCAGCTCGTGGTCGAACGAGTAGGCCATCCCCCACGAAGCACCCACGACGTCGTCCAGATGGCTGGAGAGCCCGTCGACCAGGCCGTGCCTGTCGATTCCCGGCGGGTGCAGCCGGAACGTCAGACTGCGCAGGCGGCCGATCGCTTCGCGCACCGAGGTGTCGAGCCGCCGCAGTTCCGCGGAGTAGGTCTCCGGCACCCGCTCGGCGAGCAGTTCCAGCCGCATACCGACGGCGACCATCGCCTGGATGGAGTCGTCGTGGACGTCCCACGCGATGCGGCGGCGCTCCGTCTCCTGCGCCTGGACCAAGTGGTCGAACAGCCGCCGCCGCTCACTGAGGGCGTGCTGAGCGGCCCGGCGTTCGGACATGTCGCGAGTGACCTTCCCGAAGCCCTGGAGTACGCCGTTCTCGTCCCGCAGGGCGGTGATGACCACGTTCGCCCAGAAGCGGGAGCCGTCCTTGCGGACGCGCCAGCCCTCGTCCTCGAGTCGCCCGTCGGCGACGGCGGTCTCCAGCTCCCACTGCGGCTTGCCCGCCTCCTGGTCCTCGGGCGGATAGAAGACCGAGAAGTGCTGGCCGAGGATGTCCGAGGCGCTGTACCCCTTGATGCGTTCCGCTCCGGCGTTCCAGCTGATGATGTATCCGTGCGGGTCCAGCATGAAGATGCCGTAGTCCAGCACTCCCTGAACGAGCAGCGTGAACGCCGTTTCCGACAGGGGGGCCGCCTGCTTCCGCGCCCACTTCTGTTCCCGTGCTTCGCGCGTCATTTGAGGATGCCTTCGCGTCGGGCGATCGCCACGGCTTCCAGCTGGGAGCGCGCGCCCAGCTTTTCGAGCACCCGCTGGACGTGGTTGCGCCCGGTGTTGAGCGCGACTCCGAGTTGTTCGCTGATCTCCGCGGTGGTGCGACCCTCCCCCAGCAGGTGAAGGGCTTCGCGCTCCCGGGGGGTCAGGTTCTCTCCGAGTGCCGCCACCCTGCCCGTGAGCCGTCCCAGTACATCGCCGAGCAGATCCTGGCTGAATACCGCCTCGCCCGCCGCCACCCGGCGAACGGCGTCCTCCAGCTCGCTCAGACCGCGGTCCTTCAGGATCAGGCCCGCTCCGCCGGTGCGTGCGACGCGCGCGGCCACCGAGCCGCTGCCCTCGCCCGCCAGGACCAGGACGCGCGCGTCCGGCAGGAGTGCCAGGAGATCGCCGATGGCGGCGATGCCGTCGCCGTCCGGCAGGCGCCGGTCCATGAGGACGACATCGGGCGCGCACCGCCGGGCGTCCGCCAGGGCCGACGCCACCGACCCCGCGCGGCCCACGATCCGCAGATCGGGTGAGCGCTCCAGAGCGAGGCATATCGCCTCGGCCACCATGTCGTGGTCCTCGACCAGGAGGATCCGGACCGGTCGACAGTGCGGTGAGGGGGCAGGCATCGGCGCATCCTTGCTGGTGACGGACCGCACGATCATCTCAGAAGGTCCCGGGCCGGCACCGGCACGGCGGTCTCCGCCGTGGTGACGCGGTGGGTGGCGACCGCTCCGGAAGCCCAGCGGGCCTGGCCCAGGTCCGTGTCCTCGGTCTTCGCGGCGAAGAAGTCCTCGGCTCCGATCAGGGACAGCAACCGCCGCAACTGCGATCCGACGCCTTCCACCACGAGGTCCACGCCGTCCCCGAGAATGGTCAGCCGCGCCGTGAGGAGGGCTCCCAGTCCGGCACAGTCGCAGAACGAGACGTCGGTGAGGTCGAAGCAGAGCGTCGTGGGCCGCTCCGCCAGACAGTCCGCGACGGCGTTGTGGACCAAAGGGGCGGTATCGAGGTCGAGTTCACCGTTGAGCGTCACTCGGGCGACGCCCGCATGAACCACGGCATGTGACGTGAACGGGTAAACGGTCACAGCGTCCTTCACCTCCCGATTGCTCCCATGCGGCGCGATCTGCGCAGCGCGGTGTCTTGAGCCCGTCCCGCGGACGGGCCGCCGGCTGCCGCACCACTACTTCATAGCGCGAGCGCACCAGAGCGGGTCTAGTGAATCTGCACTAGAGGGGGAAGTCAACACGCGTCGGAGGCGTGGGCGACGCAGAGCGGCGCGTTCGAGCGGCGGGGGCGTCCGCTCTTGCCCGCGCGTTTCCCCAACCGCCGTCGGCGCCCCAGGAGTTGAGGCGCAGCGTGCCTGACCAGCCCGGGCGGCCCGCGAGCTTGGTCACAGGAACGCCACCCCGGGGCCCCGGGGGAGGGCGACTCGGCGCCTCGGGAGGGAGGGCACCGCGGTCCGGCGCCGCGCTCCAGTTCGGGGGGTGACGGATCTCCGGCCAGGCCGGGGACGAGAACGCGCCCCTCACCGATGAGGCTGACGCGCGCCTCTCGACGTACGCACGGGAACCGGCCCCTGGTCACGCCCCCGGGGTCGCCCTCGCGTCCCAGTTGATGTGGTGGTCGAACTGCCAGGCCGTCTTCTCCGGGTTGATCAGCTTCATGGCCACGGGCATCGCCAGGTCGCGCAGTACGCGGCCGACCGGGCCCGCCGTCTTGTTGCTGTTGGTGCGGGCGCCGAGCTTGATGATGCGTTCGACGCGCGGCCGGCGCAGTCGCTCGTACGTCGCGAAGGCCTGGTCGTAGGGCAGGTCCCGCAGACAGCGCGCCAGCTCGACGGCGCTTTCGGCGGCGATGGAGGCGCCCTGGCCCGAACTGGACGAGGCCGCGTGGGCGGCGTCGCCGATCAGGGCCGTACGGCCCCGGGTCCAGGTCGCCACCCTGGGCATGTTCTCCATCGGTCCGGTGATGAGGAGCTGATCGACGTCGGTCCGGCCGATCATCTCCAGGGCGGGCGTGCGGTCGTCGGCGAAGGCGCTCAGCAGGGTGCGCATCCACTCCTCGGCCCCGATCACCTGGGCTTCGGCGACCGTCATCGGGCTGCTGCGGGGCAGGTTGACGAACCAGACCGCCGAGGAGTCGTCGAAGATCTGGTAGCCGAAGAAGGCGCGCTTGCCGAAGCACATGTACATGACCCCTTCGGTGGAGGCCATCCCCGAGTGGTGCATCCGCGCACCGAAGCAGACCAGGCCGGCGTAGTGCGGCTCGGGTGCGGCCGGGTCGATCAGGGAGCGGGTGGTGGAACGGATGCCGTCGGCGCCGATGAGGATGTCGGCGCTCGCCTGTGTACCGTCCGCGAAGTGCGCGGTGACGGCGGAGCCGTCGTCCGTCGTGCGGGTCAGCCGCTTGCCGTGGTGGAGGGGGACGGAGCGGCGGGCCGTCTCGTCGTAGAGCGCGCGGTAGAGGTCGGCGCGCCAGACGAACCGCTGGACCGGGAGGCGGGAGGGCGGGGCGAATCGGGCGAGGTGCTTGCCCGTCCAGCTCCGTAGCCCCATGGCGGTGACCGGCGTGCCGATGGTGCGCACGATGTGGCCGGCACCGATCGCGTCGAGGGCGTCCTGGCCGTTCGGGGCGATGGTCATGCCGCCGCCCACCCCGTCGGCCGTGGAGTCGTACGCCTCGTACACGGCGGCTTCGATGCCGGCCCGGCGCAGGGCCATCGCGGCGACCGGTCCCGCGATTCCGCCGCCGATGACGAGCGCGGTGCGGGCTTTGCCGTTACGGGTCATGACCGGCACGTCCCAGCGGGGTCGGCGACCGTCGGCACGCCGCCCGTCTTGTGGGCGCGGCGTACGTCCTGGACGTACGCGCGGGAGAACATCGCGGACAGGAGGGCGATGCCGCCCCGGTGGACGCGTATCTCGCTGTTGGCCGCGGAGCCGGTCAGATGGACGCGGCGGGCGGGCGGCACGTCCGGGGTGGGCGTGGAGCCCGCGTCCTTGATCCTGCCGCGGGCGGTCCACTTCAGGTTCCAGTGGTCGATGGCGGTGCGGTCGTCGACGAGGAGCTTCACCAGGGCCCGGTCCATGTCGAGGTGGATCTCGATGTCGTCGGGGAGGCCGGGGGAACGGAGGTCGAGGACGGCGGCGCCGTGGCGGGCCTTGACCTCGAAGCGTCCGGCCTCCGTCCAGTTGCCCAGGCGCTTGATGAGCCCGTGGTCGGAGTGGATGCGTTCGGTGAGGGACATCTGGGTGGTCCTTTCGGATGGCGGGCGCCGCTTGGGTGGATGCTGCCGCGCCGACCCACTAATAGTTGTACTGAAACTAGTCTCACGTCAACTAGTCGTTCCGAGGCTAGGATGGGGTCCATGACGACCTCCGCTCCTCGCAGCTCTCCGCTGGCTCTGACCGTTCTGGCGCTGCTGCACTACAAGCCGCTGCACCCGTACGGCATTCAGCGGCTGGTCAAGGACTGGGGCAAGGAGCAGGTCGTCAACGTCAAACAGCGCGCGAGCCTGTACCGCACGATCGAGCGGCTCAGCGGCGACGGGCTGATCGCGGTCCGCGAGACAGGGCGCGATCAGCAGTACCCCGAGCGGACCGTCTACGAGGTGACCGACGCGGGGCGCGCGACGGCGCGGGCCTGGCTGGAGGAGATGCTCGCCTCGCCGAAGCCGGAGTTCCCCGAGTTCCCGGCCGCTCTCTCGAATCTGCTGCTGCTCATGCCGGAGGAGATCGCGGACGTCCTGAAGCGGCGGGCCGACGCCCTGGCGGAGCGGCTCGACGGGCTGGAGGCGGCCGTGGCCTCGGAGGAGAAGCAGGGCCTGCCGCGCATCACGCGCCTGGAGACCGAGTATCTGCGGGCCGTCACGGCGGCGGAGCTGGAGTGGGTGCGCGGGGTCGTCGGGGATCTGCGAGGGGGCAGGCTCACGTGGTCGAGGGACCAGTTGGACGCCTTCGCGGCGGAACCGGCGCAGCAGTGAGCCCGCCTCGGGAGCGCGAGGAGCCTTTCGGGGCATCGCGCCCTCGACAGGTACCGCCCGCCCTCAGCGGGCCGAGGCGGCTCTCTCCCGCGGCGGGGGCTCGGGGAGCGAGAAGAGCCGTCCGTAACCCGTGATGTCGTCGGTGAACGTACCGGCCGCGCGCAGCATCGCCCACAACAGGACCTGATTGGGCGTCAACACCGGTCGTTCCAGGCGCAGTTCGAGCCGTTCGATCACGCCGACCGCGCGCAACCCGTTGCCGCCCAGCACCACGGCGTCGGCACGCTCCGGCACATGCGCGCTTACCCACTCGTACAAGTCGGCGGGCCGAACCAGGGTCTGCCCGCTGGGCAGCGAGCAGGGAGCCGAGAAGGGAACCTCGAAGCCCGCGTCCTGGTAGTAGCGCCGCCCCAGCTCGTTCAACTCCGTGTCGAACCAGGGCGGATCGACGAGCGCCGGGCGCGACGCCCCAATCACGCGCAGAGCCTCCACCATGGCGGCGCAGGTGGCGACCACCGGGACACCCCCCGCCCGGGTGCACAGACGGTCCAGCATCGCCGCCTCGGCCGCGGCGCCGAGGACGTAGGCCGAGCTGGTGAAGGCGAAGCCCATCGCGTCCAGCGGTGCGGCGGCGAGCCGCTCGGCTGCCTCGTCCACGAACGGCGGCTCGGCGAACGCCCGCACCGGCGCCAGCGGAATCGTCGGGTCCATCCCGCCTCCCGACCGCATCGCGCCGAACGGCACCCGCGCGGTGTGCAGGCCGACGTCGGAGGGGGCCATCGCGCGGAGCTCGGACTCCGGCCCCACGTCCGCGTGCGGAGTGAGCACCCCGAGCCTGACCCGTACGTCCCAGCCGTCGTTCCGCCACATCCTGCACACTCCCTCGCGGGCCTCCCGGGGGCGGGCGCCCCCGCCATGATGTGAGCCCGAGGGCGCGCGACCACGCAGTGACACGCGAGCCGATCGCAGCGGGGCTTCCTCGCCGCACCTCCAGCCACCCGGCGCACCGGACGCGGACGGTGTGTCGGGTGCGGCCGAAGGCCACCGGAGTCCGGTCAGGGGTGGGCGGCTTCGGTCGTGGGATTGGTCAATTCCAGTGGTTTGTGGTCCCCGAGGGAGATCTGGGGTGGGCCGGACGTCAGGGGGTACGAGGGCGCCTTCCGCGTCCGCCTCTAGCAAACGGAGATCCACTCTCATGACGCGGTTCTTGGACTGGCTCGGAGCTGTGACGGCCGCTGTCGGCGCGGTGCACGCGCTGGTCGTCCTGTTACACGCGTGCCGGGACGGGCGACGTGCCCGGGCCGGGACAACACCGGTCGCCCCGCTCCCACCGGCCGCTCTGTGCGGTTGCCCGCCCGCGGTGGCGATAGTCCACGTCGAGACCGCACCCGATCACACCGTCGCCGTCATGGTCCATCTCGCGCCGACCACGGGCGGCGCGCGGCCATGGGTGGAAGAGCGCAGTCCGTGGTAGGCGGTGAGGCGCGTGAGGCGGCGGCGGAGGCGGGGCCGGCATCGGGTCTGGGACGCCAACTCCAGGATCTGTACGACCTGTTCATGGACCGCGAGCCGCCGGTGCTGCGGAGGCTGTCCAATCGGCAGCTTTCCCTGGAGGCCTGCCGGGACTGTGTCGACGAGGCGTTCATGCGGGTTCTGAGCAAGGCTGCGAGGGGCGACCTGGACGAGGGAGTGAAACTGGCGGCCTATGTGCGCAGGACCGCACGGAATCTGGCCCTGGACAGCCTGCGGGCGGACCGCCGCCTCGACCTGATGAACGGCGCGGACCTCGAAGCCTCGCTGTCCGTGCTGCCGGAGGCGGAGGAGGTCGACGTCCTCAACGACCTGGTGATTCCCGCGATCGAGGCGATGCCGGTGAGCGAACGCCGGCATGTGGCCCATCTCCAGAGCCAGGGGCTCACCGACATCGAGATCGCGGCCGCGCTCGGCGTCGGAGCCGCCCGTGTGCACCGGGAGCGCTACAACGCGGTCCTCGATCTGCGCAGGGCGCTGGCCGAGTTCATCCGGCACAGACATCAGAAGAAGCCCCACGTGAGGAAGGAAAGGTGACGGATGTGAGCCGCTTCAACGAGGACAACAGCGGCCGCCCGGCTCCGCAGGATCATGCGCAACTGCTCGCACTCATGGGCCGGTTGGCCGGAGCGCCGGACCACTGGGACCGGCCCGACGGTGACTTCGGCCCGCTCTCCCACACCTACCGCCTCGACCGGGAGGCCCGGGCGCAGGCGAACTCCCTGTTCCGCCTCGGGTCCAAGGCGTTGGCCCGCGACGAGCTGAGCACCGCCGCGGACTGGCTCGGCCAGGCGGCGTCCGCCGGGCACCCCGGCGCGCTGTTCCGGCTGGCCGTGGCCGCGCTGCGGGCCGGTGAGGACTGGGCACAGGAAGCCACCTTCCTCATCGCCGAGGCCGCCCGGCACGGCCACGGGGACGCCCGCCGGCTGCTCGCCGGCACGGCCCGCCGCCCACCCGACGCCGGGCCCGTACGGGTCGAGGATCCGACGTTCTTCGACGAGGTGCGCGAGCGTCTCGGTGTTCCCGAGGGCGCCCTGCTGCCCCCGGCCGTTGTCCCGGCCCACCTCTGCGACTCCGAGGCGGGGACCGCGATGGGCCGCCCCCACCTCGTCCTCATCCCTCCCCCCCTGCTGCCCGACGGCGGCGGAGCGCCGCTCCCGCTGTACGTCGAGCCCGAGGACGGCGGGGCCCGGCCGCATCTGGCGGCGCTCCGCGGCGGTCTGGACACCGGGATCGCCCAGCCGCTGCCCGGGTTCACACCCGACATCGTCGCCGCGGTGGCCGCGGCGGGGGCCGCGCCCGATCCCGGCGGCGAGGAGCCCTGCTGGTCGGTCAACGCCCTGCGGCCGGCGATCCTGAACGACATCGCCCGCAACCAGCCCGCTCCGGCGGCCTCGTCCCCCAGGACCCAGGCCGCCCAACGCGCCCGGGACCTTCTCCAGCACGTCTGCGCCGCCGACGGTGTCACCACCCGCACCCTGGCCCGGCGTGGCCGCATGTCCCTGGCCGCCACCGCCTGGCTGCTGCACTGGCTGCGCGAGCAGCACCTGGTCGAGACCGTCGCGGGTGTCCACTTCGCCGGGCCCGTCATGAAGATGGCGACCCGGCCCGACCAGCACGGTGTGTTACTGGAACAGACACTGGCCGGTCTACGGGACCGGATCGGCGCCGCCGTCTACCTCAGCACCTACACCGACGGCGAGGTGCAGGTCCTCACATCCGCGCACAGCCCGGACGCACCGGCCGTCGAGGAGTGGGTCGCCTTCCGCGACACCGCGCATGCCAGCGCCGTCGGCAAGAGCCTGCTCGCCCAGCTCGACTTCGGCTCGCGCATGGATCACCTCGCCCGCTATCCCTCGATCCAGCTCACCGAGCGCACCATCACCGACCCCCGCGCCCTCCTGGACTCCCTCGACGGACACGGCCCCCACGCGGCCCAGTTCGATCTTCTGGAGTACTCCTGCCGCGAGGTCTGCGTCGCCTACTCGCTCGGCCTGCCGGGCCGGGCCTCCTGCGTCGCCCTCTCCCTCCCCGTGCGGCAATACCCCCGACTCCTCGACGCCGCACGAGAGTTGAGCGAACGCACCACCGGCCTTCTCCTCGCCCATCTCCTCACCGACGACGCGCCGTCCCCGCGCCCCAACTCGCCGACAGACCACGCCACTTGGGCCGCGACCGGCCGGGCCAGCGCCCTCCCGTGACCGTGCTGACCACGCGCACGGCTGCCCCACGAGCGAGGGCAGGCCGCCGATGCCCGCCGCCCGGAGGGGGCGGCGGGCTCGACGGCGAACGGGCCGGGTGCCTCACTCGGCGGCGGCGATCCAGCTCTCCAACTGCTCGACGGTCGTGGCGGGATCGGCGACCAGTACGGCGAGACGGTCGTCGGTGGAGTTGAGCGTGGACAGGGCGGGACAGCGGTGGCAGGCGTCCACGCCCGTCTGATTCCACCACTTGCAGTGCGGACGGAGGTGGCACCGCGGCACGGCACCCGTGTCGCGCGACGACGGCAGCGTCTGGATGCGCTGGATCAGACCGCAGTCGTCGCCCACCCGGTTGGCGCAGGCGGAGGTGCAGTGCGAGGCGAACCGGAGGATCCGGTGGGGTGCGATGCCTTCGGGGATGCTCGACAGCACGTCCGCCGCGGGCACCGGCTCGTCCAGATAGACGACCTGGCCGTTGTCCCCCGATCTGACGCCCAGGACGACGGATTCCGGACGGTGGGCGTCTCCGCTCGGGCACCAGTTGATGGGATCTTCACCATGACGGTCCACGGTGCTCCTCCGCGGCGTCAGGCGGACGTGGCGTCTGCGCCGTCGGGAGTGGACAGGACGAGACCGAGGATGGGCCCGCCGGTGGTTCCGAGCTGCTGCTCGGCGACGACAGCCTTCTGGATGTGCGCCGAAAGGTTCTGGGCGTCGGTTCTCTCCGCCGCGTTGGCCACGCCGCCGGCGGCGGCGAGGAGCCCACTGAGGAGCGCGGCCGTGGCGGCCGCTGCCCGGAGGTTGGGGTTCATGATGTCCTTTCTTGACACTGTCGTCTCGACTGACAAGGGCGACCGTATGCGCCAACTCCCTTACGGGGAAGATGATGTGATGCGTACTTATTTTCGTCGAAGCAGGGATGAAAGATTCGCATCGACCGTATGGCCGTCGGCGCCGCAGTCGCCCCTCAGGGTGTGCCGGCCCACTCGTCCGGGCGGGGCGCCAGCACCGCGCGGACCACGGACTTCGACGAGGCCATGATGTCGGCCAGGAATCGGCGGCGACCGACTCCGAGCCGGCGCAGACCCGGGCCGTGGTCGGCGGCCACGATCGCGGACACCGCGAGCAGCAGCACTCGCCACAGAGCCATGGCCGGGCGTCGTACCGCGGTGGGCAGTTCGGCCAGGGAGGCGTGCAGTCGCTCGCAGTGGAACGGGACGTGCCGCTGCTCGTCGGACAGGATGCGCGCCGCCACATCGGCGGTGAGGGGGTCGTCGGTGCCGTCGCGCAGGGCACGGTAATAACGCAGTGCCACCACCTCCGCGATCATGAGCACCAGCAGTTCCGTACGCAGACCCATCAGGCGCCTCAGCCGTACGAAGACCGTGTCGCTCCAGTGCCCGGCGAGCGTCGGCACTCCCCCGGCGGCCAGCAGCCGGGCGAGCAGCCGGGCGTGGTTCTGTTCCTCGGCGATGAAGAGCCGCACCGCGTCCGCGTAGTCGGGGTCACCGGCCTGATCGGCCTTCTTGGAGAGGTTCGCGCCGTCACCGTCCTCGCCGACCTGGAAACGCTGAATGCCGGCCCACACACTCGGATGCAGCGTCGCGCCGAGCGCCCAGTCCGCGTCCCCTTCAGCATGTCTGCGCTCGCGCTCGTCCTCGAACCGCCGTGTCCACTTGGCGAATTCCCCCGTACGCATGCGACCTCCCCTTTGCCGGAACACAACGGCTGTGCCCAGGAGAGGGGGAGACGCCCACGGCCGCCAAATCGTTCCCCTTGCCGACCGGTCCGCCCTGCCGGAGCAACACCCGCCGTCCCGTCCGGCTACGGATATTGCTCTACGGGGCCGCCGCGCCGGAGGCGTGACGCCAAAGGCATCCGAGCCTCCTGCGCCCGCCGACGCAGGAGGCTTCGCCATGGGGCCGGCTGCCTCAAGTACGCAGATACGAAGCCCCGTTGAGGTCGAGGACCGTACCCGAGGCCCACTCGGCGCCCGGCGAGGCCAGCCACAGCACGGCCGCCGCGATCTCGTCCGCCGATGCCACGCGCCCGAACGGACTCTGGGCCCGGATCGCCTCGCCCTCGGCCCCGCTCAGCCGGTGCGCGACCCGCTCGGTCTCGAAGAACCCGGGGGCGACGGAGGCCACACCGATTCCGTACGGGGCCAGGTGCACGGCGAGGGACTGGCCCAGCGCGTGCACCGCCGCCTTCGTCGCCCCGTACGCCGGGTGGTCGGGCTCGCCCCGGAAGGCCCCGCGCGAACCGACGTTGACGATCCGGCCCCCGCCACCCTGCTCGATCATGCGGCGAGCCGCGAGGTGGCTGAGGTTGGCCGTCGCGAGGAGGTTCACGGACACGTGGCTGTGCCACGTCGTCGCCCAGTCCTCGTACGAGGTGGTGGCGAGCGGGTGCGGAAGGTTGACGGCGGCGTTGTTGACGAGCACGTCGAGCCCGCCGATTCCTTCGGACGCGGCTTGCGCGACGGCCTGGGCCCCGGCCGGGGTGGAGAGGTCGCCTCCGGCGAGCACATGTCCCGTACCGGCGAGAGAGGCGAGGGTTTCCTCGGCCTCCTCACGGCGCGAGCCGAAGTGGACTGCTACCAGGTCGCCGTTGGCGGCGAAGGCCTGGGCGAGCGCACGGCCGAGCCCGCGCGAGGCCCCGCTGACGAGGACACGCCGACCGGTGGGCGGGAAGGCGCGCGCGGGGCCGGACGGTTCGGTGAAGGGCGAGGGGTCGGCGGAGGGTGAAGGCGCTGGAGAAGTCATGTGGATCATGATGCCTCCGCACTCCGACTCCCGCGTCGGCGCTCCCCGTTGCCGCACCAGGGGGCCGCGCCTCGGGTCCCTTCGTCATCCGGACCCGATCACCTCCGTGGTGGCAGGCATGGGTGGCTGGAAGCAGGCGGTGACGTTCTTTCCCCGGGGGCAGGGATAGGCGTGCCATTCGTCGGAGAGGGCGTCGATGAGCATCAGGCCGCGCCCGCCCAGCGCCCCGTCGTCCGGATCGCGCTGCTCGGGCAGCCGGGGTGAAGAGTCGTGCACCGTGACGTGCAGGCACTCCTCGTCCCAGGTGAGGATCAGTTGTGCCGCGCTGCGGGCGTGCACATGGGCGTTGGTGACCAGCTCGGACACGGTCAGCAACACGTCGTCCATGACCTCCGGCGTCTTCTGGGCCCAGTCGAGCGTCGCCAGATGCTCACGCGTCCAGTCCCTCGCCTCCTTCACGCCGCTGTTCAGCGGCAGGGAGCGTGCCCATCCCACGGCTTTCAGCGATGAGTCCTTCGCCACGGTCTCTCCTTAGGTCGTGCGTCGTGCGCCTTGCGTCGGCCGGGTCTCTGTCCCGTCTACCCCGAAAGGCGGCCGAAACGGCGCCGGCGACGACTCCCGGCCGCCGGGCCCAACGGCGCCTCGCCGAACCGGGAGTCGGGCACCCGTGGCAGGGCCTCCCGAGGGAGCGGGGCGGTCAGCCGTTGAGCGTGGACATGAGCTCGGGCGCGTAGCGGTCACCGGCGGCGATGCCCTGCGGGGCGACGGCCTCGATGGCCGCGAGGTCCTCGTCGGTGATGACGATGTCCGTGGCGGCGAGGTTCTCCTCCAGGTAGCGGCGGCGCTTGGTGCCGGGGATCGGGACGGCTCCCTGGTGCATGACCCACGCGAGCGCGAGCTGGGAGGCGGTGACTTTCTTGGCGGCCGCGAGTCGGCCGACCTCGCGGACGACGTCCAGGTTGCGCTCGAAGTTGAGGCCCTGGAAGCGCGGATCGGTGCGCCGGAAGTCGTCCGGGGCGAAGTCCTCGGGGCTGGTGATCGCGCCCGAAAGGAAGCCCCGGCCCAGCGGGGAGTAGGCGACGAGGCCGATGCCCAGTTCGTCCAGGGTGTCGGCGACACCGTCGGTCTCGATACCCCGCTCGAAGAGCGAGTACTCCGTCTGGACGGCCGTGACGGCATGGACCGCGTGGGCGCGGCGGACGGTGTCGGGCGCCACCTCGCTCAGCCCGATGGCGCCGGCCTTGCCTTCCGCGACGAGCTCGCCCATGGCCCCGACCGTCTCCTCGATCGGCACCTGCGGGTCGACGCGGTGCAGGTAGTAGAGGTCGACGCGGTCCGTGCGCAGATGGCGCAGCGAGCGCTCCAGGGAGTGGCGGATGTAATCGGGCCGGCCGTTGTGGCCGCGCGGCTCGCCCTCGTCGGTGAACTCGATGCCGGTCTTGGTACCGGCCGAGAGCTATGGCCCCTTCCGCAACGAGCAGCTCCTCGGAAAGGCCCTGGCCGGCCGCCGGGACCGGGTCGTCCTGGCCCCTTGCGGATCTCCATGGCCGAAGTCAATAACCGGTTAGTTACCTGTACGGTGTGGGCCATGGCAGGAGACTCGAACGCGACCAGGACACGGCTGCTCGGCGCCGCCTTCCACGAGTTCGCCGAGCACGGCCTGGCCGGTGCCCGTGTGGATCGCATCGCGGCCGCGGCCGGCGCCAACAAGCGGCTGATCTATGTGTACTTCGGCAACAAGGAGCAGCTCTTCGACCGGGTGATCGAACACTGCGTGGCCGAGGGAACCGAGGCGGTGCCCTTCGACGTCGACGACCTCCCGCGGTACGCCGGCGCCCTCTTCGACCACCTCGTGGCGCGCCCCGACCTGATGCGGCTGCTCACCTGGAAGCAGTTGGAGCGGCCGGGAGAGGTCCACCCGGACACGGCGGCCTCCTGGCAGGGCAAGCTGGACGTCCTGTCGGCGGCGCAGCGGCGAGGGCATGTCGAACCCGCCCTCGACCCCGCCGACATCCTGAATCTGACGCTCGCCCTGGCCCAGGCCTGGTTCACGGCCGCCGGCGACATGGCGCGCATCTCGTCGCCCTCCGCCGCCGCGCCGTCGGAGGGCCGGTCCCGGCAGCGGGCCGCGGTCGTCGAGACCGTCCGCCGGATGACGACACCGCAGGACCGCTAGAGCTCCCGGCGAAGGCATCGGGGCGTGGCGGACGGACCGGGTCCGGGCCCACGCCGAAGCCGGGCGCCCAGGCCCGGGACCCGGGCCCGCTTCAGCCGGAGAGCGGGGCGTCCTGCCGTACGCACTCGATGAGGTAGTCGCCGCTCTCGGGGTCGATGACCACGCCGTGCGCTTCGCTGTGGAAGCCGGGGAAGGCGCGGTCGAACGCCTCCAGGGCGCCGAGGTAGCGCAGCACCGGTCCGTCGGGTGCCCCGAGCGCTTCTCCGGGCATCAGCACGGGGATTCCGGGCGGAGTGACGGTGACCATGGCAGCCGCCACCCTTCCCGCGGCTTTGCTGAGGGGCAGGCGTTCGGTTCCGCCGCGGATGAGCTGCTGGTAGCAGTGCCGGGGTGGCACGACGGGCTCGGGCAGGTCCTGGAAGGCGGAGTCGAGGGCGTCGATGAGGTCGGCGCGGGTGAGGTGTTCGTGCATGTCCTGGCACAGGGCGCTCAGGGTGGTGCCGGAGTAGCGCCGCGGGTGGCGCTCGGTCAGTTGGGGCAGCACCTGATGCAGCGGGGTCTCGGCGTCGTAGAGGGCCTTGAAGTCCATCAGGGCGTCCATCAAGGTGCCCCACTTGCCCTTGGTGATGCCCATGGAGAAGAGGATGAGCGTGGTGTAGGTGTCGGTCTTCTCAACGACGATGCCCCGCTCGGCGAGGTAGGCGGTGAGGACGCGGGCGGGGATCCCCCACGGTTGGCTCTCGCCCGCGGCCGTGACGCCGGGGCAGGTCAGCGTCACCTTGATGGGGTCGAGCATGCACTGGCCCCGGCTCAGGCCGGCGAACCCGTGCCAGTCGGCCTCGGGGTCGAGCTCCCAGCAGGCCGGTTCGCCGGCCAGCAGTTCTGGGGCCGCGTCGGCGAAGGGCACACGGGAGCCGGTGGCCGGGTCCGTGATGTGCTCGGGCTGCCAGACGCCGAAGAACCATCCCGGTCGGTCGCCCGCGGCCGCGATGCGGCGCCCGGTGCGTACGACGGTCTGCCGGAACCGGATGGCTTCGGTGACGGCCTCGTTGATCAGCCACTCCCCCTGCGCGCCGTCCATCATCGCCGCCGCCACGTCGAGCGAGGCGATGGCGGGGTACAGCGGCGAGGTGGTGCCGTGCATCATGAACGCCTCGTTGAAGCGGTCGTGTTCGACGGGTGCGCGCGGCGAGGACTTCACATGCACCATGGCCGACTGCGAGAGGGCGGCCAGCAGTTTGTGGGTGGACTGGGTGGAGAAGACCGTGGGTCGCTCCGCCTCCGGGAAGGTGTCCGCGTCCACGGCCATGCCGTAGCGCCCCGCGTACAGCGGGTGGAACCGCGCGTAGGCGAACCACGCCTCGTCGAAGTGCAGACGGGGTGTGCTGGGCGAGAGGGCTCTCGCGGTCTGCACGGTGTCGTAACACAGGCCGTCGTACGTCGAGTTGGTGATCACCGCGTACTGCGCCTGAGGAGAGGCCGCTCCCGGGGTCAGGGGGTGGGCCGCGATCCTGTCCGCCACCGCCCCGGGAGCGGTTTCACGGGCGGGAAGCGGGCCTGCGAGGCCGTAGCCGTTGCGGGTGGGGACCAGGTAGACGGGCCGGGCGCCGGAGATCACGAGGCCGTGCAGAACCGACTTGTGGCAGTTGCGGTCCACGAGGGCGATCTCGTCCGTGGTGACGCAGTAGTGGCCGACCATGCGGTCCGCGGTCGAGTCGCCGTGCAGGACGAAGTAGGTGCGGTCGGATCCGAAGATCCGGGCGGCGTTCGTCTCCGCGTCTCCGATGGGCCCGTTGTGCTCGAAGAGGGAGCCCAGCTCGCCCACCGAGATGGACAGGTCGGAGCGGAACAGCCGCTCCCCGTAGTAGTCGAAGAAGGCCCGGCCCACCGGGGACTTCAAGAACGCGACCCCGCCCGAGTGCGCGGGCGTGTGCCAGGAGTATTCATGGGCGTCGTCGAAGCGCCGCAGGGCTTTGAAGAACGGCGGCAGGATCGCGTCGCCGTAGGCGCGTGCCGCTCGGGCGACGCGGCCCGCGATGAACGAAGGGGTGTCCTCCAGCGGCCAGACGTAGCCGACCGCCGTCTCGGCCACCCACAGCGGCAGCCGGTCCAGTCCGTGGTCGGCGTCCTCGGCCATCACCACGAAGACCGGGAGGTCCTTGAACCGGCGGGAGATCTGCCGCAGCACCGCCGCACCTCCCGGCTCCGTATCCCCGCCACCCCCGGCCTTGGCGTCGCCGTCGCCATAGGGGCGGCCCGGCTCGGACGGCAACTCCCACGCGACCATGGCCGCGCTCAAGCCCGGTTCGGTGCGCAGCGCCGCACACGCGCTCTCGGCGGTCCTCGCCCAGCGCACCTCCAGGCCCGCCTCCTCCAACCCCTTGCCGATGCGCGCCAGTTGCTCGGTCCCGACTCCCCCGCCCAGTGGGTCCTCGCGCAGGGCGAGCAGAACGCTGCCGTTTCCCATGACCACCATCTCCATCCGCTTGCACCGAACACCGTCAGGCAGCAAGCATCGTGAAGTAGGGCGAACGAGAGGTGGGAGGCCGCGTAAACCACCCGCATGAGTACAGGCAGCGGTCGCGTTGCGGCTCGCGCCCGCCCTGACGGGAACGCGCCCACAGCCACCGTCGGGAACGTAAAAGGACTGTCCTCTTCGGCACTTGACCTGCGAACATCGCCGCATGCTGACTCTTGCCGACGACCTCGGCCACCTTTCCTACACAGTCACCGGCGACGGTTCCCCCGTCGTACTCCTGCACGCCGGTGTGGCCGACCACCACATGTGGGACGCGGTCGCGCCCGCGCTCGCTGAACGGCACACGGTCATCTGCTACGACCTGCGCGGCTTCGGCGCGTCCGCGCCGCCGACCGGCCCGTTCAGCGAGGTCGAGGATCTGCGCCGCCTGCTGGACCATCTCGGCCACGAACGCGTGCAGCTCGTCGGCGCGTCCTGGGGCGGCCGCGTCGCCGTCGATTTCACGCTCACCCACCCGGACCACGTACGGTCCCTGACCGTGCTGGCCCCGCCGTGGCCGGGGTACGACTGGTCCGCGGAGATGATCACGTACGACGAGGCCGAGACCGAGGCCTTGGCGGCGGGAGACCTGGACACCGCGGTGGGCGTCAACCTGGACATGTGGCTGCGTGGGCCGAACCGCGACTGGGACGATGTCGCCCCTGAACTGGCGGACCGACTGCGGGGCCCGGTCAGGACGTCCCTGGTGAACCAGGACGCGCTCGCGGAACACTCCCGGGGCGGTTCGGACGGCGACATCGCCGCCATCACCGTTCCCACCCTGGTGGGGATCGGGCGCCTCGATGTCGCCGACTTCCAGGACATCGCCCGCCGGTACGCCGCCCGGATACCCGCCGCCACAGTGGTGGAGTTCCCTGACGCGGCGCACCTCATCGCCGTGGACGCGCCCACGGAACTCCTCGCGGCACTCCGGGCGTTCCTCCTCAATTGACATACAGATGTGGGGAGTTGGCGGCTGGGGACGCACCCTGAGGGCCCCGACGGCCGGGGCCCTCGCGGGCGGTCAGGCTCTGCTCAGAGGTGTCTGGAGTTCCGTCACCCAGTCGTCGCGGTTCTCCGGGCACTCCAGGTTGACCTCGCGCGGGTAACCGGTCGGCACATGGCCGTTGGCGTCGATCCAGCGGGCCAGAGCCTGAGCCGCGGGCAGCACCGTGTCCATCGAGCCCCGGTGCACGATGGTCGCCGCCCGGTCCAGGGACGGCAGGTCGAGGACGCGTACGGGGTCGTCTTGGAGGGGAGCCGAGACCTGGACCGCGGCGTGGATGATGATCCTGCCCGCGCCCTCCGGATCGTCCTCGTAGTAGGCGATACCGGGGCCCGTGGGTGTGATGCCCGCGGTGTTCAGACGTCGGAACAGCTCCTCGTAGAGCGGTCCGATGACCGGGCTGATGTCCTCGGGCTCGTAACTCGCGGCGGTCGCGATCAGTTCCGCCACCCGGACGGTGGGGACGTTCTTGATGACGACGTCGTTCTCGGGCATGCGCCCCTCGCTCTCGATCGCTCGGAGCCTCGCCTCGACCTGCACGAGCCGTGCGCCCGCGGCAGCCACCGCGGCCTCCAGTTCGGCCCGCCGCAGCCGCAGCATGCCGCGCAGTTCCTCCGCGCCGACCTTGTCGTCGACGATGTCGCGGACCTGCTGGAGGGTGAACCCCAGCTCCTTGAGCGCGATGACCCGGTTGAGGCGGGCGAGCTGGGCGGCGCTGTAGTGGCGATAGCCGCTGGCGGGGTCGACATGGGCCGGGCGCAGCAGTCCCGTCGCGTCGTAGTGGCGCAACATCCGGACCGATACGCGGCCGTGCCGGGCGAAGTCTCCAATGGTGAACATGATGTCTCCGAGCTGACCGCCTGACACGGTGTGAGGGTCAAGAAGGTACTCACCCCCGAGTCGCCACCGCGCCCCCGGGGGTGAAGGAGACCCCGCCCGTTCACCTCACTGCCGGGCCACCACCCGCAGCGTCTTGACCGACGGGTCGGCCGCGTCGGGGATCAGGACGCCGTGCTCGACGCCGCTGCGCAGATAGTCGAGGACCGCCTCGGTGATGACCTCGCCCGGGGCGACGGCGGGTACACCCGGCGGGTAGGGGCTGATCGTCTCCGCCGAGACGCGTCCGGCGGCGCGCTCGGCGGGCACGTGCTCCACGGGGGCGAAGAACGCGTCGCGGGGCAGCATCGCCTGCTCCAGTTCCAGGTCCGAAGGGGCGGGCCGGTGGACCGGGCTCTGCTTCTCCAGGGAGTCGGCGTTGTCGACCAGCGCGGTCAGCGCGTCCAGCAGGATCTTCTCCGTCTCGTCGTTGTCGGCATGGGTGATGGAGGCGCTGATGCGACCACTGTCGGAGCCGCCGACGTCCACATGCCGGTGCGTGCGCAGCCACTCCGCCGCCTGCATGCCGGTGATGCCGAGTCCGCGTACGTCGATGACGAGCTTGAGCGGGTCGAAGGAGGCGGCGAAACCCTCCTCGACCACCTCCTGGCCCATCGGCCGCAGGCCCGGCAGATCGTCCAGGGCCGACCGGACGCGCAGCGCCCGTCGCAGTGCGCCGTCCAGGAGCTCGTGGCCCTGTTCCACCATCTGGCGGCGCCAGCCGTCGAGGGTCGCGTACACCAGCGAGGAGGCGCTGGTCGTGCCGAGGAGGTCCTCCCGCTGCTTGAGCACCTCGGGCGACACCCGGTCGTACTGGAGGTGGAAGACCGAACTCTGCTCGATCGCGCCACCCATCTTGTGGACGCTGGTGACCACCAGGTCGGCCTCGGCGTTCATGCCCCACGGAGGCAGCGCGGAGTGGAAGGGGAGGTGGGCGCCCCATGCCTCGTCCACGATCAGAGGGACGTCGAACTCGTGGCACACCCGGGCCACGCCCGTCACGTCCGCGCAGGTGCCCCACTCGGTGGGCGTGATCAGCAACATGCCCTTGGCGTCCGGGTGTTGCTCAAGGCGGCGGCGTACGTCGTCGGGCTCCGGTGGGTGCGCCAGATGGCGCTCGCCGTCGAACTTCGGGTGCACCCAGATCGGCCGCACTCCGTTGACGATGACGGCCGCGATGACGGACTTGTGGGCGTTGCGCGACAGCAGCAGCTTCTCACCGGGTCCCGCGACGGAGAGCATGGCGGTCTTCACCGAGAGGGAACTGCCGCAGGTGGAGAAGAACGCGTGCTCGGCCCCCACCGCGTCGGCCATCAGCTCCTGCGCCTGGCTGAGCACGCCCTGGGACTGCCGGCGGTCGTCGAGTCCGTTGAGGGCGAGGACGTCCGAACGGAACACATCGAGTCCGACGATGTCGGCCACCCGGGGATCGACGCCTCGGCCCTGCTTGTGCCCCGGTGGGCCGTACGCCACGTCCCCGCGACGCCGGAACTCCTGGAGCGCCTCCAGTACAGGCACCCGCGAGTGATCCATTCGTACCTCCCAGCACGGTTGCGGCCCGGACGGCGGCCCTGCCGTCATGGTCGTCGTGTTGCACGGGTGCCGCAATCGAAACCGGTAGGTGTCGTGTTGCCCGGAGAGTGGCACCCGCAGGGGTACACGTGCGGCGGGGTGTCGCGCGCCGGATGCAGAGGAGGCAGAGTGACCCGCACTGTCGAGGCCGATGTCCATGCCAAGCTCCGTGCGGAGGTGGCGGAGCGTGCGGACGCGCTGTGGCAGGTCGCCGTGGGGCTGCACGGCGACCCCGAGTACGCCTTCGCCGAGCACCGGGCGGCCGCCAGGCTCTCGGGCGAACTGGAGAAGGCCGGTTTCGTGGTGGAGCGCGGCGTCGCCGACCTGCCCACCGCTTTCACCGCCCGCTCCGGTCGCGGGCGCCCCGCGGTGGCCCTGCCGCTGGAGTACGACGCTCTGCCCGGCCTCGGTCATGCCTGCGGACACAACCTCATCGCGGCCGCGGGCCTCGGCGCGGCCCTCGCGCTCCGCGCCGTCCTTGGCGAGTCGGCCGGATGTGTGCTGGCCGTCGGCACCCCCGCCGAGGAGGGCGGGGGCGGAAAGGTCCTGGAGGCGGAGGCCGGGGTGTTCGACGACGTCGACGCGGCGCTGATGTTCCACCCCGGCGTGTACAGCTGGACGCGGGCGCCGCTGACCGCCCAGGTGCAGTACCGCGTGGCCTTCCACGGCCGGGCCGCGCACCCGACCGGCAATCCGACCGAGGGCATCGACGCGCTCGCGGCCCTGATCGAGTTGTTCAACGTGCTCGGCGCGCTCGGCCGGCGGCTGCCGACGGCCTCCCACATCCAGGGCATCATCACCCAGGGCGGCACCGCCACCAACATCGTTCCGGAGTACGCGCAGGGCCTCTTCGGCCTCCGTGCCGCCACGACCTCGGCCCTCGACGACCTGGTCGGGCAGGTGCGGGCCGCGGCGGAAGGCGTCGCCCTCGCCACCGGCACCAAGGCGGAGGTGGAGCGCGCCACTCTGCGCTACGACCACTTCCGCGACAGCACGGTACTGTCCGAGCGGTTCGCCGAGCACCTGTCGCGGGAGGGGATCGAGCTGACACCGCCCGAGCCCGGCGTCTTCCTCGGCTCCTCCGACATCGGCAACGTCAGCACACGCGTGCCCGCCATCCATCCCTTTGTCGCGATCATGGACGACGGTTCCGACCACACCCCGGAGTTCGCCTCGGCGGCCGCCTCGCCGCGCGCCCGTGCCGTGGTGGTCGCGGCGGCCGGAGCACTGGCCTGCACGGGCGCCGACGTGCTCCTGAGGACCGAACTGCGTGACGAGGCGTGGGCACGCCACCGTAGGGACGGTTCCTGACCTCCTCAAGACTCCTGGTCCTGCGGAGCCCCAGCCCTGGACCCGTCGGGCCTATCCCCCGGACCCGTCGGCCTCCTGCCGGTCCGCCTCGTCCGCCTCGTCCGCGTCGTCAGGGCCCTGTCCCGCGATCGCCGAGAGGTCGGCGAGGAGGCGGATCGTGTCCGCGGTGACGGCGGCCAGGGCGTCCTGGGAGGCGTCGCCGCGCTCGCGGAACAGCGAGGTCAGTTCGTCCTGTGCGGCGTACGCCCTGCGCAGTGCCTCGCGGCGGGCGCGGCTTCGCCGACGCGCCTCGTCCGTGTCGTCATCGGCCGGATCGGAGCCCCCCAGCGGGTCGTCCAGCTCGCACAAGTCCCCTGCCGCGCCCAGGAGTTCGGCCAGGATGCGCGGCGCGGGAACCGGCAGGACGGTCCGCCCGGACCGGTCCTGGCCGGCCTCCGCCAACGTGCGGGTGATCGCCTCGGCGTGCTGGGTGATCCGGTCCCAGGCGAAGTCCCAGTCGGCCGCCGGAGGTTCTGGAGCCGAACGGCGCAGCCGGTGGCCCGGGTTGAAGCGGTAGCTCTCCTCCGACCAGCGGCGGGCCGTGCGCAGGTCGGTGACGCGGTCGGTGAGCCGCCGCGCCCGGTCGTGCCAGGCCTGCGCGTCGTCACGGGAGTACGTACCGTCGCCGAGCCCGTCTGCCACGGCGTGCAGCAGCGCGGCACTCTCCTCGGGCAGCCGTCCGCGGAGGTGGCGCACGCTGCGCGAGTGGACCGGAGGCAGCACCAGGGCGTTGACCGCGAGCCCGATGACCGCACCGAGGAGCGTCTCCAGGAACCGGTGGATGATGTCGAACCCCGAGTACGTGCCGTAGACCAGCACGAACAGGGCGGCGGTCGGCGCGTTGAGTCCCTGGGTGCCGAAGCGGGCGTACGAGCCGAAGAGCATCGTCACCGGGAGTGCGATGACCATGGCCAGCATGGTGTCCCCGGTCAGCAGGCCGGCGCCCGCCGCCAGGAGGGTGCCCATGACTACGACGACGAACTGTTGCAGCGCGGATTTGAGCGACCGGTAGACCGTGCTCTGCACCAGGAATATCGCCGTCCAGGGCGCCAGCATCGCCATCGGCGCCTTCCACCACCAGCCCGCCAGCGCCCAGGCGATGAGCGCGGCCGCGGCGGCCTTCAGCGCCTGGACGGCGGTGTCCCGCTCGGGCCCGGGGCCGCTCAGCGCACGCCGCGCCGAGCGCGCCACGGCCGCGCACTCCCAGGTCGCCCACTGCCCCCACTGCTGTGGGGCCCGGCCCAGATTCTTCAACGTCCCATCCCGTGGTCGCACCCTGCGCTCACGCGGCTCGCGGAACGGCGCCCCGCCGCTCTGCCCGCGTTGCTCCCTCTCCGCAACTCCCGCCCCACGAGCCCGGTTTACGGGAGCGGCGAGCCGCCGGTCGCGTTCATCACCTCGGCGGTGATGAAACTGGCGTGCTCGGAGGCGAGGAAGACATAGGCCGGCGCCATCTCGGCGGGCTGCGCGGGGCGCCCCAGCGGGGCCTGCTTGCCGAACTCGGCGGTGTCCGGCAGCGTCGCCGGAATGAGCGGGGTCCACACCGGCCCGGGCGCCACGGCGTTCACCCGGATCCCGCGTTCGGCCAGCATCTGAGCCAGCCCCTTGGTGAAGGTGACGATCGCGCCCTTGGTCATGGCGTAGTCGAGCAGATGGGGGCTGGGCTGGTAGGCCTGGACCGAGGTGGTGTTGATGACGGAGCCGCCCGCCGGGATGTGCGGCACAGCCATCTTGGTCAGCCAGAACATGCCGTACAGATTGGTGTGCAGCACCCGGTCGAACTGCTCGGTGGTGATGGCCTCGATGCCGTCGGACTGGGCCATCTGGTAGGCCGCGTTGTTGACCAGCACGTCGATGCGCCCGAACTCGGCGACCGCCCGGTCGATCAGGTCCCGGCACTGCCGCTCCTCGCGGATGTCGCAGGTCACCGCGATGGCGCGCCGTCCCGCCTCCTCCACCAGACGCACGGTCTCGCGGGCGTCCTCTTCCTCCTCCGGCAGGTACGTGAAGAGGACGTCGGCACCCTCGCGGGCGTAGGCGAGGGCGACGGCCCGCCCGATGCCGGAGTCGCCGCCGGTCAGGACCGCCTTGCGGTCGGTGAGCAGACCGCTGCCCCGGTACGTCTGCTCACCGTGGTCCGGCGGGGGGTCCATCGGGCCGGTCCATCCGGGGTGCTGCTGGTCCTGCTGGGGCAGGTCGGGCCGGGGGTGCTTGTCGGTCGGGTCCTGCCGACGGGCCGGGTCGGTCATGGGTCGCGCCTTTCCTGAGGACGTGCGAGGGATCGGGGTGGCGTCGCCGTACCGGAGCTGACGGATCTGGCCCGCAGCACGGTCGGGGCCGGTGCACGGTCGGGGCCGGAGCGCGGTCGGGGCCGGAGCACGGTCACGTCTGCGGCCGGGCTCGGTGCGCTCGGGCGCGCCCGTCGTGAACCGGCGTTCTCTCGGCACCCCGGAACCCCTCGTCGGATTCGGTGGTGACACGTCCCAGGTACCCCGAAGAGCGCAGATATGCGCCCCCTTTGTGTGGCGATCGGGCCCGCCCTCGATCGAGGTTCGGCTATCGGCGATCGTTGTGGTCGTCGGGGCCGGGGGACGACGGAGGGGTGTCCCAGGAATCGGCGCCCGGCTGCGGCGCGGACGGGGGCGGGGGCTTGCGGGCGGCTCGGCGGCGGCCGGTCCAGAACATCGCCAGGAGCCCGGCCACCACCACCAGTCCCACGATGACCAGGAGCAGTGCCGTGGCAGGCCCCGCGGCGACGACCTGCGAAGCGGGATGAGCGATCACCATGTGCTCGAACTCCTCTGGATGGCTGACGGGGCCGCGCCGAATCCCGCGCGGCGGGTACCGGATGACATGGTTCTGCTACCCGAATATCCCCAGACATCTCGGTCGCCTGCTCCAAAGGGACGACCCCGGCGCCCCCTGCGCAGGGCCCGCACTCCGGGGGTGGGCGGATGCGCCTGACGGCCGGCCCCTTCCTGGGTCCCCGAGCCCTCCGCGCATGGCCGTACCCCGGATGCCCCCGGTCACGGCATCGCACAAGCTGTCAGCGACGAGGCGGCGTCCGCCGCTGTCGTCGGACGGCACGGAAGCGCGGTCCTGGGCACCGCCCACGGCTGCGGCGATCCAGCACAGTACCCAGGAGTGGCCATGAGTGTGGGAGACGAATACCGCAGCCGGGCCCGGGAGTTGGAGACCCGGGCACGGGAGTGGAAGGAGGCGGCCGAGCGGGCGACCGACCCGGAACAGCGCAGGCGTCTGGCGGACAAGGCGCGCCGCGCCCAGGACCAGAGCGAGCAGGCGGGGCGCATGGCCGGCCAAGGTCTGGACCCGGTGTAGCCACCCGGCCCCACCGCGCCGGCCGGGCTCGCGATCGTGACCCGCCCGGCCCGCGCCGGGACGAGGCCCGCCGCCCGGTCCTGCCGTATGACTCCGCCTTGTCGGGGCACACGTCAGTACCTAGCTGGGCACCGGTATGGATCGGAGACTGCGCATGCGCACCGTCGGGGTTGAAGAAGAGCTGCTCATGGTGAGCGCGCGGACCGGTGAGGTTCTGGCGCTCTCCCCGGTCGTCACCTCGCCGCCGGCCTCCCGGAAGGACGGCGAGGCCGAGGAGCAGGAGTTCGAGACGGAGCTCCAGAAGGAGCAGGTGGAGTTCGCCACCAGCCCTCTGACGGCGATGAGCGACATCGAGGAAGAGATCATCATGCGGCGCCGGGAAGCGGCCGCCCGTGCCGAGAAGGCGGGGGCCACGGTGGCGGCCCTGGCCACCTCTCCCGTGCCGGTGCAGCCCTCGCTGGAGCTCGGCGAGCGCCACATCTGGATGGCCCGGAACTTCGGGCTCACCGCCCGCGAGCAGCTCACCTGCGGCTGCCATGTGCACGTCGCGGTCGAATCGGACGACGAGGGTGTCGCCGTACTCGACCGGATCCGCCCCTGGCTGTCGGTGCTGACCGCGATCAGCGGGAACTCGCCCTTCTGGCAGGGCGAGGACAGCGGTTACAGCAGTTACCGCAGCCGGGTCTGGAACCGCTGGCCCTCCGCCGGCCCGACCGAGATCTTCGGCTCCGCCGACCGCTACCACCGGCACGTCGAGTCGATGCTCGCCACCGGCGCCCTGCGGGACGACGGGATGATCTACTTCGACGCGCGACTCTCCGCGCGCTACCCGACGGTGGAGGTCCGCGTCGCGGACGTGTGTCTCCAGCCGAGCACCACCGTGCTGATCGCCACGCTCGTCCGCGGCCTGGTGGAGACCGCCGCCGCGGACTGGCGGGCCGGCCGGCCCCCGGCTCCGGTGAGCGCGGGCCTGCTGCGCCTGGCGTCCTGGCGGGCCGCCCGATCGGGCCTTGGCGGCTCCCTCGTCGACCCGCTCACGATGCGGGACAAGCCCGCGTCGGAGGTCGTCGCCTCCCTCCTGTCCCACGTCGAGGACGCGCTGTCCGACAGCGGCGACCTGGACCGCGCCCGGCGCACTCTGGCCCGGCTGACCGAACAGGGCACCGGCGCCGACCGCCAGCGCGAGATTCACCGTCAGCACCACAGCTTCGAGGCGGTCGTACGAGAGTGCGCCCGCATCACGGCGCTCGCGGACTGAGGCACCCTCGACGCCCGGGTGGGTGCCCACATCTCCCGATGCCGACACCCACCCCTTTCCTGTGCGCCTCAACTCGCCCTGAACTCCCGCGAGTTCAGGGCGCGCGCGTTCAGGGCGTGAAAAGCACCTTGACCGCGCCGTCGCGCTTCTTCTGGAACATCTCGTACGCGTCGGGCGCCTGCTCCAACGTCAGTCGGTGCGTCGCGAAGTCGTCGACGCCCAACGGGTCTTCGTCGGTGAGGAGGGGGAGGATGTCGTCGACCCAGCGGCGGACGTTGGCCTGGCCCATGCGCAGTTGGAGCTGCTTGTCGAACATGGTCAGCAGGGGCAGCGGGTCGGCGGCGCCGCCGTAGACGCCGGAGACGGAGATCGTCCCTCCCCTGCGGACGAGGTCGATCGCCGTGTAGAGCGCGGAGAGACGGTCGATTCCGGCGCGCTTCATCATGGCCGAGGCGAGCGCGTCGGGCAGCAGGGACGTCATGCCCTGGGCCGCGGCCGCGACCCGGCTGCCGTGCGCCTCCATGCCCACCGCGTCGATGACGGCGTCGGGTCCGCGGCCCCCGGTGAGGTCGCGGACGGCGTCGGTGAGGTGGTCGCCGCACTCCTGGAGGTCGAGGGTGTGGATGCCGCGCCGGCGGGCCCGCTCCAGGCGCTCCGGTACGAGGTCGATGCCGATGACGGTTCCGGCGCCGCGGTGGGCCGCGATGCGGGCGCTCATGTCGCCGATGGGCCCCAGGCCCAGGATGGCGACGCTGCCTCCGGGCGGGACGGCAGCGTACTCGACCGCCTGCCATGCCGTGGGCAGGACGTCGGACAGATAGACGAAGCGGTCGTCGGAGGGCCCCTGCGGCACCCGGATGGGCAGCGTGTTCCCGAACGGGACCCGCAGGTACTGCGCCTGGCCGCCGGGCACCTGTCCGTAGAGCTTGGTGTAGCCGAACAGCGAGGCGCCGGTGCCGTGTTCGTGTACCTGGGTGGTCTCGCACTGCGACTGAAGACCCTGGTCGCACATGAAGCAGGTGCCGCACGAGACGTTGAAGGGGATCACCACCCGGTCCCCCGGCTTCAGCGTGGTGACGTCCGGGCCCACCTCCTGGACGATGCCCATGGGCTCGTGTCCCAGGATGTCCCCCGGGTCGAGGAAGGGGCCGAGTACCTCGTAGAGGTGGAGGTCCGACCCGCACAGGCCGGTCGTCGTCACCTGGACGATGACGTCGTCCGCGTCCCGGATGGTGGGGTCGGGCACGGTGTCCACGCGTACGTCGCGCTTGCCGTGCCAGGTCAGTGCCCTCATCGCGTCTCCTTGTGGGTGTGCCGCCGTGAACAGCTCGTATCCGCGTCGTGCCTTCGGTGGGCGCGTGCCCCCGGCGGGGGCGGTGAACCGGTCGGGACGGTCGATTCACGGGCCGGGCCGCGCCCCCGGCTCACCGTTTGCGCCAGGTGTCACGGGCCGGGTCGTGCACGGCGAGGCCCAGCGCCTCGAAGGCGCGGAGCCAGCCGATCATGGGCCAGGTTCCCCAACGCCGTTTGTAGAGCGCCCCGTTGCGCAGAATGTCGTCGAGGTGCTGGACGGGTGGATCGTGGGTGGGATGGTGCTGGTGATAGGCGGGCGCGCCGCCCACCCACCACAGATCCACTCCCCGGCGCGTGGCCGTGGCGCAGAAGTCGGTGTCCTCGCCTCCGTAACCGGAGTACGACTCGCAGAACCCGCCGACGCGGTTCCAGGTGGGCGCGGTGAGGGCGAAGGACAGTGACCAGAAGAGGCGGGGGTCTCCCGCGCGGTGGACCTCCGCGTCGGCGGGGGCCGGCCGCGCCGGATGGGGCGGGGCCAGGTCGGCGAGAAGGTCGAGGTCGTAGCCCCCAGGCGGCGGGGGCGGCAGATAGGCGACCGTTCCGCACAGCAGCGCGCCGTCCTCGGCGACCCGGGCGTAGCGGTCCACGAGGGTGGGGCCCGGTACGCAGTCCACGTCGAGGAAGACCAGCAGATCGGCGCCGCCTTCGAGGGCCCGGGCGGCCCCCGCGTTGCGGGCGGCGGCCAGCGGCAGGCGGCCCTCCGTCAGCGGCAGGTCGAGCACGTGGGGTGCGGGTGCGCGGCCGGCGGTGAGCGGGCCGATGTCCGGGTCGTCCATGGCGACGATCACATACTGATCGGGGGTGCGCACGCCCCGGGCGAGCCCGTCCTGCTGGAGCAGCAGATGACGGTGCCGGCCGGCGGCGATCGTGATCACCGCGGTGCGCACGCGGACCGCCCCGGAACGCGGTTGGCCAGGTCGGTGAGGAGCCGGGCCGCGCGCTCGGCGCCGTCGCCGTGCGACCAGCTGCCCCAGCGCTCCGGCCGGGCGACGGCTTCCGCGAGCAGCGCGGGCCACTCCTCGGCACTGGGCCAGGCGTCCCGCACGGTGGCCAGGTCCCCCGCCTTCAACGCCCTTGCGGTGGCGTGCTGTTCACCGTGCGGACGGTCCTGCGGGATGACGATGGTGGGCACGCGCGCCGCCGCGCACTCCGCGACGGCGTTCTGCCCGGCGTGGGTGACGACCACGCCCGCGCGGCACAGCAACGGCCAGGGATCCTCCACCCAGGGGGCTCCGGGGCCGCCGAGGAGGGTCCACGACCAGTCGGGGGTGGCCAGGGCCGCTTCTCTCAGGTGAGCTGAGCCGACGTCGGCGCCGCCCGCCCCGAGCATCACCACGACGTCGCCGCGGGTACGTTCCCGGTGGCCGCGGGCCGTGGGTCGCGCTCGGGCGTCGTAGCGCGAAATGCTCCCGGTGTGCACGGTCTTGGCGTGCCAGTGCGCGGGCCAGCCCGGCTCGGGCAGGGTGGCCGGCCAGGGTGCGAGCAGCGCGTCCGCGAGGTCGTAGCCGAGGCGGTGCGCCTTGTCCCGGCGGTCGCCGCGCATGGCCGCGACGACGACCGGGATCCCCATGAGCCGCGCCATGGTGGCGGCCTCCACCGATACGTCGCTGACGAACAGCGCGGGATTCTCCCGTCTGATCCACTCCGCGATGATCCCCATGCGTTCGCGGTGCCCCCGGTGGTGCACGGGTACCCAGTGCAGCCGGCCCCGGGCGGTGTGGTCGAGCGGGTCGTCCGCCGTGTCCGGGGGCAGAGCGACCCAGGGGCCCCGCCATGTCTCGGGCCGCGGCAGCGAGGACAGGACGGTCACCGGGCCCGCCATCCGGGCGGCGATGCACTGCGCGCGGTGGAGATGGCCCCGGCCCTGGTGGTGGACGTAGTAGCCGATCACCTCGTCACCCGCTCGTACAAGGTGGTGTAGGCGTCGGCGGTGTGCTGGAGCGAGCAGAACAGCTCCGCCCTGCGCCGGGCGGCCCGGCGGTCAAGCCGCATGGCCCGCGGGATGAGCGCGGCGAGGGCGGCGACGTCTCCCGGGGGTGCGAGCAGTCCGCATTCCGGTGTGAGGATCTCCGCCAGCGCGCCGCGATCGAACCCGCAGACGGGTGTGCCGCAGGCCAGCGCCTCGGCGACCACGAGGCCGTACGGTTCGTCCCAGCTCGGCGTCACCAGGGCGGCGGCGGACGTGCCAAGCAGTTCGGCGAGCTCCTTGCGGTCGAGGTGGCCCATGTACTGCACGCCGTCTTCGAGCAGCGGGGCGACCTCCTCCTCGAAGTACCGCTCGTCGGAGACGGGCCCCGCCAGCTTCAGCGGTACGCCGGCCGCGCGGGCCGCGCCGATGGCGAGGTGGGGGCCCTTCTCCGGCACGATGCGGCCCGACCACACCAGATCGGAGCCGCCCGGGCCCGGCGTCCAGAAGTCGGTGTCGATGCCGTTGCGCACCACCAGGGCCTCGGGCACCGTCGGCCGCCAGGCGAAGGCCGTGAACTCGCTGACGGCGGTGAAGACGACCGGGCAGGCGTCATGGCTCTGGATGGCGGACTCCAGCCATGGGGTGGGTGGTGTGTGCAGGGTGGTGATCACCGGAACACGCAGGGCCGAGGCCATCGCCACGGGCAGATAGTGGAGGCTGTTGTTGTGCACCACGTCGAAGCGGTGCTCGCCGTCGCGTGCCAGGTCCAGCATCAGCCCGAGGTAGGCGTGGTGTTCCTCCATCCACGTGGTGCTCGGCATGCTGGCGTCGGAGCGGGCCGCCGAGCTCAACACCACGCGCCGCACGGGCAGTTCGCGTGCTTCGAGTGCCGGGTCGGAGCCGGGTGCGGCGAAGAGTTCCACCTGGTGTCCGCGCCGGGTCAGGGCATGGGCAAGCCCCCAGGTGTGGGCTTCGAGCCCGCCGGCGAACGGTTCGTTGATGGGGAAGCGCGCGGACGCGATCAGCGCCACTCTCAGCGGGTTCATCGCAACAGCCGGGTGTAGAGGGAGCGGTGGGCGGCGGCGAGGTCGGCACGCTCCCGTGCCCGGTGGTGTTCGGTGGCCCGGGGCGCCGGCCTCTCCTCGTACGCCCGCAGCACGGCCTTGCGCAGGGACTCCTCGTCGAGACCGCCCTGCTGGGTGTGCCCATAGGTCAGACAGGGGCGCTGCTGGGCGTAGAACCCGCAGTCCGGGGCGGCGACGGCGGTGCCCAGGTCGTGGCATGCCTCCAGCCATCCCGAGTGCGTACCGAAGAGGTAGGGCAGCACGGACAGGTCGAGGGACGCCAGGTAGTCCCACAGCTGTTCGTCGTCGAAGTAGTCGTGAATGGTCAGGGTGAGTCGGCCCCGGTGTGCCAACTTCCTGAGTTCTTCGATGACTTGGGGGTTGTGGGCCGGGGAGGCCGGGTCGGCGACCTCGCGGTGGATGTTCACCTGGAGCTCCGCGTCCGCGAGCTCGGCGAGCGTGTCGGCGAGTACGCGTACGACGGGCAGCACGGCCATGTTCGGCCGCAGGCTCTTGGCGTGGACGCCGACCCGGAACTGGTCGTGGACGGGCCTGGGACCGGCCACCAGGGGCAGTTCCACCACATGGGGGTGGGGCAGGACGTCTGCCGTGCGGTTCCAGCGGTGGCCGATGACCTCGGCGGCGCCCGGGGTGAGCGTGATGAGCTGGTCGGCCGCCGGGATCACCACATTCAGCGCGGCGTCGTGGGTGGCGGGGTCGAGCTGATGGGGGTTGCGCAGGTCGTGCACCGTGTACACCAGCGGCTTGCCGTGCCGCCGCAGGGTGTCCACGAGGGCGGTCAGCTGGGCGGGGCTCTGGGCGTCGAACCCGAAGTGCAGATGGAAGACGTCGAAGTCCTTGTGGTGGGCGCTCACCCAGTCGGGGTCGAGCATGACGGGCGGCCACCAGCGCTGCGACGTGCTGGGAGCGCCGTTGGGCCGGGGGTCCCTGAGCCGTGCGACGCCGTCGTCCGGCGCCGAGCAGTGCCGCACATACACATGGCCGGCCGGCACGGATGCGACCCGGATGTCCACGGGGGGACGAACGGACGGGGGTTGTTCGGCCACGGTGAAACTCCTCCGGTGCGGGACGAGCGGCGTCCTCTTCGCCTCCTCCCAGTGTGTTGAGGGTCGCGGGGCGCCGCACGTGGAAGGCGGGGCATGTGGCCACGCACCCTGGGTGAGACGGGTGCCCGGCCCCGCCAGTCGGGTGAGGAACCGGCCGCACACGGTGGGCGACGGTCCACCGCCTGCCGCGAACGAGGAACACCGCCTGGAGCGTCCGGGCGGGGCGCGGGATGCGGGCCCACCCGGGGGCGCGCACCATGGGCCTGAGTGTCGAGAGGGCCGTGCGTGTCCGATGAGGGGCGTTTGGCACCCCGAGGCGCGGGCACCCGGCCCCACCACCCGCGTCGCCAAGGAGGACCCCTCTCATGGCCATCCGCCATCAGCTGATCCACCGCTCTCCTACCGATGTGTGGGCGGTGCTCTCCGATCCCGAGCGGTACGGGGACTGGGTGGTGGGGCCGGACAAGTCCGTGCCCATCGACCGGTCGTGGCCCGAGACCGGCTCGCGGCTTCGCTTCACCCTCCGCGCGGGCCCATGGTCGGGCGACGGCACGACGACCGTCCGCCACAGCGAGACGTGCCGGGAGCTGGAGCTGGAGGCGAGCTTCAAGTCGCTCGGCAGCGCGCGGATCTTCCTCCAGCTCAGGCCCTGGGGGAACGGCACCCTGGTCATCTGCGACGAACACCCCCTGCGCGGCCTGGGCGGCACGCTGCACAACCCCGTCACCGAGGTCCTGCTCCAACTGCGCCACCGGGGCATGCTGGCGCGCCTGGCCAAGGTCGTCGAGGGCGAGCGCGCCGGCGCCGAGGCCCACCATGCCTGACGCGGTGGTGATCGGCGCCGGCCCCAACGGTCTGGTGGCCGCGAACGTGCTGGCGGACGCCGGCTGGAGCGTGGAGGTCCTGGAGACACAGCAGGAACCGGGCGGCGCGGTCCGCAGCGACCGCGGTGTCCATCCCGACTACGTCTCGGACCTCTTCAGCGCCTTCTATCCCCTGGCGGCCGCCTCCCCCGTCCTGAACCGCCTCGACCTCGCGGCCGAAGGCCTGCGGTGGAGCCATGCCCCGCGGGTTCTGGCGCATCCGCTGAGCGACGGCCGATGTGCGGTGCTGGAGCGCCAAGTGCGGGACACCGCGGCCGGGTTGACGGAATTCGGGCCGCGCGACGGCGAGGCCTGGCAGTCCATGTACGACATGTGGCGCCGGGTGGGCCCGGACATGGTGCGGGCCCTGTTCGCCCCCTTCCCGCCGGTTCGCGCCGGGCTCCGGCTGGCGGCGAAACTCCGGGCACCCGGCGGCCTCCGGCTGGCCCGGAACCTGGTGCTGCCCGTACGGCGCCTGGGCGAGGAGGAGTTCGCGGGAGAAGGGGGCCGGCTGTTGCTGGCCGGCTGCGCCCTGCACGCCGACCTGGCCCCCGAGTCGGCGGTCAGCGGCGGCTTCGGCTGGCTGATGGCGATGCTCGGGCAGAGCCACGGCTTCCCCGTTCCGGTGGGTGGCGCGCGCGCCCTGACCGCGGCGCTGGTCGGCCGCCTGGAGAAGCGCGGGGGCGCCGTGCGCTGCGGGGAGCGCGTCGCTTCCGTGGTCGTACGCGGCGGCGCGGCTACCGGGGTCGTGACAGCCCACGGAGAGACGATCGGCGCACGCAGGGCGGTGCTCGCCGATGTCTCGGCGCCGGCCCTCTACCGGGACTTGGTGGGCGAGGAACACCTTCCGTCGCGCTTGGTGCGCGACTTGGAGCGCTTCCAGTGGGACTTCGCGACGTTCAAGGTCGACTGGGCGCTGTCGGGCCCCGTGCCGTGGGAGGCACCCGGCGCGGCCGGAGCGGGAACGGTCCACATCGCCGACGGCGTCGACAGCCTGTCCCGGTTCGCCTCCGAGATCGCCACGGGGCAGGTCCCCGGCGCCCCGTTCGTCCTGCTCGGCCAGATGACCACCGCGGACCCCAGCCGCTCACCGGCGGGTACGGAATCGGCGTGGGCCTATACGCATGTGCCGCAGGACATCACCTCCGACGCCGGCCCCGACGGCATCACGGGCCGGTGGGACGCCCGGGAGCAGGAGGCCATGGCTGATCGGGTCGAGGCCCAGGTCGAGCGGTACGCGCCGGGGTTCCGTGCGCTGATCCGCGCCCGGCGCATCCTGGCGCCCACCACCCTCCAGGCCATGAACGAGAACCTGCACCTGGGCGCCATCAACAACGGCACCACCGCCCTGCACCAACAGGCGATCTTCCGTCCCGTGCCCGGAACCGGACGGCCCGAGACCCCGATCAAGGGCCTGTATCTCGCCTCGGCGGCCGCGCATCCCGGCGGCGGCGTCCACGGCGCCCCCGGCGCGAACGCCGCCCGCGCGGCCCTGCGCCCGCATGGGCTGCACACCCTGCTCCACCGCGCGCAGCGGGTCTGACATCGCGGGCTGGGGACGTAACCCCGTGGTCCGTCCGGCGGTTCGGGCCGTGGGCGGGCGCCATGAGTGGTCCTGTCCTGGTATGAGTAGTCCGTTGGGGCGGATGCCGACCTTGAAATACGACAGAACCGGACATCCTGTGGACGATTACCATTCCCGCGACCAGTGGCCGAACATTGCCGCACTCGTAGAAGCGATGGAGGGCGGGCCGGACCCGGCCGCGGCCGAACTGCTCGAACGGTTCGCCCGTGACGCCGACCGTGCCTCCGTGTTCGCCCTCCGAGACGCGCTCATGGCTCGGGAGCGCCGCGAGACGGGGCAGCACCCATAAGGCGACCGCGAGGCCGCCACTCCCCCGCGGCGGCCGGACCTCGCAAGGGGGCGGGCCGCGCGCACCGCCACGGGCGCGCTCCGCCGGCCCGTGGCGGTGCGCGCGATGCCGGGGGCAGCCCTCCCCCGCGATGCCGGCTCAGCCCTCCCGCGCGATGCCGGGCGAGCCTCCCGCGCCATGCCGGGGCAGGACCGCCGACGGCCGCCCCCGCTCCCCTGTCGGCCGCGACCGCGTACTACCGCTCCTTCGCCTCCCGCTTCGCACGGCCACCCGCCGTGCGGGGTCGGCCCTCGATGTCGGCGCGGGCCTGTTTCACCTTGCTCCTGGCGCGGTCGGCATCGTCTTCAGCCTGTCTCGACCCGCTGTCCCCATCCGTGCCCGAGGCGTTCTTCGTCTCGCCCTTGGCCCGGTTCCTCCTGCCCTGGCGGCCCATCCGAACTCCTTGCGCGGCGCTCGCGCGGTCAGTCGCTCGACAGTGCCTCAAGGAGGTCGCCGACCTTGATGTCCGGCAGGGCGCGGGCCACATCGGCCTGCGCCACGATGCCGACGAGTTGGTGTCCGTCGATGACGGGCAGACGGCGCACCTTGTGCGTGGCCATCGTGCGCAGGATCTCCTCGGCGTCGTCGTCGGCGCCGATCGTCACCGCCTCGCCCTGGGCGAGCTCGCCGGCCTGGGTCGTCGCCGGGTCCTTGCCCTTGGCCAGCACTTTGACCACGATGTCGCGGTCGGTCAGCATGCCCTTCAGGCGCTCGTCGATGCCGCAGATCGGCAGCGAGCCGACGTTCAGCTCGGCCAGTTTGCGGGCCGCGTCCAGGACGCTGTCCCGCTCACCGATGCACTCCGCTCCACTGGTCATGATCTCTCGCGCGGTCGTCACGGCGAGCTCCTTTCTCCTGGGGTCACCCTGGGAAACCCGGCCGCCCACGACGGACGGCCCCATGTGCCGCCCACGGTCCGCGGGTTCGCACGCATTCGGGCGCCCGGGTGAGGGAGGCGGCCGAGGCCTTCGGTGCGCGGGTCTCGCTGACATCTCAAACCGCGCACCGGCCCCCGGCAAGCCCGGCTGGGCCAGTCGGCCGCAGCCCTGGCGGTCGCGCGCACTCCGGCGCCGCGCGAACGGCGCGCGCGTCGACATGCGGGTCCGACCCGGTGGCCCCAGGATGGGCCCAACCCGATCCACCTCCAGGAGGTTGCCGTGCTCGAACGCAAGCGGCGCAAGGACAGCATCGAGATCACGTTCGTGCTTCCTGTCGACACGCCGCCCGGTCCGGTCAGCGTCGTCGGTGACTTCAACGAGTGGCGCCCCGGCACCCACGAACTGCAGGCCCGCAAGGACGGTACGCGTGCGGTCACCGTGGCCCTGCCCGGCGAGAGCTCTCACGCCTTCCGCTATCTGGCGGCCGGCGACTACTGGTTCGACGAGGAGAGCGCCGACAGCCACGACGGTGCCAACAGCCGTCTCCACACCTGACATCCACCGCTTCCCGTACGCGACCCGGGACTCAGAGGCCGTCGTCGGGCGGGGCGGCGAGGCGTACGGCGCTTTCCAGCATGATGGCGTGGACGAAGGCCTGCGGCAGGTTGCCCCGTAGCTGCCGCTGGCTGATGTCGTACTCCTCGGCGAACAGGCCCGGCGGACCGCAGGCGGAACGGTTGCGTTCGAACCAGCGCAGGGCCTCGTTCCGGTTGCCCTGCTGGTGTTCGGCCAGCGCCATCACGTAACCGCAGAACAGGAAGGCCCCTTCGGCCTCTTCCAGGGGGCGCTGGTCGTGCCGGAAGCGGTAGGCGTAGTGGTCGCGGGTGAGTTCCTCGGTATAGGCGCGCAGGGTGCTGGTGGTCCGCGGGTCCTCGGCCGACAGCGCACCGCGCAGAGGGGGCAGCAGGAGGGCGGCGTCCAGGGACGGGTCGCGCGTCGACCGTTGCCAACGGCCCGATGGATGAACGCCGTTGGCGGTCGTCTCGGCAAGGATCACATCCGCGAGGGAGGCCCAGGCGGCCGCGCGCCCCGCGGACGGTGCCGCCTTGGCGACGGCCCGCAGCCCCGCGACACAGATCAGCCGGCTGTGGGTCCAGTGCTGTGCTTCGAGTTCCCAGATGCCCGCGTCGGCGTCACCCCGGCGCCGGGCGATGGCGTCGGCCGCGATGTCGACCGCCCGCCAGCCGTCGTTGTCCAGCCGGCCGTGCCGGTGAGCGGCGGCGAACAACAGCAGCGCTTCGCCGAACGCGTCGAGCTGGAACTGGCGGTTGACCCGGTTTCCGACCTGGCTGCCGCCGCCGGGGTAGCCGGGCAGCGCCAGTTCGCGCGGGCCGGGCACGGGGCCGCCGGTGACCGTGTACGCGGGCGCCATCATGGCCCCGTCCTCGTGGAGGCGGGCCGCGATGAACCGTACGGCGTCGTCGAGCAGGGGATGACCGCCCGCGGCGGCCGCTGCCTGCCCCGCGTAGCACTGGTCGCGGATCCAGACGTAGCGGTAGTCGTAGTTGCGTCCGGCCTCGGCCCGTTCGGGGAGGCTGGTGGTGGCGGCCGCGACCATGCCGCCGGAGGAACTGGTGAGGCCGCGCAGCACGGTGTAGGCGTGGCGGGCGTCCTCGGGGGCCAGCGTGTGGTCGAGGGCGGGTACTTCACGGGCCCAGGCGGCTCTGGTGGCGCGCCACAGGCTGTCGGGGTCGGGTGCGCCGGGCAGGGCGTGCTCCGAGATTTCCAGTACGAGATCGCGATGCTCACCGGCTTGCAGGCGCAGCTCGGCCGTGAGCCCGCCGCGGTGGCCGTACCGGGTGGAGCGCGCCTCGGGTACGCCGCTCCAGCGCCAGCGGAGTTGTCCGGTGCGGGCGCTCCACGTGCCGTCGTCGTCGCGGTGGGGTCCCCGGGACCGGTCGGTGCCGAAGCCCGCGGCGGGTGCCAGATCCACGGTGAGCCGGGCCTCGCCGTCGATGGCGTGCAGGCGGCGCAGCAGCACGGCCCGGTGCCGGTCCGCCGGCAGGGCGAGGGCTTCGCGGCACTCCACGACGCCGTTCTCGGTGATCCAGCGGCTCCGCCAGACGAGGGTGCCGTTCTCGTAGTAACCGCCCCACACATACCGCCCGTGGGGGGTGAGCGCGTAGTGGCCGGGCCCTCCGAGGAGGGTGCTGAAGACGGCGTCGGAGTCCCATCGGGGCAGGCACATCCAGGCGATGTCGCCGTGCGGCCCGATGAGCGCGCCACGCTCACCGTCGGCGATCAGCGCGTACTCGCGCAGTGTCTGCGGCGGGGGGTCGGCCGCGGAGCGCGACGGTGGGGATGTACGGCTCACCATGGTTCCTTGCGGTCAGGTCCGGTCCGTGCGGGTGAAGCGGCGTCGGGGTGCGGTGTCTGCGCGGGCGGCCGGGCGCTACAGGCTCGTCAGTGTCTGCGGGGAGAGGACCTTGATCAGGGAGTTGCTCCAGCGAAGCTGGCGCAACGTCCGGGGGTGGCAGGAGGAGGCGAGTTCGAGTAGTTCGCCTTCCTTGCCGGCCTGCGCGGCCTGGGCGAGCATCTCCCAGTACAGCGAGTTCCGGGTGGCGGCCAGATGCAGCTCGCACAGGTCACGCAGCAGAAGCAGGCCCGGCTCCTTCGCGTCCGGCGCATCCGTTCGGCTCCGCGTCATGAGGAGGCCGGTCGAGGACGGATCGGGGGCGCCGTCGAGATCGAGGCCGCGGGTCCTGGCGGTGTCCGACAGCAGGCGTACGTGCTCGTGCGACCAGGCGGCGAGGTCGGTTGCCACGTGGTGGACCTCGTGCTCGGCGCGATGGCGTTCGGCGACGGCCGAGAGTTCCCCGGCCAAGTGGTGCTCGCCGTGGTGGAGGGCCCGCAGGACGAGTTCGATCCCGTTCACCGTGCGCCTCCTTGACCGTCGTTCTCCTCGGGGGCGGCCGTCTGGAAAGCGTGGGCCGGGCGTCCTCCCGCCGTGGCGGGGACGCTGTCCGGCTCGGCGGGCGCGGACGCGGCGGTGGTGGGAGCGGGGGCGCTCGTGCCGTCGCCTCGTTCGATCAGGCGCAGCGCGGCCGCGGCCGTCTTGAACAAGGGCTGTTTGGAGACGGGGTCCCAGTCCGTGACGGTCGTCTCGTTGGCGGCGCGTCCGGGCGTGCCGGCACCGGGCCCCGAACCCGCCGGGGTGTCCCAATAGCCGTAGTGGAACGGCACGAACAGCAGACCCGGCCGGATGTCGGTGATCCGCAGACGCGCCCGCAGTGCGCCGCGCGGCGTGGCGACCTCCATCAGGTCGCCTTCGTGGAAGCCGAGCGCCTCGGCGTCCGGTGCGGACGCCTCCACCCACACGTCCGGGGCCGCCGCGTTCAGCTGCGGGGCGCGTCCCGTCTTGGTGCGCGTGTGGAAGTGGTAGAGGGTGCGGCCGGTCGTCAGCTGGAACGGGTGGCTCTCGTCCGGTTCCTCGTGGGGCGGAAGGTATTCGGCGGCCTTCAGGACGGCCTTGCCGTCGGGATTGAGGGAGCGGTACTCGACGACGGTGACGGGGGCGCCGGTGACGAGGTCCTTGCCGTACGCCTCGCAGGTGTCGGGGTGGGCCCAGGTGATGCCGTCGGTGTACAGGCGCTCGGTGCCCCGGGGCGACCGGGCGGTGCAGGGCCACTGGATTCCGGTGCCGCCGCGCAGCAGGGCGTAGGACAGACCGGTGTAGTCGCAGGGCCGTCCGGCGCTGCACCGCTTCCACGCCTCGAACGCCGACTCCGGGTCGTGCCAGGGCAGCAGGGGCCCGCCGTCCTTGTCGCGGAAGTCCATACGGGCGGCGTAGTCGAGGAAGATGTCGAGGTCGGGCCGGGCCTCGCCGGGCGGTTCCACGGCCTTGTCGCACAGGTGCACCGTGCGGTCGGCGTTGGTGAAGGTACCGGTCTTCTCGCCCCAGGTCGCGGCCGGCAGCACGACGTCGGCGAGCTGCGCGGTCTCGGTGAGGAACAGGTCCTGGACCACCGTGAACAGCCGGTCCTGGGACAGCACGGAGCGGATGCGGGACAGTTCGGGCAGGGACACGGCGGGATTGGTGCCGCTGATCCACAGCATGCCGATCGAGCCCTGCTCGGCGTAGCGGAACATCTGCATGGCGTGCGTGGGCGGCCCGTAGTGCGGGATCGTCGCCGGTTCGACGTTCCACACCCGGGCCAGATCGGCGACGTGGTCGTCGTTCTCCCAGTTCCGAAACCCGGGCAGGTCCCCGTTCGCCCCGCACTCACGGGTGTTCTGGGCGGAGGGCTGGCCGTTCATCTGCAACACGCCGGCGCCCGGCCTGCCGAGCATGCCGCGGATCAGATGCAGGTTGTTGACCTGCACGGCGGCGGCCGTGGCCTGGTGGGACTGGTAGACGCCCTGGAGCACGGTGGACAGCAGCCGGTCGGCGCTTCCCAGGATCTCGGCGGCCTCACGGACGCGTGCGGCCGGGACGTCACAGATGTCCTGTGCCCAGGACGGTGTGCAATGCTCCACCATCTTCGTCAGCTCGTCGAAGCCGACGGTGTGTTTCTCGATGTAGGCGTGGTCGACCCGGTCGCGGCGGATGATCTCGTGCAGCAGCGCGTTGAGCAGCGCCACGTTGGTGCCGCTTCGCGGAGCCAGATGCACGGTGGCATGGCGGGCCGCCGGGGTGGGCCGCGGGTCCACGCACACCAGGCGGGGCGGATCGCTCCCCGCGAGCCGGTCGAGGACGCGCATCCACTGCACGGGCTGTGTCTCGGCCATGTTGTGGCCGAACATCGCGAGGACATCGGCGTGGTCGAGGTCGTCGTAGCTGCCGGGCTGGCCGTCGCTGCCGAACGACTCCTTGAGCGCCTCGGCCGCGGTGGACGTGCACATGCGGGTGTTGCCGTCGAGGTGAGGGGTGCCGATGCCGGCCCGGGCGAGCACCGCCAGGCTGTAGTACTCCTCCAGGAACAGCTGCCCCGAGGTGTAGAACCCGATCGACCCCGGTCCGCGCTCGTCGAGCAGAGCCCGCGAGCGCGTCACGATCAGGTCCATCGCGGTGTCCCAGTCACACGCGACCAAACGGCCGTCACGGCGTACCAGCGGAGTGACGAGCCGGTCGGGCGAGGCGTTGGCCTGCCAGCCGAACAGGTCCTTGGGGCCGAGGCGACCGCGGTTGACCCGGTCCGACGCCCGGCCCCGCACCCCGACCATGCGGCCGTCGTCGACCGCGATGTCCATGGCGTCACCGTCGGAGTGCAACAGGGAGGCGGCCTGTACCCATCGCTGGACGTCATCCGGCCGCACCCCGTCCGCCAGATGGGTGTCGACGCGCACCGGCCATGTCCCGTGCCGGCCATAGGCGGTGCAGCTGCCCCATGGCTGGGCGATGCGGTCCAATGAGGTGTCCATGCCTACCTCCCTGTGCCCCGGGCGTCCGGCCCGCCGATCCGACATCGGTACCCGGCGCCGCCGCCTTGTAACGCCACGGCCGCTCCGCCGGGGACGGTACGAGCGGGTTTCCCGGCCCGTCCCGCAGCAGTTCAGCGGGGGCCGGGCCGACGCCGGGTGCCGGGCCGCGGCGGGGGTGGGAGGGCCGCGCAGTCGGCGTAGTCGAGGCATCGGGCCGGGGCTCGGGGGGTAGTCGCCGGACATGAAGCCACTCGCTGTCCCCGGCCCGTCGTACTGGATGCAGACGGTCGAGTTCCCCTCGTTCGGCCCCCTGGACGCCGCCACCGAGGTGGACGCGGCGGTCATCGGCGGGGGCATCGCCGGGCTGAGCACCGCCTGGGAACTCGCCCGTGCGGGCCTGAGCGTCATCGTCCTGGAGGCCGACCGACTGGCGGGCGGGGTGACGGGCCACACCACGGGCAAGGTCACGGCGCTGCACACCGCCGTCTATGACACCTTGCGCGACAAGCACGGCGAGGAGGCGGCCCGCCTGTACGCGCGTTCGCAGAGCGCCGCGCTCCGCCATGTCGTCGAGGTGGCCGAGCGACTCGGCATCGACTGCTCGCTCGAACGCCGCCCCGCCCTGACCTACTGCGAGCAGCCCGACGGTGTCGACGCTCTGCGCGCCGAGGCCGAGGCGGCCCGCGCGGCGGGGCTCGACGCCTCCTTCGTCACCGAGACCGAACTGCCCTATCCGGTGGCCGGCGCCGTCCGGGTCGAGGACCAGGCGCAGTTCCACCCCCTGGCCTATCTGCGGGGCATCGTCGACGACCTCGTGGCCCTGGGCGGCCGCGTGTACGAGAACACCCGTGTCACCGGGGTGGACGGGGGCGATCCGTGCCGGGTCACCACGGCCTCCGGGACCACCGTCCGCGCCCGTCATGTGGTGGTGGCCACCCACCATCCGCTCTTCGACCACGGGGTGCTGGCGACCCGGCTCACCCAGCACCGCGATCTGGTGATCGCGGGCCCGCTCCCCGCGGGCCAGGACATCGGCGGCATGTACATCACCGAGGAAGGGGGCAAGCGGTCCATCCGTACCGCACCGCTCCCGGACGGACAGCGGCTTCTGCTCCTCACCGGAGAGGCCTTCACGCCGGGCACCGGCGAGGACACGGCGGCGGGCTACGGCCGGCTGCACGCCTGGGCCCAGGAGCGTTTCCCCGAGGTCGCCATCACCCATCGGTGGGCGGCGCAGGACAACAGCTCCACCGACACCCTCCCCCTCATCGGTGGCCTGCCCACGGCGGGCGACAACGTGTACGTGGCCACGGGCTTCGCGGGCTGGGGCCTGACCGGTGGCGTACTGGCCGGGCAGCTCATCGCCTCCCTGGTCACGGGCGGTCGAGAACCGTGGGCCGAGCTCTACGACCCCCGCCGCGTCGGCTCCGCCGTGCGGTCGGCGACCGGCTTTCTCAAGGCCCAGCTGGACGCGGGCAAGCACTTCGTCAAGGACCGCCTGGACACCCTGGGCGACGGCACCAACGGCCCGGTCGCCAAGCTCCAGCGGGGCGAGGGCACCGTCGTCCGAGCGGCGGGGAAGCCCTGCGCCGTGCACCGCGACGACGAGGGCGAGCTGCACGCGGTGTCCGCCGTCTGCACCCATCTGGGCTGTCTCGTCGCGTTCAACAACGCGGAGCGGACGTGGGAGTGCCCGTGTCACGGCTCGCGCTTCGGTGTCGACGGCCAAGTCCTCCAGGGCCCGGCGCTGGAACCGCTCGAACCGTGCGACCCGGCCGACCTCTGACCCCGGACGGCCCATGACACGCGCCGGCCGCTGACCCCGGCGGCGCCGGCGTCGCCCTCGCTGGAGCGGCCTTAAAGGCCCGGAATCTACGGGCCTTCGGGCCGCGTGCCGTCGTGCTGGGCCAGCAGGGACAGCAGATCCGAGACGGTGGACCGCTGGTCGGCCGGGTGACGCAGCGACCTGTCGGGCGCGACCCGGTAGATGTTGGAGCGGCCCTCACGGGTGTGCGTCAGGTACCCGTCCCGCTCCAGGTCGGAAATGATGTTCTGCACCGATCTCTCGGTCAGCCTGCAGTGCGCCGCGATGTCGCGTATGCGCACGGTGTGGTCCTCGGCGATCGCCGCGAGGACACGGGCGTGGTTGGTCAAGAAGGTCCATCCGGTATGCGCTTCCGGTACTCCACCCATCCGCCCAGCATAGGAGATCGGATTCACGCATCCAAAAGGACGAAATAGATTTCCGGTATCTCTTGACGGGCGAGGGTGGGGAGGGGCAAATTTGGAGGGACCTAGTCGGGTGGAGTCCTCATGGGGAGCCTGCCGTGAAAGATCCAGAGCCGTCCCCCCAGGCCACGGGTCCCCTCTCGGGCACGTCGGCCGACCTGCTGGTGCGCGCCGCCGACGGGTCCGATGTCGTCCACGTTTTCGGAGACCTCGACATCGACAGCGCCCAGCCCCTCCACAGCGCCCTGCGCGAGGCGCTCGACAGGTCGGTCGATGGCCTCTTCCTCGACTTGCGCGGCGTCGAGTTCTGCGACTGCTCCGGGCTCGGCGCGCTGCTGCGCATCCGCCACCACGCCCTGGCGCAGGGCAAGTTCATCCGTCTCCAGGGCGCACGCCCGCAGGTGGACAGACTGCTCGGGGCGACGCACACCTGGCCGCTGTTCACCGCCACCGACCACACCCGCCGGCTCCCCGGCCACCAGCCGATGCGCGACCTCAGGCGTTCGGCGTGAACGAGCGGACCCCCTCCGAGACCACCGAGGCCCTGCACCGCGAGATCGAGCAACTGCGCCGGGCCATGAAGACCCGTCCGGCCATCGACCTGGCCCGTGGCGCCCTGATGGCCTCGTTCAGGCTCAGCCCGCAGGATGCCTGGACCGTGCTGGTCACCGTCTCCCAGCACACCAACAGCAAGCTGCACCAGGTCGCCGAGGACGTCCTCGGCTCCATCAACGGCGAACCCCTGCCGCAGGCCCTTCAGCAGCAACTCGCCGCGGCTCTCGCCCCGTTCCGCGCCAAGCCCCCCACCCCGCCGCACCCGGCAGACCTGCCGTCCGGGTCACCGGGCGCCGACCCGGACGACGCGTTGCACCCGCTACCGCAGCCCCTCGACCCCTGCCCGTAACGGGACGCATGCCCCCGAGGGCCTTGTGCCCGGCGGTGGCCAGGGACAGGTGGCCTTTCCCGTCGGCGCGACACACACGTTCGGCGGCCATCCGGGGGCCTGGTGACAGGTTCGCCGCACTTGGGGGTACACGCTCCCCGGGCGGGCCGACCGCCCGTATCAGTGAGCGAGGAGAGATCGTGGACGGCATCGTGCTGCTCAAGGAAGACCACAAGACGGTGGAGAAGCTCTTCAAGGAGTTCGAGAAGGCGGGCGACAACGCCCACGCCGAAAAGCGGAAGATCGCGGACCGGGTGATCGAGGAACTCACCACCCACACCTGGATCGAGGAGAAGATCTTCTACCCGGCGGCCCGCGAGGCCGCCCCCGACACCAAGGACCAGGCTCTGGAGAGCGTCGAGGAGCACCACGTCGTGCTGTGGATGCTCTCCGAACTCAAGGACCTCGACCCGAGCGACGAGCGTTTCGACGCCAAGATGACCGTCCTCATGGAGAACGTCCGCCACCACGTCGAGGAAGAGGAGAAGGACTGGTTCCCCGAACTGCGCAAGGCGATGGGACGCAACCGCCTGACCGAGCTGGGCGAGCAGATGGAGGCGGCCAAGAAGGAGGCCCCGGCCAGCCCGCTCGCCGTTCCCAGCGCCGAGCACTGAGACGGCGTCCCGGCAAGGAACCCTCGCCCGGCGGCCGTGCGGCCCGGCGCCGTGCGGCCGCAACGGCGGCCGGACCATCGCACCTTCGACGCGGGCGCCTGAACAGAAGCGCCACTCAGTCGCTCACCGTGTCTCCATGTCGGTGAGCCACCCGCCATAGGCCGTCCTCCCGGCGGTACGTCTGCGTGGCCCGCAGCGTGTAGGTGCGTGGCTCGCCGCCGACGGACGTGGAGGTGTGCTCCATGCCCGCCGTATAGGCCATGTCTCCGACCACGTCGTACGACATCAGCTCGAATTCGTACGACGTACAGGTGGAGAAGGTCTCCGCCAGCGCTGTGAACAGTTCGTTGATCTCCCGCTGGCCGCAGGCGTTGCGCCACGCCCCCAGGACACTCACCGGCTCGTTGCGCGACCACAGCGCACGGCGCGGGGCCGCATCGCCGTTGTGCAGGGCGAGCTCCGCCCCGTACAGCTCGGTCCTGACCCATGTCAGGAAGTCGTCGCGGTCACTCATGCTCCCAGGATGCGCCCGCCCCTGGTCAAGCGCACACACATCGCCGCGTACGCCGCACCGCCGATCGACAACGGACCCCCGTCCGGGCTCCGCGGATGCGGATGTCCTCAGCAGCCGGCGCCGGACGGCATCGGGCCACCGGCGCCGATCGGGACGGTGGACGGAACAGCACAGCACCCCGCGCCGGCCCCCTCATCCGTGACGGGCTCGTCGAAAAGACCGGCGCCCCCGCACACCCCGGTCTCGGGCAGGGTCAACTCCACCTTTTCGGCGGCCAGTTGGTCCCCGGCGAGCGCGGCGGCGATGGAGCGGACCTGCTCGTAGCCCGTCATGGCGAGGAAGGTCGGGGCGCGGCCGTAGGACTTCATGCCGACCAGGTACACGTCGGGCTCCGGATGGGACAACTCGCGCACGCCGTGCGGGTAGACGGTGCCGCAGGAGTGGACGTTGGGGTCGATCAGCGGGGCCAGTCCGACCGGAGCCCGCAGCCGCTCGTCCAGGGCGAGGCGGAGCTCGTCCACCAGCGACAGGTCGGGCCGGAAGCCCGTGAGGGCGATGACCTCGTCCACCGGGACCGAGCGGCGGCCGTCGTCGGCGACCAGGACCACGCGCCCGTCCTCGACCCTCTCCACGGCCTGGGTGCGGAACCCGGTCACGGCCTCGGCGCAGCCATCGTCGACGGCGGCCTTGGCGGCCAGGCCGAGCGCCCCGCGGGCGGGGAGTTGATCGGCCTCGCCGCCGCCAAAGGTGGCGCCGCCGATCCCCCGGCGCAGGATCCACACGGCATGGGTGCCCGGCTCGTCCTGTGCCAGGGCCGCAAGGGAGGCGAGCGCGGTGAAGGCGGAGGCTCCTGAGCCGATGACGGCGGTGCGCCTGCCCGCGTAACGGGCGCGCACGGCGGGGTCCTTGAGGTCGGGCACGCGGTAGGTGAAGCGGTCGGCCGCCGCCTTCTCGCCGAGGGCGGGCAGACCGTCACCGCCCGCCGGGCCGGGCGTGGCCCACGTACCGGAGGCGTCGACGACGGCGCGGGCGAGGATGCGCTCGGCCCGGCCGTCCGCGTACGCGATGTGGACCGTGAAGGGCTGCCGCTCCCGGTCGGCGTCCACGACGCGGTCACGTCCGGCGCGGGAGACTCCGGTGACCCTGGCGCCACAACGAACCCGGTCGCCCAGGGCGTCGGCGAGCGGCTGAAGGTACCGCGTGACCCAGTCGCCGCCGGTCGGACAACCCGTGCCGTCCGGCCGCACCCAGCCCGTCGGAGCGAGCAGCCTCTCGGCGGCCGGGTCGACGACCTCGGCCCAGGTCGAGAACAGGCGGACGTGCGACCAGTCGCGTACGGCGCTGCCCGCCGCGGGCCCCGCCTCCAGGACCAGGGGTTCCAGGCCGCGTTCGACGAGGTGCGCGGCGGCGGCCAGGCCGATCGGACCGGCGCCGATGATCACGCAGGGCAGGGAGGTGGTGTCGTTCTCGCGCATCTGTGCTCCGTCGTGTGCTGCGGGGGCGGTGGCGTCCGTCCCTGAATTGACGCCTATCGATATAGCCGACACTGCGGAGTGTGGCGCACTGAATCGACAGATGTCAATATCGACGCATGTCGAATTCCCGGGCATGCCGACGGATCCGGCGGCCCCGCCGCCCCCGACGAGTCGCAGTGGACGCGCTGCGGCCCGCCGAGGACGCGCTCCGGCCGGGCGGGAAGCGTGCTGTCGGTACCTCGGTGGGGCGAGCGGCGGTGTGGGTCAGAACCAGTGCAGGCAGTGCGGGGAGCGGTCGCCGCGGAAGAGGGCGTCGGCCAGAGCGGCCGCGCCGGGCCGGTGCGCCCGGATGTGCCCGGCGCGCACGAGGGTGCTCGGGGTGGTGCCGCCCAGGTACACCGAGCCCAGGTCGCTCACGTCCAGGGACAGGTCGGGCTCGCGGTCCGTCGGGACGCAGTCGCCCTTGCCGTCCCGGACGGTCAGCACATAGCGGCCGGCCTGGTCGAGGAAGGGGTCCTCGACATCGAGGACGAGCTCTCCGTCCGCGAACCAGCCGCGGGCGGCCAGCGCACGCGGGACGTCCAGCAGCCGCACCCACAACCAGTCGGTGTCGCCGTCCACCTCGCCGGCGCGGAAGTCCGTCAACTGCCAGCGCAGCGGGTGATCGGGGGCGAGGTGCTTGAACACCACCTTGGACATCAGGTCATGTGCGAGGAGAAACCGGGCCAGGGCCGTGAAGGCGGCGTCGTCGGTGGTGATCGTCTCGTCGACCGTCAGCGTGTTGTCCTCGCCGCGCGCATAGCTGGCGTACCCGTCCGGGGCCCCGTCGGCGTCCCGGTGCACGGCGACGTAGCGGGGCGTGGCTGAGATCGGAGGCTGCCCGGCCCCCTTGGCCCACCAGGAGTGCGGCCGCGACAGCGCGCCGGGCTGTGCGCGGCGGTACCGGTCGTAGACCTCCTCCAGGATCGCGCCGCACTCGGCGCGACGCAGCAGCTCCACCGAACCGGCGTCCCCGGCCCCGGTGGCGCCGACCGCTCCGGGCGCGCGGGGCGGAACGAGCGCGGCACGGTGGCGGGGCACGGTCAGGCGGCGCGTGTAGGTGGCCGGACCGTAGCCGAACCTGCGGTAGATCACGGCTTCGGACGCCAGCAGTACGGAGAGGAACTCGCCCCGGGCCCGCAGTTCGGCGAGCTGATGCCGCATCATCGCGCTGAGCACGCCCCGGCGCCGGTGCGAGGGCAGGACGCCGACACAGGTGATCCCGGCCGCCGGGGCGATGCTTCCCCCGGGCAGGGTCAGTTCGAAGGAGTACGCGCCTGCCGTGCCGACGGGCTTGCCTTCGGCGGTCACGGCGAGCAGGTTGCGGTCCATTTCGAGCGCCGACCACCAGGGGCCGCCGCCGTCGGGCGGGGTGTCCGGGAAGCGCGCGAACGCGGCGTGGAGTGTGTCGACGAAGACGTCGAGGTCCTGCTCGGTCGTGGAACGGATCTCCATCGCGGCCGCTGCCCTCCCTGGGATACCGACACCACCACGCGTGGTGTCCCGCCCCAGTGCAACCTCGACTCGGCGCCGGGTCAAGCGCATTAAGGCACTCCGCGCCATGCGGGGAGGTCGGCGGTGACTGACACGTTCGGGTGGAAGCTTGTGTCCGTGCGGGGCGCGAAGTGCCGCCATTCATGGGCCATTTGGATCACGGCGGGTACGTGTGTGCGCGTGGCCGGGCCGGGGGGCGGCGGGAAAGACGGCATGGTGACGCCATGCAATCACCTCAAGCGCCGCGGTCCTCCGCCGCGCCCAACTCCCTGTCCCGGCGCGGCTTTGCCCTCGGGACCGCGGCGGCCGCGGTCGCGGCGACCTCGGCGGCACCCGCACCCGCTGCCGCCGCCGGGGCCGAAGCCGTCGCCGGAACCGAGGCCGTCGCCCTCGCACCCTCGGCCACGGCATCCCTGTCCCAGCGCTGCCTGGAGGTCGCGCGAGCCCTGCTGGTGCGCGGGCCGGACGGCCGGGACCTGGTGCCGGGCTACCGCGAGGTCCTGGTGGGCGGTGGCCTGCCCCGGTCGGCCGCCGGGCCGAAGAAGGTGCTGGTCGTGGGGGCGGGCCCGGCGGGCCTCGTCACGGCGCTGTTGTTGCGGCGGGCCGGGCACACGGTCACGCTCGTCGAGGCCAACGGCAATCGTGCGGGCGGCAGGATCAAGACCTTCAGGACCGGCGGCCACGAGCGGGCCAAGCAGCCGTTCGCCGACCCGCGGCAGTACGCGGAGGCCGGCGCCATGCGGATCCCGCAGAGCCACCCCCTGGTCATGGCCCTCATCGACCACCTGGGAGTGCGGCGGCAGAAGTTCCGCCTGGTCGACGAGCACCCCGACGGAAGCCCCGCCCAGCAGACCTGGATCCACGTCAACGGCATCCGCGTGCGCCGCGCCGACTACGCGCGCAGCCCGCGGCGGGTGAACCAGTCCTTCGGTGTGCCCCGCGCGCTCTGGGACGTTCCCGCCGCCAAGATCCTCAGCGATGCCCTGGACCCGGCCCGGGACGAGTTCAGTACGCGGGGCGCCGACGGGCAGCGCACCGACAAGCCCGCCGCGGAGCTGCTCGCCGGCTGGGCACGGGTCATCGAGCGCTTCGGCGACTGGTCGATGCGGCGCTATCTGACCGAGTTCGCCAAGCTCGACGAGGCCACCATCGACCTGGTCGGCTGCCTGGAGAACGTCACCTCCCGCCTTCCGCTCTCCTTCCTCCACAGCTTCCTCGACGCGGCCCTCATCAGCCCGCGCACCACGTTCTGGGAGCTGTCCGGGGGCACCGCGGCCCTGCCCGACGCGCTCCTCAAGGAAGTCGAGCCGTGCATCCGCTTCGACCGCCGGGTCACCCGGATCGAGTACTGGGATCCGCACCGCCCGGGCACCGACACCTCCCATGTGAAGGCCGACGGACCCCATGTGTGGGTCGACACCGTCTCCGAGGGGCGCCGGGGAACGCCGGTCCGCGAGCAGTTCACGGCGGACCTCGCCGTCATCACCGTGCCGTTCTCCGGGCTGCGCCACATCCAGGTCAACCCCCTCATGTCGTACGGGAAGCGGCGCGCGGTCACCGAGCTCCACTACGACAGCGCCACCAAGGTGGTCCTCGAATTCAGCCGCCGCTGGTGGGAGTTCACCGAGGAGGACTGGAAGCGGGAACTCGCCACCATCGCGCCGGGCCTGTACGACTCCTACCGCAAGAGCCTGGCCCCCGACGACGGCAGCCTCCTGGGCCGGCACGACTCCGTCACGGGTGAACGCCTCTCCGAGAGCCAGCGCGCCTACTACGCCGCCTACCGCTCCGTCACCCGCGACCAGCCCGCGGCGGTCGCCGCGCTGGGCGGGGGATCCGTCAGCGACAACCCCAACCGCTTCACCTTCAACCCCTCGCACCCCGTGCCCGGCAGCGCCGGCGGAGTCGTCCTCGCCGCCTACACCTGGGCCGACGACGCCATGCGCTGGGACGCCTTCGACGACGACGCCCGCTACCCGCACGCCCTGTCCGGGCTCCAGGACATCTACGGCCAGCGCATCGAGGTCTTCTACACCGGAGCGGGACAGACCCAGAGCTGGGCACGCGACCCCTACGCCTACGGCGAGGCATCGGTCCTCCTGCCCGGCCAGCACACCGAGCTGTTCCCCGAGATCGTCACCCCCGAAGGCCCCCTGCACTTCGCCGGGGACCACACCTCCCTCAAGCCCGCCTGGATCGAGGGCGCCGTCGAGTCCGCCGTACGCGCGGCGCTCGAAGTCCACACCGCCCACTGATCGCACCGTCGCGTCCCGGGCGTGGCGAGAGCCCATTCGGGCCTCGCCGCCCGGGCCGTTCCGGATGCGGATCCGGCAGGTCGCCGGGGCCGGCGGGACGGCTGGGACGACGGCCGCCGGGGCCCGATCGCCGTGGCACGGCCGGGCCCCGGGTGGCCGGTGAGGTACGCGCGCGGGGCCTTGCGACCGATGCGTACGGGTTTGCCGCCGGGCGGGGCGGGCTACACGCGTAGTGCCACGTTCCTCTTCCTGGTCGTGGCTGAGCAGCGTTGCACCCCGCACCGTATGACGGAGGGCAGACCGATGACCGACACTCCACGCCCGGCCACCACGGCCGATTCCGGTGCTCCGGTGGAGAGCGATGAACACTCCCTCACAGTCGGCCCGGGCGGGCCGATCCTGTTGCAGGACGCCTATCTGATCGAGCAGATGGCGCAGTTCAACCGGGAGCGCATCCCCGAGCGGCAGCCACACGCCAAGGGAAGCGGTGCCTTCGGGCACTTCGAAGTGACCCATGACGTCAGCGCCTACACCAAGGCCGCGCTCTTCCAGCCCGGCACCAGGACCGAACTGGTCGCCCGGTTCTCGACCGTCGCCGGGGAGCGCGGCAGCCCGGACACCTGGCGTGACCCCCGGGGCTTCGCGCTGAAGTTCTACACCAGCGAAGGCAACTACGACATGGTGGGCAACAACACCCCCGTGTTCTTCGTCAAGGACCCGATGAAGTTCCAGCACTTCATCCGTTCCCAGAAGCGCCGCGCGGACAACAACCTGCGCGACCACGACATGCAGTGGGACTTCTGGACCCTCTCCCCCGAGTCGGCCCACCAGGTCACCTGGCTGATGGGTGACCGCGGCATCCCGCGCACCTGGCGCCACATGAACGGTTACACCTCGCACACCTACATGTGGATCAACGCGCAGGGTGAGCGCTTCTGGGTGAAGTACCACTTCAAGACGGACCAGGGCATCGAGTACTTCACCCAGCACGAGGCCGACCAGATGGCCGCGGTCGACACGGACTACCACACGCGTGATCTCTTCGAGCACATCCGCGACGGAGACTTCCCGAGCTGGACCCTGCACGTGCAGATCATGCCGTACGAGGAGGCGGCGACCTACCGGTTCAACCCGTTCGACCTGACCAAGGTGTGGCCGCACGGCGACTACCCGCTGATCCAGGTCGGCCGGATGACCCTGGACCGCAACCCCACCGACAACCACGCCGAGATCGAGCAGGCGGCCTTCCAGCCCAACAACCTGGTCCCCGGCATCGGCCCGAGCCCGGACCGGATGCTGCTGGCCCGGCTGTTCTCGTACGCCGACGCCCACCGCCACCGCATCGGCGGCAACTACCAGCAGCTCCCCGTCAACGCCCCCGTGGTCCCGGTGAACACGTACTCCAAGGACGGGGCGATGGCGTACCGCAAGACCACCGACCCGGTCTACGCGCCGAACTCCAAGGGCGGCCCGGCGGCGGACACCGAGCGGTACGGCAACCCGCCGAGCTGGTACGCCGACGGGGAGATCACCCGGGCCGCGTACGTCGATCACGCCGAGGACGACGACTGGGGCCAGCCGGGCACGATGGTGCGCGAGGTCCTCGACGACGCGGCCCGCGACCGGCTGGTGGACAACGTGGTCGGCCACCTCCTGAACGGCGTCACCGAGCCCGTGCTGCAACGGGCCTTCCAGTACTGGTCCAACATCGACAAGACGATCGGGCAGCGCATCGAGCAGGGGGTCCGCGCCAAGGCGGACGAGATGGACCCCAAGGCCGGGGAGCAGGGCAACCCCGCACGGCGGGACATGCAGGCCAAGGCCTGACCCCGCTCTTCCCCGGAGGGCGTTCAGGACGCCGGGCGCATGAGCCCGGCGTCCTTGGGCACCCGGCGACAAGGGCGCGTCCTCGCGCCCCAGGGACCGGGGAAGGCGAGGGCAACGTGACGTCGTCACACATACAGAGAAGCCGCGGCGGGGCGGGGAACCGAATCTCGGGAACGGACACGGTGAGTGCCGCGGGCCGGGCCGGGTTCGTGGCCCGGGGCGTCGTGTACGTCCTGATCGGGGTGCTGGCCATCCGTATCGCCGTCGGGAGCGGCGGCGGTCAGGCGGACCGTGAGGGAGCGCTGGCCGAGGTCTCCGGGCGGCCCTTCGGGGCCGCGGTGCTGTGGGCGCTGGCCGTCGGCTTCGGCTGTATGGCTCTGTGGCGCGGGATCCGGGCGATACGGGCGCGCGGCGGCGACCGCAAGGTCGCCTCGCGGCTCATGGACGGTGGCCGTGCGGTGTTCTACGCCACGGTGTGCTGGGGAACGGTCACTTTCGCCGCCGGCACCGACCGCGGCTCCAACGGCAACGCGAAGTCCCGTGACTGGACCCGCACGGCACTCCAACTCCCTTACGGGCAGCCCCTGGTGGGCGCGGCGGGTTGTGTGCTCGCCGGTATCGGCGTGGTGCTCGCGGTACGCGCGGCGATGCGCCGCTTCCTGCGCCGCCTCGACCTCGCGGCCACGCCCACCGGGACCCGGCAGGTCGTCACCGCGCTGGGTGTGGGTGGCGGAGTGGCCCGCGGCATGGTCGCGACGGCGGCCGGGATCTTCGTTCTGGTGGCGGCCATCCGCTTCGACCCCCAGCAGGCCAAGGGCGTGGACGCCACCCTGCGCAGCCTCGCCGGGACACCCGCCGGGCCATGGCTGCTGGTCGCCGTCGCGATCGGACTGATGCTGTTCGGCGCCTTCTCCTTCGCCTCGGCACGCTGGCGTCGTATGTGAGACCGCGGCACGGGTGCGTCCCTCGGCCGCCGCGGGTCCAAGGTCCCGGGCTCCGTGACCAACGTCCTCGATGGTGCCGGAACGCGGGGGCGCCCGTTTACGCGGAGGGGTCCAGGGCAGACGGACGTTGTGCTTCGGACCGGAGGCGCATCCGCAGGACAGGTCTTACCCGCGCGGGTCCCCTCCGGCTGTGCCCCGTGCGCGTGACACGGCATGGCGGCCGAGCGCGTCCGCCCGCCGGGCGCATGCGTGCCGCCCGGGCCCGCCTCGCGGGCCGCGACGCGGAACACCCCCGGAGCCGGACCACGGCGGAACCCCGAGTACACCCCTTCTCACAGAACGGCGGAGCGTCCATGAACACGGCCAGTCACCTCGGCAGAAGCGTCCAGCACTTCCGCGCCCAGATCCGGGAACTCGGCAAGGCGGCCGAGCGCGCCCGCGACCCCGAGCTGCGCCGACGTCTCCAGGACAAGGCGCGCCGCCTCCAGGAACGGTGCGAACAGGAAGCGGATACCGCCGTCCCGTCGGCCGGGTAGCCCCACCGGCCGGGCAGGCGTGAGGCTCCCGTGGGCGGACCGCATCGCGGTTCGCCCGCACCCGCAGGAGGGCCGCCCGGCGACACACAAGGACACGGCAGCACACGCCCCGCCCCGATCGCAGCGGGGGTGGGAGCGGCGCAAGATGGGCGCATGGGTAGTCGCATGGGAAGCACGGCGCTGATCGTCATCGACATGATCAACACCTACGAGCACGAGGACGCCCACCTGCTCGTTCCCTCGGTGAAGGCCATCCTGCCCACCGTGGCGGAGCTGCTGGCCTCCGCCCGCCGGAGCGATGTCCCCGTGATCTACGCGAATGACAACTTCGGCGAATGGCGCTCCCACCACGGGGAGCTGCTCGACACCGCGCTGCGCGGGCCGCACGCCGATCTGGTGCGGCCGATCGCGCCGGAGAAGCAGTCCCTGTTCGTCATCAAGGCACGCCATTCGATCTTCTTCGAGACACCTCTCGAATACCTCTTGGGCCAGCAGGGCGTCGACCATGTGGTGCTGTGCGGGCAGGTCACCGAGCAGTGCGTCCTCTACTCGGCACTCGACGCGCACATTCGTCATCTGAAGGTGACGGTGCCGCGCGACGCCGTCGCCCACATCCATGAGGATCTCGCCGAGGCCGCCCTGCGCATGATGGAACGCAACATGGGCGCGCGAATCCCGGTCGCAGCCGACCTGCACTTCTGAGCCCGGGGCCATTCGGCTGCCCTAGCCGTTCCCGCCCCACCGCATGGCCCGAGGGATGGCCTCCGGTCGCCGTAGCGCGCGTGGCGGGTCAGCCTGGGAGAGGCGCCGACCACGGTCGCGGACGGCGGGCGCAGAGAGGAAGCTCCCATGGGTGTGCGCAAGCGGGCCAGAAGCTGGCCGCTCTACCGTCAGCTCAAGGGGGCCGATCCGCTGGGCCGGGGCACCGCGGCGAAGTCGGAACACACCGAGCGGCTCAGGCCCCGTACCGAAACCGCCGACCGGGTGGTGCGTTCCATCTGCCCCTACTGCGCGGTCGGCTGCGGCCAGCAGGTCTACGTCAAGGACGACAAGGTCGTCCAGATCGAGGGCGATCCCGATTCGCCGATCAGCCGGGGGCGGCTGTGCCCCAAGGGCTCGGCCACGCTCCAGCTGACCACGGGCGCGTCCCGTGAGCACCAGGTGCTGTACCGCAGGCCGTACGGCACCGACTGGGAACCGCTGGATCTGGAGACCGCCATGGACATGGTGGCCGAGCGCGTCATCGAGACCCGGCGGCGCACCTGGGAGTGGGAGCACGAGGGCAATCGCACCGCGCGCACCCTCGGCATCGCGAGCCTGGGCGGCGCGACGCTGGACAACGAGGAGAACTACCTGATCAAGAAGCTCCTCACGGGCCTTGGCGTGGTCCAGGTGGAGAACCAGGCGCGGGTGTGTCACAGCTCCACGGTCACCGGCCTCGGGACCTCGTTCGGGCGTGGCGGGGCCACCACGTTCATGCAGGACCTCCAGCACGCCGACTGCATCGTCATCCAGGGCTCCAACTTCGCCGAGGCCCATCCGGTCGGCTTCCAGTGGGTGATGGAGGCGAAGGCGCGCGGCGCCCGGATCATCCACGTGGACCCGCGTTTCACCCGGACCAGCGCGCTGGCCGACCTGCATGTACCGATCCGGGCCGGCAGCGACATCGCGTTCCTCGGCGGGATCATCAACTACGTCCTGACCGAGGAGAAGGACTTCCGCGAGTACGTCATCGCCTACACCAACGCGGCGACGCTGGTCGGCGAGGACTTCCGCGACACCGAGGACCTCGACGGCGTCTTCTCCGGCCTCGACGAGGACGGCCGCCACTACGACCCGACGAGCTGGCAGTACGAGGGCGTCGCCATGCGGGCGCCGGCGGGCGCCGTGGACGAGCGGACCCAGCACTTGGGCGGGCCCGAGACACACGGTTCGGGTGGCGCGCAGACCCGCGGCACACCGCCCCGCGACGAGACGCTCAGGCATCCGCGCTGCGTGTACCAGATCCTCAAGCGCCACTACGCGCGCTACACACCGGAGTTGGTGGAGCAGACCTGCGGGGTGCCGCGCGAGGCGTTCCTGCGAGTGTGCGAGGACCTCACCGCGAACTCGGGCCGGGAACGGACGAGCGCGTTCGTGTACGCGGTGGGCTGGACCCAGCACTCGGTGGGTTCGCAGTACATCCGCGCGGCGAGCGTGCTCCAGTTGCTGCTCGGCAACATCGGCCGTCCCGGCGGCGGCATCCAGGCGCTGCGCGGCCACGCCTCGATCCAGGGCTCCAGCGACATCCCCACCCTGTACAACCTGCTGCCCGGCTATCTGCCGATGCCGCACGCCCGCTCGCACGAGACGCTGGACGACTTCATCCGGGCCAGTCGCACCGAGAAGGGCTTCTGGGGCAACATGCGGGCGTACGTCGTCAGCCTCCTGCGGGCGTACTACGGCGAGGCGGCGACCGCGGACAACGACTTCTGCTTCGACCACCTGCCGCGGCTGACCGGTTCGCACTCGACGTACGACACGGTGATGGCGCAGCTCGACGGGGTGTGCAAGGGGTACTTCCTGCTGGGCGAGAACCCCGCCGTGGGCTCGGCCAACACACGGTTGCAACGGCTCGGCATGGCGCGGCTCGAATGGCTGGTGGTGCGGGACTTCTCGCTCATCGAGTCGGCGACCTGGTGGCAGGACGGCCCCGAGATCGAGACGGGCGAGCTGCGCACCCGGGACATCGCCACCGAGGTGTTCTTCTTCCCGGCCGCGGCGCACACCGAGAAGTCGGGCTCCTTCACCAACACCAACCGGTGGCTCCAGTGGCACCACGCGGCGGTCGAGCCCGAGGGCGATGCCCGCAGTGACCTGTGGTTCATGTACCACCTGGGCCGGCGCATCAAGGCGGCCCTGGCCGCTTCAAGTGACCCGATGGACCGGCCTGTACAGGACCTGACCTGGGACTATCCGGTGGACGGGCCGCTGGACGAACCCATCGCGACGGCCGTGCTCGCCGAGATCAACGGGCACGGCCCGGACGGGGCTCCGCTGTCCGCCTACACCGAGCTCAAGGACGACGGTTCGACGCGGTGCGGCTGCTGGATCTACTGCGGGGTGTACGCGGACGGCGTCAACCAGGCAGCCCGCCGCACACCGGGCGGTGAGCAGGACTGGGTGGCCGCCGAATGGGCCTGGGCATGGCCCGCCAACCGGCGCATCCTCTACAACCGCGCCTCGGCCGCACCGGACGGAACGCCCTGGAGCGAACGCAAGGCGTATGTGTGGTGGGACGGCGAGCAGGGCCGGTGGACCGGCCACGACGTCCCCGACTTCGTCCCCGGCCTGCCCCCCGGCCACGTGCCTCCCGACGACGCCGAGGGCCCGGACGCGCTGCGCGGTGACGACCCGTTCATCATGCAGGCCGACGGCAAGGGCTGGCTGTACGCGCCCGCCGGCCTGGAGGACGGGCCGCTGCCCACCCACTACGAGCCGCAGGACTCGCCCTTCGGCAACCTCCTCCACCCGTCGACGCCCCGCTCTCCGGTGCGTCAGCTGCTGCCGAGGGAGGGCAACCGCTATCACCCGAGCGGCGACGAGCCGGGCGCCGGAGTCTTCCCCTACATCGTCACCACCCACCGCCTCACCGAGCACTTCACGGCGGGTGGCATGAGCCGCTGGTCGTCCCATCTCGCCGAGCTGCAACCGGAGTTGTTCTGCGAGGTCTCCCCTCAACTGGCCGCCGAGCGCGGTCTTGAGCACACCGGCTGGGCCACCATCGTCACGGCCCGCAACGCGATCGAGGCCCGCGTCCTGGTCACCGAGCGGATCAGACCCCTGACGGTGCACGGCCGTACCGTGCACCAGATCGGTCTGCCCTTCCACTGGGGGCCCAACGGGATGGTCACCGGGGACGCCGCGAACGAGCTGATGGCGATCGCCCTGGACCCCAACTCCCACATCCAGGAGGACAAGGCGCTCACCGCCGACATCCGGCCCGGCCGCCGGCCGCGCGGGCCGGATCTGCCGAAGCTTGTGGCGGAGTACCGCGAGCGGGCGGGCATCACCGACTCGACGGGGACGGAGGTACGCAAATGACGGACCGTCACCTGTTGAGCGGGCCCGAGCCCGATCCGGCGCGCGACGCGGGCCACGCCGAACCGCCGCCGCGCGTGGGGTTCTTCACCGACACCTCGGTCTGCATCGGCTGCAAGGCCTGCGAGGTGGCGTGCAAGGAGTGGAACGCCATCCCCGAGGACGGGCTCTCGCTCACCGGCATGAGCTACGACAACACCCAGGGACTCGGCGCCTCGACCTGGCGCCACGTCGCGTTCATCGAGCAGCAGACACCCGCACCGGACGGACGGACCCAACTGCCCATGCTGGGCGAGCAGTTCACGTCGCCCAGCGAGCCCGATGGAGTGGCGGGGCAGTCCGCTCCCCCAAGCGAGGCCGGCGAATTGCGGTGGCTGATGTCGTCCGACGTGTGCAAGCACTGCACCCACGCCGCCTGCCTGGACGTGTGTCCCACCGGCTCCCTGTTCCGCACCGAGTTCGGCACGGTCGTCGTGCAGGAGGACATCTGCAACGGCTGCGGCTACTGCGTGCCCGCCTGCCCCTACGGCGTGATCGAGCAACGGCCGAGCGACGGAAGGGCGTTCAAATGCACCCTGTGCTACGACCGTCTCGGCGCGGGACAGGAGCCGGCCTGCGCCAAGGCCTGCCCGACACAGTCCATCCAGTTCGGCCCGCTGGAGGAGTTGCGCGAGCGGGCCGCGCTGCGGCTCGGCCAGTTGCGGGAGTCGGGCGTGGCGGGGGCCCGCCTCTACGGCCATGAGGACCACGACGGCGCCGGCGGGGACGGGGCGTTCTTCCTGCTGCTCGACGAGCCGGAGGTCTACGGGCTGCCACCAGCGCCCGTGGTCACCACCCGCGATCTGCCCGCCATGTGGAAGCACGCGGGCGCGGCCGCCCTTGCCCTGCTCGGCGGGATGGCCGCGTCCTTCGCGCTGCCCGCGATCGCACGACGGAGGTACCCACGATGAGCGAGGCAGGCACGGCACGGGCATCCGAGGGGAAGGGCGCCGGGCGGAGACGGGGGCGACGCGGCGAGCAACTGATGGTGCCGAGCGCCGAGTTCGGATCGTACTACGGCAGGCCCATCATCAAGGCACCTTCGTGGGCACCCCAGGACATCGCCGGGTACTTCTTCCTCGGCGGGCTGGCGGGCGCGGGCTCGGTGCTCGCGGCGGGCGCCCAGCTCACGGGGCGCACGGCGACGGCGTCCGCCATGAAGCTGTCCTCGCTGGCGGCCGTGTCGCTGTCCGCGGCGGCACTCGTCCACGACCTCGGCAGGCCGGGCCGGTTCGCGAACATGCTGCGGGTGTTCAAGCCGACCTCGCCGATGAGCGTCGGTTCCTGGCTGCTCGCGGCCTACGGCCCGGCCGCGGGCGCGGCCGCCCTGACGGCCGTGACGGGACGGCTGCCCCGCACCGGTGCGGCCGCGACGGCGGGCGCGGCCCTGCTCGGGCCGGCCGTCGCCTCGTACACGGCGGTCCTCGCGGCCGACACGGCGGTGCCCGCCTGGCACGGCGCCCACCGTGAACTGCCCTATCTCTTCGCGGCGTCGGCGACCGCGGCGGCCGCGGGGATGGCTCTGGTCGTCGGGCCGTCGCACGAGAGTGCCCCCGCGCGCTGCGCCGCTCCGCTCGCCGCGCTCGCCGAGGCGGCCGCGACCCGGTGCGCCCGGCGCCGCCTGGGCATGGTGGCCGAGACCTACGAAGAGGGCCGGGCGGGGGCTCTGCTCAAGGCGGCCGAGGTCCTGTCCGTGTGCGGCTCGCTCGCGGGCGCGCTGGCCGGCCGGCCCCGCCCGGTCGCCGTAGCGAGCGGGATCGCGCTGCTGGCGGGCTCGGTCTGCACCCGCTTCGGCGTCTTCGCCGCGGGCATCGCGTCGGCCGAGGACCCCCGGTACACCGTCGTTCCCCAGCGGGCCGGGCTCGACGCCACCCCCTGAGGAACGCTCGCCCCGCCCGATCCGGCACGCCCCCGACACCGGACGGAACGCCGGGCCCCTGCGAGCAGGGCCCCACGGCCAGGAGGACACCATGCTGCTGCCCGACAAGGCGGCCCTCGCCCGTCTGCTCACCCGCTATCGCACGCAAGAACGCTCGGTGCTCGCGCAGCCGCACCGGGCGGACCTGCACCGCGCCCTCGAGGACACCGCCTACACCCTGTGCGTGCTGATGGACGAGCGCACCGTGCAGGCCGCCGTCCGGGCCGCCGAGCGGTATCTGGGCCGGGCGGGGCACAGCCCGGTCCCCGAACGCCCCCCGGCCCGTACCGAACCGGGAGGCGACCGGCGCCACTCCTCCGGCGGCCACGGGCGGTGAACCCCACGAGGCCGTCGCACAGCCCCTGGCCGGACGTCCGCCTCATCAACAGGCCACTCCCGTAAGCGACTTCCTCAAGCTCCACCGACGCCCCAGCAGCTGGACCCGTCCGCGGCCTTCCGCCGGGCACGGGGTCAGGCCAGGCCGGCCGCGATGGCGCGGCGTACCGCGTCGGCGCGGTCCCGGATGTCCGCCTTGGCGAACAGGTTGTTGATGTGGGTCTTGACGGTGGCCTCGCTGATGAAGAGCTTCTCGGCGATCGCTCGATTGGGCAGGCCCTGGCCGATGAGGGTCAGCACCTCGCGTTCGCGCGGTGTGATGTCCCCGGGCAGCGGCTGCTGGGGCGCCGGGGCTTTGGTGCGGACCGTGGCCAGGAGCCGGTCCTGGACCTCCCGGTCGAGCACCGACTGTCCGGCCGCGGCCGCCCGGATGGCACGCGCGATGTCCTGGCGACCCGCGTTCTTGGTCAGGTATCCGCGGGCCCCGGCACTGAGCGCGGCCAGGATCGAGTCGTCGTCGGCGAAGGTGGTCAGGACGACCACGGCCACCTCCGGATGCTCCTCGGTCAACCGGCGCGTCGCGTCGATGCCGTCCATGACGGGCATCCGCAGGTCCATCAGGACCACGTCCACCGGCCCGGCCGCGGCGGCGGCGAGCACCTCTGTCCCGTCGGCGGCGGCCGCGACGACCTCGATGTCCTCGGCCAGACCGAGGACCGCGGCCAGCGGCTCCCGTACGGCGGCCTGGTCGTCCGCCACCACCACCCTCAACCGCCCCGTGTTCCGCGCCGGTTCACTCATCCCGGGATCACCGCCTCCACCTTCCAGCCGCCTTCGTCCGGGCCGGTGACGACCGGGCCCGCCGTGATCGTCCCGCCCAGGAGGGCGACCCGTTCACGCATGCCGATCAGCCCCATGCCGCTGCCCGCTCCGGCGCTCACCCTACGGGTCGCCGGTCCGTTGCGTACCGTCAGCGTCATGTTCCGGGCGGCGTACGTCAGCTCCACATGGACCGCGCCGCCGGGCGCGTGCCGGGCCGCGTTGGTCAGGGCTTCCTGGGCGATCCGCAGCAGGTTCTGGGTCACGGGGGACGGCACGTCGCGGGCGCTTCCCGTCACGGTCAGCGCGTCGCGGTGGCCGGAGGACTCCAGCATCGCGGTCACGCTCTCGACCAGCGGCAACGCGTCCTCGCGCAACGCGTGCACGGTCCACTGGGCCTGTTTCAGGCTCTCCTTGACCATGCTGTGCGCCTTCTTGTTCGCCTCGCGGACCCTGTCCAGGTCACCGGTGTCGATGAGCGCGTCCGCCAGCTCCAGTTGCATGTTGATGCCGGCCAGCGAGTGCGCCAGGACGTCGTGCACATCGCGGGCGATCCGGCTGCGCTCGGTCAGCACCGAGGTGCGGGCCTCGGCCCGGGCGGCCCGCTCGGCGGACTCGGCCGCCTCGATCGCCGCCCGCACGGCCCGCCGGCGGCTGCGGTTGAGCATGCCGATCAGCACCGGGGCGCCGGTGGTGAGGCCGAGCGTCCAGGGCAGCAGATCGTGGCTCGGGCCGAGGCGGAAGAACAGCACGCCACCGCACAGCACGCTGGACAGCGCCGCCAGGGCGAGGGCCGGCCGGGTCTCCAGGCGGACGCCGATGTGCCCGACGAGGAAGTACGCGAAGAGATAGCTCGCACCGCTGCTGCTCACCTCGAGCAGCGCCGCCGCCGCGACGACGCCCGCCGTCAGCCACACCAGGGCCACCCGCGGCGGCACCTTGTACATGGGCAGATGCCGGGCCGCCAGGGCCACACAGTTGACCAGGAGCAGCACGGCGACCGCCAGGCCCCGGCCGTCGAGGCCCAGCGGCCGGACCGTCCAGAGTGCGGAGACGATGACGAACAGGGTCGGGAGCCACTGGACCCGCGGGTCCTCACCGGGCTCGGGCCACGGGCCCGCCTCGTGGTGCGAGGCGGGCCCGTGGTCCGGGGCGTTCTGGGCTTCTGGCACGGCGTGACGATAGCTCACGGTCAGACCGTACGGTCGAGTGTCCGGGCGGTGCGCGCCACCACCGGGGCGAGCCCCTGGCGGGCGGTGACGATGCGGCTGCGGATGAAGATCGTGGCGACCCGCGTGACCACCTCGGTGACCGCCATCAGGACGAAGGCGGCCACCCAGGCCTGGTCGCTGGTGATGTGGTGGTCGATGCTGAACCGGGCGACGTGGCCGGCGCCGCCGTGGTCGACCCACACCTGGAAGCCCATCCGGGCGCCCATGCCGAGCACCCACAGGGCCGCGGAGACGGCGCCCGCCTTGATCAGCAGGTGCTCCCCCGCCCTGCGGATGCGGGTGTACACGCCGCCGGCGATGCCGAGCGCGGCACCCACGGCCATCAGCGCTCCGACGAGCACCAGGTCGTTGCCGGCGGTGGGAATGCCGTCGAGGTACGTGGAGGCCACATAGGCCACGATCCCCAGCGGGATCAAGAAGGTCTTGAGGTCGAGGCGGCCTTCCCGCAGCTGCCGGAAGACGACGAGGACGAGCGCGATGTCGGTGATCCAGTCGGTCGTTGTCATGCCTCAAGACTGCTGTCGGCGTGCCTCACGCACCTGGACCCATGGGTGGAACAAGGGGTGGAGATGGGCGGACACCGGTGCCGGCCCTCGCGCACCGCGTGCCCCGATGGGCCAACGGGGCAGGTGTCGCGCACCGGGCGGTACGAGCCGTGACGCCTGATCGTTCACGGGGCATGAAACGAGCTCATGGTGTGCGCCTGCTGGTGTCGGCCGCCGCGGTCCTGCTGACCGCCGCGCCCGCGTTCGGCGCCGTCGACTCCCCCGTCTTTCCCGCCCCGCACCGGACGGCCGCCGGCTCCTCCTCGGAGATGCCGGCCGTCGGCACCGAAGTCCCGTCGAACATGACCGGCCCCGACAGCGTCATCGAGGTGGGACCGGAGGTGATCACGGCCGACCTGTCAGGCGGCATCAAGCAGAAGGCGGAGCGCGACCCGCATCAGCCGAACCCCACCAGGAGCGTGCTGCTGCGCACCACCGGCTTCCACCTCGAAGGCACCTCCCCGGACCGGGAGTTCACGGTGACGATCGCCCTCAAGGGCACCGACACGCTCGCCGAGAGCAGTCTGCGGATGATGTCCGCCAGGCCGCCCCGGTTCGTCGAGCACGACGTCATCCTGGTGACGGTCAGCGTCGAGCGCCGCGGCGAACCCGCTCTCACCCTCGAAACCCATGCCCCGCTGAGCCTGAAGTGCACCGGCCTGACCCGGTTCCCGCCCGCCGACAGCCGCTATGAACTGGCGCGTCCGGTGGACCTGTTCGCGCCGGGTGAGTCGGTGCCCGTCGGCCGCATCCGGGCTCTCCCGACCGTTCGGGGCGCGTCCCCGATCACGCCGTAACCGCCGGTCCGTGAAAGGGCGTTGAGAGGCAGGTGTTTCAGATCCTGGTGCGGTGACGGTCGAGGAGCGCGCGCAGGCGCTCGACGGTCGCCTCGTCCTGCACCGCGCGCTTGGGCAGGATCGTGAGGCAGGTGGCGTTCTTGTCCCCGCTCAGCAGCACGAACAGCCGGGACGTCTCGACATACCGGGGCGCCGCCTGCCAGGTCATGGTCCCGGTTGCCTGCTGGTGGGCGACGGTGACGTCGGACTCGGTGACGGTGGTTCGGTAGTCGCCGTGTGCTTGCGCCAGCTTGCCGAACTGCCGGGACTGGAGGCGGGGCGTGCCCCACTGAAGCAGCGCGAAAGCCACCGGAATCACCAGGAGCGGCACCGGGATTTCGGAGTCCGTCACCGCCAGGAGCGCTATGAAGAACACCGCCAGGACGCACGCCAGGATGCTGAGCCGGCGGGAACGGCGGGCCGAGGCCGAGCCTTTGGTCCGGGCGATGAGCGCATCCTTGTAGTCCGCCGCCGTCAACCGGTACCGCAGTTCGACGCCGTCGACCGTCAGGTCTTCCACGCTCATCCCCACCACTCCCCTTGCGCCGCGCTTGTGCGCGGCGGACCATCCTAACCGCTGGTCACAGGGTGTTTGCCGGTGCCGGGGACGCCTGCGCGGCGCCCCGGCCGGCTCTTGCCCGGGTGGGTCGGTCCTGGCAGAGGCCGGTAGGCGACCGTCGCCGTGGCGCGAGCACCGCTCAACTCCCCTTACCGCCTTCTGTGTTGGCGGTCGACGGCTCACGCACCGCGACCGGGGCAGAAATTTTGTTAGACACACGAAGGTTTTCCGCACATAATCCTTAGACATGGGAAAGACTTATGAGCGCATCGACGGCCGGCTGCGCACCTTCATCGAGCAGCAGCCCGTCTTCTTCACGGCCACCGCGCCGCTGGTCGCGGACGGCACGGTCAACCTCTCCCCCAAGGGCCTCAAGGGTTCCTTCGCGGTGCTCGACGAGCAGCGGATCGCCTACCTCGACTTCGCGGGCAGCACGGCGGAAACCATCGCCCACCTGCGGGAGAACGGCCGGATAACGGTGATGTGGTGTGCCTTCGAGGGACCGCCCAACATCGTTCGGGTGCACGGCCGGGGCGAGCCCGTCTTCCGTGACGACCCGCGCTTCAAGGAACTGCTCACTCACTTCCCCGACATAGACCCGACCCGGCACGGGCTGCGCGCCATCATCGTGGTGACGGCCGAACTGGTCCGCGACTCCTGCGGATACGGGGTGCCCTTCATGTCGTACGACGAGGATCGCGATCTGCACGGCAGGCGCTTCGCGCGTGAGGACGACGCCTCGCTGAGCGCGTACTTCAGCAAGAAGGACCACATCGCGCAGAGCCTCGACGGCCTGCCGGGGCTGCCCCTTCCGCTGCCGCCCAGCGACTTCTGAGAAGCCGCGCCACGCCCCCTCGGGCGCTTCCTGCCGTTGCCCCGGCACCGCTGTCGCTGGCCGGTCGAGCCTTCGGCCCACCGCCGTCCCTCACCGGTCGGCGGGGCCCTGGGGGACGATCGAGAAGTCTGCGGCACGGCCGAACAGTGCCAGGGTGCCGTCCGGGTTGCGCGACGCGAGCAGACCCGTGCGGAAGCGGCCATCGGCGGTGAAGGAGCGGGCGTTCTCCTCGGGCGCCCGGTAGTAGCCGCGCACCGTGTACGGGCCGCGCACCAGGAGTTCGCCGGGTTCGCCGTCGGGCACCTCCTTGCCCTCCGCGTCGACGATACGGATCTCATCGTCGGGCGACAGCGGGCGGCCGAGAGTGCTGAGCACCGCCTTCTCCGGATCGTCGGGCCGGGTGAGCAGGAGCAAACCCTCGGGCATGGCGAGGATCCGCTGAAGGCGACAGCCCAGCTCGGCGCCCAGCCGCCCGGCCGCTTCCGGGAGCGGGTCCGCGCCGATGAGGTGAACGCTCCGCAGAGAGCTCAAGTCGGCCTGGAACGCGGGCAGTACGTCGAGCCAGGCTCCGGCGTCGGAAGCCTCCACCGCCGCGACGGTCACCCTCTCGCGCGCGATGACCGCGAGACACGTGGCGGGTTCCGGGTCCTCGACCAGGACCACGGTGGCACCGGTGGCCAGGGCGCCGACAACCCCCGGGCCCGCGAAGGCGACAGGGGAATCGGGGGGCAGCGCCGCGAGATACACGTCGTTCGCGGTGAGCGCCACCGACTCGGCGGCGGCCCGCGCCTGATAGGCATAGTCGTTGTGGGTGCGCGGAATGAGCCGGGGCGCCTCGGCGGCACCGGTGGAGAGCAGGAAGAGCGCCACCTGGTCCGCGCTCAGCGCGAGCGCCGGACCGGGCGGCGAGTCGAGCGAGCCGAGCGGTGAGTACTGGCAGCCCGAGGGATCGGTCGTCAGACCGCCGTAAGGGGATGACGTGCCCGGCTCGTCCAGGGTGAACACCCGCCGCAGGAACGGCCATTGGGCCGCGGTGCGTCCCGCCATGGCCGTGTGGTCGAAACCCTGGTGCGTCGGGGGGGCGACGTAACCGATCGCCTGAGTGATCCGCACGATGCCGGGCACGTGCGGCTCACGGTACGAGAGCGGGCACAGGACCGGGACCGCTCCGGCCCGCATCAGGGCGAACACGGTGATGACACGCTCGGGAACGTTCGGAAGCTGGACGACGACCCGCTGCCCGGGCCGCAGGCCGCGCATCCGGAACGCGGCCGCCATCCGGTTCACGCTCCGGTTGAGGTGCGCGTAGGTGATGCGGGTGTCCCCGTGCACCAGCGCGGTTCGTGGCCCGTACTCCAAGGCCCAGTCACGCAGCAGGTTGTCCAGCGTATTGCCGCGCCAGTGCCCGGCCGCCCAGTAGCGGTCGACGAATTCCTCGGGCCAGGGTGTGCAGCCCTTGAGCAGGGGGGTCATACGCTTCCTTGTCGCTCGGCATGCCGCCACGCACCGCTCGTGGTGTGAAGCGCGGTGGCCTTCGGTGTTCCCGCGCGGCGCGGCCCCGCGGTGGAGGCCTGGCAATCCAACCCCGCAACTCCGCGGCGCTCAATGCGCGTTCCCGACCACGGGCACGTGACGCACTCGGCGGATGGTCCAACAGGCGCCTGTGAACTGGGGTCATGGCAGGGGCCAACCACGCTCGGCAGCACACCGCACGGGCACCGCCGAGGCCACGTCCGCGGGTTGGGGAGCGCCTTGATGACGCCTCCACACCGCAGGGAGGCGCCCTATCCGCGCCCGCGTCCGTGTGGCAGGCTCCCGTCTGGCCGAGATCCGGCGGGTGCGGAACGCGTCCGCCGTCGGTCCTGCGAACGGTTCATGAGGCAAGTCCTTGCGACAGGAGGCTGATGAGCATGCGCATCTTCGGTCGGAGCAGAGTGCGGACGACCGCGCTCGCGCTCCTTGCGGCTGCGGCACTGGTGGGCGGGGCGACGGTATCCACCCACGCTGCCGTGGCACCCGTCAAGAAGGGACCGGCCTCGGTGGCCTACATCGAGGTGAACAGCAACAGCATGCTCAACGCCGGCAAGTACAAGCTGGCCAACGGCGGCGGCAACGTGTTCGACGTGGCCGTCATCTTCGCCGCCAACATCAACTACGACACGACCAAGAAGTCCGCGTACCTGTACTTCAACGACAACGTCCGGCGAGTCCTCGACAACGCCCGGACGCAGATCCGCCCGCTCCAGGCCAAGGGCATCAAGGTGATGCTGTCGGTCCTCGGCAACCATCAGGGCGCCGGCTTCGCCAACTTCCCCTCCAAGAGCACGGCCACGGCCTTCGCCAAGCAGCTCTCGGACGCTGTGAACACCTACGGCCTGGACGGCATCGACTTCGACGACGAGTACGCCGAGTACGGCAACAACGGCACCGGGCAGCCCAACAGCAGCTCCTTCGTGTACCTGGTGTCCGCACTGCGCGCGAGCATGCCCGGCAAGCTGATCTCCCTGTACAACATCGGGCCCGCGGCATCGCGGCTGTCCTACGGCGGCGTGAACATAACGTCCGCGTTCAACTACGCCTGGAATCCGTACTACGGCACCTGGGGCGTCCCGGGCATCGCACTGCCCAAGTCCGCCGTGTCGCCGGCCGCCATCGACTTCGCGGCGACCTCGTCGAGCACCGCGGCCGCCCTCGCCAGGCGCACGGTCGGCGAAGGGTACGGCGTGTATCTCACGTACAACCTGGACGGCGCCGACCGGCACACATATGTCTCGGCCTTCACCCAGCAGTTGTACGGGAGTGACGCCGTCTACACCCCGTAGGAACCCCGCCCCGGCCCGGCCGCCGGATGCGGGGCCGCGCTCAGCGGGTCAGAAAGGCGCGCAGCGGCGGGATCAGGGCGGCCGGGTTGTCCTCCTGCACGTTGTGTCCCGCGTCCGGCACCACCACGAGTTCGCCGTCCGGAAGCTGCTCGACCAGTCGTTCCGCGGTGGACTGCGGAAGCACTTTGCTGCGTCCGCCGCGCACGAGCAGCACCGGCACCCGGGCGAGCCGGGTGGGGAGTTGCTCGATGGCGGTGAGGATCGCGGGGAAGTCGGGTGGTCGTGGATCGCCCTTCGGCACCCAGTCGCCGTCTGGGGCACGACGGAACAGCGTGCTCATCCGGTGGGCGACGCTCGCCCGGTCGGCCCTCGGGTTGAGCAGCATCGCGGCGTCCACCACCGCGCCGAGCTCGGCCACCGGGCCCAGCCCCTTCATGAAGGCCCGCATGCGTCCGGTGCTCTCGAAGTCCACGCCGGGGGCGACATCGATCAGCGCCAGCCGCTCGACCCGGCCGGGGTGGGTGTCGGCGACATGTGCGGCCACCACACCTCCGAGGGACATGCCGACCAGGCTCACCCGTTCCAGGCCCAGGTGGTCGGCCGCGGCGATGACGTCCTCGGCCATCGTGGCGATGCGATAGTCGTCGGACCAGTCGCTGTCGCCGTGGCCGCGCAGGTCCAGAGCCACGAGCCGGGCCTCCCCACGCAGGCCCAGGCAGACGAAATCCCAGGTGTGCGCGGTCAGTCCGCCCCCGTGCAACAGCAGGACATCGGGGCCCGCCCCGCCCCAGTCGAGTCCGTGCAGCCGGCGGCCCGACCGGCTGTAGAGGAACTCGGCCGGCGGATCCGGCGCCCGGACCCTCACCCCCAGCGTCGCTGCCAGCTCGGCCGTCGGCCAGGCCGTATCGCGTCCACCCATCGGGGCACCCCCTTACCTTGAGCATCCAAGGTAAGGGACCTACCTTGACGGGTCAAGGTAGGATGAGTGAGTGGCTACCCGAGTGCGACGCACACCCGACGAGGCGAAACGACAGATCCTGGAGGCGGCCGCCAAGCTGCTCGCCGCGGGCGGTCCCGCGGCCGTGCAGGTGCGGGCCGTGGCCGCCGAGGTCGGGGTGTCCGACGCCGCGGTCAACCACCACTTCGGAACCCGCGAGCGGCTGCTGTCGGCGCTGTTGCGCTTCGGCGGAACCACCCTCAAGTCCGAGTTGCACACGGCCCTGGCGGGGTGGACCGAGGGTGCGGCCGACCCGGCCGAACTCGTCCGGGTCCTGGCCGCGCTCTATGCCGGCGGTTTCGCCGAACTGGCCCTGGCACTGCGCCAGTTGGGGTGGCGGGACACCGGAAGCGGGCTGCTCGACGAGGTCGTCGACCGGCTGCACGCCCAGGCGCGGGCCAACTGCGCGACCACCGCCCGCACGGCCCCGACCCGCGAGGCGGTCCAGCTCGCCGTGGCCGCCGCGCATCAGGCCCTTGCCACGGAGCCCCTGTTCGGTGACGAGTTCCGCAGGAGCGTCGGACTGGACGCGGACGCCCGTGACCGCATGCTCGCCTGGTGGGTCGAGACCCTGCGCGCGCTTGTCGCCGGCTGAGACACGCCGCACGGCGGGACAACATGGCCGCCCGCCGTCAGGTCTCACCTACGAGAAGGCCTGACGGCGGGCGGCGGTCCGGTGTGGGGCATCAGCACATGGGCCACAGCCACATGCGCCCTCGTCCCTGAACGACGGTCAGGAGGCGAAGGCCCTTTCCAGCCTCGGGATCAGGTCCCGGAGGTCCTGGTCCCAACAGCCGCCGTTGTGGCCGCCGTTGCACTGCGTACCCCAGGCGGCGCCGTCGCCGTAGTCGACGTAGTGGTACGACATCCCCAGGGCGTCCATGCGGTCCTTGACGTGTTTCGACGCGCCTTCGAGCCAGAACTCCAGGTCCGTCACGTTGCCATGTCCGTTGCCCACATAGATGGAGACACCCACATTGGCGAGCTTGTCCATGTGCTGGGACGGGTCCACCGCGTTCCACACCCGGTCGGCGTTGAAGATCGGGTAGGGCGAGCCGAACAGCGCGTCACTGTCCACGCCCGGCTTGTACGGGTCGACGTTGGGGTCACAGACGCCGGACGACGAACCGCACATCGCGCCCTGGGCGTCGATCAGCGAGGCGACGATGGCCAGTCGCAGATCCATCGAGTCGACCGACAGGTCGATGTCGCCGGACAGGGACGCGGTCTGGTTGAACAGGTCGGGGCGGTCCTGGGCGTAGTGCAGGGCTCCGAACCCGCCCATGGAGACGCCTGCGATGGCGCGTGCCTTCTTGGTGGGGATGGTCCGCAGGTTGGCGTCGATGAACGGGATCACCTGCTTGAGGTGGAAGTTCTCCCAGTTCTGGGCGCCGGCGGCGGTGCGCTGGTTGAGCCAGTTGGCATACCAGCCGCGTGCGCCGCCGTCCGGGATGACCGTGATCATCGAGTTGGTCGTGCCGAACGCCGGATAGTTCTGCTGGACGGGGTCGTCAGGAGAGCCGTGCAGGAAGTACAGCACCGGGTAGCGCCTGGCCGGGTCGTCGTAGTACCCGCTCGGCAGGATGATTTTGATGTGGTGCTTGCCCGCGACCTCGGGCGTGGTCACGGTCAGGTAGAAGGTGGTGGGACTCCCGACCGACGTGTCGACCTGGGTCAGACCGAACCCGTCCGACAGCGGCGGCGGCCCCGCCGGGGCGGCCGCCTGTGCCGTACCGGCCGGCAGGGCCATGCCCACCAGGGTGGCCGCCAGGGCCACCATCATTCGCCATCGACTCGATTTCTTCATCACAGCGTTGCCCCCTCATGAGCCTTGTCGTTGCGCGGCGCGGAACCTACCGGGACGCGATGACATCCCGATGAAACAGCACGCCGGGGGCCCGTGCTCGGGGCCCGGCGTGGCCGCCCGTCGTTCTCAGTCCAGCACCTTGACCTCCAGCGCCGGCGAGACGGAGATCTGGTCCTCGGTGAACCGCTCGCTCACCCACTGGCCGGCCGAGAACAGTCTGGTCTGATCGGCGTAGTGGGGCGAATTGGAGTTGGCGGACTGGGAGTAGGCGAGGACCGATGATGCCTGCGGCGGACCGTCGGCGGTGAACTTGACCTGCTGGACGAAACTGGAGCCGAAGACGATGTCCGGCTTGCCGTCCACCATGCCGGGAGTGACCACGTTGAGCACGCCCAGCTCGCTGATCGAGCCGTGGATCGGGATCTGCTCACCGTTGCGGATGACCTTCTGGACGTCTGCCAGACGCGCGTTGAGCGGGACGCCCGCCTTGCGCAGCGCGATCACCGCCCGGCCGAACGCGTCGCGCACGGCGGAGCTTCCCGAGTCCAGGGAATTCGGCGTGTGGACCGGGTCCTTGGGGTCGAAGGGGACTCGCCACGGCAGCTTCTCGATGGCGTCCCTGCCGACCAGCAGGGCCCAGTACGTCTCGAACAGCGAGGAACCCCGGCTGTCCGCCGTGTAGTTGTGGTCCTTCCAGGCCGCCAGGATCGGACATGCCTCGCTGACGTTCACGAGGTTGCCGTCCACCAGGATCAAGCCGAAGGGTGCGCTCTGGCACATCGACACCGTCGCGTTGAGGGCGAGATCGGCGGCTCTGCTGTTGTCGGCGAAGAGCAACTGCCGCATGCTCTCCGGAGTGAAGCCTCGGCCGGGCAGCCCGTCGGTTCCATCGATCCGGTTCTGTGCGGTCAGGATCAGCTCCTGCGTACGCAGCGACCGGGGGGCCGCCGTGTCACCCATCACCCGGGGAAAGGACAACGGCTGCTCGGGGTTGGCCAGCCACGCGCTGTCGTTGGCGTTGCCCACGAAGTCGGAACGGATCAGGCGTGGTTGCTTGTGCGGGTCCAGGAGCCCCGGCGCGACCGCGTTCGGGTCGTCGGGCCAGTCGCACGCACTGCGCTTGCCGTCGAAGATGGAGATCGGCGGCACGTTCGGCAACCGTAGTTGCTGACTGAACAGCAGCTTCCCGGTCAGGGTGAGGCACGACGCCGCGTGTTCGTCGGTGATGTTGGGCGTGGCCTGGATGTCCGCGTACAGGGCGTTGCCCTTGCGGTCGGTGGCGACCGTGTTGAAGAACGGGACGCCTTCCGTGGTCTCCAGGGTGTTCACCACGTCGTGGACGTCGGTGGCCTGGTCGAGGTGGAACCAGGTGTTCAGCGCCCGCAGGTTGTCCATGTTCACGTCGCGCACCGCGTGCGCGCTGACCACCCACGGCAGCGGCTGCCCCTGGATGGAGGTGGTGATCGGGCCGTAGCGCGTGGCCCACAGCGTTCTGGTGACCTTGCCGAGGGAGCCGTCCGCGTTCCGTACGTCGACGGCGACCTGCTGCGACGTCATCTTCTGCCAGGCGCCGTCCACCAGGTAGTTGGTGGGGTTCAGCGGATCCACCTGCACGTCGAACAGGCCGAACGGGGCGACCGTGGCGATGGTGTGGCTCCAGGCGACGTCGTCGTTGTGCCCGATGTTGATCGCCGGGAACCCGAGCAGGCTGGCCCCGGACACATTGGCCACTCCCGGGATCGTGAGCTGGCTCTGCCACATGCGGTTCTTGCCCTGCCAGGGGAAGTGCGGGTTGGCCAGCAGCATGCCGGTGCCGCCGGACACCCCCTGCGACCCCACCGCCAAGGCGTTGCTGCCCATGCTCTGCTGGCGGCTGACGGCCATCGCCTCACGGATCTTGTTCGCGGTCTCCTCCGGCGGGACAGAGGCCCCGGAGGCGGGCGCTTTCGATGTGCTCCGCGACACCTTCGGGGCCGCCGAACTCGCTCCCGGGGGCTGGGCGTTGACCTCGCCCTCAAGCAGGGGGTCGGCGCTGCCCATGATGATCTCGGCGTGGGCGTGCCGGTAGACGTCGAGCTCCGTGATCGGCCGCACCCAGGCCGCGCCGCGGCAGGCCGGGTCGGTGATGTTGTTCACGCCCGTCTCGGCCAAGTACCGGTTGTATCCCTGGACATAGCCGCGAATGGCCTCCTTGACCTGCGGCTCCGGTCCGTTGGGGGCGGGCTGGTCGAGCAGCCGCTCCACCACGCGGTTGTCGTTGATCCGCTGGAAGTACAGGTCGCTGTTGAGATTGGTGGTGCTCTGGTTCTCGCCGGGACTCGCCTTGCCGTCGGCACCCAGGTAGCGGGATCTCTGGGCGTTGACCATGAGATAGGTGTCGGCCAGGGTGCAGATGTTGTCCTTGGCCACGGCGTACCCGTAGCCCGTGCCCAGGCCCTCCCAGTTCGAGGCGATGATGTGCGGGATCCCGTATTCGGTGTAGCGGATCGTCGGCTTGTCCGGCCCGGCTCCGGCGGCCGGTGCGACGCCGGGTGCCCCGGCATCCGATGGGGAGCCGGATGCCCCCGCGGCCGTCATCGTGCTGATCACCGCCGCCACGGCCATGACCGCCATCGGCAGCCTCGCTCTGAATCTCCTCCGCGCCATCGAGCCCGTCCTTCCCCTGCCGTCCAGACCCTTGTCCGAACGCGGACACGCTAGGAAGAGCCGATGAAATCGCGATGGAGTGGCTGATGCCGGGGGCGCCCGTCGGGTGGGCGGCCCCGCCCCCCGCCTCGGGGTCGACAAGGACGACGCCGAGCCCGCGCCGCGCGGCCCGTCAGAGCCACGTGGCCTGCCTTCTCCGTCGCCCTACCGTCCCCGCCGGGGGCCGCGCGCCGTGGTGTTCCGGACGGCGGCGGGGCCGGGACCGGCGTCGTCCCCGCGCAGGATCATCTGGTACGTGCGTCGCAGCGCCCGGCTCGGGGGGACACCCAGCTCGTCCGCCAGGTGACCGCGTGTGCGGTCGAACACGGCCACCGCGTCGGCCTGCCGACCGGTCAGGCAGAGCGCGCGCATCAGCATCGCGGCCACCTGTTCGTTCAGGGGGTGGGCCGCGGCCAGGGCGAACAACTCGGCAATGGATTCCCCGAGTTGACCCCAGCGCAGCTGCCACTCCAGCTTCCGCTGCACGAGGGCCGTCCTGCGCTCGGTGAGCCGCAGCCGTTCCAGCTCCGCGAACGGCCCGGGCAGGCCGGCGAGCAGCTCCCCGCCGAACAGATCCAGGGCTTGGGAGCACAGCCGGATCGCCTCGGGCACCTCGCCCGCCCGATCGGCCCTCGCGGCCTCGGCGGCCAGGCGTTCCATGCGCACCACGTCCACATCGACCGCGCCGGGCGTCAGTCGGTAGCCGCACCGATCATGCTCGATCACCGAGTCCGCGCCGTCCCCGATGCGCAGGGTCTTGCGCAGCCGGTAGATGTACACGGGCACGACGTTCGTGAGCGGGGGCTCCGTCCCCCACACCCCGTCGAGCAGTTCGTGCCGGCTGACGGTCCGCCCCTCGCCCAGCGCGAGCGCCGCCAGGACCGCCTGCTGGCGGAGGTGCCCCAGGTTGAGAGGACGCCCGTCCTGCCATGCCCGCAACGGGCCGAGCACGGAGATCCGCACGCCCGGCCCTTCCGCGCGGCCGGCGGCGACGCTCGGCGCCGCGCTCTGCGCCCGGGCCCGCGGCCCCCGGCCGGGAACCACAAGACCGCAGTCGAAGGCGTGCACGACGGCGGCCGCCCGGTCGCGCAGCCCGAGCTTGGCCAGAACGCGCGCGAGATGCCCGGCCACCGCGCCCTCGGGGATGGCGAGTTCGGCGGCGATCTCGTCGTCCCGCAGCCCGCAGCCGACCCCCTGGAGCACCCTGCGCTCCTGGTGTCTGAGCGGGGCGGGCGCCGCCCGGACGGTGGTGGCGGTCGTCGGCATCATGGCTCCCCGGGCTGTTCGGTGTGATGGAGGCGGTCGACAGAGACGCGGTCGACAACGTAGTGGCGGCGGCGTCGAACAGGGCATCCGGAACGATCCGGGGTGACCCCAGGGACTCCCCCGACCCGGCGAAGCACGCACCGGGCCGGGGGGCCGAACAACCCTGCTGTGCAAGGGGGTTGACGAGACGGTCAATTAGTTCTGATGCTAATCAAAATAATGGAGGAGGGTGACGGCCATGAGACGGTGGGGATCACGCTGGGGCTCGCGGGGCCGGCGCATCGGGGTGAGCGCCGTCATGGGCCTGGCGTTCGTGGGGCTGCCTCCGGCATCCGCGACAGCCGCTCCGGCGGGCGGGGCGGGCACCACGAGCGGTGCGGGGGCGGTCGCCGGAACCGGCGTGATCACGGTCGGCGGCTGGTGTCTGGACGACGCCGACGCGGCGACCGGCAACGGGAATCCCATCCGCCTCTACGGCTGCAACGGCACCGCCGCCCAGCAATTCACCTGGCGCGACGACGGCACGGTGACGGTGCTCGGCAAGTGTCTGGACATCACGGACGCCTCCAACGCCACCGGATCCCTGGTCCAGTTGTACGACTGTGCGGCCGGGGCTCCGCAGCAGAGGTTCAAGTACCTTCCGGACAAGACCATGTACAGCGTCAAGTCGGGCAAGTGTGTCGCCGTACAGGGTCCGGCCGCGTCGGCCGCCCGGGTCGGGCTCGCGTCCTGCGACCCGTCCAAGGCGTCGCAACAGTGGAGCGCCCCGGGCGCGCCGGCCGCTCGGTACAGCCTGTCGGCGGGGGCGGCGACCGAGTTCGACAACCCCGACGACATCCCCGCCGTCCCGTTCACGGACCGCGACGGGCAGTTCTACTACCAGCAGTCCCACGCCCTGTACGGCACCAAGGACAGCAGGCAGTGGAACTTCTTCACCGGTCCGAACTTCGACGACGTCGCACTCGCTCCGGTCAGCAACGCCTCCGACCCCGCCAACCCGGCGGACAGCAACGCCGACACCACATGGCGGTGCAACAACAGCCCCACCGGCCGCACCGCCACCAATGCTCCCGCTTCCTCCGGGTATTCGCAGCGTAACTTCTGTGATCTGAGCGGAGTGTGGGTCGATCCCGACACCGGCTGGTGGTACGGCCTGGTGCACAACGAGTTCACCCCGCAGCCCTTCGGCGACGGCCTGCACTACGACGCGATCGACTATGCGCTCTCCAAGGACCGGGGGGCGACCTGGTCGATCCAGGGCCATGCGATCACCTCGCCCTTCAGCACCGCACGCGCCGACACCACGGCCTTCCCTAACGAGACGTACTACTACGGCGACGGCGACCAGCGGCTCTTCGTCGACCACGCCTCCGGCTACTTCTACGTCTTCTACGCCACGCGCGTCCTGGACAAGTCCGGCGGCGGCACCATCTGGCTCCAGCACGTCGCGCGGGCCCCCATGTCGCGGAAGATGGCGTCCTCGTCCTGGACCAAGTGGTACGACGGCGCGTGGCGGTCGCCGGGTGTCGGCGGCGCCGAGAGCGACATCATCCCGTCGGAGGGGCTCGGCTCCGGCTACCTCGCGCCCGGCGAGGACTACCGGCCGGACAGCACGGGGACCGTCGCCGACCAGGTGGCCCGCGGCGCCATGCCGGACCACTCCCAGCTCGCGGTGATGAACGTCGCCTGGAGCGCATACCTCGGCAAGTACATCGGTACCCCGCAGAACAACATCGCGCAGGCCACGGACACCAGGACGCCGCTGCACTTCTACGTCACCGACGACCTGGCCACCCAGAAGTGGACCGACATGGGTCTGGTCGCCAACCAGCCGAACGCGGCCTGGTACCGCTGGATGCTCGACCCGGCCAACCTGACCGGATCCACCGTCGTCGGCAAGACGTTCCGCTCGTACTGCGCCTTCTACTGCTCGACCTACACGAGCGAGTACGCGAACATCACCCTCACGCCCAACGCCGCGTCGGACCTTCCGGCCCCCGTGGTGCCGGGCGCCTCCTACCAGATCGGCGCGGGCAGCGGCCAATACCTGGCGCAGAGCGGTTCCGGTCTGGGGACGGCCGCCCCGGACGCTTCCGCCCCCGCTCAGCGCTGGCGGTTCGACGCCACCGGTGACGGCTTCTACACGGTCACCAACGCGGCCTCGGGGCAAGGGCTTTCGGTCGGATCGGGCGACGCGGGGCGCGCCTGGGGGGCGGGCGTCACGCTGACGCGGTCCGCCGCGAAACCGGCGGTCGCCCAGCAGTGGTCCCTGCAACCGGTGGTGCGCGCGCCGGACGCCGCCGGCCCCTCCGTTCGCACGGGCGCGTACCGGCTGATCAACCGCTACAGCGGTCTGGTCCTCAGCCTGGGGTCGGGGGCTCGGCCCGTGAGCACCGCGCCGGTGCGCGACTGGGACAACCCCGGCACCCAGGGCGACACCCGGCCTTCGGCGGGCCAGCTGCTGACTCTGGTCGCCGCCGCTCACGACGACCTGGCCCTGAACCGGCCCACGACCGCGTCGAGCATCCAGTCCGCCGCCACCCCGGCGGGCGCCGCGGTCGACGGGGACGGGGCCACGCGCTGGTCCAGCCAGTTCTCCGACCCGCAGTGGATCCAGGTCGACCTCGGGGCCGACCGGGCGGTCGCGGAGGTGAAGCTCACCTGGGAGGCCGCGTACGGCATGGCCTATCAGGTGCAGATCTCCGACGACGCGCGGTCCTGGACCACGCTGCGCACCACGGCAGCCGGCGACGGAGGCGTGGACGACCTCACCGGCCTGTCCGGCCACGGACGCTATCTGCGCGTCTACGGCACCAAGCGCGGGACGGGCTACGGCTATTCACTCTGGTCGCTCCAGGCGTACGGGCCATGAGGCGGGCGCCGCACCGGGAGCGTCAGGTGGCGGTGCCGCTCGGGTCCTCGTAGACGGGGTCGAGGGCGAGTTGGGCCCCGCCACGGGCCGGGGCTCCCAGGCCCAGTGTGGAGGGGAGGATCTCGCAACCGCCCGAGTCGGGGGCCATGACGCGTCGCGCGACGCCTTCGCGTACCCGGTCCAGGACGTGGTCGGCGAAGACCGGGAAGTAGCCACCGAGCACGACCGCACGGGGGTTGAGCACATCGACCAGGAGCGCGATCCCGAGGCTGAGGTCGTCGGCGAGGCGGTCGAGCGCGCCCAGCGTGCGGGCGTCACCGGCCTCGGCGCGTGCGCGCAGGGCGCCGAGCCGGGTGGCGATGTCGAGGGACGCGTCGTGCACGGGGTCGTCCGGGTCGGCGGCGTGGCGCAGCAGGGCGCCGAGGCCGACCAGGGTCTCCCAGCAGCCGCGTCGCCCGCAGTTGCAGAGCCGGCCGCCGGGGGCGAGCTGCATATGGCCGATCTCGCCGGCGAAACCCCGGGCTCCGCGCAGCAGCCTGCCGCCGCTGATGATGCCGCCGCCGACACCGGTCTCGCCCGTGAGGGAGATGAGGTCGTGGATGTCGGCGGCGGAGGCGATCACGTACTCGGCGATGGCCGCCAGCTTCGCGTCGTTCTCCAGGTGGAGCGCGGGCGCGTCGCGTCCCAGACGGCGCCGCAGTTCGGTCAGCGCCGCGACACCGCGCCAGCCGATGTTCGGGGCGTAGACGACGTGACCGGTGGCGATGTCCACGTTGCCGGGCGCGCCCAGGGCCGCGCCCACCAGACGCGCGCCGGCGGCGGTGACGGCGGCATCGGCCTCGCGGATCAACTCCGCCGTCGTGTCCAGCACCGCGTCCGGCCCGGCCGCCCGGACGTCGAGGGGGATCCGGCGCCCGAAGACGTGGTCACCGCCCAGGGACTGCGCGATGGCGCTGACGTAATCGGCGTTGATCTCAAGACCCAGGCCGCAGACCGCTCGCCCGTCGATCTCGACGCTCACGCCCGGCCGTCCCACCGCGCCCTCGCGCTGCGAGTTCCCCTCGCGCACGAGACGGAGTTCGACGAGTTCGGCGACGAGATTGGTGACGGTCGGGCGGGGCAGGCCGGTGTCCCCCGCGATCTGTGCGCGCGAGCGCGGGCCGGTGTCGCGCAGGAGCCGCAGCACCAGACCGAGGTTGGTGCGCCGGATGGAGGCGCGGTCATTCGGCCGCGCCTTACCCCCCATGACCACCCCGCGCACCACTCCGCTTCGCAACTCTGCCACCGTGCTCTCCCCCGCCCGCCCCGTGCCCCGCGCACCCCCCAAGTCTGCCGAAGCGCCCCGGCTTCCACCAGGCGGATCCGCGCGCCCGGGCACGCGCCGGGCCGCGCGGAACGCTTCCTCCCGCCACGGCGGCCCGCCCTCCGGTGCCCGACTCATCGCCACGGCCGCTCCCCCGCGAGGCGCCAACTCCCCACCGGGCGTGCTCCGTTGCCCTTCTCATCAGTCTCCGATCGTGGCGGGAAACCTACGGCTCACCGAAGCGTCTCGGTCAACTCTCGTGCCCGCAGGGCCGCCGGCACCGTTGAACGGGCGTGACCTCTCCCGGCGCCCACGGCCGCACCCCCGTGCCCTTCGCTTCCCTTTCCGACGCCTACTGGCTCGATACACCGCTCCTCACGCGCCCGACCGACCAGTGCGTGCTGTGCGACCTGCTGCGCACCACCGAGGACGACCACGCACCGGCCGAGCCCGAACCGGCCCCCACGGTCGACGTGCTCGCGAACTGGGCCCGGATGCTTCTGCTCTGTGTGGCCCTCGCCGCCATCACCACCGCCCTGCTCGTCACCCTGCGCCGGCCCTGAGTCCAGACGCACCGGGCGGGCAGCGCGCCCGCCCGAGGGCCGCGAGGAGCGGCGCGCGCCGTGACATCCCCGGCCACCTACCCGGGCCGCAGCGGCGGGAGCCCCATCGCGTTGGGAAACGGCACGCCTCCCCCTTCGACGATGCGCCGTGCGAGCGGGTCGAGGCATGCGGTGAGCCTGTCCCTGCCGTGCGGGCCCAGTACCTCCACGAGAGGCCCGGCCAGGCGGTCCGTGGCGGCCTCGATCGCCGCCCGCTCCCCGCGCCCTCGGGCCGTCGGCGTACCGTCGGCCGCGAGGATGCCTCGTGCGCGCAGGCGCTGTCCCGCGGCCTGCCACTCCGCCTCGCTCCAGCCGCGGTTGAGGCGCTGTTCCGGCGGGGCGAGGCCCCACGCCACACTGATCACATTCGCCTCACAGCCGTCGATCCCGGCCGTCAGCAGGGCCGCCACATGTCCGTCGCCGCGGAATTCGCGCAGCGCGGTGGCCGCCCACCAAAGGGCGAGGTGGGGCTCCTCGGGCATCGGCACCGCGGCGTGCGCGGCGAACAACACCCTTCCGGAGGTGGGTAGTTCACGTACCGCGCGCTGTCCGAGCTCGGCGGCCTCGGCCGTCTCCGCACTGTCGACGAGCTCTCCCAACAGCCGGCGCAGACACCGGTCGGCCACATCGAGCCGGGCCGCCAGGACGGTCGCGGGCGGACAGCGGTGCCAAGCGCCGGGAAGCGCGCGGGCGATGCGCACCGGGGCGAAGTTGTAGAAGGCGGCCGTCACCACCTCCGGCGCGGCCGCACCGAGCGCCGCCGCGCGCGAGGCGACGTACCCCGTCCAGAAACCCTTGAGTCCTGCCCCGGCCGCGGCATAGGCGGGGCCCGTTTCCGGCGCGAAGTAGACGGGAGCGTGGACGCACTCCAGAAGATGCCAGATGTCTTCCATGCGGCCGAGGGTAGGAGGTGGCGGCCTGGGCCCGCGCGGTCCCTTCCGCCGGCGCCCGATCGTCGAGGCGGAATCAGCCGCGGCGGCCGGGGTAGGCGGTGCGCAACGAGGCACCGAGGGAAAGGGAGTACCCATCGTGAGCGACCGCAGGCCCGAAGGCCCCGGAGACGCCGGAGCGCCCGTGCCCGAGCCGATACCGAGGGATCTGCCCGATCAACAGGCCGGTGCCGATTCGGACGAGGACCCCTGGGAGGCGGCGGACGGCTCCCCGCGCCGTGCGGACGGCGGCGACCGCCCCGATCCCGGGATCCCGGACACCGATGAGGCGGGCACGGGCCGTCGAGGAGCCCCGCACTCCGGCAGCAAGCGGCCGGACCACCCCGTGCCGGACGAACCGACGGGCTGAGCCCGGCGGCCCGATTTCTCGGGGCGCGACAGGACGGACGATGTGGTCCACGTCGGGGCGTGACGTACGGCTGGTTCATCGACCGTGTGGCGGGAAGCCACCCAGGAATGGCGTAGGGTGGTGTTCACCGACGCGGGGTGGAGCAGCTCGGTAGCTCGCTGGGCTCATAACCCAGAGGTCGCAGGTTCAAATCCTGTCCCCGCTACTGAACGCAGAGGCCCGGATCCAGCACTGGATCCGGGCCTCTTCGCATGCCTCCCGTGGCGTCGGACCGAGTCGCTCCAGTCGGGCCCGAGGATCACTCATCCGGGTTGTTTAGTGCCGAGGTTCGGGGGCAAGCGCGGGTTGTGCTTCGGACCGGAGGCACGTCTGCGGAAGTCCCACCGTAGGTGTGCTCTGTCCACACAAGGTGCAGGGCTTCCGTGGTCAATCCCCCGACCACGCGGCCCTAGGAGCAACACCATGGCCACTCCCGCATCCACGAACATCGTCCGCTCCCATGCGGACGCGCCCGACACGGCCGACGCCTTCGAGCGCCTGCGGGAACTGCCCGAGGGACCCGAACGCGAGGTGCTGCGCGGCCAGTTGGTGCAGGCGTGGCTGCCGATGTCGCAGCGCCTGGCGGGCAAGTTCCGCAACCGTGGCGAAGACAGCGACGACCTGCGTCAGGTCGCCGCCCTCGGTCTGGTCAAGGCGATCGACCGGTACGAGGTGGCGCGCGGGGCCTTCGAGGCGTTCGCGATTCCGACGATCAACGGCGAGATCAAGCGGCACTTCCGCGACCACGCGTGGGCCATGCACGTTCCGCGCCGCGTCCAGGAGCTCCGTAACCGGGTCCGCGTCGCGCGCCGCGAGCTCCAGGCCTGCCAGGCCGGCGAGCCCACCCTGGCCCAGCTCGCCGTGGAGTGCGGCCTGAGCGAGGACGACGTCCACGACGGTCTTGAGGCTCTCAACTCCTATGCCGCGCTCTCTCTCGACGCGGAGCTCCAGTCCGCGCCCGGTGACGACGGTCGCAACCTCGCCGACACCCTCGGCACCACCGACCACGGCTACGACACCATCGAGGCGCGCGAGGCCGTAAAGCCCGCTCTCCAGGCCCTGCCCGAACGCGAGAGCCGCATTCTCTATATGCGGTTCTTCCAGGACAAGACGCAGAATGCCATCGCGGAAGAACTCGGCCTCTCCCAGATGCATGTGTCCCGCCTCATCACGCGCACCTGCGCCCGCATTCGCGCACAGGCTCTGCACGAGCCCACGCACCAGATCGCGGCGTGAAGATGAACCCCGCCAAAATCGCCTGCCTTCCAGCGTCCGGGAATCGACCGGGTTCCCACCGGCACCGATAAAACACGTAAAGCGCAGCGCATACCTCGCCCGGCTCGGGGCAGATGAATCCCTGGAGGTTGATAACTATGGTTCCCCTGCTTCTCGTTCTTCTGCTCGCCCTGATTCTGTTCGGTGCCGGATTCGCGCTCAAGATCCTTTGGTGGGTCGCGATCGCGGTTCTGGTGATCTGGCTGATCGGGTTCGTGGCCCGCCCGAAGGGTGGTAGCGGCCGCTGGTATCGCTGGTAGACGGGCCCTCCGTCACCCCGGCCGAAGTGTGGGGTCTGCCCTGTTCAGGGTGGGCCCCGCTTTCTTTTTGTTCCCGCCCCTGGGGGTGTGGGACAACCCTTTGAGGGCACACGCCCTTTCAGCGGAACCGCATCTCTCACATCCTGCGGCCAACGGGATACGAGAAAAGCGGCCTCCCTATCAGAACTGGCACAGTTGACCTGAGGAGTTGTTTTCATGTCCGACAACATGTGGGGCTACCGCGAGAACTCCGGCCGTCTGGCCGACGTCGATCTGACGGGTTACAAGGTCGAGGCGACGGACGGATCCATCGGCAAGGTCGACAAGCATTCGGACGAGGCCGGCTCCGCCTACATCGTGGTCGACACCGGCCCCTGGATCTTCGGCAAGGAAGTCCTCCTGCCCGCCGGTACGGTCGAGCGGATCGACGCGGACGAGCAGAAGATCTACGTGGACCGCACCAAGGACCAGATCAAGAACGCCCCCGAGTTCATCCGGGACGAGCACCTCAACAACGCGGGCTACAACGAGGAACTCGGCACCTACTACGGCACCGGCGCCCCCTTCGGCGGCAGGCCCGCCTGATCACCCCATGACGAGCGAGGGGGTGGCCGCCCGAGTGCCGGGCGGCCGCCCCCTCGCTCGTGCGCGGGCAGCGGCGTTCGTGCGTTCGCGAGGCGTACGCGAGGAAGCAGTTGCAGCAGCCCGGGGGCCCTCACGGGTGACACGGCGTGTAGCCCGCCGCCTCACGGGCACGCGTCTTTCATGATGTTCACGACGCTCATCCTCGTGCCCGTCGCCCTCGCCGTCGCTCTCACCTGGCACCACCCCCACCACAACCGCCACCGGCGCTGAGCGGTCGCTCCGGCTCCCCACCTCCGGCCCGGAAACGCACTCTCCCGCCGCCCCTGCTCATGGGGCGGCGGGAGAGTGCGTTCAGCGGTGGCAGCCGGTTCAGCGGCGCCTGTCGCCGCGGCCGTCGCCGCGCCGGCGCTCGCCCTTGCCGGTCTCGTCGTCGTACTGGATCTGCTCCTTGCGGACGGTGTCGGACACCTCGCGCTGCTCGGTGACCTTCTCCGTCTCCAGGCGGACCCGTTCGACCGGAACGGCTTCCTTGCGCACGACCGGGCGCTCGGCGTGGAGCGTCACCTCGGACTCCGCCTCGCCGATGTCGGCACGGGCGCGGTCGCCCTCGCGGATGGGCTCACGCACCACCCGTACCTCTTCGTGGCTGACCGGGACGGTCGTGGTCACGTCCTCCGTGACGACGACCTTGCGCAGCCGCGCCCGGCCCACTTCCTGGTTCTCCGTGCCGACGCGCAGCCGCTCCTCGGAGCGCACGAGGGCGTCCTCGTCCCTGCCGTACCGGGCGTGGACGTCGGTGCCGGTGGCGTTGCCGGGCACGTCGACGCTTCCGGCGGCTCCGCCCGGGCCCGGGCTGGCCGTGGTGTGGCCGTCGACGCCGTAGTGCCGGTACAGCTCGCGCTCCTGGTCGACGTCGAGGTGCTCCTCGGCGTCCAGACGCGGCGCGTCCTTCACCATGCTCTTGGCGTACCCGACGTGCAGGGCGTCGCCGTCACGACGGGCGCCCGCCAGCGGGACGAAGGACTCCTTGGTGCCGAACAGCCCCGTCTTGACCGTGACCCACTCCGGGCGGCCCGAGGCATCGTCCAGGTAGACCTGTTCGACACCGCCGATCTTCTCTCCATCGGGGTCGTAGGCCACGAGGCCCTTCAGACCCTCGGGGCGGTTGAACATGTCACCGGTGTTCATGCGGATCACTCCTGACCTGTGGGGAAGGCTAGGGACGAAACGGCATCCGGACACGGAGCCGTGACTCTCCCTCCCACCCCGCCACACCCCACCCGCGCCTGCGACCCGAATCACTCCTGTACGACGGCTCACTCCCCAGTCCACGTACGGCCAGACCCGCTGTCGGCGTGCGCCGGGAAGTTACGCCGCCCGGGTGAACGCGCCGCCACCGCGCCCGTCGCATTCCGGTGCGATGATCACCGTTTCCACCCTCACGCGTGAAGCGGCCTCCCCTCAGCTCGACTTCGGCGGGGCGGCCCCGCTACGAAGATCCTTCGACATGGGAGACCGTGAGCAAGGGGTGCTGATGCGCTGGGACCGCCTGTTGTGGGTGATGTGCGCGGGGCTGCTCGCCTCGGGCTGTGTCACCGTCGCGCCCGGGACCGCGCCGCCGGGAAGCGGGGTCGAGCCCGACGCGCGCCGCATCGTCACGGTGGCCCCCGACCCGGCGGAGCCCCTCGCACGCGAGACCCTGGCCCCTGCGAACGACCCCGCGACAGCCCCGCACGAGCCCGTCGGCGCCCGGGCCGCCGAGCGAACCGTACGCACCCACCGGGAACCCGAAGCCGCGGCTCCCGCCCCCGCGCCCCACTCCCCCGGTCACGCCCGGGCCGGTGCCCCGCACCCCGAACCCGCACCGCGCCACCCCCGAGCCCGTGCCCCCCACCCCCACTACGACCCCGGGATGGTGTGCACGTGGGCCAAGGGAACCGGCTTCGACCCGTCGGTCGTACGCGCCTGCCGGCAGCAGCTGGGCCACTGAGTCGCCGGACCCGGCTCGGAGCCACCACCCCACCGGGCACCCCAACTCCCCTGCTGTAACAGCTTGATAACGACCCGTCAGTTCCCTAGCTGTAAAATTTCACATATCACATCATGCACTGCATGAGAAAAGTCATCGCCCTGCTCTCGGCCGTCACGGCCGTCGCAGCCCTCACCGGAACGACCGCCGCCAGCGCCTCACCCGACACCTCCGCCGCCCAGGACACCGGACAGGGCAAGCTCGACTGGAACTCGTGCGGCGACACCGCCACCCCCGCGTTGCAGTGCGCGATGCTCGATGTGCCGGTGGACTACGCCGACCCGCACGGCCGGAAGATCAAGATCAAGGTGAACCGGCTCCCGGCCACCGCACCCAAAAGCGAGCAGCAGGGGCCGATCCTGCTCAACCCCGGCGGCCCGGGCGACTCCGGGCTCTGGATGCCCGCGTACATCGCCGGGCAGATCCCCAAGGACGTCGCCGCGACCTACGACTGGATCGGTTTCGACCCGCGCGGCACCAACGCGAGCGAGCCCCATGTCCTGTGCGACGCGCACTACTTCGACGGCCCCCGGCCCGACTACCAGGTGAGCCAGGGCACTTCGAAGGCATGGCTGGCGAAGGCCGCCGGATACGCGGCGGACTGTGCGGCCGACTGGTCCTGGCTGATGCCCCACATGACCACCGTCGACAACGCCCGCGACATGGACAGCATCCGACGCGCACTCGGCGCCCCGAAGATCAATTTCTATGGCGGCTCCTGGGGCACCTCACTGGGCTCCACCTACGGCCAGCTGTTCCCCTCGCGCGTTCGCCGGATGGTCCTGGACAGCATCGTCGGCCCCACCATCACCTGGTACGACCACAACGTGCTCCAGGACAAGGAGCACCAGCGCCGCTTCGACGCCTTCGCCGACTGGGCGGCCAGGGCCGACTCGGTGTACCACCTGGGCACGGACGGCGCCGCGGTCGAAAAGGCGTACCAGCAGGTCGAGGCGGACCTGCGGACCCACCCGGTCGATGCCGCCCCGGCCGCCGGCAAGATCGGCCCCGCCGAATTCGAGGACACCTTCTACGGGGGCGGGTACAACTTCCTGCGCTGGCCCAGGATGGCGACCGTGCTCTCCGCCTATGTCACCCACCACGACACCCAGCCCCTGAACATCGCCTACAACCGGTACGCGGCGCCGGGCGCCGACGACGGCACCTTCCCCGCGTACAACGCGGCGCAGTGCACGGAGAACGCCTGGCCCCGGGACTGGGAGTTCTGGAAGAAGGACCAGGCCAAGGTCAACGCCTCGGCGCCCTTCTACACGTACAACAACATGTGGTTCAACGCGGCCTGTATGTTCTGGCCCCACCAGGGCAACACCGCGGGCCGTATGAAGATCACCGGCAAGGGTCTGCCGCCCGTGCTGCTCTTCCAGGCCACCGAGGACGCCGCCACCCCGTACGAGGGCGGCCTCGCCATGCATGACGCGCTGCCGGGTTCGAAGCTGGTCGTCCAGAACGGCGGCAGCTTCCACGAGATCCTCTTCCACGGCAACGCCTGTCTGGACGACACCTTCACCGACTACCTCCGCGACGGCAGCCTGCCCACGGGCCGCGGCCGCATCGCCAAGACCTGCGCCCCCGAGGCCGCTCCGGACCCCGTCTATGTGACCCCTGCCCCCGCCTTCGCCGGAAAGGCCGCCACCAAGCCCCTCTCGCCGACCGACCCCGAAGCCGTCCACGGCGCCCACCGGTAGGCCGACGCGGCACCCGGCCCCCTGGCCGCCGGCTCCCAACCGGCGGCTTCCGCACGGCACTTGGGGGGCCGGAGGCGGCCGGGGGCCCGCCCCTCACCACCGTACGGCGGTGAAGTCGACCGGACGGGGCCTGAGCAGCCGGGTGCGTTCCGTCAGGGCGCGCAGTCGGCGGGACATCTCGTCCGCGGGGCGATGGCGGCGGTCCCCGTGGCCGGGCAGGACCCACTCGAAGCGGAGCCGTTCGGCCGTCCTGGCCAGCGAGGCGGCCAGTTCCTCGATGGAGTACCAGGTCACACTGTCCGCCACCGCCAGGTCCTGCGTGGCGCGTGACCAGTAGAAGCTGTCGCCGCTGAAGCAGTACCGGTCGTCCGCGAGGTAGAGCACGCTTCCCCGGGTGTGGCCGGGCAGTGGGTGGACCGTGACCCCCTCGCCCACCTCCATGGGATCGAGGCCCCGGATCACCTGGTCGGCGTCCGGGGCCGCCTCGATGTCTCCCTCGTGGATCCACAGGCGGGCCCCGAAGTGGTCCGCGTACCTACGGCCGTGGGCCGCGTGGTCCCGGTGAGTGAGCAGAACGTCGGTCACCGGTCCCAATTCCTCGTACCGTCGGGCGAGTTGGGGGCTCCAGCGGGGCGTGTCGATCATCATCACCGCGCCGGAGGGCCGCGGTAAGAGGTAGGAGTTGGCGCCGGCGGTGTGGCGCGAGTTGTGGCCGCAGATGAGTACGCCGTCGTCCAGCGCCATCGGAAACGGGTCGAGGGCCTGGTCCGTGCGCCCGGTGACCGGGCGGATCGAACGGGTGGGGCAGGCGAAGGCGGCGGCGTGGAACCGCCGCGTCTCCGCCCGGCCGACCGGGGAGCGCAGTATCCGCGACTTCCCGTCGGCCTCGTCTATCAGCTCGGGCGCGAACTGCCGGGCGACATCGCAGTTGGTGCAGCGGTCGTCCACGTACCAGCCGTCCATGACGGGCTCCTTCCAGAGGGGCGGGCCGAACCGGGGCCGGCGCCGTGCCACGAAGTCCCTTACGCGGCGGTGGGTACGGCGGCGACTCCGCCAACTACCTTAATCCGAGAGGTAGTTGAGAGCCTGGGCGCACGCGCGAGGAGCATGTCGCCGGCGCCGCGAACCACGACGCCTGGATGGCGGCCGCTTACCACACGATGTGGAAGCTGGCGACATACGACGCGAAGATCCGGACTACGAGGCGGACGGATTCACCCGAACAGACCGCCCGGGCAGGCAACCGCCCAGCAGCGGTGATGGTGTGGAGTGCTCCCCCTGTAGGAGGACCGCCATGTACGAAATGCACGTCGGCACGGCCGTCACCGGCACCCGCCGGGTGTGGCACGTCGTCGCCCATGATCACCGCGCCACCTTGTGCGGCCAGCCCCTCGACCCCGAAGAGAACACGCAAACCGACCACCACTGCCTGCCCTGCATGTCGGCCTTTCAGCGGCTCATGCAAGCGGCCGAACCCGTCTGACATCGAGGGAAGCCGCTCCGGCGAAGTCCTCGAACCGACCTTGCGCATGGTCCCTGGGTGCCGTCCGGGACCGTGCCGAGGGGCCTCGTGAACGCCGCGGACGTCTCGCCACGACCGGCGGGATCGAGGCCCTCTCCGGGATCTTCGTCTCGCGGTCCCTCGCCTAGAGGCTCGGCCTGCTGAGGTCCTTCGTCATGAAAATACTGTTCCGGTCATGCCGATAGCCGCCGAACGGCTCACAGGGCGTGAACCCGAACTTCTCATAGAGCTTCCTGGCCGGCCGGAAGAAATCGGCCGTGCCGGTCTCCAGGCTCAGTCTCGTGAAACCCATGCGCCCGGCTTCGGTGATGATGTGCTCCAGCATCCGGGAGGCGATCCCGGTCCTGGTGCGCGCCGGGGCGGTACGCATCGACTTCAGCTCGGCATGCGTCGCGTCGATCCTCTTGATCGCGCCACAGGCGAGCACGGTGTCACCGTCCCGCGCCGACCAGAACGTGATTCCAGGATCGCGCAGGGCACCAAGATCGAGGGCGTGTTTGCTCTCCGGAGGCGTGATGGACTGCATCTGTCGAACGTGTTCATCGAGAAACCTGGCGACCTCGGGTCCCGAGAGGTCGTCGACCGCGATATGCACCTTGCTCGTCCTTCTCCCGCTCGCATGGGGCCGCCGGTGCCGCCTGGCGCTCCAGAGGTCGCGCTGGGTCGGGAAGCGGCGCTTCAGGCATTCGACGAGTCTGCCAGGTGCGCACCAGGTGCCCTAGGCATTTACGGCCGCCCTCCCCCGCCCCGGGACGGCCGCGTGAACGTGGGGCGGGACCGGCCGAAGTTCCCGGCCGGTCCCGCCCCACGTTCGGACCGCGGTGGTCAGTGCTTGAAGACGTCCTTGACCTTCTCCTTGGCCTGACGGGCGTCACCCTTGGCCTGCTCGGCGCGGCCCTCGGCCTCCAGGCGCTCGTTGCCCACCGCCCGGCCGGCCGTCTCCTTGACCTTGCCCTTGGCCTGCTCGACCTTCGACTTGCCCTTTTCGTCACCGGACACAGAAACCACTCCCACATGTCGATGTAAAACTGCGACAGCAGTACGTCTCGCCGGATTCGGCAGATCTAAACCGTGCGGGCGGGAACTACGTCCACGGTACTCCTCGGCCGCACGGATTCACGCCAAAGAGTTCGGCGCCCGCCCTCCGCGGCTTGGATACAGGAGAGCGGATACCTACAGGGGAGCCGATACAGAGGAAAGGGAATCAGCGCGCTCGGGCGCGTGGGGGGCGCTTTTCGGGGCACACGGCGGTCCGGAGGTTGATAACCATGGTTCCCCTGCTTCTCGTTCTTCTGCTCGCCCTGATCCTTTTCGGTGCGGGCTTCGCCCTCAAGGCCCTGTGGTGGATCGCCGTCGTGGTCCTGGTGCTGTGGCTCATCGGGTTCGTCGCGCGTCCGCGAGGTGGAAGCGCCCGCTGGTATCGCTGGTAGCGGCGTCACGGGTCGTACGACGTCGACAGCAGGGGCCGAGCCCATCGGGGCCGGCCCCTGCCGCATGAGGTGCCTGCCGCATGAGGCCTCCGCCGCTTCTGCTGCGCGCACCTCCGCACGGGCACACGAGGACCGCCGAGACGACGGCGAATAAGCGCCCCCATGCCGGGCGGAAAACCGGGTAGGAGCCCCTTATGGCCGGGTCCGCGCCTGCGAGCGCAGGAACCAGCGCACCTCCATTGCGGGCTCGGACCCGGTCTCGTCTTCCGGCCCCTCTACCGCGCCTCCCTCTTCCTCCTGCCGATTCCCTCTTCCTCGCGCGCCTTTCCCCGATGATCGATCGCAGGGAATCAACAGAATTCCGCTGTACGGGAATTGGCTGACACACCGCACGCACAAAAAAGCGATGCGGGGCCGACCGGAACAACCGGCCGACCCCGCATCACCATCCGAAGGGAAGAAGCGCGAACAAAGAGCCGTGAGCGAAGAGTTTGTGCTTACCCGCTCGGACGCTCCCCCGCTCGCATCAGGCGGTGGCGTCGATGCTGGGC
>NZ_JAODUA010000014.1 GCF_025399895.1 Streptomyces sp. ASQP_92 | reverse complement strand
GCGCCAGCCGTACCGTTCGCGCAGGCGCTCTGCGACCAGGGTGAAGCGGGAAAGGTCCAGGGCGCAGGCCTCGCGGCGCATGCCCTGGTCGTGCAGGCGCAGCACGCGGTCGAGGTCCACCCAGGACTCGCGGCCCTCCCGGTCCCAGGGGCCCACGCCGATCGGTACCCATTCGCGGTCGTGGTCGTGCCGCTTGCTGGACAGCTGCACCGCGAGCACCGTGCCGGCCGCCTCGCGGGCCACCACGAGCACCGGGCGGTCCTTGCCGCGCCCGTCGTTCTCCTCGAACGGCACCCACGTCCAGACGATCTCGCCGGGATCGGGATCGCCGTCACGGTCCGGGGCGTAGCCCATGCGCACCGCCCCCACCTCGTGGGGGTCGGCCTCGGTGGTGGCGGTCGGGCCGCTCCGACCGGGCAGCGGGGGGCGGTCGGTGTGGTCATCGAGGTAGGCAGTCATCCGGACACCGTAGGGCCTGTACGGCGCAACCCGTGAAGCGGCCGCGCCGAGCGGGCCGCAGGCTCGGGCCCATGGCCCCACGCTCCCGCGCACGACTGTGCCTCGCCGTCCTCGGCGCCGCCACCGCGCTGCTCCTCGCCCTCGTCCACGGCCCGGCGTACGCCGAAGAGGTGCCGGCCCGCACCGTCTCCGGCTGGCTCCCGTACTGGGACCAGGAGAGCGCGTACGCCGATGTGTTGCGGCACTCCGCACAACTGCACACCGTCAGCCCCTTCTGGTATCAGGCGAAGGCGGCGGACCGCGTCGATGGCCATCCCGGCGCGGGCGAGAACCGCGTCATCGACGGATTGCACCAGGCGGGCGTCAAGGTCGTGCCCACCGTCATGGAGACGATGAAGGCCGGCGAACTCGCGGCGATCCTCACGGATCCCGGACGCCGCACGACCCATGTCGAGACCCTGCTCGCCGTCGTGCGCAGCAGGACCTACGACGGGATCGACATCGACTACGAGTCGATCGCGCCGACCGGCGACGCCGAGTACCCGGCGGTGCGCGCCGCCTACGCCTCGTTCGCCGGTGAACTGTGCGGGCGGCTGCGCGCGTTGGGCAAGCAGTGTGTGCTCACGGTGTCCCCGCAGACCGCGACCACCGGCCGGATCTGGGACTACGCGGCGCTCGGCCGGGTCGCGGACAGGGTCCGCGTCATGGGGTACGACCTGCACTGGCAGGGCGGCGAGGCGGGCCCGCTGGCCAGCCCCCAGTGGTACGACGACATCCTGCGCCGGGCGACCGCCCTGATCCCCGCCGACAAGCTGGAGATGGGCCTGCCCGCCTACGGCTGGGACTGGGTGGCCGGCGGCAGAACCCGCCACGTCACCTGGCGCGAGGCCGAGGCCCTGCGCGTGGCCAAGGGCGCCCCCTACCGCCTCGACCCCGAGTCCCAGACACCCCACTTCAGCTACGAGGAGGACGGCGCGCTCCGCGAGGTCTGGTACCAGGACGCGGCCGGCGTCACCGCGGATCTGCCGGTACTGCGCCGCTACGGCATCCGCAACACCGCCATCTGGGCCCTGGGCTTCGAGGACCCACAACTCTGGCCGGTCCTCGGGAAGACCTGACCGCGGCCGGGCCACCGGCGCCGCGCCCGGCCCCACCGCACACGGCCCCCCGCCCTGCGGCGGGCGCCCCGTCAGCTCCCCGGCACCGTCGACGTCGCCGTGTTCCACCCCGACACCCGCAGCTGGGGCGCCGAGCCGTGCAGATCGGCCGTGCGGAAGGTCGCCGTCAGGGTCGTCGACTCCCCGGGCCACAGGCTCACCTGGTTGTCCGACCACCGCACCGGGAGCACCGGGGCGCCCCGCGCGTTCACCAGATGGACGTCGGTGAGGAGCGCCGGCGCCTTGCCCGAGCCGGTGTTCGTCACCGTCACCGTCGTCGTCGACATGCCGTCCGCGTCCGCCCGGGTGGTCCCCACCGCCGACACCGTCGCCCTGGGCATCGACGACAGGCCCGTGAGGTCGGCGAAGGACGTGGTCGGGGTGTGGAACCAGTCGGTGTGGTCGTAGTCGAGGGTGTCGGGCCTGGTGGAGAGCCAGTACACATTGCGGCTCACCTCGGTGCCCGCGCCGTCGGTGAGGACGAGCTTGGCGAGGTAGGTCGTGGACAGGCCGCTCACCGACGCCGGGACGGTCAGGGCCGTCGTGCTCGCGCCGTCACCGCCGACGCTCACCCCGGGCGCCGTCCGGTCGTAGACGCGGGTGCCCTCCGGGGTGAACAGCGAGACGCGCGCGGTCAGACCGGAGGCCGCGTCGGGCCGGTTGTTGACGACGGTCACCGCGCGGTTGTCGTAGGAATACTGGATGTGCAGCGGCTCGTTCGCCTTCTTCGCCCCGAAGTAGGCGCCCCCCTGGTCCAGATAACGGTCCATCAACTGCCAGTGCAGGGACGTCCATCCGCTGGTGAGCATCCAGTACACGACGCCGGTCGCCGGCTTCGCGGCGTCCTTGGCGTTGCGGGCGTACGCCTCGTACTGGGCCCGCACGTTCTCGTACTGCGCCAACTGCGCCTTGCGTACGTAGTCGTCGAGGCCGGTCGGGGCGCCGTAGCGGCCGGTCAGCGCGTCGTCGTACAGCTTGAGCGTGGCGAAGGTGGTCGAGGGGGAGCGGTGGTACTGCTTCGCCGAGGGGGACTTCCACAGGGTGTCGAGTTCGGCGGGGGAGAGCATGCGGCGCAGGGTGTCCAGGGTCGGGATGTCGGGGCCCGCGCTGGTCTCGGAGTTGAAGCCGGTGGCCCCGCCCTCCCGCTTGTTGTACCAGTAGTTCGGCGGCACCCAGTCGTAGGGGCCTGTCATCTTCATACCCGAACTGCCCGTGATCGGGGCCGAGTTGTCGGAGGCGGCGGCCACCACCGGTGTCGGCCAGTCGGCCGCCCTCAGCGCGTCCACATAGTTCTTCTCGATGGTCCGGTCCGGGGCGAAGTCGCTGCCGATGAGGAACGAGATCACGCTGGGGTGGTCGCGCAGGCGGGCGGCCTCGGCCGCCATGGAGGCCTTGGCGACCGGGTAATCGGCGGCCGTCCACTTGTCACCCGACTCGTCCCCGTTGACCTGGCCCTCCCACTTGTCGCAGCACTCCCAGCCGGGCAGCGTGAGCAGGCCGTGGCGGTCGGCGAGATCGAAGAACTCGTCCGGCTCGATATGGCCTTCCAGGCGAATGGTGTTGAGCCCGAGGTCCAGCGCGTACCGGAGCCGGTCCTCCACGAAGGTGCGGTCCCAGCGCAGGAACTCGTCGGGGGACCAGCCGCCGCCCTTGATCAGCAGCGGGCGTCCGTTGATGGAGTACTGCCGCGCGCCGTCGCCGTTCAGGGGGGCCTTCACATCGCGGATACCGAAGGACTCCCGCGCCGTGTCGGAGACGCCGGACGGCAGCGAGGCGGTGAGCGACAGCTCGTACAGGGGCTGTCCGCCCATGCCGGCCGGCCACCACAACTTCGGTGCGATCAGGCGGAGTTGGGGGTATTGGGCCGGAGTGAACACGATCGGCCTGGTCTCGTGCGCGGCCAGAGTGACGTTCTGGCTGAAGGTGATTTGCCCGATGGTGCCCGACACGGTCGCGGTGACCGGCGCCGCCGAGTCGTTGCGGGCCCGGGCCTTCACGGTCAGCTCGGCCGAGGTCGGCGAGGGCGCCGAGAGTGCCGTCACCACACGGGTGTCCCGCAGCGCGACCGGCCCTCCGCGTCGGACGAGCACGTCACGGACGATGCCCATGTTCTCGTCGGGCGGCGGCTGAAGCCAGTCGATCCAGCCCATGGTCAGGTTCTTCCGGGGGGCGTTGGGCTGGACTTTGAAGGCCACCGTGTTCGTGCCCGCCCGCACCAACTCCGTGACGTCCAGCTCGTGTTGGGTGTACGCCCCGGCGATCGCGCCCTGGTCGGCGACGTGACGGCCGTTGACGTACACATCGGCGGCGGAGATCACCCCGCTGAAGGTGAGGTAGGTGCGCGAGGAGGTGTCGGCGAGCGTGAAGTCCGAGCGGTACCACCAGGGGACCGTGAAGTCGGCGGCCGGGATCTTCTGCTGGTTGGTCGAGTAGAAGGGGTCGGCGTACTTTCCGGCCGCGAGCAGTGCGGCGAGCACCGTGGAGCGGGCGCCGGCCGGATACCAGCCGGCCGTGGAGTAGCCGGGGCTCGACACGGCGGCCGCCGAGTCGGCGACCTCGGCCGTCGACCGGATCGCGAACCCGGCCAGGGCGGTCGTGGCGCCCGGCACCGGGTCGACCGATGTCACCCGGGCCGGGCCGGGTCCGGCGCCGGGCACGTGCGGTGAGGTCGCGGCGGTGAGGGCGAGCACCAGGGCGAGGACCGCGCCGGCGGCGGTCCTTCGGCGCGGGACGGCGGGTCGGCGGAACAGACCGGGGCGGTGGAGCACGGCGGGGCGGTGGAACACGGTGGTCTCCCAGAGGGCTGGTCACGACATCCGCGCATCGCTACAAGTAAAGAAGCCTAACTAACCTGTCGAGCAAGCTAGAGGGGACACGAGGCCCTGTCAATCACGGGCCCATCGAGTGCCGCGGGGCCTCAGTGCGCCGAGCGCCGCTCGAAGGCCACGTCCCGTGCCGTGCCCAGCGCCGTCGCCACCGCGCCGAGCAGCACCGCGTCCTCCCCGAGTGAACTGGGCGCCACCTTCGGCCGCAGCGGGGTGAGCGTCCGCAGCGTCTCCCGGACGGGGCGCAGCAGCAGATCCGCACTGTGGCCGACGCCGCCGCCGAGCACCACGAGATCGGGGTCGAGGACGGCCGCGACCACCGCGACGGTGTGCGCGATCCGCTCGCCCTCCAGTTGAACCGCCGCTACGGCGGCGGCCGTTCCGGCCCGCGCCGCGTCGAAGACGTCCTTCGCGGTGAGCGGGCCCGCCATGCCGAGCGAACGGGCGGCCGCCACCACGGCGTCGCCCGAGACGGCCTCCTCCAGGGTGTCCGGCTTGTGGCCGCCGGGCCAGGGCAGGAAGCCGATCTCCCCGGCGCCGCCGTGCGCCCCCGTGAAGGGCTGGCCCTCGCTGACCACGCCCATGCCGAGGCCGGTGCCGATCATCACGTACACGAAGAGCCTGCTGCCCGCGCCGACGCCGAAGGTGTACTCGCCGAGCGCGGCCAGGTTGGCGTCGTTGCGCACGGCCAGCGGTATGCCGAGCCGCTCGCGCATCTGGTCGAACAGGCCTGGCCTGCCCCAGCCCGGGAGGTGCTGGGCGTAGCGCACCCGGCGCTTCTCGGCGTCGTACACGCCGGGGGTGCCGACCACCGCCTGGGCGACCTTCTCCGCGTCCACGCCCGAACCCTCGACGAGTTGGTGCGCGCTGGTGACGACGAGGTCGGCCATGGTGGCCGAGGTGCGCGCGTGGTTGCGGACCTCGGAGCGGGCCACCACCGTGCCGTCGAGGTCGGCGAGCGCGATCCGCAGCCAGGCCCGGCCGATGTCGATGCCCAGGGCGTAACCCGCGGTGGGATCGGGCGCGTAGAGCACGGCGGCGCGGCCCCGCTCGGGCGTCATCGTGCCGGCCTCGCGGACCAGGCCGGCCCCTTCGAGCGAGGCGAGCGCGCTGGAGACGGTGGGCTTGGACAGGCCGGTGTCACGGGCGAGCTGGGCCCGGGAGGCGGGGCCCTCGGCGCGCAACCGGTCGAGCAGCAGGCGCTCGTTGGAACTGCGCTGGCGTTGTGGGTTCCAGGGCAGGTCGCCACCCTCGTCGCTGCTGGTCATCGCATCATTCTCACGCATCGGGCCGGACGGCTCATCGACAACCCCTTGACGGTGAAAGTAAAGGTCCTTAACTTAAGCACGCCGCACGCCGAGGGAGTCCCTGTGCCGGTGCATCGGCAGTAGCTTCCTTTCTCCGACATCAGCCCAGGGAGGACCCCGTGTCCGCAACCCCTCCGCCCGCCGGCGGCTTCGTCCGCCGCATCGGGCTGTTCCAGGCCACCGCCATCAACATGAGCCAGATGTGCGGCATCGGCCCGTTCGTGACCATCCCCCTGATGGTCGCCGCCTTCGGCGGCCCCCAGGCCGTCCTCGGCTTCGTCGCCGGCGCGATCCTCGCCCTGGCCGACGGCCTGATCTGGGCCGAACTCGGCGCCTCGCTACCGGGCTCCGGTGGCAGTTACGTCTATCTGCGGCAGGCCTTCCAGTACCGCACGGGCCGCCTCATGCCGTTCCTCTTCGTGTGGACGGCGATGCTCTTCATCCCGCTCGCCATGTCCACCGGCGTCGTCGGCTTCGTGCAGTACCTCGGCTACCTGGCGCCCGGGCTCGGGGAGACGGCGGGCGACGTGATCGGGCTCGGCATCGTCGCCCTGGTGGTCCTGCTGCTGTGGCGGGGCATCGAGAACATCGCCCGGATCACCACGGCGATGTGGATCGTGATGATCGCCTCGGTCGGCCTGGTGATCGTGGCCGCGGCCACCGACTTCAGCCCCCACCTCGCCTTCACCTACCCGGCCGGCGCCTTCTCGGTGACGGGCAGTCAGTTCTGGATCGGCTTCGCGGCCGGACTCACGATCGGCATCTACGACTACCTCGGCTACAACACCACCGCGTACATGGGCGCCGAGATCAAGGACCCCGGGCGCACCCTGCCGCGCTCCATCATCTATTCCATCTTCGGCATCATGGCGATCTATCTGCTCCTCCAGATCGGCACCCTCGGCGTGATCGACTACCACCGGATGCTGGACCCGAACGACATCGCCTCCTCGTCGGTCGCCTCCGCGGTCCTGGAGAAGGCCTGGGGCAAGGGCGCGGCCGACGTGGTGACCGTGCTCATCCTGGTCACCGCCTTCGCCTCCGTCTTCGCGGGGCTGCTCGGCGGATCCCGGGTGCCGTACGACGCGGCCCGCGACAAGGTGTTCTTCCGCCCCTACGCCAGGCTGCACCCCCGGCACCGCTTCCCGATGCTGGGCCTGGCCACCATGGGCGTCATCACCGCCATCGGCTTCATGATCGGCCGTCGTACCGATCTGACCACCCTGATCCAGCTCCTCACCACGGTGATGGTCATCGTGCAGGCTCTCGCCCAGATCCTCGCCGTGACGGTGCTGCGCAAGCGCCAGCCCAGCCTCCGCCGCCCGTACCGCATGTGGCTCTACCCGCTGCCGAGCCTGGTGGCCCTGGTCGGCTGGCTCACCATCTACGGCTACTCCGACACGAACTCGCCCGGCCGCCACCCCATCGAATGGTCCCTGGCCTGGCTGGCGCTCGGCTGCGTCGCCTTCCTCCTGTGGGCGCGCTTCGAGAAGGTCTGGCCGTTCGGGCCGCGCGAGATCGAGGAGGAGTACCTCGACGAACCGCCCATGGAGAAGCTCCCCGTCTGAGTCGTCGAGGGCTCCCGCGGGGCGTGCATGCCGTCAACTCGCCCGATGGACAAGGGCGTTGACCGAGTGAGACACCGAGACCGGGACGCCCCGCAGCGGCGCCCGGCCGGTCGGGACGCGGAGCCCGCGCCGGGGCCGTCCGTCCACGACACCGACAGCCCGTTGAGCATCCCGCGCCGCACCGATCTCGCCGTACGCACCGAACGCGCCGTCCGGGCCGTCCGTCGCGGCGACCGAACGCGGTGTCCGAACGGGTCCGGCCTCGGCCGGGCCGTCGGACGCCGTGTCCGGATGTGACAGGGAATCGTCATTGCGGCCGTCGGGCCGGGCGGTGAGGATGAGGGCATGCCCCCTTCGCACCGGGTCGTCATCGCGGTCTTCCCCGATGTCGACCTCCTCGACGTCACCGGACCCGCCGAGGTCTTCGCCCTCGCCAACCGGCAGACCCGGGGCGGCGCCCGGTACGAGGTCCGCCTTGCCGGGCCCGCCGCGGGCGAGGTGCGGACCTCGGCGGGGGTGCGGCTCCTCGCCGACCTGTCCTTCGACGAGGTCGGTCCCCGGGTCGACACCCTGCTCGTGCCCGGCGCGGTCGACCTCACCGAGGCGGGGCCCGTCGCCCGCGTCGACCAGTCCGTGGTGGCCTGGGTGCGAGCGACCGCGCCGCACGCCCGGCGGGTGGCGTCGGTGTGCGTCGGCGCCCATGTCCTCGCCGCGGCCGGCCTCCTCGACGGAAGGACGGCGACCACCCACTGGTCGACCGCCGCCCAGCTGGCCGCCGACCACCCCGCCGTCACGGTCGACCCGGACCCGATCTTCGTACGCACCGACCGGGGCCGACTGTGGACAGGGGCCGGGATCAGCGCCTGTCTGGACCTCGCCCTCGCGCTGGTCGCCGAGGACCGGGGCGAGGACGTGGCGCTCGCGGTGGCCCGGCAGTTGGTGATGTACCTACGGCGTCAGGGCGGCCAGAGCCAGTTCTCGGTGCCGCTCAGCCGGCCCGCGACCTCCCGGCGCGACATCGACGAACTGCGCCTGTGGATCGCCGACCACCTCGACGCGGACCTGTCGGCGGGGGCCCTGGCGGCGCGCATGTGCCTGAGCGAACGGCACTTCGCCCGCGTCTTCAAGAAGGAGACCGGCGCGAGCCCCGCGGCGTACGTCGAGGCCGCCCGGGTCGAGGCGGCGCGGCGACTCCTGGAGACCACCGACGTCCCGCTCGACGAGGTCGCGCGCGAGTCGGGGCTCGGCTCCGTCGAAACCCTGCACCGGGCCCTCAGACGAACGCTCGCCACCACCCCGGCCGCCTACCGCCGCCGCTTCCGCGCCAAGGCCGCCTGACCCCAGCCCCTGCCCCACCGCTCCCAGCGCTCCGCGAACGCGAGCCCTCGGGCTTCGCCCTGCCCGAAACCACGACCTCACTCCCGAGACATGCCCTCCAACTCCCTTGTGAAAGGCACCCGATGAGCACCAGCGGCACCTCCGCCCCCACCCCCTCCGCGACCCTGCGCGATGTGGTCGGCCTGGACAACGAGCCACCCAAGCTCAGTGACTCCGTACTGATCCTGGTCGACTACCAGAACACCTACCGCACCGGTGTGATGGCCCTGGAAGGAGCCGAAGAGGCCCTCGCCGCCGGGGCGCGCCTGCTGGAGCGGGCCCGCGAGACGGGCACTCCGGTCGTGCACATCATCAACGACGGGGGAGAGGGCGGCCCTTACGACATCCGCGCCCATATCGGCGCCATCAGCAACGAGGTCGCCCCGAAGCAGGGGGAGCCGGTCGTGGTCAAGCAGTTCCCCAACGCCTTCCACCTCACGGATCTGGAGAAGACCCTGACCGGACTCGGCGCGGCCGCGGGCAGCGGCAAGGACCTGGTCATCGCGGGCTTCATGACCCATATGTGCGTCAACTACACGGCGCAGGGCGCCTTCAACCTCGGCTACCGGCCGACCGTCGTCGCCGAGACCACCGCGACCCGGGCCCTCACCGCTCCCGACGGCACGGTCCTGCCCGCGGCCGCCCTCCGGGCCGCCGCGCTCACCACGATCAGTGACCTGTTCGCTGTCGTCGTGCCCACGGTCGACGCCCTGCCGGTGTGAGCCGGGCCGCCGGGCGGCGCGGCGCGTGCCGGGCCGCCCGGCGCTCTCATATCCAGCCTTCCAGCGAGGCCATGAACCCCTCGAAGTCGTCGCGGTGGATGGTGTGCCCAGCGCCCTTGACCGTACGGACCTCGAAGCCGCGCGCCTCCAGCCGGGCGGCCTCGGTCGCGTCGTACAGGAAGCTCCCGTCGGCGAACTGGACGAGCGAGGGGACGACGGCCTTCGCGGGGACCATGTCGGCGCCGAACATCGGGGCGAGGCCGAGCGCGGTGTTCTCGTCCCAGAGCCTCAGCGTCGCCAGCTCGATGTCGACGTCCTCGGCCTCCCAGCGCGGATTGAACCCCGCGACCATCTCCCGGCTCGCCGACTTGAGCTGGACGAAGACCTCCGGACCGACCACCTCCTGCTCGGAGTTGACGTTCCACGCCGGGTCCGAGTAGATCGCGCGGGCCGGTCGCAGCCGCTCGACGGCGAGGGAAAGGGCGAGGCCGCCGAGGGAGTGGCCGATCGCCAACTCGGCGTCGGCGGGCAGGGTTTCGACCAGGTCGTCGACGAACAGCTCGGTGCTGTACTCGCCGCGTCCGCTCGCGCCGTGGCCGCGCAGGTCCACCGCGATGACGCGGTAGCCCCGCTCGGCAAGGGCCGGGCCCACCTTCCGCCAGGTGCGGTGGTCGGCCATGATCCCGTGGATCAGGAGGGCGACTCGGTCGCCCTCTCCCCAGGTGTGGGTGTGCAGTCGCACGGTGTTGCCTTTCGGTACGGGTGCTGCTTGTTCGGGTGTGGGTGTACGGGCCGGGGCGGGCGGTGCGGTCAGGCGCGCGCCCACCCCGGAACCGTACGGGCACGGACCCGGGCCGGCGCTCGCGTCAGGTGGGCGCCGGCCCGGGCCCGTACGTCTGTCAGCGCACGGACCTGATCGGGCGCACCGCGAGCGCGCCCAGGACCGAGAGCGCCGCCCCGGCCAGGAAGAGCGCGGTGTAGCCGCCGCTGACCGAGACGATCAACGAGGCCGCGAACGGGGCGACGATCTGGGGCCCGGCGTTGGCGATGTTCAGGACGCCCATGTCGCGGGCGGCGTCCTCGGCCTTCGGCAGGACCAGGGTGACGAGCGCGGTGTCGACCGCCATGTAGCAGCCGAAGCCGAGGCCGTTGACGACCGAGAACACGATCATCGCCGACCAGCTCGCCGAGACGGCCGGAATGACCAGGGCCGCCGCGGAAAGCGCGGCCGACGCCCCGACGAAGAGCTTGCGGCGGTCGTGGCGGTCGGAGAGCCAGCCGCCGAGGACCGTCGAGACCACCATCGCGAGCGCGTTGACCGGCATCAGGATCGCCACCGCGCGCTCCGGCGCCAGGCCCGCGGGCAGCCGGGTGTGGTCCTGGAGGATGTAGAGCTGATATCCGGCCACCGCGAAGTAGCCGAGCACGAGCAGCGCCCGGCCGATGAACGCCCAGCGGAAGTCGTGGTCGCGCAGCGCGCCGGTGAACGCGGAGAGCTGCCGGGCGAGGGGCAACGGCGCCTTGGGCGGCCGCCGCTCCTCCCGGGTGGCCGCGGTGAAGATCACCGCGGCGGCCGCGACGAGCGCGCCGAAGACGAGATAGCCGGTGCGGTACCGGTCCGAGAAGGCGGCCCCGAGCAGCGCGCCGACCGTGGACCCGAACGGCAGCCCCAGCCCGACCGCGGCCGAAGCCCTGCCGCGCGCGGCCGGGGGCACCCGGTCGGGCACGACCGAGGTCAGGGCCGCCTGGTAGACGTTGAGGACGGCCTGGCCCAGGCACCACACGATGGTGATGAGCAGGATCGTATGGACCGTGCCCAGCAGGAACATCACGGGCAGCGCGAGCAGACCGCCGCCGAGTATCCAGGGGTTGCGGCGCCCCGAGCGGTCGGAGAGCGCGCCGGCCACCGGGTTGAACACGGTCGCGAAGATCGCCGACACACCCGAGACGAGGCCGAAGTCGGCGACCTTGTGCGCCGCGTCGATGTGCTCGATCTGGAGCGCGAGCAGCACGCCGGGCACCCCGATGTAGAGGGCGTACATCGCGGTGTTGCCGAGCAGCAGCAGCGGAAGCAGTCCGCGTGCGGGCCGGGGAGTCGGGGCGGTGACGGTCAGGGGAAGCCCGGTGCCGGGGGAGGAAAGGGCCACGCTGCCCTCCGGGGAGTGGGAAGAGGCGGACGAGGGGCACGAGCGGGTGGCGCGGGACCGGGACCTGTACGGAACACGGGTTCCGGGGTCCCGAGACCTCCTGGTGGCACCGGTGACCGACGCGTTGGCCCTCATGGTGACACGTGTCTGATTACTCGTGTAAGCACGGTGTAGCATCGAATTCCGGCCATCCGCTAGACCGGGGCCGGGACGGGTCTGGAAAGATGCCGATCGCGATGAGCCAGACACCCAAGCAGCCTGCCGACCGTCCCGTCCCGACCAGTGCCGATGTGGCCCGTCTTGCCGGAGTCTCCCGGGCGACCGTCAGCTACGTGCTCAACAACACCTCGGCCGTGCGCATCAGCGAGCCGACCCGGGTCCGGGTCCGCGCCGCCGCCGAGGAGCTCGGCTATGTGCCGCACGCCGCGGCCCGCAGTCTGCGCGCCGGGCACACCCGCATCGTGCTGCTGCCCACGGCCCACATCCCGGTGGGCCCGCTCTACAGCCGCTTCTTCAACGAGCTCCAGTGGGAGCTGCGCCGGCTCGACTACACGGTGGTCCAGTACGGCAGCCTCGGGCTCGGCGCGGACGAGGCGGCCCGCGCCTGGGCGGAGCTGCGGCCCGTCGCGGTGGTCTCGCTCGGCGAGATCGAACTCACCGAGCAGGGCGTCCGGTTGCTCAAGCGCTCCGGGGCGCGGGCGGTGATAACGCTGGGCCCCCAGCGCGTCGAGGGCGCCCACGCGCTCGTGATGGACCAGCGCGAGATCGGCGAGAGCGCCGTCGGACACCTGCGGGAGCGGGGCCGCCGCCGCATCGGCGTGCTGATGCCCGCCGAGCCGGGCCTCGAACTCTTCTCCCGCCCCCGCCTCGCCGGTGCCCGCAGGGCCGTGCGCGGCAGCGAGGCGGTCGTCGAGCCCGTCGCGATGGCGTACACGGAGGAGTCCGCGACCCAACTGGCCGGTCGCTGGTGCGCGTTGGGCCTGGACGCGGTGTTCGCCTACAACGACGAGTACGCGATGCTCCTGATGCGCGCCCTTCAGGACGCTGACATCGATGTCCCCCGCGAGACCGCCGTGATCGGCGCCGACGACCTCCTGCTCGGCCGACTGCTGCGCCCCCGCCTGAGCACCGTCCACGTGGAGATGGTGACCGGCCGGCACCTGGCCGAACTCGTGGACCGCGTGGTACGGGACCCGGACGGCACCCCCGAGCGCCACGATCTGATGGGCGCCCGGGCGCTGCCCCGCGAATCGAGCTGAGCCGGGTCACCGGGACGGCGTGCGATCGGGCCCGGGGGTGTCTAGCGTCGAAGCATGAGCAACCAACCGCACCACGCGAGCAGGCACCCCCGGCGCTTCGAGATCCTGCTGGTTCCCGAACACGTCGAATCCCGGGGCGAGGCGTCGGTCGCCGACAGCGCCGTACGGTCCGCCGTCGTCGAGGCGACCGGCGAGATGGGCGTCTCGGGCTACCCCCGCTACGCCGGGCACGGCATCGAGGCCGAGATCGACTCGGCGGGGCGCGCGGTCGAGGCGCTGCTCGTCGACGGATCCGAACTCGACATCGGCCTGACCGCGGTGGTCAGGGACGTACCGACCCGGCCGGGGGTGTGATCGCGTTCTGACCGGGGCCCGTTGACAGCGGACGGCGGCGGGCAGAGACTCGGGCGGCAGCCATTCATGAACATCACTTCACTGGGCGAACACGCCGCCGTGGTGGCCTCCGAAGCGGTGAAGAGATTTACGGGAGAGACCCGATGAGCATCCGCGACGTGTACATCGTCGACGCCGTCCGCACCCCCATCGGCAAGTTCGGGGGCGCCCTCGCCGGGGTGCGGCCCGACGACCTCGCCGCGCACGTCGTCAAATCGCTGGTGGACCGCACCCCGGAGCTCGACCCGGCGCGCATCGACGACGTGTACTTCGGGGACGCCAACGGCGCGGGCGAGGACAACCGCGACGTGGCCCGGATGGCCGTGCTGCTCGCCGGGCTTCCCGTCTCGGTGCCCGGCGTCACCGTCAACCGCCTCTGTGGATCGGGGCTCGAAGCCGTCATCCAGGCGGCCCGCGCCGTCGCCCTCGGGGACGCCTCGATCGCCGTCGCGGGCGGTGTCGAGTCGATGTCCCGCGCACCGTGGGTCCTCCAGAAGCCCGAACGTGCCTTCCCCGCCGGGCACCAGCAGATGTACTCCACCACCCTCGGCTGGCGCATGACCAACCCGAAGATGCCCGTCCAGTGGACGGTCGCGCTCGGCGAGGGCGCCGAACTCATCGCGGAGCGGCACGGCATCACCCGCGAACAGCAGGACGCCTTCGCCCTCGACAGCCACCGCAAGGCCGCCGAGGCCTGGGCCAAGGGCCTGTACGACGGCGAGGTCGTCCCCTACGCCGGCGTCGACCTGGCCCGTGACGAGTGCATCCGGGAGTCCTCCACCCTGGAGGCGCTCGGCCGCCTCAAGCCGGTCTTCCGCGCGGACGGCTCGGTGACGGCGGGCAACGCCTCCCCCCTCAACGACGGCGCGGCCGCCCTGCTCCTGGTCGACGAGGAGGGGCTCGCCGCCACCGGTCGCGAGCCCCTCGCCCGCATCCGCAGCTCCGCCGTGACCGGCATCGAGCCCCACCTCTTCGGGCTCGGCCCCGTCGAGGCGGTCCGCAAGGCGCTCGCCAAGGCGGGCAAGGGCTTCGGTGACCTCACCACCTTCGAGCTGAACGAGGCCTTCGCCGCCCAGTCGCTGGGCTGCCTGGCGGGCTGGCCCGAACTCGACCCCGCCGTGGTCAACCCGCGCGGCGGCGCCATCGCCATCGGCCATCCGCTCGGCGCCTCCGGGGCCCGGCTCGCCGGAGCCGTCGCCCACCAGCTGGCCGCGGCCGGATCCGGCACCGGTCTCGCCGCCCTCTGTATCGGCGTGGGCCAGGGTCTCGCGCTCGTACTGGAACGCTGACCGCCGAGCGGCCGCACGGAGTCGGCGCCGGTAGCACCCCGAGGTTTCGTTGAGCGGTGAAGCATCTTACGATGGCGCCGCGCACGGGCGCCCGGGGTCGACGGATGCCGTCAACTGCCGTGCCCCGCGCGGGAGTTCCCGTCGGACGCGAGAGTGACTGGAGAGTCCTCATGACCCTGCTCGACCCCAAGACGTGGCAGCCCGCACCGCTCGCCGGGGGTGAGTACGAGGTCGTCGAGCCCGCCACGGGAGAGTCCCTCGGGGCCGTGACCCTGGCTTCGGGCGCCGATGTCGACGCGGCCTCGGCGTCCGCCGTCGCGGCTCAGGCCGCCTGGGCACGTACCCCGCACGTCGAACGCGCGGCGATCCTGCGCCGGGCCGGCGACCTCTTCGGCCACCACGGCGACGAGCTGCGGGAGTGGCTCATACGCGAGTCCGGGTCGGTGGCCGGCAAGGCCGACTTCGAGCTCCACGTCGCCGCCCAGGAGTGCTACGAGGCGGCCGCACTCGCCTCCCGGCCGCTCGGCGAGGTGCTGCCGAGCGAACAGCCCCGGCTCTCCTACACGCGCCGGGTCCCGGTCGGCGTGACCGCGGTGATCGCCCCGTTCAACGCCCCGCTCATCCTGTCCATCCGCTCGGTGGCCCCCGCGCTGGCACTCGGCAACGCGGTCCTGCTCAAGCCCGATCCGCGCACCGCCGTCTGCGGCGGGCTCGCACTCGCGGCCGTGTTCGCCGAGGCCGGGCTGCCCGAGGGCCTTCTGCACATCCTGCCCGGCGGCGCCGAGACCGGGCAGGCCCTGGTCGCCGACCCCCGGATCCCCGTCATCTCCTTCACTGGCTCCACCGCAGCGGGCCGCCTGGTCGGCGAGGCGGCCGGACGCCAACTCAAGCGCGCCCACCTGGAGTTGGGCGGGAACTCGGCGCTCGTCGTCCTCGCCGACGCGGACATCGAGGGCGCGATCGCCCAAGCCACCTGGGGCTCCTTCTTCCACCAGGGCCAGATCTGCATGACCACCGGCCGCCACCTCGTCCACGCCTCCCTCTACGAGGAGTACGTCGAGCGGCTCGCCGCCAGGGCCGACGCGCTGGCCGTCGGCGACCCCTACCGCGAGCAGGTCCACCTCGGTCCCATCATCGACCGGCCCCAACTCGCCAAGATCCAGGGCCTGGTGGACTCCAGCACCGCGCGCGGTGCCCGGCTCGCCGCCGGCGGCACCCACCGCGAGCTGTTCTACCGGCCCACCGTCCTCGCCGACGTCGACGACCACACCCCCGCCTACGCCGAAGAGGTCTTCGGGCCGGTCGCGCCGGTCCGCTCGTTCGCCACCCTGGACGAGGCAGCGGCCCTGGCCACCGCGGGACCCTACGGCCTGTCGCTCGGCATCGTCACCCGCGACACCGCGCTCGGCCTGGAACTCGCGGACCGCATCCCGACCGGGATCGCCCACATCAACGACCAGACGGTCAACGACGAGGCGGTCGCGCCCTTCGGCGGGATCGCGGCCTCGGGCACCGGCGCCCGGTTCGGCGGCTCGGCCAACCTGGAGGCCTTCACCGAACTGCGCTGGACCACCGTGCGGCGCGAACCGGCGGGCCACCCGTTCTGAACCGCCCGGCGGGCGGCCGTGCGCGACCCCGGTAGTGCGCGACCCCGGCCGGGGCCGGACGGGACCGCTCGGGCATCCTTGGCCGGTGCACTCGGTTCTCTCCGGCTTCCTTCCCATCTGGATCATCACCGCGTTCGGCTGGGTCGCGGGACGGTTCAACCTGCTCGGCGACCAGGCCCAACAGGTCCTCGGCCGTTTCGCCTTCACCTTCGCGATGCCCTCGCTGCTGTTCCTCACCATGGCGAAGTCGCGGCCCGGAGAACTCGCACAGACCGGCGTCGCGGTCTTCGCCCTGAGCCTGCTCGCCGTGTTCGGCGCGGGGCTCCTGGTGAGCAGGCGGTGGTTTCGGCGCAAGAGGGCCGAGCAGGCGATCGGCGCGATGGCCGCGTCCTATGTGAACTCCGCCAACCTGGGCATCCCCGTCGCCCTGCACGTCCTGCACGACACGTCGTTCATCGTGGCCGCGGCCTTGTTCCAGATGCTGTTCATCACGCCGCTGATCCTGGTCCTCATCGAACTCGACGTACGCCGCGACGCGGACCGGCGCCTGCTCCGGATGCTGCAACTCCCCTTGCGCAACCCGGTGGTCGGGGCCTCGGCCGCCGGGGTGGCGGTCGCCGCGCTCGGTCTTCGGCTGCCCACCGAGGTGACGACGCCGCTCGCCATCCTCGGCGGCGGCGCCGTCCCCGCCGCCCTGTTCGCCCTCGGCATGTCGCTCACCGCACGCACCGCCGCCGACCCCGGGGCGCGGGCCGAGCGGGCCGTCCTGGTCACCCTGAAAACGGCCGTCCAGCCGCTGCTCGCCTACGGGTTGGGGAGGTGGGCCTTCGGGCTCGGCCGCCCCGAACTGTTCGCGGTGGTGCTCTGCGCGGCGCTGCCCACCGCGCAGAACGCCTTCATCTTCGCCTCCGAATACCGGCTCGACACCGCGCTGCCCCGCGACGCCGTCCTGCTCTCGACCCTCCTGTCGATGGTGTCCCTCTGTCTGATCGCGGTGCTCCTCGGCTGAGCCCCGGGGCCGTTCAGCAGGGCTGACGCCAGACGTCCAGCTTCAGGTTCTTGCGCATCGAGGAGAGCCCGAGCCGGTTGGACTCGGCACAGAAGTCCTCGGCGGGCAGCTCGTACTCGACGTGGAACACCGCCTTGTCCGCCCGCACGAACGGAGAGAGCTGAGCGCACTCGTCGTACTGAGCGCACTGCTCGTTGACCGCGAAGTCGAAGGCGGGCACCAGGTCGGGGATCTGCTGGAGATCGTTCTTGAGCCCCACCGCGAGGCCCCGCGCATGGGCGATCGAGGAGAGCATGCGGTTGTACGCCAACTGGTCCGCGGCCTTGAGCGGAAAGCCCGTCTTGTTGAGGTAGCCGTCCATGAGATCCGGCTCGACCGCGTCGAAGCCCTTCTGCCGGCACATGTCGAAGCGGCGCTCCATCAGGGGCCGCAGCACGTCCATGCGCCGGATGTCGAGCCAGCGCTCACCCTCCCAGCCGTTGTTCTCGCCCCGCACATCGCTGGGGAAGGCCTCCTTGTCGGGCCGGAAGTTCTCCCAGGCGCCCGCGTTGATGTAGCAGATCGCCTTGCGCCCCTTGGCGTGCAGCTTGGCGACGTCGGCCGCGGTGTTCTCGAAGCCGTCGATGTCGTACACCGGTACATCGGGCCCTTCCTGCACCCGGCCGTTGAGCTGCCACTGCCAGGCGGTGCCCGGCTTGGGCTGCCAGATCCGCGCCGGGGCCGAACCGCTCGGCGCGGGCGCCGGGGACGACGAGGCGGACGGGGGAGTGGGCTTGCCGCCCGGGGTGGGAGCGGTGGAGGGGGTGGGCGCGGTCGTTGTCGGGCGGGGCTGGTCCGGGCCGTCCGCGTCGTCGTCCGAGGAGTCCGACGAGCAGGCGGTGGCGAGCAGGAGCAGCGTGACGGCCGTGCACAGCAGGGCCGCCGGGCGGCGGGACGGGATGCGGTTCATGGTGTCTTTCCGGGAAGCGCGGGCGGCAGCGCCGCCCACGGATTGGGCAGCTCGCGCTCGACCACACAGCACACGCCCGCGCCCCGCTCACCGGTCGTCCGCCGCGCGAGCGCGAGGAGCGCCTCCGGCACGCCGTACACCAAGTGGCACAGGCGCTCCGGTGGTTGACGGTCGGCCCAGCCCGGCCGGGTGAAGGCGGAGACATAGGTCGTCCAGTGTCCCTCGAAGGTGACGACCAGATCCGCCAGACGCAGATATCCGGGTGCGGGATGCACCCCCGGGTTCAGGACCAGGGTCGTCGCGCCGCCGCGCCGGACGGCCCGGGAGACCTGCCGTACGAACGGCAGGCCCGTGCGGTCGGCGGGTGCCCGGTCCAGGAAGTACCCGTCGGTCCCGTACCAGTCGCGATGGCACTCGATGTCCCGCACCACGGCGGACGGGGGGCGCGCGCCGTAGTCCAGGTCGACATAGCCGAGCACCCGGACGCCGGCCGAGCGCAACGCCCCGACCGGCTCCACGAACGCCCCGTCCGGGGCGGCGCCCGGGCCGTCGGCCACGTTCAGCACCACCCCGTAGAGGTCCTCCACCTCGGTGAGCCGCCGCCAGGCGACCGGGTCCTCGGCGGGGTGGACATAGAGCGGAACCAGCAGCATCAGTGCACCGGTTCCCGGTCCGGCTCGGCGCGCACGGCCGCCCACAGCGCGGCCACCGAATCGGCGAGGCCGTGCGTGGGCGACCAGTCCAGGGCGGTGTGCGCCGCGGCCGGGTCGGAACACTGCCAGGGCACGTCCGCCGAGCGCGCCGAACCCTCGGCGTTCTCCTCGATACGGCCCCCGAACCCGGCTGCGCGCGCCAGCTCGTGCGCCAACTCCCTTACGGGGACGGCCTGTCCACGGGAGATGTTGAGCACCGGCGGCAACGGGCCGCCGCTGGTCGCCGCCAGGACCGCGGCATGGGCGACATCGCGGGCGTCCACGAAGTCGCGGTGTGCGGAGAGGTCGCCGAGCCGTACCGAGGACCGGGGTCCCAGGTCGCGCAGCCGGCGCGCCAGCCGGCCCGGCAGCCCGGCGGCGGGCGCGCCCGGACCGACCGGGTTGGTGATCCGCAGCACCACCGCGTCCAGGCCCGAGGACGTCACGGCCAAGGTGCCCGCCAGTTTCGTGGCGCCGTACAGGGTGGTGGGGCGGGTCGGGGCGTCCTCGGTGACGCGCTCACCGATGCGGCTCGGCCCGTACTCGGCCGCCGAGCCGAAGTGGACGAGCCGGGCGCTCGGGGCCGCCTCGCGCAGGGCCGCGCACAGCACGGCGGGCCCCCGCACATTGGCCTCGGCCAGCGCCACGGCCCCCGGGCCCACGGCGCCCGCGCAGTTGATGACGGCGTCCGGCGCGAACGCGAAGAGCCGCTCGGCGAGCGGGCCGGGGGTGGTGGTGGACAGATCCACGGCGAGGTCGGACGTCGGGCCCCGGCCCGCGCCGAAGAACCGCACGCCGGGCAGGGCGCGCAGCTCCCGGGCGACATGGCCGCCCAGGTAGCCGCTGTGTCCCAGGACGAGGATGCGCATGGGACGGTCAGGCCCCCTTCAGCAGGAGGGAACGGTGCGTGGTGAACTCGGCGTTCGCCCGGTCGTAGTCGTCCGGGCGGCCTATGTCCAGCCAGTACCCCTCGAACGGGTAGGCGTGCGGCGGGGTTTGGGCCTTGAGCAGATCAAGGACCAGCTCGTCGAAGCCGAACGGAAGCCCGGCGGTGTACCCGGCCAGGGTGTCGAGCGACAGGCCGTACACCCCCATCGAGACCCGGTAGTCCATGCTCGGCTTCTCGGTGAAGGCCACCACCTCGGAGTCGACGGTGGTCAGCACCCCGAAGTCGATCTGCACCTTGCGGGCGTAGGTGGCGATCGTCAGCGGCGCGCCGCTGGCGCGGTGCCGGGTGAGGACGTCCGCGTAGTCGAGGTCGGTGAGGATGTCCCCGTTCATGACCAGGAAGGACTCGGGCAGTCTGTCGCGCATGGTCAGGAGTGGGCCGATGGTGCCCAGGGGGCTCTCCTCGGTGCTGTAGTCGACCTTCAGGCCCCAGCGTTCACCATCCCCCACATAGGCGCGGATGATGTGGCCCAGATGGCCGATGGCGATGGTGCAGCCGGTGAACCCGGCGGCCGCGAGCTGGCGCAGCACGATCTCCAGGATCGCGTGCTGGTCACCGATCGGAACGAGCGGCTTGGGCAGCGCCGTGGTGTACGGCCGCAGCCGGACGCCTTTGCCACCGGCCATGATCACTGCGTGCATGGGAGCCTCCCTCGGAGTGGGACTGGCAGGTCAGATGTTGTAGATGCCGGTCTTGTAGCGGGCGAGATTGCCGGGGTCCAGGAAGAACTCCGCGGTCCGTTCCAGGCCGGTCTCCAGGCCGAACCCGGGCTGCCAGCCGGTGGCTTCGGTGAGCCGGCTCGCGTCCGCCACCAGGCGCATCACCTCGGAGTTGGCCGGTCTGATGCGCTGCTCGTCCTCCTGGACGTCGAGTTCGGCGCCCATCACCTTGCCGATGAGCCGCACCAGGTCGCCGACCGAGATCTCGGTCCCGGTACCGGCGTTGAAGGTGCGTCCCACCACCCGCTCGGCGGGGGCGGTGCCCACGGCGAGGAAGGCCTGCGCGGTGTCGGCGGCGAACGTGAAGTCCCGGGTGGGACGCAGATCGCCGAGCGTGATGGTGCGCGCGCCCGCCGCGACCTGCCCGATGACGGTGGGGATCACGGCCCGCATCGACTGGCGGGGCCCGTAGGTGTTGAACGGCCGCAGCGTCACCACGGGAGTCGCGAAGCTCGCGAAGTAGCTGTCCGCGAGCCGGTCCCCGCCGGCCTTCGAAGCGGCGTACGGGGACTGGGTGTTGATCGGGTGGTCCTCGGTGATGGGCACGGTCCGCGCGGTGCCGTACGTCTCGCTGGTGGAGGTGTGCACCAGGCGCGGGATCTCCAGCGCGCGGACCGCCTCCAGGACGTTGAGCGTGCCCGTGACGTTGGTGTCCACGTAACTGTGCGGGGCCTGGTAGGAGTACGGGATCGCGATCAGGGCCGCCAAGTGGTAGACGGCTTCGGCCCCTTCGAGCAGACCGCGCACCGAGCCCGGGTCGCGGACGTCGCCCAGGACGATCTCCACCTGGTCCAGGACGTCGGCGGACAGGGTCTCCAGCCAGCCGTAGGACGAGAAGGAGTTGTACTGGGCCATCGCGCGGACCCGGTGCCCGGTGGCGACGAGGGCCTCGGTGAGATGGGAGCCGATGAAGCCTTCGGCTCCGGTGACGGCGACAAGCGGTGCGGAGGTCAACTGCCGCTCCTCTCAAGGTGGTTGGACACGTGTGGTGATCATTCGGGTGCGGTGTGTGAGGCCCGGTGGCCCGGCTGGTGCCGGGTGGGGGCGGTGACGCGGCTCAGGTGTGCGCGGTCGGCCGCCCGAGCAGGCGCAGGGTGGTGCCCGTCAGGGCCAGGGCGGCGAGCGAACAACAGAGCAGCTCGGGCAGGGGGCCGGGCGGTGGCGCGACCAGGTCCGCCGAGGCGACCCCGGCGGCTGCCGCCAGGGTGACGGCGGCGGGCACCCAGGCGATGCCGAAGGCCTGGAGCAGCAGCGCCGTCCACAGCAGCGCGGCCAGCGCGAGCAGGGGGGCCGGTTCGGCGCCGGTGAACAGCGCCGCGGGAAACAGCACGGAGAGATAGACGAGGAGGCAGCCACCCAGGACGGCCGCCGATCGACGGCGGAACGCGGCCGGAGTGGCCGTCGCCCGCAGCGCCGCGACCGAGAGCCCCCGATAGCGGTAGAGCAGCCATTCGGCGGGCCCCATGCTGAGCGTCAGCCCGATCACCGCGAGCGGGTGGCGCTGTCCGGCGAAGGCCACCAGCACCCCCGCGCCGAGCCCGAAGAGGCCGTAGGGGAGCGAGGCCATCAGCCGGGGCGTCACCGGCGCGCTCGCCGCCGGCTGCCGCATCGTCTCGCGCAGGCAATAGACCACGGCCACGACCACCAGGACCAGCGTGAACACGCTGACCCCCACCCGCGCCACCACCCCCGGCTCCCGGAACGGCAGGGCCGCCGCCCCCACCATCAGCGGGATGAGCGCGGCGAGCAGCAGCCGCTCGCGCGCCAGGACCAGCAGGATCCCGGCCGCCGCGAGATAGCAGGACTGGCCCGCCACGAAGAACGCGGCACGGCTCGGGCCCGCGATCGCGAGCCCCGTGACGAAGGCGAGCAGCGCGCCGAGCGGGGCGCCCACCCTCAGGGTGCGGGCCGCCTCGGGCCGTCCCGAGGCCATCCGCAGATAGGCCCGGTGGCCAAGACCCTGACCCCACGCCCACGAGATGAGGCCCGCGACGACCAGGGCGAGCACCGCACGGTCGCTCAGCCACAGCCGGGCGGTCAGCGGATAGGCGAGCCCCGGCAGCGCGAACAGGGCGCCGCGCAGACCGCAGCGGACCGGATCGGCCGCCCAGGGATCGGCCGCCGGTGGCGGCTCAGGGAAGCTGCGCGGCACGCGCCCGTACAGGTCCTCGGCGAGCGCGAACAGATCGCGGTGGCCGTACTCGTCGGCGATCCGCTCGGCCGTCAGGCCCTCGGACTCCAGGACCGCCGCGACCTCATAGGCATGGACCGCGGGCCCTATGTGGTCGGCGAGTTCGGCGGCGAGCCGGTCCACCGCCGCGTCCTTGCCCGGCCGGTTCCGCCGCTGTCCCGGCAGGCGCAGCGTCATCGTGGACTCGGTGGCGAGCCGGAGCGTCAGCGTGTCGTCGCGGCCGTCGGACGGCTCCAGACGCATGGGCCCGCTCACCCCGCCACCCGGCTCAGCTCATCGGCCGGTACCCCGGCGGGCACCAGACGCAGCGACATCGTGACGTCCTCGCCGTCGGCGACGCGCCGCACCGGTACGAGCCCGCCGCGTACGGAGAGTTCGAGGTAGATGGCCCGGAAGGTGTCGACGGTCTGGCGCAGCGTGAACTGCTCGACGACCCGCAGCCGTGCCGCTTCCCCCATCGCGGCCCGGCGCACCGGATCGCCCAGGAGTTCCAGAGCGGCCGCGGCCATCGCGGCCGGATCGCGCGGCGGCACCACGAGACCGGCCTCGCCGACCGCCTCGCGCACCCCTCCCACGTCGGTGGAGACGGTGGCCCGGCCGCAGCTCATCGCCTCGATGAGCGTGAAGGGGAAGCCCTCGCTGATGCTGGACAGCATGACCACGTTGCCCGCGGCGTAGGCGTCCCTGATGTCCTCGACGCGGCCCTCGAAGGTGACCGCGTCGCCCTGGTCGAGCGAGGCGGCCAGCGCCTCGCACCGCTCCCGGTACGCCTCGCCGCCCCGGGGCGTGCCCCCGAACAGACGCAGCGTGGCTCCCGGAAGCTCGCTCCGCACCTTGGCGAAGGCGCGGATGAGCGTCTCCAGATCCTTGATCGGGTCGACTCGCCCGGCCCAGCTCAGCGTCGGCGCCGACGGCTCGGGCCCCGCCGGCGGGAACGCCGCCGGATCGACCCCGTTGTACACCGTGCGTATGAGCCCGGGATCGGCCCCGCCCTGCTCCTCCCAGAGCCGGTTGTACTGGTTGCCCGGCGTGATCAGCGCGGCCCGCCGGTAGGTCTCCTCGGCGAGCAGCCGGAAGAACCCCAGAAGGACCGCCTTGACCGGCCACCGGTACGGGGCGGTCCGGTAGCCGAGATAGCGCTCGCGCAGATAGACCCCGTGCTCGGTCAACAGCAGCGGTACGCCGTGGAGTTCGGCCGCCGCGAGCCCCGGCAGGACGGCCACCCCGCCGCTCACCGCGTGCGACACGCCCTGGCTTGGCGGGGTCGCGGCGAGCGGCCGCAGCGCGTGTTCCAGCAGGCCGGTCGCGGTGACCGCGTCGTGCAGGGTCGGCCGGGCCTCGCGCACCGCGAGCCCCGGCCGGTTCCACACCTCGGTCAGGACCCGTATCGCCCGGTCGCCGCGGAGCGCGGGGCTGAGCTGTCCGTCCCGGGCGGCCCGTGCCATCTCGTACAGGGCGGGCCCGAAGGCGCTCTCGGCCGACGGGTCGAGCAGGGCGGTCAGAAAGCGTTCGTAGGCGGCCATGAGGCGCCGTTCGTGTCGGCCTCGCGGGGCCGAGCCCCCGGGCGCGGGGCCCCACATGGGGACCGAGACGGCCTCGGATGCGTGCGGCGGAAGGTCCCACACGGTGGGCTCGCGACCGGTGCCGGTCACCGCGATGATGTCGAAGTCGATGTCGGGCATTCCGGTGACGAGCTGGTCGCACCAGACGCTCACCCCGCCGTGGCTGTGCGGGTAGGTGCCCTCGGTGAGCAGGGTGACCCGCGCCGCGCCGGAGCGCGGCGCGCGGTGTCGTACGTGCATGCATGCGCTCCGCGGCTGATGAGAGCGGTGGGTGGTGAACACGCCCCGGCGGTCCGTCGCCGCGTTGGCGGCGGACCTCGGGAGCCGGTGTGGCCCGGTGTCAGCGCCGTTCGGCGCCGTACGGGACCGGTCGGGTGACGCCGGCGGGAACCGGTGTGCGCGGTGCGGTCGGCGCCGTCGCGCGCTCGGCGGACGACGCGGAGCGGGACTGTGGCGCGAGCGCTCTGGCGGGAGAGGGCGCCAGCGTCAAAGCCACGGCGGCCTGCCCGGACTGTGGTGACACCCAGCCGGACACGCTGCCCGCGTAGGCCTGGCCGAAGGCGGTGGAGCCGGTGCCCAGGACCTGACGGGTGCCGTTGGGCATCGTCGCGGTGACGGCCACGCCGGCGGGGGCCTGCACGGTCACGCTGTCGCCGATCCGGTACGCGGTGACCTGGCCCGCCTTCACGGCGGCGCTCCAGGCGTCCCGGTCGCGCAGTTCGGCGCCGATGTCCTTCATCCGCGGGTTGATCAGCGGAGCGCTGGGCGCGTACAGCGTCCGGTACTGGTCGAGCACCCCGTCGAGCACGGGATAGCCGATGTGGTCCTCGGCCAGGTTGGACTGGTGGATGAAGTGCGGCCTGGGGTCGTTGCCCAGCACATGGCCGAGGGCGACCCGGGTTTCCAGGGGCACGATGTGGCCCGTGTACCCGGTGGCGGCGTCGAGCGGCCCGGGCAGACAGGTGGTGTTCGGCAGGTCGTCGCAGAGCCCGCTGCCGCCCTGGGTGCGGCTGGTGTAGATCCAGTTGTACTCGTCGACCTGTTCGGCGACGTGGCCCGCGTTGTAGAAGATGTTGATCGGGTAGCGGGCCACGGTGAGGGCGCCGCCCACCGGGCGCTGCTGGGGGTCGCGCGACATGTCGGCGCCGAGCCAGCCGATGTTGTTGGCGGTGAGCGCGGGCGCCAAGTACGGGTTGTCCTGCGGCTGTTGGGGCAGGAGCCGCATCCCGGAGTGCTCTCCGGTGATCAACTCGTCGGAGGAGACGGGAAGCCCGACGCCCTTGGCCCACTGGTCGTTGGCGGATATCTCCCTGGATATCTCGGTCTGGCTCACATACTTGGTGGAGCCGTCCGGGTTGGTCGCGCACTTCCACGGGACGACCGTGACGTTCTGCTCGCAGCCGAGGTAGGCGTGGTCGTAGGTGTGGTTGACCCAGCGGAAGTCGTTCCTGGTCGCGGTGAGGGCGTCGGCGAGCTGGTCGGCCCCGCCGTGGTTCTCGCGGTACTCGACGCTGCCGCCGCCGTTGTAGGCGAGGTCTAGCGTGAAGCCGCGGGCCTTCTCCCAGGCCACGGCGCCGGCCACGTCGGCCGGGGTCATCCGGATCGAGTCCTGGACGCCCTGCCCGGGCGGGCAGTCGACGTCGCCGGGCGTGCAGTTGAGGGTGGCGTCCCAGCGGTCGTCGCCGGCGAACACGTCGTCCACGTGGACCGCGAAGTAGTTGCGCGAGGCGCCGAGCCGCACGTTCTGCGTCATCCAGTCGACGATGCCCCGGGCCAGCAGCTTGAACTGCTCCTGGTGGCGGTTGTACGCGAAGGTGACGACGAGCTCCCGGCGCCCGTCGTGGCGGTACTCGCCGACGAGGGTGCCGTTGCCCGTCCTGCCGGGGAGCGGTGCCTCGACGTAGCTGGTGAAGTCGGCGCCCGCGGCCGGCTGGGAAAGGAAGGCGTAACTCTCGCTGACAGCCGGTGAGTTGTCCTCGAACGGCACGCTCCCGTTGAGGTAGCCGAACGGGCCGGTGCCGCGGCCCGCGGCGGTGACCTGCGCCTTGAGGCCGTCCACCGGGCCGCTGTAGCCGCTGGTGGCGGCCGGCTGAAGACCCACCTGTGGACGCGCGTAGGTGTAGGCGTCGACCTGGGGGATCGCATACGTCTTCTCGTACGCGGCGAGCGCGGCCATCTCGGCGGAGCCCGCCGGGAAGGGGTTGTCGTTGGGCAGGACCACCGCCTGGAACTTGGCCCGGGGGACTCCGTTCACGGTGTCGGCCAGGAACGCCTGGTCGATCACCGGGCGGCCGGATTTCGTCAGGTCGACCTCGGTGTACGGGGTGCCTTCGCCGTCGAGTTCCGCGGTGATGGCGTCGGTGGCGGGGCCGCCGTCGGAGACGACGAGGACCTTGAGGTCGATGCGGGGCGCGGGCGCCGCCGAGTACGCCGGCGCCGCCGGTAAGCCCATGGCCAGCAGCACAGTCCCCACGGCCAGGCCGGGGACGTGTCTGCTGCGATGTGTGTTCCGCTTCACGCGGTGAAGTCCCCTCCCCTGGAGGTCCGTTCGGCTCCCCTGCCTGTACGGACCCCACCCCCGGCGCAACCGTCCGCGCCCCGATGAGGAGGCCCCGGCGTTCCGCTCTGTCGCGTCACATAGTGCGGCCCTTCAAGGAGTTTTCGAGTGGCTTATGTGAAACATGACGAAAAAATGCGGCCGTTGTGATGGGGCGCGGGCCGGGGCATGAACCGGTATCCGTGCTTCCGGTCGATCGCGTCGAGACGCGCGGAGCCCCGGAAAACGGAGCGATCCGGCGCCGCAACCGCTTGCCGCCCAGGGGGCGCACGCGGGCGCATACCGCCAATGGTCCAGACAACCAGGTGGCATGGGCCGTATCCGATTTTCGGCCAGGCGAGCGAAACACCCACTCGAATCCGGCCCGGGGATGTTCGGTATCGGACACACGAAACCGGCCGACCTTGGGGAACGGGCCGACCGGTGTACGGGAGCCGCCGGTACGCGGGCGGCTGCCGTGCCGGCGGGCGTCGGCCGGGGCGGGAGGGGCGCGGTTGACCCGCACGATCGGGGTGAACCACCACTCCGCCCCGGACGGCGAACGGCCCCCGGCCCAAGAGGGCGGGGGCCGTACGTGAGCGATGCGATCACGCTGTGGCGCGCGGGTTCACTCCGGCTGCCGGGGCTGCTCCCGCGCCTCGCTCCGGGCCGCCTCGACCGACTTGCGGACCTCGTCCATGTCCAGGCCGCGGGCCTGGCCGATGACATCCTCCAGGGCCGCCTCGGGCAGCGCGCCGGGCTGGGCGAAGACCGCCACGTTGTCACGGACGATCATCAGGGTCGGGATCGACCGGATGTCGAAGGCCTGCGCCAGCTCCTGCTGGGCCTCCGTGTCCACCTTGGCGAAGACGAGGTCGTCGTGGCGCTCGGACGCGGCCTCGTACACCGGGGCGAACTGACGGCACGGGCCGCACCAGGCCGCCCAGAAGTCGATCAGCACGAATCCGTTGTCGGACACGACCGAGTCGAAGTTCTCTTTGGTCAGCTCGACAGTCGCCATCACACCTACCTCTTCCCGGCCCCAGGGGTGGGGACCGCCTCGCACAACGGCGTGCGCCGCCGCGCTATTCCGTTCTCGGCGGGTGCCCCTGTGGCCTCCGGGTACACCGACCACCAGACTGTGCCTATGACCGAAGCCGAGGAATACGACGTGGTGGTGCTGGGTGCGGGTCCGGTCGGCGAGAACGTCGCCGACCGGGTGCGGGCGGCCGGCCTGAGCTGTGCGGTGGTGGAGAGCGAGCTCGTCGGGGGCGAGTGCTCGTACTGGGCCTGCATGCCGAGCAAGGCGCTGCTGCGCCCCGTGGTGGCCCGGGCCGAGGCCCGCAGGGTGCCGGGACTGCGCCAGTCGGTGCAGGGCCCGCTCGACGCCCAGGCGGTCCTGGCCCACCGCGACGACTACACCTCCCACTGGAAGGACGACGGGCAGGTCGAATGGCTCGACGGCATCGGCGTCCACCTCTACCGCGGACACGGGCGCCTGTACGGCACCCGCAAGGTCAGCGTCACCAGCCCCGAGGGCGAGCACCACGTCCTGACCGCCCGCCACGCCGTCGCCGTATGCACCGGCAGCCGCGCCCAACTGCCGGACCTCCCCGGCCTGGCCGACGTGCACCCCTGGACCAGCCGCGAGGCCACCAGCGCCAAGGAGGTGCCGGGCCGCCTTGTGGTGGTCGGCGGGGGAGTGGTGGCCGTCGAGATGGCCACGGCCTGGCAGGCGCTCGGCGCCCGCGTCACCGTGCTGGTGCGCGGCGAGGGGCTGCTGCCGAAGATGGAGCCCTTCGCGGGCGAGCTGGTCGCCGACGCCCTGCGCGAGGCGGGCGCCGAGCTCCGTATGGGGACCTCGGTCACGGATGTCGCGCGCGACGCCGCGACCGGCACGCTGACGGTCTCGGTGCGGGGGCCCGGGGGCGAGGAGCGCCTGGAGGCCGACGAGATCCTCTTCGCCACCGGCCGCGCCCCGCGCACGGACGACATCGGCCTGGACACCATCGGCCTCGACCCCGGCTCCTGGCTGCCCGTCGACGACTCCTGCCGCGTCGAGGGCAGCGACTGGCTGTACGCGGTCGGCGATGTGAACCACCGGGCGCTCCTGACCCACCAGGGCAAGTACCAGGCCAGGATCTCCGGCGCGGCCATCGCGGCCCGCGCCGCCGGGGTCCCGGTCCTGGAGAGCGACCCCTGGGGCGCCCACGCGGCGACCGCCGACCACGCTGCCGTTCCCCAGGTCGTCTTCACCGACCCCGAGGCCGCCTCGGCCGGCCTCACCCTGGCCGAGGCGCGGGCCACGGGGCGACGGGTGCGGGCGGTCGACTACGACATGAGCGGCGTCGCGGGCGCGGGCCTGTACGCCGAGGGCTACCGGGGCCGGGCCCGTATGGTCGTCGACGAGGACCGGCGTGTCCTGCTCGGCGTCACCTTCGTGGGCCCCGGCGTCGGCGAGCTGATCCACTCGGCGACGGTGGCCATCGCCGGCGAGGTACCGCTGGAGCGCCTGTGGCACGCGGTCCCGTCGTACCCGACGATCAGCGAGGTGTGGCTGCGCCTCCTGGAGACGTACCGGGGCTGAGGCGGCAGGACCCCCTCAACCCGTCGGTGTTTCGAGGACGAGCGCCCTTGCGGCACGCAGGGGGTCCGGGGCAAAGCCCCCGGGCCTCGGCCGGTCACGCCGAGAACGCGTCGACCCCGGTGAGCTCGGCCGAGAGCGCCCAGAGCCGGGCCGCCTCTTCGGGGTCGGTCGCGTGGGGGTGTACGCCGCTGGTGAGCACGTCATGGTCGAGCTCGCCATCGCCGGTGCCGGTGCCGGTGCCGGTGCCGGTGTCTGCGGCGAGGCCGGTCGGGTCGTCGGCCCCCTTCGCCCTGCTGGATCCGGCGGATCCGGTGGCGTCGGTGGCACGCGGCTCGACATGTTCGGCGATGTCGCAATCCTCGCAGTAGACGCCGCCGAGCCCGGCCAGCCGCGGGGAGGTCGCCGCCCACACCTGGGTGGCGGCGCCCTGGTCGGGGGTCTTGAAGTCGAGCGACCAGTTGCCCTCGGCGTCGACCCAGCCCGCCGCGATCCGCTCCTCGGCCGAGACATGGCGTACGAGCGCGGTGTTGATCTCCCCGGGGTGCAACGAGAACGCGCGCACCCCCGCCTCCCGGCCCAGCCGGTCGAGGTGCACGGCGAACAGCGCGTTGGCGGTCTTCGCCTGCCCGTACGCCTGCCACTTGTCGTAGCCGCGCAGGAAGTGCGGGTCCTCCCAGCGGATCGCGGAGAGCTGGTGACCCCGCGAGGACACCGCGACGACCCGCGCGCCGCCTTCGGCGAGCGCCGGCCACAGCCGGTTGACCAGGGCGTAGTGGCCCAGGTGGTTGGTCGCGAACTGGGCCTCCCAGCCCGGGCCCACCCGCGTCTCGGGGCACGCCATGACCCCGGCGCTGTTGATCAGGATGTCGATGGTGCGGCCGGAGGTGAGGAAGCGGTCGGCGAAGCCGCGCACGCTGTCCAGGTCGGCGAGATCGAGCGCGTCCACCTCGACGCCGGGGATGTCCGCGACGGCCGCCTCGGCGACCTCGCGCCGCCGGGAGGGAACCACGACGCGGGCGCCGGCCCCGGCGAGCGCGCGGGTGGTCTCCAGGCCGATCCCCGAGTAGCCGCCGGTGACGATCGCGAGCTTTCCGTGCAGGTCGACTCCACCGAGGACGTCGGCCGTTGTGCTGCGGGCCCCGAAGCCCGATCCGGTCGGGTGCTGAGGGGTGAGTTGTTCCGAAGTGGTCATGGCGGCGAGGCTAGGAGTTGAAGTGCGCTCTCAGTCAACTCGCCCATGTGGCGCGGGTTTTAGGGTCAGCGGCCCTCCAGGCCGCCCTCCGGCTCGGGGGCGTCCTTGGGGGCGCGGGCCTGCCCGGCCTCGGGGGAGTCGGGGCGTACCGCCGTCGGGTCGGCCGCGACCGGCTGCCACGCGCGCGGCCACCGGCGCTGGACGAGGGCGGCGACCAGACCCGCGACGATCCCGGTGATCATGGGCTCGCCGTGGCCGTCGCCGAGCAGCAGCAGCACCGCGCCATCGGCCACGATCGCGGCGGCGAGCAGCGTCTGGCGGCGGCCGGGGCGGGTGAGCAGGGCGAGGCCGGCGATGCTGGTGGCGAGCCGGAAGGTGAGGCCCGAGTTGCCGCCGCCGGGAGGGCCGTGGACCAGGAACGTGTCGATGCTGAACACGAGCAGCAGGGCGGGGACGAGCGCCGACAGCATGCGGCTGCCCCACACGCGTTCCGCGACGTAGCCGATGAGGGCGAGCACGAAGAGGTTGAACGCGGTTCCCCCGACCCCGCCGTCCTGGACCATGAACGAGGTGTACGCCCGCCACCACTGGCCATGGTCGATGATCAGGCCGGAATCGCGGTGCAGGGCGTCGTAGATCCCCGGGAAGGCGAACTGCGACAGGGAGGGGATCGCCACGAGCAGCCAGAGGCCGATGGCCACCTTCGGTGGGTTGCGGGGGCTGAACGTGCGCCGGGGCAGAGCGTCCGAGACCTTCATGACCAGGACGATCATCAAGGCGTACAGGGCCGGCGACAGAAGATGGTCGGTCATGCCCCCTCTCTACCCCGCGTCGCGCCGTACCCGCCCCCACCACGCGGTATCGGCCACGCACCTTTGACGCCCGGGACACCCCCTGTGGCGTGGGACGCATGGCCTCAACACATCCTGGGCGCACTCGAATTCGGCTGGATCCCGTCGGGCTGTTCCTGTCGTACGCAAGGGGGCCGGAGGCCCTGGTGTCACACCGATGAGTAATACTCTCCACATGAGTTCACGTGTTACGGACAGGGCGGGGGCGGCGCATGACGGGGCGCTTGTCCGCCGGGCGACGGCCCGCGACGCCAAGCGACTGACCCACCTGGTGCGCACCTCCCGCGCCTATGAGGGCCCCTACGCGCCGATGATCGCCGGATACCGGGTGGGCCCGGACTACATCGAGGCCCACGAGGTCCATGTCGCGGTCGGCCCGGACGACCGGGTGCTCGGGTTCTACGCCCTGCTGCTGACACCCCCCGAACTGGACCTGCTGTTCGTCTCGGACGACGCCCAGGGCCTCGGCATCGGGCGCCTCCTGATGGCCCACCTGAAGGACACGGCACGCGCCGCCGGTCTCGACCGCGTACGGATCGTCTCGCACCCCCCGGCCGAGGGTTTCTACCTGAGCGTGGGAGCCGAGCGCGTCGGCACGGTCACGGCCAACCCGCCCGCGGTGATGTGGGACCGCCCGGAGCTCGAACTCCCCATCCAGTAAAGGGAGTTGAGCCTCCCGCTCGCCCCGGATCCGGCGCCGCCGATTTCGCCGCACGGTGGCGGCCGCCCGGCCTGCCGCCGGTCCGAACGGGGTGGGGGCCTCCGCCGCGGACGGGTGCGGCCGGTTGGCCGCCGCCGCCCGCGGCCTCATCCGGACGCCCGCCCCGGCTCGTAGCGCCGGAAAAGCCCGATTACGTTATGAAACGGCATGGCGGGCCGGTCCCGGCGGCCCACCACGGAGGGGCGAGTCCTCCGCGACGGGCGCCACGGGCCAGGACAGCCCGCCGGGAGAGGGCGACATGGCGGACAGCGCGGGGCGGCGGCCCGAGAGCGACGATCCGGGGGACGGTCCGAGCGGGCCGGGCGCGACGTGTCCGGGCGGTGCGACGGCGACCGGGCGGCGTCGCCGACTGCCGTGGAAACCCCGGAGCGCACTGACTCCCCGCGGCCTCGCACGGCGCAAGCTGACCTTGCGGGGCGCGCTCGCCGCGGGCCTGCTGGGCATCGCCACCCTCGGCTACTCGGTGGGGGACGCCCTGACCTACCCGGGCGACGACAGCACCGCGGCCCGGCTGGCCGGCTGGGCCCGCGAGCACGAACTGGGCGCCGTCGTCGACAAGTTGGAGAACCTCCAGTACGAGCTCGACCCGCCGCAGGTCGGCGGGTCCCTGCCGAACGAGGCGCTGGCCCGGATGAGGGCGACCGCCCCGGCCGTGCCCGTCCACCACCAGGACGTGCCGCTGCGCGCACCCATGCGGCCTCTGGTCGCTCCCGGGCTGCCGGGCGAGGGCGTGTGGCGGGTGCTGAGCGCCGCGCACGGCGAACCGGTGGTGCAGGGCACCTATGTACGGCCCGACCGCGACCACACCTCCTACCAGGCGGCCGTCGCCTGGATCGACGGACGCAGGGCGCGCTTCGAACTGCACCCGGGAGTGCGTGAGCCCGGTGGCACCTTCTCCGTGCCGCCCACCATTCCGCAGGGGCGGCGCACCGGACTCCTGGCCACCTGGAACGGCGGCTTCAAGGTCACCGACGGCGGCTCGCGCGGGGGCTTCTACCTGGCCGGCGACACGGCGGGGGAGCTGCGCGACGGGGCGGCCTCGGAGGTCTTCTATCGGGACGGTTCGATCAAGGTCGGTCAGTGGGGGCGCGATGTCGGCATGACGCGCGAGGTGGTCGGGGTGCGCCAGTGTCTTGAGCTCATGGTCGACGACGGCAAGGTCGTGCCCGGCATCGACATCGACTCCAAGTGGGGTGCCACCGACCAGAGTCGGATGTTCGTCGAGCGCTCGGGTGTGGGCGTGACCGCGCGGGGCGACGTCATCATGGTCGTCGGCCAGGCCCTCACCGCCCGCACCCTCGCCGACCTCATGCAGCGGGCGGGCGCCGTGCGCGCCATGCCGCTCGACATGAACCGCGCCTGGCCCTCCTTCATGAGCTACGACCCCGCCGGGGACCCGGCCAACCCGAAGCCGGTCAACCTCCTCGACTTCGACAACCCGCCGGAGCGCTACTACACCCGGGCCACCAGGGACTTCGTCGCCGTGTACGCGAAGTGACGCGGCCGCACGCGCACCTGGCGGCATACTTGCGTATCCGCGCAAATATGGGCTACGGTCGACGGGTCACGTCGTAGAAGACGCAGGAGCTCGTCGAGGGGGTGAGGGCATGGAGCGAAGTACCGCCGACGCGGACCGGCATCGGTCGCGCACCCCCCTGCCCTCATGTCCCCACGGTCCGCGGTAGCGCCCCCGGCGCTCCGCGAGGCCCGCACGTCCGGCCGGATCCGGCCGGACGGGAGGAGCTCCCATGGCCACCCTCACCACTTTCGACTTCGCCCTGCGGCTCACCGTCGGCATCGCCTGCGGCGCCCTGATAGGCGTCGAGCGCCAGTGGCGTGCCCGCACCGCCGGGCTGCGCACCAACGCCCTCGTCGCCGCGGGCGCGACCCTGTTCGTCCTCTACAGCGAGGCGGTCGGCGACGAGGCCGGCCCCACCAGGGTCGCCGCCTATGTCGTCTCCGGCATCGGATTCCTCGGCGGAGGAGTCATCCTGCGCGACGGCGCGTCCGTGCACGGCCTCAACACCGCGGCCACGCTGTGGTGTTCGGCGGCCCTCGGGGTGCTGGCCGCCTCGGGACGGCTCGACCTCGCCCTCATCGGCACCGCCGCCGTCCTCGCCGTCCATCTGCTGCTGCGGCCGGCCGGACGGCTGCTCGACCGGGCGCCCGCGCCCCGGCACGACCCCGAGACCTCCGGGGCCGAGGACGGGCGGGACGCGGCGCGCGCCACGGTCGCGTGCGACCGGCCGGTCGCGGACCGGGAGCGCGTCAGGTTGCCGGCACGCCGACCTGGGACCAGGCCTTGAGCACCGCCTCGTTCTCGTCACCCTCGCCGAACAGACGGCGCGCGGTCGCCACGGTCAGCCGGGCGAAGTCGGAGAACTGGGCGTCCGCGCCGAGCTCGCCGCCGGTGAGCGTGGCGTACCAGATCCTCCCCGCGCGCTCCCAGGCGTTGCCGCCGAGCGCGGTGGCCACCAGGTAGAAGGCGTGGTTGGGGATGCCCGAGTTGATGTGCACCCCGCCGTTGTCGCGGCCGGTGCGCACATAGTCGTCCATGGCGGCCGGCTGCGGGTCCTTGCCGAGCTGCGGGTCGTCGTACGCGGTGCCCGGGGCCTTCATCGAGCGCAGCGCGTCGCCGTGGATGCGGGGGCCGAGCAGGCCCGCGCCGATGAGCCAGTCGGCCTGGTCGGCGCTCTGGCCCAGCGCGTACTGCTTGATGAGCGAGCCGAACACATCGGACACGGACTCGTTGAGCGCGCCCGACTGGCCGAAGTAGTCCAGGTTCGCGGTGAACTGCGTGACGCCGTGCGTGAGTTCATGGCCGATGACGTCGACCGGCAGCGTGAAGTCCAGGAACAACTCTCCGTCACCGTCGCCGAAGACCATCTGCTCGCCGTTCCAGAAGGCGTTGTCGTACTGCTCGCCGTAGTGCACGGTCCCGATCAGCGGCATCCCGGAGTCGTCGATGGAGTGGCGTCCGTACGCCTTCAGATACAACTCGAACGTGGCACCGAGGCCGGCGTGCGCGCGGTTGACGGAGGCGTCGCCCGTGGGCCGATCGCTCTCGGAGTGCACCTTCGTGCCGGGCAGCGCCGCCCGGTGTCCGGCGTCGTAAATGGTGCGGTCGGGGTGGTCCGACGGCGTGCCGGCGGGGGCGGCGGCGCCGCGGACCGTGGTGATCCGGCGCCGGGTACGCAGCTGGGCGTCGTGCTCCAGGGTGCGGCGCGCGGGCTCGTACACGGCGGGATCCTCGTGCTGGGCCAGCCGGTCGAGGATGTGGGGAGGTACGACGGTGCAGAAGGTGGCGGGATTGTTCATGCTCAGCAATGTGGCACAGCGTGACACAACTGTCACTGCCAGCAGTCGGGTTGGCGGAATGCCCTGACCGGCGGGCGCCCCTCGACGGGGAGGAGTGCCCGTGCTGTCCGGCTGCTGTCGACCCGTGCTGTCCGGCTGTCGAACCGTGCGGTTGGGCTCCCCGCGCGGGGTCCGCCCGCGCGTCGACCGGCTCTGCCCGCGGTTACTCGGACCCCTCGGCCTCCGGGAACTCGCCCGCCATGGCCGCGGCCATCCGCAGATGGGGCGCGGCCTCGGCCGGGCGGCCCTGGCGTTCCAGGGTGCGGCCCAGCATGAGCGTGGCGTACCGCTCGACCGGATCCCGTTCGAGCACGGCCCGCAGCTCGGCCTCGGCCTTCGTGAGCTGGGCGGAGTGGTAGTAGGCGCGGGCCAGCAGCAGACGCGGGCCCACCTGCTCGGGCACCTCGCCGACCAGACCGGCCAGGATGCCCGCGGCGGTGACGTACTCCTTCGCCTCGAAGAACATCCGGGCCCGGTCCCAGCGGTCGGAGGCCGTGCCGAACTCGTAGTAACTGTCCGTCACTTCACTGCGTGCGGTGGTCATGGGCGCGTCCTGGGGTCGGGGCCCCGGGGTGGGGGCCGTGCGCCTCCCTCAACAGCGACCGCTTGTTGAACATTCCACTAGTGAGGGTGGGGCCGGGTGAGGCCGCCCGGAGGCGGTTCGTGGTCGCGAGGCGCCCGGAAGGGAATATGTTGACCGCATGAGCAATCTCGATCGCCAGCCCGCGCTCTCCGTCTGCGGCGGCCGCGGCTTCGTCGTGGCGGAGCCGGTGCGCGAGCTTCTTTCCCCCCGCACCGTGCGGCTCGGCGAGTCCACCGAGGTGCGCCGGCTGCTGCCCAACCTGGGGCGCCGCATGGTCGGCGCCTGGGCCTTCGTCGACCACTACGGCCCCGACGACATCGCCGACGAGCCCGGCATGCAGGTGCCGCCGCACCCCCACATGGGCCTGCAGACGGTGAGTTGGCTGCACGAGGGCGAGGTGCTGCACCGCGACAGCCTGGGCAGTCTTCAGACCGTACGCCCGCGGGAGCTGGGCCTGATGACGTCCGGCCAGGCCATCAGCCACTCGGAGGAGACCCCCAAGGCGCACAGCCGGTTCCTGCACGGAGCCCAACTGTGGGTGGCCCTGCCCGACGCCCACCGCCACGTCGAGCCGCACTTCCAGCACCACGCCGACCTCCCGCACGTGACAGCGCCGGGTGTCGACGCGACGGTGATCCTGGGCGAACTGGACGGCGCCGCGTCGCCCGGCAGCACGTACACCCCGATCGTCGGCGCCGACCTGACCCTCACGGCGGGAGCCGAGACCCGCCTCCCCCTCAACCCGGACTTCGAATACGCCGTCCTGTCCATGTCGGGCGAGGCCCACGTAGACGAAGTGCCGCTGCTCCCGGGCTCGATGCTCTACCTGGGCTGCGGCCGCACCGAACTCCCCCTGCGCGCCGCCTCGGACGCCTCCGTGATGCTGCTCGGCGGCGAGCCGTTCGAGGAGGAGATCCTGATGTGGTGGAACTTCGTCGGCCGGTCCAACGAGGAGATCCAGCAGGCCCGATCGGACTGGATGAACGGTGATCGCTTCGGCGAGGTGAAGGGTTACGGCGGCCCTCCGATCCCGGCTCCCGAACTCCCGGCCGTGCCGCTGAAACCGCGGGGTCGGGTGCGCTGAGCTGCGCGGATGTTGGGGCAGCCGCCCGCCTGATTGAGGCGGGCGACAAGGCTGAAGGTGCCCTCTCCTCTCAGTCCGGAGCTCTCTCCTTCGGCGTCGGGATGAGGGCGTGTGCTGCGGATAGTGCGAGCTTGGGTGGGCGGCTTTAGTAATCCCAACGCTGACCCAATGCTGACCTTTGTGACGGCGCGTCATGTCGGTAGGAGAGGATGGCGGCGCAGATCAGGAGCGCATGGTTGTGGTCGCCGGTGAAAGAGCGGAAACGGCATTGCTGACCTCGGGCGCCGACGGAGTCCGGGACGGCGGCGCCCGTGCGATGCACGAGCGGATGCCGTCACGCCTGGGCAGGGCATTTGTGGGGATCGAACAACCACTGGACGAGTGCTCGGCTGGCTCGGAGGGGTGCTGCCGCAGCATCGACCGGGGAGGCGAGGGCTCACAAGCCATCTGGCAGGACAGCCGCTTCGGCCAATCAGGCATGGACGGCGGACGCCAACCAAGCCGGTTCAGTTTGCCGACGTTCCGGCTGTCAGCGGAGGGTAGGGGTCAGAGTCTGTCCCTGCATCTGCCCTGTGACAACTTCGATGTAGGTGTGGGCGACGTCGCTCAACGGCGTGCCGCCGCTGTTGTCCATACCGAGCTTTTCGAGCGTCTCCTTCACCCATCCTGGGCTGACGACGTTCACCCTTACCCTGCGGGGCATTTCGATGGCTGCCGCCCGGACGAACGCCTCCAGCCCGGCATTGACCAGAGCGCCGAACGAGCCGCCTGGCGTGGGCTCTTGGAAGATGCCGCTGGTGAGCGTGATGGACCCGCCGTCCCGCACGTGGTCCAGGGCCCGGCGTAGCAGCTTCACCTGTCCCAGCAGCTTGCCTTTCAGACCGAGAGTGAACTCGTCGTCGGAAGGGGATGTGAGCGGAGTCAGCTGACCGCTGGCCGCGCAACAGATGACCGCGTCCACTGTGCCGACGGTGTCGAAAAGGGCGTCGATGGAGGCCGGTATCTCCAGGTCGACACGTGTGCTGCTGTTGCGTGACGCCCGTATCACCTCATGCTCGGTCTCCAGCGCGTCTGCGACCGCACGGCCGATGGTGCCGGTTGCTCCGATCACAATGATTTTCATGCTGATTCCTTCTGTCGTCGGGCGAGGCGGGCTGGAAGGGGTGCCAGCGGGAAGTTGGCCCAGACGTAGTTGTCCATCTGGTGCTGGTCGCCGCTGAGGTTGGCCACTCGATCGACCTGGCCGTCGGCGTCGAAGTGCCATACCAGTGCCCACATCGTGTCCACCTGGCCCACGCCCTGAGTCGTCCAGCCTCGGTGGACGTCGACGACGTACTCACCGTTGCTGCCGAGAAACACGGGTTCGGCCTGGAAGCCCGCCCTGCCGAGCTGGCCGAAGAAGCTGACCACTTCGTCGAGTCCGTGCTTGATGCCCGACAGAGGGTGGTGGCCCGGGATGGTCCACTCGATGTCCGGAGCCAGGACCACGCTCATCGCTTCGACGTCGTTGGCGGCGTAGGCGGAGAAGAAGTGGTTGATGGCCTCGACCTTGGGATCGGACACGGCTTCACTCGTCGTCATCTGGATTCTCCCCGGCGGGTTCGGTACCGGGCTGTCCCGGTCGCGTGATCAACGATCTCGCCGGGCCGCTGTAGTCGTCCAATACCTGCTTCCATAACCTGGCGGCATGGATATCGACACCCGTCAGTTGAGGTACTTCGCGGCGGTGGTCGAGGAAGGCAACCTCACGCGGGCCGCAGAACGTCTGTACGTCTCACAGCCCGCGCTGACGAAGCAGATCCGGCAGCTGGAAGCCCAACTGGAAGCGGACCTGTTCGTCCGTTCCCGCGCCGGGATGGCCCCCACCGAGGCTGGTGAGGCTCTGGCCGCCCACGCCGGCGCCGTGCTGACCGCTTGGGAGCGTGCGCTGCGCGTCACCCGGGGCGCCACAACCCGGGCCGCACGCACGCTACGGGTCGGCTTCGTGGCCAGCGCCGCCAATGAGCACACCCAGCCGATCATCGCCGACTTCGCCCGGCGGCGCCCCGGCTGGCGGGTCCAGATGCGGCAGACCGAATGGACCGACCCCACCGCCGGGCTGGCCACCGGCGAGGTCGACGTGGCCTTGCTGCGCCTGCCGGTGCCCGCGGAGAGCGACCTCGACGTCGAGGTGCTGCTGACCGAGCCACGCTGGATCGCCCTGCCTGTGGGGCATCGCCTCGCAGCGGAGGACCGGATCCGGTTCCAGGATCTGTACGACGAACCGTTCGTGGCGCCCCCCGCCGAGTCAGGGGAGTGGCGCGACTACTGGCTCGCGGCCGACGAGCGAGAGGGCCACCCTGTGCGTATCGGCGCGGTCGCGCACCACCCCGATGAATGGCTCAACGCGATCGCGCACGGCCATGGCATCAGCCTCACCCCCGAGGCGACCGCCCGCTACTACCAGCGCCCGGACGTCGTCTACCGGCCTGTGACGGGCGTCAGTCCCAGCCAGATCGGTGTCGCCCGGCCGCACACCCAACTGGTTGACGACGCCGTCGACGCCTTCTTCCTCAGCTGCCGGGCCGTATGCAGCGACACTGCCTCGCAGGCACCGGCCTGACCATGGACAGATGACCACGACCAAGCCAACCTCACGCATTCAAGTCCAGTAGCCGGACCCGCGCCATCTGGCAGTTCCGGCACGTCCCGGCGTTGTCAGGGCTGCTCCCACCCTCCCCGGCGTCTCCCGGATCAGGCTGCCCTCAGCTTCACCCGGCCACTGCGACGGCCAGGAGGCGGAGGTCTCTCACCTCCGCTCGACACGCCGTGCGGGCTGACCTCCCCGGCCCACTCGGCGATGCTCCAGCAGCTCTTGCGCGGCAGATCCGACAGTAGCCCGAGCACCAGCCGTCCGGTCCGGCGCCGGGGCTCAACCCGGGCGAACCGGCCGGCTATGCGACCCATAAGGGCCTCGAACGCTTCCTGCCAACGGGCCGGGTCTACTCTGTGACCTGCGGCCACTGCATGATCGTTTGTCTTCACCCGCCGATGATCAACGGTGGCCGCACCTATTGCGAGCATGAGGAGCACCATGCAGGTCGCCGGAGTCGACATTTACGTGAATCACCCGGTGCTGCACCTGGGAGCGACCGACTGGGTTCCAGTCTCCCTCGCTTTGGAGTCTGCGCCCGCGGCCGGCTGCGACACCCACGTGGCTGTTCGGGTTCGAGCTCAGAGGGGACTCATAAAGGTGCGTCTCTTCGCGCAGCCCCAAGCGCCGGAGGCCGAAGGGCCCGACCCGGATTTCACCACCGTCTTCGACGGCTCCCTCCTGCTGCCTGACGGCCGCATCGCAGTCGGCGATGTCGAGCAACTGACCCGCTTCGTGCATCGAGTAGGCGACCGCGGCGAGTACAACGTGCGTGTCGCAGTGGACTCGCCAGGGCCGGACGCAGGCGCCATCGACATCGTCATTACCCGCCCCAGCCAGTGATCTGCGGGGACGGCCACCTTGGCGTATGCAGGCCGCTCAGCAGCGGTCCCGTTCGCAAGCAAGGTCACGATCTACGGCTGGATTACTAAACCCTCGCTCCTCTCCCGGCTGCGGAATGGAGACGAAGAGAAAATCTCCGATCGAAAACCGTGGATAAAGCTCATAAAGCAAGCTCGCGATAATCCGCAGGCAGAGTCACACCCAGATCGGCAGTAATTCTATCCCGGTCGACCTGTCGGGGCGACTCGCTCCACAGGAAACGCAGTCCAGGCAGGGCCTCACTCAAAGAATGGGTACTCAACAGGATTCCGCCTTTCGGGCATAACGCGCATACCTACACCACGGGCTGCCGGCGCTGCCTTCTGGCGGGCGAGACGAGCGCGTAAATCGCAGCTGCGGCAGGTGGGGGGGCATCAAGCCCCGCTACGTCGGAAGCCTGCGTACTTGTACAGGAGCAGCCCATCCGGCGCTGCTGTTCGGCCCGGCCGTTTCCTCGTCGGACAGATAGCGGCAGAGCCACTCAGTAAATCCCATGTCGTACTCGTAAAAGTCATCGTCGTCGCCGACGTGGACGATGAGCAGGGGTTCATTGTCCGACCTGGCGAGCAGGAATAGATATTCACCCCCAGTTGTCGAAGCCAGGGGAATTAGGCCCCCGCTTCCGAATGACAATTCAGCCGCATCTAGAGAGGGTGCAGTGACCTCCTCCCATTGGCAATTCTCGAATGCATCCACGGTTTCTCTCATCCACTGTGAAAGATTCCATGAGTCAAATCCGGGATGATGCAAGTAAAGACGATTGTTGAGCTCTACAGGGGCGAACCTTTCGATCAATTCCTTATAGTCCACTGGAAGGCTGATCGCATATTCTGCTTCGATTTCGCGCCACTTGTCGGGGCAGGGGCGGGGATCTCCATCCCCTCCGAGCAGCCGGATCACTTGTGTGAGATAGTTAGTCATTTCACTTCCCTAAATCTTCCGACAGTTGGGGGTTCCGGTCACTCGACCACCAGCCGGGCTTTGATGCACGACGCAGTGCTTGGAGATATTGTCCTCAATAATATTGATGTTGTATTCGTGTGCGGTTGCCGACCGCGTCATAACCGAAGCGTGTGGTGATGGCGCGTCCGTCGGAGACCGGTTCGACCTGCTGGGTCATGCGGCCCATCGCATCGGTGGCGGTCATCGGCTCACCGGCCGGGTCGTAGGTGGCTGCGGTGGTGTGGTTGCCGGGTGTGGTGGAAGAGGTCCGGTTCCTGACCGAGGTGATTGAGTCCCATTACCCCGCTTTGTTGGCTGCGGCGGGGCCCGGGTCACGGAGCGCGCCGTGAGCACCGTGGGAGGCGATGTGGACCGCCTGCGAGGTGAAGCGTCGTTCGCTACGTTGTGCCGGGCAAGCCCGGGTGAATATTCCTCCAGGCGTAGATGCCATCGTCGGATCAACCGCCCTGGTGACCGACAGGCCAACGCTGCCGTGTACAGGATCGTGTTGCCTCGGCTCCCGGCGAAGACGGGCTCTATCGGACCGTCGACAGGAGAGAGGGGGCCATCGGCCAGGCGATGGCCCCCTGGCGATCACGTCTGATTCCGTGGTGCGCTGGTCATCCCGAAATCGAGTCCTCGTCCGCGGCGGCCGTCGGTGGGAGGAGCTGGCCTATGGGTGCTGAACAGTCGGACGCAGGACTGTGTCCCGGTGAATTTCATCCCCCGTCGAGAGCCCTTTGGATGCCTGCACCCGTCATTTCGATGACGACGGCCAGCTCCCTTAGCCCGTCAGGCAGGTTCGCACGCTGCCCTTCAGCGCCCAACAAAATGCCGTCCGGGAGGGCGATGGCCGCTCCAAGGTTGTTGGCCAGCTCAGCCACGATGTCCAGGATTCCACCGGGGGGAAAGCGATGAACGCTGATGCCGTCTGCGCTCAGGTCCACCTCCGCCTCTCCGCCGTCAGCGGCCCTGACCAATAGCTCCGCGTCGTTCTGGCCCGCATTCACGACATGAGGATCCAGTACTTCGTGGATGACTCGCTCGTCCAGTGCTTCTGCCTCGCCGTTTACAAACCGGTGCAGGGAAAGTCCATATCCCATACAGTCGTTCTCCTCTCGTTGTGTCCCAGCCGAGGATGGTGTGCGCGGCCACCGTATGCGCGGTTGCGCACACCATCCCTGTACCAGAGTTCCCCTTTACGGGGTGTGTACGACGGTGATACTCGTGATCCCCTCGTCCTTCAGCATCGCCTTAAGGCGGCAACTGCGTCTGCCTCGGAACAGTGCCAGACGATGGGTATGCCGTGTCTCTGAAATGCCTTGTTCTGCCTCTGTGCTTCTTCTGCTGCGGTCTTGAACCACGTCCTGAATTTTCCAGTCTTGGGGTCGATGAACCCGAGGTATCCGTTCTTTGCGTCAAGCAGCTTTCCGTTCCGGAACCCGTCGAACTTGACCCACCCCGATGGGGTGTCTGCGGCAAGTCTGTAGACCATGCCCGCAGGAGCCCCAGTTATCCGCATCTGGTAGGCCAAGTCGGCCGCCTTCATACTCTCGTTTTCGGCCTTCCACTCGCCGGGCCCGGTCAGGTCTGCCCAACAGCCGCTGGCGACGGCTACCGAAAGGGAAGCCTTAGCCGCTAGCGAGGGCTTCTTCAGACAGGCAGCGGCGAAGTTCTCCGAAGCGTTAGCGAGTTTCTCAAGCTTCGCCAGGGCTGCGGGGTCGATGTTATCGAGGGACTTCAGGGCGGTGAACGCGTCCCGGACTCCGACTCCGGTCGTCATCGCCGCGTCTAGAACCCGGATACCTTCGATGACCTTCTCGAACGCCTTGCCAGGGATGAAGTTGCTCAGGGCCCATGCACATCCGCTGACGCTGCCGTGCCAGCAGTCGACGAAGTCCTGGACCAGGACCGCCTTGATGACCTTGTAGGCGAGGGTCTGCTGGATGAGTTCCAGCTTGGAGAAGTAGTGGGTGACATCCTTCTGAAGCCCGGAGATGCGCTGGCTCTTGACGAGCAGGGTGGACTCGGACGGACAGCCGCTGGCTGTGTTCGGAACGTCCGGATCGGTACACATGTAGAAGTCGACCACCGCACTGAAGGTGGCCGTGAATGTGGTGGTGCAGCCTTGGAAGCCGATGTCTATGACGCACGGGTCCTGCTGTTTGGTGGCGGTGATCTCGATGCTGTCTTCTTCGACGACCCACCAGGTGCCGCCGACTCCGGTGCCTGCCCCAGTCGACACCTGCTGGTTGCTCTTGTCTTTCTCTGCCTGGTCCGCGGCTGCCTGCGCGTCCTGGGCGAGTTTGTCGGCGTCTTTGGCGGCCTGTTCGGCTGCGCCGGCCGCGGTGTTGGCGCGGTCGGCTGCGGCGCGGGCGTCCTTGGCGTCTTGTGTGGCCTTGTCTGCTGCCGCGTGTGCGGCGGTAGCGTCGAGGGCTGCCTGGTCTGCTGCGGTACGGGCGTCCCTGGCGTAACTCTCGGCGGTGCCTGCCGCGGTGTTGGCGGCGCCTGCGTCTTCGGTGGCCTGGCGGTCGTACTCGATGGCCCGGGACAGTGAGTCGGCTGCCTTGGATGCGGCATCAGCGGCGTCGGAGGCGTAGCCGAGCGCTTCGGTGGCGTACCCGCGTGCGTCGGCTGCGTAGCGGGCGGCGTTGGCCGCGTGCTGGTATGCCTCCTTGGTGTCCGCCTGGGCCTGTTCGGCGAGTGCCTGGGCGGTGGCCGCTTCTTCCTGGGCGTTCTTGGCGTGGGCTTCGGCGACAGCTCTCTGCTGTTCGGCGATGGTCCTTGAGCCCTGTCCGGCCAGGACGACCAGGCCGGCGGCCGAGTCGGTGGTGATGTACGGCGAGCCGAGTTCGATCGCGTCGTTGGCCGGCTTCGCCACCTGCACGGCCGCGTTGCCGGCATCTTCGGCTGCCTGGGCGGTGATGTGTGCGTAGCCAGCTGACTTGGCCGCCGCCTCGAAGGCTTTGGGGACTTCCTTGCTCGCCGCGTCTGCCTCGGACTTGGCCGTCTTCGCCTTCTCCTTGGCTTCGTCGGCGAGCTTGCCCGCGCTGTTGGCTTCGGAGGCGGCGTGCTGGGATGCCGCGATCGCATCGGCCTCGGCACTGGTCGCGGTGGAGACCGCCGCATCGGCCCTTACCTTTGCGGCCTGGGCTCCGTCCGCGTCGGAGCGGGCCCGCTTGGCGGCTGCCTCGGCCCGGGTGGCCGCAGCGTCAGCAGCCGCAGCAGCGGTGGAGGCGGCGTCGGCCTCCGCGTGGGCCCGGCCTGCGGCCGCCTCTGCCTCATCGGCGTGGTTAGCTGACTCATTAGCTGCGGCCCTGGATGCCTTGGCTTGATCGTCCGACTCGTGCGCCTGGGCGTATGCCTCCCGTGCATCGGCCTTGGCGCGTGCCGCGTCAGCCTTTTGCTGGGCGTCCCACGCGTCGTCCCGCTTGGCTTTGGCGTTGTTCCGTGCGGTGACCGCGGCGTTCTTTTTGTCGACCGCAGTTGCTTCGGAGGCTTCGGCTTTATCTTTGGCAGTCTTGGCGTTGCCTGCCTCGGTCTGCGCGTTCTGCCGGTGCTGGGCGGCCTCGGCCTGCTTGGCGAGGGCGTTTTCCTTCTCCGCCTTCGCCGTTGCCGACTCGGCCTCCGCCGCAAGGCGTTTGGCGTGCGCGTCGGCAGCAGCCGACTTGGCGTTGGATTCGGCCTTCAGGGTGTCGGCGAGCTTGGCCTGCGCCGTCTCCTTGTCTTTCTTGGCGTTGTCGCGGTGGATCTTCGCGGCATCGGCTGCGGCCTTGGCCTGCGCCTCGGCCGTCTCTGCAGCCTTCTTGCGGAACTCGGTCTGCACCTGAGCGGCCTGGGCGAGAGCGCGCTGGGTGATGGCCTGGCTGTCCGCCGCGGAGGCGCGGGTGGCGGCCTCGGCGGTCTCGGCAGCCGCCACCATCGCCTGGAGGGCTGCGACCGTACCCTTGGTCACCTGGTCTTTTTGCTGGCCGACCAGCAGCCCCCGGCCGCGCGGTGCGCCGGCCGTATCGGCGATCGTGTAGGCCGCCTGCTCAGCAGCATCCGAGGCGGCGGCTGCCTTCTGCGCGGCGGCGAGCTGGCCCCTGAGGGCGGCCAATTGCTGCTTGGCCGTGGCCTGTGCTCCGGTAAGGAGGCCCTTGGCCTTGTCGAACTGGGCCTGGTTCGGCTGGTCGCTGTTGTTGTGGCCGGTGGGCTTGACGTCGAACTGCTGGGACGCCGTGCCGTTGCACCGCCACAGCCACGAGTCCTTGCCATTGTCGAAGGTGTTCAGGTCCAGACACTTGCCCGCGCCTACGTTCTTCAGCGGCGAGGTGGCGCGCAGGTTGAAGTCCCACTGCTGGGCCGGCGAGCTGTTGCACGTGTAGACCTGGATCTTCGTCCGGTCGTCCGACTTGCCGCCGGCCACATCAAGGCACTTGGCGAGAAGGTTGATACCGGGCCCGCTGGAGTTGCGGAGCTGATAGTGGGAGCCGTCGAAGGCGAGCTGCCAGTTCTGCGCGGACGACCCGTTGCACGTCCACAGCTGCACTGCGGCACCGTTGGCCGTGCTGCCACCCTCGACGTCCAGGCACTTACCCTGCGCCGCATGGACTTGGATTACCGCAGGGGCGTCACCGACCCACCCGGCACCTCCGGGAGCCCAGTAGTCCTGCCACCGCGTGACATTGTCAGCAACCCATGACTGCCCGAGGATCCTGCCCAGGCTGAACGAGCCCTCCTGCAGAGCCTTCGTGGCGTCCGTGCTCGCGTTGAGGATCTGGTTGCGCTGCGTGGCCTGGCCGGTGATCTCCTGCTGCCACTCGGCATGAGCTTGAGCCACTTCCTTGCCCAAAACCCGGTCCGGGTCAATCGGGTCATGCCAGTTACAAGAAGCGAATCGCGCCTTCAAGTCTTCGACCGCGATACGGAACTCGGCGGTCCCCGGCGTCGGCGCGGTACGAGGGAACCCCCGGAGGACAGGAAGATGCGCGCGTCATCGGCGAACACCCGTGGAACGAAATACTGGTTGGGTTCGATCTTCCCGGAGTTCTTCTTCCACAGCGCCCACGCCTGCTGCTCCTGCGGCGTGCCTCCCGAGACGTACTGCTTGTCGCCGATCGTCAGCGCGGCGGCCTTAGTCTTGTCATCCGCGGTGGGCGAGTCGTCGTACCACGGGGAGAACACATCCAATGAGCTCGAATACGCCTGATACAGCCAAGGGCGCAGCCCGGTGCGGTCGAAGATGCTGCGCACCCCCGGCGACATGCCCGGAAACTCAGTGAGGTCTGTGACGGAGCTGCCCCACGCAAACTCTTCGTCACTGACCTTCTTGAGCCATTGATCACTGCTGTCGCTGTCTGCGCTCCGCGCCTGGTGCAGTGGGGTCTTGTCGTCCATGATGTCGCGGCGCAGCTTCTGGTGAAGCTGGTCGGGTGGCGAGCTGAGTGCTCCCTGCGCCAGGGCGAACATGCTGCTGCCGCCCTTGCGCAGCCCAAACGTCGCTATGCACTGATCCTCACGCAGTTTCTCGGCTGACGTGGGGTCGTAACCGTCGTAGGAATCAGCGACCAGGCCGACATCGTCTCGGCCAAGGTCGAGCGCCCCCGGCTGGATGGCCAGCCCGGCAGCAACAGCCAGGGCCGTTACGGAGGTTATGACCGAAGTCAGTACGGGTGATCTTCGCGGTCCCGCTGTACGGGACCATGAACTTAAGCGCACAGAGCATCCTTGATTCGTCGTTCACAGGACGACGACCAGGAGCTGGCCAACAGCGGGCACAGCCCGCGGTGACCACGCGCTGGCGCTGGCCCTGCAGACGAACGCCCGTGCAACACCGCGACGGCATGACAACAGAACCCTCCCCTGGGCAACGCAGCCCCCCGGCCGCCGATGAGCCGCGTGCACGTCAGTTGGTGAAGATTCCGTGCACGCGAACGCCAACCCTAAGCAGGGGGACTGACAACAGCACAGGGAATATGTTGAAACCCCGCGCCCTCCGATGCTGGAGTCGACGCGTTCCGGAACGAGGCCGAGCGTGCACAGGGCAGATGGAGTATGTGAGGTGGCTGTGAACCGGAACGCGTCGTCCAGCGCCCGCGCAAAGGGAACACGTTTCCTGAAGTGGCCTGATCTCACCCCTCACCAGGGGCGCACGGCGTTTCGCGGGCGAAGACGTGCTCGACCCGGGCGCGGACCTGCTTGGCGCCGACGGGGCATCACACGCCTGGTGCCCGGATAGCTGCCGTCCACGATCAGGACAGTATCCTTCGCGAACCGCTCGCGCGGCTGGAGGGCGAGCATCGGACCTAGCTCGATGATCCGGTCCGCCGCAGCTTGGCGAGATGCTAGCTGGGTGACTGAGGACATCGAGCCTGCGAGGCAACTGGTCTATCTCGTGCACGCAGTGACCGTGGAACTTCGTCGGCCGCACCAACGAGGAGATCCAGCAGGCCCGTTCGGACTGGATGACGGGGTCGAGGTTCGGTGAGGTGAAGGGGTACGACGGCGCGCCCATCCCGGCTCCCGAGTTGCCGGGGGTGCCGCTGAAGCCGCGGGGGAGGGTGCGCTGAGCTGCGGGAGTGACGGGAGGGGTGGCTGTGTGGGTGGGGTGAGCGGCGGAGTCGGAAGCGCCCTCTCCGCGCAGTCCCGAGCTCTCGCATTCGGCGCCGGAAGGAGAGCGAGTGCAGGGGGGAGCGCATCACCGGCCCGCTCGGCCTGGCACCGGCACGTACTTCGGCCACAACCGCGCCCGGCCGTCTGCCGGGCGCGGTTGTGGGCCGGGTTCGCGTCCGCTGGGCGGCGGCTGCGAGGCCTAAGCTTGTGTGTACGGCGAGTGAGCGGGTGGTTCGGCCGCGCTCCGGGATGGCATGGGGGTTGCGTCATGGATGTCCGGCAGAACACCGCGGCATGGAAACGCGTTGTCGATGTCGCGAGCAGCGCGGGCCGGCCGGTGGCGTTGCCCTCCGCCGGGGCCGCGTGTCTCGAAGACGTGGGCGCGGACGGGCTCGGGGTCAGTCTGATCACCGGGGGCCGGATCAGGACCGTGGCCTACGCCGCCGACGACCGCAGCTACCGGTTGGAGGACGCGCAGCTCGTGGCGGGGGAGGGCCCGTGCACCGCGGCCTACAGGCAACGCAGCGTCGTAGAGGTGGAGGTGCATTCCAGCTCGGGACAGTGGCCGGTGTTCGTGCGGACGGCCGGCGAGCTGGGCATCCGCAGCGTGGTGGCCGTGCCGCTGCTCGTCGGCAATGGTGTCCCGGTCGGTGCCATGGACCTCTACCACACCACCCGTGCCGTCCTCAGTGAGGCGGACCTCAGCAGGATCGAAGCCTACGCCCGGGTCCTCGCGCTGCTCGCCCTTGACGCTCACCCCGCGTTGATCGGCTGGGAACAGGCGGCCCCGGAGGAGGGCCCGGTCGGCTATCCGCCCATCGTGCACCAAGCGGCGGGTGCGGCCTCCGAAGCGAGCAGGGTGCCCGTGGCCGACGCTCTGGCCCGTATGCGTGCCCATGCCTTCAGCAACCGCCGGCTCCTCGAAGACGTCGCCCGCGACATCCTTGCCGGACGGCTCCGTCTTGAGGAAGACCGAGACACTCCGCCTGGCTGACCGGGCCAGCACGCGGTCGCGGATCGAGGGCGGGACGTCGACTTCGGGCAGGTCCTCGCGGCTGGATGGTGAGGGTCCAGGGGCCGCCGCCGCTCAGGGGCGGCGGCCCCTGGACGCGCGTGGGATGCGAGGCTCCCCCTCGTCGTAGCCCACGCGCGGGTCCTGAGCGGCGGAGTGGGGTTGCGGGAGAACCCCCGGGTCCTGCCACTGAGGGCCCTGGAGGCTGGGCCGCAGAACGTGTGCGCTGCGGCTCCGGCCGGGCCTTGTGGTCTTACGGGCTCGGGGTCTGGGAGCCGTCGGGGCTGACTGGTATGAGCCCCGGTATGCGCCTGCCCATCCACCGTAAAGCGGAAGGACGGATCCGGATAGTGCGCGACCGGCCAGGTTCACGGCGGACCGGCGAAGTCGAAGTGGGCACGTGGAACAGGTGGAAGTGAGCCGTTGTACGGGCCACATGCCCCGGCAGCGCCCGGCAGGAGCTCATGGAGCTCCATGGAGCTCCATGGTGAGAAACAGCCGGTGGCGGGGTCTTCGTGATGGGGGATGGTCGGCGGCAGACGGCCCGTTGTGGTGGGACGGCCGGCCTCAGGACAGGGCGCTGTGTCCGGGGACGCCGTCGACGATCTGGCGGGCGAGGTCGGACATGCGCAGGCCCTGACTACGGGCGTGGGCGCGGAAGCGGTTGAAGGCGTCGTCGGGGCTGGTGTTCCACCGTTCGGCGAGGATGCCCTTGGCCTGTTCGATGACGATCCGGCTCGTGAGTGCCGCCTGGAGCTGGTCGCGCTCGACGTAGGTCTGTTCCAGGGTGCGCTGCTGAAGGATCGCGATGGTGGCGATGTCGGCCAGCGCCTGGGCGAGCGCGGTGTGCTCCGCGGTGATTGTGCCGGGCTGGGTCTGGAAGAGGTTCATCGCGCCCACGACCCGGGTCCGTAGCCGCAGGGGCAGGGCGTGGGTGACGACGAAGCCGTTCTTCTGCGCCTGCTGGGCGAAGTGCGGGAAGGCGGAGGCGGCCTTCGGGTCCGTGAGGTCGATGTTGGTGCGCTGGAGACCGCTGCGGAAGGTGTCCACGCAGGGGCCCTGGTCGTGCTGGATGGCGAAGAGCTCCAGGAGGCGGGTGTTCTCGTCGGAGGCGGCGATGGTGTGGAGTTCGCCGTGCTCGTCACCCAGCATGATGCCGGCCGCCGAAATCCCGAGGAGTTCGACACATCGTACGGAGAGGCCCTGGAGGAATTCGATGACATCGAAGTCATCGATCAGGGAGTCCGCCAACTCCACGAAAACCTCCGCCAGACGCTGCTCGCGGCCCATGACACTCATCCCCTATCCCTGACGGGCACGTGGGGCCCGGTCTCATCGTCCTTGAATCGCAGCCGTCTGGCCACCACGTCCTGCGCGACCTCGGTGATCGGCCGGTCATGGGCGTACGCGAAGGCGCGCAGCCGCATCAGCGCCTCGGCCAGTGGCCGCCCGAGCTGCACGCTGATCATTCCGGTGGCCTGATGGACCACCGCCCGGTGCAGGACCTGCGGGGTGTCGTGTTCGCCGCCCAGGAACCGCGCGGTCAGGAGCCGGGCCACCGCGGTGGCGTCGTCGGCCTGCTCCCCGGACAGCGGCAGGGGCCGAGAGCGCACCGCGGTCATGACGCCTACCGTGATGGCACCGAGCACGAGGGGAAAGGCGAACACCGCCCGCACCGGCAGGCCCTCCAGTGCTGCCAGCAGGGCCGGCCACCGTCCGGTCCGTACCCGGGCGAGGTCGGGCACCTGCACCGGCCGGCCGGAGGTGAGAGCGTCAGGTGCCGGCCCCTCGCCCAGCGTGAACTGAAGGTCCTCGAACCGGGACGAGACGGTGCCGTGGCACCACACCAGCTCCGTATGTCCCCTGTCCAGGACCAGAGAGACGGCCAGGCCCTCGGCGTCCAACAGACGGGCGCACAGAGCAGCCAGCTGAGCGTCCGTGCGGGCATCCGATCGGAGTTCGCGCAAAACCTCGGTGGCTCGCTCGCTTACCACTACAACGTGCCCGCTTTCCGTCGGCCGACAGGCTGCGCGTGCGCGGCGGAACGCCTGTCGAAACACGTGTCCCGGACGCCGGCGAAGGGAGGAGACAACTCGGCGAGGCCGGTCCCTGCGAGCAGCAGGGGGATACTCCCTCGAGTGTAGACCAGGCGCACCCGGCCGCCCCGACCGGCGTGGGCCACGGACGGACGGCGAACAGAGCCGCCCGTCGGCGGTCGAACCGGTCTCGGTATGCCTGCCCGAGGGGCGGCCGAAGACGACGCAGCCCTGCTCGGGCCCGACTTCATGCCCCATGGGCCGACTCGCGCGGGAAGAGGCTCCCTCGGGTGGAAGGGGCGTCGCCGTCCGCGGCGGACAGGAGGCGCAGGGCCTCGGCCCTGTCGGTGCGGGGTGGAACGACGAGCAGGTCCCAGCGGCCTCTACCGGGGGCGAGCAGGCAGATCGTTTCCGGGGTGGACCGTCCGGCGGCATGGTGCAGTTCGATCACGTGGTTGGCCACGAGGAGCCGGCCCGGGAAGGACGACCAGAGGGCCGCGTTGACGGTGGCGTGGGCTATTTGCGGCCACGAGTGGGGCAACGCGCTTACCAGACGGGGCAGTTCGACGGTCAGATCGTCCGAGCGGGGCCACCATGCGCCGTCGACGCGGCGGGGGCCGCCGCCGGGTGGCATCAGGCGCAGGCGTACCGGCAGAAGGGACGAAGGGGAGGGAAGTGTGGTGGTCATGGGATTCGGGCCCTTCGGTCGGAGGAGATGGTTCAGCGGTGGGTTCGGCGCGGTCGGGTGTGGGGTCGGGCGGGCCTCGTGCGCGCAGACGCGTTCGAGCAGACGGATGACGGGAAAGGAAATGTCCTGCCCCGGTCTACGCCATGCCGGGCGTGAGCGGTGCCAGGGGAGTCTCCATGGGCGAACCCGCGGCCGAAACCGGTCGTCATCCCCGGGCGGTGCTCGTGCCGTCGTCCCGTCGGCGGGACGACGGGTGGACGAGGCGTCCCCACACCCGTTCGTGCGTCGGCCGACCACCGGCCTCGAGGACGAGCAGGGGTATGCGTCGATCGCGCTGGTGGGCGCCGCGCGCAGGCGTCCGCCTCCAACGTGAGACGCGGGCTACGGGGGCCTGCGGCCGGACATCGCGGCTTCCCGTCGTGCTCCGGACGCGGGAGGCGTCTGGCGGAGGGCGGACGGCGGGCGACGGGAGGGATTGGTCAGACACGTCGGCTCCTTGCCGGGGCGCGGGCGCTGCGGTCGGACAGGCCGGGGCTGGGGCCAGGAGAGCGAGGCGCAGGGGGTCAGTTGTTCTGGGGGAGCGGGCCGGATCCGTTGAGGTTCGGACCCGGGGTCCCGGCGGCCTTGGCGAGGTCGACGGGGTGCGGAGTCGACGGCAGTGCCGCGGCCGCGGCTTCCCTGTTGAGGAAGGCGCCCAGTTCGCCGATGGTGCTCATCAGGGGCGCGGGGAAGACGACGGTGGTGTTCTTGTCGACGCCGATCTCCACGAGGCTTTGCAGATTGCGGAGTTGGAGTGCCAGGGGGTGGGCCATCATGGTGTCGGAGGCGTCCCCGAGCGCTGCCGCGGCGAGCGATTCGCCCTCGGCGTTGATGATTTTGGCGCGCTTCTCGCGTTCGGCCTCGGCTTGCCGGGCCATCGCGCGCTTCATGCTGTCGGGCAGCTGGATGTCCTTGAGCTCCACCAGCGTGACTTCCACACCCCACTCGGCGGTCGCCACGTCGAGGATCTCGCGGATGCCCAGGTTGATGCGGTCGGTCTCCGACAGCGTCTCGTCCAGGGTGTGCTGGCCCACGACCTTACGCAGGGTGGTCTGTGCGATCTGGTTGATCGCGGCGTGCACGTTCTCGATGGCGATGACCGATTTCACGGCGTCCACGACGCGGAAGTAGGCCACGGCCGATACGTCGACGCTGACGTTGTCGCGGGTGATGATGCCCTGCGACTGGATCGGCATGGTGACGATGCGCAGCGAGACCCGGTGCAGGACGTCGACGAACGGAATGATCGTCCGCAGCCCCGGGCCACGGGTGCCGGCCAGCCGGCCGAGCCGGAAGAGCACCCCTTGCTCGTACTGTTTGACGATCTTGAGAGTCAGGGCCAGCCCCAGGAGAAGGAGCAGGGCGATGACGATGCCGAGCGAGATCACAAGCGACATGGTGGCGCTCCCATGGATGAGGGTTCACTGGGCCCGAGCGGGAGCCGCGGAAGGAGCGTGGACCGCGTGGACGGGGCGCTGATCAACGGCCGGGCTCCTGGCGGACGCGCCGCCGAGGCCGCCGAGGGCTTGAGTCACGCTGGTCGCGGTGGGTGGAAGCGGCGGACGGCTCGGCCACGCCAGGAGCCGGTCGTGCCGGGCTGCCGCGCGTTCCTCGGCCGGCCGGCTGGAAGCGGCCGTAGTGGTGCAGCGCGATCCTCTGGGAGTGCTGGGCGTTGAGGAGGTGGATCACGCGTGCCGCGGCGGCGATCAGAAGCAGGGTGATGACGATGGTCAGGGCCGTGGCCATGGCGGTCACATCCCCACCGGCAGGCGACTGACCGGGATGACGGCGTAGGTCGAGGAGGCGCCGCCCTCGTACTCCCACGCCTCCTCGCGGTCCTGGATCCGGTCGACGGCCGTCGTGTCGTGGCGGGCCGCCTCCGCGGCCATCAGGCCGCTCGCGGTGAGCTGGGGGCCGGTGCCGTCGGTCGCGGCGGCCATCAGCCGAGCGGCCGCGGGGGCGGGGGTCTCCGGTGGGACGACGAGGAGGTCCCAGCGTCCGGCCGTGTAGGACAGCAGGAGCAGCTTGTGCGGATCCTGCTCGGCCTTGAACCAGCCGGCCTTCACCACGTGTCCGGTCACGGGGATCTTTCGCGGGACGACGGGCCAGAGTCGGGGATTCACGGAGATGTGAGTGATCCGGGCCCAGCGCGGGTCCAATACGTCGATCAGCGCGGGCAGTTCACGCAACAGGTCGCGGGAGCGGGGCCACCAGGCACCGTCCAGAAGTCCGGGGGAGGCGCCGGGTGCTTTCAGTGCAACGCGCGCGGAGAGTTCGCGCTGCGGGAAGTGCCGGTCGGGCGTGGTCGCGGACATGGCGCGGACCTGTCTCCGGGGGCAATGTCCAGGGACGACACCCGGTGTTTTGGCTCACCGGGAACGACGTAGGCGTGAAGGCCGGAGTGCGAAGTGCTCCCGATGCCTCAACCGTACTCCTCGGCGGGGACGGGCGGGTGGGGACTGGTGCGGCGGTGTGGGAATCGTCCCTCAGGCGGGTCGGTTCCGGGACCGTCCGCGCCGCGAGAGCGCCCGGAGGGGCCGCTGAACTCCTCTGACACGCACGGGAGTTGGAGGTACCGAACGGTCCGGGCTGGGGCGAGGGGGGGCGGACCCGGCCGGGCTGGGCGCCCCGGGACAGGGGCCATCGGAGCCAGGGCCGGCGCCTTTCCCGTCGAGGCGTCCGTTCCTGACCGGACGAGGTCAGCCGTACTGGTCGTCGTCAGTCGCCGGGCCGTCCTCACCGGCGACGGCGGGTGCCGAACGTCCGACCGCTGGGGCCGGACGCCCGGCGCGTCATCGCGGCGGGACCGCCGATGCGCCTACATCATCGGGCGCGGACGCGGGTGCGCGTAGTAGGTGCCCACCTGCTGGTGGTAGTCGGGGTTGCCGAGGTGTTTTTCCTTGTCGAACTCGGGTGCGTTCTTGATCTGGTCCTTGGTGCGGTCTACGTAGATCTTCTTCTGCGTGGGGTCGACGCGCGCCACGACGCCGGCCGGCAGGAGGACCTGCTTGCCGAAGATCCATGGTGCGGTGTCGACGACGATGTACGCGGCGTCGACGTCCTCGGAGTGTTTGTCGACCTTGCCGATGCTGCCGTCACTCGCCTCGACCTTGTATCAGGTCAGGTCCATGCCCGCCTGGTGCGCGGTCACGGGCCGGTACGCCCACACGTTCTCGTTCACGGAAGTGCTCCTTCTCGTCGGGGGCGGGAGGGTCCTTGTAGGGACCCTCAACTACGGTTCCTGCGAAGCGAGTTGAATTTCGGGTCCGAAGATTTCCTTGGTCTTCTTCTCGCCGACTCGTTCCCGGTCGGCCCCGGCCTATCGACGGCGGCCCATCCCCTGGAGCCGCCTGTCGTCGATGGCTCGGCCCGTGCCTTCCCTCGGCCATCCAGCCAACGGCTGGGCGCCCTTGCCGAGTTGACGGCGAAGGGGGTGACGGTCCCTCTGCTCGTGCGGGTGAGGCGCCGGGAGAAGTCTCTCGGCGTACGCCGCCCGTCCCGTGGTGGTGGACGGACCTGCGGTGGCCGCCGGTGGCTGATGCGGTACGAACCACGGAAACACGGGCGGACCTCCGCTTCGCAGGAGTGCGCTCTGCGTTTCGCGGGGTCTTGGCGAAGCGAGGGGTGGGAGGAGACTCCCGGCAATCCCGGAACGTCACGGCCCAGTGCCCTGTCCGTCACTCAACGCCGCTCCCGATGTCCTGTCAATGGCCCCGCTGAGCCGCCGCGCAAGGAAGAGGCCACCGAGCCCGCTTCGTCTCGTCCCTGCCCCGACCCGCGAACCCGGCCGTATCGCGGTCGCGTTGACAGGGCGGAGCACGGGGAGTTGACTGCCAGGTACGGCGTGAGGCCATGACTTCCCGGATCATCCGGACGGCGTGCCTCCGTTCTGTTTCGCCTGGACCCTGCGGACAACAGGAGTCGCGGCCCTGCCACGCGGCGGGGACCCTGATCTTGTGGAGCGACCGCTGTCGCGGCCTGTGAGCGCCAAGACGTCGCCCGAGTCGGGGATTCGGCGGCGGTTCATGGTCGGGGCCCGGCGTATCCTCCCCGTACGCTCGGCCGGTGGCCCGTCGACTCGGGCCCGACACCGTTCGCCCCGCGGCCGGCGGCTCCGGCCCCATGTGCACCATCGACGGCTGACACCAAACAGAGGAAAGTGGCACGTAATGCTGTACGACTCCGAACGCGCACGGCAGCCCAAGGCTGATCCTTCGGACCGCACCACACGCCGCGCGTCACAGACAACCGGAACCGAGCCGGCCCAGGCTCCAGGAGACGGGCGCACCGGATCCGCCAACGCGCTACGCACCCAGGTGACGGAACACCGACTCCTCTCGGCGGATGAACGGGAGGAGCTGGCCACTCGTCTCCAGCGGGCCGTCGACAACTTCGTCGACACCCCGCATCGGGCCGTGGAGGCGGCCGACAACGCGCTCGCCGACATGGTTACCTGCCTGACGAACGCTCTCGCGGCACGCCAGCAGGGCACCTTGCGCGCGAACTGGCAAAGGCAGGAGAACCGAGTCGAGAGCGAGGCACTGCGCATCGCCCTCCAGGAGTACCGGGAGCTCACGGTCCGCATGCTGGCCCCCTGACAATCCGGCCGGACGCTTCCCTTGGGGCACCACGGGGGTCCAGCCGCGGCACGGGTGCCTGGCCGCCCCGCCTCCCAGCGGTTCGATGACGCGCCGGACATCCGACGCGGGAGGGAGTCCCGGTGCTCACGGCCTGCCCTCGCCCCGACGGTTCCGGCGGTGCGACGGCCGGGAGGACGTTTCCGCTGGATTGGGAGCCCTGTGGTGCTGAAGGACGAGTGCGCGCAGACTTGAGAAGTGAACCCGGAGTCACCGTTGTGGCAACAGATGGGGTAAGGATGATCAAGGCCGCGGATATCCGCGAGTGGCGTACACAGGCCGTCATGGACCCGGACGGGCACGGGATCGGCTCGTTGGAGGCGGTCTATGTGGACACGCGTACCGATGAACCGGCGATGGCCACGGTCCAGATCGGTCTGCCCACGCGCCACCGCCTGGTCTTCGTACCCCTGGACGGCGCGATCGTGGGACCGGGCTATGTGAAGGTCGCCTACGCAAAGGCGCTCGTGAAGAAGTGCCCGGCGATCGGCACGGACGACGTGTTGCCCGCCGAGGACGAAGCGGCGGTGTTCGCCCACTACGGCATGGCCTACCAACCCGGTGCCGGCGGCGAGCGGCAGCTCGGCCGTCGCTAGCGCCCGGAATCGGCCGAGGAGGCGTCGGCGTCATGGTCTTCTTCCTGCTCCTGGTCATCGCTGCGATCGTGCTCGGCTTCATCGGCGTGCTGGCCCATGGGCTGCTGTATCTGCTGTTCATCGCGATCGTGCTGTTCGCCGGCGCGTTGGTTCATCTCGCGTTGCGATGGCGCCACTCCGGGCGGGGCCGGGTGCGCTGACCAAGCCCGGACCGAGCTTTCCGAGGGGGCCGCGGGCCGACAGGGGCACGGAGCAGGGCCCTCGGGGGCTCCGCGGCGCGCCGACGCCGGCCGTGTTCACTGGGCAGCACGGGTAGCACCGGCAGGCACCAGGCCGATACTGACGGTGCCGGTAATCAAGGGGCAGAGCTAGGCTGTCGAGTGGCCCCGGACCCGGCTGCAACCGCGTGATTCCGCTCCGGGAGGTGGCCGATGCGTCGATGCGCGTGCCGGGCCGGCCTGACCCCGGCCGCCCGCGGGACCGCTCGTCCGGACCGCGCTCCGCTCCCGTTCACCTCGCCGGCCGACACGCGGGGCTTCCAGCCGCTGCCTCCCGCGCTTCTTCGACGCACTGGTCGCCAATGTGGCCGGTCACACGGCCCGGAGCGATGCCGGCGAGCGCGCCACTACCCGCTCCCGCCCCACCCCGGGCCCACCGCTCCCACGGCACCATCGTCTGCTGGTGCGCCCGGCCGCCCGTTCAGCACCGCTTCACCACTCCAGGCGGCCACAGATGGAGGAACCAGGACATGCCCGACAGCGAGCAGGAATCAGCCAACTACCTGAGCGACAAGGAGCTGTTGGCGCTCGACGCGCACTGGCGCGCGGCGAATTACCTGACCGTCGGCCAGATCTACCTGATGGCCAACCCGCTGCTCGACGAGCCGCTCCGTCCGGAGCACATCAAGCCGAGGCTGCTGGGCCACTGGGGTACTTCGCCCGGTCTCAACCTCGTGCACACCCACCTCAACCGCGTGATCAAGAACCACGACATGGCTGCCCTCTGTGTCTGGGGGCCCGGCCACGGGGGGCCGGCCGTCCTCGCCAACTCCTGGCTGGAGGGCAGCTATTCGCAGACGTACCCGGATGTCAGCCGTGACGCGGAGGGCATGGCGCTGCTGTTCCGCCAGTTCTCCTTCCCGGGCGGAGTGCCCAGCCATGTCGCGCCGCAGACCCCCGGATCGATTCACGAGGGCGGTGAGCTCGGCTACTCGCTCTCCCACGCCTACGGTGCCGCGCTCGACAATCCACACCTGCTGGTCGCCTGCGTGATCGGTGACGGGGAGGCCGAGACCGGGCCGCTGGCAGCCTCCTGGCACTCCAACAAGTTCCTCGACCCGGTCCACGACGGCGCGGTCCTGCCGATCCTTCACCTCAACGGGTACAAGATCGCCAACCCCTCGATACTCGCCCGACTCCCCGTCGGCGAACTCGACGACCTGTTACGTGGGCTGGGCCACGACCCGCTCCACGTCGAGGGCGACGACCCGCTCCACGTCCACGGTGCCATGGCGCAAGCCATGGACGCCGCGGTCAGCCGCATCGAGGCCATCCAGCACGGGGCCCGCCGCGAGGGCGTCACCGAACGCCACCGCTGGCCGGTGATCGTTCTGCGCACGCCCAAGGGCTGGACCGGCCCGGCCGAGGTCGACGGTCTTCTCGTGGAGGGCACCTGGCGCGCCCATCAAGTCCCCCTCGCCGCGGTCCGCGAAAACCCGCGCCACCTGGAGCAGTTGGAACAGTGGCTGCGCTCCTACCGGCCGCGTGAGCTCTTCGACGACCAGGGCCGCCCACGCGCGCAGGTGCTGGAGTACATACCCGAGGGAGCACATCGCCTCGGCGCGAGCGTGCACACCAACGGCGGCCTGCTGGTACGCGACCTCCCCATGCCGTCCCTCGAGGGGTATGCCGTGCCGGTCGACAAGCCGGGCACGATGCAGCACGAACCCACCCGGGTCCTGGGAGGTCTGCTGGAGACAGTCATGGCGCGTACGGCAGGACGACGCGACTTCAGGCTGTTCGGCCCGGACGAGACGGCCTCCAACCGTCTCCAGGACGTGTACCGGGCCACGGGCAAGGCATGGCAGGAGAAGACGCTGGCGGTGGACGAGAACCTGGACCGGCACGGCCGTGTGATGGAGATCCTGTCCGAACACACCTGCCAGGGCTGGCTCGAGGGCTATCTCCTCACCGGTCGGCACGGGGTGTTCTCCTGCTACGAAGCCTTCGTCCACATCGTGGACTCGATGGTCAACCAGCACATCAAATGGCTGCGCACCGCACGCCGGATTCCGTGGCGCCGCCCCATCGCCTCCCTCAACTACCTGCTCACCTCGCATGTGTGGCGGCAGGACAACAACGGCTTTTCGCACCAGGACCCGGGCTTCATCGACCACGTGCTCAACAAGTCCCCCGAGGTCGTGCGGGTCTACCTCCCCCCGGATGCCAACACCCTGCTCGTGGTGGCGGACCACGTGCTGCGCTCCCGCGACTACGTCAACGTGGTCGTCGCGGGCAAGCAGCCCTGCTTCGACTGGCTGACGCTCGACGAGGCCCGAGGGCACTGCGCACGGGGCGCCGGGATCTGGGACTGGGCCGGCACCGAGACCGGCGGCGAACCCGACGTCGTGCTCGCCTGTGCGGGCGACGTGCCGACCCTGGAGGTGCTGGCCGCCGCACGGCTGCTCCGCCGCCACCTACCGGATCTGGCCGTACGCGTCGTCAACGTGGTGGACCTGGCCCGGCTGCTCCCCGCCCAGGAGCATCCTCACGGCATGGCGGACGCGGAGTTCGACGCGCTGTTCACCGCCGACAAACCGGTCGTCTTCGCTTATCACGGCTACCCGTGGCTGATCCACCGCCTGGCCTACCGCCGCACCGGGCATGCCCATTTCCACGTTCGCGGCTACAAGGAGGAGGGATCCACCACCACGCCCTTCGACATGGTCGTACGCAATGACCTCGACCGCTACCGCCTGGCCATGGACGTCATCGACCGCGTCCCGGGCCTGGCGGTGCGCGCCGGGAGCATACGACAGGAACTCGCGGACACCCGGCTGCGGCACCACGCCTGGATCCGGGAACACGGCACCGATCTCCCCGAAGTCGCCGAATGGACCTGGAACTGAGCGCCGCCGACGTCCCGGCGTCGAAGGAGGGCGTGGGGGGCGTACGAGGAGGCTGTCCCCCTCGGCTCGTCCCCACGCGCAGGGAACAGGGGGGCTCCGCGGCAGTGTGGGGGGCGGGGTCATGATCCGGCCGGTGACCGCAGGTGTCGACGGATCTCCGGAGAGCCGCGCCGCCGTCGACTGGGCGGCCCGGGAGGCCCAGCACCGCGGGCGGCCCCTGCACCTGGTGCACGCATGGCCGTGGAAACCACAGCCCTCCGCGTCCGCGGCGGCGAACGAGGCCGAACGGTACTGGGAAGGACGAGTCCTGCGCGCGGAGGCCGACCGGGCCGGCAAGCTGCATCCCGGGCTGCACATCACCCAGGACCACGCATCAAGCGAACCGCTCACCGCTCTGCTCGCCGCCGCGGGATGGACGGAACTGCTGGTCCTCGGATCACAGGGGTTGGGCAGGCTCGCAGGCTTCCTGCTCGGCTGGGTCTCGCAGGGCGTCATCGCCAGGACGCAGCGGCCCGTCGTGCTCGTGCGGGCCGAACCGCAGCCGGAGATCGAGCCCCCGGAGGCCGTCGAAGCGCGGTCCCGGCCCCGTGACGTCGTCGTGGGCCTCGATCTGGACCGCCCGTGCCAGGGGCTGATCGAGTTCGCCTTCGAAGCCGCCCGGGTCAGGCGTGCGGACCTGCACGTCGTCCACGCGTACGACAGCCCGGACGCATACGGATTCGCCTCGACGCGGTACGCGTCACCGGGCGAGCCGGAGCGCATGAAGGAGAAGGCACGCACGCTCACGGAACTCCTCCAGCCCTGGCGGGCGAAGTACGCCGAGGTCGGCGTCAAAGAGTCCGTCGCTCCGGGCCTCACCGCGGAGCGGCTCCTGCACGCGGCGTCCGATGCCGGGCTCCTGATCGTCGGCCGGCGGCCGTACTCGGCGCCGCTCGGCCTGCACACGGGTCCCGTGACGCACGCCGTGCTCCATCACGCCGGCTGCCCCGTCGCCGTCGTTCCGCGTGGATGACCCCCCGATGGGGCTTCTCCACCGGTGCGGGACAACCGGTGGGATCTCGCTCGCGGCGGGTGGGGAGCGGCCGGATTCGCATGGTTGCTTCGCGGCGAGTCCGGCCTACGATGCCTAGTGGACACAAGGGCGAGCGGTACGCGAATCCCGTGGCGCGTGATGGCGCCGACCGCCTCTTGGCCCCCAGCCCCCGGGCCTGCGTCACCGTTCACCCCTTGGCCGGGGTGGCCGGAGCCGCCGCACCCGTGTGCGGCGACTCCGGCCCTTCGTCCCCTCACGGCAGTTCGAGCCGGGGCCATTCCCGCGGACCCCGGGTGCCGTCGAGGACGGGGGGAGCGAGGAGGGTGCGGAGGGGAGCCCACCTCCTCGCGCAGGAGGCCGCCGCCGCGCCGTCCGCGGCCGGGCGGCGGCCGTCCTGCAACACGTCGATACCGCGCAGGGTCCAACGACTCACTGTGGACCCGGATCCACCTCCCATTCGGGCCTTTCGCCATGGGTATGGGCTCACTGTGCGGCGCGTCCATGAGTGCTCTTCGAACCTACTCCCGGGCATCCCGCATGACCCCTGCCCGGCTCGACTTTGGCCGGAGGCAACCGCTCCGGGCGCGAGCGCCTGGGGACCGACTGGCGCACCCGCACCCGCGGTCACCCCGGAACGGTCGCTGCTGTCGCCGCGCCACCCGGGGGCCGCCGCCCGCACCAGCACGTCCCGCCTGCTCCTGGTCCAGGAACGGATCCACCACCCTGCCCACACCGCTTCGTTCGACGCCTCGAAGCTTCCGGCCAATCGACCCATGCCCAACTCGACCGGGCCCGGCCGTCGCTCATCCGCCCCGGCTCATCCCTCACCGTGAGGAGCACTGGTTCTGCTCGCGGCGAATGGTGTCGAGGTCGTGTCAAGAGGAAGGGGCCGCTTTCACTCGTATGGATGGATGATCAGACGCGTTGACGTTTCTGCAACTCCCGCACTTCCTAGGGTGGTTGAGCGTTGCCCCAGCCCCCGGTGACGGTCCGATGACCACGACCCCCCGCCAGCGGGGGCCCCACGTCAGGAACCGCCATGGGCATCCGGGATGCGAACGCAGCGTCAGGGCAGCGCCATTCGATGGCGTTGCCGGAGATAACGCCGGACTCGTACCAGCACGCGCGCACTTATCGCCTTCACGGCGTCACCGTGGTCGAGCTCCGCGGCACCATCGACCTGAGCACCGTCCCTAAGGTCCAGGTGCACACCGACGCCGCCACCACCCCGCCCCGGGCTCAGGTGATCGTGGATCTGCGGCCCGTGCAGTTCCTCGACTGTTCCGCCCTCGGCCTGCTCTGCCGGGCGCGGCGCAGGGCTGTGGAACGTGATGGCCGCCTGGCTCTGGTCTGTGTCCGGCCGTGGCACCTGCGGATCCTGGAAGCCACCGGGCTCAGGGAGCTCTTCCGTCCCCACGCCACAGTCGAGGAGGCCCTCCTCCGCAAACACTGAACCACGTCATGGCCTCCACGAAGCAGAAGGTCCGCTGGAAGCAGCTCGCTCGTGGCGGCGCCGGGCAGCCCACGACGCCAACCGGACCTTCGGAAGGCGCGCGCCGCCGTGAGGCCCGCCCGGTTGCTCAACGCACGGTGAAGGCGACCTCGTGGACGGAGTTGCGGGAGCCGGGCGGCGGCTGCACGCGACCCGCCGCGTCCGTCGCACGGGAACGGACCGTGTGCGGGCCCGGCGGCAGCGAGCCACGCAGGGAGAAGCCCTGCCAGGTCGGCTCGGCGCCGAGGGAGTCGAGCGCGGCCGGTGCCCATGGGCCGCCGTCGACCGAGAGTTCGAGACGGACGACTTCCGTCGTGGACCAGGCGCGCCCCCTGAACGTCACAGTGCCGCCGCGCACTTCCGTACCGTCCGAGGGGGAGAGGATCTTGCTGTTGACGTCGACCTCGCGCACGGGCCGCGGCACGTCACTGCCCAGCAGAGTCCGTGTGTACAACGTCGTGGTGAACATGTGCCGCGGGCGTTCGTCGGTGAGGACGATCCGGGTCAGCCACTTCACCGAGTTCGTGCCGAACATGCGGGGGGCCACGGCCCGCAGCGGATACCCGTGCCGGGGTCTGAGCGGCTCCCCGTTCATGCCGTGGGCCAGAAACACGGTGCGGTGCGCCGTCTCCAGGGGAAGGTCCTTGACGTACGCGAGATTGTCCTCGCCGTGGAAGGTGCCCGTGTCCGCGCCCTGGAAGATCACGTGCCGGGCGGCGGGCAGCGGGGCCGCACGGTCCAGGAGCGCGGCCAGGGGCAGACCCGTCCACTCCACGTTGGTCACCGCGCGTGTCGGTGTGTTGGGACGCAGGGGGCTGCCGAAACACTCGTGGACAGCGGTCATTTGGCGCGCGGGGAGGGCGAGAAGCGCTCTCATGTCCAGGCACAGGGGGCGCTCCACCAGCCCCTCCACCGCCAGCGTCCACGCGGCCGGGTCGATGTCCGGCAGACCCAGGTGGGCGCGGACGAAGACGCGGTCGACCGGAGTGATGAAGTCGGGGCCGGGCGCGGGATCGGCCAGGGAGGGGTCGCCCGGCGGGGGCGTCAGCGGAGCGGTGGGTCCGGGGGCGACCGGGGGCGTGGACGGGTGCTGCGGGGACGGTGCGGTCATCGGGGAGTCCCCATCTCCGCGCCCTCCGACTCCCTGCCGGGCTTCGCGGTGCGGCGGGGCGGCACCGTGTCGAACGCCTTCATCGCCAGGACCAAGAGGGTCAGCATGACCAAGGCCATGGGTGTGATCGGCATGATGAGAAGCCCCCCGGTTCTCGAAGCACGTGCAGGGACAATCCCTGCAAACCCCAGAATCCTAGGGACACTTCATGACGGCGACCACGCATTTTTGGACGGCGGTCCGAGGCCCGGCGGTTGCCGCGTGCCGGTCGGCCCTCGATCCGGGCCTCGGTCTCCGGGCGGTGAACGTCGGTCGCGTGATCCCACGGTGACGCACCTACCTGCAACACCCGTTCCAGGAAGCCCACTTGGGGCACGGGTGCACCCCAAGGGGCAACGGCGGCTCGCCGGTCAACCTTTCGTCGCCGTCCGTAATCTTCTCGTCGGCTCACGGCGCCCTGCCCGGCGGAACGCTACTGACCCGGCCTCGGGGCTCAGGGATGTGCTAAACAGGTAGTAACCAAAGGACTATTTTGCAGCAGCTCAAGCTCGGCGTCATGTCGCAGACCCGCAAAGAGAACGAGCACCGCCTGCCGATCCATCCAGCGCACTTCGACCGCATCGACGTCGACCTTCAGCGCAGCATCTACCTGGAGGCCGGTTACGGAGAACACTTCGGTGTTCCGGACCGTCAGCTCGCACCGTGGGTCGCCGGTTTCCGTTCGCGTGAGGACCTGATCGCGGAGTGCGACGTCATCCTTCTGACCAAGCCGTTGCACGAGGACCTGGCGGAGCTGCGGGAGGGCCAGGTGCTCTGGGGGTGGCCGCATTGCGTGCAGGACGAAAAAGTCACCCAGGCCGCCATCGACCGCAGACTCACGGTGATCGCCTTCGAGGCGATGAACCACTGGACGCGGGAGGGTGGCTTCAGCCTCCACGTCTTCCACAAGAACAACGAACTGGCCGGCTATTCGTCGGTGCTGCACGCCATGCAACTGACCGGGACGACCGGAGACTACGGGCGCAGGCGGCGTGCGGTGGTGATCGGCTTCGGCGCCGCCGCTCGCGGTGCGGTGACCGCGCTGAGCGCGTTGGGCGTTCACGACGTGGACGTCCTGACCGCACGCGGCACCGCCGCCGTCAGCTCGCCGATCCACTCGGCGCGGATCGTGCACTTCGACCACGACGTGGCTGACGGCACCTCCGACCCGCGGCGCAGCAGCGCGCTCACCGAGAACGGCCCGGAGCCCCTGGCGGACTTCCTCGCGGGGCACGACATCATCGTCAACTGCGTGCTCCAGGACACCGCGGCGCCGCTGATGTTCCTCATAGCGGAGGACTTGCCAAAGCTCGCGCCCGGCACCCTCGTCATCGACGTCTCGTGCGACGAGGGCATGGGCTTCGCCTGGGCTCGGCCCACCACCTTCAACGAGCCGATGTTCACCATCGGCGACCACGTGCACTACTACGCCGTGGATCACAGCCCCTCCTACCTGTGGGACGCGGCCACCTGGGAGAACAGCGAGGCGCTGATCCCGTTTCTGCGGCCGGTCCTCCAGGGGCCGGCCGGCTGGGACGGTGACCGCACGATTCGCCGGGCGATCGAGATCCGCGGCGGCACCGTTCAGAACCCCGCCGTTCTGGCCTTCCAGCACCGCGCCGAGGAGTACCCGCACGCGCTGCTGTGAGCCGAAACCGGTGGAGACCCGGGCTTGCAACTCCCGGGTACGTCGTCGCCGCCTTCGTGGCCCGCGGGGCGGCGGCCCGGGCCAGGCGCCCCGCACCCGGCTCTGAGAGCACTCGCCTTCCCGTCGCGGTGAGCGCCTGCGTCGATGGCTGGAACGTCGTCCGCCCGTGACGGAGGGCCCGGGGTTTGACCCAGCACGCGGGCATGCCGTCCCTCACGGGCGGTGCGCCCTCCTACGGCAGGACGAACCCGGCCGTGTCGTGGCTGTTCAGGGGTGCTGCGGGACGTGGAGCCGGCGCAGAGCGCGGCCCATCTCGTGCCGTATTCCGTCCGGGAGTTCCTCGCCTTCCGCGCCGGCCACCAGGGCTGCGGCCACCGCTCGTAGGCTCATGTCACAGTTCTGCGCGACGTCCAGCAACAGGGTGCGAGCCCGCTGTCCGGTGCAGGGCACCAGGACGGTCACCATGCCGAGCGCCCGCTCGATCACCATGCGCGCCGCGGCCGCGCGTCGTAACTTGTCATTGCGCGCCCGGAGTTCGGCCAGTCGACGGTCCGTGGAGGTGTCTCGTCCTGACGTCTCGACCGTCAGTCTCCACCACTCCTGACGCTCCTCGCGCGTGGTGACCGTCCGATACATGCAACCCACCTCACCTGGATCCGTAGCTGTCGGGGTGCCGATGCCCCACGCCGGCGTGGTCGTACGACCCGGACAGGCTGTCTCGCCGGGCCTCAAGTCCCGCCATGGGGGACGTGCTCACAGAAACCCTGAGGGAGAACACCTGGGGCTGGTGGAGACACGTCGGCACTTCTTACATCTGGAGCAGTCGGTCTGTGATCTCGCGGTACTCCTGTAGCGCGACGCGCAGGTCCTCCGTCCCGGCCTGGGTGTCCTGGCTCTGCCAGTTCGCGCGGAGGGCACGTTGGCGTTCTCCGAGCGCACCGTTCAGGCGGGCGACGACGTCGTCGAAGGTGCCGTCGGCCTCCTCCACCGCGTGGCGAGGGCTGTCGATGAAGTTGTTCACGGCCTGTTGGAGACGGACGGACAGCTTCTCCCGCTCACTGGCCGGGAGGAGCTGTGGTTCGAAGCCTGCGGTGCGGGGCAGGCCGTCGGAGTCGGTGAACGGTGTGCGCGGGTCCGTGGTGGAAGCGGGGGTGGAAGCGGGGTTCTGAGGTCCCGGGGTGGGCTGATCCGGGGGGTCCGGGAGGGATGCGGCGGGCTGCCGTGTGCGTTCGGTGTCGTGGGTCATGAGGTGGTGCTTCCCTTCCGATGATGGCGTCCGGGGCCCCGGTGCTGCGGGTCGCGGTGATCGAGGTGGGGACGGCGTGAGGGAGCGGGTTGCTCGGCGGTCATCGCGATGAACAGGCCGCGAGCCCGGATCATGGCCTCGCGCATCTCCTGGGTGGTGCCTTGGCTTCGAGCCGTGGTGTGCAGGTCCCGGTAACCACGGACGTGATCACTGTGGTGGACGGAGAGGGCGGCCACCTGGTCGTCGTAGTGGCTGCCTGGCGGGAAGCCCCGGTCCTCGGCCAGCCGTGACAACAGAGCGTCGGCGTCGGCGACGGCCGTGGACGGCGAGTCGATGAACTGCGCCTGGATGTCGACCCATTGGGCGGCGTAACCCTCGCGGGCCTCAGCAGACAGCGACCGTTCCTTGAGGGCTCCATGCCGCCTCACACGGTCGCCGAGTTCTGCCTCGGCCGCGTTGGTGTCGCCCTTGTGCCGCAGGACGACATGCTCGTATTCGGGGCCGAAGCGCTTCTTCAGCCTCCGCCCGCGGCGCTGCCCGAAGCCGATGACGAGGACGGCTGCCACGATCACGATGACCACAGCGGCCACCACCAGCACGAACATCAACATGGGGTGCCTTTCCGATGCGTGGATGGGAACGTGCCATGGTTCGTCTCCGGTCGCGCCTGCCTCCCGTCGGCCGGACCCGGCGTGCGGTCCTCGTCACGGAGGGGAGGCAGGGACCGGCTCACCTCATCCAGGGCGGGCGCGGGGACGCGCGTAGCAGGTGCCCAGGCCGTGAGGGCAGCAGCCTCCCGTGCGCGGTCCAGCCCTGGTCGGGCGGACAGGTGGTGGCTACCGGTGGCTGCCCGCAGAGCGGCCCGAGCCCATGCGACCGCGCATGAAGAAGCCGACGGCCCACAGGACCAGCAGCACTGCCGCGGCGTACCACAAGAGATGCAGGGAGAAGCCGAACCCGAACAATGTCAGGACCAGCACGATCAGAACGATCCAGAGAAGCATGGCCGGACCTCCGGTTCGCGGGAGTGCGTTCTGCGTTCCGCGGGGTCCTGGCGAAGCGAGGTGGCGGAGGGCGCGCCCCGGAAGTCCCGGAGCGCCGTGGCCCTTGCCCACCCGTCAGTCAACGGCTGCCCGCGACCGTTGTCAACGGCTCGACGCGCCCATCACGCCCGGTGCGGCAGGAAGGGCTCGAAGGAGTGGTGGAGCGACGGGGAAAGGCCGGTCTCCTTGCCGTCCGGCAGCACGCGGCGACAGCACGACGCATGGGAGGGTGGCTCCGATCTCGTGTTTCCGGCGCCGCCGCCAGGACCAGTACGGCCGCCCTCACGTCCCCAACTCATGCGCGCATCCTGGACGTTGACAGGAGACCCGCACGGGAGTTGACTGCCGGACACGGCGCAGGGCATGCCGGCCCACCATTCAGGGCAAGGCTTCGGCTCTCCCGCTCGCCCGGACCCCGCGGAATCCAGGAACGTCCTTTCCGGCACGGAGGCCCGACCATGACGCGGTGGATCCGTTACTCGCGTGCTCATCCCGGTCCCCTCCGACATCAGCTCTCCTGACGGATCCGGTGACCGGCCCCTTGCCGTCCCCCTCGCACCTCGGAGGGGGAGCCCCGGGCGGGTCTCGCATCGAGCGACACGATGAGTGCCCCCAAGTCGGCGCCCCGGAACGGAACATGACGGAGTATCAGGCATATCGGGCACGGTCGAGCGCCGGGGGTGCGCGCCTCCGAGGTCACCAAATGCGCACCGACGCCGGTCCCATGACGCTTACGGCCCGCGGGAACGCGGGTCACACAGCCTGGCGAGGCGCGGAAACCGGACTCAGAATCCCATGCGAGGAGACCAGAATGAACATCAGGACGAAAGCGCGACTGCCGGCAGGCGCGGAAGCGCACGACACGGCACTACCGGCGGCGGGGATGCGGTTGGCCTCCGCGGTGCTGTACGTGTCGGACCTCGGCGAATCGGTCAGGTTCTACCGAGACCTCCTGAACCTTCAGGCTTGTGTGGGCACACGCGAGGCGGCCCTCCTGGTCAGCGACGGTGGCTCCGAGCTCTACCTGCGGGCCCTCGGCGAACGAGCGCCACGAGCGCCCGGCGGCATCGGTGTCCAGTGTCTGATCTGGACCGCGCCGAGCATCTCGGCGCTGCACCGCTGCGAACAGGTGCTCAAGGAACGCGACGCCTACATCGGCACGCAGATCGGCGACGGCTTCACCTGGGCGGAAGGCCGTGACCCCAGCGACGTCCCCGTGGTGATCACACACCCCGAACCCAACGAAACCACACGTACCCACATCACCTCCCGGATCTACGCCTGGTGATCCGGGCGCCGCGCCAGGAGGCCCGCAGTCCGGGCGGGTGCCGCAGCGGAACATGAGGCTGCCCAGGCGGTCCGCCGTGTCATGCGGGCCGGGCCGGGTCCGCACCGTTCGTGTGCCGCACCTCCGACGCACGCGGTTCGCTGCTGAAGCCGGACTCGGTGCGTCGGCCGACTCCTGGGTCGCGGCACCGGATCTCGTACGTGTGCGGCTACCCGCGGTGGCGAGGCGCGGGGCCCATGCCCGGGCGGGCGGCGGGGTCGGCTCCGACCAGGCGCGAAAGGGGTTGAATGGGTAGAATTCGAGTCATGGGAGAGTGGCGGCCCAGCGCGGCGACCGCGCCCGAACTCGTTCTGGAGACGGATTCCGGCTCCACGGTGATGAGTCCGAGCCGGGAGTATCACGTGGGGCGCGACCCTTCGAGCGACATCGTGCTCGACGACGCCCGTGTCTCCTGGCACCACGCCGTCCTCCATGCCGAGCTCGACCACTGGACCATCGAGGACGAGCACAGCACCAACGGCACCTACGCCGACGGGCGGCGCATCCAGGAGGGGGACATCGGGCCGGGCAGCGTCATCCGCTTCGGCAATGTCACGGACGGCCCCCGTGCGGTGCTCGTCGGCCGCGCTCCTCCCGCTCCGGTCGCCGCCGAACGCCCTTCCTCCGTCAGCATGCCGTCGGCCACGGGCACCTTCCGGCAGCCGACCACGGTGCGCCCGTTGCCCGCCCGTACCGTCCGTATCGGCCGCGCCGACGACAATGACGTGGTCATCGACGACCTGGTCGTCTCCCGCCGCCACGCCGAACTGAGGGTCCTCGCCGACGGCACGTACGAGATCGTCGACGTCGGCAGCCACAACGGCACCTACCTCAACGGCCAGCCCGTGGCCCGCGCCCCGGTCGCGCCGGGGGACATCATCGGCGTCGGCCACCACGCGTACTGCCTCGTGGGCGACGAGTTGCAGGAGTACGTCGACACGGGCGAGGTGTCGCTCGACGTCCAGGGCCTGACGGTCACCGTGGACCGGGGCCGCAAGACCCTCCTCGACCAGGTCTCCTTCCCGGTGGGCGAGAAATGCCTGCTTGCCGTCGTAGGGCCCAGCGGCGCGGGGAAGTCCACACTGCTCAACGCCCTCACCGGGCTGCGCCCCGCCGACGGCGGCACCGTCTTCTACGACGGCCGCGACCTCTACCGCGACTACGCGGAGCTCCGCCAGCGCATCGGTCTCGTACCGCAGGACGACATCCTGCACGCCCAGCTCACCGTGCGCCGCGCCCTCGGGTACGCCGCCGAGCTCCGCTTCCCCCAGGACACCGAGAAGGCGGAACGCCGAGCCAGGGTCGACGAGGTCATCCGCGAACTCGGCCTGGAACAACGCGTCGACCAGCCCATCCACAGCCTCTCCGGGGGCCAGCGCAAGCGCGTGAGCGTCGCACTGGAACTGCTCACCAAACCGTCGCTGCTCTTCCTCGACGAACCGACGTCCGGGCTCGACCCCGGCATGGACCGCTCGGTGATGCACATGCTGCGCGGCCTCGCCGACGACGGCCGCACGGTCATCGTCGTCACGCACAGTGTGCTCAGTCTGGATGTGTGCGACCGGCTCCTTGTGCTCGCCGCAGGCGGCAAAATCGCCTACTACGGACCGCCGCAGGACGCGCTCCCGTTCTTCGGCTTCACCCAGTGGCCGGAGGCGTTCGAGGCCTTCGAAGCGGACCGTGAGCGGGACTGGGCCCGGGAGTACCGGGAATCGCCGTTGCACCGGCAGTACATCGCCGGCTCCTCCGCGCAGCCCTTCCCCGGGCCCCTCGCGCAGGCCACCGCCCCCACATCCTTCGCTCCGCCGCCGAAGCCGCAGAGCTGGGGGTCCCAACTCCGCACGCTGGTAAGGCGGTACGCGGCCGCGCTCGGCGCGGACCGGACGTTCCTCGCGATCATGATCGCTCTGCCGTTCGTGATGGGAGCCATGGCGCGCGCCCTCGCGGGGAGCAGGCTGACGCAGGAGACGGCGCTGAACGCCCTGCTCATCCTCTGCGTGGGCGGAGTCCTGACCGGTGCCGCCAACGCCGTCCGCGAGCTGGTCAAGGAACGCGTCATCTACCGGCGAGAACGGGCCGTCGGGCTCTCCAGATCGGCGTACCTGATGTCCAAGGTCGTCGTCCTGGGAACGATCACCGTGCTGCAAGCCGTCGTCCTGACCCTGGTCGCCCTGCTCGGCGTCGACCTCAACGCACCTGGCGGCAAAGGCGTGTTGCTGCCACCCCTGGTCGAGGTCACCTTGGCGGTCGCCGTGCTGGCGTTCACCGCCATGATGCTGGGGCTCCTCGTATCGGCGCTTGTGCGCAAGGAGGAGGTCACGATGCCGCTGCTCGTGCTCCTCGCCATCGTCCAAGTGGTGTTCTGCGGCGCACTTCTCAAGCTGAACGGGGTGCCCGGCGTCGAGCAGCTCGCCTGGCTCGTGCCGTCGCGCTGGGCGCTGGGCGCGATGGCGGGAACCATCGGGCTCGGCAGAATCGTCCCGGGGGATCTGACCACCGACCCGCTGTTCGGGCACTCCGCCGGTGTCTGGCTGCTCAACATGGGCATGCTGGTCGCCCTCTCGGTCGTCTTCGGATACGCGGTCGCGAGGCTGCTGCGCCGCCACGAACCCGCCGTCATGCGGAAGTAGGAGCGCCGGCGATGACCCCCGCGGACTTCCGCCCCACCCATGTCGTCCCCCGAGACGGGCTGCCCGCCTGGGAGGCGCCGGACGTGGAGCGCCCGACGACGCCGCTGGACGCGCTGCTGCCCGTGCAACTGGTCGACCGGCTCGGCGACTGGGGCCGCATCGTCTGCGCCAACGGCTGGTCGGCTTGGGTCGACGGCCGGCTCCTGGTCGCGGTGCCGCGGGATCCCCCGGGCGCGAGCGGCCCCCTGACCCGCACGGCCGACCCGCGCCCACTCCTGGCAAGGACCGAGGACGCGGTCGCCGGCTACCGGCGTGCGGCGGAGGACCTGGCGGGCGGAAGCGTCGACGGGGAAACCTTCCGGCGCCGGACGCGCGGACTCCGGGTCGGTCTGGTCGTGGACGGCGAATCGACATGGCTGTACGACGCCGAACACGAGCGGTGGGTGTACTGCGACGGGGCGCGGCTGAGTACGTACGCGGCGGGGGAGGGGCCGAGTGCCGAGGGGCGAGGTGGCGGGGAGGGTGACGGGGTTGCGGGGGCCGCTGGCGGGGAGAGTGTCGGGATTGCGGGGGCCGGTGGTGGAGAGGGTGTCGGGGTTGCGGGGGCCGGTGGTGGAGAGGGTGTCGGGGTTGCGGGGGCCGGTGGCGGGGCGGGGTCGGTCGCGCCGGAACCGACGCGTGTGGTCGAGTCGGGGATCCCTTCGCCCGATGAGGAGCGCACCGCTGTTGTGCCGGCTGCGGCTGCGGGCGCGGCCGCCCGGCCCGAGATACGCGAGACAGCTGAGGCACCCAAGACAGGTGAGGCACCAGAGACACGGGCGGCACCAGAGACACACACGGCACCGGGGACACACGCGGCACCCGAGACACGCGAGGCACTCGAGATCCCTGAGACGCCCGAGACGCCCGATCCAGATCCGTCACCGCGCCGACCCGGTGACCACTGATGGCACGCGTACTGGGGGAGTCCGGCCCGAGCCCGCACTCCGGGCGGCCCTCCGAGCTGATCGGGCAGCAGATCGCGGGGTACCGGGTCGAGGGCGAGATCGGCCGGGGCGGCATGGCCGTCGTCTACCGCGCCAAGGACCTGCGTCTGGACCGGACCGTCGCCCTCAAGCTGCTCGCCCCCGAACTCGCCCGCAACGACACCTTCCGGCAGCGCTTCACCCACGAGTCACGCGTGGCCGCCGCGATCGAGCACCCGCACATCGTGCCCGTCTTCGAGGCGGGGGAGACGGACGGGGTGCTCTACATCGCCATGCGGTACGTCCCCGGGCGCGATCTGCGCCACCTGCTCGACCACGCGGGCCCGCTCTCCGTTCAAACCGCCCTCCGCATCGCCACGCAGGTCGCGTCCGCGCTCGACGCGGCGCACGACCACGGTCTGGTCCACCGCGACGTCAAGCCCGGCAACATCCTCGTGGCCAAGGGCACGGACAGCGACCACCCGGAGCACGCCTACCTCACGGACTTCGGCCTCACCAAGAAGTCGCTCTCGCTGACCGGGTTCACCACCGTGGGCCAGTTCGTCGGGACCCTCGACTACGTGGCTCCGGAGCAGATATCCGGCCGCCCGGTGGACGGCCGGTGCGATGTCTACAGCCTCGCCTGTGTCGTGTACGAGACCCTGGCGGGCGGGCCGCCGTTCCAGCGCGACGACGACATCGCCCTCCTCTGGGCCCACCAGTACGACGAGCCGCCCCGCCTGACGGAGAAGAGGCCGGGTGTCGCCGCTGCCCTTGACGAGGTCCTCGCGCGGGCACTGGCCAAGAGGCCCGAGGACCGGTACGGCTCATGCCTCGAATTCGCCGCCGCGCTACGGGCCGCGGCCGCGGGAGGCACCGCGCCGGGCCACCCTCCGACGCGGGTGGACCGCCATGTCGTGGGAGTGCCGACGGACCCCGGCGCGCCGCCCGAGCCGCCCCGCTGGGCCCGCCCGGTCTTCCGGGGCCTGTCCGGCTGACCGGCACCCGGCTCTGACCGGCACTGGCTCCGACCCGCACTCGCCTCCGACCCGCACCCGCCTCCGACCCGCACCCGCCTCCGACCCGCACCCGACTCTGGCCCGGGCGCGAGCTCAGGCCCGGGCGGGGTCTGCCGCCACCTCGCCGCGCCGGTGGACCCGCCGCGCGAACAGTCCGCCGAGGAACCCGGAGACCAGACCCCAGGCCAAGGCCAGGAGCAGCGCTCGCCACAGGACGGGCCGCAGCTCCACCAGGCCGGAGAGACCACCGCCGAGGTCCCCGATGCCGAGGAGCGAGAGGCCGTAGTGGGCGGACAGGCCGGCGAGTAGGCAGACGGCGAGCACGGCGAGCGTCAGCGCCACCGCCATGTGTACGGCGTGCTGCCAGACCCGTACCCGCGCCGGGGACCGGGCCGCCATCAGGAACGCGGCGCCCAGCACCATCACGGCCGCCACGACCAGCAGCCACCACACCCGGCCATCGCGCTCGGCCAGCGTGTGCAGACTGAGCGTGGTATCGGTCGGCGTACGCAGTACGGCATCGAGGACCTGCGGCATGGGCAGCCCGAACGGCCCGTCCACCCGCCCCTCCCAGGACGCGCCGAGACCGAGGGTGAAGGCGAGCCAGACAAGGTTGGGCAGCCCGAGCAGCAGTACCGCGAGCGTCGCGGCGGCATGCCCCCGCGTCGCCACCACGACGAGGCCGATGACGAACCCCAGGACGACGTACGACAGCAGCAGGACCACCATCGCGAAGGCCGCGGGGCGTACCGACTCCTGGAAGCGCAGCAGGCGGCCGGGGAGCGGCGCCCCGCGCGAGACGAGCAGGACCACGACGAGGACGCCCGCCAGCCACAGCAGTCCGAAGAGAAGGGTCAGCGGTACGTCGGTCTCGAACCCGACCTTCGGCGAGGAGTCCAGGGCATCGCCGATGTCGGCGGCGGGCCCGTCCCCGAGCGCGATCGCGAAGCGGTGCCGGGCCAGCAGGCCGAGGCCGATGAGGAGCAGGAGCCAGAGCACCGCGATCCGGGCGGCCCAGCCGGCGAGTTCCTTCACGTCGGCGACGGCCCGGTGCCGCAGCGGGCGGAGGAACCCGGCGGCGATCGCCAGAGCCCCGAGGAGGCTGACGGAGAGCGGGAGCACGGAAAGCCCGGCGTTCGTCTCCGCGATCACTCCGGCGTCACCGGAGAGCGTTACGGAACCGCCGACCGCCATCACGACCACGGCCGCCACGACACTCGGGAACGCCCCGCCGGGCAGGTCGGCTGCGCCCGCCGCCCACAGGCCGAGTCCGGCGACGACGGCCATGGCCACCCCGGAGGAGACCACGGCCACCAGGGCGTGGGGCCAGCCGTGGGGTGCCCGTCGGCCCTGCTCCGCGCGTTGCGCCGCTGTCCGCCGCGGCGGTGTCTGCTCGCTCACGTTGTCACGCTAAGCAGCGCCGGACCGGCCCGCCCGTCGGGAGGGCCGACCGCGTCGTCGGCTTGCGGGCTCCCGGGAGCCGGTGCACACAATGGGCGCGTAAAGGGATGAAACGTACACCGCGGGGCTCCCGGGCCGGACCCGATCGCACCGGGACCTGGCCCTCTTACACCGGGCCTCTTACACCGGGGGCTCCCAGCCACGGGCCGCCTGCACCGGGGTCCGCTCGCACCGGGCCCCTCAACTCGGGTTCCCCGTAAGCCAGTTCCCCCCCACGCAGGGAGAGAGTGTTCGTGAGCGTCGAGCCGCCGTCGTCAGGACGCCCCACAGGACCGCCTTCGGGCCCGCTCTCGGGTCCTTCGCAGCCGAGCCCGTCCGGGCCGGGCGACACCCAGGCGGGCGCGACCCGCGCGGACTCGACGCCGCCTCCGGGGGCCGAGCGTCCGTCGGGGCCGCCGGGCGGAGGCCCGCCGAGCGGTACGGGCGGCGGTGGGCACGGCGGCGGACCCGATGAGCCGAACGCGGGCGCCGGTGCGAGCCCCGGGCCGTCCCGGCCCTGGTGGAAGTCCGCGCCCCGCGTCGCGGCGATCGCCGCCGTCGTGGTGGCGGCCGTGGTGGCGACCGTCGTCCTCACTCGCTCCGGCGGCTCGTCGGGCGGCTCGTCCGAGGCGGGCGGCGAGGTCCTCCTCCAGCCCGCGGCCAAGTCGGGGCCCGACCCGTTCACCGGGTCGACGGCCCGGGGCGACGCCACTCCGGCTTCCCCGGTGGCGCTGCCGAGCTCGTCGGCCTCGGCCAATGTGACGCGAGGGGTCGACGGCTCCGCACCCGGCCTGTACGGCGGAACGCGGAAGGTCGGTAGCTGCGACGTGGAGAAACAGGTCGGCGCGCTCCAGAAGGACCCGGCCAGGAACAAGGCGTTCGCCTCCGTCCTCGGCATCGAGCCGTCCGGCGTGCCCGGCTATCTGCGTGCGCTCACGCCCGTGCGGCTGCGGCTGGACACCCGGGTGACCAACCACGGCTACCGCGACGGCGCCCCCACCAGCTACCAGGCCGTACTCCAGGCCGGTACCGCGGTACTGGTCGACGACCGGGGCGTGCCGCGGGTGCGCTGCGCCTGCGGCAACCCGCTGCTGCCGCCCGTCGCGCAGAAGGGCACGCCGAAGCGGACGGGTGAGGCGTGGCCCGGGTACCAGCCCTCCAACGTCGTGGTCGTGTCGCCCGCCGTGCAGGTGGTGAACAAATTCGTCGTCTACGACCCGGACGGCGGTGCCTGGTTCGAACGGCACAAGGGCGACACGGGCACCGGCGACACCAAGACGAACCCGCCGGTGACCGCCCCCTCCACGCCGCCCTCCACGCCCCCTTCCTCGCCTTCCTCACCCTCGTCCGTCCCGCCGTCCGCCGACGAGTCGTCCTCGCCGTCCAGCCCGTCGCCCTGCGTCTCGCTCTCCGCCGGCCCGTCCTCGGCGAAGCCCTGCACACCCGTGTCCGTCCCGCCGTCGGCCCCGCCCTCCTCTCCCTCCTCGCACCCCCCGTCCTCGCCCGCCACCCAGCCCCCCTCCTCGGCCACGCAGCAGTCCCCCGCGACGTCCGAACCCGCGCCACCCCCCTCCTCCTCACAGGCGGACGGGGGTTCATGACCCAGACCTTGGAGGCGCGGACAGACGCGCCCTCTCCAGGCCCTGACCCGTCGCCTCCACAACGCCGGCCATGTCCCTCAACCCGTCCGGCAGGTGCGCGCGTTGCTCCTCGGCCTCGGCCCTGAGCAGGACAGGCGGGAGTTCACCCACCTACGCCGGTTGCGCCGCCTGCGGATCCGCTGGGAGATCCGCGACGGCGTCCACGAAGCCTTCCTCGCCCTCGGATGCGCAGGCACCCGCTGGCGGCGCCTGAACTCATGGCGGTAGGAGTCCTTGCCACGGCGACCGCCACCCCTCCGGTGACCGCCTCGGGATGGTGGTGCGAGACCGCGCCCTGGCGGGCGGCCTGCTCAACGACCACGTCGAGGTCGGCAGGGTGCGGGACGGCTTGGTCTGTGACCTCGAAGTCGCCGGACGCTCGTCGGTGTACCGCGCACGGCTGATGCCTGGGCACCCAACTGTGGGGGCGGGCCGGTTCTGCGGCGTATCGGGGGCGCCGGGCTCGGCCGGCTTGCCCTTGCCCTTGGGGGATCGCGCTGGACCGACGGTCGGCGGCCGCCCTGCCGAGGCCGGCTCGCAAGGCCCCGGATCTTCGCCGGCGCGGAGGGAAGCGGGCCCAGGGACGGCGTCCGGGGCTTGCCTGGGTCGGCCGGTTCAGGGGTGACGTGTTTGGGCCGCTCGTGGTGGCGGTCGGGTGACACGGGTTTTGCCGCGGGCGGCTGCCGGGGACTGATCACCCTGTTCCTTACCCAACCGCTCGAACAGGAGCCATCATGCGTATGCGCACCACCCTGGCCGCCGGCGCCCTCGCCGTCGCAGCGATCCTCGGCAGCACCGGCACCGCGCTGGCCCACGACGGGTACGACAACCACCACTCCGGCGGCGGCAGCGGCGCCTGCGGCCAGTTCGCCGCGGCGGACGGCGGCCACGCCGCCTGGGGCAACGGCTGCAAGCACTCGCAGTGGCAGGGCCTGATGCCCGGGCACGGCGGCTACTAGGGTCTCCCCTCGGCCCAGCTCCTCGGAGCCGGAACGAGCACGGAGTACGAGCACGGAGCACTAGCACGGTACGAGCGCGGAGTACGAACAAAGAGTTCGCGCACCGGGAGCGGGCACGGGGTACGAGCACCTCGTTCGAGCCCGGAGTGCGAGCACCGGGTTCGCGTACGCCGCATGCGTACGCAGGGCGCGTCCCGCCTCATGGCGGCACGCGCCCTGCCGCTCGTGCGGGCACCCCGGGGCTCAGGCACTCAGGCACTCAGGCTCCCCGGTGGCCCCGCGACGCTGGGCCGTTCGGCCCCTTGGGGTTCGGCGCTAGAAGGTGCGCGGGGTGAACCAGGTCGCCTGGCTGGTCGGGTGGGTCAGGTCGAATGTCGTGCCGGACAGACGGCGGTCGAAGCCCAGGGAGCCGACATAGCGGCCCCTCAGGCCGTTCGACCAGCCGATGGTGAACGAGATGTTGGACCCGTCCACCGAACCGTTCTCGATGGTGCCGACGGCGTCGGAGTAGGAAGCGGTCCCGAAGAGCGTGCCGCTGCCGTCCTGGGTCACATTGAGCGTCGCCGTCGTGGAGTTGCTCTGAACGAGCTGCCAGGTGCCGCTCGCGTTGAACGCGGGCGCGGTGGCGTGGGCCGCCCGGGGCGTCGCGATCGCGGTGGTGGTGGCGGCGGCGGCCGGAGCCAGGGCCAGACCGCCCATGCCCAGAAGGATGGCGAGACCGGCGGTAGCGAGCTTGGTGCGCATAGCTGATTCCCTTCGATGGTGCCTGGTCGCTGCACTGCGGATCCGGTCGCGCGGAGCGGATCCAGTGCTCCCCACCGCTGGTGTTCGTCCCGGTGGCCGGGACCCGGTGTGGACACCACCGATAGTGATCCGGTGGACGGGCTGCGGATATCCCGGGATTTAGGGGGTTGCATTCGGCTACCTTCGGGGCGTGACCGCGAGGTTGGATCCGATCTGCCGTACCGTCCTGGGCCGAGCGGCCGATGCCGTGAGCGTGACGGATCTGGGCACTGAGATCTCCCATCAGGTGGCCCGGGTCATCCCGCACGACGGCTATCTGCTGGTGGGTCTGGATCCGGCCAGCGGAGCGGGTTGCTTCCACACCGGTGTGCGCGGCTACCGCTCCGGCGTCGCGCACCGGCTCAGGACCGACGCGGCTCTCGACGCCCATCCGCACCCGTTCGCCCGTCTGGCCGCCGGGCCGTGCCCCGTCGGTGTTCTCGGCGCGGATCAGCCGGAGTTCCGGCACAGCGCGCGGGTGCACGACGTCATGGCCGGCGCGGGCATCGTCAGCGAGATGCGGCTCGCGCTGATGGCCTCGGGTGTGATGCGGGGGATGCTGATCCTGCTGCGGGAACACGGCAGCAGGCCCTTCTCGACCGCCGACGCGGATCACGCGGCCCGGCTGGCGAGGCCGCTCGCCGCCGCGCTGATGCGATTCGTCGGCGGCAAGGCTCTGCGGCCGTCCGGCCGCACACCCCTTCCACCGGCCGTCGTGGTGATCGGCGCCGATGACAGGATCAGGTCGATGACCCCGTCCGGACAGGAGTGGTTGCGCGAGCTGGGGCTGTCTTCCCCGTCTCCGGCAGACGACGAACCCACCTTCGTCGGGACGCAGTTGAACATGACCCATCTCGCCCGCCCGTCCAACGGCCCCGCCGTCACCCGGATCCCGATGCCTCAGGGGTGGGTCGTGCTGCATGCCCAGGGGCTCTCGGGCGCGGGAGCGGGGGAGGGAGAGGTGGTCGTCACCATCCAGGGTGCTTCGGCCCCGCTGCTCCTGCCGGCGGTCGCTGCCTGGTACGGGATCACTCCCAGGGAGCGGGCCGTCATCGAGCAGGCCCTCGAAGGACTGCCGGTCAAGCAGATCGCCCGCCGCCTCGGCCTGTCCGCGCACACGGCCAATGACCACTTCAAGGCCATCTACCGCAAGACGGGCGTGAGCGGCCGCGACGAACTCGTCGCCGGACTCTCCTGAACGGCGGGCTCCGGGGCGGCCGTTCTCGTAGTCGGTGCGTGTCGGTGCGTGTCGGCGCCAGTGGCGCGTGAGGCGCCCGCGCATGGGCGTGCGGGGGGTGGGTACGTCCACTGCCGTACGCAGGGTGTCGCGGAAGCGGCCCACGAGCGAAGGGTGTGTCTCACGTGATTCGAAAGTTGCAGGCGGTCGCGCTGGACTGTGCCGATCCGGTACGGCTCGCCGCGTTCTACGCGGAACTCCTCGGCGGCCGGGCCACCGCGGACCCCGATGACTCCGACTGGGTCGAGGTCAGCGGATTCGAGGGAACGACCTTGGCCTGCCAGCGGGTTGAGGGTTACCAGCCGCCGCAGTGGCCCGGTCAGGAGCGGCCGCAGCAGCTCCATCTGGACTTCGACGTGGACGATCTCGACGCGGAGGAGAAGCGGGCGCTCGCCCTCGGCGCGACGCTGTTGGAGCGTACCGACGAGGTTCGCCCGGGCTCCAACTGGCGGGTCTACGCGGACCCGGCCGGCCACCCCTTCTGCCTCTGCGTCCACTGAGTCCCGCGTCGGCCGACTCCCCCTCCCTTTCTCTTCGGTTGGATTCGCGGCTCGTGGTGGGCACCGCCGCCGCGATGCCGCGCTCCGCCTGGCGCAACGGCTTCGTACGCGAGGGCGTACCGCACTCCTCGGCCCGGGTGACCGGCGCGTTCCGGGCCGAGGTGGTGCTCGGCCCCTCGCCCGGGGCGGGGCCCCGCTCCCTCTTTCGTCGTGTGACGCGTGTCACGGCTGCCCCATGTCACGAATGGCAGGGCAGCTTGCGTCTGGTGGTCGTCCGCACGGCGGGAACGACCGAAACGAAAGAGGCAGCGGAGCGATGAACACGACAAAGGCACAGCCGCACGAGGTTCTGGTCCTGGGCGCCGGTTACGCCGGGCTCGGAGCGGCGATCCAGCTCGCGGTCCGCACCAAGAAGCGCGGGAACCTGCGGGTCACGCTGGTCAACCCGTACGACACCTTCACCGAGCGGCTCCGGCTGCACATGACCGCCACCGGCCAGGAGACGGCCGAGATGAACATCGCGGAGATGCTCGACGGCACCGGGGCCGAGTTCGTACGCGGCTGGGTCACCGCCGTGGACGCGGCGGCGAAGACCGTCCGGATCGACGACGACCGGGTCCTGCGCTACGACACCCTGGTCTACGGCCTGGGCAGCATCGCGGACACCACGGCCGTCCCCGGAGTGGACGACCACGCGTACACCTTCAACAGCCCCGAGGACGCCGCCGTCCTCGCCGACCGGCTGGCCCGGCTCGACACCGGCACGGTCGTGGTCGGCGGCAGCGGCCTCACCGGCGTCGAGGCCGCCGCGGAGATCGCCGAGCGGCACCCCGAGCTCCACGTGGTGCTGCTGGGGCGGCAGGAGCCGGGCGTGGGCATGCATCCCAAGGCCAAGGCCTACATGGACGCGGCGCTCGCCCGGCTCGGCGTGGAGGTGCGCGGGGGCGTCGAGGTGACCAAGGTGCTGCCGGACAGCGTCGAGCTCGCGGACGGGACCGGCATCGAGGCCGCCGCGGTGCTGTGGACGAGCGGCACCCGGGTCTCGCCGCTGGCCGCCGCCGCGGGTCTGACCGTCGACGAGCGCGGCCGGGTGGTCACCGACGGCGCGTTGCGCTCGGTCTCCCATCCGGACGTCTACGCCGTGGGTGACGCGGCCGCGATCCGGCAGGGGTACGGAGTGATGCACGGAACCTGCCAGGGCGGCATGCCCACCGGCGTGCACGCGGCCCTCTCGATCCTGCGGGTGCTGGCGGGCAAGGAGCCCAAGCCGTTCCGCTTCGGCTACTACCACACCCCCGTCAGCCTGGGCCGCAACGACGGCGTCGTACAGTTCACCCGCCCCGACGACAGCCCGCGCCGGATCGTGCTGACCGGCAAGCGTGCCGCCAAGTACAAGGAGACGGTCAGCGCCGCGCCGTGGCCGACCTTTGCCCGTATGAAGAAGATGCCCGCCTCGGGCGCCTTCTGGCCGCACGGCGGCCGCTACACCCGTACCCGGAGTGCCAAGTGACCCAGCCGCGGCAGGCCGACGCCGACCAGCTCGCGTTCCAGCAGTACCGCACCCTGCTCTTCTCCGTCGCCTACCGCATCCTCGGCACCGCGGCCGACGCCGAGGACGTGGTCCAGGACGCCTGGCTCAAGTGGTCGGCGGCCGACCGCTCCCAAGTGGCCGACCCCAAGTCCTACTTGACCCGTATCGTCTCCAACTTGGCGATGGAGCTGCTGCGTTCGACCCGGCACCAGCGCGAGACCTATGTCGGGCCCTGGCTGCCCGAGCCGATCCTCACCGGCCCGGACACGGCCGACGGCGTGGTCGCGGCGGACTCGGTCTCCATGGCCCTCCTGGTCGTCCTGGAGACGCTGAGCCCCCTGGAGCGTGCGGTCTTCGTCCTGAAGGAGGTCTTCGCGTTCAGTTACGGGGAGATCGCGGAGGCGGTGGAGCGCTCGGAGGCGGCCGTGCGGCAGGCCGCCCACCGCGCCCGCGAACACGTCCAGGCCCGCAGGCCCCGGTTCGCCACGGACCGTACCCGCCAACACGACGTCGCCGAGCGGTTCTTCGCGGCGGCGACGGGCGGGGACATCAACACCCTCATGGAACTGCTCTCGCCGGATGTGACGCTGTGGACCGATGGAGGTGGCAAGGTCCGCCAGGCCCTCAAGCCGGTCATCGGCCTGGAGACCGTGGCGCGCTGGTTCGCCGCGCTCGGCAGTACGACCTATCAGGGCATCGAACCCGGGCAGATGCGGGCGGAGCTCACCTCGATCAACGGCGGCCCGGGGCTGGTCTTCCGGGGCCCGGACCGGGTGATCGCCACGATGACCTTCGACTTCGACGCCGAGGGCCGCATCTCGGCCATCCACAATGTGGCCAACCCCGACAAGCTCCAGGCCGTGACCGACGGCACTCGGCATGAACTCGCCTGAGGCGGGCGGCAGTTGGCGACGTGCGCAGGGTCCGGAAGCGCCCGGACCCTGCGCCCCAGGGGCGGCCATCCGCCCCCGGGGTGCCCATCTCACGCCGGCTCGGGCCGGGGCTCCGGTCTCAGCACGGGAACGGGCTTCGGGTCCCAGGCCCTGGTGGTCCGTACGTAGCCGTGGATCACGGATGCCATCGCCAGCAGGACGAGGGGCCCGAACAGCCACGGGTGGGTCGCCATCCGCATCGGGAGGAAGGCGTAGCAGAGCAGGAGCGCGGTGAACACCGCGGTGCCGTGGCCGACCAGGCGGACTCCCGAACGGTCCCAGCCCCGGTCGATCGTGCGCAAGGCAGCCTCGACGGTGAGCGCGAACACCACGCCGGCGACGAGGTCGACGCCGTAGTGGTAGCCGAAGCCCAAGGTCGCGCTGAGCGTGGCGACCAGCCAGAACGTGCCCGCGTAGCGCAGGACGCGCGGGCCCTTGCGGGAGTGGATGAAGATCGCGGTGGCCCAGGCCGTGTGCAGGCTCGGCATGCAGTTGCGCGGGGTGATCCCGTCGTACGGCGCCGCGTGCGGGGCGGCGATCGGCGGGGGCGTGTGCGGCCACAGGTTGGCCACGGCCCACTGGACGCCGCCGGTGCCGGACGCGCCGGGACCGTACGCGAAGACCGGTCCGACCACGGGGAAGATCATGTAGACGGCGGGACCGAGGAGGCCGATCACCAGGAACGTCCGCACCAGATGGTGGCGCGGGAAGCGGCGTTCGGACGCCACGTCGCGGAGCTGGTACAGGGCCACGACGATCGCCGCCACCGCGAGCTGCGCGTAGACCGAGGCGAGCACCTGGGTGCCGAACGGGCCGATCGCCTCCAGCGCCCGTCCCGCCGCCCACGACGGGTTGCCCAACGCGTGGTCGGCGAGCGCCACATACGGGTCGAGCACGGTCGGGCGGGTCTTCGACGTGATGAGCAGCCAGGCGTCACCGATCTTGCGGCCGGTCACCAGAAGCAGTCCGAGGCCAACGCCCTTCAGGAGCAGGGCGCGTTCCTGGCCGGTGCGCCGCGTGATCGCGAGGACCGCACAGCCCAGCATGGCCCACAGCGCCCCATTGCCGAAGAAATGCCCCTCGGGCACATTGACGTGCAGTACCCACCGCGCCAGTACGAAGACGGCGTCGATGCCGATCGCGGCTCCGGCGGCGATGAACCGCTGCCGCCAGGTCAGGACCACCATCATCAGGGCCAGGCCGCCGTACAGCGGACCCGGCTTGGGTGGGAGGATCAGCTCACGCGCCTGGAGGGTGATCGGCCCCGGTACGCCGCCGTAGTGGCGCGCGACGATCTCCAGGGCGATCAGGAACCCGAGGGCCGCCGCGCCCGCCGTCGCCCACAGGATCACCCGGGGCCGGCGCCACGGGACGGACTTGAGGGTGCGGCTTATTCGCGATATGCGCGGATGTGACCGCGGATCTGTAGGTATCAAGGTGTTCGGCCGATGTGTTAGACGCCATGGAGCGGCTCACCCTTCACGTGGCACAGCGTTCTGTTCCGGTCGAGGAGGGGTGATGCGGGTTGTTCGTCGGAAGCTCGATCATGCCATCGCGCCGGTGCGGGCGGTCGTCCGGGCATCCCTCGGCCCGGGGATACGGGCCGGGAAGCCGGGCCGGGACGGGGCGTGGACGCCGTCGCCCCTGACCGGACCGCCCGTCGGGGGACACGGCCGGCCGCATGCCCGCGAGGTTCTTCGGGCCCGTGAGGCCTCCCGTACCCGGAGCGCCCCCGCTGAGGGCGCGCACCCCTCCGTGCCGAGGGCGACCCGCGCCGATGCCGGAGTGACCGGCCTGACCAACGGCGGTGTGCAGACCGCCGACCCCGGTGAGGCCCACGACAAGCCCGTCTACCGCACCCGGATCGACTTCTATTGCGGCCTCGCCCTGTTCGGCGGCAAGGCCGCCGCGCGGCTGACCAACGTCCTCGCCAGCTGACCCGCACCACTGAGCCCCCGCGCTCGTCATCCCTTGCAGAGGGGCGGCGGGTGCGGGGCTTTCTGCGTCACCGCCGTAGGTAGGTTTCGGCGGCGTAGTCTCGTGCTATGAGCAGCGCGGGGCAGAACGTCAAGACCGTGCGGAAGCGGCGGGGCTTGACTCAGCGGGAGTTGGCCGACGCATCGGGAGTGTCTCTCTCCACCATTCGGAAACTTGAGCAAGCTGATAGGGACGGCGCCCGGCTGGAGACGTTGCGCAAACTCGCCGTGGCTCTAAGGGTTCCGACGATGAGGCTTGCAGGCGCCCCCGGCATCGAGGAGACAGACCCGGCAACAACAGACCGTTGGGCAGGCGTAAGGGACGCCTTGGAGCGACCGCTGCTGGCCCCTGGTCTCGATGATGGCCCACCGACAGTCGCCGGGGTGCGCGCGTCACTGGACGATGCCATGCCGTTGTTCACGGGAGACCAGCTCGCGGACCTCTCGGTTCTCCTGCCCCCGTTGCTTCGCGATGCCGATGCACTGGGGCCGGATGGGCGGACCGTGCGCGTGAGGCTGTTGCAACTCGCCGGCTGGCTCATGGTGCAGACCCGGCAGTTCTCCGCCGCAGAGACCGCCTTGGAACGGGCCCTGAGTGAATCCGCCGACCGTATGGAGAACGCAGCCACCATCAATACTCTGCTCTGGTTGCTTTTGAGGCAGGGGCAACTGGGCAAGGCGCACGACCTTTCCGTTCGCTGGGCGGACGAGACAGAACCCCGTATCTCCCGCGCGACTCCGGAAGAACTGAGCACATGGGGCTGGATGTTGCTTCGCCTCTCAGCCGCCGCCATCCGCAACGGGCAGCCCGGAGAGGCTGATGACGCCATCAAGCTGGCTTCTGCGGCAGCGGTAGCCCTGGGGCGCGAGTACACCCCAGGAAACGACTTCCTACGCCGCTTCGGCCCGACCACGGTCAAGCTCAAAGCCGCCGAAAATGCAGCCGTGACAGACCGGCCGGACCTCGTACTCAGGCTTGCGGAACGTATTCCCATGGCAGGCCTCAGGTCTACGAGCAATAACCGAAATCGACACTTCCTCGATGTTGCAGACGCCTATGCCAAGACGGGTCAGTACGCCGACGCATTTGGAAAGCTCGAACAGATCAGGGAAGATAGTCCGGAATGGCTACCGAACCAGCGGTATGCCCGTGACATTCTCACTAAGCTGATCAAGAGTCGCCGGACGCTGACCACAGAAATGCGCTCCATGGCCGACGCGGTGGGCCTCCCGCTGTAAGTCGATCACTTGGGGTACTTCGCTTTGACGAGTACTCGAAGTGCCACAGACGCGCTGCCTCCCACTCCCTAACTTCGTCATCACGCGGATGACGAAAGGACGGCGAGACGGCATGGTGAGCAGGTACACAGAGGCAACTCCGCCTTTGAGGTCGTCAGGCTCCGACCACGGCGTAGCGGAGTTGGCCGCGCGCGTAGAAGCGGGTGACTACTGGAGACTCGCACCGGAGTGGTGGCCCCGCACTTTCGCCGAGCCGACTGCGGGCCTGCTCCGGGCGGTTGAGGCCGGACTGCTGTGGCGGCTGCCGTGAGCGCCGTGTACGTCCCGGAATGGGGACAGACGGTCTATGACTCCAAGTCGAAGAAGACCGGCCGTGTGATGGGGCACGTCGGGCCCTACGTTCAGGTCCGTCCCCTCAACGGCGGCAAGGAATGGGATGCCGACCCGGACTGTTTGACCCCGGCTCCTTTGTCGGACGCATTGCGCTGTGCCGTCGGCGAGCAGAACGCCCGCAGCCACTGGGGCATCTGAGTGCGTGGCTCAACGACGGCCCCAACCGCAGGGGTCGGCCAGCGCGCAGAGCATCCCACGAGCTACTGCGGGACATGTGCTGGGTGGGACCGCATCTGGTGCCCGGACTGCTGCGGCTCCAACGGCTGCACGACGTGCCACCACACCCGCCGTGTGCCCTGCCCCGGCTGTGCGGGAGGCGTGCACGAACCCATTCGGTGGTGAATCCACCCCACGAATTCCGCCCCTGTCGGGTGTCGCCCGATGAGTCGTCCCCCACGGCTCACAACAGTCCCGGCAGGAGCGGCTTGCAAGACGGCGCGGGGACCGATTCCCCGTACGTACAGCGAAGGGACAGGGACCATGACCGAACACCCTGCATTCGAGTTCGTCGGCATGACCGCGTGCCGCCCACGTACAGAGAACAACTGTCCCGAGGTGGCAACGAACGTGCCTGGCGTGGTGGTGTTCCGCGACAGCGCCGAGCCGGACACCGTCGTTACGATGACGGTCGAGTCCTGGGAGTTGTTCACCCGCGCCGTGAAGGCGGGGGAGTACGACATCACCGCATGACCTGAGAGGTCGACCATGCCGGAATGCCCGCACTGTCGCGTCGCGTGCGAGACGGACCCGGAAACGGGGTGGGCATTCTGTCTGCTGTGTGGCGAGCCGATCGCACCCCCGCAGCCCCCGCCGTGCCCGGGGCCAGAACCCTGGAAGGGCCGAGCCACGCAGCTTCCCTACAGGATCCGGAAGCATTGACCGGCACCCGGAGGCCCGTCCGTCTGCCGTTCTCAACTGGCCGACGGGCGGGGGCCTGAACGTTCGGAGCTGCTTTGAGGACGGTACGGTGCCGAGCCTCACCGACGACCAGGCCGCGCGCATCGTGACTGCCGTTAAGTCGTCGTTCTGCGGATAGACCTAGATCAGACAAGAGCCAGCCCCGTTCGGCCAGAGTGCCGGCAGGGGCTTCCTGCTGCCCCTGCCGGGGGCGACGGTCAAAGGGCCTGCCAGTCAGCAACTTCGAGTTCTTCGATCCGTGCGGTAACACGCGGATCCGCAGCAATGTCGGGCGGTAGTTGAGTCGTCTTGGTCGGCCACGCAGACACCACTTGCGAAATGGTCAACTGATCCGCTGATCGCAGGTCCGCCCCATTGAGTCGGGCGCTGGTGAGATTCGCCCCATTGAGTCGGGCGCCGGTGAGGATCGCCCCATCGAGTTGGGCGCCGGTGAGGTTCGCCCCATCGAGTTGGGCGCCAGTGAGGTTCGCCGCACCGAGGAAGGCGCCGGTGAGGATCGCCCCATCGAGCCAGGCGCTGGTGAGGTTCGCCCCATCGAGTTGGGCGCCAGTGAGGTTCGCCCCATTGAGTCGGGCGCTGGTGAGGTTCGCCCCGACGATTCGGGCTCTGGTGAGGTTCGCCCCATCGAGTTGGGCGCGGGTGAGGCTCGCCCAATTGAGCTGGGCGCCCGCGAGGTGCAAGCTGACAAGGTCAATGACTTCGGTTGGGGCAACATGGCTGCGCATGGAAGGGCGAGTGAGCATAGTGAGAGCCCGTTGCACATCGGCGTCAGGCTCCTGGGGAAGCGCCAGTTTGGGTTCCACTCGTGAAGTGGCGTGATGGAGCGCCGCGCGGCGCGCTGCGGTCACACGCTGACGAGTGATGGGCTCCGACTCGGGCTGGCGAGGGGCACGGTCACGGATGAAGGCGTTTAGGACCTGGGCCGCGTGGGTGGCCTGCCCCGGGGCATCTTCAACGATTTGATCCATGGCCAGAACACCGCCGATCCGCACGTAACGCTCGTTAGAACCGAGACGTTCAAGGGCTTTGACGAACCGGTCTGTCTCCTGCCCTCGGCGGGTCAAGCGATAGGTGCGGGCCGTTAAGTTCAGTACGAACACCGCGCCCACGGCCGCGGAAGCCTGGATGATCGCCAACCGAAACTGTGCCTCAGTCGAAGCCTTGACCTCCGGTGTGAGGGCGGCCCAACCCGGCCGCGCCATCGGTACAAGTGCCCGCCGTACCGATCCGCCCCACCAAAAGACGTCCGAGGCAACCAACAGTAAGCCGCCGACGGCTATCAACGTCAGCACCAGCGCGCGACGGCGCCAAGTACGGATACTCATGGTTCATAACAGCGCCAAACCCGCAGTGGCCGATAGCTTTTGAGCGAAACATCAGCATGCGGACCACCCGGCTGAATGGCTGGTAAGGGCTTTCGCGCGCCCTGACCAGCCCATATCCCAGAACCCCTACTTACGAGCATCGGGGCTTCCCGAAGGCCTCCGGCGGACCACGTCGTCCGCGGGCCGTGGACGGCTGGTCGCGCAGTTCCCCGCGCCCCTCGGCTGCTCGGTGCTGGAGCACCTCCAGCGCTGCGCGACCGGATGCCGGGCAGACGCGCGGCCCGGTTCAGGCTAGGCGTTCCAGCGCCTCCAGGACCTGGCCTGCGCCGTCATCGCGGGCCAGGTCCCGGGCCGCGCGGCGAGCCCTCGCGCGCAGGTTCGGGGAGTGGACGGCCGCGGTCATGGCGTCGGCCAGGCGGGGTGCGGTCAGGCGCTGGTAGCGCAGGGGGCGGGTCGCCATCCCCAGGGCATGGACGCGGCCGGCCCAGAAGTGCTGGTCCAGCTGGACGGGGACGGGCACCGCGGGGACGCCGGCGCGGAGGGCGGCCGCGGTGGTGCCGGCGCCCGCGTGGTGGACGACCGCGGCGGTCTTCGGGAACAGCCAGGCGTGCGGCACCTCCTGAACCGTGATGACGTCGTCGCTCTCCACCCGCAGACCGCTCCAGCCGGCCTGCACGATCCCGCGGACCTTCGCGCGGCGCAGGGCGTCGGCGAGCAGGGCGCTCAGCCGTTCCGCGTCCTCTTCGACGAAGCTTCCGAACCCGGCGAGGACCGGGGGCGGACCCGCCGCCAGGAAGTCCACGAGCCGGGGGTCGGGCCGCCAGCCGGGCGGCGTCTCGGGCCACCAGTAGCCGCAGACCCGGTGACCATCGGGCCAGTCAGCCGGGCGCGGCACCACGTACGGGCTGAAGCCGTGCAGGACGGCACGCCCGCGCGGCAGACTCAGAGGCCCGCTCAACTTCCGTGCGGGCAGGCCGAGTTCACGCCGCAGCCCGCCCATCGCCGGGCCGAAGATCCGCTCGGTGGTGACGGCCAGAGCCCGGGCGCCCATGCGGTTGCCGTACGCGCCGAACGACCGGGCTCCGACGACCACCGGCGGGAAGGCCGCGGTGGGCTCGATCGGCTGCACATAGGCACCGAGGTTCGCCACGCCCAGTGCCTCGCCCAGCACGGCGCACATGGGGTCGGTGAGCGTGGAGCTCAGCAGGACGTCGGCGCCCTGGCGCACGGCGTCGGCCACGCCCGCGGCAAGCGCCGGCATGAACGCCCTGGCCATGCGCGCCACCCGGGCCATCGCCACCGGCGGGCTGACCGCCCTGGCGAGGCCCTGGCCCGACGCGGAGGCCAGCTCCTGACGCGGGTCCACCGGCAGCGGCCGGAACCCCAGCCCGTGCGCGCTCACCGCCTGCCGGAACCGCTCGTGGGTGGCGAGCGCGACCTCATGCCCCGCGGCCCGCAGCCGCACTCCAAGACCGGTGTACGGGGCGACGTCGCCCCAGCTTCCCGCCGTCACGATCAGTACACGCATCGTCTCAGCATGTCAGCGCGGGCCCGCCCGCGGCGGCAAGACCGGCCCGACTTCGCCCGCGGACCGTGCTCGCTTCTCGCGCAGTTCCCCGCGCCCCTGGCGGCACCGGTGCCGGCCCGCGTCGAGGCACCTCAGCGCGTCCGGCGTGTGGGGCGGGGCCCCGGGGGTTCGGCTGCGGACCGTGCTCGCTTCTCGCGCAGTTCCCCGCGCCCCTGGCGGCACCGGTGCCGGCCCGCGTCGAGGCACCTCAGCGCGTCTGGCGTGTGGGGCGGGGCCCCGGGTCGTTCGCCCGCGGACCGTGCTCGCTTCTCGCGCAGTTCCCCGCGCCCCTTAACTACTCGGTGCTGGCCGACGCAGGCATACCCAGCCCGTCCGGCGTTTGAGGACGAGCGCCGTTCAGGCGCGATGCGGGGTCTGGGGCGGAGCCCCAGGGAGGGCTCCGGGTCTTCTGTCCGGGTTTGGCATCGGGGCATCGCGGTCATACGGCGAAAGCGACGGACCCCGCCCGGCGACCGGCGCGGCCTGCCCGGCCACCCTCCCTTACTCCCGACGTACGAAGAAAGCCTGAGCACCGACGTGAGCATGCAGACAGAACAGCCGGCGCCCAGCGCGCCCGAGGCCCCGGCCGCGCTCAAGCGGGCGCTCGGCACACCGCTGCTGTACTTCTTCATCCTGGGCGATGTCCTGGGCGCCGGCGTGTACGTCCTCATCGGACAGGTGGCGGCGAAGTCCGGCGGCGCGGTGTGGGTGCCGCTGGCCGTGGCCCTCGGCCTCGCGCTGCTGACGGCCGCCTCCTACGCCGAACTCGCCACCAAGTACGCCCGGGCCGGCGGCGCCTCGTACTACGCGACGCTCGCCTACGGCCCGTTTGTCGGGTTCTTCACCGGGTTCTGCATGCTGGCGGCGGGCATCGTCTCCGTCGCGGCGCTGGCCCGGGGGTTCGGCGGCACCTACCTCACCGCGTTCGTGAACCTGCCCGTCGCCCTGGTGGCCGTCCTGTTCCTCGCGGCCCTTGCCCTGCTCAACGCGCGGGGCATCAGCGAGTCGACCCGCGCCAACGTGGTGGCCACGGTCATCGAGACGAGCGGTCTGCTCCTCATCATCGGCCTCGGCGTGTGGCTCGTCGCACGCGGGGACGGCGACCTGGGCCGACTCACTCAGCTCGGCACCCCCGAGAACGGGCCGGTCGCCGCCGCGCTGAGCGGCGCGGTGCTCGCCTACTACTCCTTCGTCGGGTTCGAGACCTCCGTCAACGTGGCCGAGGAGACGCGCAACCCCCGCCGGGCCTACCCCAGGGCACTGTTCGGCGCCCTCGGCACGGCCGGGCTCGTCTACGCGGCGGTCGGCGCCGCGGCCTCCGCCGCCGTACCGACCGGCGTCCTGGCCGGTTCCGACGGTCCGCTGCTGGAAGTCGTGCGGGCGGCCGGCGGGGTACCCGGATGGCTCTTCTCGGCGATCGCGCTGGTCGCCGTGGCGAACGGGGCGCTGCTCACCGGGATCATGTGCTCCCGTCTCGCCTTCGGCATGGCCCGCGAGCGCCTGCTGCCGTCGTTCCTCACCCGGGTGCTGCCCCGGCGCCGCACCCCGTGGGCCGCCATCGCCACCACCACCGCGCTGTCCCTGCTTCTCGCGCTCACGGGTGACATCGAGACCCTGGCCGCGACGCTGGTGCTGCTCCTGCTCGTCGTGTTCTTCACGGTGAACACCGCGGTCCTGGTCCTGCGCCGGCGCGACCGGTCGGGCAACCCGGACCACTTCCGCGCGCCGGCGGTGATCCCGGTTCTGGGCGCCCTGTCGTGTGTCCTGCTCGCCACCCAGGTCGACCGCGAGGTGTGGCTGCGTGGCCTCGTCCTGCTGGCCGTGGGCGCGGCTCTCGGCCTTGTGTCCGCCAAGGTGTCCCGGCGCACGGCCAAGGCGTCCGAGGCGAGCGCGGAGCCCGGCGGCCCCGCGGCGCCCTGACGAATGGAACCGTCTGTGCGAGCCTGAGGGGAGTGCGGAGGTCCGGCGCGGCGGCCGTACGCGGCGGCTACGGGTCACGCGGAGTTTCCGCGCCCGCAGGCTTGAGCGGGACACCGTTGGCCCCCCGACCGTCCGAGCACGCCGTGTAGGAACGCCGCCGGGGGGAACCGGGAGGGCGGCGGCACATTTCGCCTCACACCCCCGGGAGCAGCGGCATGAACCCTCGACCGAATCGTTTCGCAGGCCGCACGGCACTCGTCACCGGGTCCTCGCGCGGCCTCGGCCTCCTCGTCGCCCGGGAACTGGCTGCCCGGGGCTGCCGCGTCATGCTCTGCGCGCGGGGCGCCGAGGGACTGGCCGCCGCGGAGCGCAAGCTGCGCGCCACCGGAGCCGAGGTCGCCTCGTACCCGTGCGACATCACCGAGGCCGACGCGCCGCAGCGCCTGCTCGACGCCGTCCATGAACGGTTCGGACCGCTGGACGTCCTCGTCAACAACGCCGGCATCATCCAGGTGGGCCCGATGGAGACCTTCGAGGAGAAGGACTTCCGCGAGGCGATGGAGACGATGCTCTTCTCCCCGGTCCGGCTCGCGCTCGCGGCGCTGCCCGACCTTCGCGAGAGCGGGGCCGGAACGCTGGTGACGGTGTCGTCGATCGGCGGCCGGATCGCGGCCCCGCATCTGTTGCCGTACGTCACGGCGAAGTTCGCCGCCGCCGGTTTCTCCCAGGGACTGCGTGCCGAACTCGCGGGCTCGGGTGTCAGTGTCACCACCGTCTTCCCGGGTCTGATGCGCACCGGCTCGCACACCGCCGCCAGGTTTTCCGGCCGCCCGGGCGCGGAGTACGGCTGGTTCGGTGCGGCGGCCACGCTGCCGCTGCTGTCCATGGACGCCGGGCGCGCGGCCAGGGCCGTGGTGCGCGCCGCCGAACGGGGGCGTCCCGAACTCGTCCTGACCCCGGCCGCCAAGGTCGCCGTACGGCTGCAAGGCGTGGCCCCGGCCTCCATGGCCCGGCTCCTGTCGCTCACGGACCGGGCGCTGCCCGGGGCCGGGGAGCGGCCGCGTCGCGATGTGCCGGGTGACGAGGCCGCCGCGCAGTCCAGGCTGCCGCGCTGGGTCACCACGCTGGGCGACCGCGCCGGACGCCGACTGGGCGAGCCCAGGCCGCACAACTAGGGCGGGTGGCAAGGGAGTTGGGGCGACTGGCCCGCCTGGCCAGTCGATGGTCCGGTAACTGCTGGGCCCGGTGGGGCAGTTGTCGGCGGCCGGGCCGCGGGCGGGCCTCGGAGGTGGACCGGGTTGGTGAGGCGAGAATTCCCGCGTTTTCGGCCATCGCGTGAGAGACTTTGCGGCAGCGCATGTCATGCACCGGACAGGCGCGCACTGTCGCGATGCCGCACAACGATGGGGGACACCGCCATGCACCTCTCCGCCGCCAAGGGCTTACGCCGGGCGAGCCTCGCACTGGGCGCGGCCCTCGCGTCGACCGTTCTCTGCGCCACCGTGAGCGCGGCGGCGCCGCTCTCCGCGAGCGGCCTCGCGGACTCGGGACCCATCGCGTCGGCTGATGCCCAACGGGCCTGCCCCGTCGTGTACTTCGACCTGGGCGAGACGCTCGTGCACACGGCCGACGACGGCACCGTCCGGTATCTGCCCGGCGCCGCCTCCTATCTTCGCGCCCTGCGCGAGCACCACATCAGGATCGGCCTGATCACCAACGTGCCGCCCTCCTGGGGCGCGACCGACGCCGAGCGTGCCGCCCGCCTCAAGAAGGAGGTCGACGCCACCTGGCGGGACTCGACGCCCTTCACCTGGGGCGACTTCGGCGACCGGATCCTCACCCCCCGCACCGAGGCGGAGCGCAAGCCGGCCCCCGCCCTCTGGCAGCGCGCCATGGCCGAGTCGGGGCGCTGCCGGGTCGTCTACGAGGCGGAGACGGCGCAGGAGGTCCAGGTCGCCGCCTCGCAGGGCTTCGTGCCGTACCAGATCGGACAGCCCCACCGGCCGGCGTTCCTGCCCGTCGGGCTCGTCGAACTCCTGGGCCGTCTGCCCCGCTGACCGGGCCGCGCACGCCGGCGAGGGGCCGACCGCCGCGCGGCCCCCGCCGGGGCGAGCGCTCCTTGCATGGGCGCCCACCCTGGCAGGGAAGCGGCGCGCACCGCCGCTAGGCCCCCGAGGGCGGCCCGCGTCGGGCGCCCTCGGCCCGGCCCAGCCGGTCGCCCCCGTCCCGGCCGTCCGCGTCCGCCGCGAGGGCGGCCCGGGCATCCGTCGGCACCCCGGCCGGGGCGCGGTCCCGTCGCACCAGCCCGCTGTGGAGCAGCAGTTGGATCGCCCCGAGCAGCAGCGCCGTCGCGAGCGCGCTGTGCAGCAGCAGGGCGTCCAGGTGTCCGGCGGAGACGTAGGCGCCCACCGCGATCGCGGCCAGGGCGCACACCCCCCGGTCCACGATGCTCTCGATCGACAGCAGGGTGGCGCGCGGGGCGTTCGCGGGGATCGCGTCGTTCACCAGCTTGCGCTGCACCGGATACACGAAGCCGGTGGCGGCCGCGAACAGGCAGAGCAGCGCGATCACGACCCAGGGCCCGCCGACCGTCATGGCCGCCAGGGTCCCCGCAAGCGCCAGGCTGAGCACCGACACCCAGGCGACCGGTGTCAGACGCCGGCTCAGCCACTGCGGACGCGCCGAGGCCACCGCCTCCGCCACCGTCATCGCGGCCAGCACCCCACCGCTGGAGGCCTCCCCGATGCCGTGGTCGAGGAGGATCGGCTGGAAGAGGTTGACCTGGCAGATCCGGGACAGCGTGAACACCGCCACGCCCTGCACCATCACCAGGCCGAGCCACCGCGAGGAGGCCACGCAGCGCAGCGCGGCGCCCGCGTCCCGCAGAAACGCGCCGCCCCCGCGCCCCCCGCTCGACCGTTCCGGGCGCTGTACGCCCGCGTTCGCCCCCGCGAGCCGGGGCAGCGCCACGGCGCAGGCGAGCGAGCCCGCCGCACTGGCCGCGCTCAGGACGTACGGAGCCGTGTGCGCGACCGCCATCAGCGGCCCGACCAGCGGCCAGCACACCACCTTCGCCGCGAGCCCCAGCGCCCGTGCCGTGCCCTCGGCCTTCAGGTAGTGCTCGCCGCGCTTCTCCGCCCGCAGCCCGTCGTACAGATAGGCGCTCGCCGCCCCCGAGGTGAGCGAACGGCCCACCGCGATGGCGAGGAAGTGCAGCAGGAACCCGGAGTACGAGGCGCTGACCACCGGGGCGAGGTTCGCCGCGGTCATCACCACCGCGCCGGCCCGCAGGCAGTTGCGGGCCCCGATGCGGTCGGCGATCAGCCCGGTCGGGATCTCGAACAGGCAGAAGGCCACGTAGTAGATGCTCTGGATGCCGAAGATCTGCCCGTCGGAGAGCCCGGCCTCCTTCTGGTAGGCGTAGAACACCGGCATCCACCACAGCAGGTTGAACAGGAGCTGGAAGCCGTAGTTCAGCCGGATGATCCGCCGGGCCGTGTCCGTGAGGCCGGCGCCCGCGCCCTTTCCGGGACGCTGCGCGAGAGGCCGCATCACAGCGCGTACGGGCGGATCTGGACCAGCCGGAAGTCGCCCCGCTCGGTCATCAGCCACTCGATGTCCAGCGGCCTGTCCACGTCGGTGTCGCTGAAGTGGGACTGGAGGAGCCGTCCGGTCAGGGACAGGTCGGCGAGCCGGGCCCGGGTGGCCGCGGGCAGCCCGTCGCCCCAGGAGCCGAGCGCGACCGTCCGGCCGCCGCCCTCCACCACGTTGTACAGATACTGCTGCGGCAGCACCGAGCCGTCGACGACCTGCTCCGGGGAGCCGGGCGAGCAGTTGAGGTACACATTGCGGAAGTCCGCGCGACGCGTCGGGTCACAGGTCACCAGGACGCCGCCGAGGGAGGCGGGCACGTACTCCTGGATGATCACACCCATATAGGTGTCGTCGAGGGAGATCCCGACCTGGTGGCGCAGGCGCACGCTGCGGGGCGACACGAGGGAGGCCCACACCTGGCGTACGGCGTCCAGGAGTTGACCGGTGCCGTGGACGGTGGTGACGGAGTCGTAGACCCCGGCCGCGGAGAAGCCGGGCAGGTCCTCGGCGTTGGAGGACGAGCGCACCACCAGACGCCCGCGCGAGGCGGGGGCGGTGGGGAAGGCCTGGCTGATCTGCCGGGTGACGGACTCCGGCACGGGCGTGTGCCGGATCAACTGCTGGAGTTGCAGACAGAGCGAGTCCAGGACGTCGGTGGCGTCCAGTTCGAGCGCCATCTTCAGCTTGCCGATGCCCTGCTGGAGGGCGGGCGAGGAGGCGAGGAAGTGCTGCTGGAGCGAGAAGGGCAGCGCGACGCCCTCCGGCGCGCCGACCGTGGACGCCACGAAGTCGGCCGCCCTGGAACGGAGTTCGGCGAGCGAGGGCTCCTTCAGGCCGAGCCGGGAGGCGAGGTGACCGTAGAGGTCGTCGCGCGGCGGGCGGGGCCGACCGTAGAACGCGGTCAGGTCGGCGGTGCGGCTGTCGAGCACATGGTGCAGCTCGCCCAGGTTGGCCGCCTTGGTGCCGTACCGGTCGCTGTCGGCGGCGCGCAACCGGTGCAGGGACAGGACGGGCGCGTCTTCGAGCAGCGGCGGCTCCAGACGGATGCGCTGCTGGTGCCAGGCGGGCGCCCGCAGATCGGGCTCGCTCTCCAGCCGCTCCAGGGAGATCTCGGCCTCGGACACCCGGTAGCGCACCCACGCGCCGTCCAGGTCGCCCTTCTCGACGAGCTCGTCCAGATCGCGCACGATCGCGTTGGGTATGCCCCAGCCCGAAGCGAGCACATTGGTGTGCGAAAGCGGCGTGATCGGCGCGGTGTTGAGGAAGCCGGCCACCCGGGGCACGTCGTCGGGCAGGCACGGCATGGCCACGATGTCCGCCCAGCCGAGCTCGGACTCGACCGCCGCGTACTGCTCGTGCGTACGGAAGAACCGCAGCCGGCCGGTGGCCTCGCCGGGGTTCAGGGGAGTGCGCACCCGCGAGCCGAAGAGTTCATGGCTCAAGATGCGCGGCACGCGCAGTTCGCTGATCGCCGCCAGCTCCTCCTCCTGCCCGTGGTTGGCGGGTTTGAGCAGCACCGGAAGCCGGCCGTCGACCCGCTCGCGCACGAACCCGTAGAAGAATTCGAGGAGTTCGCCGCTCATGGTGTCGGCCTCGGTCGTCTCCAGGACGAGGAAGGTGCGCTCGCGGCCTTCGGTGTCCTCGTTGGTGTGCAGCGACAGCACACCGAGCAGGAAACGGCGCGCGGGGTTCATGTAGACGGAGGCGTTGAACGCGTCGAGATCCGCGTCGAGTTGGGCGAGTTCCATGCCCAGGACACGGGTGGCGATGTAGTTGACGTGGAAGGGGTGCGCCGCCGTGTCGAGCAGGTGCCAGGTGTTCTCGACCCGGTCGACGACGACCTTGAGATAGGGGTGGCCGGCCAGCACCCCCGACAGGGTGCGGAACAGTGGCAGGGAGAGGTTCTCGCCGATGACCGTACGGTCCGTGGCCGGCTCGGCGGCGCCGGCGAAGAGCTGGGCGGTCACGCGGACACCTCCTCGGGCTGCGCGACCGGCAGGACCAGCGGCAGGGCGTCCACCAGCGTCTCGAAGTCGCGGAGCACGGTGCGCGCGTCGGTGGCGGACAGCAGACACAGGGCCGCCATCGTGTTGGCGCCGCCGGCCGGGTCGTAGACCGGCACGACCTGGCCGTCGGGCAGCGAGCTCTCCGCGACCACCGACAGCTCGCTGCCCCGGCTCAGCGGCACCTTCTTGGCGACGACCGGGAAGTCCCATATCTTGCGCTCGTGCCAGGCCTCGCCGTCGCCGTCGACCGCGAGAACCACCAGGGAGCCGGCCGCGCCCCGCGCCTGTGCCGGGGTGAGGGCCTGTGCGGGCCACCGGACCGGGCGGCCGAGGAGCTGGTCGACGAGCATGCCGACGAGGTCGAGCCCGAAGACGTCCTCGATCTGCGGCACCGTCATGGCGCCGCCGAACCGGGCGGCGGTCTCGATCAGCCACATGCTGCCGTCCGCGCCGAGCTTGATCTCGGTGTGCGTTCCGCAGTCCCGCAGTCCGAGCGCGTCCACGGCCCGCCGGGCCAGCTCCACCACGCGGTCCTGCGCGTCCTGGGACAGCAGGGCGGGGGTGATGCCCGCCCGCTCGGTGAACGGCTCGACCGTGGGCATCCGGCCACTGAGGCAGACCGGGTGGAAGATTCCGTCCGCCACGACGCCCTCGACGCTGACGTAGTCGCCCCAGCCGGGCTCCTCGAACCATTCCGAGGCCGTGCCGGTCACGATCTCCTCGACCACGAAGTGGCCCTGAGACTCCGCCACATGGAGTTCCGCATATCCCAACTGGGCGGATTCGGCCATCACTTCGCGCGAGCGCCACCAGGCGCCGGACAGTTCCTGCGGGGAGCGGATGATCTGGTGGGCCGTGGAGCCCGCGCTCCAGGCCGCCTTGAGGAGCAGCGGGAAGGACAGGACGCCGGCCGCCTCATGCAGATCGGCCTCGGTGGCGACGGAACGGAACTCGGGCTGCGACAGGCCGTGTTCGCGCCAGGTGCGGCGCATCAGCCGCTTGTCGCGGGCGAGCGCGGCGGCGCCGCCGGCCCCCGCGAGGCCGAGCGCCTCACACGCCTCGGCCACGGCCACGACCGCGTACTCGGAGAACGTGAGCACCGCGTCCGCGCCCACGGCCCGGGCCCGCGAAGAGATCAGGGTCACCAGGTCGGAGCGCTGCGCGTCGGAGGGCGTCACGACGGAGGCGCACAGTCTCCGGGCGGAGTCCGCCACGACGGGAGGAAGAGCGCTGAGCGCCAGCAGGTGCACTTCCGCCCTCGCGGCCGTCCTGGACAGGACATGACCGAGCGGCGGACCACCCTTGGCATGCACTAACAGCACCTTGCTCACTGAAGTTCGTCTCCATTCGTCCGTGTCGTCACGTGCCGCGGAGCGCCCCGGCGCCCACGCGCCGTACGTCCCCTGCGGGTCGTCGTACCGAGCGGTGGTGCGCGTCGGGCGCGGGGGGATCTCCCGGCGGATGTGTCGGGGAGTATTCACCCGCACACTCAAGGGGACCACGCAACCGGCGTTCGCGCCGCCCGGGGGGACGCGCGCCGTTCAGGCAAATGCCTGAATAGCGGGCCGTGTTGGGACACCGAAGACGTCGCGAGAGCTCGCGGTCCGGCTTCCACTTCGGCCGAGAACCGAGCATGCGGGGGACCGGTACGGGATACCCATCGCGATGTGACAGTGCGTCAGCCGGTTGCGTACGAGCTGTATACGGACGGAGAGACCGCTGTGGACGATTCCAGTCTCAAGGCACTGCTCGAACACCTCCCGGTGTTCTGGTGGGAAGTCGACGAGCCATGGCAGGTACGGGAGAGAGGGGGCGGCGCGTTCGCCGACGCGGCCACGGCGCAGCGCTTCCTCGACCGGATGCGTCAGGAACTCCCCGCGCCGGGGGCCCCGCCGCGCAAGGGCCGCTGGCAGGCCCGGTTCGACGACCGCACCTTCGACGTGAGCTGGCCCCTGGACGAGAGCAGCGCCCCCGGCCGCACCCGAGGCCTCGCCGTGGAGGTCGACGCCCACGCGAAGACCCCGCGCCAGTACGCCGCTTTCGCCGGCCTGGTCAACCTCGCCCCGGCCGCCGCCTTCATCCGGGACAGCGAGGGACGCTACGTATGGGCCAACCACGCCTACGCGCACCTCTACGGCGCGGCCCCCGAGGAACTCGTCGGCAAGTACATCGAGGACTTCGACGCCCCCGCCGAGTCCCTCCAGTTCCGCGCCCTGGACCAGGAGATCCTCACCCGGGGGACGCCCGTGCGCCACACCCTCGACTACCGGCGCCCGGACGGCAGCGCGGGCCAGGCGGTGGGCCACCGGTTCCCCGTGCGGGAGAACGGACGGACCTGTGTCGCCGGGATCTATGTGGACGTCACCGATCATCTGCGCGCCAAGCTCCAGCGGCAGGAGGCCGAGGACGACCTGCGGGCGCTGCGCGACCACAGCGGTCTGCCCTGCGCGCTGCTGTCGGCGAACGGACGCGTGGTCGAGGCGAGCACCGCGGCGGCCGAGCTGTTCGGCCTCAGCCTGCCCGACCTGGTCGGCCGCCGCGCCCACACACTGCTCGCCCCCGAACCCGGGCTCGACCGGCTGCACCGCAGATGGAACGGTCTGATAGCGCGCCGCACCCGCCGGGTGGAGACATCGGCGGTGCTCGTCGACAGCCGGGGGCGCCAGCGCCGCGCCCAGCTCCACCTGACGACGGTCGGCCACTCCGCCGCCCGCGCCCGGCACGTCTGGGCCGTCGTCACCCACCAGAGCCTGGCCCACGAGGCCCATCCCTCGCTCACCGCCGCGCAGATACGCATCCTGTCCCTGCTCGCGGCGGGCAGCAGCAACGGGGACATCGCCACCTCGCTCAACCTGTCCCGGCAGACCGTCGACTACCACCTCAGCCGGCTGCGGGAACTCCTGGGCGCGGGGACCCGCCCCGCCCTCGTCGCCCGCGCCTATGTGCTCGGCATCCTGGCCCCCCGCGCCTGGCCCCCGCGCTCCGCCACGGCGGCCCATCCGCTCAGCGCCGTCTGAGGGGGGCCCGGCTCCTGACGCCGTGGACGCGAGAGAGCGACGCCCCCGCACGGGGCGTCGCTCTCGTTCCGTGACCCCGACGCGGGTCAGACCCGGTCGGCGGCGATCAGGACGTACTGGAAGGAGCCGTCCCGGTAGGAGTTGATGAACGCCTCCTCAATTCCCGTGACCAGCTTGGACGTCGCCCGCAACTCCCAGTACGGCAGGGTGTCGGGGGTCAGGTCGATCACGGCCTGCGGGACGAGGCGGTTGTCGGCCATCGCGCGCAGGTACTCGCGGCGCGAGTGGATGTTGCACTCGAAGTGCGCGTTGATCTGGGAGACCCACTTCGAGGGCTGCCCGTACCGCGGGTTCCAGCAGCCGGTGATCGTCACATAGCGGCCGCCGACCTTGAGGACGCGGGAGTGCTCGGCGAACAGGTCGTGCAGATCGACGTACATGCTGGACTCGTTGTTCCACGACCCCGCGGCCTGCCCGGTCTCGAAGGGCATCGACAGCATGTTGCACACCCGGGCGCGGACATGGTCCTCGATACGCAGCTCACGGGCGCGCCCGTTGGCGAAGTCGGCCTGCTTCGCCGACAGGGTGACACCTTCGACCTTGCACCCGAAGCGCTCGTGCGCCATCACCATCGAACCGCCCCGGCCGCAGCCGGCGTCGACCAGGGTGTCGTCGCTCCCGATGTCGCCGAGGTGGCTCAGGAGCAACTCGGCCTGCGCCGACTCCAGCCGGTGAAGCTCGGTGATGAGCTTCTTCTCGCTCTCGCTGTCCTGGGCGTCGCCGAGCGCGGCGTGGTCGACGTCGCCGATGCCGTAGTGGTGGTGGTAGAGACCGTCGACATCGCCGAGACGCAGGTTCACGGGCCTGGCTTCACCGTCCCAGTAGCGGGCGATGTCCCCCTGGTAGGGCGTCGCCGGGCCGGGGATGAAGAGGGAGGCGTCGGTGGCGGTGAGTTCGGTGCTGGTCACAGATGAGTCCATTCTTCCTACCAGAAGTCGGGCAGGCTGTAGCGATAGGTGTTCGTGCGGTGCCAGTGGTGGTTTCCGTCGACCCACGCGGCCACGCCGCGCAGGAAGCGGTGCACGCTGGGCACGGGGCAGTCGGCGGCCAGGGCGGCCGCCTCGGTCTCGAAGTCGTGCATCAGGTCGTTGTGGACCTCGACCGACTTCAGATAGGCCTCCCGGTCGCTGACCCCCTCTCGTTCGGCGATCACGACGGGCAGGTTCAAGTGCCGCCCGGGGGCATCGAGTTCCTTCGTGTACGAGTACAGGTCGTTCACGATGGTCGTCGCGTTGCCCGCGAGCGCGATGACCCTCTGCATGGCGGGTCGCGCGTGCAGGTCCGCCGGGAGTTCGTAGCCACCGACGGTGTCGGTGATGGTCGGGCAGGGCCGAAAGTTGTTGAACTGACGCATCGCCAGGTACTCCCACACCTCGGGCACCCGGTCCTCCTGCGCCCAGGCGGCTTCGGCGAGGTAGCCCAGGTGCAGCCTGGCCATGTCGTGGCGGTACCGGTCGGCCTGCGAGGCGCTGGCCGACCGGACGAAGTAGTCCATGGCCGAGCGGTACGCCCGCCGGGGCGCGTCCGAGTGCAGCGACTCGGCCCACTGCGACTGGTACTCCCGCGTCGTGTGCAGCGGGTCCAGGGCGGTGTGCGCGAGCAGCAGGCGCTCGCCGAGGCCGATGGGTGAGCCGCCGTGGTCCTCGCAGTAGCAGTCGTCCACCGCGTTCTCGGCCACCATCAGCCGGGTGGCGAGCATCAGATGGTCGATCGAGGGCGCGTCCGGATGGCAGGCCACCATGTAGCGACCCACCGAGAACCCGTCGAACTCCTCCTCCCAGTCATCGGGATACAGCGAAACCTCGTCCATCGCCCAGGACTTGATCCTGCGGCTGACCTCCTCCACGCGAGCCGGATCGGGCTCGGGCACCGGGTGGTGGTAGAGGCCCGGGATCGCCGCGCCCTGGGGCGCGGACGGCTTCGGTGGCTCAGGTCGTTCCTGAGGGAGCGTCAGACGAAGGCCGGCCGTGCCCAGTCCGCTGGGGCCGCGCAGCAGCCGGTCGACATCGGGGCTCGGGGGCGGCGGTTCGACCGTCGGCACGTCGGGCAGTGACACGTCGGGCAGTGAGGGGGCGGCCACCATGGCGAGGCCGGGCGGTGGGGCCGGTGGAGCGCCGGAGGGGGCCCCGGGCGGGGTGCCCGTCGCGGCCTTGATGTCGCGGGCGCGGGTCGCCGCGTCGGCGAGCGCGTACGCCCCGAAGTGGGCGCCGGCCTCGGGCAGGCTCGACTGCGGAGGGGTCAGCTCAGGCGCGGGCAAACCAGTGCTCCTTGATGGGGTGAGCGGCTGTACCAGGACGTTCGGGCGCCTCGACGGGCCCCGGAAAGGGAGGTTCGGGGTCGAGGGACGCCGGGGGCGGGCCGGGTGCGCTAGCGGGGCCAGCGGGCGACCTGCACGTTCTCCAGCACACCGACCGCGTCCGGCACGAGGATGGCGGCGGAGTAGTAGGTGCTGACGAGATAGGAGGTGATCGCCTTCTCGTCGAGGCCCATGAAGCGGACCGAGAGACCCGGCTCGTACTCGTCCGGCAGACCGGTCTGACGCAGACCGATGAGGCCCTGGTTGTCCGCGCCCGTACGCATGATGAAGATCGAGCTCGTCTTCTCCTGGCTGATCGGGATCTTGTCGCAGGGCAGGATCGGCACCCCGCGCCAGGCCTGGACCAGTTCGCCATGGAGCTCGACCTGGCTGGGGCGCAGCCCGCGCGCGTTCAGCTCGCGCCCGATCGCCGCGATGGCCTTGGGGTGGGCCAGATAGAACTTGGAGCCGCGGCGACGACAGAGCAGCTCGTCGAGGTCGTCCGGGGTCGGCGGGCCGGTGCGCGGCTGGATGCGCTGCTTGAAGTCGACGTTGTGGAGCAGGCCGAAGTCCCGGTTGTGGATCAGCTCGTACTCCTGGCGCTCACGCAACGCCTCGATGGTGAGCCGGAGTTGTTCCTTCGTCTGGTTCATCGGGCCGTTGTAGAGGTCGGCGACCCTGGTGTGGACCCGCAGGATGGTCTGTGCCACCGAGAGCTCGTACTCGCGCGGCTTGGACTCGTAGTCGACGAAGGCGCCGGGCAGTTCGTGCTCGCCGTGGTGGCCGGCGGACATCGCGATCTCCGCCTCGCCCTTGTGGTTCTGGCGCTGGCGGGGCAGCGAGGCGAACCGCTCGACGTGCTCCCGCAGGTTCGGCGCCGCCGCCATCGCGCTCGCGAAGTCGGCGCGGGACAGGGTCAGCAGGGTGCCCGAGGTCTCGGCGACGGCGGTGTGCTCCCACTGGGCGCCCTCGTCCAGGAGCGTGTGCTCCCCGAACCGGTCGCCGTCACCCAGCACGTCGAGGGCCAGCTCGTCGCCGTAACCGCCGACCGAGGTCTGGCTGATGCGGCCGTGGGCGATCAGGTGGAGACGGTCCGCGGGCGCGCCGCGCTCGACCAGCGTCTCGCCGACCGCGAAGTCCCGCTGGACGCAGCGGTCGGCGATGGCGGTGAGCACCTCCACGTCGTCGAAGCCCCGGAGCAGGGCCAGTTCACCCAGCTCGCGGGGGATCACCCGGACGTCGGCGCCGCTCTGGATGAAGTCCACACGACCGTCGCCGACGGTGTAGGTGAGCCGGCGGTTGACCCGGTAGACCCCGCCCGTGGCCTCCACCCAGGGGAGCATCCGCAGCAGCCAGCGGGAGCTGATCTCCTGCATCTGCGGGGCGGACTTGGTGGTGTGGGTGAGGTTACGAGCGGCCGCCGTGCCCAGACTGGATTGCCGTGGCGTCTCCAGTCGGGCGTCGGGGCTCGAGTCAACTGTCATCGGGCGAGCTCTCCTTGGTGGGGCGGTGACAGGCACGGGAACGTCACCGGGCAAGAGGAGGAAAGGGGGCATACGGCCGGGAATCGGTTCCGGGCCAGGAGGACAGTAACGGCCGATTCGCCCCCCGGACCAAGGGAAGCCGGGGACATTAGCTCGATACGATGACGACGCCTTCGCGATGTTTGCCCCGGTACCCACGGAATCCGGCCACGTTGGATGTCGTCCCTGGTGGGTGGCAGGCCGCGCGCCGGGGGAGCGGCGGCGCCCGCCGAGCCGTCGAAACACCAACGGGGAAAAGGGCGACGGCTCGGTCGGTTCCCTCGTGCCGCCTCGGCTCGGCCCGCCCGCACGGCGCTCGGTTTCACGCCACGGCATCGGAAGTGGGACACGGCTCGGCCACGCGTCCGCTCGGTTCGGGCAGGAGGCCGGACGAACAGTGTTCGACGGCGGATCGGATCGACCGGCCCGCCTCCCGGCAGCCGACAGCGCGCCGGGAGAGGAAGATCACGCGCGGTGCGACGGCCTTGGCCGGACCCCGGCCGCACGGTACCTTCAGTGCGATATCGACGACGCCACAACGGAAGCCGGTGGAAATCCGGCACGGTCGCGCCACTGTGAACGAGCCCGCCCAGGTGAGGGGGCTCGAAGTCAGACCCGTAGCCGTCGTCCTGTGCACCACCGAGTTGGGACGCGAACTCCCAGAGGAGGACCCTGTCATGGCGCAGCATGTCGCCCGGCCGACCGTCAACACCCCCGCCCTTCCCGCGAAGCTGCCCCTGAGCGCCATCGCTCCCTGGGCCGCCTTCTTCGGCATCCTGATGCTGGTCCTGCTGTACTTCGTCGGCGCAGAACAGGGCGCCACCTCCGTCGTCAACGGCACGGATGTGCACGAGTGGGTCCACGACGCCCGCCACCTGCTCGGCTTCCCCTGCCACTGACCGAGGGACGCCGAACGCCCATGAACTCCGCAACGGTCAGAAACCTCCTCGTGCGGGGCATGCTCGCCGGCCTCGCTGCCGGTCTGCTCGCCCTGGTCGTGGCCTACTTCCTCGGTGAGCCCGGCGTGGACAGCGCCATCGGCTTCGAAGAGGCGCACGCCCCGGCCCACGAGCACGAGGTCGAACTCGTCTCCCGTTCCCTTCAGTCCACCGCCGGACTCGCCACCGGCGTCCTGGTCTACGGCGTCGCCTTCGGCGGCATCGCGGCGCTCGCCTTCTGCTTCGCGCTCGGCCGCGTCGGCCGTTTCTCACCGCGCGCGACGGCCCTGCTCCTGGCGGGGGCGGCCTTGCTCGCGGCGTATGTCGTGCCGTTCCTGAAGTACCCCGCGAACCCGCCCTCGGTCGGCGAACCCGACACCATCGGCAGGCGGACCGCCCTGTACTTCCTGATGATGGTGCTCAGCGTGCTGCTCGCGGTCGCCGCGACCATCGCGGGCAAGCGCCTCGCGCCCCATCTGGGGAGCTGGTACGCCACGGTCGTGGCGGTCGCCGGCTTCGCCGTGGTGATCGGTCTGGCGTACGCGTTCCTGCCGGCCGTCAACGAGGTGCCCGGGGACTTCCCGGCCGCCCTGCTGTGGCGGTTCCGCCTCTCGGCCCTGGCCATCCAGGCCACCTTGTGGGGTGGACTCGGCCTGATCTTCGGGGAGTTGGCCGAGCGCCTGCTCAACCCCACACCCGCCACCGGACGAGCGGCCCCGGCCGCGAACTGAGTCCGCTGGGCAGGCGCGCCCAGCGGCGTACGGAGACGACGAGGCCCCCCGGGACGATCCGGGGGGCCTCGCCCCTCACACCGCGTGCGGCCTGCGCGCACCTCCCGCGAGAGCGGAGGCGGACCGCGAACACGTCCGCGCGGGGCCGGAAACATGGTGCCGCTTGCATCGAGAGAGCCACAGAGCATACTGGTCGGGCCCCGATCCCCCACAGAACGACTCCATGGCCAAAAACAGCACCTCCCCGACCACCGTCCCCGACACCGCGTGGCTGGGGCGCGGGCGCCACCTCGGGCCCGAGCCCGAGCGGGACGTCCGGCGCAACCTGATCGCCCTCAAGGCGGCCGGGGTGCTGGACGACTTCCTGGACCTCGACCCCGTCGAGGCCGCGCGCTCCACCGTCCTGCACCCGCGGGACGAGTCCGCCGACCCCGGCCCGTCGGCCCGCCGCCTCTTCGAGGCCCGCTGGCGCGTGGCCGACGACATCACGGTGCGCGCGCAGCTCACCACGTACGAACCCGAGGGCCGTCGCAAGGGCGAGGAGGGTGTCGCCTGGATCCTGGCCGCCGAGGCCGAGCGGGCGTGGGACGCGCACTGGCCGTCGCCCGCCACGATGTTCTGGCCCGACAGCGACCAGATCGCCTGGGACCACGATGCCGTGGGGAGCCTGCGGCTGCGGGCGACGAACCATCTGCCGAAGGACGACGACGAGCTGCGCCATCTGCTGCGCGACTGCGCCAGGCAGAGCTGGTTCATCCATGTGGTGGTGCACGAGGCGATGACACCGGACGCGCTGGGGCAGCGGCCCATCTCCGCGTTCCTGCCGCCGAGTCTGCGGCACCGGGTGGTCGAGCACCGGGGCACCCCCGAGCAGGCGCAGATCGCCGACTTCGCGATGAAGCGCGAACTGAGTGTGCGGATGCCGCGCGGCGGGGGCGTCGTGCTGCCCACGGCGCCCCCGAGCCCCTGGTACGACCCGGAGCGCTTCACCGTACGCACCGTCTTCCTCGACGGTACGGAGCCGACCGAACTCCTGGACAGGATCCGGGAGTTCGCGGCCCTGCCGCAGCCGTTGCCGGACGGCGCGGAGCAGGCCCTGGTCCGGCTGCGCGCGGGTTGGCACCTGCTCAACCCCGCTGAGGAACTGGTGCACGCGCAGGCCATGGTCGCCAAGTACGCCGAGGCGCTGGACGCCATGACGCACTCGCGCGATCTGTACCGCGAGGCCGCGGAGGCGGCCCATGCCGCACTCGCCGAGGCCTCCGGCGGGGAGGCCGCGCCGCTCCTGCCCGTCCCGCGCCCGGCCAAGCCGGACGCCTCGGCCCTCAGCACCCTCACGAAGGCGTTCGGCCGACTCCGGGGGCCGAACAAGTAGACCTCGCCCTACCCCGCAACTGCCGTACGCGCACAGGCGGTTGCGGGGGAGCGGGTCCCCTCGGCCGTGGCCTTCAGGCTGCGCAGCCATCCTTCGAGCCCGTCGCCGAGGAGCTTGGTCGCGGCGGGCACGTTCGCATCGACCTGGGGGCCGGTGTGGGTCTCCTCGGTCCGTACGAGAACGCCGCCCTCGACCTTGGTGAAGTCCCATACGTGGACGCCGTCGATGTGCAGCCCCTCCCCGGTCGCGGGGCCGGTCCAGCGGATGCACGCGTGGTGCTTGATTTGGCGCACGGTGGAGGTGATGGACAGGGTGGTGGCGGGAGTCGACGGGTCGGCCGGTACGGGCGTCGTCCACCGGAACGCCGAACCCGGCCGCATCGGCCCGTGGTAGAGGCGCTCCATGGTGGCGACGGGCGCCTGCCAGGACGGCCAGTTCCGCACATCCGTCTGTAGCTTCCAGATGACGCCGAGCGGCGCGTGGATCACCGTCTCGGTCCGGTAGCGGACGGCGGCGCCGGGATCGACGCCTTCGCCGCGGCAGGTGAGGGGCCTGGTGGGCCGGGGGGCTGCTCCGGCGGGTCCCGTTGTGGCGCCGAGGACGGCGAGGGCGAGCGGGACGGCGAACAGGGTGGCGCGAACGCTGCTGCGGTGGTGACCGTTCATGACGTGACCCCTTGCGTGTGAGTGCGCTGGTGAGAGCCCGGACGTACGAGTTCGACGAGGCGAGCCACTTCGGAAGCTCTATAGGGCTTGCGGTATAGGCCTTGCCGTTCGTTAGAAGTTCTAACACTCACGTGATGGGGCCGTCAATCACCTTGGTGATACCCTCTAACTCGATCTTGTGGGCAAGGGTTGTGCGGTCGAGGCGAGAGGTGGCTGGGCATGGCGGAGCCGGAGGCCGGGACACCGCGGGAGCGCTATCGCGCCCAGGTGCGGGCGGAGATCAAGCAGCACGCGTGGGAGCAGATCGGCACGGCCGGGGCCTCCGCGCTGTCGCTCAACGCGATCGCCAAACAGATGGGGCTCAGCGGCCCCGCGCTGTACCGCTACTTCGCCGGCCGGGACGAGCTGATCACCGCCCTCGTCCGGGAGGCCTACCGAAGTCTCGCCGACGCCCTGGGCGCTGTCGCCGAGCGCTCCGGCGCCGACCTCGCGGCCCTGGCGCGCGCGCTGCGCGGCTGGGCCCTGGAGGACCCCAACCGCTACTTCCTCGTCTACGGCACCCCCGTCCCGGGGTACCACGCGCCCGATGACACCGTCCTCATCAGCGACGAGATCATGAGGCTGATCCTCGACGCCTGTGCGGCCCTGCCCTCACTCGGTGACGCGGCACCGTTCGCCGCGCACCTCGAAGAACACCGGCAGTGGGGCGAGGGCCACCCCGCCCCGCCCGCCGCCCTTCACCGCGCCCTGACCGTCTGGACGCGATTGCACGGCGTGCTGTCCCTGGAAGCGGCGGGCCACTTCACCGGGATGGGCTTCGACCCCGAGCGCCTCTTCGAAGCCGAACTGGAGTCTCTGCTGGGCCCGTAGCCCAACCGGGCCGCAGCGCACGCCAGTTGCGGGCTCACGCCCGACGACCGCGTGTACTGGACCTGGCGCGTGCACCGGATCGATCGCGTGTACTGGACCTGGCGCGTGCAGCCGACCGATCGCGTGCGCCGTACCGCCCGGATGCGCTGGACCGATCGCAGGGGCGCACCGCACCCTGGTCGGGTGTCTGAGATCGCTTCCTCTCCGCGTACGTTGCCCCTGCCCTGGACCGCGCGGCCCGGCGCCCGCGCCTGGCGGTGCGGGCCGGCACCCGCCGAGGTACGGAACTTCCACGCCACCCTGCCGGGTTACGCATCCACCCCGCTGAGCGAACTGCCCGTACTGGCAAGGGAGTTGGGTGTCGGCCGTGTCTTCGTCAAGGACGAGTCGTGCCGGCTGGGACTGCCCGCGTTCAAGGCGCTGGGCGCGTCCTGGGCGGTCCACCGCGTTCTCGCCGAACGGGCCGCGAGCGGTGCGCGGCCGAGCCCGCTCACGCTGGTGACCGCCACGGACGGCAACCACGGTCGCGCGGTGGCCCATGTGGCCCGACTGCTGGGACAGCACGCCCACGTCTTCGTCCCCCGGGGCGTGCACCCCCGCGCGGTGGCCGCCATCGTCGCCGAGCGGGCGCGGGTCACGGAGGTGGCGGGACCCTACGACGAGGCCGTGCGTCTCGCCGCCGAGGCGGCCGCGAGCGCCGACGCGGTCCTGGTGCAGGACACCGCCTGGCCGGGTTATGAACGGATCCCGGGGTGGATCGTCGAGGGCTACTCCACCCTCTGTGCCGAAGTCGACGAGCAGTTGGCGGCCGAGCGGGTGGCCGGGGGCCCGGGGCTCGTCGTCGTACCGGTGGGGGTGGGGTCGCTGGCCCAGGCCGTGGTGACCCACTACCGCAGCGGTCCGGCGGGGCGCCGCGCCCCGGCGCTGCTTTCGGTGGAACCGCGCAGTGCGGCCTGCGTCCTGGAGAGCCTCCGGCGCGGAGCGCCCGTCAGCGTCGCCACCGGTCACACCAGCATGGCGGGACTCAACTGCGGCACCCCGTCCAGCATCGCCTGGCCCTATCTGCGCCACGGGCTCGACGCCGCGGTCGCCGTCCCCGACTCCGAGGCCGCGCGCGCGGCCGCGTCCCTCGCCGGGCTCGGCGTCTCCTCGGGTCCCTGCGGGGCCGCCGCTCTCGCAGGGCTGCGCGCGGCGCTCACCGGCACGGGCGCCGAGGAACGCCGTGCGGCCCTCGGCATCGACCCGTCCTCCGTCGTGGTGCTCCTCAGCACCGAGGGCGCGGCCGCGAACCCGCACTCCGCCGAGGGGGCCCGGGGCTGACGCGTGCGGGGCCACCGTCAGGGTCGTGCGGCGCCGACGCAGGCCGAAGGGCGTACGCGGAGAACCGACGCCCTAGGCTCACCCTGACATGGCTCCGCCCGCCACCCCTCCCGCGATCGCAGCCCACGATCCGATCCGATCCGACCCGACCCGACCCAGGAGCGCACCTCGTGTTCGACCCCGCACCCGAGCACCCCTACCCCGACAGCATCCAGTCCAACGAGGCACCCGCACCGCACGCGCTGCTCAGCCCCGTGCTCGGCCTGCTCGGCACCTGGTACGGCCGGGGAGAGGGCGGATATCCCACGCTCGAAGGGGACTTCGCGTACGCACAGGAAGTGACCTTCAGCCACGACGGGCGTCCCTTTCTGCGGTACGAGGCCCGCGCCTGGCTCCTCGACGCCGATGGCGCGCCCCTTCGCCCCTCGGCCCGGGAGAGCGGCTGGTGGCGACTCCAGGCCGACGGACGGGTGGAGGCCCTGATCACCCAGCCCACCGGTATCGCCGAGATCGCGGTCGGCGCCGCGACCGGGAGGACGGTGGAGCTCGCCACCCATGAGGTGGCCATCACCGAGACCGCCAAGAAGGTCGACGCCACCCGCCGCCAGTACACGTTGACCGACGACGACACGCTGACGTTCACCCACGATTTGGCTGCGGTCGGCCAACCCCTGCAACACCACCTATCGGCCCAACTGCGCCGCCGCGGCCAGGAGGTGACCGGGCCTTCCTAGCGGAGCATCAGTGGGCCCGGCCGGCGGGCGATGGCATCACGTGCGTCAGCGCCCGCCGTGCCGGGGTGCTCCCCGTGCGCCGTCCCCGCGCGCCCGCGCTCCCGGCGGACCACCCCGGCCGGCGCCGCGGCCGCCCCGCGGCACCAGGGCACCCACGGGTCGTCCACCACCCGGTGACCTGCGTGACAACCCCGTTCCGGTACTGCCCTCGCCCGCCGCGACCACCCCGCGGACACCCCCACCCGTCCTCCCCGTCCTCCCCGCTCAGGGGGTTTGGCTCTGGCCATGTTGGCTACCCGGTGTGATGAGGCCTCGACAGGCTCCCCATCGAAAGACGGACGAGAAGAGGACAGGTCTGACATGAACAATCGGCTGGGATTGGGGCTCGCGGTGGGCGCGGGCTATCTGCTGGGGCGTACGAAGAAGGCGAAACTCGCCTTCGGCATCGGCACGCTCGTCATGGGCAAACGCCTGCAACTGAGCCCTCGGGCGATCGCGGACTTCGCGGCGTCCCAACTGTCCGAGAACCCGCAGTTCAAGGAGATAGGCGACCAGCTCCGTGAGGATCTGCGCGGTGTGGGCAAGGCGGCGACGGGCGCACTCCTCAACCGGCAGATCGAAGGGCTGGCCGATCGGCTGCACGACCGCACCCTCGATGTGCAGGACCGTGTGGCGGGCGTGGTGCCCGGCGTGACCGGTTCGCACGAGGACGAGGAGCCGGAGGACGAGGCGGACGAGGAGGAGGAGCGCTCGGCCAAGGCGTCCTCCAAGTCCTCGTCGGACAGCAAGTCGTCGTCGGGCAGGTCCTCATCGGGCCGGAGCTCCGGCCGGAGCACGGGCAGCGGTACGAGTCGTAACTCCGGCGGCGCGTCGAAGGAGGACGAGGAGTCCGAGGACGAGAAGCCCCGCTCGACCCGCCGCTCCACCGCCAAGTCCGCCTCCGCCAAGGCCTCTCCGGCCAAGAAGGCGACCAAGTCCGTGCAGCGCACGGCCAAGCGGGCTCCGGCGAAGAAGACGGCGAGCCGTCGTGGTGGCCAGGGTGGTGACGACCGTGGCTGAGTCGAAGAACTCGCTCATGCAGAACCCCGCGGCCGACCGTCTGAAGCAGGAACTCCAGGGCTATCTGCTCGCTCAGGGTGAGCGACTCCTGACGGGCGTGGGCCACAAGCTCGGCGAGACCACCGTCAAGCTCAACGACATAGCCGAGGGGCGCAGCCCCGGCTTCGCCAAGCTGGCGCTGGAGGGCGGCCGCAAGGTCGCCGAGGGCAAGGGTCCGGTCCGCGCCGCCGTGGAGATGGGCGCCTCCCACCTCAAGGACAACGCCAAGGACATGCTCAAGGGGCTCGGCGGCAAGCGGAAGAAGGGCGGCGCGGGACGCAAGCCGACCGTCATCATGGAGTCCGTCGACGTGGGCGTCCCGGTGCGCGAGGCCTACGACCAGTGGACCCAGTTCCAGTCGTTCGCCACCTTCGCCAAGGGCGTCAAGAGCGCCACCGTCGCCGATGACACCACATCGGACTGGAAGGTGAAGGTCTTCTGGTCCAGCCGCAGTTGGAAGGCGCACACCACCGAGCAGATCCCCGACGCGCGCATCGCCTGGACCTCCGAGGGCGCCAAGGGAACCGCCAAGGGCGTCGTCACCTTCCACCCCCTCGGCGACAACATCACCCGCGTGCTCCTGGTCATGGAGTACTACCCCAAGGGCCTGTTCGAGAAGACCGGCAACATCTGGCGCGCCCAGGGCCGTCGCGCCCGGCTCGACCTGAAGAACTTCGCGCGCCACATCGCGCTGCGCGGCGAGGCCGAGGGGGGCTGGCGCGGCGAGATCAGGGACGGCGAGGTGGTCGTCAGTCACGAGGACGCGATCGCCGAGGAGGAAGAGGGGCGGGAGCCGGAGCAGTCCGGGCAGCAGGACGACCCGGACGAGGCCGAGGACCGGGACGACTTCGAGGACCGGGACGAGGCCCTGGACGACGACGAAGCCCTGGACGAGGACGAGGGCGAGCCCGAACAGGACCTGGAGCCGGAACAGGAAGTCGAGCAGGACGAGGAGTCCGAGCCCGCCGCCGAGCCCGAGGAGTACCAGGACGAGGCCGACGGCGAGTACGAGGACGAGTACGAGGACGAAGAGGAACCCGAGGGCGAGTACGAGGACGAGCCCGAGCGGGAGGGGGAGGTCGAGGAGGACCCGGAGGAGGCGTCGACCGCGCGCAAGCGCCGCGCCTACGCGGGCTCCCGGAGCGACGACCGCCGCTGAGCGGCCGCGAGCCGCCTCCTCACGGGCGGGGGGCCGGACCGTCCGCCGTCCCCCCGTCCGTGTGAAGCACAGGCACAGGCACACGTACAGGCACGCGTACCAGCTACGGCATACGTATCAGCAGACCTGACGAACCATCAACTCTCGTGCTGCTACAGGGACATGGTGAAGTGACCATAGACAAGAAGGACCGCAAGACGCGGCTGACCGTGCTGGTGGCGCTGGGGGCCAACCTGCTGATCGCCGCCGCGAAGGCCGTCGCGGGCGTGCTCGCCGGGTCGCCCGCGCTGCTCTCCGAGGCGGCACACTCGGTGGCCGACAGCATGAACGAGGTCTTCCTGCTGGCGGCGCTGCGGCGCAGCCGTCGCCCGGCCGACCAGCGGCATCCCTTCGGCTACGGCAAGGAGCGCTACTTCTGGTCCCTGCTCGCCGCCGTCGGCATCTTCGTCATGGGCGGCTGCTTCTCCTTCCTCCAGGGCATCGACGCGCTGCGCTCCGAGGAGCAGGAGTCCACCAGCGGTTACGTCATCGGCCTTTCCGTGCTGGGCGTGGCGCTGGTCGCCGAGGGTGGTTCGCTGCTGCGGGCCCTGCACCAGGTGCGCGGGCAGCGCGGCGGCATCGGCAGTGACCCGGCGCTGCGCACCGTCGTCGCCGAGGACGGCACCGCGGTCCTCGGTGTTCTGCTGGCGGCGGCGGGCATGGCGCTGCACATGGTTACGGGCGAGGCCGTCTGGGAGGCCTCGGCCTCACTCGCGATCGGACTGCTCCTCGTGTACGTGGCGTACCGGCTCGGCAAGGACGCCCGTGACCAGCTCATCGGCGAGGCCGTGGACCCCGAGCTGCGTGACGAGATCCGGGCGATGCTCGACGAGCAGCCCGAGATCGACCGGGTGGCGAGTCTGCTGACGATGCGGCTCGGCCTGGACTCGACGCTCATCGCGGCCCGGATCGACCTGAAGCCCGGGCTCGACAGCGAGGACGTCGAGCTGGTCTCCGAGCGGATCAAGGCGGCCGTCGTGGAGGCATGGCCGGAGGCGGACCAGGTGTTCCTCGACATCACGGACGCGCCGGTGAGCCCTGCCCACCACCCCGGCGCGCCGAGGTGAGGCACCCGGGCCCGATACCGTTCGTCACACCCCTGCGCGCCAACGCGACGATGCCCGGCCGCAGTTGACGGCCGGGCATCGCGGGCGAGGGGAGCGCCCGTGGGTGCCCGGCCCGCGTCCGCGCGGCGAACGGTTTCCCCGCCCCGGTCCCTACCCACCGCACCATCGGCCGGGTCGGTTCTTTCGGCCGATCGGCCGACCCGGGGCGTGTACGGGGTACTCCTGTGGTCACCTGTCCGCAGTCCACGGACGACGAGCTGAGGGGTTGAGCCGCATGACCGGCATGGAGGAGTTCATCGACCGTCTCGACTACCCGATGTACGTGGTGACGGCGGTGGCGGGACCGGAGCGGGCTGGATGCCTCGTCGGCTTCGCCTCGCAGTGCTCGATCGACCCGGTGCGCTTCATGGTGTGGCTCTCCACCGCCAACAGGACCTACCGGGTGGCCTGTTCGGCCGAATACCTCGCCGTGCACCTGCTGGACCGCACGCAGTACGACCTGGCCGAGCACTTCGGCGGACGCACGGGCGACGAGGTCGACAAGTTCGCCGGCGTCGCCTGGCACGAGGGTCCGGCCGGCACGGCCCTGCTGGACGCGGCCCGCGCGTGGTTCGTGGGGCGGGTGGTGGCGCGCGTGGAGGGCGGCGACCACGAGGGCTTTCTGCTCGACCCGGCGGACGCGACGGTGGAACCGTCGCCGTGGCAACCCTTCCGGCTGAGCGAGGGCCAGAGCATCGAAGCGGGCCACCCGGCCGAGGACGCCTGACGGCGACGGACACGGCCGGGCGTGCTCTCGGAGGGATACGCGGAGCCCGGGTGGATCAGGAGCGGGGGCCGCGCGGCTCGTCGGCCTGCTGCGCGCTCTTCTCCTTGTTCTTCTCCTTGATGCGGACCGATTCCTTGCGGACCTCGGCCTGAGTGGCGCGCTCCTTGCGCAGCCACTCGGGGTTGTCCTGCTTCAGGGCGTCGATCTGCTCGGTGGTGAGGGCCTCGGAGATTCCGCCCCGCGCGAGGCCCGCGATGGAGATCCCGAGCTTCGCGGCGACCACGGGCCGGGGGTGCGGGCCGGTGCGTCGCAGATCCTCCAGCCACTGGGGCGGGTCGGTCTGGAGGGCGTTCAGTTCGGAACGCGAGACGACACCCTCCTGGAACTCTGCGGGTGTGGCCTCGAGGTACACACCCAGCTTCTTCGCCGCGGTCGCGGGCTTCATCGTCTGGGTGGTCTGGTGCGACGTCATGGTGTCAAGAGTAGCCAGCGCGTGCGATACCGCCGACCACGACCGGTAACCTGGCGGGGTGACAGGCTCGGAAGAACCCCCATCGTTCCGGCTCGCCTATGTTCCTGGTGTGACGCCGAGCAAGTGGGTGCGGATCTGGAGCGAGCGGCTGCCCGACGTCCCCCTGACCCTCGACGCGGTCTCCGCCGCCGAGGCGCCCGCTGTGCTGCGCGGCCGGGGTGCGGACGCGGGTTTCGTACGGCTTCCGGTCGACCGTACGGATCTGAGCGCGATCCCCCTCTACACCGAGACGACGGTCGTCGTGGTCCCCAAGGACCATCTGTTCACGGCCGTCGAGGAGGTGTCCGCCGAGGAACTGGCCGACGACATCGTGCTGCACCCCCTCGACGACACCCTGGACTGGGAGCGCCCGCCGGGCCTGCCCGCTTTTGAGCGCCCCGCCACCACCGAGGACGCCGTCGAGCTGGTGGCGGCCGGGGTGGGTCTGCTGGTCGTGCCGCTGTCGCTGGCCCGGCTGTACCACCGCAAGGACCTCACCTACCGGACGATCACGGGCGTTCCCGAGTCGCGCGTCGCGCTGGCGTGGCCGCAGGAGGAGACCACCCCGGACCTGGTCGAGGAGTTCATCGGGATCGTCCGCGGCCGCACCGTGAACAGCACCCGCGGCCGTACGCCGACCCCGCCCCAGCCGAAGCAGAAGCGCGCCGACAAGAGTGGCGCCAAGGGCAAGCCGACGGCGGGCAGGACGGCCGGAAAGACCGGTGGCAAGCCCGCCGGCAAGAACGCGCGCGGTGCCTCGGGAGCCGCGAAGAGCGGTGCCAAGCGGGGCAAGCCCCGCCGCCGCCCGTAACCCAGCGCGCCGCCCCTGTGCCTTCGGGCTCGCTCGCCCCCGCTCGCACGGCGGTCGTCCCGCATGGCCGTTCGGCGTATTTGGCAACCCCGCCCCCGGCTCAAGCGTGCGTAACAAGCCAGAAGTTACCTCCAGGTATCTAGTGACTTATCACGCGTGCGCCAGTAGAACCTGTTCTCACTCCATCGAGAGTGAGGAATGTCACATGAGTGACACCACCATGCAACATTCGGGTTCCCAGGGTGTATCGCGGCGAAGATTCATCGCTGGAACAGGTTCTCTTCTAAGTGCGGCGGCGCTTGTCGGCCACGGCTCGTTGGCCCACGCGGGAACAGTCGCCAAGGTCGCCTCCATCGGCGACGGAGCCCATGTTCCGGTTCTCGTGATCGGCACCGGATACGGCGGCGCGGTCGCGGCCCTGAGGCTGGCCCAGGCCAGCGTCGACGTACAGATGGTCGAGATGGGCATGGCCTGGGACACCCCCGGCTCGGACGGCAAGATCTTCTGCAACACGACCTCGCCGGACTACCGCTCGTACTGGCTGCGCACCAAGACCAAGCAGCCGCTGAGCAACTTCTTCGGCATCCCGATCGACCGGGACATCCCCCGCTACACCGGGATCCTGGACGCCGAGGACTTCAGCGGCATCACCGTCTACCAGGGCCGCGGTGTCGGCGGCGGTTCACTGGTCAACGGCGGCATGGCGGTCACGCCCAAGCGCGAGAACTTCGGTGCCATCCTCCCGTCGGTCAACCCCGACGAGATGTACAACACCTACTATCCGCGCGCGAACGCGGGGCTCGGCTCGGGGCTCATCGACCCCGCCTGGTTCGACACCGTGGACTGCTACCAGTTCGCCCGGGTCGGCCGCAAGCAGGCCCAGCGCTCCGGCTTCCCCTTCCAGTTCGTGCCCGATGTGTACGACTGGGACTACATGAAGCAGGAGTCGGCCGGAACCGTCCCCAAGTCGGCTGTAGCGGGCGAGATCCTCTACGGCAACAACTACGGCAAGAAATCGCTCCAGAAGACCTATCTGGCGCAGGCGAAGTCGACCGGCAGGGTCACCATCTCCCCGCTGCACAGGGTCACTTCGGTCTCCCCGGCCGCCGGAGGCCGCTATACGGTCGTCATCGAGCAGCTCAACACCACCGGCGATGTCACGGCCACCAAGAGCGTCGTCTCGGACCGGGTGTTCTTCGCGGCCGGCAGCGTCGGCACCAGCAAGCTCCTGGTCAAGCTGAAGGCCACCGGCGCGCTGCCCAGGCTCAATGGCGAGATCGGGCGGGGCTGGGGCGACAACGGCAACGTCATGTGCGGGCGGGCCAACTACATGTGGGACCCGACCGGCAAGATCCAGGCGTCCATCCCGTGCGGCGGCATCGACAACTGGAACGCCGGAGGCGCGTTCGCCGAAGTCGCGCCGCTGCCCACCGGGATCGAGACCTACGCCTCGTTCTATCTGTCGATCACCAAGAACCCCAACCGCGGCACGTTCTCCTGGAACCCCGTGGCGGGGAGGGTCGACCTGGACTGGCAGACCGCGTGGAAGCAGGCGTCCATCGACATGGCCAAGACGATCTTCGACAAGATCAACGCCACCGAGGGGACGATCTACCGCACCGATCTGTTCGGCGCCTACAAGATCTGGAACGACACCCTCACCTACCACCCGCTGGGCGGCGCGGTACTGAACAGGGCGACCGACAACTACGGCCGCCTGCAAGGGTATCCGGGCCTGTACGTCATCGACGGCTCGCTGATCCCGGGCAACACCAGCGTCAATCCGTTCGTCACCATCACGGCGCTCGCCGAACGGAACATCGAGAAAATCATCGCCGTCGATCTCACGTGACGGGCCGAACGCGGGGCCGCCCGGGACGCCGGGCGGCCCCGTTTCAGTGCGTCGGCAGCACGCACACGGAGTCGAGGCCGAGGACGTGGTTGAGCCGCCCGAACGCCAGCCACGAGCCGATGCTCATGCTCAGCTCCACGATCTCCACCTGGCTGTAGTGCGCGGTCATCCGCGTCCAGAACTCCTCGTCGAGCCCGTGATGATCCACGGCGTACCGCTCGGCGTACTCGGCGGCCAGCCGGGTGCGGTCGTCGAAGGCGTCGGTGGTGCGCCACTGGGTGACCGCTTCCGCGAAGGTGTCCTCGACCTTCTCGCCGTCCCGGTCGGTGCGCCAGTCCAGACAGAACTGGCAGCCGTTGATCTGCGCGATCCGCAGCCGCGCCGCCTCGAACTCCCGCAGTCCCAAGGTGGTATGGGCATAGACCGAGAGCGAGAAGTTCGCGGCGGCCATGCCGATGCCGGGGACCATGTCGCCCCAGACGTAGCCGATGGGCTCCTGGCCCTCGGGGATGTCGATCCTCATCGCTTCTTCCTTCCGAGCCTGCCGACTGCCGGGCGCAGCGGGACGTCGAGCGCGTCGTAGAGGCCGGGCTCCGCCGCCACCAGCCAGTCGATGGCGTTCACCAGACGGCCGACCGCCGTGGCGTTGCCACCGGCCGAGCGGTTCTCCCCCTCGTCGGTCGCCTCGACGGTGACCTCGATGCGCGGGCTCCCCTCGATGACGACGCGGTGCGCTCCGTCACCGCCGTCGGGCGGCACCGGCCAGTCCGGGGCGCAGGAGGGGTGGATACGGGTGACGTGCTCGATGACGATGCGCGGTTCGCCCTCGACGATGCCCTGCACCTCGAACCGCACCGCGCCCTGGGTGCCCGCCTCGAAGGTGCCCATCGTCCGGGTGCTCACCGTGGTGTCGAGCGCACGGCGGTCCGTGGTCTCGCGGATCTCGTCGAGCTCGACATCCAGCGCCCGTGCCATCAGGCGCAGTTGTCCGCCCCACACCATGGTCGGGATGGACGGGGCGAGCATGAGGGGCTCGTACTCCATCGGCTGTCCCATGCCGACCAGGTGGCGCACCGACTCCTCCTGTTCATAGGTGGAGTAGTCGAAGATCTCCTGGCAGCGGATCGCGTCCACCGTGGTGGCGAGCCCGCTGATGAGCAGCGGCAGCACGTCGTTGCCCCAGCCGGGGTCGACGCCGGAGACGAACAGCGACCCCCCGCCCTCCGCGACGGCGGCCAGCACCGGGTCCCGGAACTCGGGCGGGGCGCCGCGGTGGTCGTAGAGCGGATAGAGCGCGGGGGTGACCACCACGGCCCCGGCGCGGATCGCACGGGTGATGTCCGCGAGGGCCTCGTCCGGCCGGGTGTCACCGGAGGCCGCGTACACCACGGCCCGGGGTCCGGCGGCGAGGACGGCCGCGATGTCGTCCGTCGCGGCTACGCCCAACTCGCCGTCCAGACCGGCTAGTTGGGCGGCGTCACGGCCGACCTTGGCGGGGTTGTGGACGAGTACCGCCGAGAGTTCCAGTACGGGATGGGCCTCGACGGCACGTATCGCCGCACGCCCGACATTGCCGGTGCCCCACACAACCGTGGAAATCATGCGCGGAGAGTAGCGAGACGGACCTGAGGTTCCTAGAGCCGTGGCCGGAAAAGATGCGGCACTTCGGCCGCGCCGCTACTGGCGTACGGTCCAGTGGTCGTCCGCGCCGGCTTCGACGAACTTCAGCGCCGGGCACAGGAAGTCGCGCCCGGAGGGGTTGTCGTCGGTCCAGGGCGAGTCGGACGGACTCGCCGGCTTCCAGGCGCCGTTGTGGCGCAGCTGTATGGCGCTGCTGTCGAAGACGGTGTCGCGCGCCTCGGAGCAGTAGTAGCCCGTCCCGGTGGAGGGGTTCACACTCGCGTAGATCTCGAACATGTCCCAGCCGTGGGCGAGTCCGCTCTGGTCCCGGCCGGACTGGCGGTAGAGCAACTCCCATTGCGCCGAGCGGTAGTTGTAGAGGTACGACGACCAGGTGTTGCGGGAGGCGTTGTCCCGCACCAGCTGCACGCTGTAGGCGAGTTCGCGCCCGGCGGGCTGGGCGTACTTCGCCTTGAAGTCCGCGTCGACGGTGACCGTCTTGGCCGGGCCGCCCGCGCCGCACCAGTCCCAGGCCCATATCTCGTTGCCGCTGTTCCAGTAGGCGGTGACCACCTCCATGCAGGAGTTCTGCGCCTTGGTGGTGGGGGCGTAGGTGAAGTTGTCGGCGTCGCTCACCCGGTAGGCCGGGTCGACGGTGTGGGTCGCGGTGATGCCGTCGTGGGTGCCGGGCTGGGGGAAGACGCCCCACCAGTCGTGCGTCGGTTCGGCGCGCTCGGCGCGGAAGGCGGTGTCGCGGCCCTTCTTCAGCGCGGCCACGGCTCGGTCCCGCGCCGGGTCGTGGCCCGGTGTGCGGGCCGAGGCGACCGTGCCGCGGTGGGGGGCGTTCGGGGAGGGCGCGAGAGTGCGGTGGGCGGCGGCGGGCTGGGCGCCGTGCGTCGATGCGAGGCCCGCGACCGCGGTGAGCAGGGCTGCGGCCAGGGCGGATCTGCGTCGGTTCATGGTGGCTCCTCCAGGACCGTGCGTCAGGGATGTGACGAGGGTGGGGGGTGGAGCGCGGCTCCCGGGGCGCCTGGGTGGGGCGGGGGAGGGAGCCGGATGAGCGACTAGTAATGTCCATGTCATTGACAGGGGTGTCAATAGCCACGGAACGTCACCGGCGCCCCAACGGGCGCTTTCCGGCCGCCGGTTGAAGAACCGCCCGCAGAAGGGCCGCCCGTCTAAGAACCGCCGGGCAGCCCGGTGCGGGCCGCCCGGCGGATCAGGCCCGATGGCCCCCGGGGGCCGGGGAGGTGCGGACCTGGGTCAGATGGGCGAAGACGACGAGGTTGCTCTCGTAGCCGGTCTTCGGGCTGAACCGGCCGCCACAGGTGATCACCCGCAGCTCCGGCCTGCCGGTCGGGCCGTACACCTCCTGGTCCGGGAAGTGCGATTTCTCGTACGTCTTGACTTCGTCCACCGTGTACACGGCGATCCGGCCGTCCGCGCGGCGGGCCTCCACCATGCGGCCCGGGCGCAGCGACCTGAGGGCCGCGAAGACGGCCGGACCGGTCCTGGTGTCCCGGTGCCCGACCGCGATGGCCGTCCCCAACTCGCCCGGGGACGGCCCCCCTTGGTACCAGCCCACCACCTTGGGATTGTCCACGGGCGGGGTGGTGAGGTGCCGTTGAGCGTCCAGACCCAGCGGGACGACCGGTGCCTCGATGCCGAGGTGCGGCACCGCGAGCGCGACCGCCGGGGACGGCGGCAGCGGCCGCGGCGCCACCGGCCGTGGCGACGCGGCGCCCCGGCTGTCGCCGCCGGACGCCACGGCCGTCGCGATGTCGCCGTGGCCGGCGGTCGCCGGCGGGGCGGATTCGTCGTCCTGCGCCCACCAGACGCCGCCGACCACCAGGGACAGGGTCAGGGCCGCGGTCCGCGTCAGGCGGTAGGCGCGCGTCCGGCGACGGGCGATGGGGGCGCGCCTACGATGCGCCATCGGTGCGGCGGCGGAGTCGGCGGATGTAGAGCACCCCGGCGACCGCGACGAGGCCGACGCCCGCCACCGCCCCCGCCTGCGGGATGCCCGGAGTCTCGGCGAGACCGCCGCCGCCCGCGGGCACCCCGCCCCGTGGCGGACCGCCGGCACCGACGGGGGAGGCCACCTTGCAGTCGACCTGGAACACCTTCTGCTTGCCGGCGCCCTTGCCGCCGACGATGTTCCAGACGAGCTTGTACTGCCCGTCGGGCAGCGTCAGCGGGGCGCTGTGTCCGGTGCCGGCGGTGAGCTGGAGGGTGCCCGAGAGCTGGGCGACGCCGGCCTTGGCGGGCTGGGGCTCGATCTGCCAGGTGACGCCCTGGACGGTGTCGAAGTTGAACCCGTCGAGGTAGAAGCCGCAGACCTTCGAGACGTTGCGCTGGTCGTTGAACGGCGTCCCCAGGGCGTGGATCTTGACGTCGCCGTTGTCGCCCGGGGCGGCGAGCGCCTGGGGCGCGCCCGACAGGACGGTTCCCGCGAGGGTGAGGGCCGCGACGGTGGCGATCCGCGTACGCGGACGGGCGAGGGTGTGGAGCGTGGGGGCAGGCATGTCTGTTCCTCTGGTTCGGAAGATTGTCATACAAACCGGGCTCTGTCTGACTCTCTTTCACGTCCGTGGAGCGCCGTGTTCGCGCCTCGCCGCGACAGGCGCCGGATATCACCCGTCCGCCCCAACGCGGCAGGGCGGGGCGCGCGGCGCGGGCCCCGGCGCACCACCGGCGCGGGCGCCCCGTGCTCCCGTCCGTGCCCGTTCGGCGAGAAATGTCCTGATGGCGGGCCGGGCGCGGCGAAAGACTGGGCGGTGTTCCCGCGGGTCCGGCCCCGGCGGCGCGACCGTCGAGCCCCGGCTTCCCCGCGCCCACGCGGTCCTGGACGGCCGGCCCCACAGCGGCGGCCGCACCGGATCGCCGACGAGAAACAGGAGTTGCTCCCATGCCTCGTATCCGCTCGTTCGCCGTCGCTTCCGTGGCCCTGGTCGCCGCGCTCGGCGTCGTACCCACCGCGACCGCGGCACCCGCGGCGCCCGCCCGCGCGGCGGCCTACAACTGCTCGCCCGGCTACTTCTGCATCTACAGCGACTGGAACGGCGGGGGAACCCGCTGCCAGTGGTCCCAGGAGAGGCTGGCCAACACCGCGGACAACTGCTCCTTCATCCAGCGGGGCCAGAACGTACGCTCCGTATGGAACAAGACGAATCACCGCGTCCAGTACTACACGGGGACCAACTACAACCACCGCGTCGGTTCCACGCCGTCCGGCCAGGGCGGCAACCTCCAGGGCAGCTACCAGATCCGCTCCTTCAAGCCCCAGTAGGGCGAGTTCGCGGCGGAGTGACATCCGCCCGGACCGGTGGCGCGGGGCCATTGCCCGCTGAACGCCCCTGTGGTTAGCCTGTGTTCGTCATTCCGGGCAGTGACCGGAGTTTCGAACGAGGAGGGTGGGTGGCGGGCATGGGCCGACTGGTTCCCGCGGTGACCAGGGCGCTGGACGTCCTCGAACTCTTCCTGGAGAGCGAGGGCAGCCTCTCCGCGCCCGATGTCACCCGACGTCTCCAACTGCCCCGCACCACGGTCCACGAGCTGCTCACCACCCTGGCCGCGCGCTCGTATCTGGCGCCGGAGCCCGGGCAGCCGGGACGCTACCGGCTCGGTGTCCGCACCTATCAGCTCGGCAGCCGCTACGCCGAGCAGCTCGACCTCGCGGCCGAGGGGCAGCAGGTGGCCCGTGAGGTCGCGGAGACCTGCGACGAGACCGTCCATGTCGCGATCCTGGAGGACACCGACGTCATCTACATCGCGAAGGTCGACTCCACGCACGCCGTCCGCATGGTCTCGGCCGCCGGCCGACGGCTGCCCGCGCACTGCACCTCCGTCGGCAAGATGCTGCTCGCGGCGCTGCCGGAGGCCGAGCTCGACGCCCGCCTCGAAGGCCGCGAGCTCCTCGCCATGACCCCCGACAGCATCACCGATCCCGCCGCCCTGCGCGCCGCGCTCGGCGAGATCCGGGCCCGCGGCACCGCGGTCGAGCACCGCGAGTCCAATCCGGACGTGAGCTGTGTCGCGGCACCCGTCAGGGACGGCACGGGCCGGGTCGTCGCCGCGCTCTCCATCTCCGTACCCATGATCCGGTGGAGCGGCGAGCGCGAGGCCGAGCTGGCCGAACTCGCCCAGAAGGGCGCGGGCGACCTCTCCGTGCGGCTCGGCCACCGAGGTGCGTGGTGAGGTACGAACTCGCGGTACGGGAGGGGGCCGAACTCGGCGAGGGCCCGACCTGGGACGCGGCTGCCGCGCGGCTGATCTGGGTCGACATCCTCGCCTCACGGATCCACACCTACGATCCGGCGACCGGGCGCCGTACCGTCCTGGCCACCGAGCAACACGTCGGCGCGGCCAAACCGAGGGCCGGGGGCGGTCTGGTGGTCAACCTCCGGGACGGCGTCGCGCTGTACGACCCCGAACACCACGGCGAGGACGGCCCCGGCGACGGGTTCCGCTGGCTGCTGCGCGACCCCGTGGCCGGACGGCGCGCCAACGACGCGGCCGTCGCTCCCGACGGATCGCTGTGGGCCGGGACGATGCGGTACGACGAGGCACCCGGCGGCGGCACCCTGACGCGGGTCGCCCCGGACGGCACCGCGACCTTGGTCCTCGGCGAGGTGAGCGTCAGCAACGGCATCGGCTGGAGCCCCGACGGGCGCCTCATGTACTACGTCGACAGCCCGACCCGGACCGTCTCGGTCTTCGACTTCGACGGCCAACTCGCCCACAACCGGATGGAGTTCGTGCAACTGGAGGACGGCGCCGGATACCCCGACGGACTCACCGTGGACGCCGAGGGCGGGGTCTGGGTCGCGCTGTGGGACGGCGCGGCCGTGCGCCGGTACGCGCCCGACGGCACCCTGGACCAGATCGTGGAGCTGCCCGTGCGGCGCCCCACCGCCTGCGCCTTCGGCGGCCTGGGGCTCACCGACCTCTACATCACCTCCGCCCGCGTCGGGCAGGCCGCGCCGCACCCCCTGTCCGGCTCGGTGCTCGTCGTCCCGGGCGCCGGTCGCGGAGTGCCGGGCCACGCCTTCGCGGGCTGAACGCACACCAAATGCCCTGTGAAACCCGTCAGTTGCGGGTCACAGGGCGTCTGGGGCGGTGTGGGTGATCAGCGGGTCGTGAAGGAGTGGATCGTCGACGTGCGGTACGTCGTCCCCGGGCGCAGCACCGTGGACGGGAACGCGGGGTGGTTGGGGGAGTCCGGGAAGTGCTGGGTCTCCAGGGCGACCGCGTCACCCTGGCGGTAGGTGCGCCCGGAGCTGCCCACCAGGGTGGCGTCCAGGAAATTGCCGCTGTAGAACTGAAGACCCGGCTCGGTGGTGTGCATCCGCATCACACGCCCGGACGACGGGTCGGCCAGCGTGAGCGCGTAGCCCGGGGTGGCCGTGATCCCCTTGTCCAGGACCCAGTTGTGGTCGTATCCCTTGGCGCGGACCAACTGCTCGCCGCCGGCCCGGATGTCGCGGCCGATCGGCTTGGCCCGCCGGAAGTCGAAGGGCGTGCCCCCCACCCGGGACAGCTCGCCGGTCGGGATGAGGCCGGCGTCGACGGGTGTGTAGCGGCCGGCGGCCAGCTCCAGGGTGTGGTCGTAGATGGTGCCGCTGCCCTCACCGGCCAGATTGAAGTAGGTGTGGCTGGTGAGGTTGACGATCGTCGGCCGGTCCGTCGTCGCCTCGTAGTCGATCCGCCAGGCGCCCCGCGCCGTCAGGGTGTAGGTGACGCGGACCTTCAGGGTGCCGGGATAGCCCATCTCGCCGTCCGGGGAGACCCTGCTCAGGACGAGCCCGGTCTCCGAACCGCGGGTGAACGGCTCGACCCGCCACATCCGCTTGTCGAAGCCCTGGGTGCCGCCGTGCAGGCTGTTCTCCCCGTCGTTGAGCGGGAGTTGGTAGGCGTGGCCGTCCAGGGTGAACCGGCCCGCCGCTATGCGGTTGCCGTATCTGCCGATCAGGCCGCCGAAGTACGGGCTCTTCGCGACATAGTCGGCGAGGTTGTCGAAGCCGAGCGAGACATTGGCCAAGCGCCCCTCGCGGTCGGGCAGTTCGAGGGAGTGGACGATGCCGCCGTACGACAGGACCTTCAGGCGGGTGCCGCCGTTGGCGACGGTCCACAGGTCGACCGCGGTGCCGTCGGCCAGGGTGCCGAAGTGCTGCTTCGACGGGGCGTGGCGGGACGCGGCCTGCGCGGGTGCGCCGGCGGTGCCGAGTGTCGTCGCGGCGAGGCCCGCCGCCGCGCCGGCCGCCAGGACCGTACGTCTGCTGGTGTTCATGGAGCGACTCCTTCGAAGAGGGGAGAACCCGAGGGGCTCACGAACCGACCTTGCGTTTGTTGTAGACGTCGAAGCCGACCGCGGCGAGCAGCACGAGCCCCTTGATGACCTGCTGGTAGTCCGTGCCGATGCCCACCAGGGACATGCCGTTGTTGAGGACGCCGAGCACGAGCCCGCCGATGATGGCGCCGAACACCGTGCCCACGCCGCCGCTCATCGAGGCACCACCGATGAACGAGGCGGCGATGGCCTCCAGTTCGAAGTTGACGCCCGCGTTGGGCGTTCCGGCGTTCAGACGGGCCGCGAAGACGACTCCGGCCAGGGCCGCGAGCACCCCCATGGTGACGAAGACCCAGAACGTGACCCGCTTGTCCTTGACGCCGGAGAGCTTCGCGGCCGCCTGGTTGCCGCCGAGCGCGTACACATGGCGCCCGACGACCGCGTTGCGCATCACGAAGCCCAGGCCGATGAGCAGTGCCGCGAGCAGCAGCAGCACCACCGGGACGCCCCGGTAGCTGGCCAGCGTCATGGTGAAGGCGAGGACGGCGGCGACCATCGCCACACACTTGGCGAGGAACAGGCCGCGGGGCAGCACATCGAGCTCGTACTCCCGCTGGCGCCGCCGCGAGCGCGCCTCCTGGACCAGGACCACGGCGATCAGGGCGAGCCCCAACAGCAGCGTCGGATTGTGGTAGTTGGTGTTCGGGCCGAACGCGGGAAGATAGCCCGTGGAGATCTTCTGGAAGCCCTCGGGGAACGGGCCGAGCGAGCGCGAGCCGAGCAGGATCTGGGTGCCGCCGCGGAACAACAGCATCCCGGCCAGCGTGACGATGAACGACGGTATACCGACGTAGGCGATCCAGAATCCCTGCCAGGCGCCCGCGACCGCCCCGATGGCGAGCGCCACCACCAGGGCGAGCACCCAGGGCACATGGTGCTCGACCATCATCACGGCACACGCCGCCGACACGAAGGCCGCGAGCGACCCGACGGACAGGTCGATGTGGCCCGCGATGATGACGATCATCATGCCGATGGCGAGGACCAGGATGTAGCTGTTCTGCAGCACCAGGTTGGTGACGTTGTTCGGCTTGAGCAGCACCCCGCCGGTCCAGATCTGGAACAGCACGACGATCAGGCCGAGCGCGACGAGCATGCCGTACTGGCGCATGTTGCGGCGCGCCGCGCCGAGCAGCAGCGCGGTGGGCGCCTGGCGCGGCGAGCTGGGCGCCGAGGGGGCGCTCCTGGGGGTGTCGGTGGTGACCGGAGCCATGGCGACTACCTCTTGTTCGTGGTCATGTGGCGCATCAGCACTTCTTGCGTCGCCTCGGCCCGCGAGACCTCACCGGTGAGCCGGCCGGCCGCCATCGTGTAGATGCGGTCGCACATGCCGAGCAGTTCGGGGAGTTCCGAGGAGATGAAGACGACCGCCTTGCCTTGGGCCGCGAGCTGGTCGATGACGGTGTAGATCTCGTACTTGGCACCCACGTCGATGCCGCGGGTCGGCTCGTCGAGGATCAGCACATCGGGACCCGCGAAGATCCACTTGCTGAGCACGACCTTCTGCTGGTTGCCGCCGGACAGCCGTCCGACCTGCTCGAAGACCGTGGGTGTCTTGATGTTCATGGAGCGGCGGTACGACTCGGCGACCCGCCGCTCCTCGTGCTCGTCGACCACCCCGCGCCGCGACACCTTGCCGAGCGCGGCCGTGGTGATGTTCCGGGCGATGCTGTCGATGAGGTTGAGGCCGTACTGCTTGCGGTCCTCGGTGACATACGCGATGCCGTGGCCCACCGCCTCGGGCACGGTCCGGGTCCGGATCTCCTGGCCGTCCTTGCGGACGGACCCGCTGATGTTCCGCCCGTAGGAGCGGCCGAACAGGCTCATCGCGAGTTCGGTGCGTCCGGCGCCCATCAGACCGGCGATCCCCACGATCTCGCCCCGCCGTACCTGGAAGGAGACGTCGTCGACGACCTTGCGCTGCTGGTCGATGGGGTGGTGCACGGTCCAGCCGTGGACCTCCAGGGCAGGGTGTGCGCCCGGGACGCCGGGGTGGGGCGTGCGGTCGGGGAAGCGGTGGTCGAGGTCGCGGCCCACCATGGCGCGGATGATGCGGTCCTCGGTCGTCGCCGGGTCCCGCACATCGAGGGTCTCGATGGTGCGGCCGTCACGGATCACCGTGACGGAGTCGGCGACCGCCGCGATCTCGTTCAGCTTGTGCGAGATGACGATCGAGGTGATGCCCTGCTCCTTCAACTCCAGGATCAGGTCCAGGAGATGGGCGCTGTCGTCGTCGTTGAGCGCGGCCGTCGGCTCGTCCAGGATGAGCAGCTTCACCTCCTTGGACAGGGCCTTGGCGATCTCCACCAGCTGCTGCTTGCCGACCCCGATGTCCGCGACCCGGGTCCCCGGATGCTCGCTCAGACCCACCCGCTTCAGGAGCCGGGCGGCGTGCAGAAGCGTCTCGTGCCAGCTGATGACACCCCGGGTGGCGTGCTCGTTGCCGAGGAAGATGTTCTCGGCGATCGACAGATACGGCACCAGGGCGAGCTCCTGGTGGATGATGACGATGCCGCGCGCCTCGCTCGCCCGGATGTCCTTGAAGACACAGGGCTCGCCCTGGAACAGGACCTCGCCCTCGTAACTCCCGTGCGGATGAACGCCGCTGAGGACCTTCATCAGGGTGGACTTGCCCGCGCCGTTCTCACCGCAGATGGCGTGCACCTCGCCCGGCGCCACGGTGAGCGACACGTCGGACAGGGCGCGCACTCCGGGGAACGTCTTGACGATGGAGCGCATCTCCAGGACGGGCGCTCCCGGATCCGGCGCCGCGTGGAACCGGTCGCTCACTGGAGTTCACTCGCCTTGATGTAGCCCGAATCCACCAGTACGGAGCGGTAGTTGGACTTGTCGACGCTCACCGGGTCGAGCAGGAAGGACGGCACGACCTTCTTCTCGTTGTTGTAGGTCTTGACGTCGTTGACCTGGGGGGTCTTGTTGTTCAGCACGGCGTCGGCCATCTGCACGGCCTGCTTGGCGAGCGCCCGGGTGTCCTTGTAGACGGTCTGCGTCTGGTTTCCCGCGATGATCGACTTCACCGACGCCACCTCGGCGTCCTGGCCGGTCACCACGGGGTACGGCTTGGCCCCGGTCCCGTAACCGCCGGAGCGCAGCGCCGACAGGATGCCGATGGAGATGCCGTCGTAGGGCGAGAGCACCGCGTCCACGCGGGACGAGGAGTACGCCTTGGTCAGCAGGTCGTCCATGCGCTTCTGGGCGGTCGCGCCGTCCCAGCGCAGGGTGGTGACCTGGTTGAGGTTGGTCTGGCCGCTGCGGACCACCAGCTGCTTCTTGTCGAGGTAGGGCTGGAGGGTCTTGAGGGCGCCCTGGAAGAAGTACCGGGTGTTGTTGTCGTCGGGCGAGCCGGCGAACAGCTCGATATTGAACGGCCCCTTGGCGCCGCCGGTCTTCAGCCCCAACTTGTCGACGATGTAGGAGGCTTGGAGTACGCCGACCTTCTCGTTGTCGAACGAGGCGTAGTAGTCGACGTTCGGCGAGCCGAGGATGAGCCGGTCGTAGGCGATGACCTTGATGTGCTGGTCGGCGGCCTGCTTGAGGACGTCGCTCAGGGCCCGGCCGTCGATGGCGGCGACCACCAGGACGTCCACCCCCTTGGTGATCATGTTCTCGATCTGGGCGACCTGCTGGTCGACGTTGTCCTCGCCGTACTGGAGCTCGGTCTTGTAGCCGAGGTCCTGGAACTGCTTGACCATGTTGTTGCCGTCGTTGATCCACCGCTCGGACGACTTGGTCGGCATGGCGATGCCGATGGTCGAGCCCTTGCCGCCCTTCTTGGCGTCCTTGCTGCCGCCCTCACTGCTCTGCCCGCAGGCGGCGAGGGCGAGGGCGAGGGATCCTGCGACGAGGGCGAGTGCTGCTCTGCGGGTGCGGCGCATGGTCATCAGTCCTTGAGGGAGAAGCGGTTGAGGGGGCCGGGGAGGCGGGAGCCGAGCGGGGACATGCCGCCGTCGGCGTCGTGCCGGGCCAGCAGATCCAGCACGAGACGGCCGCGCCGCACCCGTTCGCGCGCGGTGTCCAGGGCGACGTCCCGCAGGTGCGCGCCGTAGGGGTAGATCCCGGGGGCCCGGGACAGGCCGAACTTGAGGTAGAGCGGCGCGGCCCGGCGGATCAGCTCGGCCGCCTCGTACATCCGCACATAGCCGCCGAGGTCGTCCGGCGCCTCGATGTAGAGGTCCAGGGGAACGGCGGACACCCGCCGGATCTCGGTGAAGTGGGCCGACGTCAGATCGGAGGGCACATTGACGGAGTCCGCGCCGAGCCGCTCGTACACCGCGACGGAGGCCGGGTTGACGGGGCCGATCAGCGCCGAGACCTTGAAGGTGGTGTCCGCCGGCAGCAGGCCCTGTTCGCGCAGCCGGTGCAGTGTCCACAGCACGCCCTCGTCGGCCACGAGCAGGCAGCGCACGCCCAACTCCGTTGCCCGCAGGGCGTCTTCGACGCATCCCGCGAGCGCGTCATGGCCCCGGGCGCGCAGCCCCGCACCGCCCGAGGTGCTTCGGGTGGAACCGCCGGTGTCCCAGGTGCCGCGCGGTCCGGTGAACAGGCAGAGCTCGATCGCGTGGGCCGCGCACGCCTCGGCCATTTCGGTGATCTCGGCGTCGGACAGCATCCAGACGCCGCTGCCCTGGCTGACGCGGTGCACCGGTACGTCCAGGCGCGCGGACTCCGCGAGGACGACGGAGAGCGCTTCGGGCCCCTCGACCGAGGGGACCTCGGTGCGCCAGGTGCCGCAGTCGGGGAAGGCGTGGGGGGAGGAGTCGGCGGGGTCCTCGGCGGGCGCGGCCAGGCCGAGCCCCGACAGGGCCCGCTCGCCGGGACGGCGTGGCGCCGAGGGTGCGCGGAAGGGGGCTGAGGTTTCGGTCACAGGCGGGGTTCCTTGCGTGAGCTGGTCTTCGTGACGTTCGATATCTCGAACGAAGTTCGGGTCATTGGGTACGGGACGGGCGTGAACCGGTGATTCGGCGGCGGTGGGCGGGCCATGGGGTGTGGCCCCATGGGGCGGTGGCACATGGGGCCGCGCCACATGACTTGGGGGCGAAGGCCGTGGCCTACGGCCGCAGCAGGACCTTTCCGGTCGTGGGGTCGCCGCCGCCGACCAGGGCGAGCGCGTCGGCGTACCGCTCCAGGGGGAACTCATGGGTGACCAGCGCTGCCGGATCGATCCGGCCGGTGGCATACGCCCGCACGGCGAACGACCACGCGGCCGAGGAGGCGCCGAAGACGCTGCGGACGGTGAGCTGGTTCAGCGAGAGGTGGACCGGGTCGATGCCGGTCGCACCCGGGGCGAACATGCCCGTCAGGACGACCCGGCCCCCGCGCCGGGCGAGCAGGGTCGCGTCGGCGGCCGTGGAGGGCGCCCCGGCCGTCTCGATCACGAGGTCGAAGCGGCCGCGCTCCGCGTGGGACGCCTCGGGGGTGAGGGACTGGGTGGCCCCCATCGGGCGGGCCAGCTCGGCCCGTTCGAGCCGGGGGTCGATCACCGTCAGCTCGCGGGGCGAGTAGCCCGAGACGAGCTGGACGGCGAGCAGCCCCAGGGTGCCCGCACCCACCACGGCGATCCGCTCACCCATCTCGGGAGCGCCGGCCCGCACGGCGGCGGCGACCACGGCGGCCGGTTCGAGCAGGGCCGCGGCACGCGGATCAGCGTCGTCGGCCAGCGGGTGCAGCAGTCGGGCCGGGACCACCACATGGTCGGCGAAGCCACCGGGATGCGTGAACCCGGTCTCGGCGTACGGGCCTTCGCACAGGGAGGTCTCGCCGTGCCGGCACCGATCGCACCGGCCGCAGGCGCGGAAGCCCTCGGCGACGGTCCGGCGCCCGACGAGCGTGGGGTCCACGCCCGGCCCGGCCGCCTCGACCGTCCCGGCCCACTCGTGGCCGGGTGTCAGCGGGTAGCGGACATAGCCCCGGTCGCGATGGCCGTCGTACACCTCGCGGTCGCTCAGGCAGATGCCCGCGGCGGCCACCCGCACGACCACCTCGCCAGGGCCCGGCTCCGGGCGCTCCCCGGTGACCAGGCGGTGGCTGCCCGGTGCGTCGACGACGATCGCGCGGCTGTTCATCCCCGGGTCCTGGAGGGGTCGCGCTTCTCCCAGCCTTCCGCCCACAGGTCGAACCGGGCCTGCTGCTGCGGGAATTCGGCCGCTGCGTCCACGTCGAGCTCGACGCCGAGGCCGGGTGCGTCCGAGAGCTCGAAGTAGCCGTCCACCACCTGCGGGGCGCCCTTGACGACCTTCTTGATGTCGGCGTCCGCGAAGTCGTTGAAGTGCTCCAAGATCTTGAAGTTCGGTGTGCAGCCCGCCACTTGGAGGGAGGCGGCGGTGAGCACCGAGCCGCCCACGTTGTGCGGAGCGATCAGGGTGTAGTGGGTCTCGGCGGTCGCGGCGAGCTTCCTGGTCTCCAGGATGCCGCCGATGTGGCCCACGTCCGGCTGGATGATGTCGACGGCCCCCGACTCGAACAGTTCGCGGAACTCGATCCGGTCGTGGATGCGTTCACCGGTCGCGACCGGGATGTCGACCTTGGACGCGACCTTCGAGAGGGCCTTGAGGTTCTCCGGCGGTACCGGCTCCTCCAGCCACGCCGGGTCGAACGGGGCGAGCTCGTGGGCAAGGCGGACGGCGGTGGCCGGCGAGAAGCGGCCGTGCATCTCCAGCATCAGCTCGGTGTCCGGGCCGATCGCGTCCCGCACCGCCTCGATCAACGAGACGGCGTACAGGGACTGTTGCCGGTCGAGCTCGAAGTGGCCGGTGCCGAACGGGTCGATCTTCAGCGCCCGGTAGCCGCGCTCGACGACCGCGCGGGCCGCCTTGTGGTAGGCCTCCGGGGTGCGCTCGGTGGTGTACCAGCCGTTGGCGTACGCCTTGACGCGGTCGGTCACCCGGCCGCCGAGCAGCTGCCACACCGGGACGCCGAGGGCCTTGCCCTTGATGTCCCAACAGGCCATCTCCACCACCGCGATGCCCGACATCACGATCTCGCCGGCCCGGCCGTAGTCGCCGTACTTCATCCGCCGCACGAGGTCCTCGATCGCGAACGGGTCGGATCCGGCGATGTGGTTGCCCTCCGCCTCGCGGAGATAGCCCATCAGCGCGTCGGTGCGGCCGAGCATCCGGGTCTCGCCGACGCCGGTGAGGCCCTCGTCGGTGTGAACCTGGACGTAACTGAGGTTTCGCCAGGGGGTCCCGACGACGTGGGTGGTGATTCCCGTGATTCGCAAGGCAGTTGCTCCCGGGGCTGCTGTCCATGACGTTCGATATTTCGTCATGCGTTCGAAATTCTGGCGTGACGGTAATGACGTGCGGCCGGAGGTGTCAATGGGTCGCGCAGGAACGGTTTCCGGGTGATCCGTGGGTGTTGACGCCGAGGTGGGCGAGGGGGAATGCTCCCGTCGTCGAAATGCTGAACGTTGTCCGAAATCTCGAACCCCAGCGAGAGTTGAGGAGCACCCGCATGACACGACCCCTTCCCCACCCGGGCTCCGGCCCCAGCCGCAGAGCGATCGTGGCCGCGCTCGGCGCGCTGCCCCTGGCCGGTGCGGCCGGCCCCTCCTTCGCCGCCTCTCCCACCCGGGCCGCCGCGTCGGCGCTCCCCGCGCCCGTCGCCCACTGGTCCTTCGACGAGGGCGCCGGGACGACCGCCGCCGACACCTCGGGGCACGCGCACACCCTCACGCTCACCGAGGGAGCGAAGTGGGGCGCCGCCAAGTCCGGCGCGGCAGCCCTCGACGTCTCGGCGGGCGGCGGCGCCACGACGGCCGGCCCGGTGGTGGACACGACCAGGAGCTTCAGCGTCGCGGCATGGGTGCGGCTCACCGGGACCGCCGGATACCAGACCTTCGTGTCCGCCGACGGGGTCGCGGTGAGCGGGTTCTACCTCCAACTCCGGGACGACACAGGCGCGTTCGCGTTCACCCGCCTCGCCTCCGACGCGACCTCCGCGAACGGCTCGGCGGCCGTCGCCGGAGCCGCGTCGGCGCCCGTGGCCGGGGCCTGGTACCACCTGCTCGGCGTCGACGACACGGCGGCGGGCGTCGTCCGCCTCTATGTCAACGGCGTCCTGGAGGGCGAGGTGCCCTACGCCGGGGGCTGGCGCGCCACCGGCGCGACCGCCGTCGGCCGCGGCCTGTTCGGCGGCGCCCACGTCGACCAGGCCCACGCCCTCATCGACGACGTCCAGATCTTCGACACCGCTCTCACCGCCACCGACGCGGCGGCCCTGGCGGGCATACCCATCGACTCCGCCCAGCCCCTCCTGACCATCGACACCACCCGCCCCGGACCGCGGGTCAGCACCGAACTCGGCGGGATCTTCTTCGAGGACATCAACCACAGCGGCGAGGGCGGCCTGTACGCCGAACTGGTCAACAACCGCAGTTTCATGGCCGCGGCCACCCCGCTCCACTGGAGCGCCGTCGGCGCCGCCACCCTCGCCATCGACACGGCCCAGCCTCTCAACTCGGCCCTCACCCAGTCCCTGCGGGTGGCCGTCAAGCAGCCCGGCGACGGGGTGGCCAACGAGGGCTTCTGGGGCATCCCGGTCCGCCCGTCCACCACCTACCGGGCCTCCCTCTACGCCAAGTCCGGTGACGAAACCGGCCGGCTGACCGTGTCCCTCACCGGCACCGACGGCCGGGTGTACGCCACCGCGACCACGGGCCCCCTCACCGGTTCCTGGCGCAAACACGAACTCACCCTGCGCACCGGCCCCGGCGCCCCCACCACCGCCGACGCCCGCCTCACCGTCACCGCGCCCGCGCCCGGCACCCTCTGGCTGAGCCAGGTCTCCCTCTTCCCGCCCACCTACAAGGGCCGCGTCAACGGGCTGCGCGTCGACCTGATGGAGAAGCTCGCCGCGCTGCACCCGGCCTTCCTGCGCTTCCCCGGCGGCAACTACCTCGAAGGCAACGTCGTGGCGGACCGCTTCGACTGGAAGAAGACCATCGGCCCCGTCGAACAGCGCCCCGGGCACCACAACTCGGCCTGGGGCTACTGGTCCACGGACGGGCTCGGCCTGCCCGAATACCTCCAGATGACCGAGGACCTCGGGTGCATGCCGCTGCTGTGCGTCTACGCCGGATACTCCCTGGGGGGCGACCATGTGACCGGCGACGCGCTGCAACCCTTCGTGCGGGACGCCCTCGACCAGATCGAGTACATCACCGGGCCCACCACCTCGCCCTGGGGCGCCCGCCGTGCGGCCGACGGCCACCCCGCGCCGTATCCGCTGAAGTACGTGGAGATCGGCAACGAGGACTGGTTCGACCGGTCCGGTTCCTACGAGGAGCGCTACGCCGCCTTCCACGACGCGATCAAGGCCCGCTACCCCGCGCTGAAGCTGATCGCCACGACCCCGGTGGCATCACGCCCGTACGACTTGATCGACGAGCACTACTACCAGTCGGCCGCCGCCTTCCAGGCCGGCTCCCACAAGTACGACCAGCGCGACCGGACCAGCCCCAAGGTGTTCGTCGGGGAGTGGGCCGCGCAGGAGGGCCGCCCCACGCCCGACCTCAACGCCGCGCTCGGTGACGCCTCCTGGCTCGCGGGCCTCATCCGCAACTCCGATCAGGTCCTGATGGAGTCCTACGCCCCGCTGTTCAGCCACGTACGGGACAACACCTGGGCCACCAACCTCATCGCCTATGACGCACTCAGCAGCTACAACTCCCCGAGCTACTACGCTCAGCAACTCCTGCTGACACGGCGCGGCACCATCGTCCTGCCGACCGCGGTGCGCGCCCTGCCGGGGCTCAACGTCGTCACCACCCACGACCCGGGCGCCCGCCGCATCCACCTCGCGGTGGTCAACACGGGCGGCACGGCGCGGCGTACCGCCATCACCCTCCAGGGCGTCGCCCGCACCGAGGCCTCAGCGGCCGTGGTCGTGCTCGCGGGGGCGAGCCCCCAGGCCACCAACACGCTGACCGATCCGCTGGCGGTGCGCCCGCGCGGGGGCACCGTCAACGGCGTGGCACCCACCTTCACCGCCACCTTCGCCCCGTACTCGGTCACGGTCCTGGAGGTGCGCACCCTCTGACCGGAGCCCAACCCCATGGCTCCTCAAGGGATTTGACCGGAGGTCGTACCCGTTTGGCGGGAATGGCGGTGTTGCCCCTGCGCCGTGCGGTGCGCGAGCGTGCCGTGTCATGGACCGTGACAACACCGCCACCCCGCTCTCCTCCCTCTCCCGCCGTCAACTCCTCGCCGCCGCGGGCGCCGCCGGGGCGCTCACCGCTGTGGGCGCCGTGCCCGTGCCCGCGCTCGCCGCGTCCCGCGCCGGGCTCTCCCTGTCCTTCACGGCCGCCACCAACGGCGCCGCCAGCCTCTCGCCCGCCGGGGACCGGCTGATCGCCGAGGTCCAGGACGTCCTGTGGACGCTGCCCCGCTCCGGCGGCAAGGCCGAGCCGCTCACCCCCGCCGACCTCGAACCCACCCGGCCCGTCCACGCCCCCGACGGCGCGCTCATCGCGTTCTGCGCGTACCGGGGCGGCGGATACCACCTCTGGACCATGCGGCCCGACGGGTCCGAGCTGCGGCAGCGCACCGACGGCCCCTGGGACGACCGCGGCCCGGCCTGGTCGCCCGACAGCACCCGCATCGCCTTCTCCTCCGAGCGCGGCGGCGACCCGGTGACCGGCAGCCCGTACCGCGTGCACGTACTCGACCTGCGCACCGGCGCGTTGACGCGCGTCACCGGGCTGCTCGGTCAGGACGGCCCGCTCCAGGACGCGCCCTGGGAGGACTTCGACCCGAGCTGGTCGCCCGACGGCGAGCGCATCCTGTTCGTCCGCGCCCAGGCCCTCACCACGCCCTTCGGGCTCTCGGTGGACGCCAGAACCATCGCCTCCGTCCCCGCCCGGCAAGCGGGCGCGGTCACCGTCGAGTACACCGAGACCGAGAACGCCCAGCTCATGACGCCGAGCCTCGCCCCCGACGGCCGACGCCTGGCCCTGCTGCGCACCACCACCGCGCCCAGCGCCTCCTGCACCCTGGTCGTCGACGGCAAGGCCGTCCCGGTCACCGGCGACATCGCCCCGGTGCCGCCGCGCTGGACGGCCGACGGGCAGCTGCTCCTCACCCTCGACGGCCGGTTCACCCTCGTACGCCCGGAGGCCCCCGCACAGCCCGAGGCCATCGACTTCGCGGGCGTGCTGCCCGTCGAGCGGCCGCGCTACCGGCTCAAGTCGTACGACCTCGGCGAGGAACGGGTGCGCCCGGTGCGGGGCATCCATCTGCCCGCGCTGTCACCCGACGGCCGGCGCGTGGCCTTCGCCGCCCTCAACTCCCTCTGGGTCGCCGACCTTTCGGGCTCCCGCCCGCCGCAGCGACTGCGCCGGGCCGCCCCCACGGGCTATCTGCTGGGCCCCGTATGGGCCCGCGACGGAGGCTCGCTCGTGTACGCCGACGACCGCGACGGGCTGCTCGGCGTCTACCGCAGGGACCTCGCCGACGGCAAGGAGAGTGTGCTGGCGACGGGCGGCCGGGTCCATCCCGCGCTCTCGCCCGACGGCACCCGGCTCGCGGCCATCGACATGTCGGGGCGACTGGTCGTACGCGACCTGGCGAGCGGTACCGAACGCGTCCTGGTGACGGCGCTCGGCGGGGGAGGACTGCCCGGCCGGCCCAGCTGGTCACCGGACGGCCGCCATGTCGCCCTGTGCGACCGCAACCGGCTCAACCTGCGCTTCCGCGAGGGCTACAACGTCATCCGGGTCGTCGACACCACCACCGGGGCCGACCATCTGCACGCCGTGGCCCCGCACGTCTCCATCGCCGACCGCTACGACTCGGGGCCCGTCTGGTCGCCCGACGGGCGCTGGATGGCCGTCATCGTGGAATCCGCGCTGTGCCTCGTCCCCGTCGCCCCGGACGGCACCCCGCAGGGCCCACCGCGCACCCTCACCCGCGAACCCGCCGACCACCCCTCGTGGTCCGGCGACTCCAGGACGCTCCTGTATCTGTCCGGCACCCGGCTGCGCCTCATCGGCGTCGACGGCGGTGCCCCGCGCACCGTACGGCTGGCCCTCGACCAGCGCAGGCCCGCCCCCGCCGACACCGTGGTGCACGCGGGGCGGCTCTGGGACGGCACGGGGGAGTCGGTGCGCGACGACGTCGACATCGTGGTGCGCGCCGGCCGCGTCGCCTCGGTCGAACCCCACCGCAAGCGCGGGGCCCGGCACACCGTCGACGCCTCCGAGCGGACCGTCGTCCCCGGACTCTGGGACACCCACACCCATCCGTGGCAGAGCACCTACGGCGGCCGCCAGACCGTGGGCCAGCTCACCTACGGCATCACCACCGCCGTCTCCCTCGGAGGCTTCGCCTACGAACAGGCCCGCATCCGCGAGGCGGTGGCCACCGGACAGCTCGCCGGGCCCCGCCTGCTGACCACGGGAGAGCTGCTCGACGGCTCCCGGGTCGCCTACAGCATGGGCCGCGCCCACCGCACCCGCGCGGGCCTCGGGCGTTCTCTGGAGCGCGGCGCCGCGCTGGACTGGGACTTCGTCAAGACCTATGTGCGAGCGCCCAGTTGGCTGATGGAGGAGGCCGCGCGGTTCGCCCACGAACGGCTCGGGGTACGCGCGGGAAGCCACCTCGTTTCCCCGGGCGTCGAGGTCGGCCAGGATCTGACGACCCATCTACTGGCCACACAGCGAGCCGAGTTCGGGCACGCGACCTCCGCGACCGGCCATGCCTATCAGGACGTGCTGGAGATCTACACCGCCCGCGGGATCAACTTCGCCCTCATCGCGACGCCCTTCACCTCGGCGCCCCTGCTCGGCGCGGACCCGGCACTCGCCGACGACCCCCGGGTCACCGCCGTCATGCCCCCCTGGGACGCGGCGGCCGTGCGGAAGTCGGCGACGCTGCCGCCCACCGACGCCCAACTGGCCACCCTGGGCACGGAGATCGACGTATACCGCCGGGTCCTCGACAAGGGCGGCCTCGTCGCCCTCGGCACGGATCAGCCGCTGGTTCCCGTCGGGCTCTCCCTGCACCTCGGCCTGCGCGCCCTGCACCGGGGCGGCCTCTCCCCGGCCGCGGCGCTGCGCACCGCGACCCTCCACCCCGCCCGGCTGTTCGGGCTCGACCAGCACCTCGGTACCGTCGAGCAGGGCAAGCTCGCCGACCTCACGCTGGTCGACGGGGACCCGTTCAGCGACTTCGACTCCCTGGTGCGTACGACGGGGGTGCTCAGGGCGGGGGTGCCGTACGCGACCGACGAGCTGGTGTCGGCGTTCCAGCCGCACGAACGCCATGCGGCGTTCGATGCCGAGAACTGGCTGGAGGTGGGCCGCCTGATGCGCCGCGACGGGTGCTGCGACGGGGGTCTGTGAGGGGCCTGATGTGCCGCGACGGGTGCTGCGACGCGGGTCGGTGAGGGCGACGCGGTCTGTGAGGGGGCCGGACGCCGGCACCGGGGCCCCGCCCGCGGGAAAAACACGGGGCCGGGGACACCGCTGGGGTGCCCCGGCCCGGGCATGCCGGTGCTGCCGTGACCCTCAGCCGAGGGCGCTCAGCCCCTTCGCCAGGTCCTCGCGGTTCATGACGGGCACGATGGTGACCTTCGCCCCCATCTCCATGAAGAACGGCTCCGCGGACTTCGGGATGTCGGACGAGTCGGCGAGATCGAAGAAGATGAACGCCGTACGGCACCCGTTTTCGGCGGTGAAGTAGGCGGCCTCGGGGTTCAGACGCTCCAAGGCGGCCTGCATCCCCTTCTCCATGGTGCCGTTGCGGATGATCTCGTTGCCCTTCTCGGTGTCGAGCTGGGCTTTCAGCAGTACGCGCACCGCAATCACCTCTTCTCCGGCCGGGTGGGTGCGCTTGACGTACCGGAGGCTCCCGGCCGCATTCCTCTCCCAGCCTCTCCCTTTTGCCCCGGTATCTCAACATCTGCCCCGAACAGCCCACCACGACGAGCGGCCCACCCGGGCCCCACGCTCCAATGAACGGGTGACCGCGCCCCCCGACGACTGCCTCGCGCGCAATGACTGGATCTGCGGCGCCTACCTGTCGAGTCGGCGCCAGATCCTGTGGGACGCGGTGCTCCAGCACCTCCAGCTCACCGCCGTGTCCGTGCTGCTCGGCCTCGTCATCGCCGTGCCACTGGCCGTCGCGGCCCGCCGCTGGCGCTGGGCCGCGGGCCCCGTCCTCGGGGTGACCACGGTGCTCTACACCATCCCCTCGCTCGCCATGTTCTCGCTGCTGCTCCCGGTGTACGGCCTCTCCGCCTCGATCGTCGTCGCCGGACTCGTCCTGTACTCGCTGACGCTGCTCGTACGGAACATCCTGGCCGGTCTGCGCGCCGTCCCGGAGGACACCCGACAGGCGGCCCGGGGCATGGGCTACGGGCCGGTACGGCTGCTCCTGGCCGTGGAACTCCCCCTCGCCGTGCCCGCCGCGATGGCCGGTCTGCGCATCGCCACCGTCTCCGCGGTCTCCCTGGTGACGGTGGGCGCCATCGTCGGCTACGGCGGCCTCGGCAACCTGATCTACTCCGGGATGAACACCTACTTCAAGGCACAGGTGCTCACCGCGTCGGTGCTGTGCGTGGTGATCGCCGTCGCCGCGGACCTGGCGCTGCTCGCCGTCCAGCGACTGCTGACCCCCTGGACACGGGCGGTGCCGTCGTGAACACCCTCTCCGACGCCTGGTCCTGGCTCACCTCCGCCGCCCACTGGTCCGGCGAGAACGGCATCTGGCACCGGCTCGGCGAACACCTCTGGCTCACCGCACTGTGCCTCGTCCTGAGCTGCCTCATCGCGCTGCCCGTGGCGCTCGTCCTCGGCCACCTGGGCAAGGGCGGGACCCTCGCCGTCAACATCTCCAACGTGGGCCGTGCCGTGCCCACCTTCGCCGTCCTCGTCCTGCTCCTGCTGACCCCGCTCGGCACCCACGGCGAGTGGCCGACCATCATCGCCCTGATCCTCTTCGCGGTGCCGCCCCTGCTGACCAACGCGTACGTCGGCATGCGCGAGGTCGACCGCGACGTGGTGCGCGCCGCCCGCGGCATGGGCATGACCGGACGCCAGCTGCTGCTCCGCGTCGAGCTCCCGCTCGCCCTGCCGCTGATCCTCACCGGCGTGCGCATCGCGGCCGTCCAGCTCGTCGCCACCGCCACCCTCGCGGCGCTGGCCGGCGGCGGAGGACTCGGCCGGATCATCACCGCGGGATTCAACCTGGCCTCGACACCCCAAGTCGTCGCGGGCGCCGTGCTCGTGGCCGTGTTCGCACTCCTCGTCGAGGGCATCTTCGAGGCGGTCCAGCGCCTGGCCCCGCAGTGGGCGAGAGGTGGCTTCGGATGAGGCCGCGCCTGCTGCTCGCCGCCCTCGCCCTCACGGCGGTCACCGCCTGCACCACCGGACCCAGCCTGGAGAAACAGGGCTCGGTCACCGCACCCCCCGGCGACAGCAAACACCTGACGATCGGCTCCGCCGGATTCACCGAGAGCGATCTGCTCGCCCAGATGTACGCGCTGCTCCTCGACAAGGCGGGCTACGGCACGAAGATCCTCTCGGTGACCAACCGGGAAATCTACGAACCGGCCCTGGAGAGCGGCCAGATCGACGTGGTCGCGGAGTACGCGGCGACCTTCGCGGACTGGCTCAACGCCAAGGCCCACGGCGCGGACGCCACACCCGTGGGCTCACCGGACCTGGACCGCACGATGACGGCGCTGCGTGCCCTGGCCGCCCCGCGCGGCCTGACCGTCCTCGACCCGGGCAGGGCGGTCGACCAGAACGCCTTCGCGGTCGCCGCGTCGTACGCCCGCGAGCACCGCCTCAAGACGCTGAGCGACCTCGGCGCGGCAAAGCTCCCCGTCCGGCTCGCGGCGGGCGACGAGTGCGTCCAACGCCCCTACTGCGAACCCGGGTTGAAGAAGACGTACGGCATCGATGTGACCGCCGTCGACCCCAAGGGCGTCGGAACCACCCAGGCCAAGCAGGCCGTCCAGAGCGGTCAGGACCAGATGGTCCTGACCACCACGACGGACGCCACGCTCGACGCGTTCGGGCTGGTGCTGCTCGCCGACGACAAGCATCTCCAGAACGCGGACTACATCGTGCCGGTGGTCAACCGCTCGCGCGCGGGCAGCGCGGGCGTGACCGGCGCGCTCGGCCGGCTCAACACGGTGCTCACCACCGCCGACCTCGCCTCGCTCAACGAACAGGTCGACAGCTGGCGCCGCCTGCCCGAGGACGTGGCCCGCACCTACCTCAAGTCCAAGGGCCTGATCTGAGCCCCGGCGCCAACTCGCTCACTGGCGAAGGAAGTTGAGCACGCCCTGGGCGGTCGGCGCGTCGGTCAGAAGGTCGTTGTGGGCCAGACATCCCGCGTCGGTGTTGACGGCCCCGGACAGCGGCACGCTGCTGTTGGGCAGGATGAAGCCGTCGCAGTCCGACCAGAACGTGGCGTACTTCGTCGCCCCCGGGGTCTCGTCGCCGCTCGCCAGATGGCTCTCGACATACGAGTTCGGGGTCATGTCCCGGCACCCCTGGTCCCAGATCGCACACGCCCAGGCGAGGCTCGTCCCATGGTTGGGGCCGCCGAGCGAGACCAGGTGGCGCACCACGCCGGAGCCGCCTCCGAACTTCGCGTACCAGCGGGTGGGGAGACTGCCCTGGCTGTGCGCGACGATGTCCACCTGCGCGGATCCGGTCGTGGCGCGCACCGAGTCCACGTACGCGGCGAGTTGGCCGGCGAGAACTTCATTGGTCGACCGGCTGGAGTCATACCCCCAGGCGAACAGGTCCCCCTCGGGGTAACCGGCCTCCTTGAAGCGGTCCTTCATGGTGCCCCAGACCCCGGGGTCGGCGTTGCGCCCATGCACGAAGACGACCGGGACCGGGACGGAGGCGGCGTGGGCGGGAGTGGCCTGGGCGGCGGGACCGAGGACGATCGTGCCGGCGAGCAGAGCGAGCGCGGCGGCGGCGGTGACGAGGCGCATGGCGGCTCCAGCGGGGGGTGGGGGTGAGCTGCCCTGAACGAGGGCTACCGGATGGTAGCCAGGGCGTCCGCGGAACGTAAGGGGCGTGCGGGGTCGAGTTTCGGGGGAGGTGCGGGGCGTGCCGGACGCAGGAGGAGTGTCCTCAGGCCGCCATCCCCAGCTCGTGCGGAGTGCTCCGCACACCGCACACCGCACACCGCACACCGCACGCGGGGGCGCCGGATGCCCGACGCCCCGCCGACATCCCAGCTCGTGGGCAGGCGTTCCGCAGGGCGGAACGGGTGGGCGCGAGCGGTGCACGGTCCGCGGACCAAGGGGACGGGGGTTCGGGGGCGCGGCCCCCGGCGGGGTTTCGGGGCGGAGCCCCGGGGTGGCTCGACCGTGCAACTCGGCGGAACGGGCGGGCGAGTGGGAAGACACCCTCACCGCACCCACCCTCACACGTCGGCGACCGAGTCGAACTCGACCTCCCCCCGCTCCACCCCCAGCGCATCCGCATCCACCGAGCGCCGCAACGCCTCATGCAGCTTCGCCGGGGTCAGGACGCCGAGGAAGCGGGCGCCGTCCACCACGGCGACCCAGCCCGCGTCGTACTGGAGCATCTCGCTGAACGCCTGCTTGAGCGGGGCCCCGACCGGCACCCACGCCTCCATGCGCCGTGCGAGATCGGCGACCGAGCCCGCTCCCGCCAGGGAGAGCTCGTCCGTGCCGACCCAGCCGTGCAGCTCACCCCCTTCGTTGAGCACCACCGCCCAGCGCGCCTCCTCGCCGCGCAGCCGGGCCGCGGCGGCCCCCGCGGGCTCGTCGAGGCGTACGACCGGCGGCTGTTCCAGGTCGTCCGGCTCGACGGTCGTGACCGACAGGCGCTTCAACCCCCGGTCAGCGCCCACGAATTGGGCCACGTACGGCGTGGAGGGCGCCCCGAGGACCGACGCCGGGGTGTCGAACTGCTCGATCCGCCCCGACCCGTACACCGCCATGCGGTCTCCCATCCGCACGGCCTCCTCGATGTCATGGGTGACCAGGAGGACCGTCTTGCGCACGGTCGCCTGGAGCCCGAGGAACTCGTTCTGGAGGCGCTCGCGCACCACCGGGTCGACCGCGCCGAACGGCTCGTCCATCAGCAGGACCGGCGGATCGGCCGCCAACGCCCTTGCCACGCCCACGCGTTGGCGCTGCCCGCCCGAGAGCTGGGCGGGGTAGCGCGGCCCGTACGTCGCCGGGTCGAGGCCGACGAGGTCGAGCAGCTCGGCCGCCCGCGCCCTGGCCTTGGGGCGCTTCCAGCCGACCAGGGCCGGGACGGTCGCCGTGTTGTCGAGGATCGTACGGTGCGGGAACAGCCCGACCTGCTGGATCACATAGCCGATCCGGCGACGCAGCTTGACCGGGTCGAGGGTGGCGATGTCCTCGCCGTCGACGAGGATGCGGCCCGACGTCGGCTCGATGAGCCGGTTCACCATCATCATCGTGGTCGTCTTGCCGCAGCCGGACGGTCCGACGAGCGTGACCAGTTCGCCCTCCGCCACCTCGAAGGACAGGTCGTCGACGGCGCGGGTGCCGTCCGGGTAGACCTTGCTGACCTGCTCGAACCGGATCATGGACCCACGCTAGGAGCCCAGGGTCCCGCCCGCACTCGGACCGGTCCGGGGGAGTGGACCCCGCCCTGCCCAGGGCGCACCCGGCAGCGGCACCTATGGGCCCGGGGCGCACCCGGCAGCGATACCTGGGTGCCAGGGCGCACCCGGCAGCGGTACCGAAATGCTCAGGGCGTACCCGGCAGCAGGACCCGGAAGAGCGCGCCCTCACCCGGGGCGGTCTCGACCTCGATCCGCCCCCCGTGTGCCCGTACCAGCGCCGAGGCGATGGCCAGGCCAAGGCCCGCGCCGCCCCCGGTCTGCCGGCTGCGCGAGGCGTCCACGCGGTAGAAACGCTCGAAGACCCGCGCCGCCTGCTCGGGCGCGAGACCGGGGCCCGAGTCGGCGACCTCGATGACGCCGTGCCCCTCGACGGCGCCCACCCCGATGCGTACCGCGGAGCCCGAGGGCGTGTGCGCGACGGCGTTGCCGACCAGGTTGGCGACCACCTGGCGCAGCCGCGCCTCGTCGCCGAGCACCGGGGCGGGGCCCGGCGCCCCCGCGCCGCCGGGCCCTGTCAGGGTCACCCCGCGCGTGGGATCCAGGGCCCTCGTGTCGTGCAGGGCGTCCACCGCCAGGGTGCGCAGATCCATCGGGGCGAGCTGGAGCGGCCGCTGCTCGTCCATGCGGACCAGGGTGAGCAGATCCTCCACCAGACCGCCCAGCCGCACCGCCTCGCTCTCGATACGGGCCATCGTGCGGCGCACATCCGCCTCGTCGGGCAGCGCGCCCATCCGGTACAGCTCGGCGAAACCCCGGATGCCGGCCAGCGGCGTCCGCAGTTCATGGCTGGCGTCCGCGACGAAGCGCCGCATCTGCCCCTCGGACTCGGCCCGCGCCGCGAACGCCGATTCGAGCTGGGCCAGCATTCCATTGAGGGCGCTGGCCAGCCGTCCGGCCTCGGTACGCGGCGAGGTGTTGGGCATACGGTGCGAGAGCGGGCGGCCCGCCGCGATCTCCGCCGCCGTCGCCTCGATCCGGCGCAGCGGCCGCAGCCCCGCGCCCACCGCGAACCAGCCCGCCACGCCGAGCAGCAGCGCCACCACGACACCGATGAGCTGGAAGGCGGTGGCGAGGTGGTCGACCGTGGAGGAGACCTCCTCCAAGGGCGCGGCCACGACCACGCCCGCGGGCAGCGCGGGATCGCCGCCGTCCACCGGCACGATCAGCACCCGCCACCGTCCGCCGCCGTGATCGCTGGGCACCTCGAAGGGCTTGCCCAGACGGGACCGCAGCGCGGCCGCGTCCATCACCGGCCAGGTCGGCCGGGGGTCGCCCGCCGCGAGGGGCTGGCGGAACTGCTCGGTGACCTTGCCGTCGTCGGCGGCGAACGCGATCACGTACTGGCTGGGCAGCCACGCCCGCCCACCGGACCGGCCCGCGTGCGGCGCGGGCGTGCCCTCGACGCCGACCCGGTGGGCCACCGATTCCCCGAACCGGTCGAGCTGCTGGTCCACCCGCCGCACCAACTGCCCGCGCACCGAACTCAGCACGACGGTGTCGCTCACCGTGAGCCCGAGCGCCACCAGCGCCATGGCGAGCAGCACGAGCCGCGAGCGCAGCGACAGGCCGGCGAAGCGGCGCGGCAGCCGCCCGAGCCATGCCCCGAGGCGTCTCCACATCGCGAACACCTAGGACTGCGGGCGGCGCAGCACATAGCCGATACCGCGCACGGTGTGGATGAGCTTGGGCGCGCCGTCGGCCCCGGAGTCCACCTTGCGGCGCACATACGAGATGTAGGACTCGACGATGCTGAGATCGCCGCCGAAGTCGTACGCCCACACATGGTCGAGGATCTGCGGCTTGGACACCACGCGGTCCGCGTTGACCATCAGATAGGCGAGCAGTTTGAACTCGGTGGGTGACAGCGAGACGGGTCGCCCGGCCCGCAGTACCTGGTGGCCCACCGGGTCGAGTTCGAGGTCGCCCGCCACCAGCCGGCCCTCGCCGCTCGGGCCGCCAGTGCGGCGTAGGATCGCGCGGATCCGGGCGATGAGCTCCTCCAGGCTGAACGGCTTGGTGACGTAGTCGTCGCCGCCCGCCGTCAGACCGCTGATCTTGTCGTCCACGCCGTCCTTCGCGGTGAGGAAGAGCACCGGCAGATGCTCGGCGCCCTGGCCTCCGCCCGGTTCCTCGCGGAGCCTGCGCACCACGGCGAAACCGGTCATGTCGGGCAGCATCACATCGAGCACCACGAGATCGGGGCGCTCCTTGGCGACCGCGGCCAGCGCATCGGCCCCGGTGGCCGCCGAGACGACCTTGAAGCCCACGAAGCGCAGCGAGGCCGAGAGCAGCTCCCTGATGTTGGGCTCGTCGTCGACGACCAACAGGCTCGCCTCGGTCGCGGCCGTGTGCGTCGGGGCCATCGGTTTCCTCCTGGTGGCGGTGTGGACGGCGGCGGGTGCGCGGTCAGCCCCGGCCGCCGCCGAAACCGCTCGCGCCGCCCTCGGTGACGGTGGTCGCCGCGACGTCGCCGGAGGAATTCTGGCTGCCGCGCACGGTGACCGTCTGGCCCGGCTGGAGATCGGACACCTTGCCGCTCCTGGACTCGGTGACCTGGGTGTTGCCGGCCGTGGTGACCTTGACGACGTTGCCCTGGGTGTCGGTGACGTAGAGGGTGCTGCCGTCGACGAGCTTCACCGTACCGATGGTCAGTCCGCCCGCCGCGGGCGCCCCGGCGCCACCCGTCCGGCCCCGGCCGTCCGTCCCCGCCCCGAAGCCCGGCCGCTGACCGTTCGTCGCGGCCCCGCCCCGGGAGGTGGCGGTGGGCGTGGACTGGCTCTGGCCCTTCTCCACCAGGGCGCCCCCGGCGAAGGCGAGCCCTGCCACCAGTGCGCCCGAAAGCAGCAGGGTCAGCCACGGCAGCGGCGGCCGGGGCGGGGCGCTCAGCTCGGCCGAGACGTCCCGGGCGTCCGGGGGCTCGGCGAGGATGTCCTGCGGAGCACTGGTCGGCGCGGGGCCGGCGCTCTCCACTGTGTCGGCGTTGCCGAACATGTCAGCTTCTCCCTGTCCGTACATGGGGGTTCACTCGTGCCGCAGTGCTTCGATGGGCCGCAGGCTCGCGGCCCGGTTGGCCGGGTAGCCACCGAAGAACAGCCCGATGGCCACCGCGATCGCGAAGGCGCCGACGACCGATTCGGGGATGATCACCGGCTTGATGCCGACGATGGTGAAGTGCGAGCCGATGAGGCCCGCGGCGACGCCGAGCCCACCGCCGATCAAGGACAGCAGGGTCGACTCGGCGAGGAACTGCCCGAGGATGACCCCGCGCGGAGCTCCGATCGCCTTGCGGATGCCGATCTCGCGGGTCCGCTCGGTCACCGTCACCAGCATGATGTTGGTGATGCCGATCCCGCCGACGAGCAGCGAGATCGCCGCCACCGCGCCGAGCAGCACCGTGAACGTCCGGTTGGTGTCCGCCTGCGTGGTGAGCAGGGAGGCCTGGCTGCTCACCCGGAAGTCGAGCGCGCTCGGATCCTTGATGCCGTGCCGGCCCATCAGCACCGTGGTGATCTCGTTCTGCGCCGGGGTGGTGGCGTCGGCAGACGTGGCCTCGACGAGGATCTGGCCGATGGAACCGAAGCCGGTGAAGGCGTTCTGCACCGTCGGCAGGGGCGCGACGACGATGTCGTCCGGGTCCTGGAAGCCGGTGCCGCCCTTGGTGGCGAGCACCCCGACCACCGTGAACGGTGTGCCGCCCAGCGTCATCTTCTTTCCGACGGGGTCGGCGGTGCCGAACACGTCGGTCGCCGTCGTCGAGCCGATCACGGCCACTTTGCGCGAGCCGAGGACGTCGTCGGAGCCGAAGTAATCGCCCTTGGCCACCTTGCTGTTGGACGCCTTGAAGTACGCCGGGTAGGTGCCGACGACCTGGCCGACCGTGTGCGAGGCGCCCTCGTACAGGGCGGTCTGGGAGGTGGTGGTCTCCGGGGCGACCGACTCGATGTGCGGGGCGGAGGCGGGATCGGCGAGCGCCTTGGCGTCGGCCACGGTCAGCGGTTTGCCGGGGGAACGCGAACCCCCGAACCCGCCTCCCGAGGACACGGTGAGCGCGTTGGTGCCGAGCTTCTCGATCGAGTCCTTCACGGCCTGTGAGGAGCCGTTGCCGACCGCGAGCAGCACGATGACCGCGGCCACGCCGATCAGCACCCCGAGCATGGTCAGCGCGGAGCGCACCTTGTTCGCCGCGAGCCCGCCGAAGGCGAAGCGCAGCGTCTCGAAGGGGTTCACCGGCCGCCTCCCACAAGGGAGTTGGCTTCGCTCAGGGCGGGTGGCGGACCGTCGGCGGGGGCCTGGCGCACATCCTCGACGATCCTGCCGTCGACCAGCCGGACGACCCGCTTGGCGTGCCGGGCCACCTCGTCCTCGTGGGTGATCAGGACGACGGTCCGGCCCGCCGCGTTGAGCCGGTCGACGACGGCCAGCACCTCTTCGGTGCTGCGGCTGTCCAGGTTGCCGGTCGGCTCGTCGGCGAGCAGCATCGCGGGCGTGGTGACCAGGGCGCGGGCGACGGCCACGCGCTGCTGCTGACCACCGGAGAGTTCGCTGGGCCGGTGGTCCATCCGGTCGGCGAGTCCGACCAGGGTGAGCGCGGCCTCGGCCCGCCGGCGCCGCTCGGCCGGCTTCACCCCCGCGTAGGCCAGGGGAAGTTCGACCTGGGCGAGCGCGGGCGTGCGCGGCACGAGGTTGAACGACTGGAAGACAAAGCCGATCTTGCGGTTGCGGACCAGGGAGAGTTGGCGCTCGTCGAGGCCGCCGACATCGATGCCGTCCAGCAGATACCGGCCCGACGTCGGTACGTCGAGGCAGCCCAGGATGTTCATCAGGGTGGACTTGCCCGAACCCGAACTTCCCATCACGGCCACGAAGTCGCCCTGCTGCACGACGAGTTCGACCCCGAGCGGGCGACCGCTCGCCGGATCCACCGGTCCGCTGAGGGCGTGCACGGCCGCGTCGCCGTGTCCGTACGTCTTGGTCAGCGCGCGCACCTCGATCACGGGCGCCGGTGCCCACGGCCCGTCCTCGGGCAGTGCGGCCGCACCGCGCGGCCACCGGAGCTGCCTCATCCGCGGCCACCGCCGCCGCCACCGGTGCGCGGCCCGGAGCCCCCGGAGGCACTGCCGCCGCGGGTCCTCGCGGCGCCGCCACCGGGGAAGGCGCCGCTGGGGAAGCCGCCGTTGCCGCCGGACGCGGACACGCTGGTCAACTGCACCTGCGCGCCCTCGTCGAGGCCGCTGAGGATCTGGTCCACGCTGTCCCCCTCCAGGCCCACCGTGACCGGTGTGCGCACGGTGCTGCCGTCGGCCTTGACCACGGTCACCGTGCGGTTGGCGCCGGTGCCGGTCACCGCGGCGGCCGGCACCGACAGGGCGCCGGACGCCTCGCCCGTAACGACCTGGATGCTCGCGCTGAGCCCGGTACGCAGTTGGGCGGTCGGGCTGGTGATGGTCAGGGTGGCGGCGTACTGCACGGCGCTGCCCGCGTTGTTGTTGCCGCCCCCGCCGGAGCCCGAACCGCCGCCGACGGGCAGCGAACTGACCGCGAGGACCTTGGCGTTGAGCACCGTGCCGGGCTCCGCGTTCAAGGTGACCGTGGCAGCCTGGCCGGGCTTCACCTTCAGCGCGTCGGCCTCGGAGAAGTTCGCCGTGACCTGCATGCCGGCCGGATCGGTGAGGACCACGAAGCCGGACAGGGTCGCGCTCGTCGAGGCCGAACCACCGCTGCTCGAAGCCGAGTTGGCGCCCCCGCCCGAGCCGCCTCCGCCCCCGCTCGTGCCACCCGACCCGGTTCCGGCGACGGTGTCGCCCACCTTGGCGGACACGGACGCGACGGTCCCGGCCACCGGCGCCTTGAGCGTGGTCCCCTCGACCGCGCGCCGTGCCGCGTCCACCGCGTTCTGGGCCTGGGTGAGCTGGGCCTCCGCCTGCGCGAGCTGCGCGGGATCGACCGTCGGCGTCGCGGCGGGCACGGGCGCCGCGACGGCGCCGCCCCGCGTCGAGGACCCACCGCCGGAGCCGCTCGCCGTGCTCGAACTCGGCTGTCCCTCGCGGACCTTGGTGAGGTTGGCCTGGGCCGCCGCCAGGGACGCCTCGTCCTGGGTGAGGGTCTCCTCGGCGGCGGTGGCGTCCACTTTGCCGAGGACCTGACCGCGGGCGACCTTGTCGCCCGGCTTCACATCGACCTCGGTGAGCCTGCCTCCGGTGGTGAAGTTCACCCCCGCGTCGCTCGGCGAGGACAGCGCGCCGGAGCCGGACACCGTCGCGAGGACCGTGCCCTTGGTGACCGCGACGGTCCTCTCGCCACTGCGGGCCGGGGCACTGTCATGGCTGGTCACCGCCGCATAGGCACCGCCGGCGCCCGCGAGGACGGCCACCCCGAGCACCGAGTTGAGCAGAACGGCCTTGCGCCGTCGTGGGAGCACCTTCATGACGGCGGATCCTGGCCGCCCCCACTTTGCGACCCCTGGGAGCTTTCTGGGAGTTCCCTGGGAGCGAGGACGCCGTCGAAACCCGTCATTCCGGGCCGTACGGTACGTACCTCGGCGTGCCGGGGGCCGCTGGGCGCCCGGTGGCGCGCCGATGCCCAGGAAACTCCCAGCCCTTCCCCCGGCGGCGCCCATCCGTATCGGGTTCAGTCATGGGTCGCCGACGGCGCACCCACCAGCGAGGCCGTCGCGCGTCCAACGCACCGAGGAGCCTCCGGACATGACCTGGACCAAGCGCCGGCCCACCACCGCGCGCACCGCGATCGCCGTGCGGGCAGCGGCCTCCGCCGCCGCTGTGGCGGCCTGCGGTCTGCTGCTTGCGGCGTGCTCGTCCTCGGCGTCCGGAGCCCAGACGAAGCCGGCGACGTCCGCGTCTGCCTCTGCCTCCAGCTCTGGTTCCGCCCAGGGCATGGACGCCTATCGCCAGTGCCTGGCTCAGCACGGGGTCACGATGGCGCCGCGTCCCAGCGGGAGCGGGCGGCCCCGGGGTACGGGCAGGCCCGGCGGCTTCGGGGGTGGGGAGTCGGCCGATCCGGCCCAGCGTCAGGCCGCGCAGGCCTGTGCGAGTGTGCGGCCGCGGTTCGGTGGGCGGGGTGCGGGGGGTGGGGACGGGTCCGCGCTCAAGGCGTTCAGTGGTTGCCTCAAGGACCATGGGGTGGTCCTGCCCTCCCCCTCTCCGGGGGGTGGGGGTGTGCGGGGGCTCAACACGGCGGATCCTTCGACGGCGCGAGCCTTCCAGGTCTGCAAGGCCCTCCTCCCGGAACGCCGCACCACCCCGACTCCCTCGCCGCCCCCCACGCCCTGACCCCGCGGAGCCCCCCGCCCTCAAAGGGGCGCGGCCCCGCCCGCGCAGTTCCCCGCGCCCCCATCCCCGCTTTCGGCTTGCAGATCGTGCCGGGTTCTCGCGCAGTTCCTCGCGCCCCCAACCTCGCTCTCGGCTTGTGGGCCGTGCCGGGTTCTCGCGCAGTTCCTTGCGCCCCTGAGCCCGCTCGATCCTGCGGACCGGGCATGGCTGGTCGCGCAGTTCCCCGCGCCCCTAAAACCCTCTGACCCTGCGGGCCGTGGTCGCTTCTCGCGCAGTTCCCCGCGCCCCCAAAAACACCGTTCGTCCGCGGATCGTGGTCGCTTCTCGCGCAGTTCCCCGCGCCCCTTAGCGGTACTGGTGCTGGCCCGCATCGGGCATTTCAGCCCGTCCGGCGTTTGAGGACGAGCGCCGTTCAGGCGCGAACGGGGTCTGGGGCGGAGCCCCAGGGGGCCCGGAACCCTCCAACCCTGCGCCTACGGGCGGGCGGGTGGGCGAGGTGCCAGGGGTCCCGGAACCAACCAACCCCGGGTCACGGGCGGGTGGGTGGGAAAACACCCCGGGGTCTGGGGCGGAGCCCCAGGGGGCCGGGGCTAGGCGTGGGGGCGGTGGCCCGGGGCCTGGCGGGGGAAGGACTGGTCCGCCCCAGGCAGCACCGGCTTCGGCAACGTAGCCACCTCCCACTCCGCCTCAGCCAACCGCTCCGCCGTGTCGGACGGCAGCCGAGGCGCTCGCGACGCCGCACCGTCGAAGCGGAAGGCCGACGTCAGATCGCCGAAGGTGCGACGACGCCACTGGCTGATGTTGGGCTCCTTGACCCCGGTGAACTCCTCGAGGAACCGCAGCGACGAGGTGTGGTCGAAGGCCTCGCTCGCCACCCAGCCGCCCACCGTCCAGGGCGAGACGATGATGGCCGGCACCCGGAACCCCGCGCCGATGGGAAGCCCGCCCACGAACTCGTCCGCCGTGCCCGCCTTGGGCGTCGGCGGTGGCACATGGTCGAACAGCCCGTCGTTCTCGTCGTAGTTGAGGATGAACGCGGTCTTCGCCCACACCTCCGGGTTGGCGGCGATGGCCTCGATCTTCTGCGCCACGAAGTCCGCCCCGGCGGCCGGCAGATAGTCCGGGTGCTCGGACTGGTGGCTCGTCGGCATGATCCAGGAGACCGCGGGGAGCCGGTCGTTGCGGGCGTCGTCCTCGAAGGTGCCCTCGGGCTGGGGGCGTACCCCGCGCTCGTACAAGGGCGATCCCGGCTTGGCGTCGCGGAAGGACTGGAACTGCTCCAGGAGGTTGCACCCGTAGTCGTCGTCCTGCTGGTACACCTTCCAGCTCGCCCCGGCGGCCTGGAGCCGTTCGGCGTACGTCGTCCAGGGATACGGTTTCGGCGCGGTGTTGTTGAGCACCGGGCCGCCCTTGGTGCCGCCGGCGTCGATGCTGCCCGTCATCCAGTACAGACGGTTCGGCCAGGTCGGGCCGAAGACCGAGCAGAAGTAGTTGTCGCAGACGGTGAAGGACTCGGCGAGCGCGAACTGGAACGGGATGTCCTCGCGCGTGTAATAGCCCATCACATAGGGCCCGTTGGCCCCGTCCGCCTTGCGGTGGGCGGGCAGCCACTGGTCCATCCTGCCGCCGTTCCAGGCCTGGTGCTGCACCGCCCAGGCGTGGCTCGTGGACGGGATGGCCTGCGCGCTCGTGCTGCGGGTGTCCAGGTGGAAGGGGAGCAGATAGCCGCGCGGGTTCACCGCGTCGGGCTGGTAGAACACCGAGCGCCCGTTGGGGAGCTTGAGCGCGTCCGGGTCGTGGAACCCGCGTACGCCGGCCAGCGTGCCGAAGTAGTGGTCGAACGACCGGTTCTCCTGCATCAGCATGACGACGTGCTTGACGTCGCGCAGCGAACCACCGCGCGGCCGCCCGGCGGCGACGGCCTCCCGCACGCTGGGCGGCAGCAGGCTGAGCGCCGCCGCACCGCCGATCGCCCCGGCCGCCGAACCCAGCAGTCTGCGTCGTGTCAACTCGGCCATGAACGCCCCTTCCAGAGCTGTCTGTTGAGACCAGTGACGTGGACCTGCCAGTCAGTTTCCCGGGCGCCCGGTGTGGGGCGGGGGAGGGAATCGGTGAACAGGCGCCCAACGAAGGGCGAGGGCTTGGTCAAGCCCCGCAAGTCCCCGCCCGGCGCGTACCGTCGTCACCCCCGGGGGGTGACGACGGCGCATAAGGTCCCGTAGGCTCAAAGAATCTGACGTCACGTCAGAAAAAAGCAGGGCAACCCAGGCCAGAAGGAGCCAGCCCAGAACGAGCCAGGCCGGAACGGGCCAGGGCAGGACCACCCGGGGCCGGGCAGCCGGGCAGCCGGGCAGTCATCAGGGCAGGGAGGGACAGACTTGATCGACACCCTGGATCGACGGGTCGCCGAGGGCGAGGAGCGGATCCGGCTCGATGTCACCGCCTCCGGCATCGGCGTCCTGACCCTGTGCCGACCCGACAGACTCAACGGGTGGAGCTGGGAGTCCAGCCGCCAACTGGGCCTCCTCGCCGACCGCCTCCGCTTCGACGAGTCCGTCAAGGTGGTGCTGCTGCGGGCCGAGGGGCGCGCCTTCTGTGCCGGAATCGACGTCACGGCCCCCGGCGGCGCCATCACCGGGCGCTCCCCGGCCGAGCGCACCCACCGCTACTACGAGGGCATCCGCTGGGTGCATGAGCGCTTCGCCGTCTTCGCCCGCCTTCCGCAGCCCGTGATCGCCGCCGTCCAGGGCTACTGCCTCGGCTTCGGGTTCGAGCTGGCCCTGATGGCGGACATCAGGATCGCCGCCGACGACGCCGTCTTCGCGCTGCCGGAGACCGGCATCGGGGTGGCCGTCGACGCGGGCGGCGACCTGCGCGTCGCGCGCGACGCGGGGGCGGGCTGGGCCAAGCTCCTCGCCCTCACCGGCCGCCGCATCGACGCCGCCACCGCCGAACGCATCGGTCTGCTCCAACAGGTCGTCCCTGTGGGCGAGTTGAACGATGCCGCCGTGGGCCTCGCGGGCGAGATCGCGGCCAACGCCCCCCTGGCCGTACGGTCCGTCAAGCGCGCCATCGACACATTCGCCGACGCGGGTTTCGACGAGGCCCTCGATCGTGCGGCCCTGGCCGCGGCCCTCACGCTCACCTCCGAGGACGCCCGCGAGGGCTACGCCGCCAAGGCCGAGCGGCGCCCCCCGTCCTTCGACGGCAGATGAACACCCCTCCTCACCGGCGCCCTCGGATCGCGCGGCGACCCCTCGGCTGTCCCGCGCCGCTCACCGGGCCCGCCACCGGCCGCCCCGGCCCGCCCGCGCCGCTCACCTGGTCCGCCCCCGACCATCCCCCGGCCCACCGGCTCGCCCGCACTCCTCACCCGGACCGCTCCCCGAACGGCCCGCGCCCCAGCTGCTCGCGCACGCTGCTCACCGGCGGCGTCACCAGCGTCCGGCGCTGCCAGTTCGCCCCGTCCACCACCAGGGTGTGACCGCTGATGAAGCGGGCGTACGGCGAGGCGAGGAAGGTGGCCGCCCAGCCGAGTTCGCGCGGCAGTCCGACGCGCAACGCGGGCTGGCGCAGGGCCAGTTCGGTGTCGTCCGCGGCCCGGTCGAGTCCGGCCCGGATCGCCTCCGGCAGGTCCGGGTGGGGCATCAGGCCGGGCACCAGCGCGTTGACCTGGATCCCGTACGGGCCCCACTCCACGGCCAGGGTTTCGACGAGGTTGCGTACGCCCGCCTTGGCCGCCGCCGAGTGCGCGTGGCCCGGGCCGCCGGTCCAGGCGTACGAGGCGCCGATGTTGATCACCGAGCCGGGGGTGCCGGCCGCAAGGTGACGGCGGCCGAACTCGCGGGTCATGAACCAGGTTCCGGTCAAGGTGATGTCCAGGACCGCGCGCCAGGCGTTCGGCGACAAGTCCTCCGCCGGTGAGGGGAAGTTGGCGGCCGCGCTGTTCACCAGTACGGAGGGGAGGCCCAGCGTCTCTTCGGCCGCGTCGAAAATCTCGGCGATCCGCTCCGGCTCCCTGATGTCGCACACCGCGGTCACGACCCGCCCGCCGAGCCGGGCCAGCTCCTCCTGGGCCGCCTCGAGCCGGTCCGCCGAGCGGCTCACGATCACGAGGTCGGCGCCGAGCCGCGCGAACTCCGCCGCCATCGCCTTGCCGAGCCCCGACCCGCCCCCGGTGACCAGCACGACGTCACCCTCGTAGGTGCCGGCCGGCAGGGCGCACGCGCCGAGCGGGGGAGGCGCGGGCAGTCCCGGGTGCGGCCGTGCGCTGTCTTCGGTCATGGCCGCATGCGTACTCGCTCCCCGCGCAATGTGCCAGGGTCGTGCGCCGGGCTGTCGGGACACCGGGCGGCCGAATGGGGTCCGGACTGTTTCCCTCGGGGCAAGCGACCGCTTAGTATGCCTCCGGAGCATGGAACGTACTCAGCGGTACGCAGCCGTATCGCGCCCGGCGTGTGGAGGCCCCGAATGCAGGCATGGCGAGTGCACGAGAACGGCGAGCCGGGCGAGGTGATGCGGCTCGACGAGGTGGACCGGCCCGTGCCGGGCTCGGGCCAGGTGCTGCTGAGGGTGCGCGCCGCCAACATCAACTTCCCCGACGCGCTGCTCTGCCGCGGCCAGTACCAGATCCGGCCGCCCCTGCCGTTCACGCCGGGCGTCGAGATCTGCGGCGAGACCGAGGACGGCCGCCGGGTGATCGCCAATCCGGCGCTGCCGCACGGAGGTCTCGCGGAGTACGTCGTCGCCGACGAGGCGGCGCTGCTGCCCGCGCCCGAGGCGCTCGACGACGCCGAGGCCGCCGCCCTGCACATCGGCTACCAGACCGGAGTGTTCGGGCTGCACCGACGGGCCCACCTCCAGGAGGGCGACACGCTGCTCGTGCACGCCGCCGCCGGGGGAGTGGGCAGCGCGGCCGTGCAGCTCGGCAAGGCCGCCGGGGCGCGCGTCATCGGCGTGGTGGGCGGGCCCGAAAAGGCCGCTGTGGCACGGGAGTTGGGCTGCGACCTCGTCATCGACCGGCGCACGGACGACATCGTGGCCGCGGTCAAGGAAGCGACCGCCGGGCGCGGCGCGGACGTCATCTTCGACCCGGTCGGCGGTGACGCCTACGCCAAGTCCGCCAAATGTGTCGCCTTCGAGGGCCGGATCGTGATCGTCGGTTTCGCGAGCGGCTCCGTTCCGGCGCCCGCGCTCAACCACGCCCTGGTGAAGAACTACTCCATCCTCGGGCTGCACTGGGGCCTGTACGCCCAGAAGGACCCCGCCTCCATCGCCCGCTGCCACGAGCGGTTGACCCGACTCGCCGCCGAAGGCGCCATCAAGCCGCTCATCAGCGAGCGGGTTCCCCTCAAGGACGCCGCGGCCGCCGTGCAGCGCGTCGCCGACGGCACGACCACCGGCCGTGTGGTCGTCCTCCCGGACGGAGTCGCCCGATGACCGACGCCGCAGCACTTCGCTCCCGTACCCGCGCGCTGCTCGCCGCGCATCCGCCCGCCACCACCGAGCCCCTCGACTTCCTCAAGGCCCGCTTCGACGCCGGGCTCGCCTGGGTGCACTACCCGACGGGCCTCGGAGGCCTCGACGCGCCGCGCTCCCTCCAGGCCGTCGTCGACGCCGAGCTCGCGGCGGCCGGGGCACCGGACAACGACCCCCGGCGGATCGGCATCGGCCTCGGCATGGCCGCGCCGACCGTCCTCAAGTACGGCACCGAGGAGCAGAAGCGGCGCTTCCTGCGCCCGCTGTGGGTGGGCGAGGAGGTCTGGTGCCAGCTCTTCAGCGAGCCCGGCGCCGGATCCGACCTCGCGGCGCTCGGCACCCGCGCCGTGCGTGACGAGGACGACTGGGTGGTCGACGGACAGAAGGTGTGGACCTCCAGCGCCCACCTCGCCCGCTGGGCCATCCTCATCGCCCGCACCGACCCGGGCCTGCCCAAGCACCAGGGCATCAGCTATTTCATCTGCGACATGACCGACCCCGGTGTCGAGGTGCGGCCGCTGCGCCAGATCACCGGCGAGGCCGAGTTCAACGAGGTGTTCCTCACGGGCGTACGCATCCCCGACGCCCACCGGCTCGGCGGGGTCGGCGAGGGCTGGAAGGTCGCCCAGACCACCCTCATGAACGAGCGGGTCTCCATCGGCGGCATGCGCATCCCGCGCGAGGGCGGCATGATCGGCCCGGTCGCCCGCGCCTGGCGCGAGCGGCCCGAACTGCGCACCCACGACCTGCACCAGCGACTGCTCACGCTGTGGGTGGAGGCGGAGGTGGCCCGGCTCACCGGCGAACGGCTGCGCCAGCAGCTCGTCGCCGGCCAGCCCGGCCCCGAGGGCTCCGGGATGAAGCTCGCCTTCGCCCGGCTCAACCAGGAGATCAGCGGTCTGGAGGTCGAACTCCTGGGCCAAGACGGCCTGTTGTACTCGGACTGGACCATGCGCCGGCCCGAATCGGTCGACTTCACCGGCCGCGACGCCGGATACCGCTATCTGCGCTCGAAGGGCAACTCCATCGAGGGCGGCACGAGCGAAGTGCTCCTGAACATCGTCGCCGAACGCGTCCTCGGCCTGCCCGCCGAACCGCGCAACGACAAGGACGTCGCCTGGAAGGACCTGGCCCGATGAACGCGCAGACAGCACAGACCGGCACGGAAGCCACCCCCGACCTGCTGTATTCCGAGGCCGAGGACGACCTCAGGGCCGCGGTGCGCGCGCTGCTCGCCGACCGTGCCGACGCCCCCGGCGTGCTCGCCCGCGCGGAGTCCGACACACCGTACGACCCGGAGCTGTGGCGTTCGCTCGGCGCCCGGATGGACCTCGCGGGGCTGCTCGTGCCGGAGAAGCTCGGCGGCCAGGGCGCCTCGCACCGGGAGGCGGCCGTGGTCCTGGAGGAGATCGGCCGAGCGGTGGCGCCGGTCCCGTTCCTCACCAGCGCCGTCATCGCCACCGAGACCCTCCTGGCACTGGGCGCCGACAACGCCGAAGTGGCTCCTGTGGTAAGGGAGTTGGCGTCGGGTCATCGCACGGCCGCCCTCGTCGTGCCGTTCTCGGCGGGTCCCCACTCGGTCCGGCTGCCCGAAACGCTCGCCGGGACCGTGTCGGCGGTCGCCGACGCCGCGACCGCCGATGTGCTGCTCGTGCCGACCGCCGAGGGCCTGTACGCCGTGGACGCGGCCGAGGCCGCCGTCATCCCGCTCACCCCGCTCGACCTGACCCGCCCGCTCGCCGCCGTCACCCTCGACGGCGTGAGCGGCACGCTCCTGGCCGGCCCCGACGCCACGCTCGCCGCGGTGCGGCGCGGTCTGCTCGCCGGGGCCGGGCTGCTCGCCTCCGAGCAGCTCGGGGTCGCCGAGTGGTGCCTGACCGAGACGGTGACGTACACCCGCGAACGCAAGCAGTTCAACCGGCCGGTCGGCTCCTTCCAGGCGCTCAAGCACCGGATGGCGCAGCTCTGGCTGGAGGTCGTCTCGGCGCGGGCCGCCGCCCGCAACGCCGCCGACGCGCTCGCCACCGACAGCCCGGAGGCGCCGCTCGCGGTGGCCGTCGCCCAGGCGTACTGCGCCCGGGTCGCGGTACACGCCGCCGAGGAGTGCGTACAACTGCACGGCGGTATCGGGATGACCTGGGAGCATCCCGCCCATCTCTATCTGAAGCGCGCCAAGTCGGCCCAGATCGCGCTGGGTTCGGCCGGAGAGCACCGCGCCGCGATCGCCGAACTCGTCGACCTGCCCACGCCCTGACACCCTGGGCCGCCCGCCCGCCGTCCCTGCCCACCGGCCCCGTTCCGCGTCGCCCGCGCGGAGCGGGGCCTTCCGTCTGTGCGCCTCCGCCGAACCGGCCGTGGCGGCCCGGCGCCCACCCCGATCGCGCGCGGCCCCGGGCCGCCGGGAGCACGCAAAGGCCCGCCGTGATGTACTCGGGGCGTGCCAGGGAACTCGCCGATGTCACCAGGGCCTTCGGCGAGCCGGGTCCCCACCACCCGTACGCTCGTACCCTGCTCGACGCTCTGCCGGAACGTTCCTTCGTGCTGGACTCCCGGTATCCCGCCGGAGCCGGGGGAGCTTCGTCGGGGTGTGCCCGCGCACCCCGCCGCCGGCGGGCGGACGCGTTCCGCGGCATCCGGCCGCGGCGTCGCGTCCGGACCGCCTGTCACCACGTCCCCCGGGGAGGACCTCAGCCGTGCTTGAGCTCAGCAACATCACCGCCGGCTACGAGCGGGGCAACCCCGTCGTGCGGGACATGAGCCTGGCCGTGGCCCGGGGCGAGGCGGTCGGCCTGCTCGGGCCCGGCGGCTGCGGCAAGTCCACGCTCGCCAAGGTCGCCGCGCTGCTGCACCGCCCCGACGCGGGGACCGTCGTCCTCGACGGCACCACCGTCACCGACTACCGCCACCGCGTCCGCGCCCTGCGCACCACCGTGGGCGTCGTCCTTCAGGCGCCCCGGCTCTCCGCCGGCGACCCGGGGCTGCGGCTGCGCGATCTGATCGCCGAGCCCCTCCAGGCGACCGGTCGGCGCATCGAGATCCGCGAGCGGGTCGACGAACTCGCCCACGCGGTCGGCCTCGGCGGCGACCTCCTGACGCGCGGCATCGCCGAAGTCGGCGACGGCGACCTCCAACGCGCCGGCCTTGCGCGCGCGTTGGTACTCCGCCCGCGCCTGCTGATCTGCGACGAGATGACCGCGACCCTGGACGCCTCCACGACCACGGCCCTGATCGCCGCGGTCGAGGCCTACCGCCGAGAGACGGGGGCGTCCCTGCTGGCCGTGGGCCCCGACCACACCCTGCTAACCCGCTGGTGCGACCGCACGATCAACTGGTCACCCCCGCCGGAAGCCTGACGGGGGCGTTAGGCGCAGGCAGCCTCAGGGTCGCGGGGAACCGCGCGAACGACCACGCACGGCGGGCGGCCGAGAGAGGGTTTTGGGGGCGCGGGGAACTGCGCGAACGGCCACGCACGGTGGGCGGCCGCAAGGGGGTTTTGGGGGCGCGGGGAACTGCGCGAACGACCACGCCCGGTGGGCGGTTGAGGGAGGGTTTTGGGGGCGCGGGGAACTGCGCGAACGGCCACGCACGGTGGGCGGCCGCAAGGGGGTTTGAGGGGCGCGGGGAACTGCGCGAACGGCCACGCACGGTGGGCGGCCGCAAGGGGGTTTGAGGGGCGCGGGGAACTGCGCGAGCAACCACGCACGGTGGGCGGCCGAGAGAGGGTTTTGGGGGCGCGGGGAACTGCGCGAACGGCCACGCGCGGCGGGCGGCCGCAAGGGGGTTTGAGGGGCGCGGGGAACCGCGCGAGCGACGGCATGTGCAGCCCGCCCCACCACCCCGCAACGCCCGGGCGCCAGCCCCCCCGTACTCGTAACACCGCGTAGCGGACAGGCGAAGGTCCGGCCAACTCTCCCCGCTCGCACGCCCATTGGACGGCGCTCGTCGCATACTCGGTCGCGCCCGCCCGTCGTCCCCAGGAGCGTACCCATGGCCCACCCGACCCGTCGCACTGCCGTCGCCACCCTCGCCGGGGCCCTCGCCGTCCCCGCCCTGGCCGGCCCCGCCCGCGCGGCCGGGCTTCCTCCGGGGCCCCGGGCGCCCCGGCCCCTGCCGCGTACCCACGCCCACAACGACTACGAGCACACCCACCCCCTCTACGACGCCCTCGCGCACGGCTTCACCAGCGTCGAGGCCGACATCTTCCTGGTGGAGGGCCGGCTCCTCGTCGGCCACGACCCCGGCGAGCTCGACCCCGCCCGCACCCTGGAGTCCCTCTACCTGAACCCGCTCCGACGGCTGATCCGGGCCAACGGTGGCTCGGTGTACGGCGGTTGGCGGCACTCCTTCCAGTTGCTGATCGACATCAAGACGGAAGGCGCGGCCACCTACCGCGAACTCGACCGGCGGCTGCGCCCGTATCACGCCCTCCTCAGCTCCTGCGCGCACGGACGCGTACGCGCCGGTGCCGTCACCCCGGTCGTGTCCGGCGACCGCGGCGCCCGTGTCCCGATGGAGGCGCAGCCCGTGCGGTACGCCTTCTACGACGGGCGCCTCGGCGACCTCGGGTCCGCCGCGGCCGCCTCGTTCATCCCGCTCATCAGCGAGTCCTGGACCGACCACTTCACCTGGACCGGCGCCGGGCCCTTCCCCGCGGACGAACGCGCCCTGCTGCGCGACCTGGTGGCCCGCGCCCACGCCGACCGCCGCCGCCTGCGGTTCTGGGCGACTCCGGACCTCGCCGGGCCCCAGCGGGACGCCCTGTGGCGCGAGCTGTACGCGGCCGGCCTCGACTGGTTCAACACCGACGACCTCGCGGGACTGGAGGCCTTCCTCCGCCGCGCCGGCGGGCGGTAACGGCCAGGGGTGGGGTAACGCGCAGTCAACACCCGTACGGCGGACATGTCTTGAGCCGGTCGGCGGCGCCTCCTCCGCCACACTGTCGCGCGAATGCCGTGCGTACGGTGCGGCGGAGGAGGCTCGTCATGGCTGTTTCGATCTCGGTGGTCCTGTTGCTCGTGGTCCTCGCGGTGATCTTCCTGCGAAGCGGCGGGCTCAAGTTGTCACATGCTGTCGTCTGTGTGCTGCTCGGATTCTTCCTGGCCGGCACGAGCATGGCCACCACCATCCAGGACGGGCTCGACGCCACGGCGGGTGTGGTCGCTAGCCTCAAGCCATGACCACGGCCCGCCGGAAGATCACCGCCCAGGAACGCCGCGCCCGCCTCGGCGCCCGCCATCTGCTCGCCCCCGCCGCCCGAGCCGGCACCCCCGAGGCGGTCGCCGAGGCGGTGCTCGGACTCCATGCCACCGATCCCGCCTCGGTGTACCTCGCTGTCGCCGCGCGTCTGAAGGACCCGTCCGTGGCGGAGTTGGAGCGCGCGCTGTACGAGGACCACACGCTGGTGCGGATGCTCTGCATGCGGCGCACCATGTTCGTGGTGCCGCGCGAGCTCGCACCCGTCGTGGACGCGGCGGCCGCGCGCGCCGTGGCCGCCCGCGAGCGCAAGAACCTCGCCAAGGTCATCCAGGAGCAGCTGGGCTTCGACGACCGCTGGTTCGCCGCGACCGAGGCGGCGGTCCTGGCCGCGCTCCACGAGAGCGGCGAGGCGACGGCGTCCCAACTGGCCGAGGCCGTACCGGACTTGAAGTCGCAGATCGTCCAGTCCGAGGGCAAGCCGTACGAAGCCCGGCCGCGCATCACCAGTCGTTTCCTCGGTGTGATGGCCGCCGAGGGCCGCATCCGGCGCGGTCGCCCGCTGGGATCCTGGGCCTCCAGCCAGTACCGCTGGATCCCCGCCGAACCCCACCCCGAGCTGCCGCTCGACGAGGCGAGGGCCCGGCTCGCCGCGCGATACCTGGCTTCCTTCGGGCCCGCCACCACCGAGGACGTCAAGTGGTGGACGGGCTGGACCCTCACCGACACCCGCAAGGCCCTGGCCCGCACCGAAGCGGTCGAGGTCGACCTCGACGAGGGCCCGGGCCACGCCCTGCCCGCCCAGCTCGACGCCCCCGCCGAGCCGGAGCCCTGGGCGGCGCTCCTGCCCGCACTCGACCCGACCCCGATGGGCTGGCGGCACCGCGACTGGTACTTCGACGCCGCCCACGCGCCCGAACTCTTCGACACCAACGGGAACATCGGGCCCACCGTGTGGTGGAACGGGCGCGTGGTGGGCGGCTGGGCCCAGCGGGCCGACGGCGAGATCGTCACGGAGCTGCTCGTGGCGGACGGGCTGGGGCGGGAGGCGCGCTCGGCGATCGCCATCGAGGCGGAGCGGCTGGCCTCGTTCTTCGGCGAGGTCCGCATCAAGCCGAGCTTCCGCACTCCATTGGAGCGGCGGCTCGCCTCCTAGCGGGCAGACTTCAGGGGGCGGCTCGTCGGATCAGGCGCGAGCGGATCAGGAAGCGCACTCCCTCCGGCGCTTCGAGCGAGAACCCGCTGCCGCGGCCCTCCACCACGTCGACGATCAGCCGGGTGTGCCGCCACAGTTCGTACTGGCTCGCCGACATCCAGAACGGCACGGGCTCGGCGAGGCCCTCCACCGCGAGGGAGGCAAGGAGCACGTCCGAGCCCCCGGTACGGAACTCGCCCCGGGGGTAGCACATGGGCGCGCTGCCGTCGCAGCAGCCGCCCGACTGATGGAACATCAGGGGGCCGTGGGCCGCGCTCAGTCCACGGAGCAACTCCGCTGCCGCGGAAGTGAGTTCAACGGCCGGGGCAGTCGGAGCCGTCGGGGGAGGCGGGGCAGCCGGCTCGGCCGGGGCGTTCGGGCGCGGGCGCTTTGCGGGCGTCATCTCTGCCTCGCTCCTGCGGCCCGGACGCACCGGCCCCCAGCGGGCGGTGTCGCGCGGGTCCGGCACCCCCAGCTCACCATGCGCGGGGTTGCGCGGGGGTTGCGACCGCCTCGGGTGTGAGCTCCCGCTGTCGGCCTCCGGGGCCGGGTCCCCGTTCCCCGCAGGGGAGTTGAGGAACCGGCGCCCGGGGTGCGGACACGCGGGGTCAGATGAGGTCCATCGCGGCGACCTCGTCGGGGCTGCCGTAGCTGACCGGGCCCTGGAAGCGGCGGCGGGCGTTGGCGAACCACCAGACGGTGGCGATGAGCAGCACCACGCCGAGCGCGATCGGGGCGTAGTTGAACGAGTCGACGGTGATGGGGGAGACCTGCGGCAGCATGAACAGCACGCTGCTGAGCACGATCCACACCACGGCGACGGCCGCGACCGGCCTGCCGTAGCGGCCCAGGTTCCACGGGCCGGGCTCGAAGTCCTTCAGCCGGAGCCGCAGGAAGATCGGCACACCGTACGCCAGGTACAGGCCGACCACGTTGACGCTGACGATGGCGGTGAAGGCGGTGTGCGACCACCAGCCCGGGATGATCAGGACGAGCGCGCAGGCCGCGGCCAGCCACACCGCCTTGACGGGCGTACGGGTGCGCAGGGACACCGAGTGCCACCAGCGCGACCCGGGCATCGCCCCGTCGCGCGAGAAGGCGAAGATCTGCCGGGTGTTGCTGGTCATGTTGGCGAGGCCGCAGAACAGCATGGCCCCGATCACGATCAGCAGGAGCAGCTTGGCGGTGCCCATGCCGAGCGCGTCCACGAGGATCTGCACCGGCGGCGCCGCCGCCGAGATCTCGGCCGCGTAGTCACGGATCGCGTACACCAGGGCCAGCATGAGGACGAGGCCGGCGAGCGCCGAGTAGATGATGGCCCGCATGATGCCCTTGGGCGTGTTGACGGTGGCCCGCACCGTCTCCTCGGACATGTGGAAGCTGCCGTCGAAGCCGGTGAACGTCCAGCTCGTGACCAGGAGGCCCAGCATCGCGGCGTACAGGCCGTTGTCGAAGCCGGTGCTGTTGACGAAGTGCGTCGCGAACGAGACGGGCTGGTGCGAGGAGGGCTTGACGGTCAGGGCGACGACGATGACCACCATGCCGATCAGGAGCCACCACACCGAGATCCGGTTCACCAGGGCGACCAACTGCACCGTGTAGGTGTTGGCGAGCGCCTGCACCAGGAGGATCGCGGTGGCGATGCCGACGGTCTGCTGCGGGGTGCCTTCGTAGGAGGGCCACTGCATCGCGATGAACGCCTGGATGAAGGTGGCGGCGGCGTAGTTGGTCGCGGCGGTGCCGCCGACCTGACCGACGAAGTTCAGCCACCCCGTGTACCAGGACCAGGCGCCGCGGTGACGCTTGGCGAGCTTGCCCGCGGAGAAGTACAGGGCCCCGCTGGTCGGGTAGGCGGAGGCGATTTCACCCATCGCGGCACCCACGAACAGCACCATGACGGAGACGCCGATCCAGCCGAAAATGAGAATACGGGGACCGCCGGCCCCCATTCCGAAGCCGAATGCGGAGAAGATTCCTGAAATTATGTTGATGATGGTGAACGATATGGCGAAATTGTCGAAGGCGTGGAATCGCCGGGTGAGTTTCCGGGGATATCCCATCGCGTGCAGCGTGGCGTCGTCGTCGAACGCCACGGATGATTCCTGGTTTCTGCTCGGTGGACGGGTGCGGGACTTCTGGTCGGACACAGGAGCAACCTTTCCTCGGGAGTGAAAAGACGCGTGGGTCGCGGCCGGGCCGTGGTCGCCCGGCGGTGGTCAGGCGGGTGCGGGGGTCGGAAGGCCGCAGGACCGCCTGGCCCTGGTGAGCTGTTCCCCGGGATCGCCGAACACGCTCCAGGGCATGCGCGAGGCGTAGGGGCCCATGGCCGTGAGGACTTCCCGTGCTTCGAATTCACGCTTGGCCATGAACAGGGCGTGCGCCAGATAAGCGAGGTCGAGGACCGGCGTGAACCGGTAACTGGCCGCCTGGGGAAACCAGTTGTGGTAAATGCTCATGGTGGTCGTGGCCCATTGCGGCTGTTGCCAGGTGTGATCCGCCAGGAGTGCGTTCGGGTCGTAGTCCTCGACCAGTGCGACCAGCGGAAGCAGGCGCAGCGGGGAGGTGGCCGGGGCGCGGTGGCTGAGGAAGGAGGCGACGTCCCAGCGCGCGCTCGCCGAACCGCCGTGCCGGGTGAAGAAGCAAGCCAGAAAGCGGTGATGGGCCTCGCGGTGCCAGGGGTCGAGCCGCAGGACGTGGGAGAACATCTGCCACGGCCCGGCCGGTGCCGTCAGGAGGCCCCGGGGCGCCGGGTCGCGGGGTCCGTCGATACGGGCCAGGGCGAGTTGGGCCACCCACGGGGTCGGGTCCTGGGGCAGCAGTCGCGCCGCCCGCACACACGCCGCCTGCGCTATGCGCAACAGGGCGTCGGCCCGGGAGTCGCCCGCGTCGGCCATGCGCAGTGCGCGGATCATGGCCACGCGCGCCCCCAACAGAGCTGCCTCCGGGCCGGGTTCCTCCGCCATCCAGCGTTCCGCGAGGTCGGAGTCGGCCGCCTCCGAGGCCAGGACGAGGGAGCGGTGAGCGCGCAACTCGTAGTCGCCGCGCGTTTCTTTGAGGACGTTGTGGGCGCCCAGGTAGCGTCCCGCGCGCACGTCGGTGCACGCTCGTGCCAGCTCGCGATCGTCGGCCGCCGGATGCCACACGTAGTGTCCCTCGAACGAGCCGGCAGCCACGATCCTCTCCCCGTCCCCGCAGACGACACCCTGCGCCCTATGAATTCCAGCCATGCGGAATTCCGCCGGAGCCCGAGCGCTTACGCGGGTTCACCGACAGCGACCCACACCTTACTCATCCCTTAGGCGTATCGAAACTCGCCGCCCGGAATATATTGTTCCGTGCCTTTTAGGGAAGCGTCCCGGGGCTCGCTAATTCATTGGCCCCGGGTCAGTTTTCGATGGCGCATTCCCGCTCCTTGCACCCGTGTATGCATCTGGCATATTCAGTCGGCATCCCTGCGGGTGGCCCGCGTCCGGGGACCTCGTGCGGGCCCCGGGCCTGCGGTTTCGGCTCGGCGGGGGGCGCCGACAAAAGTCCAAGCCCGCCGGACGGATGTCCGTGGACGGTGGCTCGCCCGCTGCACAGACTGCCCAGCACGCGGTCGGCGACGCCACCGCCGAGCACCGGTCACCGCCCCACACCCGTGGAGCCCCCACCGAAGGAGTGCCCGTGTCCTCCACCGCCCTCAGAGCGGCCGCCGCGGCCGTCGGCGCCGCCGCTCTGGCGCTGGCCGCCACCGTCGCGCCCCCGGCGGCCGCGGCATCCCCCGACACCGGATACACGATCGGCGTCGGATCACCCGTGCCGTACGCCCACCCGACGGACACCCCGGCCTCGACGTACATCGACAAGGACGGCACGTTCTACTTCCAGCAGTCCGCCGCCCTCTACGGGGCCAAGGACCCCCGGTACTGGGAGTTCTTCACAGGCGCCGACATGGACAGCGCCGCGCGGTCGGGCGCGATCAGCGACGCGGTCGATCCCGCCAACGCCCAGGACAAGAACAACGACACCACCTGGCGCTGCAACAACAGCCCGACCGGCCGGGAGGCGACGTACGCGGTCGGCAACGCCGGCTACTCGCAGAAGAACTACTGCGACCTGTCGGGGGTGTGGGTCGACCCGGACACCGGTGACTGGTACGGCCTGGTGCACAACGAGTTCACCCCGGCGCCCTTCAACGACGGCATCCACTTCGACGCCATCGACTACGCGGTGTCGAAGAACCAGGGCCGGACCTGGACCATCAAGGACCACGCGATCACCTCGCCGTACAGCACCCGACGCGGCGACACCACGCAGTTCCCGCACGAGACGTACTCCTACGGAGACGGCGACCAGCGCCTGTTCGCCGACACCAAGTCGGGCTATTTCTACGTCTATTACGGGTCGCGCATCGTCGCGAAGGGAGGCAACTGGCAGGACAGCCTCGCGCACGTGGCCCGGGCGCCGATCTCCTCGAAGATGGCCCGTGGCTCCTGGCAGAAGTGGTACGACGGCCACTGGACGCAGCCCGGCGTGGGCGGTCTCGAGAGCAACATGGTGCCCGTCGACGCGTCGAGCGCCACCGGCTACACGCCGGTCGCGGGGGACTACGACCCGGCCAACCCCGGCACCGTGAGCCAGCAGATAGCGGCGGGCCAACTGCCGCCGAAATCACCGCTGTTCGTCATGAACATCGCCTACGACGCCCACCTCGGCCTGTACATCGGAGAGCCCGAGGCCGTGAACGGCACGGCGCCGCAGCGCTTCTACGCCACCGACGACCTTGCGAGCCAGAAGTGGCACCTGATCGGCGACACCGGCGGCTACACCAACAACTCCTGGTACCGCTGGTTCCTCGACGGAGCCAACCGCACCAACTCCACCATCGTCGGCAGGACCTTCCGCTCCTACTGCTCCATCGACTGCCAGGGCGGGGCCGACGGCGAGTACGTGGACGTCACGGTGGACTCCTCCACGCCCGCGGCACCCCCCTTCGACCTGAGCAGGTCCTACCGGATCGGCAACGGTGACGGCCGGGTCCTGGCGCAGGTGGCGGGCGCCGCCGGCACCACCTCGGGTGCCGGGGCCACCGGATCGGCCCTGGAATCCTGGGTGTTCACCTCCGGCGGCGACGGCTCGTACCGCATCGCCAACGCCTCCACCGGCGGCCTGCTCGGCGTTCCCGCCACCTCCAGGGCCGGGCGCGCCTGGGGTGCGAAGCCCACGGTGACCCCGGCCGGTGCGGGCGGCCCCACGGTCGGACAGCAGTGGTTCATCGTGCCGGTGGCCGCCACCGGGTCCTACCGTCTGGTCAACCGCTACAGCGGCCTGGTCCTCGGCCTGTCCGCCAAGGACGGCCGGCTCGCCGAGACCACGCCGACCCGCACCTGGACCGACACCACGGGCGGGGCGGTCGGCGGCTCCCGGGGCGCGAGCGAGCAGACCCTCACCCTGACTCCCACGGGCGCGGCGCCCGGCGGACCGCTCGACGGCACCCACACCCTGACGGCCTCCGGCAAGTCCCTCGACGACCCCAACCACTCGACGACCCAGGGCACCCAGCTCATCACCTGGAGTCCCAATGGAGGAAGCAACCAGAACTGGATCCTGACCCGGCAGCCCGACGGCGGCTACCAGATCATGAACGCCGAGTCGAAGCTGTGCGCCGATGTGAGCGGGGGCTCCACCGCGGCCGGGGCCAAGGTGATCCAGTGGGCCTGCACCGGTGGCGCCAACCAGCACTGGGTGATCACCGCGGCGCCCGGAGGGGGTTACACCCTCGCCTCGAAATCCAGCGGACTGCTGCTCACCACCGCCTCGGGCACCGACGGAGCCCTGGTCACGCAGCAGCCCGGCACGGGATCGGCCCTCCAGCGCTGGGCACTGGGCTGACCGGGAGACCACTTGAACGATCAAAATCTGAGGGGGGTTAGCATATGAGCGCCGCCTAGCTCGAAAGATGAACCCGTGACTGTCAATGACGACTCGTTCACCAACTGGAAGCACCGCGAGGAGATCGCGGAGTCGATGATCCCCATCATCGGGAAGCTGCACCGCGAGCGGGACGTGACGGTCCTGCTGCACAGCCGCTCCTTGGTGAACAAGTCGGTGGTCAGCCTTCTGAAGACCCACCGATTCGCCCGCCAGATAGCCGGCGAGGAGCTCTCGGTCACCGAGACGCTGCCCTTCCTCCAGGCTCTGACCACCCTCGATCTCGGCCCTTCCCAGATCGACATCGGCATGCTCGCCGCGACGTACAAGACGGATGACCGCGGCCTGTCGGTCGCGGAGTTCACCGCGGACGCGGTCGTCGGCGCCACCGGGGCGAACAAGATCGAGCGCCGCGAGCCGCGCGACGTCGTCCTCTACGGCTTCGGCCGCATCGGCCGCCTCGTGGCCCGCCTCCTCATCGAGAAGGCGGGCTCCGGCAACGGTCTGCGGCTGCGGGCCATCGTCGTCCGCCAGGGCGGGGACCAGGACATCGTCAAGCGCGCCTCGCTGCTGCGCCGCGACTCCATCCACGGCCAGTTCCAGGGCACGATCACCGTCGACGAGGCGAACAACAAGATCATCGCCAATGGCAACGAGATCAAGGTGATCTACGCGGGCGCCCCCTCGGAGATCGACTACACGGCGTACGGCATCAAGAACGCCATCCTCATCGACAACACGGGCAAGTGGCGCGACCGTGAGGGGCTCTCCAAGCACCTGCGCCCCGGCATCGACAAGGTCGTCCTGACGGCTCCGGGCAAGGGCGACGTCCCCAACATCGTCCACGGCGTCAACCACGACACCATCAAGCCGGACGAGCAGATCCTGTCCTGCGCCTCCTGCACCACCAACGCGATCGTCCCGCCGCTCAAGGCGATGGCGGACGAGTACGGCGTTCTGCGCGGCCACGTGGAGACCGTCCACTCGTTCACCAACGACCAGAACCTGCTGGACAACTACCACAGCGCGGACCGCCGGGGCCGTTCGGCGCCGCTCAACATGGTGATGACGGAGACGGGTGCCGCCTCGGCCGTGGCCAAGGCGCTGCCCGACCTCAAGGCCCCCATCAGCGGCAGCTCGATCCGTGTGCCGGTGCCGGACGTCTCCATCGCCATCCTCAGCCTGCGGCTCGGGCGCGAGACCACCCGTGAGGAGGTCCTCGACTACCTGCGGAACGTGTCGCTGACCTCGCCCCTGAAGCGCCAGATCGACTTCACCACCGCCCCCGACGCGGTCTCCAGCGACTTCATCGGCTCGCGGCACGCCTCGATCGTCGACGCGGGCGCCACCAAGGTCGACGGCGACAACGCGATCCTCTACCTCTGGTACGACAACGAGTTCGGCTACTCCTGCCAGGTCATCCGCGTCGTCCAGCACGTCTCGGGCGTCGAGTACCCGACCTACCCGGTGCCGGTGCTCTGACCGCACCCACCCGGGGACCCGGAGGGCGATTCGATGCGCGGCATCGGGTCGCCCTCCCGGCATGTCGCCCGCGAGGCCGCTCGGCGGGCTCGTTCCGGCGACGCCGCCTATCGTGAAGAGCACTGGATCGAAGCAGGAGAAGCAGCACGAGATCGAAGAGGCGTCGCTCGGGCAGGTGCATCGTGAACGGGTCCGGCATCGACTACGAGGCGGTGTTCCGCCGGCTGCCCGCGCCGGTGGCCCTGCTGACCCCCGACCTCGTATACGCCGACGCCAACCCGGTCTATCTGAGCACGACGGGCCGCACCCGGGACGAGCTGATCGGCAGCTACCTCTTCGACGCCTTCCCCGAGAACCCCGGCGACCCCGGCGCGAACGGGGTGCGCAATCTGGGCGCCTCGCTGCGCCGGGTTGCGGCCACCGGCGAGCGCGACTCCATGGCGCTCCAGCGCTACGACGTGGAGGACCCCGCCAGGCCCGGCGTCTGGGAGGAGCGGTACTGGAGCGCGGTCAACACCCCCGTGTTCGACGCGGACGGCCGGGTGGTCCTGGTGCTGCACCGGGTCGAGGAGGTCACCGAGCTCATCCGGGCGCGCGGCCGGAACGGCACGGTGGACGGCGAGCGGGCCCAGGTCCTGGAGGCCGAGCTGTACAGCCGGGCCAGGGAGTTGCAGGAGGTCAACGAGCAGCTCCGCCAGGCGCACGACCGCGAGCACGAAGTGGCCCTGTCCCTACAGGCCGCGATGCTGCCCGCGCCCGCGCCACTGGGAGGGCACCGCGCCGCCGTGCGCTACCGGCCGGCCACCGGCGCCCTGAACGTGTGCGGCGACTGGTACGACCTGGCCGAGCTGCCCGGGGACCGGCTCGCGGTCGCGGTCGGGGACGTCGTCGGGCACGGGCTCGCCGCGGCCGGCGTCATGGGTCAGCTGCGCAGCGCCCTGAGCGCCGCCTCCCGGGTGGCCGAGGGGCCCGCCAGCGCGCTCGACGTCCTCGGCCTGTACGCCCGCTTCGTGGACGGCGCCGAGTCCACCACCGTCTTCTCGACCGTCATCGACTGGGCCGATCACACCTTGGCGTACAGCAGCGCGGGCCATCTGCCCGCGGCGCTCCTGGGTACGGACGCGACGGTGACGTTCCTCGACCGGGCGACGGACCCACCGCTGGGCGCGCGTCCCGAACCCGTGGCGCGCCCCCAGGCCTCCATCGCCTTCACGGAGGGGGCGAGCCTGGTCCTCTACACGGACGGCCTGGTCGAGCGCCGCGACGAGGACATCGACACCGGCCTCCAGCGGCTCGCGGACTCCCTCGTCCGTCACCAGGGCGCCGATCCGGAGTCCCTCGCGGACGCCGTCCTGGCCGATCTGTTGCCGTCCGGCGGGGCCACCGACGACACGGCGCTGATCGTCATCGCGCTGTGACGCGGGCGCCCCGGCGGCGTGCCCCTCACGAGCGGGCACGCCTCCGGGGCGCGATCCGTCGGCCCAGGGGAGCCCTTGGATCAAGGGCTCCCGCTGCGGGCCGTTACCAGTAGTGCCGCCGTCCACCGACCGCGTGACCCACGGATCCCAGGAGCCACAGGATGGCGCCGATGACGACGAGGATGATGCCGATGGTCCAGAGGATGGAAATGCCGGTCACAAAACCGACGACCAGCAGGATGACTCCGAGGACGAGCATGATGTCCTCCGCTCTCGTGGAAGGGTTCCCGCTCCTGGTACCAGAGTAGGTCCGTACGCCCCATCCGGGCCTGTTCAGTACGGGGTGAACCCGCGCGGGGCCCGTTAGGCGTTCGTCAGACGGAGCTGGACGTCGACCTCCTGGTCGCCGGCCGAGGTGCCCGCCGCTTCGACGGAGAAGGCGGCGGCCAGGGTCTTTCGCAGCCGCTCGACCGCCACCGGACCGCCCTGGAGCTCTGCGGAGACAGGCCCGGAAAGCAGTACCCCCTCGACCCCGTCCGGCGCGTGGTCGACACAGAAGCTGCCGGTCCAGGCGGCGGGCCGGGGTCCTTCGTCGCGGTGCGGCACGACGTCGGCGCGGTCGGAGGTGAAGTGGGTGCCGAGGACCTCGAAGACCGCGTCCGCGTCGGCGGGGGAGCACTCCGCGAGCATGACCTGCACCAGGTCGGGGGAGTCGGCTTGGGCCTTCGGGGAGGCGGGGGAAGTTGAGTCGTTCACGCTGTTCTCCGTGCTTCTGGCTCGGTGGCCGGTCGTCCTGACGGGCCGGGGGAGGAACGCGGCCGTCAGGGGAGGGCCGGCCGGTTCCTCGGGGGATACGGCGTCATGCCCGGCAGAGGCAGAAGGGGTGGCCGGCCGGGTCGGCGTACACCCGGAAGTTGCGCTCGCCGCCCCGGTCGTCGAGGTCGAGGGGGGTCGCCCCCAGCGAGAGGACCTGCTGCTCGGCCGCGTCGATGTCCTGGACGTCGAAGTCCAGGTGCAGCTGCTGGGAGTTGCGGTCCCCGCGCGGCCACTCCGGCGGGGTCAGACCCGGCGCCCGCTGGAAGGAGATGCGGTGCCCTCCGGGGGCGTACAGGTCGTACCAGTCCTCGCCGTCGTTCTTCACCTCCCCGCCGAGGACCGCGGCGTAGAACGCGGCCAGCGCCTCGGGGTCGGGACAGTCGAGGGCCACGAGGCAGTACGTTGCGATGGGCATGCCGGTCTCCTGTGGGCCGTGGTCGTTCACAGTTCGCGCAGGGCCGGAAGCAGCTTCTTCTCGGCCCAGTCGATGAAGGGACGCTGGTGGTCGCCGCCGACCTGGACGAGGGCGACCTCGGTGAAGCCGGCCTCGACATAGGGGCGTACGGCCTCGACGAACGCCGAGACGTCGTCGCCGCACGGGATGGCGTCCGCCACGTCCTCGGGCTTGACGAAGCTCGTCGCGCCCTCGAAGCCCGAGGGGCCCGGCAGTTCGGAGTTGACCGGCCAGCCGCCCATCGCCCAGCGGAACTGGTCGTGGGCACGGGCGATCGCCGCGTCCCGGTCGGTGTCGAAGCAGACGGGCAACTGCCCGACGCGGGGCTTGCCCTGGCCGCCGTGCCGGTCGAAGGAGTCGACCAGCTTCTTCTTGGGCTCGGTGGCGATCACCAGATCGGCGAGGCGTCCGGCCAGCGCGCAGGAGCGCTCGCCGGAGACGGCGACGCCGATCGGCGGCAGCTCGTCCGGCAGGTCCCACAGCCGCGCGTTCTGCACGTCGAAGTACTCGCCCTGGTGGTTGACCGTGCCGCCCTCGAACAGCGCCCGGATCACGGTGACGGCCTCTTCGAGCATGTCGAGGCGTACCTGGGGGGAGGGCCAACCGGCGCCCGTCACATGCTCGTTGAGGTTCTCGCCGGAGCCCAGGCCGAGCCGGAAGCGCCCTTCGGACAGGAGCTGCATCGTGGCCGCCTTCTGCGCCACGACGGCCGGGTGGTACCGGATCGTCGGACAGGTCACATACGTCATGAGCGGGATCCGACTGGTCGCCTGCGCCGCCGCGCCCAGCACGCTCCAGGCGTACGGGGCGTGCCCCTGGGACTCGAGCCAGGGGAAGTAGTGGTCGGAGGTGACGGAGAAGTCGAAGCCCGCACGCTCGGCCGCGACCACGTCCTCGACGAGGGCGCGGGGGCCTGCCTGCTCGGTCATCATCGTGTAGCCGATTTGCACCATAATTCACCCATTGCCGATCCGCTGCGGCCAAAACCTCCGGCCGTCCTGTCGGGCGGCCGACGACTCGCCGGGTACCCGCTGTGCTGTCACGTACGCGGCCATCCGTTCCGCGTACGCGGTCAGGATGCACCGCGCGGATGACCTTCGCCCGGCAGGTTTCGGGACCTTGGGCCGGGCAACCCGAGTCCACAGAAGGGTCTTCCCTGCTAGGAGTCGTCGTGGTCCTCGTCGCCGTATTCCTGCCCAACCTGATGCTGCTCGTCGTCCTGGCGCTGGCCCGGTACGAAGAACGCGTGCTCGGCGGGAGCGAACCCGTCGAGGAGCCACGGGGGCGCCATCTGGTCGCCGTGCCGGACCTGCCGGAGGCCGAGACAGGGGCCCGGCACAAGGCGCGGCCACACAGGAGCACCGCCGCCCGGGGCCGCCACGCGGCCTGAGTCCGCCCCGGCTCCCCGGATGTAGCGCGCCGCGAATGACGGCATGATCGGCAGTGCAGCGGGACCCGGCAGGACGCGACGAACGCAAATGAACACGTAACGAAAGGCCTGGACGCATGGCACGTGCGGCACTGTTCGACGTCGACGGCACCCTCGTCGACACCAACCATCTGCACGTGGTCACCTGGTGGGAGGCGTTCCGCCAAGCGGGGCACGAGGTGACGATGCACGACATCCACCGCGCCATCGGGCTCGGCTCGGACGACCTCATCGAGCATCTCCTCGGCAAGGACCGCGACCAGGACGAGGACGAGACGCTGAGCGCCGCGCACACCTCCCTGTACGGAACCTACTTCGAGCGGCTGCCCTCCCTGGACGGAGCCCGCAGACTGCTGCGAGAACTGTCCGCGCGGGACTGGCGCATCGTCCTGGCCACCTCGGCGGGCGGCCCCGAACTGAAGGCGCTGCGCCGCGCCATCGACGCGGACGACGTCATCGCGGGCGTGGCCAGCGCGGACGACGTGAACGAGGGAAAGCCCGCCCCCGACCCGGTCCACCGGGCCCTGGAGCTCGCCGAGGCCGAAGCGGGGGACGCGGTGTTCGTCGGAGACACGGTCTGGGACATGAAGGCCGCCGGGGCGGCGGGCGTGCGCGCGGTGGCGCTGCTCACCGGAGGAATCGCCCGCGCGGACCTCGAAGAGGCCGGGGCGCTCGCCGTGTACGGGGACCCCGCCGAGCTGCTCTCCCAACTGGACACCAGCATCTTCGCCCAGATGGAGCGCGGGGAATGACCCCTCAAGTGGGCGGCCGATGAGCCCCGTTCCCGGGTGAACGCCTGTCGGGGGTCCGGTCCCGGCTCTCCCGGGACCGGACCCCCGACAGGCGTTCCCCGCCCCGGTCAGTCGTCGGCCGCCTCTTCCTGAGCCTCTTCGTTCGGCGTCAGCGCGTCCCCGGCCTCGCCGTCGTGGGCGTCCTCGCGTGCCGTCTGCTTGGGGTCGCGCGTCTCCGCGTCCTCGAACTCCTTGAGGACCTCGTCGAGGGCCGTGTCGGCGTGGGACGCGGAAGAGTCGTTGTCCTGCTGGTGCGGGTGGGTCATGTCACTCCCTGGTTCGCGTGCTGTGACGGGGTTCCTCAGTCGAGCTGCGGCAGCACCTTGGTGCGGTAGAAGTCGAAGAACCCCTGCTGGTCCTTGCCGATCTGGTTGATGTAGACGGTGTCGAACCCGGCGTCCACATACCCCTTGACGGCCGCGACATGAGCGTCCGGGTCCGGTCCGCAGGTGACGTTCTCGCGGACCCGGTCGGCGGTGACCAGCTCGGAGGCCTGCTCGAAGTGGCTGGGGGTGGGCAGGATCTGGGGCAGCTCGCCGGGCAACTGCTCGTTGGCCCACAGCCGGTGCGCGGTACGCACCGCCTCCTCCTCGTCGGTGCCCCAGCAGACCTTGAGCCCTGCCATCACCGGTTTGGTGCCGCCGCCGCTGCGCCGGAAGCGTTCGATCGAGGTCACGTCGGGCGACATGGTGATGAACCCGTCCCCGATGCGGCCCGCGACCTCCGCGGCCAGCGGTCCGAAGGCGGAGACGTCGATGGGCACGGGCTCGTCCGGAACGGTGTACAGGCGGGCGTTCTCGACCGTGTAGTGCTTGCCGTGGTGGCTGACCTGCTCGCCGGTGAAGAGCAGCCGCATGACCCGGACGGCCTCCTCCATCATCTCGAGGCGGACGGCGGCCTCCGGCCAGGGGTCGCCCAGGATGTGCTCGTTGAGGGCCTCGCCGCTGCCGATCCCGAGCCGGAACCGCCCGCCGAGCTGCACGGCGCTGGTGGCCGCGGCCTGGGCGAGGACGGCCGGGTGCGTGCGGATGATGGGGCACGTCACGGCGGTCTCCACGGGCAGGGACACCGCCTGCGACAGCGCGCCGATCACCGACCAGACGAACGGGCTCTGGCCCTGCTCGCCGTTCCAGGGGTGGTAGTGGTCGGAGATCCACAGCGAGGTGAAACCGGCCTGCTCCGCCATCCTGGCCTGCTCCACCAGCTCGGCGGGGGTGTGTTCCTCGCTGGACAGGAAGTAGCCGTACTGCGTCATGGGGGACTCCTCACGGGGGGTGGACGCGACGCGTCCGCGTCCCCTCCGGGTGGCCGAAGTACGCACGGGGAAACCGCCCAGAGGTCCCGAATCCGGCGCCACTGGGCCCCCTTCCCCAGTCACCCTAGGTGCGGCCGGGGGCCCCCGCACGCGAGGACGGCCGAGTGGCGGGCCGGGCCGACCTCGGGTAGCCGTAAGAAGGGTGTCGGCACCCGGCTCAGGGGTACTGGCGGAGCGCGGAGGGGGAGCGGCAGCGGAACGAGAGGGAGTGATGCGCATGGCCGAAAGCCCCGCCCCGGCCGGCCACGGGCGAGGCCTGCCCGGACGGGCGGCGGACCTCGAAGGGGCCGCTCCCGACCCGGCCGTTCCCGACGCTCCCGACCGCGCCTCTCGCGGCACGGCCGCTCCCGACCGCGCCCCTCTCGACACGGCAGCCCTAGAACGCGCCCTGACCGAGCGGGTCGACGGGGAGGTGCGGTTCGACGCCGGGAGCCGCGGGGCCTACAGCACGGACGGCTCCAACTACCGGCAGGTCCCCATCGGGGTGGTCGTGCCCCGCTCCGTCGACGCCGCCGTCGAGGCGGTCGCGGTGTGCGCGGAGTTCGGCGCCCCGGTCCTCTCGCGCGGCGGAGGGACCAGCCTGGCGGGCCAGTGCACCAACACCGCGGTCGTCATCGACTGGACGAAGTACTGCGACGCCCTCGTCTCGGTCGACCCCGGGCAGCGCACCTGTGTGGTGGAGCCCGGCCTCGTCCTGGACGAGCTCAACCGTCAACTCGCGCCGCACAGGCTGAAGTTCGGCCCCAAGCCCTCGACCCACAGCCACTGCGCGCTCGGCGGCATGATCGGAAACAACTCCTGCGGCGCCTCCGCCCAGGCCTACGGCAAGACCGTCGACAACGTACGACGGCTCGAAGTGCTCACCTACGACGGCGTGCGCATGTGGGTCGGCCCGACCACCGCCGAGGAGTTCGAGGCCATCGTCGCCGAGGGCGGCCGGCGCGCGGATATCTACCAGGGCCTCAGGGACATCGTCGACCGCGAGCTGGCAGAGATCAGGCGCGGCTACCCCAAGATCCCCCGCCGGGTGTCCGGTTACAACCTGGACTCGCTGCTCCCGGAGAACGGCTTCGACCTGGCGCGCGCCCTGGTCGGCAGCGAGGGCACGCTGGTGACGGTGCTCCGTGCCGAGCTGGACCTCGTGCCCGTGCCGCCGTACGACGCCATCCTGGTTCTCGGCTACCCGGACATCTGCGCCGCCGCCGACGATGTGCCGCGCCTGCTCGAACACAGCGCCCCGGCCCAACTGGAGGCGCTGGACGGGCGGATGGCGCAGCTCATGCGCGAGGAGCACGCCTACCTCGCGTCCCTGGACAGCTTTCCCGAGGGCGAGAGCTGGCTGCTCGTGCAGTTCACCGGCGACAGCCAGGACGAGGTCGACGGCGCCGCCCACGCCCTGCTCCGCGCGATCGGCCGGGACGAGAAGGACGCGTCCGTGGCGTTCTCCGACGACACCACGCGCGAGCAGGAGATGCTCAAGGCCCGCGAGGCCGGACTCGGCGTGACCGCCCGGCCGCCCGACGAACGGGAGACGTGGGAAGGCTGGGAGGACTCGGCCGTACCGCCGGAGCGCCTGGGCGACTACCTGCGGGCCCTGAAGAAGCTGTTCGAGGAGTTCGACTACGACCACCCGTCCCTGTACGGGCACTTCGGGCAGGGCTGCGTCCACACCCGGATCCCGTTCGGCCTGAAGACCGCCGAAGGGGTGGCCGCCTTCCGCCAATTCCTGTTCCGCGCGGCCGACTTGGTGGCGTCCTTCGGTGGCTCGCTGTCGGGGGAGCACGGGGACGGACAGGGCCGGGGCGAACTACTGGTCCGGATGTTCGGCGAACCGCTGGTGGCCGCCTTCGGCGAGGTCAAGGCGCTGTTCGACCCGGCGGAGCGGATGAACCCGGGAAAGGTCGTCAGGCCGTACCGCAGCGACGAGGACCTGCGGCTCGGCCCACGCTGGCGGCCCCAGGAGCACGACACCCACTTCGCCTACCCGGACGACCACGGCTCCTTCAACGAAGCGGTGCTGCGCTGCGTGGGGATCGGCAACTGCCGCACCCACTCCGGCGGCGTCATGTGTCCCTCCTACCGCGCCACGGGCGAGGAGGAGCACTCCACGCGCGGCCGGTCCCGGCTCCTGTTCGAGATGCTGGGCGGGCACACCGACTCACCCGTCACCGGCGGCTGGCGCTCCACCGAGGTCAACGACGCCCTCGACCTGTGCCTGGCCTGCAAGGGCTGCAAGTCCGACTGCCCCACCGGTGTCGACATGGCCACCTACAAGGCCGAGTTCCTCGCCCACCACTACGCCCACCGCCCGCGCCCGGCCGCGCATTACTCGATGGGCTGGCTGCCCCTGTGGGCCCGGCTGTCCCGGCTCGCCCCCCGGGCCGTCAACGCCCTCGCGCACGCGCCGTACGTCGCCGGGCTCGGCAAGCGGATCGCCGGGGTCGCACCCGAGCGGGAGGCGCCGGCCTTCGCCGAGGAGTCGTTCGTCCAGTGGTGGTCCTCGCGCGGTCTGCCCGAACCGGACCCGGCGGACGAGCGGACCGTGGTGCTGTGGCCCGACACGTTCTCCACGTACTTCCACCCCGCTGTCGCCAAGTCGGCGGTACGGGTCCTGGAGAGCGCCGGATTCCGTGTCGCGGTGCCCACCCGGGCCGTGTGCTGCGGCCTCACCTGGATCTCCACCGGTCAACTCACCACCGCGCGGCGCGTGTTGCGCCATACCCTGGACGTACTGCGTCCGTGGATCGAGGCGGGCACGCCCATCGTCGGGCTCGAACCGTCGTGCACGGCCGTCTTCCGCGCCGACGCCCCCGAACTGATGCCGCAGGACGAGGACGTCCAGCGGCTCACCCACCAGTTCCGGACCCTCGCCGAGTTCCTGCTCGACCGGGCCCCGAAGGACTGGGAACCGCCAACTCTGGCTCGCACGGCTCTCGTTCAGACCCACTGCCACCAGCACGCCGTCCTCAAGGACGACGCCGACCGCGAACTGATGCGGCGCATGGGCCTGGACGCCGACGTCCTGGACGAGGGCTGCTGCGGTCTGGCCGGCAACTTCGGTTTCGAGCAGGGCCATTACGAGGTGTCCATGAACATCGGTGAACTGGGCGTGCTGCCGGCGGTCCGCGCGGCCGCCCCCAGCACCCTGGTCGTCGCCGACGGATTCAGCTGCCGCACCCAGATCGAGCAGGGCAGCACCGGCCGCCGCGCCCTGCACCTGGCCGAGGCGCTGGCGCTCGGGCTCGACGGGCCGCTGCCCGCCGACCACCCGGAGAAGCTCGCCGACCGCCCCGAACCGTCGGCCACCGACGCACGCCGGGCCGCCACGGCGGCCGGTCTTGCGCTCGGCGGCGCCGCGCTCGGTCTCTACGCCTGGACCCGACGACGGCGCGGGTGAGCCCCGAGGACTACCGCGACCCCCTCCCCAGCGAAACGAAAGAAGGCTGCCTCCCGTGTCGATCAAAGTCTCCGACTACGTCCTTCAGCGGCTGCGCGAATGGGACGTCGAGCACGTCTTCGCCTACCCCGGCGACGGCATCAACGGCCTGCTCGCCGCCTGGGGACGCGCCGAGAACAAGCCCGTCTTCGTGCAGGCCCGGCACGAGGAGATGGCCGCCTTCGAAGCGGTCGGCTACGCCAAGTTCTCCGGCCGGGTCGGCGTGTGCGCGGCCACCTCCGGACCGGGTGCCATCCACCTGCTCAACGGCCTCTACGACGCCAAGCTCGACCACGTGCCGGTCGTCGCGATCGTCGGCCAGACCAACCGCAGCGCCATGGGCGGCTCCTACCAGCAGGAAGTCGACCTGCTGAGCCTCTACAAGGACGTGGCCGGCGCCTACTGCGAGATGGTCACCGTCCCCGAGCAACTCCCGAACGTCATCGACCGTGCGATGCGCATCGCACGCGCCCAGCGCACGGTGACCGCCGTCATCATCCCCGCCGATGTGCAGGAACTCGACTACTCGCCGCCGCAGCACGCCTTCAAGATGGTGCCCTCCAGCCTCGGCATGGCCTCCTACGCGCCCGTCCCCGCGGACGACGACATCGCCCGCGCCGCCGAGGTGCTCAACGCCGGCGAGAAGGTCGCCATCCTCATCGGCCAGGGTGCCCGCGGCGCCCGCGTCGAGGTCGAGCAGATCGCCGACGTGCTCGGCGCCGGCGTGGCCAAGGCCCTCCTCGGCAAGGACGCGCTGCCCGACGACCTGCCGTATGTGACGGGCTCCATCGGTCTGCTAGGCACCCGGCCCAGCTACGAGATGATGCAGGACTGCGACACCCTGCTCGTCATCGGATCGAGCTTCCCCTACACGCAGTTCATGCCCGAACTCGACCAGGCCCGCGCGGTGCAGATCGACATCGACCCGCAGATGATCGGCCTGCGCTACCCCTTCGAGGTCAACCTCGTCGGCGACTCCGCCGAGACCCTCAAGCGGCTCCTGCCGCTCCTGACGCGCAAGAAGCACGGCAAGTGGCGCAAGAAGATCGAGAAGGACACCGCGCGCTGGTGGGAGGTGATGGAGCGGCGGGCCGCGGTGGACGCCGAACCCATCAACCCCGAGTACGTGGTGCACGCCCTGGACGCGCTGCTCCCCGACGACGTGATCCTGGCCGCCGACTCCGGTTCCGCCGCCAACTGGTACGCCCGCCATCTGCGGATGCGCGGCTCGATGCGCGGTTCGCTGTCGGGCACGCTCGCCACCATGGGGCCGGGCGTCCCCTATGTGATCGGCGCCAAGTTCGCCCATCCCGAGCGCCCGGCCATCGCGATCGTGGGCGACGGGGCCATGCAGATGAACGGGCTCGCCGAACTGATCACCGCGGCCAAGTACTGGCAGGACTGGAGCAACCCGCAGCTCATCGTCGCGGTCCTCAACAACCAGGACCTCAACCAGGTCACCTGGGAGATGCGCGCCATGTCCGGCGCCCCCCAGTTCCTGCCCTCCCAGTCGCTGCCCGACATCGCGTACGCCGACTTCGCCCGCTCCATCGGCCTCGACGGCGTACGCGTGGAGAAGCCCGACGACGTCGAGGGCGCGTGGCGGCAGGCGCTGGCCGCGACCCGGCCGTTCGTCCTGGACTTCCGGACCGACCCGGCCGTGCCGCCGATCCCCCCGCACGCCTCGCTCGACCAGATCGAGGCCGCGGCCGCCTCCGTCCTCAAGGGCGACAGCGACCGCACCGGCATGATCCGGCAGGGCCTGAAGGCCAAGGTGCAGGAGATGCTCCCCGGCACCCGCCACCGCCACCCGGACGGCGGCGACCACGAGTGACGAGGCCCGCCGCGCCCGGTGACGTGCCCTCGGTCGACGAGGTCGAGGCGGCCGCCTACACCCTGGCCACCGACACCCCCGAGGCCGACGGCACGCTGGAGTGGGCCAAGACCACCCTGGTGGTGGTCCATGTCCGCTCCGGCACCACCACCGGACTCGGCTACACCTATGGGGCGCCCGAGACGGCGGCGTACGTCCGCGGCCACCTGGCCCCCGTCGTCACCGCCCGCTCCGCCTGGGACGTACCGGGCGCGAACGAGGCGATGACCCGGGCCGTGCGCAACGACGGGCGCCCGGGCCTGGTGGCCGGCGCCATCTCCGCCGTGGACATCGCCCTGTGGGACCTCAAGGCCCGCCTCCTCGGCGTCCCTCTGACCCAGCTGCTCGGGCGGGCCCGCCCACAGGTGCCGGTGTACGGGAGCGGCGGCTTCACCACCTATGACGACCGGCGCCAGGAACGGCAGCTGCGGCACTGGGTCGAGGAGCAGGGCATCCCCCGCGTCAAGATCAAGATCGGCGAGTCGTGGGGGCGCGCCGAGCACCGCGACCGGGACCGCGTCACCAAGGCCCGCGCGAGCATCGGCGACGCCACCGAGCTGTACGTCGACGCGAACGGCGGCTACACCGTCAAACAGGCCGTGCGGGTGGCCCGCTTCCTCGACGACCACGACGTCCGCTGGTTCGAGGAACCCGTCTCCTCGGACGACCTCGACGGCCTCATCCGGGTCAGATCCGCCACCGCCGTGGACGTGGCCGCCGGCGAGTACGGCTACACCCTGGCCTACTTCGGGCACATGCTGCGGGCCGGCGCCGTCGACTGCCTCCAGGCGGACGCGACCCGCTGCGGCGGCCTCACCGTCTGGCTGCGCGCTGCCGCCCTCGCCGAGGCGTTCGGCCTGGACATCTCCGGCCACTGCGCCCCGCACGCGCACGCGGCGGCCGCTGCCGCCGTGCCCAACCTGCGCCATCTGGAGTGGTTCCACGACCACGTCCGCCTCGAATCCCGGTGGTTCGACGGCACGTTGGACCCCGAGGGGGGTCACATCAGTCCTGGGGCCGATGGATCACCGGGCCACGGACTGACGCTCAGGAGCGCCGACGCCGAACCCCACCGCACCGCCTGATCCGGTGGCGAGAGCACGCCGCCCACCGTCGTGTCCCGAAAGGAACGCCATGCCCGAGACCGTCGTCATCACCGGAGCGAGCGCCGGAATCGGCCGTGCCACCGCCCGCCTGTTCGCCGAGCGCGGAGCCCATGTCGTCCTGCTGGCCCGGGGCGAGGCCGGGCTCGACGCGGCCGCCGCGGAGGTCGAGGAACTGGGCGGGCGCGCCCTCGCGCTGCCGGTCGATGTAGCCGACCCCGAGCAGGTCGAGAAGGCCGCCGAAGCCGCCGAGGCGACCTTCGGGCCCATCGACGTCTGGGTCAACGTCGCCTTCACCTCGGTGTTCGCGCCCTTCACGGAGATCTCCGCGGACGAGTTCCGGCGCGTCACCGACGTGAGCTACCTCGGCTTCGTGCACGGCACGCGTACCGCACTCGCGCGCATGCTTCCCCGCGACCGGGGCACCATCGTGCAAGTGGGCTCCGCGCTGGGGGAGCGATCCATTCCGCTGCAGTCCGCCTACTGCGGAGCCAAGCACGCCGTCAACGGATTCACCTCGTCCGTGCGCACCGAACTCCTCCACAACAAGAGCCATGTACGCATCACTGTCGTCCAGATGCCGGCCGTCAACACGCCCCAGTTCTCCTGGGTGCGTTCGCGACTACCCGGGCATCCACAACCCGTCCCACCCATCTACCAGCCCGAAGTCGCCGCGCGGGCCGTTCTGTTCGCCGCCGACCACCCCCGGCGCAAGCAGTACTACGTCGGCGCCTCCACGGTCGCCACCGTGTGGGCCAACCGCTTCGTGCCCGCGCTCCTCGACCGCTATCTGGCCCGCACCGGATACGGCTCGCAGCAGCGCGAGGAGATGGCGCCGGAGTCCTCCCGGGGCAATCTGTGGCAGCCCCTGGACCGGACACCGGACGAGGACCACGGCGCGCACGGCATCTTCGACGAGCAGGCCCACTCCCGCTCGTACCAGGCCATGACGGCCCACCACCCCGTGCTGGCCGCCGGCACCGCCCTGGGCGCGCTGGCCACGGCGGCCTGGGCGGTGCGCCGGTACCGCGACACAACCTGAACCCCCACCGCGAACAGCGCGGTGCACATGAAAGGAGCGACGTCATGAAGGTGGCATTTCTCGTGGCGAAGGAAGGCATCGAGCAGGTCGAGCTGACCGACCCGTGGAAGGCCGTGGCCGACGCGGGCCACACCCCGGAACTGGTCTCCCCCGAGTCGGGGCGCGTCCAGGCCTTCAACCACCTCGACAAGGCCGACACCTTCGCGGTGGACCGCACCGTCGGCGAGGCCCGCCCGGACGACTACGACGCCCTGGTGCTGCCGGGCGGTGTCGCCAACCCGGACGCGCTGCGGATGGACGAGGACGCGGTCGCCTTCGTGAAGGGCTTCTTCGACCTGGGCAAGCCCGTCGCGGCCATCTGCCACGCCCCCTGGACGCTCGTCGAGGCCGATGTGCTGCGCGGGCGCACCCTCACCTCCTGGCCGAGCCTGCGCACCGACATCACCAACGCGGGCGGCACCTGGGTCGACGAGCAGGTCAAGGTGTGCACGTCGGGCCCCAACACCCTGATCACCAGCCGCAAGCCGGACGACCTGAAGGCGTTCGGCGAGGCCCTCGTCGGCGAGCTCACCTCCTGACGGACCCGGCGGCCCCCCGGGCCGTGCGGCCGACTAAAGGCACCCCGCCGCGCGGGGTGCCTTTTATATGTAGGGGGCAGAGGTTTCCTCTGGGCATCCCGTGGTAGTTCGGAAGCACGTTCCTTGCGTACGAAGGAACGAAGGCGCCGGACGGGTTGGGACCAACAGCCGCCGGCGCCGCCCGAAACCGCCCCGAGCGGTTACGGGGCGGGGCGCTCAAGGGGCGGTGGCCTCGGTGGTGATGAGGTCCAGCAGGGCCGGCATCCCACCGTCGGCCAGCGCCTTGCGCTGGCGGTCCGCGCCGTTGCCCTGGCGCAGGAGGCGGTGCATGAGGGCGCCGACCTCCCGGTCGTCGCCGGCTGCTTCGAGGGCCTGAGCGATGTGCCGGCTGAGCCGGCACAGGGTGTCGCCGGCGGTGCGCGGGCTCCCCGCCGCATCGATCAGGGTGCCGCCGAGGCCATGGCGGGCGGCATGCCAGATCGAGGCCTGGAGGAGTTCCGGCGGGCACTGCGGCTCGGGCTCGCCGCTCTTCTGCTCGCGCAGGGCGGTGGCCGCAAGCGCCCGTACGATGCCCGCGAACATCACCGCGTCGTCCGCCCTCAACTGCACGTCCAGGCACCGCACTTCCAGGGTGGGATAGCGCTCGGACAGGCGCGCGTGCCAGTAGAGCTGGCCGGTGTCGGCGATGGCCCCGGACTCGATCAGGGCCTTGATGCGCCGGTCGTAGTCCCCGGCACCGGAGAACCGGGGCGGCAGGCCGCAGACCGGCCAGCGGCTGAAGACCAGGGTGCGCCAGCTCGCGAAACCGGTGTCCCGGCCCTGCCAGAGCGGGGAGTTGGCCGACATCGCGAGCAGTGTCGGCAGCCAGGCGCGGATCCGGTTGAGGACGGCCACGCCGACCTCCCGGTCCGGCATCCCGACGTGGACGTGCATGCCGTTGATGAACTGCTCGTCCACCAACTGGGGGGCCTGCACGCGCAACGCCTGGTACCGGGGTTCCCGGGTGACCAGGGCGGGGGAGACCCCGGTCACCGGGGCCGCCGCCGTCGCAGCGAGCCGGCAGCCGTACCGCTCGGCGGCGGTGCCGAGTGCGTGCCGCAGCCGCAGCAGATGGCCGCCCACCTCGTCCAGGGTCGAACACACCGGTGTGGCGACCTCGACCTGGGCCTGGAGCAGTTCGGGCTGCACCTCGCGCTCCTGCACCAGCGGCCCGAGCCCGGCGGCCGCCCGCACTTCCTCGGACAGCGGCGTGGGCCGGCCCGAGGCGGGGTCGACCAGCACATACTCTTCTTCGACCCCCATGGTGATCATGAGGCGAGCGTATCCGCTGGGGGGCGCCCCCGCCCGGCACGGAGGGGCGGCCTCCGCTGCGGGGCGGGGCCGGACATCAGGCGTCGCTGAGCAGGCGCGCCCCGGTCCGCAGCGGGTGCGCGTGGGCCCGCAGGTCGAAGTCGACCAGGACCGGAGCGCTCACCGTCGTGCTGAGGGTGGGCGTCGGGGGGAGGGGGCGCAGCGGGCGCATCGCCTGGGGCTGGGCGGTCAGGGTGAACCAGACGACCTTGCCGTCAGGCGTGGTGTGGGTGCCCCAGCTGTCGCTGAGGTGGGCGACGAGGGCGAGGCCGCGACCGCGTTCCGCGAACGGCTGGGGCCCCTGGAGGCGGGGCAGTCGCGGGTCGCCGTCGGCGACGGAAGTGGCGAACTGCCCACGCGCCCAGCGCAGTTCGAGGACGCAACTGCCGTCACCCTCGGTATGGCGGTGAACATTGGTGAGCAGTTCGCACACGCCGAGGCTGACGGGCTGAAGGATGTTCTCCAACCGCCAGTGGCGCAGATGAGCGGCGACGATGCGCCGGACCTGCGGAATGCGGGCCGGCGTCGCGTGCAGGCTCAGGGTGTACTGGCGGGGACTGTCGATGGTGACCACTTACGGCTCCCTTGTCGGCGGGAGCGGCTCGCCGGCCACTCCCGCGTCCGCAAACCACGCAAGGGCTACTAAAAGTAGCCAGGTGAGCACAGCGCGGATTCCTCCAGCATGACCCGTACGGCCGCATCCGCAACACGAAGCACCCCCGCCCCGGGCGCCACGGTGGGTTGGGGGCGATCGACCCCGCGCCGCGCGCCGCCGTCCCGCCGAGAGGCAGCGACGGCCCGCCGGCGGGATAGTGGATGGTCCACGACCCGTATCTGTCGCCCCCTCCTGGAACGAGGCCCTTCTTGACGCCCCCCACGACGAACTCCACCGCCCGACTCGGCTCCGGAGCACCGGTGTTCGGGGCGCCGTGCTGGGTGAGCCTGATGGCCCGGGACCTGCGCGCCACGCAGGACTTCTACGGTGCCGTGCTGGGGTGGACGTTCCGGTCGGGGGCGCTGGGCGAACAGTTCCGGATCGCGCTCGCGGACGGGGTGCCGATCGCCGGAATCGGCGCGCTGGCCCCGGCACTTCAGGTGGCGGTGGCGTGGACCCCGTACTTCGCGGTGGAGGACGCGGACGTCACCGCGAGCCGCATCCGGGAGCGCGGCGGCACGGTGGCGGTGGGCCCGGTCGCGCTGCACACCGGGCGCGGGGCGCTGGCCGCCGACCGGGACGGCGCCGTGTTCGGCCTGTGGCAGGGCCCTTTGGTTCCCGAGTGGGAACAGTGGCGGGACACCGCGCCGGTGTGGACCCGGTTGCAGACCCGCGACGCGTTCGACGCGGCGATCTTCTACGGGGAGGTCCTGGACTGGGCGTGCGACCGGCCCGGCTGCTGCGATGTGCGCTACGAACACGACGAGGTCGTCCTGCGCCACGCCGGACATGTCGTCGCCCGGCTCACCTCGGGCGCGGTGGAGGCCGCCCCCGACCCGAGTCTGCGGCCGCACTGGCACACCCACTTCACCGTCGCGGACCCGCACGCCGACGCCGAGAAGGCGCGGGCGCACGGCGCCACCGTGCTGGCCGACGGCGTCTCGCCCACCGGACCCTGGGTCCGCCTGAGCGACCCCGACGGCGCCACCTTCACCCTCAACACGCGGGGATAGCCCTCAGCCGCGTTGCGCTCGCACCCGCGACGCGGCACGATGCCCGGGCCGGGTCATGGCCGATGCCGCAGCATGGAGGTGGCAAGGATGTGCCGTCTGTTCGGACTGAGCAGCGCCCCGCGCCGCAGCCACGCCACCTTCTGGCTGCTCGACGCCCCCGACAGCCTCGCGGCGCAGAGCCACCGCGACCCGGACGGCACCGGCCTCGGCTACTTCGACCCGGACGGCACGCCCCAGGTCCGCAAGGCTCCCGATGCCGCCTACGCCGACCGCGACTTCGCGCGCGAAGCCCGCCGGGTCTGCTCGGCCACCTTCCTCGCGCACATCCGGCTCGCCTCGACCGGCAGCCTCACCGCTCCCAACACCCACCCGTTCCAGCAGGACGGGCGGCTGTTCGCGCACAACGGGGTCGTGGAGGGACTGCCCGCCCTGGAAGCCCACTTGGGGCCGGATCTGGCCCTGGTGGCGGGGGAGACGGACACCGAGCGGGTGTTCGCGCTGATCACCCGCGAGATCCGGGACGCACGAGGAGACATCGGGGCGGGCATCGAGCGCGCGACGCGCTGGATCGCCGGTCATCTGCCCGTCTACGCCCTCAACTTCGTGCTCACCACCCCTGACGAGCTGTGGGCCCTGCGCTACCCCGACACGCACGAGCTGTACGTGCTGGAGCGTGAGCCCGGCGGCCCGCACGGCGCCCGCCATCTGGACCACAGCGGAAGCGGCGGCCGGATGCGCGTCCACTCCGGAGACCTCGCCGACGCCCCGGCGACCGTCGTCGCCAGCGAGCCCATGGACGAGCACCCCGACTGGCGCCTGATGGAGCCCGGGGAACTGCTCCACGTCACGACCGGCGGCCGGGCCGACCGGCGCGTGGTCCTCGCGGACCCGCCGGTCGACCCGCTCCGGCTCAGCGACCTCTCCGGCCGCGCGGCCCACTCGCAGACCGCGGGCGGCTGAGGTCCCCTCAGCGCCCCAGGGCCTTGCGCAGTTCCTGCTTGTTCATCGTCGAGCGGCCGTCGATGTTGCGCTTCTTGGCCTCCTCGTAGAGCTGGTCCTTCGTCGGCCCCTGCGAACCGCTGTGGGAACGCTCGCCGCCGCGCTCGTACGCCGACTTCTTGTCCCGCGTCGAGGTCTTGCTCGCGGTCTTGGACTCGCCGGAGCGGGCGCGTTCCTTGTTGACCGTCCGCGCGGCGATCTCCTTGGCGCGCTTGGCCGAGGCGCCGCGGTCCTCGGCGCTCTCCTTGATGTGCTCGTACTGGCGCTCCCGCTTGGGGCTCGAACCTGCCGGCATGGTGTCTCTCCTCGTCTTCGGTGTCCCGGCCCGTCCGGTTCGGCGCGGACCGGGCGAGTACGGCTGGGCGCCGCCTCGCGCGTGGGCCGTGGCCCATCCGTCAGTTGACTCCCGCACGTCACGGACCGCGACATCAGGACCGCCGGGCGGGGGAGGGGCCGCTATACGCGGTGGTCCGGGTCGGTGCGGTCCGAACCCTGGGACGCCTCGGGCGGCTGCCAGGAATTCGCCCGGGGCTGCGGCTCCTGCGGAGGCATCGGCTTACGGGTGGCGCGGCGGCTCCCGAACCAGAAGGCCCCGATCAGTACGGCGACGATGACGACGCCCACGCCCGTGAACAGCCAGGACGTGGAGGCCGCAGCGAGGGTCTGCGAAGCAGCGAAACTGGTCATGACGTGCGCCTACCCCCTGCGCGGCGGACCTGACACACGGTCTCGTACGACTTCGGACGCTTGGGCCCGGGCCGCCCCGCGCGATGACACCGTGTGACGATCCGGGATGCGAGGGTGGCGGACCGCTGTTCTTCTGGAGGCATCTGTATCCCCCGATCCATCCCCCGATTTCCCAGGAGTGATCATGAGCGTCGCAGACGAGTTCGGTGCCCGGGTCCAGCAGATGCGGCAGAAGGCGGAGCAGCTGGAGCAGGCGGCGGAGCGCGCCGAGGACCCGGCGGAGCGCCAGCGTTTGAAGGAGAAGGCCCGTCGTCTCCAGGAGCAGAGCAGGATGACGGGCGAAAGCGGCGGCATCGACCCCATGTGAGGGCAAAGGCTTGCGGGCCAAGGGAGTTGAGACTCCGGAGGCGCGCTGCCGACGCCGCGGGGGAGCACCCCGGGGGGGCAGGTCCCCGCGCGGCCAACCAGTACCCGTCATGTGCCGGGCCAACGACTCCTCATCCGGATGGCGGCTGCACGCACCGGCATACAAGGCCCGGGCCGGGATACCTGGCTCGGGTCGGAGCTGGAAGAGGCCGGTTCCGGCGCTCGTTGCCGCCGTGCCGCACGGGGCGGCCACCCCGTGGGCGGATTCCGTCCCGGCCTCGAAGAGAGGTACTGGCAGGATGCATCGTTCGCTCGCCTGCGCCTCATCCGCGCCGCTACGGACCGGGGGCCGTGATGACGTCCTCCCGGCCTGACGGCGAGGGCGGCCCCGAGCCCGCCCGTATCTCCTCCGTCGAGCCCGCGGCGAAGGGCAGACGCACGCCCGGCGCCCGCGGCGTGGCCGGCGGCAGATCCTGGGTCGCTGTCGGCTTCGGGCTCGGCCTCGGCGCGACCCTGGCCTGGCTGACCGTCCAGACCGTCCTGGAGGTGGGCAACCTCCTCACCCTGCTGCTCCTGGCCGCGTTCATCGCGATCGCCCTCGAACCGGTCGTCGCCTGGCTCACCCGGCACCGGGTCCGCCGCGGCTGGTCGGTCCTCGTGGTCCTGGTCGTGCTCCTCGCGTGCTTCGCGGGGTTCCTCGCGCTGGTCGTTCCACCGGTCACGGACGAGGTCGACGCACTGATCAAGGCGGTGCCCGGCTGGCTGAAGGAGTTGCGGAACCACGACTCGGCGCTCGGCAGGTTCGAGGACCGTTACCACGTCCTGGAGAAGGTCAAGGAGCAGTTCTCGGGCGGCGGGGCGGCAGGTGTCGCCGGTGGACTGCTCGGGGCCGGGCGGGTGGTGGTGGGCGCGGTGACCTCGGCCGCCGTCGTCATCGTCGTGACGATCTATGTGATGGCCTTCCTGCCCTCGCTGAAGACCTTCTGCCTGCGCTTCGTCGCGGCCAGCAAGCGCCCGCACGCCCGTGACGTCACGGACGAGATCCTCAATCGGGTGGGCCGCTACATGCTCGGCAACGTCCTCACCTCGGTGATCGCGGGCCTGGCCACCTTCATCTGGTGCATCGCCACCGATGTCCCCTACCCCGCGGCCCTCGGGGTGTTCATCGCCCTGATGGACCTGATCCCCATCGTCGGCACGACGATCGGCGGGCTGGTCGTGAGCCTGGTGGCCCTCTCGGTGTCCCTGCCCGTGGCCCTGGCGACCGCGGGCTTCTACGTCGCCTTCCGGATCGCCGAGGACTATCTGATCGTGCCGCGCGTGATGAAGTTCGCCGTGGACGTCCATCCCCTGGTGACGGTCGTGGGCGTCCTGCTCGGCGGGGCGCTGCTCGGCATCGTCGGGGCGCTGGTCGCCATCCCGGCCGCCGTCGCGATCGGTCTGATCCTCGACGAGCACGTCTTCTCGCGCACCGATACGTCCTGAACCGTGGCGCGGGTGCGCGGCCCGGCGGCCCTCAGATCCTGGTGTCGCTGTAGCCGCACACCCAGGCCAGGGCCTCGTGCACCCCGCGGGTGAAGTCCCGGGCGCCCGGCTGGGTGGTGGGGTCCTCCAGCTGGACGACCGCCGCGTCCACCTCGGCGGTGAGCAGGCGCAGATCCGGTGTGTGGCGGGCGGAGGACCCGGTCACCGGGGCCTGGGCGGCGAGGCCGAGGGCCCAGCGGTAGGCGGCGGCCACCCCCAGGGCGAGCTGGGCCGAGGCGTCGGACCGCGTGGTCAGGTACTTGAGCGCCAGGTCGACATCGCCGCGGGGCCGGACACCGACCAGCGCCTCCCGGCCCTGCTGGGTGGCTCGCTTCTCGGACGGGGTGCGGTCCTCGGGTGCGGTCACATCACTCACCTCTGCCTGGTGATCGTGGGGGTCTACAGGTTCGGGTACCCACTGTGCGCCGCTATCGGCATGTCCCTGTTGTCCTTTCGGGACGGGGTACGTCGTGATCGTGCCAGGACACGCGGCCGTGGCGGTGGGGTACGCGCGGAGAGGCGGGCCGGAACCTGCCGGGGAGGGGTCGGTGGGGCCCCACTAACCTGGCCGCATGACGACGCACAAGGCTGTTCCGGTGAGCGTGGACGCGATGATCGAGGACCTCAGGACACTCGTCGAGGTCGAGTCGCCCTCGCGCGACCGCGACGCCCTGACGGCATCGGCCAAGACCGTCGCCGCCGTCGTCGAGCGCCGGCTCGGCGGGCACGCCGTCCTCGTCGACAGCCCGGCCGGCCCGCACGTCCACTGGTCGGGCGGCGGCGACCCCCGGGTCCTCGTCCTCGGACACCACGACACGGTGTTCCCGCTCGGCACCCTGGAGCGCCGCCCGTTCAAGGTGGAGGCCGGGCACGCGACGGGCCCCGGCGTCTTCGACATGCTGGGCGGTCTGGTGCAGGCCGTGCACGGACTGGCGGCCCTGGACGACCTGTCGGGCGTGGAGATCCTGGTGACCGCCGACGAAGAGGTCGGCTCGCACGCCTCGCGCGCCCTCATCGAGGAGCGGGCCCTGGCCTGTGGCGCGGTGCTGGTCTTCGAGGGCGCCGCCGACGGGGGCGGTCTGAAGACCGGCCGCAAGGGATGCGGGACGTTCCAGGTCTCCATCACGGGCCGCGCCTCGCACGCCGGGCTCGAACCGGCGGCAGGGGTCAACGCCCTGGTGGAGGCGGCCCATCAGGTGCTCGCCATCGCCGCTCTGGGACGCCCCGAGGTCGGCACGACCGTCACACCGACGGTCGCCGCCGCGGGGACCCTCGACAACGTGGTGCCCGCGCGGGCGAGCATCGTGGTCGATGTCCGCGTCGAGTCGGCGGATGAGCAGGCCAGGGTCGAGGCGGCCTTCGCCGCGCTGACCCCGTATCTCGACGAGGCCGAGATCACGGTCGAGGGCGGGATCGGTCGGCCGCCCATGCCCGAGTCGGCGTCGGCCGAGCTCTTCACGCTCGCCCGGCGGCTGGCTCCCGGCATCGAGGGCGTGGCGGTCGGCGGCGGCAGCGACGGCAACTTCACTGCGGCCCTCGGGGTGCCGACGCTCGACGGCCTCGGCGCCGTCGGGGGCGGTGCCCATGCCGACCACGAGTACGTGGTGGTCGACGCCATGGCCGGGCGCGCGCACCTGGCCGCCGCACTGGTGCGGGCCCTCCAGGAGAAGTAGTGCGGCCGCCCAGCTGAGTCGGCTCCTTGCGGGGCCGGCGGGATCCGGCGGCCCGCTGGTCAGGTCGGTGTTCTTCTGTCGTCGGCCGCCGCCGGCCCCTCGGCCAGGGCGCGCGGCAGGGTGTCGAGCACCGTGAAGGAGGTGTCCAGGCGGACGATCCTCAGGATGTGGGACACCCGGGGTGTGCCGCGTATCAGCCGCAGGACGCCGCCGCGTTGCGCCACGTGTTCGCGTACCGCCAGGAGCAGCCGGATGCCTCCGGCGTCGAGGAAGGTCACCGCGCGCAGGTCCAGGACGACATCGGCGGCGGCCGGATGGACCAACGCATGGACGCGCGGGCCGAGTTCGCGGTGGGCGAGCATGTCCAGCTCGCCGTGCAGTTCGATGATGATGGTGCCGCCCACGGTGCGAGTCCGCAGCCAGAAGGGGAATTCGTCAGCGCTCACGTCGCGCCTGCCCGTCTCTTGTTCGCCGGTACGTTCCCGGTCCCCGGATACCGCCCGACATCCGGAATTTCTCACTCTCCGTGACCTGTGGAGAGGCCGCGAAGCGGGGCCGATCGACAAACCCCCTGGTAGTCCTCATTCCCTGATGATCTGGGAAACTCACCTCTGTGACGTTCTGTAATGGTGCGAGTTTCGGACAACCTGTCGAGACGATGGCCGGGGGTGAGTGGATCAGCCGACGCCCGGGTCCGTGACCTCGCCCCGGCCGAACAGTGCGGGTGCCGCGCTCTCGATCACCGCGCCGACGCGCTCCCACGTCGCCAAGTCCCTTTCCACAGGCGGAAGTTCGGGGTCGTCGCCGGCCCCCCAGGCGCGGGCGAGGGTGACCGGATCGGTGCCGGAGACGGCTGACGCGGCGAGCGCGGCCGCGCCGACGGCCACCAGCTCCGTGCCGGCCGGGAGGATGACGGGCCGCCCGGACAGGCGCCGTACCGTCTCGACCCAAGTGCGGCCCCGGGCGCCGCCCCCGATCAGGCGCAGCGGCCGCTCGGCGGCGGCGGGCGAGGCCGGATCGAGACCGCAGGCCCGCAGCACCTCGTCCAGGGCGCGCAGTACGGTCACGGCGGCGCCCTCGTAGGCGGCGCCCAGGAGCTGGCGCGAGGTGGTGGTGTGCCGCAGGCCGGTGAGCAGCCCCGACGCGGTCGGCAGATCGGGCGTGCGCTCGCCGTCCAGATAGGGGAGCAGGACGGCTTCGCCGCCGGGCTCGGCGTCGTCGCGGTCGAGGCCGAGCAGGGCGGCGACGCGGTCGACGGCGAGCGTGCAGTTCAGGGTGCAGGCCAGCGGGAGATGGCTGCCGTCGGTCGCGGCGAACCCGCTGAGCGCGGGGGTGGCGGGGCGGGTGCGGGTCGCGGCGAAGACCGTGCCGGAGGTGCCGAGGCTGAGGACGGGATGGTCCAGGAGCCCGGCTCCGCCGAGTCCGAGGCCGACGGCCGCGCTCATGTTGTCGCCGGTGCCGGCCGCCACGACGACGGTGGGCGACAGCCCGAGCGCGTCGGCGGCCCCCGCCGTGAGGGTACCCACCCGGGTGCCGCCGGTCGGCGCCACGGTGGGCAGCAACTGCGCTGTCAGGCCGAGCAGTTGGAGGATGTCGGGGTCGTACGCGCCCGTCGCGGTGGAGTACCAGCCGGTGCCCGAGGCGTCGCCCGGGTCGGTGACCGCGGTGCCGGTGAGCCGTTCGGTGAGGAAGTCGTGGGGGAGGCGAACCGCCGTGCACCGGGCGGCCGTTGCGGGCTCGTTCTCGCGCAGCCACTGCCACTTGGCGGCGGTCACCGCGGCGACCGGCACCGAGCCGGTGCGGTCGGTCCAGGCGTGCGGGCCGCCGAGTGCCGCGACGAGGGCGGCGGCCTGCGGCGCGGAGCGGGTGTCGTTCCACAGCAGGGCCGGGCGCAGCGGACGCCGGTCCGGCCCAAGCGCGACCAGGCCGTGCTGCTGCCCGGCGACCGCGATCCCGGCGACGGCGGACGCCGGGACGCCGGACTCCTTCAGTCCCATCGCGACGGCCTCCCGCAGCGCCTGCCACCACTGCTCGGGGTCGGTCTCGCGGGCCCCGGCCGAGCCGTCGACGCGGTGCGGGGAGCGGCCGACGGCGAGGGTCCTTCCGTCGGCGGCGTCGACGAACAGGGCCTTGGTGGACTGGGTGGAGCTGTCCACGCCGATGACGACCGGGCTGTACGGCATCCGGACACCTCTCTTGCGGGGCGAGGGCGGGTCTGAGGGGGGCATGGGTCATTTGACCGTGCCAGGAACAAATGCAGCACCCAAATTAGGCGAACGCCCGGGGTTACGGAAGCGATGACGATCGTGCAGTATTTGGTAAGGAAGAAAACAAATAGCTCCGACGTGCGTCGGACGCTTTCGCGACAAGGCGGCGAAGAGGATGACGGAACGCTTCACCCCGACCCCCGAGGACAAGTTCACCTTCGGGTTGTGGACCGTGGGCTGGCAGGGGCGCGACCCCTTCGGCGACGCGACCCGTCCCGCTCTCGACCCGGTCGAGTCCGTCCGGCGCCTCGCGGACCTCGGTGCGTACGGCGTCACCTTCCACGACGACGACCTGATCCCCTACGGCGCCCGCGACACCGAGCGCGAGTCGCACATCAAGCGGTTCCGGCAGGCGCTCGACGCCACCGGTCTGGTCGTGCCCATGGCCACCACCAACCTCTTCACGCACCCGGTCTTCAAGGACGGCGCGTTCACGGCCAACGACCGCGACATCCGGCGGTACGCCCTGCGCAAGACGGTGCGCAACATCGACCTCGCCGTGGAGCTGGGCGCCCACACCTATGTCGCGTGGGGCGGCCGGGAGGGCGCCGAGTCCGGTGCCGCCAAGGACGTCCGCGCAGCCCTGGACCGGATGAAGGAGGCCTTCGACCTGCTCGGCCAGTACGTCACCGAACAGGGCTACGACCTGCGCTTCGCCATCGAGCCCAAGCCCAACGAGCCGCGCGGCGACATCCTGCTGCCCACCGTCGGCCACGCCCTCGCCTTCATCGAGCGGCTGGAGCGGCCCGAACTGTTCGGCGTGAACCCCGAGACCGGGCACGAGCAGATGGCCGGTCTCAACTTCACCCACGGCATCGCCCAGGCGCTGTGGGCGGGCAAGCTCTTCCACATCGACCTCAACGGTCAGTCCGGCATCAAGTACGACCAGGACCTGCGCTTCGGATCGGGCAATCTGCGCGACGCCTTCTGGCTGGTGGACCTGCTCGAAAGCTCCGACTACACGGGCCCCCGGCACTTCGACTTCAAGCCGCCGCGCACCGAGGACATGGACGGCGTATGGGCGTCGGCGGCCGGCAACATGCGCAACTACCTGATCCTGAAAGAGCGTTCGGCCGCCTTCCGTGCCGACCCCGAGGTGCGCGAGGCGCTGCGTGCGGCCCGGCTGGACGACCTGGCCCGGCCCACCGCCGAGGATGGCCTCGCCGCGCTCCTCGCCGACCACACCGCCTTCGAGGACTTCGACGCCGAAGCGGCCGGAGCCCGGGGCATGGCCTTCGAGCACCTGGACCAGCTCGCCATGGACCATCTGCTCGGGGCTCGCTGAACCCGGGAGCGAGGGCGCCCGTACCCATGGCCGCCGTCAGCTCCTCGCGCTGCCCGGCCGGGCCGTGGCGTGCATCGAGCCGAGCAGGCCGAGGGCGTCGGCGCTGGGGGAGCGCGGTTCGGCGTGGTAGATGATCAGCTGCTGGCCGGGGGCGTCCCGGACGTCGAACGCGTGGTAGGTGAGGCTCAGCGCGCCCACCTCGGGGTGGTGGAGCCGCTTGGCGTCCCGGGCCTTGCCGCGCACCGCATGGGCGGTCCACAGCCGGGCGAACTCGGGGCTCCGCTCGCCGAGCAGCGTGACGAGCTCGCGCAGGCGCGGGCCGCTCGGCTCAAAACCGGCGGCCTCGCGCAGGTTGGCGACGGTCGCCTCGGCCGTCCGGTCCCACAGCGGGTAGAAGCGCCGCGCGGCCGGATCGAGGAAGGCCATGCGGGCCAGGTTGTCCACGGTCTCGAAGGGTGAATACAGGGCGTCCGTCAGGGCGTTGGCGGCCAGCACGTCGAGCGTGCGGTTGATCACGAACGCCGGAGTGTGCGGGTAGCCGTCCATCAGCCGGCGCAGCGTCGGGCTCACCCCTGCCGGGGCGGGGCGGCGATCGCCCTCGGGGACGGCCCCGGCCAGCCGGAAGAGATGCGCCCTGGCCTCGGGATCGAGTCGCAGGGCGTGGCCGAGCGCCCTGAGGACCTGGGGCGAGGGGTTGCGTTCGCGGCCCTGCTCCAGACGGGCGCAGTAATCCGCGTTCACCCCGGCCAGCACGGCCAGCTCCTCGCGGCGCAGCCCCGGCACCCTGCGCGTCCCGTGGCTCACCATCCCGACGTGCTCGGGCCGCACGCTGGCACGGCGCGCACGCAGGAAGTCGCCCAGGTCGTTGTCGGTCATGCGCCCAGCGTAGGACGGCGAGGGACGGCTGTGCCCGGGTGCGTCACACCCAGGCAGCGGCGCCGGTCAGCCGAGTCGGCGGTCATGGACCTCGGCCGTGAGACGCGGCCACGAGGAGACGAGCCGGGCGAGCTCGTCCGACGCCAACTCACCGCCTGAGCAGGGTAGTTGAGTGGCGTGGAAATGAACGGTCGTCCCCGTCGTGCCGTCGCCCTCGACCGGGCGCAGGCCGGTGGTGGGCACGCCGTACGCGTAGCGCTGGGACCACGCACCGTCCGCGCGGCGATTGGTGTGGACGAGCCACTCGCTGAGCGCCGCGACGACGGACATACCGCGTCGAGGATGGCCGCCGGGGAGGGCCTCGGCGTCCGGGTGGTCGAAGAAGCGGAGGTCCTTCGTCGCCATGACCGGCTTCTTGACGGGGCGGCCCTCGGCGTCGAAGCGGGTGTCGGTGCCCCTGCCGTCGTCCGCCACGCACACCGAGCCATCGGCGTTCAGGGTGACGGCGCACCGCCCCGCCCCCCGGGACTCCGCTTCGTCGGCCGCGTAGGCGACGACTTCGAGGATCAACTGCCGCCTGCCGCCCGGGGCGAACGCGGCCGGGTCCCGGCGGATCGCGGCGAGGTGGTCGGCGTCGACCGTGTTCGCCCAGTCGTGCGTCGTATTGCGCCACAGCGGCAGGTGCCCGTCCATCGCCGAAGTATCGCAAGGGGAGCGGAGGTTGGCGGCGCCGGCCCCGGCGCCGAAGCGCCCGGGGGAGCGGTGGCCGGCCCAGGTGCGGCCGGATCCGTGTCAGCGGCCCGCGTGATCGCCGGTGAACTCCCATGCCGCGATGTCGCGGTAGTGGATGGGGCCGGGACCCCGGCCGATGTTGCTCGCGACCAGATGCAGGCGCTCCGTCGTCCACGTACGGCCGGTGAACCCGGCCAGCTCGGCGGCTGTTTCCTTGACACCGGTGGGCTCGGCACGGCGGGCCCGCGCCAGGGTCAGATGGGGGCGCAGGGGCCGGTCCTCGAAGACGACACCGCAGTCCCTGACCACGTCGCGGACCTCGGCGGTCAGCCGGTGCAGCCCTTCGACGTCCCCGTCGATCCCGCTCCACAGGACCCGCTCGTCGAAGTGCCCGCCGCCGCGCAGCGCAAGGCGCAGGGGTCCGCGCGCGGCCGCGAGCTCCGCCAGCGGCTGTCGCAGCAGGGGAGCGGTGTCGGCCGGGAGCTCGCCCAGGAAGGCCAGGGTGATGTGCCAGTCCTCGATGCGGTTCCAGCGCAGCCCCGGATACGCCTCGTACGCGGGCCGCAGCGCTCGCTCCAGCTCGTCCTTCGCGTCGTCGGGCGGGGCCAGCGCTATGAACACGCGGACGGTGGCCGGCGGAATCTCTTCGTTCACGTAGGCCTTCGTACACCACCGGCGGGCGCGAGGGTCGCACGGCCTGCCCGCACGTTTCGGGACGGGACGCCCCGGTGGGGGCCTCTCGCCCCTTGCGGGGGCCGGGTGGGCCCGGGAGATCATTCAGGTGCACCGCGCTCCACCGAGCAGCACCCTGTGCGCGTACCCGCCGCACCCCGTACCGACCGAGGAGTCCCATGACCGTCGTGATCCGACAGCCGGGCGTCGTCCTGACCGACCACTTCTTCCAGGTTCCGCTGGACCACGGCGCCCCCGAGGGCGAGCGCATCGAGGTCTACGCCCGTGAGGTGGTCGCGACCGGCAAGGAGGGCTCCGAACTCCCGTGGCTGCTCTTCCTCCAGGGCGGTCCCGGCGGACGGGCGGCGCGGCCGGTGGGCCGGGACACCTGGCTCGACCGGGCGCTTGAGGACTACCGGGTGCTGCTCCTGGACCAGCGCGGGACCGGACGTTCGACGCCCGCCACCCGGCAGAGCCTGCCGTCGCGCGGGGCGGCCGCCGCGCAGGCCGAGTACCTCTCCCACTTCCGCGCCGACTCGATCGTCCGCGACGCCGAGCTGATCCGGCGCGCACTGCTCGGCGAAGGGGGCCGGTGGAGCCTGCTCGGGCAGAGCTTCGGCGGCTTCTGCACGCTCACCTATCTCTCCCTCGCCCCCGAGGGACTCCGCGAGGCGCTGATCACCGGCGGCCTGGCGGGCCTGCGCAGCAGCGCCGCGGACGTGTACCGGGCCGCCTATCCGCGCGTCGCCCGCAAGAACACCGCCCACTACGCGCGCTACCCGCAGGACGTGGCGGCCGTGCGGCGGATCGCCGAGCACCTGCTCGCGCCCCCGGCCGCGCTGCCGGGCGGCGGGCGGCTGACGGTCGAGGCCTTCCAGGCGCTCGGCCTGATGCTCGGCACCGGCAACGGCTCCGACCTGCTGCACTACCTCCTGGAGGACGCCTGGATCGACGGCGGCGCGGGGCCCGAACTCTCCGACACCTTCCTGGCCGGCGTCCAGGCCAAGCTCTCCTTCGCGGACGCCCCCCTCTACGCCGTACTGCACGAATCCATCTACGGGCAGCGCTCGGTGGACCCGGGCCCGACCGGCTGGGCCGCCGAGCGGGTGCGCTCGGAGTTCCCCGAGTTCGACGCCGCCAAGGCGCTCGCGGACGGCTCCCCGGTCCGGCTCACCGGTGAGATGATCTACCCGTGGATGTTCGAGACCGATCCGTCGCTGCGCCCGCTGCGGGAGACCGCCGACCTGCTGGCCCACCGCACGGACTGGCCGGACCTCTACGCCCCCGACGTCCTGGCGGCCAATGAGGTGCCGGTGGTCGCCGCCGTCTACCACGACGACATGTACGTCGACACCGCCGACTCCCTGGCCACCGCCGACGCGGTACGCGGACTGCGGACCTGGGTGACCAGCGAGTGGGAGCACGACGGGCTGCGCGTCAGTGGCGGCAAGGTCCTGGACCGGCTGATCCGGATGGCCCGGGGCGAGCTGTAACGCGCGCCCACCGCGGCACAGTTGGGCTCTCGCGGTCATGCGCGGCGGCTCAGGACGGTCTCGTCTCGCATGTACGCGAGCTTCTCGGGGTTGCGTACGGCGTAGAGCCCGCTGATGCGGCCCTCCTCGATGCGGACCGCCACCACGGTGTCGACCTCGCCGTCGAGGTGGAGGACGAGCGCGGGGTGGCCGTTCACCCGGGTGGGGCGCAGCGAGGCCGCGGTGGCTTTGCCGAGACCGCCGATGAGCAGGCGGGCCACCTTGTCGGACCCCCGGACGGGCCGCAGGATGGCCTGCTTGATGCCGCCGCCGTCGCCCATGAAGACGACGTCCGGCGCGAGGACGTCCAGGAGGCCGCGCAGATCGCCGGTGGTCGCCGCCCGCCGGAACGCGTCGAGCACGACCCGGGTCTCGCCGGGCGAGACGCTTCCGCGTGGCCGGCGCGCCGCTACATGGGCCCGGGCCCGGTGGGCGATCTGACGGACCGCGGCCCGGCTCTTGCCGACGGCGCCGGCGATCTCCTCGTATTCGAGGCCGAACACCTCGCGCAGCACGAACACCGCGCGCTCGGTCGGCGCGAGCGTCTCCATCACCAGGAGCATCGCCATCGAGACGCTGTCGGCGAGTTCGACGTCGTCGGCCACGTCCGGGGCGGTGAGCAGCGGCTCGGGCAGCCAGGTGCCGACGTAGGACTCCTTGCGGCGACCGAGTGTCCGCAGCCGGGCCAGAGCCTGTCGTGTGGTGATCCGGACCAGATAGGCGCGCCGGTCCCGCACCGCGCCGAGGTCGACGCCGGCCCAGCGCAGCCAGGTCTCCTGGAGGACGTCCTCCGCGTCGGCGGCCGAACCGAGCATCTCGTACGCCACGGTGAACAGCAGATTGCGATGGGCGACGAACGCTTCGGTGGCGGGGTCCGGGGGCCCGCCACCGAGCGGGCGCCCGGTCGTCCTGTCCTGCGGAACTCCGCTGCACTCGTTCGTCACGGGCCGCTCCTGCCTGTTGGCTGCCGAGGGTGTCACGCCCACAAGACGCCGGCCCCCGCCGCTCTGTGACATCCCTCGGCGGTGGCCTGCGTCACATCGTCGGTCTGTCACAGCGGGCGGCCGGGCGGCGTCTTGTGTTCGTTCGGCGCACGGCGCGAACGGCACACAACGACCCGCACCACCAACGACGATGAGTGAGGACGACGTCATGGACGCTCGGTTCAACCTGTTCGAGAACGAGCTCGGCGCGAAGTTCGCCAAGCGGTTCGCCAACGCCGGCCTGGTGATCCAGCAGTCGACGCTGGCGAAGTCCACGCAGGAGCTGGTGGCGCTGCGGGCGAGCCAGATCAACGGCTGCGGGTGGTGCATCGACCTGCACACCAAGGAGGCCGCGGCCGCGGGCGAGAGTGCGGTACGCCTCCATCTGGTGGCCGCCTGGCGGGAGTCCACCGTGTTCACCGAGGCGGAGCGCGCCGCGCTCGCACTGAGCGAGGAGGGCACCCGGCTCGCCGACGCCCACCAGGGCGTGTCCGACGAGACCTGGGCCCGGGTGCGCGAGCACTACGACGACGACCAGATCGCCGCCCTCGTGTCCCTGATCGCCCTGATCAACGCGGCCAACCGCCTCGCCGTGATCCTGCATCAGCAGGGAGGTGCGTACGAGGCCGGCACCTTCGCGGCCCTGGTGAACTGACCGGCGCGGACGCCCCCAAGGCATCGGCCGAGTACGGCATCTGATGGACCATCAGGTCCGTGCCCGTCCCGCCAGGGTTCCGTCGTCCTGACGGAACCCTGGCGGGACGGGACCGGCCGTTCGCCGGTTGTCGCGCGATGGTTCGGGCATCCTCGGTGGGGGGCGGGCCGCACCGCGGCCGCGCCGGGGAGGAGTGCCATGGAGTGGCAGAGCGATGAGTTCGGGGCATCGCACGAGGGCCGCGCGGGTGCGGTCCTGGCCGACGGCAGCGAGCCCGAACCGATGTACCTCGACGCCGGCAGCGGTTCCTTCGGCTGTACATCCAGTGACTGGTGGCTCTACGACGGCACCCTGAGCGCCCCGCTCGCCACCCATCTGCGCGGAGTGTGCTCCTGCGGCTGGCGCGGCAGCGGCCTCCACCCGGTCGACTGGTCCCAGGTGGACGACGAGCGGCCGTACGACACCGTCGTCCCCGGCCCCTACGCCGACTGGCAGAACCACATCCGGCACGTCGAGGCGCGCACCGTGCCCGTCCCGGTCGAACTGGACGATCTGGTCGCCCAGTTGGACACCCGCCTGAGCACCCTTGCCGACGACGCCCCGCTCGCCGCGCTGCGCGTGGTGGCCGCCCTGGAGCGCCTCAGCGGTCGCATCGGCATGGTGGCCGCGTTCCACACCCGGGCCGACGAGGTGTCCTGGGAATCGGTGGGGCATGCGCTGGGGCTGACCGAGCAGGAGGCCCGCTCCCGCGTGGCCTCGTACCGCTACCGCTCCTGACGGATCGTCAGTTTCCGCTCGACGCGCGCGTGTTCCGCCCGGAGCCGCGGCGCGTCGGCCGGGTTACCGGGGACCCGCGGCCGCGACGGTGCGGCCCTCACGCAGGGCCGAGCGCCCCTCTTCCCAGGCGGCGAGAAGGTGCCTGGCCAGACGGTCCTCGACGAAGCCGGTGGCGTCCGCGCCGAAGGCGACATCGGCGTCCAGGAAGGGTTCGTCGGCGAGGAGACCGGCCACCACCTCGTGCCGGACCACCTGTTCGTGCACCGCGTCGGCCTCGACGTGCTCGGCGTAGAAGTGTTCGGCGGCCGGGCCCGCCTCCAGACGGCTCATCGCGGCGGCGAGCCGGCGCGAACCGGGGGAGGAGGTGATCTCCACGGCCGCGAAGTGACCGATCAGGGCGCCGCGCAGGGCTCGCTGCAGCCCGAACAGCGACATGAGGTTGACCGTCACCAGGGCTTCGGCGGGTGCCTCGTCGAGGTAGTGGCCGTAGTCGGTGTTCAGTCCCAGGTCGGCCATGAGGTTCGCGAAGAGCTGGGAGTGGATGCGGTCGGCGCGGCCCCCGCCGAACTCGTCGTACTCGATGGCCACCATGCCCGCCTTGGCGCGCCCCCGCAGCCGGGGCACGACCCATAGATGGGGGTCGGCTTCCTTGAGGTGGTAGAGCGAGCGCAGCATCACGTACTCCCGCATCTGCCACAACTCCCCGTCGCGGGCGAGGTGGTGGCTGACGCCCGTCTGCTCGACGGGCTCCACGAGCAGCTCGTCGAGCGCCTCTTGCGCGGTACGGCCACCGGGTGTGTCGGCCCGCAGCGCGGACAGGAAGGAGCGCTCCAACTCGCGGCGCACGGTGAGCAGGGCCGGGTCCCATTCGCGGTCGTCCGGTACGCCCTCGAAGCCGCGGTAGTGCAGTTCATACAGCGCGTACAGGGCGAGTTGGGCGTCATCGCCGTACGGGTCGGCGTCGCCGACGGCACCGGCGTCCGGCAGCCCTTCGCCCGGGCCGTCGGCCAGAGCGGCGATCACGGCGTGCGACAGGGGGCCGCGGGGGGTGGGCAGGGCGGTCACGGCGAGTCCTTCGGGGCCTCGGAGGGGCGGGAGCGGCGGCGGTGGCTGGTGTCGCACCAGGGGGGTGTGCGGGTGCGCCGGCACGTGCAGACGGCGACCACGAAGCGGTCCGAGCGGGCGACCGTCCCATCGGCCGCCGTCACCTCGACGGGCCCCTCGATCAGGACCGGGCCGCCCGGGTCGACCGTGACGCGCCGGGCCGTGGTCTCGGGAGCGAGCTGGTCAGGTGTGTTCGGCACGGATCACCACCAGCTCCTCCATCGTGTCGTGCGGACCGACCAGGCGCCGGTCCCGCAGCCAGTCCAGGCGGGAGCGCAGGACCGGGCCGTAGGGGATGAGCGTCCGGTCGGCCACCTTGGCCCGCATACCGGCCGCCTCCAGCATGTTCACCGTGGCCTCGGTGCCGCTCAGGGCGGACTGGACCACCAGGAACACACCGTGCGGGCCCAGCAGGGCGGGCGCGGTCCTGCACAGCCGGTCCAGTACATGGCGGCCGTCGACACCGGCGTCCCAGGCCCGCGCGGCGCCCCGGCCGGGCGGCGCGGGGTGCGGGGCGGGCACATAGGGAGGGTTGCTGAGAATCAGGTCGAAGCGCTCCCCGGCGAGGTCCTCGACGCTGCCGCGGCGGGCGTCGACGGAGAGGCCCGCGCGCCAGGCGTTGATCCGGGTGCTCCACACCGCCCGGCGGGCGACGTCCAGGGCGGTCACCCGCGCCCCCAGATGGGCCGCGCACAGGGCCAGGGCGCCGCTGCCGGTCCCGATGTCCAGCACGTTCATTCCGGCCAGGGATCCCTCGCGGCGCAGCGTGTCGGCGAGCAGCCGGGTGTCGTCCTGCGGGGCGTACACACCGGGGAACCGCCACAGCCGGTCCCCGGCGGCGAACCGGGCCGGGGGCGCGTCGGGGGTGATCAACCGTGCCATGGCGGGCCTCGCTGAGTCGGTCGACGAAGTGCTTGCCGTAGGAATCGAGGATTCCGGATCCTCCACCAGCGTTCCTCGCTTTCTCCACGACGTCCATTTGAGTCGTCACGGTGCGTACACCGTGATCGACAGGTGCCCCGCAGAAGTCTGTTGATGCGGGGCGGACGGGAGATTTCCCGTGGGGTGCGAGGAGGAGGCGGGGCAGGGGTGGCGAACGCGCCGCGGCCGGGTACGACGGGTCCCGGACGGGCGGTGCGGGTGCGCGCGGGCGCACGGGCCGATGAGGGGCTCAGGGCCTCAGACGCGTGCGGACGAGACGTGCAGACGCAGGGTGAGGCCGGTCTCCAGGGCCCGGACCTCGACGAGGTCGCAGAGCTGGTGGATCATCCACAGGCCGCGACCACCGTTGCTGGAGGCCAGCGCGGGGCGGCGGCGCCCCGCCAGTGGATCGCTCAGCCGGCCGCCGTCGCGCACCTCCGCGATCGCCGTGCCGGAACCGGTGCACCACAGGCGCAGGGTGCCGCTTCCGCCGCCGTGGGCGACGGAGTTGGCGGCCGCCTCGCTGATGGCGATGACGAGGTCACCGCGGCGCGCCGGATCCAGATCCATCCGCCGCGCCCAGGCGTCCGCCTGCTCACGGACCTCGCCGAGGTCACCGGCCGCGTACTCCAGGCACACCTCGGCCGCGTCGGGCTCGGGCAGCGGAAGGTCGCAGTCCGCGCAGACGACCTCGGCGTCGGTATAGGCGGGACTGGACAGGCTCTGGCTGTCCTCGATCAGCGTGGGGTGGGTGCGCCGCGCGTCGGCGATCACGGCGGAGGGCAGACGGCTCGTGTCGTACGGACAGAGAATCGTGGCCCCGCGCTCGTGGAACGCGGTGTTGATCAGCGCCTCGTGCCGGGTGGCCTCGAGGATCTCCGCCTGGGAGCGGCCCGCCCAGATCGGTTCGCCTATGATCCGGGCCGCCCGGCCCGGGTGCCGGTCGGCGAAGCCCTGGAGGGCGGCGAGGATACGGCCCGGGTTGCGGCCGAGCTCGGTCATGTCGGCGAAGTCCACGGCGCTCGCGTCCGCGCCGAGCTCCTGGCGCAGGGCATCGAGACGCGACGTCGGAACGGCGACGAAGACCGGCTCGTCGGCGGCGAGAGCGCCCCGGACGAAGCCGCCCGTCTCGCGCACGTACTCGTCCAGGTCCCGGTAGAAGAGGGCGGGATGGATGAACGTCTCCGCCTCGGGGCGCGTGGTGATGGTGTCGGTCATACGGGCACCTCCAACGCGCCACACTCGTCCGGAAACAGCTGCGCGACCCGGCGCAGTGAGTAGGGCGGGTTCTGGAGCATCAGGCGTCGCCCCTGGCGGCGCAGGTGGTGCGTCGCCTCGACGAGGGCGGCGACCGCCTGCGCGTCGATGAACGTCGCGTGGGAAAGGTCGAGCCGGACCGTCTGGCCCGGGATCCCGGTGATCGCGGCCAGGGCGGCGCCCAGGTCCGGCCGGCTGTCGAGATCGGCGCTTCCGCTGAGCCGGACCCCCACGCCGTCGGGCAGCGCGCTGACCGTGAACGGCGGCGGCGCGAGCCGCGCCGTCGCGGGCGCGGCGCTGTGGTGTGCGCCACTCAGGAGCCCCGCCAGACGCGCGGGTACGACGCGGCGGTCGAACATGCACAGGCCCGTCACCGGCAGATCCGCGTAGACCTCGCGGTCCAGGCGCAGCTCGTACTCCAGCAACCGCTCCGCGCCGGGGAGCTCCCGGGCGCACCAGGACTTGTCCTCGAGCACCGTCAGACCGGCGAACCCGTCGGCGAGGGCCTCCGTGCACGCGGCACGCACCAGGGGGATCACCCGGTCCGGATCGAAGGGCAGATTCCGGCGGAAGAAACCGTCCGAGCCGGCGACCCTCAGCCGTCCGCCCTCCTGGGCCGCGGCCACGTCTATGCCGCCGCGCCTCAGAACATCGAGGACGGCACCCGCCGGCTTGGCGTCGACGTCGCACAGGACCCGGCGGCCGCTGCCCAGACCGGCGTGGACGGAACGCAGCACCACGTCCGCCCACTCGGTGTCGTCGTCGTACGCGAAGAAGGAGTGTTCACCCTCGGCGACCGGCGCGGGGCCACGGGATGTGGGCACGTGGCCTCCCTTCGAGGCGTCGACATGGGCACGGAACGCTGATGAGCCTAGCGGGCCCGGCCGACAATCGCCCAGAGTGTGCCTGGTCACGGCAGCGCCCCAGCGGGGCCCGGGTGGGGGAAGCGGTGGGATAACCTCCTCGGCGGCGCGTGTACCCGCCGTGTGGATCTCGTGAGGGTCCATGAAGGTGGCAGGCGCCGATGGGGCGAGAATGGTGGGCCGTTGGCCTGGGGTATGACGGAGGCGAAGTTCCATGGCTGGCTCGACGAAACCCACTGTTGCGCAGCAGCGGACCGCGGGAACATCCGGTTCCGCTCAGGCCGGCGAATCGGAGCTGCGTCAGCTGCTCGCGGGTCTGACCGCGGTGCGCGACGGCGACTTCGGCACGCGCCTGCCCGGCGAGGCGGACGGCCTGCTCGGTGAGATCGCCGTCGTCTTCAACGGGATGGTCGACCAGCTTTCGCTGTTCACCTCCGAGGTGACCCGCGTCGCCCGTGAGGTCGGCACCGACGGACGGCTCGGTGGGCAGGCCGAGGTGCCGGGTGTCTCCGGTACGTGGAAGGACCTGACCGACTCCGTCAACGCGATGGCGGGCAACCTCACCAGCCAGGTCCGCGACATCGCCCAGGTGGCCACCGCGGTCGCGCAGGGCGACCTCTCGCAGAAGATCGACGTGGCCGCCCGCGGCGAGATCCTGGAGCTGAAGAACACCGTCAACACCATGGTGGACCAGCTGTCCGCCTTCGCCGACGAGGTGACCCGCGTCGCTCGCGAGGTGGGCAGCGAGGGGCGCCTGGGCGGCCAGGCGCAGGTGCCCGGCGTGGGCGGCACCTGGCGGGATCTGACCGATTCGGTCAACTTCATGGCGGGCAACCTCACCGACCAGGTCCGCAACATCGCCCAGGTGACGACGGCGGTCGCCCGGGGTGATCTCTCGCAGAAGATCACCGTCGATGCCCGGGGCGAGATCCTGGAGCTGAAGAACACCGTCAACACCATGGTCGACCAGCTCTCCGCGTTCGCCGACGAGGTGACCCGTATGGCGCGCGAGGTCGGCACCGAGGGCATCCTCGGCGGCCAGGCCGACGTCAAGGGCGTCTCGGGCACGTGGCGCGACCTGACGGACTCCGTGAACGGCATGGCCGGCAACCTCACCGCACAGGTCCGTTCCATCGCGCAGGTGGCCACCGCCGTGGCCAAGGGCGACCTCTCGCAGAAGATCACGGTCACCGCCCGCGGTGAGGTCCTGGAGCTGAAGGAGACCATCAACACGATGGTCGACCAGCTCTCGTCGTTCGCCGGGGAGGTCACCCGCGTCGCCCGCGAGGTCGGCACCGAGGGCCGCCTCGGCGGGCAGGCCGACGTCCGTGACGTGTCCGGCACCTGGCGGGACCTGACCGAGTCGGTCAACGTCATGGCCGACAACCTGACCGCGCAGGTCCGGTCCATCGCCGAGGTGACGACGGCGGTCGCCAAGGGCGATCTCTCGCAGAAGATCCGGGTGGACGCGCGGGGCGAGATCCTGGAGCTGAAGGAGACCATCAACACGATGGTCGACCAGCTCGGCGCCTTCGCCGACGAGGTGACCCGCGTGGCGCGCGAGGTCGGCACCGAGGGCAACCTCGGCGGCCAGGCCACGGTCCGGGGCGTCTCGGGCACCTGGAAGGACCTCACCGACAACGTCAACGTGATGGCGTCCAACCTGACCGGGCAGGTCCGCTCGATCGCCCAGGTCGCCACCGCGGTCGCCAAGGGCGACCTGTCGCAGAAGATCAACGTCGAGGCCAAGGGCGAGGTCGCCGCCCTCGCCGGTGTCATCAACACGATGGTCGACACCCTCTCCGCGTTCGCCGACGAGGTGACCCGGGTCGCCCGCGAGGTCGGCACCGAGGGCACCCTCGGCGGCCAGGCCCGCGTGCCGAACGTCGCGGGGACCTGGAAGGACCTCACCGACAACGTCAACTTCATGGCGCACAACCTGACCAGTCAGGTACGCAACATCGCGCAGGTCACCACCGCCGTCGCCCAGGGCGATCTGACCCGCAAGATCGACGTGGACGCGCGCGGCGAGATCCTGGAGCTCAAGACCACCATCAACACGATGGTCGACCAGCTCTCGTCGTTCGCCGCCGAAGTCACCCGAGTCGCCCGCGAGGTCGGCAGCGAGGGCCGGCTCGGCGGGCAGGCCGAGGTCGAAGGCGTCTCCGGCACCTGGAAGCGGCTCACCGAGAACGTCAACGAACTGGCCGGCAACCTGACCCGCCAGGTCCGCGCCATCGCCGAGGTCACCGGCGCCGTCGCCGAGGGCGACCTCACCCGGTCGATCACCGTGGACGCCTCCGGAGAGGTCGCCGACCTCAAGGACAACATCAACTTCATGGTGGAGTCGCTGCGCGAGACCACCCGCGCCAACGAGGAACAGGACTGGCTCAAGTCCAACCTGGCCCGGATCTCCGGCCTGATGCAGGGCCGCCGCGACCTCGCGGTCGTCGCCGAACTCATCATGGACGAGCTCAGCCCCCTGGTCTCCGCCCAGTACGGCGCCTTCTACCTCGCCGAGGAGACCCCGGACGGGGTCTACCTCAACCTCATCGGCTCCTACGCCCGGCCGGACGCCACCCTCGGCGCCCGCTTCAAGCTCGGCCAGTCCTTCGTCGGCCAGGCGGCCCGCAGCAGGCGCACCATCGCCGTGGACGACCTGCCCGCCGACTACGTCTCGGTCTCCTCGGGCCTGGGCAGCACCGAGCCGGTCAGCCTGATGGTGCTGCCCATCGTGGTCGAGGAGCAGGTGCTCGGTGTCATCGAGCTCGCCACCGTGCACGCCTTCACGCCGACCCACCGCGACTTCCTGGAACAGCTCATGGAAGCCATCGGTGTCAACGTCAACACCATCATCGCCAACGCGCGTACCGACGAGCTGCTCGGCGAGTCGCAGCGACTGACCGCCGAACTCCAGACCCGCTCCCAGGAGTTGCAGGCCCGGCAGGAGGAACTCCAGTCCTCCAACGCCGAGTTGGAGGAGAAGGCCGAACTGCTCGTCGCGCAGAACCGCGACATCGAGACCAAGAACCTGGAGATCGAGCAGGCCCGCCAGGAGCTGGAGGACCGGGCCCACCAGCTCTCCCTCGCCTCCAAGTACAAGTCCGAGTTCCTGGCCAACATGAGCCACGAGCTGCGCACCCCGCTCAACAGCCTGCTCATCCTCGCCCAGTTGCTCGCCCAGAACCCGAGCCGCAACCTCACCCCCAAGCAGGTCGAGTACGCCGGCATCATCCACTCCGCCGGCTCCGACCTGCTCCAGCTCATCAACGACATCCTCGACCTGTCCAAGGTCGAGGCGGGCAAGATGGACGTCAGCCCCGAGCGGATCTCGCTGCGCAAGCTCCTCGAGTACATCGAGGCCACCTTCCGCCCGGTGACCAGCCAGAAGAGCCTGTCGTTCACCGTGAGCGCCGCCGAGGCGCTGCCGGCCGAACTGCTCACCGACGACTACCGGCTGCGCCAGGTGCTGCGCAACCTGCTCTCCAACGCCGTCAAGTTCACCGAGAAGGGCGGGGTGGAGCTGCGGATCGAACTGCTCGACGAGCACCTCGCCCCGGATGCCGCCCGGCGCGGCGGCCCGGTGATCGCCTTCCATGTGATGGACACCGGTATCGGCATCGCGCCGCAGCACCTGGAAACCGTCTTCGGCGCCTTCCAGCAGGCCGACGGCACGACGAGCCGCAAGTACGGAGGCACCGGCCTCGGCCTGTCGATCAGCCGGGAGATCGCCTTCCTGCTCGGCGGCGCGATCACCGCCGAGAGCGTGCTCGGCCAGGGCAGCACCTTCACCTTCTACCTGCCGGTCGCCCGGCCCGACTACGCCGACCTCAACGCTCCCGCCGGGCGCCCGGCCCTTCCGGCCGTCGTGCCGCAGGAGGAGGTGGCCGCCGAGCCCGAGCCGCACGGCGCGGCCGCCCCGGCCCCGGAGATCGTCCAGCCCAAGCGGCTGCTGGTCGTCGAGGAGCGCTCGCGCGGACTGCTCTCGCTGGTCGCGGAGAGCGCCGTGGGCGATCTGGCCGCCCACCCCGACCTCGGGGACCCGCGGGGCCCGGTGGAGATCACCGCGGCGGTCGGCGTGAACGAAGCGGCGGCGGCGCTCGCCGAGATGCCCTGCCACTGCGTGGTCCTGGAGCTGGACCTGCCGGACGACGCGGCACTGCGGTTCCTGGAGGAGATGGGACGGGACGCCGCGCTGCGCGGGGTGCCGGTGCTGGCCCACAACAACCGCCGGCTCGGCACCGAGCAGGAGCAGATCCTCCAGAAGCGCGCCGCCTCCCAGCCGCTGGAGCTGATCTCCAGCCTCGACGAACTGCGCGAGCGCATCGCCCTGCACCTGAGCGCCGACCAGCCCGGGGACGTGCTGCCGCTGGTCCGGGCCGACGAGCCGGTCGCGGTGAGCCACGACGTCGACTCCTCGCTGGCCGGGCGCACCGTGCTGGTCGTGGACGACGACGACCGCAACCTGTACGCCATCACCGGCATCCTCGAACTGCACGGCGTGACGGTCCTCCAGGCCGAGAACGGCAAGATCGCCATCGACACCCTGGCCGCGCACCCCGCGATCGATCTCATCCTGATGGATGTGATGATGCCGGAGATGGACGGGTACACGGCCACTGCGGTCATCCGGGCCATGCCCGAACACGTCGACCTTCCGATCATCGCCGTGACCGCCAAGGCGATGATCGGTGACCGGGAGAAGAGTCTGGCCTCCGGAGCGAGCGACTACGTCACCAAGCCCGTGGACGCGCACGAGCTGGTCGCACGGATCAAGCGGCAGTTGAACGCCTGATCCCGTCCGGCCACCACGTCAACGACAGTCCACCTCCCAAGGAGCGCTTGTGTCCAAGCCCCAACACACCGGGGACGAGCACGGGAGCGGCAGCCCTCTGAAGGCGGGCCGTTCCCTGCCGGCCCAGACGGCGGCGCCCGGCGCGGCCCCCGCGGACGGGCCCGGCCCGGCGACAGCTGTCGACCTGGCGACGGGTGCCACCGTGGCGACGAGCGCCGATCCGGCCGAGGGCGCGGGCGCCGTGGGCCGCCTCGCGGACAGCGTCCGCCGCTTGCAGGAGCAGCTCCAGCGCGCCCAGGCCGAGGCCGACGGGCGCGCCCTGGTCGACCTGGCATGCGGCATCCTCGTCGAGCGTCTGAGTTGCAGCCCCGTCGAAGCCGCGGCCCAACTGGAAAGCCTGGCCGAGCAGTCCGGCATGTCCACGCTCGAACTGGCCGCCGACCTCGTCAACCAGGCGACCCGGGACAAGATCGCCGACGTGGCCCGGGACTTCGTCACCGACGCCGTCCAGCCGGCCAGGGCCTCCGTCGGCCTGCGCCTGCGCAGCGCCGAGGCGGGCGCCATCGCGGCCGGCGACGCGCAGTCCGTGGCGCAGTCCATCCTTCAGCACGCCCTGGCGCCGCTGGGCGCGGTCGCCGTGGCCATCTGGGCCGCCCACGCCGACCAGTCCCTGTCCCTGGCCGGCAGCGCCGGGTTCACGGAGGAGGAGCCGGCCCGCTGGCGCCATGTGCCGCCCGGCGTACCCACCCCGGCCCGGCGCGCCCTCGACGAACGTGCGACCGTGAGTTACGACATGCTCGCCGAGGCGGCGCTGCCCTCGATCGGGCTGCGCGAGGTGGGCGGCGGCCGGGTCGCGGTACCGGCCGGCGCCGGTGGCCGCATCATCGGCGTACTCGAAATCTGCTGGCCCGGCCGGCTCCCCGAGCAGTCCCAGTCCATCGAGCGCCAGGTGCAGGTGCTGGCCGAACTGTGCGCGATCGCCCTGGAGAGCCACTCCGCCGCCGACGACTCCCGGTCCAAGGAGCCCGTCGACCCCCGGCTCACCGAACTGCTCGACCTCACCGACGGGCTCAACGACCCCTGTCTGGTGCTCCAGCCGCTCCTCGACACGGCGGACACCCCTGCCGACTTCCTGATCCGGCACGTCAATTCGAGCTTCGTCGACTTCGCCGGCCGGCCCCGCAACGTGATCGCGGGCGCCCTGCTCCTCGACGCGTACCCGCTCGCGGCCGAGCCCGGCGGACTCTTCGAGAAGGTGGAGCACGTCCTCGCCACCGGCGAGCCCTTCCGCGCCGAGCGCATGCGGCTCGCGGCCGTGGTCGACACCATCTCGCTGACCACCCAGGCCCAGGTCAGCATCAGCCGCCAGGGCAACCACGTGGTCGTGGTGCTGCGTCTGGACGACGGCACACCGAAGGTCGCCAGCCTGTTGCAGCACGCCCAACGCCTGGGCCGGATCGGCGGGTTCGAGGAGAACTTCCTCACCGGCGACATCGCCTGGAACGAGACCCTCTTCGAGCTCCACGGCCTGCTGCCCACCGCCGAACCGATCCCCCTGGAGCATCTGGCCGCGCACGTCCACCCGGACGACGCCCACTCCATCGGCCGGTTCCTGCGCTCCCTGCTCCACCACCAGCGGCCCGCCTCCACCGCCTTCCGGCTCCAGCGCGCCGACAGCGTGGCCCGGCACATCCGGGTGGTCGCCGAGCCCGTGCTGGACGACAACGCCCGGGTCACCGCGGTGCGCGGCGCCTACCAGGACGTCTCTGCCCAGCACTGGACCGAGGTCGCGCTCGCGGCCACCCGGGACCAGCTCGCCCAGAGCCAGCAGGAGACGGCCGAACGCAACCGGCTGGCCCTCCAGTTGCAGCACGCGATCATGCCGCCCAGCCATGGGCCCGTGGACCTGCACAACCTCAGCGTCGCCGTGCGCTACCGGCCCGCCGAGAAGGACCACCTCGTCGGCGGCGACTGGTACGACGCCGTGGCGCTTCCCTCGGGCCAGGTGCTGCTGTGCGTGGGCGACGTGGCGGGACACGGCATCGAGGCGGCGACCGGCATGGTCGCGCTGCGCAACGCGCTGCGCGGGCTCGCCACCACCGGAGCCGGTCCCGCCCAGCTCCTGGCGTGGCTCAACACCGTCACCCACCACCTCACCGACAACGTCACGGCCACCGCGGTGTGCGGTCTCTACGATCCGGGCTCGCGCGAACTGCGCTGGGCCAGGGCCGGCCATCTGCCGCCCGTCCTGATGCGCGGGGGCAAGGCGGCGACGCTGCCCAAGCTCGGCGGCATCCTCCTGGGGGCCGTCGGGCAGGCCACGTACGAGGAGGGCCACACCAAGCTGGAGACCGGCGACACCCTGTTGATGTACACGGACGGGCTGATCGAGCGCCGGGACCGGTCGGTGCAGGACTCCCTGGAGAACCTGCTCCAAGTCGCCCGCACACCACGCCAGTTGGGGCGCGAGGGGTATCTGGAGGACCAGCTCGACCATCTGCTGCGCTACACCAACGCGGACACCGACGACGACACCTGTCTCATCGGGGTCACCGTGCGCTAGCCGGGCCGGGCGGTCGTCAGTCCGTGCGGGTCCGGCTCCGGCAACTCCAGCGCATCGGGCCAAAGCCTCCCGTCCGGCGCCTCGGGCCCGGCTCGCCGGCCCCGGCGGCCGCGTACGGGCGGCCGTCGGCGGGCGGACACGAAGCGGCCCCGCGCGTCCGGGGGGAGGGACGGCGGGGCCGCAAGCCCGGGCCAGGTCGGGGGGACGCCTGGCCCTGTGGGGCCCTGAGGGGGGCTTGACGTTCGAGTGCCCCGGCGCCGCCGCTCCATGCGTGTGACCTGAGCCACCCGGCGCCGTCGGTCAGACCCCGCGGGCGCGCTCGAAACGGGCCCGGCCCTCGGCGAGGTCCACGATCGGCTCGGGGTAGTCGAGGGCCGCCCGCTCCGCCGGCTTCAGCTTCCACGGCTCGTGGACGACCCCGCGCGCCAGGCCCGCGAGTTCGGGCACCCAGCGGCCCACATAGGTGCCGAGCGGATCGAAGCGCTTGCCCTGGACCACCGGGTTGAGCACCCGGTTGGGGCGGGTGTCGGTGCCGGTCCCCGCCATCCACTGCCAGTTGAGCTGGTTGTTGGCGAGGTCGCCGTCGACCAGGAGGTCGAGGAAGTGGCGGGCGCCGGTCCGCCAGTCGGCGTACAGCGTCTTGGTGAGGAAGCTGGCCACCAGCATCCGGCCCCGGTTGTGCATCCACCCCTCGTGCGCGAGCTGCCGCATCGCCGCGTCCACCAGCGGATAGCCGGTGCGGCCCGCGCGCCACGCGGCGATCTCCCGCTCGTCGTCGCGCCACCGGTCGCCGCGCGGACGGTAGTCCTGGTGCGCCGACGCGGGCCGTGCCGCGAGCACCTGGTGGTGGAAGTCCCGCCACGCGAGCTGCCGTACGAACGCCTGCGCCCCCGGGGAGCCCTCGCGCCGTGCCGCGTGGATCAGTTCCACGGCGGACAGGGCGCCGAAGTGGAGGAACGGCGAGAGGCGGGAGGTGGCGTCGCCCGCCAGATCGTCGTGGCCCTCCTCGTATCCGGCGATGCCGCCGGAGAGCCACTGCCGAAGGCGTTTCCTGCCCTCCGTCTCACCGCCTGCCATCAGACCCGGCGACACCCCGCCCACATCGGCGCGCCGGGGCAGGGTGCCGGGCGCGACATCGGGCGTCGCGATCTTCCGGGGCGCCGCCACCACCTCGCGTACGCCCGCTTCGGACCAGCGCCGCAGATACGGCGTGAAGACGGTGTAGTGGTCCCGGTCCGCGGGGGTGACGGCCCCCGGCGCCAGCGCGGTCACCACGGCGTCATGGACCGACAGCGCACAGCCGATCTCGTCGAGCGCCGCCCGCAGCCGTCCCTCGCGCCGTGCCGCGTACTGGCTCACGCCGCCCGCCAGGTGCACCTGCCGTGCCCCGGTCGCGGACACCACGGCGCACACCTCGGCCACGACATCGCCGCTCCGGACGACCAGGTGGCCGCCGCGCGCCCGCAGCCCGCTGTCGAGATCGGTGAGGCAGTCGGCCAAGAAGGCCTGCCGGTTGGGCGCGTCGAATCCGGCCGCCCGCACCCCGTCGTCGTCCACGAACAGCGGCACCACCGCGTCGGAGCCGCGCACGGCGGCGGACAGCACCGGGTTGTCGTGCAACCGCAGATCTGACGTGAACAGCACTACGGACACGGTCACTTGGTCGGCTCCTCAAGGCGTACGTGATGCGTCGGACGGGCGGCGTACGGCCCGCGACGGGCGCAGGACACCGGCTGGACCGATCCTCCCGGACGGCGGCCACCACTCGGGTGATCCGACGCGGGCGTGGCGAGGGTCGGATGATCCCAGGGAAGGCTCCCGGTTGACGACAGTATGTGACCGTTTGGCCCGGAGACCCGGGGATACCCGACGTCAGGAGGGCCGCCGATCCGGGTGGACCCAGGAGGTGCGCCCGGGCCATGAGGCCGCCCTCGCCCCGGACATCACCGACCGCCCGCACCGACCGGCCCGCCGGGCCGTCGAACGCAAGGAGTGACATGCGACGCGAATCCGCACGCGAACTCGCCGACCTGGGACAGCAGTTGAGGGTGGACGCGGTGCGCGCGGCCGCCGCGGCGAACTCGGGCCACCCCACCTCCTCGATGTCCGCCGCCGATCTGGCGGCGGTCCTGCTCGCCCGCCATCTGCGCTACGACTTCGACCGGCCCGACCACCCCGGGAACGACCGGCTCATCTTCTCCAAGGGCCACGCCTCCCCGCTGCTGTACGCGATGTACCGGGCGGTGGGCGTCGTCGACGACGAGCAGTTGCTGACCTTCCGCCGCCGCGACAGCCTCCTGGAAGGCCACCCCACCCCGCGACTGCCTTGGGTGGACGTGGCGACGGGCTCGCTCGGGCAGGGCCTGCCCGTCGGGGTGGGCATGGCGCTCGCGGGCAAGCGGCTCGAACAGGACCCGTTCCGGGTGTGGGTGCTGTCGGGCGACAGCGAGATGGCCGAGGGTTCGGTGTGGGAGGCCGCCGAGCACGCGGCGTACGAACACCTCGACAATCTGACGCTGATCGTCGACGTGAACCGCCTCGGCCAGCGCGGCCCGACCCGGCACGGCTGGGACCTCGACGCATACGCCCGCCGCCTCAAGGCCTTCGGCTGGCACACGATCGAGATCGACGGACACGATGTCGAGGCGGTGGACGCCGCGTTCGCCGAGGCGACGGCCACGCTCGGACAGCCCACCGCCATCATCGCCCGCACCCGCAAGGGCCGGGGCGTGGCCCAGGTCGAGGACCAGGAGGGCCAGCACGGCAAGCCGCTGCCGGACGCGGACGCCGCCATCGAGGAACTCGGCGGCCCGCGCTTCGTCCGCGTCGAGGTCACCGCGCCGCCCACCGCCCCGTCCCGGCGCAAGGCCGACAACGGCCATCTGGAACTCCCGCGCTTCGAGCTCGGGGGCTCGGTGGCCACGCGCGACGCCTATGGGCAGGCGCTGGCCGCACTCGGCTCGGCGCGCGAGGACGTGGTGGCCCTCGACGGCGAGGTCGGGGACTCCACCCGGACCGAGTTCTTCGCCAAGGACCACCCCGAGCGGTACTTCGAGTGCTACATCGCCGAGCAGCAGCTCGTCGCGGCCGCGGTGGGCTTCCAGACCCGGGGCTACGTGCCCTTCGCCTCGTCGTTCGCGGCCTTCCTGACCCGCGCCCACGACTTCGTGCGGATGGCCGCCGTCAGCCGGGCCGACATCAACCTCGTCGGCTCGCACGCGGGTGTCTCCATCGGCCAGGACGGCCCCTCGCAGATGGGCCTCGAGGACCTGGCGATGTTCCGGTCCGTGCACGGCAGCACCGTCCTCTATCCGTGCGACGCCAACCAGACCGCCCAACTGGTCGCCGCCATGGCCGAGTTGAGCGGAGTGCGCTATCTGCGCACCGGCCGGGGCGACGCCCCGGTCATCTACGGCCCCGAGGAGGAGTTCCGTCCCGGCGGCTCCAAGGTGCTGCGCTCCACCGACCAGGACCGCGTGACGATCGTGGCGGCGGGCGTCACGGTCCACGAGGCGCTGAGCGCGGGCGAACTCCTCGGCCAGGAGGGCATCGCGGTGCGCGTCATCGACCTGTACTCGGTGAAGCCGGTCGACGCGGACACCCTGCGGACCGCGGCCGAGGAGACGGGATGCCTCGTCACCGTCGAGGACCACCGCGTCGAGGGCGGCATCGGGGACGCGGTGGCCGAGGCCTTCGCCGACGGCCGCCCCGCGCCGCGCCTGGTCAGGCTCGGGGTGCGGAACATGCCGGCCTCGGCGAGCCCCGAGGAACAGCTCCACCTGGCGGGCATCGACGCCGAGTCGATCGCCGCGGCGGTACGCCTCCTGGTGGAACGCGCCGTGGTGCGCTGAGGCGGACGGCCGCGCATCATCGGCATCAGGGGTGCCGCGCGGCCGTCCTCGAACCGGGGACACCGCCGTACGCCCCGCCACAGCGGTGCCCTCGGGCCCGGCGTACGGCGCGGGGCACACCCGGGGCCGCCCCCGTTACAGAGAGCGAGTCCCGGTGCCTTCAGGAGACGAGACACAGCACGGCGGAGCGCCGCTCACCTGCCTGGTGACCGGCGCCACCGGGTACGTGGGCGGGCGGCTCGTCCCCGAACTCCTCGCCGCCGGCCACACGGTGCGCTGCCTGGCGCGCTCCCCGGAGAAGCTGCGCGACCAGCCGTGGGCCGGCCGGGTCGAGGTGCTGCGCGGCGATGTCACCGACCCGGATTCCGTCGCGCGGGCGTTGCGCGGCATCGACGTCGCGTACTACCTGGTGCACGCGCTCGGCACCGGGTCCGGGTTCGAGAAGACCGACCGGGACGCCGCCCGCCTGTTCGCCGACACGGCCGCGGACACCGGCGTGCGCCGGATCGTCTACCTCGGGGGGCTCACCCCCGCCGACGTACCGGTGCGGGAACTGTCGCCGCATCTGCGCTCGCGCGCCGAAGTGGGCGAGATCTTCCTCGCCTGCCCGGTCCCGGCGGCCGTGCTGCGGGCCGCCGTCGTGATCGGATCGGGCTCGGCCTCGTTCGAGATGCTGCGCTATCTGACCGAGCGGCTGCCGGTCATGGTGACCCCGAGCTGGGTCGGCACCCGCATCCAGCCCATCGCCATCCGCGACGTCCTGCGCTACCTGGTGGCCGGCGCCCGCATGCCCGAGGACGTGAACCGCTCCTTCGACATCGCCGGGCCCGACATCATGACGTACCGGGACATGATGGAGCGGTACGCCAAGGTGGCGGGCCTCCCGCACCGGCTGATCCTGCCCGTCCCCATGCTGAGCCCGAGACTCTCCAGTCACTGGATCGGCCTGGTCACCCCGGTACCCGCCGCCATCGCGCGGCCCCTCGCGGAGTCGCTGCGCCACGAGGTGGTCTGCGGCGAACACGACATCGCGCGATACGTGCCCGACGGGCCGGGCGCCCCCCTCGGCTTTGACGAGGCGCTCGCCCTCGCGCTGCGACGGGTCCGTGACGCCCAGGTCATGACGCGCTGGTCCAACGCCTCGGTCCCCGGCGCCCCCAGCGACCCGCTGCCCACCGACCCCGACTGGGCGGGCGGCAGCCTCTACACCGATGTGCGCGAGCGCGCCGTCGACGCTCCGGCCGACGCCCTGTGGCGGGTGGTGGAGGGCATCGGCGGCGAGCACGGCTGGTACTCCCTCCCGGCGGCCTGGGCGCTGCGCGGCTGGCTCGACCGGCTGGTGGGCGGCGTCGGACTGCGGCGCGGCCGGCGCGACGCACACCGGCTGCGCGCCGGGGACTCGCTGGACTTCTGGCGCGTCGAGGAGATCGAGACCGGCCGGCTGCTGCGCCTGCGGGCCGAGATGCGGCTGCCCGGTCTCGCCTGGCTGGAGATGACCACCGAAGACGCCGGACCGGGACGCAGCCGGTACCGGCAGCGGGCGGTCTTCCATCCGCGGGGACTGCTCGGCCACGCCTACTGGTGGAGCGTGTCGCCCTTCCACGCGATCGTCTTCGGCGGGATGGCCCGCAACATGGCGAAGGCCGCCGAGGCTGAGACGGGACGGGCGTCGCAGGTGTCGGGCGCCGGCCCCTGAGCCGCCCCGCCACCGGCTTCGGGCCGGACGTCCGGTGGCCCTTGCACACGTTCGGCCTTGGGGAAGCTGGGCAGAAGCTTCAGTACATCCACAACCAACCACGGGCAAATCCTCTGGGGGTTTCGATCATGGCGCGCCCGCCTGCCAGCACCGGCGCTTCACCGGGCACCGTTGAACGGACCATGGGACCGGCCACGCCGGCCCAGGCCCGCGACGAGGCCCGTACCTTTCTCTCCGCACTGGCGCCCCTGCCGTCGCGGGAAAGCGCCGAGAACGTGCTCCTCGTCGTCTCCGAACTCGTCACCAACGCCGTGCGGCACGCGGGCGGCGCCACGGCGCTGCACCTGGCCGCCGACCGCCGCTCGCTGCACATCAGCGTCCGGGACCCGAGCCCCGAACCACCGCGCGAGCGCCTGCCCGACCTTCGCGGATACGAGGGCGGCTTCGGCTGGCTCCTGGTCCGCAAGCTCGCCCGCAGCGTGGCCGTTACACCCAGCATGGACGGCGGCAAGAACGTCTGCGTCGCCCTCCCGCGC
>NZ_JAODUA010000013.1 GCF_025399895.1 Streptomyces sp. ASQP_92 | reverse complement strand
GCTGTTTGACGCCGGGTCCGGGCGAACGCCAGCCCTGCCAGGGGTTCGGGTCGGGCGAGCGCTGTTTGACGCCGGGTCCGGGCGAACGCCAGCCCTGCCAGGGGTTCGGGTCGGGCGAGCGCCAACCCGCCAGGGGCGCGGGGAACTGCGCGACCGGCCACCCACGACGGCCGGCCGACAGCCGACGCGCACCCCCCAGGAAGGGGGGCACGGGGGCAGCGCCCCAGGGTGCTGGCCGACCGCCGGCGTCCGACCCGCGCGCCCCGGGAAGGGGGTCCGGGGGCAGCGCCCCCGGTGCCCAAGAGAGCCACCCCCTCTACTGAGCACCCGGCCGAACCAACCCACTCTCATACGCGTAGACCGCCGCCTGCACCCGATCCCGAAGCCCCAGCTTCGTCAGCACATGCCCCACATGCGTCTTGACCGTCGTCTCGCTGACGAACAGATCCGCCGCGATCTCCGCGTTGGACAGCCCGCGGGCGACCAGCTTCAGCACCTCGACCTCGCGGTCCGTCAGCGTGTGCAGCGTGTCCGGCACCGGCTCCTCGCCGGACGGCAGATGGTCGGCGTACTTGTCGAGCAGCCGGCGCGTGATCGAGGGCGCCAGCATCGCCTCGCCGCCCGCGACCACCCGGATCGCCTGCACCAACTCGTTGGCCGGCGCGTCCTTCAGAAGGAAGCCGCTGGCTCCCGCCCGGAGCGCCTCCACCACGTACTCGTCGAGGTCGAACGTGGTCAGGACGAGCACCTTCGCGGGGCCGTCCTTGCCGGGCCCGCTGATCTGCCGCGTCGCCTCCACCCCGTCCATCCGCGGCATCCGGATGTCCATCAGGACCACATCGGGCTGGAGCGCCCGCACCTGGTCGAGGGCCTGGAGACCGTCACCGGCCTCGCCGACCACCGCGATGTCCTGCTCGGCCTCCAGGATCATCCGGAAGCCGGTGCGCAGCAGCGGCTGGTCGTCGACCAGTAGGACGCGGATCGCCACGGGTACTCCTCATCAGGATTGCTGGACCGGGCCCATTCTGCCCTGCTCACCGATGGTGCGTTCGGCCGGGCGCGGGCCCCCGGCCACCGCCGCGCCCCCAGGGCCGCGGGCCGTGAGCCGCCGTACCTCAGCCTGCCGTCTTCGGTGCCGGAGTGATGGACAGCGGGTATACCGGGGGAGTCCCGCCGAATTCCGGACAGACCGCCTGATGGTCGCACCAACCGCACAGCTTGGTCGGCCGGGGCAGCCACTCGCCCGTCTCGGTGGCGAGCCGGATCGCCTCCCACAGCGCGTGCAGCTTCCGCTCCACCTGCACGAGATCCGACTCGACCGGGTCGTAGGTCAGCACATCGCCACTGCCCAGGTACACCAACTGGAGCCTGCGCGGCACGACCTGCTTGAGGCGCCAGACCACCAGCGCGTAGAACTTCATCTGGAACAGCGCCCCCTCCGCGTACTGCGGACGCGGGGCCTTGCCCGTCTTGTAGTCGACGATGCGCACCTCGCCGGTGGGCGCCACGTCCACCCGGTCGATGACACCGCGCAGCCGCAGACCCGACTCCAGCTCGGTCTCGACGAAGAACTCCCGCTCCACCGGTTCCAGACGGGTGGGGTCCTCCAGCGAGAACCACCGCTCCACGAGCCGCTCGGCCTCGCCCAGCCACTTGGTGAGCCGCTCGCCCTCCGCGTCGTCGGCGAACAGCTCGGTCAGCTCGGGCTTCGCTTCGAGCAGCCGGTCCCACTGGGCCGGGATCATCGACTTGGCGCGGGGCGCGGTGCGCTCGGCCGCGGGATCGTCGAAGAGGCGCTCCAGGACGGCGTGCACCAGCGTGCCGCGGGTGGCGGCCTCGCTCGGCTTCTCGGGCAGCCGGTCGATCACCCGGAACCGGTACAGCAGGGGGCACTGCATGAAGTCGTTCGCCCGCGACGGCGACAGCGACGTGGGCTGCTGTGCGGCCGCGGCCCCACCGGTGCTCGTACTCATGACTCAGACCCTACGACCCGCCACTGACAGCGAGCGGAATACCATCGACGACGGGCGCCCTCACCCTGCATGATCGTGGCATCGCACCATGCAGCGAACATTCGGCGGACGAGGAGAGTCCGGCCGGGGCTCCGGGGCAGGTTGCCCGGAACAGGCATCGTACCGACGAAGGGAACCCGTGGAAGACAGCGGCGAGAGCGGCGAGCGCGGACGGCCGCGGTCCGGCGCCAAGGACAAGAAGCCCCGAGGTGGTGGTCCGGGCAAGGGCAAGCAGCCCCGTCCCGGCCCCGGCGGCGGCATCCTGATGGGCCGCCCGTTCGGAGTGCCCGTCTACGTCGCCCCGAGCTGGTTCCTGGTAGCGGCCCTCATCACCTGGGTCTTCGGCGGTCAGCTCGACCGCGTCCTGCCCGAACTCGGCGCCGCCCGCTACCTCGTCTCGCTCTTCTTCGCCGTCGCCTTCTACGCCTCCGTGCTGGTCCACGAACTCGCCCACACGGTGGCCGCGCTCCGCTTCAAGCTGCCGGTCCGCCGCATCCAGCTCCAGTTCTTCGGCGGCGTCTCCGAGATCGAGAAGGAGACCGAGGCGCCGGGCCGCGAATTCGTCCTGGCCTTCGTCGGCCCGCTGCTCTCGCTCGTCCTGTCCGGCGTCTTCTACCTCGGCATGAAGGCCGTCGAACCCGGCACCGTCCCCGGCGTCCTGCTGGCCGGCCTGATGGTCTCCAACCTCATCGTGGCCGCGTTCAACCTGCTGCCCGGCCTGCCCCTGGACGGCGGCCGGATGCTCCGCGCCGTGGTCTGGAAGATCACCGGCAAGCCCATGAGCGGCACCATCGCCGCCGCCTGGGTCGGCCGCGCCCTCGCCGTCACCGTCCTCATCGGCCTGCCGCTGCTCACCCAGACCGGGGTGCTCGGCAACTCGCCCGACGAGGTCGGCGGCATGGACACCGTCACCGACGCGCTGCTCGCCGCCATCCTCGCCGCGATCATCTGGACCGGTGCCGGCAACAGCCTGCGCATGGCCAGGCTGCGCGAACACCTCCCCGAGCTGCGCGCCCGCACCCTCACCCGGCGGGCCGTGCCCGTCGAGTCCACCACCCCGCTCTCCGAGGCGCTGCGCCGCGCCAACGACGCGGGTGCCCGCGCCCTGGTCGTGGTCGACGGGCACGGCGACCCGACCGCGCTGGTGCGCGAGGCCGCCATCGTGGGCGTCCCCGAACACCGCCGCCCCTGGGTCGCCGTCAGCGGCCTCGCCCAGGACCTCACCGACGGCATGCGCGTCCCGGCCGAACTCGCCGGGGAGCCCCTGCTCGACCTGCTGCGGGCCACCCCCGCCAGCGAGTACCTGGTCGTGGAGGAGACCGGCGAGATCTACGGGGTGCTCTCCGCCGCCGACGTCGAGAAGGCCTTCGTCGCGGCCATGGCGCGGCCCGGCTCCTAGTTCCCGCGGCGCCACGGCCGTGGCGTTCGAGACCTGGAACGGCCGGTACTCTGGTCGTATGTCCGAACCGACCGGTGCCGCCCGCCGTCGCGGGCCCTTCAAGGTCGGGGACCAGGTCCAGCTCACCGACCCCAAGGGACGCCACTACACCTTCACGCTCGAAGCCGGGAAGAATTTCCACACCCACAAGGGTTCCTTCCCGCACGACGAGCTGATCGGTGCTCCCGAGGGCAGTGTTGTCCGTACCACGGGAAACGTCGCCTACCTCGCGCTGCGCCCCCTGCTCCCCGACTTCGTCCTGTCCATGCCCCGCGGCGCCGCCGTGGTCTACCCCAAGGACGCGGGGCAGATCCTGGCCTTCGCCGACATCTTCGCCGGCGCCCGCGTCGTCGAGGCAGGGGTCGGCTCGGGCTCGCTGAGCGCCTTCCTGCTGCGCGCCATCGGCGACCACGGCATGCTGCACTCCTACGAGCGCCGCGAGGACTTCGCCGAGATCGCCACGCAGAACGTGGAGCGCTACTTCGGCGGACCGCACCCCGCCTGGCAGCTCACCGTCGGCGACCTCCAGGACAACCTGTCGGACACCGACGTCGACCGCGTCATCCTGGACATGCTCGCCCCCTGGGAGTGCCTGGACGCCGTCTCCAAGGCGCTCGTGCCCGGCGGCATCCTGTGCTGCTACGTGGCCACCACCACCCAGCTCTCGCGCACCGTCGAGTCCATCCGCGAGATCGGCTGCTTCGCCGAGCCGCAGCCCTGGGAATCGATGATCCGCAACTGGCACGTCGAGGGCCTGGCCGTCCGCCCGGACCACCGGATGATCGGCCACACCGGCTTCCTGGTGACCGCCCGCCGCCTCGCCGACGGAGTGGAACCCCCGATGCGCCGCCGCCGCCCCGCCAAGGGCGCGTACGGCGACGACTACGAGGGCCCCAACAAGGACTGAACGCAGTTCTGGGGCCGCGCCTCGTACAACGAACCGGCGCCGCCGCCGAGTTCCCGGACCGACACGGGAACTCGGCGGCGGCGCCTTTACGTTGTGCCTCTTGCCCCGGTATTCCGCCCACCTGTGACGTGTGGCACGATGCTGGCCACCCCACCACCCGCACCGCCCTTCACAGGAGACCTCCCGCGTGCAGAATGCCGCCGTCCCTGAGCTCGCGCACACCCATGCCCGCCCGCTGCACTGGATCGCCACCGCGACCGCGATGGCGGGCGTGGTCGCCCTCGCGGGCCTTCTGACGCCGGACGCGGCCACCGCATCCCAGACCGCGACGCCGGGAGGCGACGCCCCCCTCACGACGGTGGCCGCCCCCGACGCGGGCACCGTCGCCTACCCCCTGGACTGCGCGAACGTGGGCACGGTGGTGGAGAAGCAGGCCACCGGCGACCTCGACGGCGACGGCGTACCGGAAACGGTGGCGGTAGTGCACTGCCGGGCCGGCGGCGGCACCCCGCCCCACGGCGTCTACGTCCTGACGCGGCCGGCCGTCAAAGGAGCCCCGCCCCGCCTGGTGGCGACGCTGGTCGACCCGAAGGACCGGCGCACCGTCACCGACCTCGCGGTGCACGACGGTGTGGTGGCGGCCACCCTGCTCGGCTACTCCTCCGACGACGTGCCGCGCTTCAAGCCCGATGTCCGCCAGGACGTCAAGTGGCGCTGGCGGGGCGGGAAGTTCGTCCGCTCGACCGGGGCCGCCGCGATGGGCGTCTGAGCCGCCCGACACCGGTTCGGGACGACCGGACACGGCGTCCGGTCACCTCGACGTCACTCCGCGTCGGGCCCGTACACCTCGACGCTGTCCGAAACCCGACGTACGTGAATGCAGTCGCCCGGGCACTCCTTCGCCGAGTCCACGACGTCCTGGAGCAGCGGCAGCGGGACGGGCGTCGTGGCCCGCGGCGACTGCAGCAACTCGTCGTCGGAACTCTTCACATACGCAAGCCCGTCGATGTCCAGCTCGAAGACCTCGGGCGCGTACTGGACGCAGATGCCGTCGCCGGTGCACAGGTCCTGGTCGATCCAGACTTCAAGAGCCTCGTTCATGTGCCTGCCGTTCCTGCGCGAGTGAATCAATCGGTGCCAGCCCTGACGGGTGTTGACTCCATCGACGATAACAACCGCCCGCTTTCCGATGTTGTTGGGTGGGTATTCCCCTGACGTGAGGGAGAGCGCAAGGGTGAAGATCGGACACACCCCAGAGTCTTTGTGATCTAGGGGTTTCAATCACCACCAGCCCAGGTAGGGTCAGGAAGCGTCCAGCTCCCCTTGGAGGAGGTGAGGACCGTGGCAGCCCACGACGACGACATCAACCGCGGCATCCGGCCCGGGCGGGGGTCTGAGGACCCAGCCGGCCAGGTTGCCTATCTAGAGCAGGAAATCGCCGTCCTGCGACGCAAGCTCGCCGACTCTCCGCGTCATACGAGGATTCTCGAAGAGCGGATCGTCGAGCTGCAGACCAGCCTGGCGGGTGTGTCCGCACAGAACGAGCGGCTCGCCAACACCCTCCGTGAGGCCCGCGACCAGATCGTGGCCCTCAAGGAGGAGGTCGACCGGCTCGCACAGCCGCCGGCCGGCTTCGGTGTCTTCCTGCACGCCAACGAGGACGGCACCGCCGACATCTTCACCGGGGGCCGCAAGCTCCGGGTGAACGTCAGCCCCAGCGTCGAACTCGACGAACTGAGGCGCGGCCAGGAAGTCATGCTCAACGAAGCGCTCAACGTGGTCGAGGCCATGGAGTTCGAGCGCGCCGGGGACATCGTCACCCTCAAGGAGATCCTTGAGGACGGCGAGCGCGCCCTGGTGGTCGGGCACACCGACGAGGAACGGGTGGTGAGGCTCGCCGAGCCGCTCCTGGACATCACCATCCGCCCCGGCGATGCGCTCCTGCTGGAACCCAGGTCCGGCTACGTCTACGAAGTGGTCCCCAAGAGCGAGGTCGAGGAACTCGTCCTCGAAGAGGTCCCGGACGTCGACTACGACAAGATCGGCGGTCTGGGCAACCAGATCGAGCTGATCCGCGACGCGGTCGAACTCCCCTACCTCTACCCCGACCTCTTCAAGGAGCACGAACTGCGGCCGCCCAAGGGCATCCTGCTCTACGGCCCGCCGGGATGCGGCAAGACGCTGATCGCGAAGGCGGTCGCCAACTCCCTTGCCAAGAAGGTCGCCGAGGTGACCGGCCAGCCCGCGGGGAAGAGCTACTTCCTCAACATCAAGGGCCCCGAACTCCTCAACAAGTACGTCGGTGAGACCGAGCGGCACATCCGTCTCGTCTTCCAGCGTGCCCGGGAGAAGGCGAGCGAGGGCACCCCCGTCATCGTCTTCTTCGACGAGATGGAATCGCTCTTCCGCACCCGCGGTTCCGGCGTCAGCTCGGACGTGGAGAACACCATCGTCCCGCAGCTCCTCGCCGAGATCGACGGTGTGGAGGGCCTGGAGAACGTCATCGTCATCGGCGCCTCCAACCGCGAGGACATGATCGACCCCGCGATCCTGCGGCCCGGCCGGCTCGACGTGAAGATCAAGATCGAGCGTCCGGACGCGGAGGCGGCGAAGGACATCTTCGCCAAGTACCTCAGGTCCTCCCTGCCGCTGCACGCCGACGACCTCGCCGAACACGGCGGGGACAAGGACGGCACCACCCACGCGATGATCCAGTCCGTGGTGGAGCAGATGTACGCGGAGTCCGAGGAGAACCGCTTCCTGGAAGTCACGTACGCCAACGGCGACAAGGAAGTCCTGTACTTCAAGGACTTCAACTCCGGAGCCATGATCCAGAACATCGTGGACCGGGCCAAGAAGATGGCCATCAAGGCCTTCCTCGACCAGAACCAGAAGGGCCTTCGCATCTCCCACCTCCTCCAGGCCTGCGTGGATGAGTTCAAGGAGAACGAGGACCTGCCGAACACCACCAACCCGGACGACTGGGCCAGGATTTCCGGAAAGAAGGGCGAGCGGATCGTATTCATCCGCACGCTCGTCACCGGAAAGCAGGGCGCGGACACCGGACGCTCCATCGACACGGTGGCCAACACCGGTCAGTACCTGTAAAAAGGCAGGCCGGCTGCGGGTGCCCGGGCGGGCACCCGCAGCCGGCTGCTTTTCAGGCCACGAACGGCACAAGAGCAATGACGGAATTGATCTCCCCACGAGCGCAAAGGCGTTCTAGGCTTTTCGGTACCGCCTAGTCGCGCAGTGCGGGGACGGGCACCGCACACGCACCGGAGAACCAGCGGTACTTGAGCGCCGCTCCCGCGGGGGAGCGCCGCCGGGCAAGGAGGGCCGCATGACCGTACGGCGAGTAATGGGCATCGAGACGGAGTACGGGATCTCCGTCCCCGGCCACCCCAACGCCAATGCCATGCTCACCTCGTCCCAGATCGTCAACGCCTACGCGGCGGCGATGCACCGGGCGCGCCGCGCCCGCTGGGACTTCGAGGAGGAGAATCCGCTGCGGGACGCCCGCGGCTTCGACCTCGCCCGCGAGGCCGCCGACTCCAGCCAGCTCACCGACGAGGACATCGGCCTCGCCAACGTCATCCTCACCAACGGGGCGCGCCTGTACGTCGACCACGCCCACCCCGAGTACAGCTCGCCCGAGGTCACCAATCCGCGGGACGCCGTTCTGTGGGACAAGGCCGGCGAGCGCATCATGGCCGAGGCCGCCGAGCGCGCGGCCCAGCTGCCCGGCGCCCAGCCGATCCACCTGTACAAGAACAACACCGACAACAAGGGCGCCTCGTACGGCACGCACGAGAACTACCTGATGAAGCGGGAGACCGCGTTCTCGGACATCGTGCGCCACCTGACCCCGTTCTTCGTCTCGCGCCAGGTCATCACCGGCGCCGGACGCGTGGGCATCGGCCAGGACGGCCACGAGCACGGCTTCCAGATCAGCCAGCGGGCCGACTACTTCGAGGTCGAGGTCGGCCTGGAGACGACCCTCAAGCGCCCCATCATCAACACCCGGGACGAGCCGCACGCGGACGCCGAGAAGTACCGCCGCCTGCATGTGATCATCGGCGACGCCAACCTCTCCGAAATCTCGACCTACCTCAAGCTGGGCACGACCTCGCTGGTCCTGTCCATGATCGAGGACGGGTTCATCAATGTCGACCTCGCCGTCGACCAGCCGGTCCGCACCCTCCACCAGGTCTCGCACGACCCCTCACTGCGACACCTGGTCACGCTCCGCAGCGGCCGCACCCTCACCGCCGTACAGCTTCAGATGGAGTACTTCGAGCTGGCGCGCAAGTACGTCGACGAGCGCTTCGGCGCGGACGCCGACGAACAGACCAAGGACGTCCTGGTCCGCTGGGAGGACGTCCTGAACCGCCTGGAGAACGACCCGATGAGCCTGTCGGGGGAGCTCGACTGGATCGCCAAGCGCGAGCTGATGGAGGGCTACCGGCGCCGTGACGGCCTCGACTGGGACGCGGCCCGCCTGCACCTGGTGGACCTCCAGTACGCCGACGTACGCCCCGAGAAGGGCCTGTACAACCGTCTGGTGGCCCGCGGCAAGATGAAGCGGCTCCTGGACGACCCCGGCGTCCTGCGGGCCCAGACGAAGCCCCCGGAGGACACCAGGGCGTACTTCCGAGGCCGCTGCCTGGAGCAGTACGCGGACGACGTCGCGGCCGCGTCCTGGGACTCGGTCATCTTCGATCTGCCGGGCCGTGACTCCCTCCAGCGGGTGCCAACCCTGGAACCCCTTCGCGGAACGCGTAATCACGTGAAGGCGCTGCTCGACCGGTGCCGGACGGCCGAAGATCTGGTGCGGGTGCTCTCGGGGGGCTGAAAGCCCTGAGGTGTGGGAAACACAGAGGTAGGCCCCTCACGTTGCGCAAAGACGGGGCCGATGTCAGACCCTGCTTGTAGGGTCTGATCAAGGACATCGAACCGAGCGGGGTGAGGTAGATGGCGACCAAGGACACCGGCGGCGGACAGCAGAAGGCGACGCGTTCCACCGAGGAGGTCGAGGAGCAGGCGCAGGACGCGCAGGCTTCGGAGGACCTGAAGGAACGGCAGGAGAAGCTGTCGGACGACGTGGACTCGGTTCTGGACGAAATCGACGACGTACTTGAGGAAAATGCCGAGGACTTCGTGCGCTCATTTGTGCAAAAAGGCGGGCAATAACGGACATGTCCGGCTCGGTCGATGTGAAGCAGTGCACCGGCTGTAAGCGGACACTCCCCCTCGTTTCTTTCGCTGCCGACAGGAACAGAAAAGACGGGCTTCAGGTGCGGTGCCGGGAATGCGTAGCGCGGTATGGGGCCGCGCATTACCGACGCCGTCGTGAAGCCGTCGGCAGGAGCGTGCGGGAGAAAGTGGACGTCCCGACGGGACACAAGCAGTGCCGCACCTGCGGCGAAGTGAAGCCGCACAGCGACTGGCATCGCAATGCGACAGCCTCGGACGGCCTCTCCACGCGCTGCAAGGCGTGCCGGGCCGTTCAGGGGCGCGAGGGCCACCTCAAGCGTCAGTACGGCATGACCGAGGCGGACCGTGATGCCTTGGTCGAATCGCAAATGGGCCTCTGCGCAATCTGCCTCTCTGCTCCCGCCGTTCACGTGGATCATTGCCACCAGACGGGTAGGGTCCGAGGCGTACTCTGCTTCAACTGCAATTCGGCCATCGGCAAGTTGGGAGACGATCCCGACACCGTCCGTCGCGCTGCCGCCTACTTGGAAGGAACCTCGTGGAAGCCAACACTCGTGGCACCGGGCGTCTACCAGCTGCCTTCCTGACGCCCGGCTCCTCCTCATTCATGGACTTCCTGTCCGACCACTCGCCGGAGATGCTGCCCGGCAAGCGGGTCCTGCCGCCCGTGCAGGGTCACGTCGAGGCGCCCCACGGCACGACGATCGTGGCCGCCACGTTCCCCGGCGGGGTCGTGCTGGCCGGTGACCGGCGGGCCACGATGGGCAACATGATCGCTCAGCGCGACATCGAGAAGGTCTTCCCGGCCGACGAGTACTCGGCCGTCGGCATCGCCGGCACCGCCGGTCTCGCGGTGGAGATGGTCAAGCTCTTCCAGCTGGAGCTGGAGCACTTCGAGAAGGTCGAAGGCGCCACGCTCTCCCTGGAGGGCAAGGCCAACCGGCTGTCCACGATGATCCGCGGCAACCTGGGCATGGCCATGCAGGGCCTGGCCGTGGTCCCGCTCTTCGCGGGGTACGACGTGGACCGCGAGAAGGGCCGGATCTTCTCCTACGACGTCACCGGCGGCCGCTCCGAGGAGCACGGCTTCGCCGCCACCGGTTCCGGCTCCATCTTCGCCCGGGGCTCCATGAAGAAGCTCTACCGCGAGGACCTGACGGAGCAGGAGACGACCACCCTGGTCATCCAGGCGCTGTACGACGCCGCCGACGACGACTCGGCCACCGGCGGCCCGGACATGGCGCGCCGGATCTTCCCGATCGTCACCGTCATCACCGAGGACGGCTTCCGCCGGCTCACCGAGGCGGAGTCCTCCGAGCTCGCCCGCTCCATCCTGGAACGGCGGCTGGAGCAGCCCGACGGCCCCCGGGCCTCCCTCCTCTGAGGCCCGCGCGGGCCCGAGATGACCCAGCCACTGACAGAAAGGGACGGTTAGCCGGTGTCGACCCCGTTCTATGTCTCACCCCAGCAGGCCATGGCCGACCGTGCGGAGTACGCCCGCAAGGGCATCGCCCGCGGCCGCAGCCTGGTCGTGATCCAGTACGCCGACGGCATCGTGTTCGTCGGTGAGAACCCGTCCCGCGCGCTGCACAAGTTCAGCGAGATCTACGACCGGATCGGCTTCGCGGCCGCCGGCAAGTACAACGAGTACGAGAACCTCCGCATCGGCGGCGTCCGTTACGCGGATCTGCGGGGATACACCTATGACCGCGACGATGTGACGGCCCGTGGGCTCGCCAACGTCTACGCGCAGACGTTGGGCACCATCTTCTCCAGCGTCGGCGAGAAGCCGTACGAGGTGGAGCTGGTCGTCGCCGAGGTGGGCAGCACGCCCGAAGAGGACCAGATCTATCGGCTGCCGCACGACGGCTCGATCGTGGACGAGCACGGCTCGGTCGCGGTCGGCGGCAACGCGGAGCAGATCAGCACGTTCCTGGACCAGCGCCATCAGGACGGCATGTCGCTGGCCGAGGCGCTGAGGCTGGCCGTGCAGGCGCTTTCCAGCCAGACCAACGGCGCCGACCGGGAGATCCCCGCCGAGCGCCTGGAGGTCGCGGTCCTGGACCGGACGCGGCCGCAGCAGCGCAAGTTCAAGCGCATCGTCGGGCGCCAGCTCTCCCGGCTGCTCCAGTCCGATGTGGCCAAGACCGAGCCCACCGAGGCCCCTTCGGACGATCTGGAGGAGACGGAGGACGAGTAGTCCCCGCCCCTCACCCATCGAGGTCTCTTTTGCGCCCCGGTTCCGCCTCAGGCGGGCCGGGGCGCGGCCGTAGACCCCCGTACGGCCAGCGACACCGGGAGGTTTCCGGTCTGCGCGGGGCGCCCCTCCAGGACGGCGAGGAGCGCCAACATGCCGCGGGCGCCCACCTGTTCGGCGGGCAGCGCCAGGGTGGTCAGCTCGGGTTCGAGGGCGGTGGCGAGCGTGAGGCCGTCGAATCCGGTGACGGACACGTCGTCGGGGATGCGCAGTCCCAGGCGGTGGGCGGCTTTGCAGGCGCCCGCCGCCAGGAAGTCGTCGTCGCAGACGAGCGCGGTGGGCCGGACGCCGGAGGTGCCCAGTGCCTGTTCCGCGGCCCGTCGGCCGCCGTCCACGCTGAGCTCCGCGCGGATCGTGCGCAGCGCTGCGTCCGGTACGCCGGTGAGCGCGTCGGCCAGGGCACGGGCGCGTACGACGAAGGTCCAGGAGTCCACGTCGGCGGCGATGTGGGTGAAGTGGCGGTGCCCGAGGTCGAGCAGATGCTCCGTCAGGCGCCGTACGCCGTCGGCGATGTCGAGGTTGACATGGGCCGCGGGGCCGGGCTCCTCGGGGTCGCTGTCGAGCATCACCAGCGGCAGGTCGCTGCCGCGGATGGAGGCGAGCGCGTCCGCGGCCATCGAGGAGGCGATGACGCCGTCGAGCGCGGTGCGCGCGGAGTCGAAGGGGTCGCGGGCGGGGCCGATGCCTTCGGGGGAGGGGTAGAGCACCACACCGAAGCCGTGCTCGGCGGCGACCCTGGCCGCGCCCGCGTAGACCTGGGCGAAGAACTCGCTGGTCATGGCGGGCACCACGAGCAGCGCCGTCCTGGTGCGGCCGAGCCGCAGGCTGCGGGCGGCGAGGTTGGGGCGGTAGCCGAGCTCTCGCGCGGCCTGCCGGACCAGGTCCGCGGTCCGCTCGGAGACCCGCCCCCGCCATTTGTCGCCCAGGACCAGCGAGACGGTGGCCTGGGACACCCCGGCGGCGCTCGCCACGTCCCGGCTGGTGGGCGGCCGGGCCCCGGCGGGGCGGCCGGCGAGCGCGGCGCGTGCGGCGCGCACCCCCGCCCGTGCCGGGACCGGGACGGATTCCGGGGCGTCCGGGCTGGTCACGGGTCCTCCAGGGCAGGTGGGAAGGGGCGCGGGGGTGGACCCGTGCACTCGCCACATGGTACGTATGACGTCGGACGTTATACGTAACACTGAGGAGTGACCATGGCGGCGGGATACGCGGAGATCCTTCGGACCCGGCATGCCGCGCGGCTGCTCGCGGGCACGCTCACCGGGCGTCTGCCGAACGCGACGGCCGCGATCGCCATCGTCTTCTTCGTGCGCGCCGAGGGCGGCAGCTACTCGCTCGCGGGCGCCCTGACCGCCGTCTATGGCGTGGCGACCGCCGTCGGCCAGCCGCTCCTCGGGCGCGCCGTCGACCTGTACGGACAGCCGCGCGTGATGCTCCCCGCCTCCGTCCTGTCCGCCCTCGCCATGGTCCTGCTGGCCGCCGTCGGCATCCGGCCGGTGGGCGTGGCGTACGCGGCGGTCCTCGTCGCGGGGCTCGCCACACCGCCCCTGGAGGGCGGGCTGCGCGCCCTGTGGCCCAGCGTGCTGACGCGCGAGGACCAGGTGCACACCGCGTACGCCATGGACGCGATAGCCCAGGAGGTGATGTTCACGGTCGGCCCGTTGCTCGTCACCGTGTCCATCGCGCTCTGGTCGCCCGCCGCCGCGCTGGTCCTGATCAACGCGCTCGGGGTGGCGGGCGCGCTCAGCGTCGTCCTGTCGCGGCCGTCCAGGGCCTGGCGTTCGGCGCCCCGCGAGGCGCACTGGCTCGGCGCGCTGCGCTCGCCCGGGCTGCTGGCGCTGCTCGGTTCGTTCTTCTTCGTCGGTCTCGCGCTCGGCGCCATCATCGTGGCCGCTTCCGCCTACGCCGACGACCACGGCAGCGACACGATCTACGGCTGGCTGATGGCGGCCAACGGACTCGGCGCCCTCCTCGGCGGCCTCGTCTACGGGGCCCGGCAGTGGAGCGGTGCCCCCGAGAAGCGGCTGCGGATCCTCGTGGCGCTGCTCGCCGTCGGCTATCTGCCGCTCACGCTGGTGCCCGGCCTGCCCGCCATGGCGATGCTCACCGTCGTCTCCGGGCTCTTCCTCGCGCCGTCCATCGCCTGCGCGTTCATCGTCGTCGACCGGCACGCCCCGCGCGGCACGGTGACCGAGGCGTTCTCCTGGCTGGTGACGGCCTTCGGCGTGGGCACCGCGCTCGGTACGGCGGCGGCCGGCCCCGCGGTCGAACTCGGCGGAACGGGCGCGAGTTTCGCCGTCGCGGGCGGTGGCGGCATCGCGGCGCTGGTGGTCCTGCTCGCGACCCAAAGGGTGCTTGCGGCTCCCGCGCGTTCGCACCCGGTGGTGGGAGTTGACGAAAATGATCGAAACCGTGCCCTCGAACCCGGTTTCAGCTCAGGCCATCAGGCGTAATGTTCCCTCATGGACCGCCGCATTTTCGGGCTGGAGAACGAGTACGGCGTCACGTGCACGTTCAGGGGACAGCGCCGACTGTCTCCTGACGAAGTGGCGCGCTACCTCTTCCGCCGTGTTGTGTCATGGGGCCGCAGTAGCAACGTCTTTCTGCGGAACGGCGCCCGCCTCTACCTGGACGTGGGATCGCATCCGGAATACGCAACTCCCGAATGCGACAACGTGACCGAACTGGTCACGCACGACAAAGCCGGCGAGCGCATTCTCGAAGGCCTGCTCGTCGACGCCGAACGCCGCCTGCACGAGGAGGGAATCGCGGGCGACGTATACCTCTTCAAGAACAACACCGACTCGGCGGGAAACTCCTACGGCTGCCACGAGAACTATCTGGTCGCCCGGCACGGAGAGTTCTCCCGGCTCGCGGACATCCTCATCCCGTTCCTCGTCACCCGCCAGCTGATCTGCGGTGCCGGGAAGGTGCTCCAGACGCCGCGCGGCGCGGTCTACTGCGTCAGCCAGCGCGCGGAGCACATCTGGGAGGGCGTCAGTTCCGCCACCACCCGCTCGCGTCCGATCATCAACACCCGGGACGAGCCGCACGCCGACGCCGAGCGCTACCGGCGCCTGCACGTCATCGTCGGCGACTCCAACATGTCCGAGACGACCATGCTGCTCAAGGTCGGCGCCACCGACCTCGTGCTGCGCATGATCGAGGCCGGTACGGTCATGCGCGACCTCACCCTGGAGAACCCGATCCGGGCGATCCGCGAGGTCTCCCACGACATCACGGGCCAGCGCAAGGTGCGTCTGGCCAGCGGGCGCGAGGCCTCCGCCCTCGAAGTGCAGCGCGAGTACTACGAGAAGGCCGTCGACTTCGTGGAGCGGCGCGGCATCCGCACCGGCACCGTCGAGCAGGTCCTCGAACTGTGGGGCCGCACCCTGGACGCCATCGAGGCCGAGGACCTCGACCGGATCGGCACCGAGATCGACTGGGTCATGAAGTACAAGCTCATCGAGCGGTACCGGGCCAAGAACAACATGACCATGTCGCATCCGCGCGTGGCGCAGATAGACCTCGCCTACCACGACATCCACCGCCGGCGGGGTCTGTACTACCTCCTGGAGCGCAAGGGCCAGGCGGCCAGGATCTGCAACGACCTGAAGATCTTCGAGGGCAAGTCGGTGCCCCCGCAGACCACCAGGGCCCGGCTGCGCGGCGACTTCATCCGCCGCGCCCAGGAGCAGCGCCGGGACTTCACGGTCGACTGGGTGCATCTGAAGCTCAACGACCAGGCGCAGCGCACCGTGTTGTGCAAGGACCCGTTCCGGTCGGTGGACGACCGGGTGGAGAAGCTGATCGCGGGCATGTGACGCGGCGTCAGCCGTGCTGATCCGGGGGCCCCGTACGTGGTTGCGTACGGGGCCCCCGGGCATGCCGGAGCCTTGTGGTACGGGAGTGGGGCCGTAGAGTGGCGGCTCCGACCGTTCCAGCTACCCCGAGGACCACTGTGCGACGCCGACTTGCTGCCGTGCTCATCGTGCCGGCCCTGATGCTCACCGCGGCCTGCGGAGGAGGTGACGACGACGCAGCGAAGAAGAAGGACGCGTCCGCTTCTCCCTCCGACTCGGCGTCGCAGCCCTCGGCCCCCAAGCCGGTGTCCGAGGCCTCGCCGATGCCCACCGTCGAGGGTGACGCGGGCAAGAAGCCCACGATCACCATCCCCAAGGGCGACCCGAGCGGGAAGTTCGTCATCAAGACGCTGACCGCGGGCACCGGCCCCGACGTCAAGAAGGACGACCTCGCGGTCACCAAGTACACCGGGAAGATCTGGAAGAGCGGCAAGGACCTCGCCGGCTCCTACGACAAGGACGGCGTGCCCCAGGTCATCCCGGCCGGCTCGCAGACCTACATCCCGGCGTTCAGCCAGGCGGTGCTCGGCCAGAAGGTCGGCGCCCGCGTCCTGGTCGTGGCCCCGCCGGCCGCCGCGTTCGGCGCCGCGGGCAAGGAGCAGCTCGGGGTCGGCCCCACCGACAACCTGGTCTTCGTCCTTGACATCGACAGCGTGATGCCGAAGAAGGTCGAGGGCACCCAGGCCGCCATTCCGTCCGACCTGCCGCAGATCAAGGCGGACAAGGACGAGGCCGCCACGATCACCGTCCCGAAGAACGACCCGCCGAAGAAGCTGGTCGACCAGGTCCTCATCGAGGGCAAGGGCGCCGAGGTCAAGAACGGCCAGACCGTCTACATGCAGTACAGCGGCGCCACCTGGAAGCCCAATGAGGGCAAGCCGCAGGCGAAGCTGTTCGACACCTCCTGGAAGACCGGCGCCCCGTTCTCGACGGTGATCGGCCAGGGCCAGGTCATCGAGGGCTGGGACAAGGGCCTGGTCGGCAAGAAGGTCGGCAGCCGCGTGCTGCTCGTCATTCCGCCGGAGCAGGGCTACAAGGACAAGGCGCAGGGCGAGGACATCCCCGCCAACTCCACCCTGGTCTTCGTCGTGGACATCGTCGGAGCAATGTAAGACTGTTCCGGTTGCCCATAGCGATCAGTAGGAGCATGACGTGAGCATCGACAAGCCTGAGGTCGACTTCCCCGGTGGCGAGCCGCCGAAGGATCTGGAGATCAAGGAGATCTGGGAGGGCGACGGCGCCGTCGCCAAGGCCGGGGACTTCGTCAAGGTCCACTACGTGGGCGTGGCCTTCTCCAGCGGCGAGGAGTTCGACGCCTCCTGGAACCGTGGCACCCCGCTGGACTTCAAGCTGGGCTCCGGCCAGGTCATCGCGGGCTGGGACCAGGGCATCCAGGGCATGAAGGTCGGCGGCCGCCGCCGGCTGACCATCCCCGCGCACCTCGCCTACGGCGACCGCGGCGCCGGTGGTGCCATCGCCCCGGGCGAGACGCTGATCTTCGTCTGCGACCTGGTCGCCGTCTCCGGCTGAGACACGCCTCGATCGGCCCCGGGCGACCGAGCCGATCGCACCGAGGGTCCATGCCTGCCGGCATGGGCCCTCGGCTTTTGCCCCGGCAGCCCGGAGCGGTACGGTCAACGGTCGTAGCGCACAACGAGAGAGGGCGTAGGGCATCGATGGCGATTGCCAAGGCCGAGCGGCTGATGAACCTGGCGTTGTGTCTGCTCGGGACACGGCGCGCACTCAGCAAGCGGGAGCTGCGCGAGTCCATCGAGGCCTATCTCGAGGCGGGGTCCGACGACTCCTTCAACCGGATGTTCGAGCGGGACAAGGAGGACCTGCGGGAACTCGGCCTGGTGATCGAGACCGTGGAGAACCTCGACGGGGAGACCGGCTATCTCGCCCGCCGCGACAGCAACCGACTGCCGCCCGTCCAGCTCGACGTCGAGGAGGCCGCGGCCCTCGGGCTCGCGGCGCGCGTGTGGCAGCAGGCCCGGCTCGCGGGAGCGGCCAGCGGCGCACTCCAGAAGCTGCGCGCCGCCGGTATGCCGGAAGCCGATAATCCGTATGAGCACAGTGCGATCGAACCCCGCATCCCGGTCCACGAGGCGGCCTTCGAGCCGTTGATGCTGGCCTGCCGCGACCGGCGCCCGGTGATCTTCGACTACCGCAAGGTCACCGCCGTACGCCCCGAGGCCCGGCACGTCGAGCCCTGGGGCCTGGAGTGCTGGCGCGGTCACTGGTACCTGGCCGGCTGGGACCGCGACCGGGGTGCCGAGCGGGTCTTCCGCCTCAGCCGCATCTCCGGCCGGGTGCGCTCGCGCGCGGGCGCCTTCACCGCGCCGGTGCCCGATGTCGTCACCGTGCGCGAGACGGTCGAGAGCTGGGCGGGGGAGACCGCGACCCGCTCGGCCCGCATCCGGCTGCGCGCGGGCGCCGGCTACCCGCTGCGCTCGCGGGCCACCTCGGCAAGTGAACTCGGCGACGGCTGGGACGAGTTGGAGATTCCGTACGGGCACGGGCTCGACGCCCACCTGGTGGAGTTCGGCCCCGATGTGGTCGTGCTGGAACCCGCCGATCTGCGGGCCGACGTGATGGACCGGCTGCGCGCCGTGGCCAAGGGCTGAGGGGGACCGTACGACCATGGCTGCAAACGCCATCGACCAGACGCGGCGGATGCTGTCGCTGGTGACCTATCTGCGGGAGCGCCCCGGCGCCCATGTCGCGGACGTGGCCCGCGCCTTCGGCATCACCGAGGACGAACTGATCTCCGACCTCGACGTGCTGCCCATGTGCGGCACGAGCTTCCGCGGCGGCGACCTCCTGGACATCGACACCGACGGCGACCGCATCTGGTGGCACAACCCCGACGACGTCGCGGCGCCGCTCAGGCTCGCCGCCGACGAGGCGACCGCGCTGCTCGTCGCCGCGCGGGCCGTCTCCACCCTGCCCGGACTGCGCGAGGGCGACCGGCAGGCGCTGCTGCGCGCCACCGCCAAGCTGGAGGCCGCGGCCGGTGAGGCCGCCGGCGCCAGCTCCCGGCTCTCGGTCACCTTCGAGTCCGAGGGCGGGGTCTTCGCCGAGGTGGACCGGGCGATCTCCGAGCGCCGCCGGCTGTGGGTGAAGTACTACTCGCCCGCCCGTGACGAGCTCACCGAGCGCGAGGTCGACCCGATCCGCCTCTTCGCCGTCGGCCACACCTACATGGAGGCGTGGTGCCGGCTCTCCGAGGCCCGGCGCACCTTCCGCCTTGACCGGGTCGCCGAGATCAGGCTGCTCGACGAGGCGTCCGCGCCCCCCGAGCTGGAGCTGCGCGATCTGTCCGAGGGACTCGTCCAGCCGTCCGCCGAGGACCCCGAGGTCGTCGTCGAGGTGAGCCCGGGCGGCCGCTGGGTCGCCGAGTACTACCCGCACGACAGCGCCGAGGAGCTGCCCGACGGGGGGTTGCGGATCACGCTGCGCACCCCCGACCCCGCCTCGCTGCGGCGCCTGGCGCTGCGCCTGGGCCGGGACGGCCGGATCGTCACGCCGGACGACCTCGCCGAGAGCGCCCGGCGGGCGGCCCGGGAGGCGCTGGCCGGTTACGAGGAATCGCCCGCGCCCGACCACCACAGCTGAGGAGACATACGGAACATGTCGGTATTCCCCGGTATTTCCCGTCCGGTGATCCCGGTCCTCTTCAAGGCCGCCTGCCCGGAGTGCCGTGCCCGCTTCGAGCTGGGTCCCGCCGCGCTCCGCCTCGCGATCGGCGCCAGCCGCCGCACCACCTTCTACTCCTTCACCTGCCCCGAGTGCGGCTCGGCCGTCCGCAAGCCGGCCGGGGAGCGCATCATCGAACTCCTCACCGGGGGCGGCGTCCGCACCCTCCGTCTCCACTCCACCGTCTAGGGTCCGCATCCATGTTCTGGCCGATGATCGCCATCGCCCTCGGTTTCCTCGGGATCGCCGTGCTCGGCGTCCTCGCCATCAAGGTCTTCGTCGAGGCCCAGCGGCTCGGCCGCCAAGTGGCCGACACCACACGGAAGATCAACCGGGCCGCCGAGGACCTGGAACGCGCCGCCGTCGACCTCGCGGGTGCCGGGGAAACGCTGCGATGACCGGTGCGCTCCGATGTCGCCCGTTTCGGGGCGGTACGCTGCACAACGCGGCCCAGGAAGCGAGGCCCGGTCCGCAAACGGGAGTACGCACGGGGATTGCCCGGTGTTCACCCCTGCGCGTTACGATCGCTGCACGTAAGGCGGTCGGACATCAGTCCGGCCACCACCCCGCAGCAGCCCCTACCCTGCAGCCTCGGTGAGAAGGTAAACGCTTATGTTCGGAAGGCTCGGCGCCCCCGAGATCATTCTCATCCTCATCGTCGTCGTCCTGCTGTTCGGCGCGAAGAAGCTCCCGGACATGGCGCGGTCGCTCGGCAAGTCGGCCCGCATCCTCAAGAGCGAGGCCAAGGCCATGAAGTCCGACGGTCAGCAGCCCGCCCCGGCCGACCCGCCGGTCCCGGGCGAGCAGCCGCCGGCCCAGCGCACGATCCAGTCGGCGCCCGGAGACGTGAGCAGCGCCCGTCCGGTGAACGAGCCGACGGACACGACGCAGCGCTGACACCGGGCCGAAGCAGGCGCTGTTCACCTCTGTGACCAAAGTGACCTGCCGCACGAGATGAGGACGTGGGTTGCTCAAGTCTGCCCGCAAACAACAGAGGGACCCCGAGGGCCGGATGCCGCTCTCGGACCACCTTCGCGAGCTGCGCAACCGGCTCGCGAAATCGGTGTTCGCGATCCTGATCTGCGCCATCGTGGCGGCCTTCTACTACAAGGACATCGCCGGGCTGATCACCAAGCCGATCACGCGCTCGGTCGGCTGCCCGTCCGACTTCCACGAGCTCACCAGCAAGAACAAGGACACCTGCGGCAACATCACAATGTCCGGCCTCATGGGGCCGTTCACGCTGATGATCAAGGTGTCGATGGTGGCGGGCATCGTCGCGGCGAGCCCGGTCTGGCTCTACCAGCTGTGGGCGTTCGTCTCGCCGGGTCTGCACAAGCACGAGCGGCGCTACTCGCTGAGCTTCGTCGCGGCGGGCGTCCCGCTCTTCGTGGCCGGCGGCTGGTTCTCCTACCACGTGCTGCCCGCCGCGGCCGAGGTGCTGCTCGGCTTCACGCCCTCGGGCGTGACCAACCTGCTGCCGCTCAACGAGATCATCGACCTCGTCACGCGCATGATCATCGTCTTCGGCCTCTCCTTCGAGCTGCCGCTGTTCCTCGTCATGCTCAACTTCAGCGGCATTCTCACCGGCCGCCGGATGCTGGGCTGGTGGCGCGGAATGATCATGGGTGTGACGGTCTTCGCGGCCTTCGCGACACCCACCGTCGACCCGGTCTCCATGCTCTCGCTCGCCACGCCGATCGTCGCCCTCTACTTCGTCGCCGTCCTCATCTCCCTGATGAACGACAAGCGCCGCAAGCAGCGCGCCGAGGCCGGGCCCGCCGATGACGAGGCCTCCGAGCTGGATCTGACGCCCGAGGACGTCGGCGCGGTCGAACCCGTGAGTGCCGGGCCGGGGCTGCCCGAGCAGTCCGACGGGGGACGCTCCGCCAAGCTCAACGGGTACGACGACATCACCTGACCTTGACGAGTTCGCCGGACCTTGTAGGGTCCGGCGGGTGACCAGCGAGATCACCCTCTTCGTCAATCCCACCGCGGGACGCGGCCGGGGCGCGCACGCCGCGCAGCCGGCCGCTTCCGCGTTGCGGGCCGCCGGTTTCTCCGTACGCACCGTCCTCGGGCAGGACGCCGACGACGCGTTGCGTCGCGCGCGGGAGGCCGTCGAGGGGGGCACCGGGGCGCTCATCACCGTCGGCGGCGACGGCATGGTCAACCTCGCGCTCCAGGCCGTCGCCGGCACCACCACCCCGCTGGGCATCGTCGCCGCGGGCACCGGCAACGACTTCGCCCGGGCGCTCGGCCTTCCGATACGTGACCCGGCCCGGGCCGGCGAACTCGTGGCCCGGGCCCTGAAGGGCGGCCACGGCACGGACATCGACCTCGGCCGGATCGGTGAGCGCTGGTTCGCGACGGTCCTCGCCTCCGGCTTCGACTCCAAGGTCAACGACCGGGGCAACCGCATGCGGTGGCCGAGCGGCCGCTTCAAGTACGACCTGGCGATGCTCGCCGAACTGGCCGCCTTCACGCCCATTCCGTACAAGATCACCCTCGACGACGGCGAGACCCGTGAGGTCGAGGCGACCCTCGTCGCGGTCGGAAACACCTCCTCCTACGGAGGCGGCATGCGCATCTGTGCCGACGCCGATCCGGCCGACGGGCTCTTCGACGTCACGGTCGTCGGCGACTGCTCGCGCGCCACCCTCATCAAGGTCTTCCCGCGGGTCTACCGGGGCACCCACCTCGGCCACCCCAAGGTCACCACGTACCGTGTCGCCTCGATCACGCTCGCCGCCGAGGGCATCACGGGGTACGCCGACGGGGAGCGGCTCGGTCCGCTGCCGCTCACCGCGGAGTGTGTGCGCGGCGCCGTACGGGTATTGGCACCCCTACCGGCACCCGGCCGGAAGGCCGTCAGTCCCGGCCTCCAATAAAGATCGCGACCTCTGTCAGAGGCGGCGGGTAGGCTCGAAGACAAGATGACAGAGGACCTCTCACCAGCCGAAGCGTACGCAGCTGCCCGGCTCCGCGCCGTCGAGCAGGCCACCGCGCTCGCACCCTTCCGTGACCTGTACGACTTCGATCTGGACCCGTTCCAGATCGAGGCCTGCCAGGCTCTCGAAGCCGGGAAGGGCGTGCTCGTCGCGGCACCCACCGGCTCCGGCAAGACCATCGTCGGCGAGTTCGCCGTGCACCTGGCCCTGGGGCAGGGCCGCAAATGCTTCTACACCACGCCCATCAAGGCGCTCTCCAACCAGAAGTACGCCGACCTCGCCCGCCGCTACGGCGCCGACAAGGTGGGCCTGCTGACCGGCGACAACAGCGTCAACGCGGACGCGCCGGTGGTCGTGATGACCACCGAGGTGCTCCGCAACATGCTGTACGCGGGCTCCCAGGCGCTGAGCGGGCTCGGGTATGTGGTGATGGACGAGGTGCACTACCTCTCCGACCGCTTCCGGGGCGCCGTCTGGGAAGAGGTGATCATCCACCTCCCCGAATCCGTCACGCTCGTCTCCCTTTCGGCGACGGTCTCCAACGCGGAGGAGTTCGGCGACTGGCTGGACACCGTGCGCGGCGACACCCAGGTGATCGTCTCCGAGCACCGTCCCGTGCCGCTGTGGCAGCACGTCATGGCCGGGCGCAAGATGTACGACCTCTTCGAGGAGGAGTCCGACCACGGCGGCCGGGGCAGCGCCCGGCGCGAGGTCAACCCCGACCTGCTGCGCATGGCGCGGATGGAGAACCAGCGCACGTACAACCCGCGCGAGCGGCGCCGGGGCAAGATGGTCCGCGAGGCCGACCGGGAGCGGGAGCGCCGCTCGCGCTCCCGGATCTGGACGCCCGGCAGGCCCGAGGTCATCGAACGGCTCGACTCCGAAGGCCTGTTGCCGGCCATCACCTTCATCTTCAGCCGCGCCGCCTGCCAGGCCGCCGTGCAGCAGTGCCTGTACGCCGGGCTGAGGCTCAACGACGAGGAGGGGCGTCAGAAGGTCCGCGAGATCGTCGAGGAGCGCACCGCCTCCATCCCCGGCGAGGACCTGCACGTCCTCGGCTACTACGAATGGCTCGAAGGCCTGGAGCGCGGCATCGCCGCCCACCACGCCGGAATGCTGCCCACCTTCAAGGAGGTCGTGGAGGAGCTGTTCGTCCGCGGCCTGGTGAAGGCCGTGTTCGCCACCGAGACGCTCGCCCTGGGCATCAACATGCCCGCGCGTTCAGTGGTGTTGGAGAAGCTCGTCAAGTGGAACGGCGAGCAGCACGCCGACATCACCCCCGGCGAGTACACCCAGCTCACGGGCCGGGCCGGGCGGCGCGGCATCGACGTCGAGGGCCACGCGGTGGTCCTGTGGCAGCGCGGCATGGACCCGGCGGCGCTCGCCGGCCTGGCCGGCACGCGCACCTACCCGCTGCGCTCCAGCTTCAGGCCCTCGTACAACATGGCCGTCAACCTGGTCCAGCAGTTCGGCCGGCACCGCTCGCGCGAGCTGCTCGAAACCTCCTTCGCGCAGTTCCAGGCCGACAAGTCCGTCGTGGGCATCTCGCGCCAGGTCCAGCGCAACGAGGAGGGCCTCGAAGGCTATCGGGAGGGCATGCGCTGCCACCTCGGTGACTTCGAGGAGTACGCCCGGATGCGGCGCGACCTCAAGGACCGCGAGACCGAGATCGCCAAGCACGGCGCGGCCCAGCGCCGGGCGGCCGCCGCGGCCTCCCTGGAGAAGCTCAAGCCGGGCGACATCATCCATGTGCCGACCGGCAAGTTCGCGGGCCTCGCGCTCGTGCTCGACCCCGGCATCCCGGCGGGGCGCACCAACGGCCACCGCGGTTTCGAGCAGCACGACGGGCCCCGCCCGCTCGTACTGACCGCCGAGCGGCAGGTCAAGCGGCTCGCCTCGATCGACTTCCCGGTGCCCGTGGAGGCCCTGGAGCGGATGCGTGTCCCGAAGTCCTTCAACGCGCGTTCGCCGCAGTCCCGCCGGGACTTGGCGTCCGCGCTGCGGACCAAGGCCGGGCACATCGTCCCCGAGCGGCACCGCAAGGCCCCCTCGGAGGCGATGGACGACCGCGAGATCACCCGGCTGCGGGCCGCCCTGCGCGCCCACCCCTGCCACGGTTGCGACGAGCGCGAGGACCACGCCCGCTGGGCCGAGCGCTACCACCGCCTCCAGCGCGACACCAAGCAGTTGGAGCGGCGCATCGAGGGGCGCACCAACACCATCGCGCGCACCTTCGACCGCATCGTGGCCCTGCTCACCGAGCTCGACTACCTCCGCGACGAGGAGGTCACCGAGCACGGCAGGCGGCTGGCCCGCCTCTACGGCGAGCTCGACCTCCTGGCCAGCGAGTGCCTGCGCGCGCGGATCTGGGAGGGCCTGAGCCCGCCCGAACTCGCCGCCTGCGTATCGGCGTTGGTGTACGAGGCGCGCCAGTCCGACGACGCGGTGGCGCCCAAGACCCCCTCCGGCAAGGCCAAGGCCGCGCTCGGTGAAATGGTGCGGATCTGGGGCCGGCTCGACGCTCTGGAAGAGCATCACAAGATCAACCAGGCGGAGGGCGTGGGCCAGCGCGAGCCCGACCTCGGCTTCGCCTGGGCCGCCTACCAGTGGGCCTCCGACAAGGGCCTGGACGAGGTGCTGCGCGAGGCCGACATGCCCGCGGGCGACTTCGTCCGCTGGTGCAAGCAGGTCATCGACGTCCTCGGCCAGATCGCCGCCGCCGCGCCTCGCGAGAACAGCACCGTCGCCAAGAACGCCCGCAAGGCGGTCGACTCACTGCTGAGGGGAGTCGTCGCCTACAGCTCGGTCGGCTGAGACGGCCGAGTCAGCTGAGTTGGCTGAGTTGGCTGAGAGCGCGGCGTCGCGGATCTCTTTACGCCCGCGGCGCAGCACGAGCGGCCCCCGCCGGACCACCCGGCGGGGGCCGCTCGTGTCATTGTCCGCGCGTGGCAAGGGAGTTGGGCCCCGAAGGCGCCCGAGGGCGGGGCCTGTGGACAACCGGGTGACCCGTGTGGGGGACGTGGTCCGGCCGGAGATATCCACAGGGGTGGCGAGGCACCGACGAGTCCGCTTGCATGGACCTGTCGCTCCCGGCGACGACAGTGACCTGCCGGCTCCCCACGACAGTGACCTGCCGGCTGCCCGCGACAGTGACCTGCTGGCTGCCCGCGATGCATGAGGAAGGAGGCACCCCTTGACCATCAAAGCGGCCGAGACCGCCCCGACAAGGACCGCGTTACGGCGGGTCGTTGCGGGGCCACCGGGACTTCCGTATCTGGGCAACCTGCCCCAGTTCGGCAAGGACCCGCTCGCGTTCTTCGAACAGCTGCGGAACCGGGGCGACTTGGTGCACTGGCGGTTCGGCCGCACGACCTGTCTGTTCGTCGCCGACCCGGAGTGCATCGGCGAGCTCCTGAGCGAGGTGGAGCACACCTTCGACCAGCCCGACCTCGGAGTCGCCTTCCGCACCCTGCTCGGCAACGGGGTCGTGGTCGCCAAGGGCAAGGACTGGCGCCGCAAGAGGTCTCTCGTCCAGCCTTCGGTGCGGCCCAAGCAAGTGCGCTCGTACGCGGCCACCATGGTCCAGTGCGCGGTGGACCTCGCCGACCGCTGGTCCGACGGGCAACGCATCGACGTGAAGCGGGAAATGTCCGCCCTCACCCAGCGGATAGCGGTCCGCACGATCTTCGGTGTCGACACGGCCGCCGACGCCGAGGCCATCGGGCGGGCCATGGAGGTGGCCCAGCACGAGATCGGCGTCGAGTTCAGCGGACTCGGTGCGCTGCTGCCGGACTGGGTGCCGACACCGGGGCGGGCCCGCATCAAGAAGGCGACCGCCGTCATCGACGCGGAGGTCGGCCGGGTCGTCGCCCGCCACCGCGCCGGCGAAACGGGTCGGTCGGATCTGCTGAGCCGGCTGCTCGCCGCCCAGGACGAGAGCGGCGCCCGCCTCTCCGACCGCGAGATCCGCGACGAGACCGTCACGCTCTACATCGGCGGCCACGAGACCACGAGCAGCACCCTCGTATGGGCATGGCACCTCCTGGCCCGCAACCCGCGCGTCCGTGAGGCCCTCGGTGAGGAACTCGACCGGGTGCTCGGTGACCGCGAGCCCGGGTACGACGACTACGCCCGGCTCAGCTACACGCAGGCCGTGGTGAAGGAGACGCTCCGGCTCTACCCGACGATCTGGCTGCTCACCGGAGTGGCGAAGCCGGGCGCGACCCTGGGCGGCCGAACCATCCCGCCCGGGACCCGGATCTGGACGAGCCAGTGGGCGACCCATCGCGACGCACGCTGGTTCCGCGATCCGCTGGAGTTCCGTCCCGAGCGCTGGGCGCGGGACGCCGAGGAGATACCCGAGTACGCCTGGTTCCCGTTCGGCGGCGGCCCCCGGGCCTGTCTGGGCACACGCTTCGCGCTGGTCGAGGCTGTGCTGATCCTCGCCGTCCTGGGCCGCCGCTTCGACCTGGCCGTGGACCCGGGCGACCTCACCCCCGTCCCCGGCCTGACCCTTCAGGCGGCGGGGGAGGTGCTGGCGTCGGTGCGGGGCAGGAGGTGAGGGGCCGTGGTCGCTACCGCGCCGCGCCCGCCAATTCCGCTGCCAGGGACGTGAGTTCGGCGACCCTCAGTACCCGCTCACCGCACCCCGGCATCGGTACGTGCAGCGGTGCCGTCCAGCGGGTCGGGATGGCGCGGAGGCCGTAGCGGGCGCCGGCCAGCCCGCCCGTCACCGCCGCCACGGTGTCCGTGTCGCCCCCCAGGTCGATGGCGGCGCCCAGCGTCCGTTCGAGTGGCCTGCGGCCGGTCGAACCGATTACCTTCTGCGCGCCGCCGGGGAGAGGGAAGGGGGGAGGACGAGGCCCGCGATCCCGGTTGCTGGGTCAGTGGGGATCCGTACTGTCGTTCTGGGCCGGGTCGGGGGCTGCCGGGCTGTCGGAGGACCGAGCGGCGGCCCGGCCGGCGGCCCGAGCGGCGGGGCGGCCGGCGGCTCGTTCCGTGCGGAGTTCTTCGGCGACCTCGTAGGCCCGGGCCGGGTCGTAGACGATGGCGGAAGCGCCGGGGTTGTACATCGCGTGGGCCCGGGGCGTGTACCCATAGGTTTCGACGCCGCGCTGAGCGGCTATGCGGTCGACTTCGTCGACGGGTACCTGCCACAGCTCGGCGGTGTGGGACGGGGTCCACCATTCGTCCGGACGCACGAAGTCCCGCTTGACCTCCGTCCGACGCTCCACCGGCACCTGGAACGGGGCGAGTTGATCGGTCAGCCAGCCGGTTAGCTCCTGGGCGTCGACCCGGGAGAGCGGTGCGGACGTCGCCGGTTCGCACTCCACCGTCTCGCCGCGGGTGTGCAACACCACCTTGATCGACTTTCGCTGTCCCAAGCTGAGGTGCTCGATGACGACGACTTGTCGCAGTTCACTCATTGCCATGGTGGACGAACGCAGAAAACGGGCGATCACGACCTGGGCCGGAGTTTCCAGAGGGCGGAGCTCGACCCACCGCACCCCCGTGGCGACCGTGACGTACACCATGGCCACGGCGAGCAGGATCGCCGCGACGACCGTGAGTGTCAGCAGGACCCAGAACCAGCCCCACAGGAACGAGCTTCCCCAGATCGCGGCGATCACCAGAGAGGTCAGCAGAAAGGGGGCGGCGATGAACGACGGAACCATGATGCTCGCGCCGAACGCGAAGGCCAGCTCGCGGGCCCGGTTGGGCACGAACAGCAGCCGCCATCCGGCTGCCACGGGGGCCACGACGTTGGCCGGCGGCCCAGGATGTCGGGTGTCCATGCCTCAAAGGTAGGGCCCTGCAAGGGAGTTGATAAGAGCTGCGGCGAGGCGCCCTTGCGCGGGGCGGGGCTCGCGGGTGACGGTGCGTCAGGCGGCCGGGTATGTGTGGAGGCCGGCTTGGAGCGGTGCCGGCGGCTCGGACGAGGGCGACGGCGACGGCGGGTTTCTCTCCGCGCCCGTGGCCGGGCCGGATCGTCCCGGCGGGTCGGGGAGGGGCGGAGCCGCGTCCGTCGGTTACCCCGCCTCCCGTTCCGCCGGGCCCCGCGCCGTGACCAGGCCTGATTCGTAGGCCGCGATGACCGCCTGGGCGCGGTCCCGTACGGCGAGCTTGTCGAAGATGCTGGTGATGTAGTTCTTGACCGTGGACAGGCTGATGTCCAGCTCGCGGGAGATGGCCGCGTTGTCGAGTCCGCCGGCCATCAGGCGCCAGACCTCGACCTCGCGGGGCGTGAGGTCGCCCGCGCCGCGGAAGGCGGGCCGCGTTTCGCGCGGTGCGGTGACATAGGTGGAGATCAGCCGGGTGAGCAGTCGCGGTGCGACCGCCGCCTCGCCCGCGTGGACGGTGCGGATCGCCGCGCCCAGATCCTCCGGGGAGCTGTCCTTGGGCAGGAAGCCGGACGCTCCGGCGCGCAGGGCGCCCACCACGTACTCGTCCATGTCGAAGGTGCTCAGCGCCAGGACCCGGCAGCCGGGCACGGCGGTGGTGAGCTCGCCGGTCGCGGCGACCCCGTCGAGGACGGGCATCCGGATGTCCATCACCACGACGTCGGGACGCAGTTGGCGGGCGAGGGCGACGGCCTGCGCGCCGTTCTCCGCCTCGCCGACCACCTCGAACGCCGGGTCGGGGGAGAGGATCAGCGAAAGACCGCGCCGCACCAGCGGCTGGTCGTCCGCGATCAGCACCCTGATTGGCGGCGTACCGCTTCCGGAGTCGTTCATCGCGCCGCCCCCTCGCGCTGCACGGCCGCCTCGGACGTCTCGTCCTGGGTGACCGGCAGCTCGGCCAGCACCGCGAAGCCCCCCTCGGGGCGAGGGCCCGCGGTGAGGGTGCCCCCGTGCAGGGCGACCCGCTCACGCATGCCGATCAGGCCGTACCCACCCGGCCGCGGCGCGCCCCCCTCCATGGGCGGGGCGCCCCCGCCGTCGTCGCACACCTCGATGGTGACCCCGTCCTGACGGTAGGTCAGGCATACGGTGGCGCGGGCCGGCCCCGCGTGCTTACGGGCGTTGGTGAGTGCCTCCTGGGCGATCCTGAACACGGTGAGGCCGATCGTCGGCGGCAGGGGGCGCCGCCGGCCCCGTACGCTCAACTCGGTTTCCAGCCAGCCCTGTTGGGAGTCGGACACCAGCTGTTCGAGGTCGTCGACGTCCGGTTGCGGCCGCGACGGCGCGTCCTTGGGCTCGTCGTCGGCCCGCAGGACGTCGAGGAGTTGGCGCATCTCGCCCAGCGCGAGCCGTCCGGACGACTCCAGGGTGACCAGGGCGTCCCGGGCCACCTCGGGCCGGGCGAGATTGGCCCGGGCCCCGCCCGCCATCAGCTGCATGGTGGTGATGTGGTGGGCCACGATGTCGTGCAACTCCCGTGCGATGCGGCGGCGTTCGTCGGCCACCGCGCGGTCGGCGAGGAGCCTGCGGTTGGCGTCCACCTCCCGCTGCCAGCGGCTCACGGCCAGAGCCGCGCCGACGACGATCACGGGGGACAGGACCGCGGACAGGGTGGCCTGCCAGGGGGTGATCCCGCCCGTGCGCTGGCAGAGCAGTGTCAGCGCGGCCGTCGCGACGGTAGCGAGCGCCGTCACGCGGCCGGGGCGGGCCCGGGCGACCGAGTACAGGGCGACGATCAGAACCGCCCCGAAGTGGGTGGGCAGACGCAGCGCCAGCGAGGCCGCGGAGTCGAGTGCCAGGGTGGCGGCGAGCGCCGCGACCGGGTGTGTGCGACGGGCCAGCAACGGCGTACCGCCCAGCGCGATGAGCAGAAACCCCACCACGCTCGTCCCGCCCTGACCTTCGGGGTCGTTGACGAGGACATAGCTGAGCAGATTGACCGCACAGGCGCCGGCGGCGACGAGCGCGTCGTTGCGCGTCCAGGGCGGCTCGGCGTCGCCGCGACGTGCGGACCTGCCCCCGGCCCCGGCCTCGGCCCCCGAGGGGCCGGCCGCCCCGGTCCGGCCGTCGCGCGCCTCGGGCCGGCCGGTGCCCTCCGGCCGGTCGTCGCGGCGCCCGGCCTTGTCGCGATGGTCTCCGAACCGGTGGGTGTGCGTCCCGGATGCGGACCGGTACCCGGTCTCGGACCCGGCCTCAGCCCCGCCCCCCGAAGGACCGGCCGCCCCGGCCCGGTCGAGGTGGGTCGGGGTGCCGGCGGGCGTGAGGGGGTCGGTGCGCACGCCTTCGGAGCGCGTCGGCTCACAGGCGCCGTCCGGCTCCGCTCGCCCGGACTGCTGGCTCGTGCGCATCGCTGGTCTCCCTGTGTGTCCGCCCGTGTCCGCCCCCGCCCCGCCGCACCAGCCTCGCACAGCCGCTTCGGTGCCCGCACCGGTCGCGGGTCGGGGGCGGGACCAGGACCACGGTCCTGGTCGGGGCGGGGGGCGGGACTTGGGGCCCCGGCGTGGATCCTCCCTGGCCAGGACGCCGAACGGCCGCTCCCGGTGATGGTCTGGAGATGGCCGGGAACCCCCGGCAGACGTCACGCAAGCCCGTCCGCCGGAGGACCTCGTGATCCGCGCCCTGACCGGATACTCCACCAGACATCCCTGGAAGGTGATTGCCCTGTGGGCGGTCCTCGGGGTCGCCCTGAGCGCCCTGACGCCGACCCTGTTCGCCCGCGTCACCCAGAACCAGGCCGGGAACTTCCTGCCCCGCACCTACGACTCGGCGGCCGCGCTGCACATCGCCGAGGAGCGGTTCGGGATGAACCCCGACGCCACCACGGTGACGGTGCTGGTCGCCCGCTCCGACGGCAAGGCCCTCGGGGGCGGGGACCGGCAGCGGATCGAGACCGAGGCGGCGAAGCTGGGCAAGCGCCGGGTGGTCATGCCCCGGGAGAACGACATGCCGGCGTTCATGGTCCCCGACCGCTCCCAGACGCCCCGGACCGCCCCGGCCATGACCGCGCCCGACGGCACCTTCCAGCTGCTTGCCGTCGAGCTCGCCGGAGCCCCCTCTGACCCGGGGGTGCAGGGCGTCTACCGGGCCTTCCGCGACGCTGCCCGGACGCAGTTCGCCGAGGCGGGCATGCGTACCGGATTCACCGGTGCGCTCGCCGAAGCCGTCGACACCACCGACTCCCACGAGCTGGCGACGAAGATCGGTGGCGCTCTCGTCACGGCGCTGATCATTCTGCTCAACGTGCTGGTGTTCCGCAGCGTGCTCGCGGCCGTGCTGCCGCTGCTCGCCGTCGCCATGATCGGCTTCGTGGCGGCGGGGGTCGTCGCGGGGGCCGCGATGCTCACCGGCCTCAAGCTCGACGCGAGTACCCCGGCCCTTCTCAACGTGGTGCTGCTCGGCATAGGCATCGACTACCTGCTGTTCCTGCTGTTCCGCTTCCGTGAGCAACTGCGCGACCGGCCACGGCAGTTGGCCCGTGAGGCGGCCGGTGAGGTCTGCGCCCGGGTGGGCACCGCCATCACCTCGGCCGCGCTCACCATCGTCGCCGCGTTCGCCACGCTGGGCCTCGCGACCTTCGGCCAGTTCCGCTCGCTCGGCCCCGCGATCGCCGCCGCGGTCCTGGTGATGCTGCTCGGCAGTCTCACCCTGATGCCGGCCCTGCTCGCCGCCGCCGGACGCAAGATGTTCTGGCCGTCGAAGGCGGCCCTGCGCCCCGATCCCCGCGAGGGCCGGGCCGGCCGCCTGGGGGCGCTGATCGCACGGCGACCGGCGGCCATGCTGCTCGCCTGCGTCGCGCTGCTCGCCGCGCTCACCGCCGGACTGACCGGCATCCGCATGGACTACGGTCACGGCAACTCCGGCACCGGGACCGCGGCGGCCGACACGGCGGCCGAGATCGCGCGGACACTGCCGGCCGGAGTGTCCGACCCGACCAGCGTCTTCGTCACGGACAACGACGGAGGCGTCCTCACCACCGGCCGGCTGGAGGGGCTCTCCCGGGCGCTCGGTCAGGTGCGGGGCGTCGGCAAGGTCGCGCCGACCGTACTCGACCAGGACCACCGCGCCGCCCGGATCGACCTCTATCCGACCGCCGATCCGGGGAGCCGGGAGGCCCGCGAGCTGGCCTCGGGGCCCATCCGGGACGCCGTCGCCCGGCACGCCCCCGCCGGGACCTCGGGCCATGTGGGCGGGACGGCCGCGATCTTCGCCGACATCTCGACCGCCGTCGACCACGATCTGAAGGTCGTGTTCCCGGTCGCCGCCGCGCTGATCGCGCTGATCCTCCTGCTGCTCCTGCGCAGCCTGCTCGCCCCGGTGGCCCTGATGCTCTCCGTCGGGCTCGGCTTCGCCGCCACCCTCGGCGCCGCGACCCTGCTCTTCCAGCACGGACTGGGCGAGCCGGGCGTCAACTTCGCCCTGCCGCTGGTGCTGTTCCTGTTCGTGGTGGCGCTGGGTACCGACTACAACATCCTGATCACCGACCGCATCCGCGAGGAGATGCGGCGCCCGGGCTCGGCCCGCTCCGCCGTGGCCCGCGCGGTGCGGTACACGGCGCCGGCCATCGCGACGGCGGGTGTGGTGCTCGCCGGGTCCTTCGCCGGCCTCGCCACCATGCCGGGCAATGAGCAGATGGCCTTCGCGATGGCGCTCGGCATCCTGCTGTCCGCGCTGGTCCTGTCGCTGATCCTCGTCCCGGCCCTGGCCGCGCTCCTGGGCCGGGCCCTGTGGTGGCCCGTCCGTCCGGGGGCCGCCGGCGCCAAGGGCCGCCCCGGTCACCGTACGGAGGAGGCAGCCGGGGAGCCGGAGCGGGTCACGTCGTACTGACGCGGCCCAGGGTTCGCCGTCGGCGGGGATGCCCGCCGACGGCGAACGGGCCGCTCACGCCGGGGTCGCCTATCCGGCCTGCGACTCCTGCTCGCGCTCCACCTGCTCGTTCCACTGCCGCTTCACCGCGCGCCACGCGTCGTCATCCTGGCCCAGGCGCCAGTAGCCCGAGATGGAAAGGCGCTCGCGCGGGATGTTCCGCTCGACCCGGAGCAGCGCGCGCAGCTCCTTCACGAAACCGGCCTCGCCGTGTACGAAGGCGTGGACGTCGCCCGTCGGGAACTCCAAGTCCCTGACGGCGCCTACCAGTTGGGAGCCCACCGCGGCCTCGCCGCGGTGCAGCCAGGTCACCGTGGTGCCGTCGGCGGTGCTGATCTTCTGCTCCTCCTCGGGCCCGGCCACCTCGACGAAGGCGTGCACCACCGCGCCCGCCGGCATGTGCTCCAGGGCCGCGGCGATCGCGGGCAGCGCGCTCTCGTCGCCGACGAGCAGATGCCAGTCGGCCGCCGGGTCCGGGGCGTACCCGCCGCCGGGGCCGAGGAAGCGGACCGTTTCGCCGGGCTTGACCCGGGTGGCCCAGGGCCCGGCGAGGCCCTCGTCGCCGTGCACCACGAAGTCGACGGTCAGCTCGCCGAGTTCGGCGTCCCAGCCGCGCACCGTGTAGGCGCGGGTGCTCGGCCACTGCTCGCGCGGGAACTCGGCGCGGATGCGCTCCATGTCGAAGGGCTCCGGGTAACTCACGCCCTTCGCCGGGAACAGCAGCTTGATGTAGTGATCCGTGTACTCGCCGACGCCGAAACCGGCCAGCGACTCGCCACCGAGCACGACGCGCACCATGTGCGGAGTGAGGCGCTCGGTGCGCACCACCCGTGCCTCGTTGATCTTCGGTGCCTTGCGAGACGGGCGTTCTGCCACAGTGCGCTCCCCTGATCCACCATTGCTTAGGATTACCTAAGTTAACACCTCGGTGGCGAAGAGTCCCCAGAGAAAAAGAGGGGGCCCGAGGCGCGGCGTGCAGGGTGGGGAGCGCGTCAGCGGCGCAGCGTCGCCAGCAGTCGGCCCGTCGCCCCGGCCAGGCCCCACCGGGTCACCAGCTCTTCCAGGGTGGCCGGGTCGAGCGGCTCCGAGGGCAGCGTCGCGTCGAACGCGGGCAGCGCCACGTCCATCGCCACCCGCACGACCTTCGGGGCGACGTCCAGGTAGTCGGCGGCTTCCAGGATTCCCCTGCGCTTGGCCGGGGTCAGCCGGGAGAAGCGGTCGGCGGCGGCCGCGCGGACGCCCGCCAGGTCGCCGTACTCGTTGATGAGCTGGGCCGCCGTCTTCTCGCCGATGCCCTTGACGCCGGGCAGCCCGTCGCTGGTGTCGCCGCGCAGGGCCGCGAAGTCCGCGTACTGATCGGGCCGTACGCCGTACTTCGTACGGATCAGCTCGTCGTCGACCAGGTCGCAGTCGCCCACGCCCTTGCGTGGATACAGGACGCGTACCCCGCGCTTGTCGTCGACCAGCTGGAACAGGTCGCGGTCGCCCGTGACGATGTCGACCGGGCCCGACGAGAGGCCCGACAGGGTGCCGATGACGTCGTCCGCCTCGTAGCCCGCCACGCCGACGCGGGCGATGCCCAGCGCGTCCAGGACGGCGTCGATCACCGGGACCTGGGGGGCCAGGGTGTCCGGGGTCTCCTCCTCGTCGGGCTGTCCGGCCGGTGTCTCCTCGGCCACCCGGTGCGCCTTGTAGGAGGGGATCAGGTCGACGCGCCACTGCGGCCGCCAGTCCGCGTCCATGCACGCCACCAGGTCGTCCGGGCGGTGGTCGTGGACGAGCCGGGAGATGAAGTCGAGCAGGCCGCGCACAGCGTTGACCGGCGTGCCGTCCGGCGCCCTTACGGTGTCGGGGACCCCGAAATAGGCGCGGTAGTAGAGGGACGAGGTGTCGAGGAGCATCAGGCGTCGCGTCACACCCCGATGATGCCGCACCCCACTGACACGCACGTCGCCGCTCGGCCCGCCGGGTCCGGCCACCGCGCTCGACCCGCCGCGCTCGGCGCACTCGGCTCGGCCGCTGTGCTCGGCCCACCGTGCTCGGCGCCCTCCGCTCGTGAACAAGTGAACTGGGTCACTGTCGTGTTTGCTCCCGGACGAAGAGGGCAGGCGCGTCGCCGGAGCGGACCCAAGTATGGATTTCAACCATTTCTCGGGCTGCGGACCGAATCCGCGCCGCTCCACGGCCCGCCCGCGGGGGATGCGGGCCGTTTTCGGTTCGACCCGTGAGGTGTATGTGTCCAGGCTGCAAGCCGAGCAGCTCTACAAGGTGTTCGGCAGACGACCCGAGGAAGCCGTCCGCAGGCTCGAAGGCGGCGCGAGCCGCGACGAGCTGCGTGCGGACGGGACGACCGCGGCGGTGATCGACGCCTCGTTCACGGTGGAACCCGGTCAGATCTTCGTGGTCATGGGCCTCTCCGGCTCCGGAAAGTCGACCCTGCTGCGCATGCTCAACGGGCTGCTCGAACCCACCTCGGGCCGGGTCCTGTTCGACGGACAGGACCTGACCGGCCTGCCCGCGCGCGAGCTGCGCACGGTCCGTTCCAGCAAGATCAGCATGGTCTTCCAGCACTTCGCGTTGTTCCCGCACCGCAGCGTCCTGGAGAACGCCGCGTACGGCCTGGAGGTACAGGGTGTGCCCCGTGCCGAGCGGGAGAAACGTGCCGCCGAGGCCCTGGAGCTGACCGGCCTGTCCGGCTGGGGCGACTCCTGGCCCGACGAGCTCTCCGGCGGTATGCAGCAGCGCGTGGGCCTGGCCCGCGCCCTGGCCACCGACGCGGACCTGCTCCTCATGGACGAGTCGTTCAGCGCGCTCGACCCGCTGATCCGGCGCGACATGCAGGACCAGCTCCTCGAACTCCAGAAGCGCCTCAAGAAGACGATCGTCTTCATCACGCACGACCTCAACGAGGCCATGCGGCTCGGCGACAACATCGCCGTGATGCGCGACGGACGCATAGTCCAGCTCGGCACCGCCGAGGACATCCTGCTCACCCCGGCCAACGACTACGTGAGCTCCTTCATCCAGGACGTCGACCGCTCCCGGGTGCTCACGGCCGTGTCCGTGATGACCGTCCCGCACCGCCCCGACGCGGGCGAGTGCGACTGCGAGACCGTGCTGCCCGACGCCCCTGTCGCCGACGTCTGCGCCGTGGCCGCCCGGGTACCGCACCCGGTCGCGGTGAAGGACCGCGAGGGTTCCCTGCTCGGCGTCGTGCCGCAGGAGCGGCTCATCGCCTTCCTGGGGGACGACACGCAGGGCCCGGCCGTCTGCTCGATGAAGGAGGCGGCCACGCATGCCTAGGCTCCACCTCGGCGACTGGGTCGACAGCGCCGTCAACTTCCTCCAGAGCCATCTCTCCTGGCTGTTCGACGCCATCACCCACGTCGTCGACGGCATGTACGACGGCATCAACACGGTGCTCGACGCACCCCAGCCGCTGCTCTTCGCGGGCATCCTCGCCGTCGTCGCCTGGTGGCTGCGCGGCCTGTCCGCGGGTGTGCTCACCTTCGCCGGTTTCGCGCTGATCGACTCGATCCAGCTCTGGGACGACACCATGTCGACGCTGTCGCTGGTGCTGGTCGCCGCGATCGTGACGCTGGTCGTCGCGATCCCGCTCGGCATCTGGGCCGCGCGCTCCAAGACGGTCAGCGCCGTCCTGCGGCCCGTCCTCGACTTCATGCAGACCATGCCGGCGATGGTCTATCTGATCCCCGGCATCATCTTCTTCGGCGTCGGCGTGGTCCCCGGCATCATCGCCACCATCGTTTTCTCGCTGCCCCCGGGCGTCCGTATGACGGAGCTCGGCATCCGCCAGGTCGACGGTGAACTCGTCGAGGCGGCCGAGGCGTTCGGCACCACCCCGCGCAACACACTGGTGCGGGTCCAGCTGCCGCTGGCGCTGCCCACCATCATGGCGGGCATCAACCAGGTGATCATGCTCAGCCTCTCCATGGTCGTCATCGCGGGCATGGCGGGTGGCGGCGGCCTCGGCGGCGCCGTCTACCGGGCCATCGGCAACGTCGACATCGGTCTCGGCTTCGAGGCCGGCATCTCCATCGTCGTCCTGGCCATGTACCTGGACCGGATGACCGGCGCGCTGAGCCGCCAGGTCTCGCCGCTCGGCCGGCGCGCGCTGGCCAGGGCGAAGTCCGCCGCCGGGGGTCTCAAGCCCTGGAACTACCGTCCCCAGCCCGTTGTCGCGCTCGTCGGCGTGGTCGTCCTCGCGCTCGTCGCGGGCGGCATGAACATGTTCGGCTCCTCCGGCGAGGCCTCGGCCACCGGCGCCAAGAACGTGGGCAAGGGCAAGAAGATCTCGCTCGGCTACATCCCGTGGGACGAGGGCGTCGCCTCCACGTTCCTGTGGAAGGAGCTCCTTGAGCGCCGCGGCTTCACCGTGGACGCCCGCCAGTACGAGGCCGGCGCGCTCTACACCGGTATGGCCGGCGGCCAGATCGACTTCGAGACGGACTCCTGGCTGCCCACCACCCACGCCCAGTACTGGGCGAAGTACCAGGACAAGCTGGAGGACCTGGGCTCCTGGTACGGGCCCACCTCCCTGGAGCTCTCGGTGCCGTCCTACGTCAAGGACGTCAACACGCTCGACGACCTCAAGGGCAAGGGCGCCCGGTTCCAGAACCGGGTCGTCGGCATCGAGCCGAGCGCCGGTGAGACCGGCATCCTGAAGGACAAGATCCTCAAGGGGTACGGCCTGGACGGCGAGTACAAGGTCGTCGACGGCTCGACGCCCGGCATGCTGGCCGAGCTGAAGCGGGCGTACGCCAAGAAGGAGCCCATCGTGGTTCCGCTCTGGTCGCCGCACTGGGCGTACAACACCTACGACCTGAAGAAGCTCAAGGACCCCAAGGGCCTCTGGGGCAAGGGCGACGGGGTCCACACCCTGGCGCGCAAGGGCTTCGCCTCCGACAACGCCGAGGTCGGCACGTGGCTGAAGAACTTCCACATGGACGAGAAGCAGCTCACCAGCCTTGAGGCGAAGATCCAGTCCACCGGCAAGGGCAAAGAGCAGGACGCGGTGCGCGCCTGGCTGAAGGAGAACCCGGGTCTGGCCGACAAGTGGACCCCGGTGGCGTCCTGACGGACCCCCGGGGGTTCTTCGCGGACCCCGCTCCCACCTCCGCTTTCCGCAGCCGCGGCCGGTCCTCCGGCCGCGGCTGCGGAGGTCGTGATCCGGCCCGATCACCCGCCCGACCCTTGACGATCTCGGCGGGACGGTCCCCTCGGGGCCCGAAGCTGCGTAGGGTGACCTGCACGCAGCCGGTGCGAACACGGACCGGGTGAACGGGGAGGGAGCCCGGGAGATGGACGAGAAGGAAACTCTTCGGGTCGGAGTGGCGGTGCGGCGCCTGCGCCGTGGCCTCGGCCTCACCCTCGCCGTGGTCGCCGAGCGCAGCGGCCTTTCGGTGCCGTTCCTCAGCCAGGTCGAGAACGAGCGCGCCCGCCCCAGCGCCCGCTCCCTCCAGCGCGTGGCGGACGCCCTGAACACCACCGTCGGCGAGCTGTACGACGCCGCCGACTGCGCCCGTACCGTCGATGTCGTACGGGCCGAGGCCGAGGGCGAGACGACGGGCGTCCGGGCGCTGCTGCGCGGCCACCACCAACTGCACGCCATGGAGTTCACCGGCGAGCAGGACACCGGGCGCGAATTCCAGCACCGCAACGACGAGGTCATGTACGTGGCCGACGGCGCGGCCGAGGTCGAGGCCGAGGGCCGCGCCTACCGGCTGGAGCGCGGCGACACCCTGTGCCTGTCCGGCGGGGTGCGTCACCGCTGGCGGGCGGCGCTGCCCGGCACTCGCATCCTGATCGTGGCCGTCGCCGACCACATCGAGGCCATCGAGGAGACCCGCCACTGATGGGCGAGGCGATCGTGGAGGTCTGCCCCCTGAGGGGCGAGGCCGTCGAGGGGACGCGCCACCGGTGAGGGTGGTCTCCCTCGTGCCGTCCTTGACGGAGGCCGTCGCGGTCAGCGCCCCCGGGCTCCTGGTGGGCGTCACCGACTGGTGCACCCATCCGGCCGGGCTCGACGCCGTCCGGGTCAAGGGCACCAAGAACCCGGACGTGGAGCGGGTCGTCGCGCTCGCCCCCGATCTGGTCCTCGCCAACGAGGAGGAGAACAGGCCCGCCGACCTGGCCGCCCTCGCCTCCGCCGGGCTCGACGTCCTGGTCACCGAGATCCGCACGCTGCCGCAGGCCTTCGCCGAACTGGAGCGGGTCCTGGTGGACGGCTGCGGCCTCGCCCGGCCCCGCTGGCTGGACGACGCCGAGCGGGCCTGGGCAGCGGTGCGTCCGGGCGCCGAGCGCCGGGCCGTCGTGCCGATCTGGCGCCGTCCCTGGATGGTGCTGGGCCGTGACACCTTCGCGGGGGATGTGCTGGCCCGGCTCGGTGTGCACAACGTCTACGCCGGACACGCCGAGCGCTATCCCCGTATCGGCATCGACGAGCTGAACGCGGCGGGCGCCGACCTGGTCGTGCTGCCCGACGAGCCCTACCGCTTCACCCCCGACGACGGCCCCGAGGCCTTCCCGGGACTGCCCGCCGCCCTCGTCGACGGCCGCCAACTCACTTGGTACGGACCGTCGTTGGTGACCGCGCCGGCCGTCCTCGGCGCGGCGCTCGGGACCCTCGCATGAGGGCGTAGCAGGGCTACTTCTTCACGGGCGCCGCGAGCAGCTTCCCGTTCACCAGCCCCCGCACGGTGTGGAACCCGGCCACCAGCCAGGCCGTCACCAGCAAGGCGTACAGGGCGACCGCCAGCCAGTCGAAGGCGTGCAGTGCGGTGTGGCGGGCGAGGCCCTCGGCGCCGGTGACACAGGTGCCCACGGGGAAGGTGAAGGCCCACCAGGTCATCGCGAAGCCCATGCCGCGCCGGGCCGCCCGGACGGCCATGGCCACCGCGAGCGCCAGCCACATCAGGGCGAAGCCCATCACCGGCACGCCGTACAGGACCGCGAAGGCGCCCATGCCGTCCGCGTACGGGGCGGCGATCGAGCCGTCGGCCACATCGGCCAGCTTGTTCACGGCGGTGGTGGACTGGCCGAGCGGGCCGAGCACCAGGAACAGGGTCGGGGTGAGGAACAGCGGCAGCGCGCCCCGGTGGATCAGGCGCGAGAACACCACGGGCAGGATGACCAGGGTCGCCAGCAGGCTCATCCCGAACATCGCGTACGAGCCGAGCAGCATCGCCTCACGGGCCTGCCCCGCGGGCAGGTGGGGGACGAGCAGCGGGCCGAGCGTCGCCGACACCATGGGGGCGACCACGGGCAGCAGCCAGACGGGGGAGGCGCTGCCCGGCGCGACGTCGTGCCGGGCGACCATCAGATACGGGACGGCCACGGCGGCCACCAGACCCATCGCCGTGCCCACGCCGTACAGCACCCACGCCAGGGGCACCGCCGCGCTCTCGCCGATCAGGCCGGCGCCGACGGACAGCGAGCCGATGCCGACGGCCAGGAACGCCATCGACGTACAGCCGTAGAACGGCGCCACGGCGGGGTCCAGGAGGTGCGTGCGGGCCTGGTCGCGGTGGTGCAGCCAGTGCCCGGCGCGAGCCACGAGCAGCACCACGAGCATGGCCAGCGAGAGCGCCCAGACCACCGGAAGGCCCGGGACGTGGAACGGCAGTCCCGCGCCCGCGTTCGCGATGATGGCCGTGCCCATGACCGCGGCGTACCAGTTCGGTCCGAGGTGGCGCAGCACCGGCCGGCGGACGGCGGCGGGGGCTCGGGTGGGGGCGTGGGGCTGGGTGAGTGTGGCCATGCCTCCAGCTTCGTCGCGGCCCCCGGCCCCCGCCACGCCTCCTGGAGCTATGAGCCCATAAGCTGGGTTTATGAGCGTGAGCGGCCCCCCCGAGGACATGGACACAGCCCCCCTAGCCCACCGGGTGCCGGACCTGGGGGCCCTGGAGCTGCTGCTCGCGGTCGCCCGGTACGGCAGCCTCGGGCGGGCCGCCCGCGACCTCGGCATCACCCAGCCCGCCGCGAGCAGCCGGGTCCGCTCGATGGAGCGCCTCCTCGGCGTCACCCTCGTCGACCGCTCCCCGCGCGGCTCCCGGCTCACCGCCGAGGGGGTCCTCGTGACGGACTGGGCGCGGCGCGTGGTGGAGGCGGCCGAGGCGTTCGACGCGGGAGCCCAGGCGCTGCGCGGGCGCCGGGACTCGCGGCTCCGGGTCGCCGCGAGCATGACGATCGCCGAGTATCTGCTGCCGGGCTGGCTGATCGCGCTGCGCGGGCGGTGGCCCGGCACCGCGGTGTCGCTGAGCGCGGGGAACTCGGCCGTGGTCGCCGAGCGGCTGCTCGGCGACGAGGCCGACCTCGGCTTCGTCGAAGGCCTGGGGGTGCCCGTGGGCCTGGACTCGGCGGTCATCGGCCACGACCGGCTCGTCGTGGTGGCGGCCCCCACCCATCCCTGGGCCCGGCGACGGCACCCGCTGACACCCGCCGAGCTGGCCTCGACCCCGCTCATCCAGCGCGAGCAGGGCTCGGGCACCCGTCAGGTCCTGGACGCGGCGCTGGCCGCCCACGGCGGGCTCGCCGAGCCCCTCATCGAGCTGTCGTCCACCACCGCGGTGAAGGCGTCCGTGGTCAGCGGGGCGGGGCCCTCGGTGCTCAGCGAACTCGCGCTCGGCGAGGAGCTGGCCGCCCGGCGCCTGGTGCGGATCCCGGTCGAGGGCGTACGGCTGCGCCGCGATCTGCGCGCGGTGTGGCGCCGGGGCCCGCTGCCCGCGGGTCCCGCGCGCGATCTGCTCTCACTGGCCCGCCCGGCCTGACGAGCCGCCCGGCCGATTGCCTGACGGCTCACCCGGCCGAGCGGCTGCCGGCCCGCCCTGCCAAGGGCCTGACGGGTCGTCAGGCGCGCACCAGGCGGCGGCTGTTGGCTTCCGGTCGGGCTCGGGCCAGGCGCTCTTCGATGGTGTGCCGCACCATCGGCCACTCCTCGTCGAGGACGGAGTAGAACGCGGTGCCCCGCACGAGTCCGTCCAGGCCCCGGGTGTGGACCCGGCGCACCCCCTCGCACACCGCGCCCAGCCCCTCGATGGCGGCCCGCGAGCGGGTGTTGCGGGCGTCCGCGCGCAGCGAGATCCGGCGCACCCGCCAGGTGTCGAAGGCGTGCTGGAACATGAGCAGCTTGGCCTCGGTGTTGATGCCGGTGCCCTGGGCGTGCGCGGAGAGCCAGGTGCCGCCGATCTCGGCCGCGTCCGGAACCGCGTCGGCCGCGCCGGTCAGCGGGCCGCGCGGTGCGGGCGGCCACACCACCGGCCCGTCCCAGTAGTCGAGTTCGCAGAACCGGGTCGAGCCCACGACCAGGCCGTCGGCGGCCCGTACGGTCGCGAACGCCAGGGTCCGGCCGGCCTCCTGGTCGGCCAGGGCGCTGTGGATGTAGGCGTACGCCGCGTCCAGGCCGTGCGGCACGGGCGTGAAGGCGTACGAGGTCCGGTCGGCCGCCGCTGCGGCGGCCAGGGCCGGGGCGTGGGAGGGGGCGAGCGGTTCGAGCCGTACGGAACGGCCCGACAGGATGACGGGTGCGGGCACGGGGCCTTCGGTCCTTCGGGGCGCGGCGGAGCTGCCCCACCGGTGGGCGGGGAGCGGGGACACGGAGGAACACACCGTCAGGATGTGTCCGTGAAATGGCCAAGGAAGGAACGAGTGCGCGAAGAGGAACGAGCGGCCAGGTGAAGGCGAGGAGTCTCGGAGAATCCGCCTGATGAGGGGCGGCGAGAGGAAGATACCCGGCTGATCCCCCCATCGTCACCCCCTCGCCGGGGCGCGGGTTTCCGGGCGTGTCGGTCCGCCCGGTCCCGCCGGGGTGAGGGCACTCGGTGACCGCCGGTCTCCGTCGGGCGCAGAGCTCGCGGTGGCCGTTCTTCTCACCGGCCGAGGGCGCACGGTGCCCGCCGGGCCCTACCGGGCCAAGGCCCCGCGCCGACAGGTCGGGCGGGGGCTCAGCGCGCGGCCGCGGCCCGCACCAGGCCCTCGGTCACACGGGTGTCGCGGCCCATCTCGGGGTGCCACTGGACGCCCAGGACCCAGGCGGGGCCGGGGAGTTCGGCCGCCTCCACGGTGCCGTCCTCCGCGTGGGCCGAGGCGGTCAGGCCGGAGGCCAGTCGGTCCACGCACTGGTGGTGGTAGGTCGGCACCTCCGCCGCCTCCGGCACGAGCGAGGCGTAGAGCGTGCCCGGCACCGGCTTGACCGTGTGCTCGCCGAAGACGCCCCGGCCGCCGGTGTGCCCGTCCAGGTGCTGCACCAGCGTGCCGCCGAGCGCGACGTTCAGGAGCTGGAGGCCCCGGCAGATGCCGAGCAGCGGGGTGCCCGAGGTCAGGGCCGCGTCGATCAGGGCGAGTTCCCAGGCGTCCCGCTCGCGGGCGGGTGGCCCGGTACGGGGCGACGGCTCAGCCCCGTACCGGACCGGCTCCACATCGGCGCCGCCCGCGATGATCAGCCCGTCCAGACGCGCCACCACCTCGGCCGCCGCCGTCGCTCCCTCGTCGGGCGGCAGCATCGCGGCGAGCGCGCCCGAAGCCCGGACGAGCCGGGGGTACCCGGCGGGCAGCAGGGCGGCGGGCAGGTCCCACACGCCCCACCGGGCGGGCTCCAGATACGTACTGATGCCGATGAGCGGCTTGGACACGGGGGCGGTCTCCGTTCGGTGGGCGGTTCAGTCCCGGGCGAGTTCGGCCTCGGCGGCGGCCAGGGCGGCGAACTCCTCCTCGGGTGCGTGGGCGACCAGACGGTGGCGACTGTAGAAGGCGAAGTAGGCCAGCGCGATCGCGTAGACGCCCAGCGCGATGAACGCCGCGTCCCGGTCCACCAGGAACGTCGCCACCAGCGCGAAGAGCGCGAGGACGAAGGCGATCGAGGAGGTCAGGACGCCGCCGGGCGTGCGGTAGGGCCGCTCCAGGTGAGGCTCGCGGCGGCGCAGCACCACATGCGAGAGGGCCATCAGGGCGTACGAGATGGTGGCGCCGAACACCGCCACGTTCAGCATGCGGCCGCCGTTGCCGCTCCAGGCCGCGAGCGCGAAGCCGATCGCGCCGGGGATCAGCAGGCCCAGATAGGGCGACTTGCGGCGGCTGGTCAGGGACAGGAAACGGGGCAGATAGCCGGCCCTGGACAGGGCGAACAGCTGGCGCGAGCCCGCGAAGATCAGCGAGAAGAACGAGGCCACCAGGCCCGCGAGCCCCGCGTAGTTGACGAAGCGGCTCAGGGCGGTCGGTCCGCCGTCGCCCTGGAGCGCCACGACCAGCGGGTTGCCCGCGTCCTTGAGGGCGGCCGAGCCGTGCGCCCCGGTCGCGGCGAAGAAGGTCACCACGGCGAGCAGCACCAGGACCGACAGCGAGATGGCGAGCGCGCGCGGCATGGAGCGCACCGGGTCCTTGGCCTCCTCGGCCGCGAGCGGCACCCCCTCGACGCCGAGGAAGAACCACATGCCGAAGGGGAACGCGGCCCAGATGCCGAGCACACCGAACGGCAGCCAGGCGCTGGAGCCGAACGCCGAGGCGTCCACCGGGATGTCGTTGAGCCGGGAGGCGTCGAAGTCGGTGAAGGCGCCGATGGCGAAGACCAGCAGGGCGGCGACCGCGATGGCGGTGACCACGAGGCTGAAGCGCAGCGCCTCGCCCACGCCCCACAGATGGATCCCGATGAAGATCGCGAAGCAGGCGAGGTAGACGGGCCAGCCGGAGGTGAGTCCGAACAGGCCGAGCGATTCGACGTAGTCGCCGATGAACAGCGAGATCGCGGCGGGCGCCAGGATGTACTCGATGAGGATCGCGGTGCCGGTCAGAAAGCCGCCCCAGGTGCCGAGCGCCCGGCGCGCGAAGCCGTAACCGCCGCCCGCGGTGGGCAGGATGGCGGAGAGCTCGGCCAGCGAGAACACCAGGCAGGCGTACATGACGCCCATCAGGGCGGTGGCCGCGGCGAGTCCGCCGAAGCCGCCCTTGGACAGGCCGATGTTCCAGCCGGAGAAGTCGCCGGAGACCACATAGGCGACGCCGAGCCCGGTGAGCAGCAGCCATCCGGCGCTGCCGCGCCGCAGGGTGCGCCGGTGCAGATAGTCGTCCTCGGCGGAGGCGGGCGGTGCGGTGCGGAGGTCGGTGCGCTCGGCCATGAGCCGCTCCAGATGATCGTCGAGAGAGATCAGGTCAATGGTTCGGCTGCATACCTTTGCTGGCGGGTGGGGGGATGCGCAAGAGGTGGACGTAAAACCGCGGTTACGGAAAACGGCGGTTCCGGGAAGCGGTGGACTTGGGAGGTGGCGGTTCCGGGAAGCGGCGGTTCCGGGAAGTGGCGGACGTCGGAGGTGGCGATTCCGGGAAGCGGCGGCGCGCGCGACGTGTGGTGGCCCGGGCAGGGTCGGGCGCCGAGCCCGGCCGCTCAGGTCAGGAAGCCGCGCAGCAGAGCCGCCGTGCCCCCGCAGTGCTCGCGCATCACCTCGCGCGCCCCGTCCGCGTCGCCGTCCAGCACCGCCTCGACCAGCGCGGTGTGCTGGTGCTGGGAGTGCTCCAGGTTGCGCACCAGGAGCGGAATGCAGTCGAGGAGGTCGTTGACGGTGGCCCGTACCGCCGCGTACTGGGCGGTGAGCGTGGGAGAGCCCGAGAGCTCGGCCAGGGTGAGGTGGAGCAGGGTGTCCTGGCGGCGGTAGTCGGTGAGTTCGGCGTCGTGGGTGGCGGCGAGCGCGGCCCGCAGACGCTCGGCGCCCGCCTCGCCCAGGCCGTGCGCCGCGCACAGCCCGGCCGCGCCGACCTCCAGGACCTCCCGGAAGCGCAGGATGTCCTCGACGTCGACCGAGGCGACGCGCCGGCGCAGCTCGTCCTCGCCGCCCCCGTCCGCCCGGGGCAGCACGAACGTGCCGCCGTAGCGGCCGCGCCGGCTCTCCACCAGGCCCTGGTCCTGGAGCACCTTGAGCACCTCGCGCAGGGTGACCCGGCTGATCCCCATCCGCTCGGCCAACTCCCGCTCGGCGGGCAGCCGTTCACCGGACGGGACCAGCCCCAGACGCAGCAGCTGGAGGATCTGCTCCAGCGCCTCCTCGAAGCCGTTCCCGGCCCGTACGGTGCGTAGGACGGGGACGAACGTGTCCGGTGTCCGGCCCTCCGGACGGCCCGCCGAGTCGATCTTCTTCGCCACGTCGTGGATTCCCCTTCCCAATCAATGGTCCTACCCCATACCTTATGGCTCTCGGCTGACCCAAGGAGGAGCTTCCCGTGGCAGACCGCACACCCCCGCTCGCGCTCGATGAGCTGCGCGCCCTCGTCGCGAGCGGTGAGATCGACACTGTCGTCCTCGCCTTCCCCGATATGCAAGGGCGGTTGCAGGGCAAGCGCTTCGCCGCCGGGTTCTTCCTCGACGAGGTCCTGGCCCACGGCACCGAAGGCTGCAACTACCTGCTGGCCGTCGACACCGAGATGAACACGGTCGACGGCTACGCGATGTCGTCCTGGGAGCGCGGTTACGGCGACTTCGCCATGCACCCCGACGCGGCCACGCTGCGCCGCGTGCCGTGGAACGAGGGCACCGCGATGCTCATCGCCGACCTCGGCTGGAACGACGGCACCCCGGTCGTCGCGGCCCCCCGCCAGATCCTGCGCCGCCAACTGGAGCGCCTGGCCGAGCTCGGCTACACCGCCCAGGTCGGCACCGAACTCGAATTCATCGTCTTCAAGGACAGCTATGAGCAGGCCTGGGACGCCGGCTACAAGGGCCTGACCCCCGCCAACCAGTACAACATCGACTACTCGGTGCTCGGCACCGGCCGCATCGAGCCGCTGCTCCGCCGCATCCGCAACGAGATGCAGGCCGCCGGGCTCACCGTCGAGTCCGCCAAGGGCGAGTGCAACCCGGGCCAGCACGAGATCGTCTTCCGCTACGACGAGGCCCTGGTCACCTGCGACCAGCACGCCATCTACAAGACGGGCGCCAAGGAGATCGCGGCCCAGGAGGGCGTCTCGCTCACCTTCATGGCCAAGTACGACCAGCGCGAGGGCAACTCCTGTCACATCCACCTCTCGCTCACCGATGAGGACGGCCGCAATGTGATGGCGGGCGACGGACCCGACCCCATGTCGCCGGTCATGCGCCACTTCCTGGCCGGACAGCTCGCCGCGCTGCGCGACTTCTCCCTGCTGTACGCGCCGAACATCAACTCCTACAAGCGCTTCCAGCCGGGCTCCTTCGCCCCCACCGCCGTCGCCTGGGGCCACGACAACCGCACCTGCGCGCTGCGCGTCGTCGGCCACGGCGCCGGGACCCGCTTCGAGAACCGCCTCCCGGGCGGCGACGTCAACCCGCACCTCGCCGTCGCCGGACTCGTCGCGGCCGGCCTGTACGGCATCGAGAACGAACTGGAACTGCCCGAGGCCTGCACCGGAAACGCCTACACCGGCGACTACGCCCACGTTCCCACCACCCTGCGCGAGGCCGCCGAGCTGTGGGAGAACAGCCCCATCGCCAAGGCCGCCTTCGGGGACGAGGTCGTGGCGCACTACCGCAACATGGCGCGGGTCGAACTCGACGCGTTCGACGCCGCGGTGACCGACTGGGAGCTCCGCCGCTCCTTCGAACGCCTGTGAGGAACGACGTGTCCACCGCATACGAGCTTCGGGTGCTCAACCCGGCCACCGAGGAGGTGATCGCGACCGTCCCGGGTGCCACTCCGGCCGATGTGGACGCCGCGGTCGTACGGGCCCGGGCCGCCCAGCACCGGTGGGCCGCCGCGGCCCCCGCCGACCGGGCCCGCCTGCTGCGCCGCTTCGCGGCCCTCGTCGACGAACACGTCGAGGAACTGGCCCAGTTGGAGGTGCGCGAGGCCGGCCACACCATCGGCAACGCCCGCTGGGAGGCCGGCAACGTCCGCGATCTGCTGGACTTCTCGGCCGGGGGAGTGGAGCGGCTGAGCGGCCGTCAGATTCCGGTCGCGGGCGGCCTCGACATCACGCTGCTCGAACCGCTCGGCGTGATCGGCGTCATCGCCCCCTGGAACTTCCCGATGCCGATCGCCGCCTGGGCGACCGCCCCGGCGCTCGCGGCCGGCAACGCGGTGATCCTCAAGCCCGCCGAGACCACCCCGCTCACCGCCCTTCGCCTGGCCGAACTCGCCCTGGAAGCGGGGCTCCCCGAGGGCCTGTTCCAGGTCCTGCCGGGGGCGGGCGACATCGCGGGGAACGCGCTCGTGGAACACCCCGGCGTCGCCAAGATCGTCTTCACCGGCTCGACCCGCGTCGGCAAGCAGATCATGGCCGCGTGCGCGGACCGCGTGAAGCGGGTCACCCTCGAACTCGGCGGCAAGAGCCCCAACATCGTCTTCGCGGACGCCGACATCGAGGCGGCTGCGGCGGCCACCCCGATGTCCTTCCTCGACAACTCCGGCCAGGACTGCTGCGCCCGCACCCGCATCCTGGTCCAGCGCACCGCGTACGACCGCTTCATGGAGCTGCTCGGCCCCGCGATCGAGCGGATCGTGGTCGGCGACCCGTCCGACGAGAAGACGCAGATGGGCCCGCTCATCTCGCGCGTCCAACTGGAGCGCGTGCGCTCCTACGTCGCCGACGACGCACCGGGCGTGCGCGGCAGCGCGCCCGAAGGGCCCGGGTTCTGGTTCCCGCCGACCGTCCTGACCGGGCTCGACCCGGACGCGCCCGCCGCCGTCGAGGAGGTCTTCGGCCCGGTCGCGGTCGTGCTGCCCTTCGACGACGAACAGGACGCGGTACGGCTCGCCAACGCCACCGACTACGGGCTCTCCGGGTCGATCTGGACCCGGGACGTGGGGCGCGCGCTGCGCGTCTCGCGGGCCGTGCAGGCGGGCAACCTCTCCGTCAACTCCCATTCCAGCGTGCGCTATTCGACCCCCTTCGGTGGCTACAAGCAGTCCGGCCTCGGCCGCGAGCTCGGCCCCGACGCCCTCACCGCTTTCACCGAGACCAAGAACGTCTTCATCAGCACGGAGGCCTGAGCACCCATGACCGACGACACCGCAACGACTTCGGGGGGCTCCCCCCAGACCCCCGTCTGCCGCCGCCTGGTCGGCCGCACCGCCGTCATCACCGGAGCCGGCAGCGGCATCGGCCTCGCCACCGCCCGGCGCCTGGCCGCCGAAGGCGCGAACGTGGTGTGCGGCGACATCGACGAACGCGCCGGAAAGGCGGCGGCCGAAGCCGTCGGCGGCACCTTCGTCCAGGTCGACGTCACCGACCAGGAGCAGGTCGAGGCCCTCTTCAAGACGGCCTTCGACACCTACGGCAGCGTCGACATCGCGTTCAACAACGCGGGCATCTCGCCGCCCGACGACGACTCCATCCTCACCACCGGGCTCGACGCCTGGCGCCGCGTCCAGGAGGTCAACCTCACCTCCGTCTATCTGTGCTGCAAGGCCGCGCTGCCCTACATGCAGCGCCAGGGCCGGGGCTCCATCATCAACACCGCCTCGTTCGTGGCCATCATGGGCGCGGCGACCTCGCAGATCTCCTACACCGCCTCCAAGGGCGGCGTGCTCGCCATGTCCCGCGAGCTCGGTGTGCAGTTCGCCCGCGAGGGCATCCGCGTCAACGCGCTGTGCCCGGGCCCGGTCAACACCCCGCTGCTCCAGGAGCTGTTCGCCAAGGACCCGGAGCGCGCGGCGCGCCGCCTCGTGCACATTCCGGCGGGCCGGTTCGCCGAGGCCGACGAGATCGCCGCCGCCGTCGCCTTCCTCGCCAGCGACGACTCCTCGTTCATCAACGCCACCGACTTCCTGGTGGACGGCGGCATCTCCGGGGCGTACGTCACCCCCCTCTAGAGTCCTCCACCCCCGTTGTTCACCCGGGGGTCACCCACCCGGCAGCCGGGCGTCGCACGACGCCCGGCTGTCCTGTCTACCGTCCGCGATGATCCACCGACGACAGGAGTCCTCCAGCGTGTCCACGTCCAGCACCGCCCGGCGACTGCCGGTCCTCGCCGCGGCCCTCTCCCTCGCCGCCGCCGGCCTCGCCGCCGCCCAGCCCGCCGAGGCGCGGACGCCCCACTGCCCCCAATTGACCATCTCCGCAGGGTGGTACGGGGACAACCAGACCCGCCTCCAGGAGCTGATCGACACGTACGGGACGTGCGGTGCGGGCGCGGGCCACGGCAAGAAGCCGGTCGCCGTCTTCGACTGGGACAACACCGTCGTCAAGAACGACGTCGGCGACGCCACGATGTACTGGCTGCTGCGCCACTCCAAGATCCAGCGCCCGGTGCGCGGCGACTGGCACACCACCAGCCGCTATCTCACCGACGACGCGGCGGCGTCCCTCGCCACCGCCTGCCCGGCCGGCCGCTCCACGACCCTGCCGACCGCCACCGACACCCGCTGCGCCGACGAGATACTCGCGGTCTACGGCGAGGGCAGGACGGGCAAGGGCGCCCCCGCCTTCGCGGGTTACGACCGCCGCACCATCGAGCCCTCCTACGCCTGGCTCGCCCAGCTCCTGCACGGCTGGTCCCCGGCCCAGGTCAGGGCCTTCGCGAGCGCGGCCCGCGCCGAGAACCTCAACGCGCCGGCGGATGCCGTCCAGACCGTGGGCAGCAACACCAAGGCGACGGCCTGGGTGCGCTACTACGACCAGCAGCGCGATCTGATCCGTACGCTCAAGAAGGCCGGCTTCGACGTCTGGATCACCTCGGCCTCGCCCGAGCCCGTCGTCGACGCCTGGGCACGCGGCGCGGGCGTCGACCCCGACCACGCGATCGGCATCCGCTCCACCACCGAGCACGGCCGCCTCACCTCGCACCTCAAGGGCTGCGGCGCCGCCAAGGACGGCGACGACTCGATGATCACCTACATCGACGGCAAGCGCTGCTGGATCAACCAGGAGATCTTCGGCGTGCGGGGTGCCGCCGCCGAGAAGGTCCAGCCCGCCGCCAGGCGCCAGGTGTTCGCGGCCGGCGACTCCGACACCGACGTCTCCTTCCTGCGCGACGCCACCGGGCTGCGGCTCGTCCTGAACCGCAACAAGAACGAGCTGATGTGCCGGGCGTACGACGACAGCGACGGCCGCTGGATCGTGAACCCGATGTTCATCGAGCCCAAGGGCCGGAAGGCGGCGCCCTACCCCTGCGCCACCACCGGCTACACCGACCACGACGGCACCCCGGCCCCGGTGCGCCGGGCCGACGGCTCGGTCGTCCCCAACCAGCGGGACTCGGTGTACGGGGGCTGAGCACGGGTCCTAGGGTGTGGGCCATGAGCATGACGACCCCGCCCGGCTGGTACCCGGATCCGGGCGCGCCCGGCACCGAACGCTGGTGGGACGGCGCCGCCTGGAGCGCCCACACCCGGGCGGCCGGTCAGGCCTTCGGGCTCGGGCAGCCGGTCACGGCGGTGACCGCGCCCGCGGCGCGACGACGCCGCCCGCTGGTGGCGGCCGGCGTGGCCGCCGCGGTCCTGGTGGCCGCGGTCGCCACCGGGCTCGCGCTCCTCGGCGACACGGACGACGAGCCGGGCACCACCGGCACGACCAGGAGCGCGACCGCGCCAGTGGTCGTCAACTCGCCCTCTACATCCGCGAGTTCGGCTCCCTCGGGTGATCCGCACACGCTGGTCGACCAGCTCAACGGCATCACCCTGCCCATCCCGGACGGCTGGGAGAGGTCCGACGACATGGTGGGCGGCCTCGTCACCATGGCGACGAAGGACACCTATGACTGCCCCGGCGGCTCGGGCTTCTGCCACCACGGCAAGGCCACCACGTCGACGGCCACCGCGACCGACCTCAAGACCGCCGAAGCCGTCGCCAAGAACGACATCGCGGACGCCGCCGACGACGCCTACGACCACGACGCCGTGGGCACCCGCCTCTACAACGGCATCACCGCGCATCACGAGGTGAAGTCCGGCCCGGTGGCGGTGGACGGCCGCACCGGATACCTGGTGCGCTGGCAGGTCAAGACCGGCTCGGGGCCCGGCGGTTACGTCGAGTCGCTCGCCTTTCCCTCCACGGTGGGCAGCGAGGCGATGGTCATCGCGCGGTTCGCCTTCGACGCGGGCCCCGGCGGGCCGCCGCTCGCCCTGATGGACACCATCACCCGCGGCATCGCGCCGATCGGCGGTGGCGGAACGAACGGCGGAGTCGGCACCAGCCTGCCCCCGCCGTCCCTGTGACCGGCCGGGCCCCAGGAAGGTGCGGCCGGGTCCCGTGGCACGAGGCGACCGCGCGGCCTACAGGAAGGTGCGGCCCTCGCCCCGGTACGTCGGTACGGTCGCCGTCACCCGGTCACCCTCGACGAGGCTCAACTCCTCGAAACGCTCGCACAGTTCGCCCGCCTTGGCGTGCCGGAACCACACCTTGTCGCCGATCAGCAGGTCGTCGGCGGCGGACCCGAGCAGCGGGGTCTGCACCTCGCCCGCGCCCTCCTGCGCGTCATAGCGCAGTCCCTCCGGCAGATACGGCACCGGCAGCCGGTCCGCGCCCGGCGCACCCGACGCGGGATAGCCCCCGCCCAGCACCGTGACGACGCCGACGCCCGGCCGGCGCACCACCGGCTGGGCGAACAGCGCGGCCGGACGCCCGCTGAACGACGTGTAGTTGTCGAAGAGGCGCGGCACATACAGCCCCGAACCCGCCGCGATCTCGGTCACCGCCGCCTCGGCCGCGGTGTGCTGCACACTGCCCGTGCCACCGCCGTTGACGAACTCCAGGTCCGGCACGACCGCCCGCACCGCACGCACCACCTCCGCGCGCCGCGCCGCCAGCTCCTTGCGCGCCGCGGCCTGCATCAGACGGATCGCCCGCGAGCGCAGCGGACTGCCCGCCACCGCGTCCCCGACCCCGGCGACGTGACCCTCGTACGCCATCAGACCCACCAGCCGGAACCCGGGCCGACGGGCCACCGAGCGGGCCAGGTCCGCGAGTTGGGCCGGAGTGCGCAGGGGGGAGCGGCGGGCCCCGACGCGCACCCGGCCGCCGAACAACTGGAGCGAGGTGTCCAGCTCCAGACAGACCCGCACCTCCAGGCCCTCGCGCTCGCGCGCCCGGTCCACGAGGTCGAGCTGCGCGGGATCGTCCACCATCACGGTGACGGCCCCGGCCAGCTTGGGGTCCGAGGTCAGTTCGGCGAAGTGGGCCCGGTCGGCGGACGGATAGGCGAGCAGCACGTCCTCGAACCCGGCCCGCGCCAGCCACAGCGACTCGGCGAGCGTGAACGACATGATCCCGGCGAACCCGGGCCGGGCCAGCACCCGCTCCAGCAGAGCCCGGCACCGCACCGACTTGCTGGCCACCCGGATCGGCTTGCCCGCCGCCCGGCGGACCAGGTCGTCCGCGTTGGCGTCGAACGCCTCCAGGTCGACGATGGCCACGGGCGCATCGAGATGAGCGGTCGCCCGGTCGTACCGGGCGCGGTCAGCGGCGCGGGGTGTCATGGCGGAAGCCTGCCAGAACGGGTTACCACAAGGTAGGGGAGGGCGGGGGTGGATGTGGGAAGCGGTGGCGGGCGGCCGGGACCGGTACGGATGCGGATCCCGGCCGGTCTGCGTTCGCCCGGGAGCAGCCCGTAGAGTGACGCCCTGGCGGTAACGGGCTGAGCTGGACGGCAAGAGGGGCACGAGGGGGGCGGATGACCACCGACGCACGACCCCCGAGCTCCCCTCAACTGCCGCCGCCCGCACCGGAATCCCCGCCCTTCGAGCCCCCCGCCGCGGGCGCCCCCGCGCCGTCGTCCGACGAGGCGGCGGACCGCCTCCGCTCCGCCCTCGACCTCATCGATCCGGGACCGGTCCTGCCGAACACCCCCATATCGCCCACGCCTTCGGCCCCGCGCCCTCCCGCGATACCCCCGCCACCCCTCGCTCCGCCGAGGCCCCTGCTTCCCCCGGAGCCGCTGTCCGACGAGCCGGGCCCGCTGCGGCCGGTGCCCGCGCGCCGGCCCGGACGCGTGGCGGCCGCGATGATCTGCGTGGTGCTCGGCACCGGCCTGATCGGCGGGGCCGCCGCGGGCACCTGGCTCGACCAGGACTCCGACGGGCCCACCGCCACCAGCACCTACACGGCCGCCCGTGACCTGTGGCACAGCGTGCCCGTGGATACCCTCTTCCCGCGCACCATCCGGGGCACCGGCGCGGGCCCCGGGGGCGCCGACCGCGAGTGGACCCGCGTCGGGGTCGCGCCGGACAGCGGCTGCGCGGAGGCGCTCGACCCCCTGTTGCTGAAGGTGCTCGAACCGGTCGGCTGCGCCCGCATGGTGCGCGCCACCTACACCGACGCCACGCACAGCGGCGTGACCACCGTCGGCCTGGTCTTCACCCGTGCCGAACCCGCCGCGATGGCCGCCCTGGCGAACCGGTTCAGCACCGAGAAGCTGGGCGCCCGCTCCGATCTGATGCCGCGGGCCTACCCAGTCAAGGGCACCGAAGCCGCCGCGTTCGGCGACAAACAGCGGGCGAGCTGGACGGTGCGGGTCCTCACCGACGCCCCCGTGGTGGTGACCGCCACCTCCGGCTTCGCCGACGGCCGCCCGTTCGCCGCCCCCCAGTCCGCCGAGCAGGCCACGGCCGGCGGTGCGAGCGGACCCGTCGCGGAGTCGGGCCTCGGCCACGACGCCAAGGGCATCGCCGACAACGTCGAACGCGGCCTGCGCAAAAAGGCCGCCGCAAGCCCGGAGCCCGCCCCATGACCCGACCGCCCGAGCCCGCGCCCCTCGCGACCGCGCCGACCGGCACCGGGCCCACCGGCACCGCGACCGCGCCCACCACGACCGCGCCGACCGGCACCGGGCCCACCGGCACCGCGACCGCGCCCACCACGACCGCGCCGACCGGTGCCGCCCTCCCCGGCCCCCGCCCGCGCCGCGCCGCCGCCCTCGTCTCCGTCGCCGTGCTCACCCTGCTCCTGTCCGCCGCGCCGGCCCGCGCCGACGGCATCCGGGACCGGCAGTGGGAGCTGGGCGCCATGCACACCGAGCAGGCGTGGCGTACGACCAGGGGCGGGGGTGTGACCGTCGCGGTCCTGGACACCGGGGTCGACGGAAGCCACCCCGACCTCGCCGGGCAGGTGCTGCCCGGCAACGACCTCATCGGGTTCGGGGCCGGGCAGGGCAGCCGCGACTGGGCCCGGCACGGCACCGCCATGGCCGGCATCGTGGCGGGCCACGGCCATGGCGCCGGGAACCGCGCGGGAGTGCTCGGCATCGCCCCCGACGCCAAGATCCTGCCGGTCCGGGTCATCCTGGAATCCACCGACCCGGCCCGCAAGCAGGCCCGCGAGACCAAGGGCGGCGCCCTGGCCGCGGGCATCCGCTGGGCCGCCGACAACGGCGCCGACGTCATCAACCTCTCGCTCGGCGACGACAGCGAGTCCGCCCACCCCGAGCCCGGCGAGGACGCCGCGATCCAGTACGCGCTCGGCAAGGGCGCCGTCGTCGTGGCCTCCGCGGGCAACGGCGGCGACCAGGGCGACCACATCTCCTACCCGGCCGCCTACCCCGGCGTCATCGCGGTGGCCGCCGTCGACAAGAACGGCACCCACGCCTCGTTCTCCACCCGGCGCTGGTACGCCACCGTCAGCGCCCCCGGCGTGGACGTCGTCATAGCCGACCCGGACCGCAAGTACTACGAGGGCTGGGGCACCAGCGCCGCCTCCGCGTTCGTCTCCGGCGCCGTCGCCCTGATCCGCGCCGCCCACCCCGGCCTCACCCCGGCCCAGATCAAGCAGCTCCTCGAGGACACCGCCCGCAACGCCCCCGAGGGCGGCCGCGACGACGCCCGCGGCTACGGGATGATCGACCCGGCCGCCGCCCTCACCGCCGCCGCGAAGCTGAAGCCCGCGGGGCTGCGCCCGGAGTCGGCGGCGTACGGCACGACGTACTTCGGGGGCGGCCCGGACGCGCCCGTCGCCTCCGACGACCCGGCGGACTGGCTGGCCCCTCTCTCGGCGGGCGGCGGCGTCCTGCTGCTCGGCGCCGGGGTGGCGCTCTGGCGCTCCACCCGGGTCAGGACCCCGCGCGAATGGCTCTGAGCCGACGGGCCGCGGCGGGGCCGCGAAAGGGCCCGGTTAGGCTCGTGACGTGGCGCTCAAGAACATTCCGGATTCCGGCTTCTCCGACGACGACGGCACTGCCGCCCCCGAACTGACCGAGGCGCTGGCCGCCTGGGCGAAGGACCGATCGGCCGAGCCGCGGGTGCTCGCCGCCCTGCGCACGGCCCGGCTGCTCGTGCCCGTGGTGGCGATGCTCGGCGAGAGCGAGATCGACGAGAACGGTCTGAAGCGCGAGAAGACCAGCGACATGGCGGTCCCCACCCTGAAGGCGGGCGACCGCACGGCCCTGCCCGCGTTCACCTCGATCGAGGCGCTGGCGCTGTGGGACCCCGAGGCCCGGCCGGTCGCCGTACCGCTGCACCAGGCGCTCGCGGCCGCCGTCCACGAGAAGGCGGACACCGTGGTCATCGACCTCGCGGGCCCGGTGGCGTACGAACTGAGGGGTGCGGCCCTGCTCGCCCTCGCGGAGGGACGCGACAGCGCGGACCCGCTCCGGGACCCCTTGGTGATCGAGGCGGTGCGCTCGGCGGTGGCGGCCGTACCCGCCGTGGTCCGCGCCCATCTCGGCCCCGGCAGCGCGGACGGCACGCTCGCCCTGGTCCTGGCCGACGGCGCGGCGCCCGCCGATGCGGGACGCCGGGTGGCCGAGCTGCTCGCCGCCGACGAGACCCTGCGGGCACGGCTCGTGGCGGGCCTCGACCTCGCCCTGCTGCCGCCCGGGGCCCCACAGCCGAACGAGCCGCTCTTCACCCGGTGAGGTGAGGAGCGGCTCGTTCGCCGGAACCGGAAGGGGAGGCGGGCTCAGCCGAAGACGGCGCCCGTGTACTTCTCGCCCGGCCCCTGGCCCGGCGCGTCCGGCACGATGGACGCCTCGCGGAACGCGAGCTGCAACGATTTGAGGCCGTCCCGCAGCGGAGCGGCGTGGAACGACGAGATCTCGGTGGCCCCGGCGTCGAGGAGCCCGGCCAGGGCGTGCACCAGCTTGCGGGCCTCGTCGAGGTCCTTGTACTGGTCGCCCTCCTCGGTCAGACCGAGCTTCACGGCGGCGGCGCTCATCAGGTTCACGGCGACCGTCACGATCACCTCGACCGCGGGAACCTCCGCGATGTCGCGGGCCATGGTGTCGAAGTCTGCGGTTTCATTGGGGGGCGTCTCACTCATGCCCACACGATATGCGGTGCGCGCGCCCCCTCTTCCCGCGCACTCGATTAGCCCCTCTGTCCGGTTGCTGCTAACCTTGTGTAACGACCGGCCAGGCACGTGTGCCCGGCCCACAAGTGGAGGCTCCGATCTCCCACCCGACCACCCTCACGGGAGGCGGGTCTTCCGGTCAGGTGGCCCCCATCGTTCCGTACGGACGATGGAGCCGCCCGATGTGCGCCCCGCGGTGGACCGCGGCGGTGTTCCGGTTTTCTTGGAGCCCCGCCTGTGTCCGTCCGGGGCATTTTTTGTGCCTCCAGGCGGTTGGTCATGTCACTAGAGACATACGCGGCTGTCCCCCAGACAGTCGTGTGGTGCTACTGAGGAGGATCCATCAGCGCCGAGCCCCGCATCAACGACCGGATTCGCGTTCCCGAGGTCCGACTTGTCGGCCCCAGCGGCGAGCAGGTCGGAATTGTTCCGCTTGCCAAGGCCCTGGAGCTCGCCCAGGAGTACGACCTCGACCTGGTCGAGGTCGCGGCGACCGCCCGTCCGCCCGTGTGCAAGCTCATGGACTACGGGAAGTTCAAGTACGAGTCGGCCATGAAGGCCCGTGAGGCGCGCAAGAACCAGGCGCACACGGTCATCAAGGAGATGAAGCTCCGGCCGAAGATCGACCCGCACGACTACGACACCAAAAAGGGTCACGTCGTCCGGTTCCTCAAGCAGGGCGACAAGGTCAAGATCACGATCATGTTCCGTGGTCGTGAGCAGTCCCGGCCGGAGCTCGGCTACCGACTGCTCCAGCGCCTCGCTTCGGACGTGGAGGACCTCGGCTTCGTCGAGTCCAGCCCGAAGCAGGACGGCCGAAACATGATCATGGTCCTCGGTCCGCACAAGAAGAAGACCGAGGCGATGGCCGAAGCCCGCGAGGCCCAGGCGGCCCGCAAGGCGGAGCGCCAGGGTCTGTCGGCCACGTCGGACGAGTCCGTCGAGGACGAGTCCGTGGCCGAGGCGCCCGCCGCCGAAGCCGTGGCCGAGGAACACCCCGCCGAGGCCTGATTCCGGGACAGCCCGTTCCGGATATCAATCCGATACATATGACGCTCCCGAGCGCCGGTCTCCGGACCGGCTGGGAGCGCCACTGACGAGGAGATAACGGCGCTATGCCGAAGAACAAGTCGCACAGCGGTGCCAGCAAGCGCTTCAAGATCACCGGCTCCGGCAAGGTGCTCCGTGAGCGTGCCGGCAAGCGCCACCTGCTCGAGCACAAGTCGTCCAAGAAGACCCGCTCGCTGACGGGCACGGTCGTTCTGGCCCCGGCCGACGCCAAGAAGGTCAAGAAGCTTCTCGGCAAGTGACGTTCCTCCGCCTCCGCTCGCCGGAGGCGGAACGTCGAGACCGGGACCTATTCGATTTCGGGTCGTGTGAGTCCAACCACGGCCCCGCTACAAGGAGTTAACAAGTGGCACGCGTCAAGCGGGCAGTCAACGCCCACAAGAAGCGCCGGGCAATTCTCGAGGCGGCCTCCGGCTACCGCGGTCAGCGTTCGCGCCTGTACCGCAAGGCCAAGGAGCAGGTCACCCACTCGCTGGTCTACAACTACAACGACCGCAAGAAGCGCAAGGGCGACTTCCGTCAGCTGTGGATCCAGCGCATCAACGCCGCTGCCCGCCAGAACGGCATGACCTACAACCGCCTCATCCAGGGTCTGAAGGCCGCCAACATCGAGGTGGACCGCAAGATCCTCGCGGAGCTGGCCGTCAACGACGCCAACGCGTTCGCCGCGCTCGTCGAGGTGGCCCAGAAGGCCCTCCCGAGCGACGTCAACGCCCCGAAGGCCGCGTAAGCGCCTGACGGCTGGTTGAGCCGGACCGGACCCGCAGGCCGCTGGCCTGCGGGTCCGGGTGCGTTGCGGGCACCTGCGGGGGCTGTGCCCCCGAGCCCCCTCCTGGGACCGCGCCCCGAGGAGGCCCTTCCGGGGCCGCGCCCCTGGACCCTGCTTCGGGGTTGCGCTTCCCGGCTCCCTCTTCGGGGGCGTTCCGCCCTGACCCCCGTTTATGTCTGCTATGTCTGCGGGCCGTGGTCGGTTCTCGCGCGATTCCTCGCGCCCCTGAACCCGTCGACGTCTGCGGGTCGTAGGCGGCTGGTCGCGCAGTTCCCCGCGCCCCTGGAACCCGTTGACGTCTGCGGGTCCTGGGTGGCTGGTCGCGCAGTTCCCCGCGCCGCTCAGCCCCCTCTTGGGGGCGGGTCGAGGTTCCGCGCCTCCGCAACCCGCTTACCTATGCCGGCCCGCCCCTGGACCCACCCCCCTCGTAGAGAGACCGCCTACATGCCCACCCCCGAGCTGATCTCCCCGCGCTCCCCCCGCGTCGCCGCCGCCCGGCGGCTCGCGCGGCGTAATTTCCGGGGGAAGGAGCGCCGGTTCATCGCCGAGGGGCCGCAGGCCGTCAGGGAGGCCGTGGGGCATCGCAGTGGTGGTGAGGCCACGCTCGTCGAACTGTTCGCCACCGTCGAGGCCGCCGAGCGGTACGCCGACATCGTGGCCGCCGCCCTCGACGCGGGGGCGCGTGTCCACTACGCCGACGACGAGGTGCTCGCCGAGGTCTCCCAGACCGTCACCCCGCAGGGCCTGGTCGGCGTCTGCCGCTTCCTGGACTCGCCGTTCGAGGAGATCCTCCGCGCCCGGCCCCGGCTCGTCGCCGTGCTCGCGCACGTGCGCGACCCCGGGAACGCCGGCACCGTACTGCGCTGCGCGGACGCCGCCGGCGCCGACGCGGTCGTCCTCACCGACGCCTCCGTCGACCTGTACAACCCCAAGTCCGTGCGCGCGTCGGTCGGTTCGCTCTTCCATCTGCCGGTCGCCGTGGGCGTCCCCGTGGAGCAGGCCGTCCAGGGCCTGAGGGACGCGGGCGTACGCATCCTGGCGGCCGACGGCGCGGGCGAGGACGACCTCGACGCCGAGCTGGACGCGGGCACGATGGGCGGCCCGACCGCCTGGATCTTCGGCAACGAGGCCTGGGGCCTGCCCGAGGAGACCCGCGCGCTCGCGGACGCCGTGGTGCGCGTGCCCATCCACGGCAAGGCCGAAAGCCTCAACCTCGCCACCGCCGCGGCCGTGTGCCTCTACGCCTCCGCTCGTGCGCAGCGTGCTGCCGGAGGGTGCCGCTCCGTGACCTCCTCCTAGTAGTGTTGCGGGCCCGGGGGCCCACTCAGCGCTTCGGGGAGGTGGGATAGGGGGATGGCTGTCGGCATGAGCAGCAACGGCAACAGCACCGCGCTGTGTCCGTCCGGCGGTCCTGACGTCCTCGGCTTCGACCCCGACGACCTGCCCGACGGCATCGTGGTCGCCGACGACACGGGCCGGGTCATCTGCTTCAACGCCGCCGCCGTCCGGATCACGGCCATCGCCAAGCACGAGGCGATCGGCTTCCCGCTGGAGCGGGCCCTGCCCCTGGAGGACCTCAAGGGACGTCGCTGGTGGCAGCTCACCGACCCCTACGGCGGCCTCGCCATCCGGGTCGGCCAGCCCGAGCGCAATCTGCTGCTGCCCGGCGGACGCGAAGTGCTGGTCTCCGCCCGCTACGTACGCGAACGCCCCAGGGGACCCGTGCGCCGGGTCGTGGTCAGCCTGCGCTCCACCGAGGCCCGGCGCCGCACCGAGCGTTCGCACGCCGAGCTGATCGCCACCGTCGCCCATGAGCTGCGCTCTCCCCTGACCTCCGTCAAGGGCTTCACCGCGACGCTGCTCGCCAAGTGGGAGCGGTTCACGGACGACCAGAAGCGGCTGATGCTGGAGACGGTCGACGCCGACGCCAACCGCGTCACCCGGCTCATCGCCGAACTCCTGGACATCTCGCGCATCGACTCGGGCCGCCTCGAAGTGCGCCGCCAGCCGGTCGACATCCCGGCCGCCGTCGGCCGCCACCTCCAGGCCCACGTCGCCTCTGGCCAGACCCCGGACCGCTTCCTGGTGCGCGTCCAGCGGCCGCTGCCCGATCTGTGGGCCGACCCCGACAAGATCGACCAGATCCTGGGCAACCTGCTGGAAAACGCGGTGCGCCACGGCGAGGGAACCGTCACCATTGAGGTGGCGTCCGCGCCGGTCCGTATCGACGAGCACGACGAGAAGGGAACGGCCGTCACCGTGAGCGACGAAGGTCCCGGCATCCCCGAGGAGTCGATGGGCCGTGTCTTCACCCGCTTCTGGCGGGGGAGCAAGCGCGGCGGGACCGGGCTCGGTCTGTACATCGTCAAGGGCATCGTCGAGGCGCACGGCGGCACCATCGCGGTCGGGCGGGGCCCCGGCGGCGGCGCCCAGTTCCGATTTATCCTGCCCGTCGGCGCTCCGGCGTATCTCCAGTAGATCGCCCTCCGAGCCGCCCACGGGCGCACTCGCCTTCCTTCACCCCGTTAGACTCGACTTTTGGCGCGTTTGTGTCCGCGCGCTATCGCGGTATCGCGTCGCGGTCGCGGGGACCCCCAGCCAAGACAATCGGAAGCACGGGAAGAGATGTCGGCACCCAATAAGTCGTACGACCCTGTTGAGGTCGAGGCGCTGAAACCGGAAGAGATCGAGCGCATGCGGGACGAGGCGCTCGCCGCCTTCGCCGCCGCCGGCGACCTCGACGCGCTCGCCCAGGCGAAGACCGCGCACACCGGTGGCACCTCACCCCTCTCGCTCGCCAACCGCGAGATCGGCGCGCTGCCGCCGCAGGCCAAGGCCGCGGCCGGCAAGCTCGTGGGCATGGCCCGCGGCGCCGTGAACAAGGCCCTGGCCGCCCGCCAGGCCGAGCTGGAGGACGAGCGCGACGCCCGGGTCCTGGTCGAGGAGGCGGTGGACGTCACCCTGCCCCACGACCGTGTACCGGCCGGCGCCCGCCACCCGCTGACCACGCTCTCGGAGCGCATCGAGGACGTCTTCGTGGCCATGGGCTACGAGGTCGCCGAGGGCCCCGAGGCCGAGGCCGAGTGGTTCACCTTCGACGCGCTCAACATCGGCCCGGACCACCCGGCCCGCACCGAGCACGACACCTTCTTCGTGCAGGGCCAGGACAACTCCGCCAACTCCGGCGTCGTGCTGCGCACCCACACCTCGCCCGTGCAGATCCGCTCCCTGCTCCACCGCGAGCCGCCGGTGTACGTGATCTGCCCCGGCCGGGTGTACCGCACCGACGAGCTGGACGCCACGCACAGCCCGGTGTTCCGCCAGGTCGAGCTGCTCGCCGTGGACGAGGGCCTGACCATGGCCGACCTGAAGGGCACCCTCGACCACATGGTCAAGGCGCTGTTCGGCGAGGGCATCGAGACGCGGCTGCGGCCGAACTTCTTCCCCTTCACCGAGCCGTCCGCCGAGATGGACATGGTCTGTTACGTCTGCCGCGGCGCGTCCGTCGGCAACCCGGACCGTCCCTGCCGCACCTGCTCCAGCGAGGGCTGGATCGAGCTCGGCGGCTGCGGCATGGTCAACCCGAAGGTGCTCACCGCCTGCGGTGTGGACCCCGAGAAGTACAGCGGATTCGCCTTCGGCTTCGGCATCGAGCGCATGCTGATGTTCCGCCACAACGTAGAAGACATGCGAGACATGGTCGAGGGTGACGTTCGGTTCACCCGGCCGTTCGGGATGGAGATCTGATGCGGGTCCCGCTTTCCTGGCTGCGGGAGTACGTCGACCTCCCCGCCACCGAGACCGGCCGCGATGTGCAGGCCAGGCTCGTCGACGCCGGCCTCGAGGTCGAGACCGTCGAGCAGCTCGGCGCCGGGCTCAAGGGCCCGCTCGTCGTCGGCAAGGTCCTCACCATCGAGGAGCTGGAGGGCTTCAAGAAGCCCATCCGCTTCTGCACCGTGGACGTCGGCGCGGCCAACGGCACCGGTGAGCCGCAGGAGATCGTCTGCGGCGCCCGCAACTTCGCCGTCGGCGACAAGGTCGTCGTGGTGCTGCCCGGCGCCGTGCTGCCCGGTGACTTCGCGATCGCCGCGCGCAAGACGTACGGCCGTACCTCGCACGGCATGATCTGCTCCAGCGACGAGCTGGGCATGGGCCCGGACCCGACCGGCGGCATCATCGTGCTGCCGCCGGAGCACGAGGCCGGCACCGACGCCATCGCGCTGCTCGAACTCGTCGACGAGGTCCTGGACATCGCGGTCACCGCCAACCGAGGCGACTGCCTGTCGGTGCGCGGCGTCGCCCGCGAGACCGCCATCGCCTACGGTCTGCCGCTGCGCGACCCGGCCCTGCTCGACGTGCCCGCGCCCAACTCCTACGGCTACCCGGTCAAGGTCGCCGACCCGATCGGCTGCGACCGCTTCACGGCGCGCACCGTGACCGGTCTCGACCCCGAGGCCCGCTCCCCGATCTGGCTCCAGCGCCGACTCCAGAAGGCCGGGATGCGCCCGATCTCGCTGGCCGTCGACATCACCAACTACGTGATGATCGAGCTGGGCCAGCCGCTGCACGCCTACGACCGCACCCAGGTCGACGGCCCCATCGGCGTGCGCCGCGCCGAGGCGGGCGAGGTGCTGACCACGCTGGACGGCACCAAGCGGACGCTGGACGCCGCCGACCTCGTCATCACCGACAACCGGGGCCCCATCGGCCTCGCCGGCGTGATGGGCGGAGCCAACACCGAGATCGCCGACTCCGTCACGGACCCCGAGACCGGTGAGGTCAGGGGCACCACCGAGGTCGTCATCGAGGCCGCGCACTTCGACGCGGTCGCCATCGCCCGCACCGCGCGCCGCCACAGGCTGAGCTCCGAGGCGTCCAAGCGCTTCGAGCGCGGTGTCGACCCGCAGGCCGCGGCGGCCGCCGCCCAGCGGACCGTCGACCTGCTCGTGCTGCTCGCGGGCGGCACGGCCGAGGCCGGCGTCACCGAGATCGTCTCGCCGTCCGCGCCGCGCACCATCTCCATGCGCGCCGACCACCCGGACCGCGTCGCGGGCATCGAGTACGGCCGCGAGACCGTCGTACGCCGCCTCCAGGAGGTCGGCTGCGACGCGTACGGGCAGGACGAGCTCGTCGTGACCGTGCCGTCCTGGCGCCCCGACCTCACCGAGCCGAACGACCTGGCCGAAGAGGTCATCCGCCTGGAGGGCTACGCCAACCTGCCCTCCACGCTGCCCAAGCCGCCCGCCGGACGGGGTCTGACGGAGCGTCAGCGCCTGCACCGCAGGGTCGGCCGGGCGCTCGCCGGGGCCGGGTTCACCGAGGCGCCGAGCTACCCGTTCGTCGCCGAGTCGGTCTTCGACCAGCTCGGTCTCGACAAGGACGACGCCAACCGCGACGTCGTGAAGCTGGTCAACCCGCTCAGCGACGAGGAGCCGGCGCTGCGCACCACGCTCCTTCCGGGGCTGCTTGCCACGCTGCGCCGCAACGTCGGCCGCGGCAGCCACGACCTGGCGCTCTTCGAGACGGGCCTGGTCTTCCACCCGTCGCCGAACCCGGGCGTCGCGGCCCGGCTGCCCGTCGACCGCCGCCCCACCGAGGCGGAGATCGCCTCCCTGGACGCGGTGCTGCCCGTGCAGCCGCGCCACGTGGGCGCCGTCCTGGCCGGTGCGCGCGAGCAGGCCGGCTGGTGGGGCAAGGGCCGCCCGGCCGACTGGGCGGACGCCGTCGAGGCGGCGCGTGCCGTGGCCGCCGAGGCGGGCCTCGAACTCGCCGTGGAGCAGGGCCAGTACGGCCCCTGGCACCCGGGCCGCTGCGCCGAGCTGTATGTGTTCCCCGGCGGCGCGAAGACCCTGGTCGGGCACGCCGGTGAGCTGCACCCGCGCGTCGTCAAGGCGTTCGGGCTGCCCGCCCGGAGCTGCGCGATGGAGCTCGACCTCGACGCCCTGGAGCGGGCCGTCGACGGGGTGGTCCAGGCGCCGCGCATCTCCTCCTTCCCGGTGGCGACCCAGGACGTGGCGCTCGTCGTCGACGCCTCGGTGCCGGCCGCCTCGGTGGAGCACGCGCTGCGCTCGGGGGCCGGTGAACTCCTGGAGTCCATCCGCCTGTTCGACGTGTTCAGCGGCGAGCAGATCGGCGAGGGCAAGAAGTCGCTCGCCTATGCGCTGCGGTTCCGCGCGGCCGACCGGACCCTGACCGTCGAGGAGGCCTCGGCCGCCCGCGACGCCGCGGTCGCCCGCGCCGGTGAGGAAACGGGCGCGGTGCTGCGCGGGGCGTGATCCGCGCCGCGAGAACGCGCTGAGAGGGGCGCACCGGGAACGTCCGGTGCGCCCCTCTCGGCGTGGGTGAACGGGCCGTACCACCAAGCCCGTCGGGGCCGGAGGCACACCGCGCGATGAGGCGCCGTTCGCCCTGCCGGGAGTGCCGGGCAGCGCGGACAGGGCGGACGGCGCCGGGAGCGGGCCGCCGCACTGTACGAGGGGGAGCAGGCGGCCCGTTCGCCTCAACGGGAGGCGGTTCAGAGTCAACCGACTGGGGACGCTCACGGGCAGAGAGCGCGGCGCGTAAATGCGGGTACTCGCTTCACACCCCGTGTGAACCGCCCTCGATTACGCTGGCCGCACCGAGCCGACGGAGGGCCCCATGCAGCCCAACACCCTGCTCGACTCCCTGGTGGACGAGGCGGGGATCTCCCACGCCGGGCTCGCGGCCCGGGTGAACCAGGCGGGACGTGCCAGAGGTCTCGCACTCAGATACGAACACACCGCGGTCGCCCGGTGGTTGAAGGGCCAGCGGCCGCGCGGTCAGGTGCCCGACCTGATCTGCGAGGTGCTGGCGGGACGGCTGCGCCGGCGGGTCACCCTCGACGACATCGGCCTCGGAGTGCCGGGCGGGCCGGCCCCCGTGCACGGCTCGCCGCTCGCCGGGTTCGTCGAGCGCGCCACCGCCCTGTGGCGCTCGGACGAACAGCAGCGCACCCACATCCTCGACGCCCCGGCCGTCACCGGAACCCCGGCCGTGATGCCCGTATGGGAGTGGGAGAACCCGCCGGAGGATACCGACGTGTCCCGCGACGGGCAGACCGCGGTGAGCGAGTCCGACATCGAGATGCTGCGCTCGGCGCGTGAGCACTACGAGTTGATGTACCGCAAGGCGGGCGGCATCGCGACCCGTTCGCGCATCGTGGGCTTCCTCAACGCCGAGACCGCCCCGCTGCTGCGCGGCGGCTACACCGACGCCACCGGGCGCCAACTCCACCGCGCCACCGGCGGGTTGGTGGCCGTCGCCGGGATCTGCGCGTACGACTCCAACGCCCAGGGTCTGGCCCAGCGCTACTTCCACCAGGCGCTGCGGCTCGCGAAGGCCAGTGGTGACAGGGGACTTGGGGCCTATGTCATCGCGCTGCTCGTCAACCAGTCCCTGTTCATGCGGGACTACCGCCAGTCGGTCGCCTTCGCGGAGGCGGCGCTGCGGGCTGCGGGCGGCCGGCTGAGCCCCGCGCTCGCCGCCGATCTGCACGCCATGCAGGGCAAGGCGTACGCGCATCTGGGAGACGGGCACAGCGCGCTGTCCTCGATCAGGAGCGCGGAGTCGGCCGCCGGGCGGATCAGGCCGGGCGAGGAGCCGGCCGAGACCGGCTATGTCCAGCCGGGCCTGGTCAACGTCCAGGTGGCCGAGGCCCTGCTCAGTCTCGGCGATCTGACGGCCGCGCGCGAACAGGCCGCGCTCGCGGCCGAGGAGCCCTGCCACGACAGGGGCAGGGTGCACCGCCTTGCGATGCTCGCCCAGATCGAGCTGCGGCAGGGCGACGCCGACCGGGCCGTGGCCACCGCGGTCGAGATGGCGGAGCGCGCCCGGGGGATGGAGTCGCAGCGATTGCGTGACCGGCTGCGCCTGGTGCGCGAGCACCTGATCGAGAGCGGTTGCGCGGGCGCCGACGAGGCCGCCGAGCTGATCGACGGGGCACTTCGCGTTCCCCTGTAACCGTCAGCCTGCTGCGATATTGCCATCTACTTGTCGGAAGGTGGCAGAAACGTGCAGTGGACGAACCTGAACGAACAAACCGTGTATGAGAATCGCTGGTTTCGGGTCAACCTCGCGGACGTAGCGCTTCCGGACGGGCGACACCTGGACCACTTCCTGATCAGGCTGCGGCCGGTCGCCGTCGCGACCGCCGTCAACGCCGCCAACGAGGTGCTGCTGCTGTGGCGGCACCGCTTCATCACCGACAGCTGGGGCTGGGAACTGGCCGCCGGAGTCGTCGAGGACGGCGAGGACATCGCGGCCGCCGCCGCCCGGGAGATGGAGGAGGAGACCGGCTGGCGGCCGGGACCGCTCAAACCCCTGCTCACCGTCGAGCCCGCCAACGGGCTCATCGACGCCCGGCACCATCTGTTCTGGTCCGAGTCGGCCGAGTACATCGGCCACCCCCAGGACGACTTCGAGTCGTCCCGCCGTGAGTGGATACCCCTCAAGCTGGTGCCCGACATGGTCGCCCGAGGGGAGGTCCCGGCCGCCAACATGGCGGCCGGACTCCTCCTCCTGCACCATCTGCGGCCGGCCGACGGCTGACCGCGGCGACCCTAGTGACCCAGGGCCTGCCACAGGGCGAGCGAGAACGCGCCCATGGCGGTCAGCACGGTGAGGGCGGGGAGCGGCCACCTCAGGTGTTCGAGGGCCGCCACCCGTCCCGCCGTCTCGGTCAGTTCACGCTCCGTCTGCTCGCCCCGCTGGGCGAGCAGCGCGAGCTGACCGTCCATGTGGGCCATGCCGACTTCCAGACAGCGGCGTAACTCCGCCAGTTCGTCGACGCTGGTCGAATGTCCCGAGTGGGTGGACACGGTGTGGCTCCTTAGTCCTGTTCCGGACGTGCCAGGAATGTGCTGGCTCAGAGTCAACTCGCCGTGCACCAGGGGCGGGAGCGTGTGCGACGGGCATATGCGGGCTCGTACCGCACACCGGGTGTGCGCGGCGCGAGCCCGGCCCACGCCTTTCAGGCGTATGCCCGCGTATACAGACGTACGCCGATGTGCTCAGGCGTAGGAGTAGAAACCGGACCCGGTCTTGCGGCCGAGGCGTCCGGCGTCCACCATCCGCTGGAGCAGCGGGGGAGCGGCGTAGAGGGGCTCCTTGTACTCGTCGTACATCGAGTCCGCGACCGAGGCGACGGTGTCCAGGCCGATGAGGTCGGACAGCTTCAGCGGGCCCATCGGGTGGGCGCAGCCCAGCTCCATGCCGTTGTCGATGTCCTCACGGCTCGCGATGCCCGACTCGAACATCCGGATCGCCGAGAGCAGATACGGGATGAGCAGCGCGTTGACCACGAAGCCGGAGCGGTCCTGGGCGCGGATGGCGTGCTTGCCGAGCACCTTCTCGACCAGCACCTGCGCCCGGCTGATGGTGCCCTCGGAGGTGGTGAGCGCGGGGATCAGCTCGACCAGCTTCTGCACCGGGGCCGGGTTGAAGAAGTGGATGCCGATGACCTGGTCCGGGCGCGAGGTGGCCACGGCGAGCTTCACCAGCGGGATCGAGGAGGTGTTGGACGCCAAGATCGCGTCCGGGCGGGTCACCACCTGGTCGAGGATCTGGAAGATCTCGGTCTTGACCTGCTCGTTCTCCACGACGGCCTCGATCACGAGATCGCGATCGGCGAACTCGCCCAGGTCGGTGGTGAAGCTGAGACGGGCGAGCGTCGCGTCGCGCTCCTCCTCGGAGATCTTGCCGCGCTCGGCGGCCTTCGAGAGGGAGTTGTGCAGCCGGGTGCGGCCGATCTCCAGGGCCTCGCCGGTGGTCTCGGCGACCATGACGTCCAGGCCGCTGCGGGCGCACACCTCCGCGATGCCCGCGCCCATCTGGCCACAGCCCACAATTCCGACGCGTTCGATGTCGGTCACATCGTGCCTTTCGCTCTACTGCAGTCCCCGGCAGGTCCCCCGTGTGATTCCGGCGCCCGCCTTCGGCCCCTGACGTTACTCCGAACGCGCGCGGGCCCGTGGGTCCGGGGCGGCCACGCCGTCCGGTACACCTGGGCACATGGGACCTGAGCGAGGGGCGAACGTGGGGCGAATCACGCGGCGGGGCTTCGTGGCGGGCACGGCCGGAGCGCTCGGCGGGCTGATCACGGCGGGCGGCGCGGTCGCCGCCGCGGACCGGGACGGCTCCCTGGAGCGGGCCGTGCGGGATGCGGCCGCGGGCCGCCCGCAGGGGCGGGCCCGGGCGGAGCGGGAGGCGGGCGACGGCACGGGGGGCGAGTTCCGCGGGGTGTGGCTGGCGACCGTGGTGAACCGGGACTGGCCCTCCCGGCCGGGCCTGACCGCCGAGGCCCAGCGCGCCGAGCTCATCGGCCACCTCGACAAGGCGGTCGAGCGCCGTCTGAACACCGTGGTCCTCCAGGTCCGCCCCACCGCCGACGCGCTGTGGCCGTCCCCGTACGAGCCGTGGTCCCAGTGGCTGACGGGCGTGCAGGGGCGGGACCCGGGCTGGGACCCGCTGGGCACCGCCGTCGAGGAGGCGCACCGGCGCGGCCTCGCCCTGCACGCCTGGTTCAACCCGTACCGGGTCGCCAACCACACCGACCCCTCGCGTCTGATCGCGTCCCACCCGGCACGCGTGCACCCCGACTGGATCGTGCCCTACGGCGGGAAGCTCTACTACAACCCGGGTCTGCCCGAGGTCCGCCGGTTCGTCGAGGACGCCATGCTGGACGCGGTCCGCCACTACGACATCGACGGCGTCCACTGGGACGACTACTTCTACCCGTACCCGGTGGCGGGCCAGAGCTTCGACGACGACGAGGCGTACGCCGACCACGGCGCGGGCTTTCCCGACCGGGCCGCCTGGCGGCGCGACAACATCGACCTGCTGGTGCGGGAGACGGCCGCCAGGATCAAGGAGATCAGGCCCCAAGTCCGGTTCGGGATCAGCCCGTTCGGGGTGTGGCGCAACGCGGCGAGCGACCCGCGCGGCTCGGCGACGACGGCCGGCGCGCAGACCTACGACGACCTGTACGCCGACACCCGGGGCTGGGTGCGCGCGGGGCTCGTCGACTACATCTGCCCCCAGCTCTACTGGAACATCGGGCTGCCCGCCGCCGACTACGCGGTCCTGGTGCCCTGGTGGGACGAGGTCGCGCGGGGCACCGGCGTCGAGCTGTACGTCGGCGAGGCCCTGTACAAGGCGGGCGACCCGGCCCAGCCCGCCGCCTGGCAGGACCCGGCCGAGCTCTCCCGCCATCTGACCCTGGCCGGGCGCTACGCCTCGGTGCGCGGCCACTGCTTCTTCGCCGCGAAGGAGGTCGCAGAGGACCGGATCGGGGCCATGGCCCGGGTCGTCGCCGACCACTACGCGGTTCGGGCTCGCTGACGACCCGGGCCCGAACCGCCGTCGCTCAGGCGGACCCCGGCGGGCCCCGGTCGTCCGGGGCAGCGCGCCTGCCGGCGAGAGCGGCGGGTCAGGACCTGGCCCGCTGGGTGACCGCGATGCACACCAGGACGCCGGCCGCCGCCAGCGGGGCGGCGGGCGAGAGGTGCTCGCCGAGCAGCAGCACCGACCAGACCAGGGTGAGCAGCGGCTGGGCGAGCTGGAGCTGGCTGGCCTTGGTCACCCCGACCGCGGCGAGCCCCCGGTACCAGACGTACAGGCCGAAGCAGTTGGAGCCGGCCGCCAGCCACACCAGACCGGCCACCCCGTGCGCGGTGAGGTGCCAGGGTTCGTAGGAGAGCGCCACCGCGGACCCGGCGAGCGCGAACGGCAGACACAGCACCAGGGCCCAGCCGACCACCTGCCAGCCCGGCATGACCGAGGCCAGCCGGCCGCCCTCCACATAGGCGGCGGCGCACACCAGCAGCGCCGCGAAGAGGTACAGATCCCCGGCGGACAGCGCCCCGCCGCTCTGCTGCACCGTGAACACGGCGACCACCGCGGCCCCGGCGAGCGCGGCCGCCCAGAACGCGCGGGAGGGCCTGCGCCCGGTCCGTGCCGCGCCCAGCGCGGCCGTGGCCAGCGGAAGGAGCCCGATCACCACGGCGGCGTGCGACGTCGTCGAGGTCTCCAGGGCGAGGGTGGTGAGCAGCGGGAACCCGACGAGCGAGCCGCCCGCCACCACCGCGAGGCCGGCCCAGTGCGCCCGGTCGGGCACGGGCACCCGCTGCCCGAGCAGCAGCGCGCCCGCGATCAGCGCGGACAGCGCGATCCGCAACGACACCAGGGACCAGGGGCCGAAGCTCTCCAGGCCCCACATGGTGCCGGGGAAGGTCAGGGAGAAGGAGACCACGCCGAGCGCGGCGAGAAGCCCCCCGCGCGGCAGAACGGAACCGGCCCGGCTGTCGGCGTCGACCGCTATCGTCATCGGGAGAGTAGCGCTATCCTGTGCTGTCATGCACGAGCGTAGCAGTGTGTCCGAGCTGGTCACATCCCTGCGGAACGAACTGAACCGCTACTCGCCGGGTGGAAAGCTGCCGTCGAGTCGGACGCTCGTGGAGCGCTATCGGGTCTCCCCGGTGACGGTGTCGCGCGCGCTCGCCCAGCTCGTCGCGGAGGGCCTGGTGGTCACCCGGCCCGGCGCGGGTGCCTATCGCGCCGAGATCCGCGAATCCACCCCGCGCACCGGCGACACCTCCTGGCAGGAGGTCGCGCTCAGCGCCGACGGCGCCACCGACGCCGCTCCCCGCGCCGTCGACGCCACCGGGGTCCTCGCCACCCTCGCCGTCCCGCCGACCGGCGTCATCGACCTCAGCGGCGGCTATCTCGACCCCGGCCTCCAGCCCGAGCGGGCCATGGCGGCGGCCCTCGGCCGGGCCGGCCGGCGCCCCGGGGTCTGGAGCCGTCCGCCCGTGGAGGGGCTCACCGAGCTGCGCGCCTGGTTCGCCCGTGAGATCGGCGGCGGCGTCACCGCCGCGGACGTCCTGGTCACCGCGGGCGGCCAGACCGCGCTGACCACCACCTTGCGCGCGCTCGCCGCGCCCGGCGCGCCCGTCCTCGTCGAATCACCGACCTACCCCGGCCTGCTGGCCATCGCCCGCGCCTGCGGTCTGCGCCCCGTCCCCGTCCCCCTCGACTCCGACGGCCTGCGCCCCGAACTCCTCGCCCGGGCCTTCGCCGCCACCGGCGCCCGCGTCCTGGTCTGCCAGCCCCTCTTCCAGAACCCGACGGGCGCCCTGCTCTCCCCGCAACGGGGCCGCGAAGTGGTCCGCATAGCGCACGAGTGCGGCGCGTTCGTCGTCGAGGACGACTTCGCCCGCCGGCTCGCCCACGAGGACGCGGGCCCGCTGCCCGCCCCGCTCGCCGCCGACGACCCGGACGGCGTCGTCGTCCATGTCTCCTCGCTCACCAAGGCGACCTCGCCGAGCCTGCGCGTCGGCGCGCTCGCCGCGCGCGGACCCGTACTGGAACGGCTGCGCGCCATCCAGGTCGTCGACTCCTTCTTCGTGCCGCGCCCCCTCCAGGAGACCGCCCTCGAACTCGTCGGCTCCCCGGCCTGGAGCCGTCATCTGCGCGCGGTGTCCGCCGAGTTGACCGCACGCCGGGAGGCCCTCGCCGCCGCCGTCCTGCACCACCTCCCCGAACTCGCCCTGCCGCACATCCCCTCCGGCGGCTACCACCTCTGGCTCCGCCTGCCCGACGGGCTCCCCGAGAGCGCGATGCTGTCCGCGGCCCTGCGCGCGGGCGTCGCCGTCGCCCCCGGCCGCCCCTACTTCAGCGCCGAACCCCCCGCCGGCCACCTCCGCCTCAGCTTCGCGGGCGTGACGGGCCGCGTGGAGATCGGCGAGGCGGTCCGCAGACTGCGCACCGCCCTGGACGGCGCGCTCGCCCGGCCGCTGGACCAATGACCCCCACCCCGCTCGCCTTCCCGGACGGTCAATACTCCCTGGACACCCCCTGGTCGACCCGTGCCCCGATCACCTCCACCCCGGACCTCCAGCGTGGCACCCGCCACTGACAATCGCCCCGCCACCTGGCAGGCTCCCGCCATGAGTGAAGTGATCTTCCGCGACTACGTGATCTCCAGCGACCCCGGCCGCCTCGACGCCGCGCGGGTCCACAACTGGCTCTCCACGGACGCGTACTGGGCGCTCGGCCGCAGCCGCGAGAAGCAGGACGCCGCCATCGCGGGGTCCCTCAACTTCGGTGCGTACGAACGGAGTTCGGGGGACCAGGTGGCCTATGCGCGGATCGTCACCGACCACGCCACCTTCGCCTGGCTGTGCGATGTGTACGTGGACCGCGCGGCACGTGGCCAGGGTCTCGGCACGGCACTGGTCACCGCCGTGCGCGACCACCTGGAACCGGCCGGGCTGCGCAGGATCCTGCTGGCCACGGCGGACGCCCACGGGGTCTACGAGAAGATCGGCTTCCGCCCCCTGGAAACCACGGACAAGTGGATGGCGCTCGGCCGGCAGTGACCCGCTCGAAAAAACATCGGCGCGCCTTCGCGTTCCGTGTCGATCCGGCGGGGCCCCGTTCGTATAGATGGTGAGGGCCGCCCCGCCGGGGCGCCACCGTCCGAGGAGATCGTGATGACGAACGCGGCGTACTACCTGCTCAGCGTGGTCCAGCCGGCCGAGGGAACCCCGCCCGACGCCGAGGGCATGGCGCGGATCACCGAGCACCTCCAGGCCTTCCACCAGGAACTGAAGGACGCCGGAGCCTGGGTCTTCGCCGGAGGCCTCGCGGCCCCCGGCACGGCCACGGTGCTGCGCGACAAGAACGGCGAGGTGCTCACCACCGACGGCCCGTACATCGAGAGCAAGGAGTACCTCGGCGGCCTGTGCATCGTGAAGGCGCCCGACCTCGACGCGGCCCTGGAGTGGGGCCGCAAGGCGCTGCGCGCGACCACCCTGCCGATCGAGGTCCGGCCCTTCCACGGCCACGTCGACGAGTGAGGCCACCGGAGTCCGGCGAACCCGGGGACGCCGCGATCGAGCGGGTCTTCCGCGCCGAGTACGGCCGCGCGGTCGCCGTCCTCGTCCGCGTCCTCGGGGACATCGACCTCGCCGAGGAGGCGGTCCAGGACGCGTTCGCGACGGCCGTGGCCCGATGGCCCAAGGACGGCATCCCGCCCAGCCCGGCCGGCTGGATCATCACCACCGCCCGCAACCGGGCCGTGGACCGGCTCCGCCGGGAGGCGACCCGCGCGGACCGGCAGGCCGAGGCGGTCCGCCGGGAACGGCTGGACGCCGCCGCGGAACCCGTGGAGGAGGGCCCCGTGCGCGACGACCGGCTCCGGCTGATCTTCACCTGCTGCCACCCCTCGCTCGCCCCCGCGGCCCAACTCGCCCTGACGCTCCGGCTCCTGGGCGGGCTCAGCACCGCCGAGATCGCCCGCGCCTTCCTGGTGCCCGAACCGACGATGGCCCAGCGCCTGGTGCGGGCCAAGGGCAAGATCCGCGACGCCCGCATCCCGTACCGCGTCCCGCACGAGGCCGACCTGCCCGACCGCCTCCGGGCGGTCCTCGGCGTGCTCTACCTGATCTTCAACGAGGGGTACGCGGCGAGCTCGGGCGAGCACCTCGTACGGGCGGACCTGTGTGCCGAGGCGGTGCGTCTGGGCCGGCTGCTCGTCGAGCTCATGCCGGACGAACCGGAGGCGCTCGGCCTGCTCGCCCTCATGCTGCTCACCGAGTCCCGCCGGGCCGCCCGGTCCACCCCCGGCGGCGAACTCGTCCTCCTCGCCGACCAGGACCGCACCCGCTGGGACCCCGAACTCATCGCCCAGGGACAGGAGTTGGTGCGCCGCTGCCTGCGCCGCGACCGGCCGGGCCCCTACCAGATCCTGGCCGCGATCAACGCCGTACACAGCGACGCCCGGACGCCGCAGGCGACGGACTGGCGCCAGATCCGGCTTTTGTACGACCAGTTGTTCGCCCTCACGCCCACGCCGGTCGTCGCGCTCAACCGGGCGGTCGCGGTCGCCGAGACCGAGGGGCCGGACCGGGCCCTCGCCCTCGTCGACGCGCTCGACCTGGAGGCCTATCACCTCTTCCACGCCACCCGCGCGGACCTGCTGCGCCGCCTCGGCCGCACGCGGGAGGCGGCCCTCGCCTACGGCCGGGCCCTCGACCGCACCGCCAACGACGCCGAACGCGCCTTCCTGGAGCGGAGGTTGGCGGAGTCGGGCGGGCGGCCGGAGGCCTGAAGGGTCCGGCGGCAGGGGCGCGTGGGTGGTCGTGGACGACCCGGCGCCGAGGGCGGCTCGCGGGTCAGAGCGAGGCCTTGACCGCCGGGGCCGGCCGGACCGGCTCCCGCACCACGCGGCGCCGCCGGGCCGGCATTCCCAGCAGCGGGTGGGCGACGGCCCAGGCCGCGCCCTTGCAGACCAACTCCTTGTAGAGGGCGGCGACCCGCCCGGTGAGCGCGGCCCGCACCGCGCGGTCGTCGGCGGTCACGTACTGGATCAGGCCGTCCTCGCGGCCCAGCGAGACGCACTGGTTGACGTAGCGCAGCGGCACATCGGGGAGCTTTCCGCCGGTCAGGCGGGCCGCGATCGCGTCGGCGGCCTGCCAGGCCATGGGGGTGCCCGAGGCGCACGACATCCGCAGCGGCTTGCCGCCGGGGCCGATCGCCTGTGCCGCGTCGCCGATCGCGTACACGTCCGGGTGCGAGACCGAGCGCATGGTCGCGTCGACCATGATCCGGCCGCTTCCGGAGACTTCGAGCGCGGTGGCCCGGGCAAGGGGGTGCACGGCGAAGCCCGTGGTCCACACGGTGACCGCGGCCTCGATCGACGTGCCGTCCGCGAGGACGACGCCATCCTCCCGGACGCCGGTGACCTCGGTGTGCTCGTACGCGGTGATGCCGAGCCGGCCGAAGACGCGCCGTAGATGGTCACGACCCCTGGGGGAGAGCCAGTCGCCGAGGCCGCCGCGTGCCGCGAGGGCGACCCGGAGGTCCGGGCGGGCCTCCGCGATCTCGGTCGCGGCCTCCAGACCGGTCAGGCCGCCGCCGACCACGACCACCGGCCGCCCGGCGTCGAGCCGGGCCAGCCGCTCGCGCAGCCGCAGCGCACCGGCGCGCGAGGCGATCTCGTGGGCGTGTTCGGCGCTGCCGGGAACGCCCTGGTCGCTCCAGCCGCTGCCGAGGGCGTAGACGAGCGTGTCGTACTCCAGCTCGTGCTCCTGGCCCCGCCCGCCGTCCGCGTCCACCACGGTGACGGTCCCGCGCTCGACATCGACGCCGGTGACCCTCGCGAGCCTCACGTCGACGCCGGTGCCCGCGAACATCCCGCTCAAGGGCCGGGGCCTGAGATCCTGGCCGGCCGCGAGCTGGTGCAACCGCACCCGCTCGACGAAGTCGGACTCGGCGTTGACGAGGGTGATGGCCACGTCGTCGCGGTGGAGCCGCCTGGCGAGGCGCCCGGCGGCGATGGCTCCGGCGTAGCCGGCTCCGAGGACGATGATGCGGTGCTGCATGTCCCTGCTCCTGTCTCGCGCGGTTTCGCCCCTTGAACCGGGCAGCCCGCCCTTTCCTGACAGGTGGGTGGTGTGAAGCAGCTCACATCGCGGCCGGAGGCCCGGTCAGAAGGCGCGGAACAGGGGCTCTCCGTGGTCGGCGGCCGCCCAGCGCCGGGTCGCGCGGTCGAGCTTGTCGGGGTTGACCTGGTTGCGGAACGCGGTGATGCCGTCCGCGCCCACCTCCAGGCACATGACGCCGACGACCCGGCCCTCGACGACCGCCACGACGGCGGGGGCGCCGTTGGCGGTCGTGGCATGGATCTCGGCCGTGCCGCCGACCAGGGCGCGCTTGGCCTTGCCGGGTTTGAACAGCCCCCGCATGAAGGTCGCCACCGCGAGCGCGCCCTCGAAGGCCTTGGCGCGCGCCGGTACCTTCCCGCCCCCGTCGCCGATCGATACGGCGTCGGCGGTGAGCAGCCGCACCAGCGGCTCGGTCTTCCCGCTGGTGGCCGCGGCCAGGAACTCCTCGACGATCCGCCGCGCCGCGGCCTCGTCGACCTCGGTGCGGGGCCTGCCCTCCGCGACGTGCCTCTTGGCCCGGTGGAAGATCTGCTGACTGGCGGCCTCGCTGAGGTCGAGGACCTCCGCGATCTCCCGGTGCGAGTAGCCGAAGGCCTCCCGCAGGACGTACACCGCCCGCTCGTTGGGGGACAGGCGCTCCATCAGGGCGAGGACCGCGTACGAGACCGACTCGCGCTGTTCGGCGGTCTCGGCGGGGCCGAGCATCGGGTCCCCGGCGAGCAGCGGTTCGGGCAGCCACTGGCCCACATAGGTCTCGCGCCGCGCGCGGGCCGAGGTGAGCTGGTTGAGGCACAGGTGGGTGAGGACCTTGGTGAGCCAGGCCTCGGGGACCTCGATGTGCTCGACGCCGGAGGCCTGCCAGCGCAGGTACGTCTCCTGTACCGCGTCCTCGGCCTCGCTCGCGGAGCCGAGAAGCCGGTAGGCGATGGCCTCGAGGCGAGGCCTGAACGCCTCGAACCGCTCCACGTCCCTCATGGTCACAGCCATGCCGGGATCCTAGCTCCCCCCTCGCGGGCCGACCCCGCCGGCCGGACCGCCAAGACGCCGCCCGTCAGCCGAATTCGCCGTCGCGCACCCCGTCGCGGAAGGCCGCCCACTGCTGCCCGGTGAAGCGCAGGTCGCCCCGGACGGGATCCTTGGAGTCCCGCACGGCGACCGCGCCGCCGCCGAGGCCGGCCACCTCCACACAGCTCGCACCGCCCTCGCTGCGGGTGCTCGTGCGCCACGCGGCGGACGAGACGTCCCGCTCGTACAACTCGTGCTTGCGCATGATGGTCTCCTTTCTCCACTTTCTCCACGTTCCACCGTGCGCCGGATCGGCCGCCTGTGCACATCCGCCGAGCTCCGCCACTTCTTTGCATAAAACTGCATAACTGCGTATAGTCATGCCATCACCGAGGAGGAATTCGATGGCGGCGGTACGTGCGGCAGTGGCAGGGGCCAGTGGGTATGCGGGCGGGGAGCTGCTGCGTCTGCTGCTCGGGCACCCCGGGGTCGAGATCGGCGCGCTGACCGCCAACTCCAACGCCGGGCAGCTCCTGGGTTCACTCCAGCCGCATCTCGTTCCGCTCGCCGGGCGCACCCTGGAGCCCACCACGGCCGAGGTCCTCGCCGGGCACGACGTCGTCTTTCTCGCGCTGCCGCACGGCCAGTCCGCGGCGGTCGCCGAGCGGCTCGGTGACGACGTCCTCGTCGTCGACATGGGGGCCGACTTCCGGCTCCGCGACGCGGGGGACTGGGAGAGGTTCTACGGCTCGGCGCACGCCGGCTCCTGGCCCTACGGTCTGCCCGAACTGCCGGGCGCGCGCGCCGCGTTGGGGTCGACCCGGCGCATCGCGGTGCCCGGCTGCTACCCGACCGCCGTCTCCCTCGCGCTCTTCCCGGCGTACCACGGCGACCTCGTGGAGCCCGACGCCGTGATCGTCGCCGCCACCGGCACCTCCGGCGCGGGCAAGGCGCTCAAGCCGCACCTGCTCGGCAGCGAGGTCATGGGCTCCATGTCCCCGTACGGCGTCGGCGGCGGGCACCGGCACACCCCCGAGATGATCCAGAACCTCAGCGCCGTGGCCGGCCGGGCCGTCACCGTGTCCTTCACGCCCACCCTCGCGCCCATGTCCCGCGGCATCCTCGCCACCTGTTCGGCGAAGGCGAAGGACGGCGTGAGCGCCGAGAGCGTGCGGGCCGCGTACGAGAAGGCCTTCGCGGACGAGCCGTTCGTGCACCTGCTCCCCGAGGGGCAGTGGCCCGCCACCGCCTCCGTGTACGGGTCCAACGCCGTCCAGGTGCAGGTCGCCCTCGACGAGAGCGCGGGCCGGGTCATCGCCGTCAGCGCCATCGACAACCTCGCCAAGGGCACCGCCGGCGGCGCGGTGCAGAGCATGAACATCGCCCTCGGACTCGACGAGTCCACCGGCCTTTCCACGATTGGAGTTGCGCCGTGAGCGTGACCGCAGCGCAGGGGTTCACGGCGGCGGGCATCGCCGCCGGGATCAAGGAGAACGGCAACCCGGACCTGGCCCTCGTGGTCAACACCGGGCCCCGCCGCGCCGCCGCCGGCGTTTTCACCTCCAACCGCGTCAAGGCCGCGCCCGTCCTGTGGTCCGAGCAGGTCCTGAAGGGCGGCGAGGTGAGCGCCGTCGTCCTCAACTCCGGTGGTGCCAACGCCTGTACGGGCCCCAAGGGCTTCCAGGACACCCACGCCACCGCCGAGAAGGCCGCCGAGGTCCTCGAAGGCCACAGCGCCGGCGAGATCGCCGTCGCGTCCACCGGTCTCATCGGCGTGACGCTCCCCATGGACAAGCTCCTGCCGGGCATCGAGCGGGCGGCCGCCGAACTCTCCCCGCACGGCGGCGAGAAGGCCGCCATCGCGATCAAGACCACCGACAGCGTGCACAAGACCAGCGTGGTCACCAAGGACGGCTGGACGGTCGGCGGCATGGCCAAGGGAGCCGGCATGCTCGCCCCCGGCCTCGCCACCATGCTCGTCGTGCTCACCACCGACGCCGACCTGGACGCCGCCACCCTCGACAAGGCACTGCGCGACGCGACCCGCCAGACCTTCGACCGGGTCGACTCCGACGGCTGCATGTCCACCAACGACACCGTGCTGCTGCTCGCCTCCGGAGCCTCTCGACTCGCCCCGGAATACGGGGAGTTCGCGGACGCCGTACGGACCGTCTGCGACGACCTCGCGCGCCAGCTCATCGGCGACGCCGAGGGCGCCTCCAAGGACATCCGCATCGAGGTGATCAACGCCGCGAGCGAGGACGACGCCGTCGAGGTCGGGCGCTCCATCGCCCGCAACAACCTCCTCAAGTGCGCCATCCACGGCGAGGACCCCAACTGGGGACGGGTGCTGTCCGCCATCGGCACCACGAAGGCCGCCTTCGACCCGGACCGGCTGGGCGTCGCCATCAACGATGTGTGGGTCTGCAGGAACGGCTCCGTCGGCGAGGACCGCGACCTGGTCGACATGCGCTACCGGGAGGTCCGGATCACCGCCGACCTGGCGGCCGGCACCTGCGAGCCCGTCGTCATCTGGGCCAACGACCTCACCGCCGACTACGTCCACGAGAACAGCGCGTACAGCTCATGAGCACTCGCAAACACACCGCACTGCCCAAGGCGCAGATCCTCATCGAGGCGCTGCCCTGGCTGACCCGGCACCACGGAAAGACCGTCGTCATCAAGTTCGGCGGCAACGCCATGGTCGACGAGGAGCTGAAGGCCGCGTTCGCCCAGGACGTGGTGTTCCTGCGCCAGTCCGGCCTCAAGCCCGTCGTCGTGCACGGCGGGGGACCGCAGATCAGCGCCCAGCTCGACAAGCAGGGCCTGGTAAGCGAGTTCAAGGCGGGCCTTCGGGTCACCACGCCCGAGGCCATGGACGTCGTCCGCATGGTGCTCGCCGGGCAGGTGCAGCGCGAGCTCGTCGGGCTGCTCAACCAGCACGGGCCGCTCGCCGTCGGCATGACCGGCGAGGACGCCCACACCATCACCGCCACCCAGCACCGCCCCGAGATCGACGGCGAGCTGGTCGACATCGGCCGGGTCGGTCAGATCACCGCGATCGACCCGGGCGCCATCCAGGCGCTCCTGGACGACGGCCGGATCCCGGTCATCTCCTCGATCGCCCGCTCCCAGGACGACGGACATGTCTACAACGTCAATGCTGATACGGCGGCTGCGGCACTTGCGGCTGCGCTGGGCGCCGAGACCCTGATGGTCCTCACCGACGTCGAGGGCCTCTACGAGGACTGGCCCAACAGCGACGACGTCATCAGCAAACTGACGGCCACCCAGTTGGAGAAACTGCTGCCCGAGCTCTCCAGCGGCATGGTCCCCAAGATGGAGGGCTGTCTGTTCGCGGTGCGCAACGGCGTCAACACCGCGCGCGTGATCGACGGGCGGGTCCAGCACTCGATCCTGCTGGAGATCTTCACCGACGAGGGCATCGGCACGATGGTCGTGCCGGACGACAAAGGCGTGACGGACGGACAAGGGGGAGCGCGGTGACCAACCAGGAACTCGCACAGCGCTGGCAGCACGTCATGACGGACAACTACGGCACACCGAAGCTCTCGCTGGTGCGGGGCGCCGGGGCCACGGTGTGGGACGCGGACGGCACCGCGTACGCCGACTTCGTGGGCGGCATCGCCGTCAACGCGCTCGGCCACGCCCACCCGGCCGTGGTGCGGGCGGTGTCCGAGCAGATCGCCTCGCTCGGCCATGTCTCGAACCTGTTCGTGGCGGAGCCGCCGGTGGCGCTCGCCGAGCGCCTCCTGACGCTCTTCGGCCGGCCCGGTCGCGTGTACTTCTGCAATTCCGGTGCCGAGGCCAACGAGGCCGTCTTCAAGCTCGGCCGGCTGACCGGGCGCACCCACATGGTCGCCACCCACGGCGGTTTCCACGGCCGCACGATGGGCGCGCTCGCGCTCACCGGCCAGGAGGGCAAGCGCACGCCGTTCGTGCCGCTGCCCGGCGATGTCACCCATGTGCCCTTCGGAGACGTGGAGGCGCTGCGGGCCGCCGTCACCGAGGAGACCGCCTTCGTCGTCATCGAGCCGATCCAGGGCGAGATCGGCGTGGTCGTCCCGCCGGCCGGCTACCTCAAGGCCGCCCGGGAGATCACCCGCGCCACCGGAACGCTGCTCGTCCTGGACGAGGTGCAGACCGGCATCGGGCGGACCGGCGCCTGGTTCGAGTACCAGCGGCACGAGGGCGTCGACCCGGACGTCGTGACCCTGGCCAAGGGCCTGGGCGGCGGTCTCCCGCTCGGCGCCACCGTCGCCTTCGGCGCCGCGGCGGAGCTGTTCCGGCCCGGAATGCACGGCACCACCTTCGGCGGGAACCCGGTCGCCTGCGCCGCCGGAATCGCCGTCCTGGACACGCTGTCCGCCGACGGAGTCCTCGACCGGGTCAAGTGGACCGGGGAGAGGCTGCGCGACGGAATCGAGGCGCTGGGGCACCCACTGGTCTCCCACGTCCGTGGTGCGGGGCTGCTGCTGGGTATCGTGCTCAACGAGCCCCTCGCACCAAGAGTGCAGCAGGCGGCTCAGGATGCCGGCTTCCTGGTCAACGCACCCGCCCCCGATGTCGTACGGCTCATGCCGCCGCTCATCATCGGTGACGCGGAGGTGGACGCGTTCCTCCAGGCGCTGCCCGGTGTTCTCGACGAAGCAGGCGGGGACGGACGATCCGGAGAATGAGACGACGATGACCGACGAGGCGCAGGACTTCGAGCCGGGCGGCCCCGCCGTACCGCAGACCCGCACCGCCCGCCACCGCCGGATCGTGGACATCCTCAACCGGCAGCCGGTGCGGTCCCAGAGCCAGCTCGCCAAACTCCTCGCGGACGACGGGCTGAGCGTCACCCAAGCGACGCTCTCCCGCGACCTCGACGAGCTGGGCGCGGTCAAGATCCGCAACACCGGCGGCGAGCTGATCTACGCGGTGCCCAGCGAGGGCGGCTTCCGCACCCCGAAGGCGCCGCTCGGCGAGTCCGCGAAGGAGGAGCGGATGCGCAGGCTCTCCGCCGAACTCCTCATCTCCGCGGAGGCGTCGGCCAATCTCGTGGTGCTGCGCACCCCGCCCGGTGCCGCCCAGTTCCTCGCCTCCGCCATCGACCAGGCCGAGCTGCACGACATCCTCGGCACCATCGCGGGCGACGACACCCTGATGCTGATCAGCCGTGACCCCTCGGGCGGCCAGGCGCTTGCCGACCATCTGCTGCGGCTGGCCCAGAACGACCACCGCTGAGGCGAGTCGGGGGCGCGAGCCCCCAACTCCCGCCCTCGCAGGGCGAGTTCAGTACCCGGTGATCGCGGTCGGGCCGCTCTCCGTGCCGATCGCGATGTGCGGGAACCGTACGGGATCGGCCCAGGCAAGGACCCGGTCCATCGCTTCGGCGGGCACCGAGACACAACCGGCCGTCGCACCCTTCCCGTTGACGTGCAGAAAGATCCCGGCGCCCCGGCCGCGCACCGGCTTGCGGTAGTTGAAGGCGATGACCAGCGCCCGGGCGTACTGCGTGGCGTACGCCGTCAGATGTTCGGACTCGCTCGCCCGGCAGTCCCGGGGCAGCCCCTCCACCCAGCGGTTGTAGGCGTGCGACTCGTTGTCCTGGCACCACCAGGACCGGTCCGTCGCGCGCCGGTAGGGGTAGCGGGTGCCGGGCGGTGCGGCCGCCACCCCGAAGGCGTACGGCAGCGCGTAGAGGCCGGTCGGCGTGGTGTCGGTGCCCTGGACCCGCTTCGCGCCCTCCACCAGGCCCTTGGCGCCGAACCTGGCGGGCGCCGAGCCCACCGCCACCCAGCGCCGGCCGCGCCGGTCCCACCAGGTGAGCCGGCCCTCGGTGGCCCCGGGGCTCGGCGCCTCGGCGGTCAGGAGCTGGCTGCCGCCCCCGGTACGGGCCATCCGCGCGGGCAGCGGCTCGGTGGGCGCGGGCCCGGCGAGCGGGACCAGCAGGGACGCGAGGAGCAGGGCGGTGAGGCGCATGCTCCGGACCGTATGCGCCGCCCGCCCGTCGAGCCGCAGGGACGGGCCGGAATTGCTCCGTACGCGCGATGCCCGCGGGTCGTGCGCGAGCGGCGACGCCTTTGACAAAACATACAGAGGACTGCATAGTTATGCTCATCATCGAGAGGGTCGCGCGGCGCGACCTCAGGTGGGCGCGGATCGTTGAACGGCCACCTCCCCGCTCCTTGGCGGCGGGCGGCACATCCACTTCTGAGGAGCTTGAGCTGTGAGCAGCAACAACGGTGACGTACGGCTCTGGGGCGCCCGGTTCGCCGACGGTCCCGCCGAGGCGCTGGCGAAGCTGTCCGCGTCGGTCCACTTCGACTGGCGGCTCGCCCCCTACGACATCGCCGGCTCCCGTGCCCACGCGCGGGCGCTCCACACGGCGGGCCTGCTCACCGCCGACGAGCTCCAGCGCATGGTCGCGGGCCTCGACCAGCTGGAGAGCGACGTCGCCGACGGTTCGTTCGTCGGCACCGTCGCCGACGAGGACTGCCACACCGCCCTGGAGCGTGGCCTCCTGGAGCGCCTCGGCGCCGATCTCGGCGGCAAGCTCCGGGCCGGCCGGTCCCGCAACGACCAGGTCGCCACGCTCTTCCGGATGTATCTGCGCGACCACGCCCGCACCATCGGCGGTCTGCTGGCCGAGCTCCAGGACGCCCTGGTCGGCCTCGCCGAGGCGCACCCGGACGTCGCCATGCCGGGCCGTACGCACCTCCAGCACGCCCAGCCGGTCCTCTTCGCCCACCATGTGCTCGCCCACGTCCAGTCGCTGTCGCGGGACGCCGAGCGGCTGCGCCAGTGGGACGAGCGCACCGCGGTCTCGCCGTACGGTTCCGGGGCGCTCGCGGGGTCCTCGCTCGGGCTCGACCCGGAGGCGGTCGCGGCCGACCTCGGCTTCGAGCACGGCTCGGTCGGCAACTCGATCGACGGCACGGCCTCGCGGGACTTCGTCGCGGAGTTCGCCTTCATCACGGCGATGATCGGCGTGAACCTCTCGCGGATCGCCGAGGAGATCATCATCTGGAACACGAAGGAGTTCTCCTTCGTGACCCTGCACGACGCCTTCTCCACCGGGTCGTCGATCATGCCGCAGAAGAAGAACCCGGACATCGCGGAGCTGGCGCGGGGCAAGTCGGGCCGCCTCATCGGCAACCTCACCGGCCTGATGGCCACCCTGAAGGCGCTGCCGCTGGCGTACAACCGGGACCTCCAGGAGGACAAGGAGCCGGTCTTCGACTCCTGCGACCAGCTGGAGCTGCTGCTGCCCGCCTTCACCGGGATGATGGCCACGCTGACCGTCAACCGGGAGCGCATGGAGGAGCTCGCCCCGGCCGGGTTCTCGCTCGCCACCGACATCGCCGAGTGGCTGGTCAAGCAGGGCGTGCCGTTCCGGGTCGCGCACGAGGTCGCGGGCGGGTGCGTCAAGGAGTGCGAGGCGCTGGGCATCGAGCTGGACCAGCTCACCGACGAGCAGTTCGCGAAGATCTCCGAGCATCTGACCCCCGAGGTCCGTACGGTCCTCAACGTCAAGGGCGCGCTCGCCTCCCGCAACGGCCGCGGCGGCACGGCGCCCTCGGCGGTGGCGGCCCAACTGGCCGAGGTCAAGGCGGACTTGACGACGCAGCACGCCTGGGCGACCGCGAAGAAGTAGCCCCGGCCGGCGGGCAGCCCCTCAAGCCCCGATGAGACGTCCGTGTCTCATCGGGGCTAGGCTTGTCTCATGACCGTGGACCGAGACCAGGTGCTCCGCACCGCCGCAGCCCTCCTCACCCGTAAGGCCACCGCCACCATGGACGAGGTGGCCCGCGCGGCCGGCATCGGACGCGCCACTCTCCACCGCCACTTCGCCGGGCGCGAGGCCCTGGTCAGAGCGCTCGAAGAGCTCGGCATCCGCGAGCTGGAGGCCGCCCTGGAGGCGGCCCGGCTCGACGAGGACGGCGCGCCGGACGCGCTGCGCCGCCTGGTCGCCGAGGTCGAGCCCGTCGCGGGCCTGCTCGCCTTCCTGGTCACCGAGAACCAGCTCTTCGAGGGCGAACAGATGAACCAGGGCTGGGCCCGCATCGACGCCCGGGTCTCCGCGCTGTTCCGGCGCGGCCAGGAGCAGGGCGCGTTCCGGATCGACCTCACCCCCGCCTGGCTCACCGAGGCCCTCTACGGGCTCATCGGGTCCGGCGCCTGGGCGGTGCAGGACGGCCGGGTCGCCGCCAAGGACTTCCAGTACATGATCGCCGAGTTGCTGCTCGGCGGTGTACGGCGGAGCGTGGAGAAGTGACCGCAACCGAACAGCGGGCGCCCCAGGCCGTCGGCCCGATGGGCCGCTGGCTCGCGCTCGCGGTGCTCGTACTCGCCGTGCTGCTCGTCGCTGTCGACGCGACCGTGCTCGGCCTCGCCACGCCCTTCCTCAGCGAGGACCTGAAACCGTCCGGCACCCAGCTCCTGTGGATCGGCGACGTCTACTCCTTCGTCATCGCCGGACTGCTGGTCTCCATGGGCAGCCTCGGCGACCGGATCGGCCGCAAGAAGCTGCTGCTCGTGGGCGCCGTCGCGTTCGGCGCGGTCTCCGTGCTCAATGCCTACGCCTCCAGCCCCGAGATGATGATCCTGGCGCGGGCGCTGCTCGGCGTCGCGGGCGCGACCCTCATGCCGTCCACCCTCGCCCTGATCCGCAACATCTTCCACGACCCCCGCGAACGCAGCCTCGCCGTCGGCATCTGGGGCGCGGCCGCCTCCGCGGGCGCGGCGGTCGGGCCGGTGGTCGGCGGGTTCCTCCTGGAGAACTTCTGGTGGGGCTCGGTCTTCCTCATCAACCTGCCCGTGATGGCCGTCCTGGTGCTGGTCGGCATCAAGCTGCTCCCCGAGTCGCGCGATCCGGACCCCGGGCCCTGGGACCTCATCAGCGTCGGTCTCTCCCTGGTCGGCATGGTCGCCGTGGTGTACGCGGTCAAGGAGGCGGCGGTCAGCGGGTTCCGCTGGGACATCGCGGTGTCGGCCGTGCTCGGCATCGCGGCCCTCGTCTGGTTCGTACGCCGCCAGCGCACCCTGGACTCGCCGCTCCTGGACATCCGCCTCTTCCACCACCGGGGCTTCTCCGGGGCCGTCCTGGCCGACCTGCTGACCATCCTCGGCCTGTCGGGGCTCGTCTTCTTCCTCTCCCAGTTCCTCCAACTCGTCCAGGGGCGTTCCCCGTTGGAGGCCGGGCTCATCGAACTGCCCGCCGCCGTCGGAGCGGTGGGGGCCGGACTCGCGGCCGGCACCATCGCGCGGCGGGCCTCGGTACGCAGCGCGGTCGCCGGCGGGCTCGCGGCGGTGGGGCTCTCCCTCGCGGCCTGCGTGGTGCTCGGCGCGGACACGCGGGTGGTCTCGCTCGGCATCGCCCTGTTCGTGGGCGGGCTCGGCGCGGGCCTCGCCTTCACGGTGACGGCGGACGTCATCCTCTCCAGCGTGCCCAAGGAGCAGGCGGGGGCGGCGTCCGCGGTCTCCGAGACCGCGTACGAACTCGGCGCGGCCCTCGGGATCGCGCTGCTCGGCTCGGTGGTGACCGGCATCTACCGGGGCTTCGAGGCCCCGGCCGGTGTCCCCGCGGATGTCGCGGCCGAGGCGCACGACTCGCTGGGCGGGGCGGTGGAGGCGGCCGCGAAGCTCCCGGCGGACCAGGCGAACGCGATGCTCGCGGCGGCGCGGGCCACGTTCACGGACGGCTTCCAGACGGCGGCGGCGGTGGGGTCGGTGGTGCTGTTCGCCACGGCGCTGGCGGCCTGGTTCCTCCTCCGCGGCCAGGCCCTCGCGGAGTCCCCACCGGACTGACCCCGCTCGGCCGGGGGTGCCCGCGCCGATTACCCCGCTTGGCCGGGGGTGCCCGCGCCGATTACCCCGCTCGGTCGGGGGTGCCCGCGCTTGGACGCCGCCCGGGTGCGGGCGTCCCTCTGCGGTTTGGGGGCCTGGGCGTTGGCGCCGCCGGGGGCCCGGGGTGCTTGGGCGTCAGTGCTGCCAGGGGCGCGGGGAACTGCGCGATCGGCCCGGCACGGTCTGCGGTCTGGAGCGGACGTGGGCTGTGCCCTGGGGGCTGAGGGTTTGGGTGCGGGTCGGCTGGGGCTGGTCGCGCAGTTCCCCGCGCCCCTGGCGGGGTTGGGGCGTGCCCTGGCGGGGTGGGGGCCAAGGGCATTGAAGGGGTGGGGAGTTGGGGTTAGGCGGCCTTGGCCTTGGTGGCGTACATGTCTACGTACTCCTGCCCGGACAGCCGCATGACCTCCGCCATCACCGAATCCGTGACCGCCCGCAGCACATAGCGGTCCCGGTCCATGCCCTCGTAGCGCGAGAACTCCATCGGCTCGCCGAAGCGGACCGTCACCTTGCCGGGCCGCGGCATCCCCGCACCACCCGGCTGCAACTTGTCCGTGCCGATCATCGCGAACGGCACGACCGGCGCACCCGTCATCAGGGTGAGGCGGGCGACACCCGTACGGCCGCGGTAGAGACGGCCGTCGGGGGAGCGGGTGCCCTCCGGGTAGATGCCGAACATCTGGCCGTCCTCCAGGACGCGGCGGCCGGTCATCAGCGCCGCCACACCACCGTTCGCGCCGTCCCGGTCGACCGGGATCATTCCGACCCCGGTGAAGAACCACGCCATGAGGCGACCCTTGAGACCCTTGCCGGTGACGTACTCGTCCTTGCCGATGAAGGACACCTGCCGGTCGCACACGATGGGCAGCACGATCGAGTCGATGAACGTCACGTGGTTGCCGGCGAGGATCACTGGACCGGTGCCCGGAATGTTCTCGGCGCCTTCCACCTGTGGGCGGAACATCAGGCGCATGATCGGTCCGAGCACTGCCTTGATGAGCGCGAAGCGGGACAACGGGCCCTCCGGGGTCGTCTGGGTCTGGGTGGGTGGGATGTGTGCAGGTGAGGACGATACTCGCGGGTCACCTCTGATCGCACACCGGGTTCACGAAGTGGATACGCGCTGTTGACATGTGTTCGCGCCGACTTCCGCCCGCGTTGGTCCCCGGGTACCCCCGAAGCATCCCTTTCTTCAGCTCTCTTTGCCTACGCTCGACTCCTCGCTCTGGCAGGTGCGGGACAAGCGTGCCCGGCGCGCGAAAAGGCGCGGGGGAACCGATGACTGAGGAGTGTTCATGACTGAGGGTGAGCGGATGAGTCCCGGGCGGCGCGGCGTGCTGGGGGCGGCCGGTGCCGTCGTGCTCGCGACCGCGGCCACCGGGCTCGCGGGCGCACCGGCCTCGGCCGCCGACCGCCACGGCCGGGGCCCCGGCTCCTACCGCGACCTGCCCGTCCCGTATGTCATCGGGCACCGGGGGACCGCCGGTTACCGCCCGGAGCACACCTTCGGCTCCTACCAGCACGCCCTCGATCTGGGCGCCCATGTCATCGAGCAGGATCTGGTGCCCACCAAGGACGGGCATCTGGTGTGCCGCCACGAGAACGACATCTCGGCCACCACCGACGTCGCCGACCACCTCGAATTCGCCTCCCGCAAGACCACCAAGAGCATCGACGGGGTCTCCGTCACGGGCTGGTTCACCGAGGACTTCACGCTCGCCGAGCTCAAGACGCTGCGCGCGAAGGAGCGCATCCCGGCCAACCGTCAGCGCAACACGCTGTACGACGGCCGCTGGGACATTCCCACCTTCGAGGAGGTGCTGCGCTGGGCGCAGGAGCAGGGCCGGCGCCTGGGACGCCGGATCTGGCTGCACACCGAGACCAAGCACCCCACCTACTTCCGCGGCATAGGGCTGCCCCTGGAGGACCGGCTCGCCTCGATGCTGCGCCGCTACGGACGCCACCGCGCCGACTCCCCGCAGTTCCTCCAGTCCTTCGAGCCCAGCAGCATCCAGCGCCTGGCGAAGCTGGTCGACACGCCCTCGGTGGTGCTGCTGTCCAACGCGGGCACCAGGCCCTGGGACTTCGTCGTCAGCGGCGACCCCCGTACCGTCGACGACCTGGTCAGGCCCGACGGCCTGAAGTGGATCGCCTCGTACGCCCAGGGCATCGGCCCCACCCTCGACCTGATCATCCCCAAGGACGCGGCGGGCCGGCTGACCCGGCCGACCTCCCTCGTCCGTGACGCGCACGCGCGGGGGCTGATCCTGCACCCCTACACGATGCGCAACGAGAACACCTTCCTGCCCGCCGACTTCCGCCGCGGCACCGACCCCAACGCCTACGGCGACGCGTTCGGCGCCTTCAGGACGTACTTCGCCACCGGTATCGACGCGGTGTTCTCCGACAACGCGGACACCGCGCTGCTCGCCGCGGCCGACTTCCGCGGGCGCTGAGAGCCGGAGCGCCCTTCGTCCCCGTACGAGTGAGAAGTGCCCGTCGCGGAAACCGGTCGCCGCGGCGGGCGCGTCCCGCCGGGCATGGATCTCGTCACAGAGCTCAGCCCGCTTCTCGCCGCCGAGGCCGCCGCGGAGGCGGCCGGCACCGGGGTCGACGCCGCCGACCTCGAACAGGCCGTCTGGCTCAGGCTGTTGGAACAACAGCAGTCGGGCGCCCCGGTCCCGGCGCGCTGGGTGCGCACCGCCGTGCGGGCCGAGGCGCGCCGGGCCCGCCGCCTGCGCCGCCGGGAGAGTCCGTACGCCAGCGCGCCCGCCGCCGACCCGGCACCGGGGCCCGAACTCGCCGCCCTCACCGCCGAGCGGCGCCGCACGCTGCGCGCCGCGGTGGGCCGCACCCCGGGCAACTGCCCCCGGCTGCTGACCGCGCTGCTCTCGCCGCAGGACCCCACCTACCGGGAAATCGCAGGGGAGTTGGATATCTCACAGGGCAGTCTGGGGCCGATGCGTTCCCGTTGCCTGGGATGCCTGCGCAGAATGCTGGCGGCGGAGGTTGCCGCTCCTGAACATGGGGGAAAGGAGCGGTAGACAATCGGGGACCAGTTGAGCGAGAGGCATGCACACATGGGCATGAGCGTGACCATCTCTGCGGCCGGCGCACAGGATGCCGAGCAGATACTGAAGCTGCAGTTCCTGTGCTATCAGCGCGAGGCCGAGCTCTACGGCGACTACTCGATCCAGCCCCTGACCCAGACCCTCGACGAGCTGAGGGCCGAACTCTCCACCGGATACGCCCTGGTGGCCCGGCTCGGCGACGAGGTCGTGGCCTCGGTGCGGGGGCGGGTGGACGCGTCCGGCACCGGCCGCATCGACAAGCTGATCGTGCACCCCCGGATGCAGGGACACGGCTTGGGGGGCCGGCTCCTGGACGCCATCGAGGCGCACTGCGCGGCCGAACTCGACGCCAAGCGGTTCCAGCTGTTCACCGGCCACCGCAGCGAGTCGAACCTGCGCCTTTACCGCAGACACGGGTACGCGACCGTGGCCACCGAGGCCGTGAGCGCGCGGCTCTCCCTGATCACCCTCGAAAAGGACGCGGCGGCCTCGGAGTTCGCGGCCAGCGCCTGATCGTCAGGGCTTGGCGCGCCTGAGCCAGAGCATGCCGAGGACCGGCAGGATCACCGGGATGAAGAGATAGCCCATGCCGTAGTCCGACCAGACCGTGGCGTCGGGGAAGGCGGAGGCGTCCGCCAGGGTCCAGGTGCCGACGATCAGGACGAAGAGGAGCTCCGCCGCGCAGCACACCAGCGCCGCCCGGCGGGCCTTCTCGCCGCCGCGCACCAGTGAGTACGTGATGAAGCCGTAGACGCAGGCCGCGATCGCGGACAGTACGTACGCCAGCGGGGCCTTGCCGAAGTCCATGATCATCTGGACGATCGAGCGGGACGCCGCGGCCACGGTGAACACCCCGTAGAACCAGACGAGTACCCGGCCGGGCCCGGAGCCGAGCTTCTCGGCGGGCGTGGTGTCAGTGGCGGACTCGGTCACGGTCAGCCTCCCCAGATGTCGTAGAGACGCACTTCGAGCACGGCGAGCACCACGGCGCCCGCGGACACCGTCACCGAGCCCCACTTGGTCCGCTCGGAGAGCGAGAGGAAGCCCGCCGCCGGGACGGCCGCGAAGGCTCCGGCCAGATACGCGACGAAGATCGCGACGCCCTGTTCGGGCCGCTCGCCGCGGCCGAGCTGAACGAGCCCGACCACGAGCTGGGCCAGCGCGAGGACGGTGACCACGGCCATGCCGATGAAGTGCCAGTCCTTGGTGGCCTGGTCCCGGTATGCGGCCAATCCGCACCAGGCGGCGAGGGCGAGCGCGGCGGCGGCGACCGCGATCGTCAGGGCATCGAGCATGGGGTCGAGGGTATTACGGGCCGAAAGGCCCGATGCGCTCACCCCCACCCCCGCCCGTAGGCTCACCCGGGGCAAAGCCCGACCCGAGCCCTTCCTGCTCGCGGCCGCCCGCCTCGACGTGGACCCGGCCCGCTGGGTGGTCTTCGAGGACGCCCCGGCGGGGCTCGCGGCCGCCCGGGCCGCGGGCGTGACCACCGTGGCCTTGGCCACAACGCACCGGGCCGAGGAGCTCCTCGCCGATGTGGTCGGGAAGCACCTGTCGGCCGTCTCCGCGCTGGTCACGGACGGGGGAGTGGAGATCACCGCGGCGGAGTGAGAGCGTCCACATGGCAGTCCAGGGATGTCCGGTATTCGGACATCCCTGATTCGTTCCCGACCGGTTCTGCTTTACTTGCGACATGACCACGACGAGCAGCCGCACCCTTGCGACCGAGGCGATCACGACGCCCGGTGCTCGTTGTCTGTGTCGAATGTGCGCCTTCTGAGGGCCCCCGCCTGAGCCTCGCGCCCCGAAGCGAGACCACGTCGGCCGCGCCCGTCTCCGTACCACGAGCTACGGATCCGGCCTGCCCCGCGCCACCGTGCCCCCGGTATCCACCGATGAGGCCGAGCCGCGCCCCGAACACGTTTGCCCCGTGCCCGGCCCACCCCGCGCCGCGCACTCGACAGTGACGGAAATCCTGTGATCACCACAACGGGCCTGACCAAGGTCTACCAGTCGCGCGGACGAGATATCACCGCGCTCGACGGCGTCGACCTGCATGTGCGCGAGGGCGAGGTGTACGGCGTCATCGGCCAGAGCGGCGCCGGAAAGTCCTCCCTCATCCGCTGCGTCAACCTCCTGGAGCGCCCCACCTCCGGCACGGTGACCGTCGACGGCGTCGACCTGACCGCGCTCGCCGGGCGCGGCCGCCGGGCCGGCAAGGACCTGCGCCGGGCCCGCTCCCGCATCGGCATGGTCTTCCAGCACTTCAACCTGCTGTCCTCGCGCACCGTGCAGGACAACGTCGAGCTGCCCCTGGAGATCCTCGGGATCTCCGGCAAGGAGCGCTCCCGCAAGGCGCTGGAACTGCTCGACCTGGTGGGCCTCGCCGACAAGGCCAGGGCCTACCCCGCCCAGCTCTCCGGCGGCCAGAAGCAGCGCGTCGGCATCGCCCGCGCCCTGGCCGGCGACCCCAAGGTGCTGCTCTCCGACGAGGCGACCAGCGCCCTCGACCCGGAGACCACCCGCTCGATCCTCCAGCTCCTTCGCGACCTCAACCAGCAGCTCGGCCTCACCGTCCTGCTCATCACCCACGAGATGGACGTCGTGAAGACGATCTGCGACTCGGCCGCCCTCATGCGCAAGGGCCGCGTCATCGAGTCCGGCACGGTCGGCGAGCTGCTCGCCACCCCCGGCTCCGAACTCGCCTCCGAACTCTTCCCCGTGACCGGAGAGGCCTCCGGCCCCGAGCGCACCGTCATCGACGTCACCTTCCACGGCGAGGCCGCCACCCAGCCGGTCATCTCCCAGCTGTCGCGGACGTACAACATCGACATCTCGATCCTCGGCGCGGCCATGGACACCGTCGCCGGCAAGCAGATCGGCCGGATGCGGATCGAACTGCCCGGCCGCTACGAGGAGAACGTCGTCCCCGTCGGCTTCCTGCGCGAGCAGGGCCTCCAGGTGGACGTCGTGGACGACAGCGTCCCGAACGACAGCCAGGCGCTCGACCTGGTCGAGGAAGGTGCCAAGTGAGCTGGTCGGACATGCAGCCGCTGCTGTCGCAGGGAACGTACGACAGCCTCTACATGGTGCTCTGGGCGACCCTGGTCACCATCGGGCTCGGGCTGCCGCTCGGTGTGCTGCTCGTGCTCACCGACAAGGGCGGCCTGCTCCAGAACCGCCCGGTGAACAAGGTCATCGGCGTGATCGTGAACATCGGCCGCTCGCTGCCCTTCATCATCCTGCTGATCGCCCTGATCCCCTTCACCACCTGGCTCGTCGGCACCTTCATCGGCCCCAGCGCCATGATCGTGCCGCTGTCCATCGGCGCCGTCCCCTTCTTCGCGCGCCTCGTGGAGACCGCCGTGCGCGAGGTCGACCACGGGCTCGTCGAAGCCGTCCAGTCCATGGGCGGCGGCATTCCCACCATCGTGTGGAAGGTGCTGCTGCCGCAGTCGCTGCCCTCGCTCGTCTCCGCGATCACCACCACCGTGATCACCCTCGTCAGCTACTCCGCGCTGGCCGGCGCGGTGGGCGGCGGCGGTCTCGGCTCGGTCGCCATCACCTACGGCTACCAGCGCTTCGAGACCACCTTCATGCTCGTCACGGTGGCCGTCCTGATCGCCATCGTCACCGTGATCCAGCTGCTCGGCGACGGCGTCGTACGCCTGCTCGCCCGCCGCGGCCGGACCTCCTGACCCTTCTCCCCAACGGCCCGCACTCCTTGTCCGGGCGTCACACCGCACCACCGGAAAGAGGCACTTTTCGTGCGTAAGAACACCAAGATCACCGCTGTCGCCGTCGTCACCGCCGCGCTCGCCGCCGGCCTCACCGCCTGCGGCTCCTCCTCCGACCCGAAGACGGCCGGCGGCAAGGCCGACGAGTCCAAGGCGCTGGTCGTCGCGGCGTCCCCGACCCCGCACGCCGACATCCTGAAGTACGTCAAGGACAACCTGGCGGCCAAGGCCGGACTCAAGCTGGAGGTGAAGGAGTTCACGGACTACGTCCTGCCGAACACCGCCACCGAGCAGGGTCAGGTCGACGCCAACTTCTTCCAGCACAAGCCCTACCTGGACGACTTCAACAAGAAGAACGGCACCCACATCGTGCCCGTCGTCAATGTGGAGCTGGAGCCCCTCGGCCTCTACTCGCACAAGGTCAAGGCCCTCAAGGACATCACCTCCGGCCAGACGGTCGCCGTCCCCAACGACACCACCAACGAGGGCCGCGCGCTCCAACTCCTCGCCACCAACGGCCTGATCACCCTGAAGGACGGGGCCGGCTCCGGCGCCAAGCTCTCCGACATCAAGGACAGCAAGGGCCTGAAGTTCAAGGAGCTGGAGGCCGCCACGCTGCCCCGCGCCCTGAGCGACGTGGACGCCGCCGTCATCAACGGCAACTACGCCATCGAGGCCGACCTCAAGCCGGCCAAGGACGCCCTCGCCCTGGAGAAGGCGGAGGGCAACCCCTACGCCAACTTCCTCGCCGTCAAGCAGGGCAACGAGAACGACCCGCGCGTCCAGAAGCTCGTCAAGCTCCTGAACTCCGACGAGGTCAAGAAGTTCATCACCGACAAGTACGCGGGCTCCGTCGTCCCCGCGTTCGGCGCCGCCAAGTAGCGCTCCCCGTAAGGCCGTACGAAGGTCCCGGACGCCTCGTCAGGTGTCCGGGACCTTCGTCGCCACGGCCACCCGGCCATGCGCGCCGACGGCCCGATGCTGCATGCTGTGCCTTTACGGTCCTTATCGGTTGACGGGCCACGGAGGCCCCAGGGGCCCCGCGGTCCCCACGGCGGTCCACGGCATGGAGCGGCACATGACTACCCCCTTTCCGGTCTTCCCGGACATCTCCATCAGCACGGACCGCCTGGTGCTGCGCCCCTTCGAGGATGCCGACAGCCCCGCGCTCATCGAGATGATGAACGACGAGCAGGTCGTCGCCTGGACCGCCGTGCCCCACCCCTACACGGCCCGCGACGCCGACGACTGGGTCCGCCACATCGCCCCGCGCGAGCGCACCGAGGGCCGAGGAATCGTTCTGGCGGTCACCGAGTTCCTCACCCAGCGCCTCGTCGGCATCGTTCACCTCCAGAACACCAACTGGCGCACCCTGGCCACCGAGGTCGGCTATGTCGTGGCGCCCTGGGCGCGCGGCGAGGGCTATGCCACCGAGGCCGTGCTCGCCACCGCCCAATGGCTGTTCAGGGACCAGCGGTTCGAGCGCCTCGAACTGCGCACCGCCGCCGACAACACCGCCTCCCAGCAGGTCGCGCAGAAGATCGGCTGCATCAGCGAGGGGGTGCTGCGCAACGCGTGGATAGCGCGTACGCAGACCGAGGACGGCGGCTGGACGGACATCCGCACCGACCTCATCGTGTGGAGCCTGCTCCCCGAGGACCTGGACGGGATCGCCGACCAGCTCGCGGACGCCGGATACGCCTCCTACACCGACTGGAACTGATCCCCCGCACCGACGGGAACCGGCCCACCGCCGACAGCCGCGCGGATCGTCCGCGACTACCCTCGTTCCGTACGCCGGCACCGCTGCCGCCCCGACCCGCGACCACACCTGGAGTCTGACGAAGATGGCCGACCGCGTCACGGTGATCGGCTGGGACGGCTCGCCCCTCACCCCCGCGGCCACCTCCGCCCTCTCCGCGGCCACCCTGGTGGCCGGCGCCGCCCACCACCTCGCACTCCCCGAAGTACCGCCCGGCGCCGAGCGCATCCGCCTGGGCAGCGTGGGCCTGGCCGCCCGCCGGATCGCCGGCCACCGCGGCAGCGCGGTCGTCCTCGCCGACGGCGACCCCGGATTCTTCGGCGTCGTCCGTACCCTCAGGGACCCCGAGCACGGCCTCGAGGTCGAGGTCGTGCCCGCCGTCCCGTCCGTCGCCGGAGCCTTCGCCCGCGCCGGGATGCCCTGGGACGACGCCCGGATCGTCGTCGCCCACCCCCGCACCCTGCGCCGCGCCGTCAACGTCTGCCGCGCCCACCGCAAGGTCGCCGTCCTCACCTCGCCCGGCGCCGGGCCCGCCGAACTCGCGCTGCTCCTCGAAGGCGTCCACCGCACGTTCGTCATCTGCGAGGAACTCGGCAGCGACCGCGAACAGGTCACCGTCCTCACCTCCGAGAACGCCGCCGACCACGCCTGGCGCGACCCCAACGTGGTCATCGTCCTCGGCGGCGGCCCCGCCACCGAGGGCGACGGCTGGCTCGCCGGACCCGCCCCCGGCTACCCCTCCGCGCCCCGCGGCTGGGCGCTGCCCGCCCGCGAGTACGGCGCCGGGCTCGGCCCGGGCGAGTCCACCGAACTGCGCGCCGCCCAACTCGCCCGGCTCGGGCCGCGCGTCGGCGACCTCGTCTGGGACATCGGCTGCGGCAGCGGCGCGCTGTCCGCCGAGGCGGCCCGGTTCGGCGCCGCCGTCATCGCCGTCGACGCCGACGCGGAGGCCTGCTCACGCACCGAGTCCACCGCCCGCCGCTTCGGCGTCCAGGTCCAGGCCGTCCACGGCAGGGCCCCGCACGCACTGGAGTCGCTGCCCGAACCCGACGTCGTACGCGTCGGAGGGGGCGGCGCCGCCGTCGTGGCGGCGTGCGCCGACCGCAGACCGGAGCGCATCGTGACGCACGCGGCCACCCGGGACGGGGCGGAGGCCGTGGGAGCGGCGCTGAGCGCCGGCGGATACGACGTCGAGTGCGCCCTGCTGCAATCGGTCGACCTCGACACGAGCGCCTGGACGGAGCGCGAACGCTCGGTCGCCTTCCTGCTCTCCGGAAGGCGGAAAGAAAGATCCCCGTGACTCCTCCGGCGCGTCGCGGGGGGTAGGCTGGCCGATCGTTGTACCGCACCCGGCCGTTCGGCGCTCACCTCGTCAAGGGCCGGAAAAGGGGCCCCCTTTGGCGCCGTCGGCGGTACGGCACATCCGGGGGACGCGCAACGTGGCGCAGCCCACACGGTCCGTGGCCGAGACTGACCGCCACGGCGGCGAAGGCCCGCGACAATGCATGGTGTCGTTGACGCCTGCGGGCCGCTCGCCACCGCGCGGCGCACTCGTCGCGAGCGACGGGTGCCGCGCGTGACATGAGCGCGGCTCCCCGGGCGCAGGCCGAAGGAGCACTACAGATGGGCGAGGGGTACGCATGACTGACACCGGCCAGGTCCCGGGCGAGGGACTGCCGGAGAACGCAGGCATGGTGGAACAGCCGGGCTTCCCCGCTCCCGGCGCCTACACCTTCCTCGATCCCGCAGACAGTTCGGTGAACCCCGTGGACGACGACGATCTGCTGCTGATGCCGGGCGCCCAGGGCGCCTGGATCGACCCGCAGTCCGCGCCCGCCCCCGCTCCCGTCATGGCCCAGGCGCCCGGCCGCGCCGAGCCAGGCGCGCACGAGGCCGGCGGCCGCGACACCGGCTCGGTGGAACTCGGCGGCGCCCGCGCGGCCCAGGCGCCCGCGGCCACCACCCCGCCGCCGTCCCGCCGCCCCCTGCACCTCGGCCCGCAGGTCCCGGACGCCTCCGGGGGCGTCGTACGCTCCCTCGCCGACCGCGGCCCGGCCGGAACGCCGGGCAACCCGACGGCCGCGCGCACCCAGGGGCCCGCGACCACGGGCCCCGAATACCTGGACATCCCGCGCGAGGAGCCGGCCGCCCAGGCGCCGGGACCGCAGTTCGGGGACCTCCCGCCGGGGCCCGGAATGGCATGGACGCCTCAGCAGCGTTCGGCGCCGCACGCCTCGCTCAACACCCCCATGCCCCCTGCAGAAACGGTCGTCCCCGAGGAGTTCGAGGAGTTCGCTGGGCAGGCCGCCACTTCGGGCGCCCAGCACCAGGGCGCCGAACACGCGGCGCAGGCACAGGCCCTTGCCCAGCCCGCGCTCCTCGTGGACCAGCTCGTCGCCCAGCAGGCGCCGCGGCAGGCCGCCCAGCAGATGGCGCGGCAGCCCGAACAGCCGCAGCCCGTCGGCCAGTTCGTGCCCGTGGAGGGGTCCGTTCCGACCGGCCCCCACCTCGCGCCGGCCACGGCCGCGCCCGCGCAGGACGTGCCCCAGGAGCCTGTGGCGCAGGACGTGCCGATGGCCGCCGAGCCCGTACCGCCGGCCGCTCAGCCCGAGCAGGCCGCTCCCGCCGGGTTCGTCGCCCCGGTCGGGGCCGGATCCGCCACCGCCGAGGCCCCGGTGGCCGAACAGGCCGTCGCGGAACAGGCAGCGCCGGAACCGGTCGCCGAGCAGCAGGCCGCCCCGGCGGCGCCGGTCGCCGACGAACCCGCGTCCGCCGAGCCGATCGTGACCGAGCCGGCTCAGGCCGAGACCGCCACCGCCGAGCCCGTCACGCCCGAGCCGGTCGTGGGCGAGCCCGGGCCCGCCGAGCAGGCCGTGGCCGAGCCCGTCGTCGAGGCGCCGCTCCCGCAGCAGCCCGTGGCGGTCGAGCCCGTCGCCGAACAGCCCGTCGCCGTACCGCCCGTCGTCGAGGAGGCCGCGCCGCAGAGCCAGGCCGCCACGCACGTGGCCCTGCGCGTGCCGCAGGCCGCAGTGGCCGAGCAGACGCCGCAGCAGGCGAGCCCGGCCGAGCCCGCCGCCGAGGTGCCGGCACCCGAGACGGCGCAGGTGCCCGTCGCCGAGCCCGTCCAGGCGCCCGAGCCCGTGCTCGTACCGCAGCAGGAGCAGCCGGGACAGCAGGAAGCCGCCGAGCAGTCCGTCGCCGTTCCGGCGGCGGCCCCCGAAGAGGCTCCGGTGGCCGCTCCCGTCGTCTCCGAGGCCATGTCCGTGCCGGACGAGCCCCTCGAAGTGATCGTCGCGCCCCAGCCGTCCGCCGCACCGGAGCCCGAGCCCGCCGCCCCCTCGGCCGAGCCGGAGGCGCCCGCCGCCGAGCAGGTCGCCGAGGCCGTCGAGGTGCCCGAGCAGGCGCCCGCAGCCCCGGCCTACGACGACGCCGAACGCGAGGCCGTCCTGCGCGTCATGCGCGAGCGCCGCGACATCCGCAACGGCTTCCGCGGCGACCCCATCCCGCACGAGGTGCTGCTCCGCGTCCTGGAGGCGGCCCACACCGCGCCCTCCGTCGGACACTCGCAGCCCTGGGACTTCGTGGTCATCCGGTCCGCCGAGACCCGCCGCACCATGCACGAACTCGCCCAGCGCCAGCGCGAGGCGTACGCCAAGTCGCTGCCCAAGGGCCGGGCCAAGCAGTTCAAGGAACTGAAGATCGAGGCCATCCTCGACACCCCGGTGAACATCGTCGTCACCGCGGACCCGACCCGGGGCGGCCGGCACACCCTGGGCCGCTACACCCAGCCGCAGATGGCCCCGTACTCCTCGGCGCTCGCCGTCGAGAACCTGTGGCTCGCGGCCCGCGCCGAGGGCCTCGGCGTCGGCTGGGTCTCCTTCTTCGACGAGCGCGAGATGGTGCGCGCCCTCGGACTGCCCGAGCACCTCGAAGTCGTGGCCTACCTCTGCGTCGGCTACGTGGACGAGTTCCCGGAGGAGCCCGAGCTGATGCAGGCGGGCTGGTCCAAGCGCCGCCCGCTGTCCTGGGTCGTCCACGAGGAGACGTACGGCCGCCGCGCGCTGCCCGGCGAGGACCCGCACGACCTGCTCCAGGAGACCGTCGCCGGCATCCGCCCGCTGGACGCCAAGGCGCTCGGCGAGGCCTGGGAGCGGCAGAAGCGGATGACCAAGCCGGCCGGTGCGCTCGGCATGCTGGAGATCATCTCCGCGCAGCTCAGCGGCCTGTCCCGCAAGTGTCCGCCGCCGATCCCGGAGCCCGCGGCCGTCGCGATCTTCGCGGGGGACCACGGGGTGCACGCCCAGGGCGTCACCCCCTGGCCCCAGGAAGTCACCGGCCAGATGGTCGCCAACTTCCTCGGCGGCGGCGCGGTCTGCAACGCCTTCGCCAACCAGGTGGGCGCCGAGGTGTGCGTCATCGACGTGGGCGTCGCCTCCGAACTCCCGGCCACCCCGGGCCTGTTGCCCCGCAAGGTGCGCCCGGGCACGGCCGACATGACGACCGGTCCCGCGATGACCCGCGAGGAGGCGATCGCGGCCATCGAGGTCGGCATCGAGACCGCCCGCGATCTGGTGGCGGCCGGCAACAAGGCGCTTCTGACGGGTGAGATGGGCATCGCCAACACCACGGTGTCGGCCATCCTGATCTCCCTGTACACCGGCGTCGACCCGGCCGAGGTCACCGGCCGGGGCACCGGCATCAACGACGAGACGCACGCCCGCAAGGTCGATGTCGTCCGCCGCGCCCTCGAACTGCACCAGCCGGACCCGGCCGACCCGATCGGCGTGCTCGCCGCGGTCGGCGGCCTGGAGCACGCGGCCCTGGTCGGCTTCCTGCTCGGCGGCGCCTCGCTGCGTACGCCGGTGATCCTGGACGGCGTCAGCACGGGAGCGGCCGCCCTGGTCGCCCGCGCCATCGCCCCCGAGGTGCTGTCCGCCTGCATCGCGGGCCACCGCAGCGCCGAACCCGGCCACGCGGCCGCCCTCAACAAGCTGGGCCTGCGCCCCCTGGTCGACCTCGACCTCCGCCTCGGCGAAGGCACCGGCGCCCTGCTCGCCCTCCCGGTGGTGCAGAGCGTGGCCCGCGCGATGCACGAGGTCGCCACGTTCGACTCGGCGGGCGTCACCGAGAAGTAGCCCGTACGCATGAGCGGGGGGCCGGGGTCACAGACCCCGGCCCCCACTCGTGCCGCACCACCCGCCCGCCCCTTAGGCTGTCCGCGGGATCGCGTACCCCCTCCCACCAGCCGCTTCACCGCCGCAGCGGCTCACCGCACGTCACTCCGCCCGAGGAGCACCGCCGCCATGGTCGAACACCCCGCGTACCCCGTAGGCCTTCGCCTCACCGGCCGCCGCGTCGTCGTCGTCGGCGGCGGCCAGGTCGCCCAGCGCCGGCTGCCGGCCCTCATCGCCGCCGGAGCCGACGTCACCCTGGTCTCCCCGAGCGCCACCCCCTCCGTCGAGGCGATGGCGGACGCCGGCGAGATCCGCTGGGAGCGCCGCCGCTTCGCCGACGGCGACCTCGCGGACGCCTGGTACGCCCTGGTCGCCACCGCCGACGCCGAGGCCAACGCGCGCATCTCGGCCGAGGCCGAGCGCTTCCGCGTCTGGTGCGTACGCTCCGACGACGCGACCGCCGCCACCGCCTGGACCCCGGCCACCGGCCGCTCCGAGGGCGTCACCGTCGCCGTGCTCACCACGGACACCCCCGACCCGCGGCGCTCCGCCGCCATCCGCGACGCCGTCGTCGAGGGCCTGCGCGACGGCACCCTGGTCGCCCCGCAGCAGCGCACCCGCACCCCCGGTGTCGCCCTGGTCGGCGGCGGCCCCGGCGACCCGGACCTGATCACCGTGCGCGGCCGCAGGCTGCTGGCCGAGGCGGACGTCGTCATCGCCGACCGGCTCGGCCCCCGCGACCTGCTCGACGAACTCCCCCCGCACGTCGAGGTCATCGACGCCGCGAAGATCCCCTACGGGCGGTTCATGGCGCAGGAGGCCATCAACAACGCGCTGATCGAGCACGCCAAGGCGGGCAAGGCGGTCGTGCGGCTCAAGGGCGGCGACCCCTACGTCTTCGGGCGCGGCATGGAGGAACTCCAGGCGCTCGCCGAGGCCGGCATCGCCTGCACGGTGGTGCCCGGCATCTCCAGCTCCATCTCGGTGCCGGGCGCGGCCGGCATCCCGGTCACCCACCGGGGGGTGGCGCACGAGTTCACCGTGGTCAGCGGCCATGTGGCCCCGGACGACGAGCGCTCACTCGTCGACTGGAAGTCGCTGGCCCAACTGCGCGGCACCCTGGTGATCCTGATGGGCGTCGACAAGATCGGCGCGATCGCCGGAGCCCTCGTCGCCCACGGCAAGAACCCGTCCACCCCGGTCGCCCTCGTCCAGGAGGGCACCACCGCCGCCCAGCGCCGCGTGGACGCCACCCTGGGAACGGTCGGCGAGGTCGTCAGGGCCGAGGCGGTCAAGCCTCCGGCGGTCATCGTCATCGGTGACGTCGTCGCGGTGAACCCCCGCCCGTAGCGCCGCGTACGCCCGCCCATGAGCGCCCAGGGGCGGGCATCCCCACCCACGACCACCGGCGCCGGATCTCCGTCCCAGCCGTTGGCACCCCACCCAGGACAAGGCAGTATCACCCTGTGGCCGATCTCATCACCGTCACCGACCCCGACGACCCGCGACTGCGCGACTACACGGGCCTGACCGACGTGGAGCTGCGGCGCCGCCGCGAGCCCGCCGAAGGCCTCTTCATCGCCGAGGGCGAGAAGGTCATCAGACGGGCCAAGGACGCCGGCTACGAGATGCGCTCGATGCTGCTCTCGGCCAAGTGGGTCGACGTCATGAGGGACGTCATCGACGAGCTCCCGGCGCCGGTGTACGCGGTCAGCCCGGACCTGGCCGAACGCGTCACCGGCTACCACGTGCACCGGGGCGCGCTCGCCTCGATGCAGCGCAAGCCGCTTCCGGCCTCGGACGAGCTCCTGGCCGCCGCGCGCCGGGTGGTGGTGATGGAGGCGGTCAACGACCACACCAACATCGGCGCGATCTTCCGCAGCGCGGCGGCCCTGGGCATGGACGCGGTCCTGCTGTCCCCGGACTGCGCGGACCCCCTGTACCGGCGCTCGGTGAAGGTGTCGATGGGCGCGGTCTTCTCCGTCCCGTACGCCCGTCTGGAGTCGTGGCCCAAGGGCCTGGAGACGGTCCGCGGCGCCGGCTACCGCCTGCTGGCCCTGACCCCCGACGAAAAGGCCTCCAGCATCGAGGAGGCGGCCCCCCACCAGCTCGACAAGGTGGCCCTGATGCTGGGCGCCGAGGGCGACGGCCTCTCGACCCAGGCCCTGGTGGCGGCCGACGAGTGGGTCCGCATCCCGATGGCCCACGGGGTCGACTCCCTGAACGTGGGAGCGGCAGCGGCAGTGGCCTTCTACGCCGTAGCAACAGGCACCCCAACCCCCTGACCCCCCGGGCGAGGACGTGCCCTTGAGGGGCGCGAGGAACTGCGCGAGCAACCAACCACGGCACGCACCCGAACACCCGCCCCGGGGAAGCAGAGCCCGGCTACACGGCCCCGCCGAGCCGCATGCCCTTGAGGGGCGCGGGGAACTGCGCGAGCACCCCGCACGATCCGCACCCGAACACCCGCCCCGCCCCGGGGAAGCAGAGCCCGGCTACACGGCCCCGCCGAGCAGCACGCCCTATAGGGGCGCGAGGAACTGCGCGAGCAACCCCACACAACCCGCAGCCGAACCACCAGCGGGCCCCCCGCAACCCACCAGAACCCTCAGAACTGCTTGACCGCAGCAATCCCGAGCAACACGATCAACGTCACCAGCACGAACACGGTAAGCCGCTGCCGCAGCAGCCGCGGGTTGGCGGGCCGCAGCCCTCCGCCCGACGTGCGCGCCCCGGTCCGGGTGCCCGGCCGCCCGGGCCGCGAGCCGGTGCCACGCGAACCCCCCGTACGCGAGCTCCCCGGACGTGCCCCGCCCGTAGCCGACCCCCCCGTACGCGAACCCCCCGTACGGGGCACGGAACCACCCCGCCCCTCCGGACGGGAGGCCGACGCCCCGGTACCCCGATCCCGACCGGCCTCGGTGTACCGCTGCGTACGGTCATCGAGCCGCCCCGTAGGCCGCTCCAACCGCTCAAGCCGCTCAGCCCGATCGAGCCGATCGACCTCCACCCGCTCACGCTGGGCCGGCGGCCGCCCCTCCGCCCCCTGCCCGTGCAACCCCCCCTGCGCCTCCCGCGCCGCGATCTCCTTGAGCCGCATCGAGAGCTGAAGCGTGCTGGGACGCTCTTCCGGATCCTTCGCCAGGCAGGCCCGTACGAGCGGCGCCAGCGCGTCAGGAACACCGCGCAGCTGAGCCTCCTCGTGCACCACGCGGTAGAGCATCACCTCGGAACTGCCGTGCCCGAAGGGCGAGTCACCCATCGCGGCGTACGCCAGCGTCGCGCCCAGCGAGAAGACGTCGGTGGCCGGGGTGACGGCCGCCCCGCGTACCTGCTCGGGCGCGAGGAAGCCGGGGGAGCCGACCGCGGTGCCGACGTGGGTCAGCGTCGAGGCACCCGTGGCCCACGCGATGCCGAAGTCGATGATCCTGGGCCCCTTCGGAGACAGCAGGATGTTGGACGGCTTGAGGTCGCGGTGGACGACACCGGCCTCGTGCACCGCCACGAGCCCCTCCGACAGCGCGGCCCCGATCGCGGCGGCGTCGGCGGCCGCGAGCGGCCCCTCCTCCGCGACCTTGTCGTGCAGGGAGGGCCCGGGTACGTACTGCGTAGCGAACCAGGGCCGCTCGGCCTCGAGGTCGGCCGCCACGAGGCGGGCCGTGCAACCGCCCCGGATCCGGCGCGCGGCCGAGACCTCACGGGCGAACCGGGACCGGAACTCCTGGTCCTCGGCGAGATCGGGCCGGATCACCTTCAGGGCCACCCGCTGTCCGCGCCGGTCGGACCCGAGGTACACGACCCCCATGCCGCCCGCGCCGAGCCGCCGGTGGAGCCTGAACGAGCCGACGACACGCGGGTCCTCGCGCCGGAGCCGCATCATCGCCATTTTCATCCCCGCTGCCAGTCCTGTTGACGGGCACAGCTTACGTACCCGTCGCCCGGTGTGCTCATAGGCCGCGCCCTCGCGGCCCGAGCGATTGTCAGTGCCCGGTGGGAAACTTGAGGAGTGGTCAGCAGGCCGCGGATCCATGGCCGCTGCCCCGTGCGAGATCTCAACGGTCCGTCGCAGAAGGGGGTTTGGATCTATGAAGGGTGACCGCGTGGAGATAGTGGTGGACGCGGGAGACACGACCCGGACGTACGAAGTGGTGGCAAGCCGGGCGGGTCGCAGGGTGGAGACGGCGGTCCGGCGCGGGGTGGTGGAAGTGAGCGAAGTCACCCGCAGCGGCACTGTCGTGCGCACCGCCCGCTTCATGGCCACCCGGGTGCTCGCCCTGGTGGAGCAGCCCGTCCCGAGGCAGGACGTGGGGGAGGCCGAGGCCCGGGCGCAGGGCCGCCCCCTCCGGGAAGACCCCAAGGCGTAGGGGGTCCGTCTCCACCCTGGGGAGTAGGCGCGGGGCGACGGCTCATCCCCTGGGAGGCCCGGGGATCGGTACGAGGGCATGACGTCCGGCGCCGCGAGGATCCCTAGTGTTGAAGTCAAGCGGCGGGTGATGCACTCGTCCCCCGAGGTCAGACGCCCGCCGCTGCAAACCGACAACCGGCAGACCAGCGCAACCGCCGAACCCGCGCAGGCGAAGTACCAACGCATGCGACGCGGCGCGATCGGCGAACCGACCGATGAGCGAACAGGAGAGGACCATGGCGGACACGGCTGCGCGGACGATCATCCGCACGCGGGGACGCAGGGCGTACAGCGCGGCGTTCGGTGCCCGCAGCTCCGGCCCGCGCCACCCCTTGGTGGCGACGGCCATGGTCCTTCCCCTGGCCGCCCTGCTCGTCGTCGTCTTCGGTGGCTGGGACGCGGTGGTCACACAGGCGTCGTCCGTGGGCGTGATGTTGGGGCGCTGAGCGGCGCTCCGGACCCGGTAGAGCGGACCGGGTCGGGACATCCGGCCTCTTTTCAGCCCCGTGGGGACGGGGGTGCGGCGGACGGCAGTAGAAGGCGTTGCCCGATCGGCTGGGGAGCCGATCGGGCAACGCCTTTTGCATGCCCGCCCGCTGTCCCGCCCGCTTCCCCGCGTCCCGCCCGCCGTCCCGCCCGCGTCCCCGCGTCCCGCCCGCTTCCCTGCCCGCTCTCCCGGACGCCGACCGGACTCGCCGAGCCCCGGCCCAACCGGCCTTCCCCGCAAGCGAGTTGACCTACGGGCCCCTCGCGCAGGCCCCTCGCAGGCGCCCCTCATGCGGGCCCGCCCGGCAGAGCCGCCGTACAGCGCCGGGAACGGCGGAACCCCCGGCCTTGGAGAAGGCCGGGGGTTCCGGGTGGTGCGCGATACTGGGATTGAACCAGTGACCTCTTCCGTGTCAGGGAAGCGCTCTCCCGCTGAGCTAATCGCGCGGGACGATCCCCAGACCTACCGGGATCGGTTACTTCGTGTTACTGCGTGCGCGATACTGGGATTGAACCAGTGACCTCTTCCGTGTCAGGGAAGCGCTCTCCCGCTGAGCTAATCGCGCGGGACGGCCCCCCAACCTACCGGGGCCGGTTACTTCGTGTTACTGCGTGCGCGATACTGGGATTGAACCAGTGACCTCTTCCGTGTCAGGGAAGCGCTCTCCCGCTGAGCTAATCGCGCTTGGAGGTGGAGACGGGATTTGAACCCGTGTAGACGGCTTTGCAGGCCGTTGCCTCGCCTCTCGGCCACTCCACCAGGAGTGCATATGGGGTTCGGGAAGATCCCCCACATCGAGCGGACGACGAGATTCGAACTCGCGACCCTCACCTTGGCAAGGTGATGCTCTACCAACTGAGCCACGTCCGCTTGTCGTTTCCGTTTCGCTTGCGCGTCCCGGCGACGTGTTGAACTCTAGCGGATTCCCGGGCCAGCACAAAAACGCGTTTGTGCAGCGTGCTGCCCTGCACCCGGTCCGGACCCCGGTCAGGGGGCGGTCGCCTGTTCGTCTCCAGGTCACTCCGGGGCACCCCACCTGCACCGGCCCTAGACTCGTCTGCGTGCACGACCTCGCTCCGCTGGCCCGTTTCGGCCGCCTTGTCGCTTCGGACCTGCGTGATGTCACCAGTGATCCCGAGGCTCTCGACTCCACCGGCTTCTGGGCCGTCTCCGCCGACTTCGAGGGCCGTCTCGTCTGCGCCCGCTTCGCGGACGTCCGTACGCGACCGGTCCCCGAACCGGTGCCCGGGGCCTGGCGCGGGCCCGCCGCCGAGGACTGGACGTCCTCCCTCGACCGGGCCGCGTACACGGCCGGAGTGCGCCGCATCCGCGAGCACATCGCGGCCGGCGAGGTCTATCAGGCGAACCTCTGCCGGGTGCTGACCGCGCCGCTGCCCGACCCGGCGGCGGCCGACGTCGACGCGCTCACCGCGCTGCTGGCCCGAGGCAACCCGGCGCCCTATGCCGGAACGATTCGGCTGCCCGCGCACGGGGTCGAGATCGCGACCGCCTCGCCCGAACTGTTTCTGCGGCGCACCGGTCGGGTGATCGAGTCGGGCCCCATCAAGGGGACCGGGCGGACCGCCGAGGACCTTCTGGAGAAGGACCACGCCGAGAACGTGATGATCGTGGACCTCGTCCGCAACGACCTGGGGCAGGTCTGCGCCACGGGCTCGGTGACCGTGCCCGAGCTGTGCGCCGTCGAGGAGCACCCCGGCCTGGTCCACCTGGTCTCCACCGTGCGCGGAGAGCTGCGCGCGGGCGCGGGCTGGCGCGATCTGCTGAGGGCCACGTTCCCGCCGGGCTCGGTCACCGGTGCGCCGAAGACCAGCGCTCTGCGGATCATCGAAGCCCTGGAGACCGCGCCCCGCGGCCCCTACTGCGGCGGCATCGGCTGGGTCGACGCCGACCGGGGCACCGCCGAGCTCGCCGTAGGGATACGTACCTTCTGGGTGGACCGGCCGCGCGGGGTACTGCGCTTCGGCACCGGGGCGGGCATCACCTGGGGTTCGGACCCGGAGCGGGAGTGGGAGGAGACCGAGCTGAAGGCGTCGCGCCTGCTGACGGTAGCGTCGGGCGCGGGTGCCCACAGCGGGCACAGTGGAAGGACCGGGTAAATGCAGATCTGGGTCAATGGCGCTCTGCGCGACGCCGACGCCGCGCGGGTGTCCGTCCTCGACCACGGGCTCACCGTGGGCGACGGTGTCTTCGAGACGGTCAAAGCGACCGGCGGGAGGCTGTTCGCGCTCACCCGCCATCTGGAGCGGCTGACCCGCTCGGCCCGGGGACTCGGCCTGGCCGATCCGGACCTCGACGAGGTGCGGCGCGCCTGCGCGGCCGTCGTCGAGGCCAATCCCATGCCGCTCGGCCGGCTGCGGATCACCTACACCGGCGGGCTCTCCCCCCTCGGTTCCGAGCGGGGAGCCACCGGGCCCACCCTGGTCGTCGCGATCGGCGAGACCGCCCGCAGGCCCGACACCACGGCTGTGATCACCGTCCCGTGGACCCGCAACGAGCACAGCGCGGTCGCGGGCCTGAAGACCACGTCGTACGCCGAGAACGTCGTCGCCCTCGCCAAGGCTCATGAAGCGGGTGCTTCGGAGGCCCTCTTCGCCAACACCGCGGGGCACCTCTGCGAGGGCACCGGCACCAACGTCTTCGTGGTCGTCGACGGCCGGCTGCACACCCCGCCGCTCGCCTCCGGCTGCCTCGGCGGGATCACCCGCGCCCTGACCGTCGAGTGGACCGGTGCCCACGAGACCGAGCTGCCGCTCGACGTCCTGGAGAGCGCCGAGGAGATCTTCCTGACCTCCACGCTGCGCGATGTGCAGGCCGTACACCGCGTGGACGGACGGCAGTTGGCCGCCGCGCCCGGGCCCGTCACGGTCAAGGCCATGCGGATCTTCGACGAGCGGGCCGGATCGGATCTGGACCCGTAAAGCTGGTGACGGACGGCGCCCCGGCAGGTACAACGGCCTTGATGACCACCACCATTCGGCCGACCGAGCCGCTTCAGCAGGGCGCCGACGGCGCCAAGTCGCGTATGTACGACGTGTGTGTGAACAGCCGACGCGTCGGACGGATCAAGATCACCACCGATGGGCGGTTCGGGGCCGCCATGGGCCGGATCGAGGAGCTCCACATCGACCGGCCCGACCGTGGCCGCGGGCGCGGCACCGTCGCCGCGCTCGCCGCCGAGGAGGTGCTGCGCGGCTGGGGCTGCGAACAGGTCCGCCTCTCCGTTCCGGCCGACGCGGACGCGGCGCTGCGCATGGCGCGCGCCCTCGGATACCTGGAGGGCAGCCGCAACATGGTCAAGCAACTCCCGTCAGCCGCGCCCGAGTTGGCGCCCACCGTGACCGGGCGGGCGATGACGGCGGAGGAGTTCGAGCGCTGGGAGCGCGCGGAGGTGGAGAGCTACGCGCGGAGCTGGACCGAGCGGGGCGTGCCCGAGGCGCAGGCCCGGGAGCGCTCCGCCGCGGAACACCGCGCGTTGATGCCGGAAGGGCTCGCCACCGCGGGGGCGCGCTTTTTGGTCCTCGAAGAGCGGGGGAGCGCGGTCGGCACCGTATGGGTCGCCAGGGCGCCGGCCCCCGGGGACGGCGCGTACGTCTTCGACGTCAACGTCGCCGAGGAGCACCGGGGCCGGGGTCACGGCCGCTCGCTGATGCTGCTGGCGGAGCGGGTGGCGCTGGCCGACGGGATGGACACGATCGGGCTGCACGTCTTCGCGGACAACACCCCGGCGCTGCGCCTGTACGAGTCGCTCGGGTACCGGCCCACCCTCTTCCACCAGTACAAGCGCCTGCTCTGAGCTAGGCGGCGAGCAGGCGCTCCGCGATCTCCTCGATGCGCTCGCGCAGACCCTCCTGGCTCTTGCCGCCGTCCAGGCGCTCGTCGCCGATGACGTACGTCGGCGTTCCGGTCACGCCGATCGCCTTGCCCTCGGCCTGATCGGCGTCGACGATCAGGATGTGCCGGCCGTCGATGAGAGCGGTCTCGAACTCCTCGGCGTCCAGGCCGAGTTCGGCCGCGACCTCCACCAGGAAGGACTCGCCCTGGGCGGCGAGGCGCTCGGTGCCGGCGAGCACCGCCTCCACGTACGGCCAGCCCCGGCCCTGCTCGAAGGCCTCCTCCGAGGCCTGGGCCGCGGCGAAGGCGTGCTGGTGCTTCTCCAGCGGGAAGTGCCGCAGCCGGATGTCCATCCGGTCGCCGAAGCGGGCGCGCAGGGCGCGGATGTCGTCGAGGGCGGTACGGCAGTCGGGGCACTGCAGCTCGCACCACACGTCGAGGACGACGGGGCCGGCGGTGCTGGAGGGGGTGGTGTCGCTCATGGGACCAGTCTTCCAGCAACCGGGACCTGGGGAGGATGCCGCCCCGGAGATCTCCCTGAGGTCGCGGCGGAGCGTGGCCCGAGGGGCGGGTTCCGGTGCAGGATGGAAGAAGCCATACCCCCCATGCCTGGAGGAACCGGATGCTAGCCGAGACCGTCTGCTCCGCCGTGTCCGCGGCCGGACTGGGCATCGCTGCCGTCACGGCGTACCGCAGGCGTTTCCTCGCGGCCACGCGCATCGCCGCCTATGCGCTGGTCCCGGTCGGTCTCGTCATGACCGGGGTCGTGGCGTGGGTGTCGGGGATCGTCTTCAAACCGAGCGTGTGGCTGGGCTTCGGCCTGCTCGGGGTCGCGTGGCTGCTGTTCCTGACGACCCGGGCCGTCGAGCGGCGCGGCGGCGGCACCCGCAAGGAGCGCAAGGCCGCCGCGGCCGGCGCCCAGCGGGGCGCGGTGGCCCCGACCGCCTCGGCCCCCTCGCTCGGCGCCGGCCGGGCGCCGGCCGCGCAGCCGACGGCGCGGGCCGAGCCCGCCGCGAGCGAGGACTTCAGCGACATCGAGGCCATCCTGAAGAAACACGGCATCTGAGGGCCCCGGTCGCCCGTCCGGGCCGGCCGGGCGACCGCGAGCCGGAGCACGGCAGCCCGAGGGCGCGGAAATCTAGCGTGTCCGTCCCCGTACGCGCTACGAGTTCGGGCGAACTCCCTCTGCTTATGGGCGTGTTGGTATACCCATGCGGTGCGGCTGGGTCATCATCGCCCGGAGATGCTGGACACTTCCCAGGGCTCCACCCCTGCACCGACCGACAAGCCGAGCGCGCCCGACCCGCAGGCACGGGGCTGTCTCTTCGCGCTCTCCCAGCCGCCCCTGATGATCTTCCTGGGGGTGATCGGGTGCCTGCTCCTCATGGCGGCCGTGCACGATCTGTTCCTGCTCTGAGCGGTCCGGCGCCGGGGGAGAGGGGGTCCGGGATCAGCCCGCGGCTTCCTTGCGCCGGGCCCGGTACGCCGCCACGTGCAGCCGGTTTCCGCAGGTGCGGCTGGAGCAGTAGCGGCGGGAGCGGTTGCGGGAGAGGTCCACGAAGGCCCGCCCGCACTCCGGGGCCTCGCACCGGCGAAGGCGTTCCTGTTCGCCGGTGACGACGATGAAGGCGAGCGCCATGCCGCCGTCGGCGGCCAGGTGGTCGGCGACCGAGGCGCCCGGCGCGAAGTAGTGCACATGCCAGTCGTAGCCGTCGTGGTCGGTGAGCTGGGGGGTGGTGCCGGCGGCCGCTACGAGCTGGTTGACGAGCTCGGCGGCGGTGCGGGCGTCGGGCGCCGCGAAGATCTCGGCGAACCTGCTCCGCACGCCCTGGACGCCCAGGAGGTCACCGGCGGAGAGCCGCTCCACACCGCTGACGCTGTGGTCCTGGACGAAGCCGTACAGCGCGTCCACGTCCGCGAGGCGGTCGGTCGGCTCGCTCTCCGGCGCGGTGTTCACCAGATCGACCACCATGTCGAGGGCGATCCGGGTGTCGTGAGGGATCAGCACGATTCGCTCCCTGGCCTGCCGCGGGCGGGCGCCCGTCGGTGCTGGCCGACTCTAGCGGCTCGTGCCCGGCACGCACCGGTGCCGTCCCCCATGACGGCTTTCATGGGGGACGGCACCGGTGCGTGCCGCTATGTGGTTGTCCGCGCGGCGCCGTCGCCCCGAGTCGGACGGCGCCGTGCGGCTCTCGGCCTGACCTCAGTTGTTCTCGGCCAGGATGTGTGAGAGTTCCGTGTCGAGATCGAAGTGACGGTGCTCGGTGCCGGGCGGCACCGCGGCGTCGGTCCGCTTCAGGAACGACTCCAGGGCCCGCGCCGGGGCTTCGAGCAGGGCTTCTCCTTCCGGCGAGCTCAGGGCGATACAGACGACGCCCTGGCCGTGACTACGTGACGGCCAGACTCTGACGTCGCCGGTTCCGGTGGGCCGGTGCAGGCCCTCGGCGAGGAGGTCGCGGGCGAATACCCACTCGACGGTCTCCTCGGCTCCGGTGTGGAAGGTGGCGTGCACGGCATAGGGATCGGCCGTGTCATACCGCAGGCCCGCGGGTACAGGCAGTGAGGACTCGCTCGACACAACGAGGCGCAGGTGCAGCTCGCAGCTGACCGTGGTGTTCATAAGCGCCAGGGCCTTTCGCTCAGTGTGCGCTCGGGGATTCGCACGTCGGCGAAATCGACATGCCACCTACGGTGCCGTTGTAAACCCCTCTGACCGTTTTGCAGGGGTTCACGTAGCTCGTACGGCGGACTATTACTTTGGGTTATAGGTCCATTTCGGTGAACCCCTTTCGAGACACCCTTCCGGTAGGTTGGGAGGCATGGATACGGGGAGTGACGAACAGGGCGACGTGGCTCTCGGCTCGCGGGCGCCGAAGTTCATCAAGGCGTCCAGGCCGCTGCATCTGAGCTGGCAGGTCGGCGTTTTCGTGGTGGGTCTCGCGGTCGTGGCGGCAGGCGTCGTGATGCTGCCGCTGCCGGGCCCCGGCTGGCTGGTGATCTTCGGCGGCATGGCGATCTGGGCGACCGAATTCGTCTGGGCCCAGCTCGTGCTGCGCTGGACCAAGCGCAAGGTCACCGAGGCCGCGCAGAAGGCGCTGGACCCCAAGGTGCGGCGGCGCAACATCATCTTGACCACGGTCGGCCTGGTGATCGTCGCCGTGCTCGTCGCGATCTACGTCTGGAAGTTCGGCTTCGTGATGCCGTGGAAGATCAACGAGTGACCGCACCTGGTCAAAGGCCCCGCTGACATGCGGTAATGTTTGCGGTGCGCCCGGGCGATTAGCTCAGTGGGAGAGCGCTTCGTTCACACCGAAGAGGTCACTGGTTCGAACCCAGTATCGCCCACCCCGGACCGAAGGCCCCGGAGATCACCTCGATCTCCGGGGCCTTCGGCGTTCCCGGCCGCCACCCGTTTCGCCACCCGCCCCGGCGCGCAGACTGGGGGCATGGACTGGTGCCGCTACCGCTTCCGCAGCGTCTGGGACCTGGCGTCGCCGCCCGGCGCCGTGTACGCCGTCCTGGAGCGCGTCGAGGAGTACCCGCGCTGGTGGCGCGAGGTCCGCGAGGTGCACCGCGTCGACGAGCGCACCGCCACCACCCGCTTCCGCTCCCTCGTCCCGTACGACCTGTGTGTCACCGCCCGCGAGAGCCGGCGCGACCCCGCCGGGCTCGTCCTGGAGGCCGCGCTGAGCGGTGACCTCGAAGGCTGGGCGCGCTGGACGCTGTTCGGGCACCGCGGCGGAACGCGGGCCGTCTACGAGCAGGCCGTCGAGGTGCGCAAGCCCCTCATGCGACGGCTCGCGGTGCCCGGCCGGCCGGTGTTCCGCGCCAACCACGCCCTGATGATGAGGTCCGGCCTGCGCGGGCTGCGGCGCCGGCTCGACGAAGAAAGCCCCACCGGGCGCGCCGTCGGGGGGCGCCGGCCGGATGACCGGCGGGCGGTTTGAAAGCTGGGCCCGGGGGCCTGTATTGTTCGGTGCGTTCCCGGGCGATTAGCTCAGTGGGAGAGCGCTTCGTTCACACCGAAGAGGTCACTGGTTCGAACCCAGTATCGCCCACCGGGAAAGGCCGGTCCGTCATCGACGGGCCGGCCTTCTTGCTGTCAACGCTCAGGCCGCCGCCGGGAGTTCGGGCCGCAGCGGCCACGCCGTGTCCACCACTTCCGGCGTGCCCTGCCGGGTGAACCAGGCCTGGAGACCGCGCGCCTGCGCCGCGTGCCAGGTCGCCTGGAGGGTGTGCAACTCGGTCGGCGTCAGCCGCTCCAGGCGGGCCGCGAACCTGCGCCCCACCGCCCGGACGACCTCCAGGGCGGCCAGCGCGTCGGCGGACGCGTCGTGCGCCCCCTCCAGCGTCACGCCGTAGTGCTCGCACAGGTCGGCGAGGGTGCGACGGCCCTTGCGATAGCGGTCCAGGTGCTTGTCCAGGACCCGGGGATCGAGCACCCGCAGCGGGTTCTGGCCCAGGTAGTGGGCGAGCGGGGCGGCGCGATGGCGCTTCAACTCCCGGTCCAGGAGCGTCAGATCGAACGGGGCGTTCATGATGACCAGCGGCCGGCCCGCCATGCACTGCTCGGCCAGGCCCTTGGCTATCTCGTCCATCACGGGGGCCGGCCAGCGCCCGTTCAGCTGGAGGTGCTCATCGGTCAGCCCGTGGACGGCGGTCGCGCCCGCGGGGACGGGCACCCCCGGGTTCACCAGCCAGCGCGTCGACCGGGGCCGCGCCCCCGGCCCGTCCTGGACCACCAGCGCGGCCGCCACTATCCGGTCGCCCTCGACGTCCACCCCGGTCGTCTCCGTGTCGAATGCCGCCAGGGGGCCCTCGTACCAGCACGTCATGTCTACTCAACTCCTCGCGTACTCGCGGCAGATGGCGTGCATCCCCTGCCCGATTCCGTGATACCCGGGCCGTTTGCGGCATACGCCGTTTGCGGGGCCCCGAGTTCGGAGACAACACAGGTGACGGGTACGGGATGTGACGGGCCGTCACGGAAAAGTTCGGCACAGTTCCGGAAGGCCTACGACAGCCATGGCGCTCGCGCAGCCCGATCCGGCCGCGCCCGGGCACGGTCTGCTGCCCGAGCGGATCGCACCGCTGCGCGGCTCGCTCGCCACCACCGCCTGCATGGAGACCCTTCAGGTGGGTTACCTGCACGCGGTGGCGGCAGCGGCGGGGTGCTCGCTGTCGCAGCCCTTCCCCGACAACGGAATCGACTGGCACGTGAGTCACAGCGCCCCCGGCCACACGGTCGACGACGAAGTGACGATCAAGGTGCAGCTCAAGTGCACCTACCAGATCCCGCCGCGTCCGCCGGGCGGGACCTTCTCCTTCACGCTGGACAACGACCACCTGGTGAAGCTGGCCCGCACGCCGGTGTCGGTGCACAAGATCCTGGTCGTGATGCTGGCGCCCAGGAGCCGGGACGAGTGGCTGCGCGCGGGCCACGACCGCCTGGCCCTTCGGCACTGCTGCTACTGGATCAATCTGGCCGGACACCCGGTGACCGGCCGGCGCAGGACCACGGTGCGCGTACCGACCTCGCGGATCTTCGACGACCGCGCGCTCTGCGAGATCATGACGCGGGTCGGGGTGGGAGGGAGGCCCTGATGCGTCGGCTCGACGACGAACCCGGCGGGAGCCCGCCGGTTCCCGGCCCCATCGACCCAGCGGTGCTCGGGGCGCTGCTCCACCGGCATGGCTGGCGCCGTCGCGGGGGAGCGCCCGGCCACTATGCCCGCTGGACGCCGCCCGGTCCGGCCGGGTCCGGCACCAGCCTGCTGGTCCCCGAGAGCAGGGCCTTCCCCGACAGCGACGACCTGCTCGGCGAGGCCCTCACCGCGCTCGCCCGCAGCGCCGCGCCCTCCGCCCGCGAGGTGCTGGTCTCGCTCGCGGTGCCCAGCGACGAGGTGCGCTGGTGGCGCGAGGTGCCCGAAGGGCCGGCCGGCACCGCCTCCTGGAGCGAGCAGGAACGCCTGCGCGACGCGGCCCACCGGATGCTGCTCGCCGGCGCGCTCGCCGTGCGCGCAGCCGCCGGGTACCACGGGGCCCGCCACCGCGGGCCGGCCCTCGCCTCTCTGGAAGGCGTCCTGGTCGAGCCCGGAACCGGCGGCGGGCTCACCGCCTTCGTGCCGACGGCCTCCGGGCGGCCCGCGGTGGTCCGGCTCTACGCGGGCCTCAACGCGGTGCGCGACGCCGTCGACTACCAGCGCACCACCGGGGGCATGGAGGCCTTCGACGCGGCCGTACGCGCGGGCGTCAGCCGGGAGCTGACCGAGTCCGTCGTCGCCCTGGTGCACGGCACCGAAGGCGTGCGGATCGCCCTCGCCTGGTCGCCCGCGGCCGGGGTGCCCGCCGGATGCGCGGCCCGGCCCGAACCCGTCGACTTCTCACCCGGCGACCTGCCGGCCCTGCGCGCCGCCGGCACCCGCTACCTGGGCGCCGAGCCCTCCATGCCGGTGCGGATCACCGGCGCCGTGGTGCGGCTGCGCCGCTCGGCGCCGCGCGGCCCCGGCGTCGTACGGCTGCGGGTGCTGGCGGGCGCCGAGATCCCGTACGTACGCGTCGAGCTGGACGAGGAGGCGTACCGCATCGCCGGGCACGCCCATCTGGTCGGGCTTCCGATCCGGGTCGCGGGACGCCTGGAGAGCAGGGGCGCCTTCCGGCGGCTGTCCGGCGCGGGCGAGGTCACCCCCGTACAGGTCGACGACGCCGAGCGGGACCGGCTGATGAAGTCGCTCCAGGAGAACCTCGACTTCTTCGAGGAGGCCTGCGGAGCGGAACCGGACCCGGCGGACGGCTGAGGGGGCCATAACCGTTTCGCGGCACGGCCCACCGGCTCGGTAGGATCGTCCCGCGTACGCGACACGCGCTGCGCGCCCCCCTACGGCAGGAGAAGTCCGGTGTCAGACGTCCGTGTGATCATCCAACGCGATTCCGAGCGGGAAGAGCGCGTGGTGACGACGGGCACTACGGCGGCCGAGCTCTTCGCCGGTGAGCGCACCGTCGTCGCGGCCCGCGTGGCCGGTGAGCTGAAGGACCTCGCGTACGAGGTGCGGGACGGCGAGGAGGTCGAGCCCGTCGAGATCTCCTCCGAGGACGGCCTGAACATCCTGCGCCACTCCACCGCGCACGTCATGGCCCAGGCCGTGCAGGAGCTCCACCCCGAGGCGAAGCTCGGCATCGGCCCGCCGGTCCGTGACGGCTTCTACTACGACTTCGACGTCGAGAAGCCGTTCACGCCCGAGGACCTCAAGGCCATCGAGAAGAAGATGCAGGAGATCCAGAAGCGGGGCCAGCGCTTCTCGCGCCGCGTCACCACCGACGAGGCCGCCCGCGTCGAGCTCGCCGACGAGCCGTACAAGCTGGAGCTCATCGGCCTGAAGGGCAACGCGGCCCAGGCCGCCGACGGCGCGGACGCCGAGGTCGGCTCCGGCGAGCTCACCATCTACGACAACCTCGACGCCAAGACCGGCGAGCTGTGCTGGAAGGACCTCTGCCGCGGCCCGCACCTGCCGACCACGCGGAACATCCCGGCGTTCAAGCTGATGCGCTCCGGCGGCGCCTACTGGCGCGGCAGCGAGAAGAACCCGATGCTCCAGCGCATCTACGGCACCGCCTGGCCGACCAAGGAAGAGCTCAAGGCCCACCTCGAATTCCTCGCCGAGGCCGAGAAGCGCGACCACCGCAAGCTCGGCGCCGAGCTCGACCTGTTCTCCATCCCCGAGGAGCTGGGCTCCGGCCTCGCGGTCTTCCACCCCAAGGGCGGCATCGTCCGGCGGGAGATGGAGGCGTACTCGCGCCAGAAGCACGAGGACGCGGACTACGAGTTCGTGAACACCCCGCACATCTCCAAGGAAGAGCTCTTCGTCACCTCGGGGCACCTGCCGCACTACGGCGACGGCATGTTCCCGCCGGTCGAGTTCGACGGGCAGAACTACCGCCTCAAGGCGATGAACTGCCCCATGCACAACCTGATCTTCAAGGCGCGCGGCCGCTCCTACCGCGAACTGCCGCTGCGGCTCTTCGAGTTCGGCACGGTCTACCGCTACGAGAAGTCGGGCGTGGTGCACGGCCTGACCCGTGCGCGGGGCTTCACCCAGGACGACTCGCACATCTACTGCACCAAGGAGCAGATGCCCCAGGAGCTCGACTCGCTCCTGACCTTCGTGCTGGACCTGCTGCGCGACTACGGCCTGGACGACTTCGAGCTGGAACTGTCCACCCGCGACCCGGAGTCGGACAAGTTCATCGGCACCGACGAGGCCTGGGAGGAGGCCACCGAGGCGCTGCGCCTGGCGGCCGAGAAGCAGAACCTCCCGCTCGTCCCGGACCCGGGCGGCGCCGCCTTCTACGGGCCGAAGATCTCGGTGCAGGCGCGGGACGCGATCGGGCGGTCCTGGCAGATGTCGACCATCCAGGTCGACTTCAACCAGCCCGAGCGGTTCGGCCTCGAATACACCGGCTCGGACGGCACCAAGCAGCAGCCGGTCATGATCCACCGCGCCCTGTTCGGCTCCATCGAGCGGTTCTTCGCGGTCCTTCTGGAGCACTACGCGGGTGCCTTCCCGGCGTGGCTGGCCCCGGTCCAGGCCGTCGGCATCCCGATCGGCGACGCCCACATCCCCTACCTGCGGGAGTTCGCCGCCGAGGCGAAGAAGAAGGGGCTGCGGGTCGACGTGGACGCGTCGTCGGACCGGATGCAAAAGAAGATCCGCAACCAGCAGAAGCAGAAGGTCCCCTTCATGATCATCGTCGGTGACGAGGACATGGCCGCGGGCACCGTCTCCTTCCGCTACCGCGACGGCTCGCAGGAGAACGGCATCCCGCGCGACGAGGCGCTGGCCAAGCTCGTGGACGTGGTGGAGCGTCGCGTGCAGGTCTGAGCCCTCCCCGCCCGTATACGGGGTCCGAGGTCCCCGGGAAGCCCGTCTTCCCGGGGACCTCGGGCGTTGCGTCATCGGCCACCCGGGCGACGCCCACGGCCGTCCAAGTCATATGCTGCACATCATGACGACTGAGCCGGAGCAGCAGATCGGAGTGGGGACGCAGGACGCGTTCCAGCGCCTGTGGACGCCCCACCGGATGGCCTATATCCAGGGCGAGAACAAGCCGACGGGGCCGGAGTCCGGCGACGGATGTCCGTTCTGCTCCCTTCCGGCGAAGTCGGACGAGGACGGGCTGATCATCAAGCGGGGCGAGCACGTGTACGCGGTGCTCAACCTCTACCCGTACAACGGCGGGCACCTGATGGTCGTGCCCTACCGCCACGTCGCCGACTACACGGAGCTGGACGAGTCCGAGACGCTGGAGCTCGCCGAGCTCACCAAGCAGGCGATGACCGCCCTGCGCTCCGCCTCGGGGGCGCACGGGTTCAACATCGGCATGAACCAGGGCTCGGTGGCCGGCGCCGGGATCGCCGCCCACCTGCATCAGCACATCGTGCCGCGCTGGGGCGGCGACACCAACTTCATGCCGGTCGTCGGCCACACCAAGGTGCTGCCCCAACTCCTCGCGGACACCCGCGCGATGCTGGCCGACGCCTGGCCGCGCTGAGCCCTACGCGTCGTACACGTCCGCCTTCCGCGGCGCCGGGTCCTGCACCAGACCGCTGAGGATCATCGAGCGGTTGGTGAAGCGGTCGGTGTTCACTCCGTGCTCGTCCAGCACCTTCATGGCGGCGGAGTGCACCACCCGAAGGACCGGCGTCGCGGCACGCATCGCGTCGTCGGCCATGAAGCGGTGGCGCCAGGGCTTGTCCGCCCAGGCGTGCCGCAGCCCGAACGGCTCCGGCAGCGCTATCCGCCCGCCCAGGTGGTCGAGCAGCGGCGGGAACCAGGTCAGCGGGGCGCGTGCGGCCAGGCGTACCACCTCGGAGGCGTCCACCAGCGGCAACTGGACCGTCTTCTTCTCCCAGAACTTGAAGGCCTTGTCGACCTCCTTGGTCTTGGGCGCGGGCTTGGTGGTGAACAGGGCGTGCACCGGGCCGAGCGCGTGCCCGGTGACCTCGATCCTCAGCGTCTCGTGCAGCACGGTGACGGTGACCATCATGGTGATGACCAACTGGCCGTCCCAGAGCGTGAACTGGATGCCGAGGTAGTGCCGGTTGCCGCTGGAGAACTGCTGCTCGTTGCAGATGCGCTGTATCTCGTGCTGGCGCACCTGGAAGTTGTCGATGTCCTGGCCGCCGGGGCGTGACACCTCCTTGGCGCCCTCGCCGATCGGCGAGACCACCCAGTTCCTGATGGAGGGGGTGGGGAAGCCGCCGGTGTGCAGGGGGCCGCGCTCCAGGAGCTGGAGGCGGTCCTGGATGGCGCGTATCACGTCCCAGCTGCGGAAGCCGTGGATCTCCTTGCCGGGCTCCTTGGGCTCCAGCTCCTCCGCGAGCTGCCAACTGCCCCAGCGGGTGCCCATGCCGAGTATGCCCTTGGGGCCCGCGTAGAAGACGATGTTGCTCTGGTCCTCCGCGGCCAGCTTGACCAGCGACTGGCGCAGTTGTTCCGCGGAGCCGGCCGCCGCGCTCTTGGGCACCGCCTCGGGGATCTTGGCGCCGACCCCTCCGCCGCCGAGCAGGCTGTCCCAGCGCGAGCGCAGATCGCGCGCGGTCTTCTCGCAGATGACCTTCGCCCAGTACCAGCCGATGATCGGGGCCACGATCATGGCGCGCAGATAGAGCCCGAGCACGCCGTGGAACGGCAGCTTGATCAGGAAGATCACGGCGAGCACCCCGGCCGCCCCGAGCAGGATCGTACCGAGAGCTCCGGCCCGCCGGTCCTTGGCCCCCGCCAGCGTGCGGCGCAACTGGAACAGGCCGAGCCAGAGCAGCATCCCGGGCAGGAAGAGCAGCCCGAAGACGGCCATGACCAGGGTGAGTTTGGTGTCCCGCTCCTTGCGGATGCGGATCGAGGCCAGGCAGTGCTCGACGATGGTGCCCGGCTCGGTGCCGAAGGACTGGATGATGCCCTTGCGGGTGGCGCCGAGCATCCGGGACTGCACGGCGCGCGCGAACGCCTCGCCGAGGTTGGGTTCGAGCAGCGAGAGCCTGCCCTTGGTGACCGTGGACTCGTGCCACTCGCTGTTGGCCTTGAGTATGTCCTGGACCGGGCTGTCCCGGTACGCGGCCGAGGCGAGTGCCTGGGTCGCCGCCGTCTGGCCCGCGCCGCCCTGGAGCGGCACCTGCGGCCTGGGCAAGAAGTCGAAGAATGGCTCTTCCGTCGTCACTGCCGCCCCCATCGCCGCACACCGTCGCTCTGCGGCCTGTTCCCGACTACCGTGCCCCGCACACCTGCTGAACTGGCACCCCAGCGTATCGGGGACACGGCCCGCCCGTCAGGGGACATCGCAATGCCGCCCGCCGCGCGGCCGGTGCGGCGAGCGGATTGCTGAGGATCTGTCAATTACCGTCCCTCTTCGGCCTGTTCGCGCATTTTGTCGGCCAGCTGAGGCGGCATCGGCTCGTGCCGCGCGTACCTGCGGCTGAAGCGTCCGGTGCCGTGCGAGAGCGACCTGAGGTCGAGGGCGTACCGGCCGATCTCGAGCTCCGGCACCTCGGCCCGCACCAGGGTGCGGCCGCCACTGGACTGCTCGGTGCCGACCACCCGGCCCCGGCGCCCGGACAGATCGCTCATCACCGGGCCCACGTAGTCGTCGGCGACCAGCACCTGGACCTCGGCGACCGGTTCCAGCAGGTCGATGCGGGCCTCGCCGGCCGCCTCGCGCAGCGCGAGCGCGCCCGCGGTCTGGAAGGCGGCGTCGGAGGAGTCCACCGAGTGCGCCTTGCCGTCCACCAGCGTGACCCGCACGTCGACGAGCGGATGGCCCGCGGCCACGCCCTTGGCCGCCTGGGCCCGTACGCCCTTCTCGACCGAGGGGATGAACTGCCGGGGCACGGAGCCGCCCACCACCTTGTCCACGAACTCGATGCCGCTGCCCGGCGGCAGCGGCTCCACTTCGATCTCGCAGATCGCGAACTGTCCGTGTCCGCCGGACTGTTTGACGTGCCGGCCGCGCCCGGCCGCCTTCGCGCCGAAGGTCTCCCGCAGCGACACCTTGTGCGGGACGACGTCGACCTGGACGCCGTACCTGCCGCGCAGCCGCTCCTGGGCGACCTCCTTGTGGGCCTCGCCCAGGCACCACAGGACCAACTGGTGGGTGGCCGGATTCTGTTCGAGCCGCATCGTCGGGTCCTCGGCCACAAGACGGGCCAGGCCCTGCGAGAGCTTGTCCTCGTCGGCCTTGCTGTGGGCCTCGATGGCCAGCGGGAGCAGCGGGTCGGGCATGTCCCAGGGGGACATCAGGAGGGGGTCGTCCTTCGAGGACAGGGTGTCGCCGGTCTCGGCCCGGGACAGCTTCGCCACGCACGCCAGATCTCCCGCCACACACCGGGTGAGCGGGCGCTGCTGCTTGCCGAACGGCGACGACAGGGCGCCGACGCGCTCGTCCACGTCGTGGTCCTGGTGGCCGCGGTCCGCCAACCCGTGGCCGGACACGTGCACTGTCTCGTCCGGGCGCAGGGTGCCGGAGAAGACCCGCACCAGGCTGATCCGGCCCACGTACGGGTCGGAGGACGTCTTGATCACCTCGGCCACCAGGGGACCGTCGACCGCGCATGCGGGGGCCGGGCGCGGCTTGCCCTCGGGGGTGGTGAGTTCGGGGGCCGCCCGCTCCAGCGGGGAGGGGAAGCCGCCGGTGACGAGTTCGAGCAGCTCGACCGTGCCGAGGCCCTGCCGGGCGCCCTCGGCAGCCGGTGCCGCGGCGAGGACGGGGTGGAAGGTGCCGCGGGCGACCGCCCGCTCCAGGTCCGCCACCAGGGTCGAGAAGTCGATCTCCTCGCCGCCCAGGTAGCGGTCCATCAGGGTCTCGTCCTCGCTCTCCGCGATGATCCCCTCGATGAGCCGGTTGCGGGCCTCCTCGATCAGCGGAAGCTGGGCCGCGTCCGGCTGGGTCTCCTTGCGTTCGCCGGACTCGTAGTCGAAGACCCGCTGCGAGAGCAGCCCGATCAGACCGGTCACCGGGGCGTGGCCGTCGGCGCCCGGTGTGCCGTGCACGGGCAGGTAGAGCGGGAGCACCGCGTCGGGGTCGTCGCCGCCGAACGCCTCGGCACAGATCGCGGTCATGGCGTCGAAGTCGGCGCGGGCCGCCTCCAGGTGCGTGATCACGATGGCCCTCGGCATCCCGACGGCCGCGCACTCCTCCCAGACCATCCGGGTCGAGCCGTCCACGCCGTCGGCGGCCGAGACCACGAAGAGGGCCGCGTCCGCCGCTCGCAGACCGGCCCTGAGCTCCCCGACGAAGTCGGCGTATCCGGGGGTGTCCAGGACGTTGATCTTGAACCCGCCCCATGCGACCGGCACCAGCGAGAGCTGTACGGAACGCTGCTGGCGGTGTTCGATCTCGTCGTAGTCGGAGACGGTGGCGCCGTCCTCGACCCGGCCCGCGCGGGTGACGGCCCCCGCCGCCAGCGCGAGCGCCTCCACCAGTGTGGTCTTGCCGGATCCGCTGTGGCCGACCAGCACCACATTCCGCAGGGATGCGGGGTGGTCGGCCGTTGGGGCCCTGCCGGCGGCTCCGGGGTGTGCGTTGGTCCTGTCGCCCATGTCCGTTCCTCCCGGTTTCGTGCGCGGTGAGGTCGTGAGGGGCGCGGACACGCGGACTCCGCGTGCGGAGGCGGCATCTGCGACGCCCGCGATAATTCGAGCTTTCCACTCCGCCCACGGTGCGTCCATACGTCGTGCGCGATCGCGCCACGTCGGCGGCCCGGAGGGCGCCCGGCGGGTGCCCGGCGGTGCGGCCGCGCAGTCGTGGCTACGATGGGTCGGCCGGTGGCCAGCAGGGGCCGCGCGGCCACACCGACCCCTCGGGAAGGCCATGCTGAACAAGTACGCGCGTGCATTCTTCACGCGTGTCCTCACGCCGTTCGCCGCATTTCTGCTCCGCCGCGGAGTCAGCCCCGACGCGGTGACCCTCATCGGCACGGCCGGAGTGATGGCGGGTGCGCTGGTCTTCTTCCCCCGTGGAGAGCTGTTCTGGGGCACGATCGTCATCACCCTCTTCGTCTTCTCCGACCTGGTCGACGGCAACATGGCCCGCCAGGCCGGGATCTCCAGCCGCTGGGGCGCCTTCCTCGACTCGACGCTCGACCGGGTCGCCGACGGCGCGATCTTCGGCGGCTTCGCCCTCTGGTACGCGGGGCAGGGCGACAACGACGTCCTGTGCGCGGTCGCCATCTTCTGCCTGGCCAGCGGCCAGGTGGTGTCGTACACGAAGGCGCGCGGCGAGGCGATCGGCCTGCCGGTCGCGGTCAACGGCCTGGTCGAGCGCGCCGAACGGCTCGTCATCTCGCTGGTCGCCGCGGGCCTCGCGGGCCTGCACAAGTTCGGGGTGCCGGGCATCCAGGTGCTGCTCCCCATCGCGCTGTGGATCGTCGCCGTGGGCAGCCTGATCACGCTGATCCAGCGCGTGGTGACCGTGCGCCGCGAGTCCGAGGAGGCCGACGCGGCCGCCGCCCGGACGGCCGACGGGGCGGACGCATGAAGGACCGCCTGACCGACGCGCTCTACGGCCTGGGCTGGTCCACCGTCAAGAAGCTGCCGGAACCCGTCGCCAACGGGCTGGGGCGGCGCATCGCCGACCAGGTCTGGAAGCGGCGCGGCAAGAGCGTGCTGCGCCTGGAGTCCAACCTGGCGCGCGTCGTGCCCGACGCCGGTCCGGCCCGGCTCGCCGAACTCTCCCGGGCCGGGATGCGCTCGTACATGCGGTACTGGATGGAGTCCTTCCGGCTGCCCGCGTGGAGCAGGGACCGGATGAGGAACGGCTTCGTGCCCGAGGACGTCCACCACCTGAGCGACGCGCTGGCCTCCGGCCGCGGTGTCGTCGTCGCGCTGCCCCACATGGGCAACTACGACCTCGCCGGTGCCTGGGTCACCACCAAGCTGGACATCCCCTTCACCACGGTCGCCGAGCGCCTCAAGCCCGAGACCCTCTACGACCGTTTCGTCGCCTACCGCGAGGGCCTGGGCATGGAGGTGCTGCCGCACACCGGCGGCGCCGCCTTCGGCATACTCGCCCGGCGGCTGCGCGCGGGCGGTCTGGTCTGCCTGGTCGCCGACCGCGACCTGTCGGCCTCCGGCGTCGAGGTCAAGTTCTTCGGCGAGACGGCCCGGATGCCGGCCGGGCCCGCCATGCTCGCCCAGCAGACCGGCGCGCTGCTCCTGCCGGTGACGCTCTGGTACGACGAGACGCCCGTCATGAAGGGCCGGGTGCATCCGCCCATCGAGGTGCCCGAGACAGGTGACCGGGCCTCCAGGACGTCCTCGATGACACAGGCGATGGCAGACGCCTTCGCCACCGGAATCGCCGAGCACCCCGAGGACTGGCACATGCTGCAACGCCTGTGGCTCGTGGACCTGGAGGAGCGACGGCCGTGAAGATCGGCATCGTCTGTCCGTACTCGTGGGACGTCCCCGGCGGCGTCCAGTTCCACATCAGGGACCTGGCCGACCACCTGATCCGGCTGGGCCACGAGGTGTCCGTCCTGGCCCCGGCCGACGACGAGACCCCGCTCCCCCCCTACGTCGTCTCGGCCGGCCGCGCCGTCCCGGTCCCGTACAACGGCTCGGTGGCGCGGCTCAACTTCGGGTTCCTCTCGGCCGCCCGGGTGCGGCGCTGGCTGCACGACGGCACCTTCGACGTCATCCACATCCACGAGCCGGCCTCGCCCTCGCTCGGCCTCCTGTCCTGCTGGGCCGCCCAGGGGCCCATCGTGGCGACCTTCCACACCTCCAACCCCCGCTCCCGCGCGATGATCGCGGCCTATCCGATCCTCCAGCCCGCCCTGGAGAAGATCAGCGCGCGCATCGCGGTCAGCGAGTACGCCCGGCGCACTCTGGTGGAACACCTGGGCGGTGACGCTGTGGTGATCCCCAACGGCGTCGACGTCGACTTCTTCGCCAAGGCCGAGCCGAAGAAGGAGTGGCAGGGCGGGACCCTCGGCTTCATCGGCCGCATCGACGAGCCCCGCAAGGGCCTGCCGGTCCTGATGAAGGCGCTGCCGCGCATCTTCGCGGAGCGTCCGGAGGCCCGGCTGCTCGTCGCGGGCCGGGGCGACGAGGAGGAAGCCGTGGCGTCGCTTCCGCCCGAGTTGCACTCCCGGGTCGAGTTCCTGGGCATGGTGAGCGACGAGGACAAGGCGCGGCTGCTGCGCAGCGTGGACGTCTACGTCGCCCCCAACACCGGCGGCGAGAGCTTCGGCATCATCCTCGTCGAGGCGCTGTCGGCCGGCGCCGCGGTCCTCGCCAGCGATCTGGACGCCTTCGCCCAGGTCCTGGACCAGGGCGCGGCCGGCGACCTCTTCGCCAACGAGGACGCGGACGCGCTGGCCTCGGCCGCGGTACGCCTGCTCGGCGACCCCGAGCGCCGCGCGGGCCTCAGCGAGCGCGGATCCGCCCATGTGCGGCGCTTCGACTGGGCGACGGTCGGCGCGGACATCCTCGCGGTGTACGAGACGGTGACGCACGGGGCGGCGGCGGTGGCGGCGGACGAACGCACCGGATTCCGTGCGCGGTTCGGCCTCGCCCGCGACTGAACCCCGCCTCACTCCGGGGGCGCCGCGGCTCCGCCCCGAACCCCGTTCGGGCCTGGAGGGCCCTCGTCCTCAATCGCCGGACGGGCTGAGGCTGCGGATGTTGGCCGGCACCAGTGCGGCTTGGGGCGCGGGGAGCTGCGCGGGATGCGGGCACGGTCCGCAGCCGACGGCCCCCGTGTCGGGCTGGGGGTGCGGATGCTGCCCGGCGCCGGTACCGCTTGGGGGCGCGGGGAACTGCGCGGGTTGCGGGCACGGTCCGCAGTCGACGGCCCCCATGTCGGGCTGAGGGTGCACATGCCGCCCGGCACCGGTACCGCTTGGGGGCGCGGGGAACTGCGCGGGTTGCGGGCACGGTCCGCAGTCGACGGCCTCCCGTGTCGGGCTGGGGGTGCGCGTGCTGGCCGGCACCGGTGCCGCTTGGGGGCGCGGGGAACTGCGCGGGGGGCGGGCACGGTCCGCAGTCGACGGCCCCCATGTCGGGCTGGGGGTGCGCGTGCTGGCCGGCGCCGGTACCGCTTGGGGGCGCGGGGAACTGCGCGGGATGCGGGCACGGTCCGCAGTCGAATGCGGGGTTGCCTGGGGCTCTGCCCCAGACCCCGTTCGGGCCTGGAGGGCCCTCGTCCTCAATCGCCGGACGGGCTGGGGTGGCCTCATGGGCCGGTGCTGAGCAGCCGGCGGGGCAGTGGTGGGCCGCGTGGGCCCGCGCCGGGCAGGGCGTCGACTGAGGTGGGCCGCGTGGGCCGGTGTTGCGCGGCGGGAGGGGCGAAGGTGGGCCGTACTGCGCACCCTGCCAAGGGCCCCCCGGTAGCCTTGCGGCCCGTGACCGTAACCCTCATCTGGATCGTCGTCGCCCTCGTCGCGATCGGCCTCTACCTCAGCTGGACCGCCGGCCGGCTCGACCGGCTGCACGCCCGCATCGACCTGGCCCGCGCCTCCCTGGACGCCCAGCTGCTGCGCCGCGCCTCGGTCACCCAGGAACTGGCCACCAGCGGGGTGCTAGACCCGGCCGCCTCCATCGTGCTGTACGAGGCCGCGCACGCCGCGCGCCAGGCGGAGGAGGAGCACCGGGAGGTCGCCGAGAGCGAGCTCAGCCAGGCGCTGCGGGCCGTCTTCGGGGAGCCCGCGCAGGTCGACGCCGTACGCGAGGCGCCCGGCGGAGTGGAGGCCGCCGAGGAACTGGCGCAGGCGGTGCGCAGGGTGCCGATGGCCCGGCGCTTCCACAACGACGCGGTGCGCGCGGCCCGCGCCCTGCGCAGGCACCGCACGGTGCGCTGGCTGCGGCTCGCGGGCCACGCGCCGTTCCCGCTCGCGTTCGAGATGGACGACGAGCCCCCGACGGCGCTGGCCGACCGTCCGGGGACCTGAGCCGTGCGACCGGCGCCCGGCCGATCCGCGAAAACGATCCACCGGCTGAGCATTGGCCCTTGATGTGGACTGGACGGCCGGGGTTGTCTCGGAGAAGCAGAATCCCCTTCTTCACTCAGTGAGGCGCTCCGTGTCCAGCACCCCTTCCAGCACCCCCCAGTCCGACGGCCCCGCCCTCGGCACCGCCCGCGTCAAGCGCGGCATGGCCGAGCAGCTCAAGGGCGGTGTGATCATGGACGTGGTCAACGCCGAGCAGGCGAAGATCGCCGAGGACGCGGGCGCCGTCGCCGTCATGGCCCTGGAGCGGGTTCCGGCCGACATCCGCAAGGACGGCGGCGTGGCCCGGATGTCCGACCCCAACATGATCGAGGAGATCATCGAGGCGGTCTCCATCCCGGTGATGGCCAAGTCCCGCATCGGTCACTTCGTCGAGGCCCAGGTCCTCCAGTCCCTCGGTGTCGACTACATCGACGAGTCCGAGGTCCTCACCCCGGCCGACGAGGTCAACCACAGCGACAAGTTCGCCTTCACCACGCCGTTCGTCTGTGGCGCCACCAACCTGGGCGAGGCCCTGCGCCGCATCGCCGAGGGCGCGGCCATGATCCGCTCGAAGGGCGAGGCCGGCACCGGCAACGTCGTCGAGGCCGTCCGTCACCTGCGCCAGATCAAGAACGAGATCGCCAAGCTGCGTGGCTTCGACAACAACGAGCTGTACGCCGCCGCCAAGGAGCTGCGCGCCCCGTACGAGCTGGTCAAGGAAGTCTCCGAGCTCGGCAAGCTCCCGGTCGTGCTGTTCTCCGCCGGCGGCGTGGCCACCCCGGCCGACGCGGCGCTGATGCGCCAGCTCGGCGCCGAGGGCGTCTTCGTCGGTTCCGGCATCTTCAAGTCGGGCGACCCGGCCAAGCGCGCCGCCGCCATCGTGAAGGCCACCACCTTCTACGACGACCCGAAGATCATCGCGGACGCCTCCCGCAACCTGGGCGAGGCCATGGTCGGCATCAACTGCGACACGCTGCCCGAGACCGAGCGCTACGCCAACCGCGGCTGGTAGTCACTCATGAACACCCCTGTGATCGGAGTCCTGGCGCTCCAGGGCGACGTACGGGAGCACCTCATCGCCCTGGCCTCGGCGGACGCCGTGGCCAGGCCGGTCAGGCGCCCCGAGGAGCTCGCCGAGGTGGACGGCCTGGTCATCCCCGGCGGCGAGTCCACCACCATCTCCAAGCTCGCCGCACTGTTCGGCATGCTGGAGCCGCTGCGCGAGCGGGTGCGGGCGGGCATGCCCGTGTACGGCACCTGCGCCGGGCTGATCATGCTCGCCGACAAGATCCTCGACCCGCGTTCGGGCCAGGAGACCATCGGCGGCATCGAGATGATCGTCCGCCGCAACGCCTTCGGCCGCCAGAACGAGTCGTTCGAGGCGACGGTCGAGGTCACGGGAGTCGGCCCGGTGGAAGGCGTGTTCATCCGCGCCCCCTGGGTCGAGTCCGTGGGCGCCGGCGCCCAGGTGCTCGCCGAGCACGGCGGCCACATCGTGGCCGTGCGCCAGGGCAACGCGCTGGCGACCTCGTTCCACCCCGAGCTCACGGGCGACCACCGCATGCACGAGCTGTTCGTGGACATGGTGCGCGCCGCCCGGTGACCGGGTCCCGGTAGGATCTCTGCCGAACGACGCAGAATGGGTTACGCGAAGGAGACAGGCAGATGTCCGGCCACTCTAAATGGGCTACGACGAAGCACAAGAAGGCCGTGATCGATGCCAAGCGCGGCAAGCTCTTCGCGAAGCTGATCAAGAACATCGAGGTCGCGGCCCGCACCGGGGGCGCCGACATCGACGGCAACCCGACCCTCTTCGACGCCGTACAGAAGGCCAAGAAGCAGTCGGTGCCCAACAAGAACATCGACTCCGCGCTCAAGCGCGGCGCCGGTCTCGAGGCGGGCGGTGCCGACTACGAGACGATCATGTACGAGGGTTACGGCCCCAACGGTGTCGCGGTGCTCATCGAGTGCCTCACCGACAACCGCAACCGCGCCGCCTCCGACGTACGTGTCGCGATGACCCGCAACGGCGGCTCCATGGCCGACCCGGGGTCCGTCTCGTACCTGTTCAACCGCAAGGGCGTTGTCGTCCTGCCCAAGGGCGAACTCTCCGAGGACGACGTGCTGGAGACCGTTCTGGAAGCGGGCGCCGAGGAGGTCAACGACCTCGGTGACACCTTCGAGATCATCTCCGAGGCCACCGACATGGTCGCGGTCCGCACGGCGCTTCAGGAGGCCGGCATCGACTACGACTCGGCCGAGGCCAACTTCGTCCCGACCATGCAGGTCGAGCTGGACGAGGAGGGCGCGCGGAAGATCTTCAAGCTGATCGACGCGCTGGAGGACAGCGACGACGTGCAGAACGTCTTCGCCAACTTCGACATCTCCGACGAGGTCATGGAGAAGGTCGACGCGTAACGCGGTCGCGGACCGGGCGTTTTCGGCGGGCCGATGGGACACGTCCCATCGGCCCGCCGCCGTTGTCAGTGGCAGCGGATAGCCTGGCAGGAAGTCGAAGATCGTCAGGGGATCGTCAGGGGGAGGGGCCATGCGGGTACTCGGGGTGGACCCCGGGCTGACGCGGTGCGGCGTCGGCGTGGTCGAGGGGCTCGCGGGCCGGCCCCTGACGATGCTGGGCGTCGGCGTCGTACGGACCCCGGCGGACGCCGAGTTGGGCCATCGCCTCGTCGCCATCGAGCGCGGCATCGAGGAGTGGCTAGACGCGCACCGGCCCGAATTCGTCGCCGTGGAGCGGGTGTTCAGCCAGCACAACGTGCGCACGGTGATGGGCACCGCCCAGGCGAGCGCGGTCGCCATGCTGTGCGCGTCGCGGCGCGGCATCCCCGTCGCCCTGCACACCCCGAGCGAGGTCAAGGCCGCCGTCACCGGCAGCGGCCGGGCCGACAAGGCACAGGTCGGCGCGATGGTGACCCGGCTGCTGAGGCTCGACGCCCCGCCCAAACCGGCCGACGCGGCGGACGCGCTGGCCCTCGCCATCTGCCACATCTGGCGCGCCCCCGCGCTCAACCGGCTCCAACAGGCCCACGCCCAGCACTCCGTACGGAAGGTCACCCGATGATCGCCTTCGTCAGCGGCCCGGTCGCCGCCCTCGCACCCGACGCCGCGGTGGTCGAGGTCGGCGGCATCGGCATGGCCCTCCAGTGCACGCCCAACACCCTGGCCGAACTGCGCATCGGGCAGCACGCCAAACTCGCCACCTCCCTGGTCGTACGGGAGGACTCGCTGACCCTGTACGGCTTCGCCGACGACGACGAGAAGCAGGTCTTCGAGCTGCTCCAGACCGCCAACGGGGTCGGTCCCCGGCTCGCCCAGGCGGTCCTGTCGGTGCACACCCCGGACGCGCTGCGCCGCGCCTTCGCCAGTGGCGACGAGAAGGCGCTCACCGCGGTGCCGGGCATCGGCAAGAAGGGCGCCCAGAAGCTCCTCATCGAGCTGAAGGACCGCCTCGGCGCGCCCACCGGCACCGCCCCGGCGGCCGGCGCCCCGGCCGCCTCGGGCTGGCGCGACCAGTTGCACGCCGCCCTCGTCGGGCTCGGCTACGCGCCCCGAGAGGCCGACGAGGCGGTCTCGGCGGTAGCGCCCCAGGCGGAGGCCTCCGACAAGCCCAACGTCGGCGCCCTCCTGAAGGCCGCCCTCCAGACCCTGAACCGCGCCCGCTGAGCGCGCCCGCCCGCACCCCCCACCGCGACCACGATCCGAGGCACACGTCATGAACTGGGAAGACGGCTCCGACACGGCGGACCTGTCCGCGACGGCCGGCGACCGCCTCGTGGGGCCCGACGCGGACGGTGAGGACACCGCCGTCGAGGCCGCCCTGCGACCCAAGGACCTCGATGAGTTCGTCGGTCAGGAGAAGGTCCGCGAACAGCTCGACCTGGTCCTGCGCGCGGCCCGCGCCCGGGGCGCCACCGCGGACCACGTTCTGCTCTCCGGCGCCCCCGGCCTCGGCAAGACCACCCTCTCGATGATCATCGCGGCCGAGATGGGCGCCCCGATCCGCATCACCAGCGGCCCGGCCATCCAGCACGCCGGCGACCTCGCCGCGATCCTGTCCTCCCTCCAGGAGGGCGAGGTCCTCTTCCTCGACGAGATCCACCGGATGTCGCGGCCCGCCGAGGAAATGCTCTACATGGCGATGGAGGACTTCCGGGTCGACGTCATCGTCGGCAAGGGCCCCGGCGCCACCGCCATCCCGCTTGAGCTGCCCCCCTTCACCCTGGTCGGCGCCACCACCCGGGCCGGCCTGCTGCCGCCCCCGCTGCGCGACCGGTTCGGGTTCACCGGGCACATGGAGTTCTACGAGCCCGCCGAGCTGGAGCGGGTCATCCACCGCTCGGCCCGGCTGCTCGACGTGGAGATCGACGGGGCCGGCGCCGCAGAGATCGCGGGCCGCTCCCGGGGCACCCCGCGCATCGCCAACCGGCTGCTTCGCCGCGTCCGCGACTACGCCCAGGTCAAGGCGGACGGCGTCATCACCCCCGAGATCGCCTCCATCGCGCTCGGGGTGTACGAGGTCGACGCCCGCGGTCTCGACCGCCTGGACCGGGCCGTCCTGCAAGCCCTCCTGAAGCTGTTCGGCGGCGGCCCGGTGGGCCTGTCGACGCTCGCGGTCGCGGTGGGGGAGGAGCGCGAGACGGTGGAGGAAGTGGCCGAGCCCTTCCTGGTCCGCGAGGGGCTGCTCGCCCGCACCCCGCGCGGCCGGGTGGCCACGCCCGCCGCCTGGGCCCACCTCGGCCTCGTCCCCCCGCAGCAGGGCGGCGGCGCGGCAGGAAGCGGACAACAGGGGCTGTTCGGGGCGTGACGGCGCGGAGGGTCGCACGGCGAGGAACCCCGGTGGGATGCTGGGCGTTGTTCCATCTGTGCGGACTCGCTTAGACTCCGCCGATGCCGCCCTTCCAGGCCGGCGTACCCACCCCCAGATCAGGCCGCGCCCCTGGCGTGGTCATGCGAAGGAAGTTCCGTCCCGTGAGCCCTATCACTCTCCTCCCCTTCATTGTGCTTATCGGGGCCATGTTCCTGATGACCCGGTCCGCCAAGAAGAAGCAGCAGGCGGCCGCCGCCATGCGCAACGAGATGCAGCCCGGCACCGGCGTCCGCACCATCGGGGGCATGTACGCCACCGTCAAGGAGATCGGCGACGAGACGGTCCTCCTGGAGGTGGCGCCCGGCGTCCACGCCGTCTACGCCAAGAACGCGATCGGCGCGGTCCTGAGCGACGAGGAGTACAACCGCATCGTCCACGGTGACACCGAGGAGGAGCTCCCGGCGGTGCCGGACGACGCCTCCTCGCTGACGGAGAGCACCGAGGCCGCCGAGGCCGACGCCGCGGTCGCCGAGGACGCCAAGATCGACCTGGGCAAGAAGGACGAGGCGGAGGACGCCGCCGCGCCCAAGGACGGCAAGGACGGCAAGGCCGACGGCGGGGCCGACACGAAGTAGTCACGCACCGGGACCGCGGCGCCCGACCGGCGCGGACGGTCCCCGGAGCGCGCCCACTTCCACGGGGGACGTCCCCACAACACTTCGTGGCCGCCCACGCGCACACCCGGCGCAGGGCGGTTGGACAGGGAGAAACGACAAGGTGGCAGCACCGAACAAGGGCCGAAGGCCGGCGGCGGGGGGTCAGAGCAAGCCGGGCCGCGCCCTGGCCTTCATCCTCATCGCCATGGTCGCGCTCACCGGTGGGATGTTCATTTCCCACACCACCACACCGAGGCTGGGCATCGACCTCGCCGGCGGCACGAGCATCACGCTCAAGGCCAAGCCGGAGCCCGGCCAGAAGTCGGCGATCAACAAGAAGAACATGGACACCGCGGTCGAGATCATGAACCGCCGTGTCAATGGTCTTGGCGTCACCGAGGCCGAGGTCCAGACCCAGGGCAGCGACAACATCATTGTCAACATCCCCAAGGGTACGGACTCGGAGCAGGCCCGCCAGCAGGTCGGCCAGACCGCCAAGCTGTACTTCCGGCCGGTCCTGACCGCCCAGCCGGCCGCGGCCCCGCCCACCCCGAGCGGTACTCCGAGCCCCTCCGGCAAGGCCACGCCCACTCCCTCCGGCAAGACGACCCCCAGCCCCACGGGCAAGGCCACGCCGAGCGCCACGGGCAAGCCGAGCGCCACCGGCACGCCCCAGGGCCGCGCCCTCACGGACGCGCTCAAGGCCTCCGGTACGCCCACGCCCGGCGCGAGCAAGCCGCCCACCCCCGCGCCGAACCCGACCGGTGCCGGTGACTCGGCGGCCGCGGCCAAGCTCCAGGCCCAGTTCGCCTCGCTCGACTGCACCACCAAGGAAGCCCGCTCCAAGGCCGGCGAGGGCGCCAAGTCCTCGGAGCCGACCGTGGCGTGCGACAAGGACGGCCAGGAGAAGTACATCCTGGGCCCGGCCGAGGTCGACGGCACCGACGTCGCCAAGGCGCAGGCCGTGATCAACCAGCAGAACGGTCAGTGGATCGTTCAGATGGACTTCACGGGCGGCGGCTCGAAGAAGTTCGCGGCGATCACCGGCAAGCTCTCCCAGCAGCAGTACCCGAACAACCGCTTCGCAATCGCGCTGGACAACCAGGTCGTCTCGGCCCCCACCGTGAGCTCCACGCTCAGCGGCTCCGCCGAGATCTCCGGCAACTTCACCCAGTCCACCGCCCAGGACCTGGCCAACGTGCTGTCCTACGGTGCGCTGCCGCTCTCCTTCACGGAGCAGAGCGTCTCCACCGTGACCGCGGCCCTCGGCGCCGACCAGCTGCACGCCGGTCTGATCGCGGGTGCCATCGGCCTCGCGCTGGTCGTCATCTACCTGGTGGCCTACTACCGCGGCCTCGCCACGATCGCCATCCTCAGCCTCGTCGTTTCGGCGATCCTGACGTACACGATCATGACGCTGCTGGGCTCCACCATCAGCTTCGCGCTGAACCTGCCCGCGGTCTGCGGCGCCATCGTCGCCATCGGCATCACTGCGGACTCGTTCATCGTGTACTTCGAGCGCATCCGTGACGAGATCCGCGAGGGCCGCACCCTGCGTCCCGCCGTGGAGCGTGCCTGGCCGCGCGCCCGGCGCACCATCCTGGTCTCCGACTTCGTGTCGTTCCTGGCCGCCGCGGTGCTGTTCATCGTGACGGTCGGCAAGGTCCAGGGCTTCGCGTTCACCCTGGGTCTGACCACCCTGCTCGACGTCGTCGTCGTCTTCCTCTTCACCAAGCCGGTGATGACGCTCCTGGCCCGCCGCAAGTTCTTCGCGAGCGGCCACCCCTGGTCCGGGCTCGACCCCAAGCGGCTCGGCGCCAAGCCCCCGCTGCGCCGCGCCCGCCGCACCACCTCCGCCCCCGTCGACAACCCGAAGGAGGCGTGAGATGTCGAAGCTCGGCACTCTCGGCGCCAGGCTGTACCGCGGTGAGGTCGGTTACGACTTCGTCGGCAAGCGGAAGATCTGGTACGGCATCTCGATCCTGATCACCATCACGGCCATCGTGGGCCTGGCGGTGCGGGGCCTGACGATGGGCATCGAGTTCGAGGGCGGCGCGGTCTTCACCACCCCGAAGACCTCGATGTCCGCCTCGCAGGCGGAGCACGCGGCCCAGACGGCCTCCGGTCACGACGCGATCGCCCAGAAGCTCGGCGACGGCTCGATCCGCATCACCATCGGCGGCATCGACACCGCCAAGTCCGACCAGATCAAGACGGAGCTCGCCAAGGACCTCAAGGTCGACGCGAACACCATCAACGCCGATCTGGTGGGCCCGAGTTGGGGCGAGACGATCGCCACGAAGGCCTGGACGGGTCTGATCGTCTTCATGATCCTCGTGGTGATCTACCTGGCCATCGCCTTCGAGTGGCGGATGGCACTCGCGGCCCTGGTCGCCCTGATCCACGACCTCACGATCACGGTCGGCGTCTACGCCCTGGTCGGCTTCGAGGTCACCCCGGGCACCGTGATCGGTCTGCTCACCATCCTCGGTTACTCCCTCTACGACACCGTCGTCGTCTTCGACGGACTCAAGGAGGGCCAGAAGGGGATCACCAAGCAGACCCGCGTCACCTACAGCGAGATGGCGAACAAGAGCCTCAACGGCACCCTGGTCCGCTCCATCAACACCACCGTCGTGGCGCTGCTGCCGGTCGCGGGCCTGCTGTTCATCGGTGGCGGCGTCCTCGGCGCCGGCATGCTGAACGACATCTCCCTCTCGCTGTTCGTCGGCCTCGCGGCCGGCGCGTACTCCTCGATCTTCATCGCCACTCCGCTGGTCGCCGACCTGAAGGAGACCATGCCGGAGATGAAGGCCCTCAAGAAGCGGGTGCTCGCCAAGCGCGCGGCGGCCGCCGCCAAGGGCGAGTCCGAGGAGTCGCAGGACGCCGCCCCGCTCGACGAGGACGACGACCTGGGGACCGCCGGCGCGGTCGTCGGCCAGCGCCGCCAGCCGAGCCGCAACAACCGGGGGAAGCGTCGATGACCAGCGTCTCCACCGAGACCGCGGGGCTGCTGCTCAGCCGCATCCGTGACGTGCCGGACTATCCGAAGCCCGGCGTGATGTTCAAGGACATCACCCCGCTGCTCGCGGACCCGGAGGCGTTCACGGCCCTCACCGACGCGCTGGCCGCGCTGTGCGTCCAGCACGGCGCGACGAAGATCGTCGGCCTGGAGGCGCGGGGCTTCATCCTCGCCGCCCCCGTGTCGGTGCGCGCCGGGATCGGCTTCATCCCCGTACGCAAGGCGGGCAAGCTCCCCGGAGCCACGCTGAAGCAGGCGTACGAGCTGGAGTACGGCACCGCGGAGATCGAGGTGCACGCCGAGGACCTCGGCGCGGGCGACCGCGTCCTGGTCATCGACGACGTGCTGGCCACCGGCGGCACCGCCGGGGCCTGCCTCGAACTGATCCGCCGGGCCGGGGCCGAGGTCGCCGGAGTGGCCGTCCTGATGGAGCTCGGCTTCCTGGGCGGCCGGGAGCGCCTGGAGCCGGCCCTGCGGGGCGCCCCGCTGGACGCCCTGATCACCATCTGAACGAGCGGTCGCACCACCGTCGAGGCGGGCCCGGAGGAATCCGGTGCCCGCCGTCGGCGTTTCTCCGGGCACAGCCGTCACACCGGCCGGGGGAGAGGCGGGGCGCCCGGCTCGATATCATGGGTACTTCCGGGCCTGACCGGGGGACCCGGGACCCTCCCCCAGAGTCCGTCCGGGGGACCCCCAGAGGAGCGCTCTTGCCAGACGAGGCCCAGCCACTCTCCGCCGCGCAGCCCGATCCACAGGCCGCAGAGGCCGCGGCGGCTCCGGCCACGCCCTCCGAGCCCCCGGCCGAGCCGAAGCAGGCGGCGCCCGGGCCCGACCGGGACGCGGCCAAGGCGCCCGCTCCGGCGCCGGTCGCCAAGCCCGTGGTGCCGGCCGGCGCGGTGTCCCGCTCCGGTGGGTCCTCCAACCGCGTACGCGCCCGCCTCGCCCGTCTGGGTGTGCAGCGCTCCTCCGCGTACAACCCGGTGCTCGAACCGCTGCTGCGGATCGTGCGCAGCAACGACCCCAAGATCGAGACCGCCACGCTGCGCCAGGTCGAGCGTGCCTACCAGGTCGCCGAGCGCTGGCACCGCGGCCAGAAGCGCAAGAGCGGCGACCCGTACATCACGCACCCGCTCGCGGTGACCACGATCCTCGCCGAGCTCGGCATGGATCCGGCCACGCTGATGGCGGGCCTGCTGCACGACACCGTCGAGGACACCGAGTACGGCCTGGACACCCTGCGCCGCGACTTCGGCGACCAGGTGGCGCTGCTCGTCGACGGCGTCACCAAGCTCGACCGGGTCCAGTTCGGCGACGCCGCGCAGGCCGAGACCGTACGCAAGATGGTCGTCGCCATGGCCAAGGACCCCCGCGTCCTGGTCATCAAGCTCGCCGACCGCCTGCACAACATGCGCACCATGCGGTACCTCAAGCGCGAGAAGCAGGAGAAGAAGGCGCGCGAGACCCTGGAGATCTACGCGCCGCTCGCCCACCGCCTGGGCATGAACACCATCAAGTGGGAGCTGGAGGACCTCGCCTTCGCGATCCTCTACCCCAAGATGTACGACGAGATCGTGCGGCTGGTCGCCGAGCGCGCCCCCAAGCGCGACGAGTACCTCGCCATAGTGACCGACGAGGTCCAGTCCGATCTGCGCGCGGCCCGCATCAAGGCGACCGTCACCGGCCGCCCCAAGCACTACTACAGCGTCTACCAGAAGATGATCGTCCGCGGCCGTGACTTCGCGGAGATCTACGACCTGGTGGGCATCCGCGTCCTCGTGGACACGGTCCGCGACTGCTATGCCGCACTCGGCACCGTCCACGCGCGATGGAACCCGGTCCCCGGCCGGTTCAAGGACTACATCGCGATGCCCAAGTTCAACATGTACCAGTCGCTGCACACGACGGTGATCGGGCCCAACGGCAAGCCGGTCGAGCTACAGATCCGCACCTTCGACATGCACCGCCGGGCCGAGTACGGCATCGCCGCGCACTGGAAGTACAAGCAGGAGGCCGTCGCCGGCGCCTCCAAGGTGCGCACCGACGTGCCGCGCAAGACCGGCAAGGACGACCACCTCAACGACATGGCGTGGCTGCGCCAGTTGCTCGACTGGCAGAAGGAGACCGAGGACCCCAGCGAGTTCCTGGAGTCGCTGCGCTTCGACCTCTCCCGCAACGAGGTCTTCGTCTTCACGCCCAAGGGAGACGTCATCGCGCTCCCGGCGGGCTCGACGCCCGTCGACTTCTCGTACGCCGTCCACACCGAGGTCGGCCACCGCACGATAGGCGCGCGGGTCAACGGGCGGCTCGTCCCGCTCGAATCGACCCTGGACAACGGTGACTTGGTGGAGGTCTTCACCTCCAAGGCGGCCGGGGCAGGGCCTTCGCGGGACTGGCTCGGCTTCGTCAAGTCGCCGCGCGCCCGCAACAAGATCCGCGCCTGGTTCTCCAAGGAGCGCCGCGAGGAGGCCATCGAGCACGGCAAGGACGCCATCGCGCGCGCCATGCGCAAGCAGAACCTGCCGATCCAGCGGATCCTGACCGGCGACTCCCTGGTCACCCTCGCCCACGAGATGCGCTACCCCGACATCTCCTCGCTGTACGCGGCGATCGGCGAGGGCCATGTGGCAGCCCAGGGCGTCGTCCAGAAGCTGGTGCAGGCGCTCGGCGGCGAGGAGGCGGCCAACGAGGACATCGCCGAGTCGGCGCCGCCCTCGCGGGGCCGCAGCAAGCGCCGCAAGAACGCCGACCCGGGTGTGGTCGTCAAGGGCGTCGACGACGTGTGGGTCAAGCTGGCCCGCTGCTGTACGCCCGTTCCCGGCGACCCCATCATCGGCTTCGTCACCCGGGGCAGCGGCGTCTCGGTGCACCGCGCGGACTGTGTGAACGTGGACTCGCTGTCCCAGCAGCCCGAGCGGATCCTCGAAGTGGAGTGGGCGCCGACCCAGTCCTCGGTCTTCCTGGTCGCCATCCAGGTCGAGGCCCTGGACCGCTCCCGGCTCCTGTCGGACGTCACCCGCGTCCTGTCCGACCAGCACGTCAACATCCTGTCGGCGGCCGTGCAGACCTCCCGCGACCGCGTCGCCACCTCGCGCTTCACCTTCGAGATGGGCGACCCCAAGCACCTGGGGCACGTCCTGAAGGCGGTCCGGGGAGTGGAGGGCGTGTACGACGTGTACCGCGTGACCTCGGCCCGCCGGCCGTAGCGGTTCCACCCCCTGGGCCGGTGCCCCGCAATTGCCCAAGTGGCTTGCCCGCAAGGCGAGTTGAGGGCGATGATCGGGTCAAACGGGCCGGGGGGGGTGCCATGGCGGAACAGAGCGTGATCGCCGATCGCTACCAGCTCCTTGGACGCCTGGGGTCGGGCGGCATGGGAGAGGTGTACGAGGCACTCGACGTCAAACTGGAACGCCGGGTCGCGGTCAAGATGATCCGCTCCGACCTCGGGGGCTCCGACATGCGGGAGCGGTTCGGCCGGGAGGCCCGGGCGCTCGCCCGCGTCGCCCACCCCAACACGGTCGTCGTGCACGACGTGGGACTCCACGGGGACGTGCCCTACCTGGTCATGGAGCTCCTGGAGGGCGTCGACCTGCGCAGCCTGCTCGGCCGCAGGTCCCGCCTGCCGCACGCGCTCGTACGGGCCGTGGCCGCCGGCATGTGCTCGGGGCTCGCCGCCGTCCACGAGGCCGGCATCCTGCACCGGGACGTCAAGCCCGGAAACGTCCACCTCACCCGGGCCGGCCGGGTCGTCCTCCAGGACTTCGGGATCGCCCACCTCCTGGACGCCACCCACCAGACCGCGACCGGCGTCGTGGTCGGCACGCCCTCCTACATGGCGCCCGAGGTGGTGCGCGGGGAAGCCCCCGGCCCGTACACCGATCTCTACGCCCTGGGCGTCTGCGTCTTCGAGATGCTCGCCGGGGAGCAGCCCTTCAGCGGCGGCTCGATGGTGGAGGTCATCTTCAAGATCGTCCAGGAGGAGGCCCCCCGGCTGCGCGGCCGGCCGCACACCCCGGACGACCTCGCCGACCTGGTGCGGGACCTGATGGCGAAGGAACCCACCGCGCGCCCCACGGCGGCCGGCACGCTGGAGCGGCTGCGCTGCCCCCCGAACGCGGCCGAGCTGATCGCCGAGACGGTCACCGAGGACCTGCGCGCCCGGGCGGTACGCGACTTCGGGCCGGCCCCGGCGGCGGTCGTCGGCGGCCCCGGGTCCCCGCCCGCCGTAGCGGGCCGGGATGCCACGGCCACCGCGCGGGTCGCGGAGATGGCCGACCTCGACGCCCGTGTCCCGCACGGGACTTCGGCCCTCGCGCTGAGCGAGGCCACCCGCAGCGAGATCCTGCACGCGATGACCCCGGCCGTGGCCGAGGCCCGGCAGCGGGAAGCCGTCGGCATGGTGCTGCGCGGCTCCCTGGAGGAGGCCGTGGGCCTGCTGAGCAGGCTGGCCGACGCCTGCCGCGCCTCGCTCGGGCCGGTCCACCCCACGACGCTGACCTGCGTCTACTGGCAGGGCGTGTGCCTGGCCCGGCTCGGCGCGGGGGATCACGCCGTGGCCAAGTTCGCCGAGGTGTCGGCGGCGGAGGGCACCCTGCTCGAGTGACCCGTCCCGGACGACCTCCCCGCGCTACGACACACGTCAACCACCCCGGCGGCGTACGGGGGAAGGAAAGGAACGTTCGGTGCCGATGATCGAGATCCGGGTGCACGGCGTCGCCGACACCGAGGCCGAACTGCGTTCGCTGCTGCGGTGGCTCAAGGCGGACGACGAGATCGGCCCCCGAGTCCACGGCATGCTCGGCAGTTCGGCGCCGGCGGACCCCGAGCACATGGGCGCCCTGCTCGACGTCATCTCGCTGACGGTGGGCAACGGGCTCGCGGCCGCCCAGTTCGCGCTCTCCATCCACCAGTGGAGGGCCGCCCGCCGGGCGCCGACGGGGGTGGTCCTGCGTCGAGGCGGCGTCGAGATCGAGGTCCACGGGGCGGACCCGGCCGTGCTCCGGGGCGTCACCGCCCTCCTGGCGGAGGAGGAGCGGGCCGGTGACGGCGGAACTGCCTGACCCCTCGGCGTCGGCCGCCGTCCTGATCGGCACGGCCGACTATCTGCACCTGGCGCAGCTCCCCGCGGTGCGCTCGAACCTCGCCGATCTCGCCACCGTCCTCCAGGACGCCACGATCTGGGGGCTGCCCCAGGCGCACACGTTCACGGTCGCCGACCCGGGGACGCCGGCGGAGTTCCTCGACCCGGTGTACGCGGCCGGCGAGCGCGCCCGGGACACCCTGTTCGTGTACTACTGCGGGCACGGCCTGCGCGACTCGGAGTCGGCCGACCTCTACGTCGCCCTCACCGGATCGAGGGAGGGCGCCGGCTACACCGCGGTCGAGTACCGGCACCTGCGCAGCGCCATCCTCGCCTCGCCCGCGCAGCGCAAGATCGTCGTGCTCGACTGCTGCTTCAGCGGCCGGGCCGCCCGCACCCTCGGTGGCCCGGGCGCCCTCGCCGCACAGGCCGGGATGCAGGGCGTGTACGTCCTGACCGCGTCCCCGAAGGACCATGTGGCCCTCGCGCCGGACGGCGAGCGGCACACCGCCTTCACCGGGGAGCTGCTCGACGTGCTGCGCCGGGGCCTGCCCGACGCGCCCGACACCCTCGACCTGGAGACCCTGTACCGGGCCGTGGACGCCCGGCTCGGCTCCAAGAACCGCCCGCGCCCACAGCGCAGCCAGGAGAACGACGTGGGCCGGCTGCCGCTGGTACGCAACCGTGCGAGGGCCTCGGGCGGCACGCCCGCGGGCCCGGTCATCGATGCCGAGGTCGAAGGGGCGATGATCTCCGCCGGGCTCCAACTCTCGCGCCTGCTCCGATCGGTGGGCCGCAGTCGCGACGCGCTGCCGATCCTGCGGATGATCCTGCAGAGCAAGGTGCCCGGCGCGACGGGCGACGCCGTCGTCGTCCACCTGGAACTGGCCGACCTGCTCACCGAGTCGGGCCAGGACACCCAGGCGATCGACATCCTGGAACAGGCCTTCCACATCACGCGCAAGCGGTTCGGCCCCGAGGCCGTCACCGTCTGCCGCCGCCTCGCGGCCCTCCTGCAGTCCGCCGGCAACCACAGCCAGGCCTGCGAGGTGCTGCTGCACGCCCTGGACATGCTGGAGCGCGCCTCCGGCCCGGCGGCCCAGCCGCGAAAGCCCCCGGAACCAGACGGCTCCGGGGGCCTACTGGGCGGTGCGTGATCAGCCGCCGAACTCCTGAAGGCCCTTCAGCGCCTGGTCGAGCAGGGCCTGGCGGCCCTCCAGCTCGCGGCCGAGCTTGTCCGCCCTGGCGTCGTTACCGGCCGCGCGGGCCGCGTCGATCTGCTTGTGCAGCTTGTCGACCGCGTCCTGGAGCTGTCCGGTGAGGCCCGCGGCACGCGCCCGCGCCTCCGGGTTCGTGCGGCGCCACTCGGCCTCCTCGGCCTCCTGGATCGCCCGCTCCACGGTGTGCATCCGGCCCTCGACCTTGGGGCGTGCGTCCCGCGGTACGTGACCGATGGCCTCCCAGCGCTCGTTGATCGCCCGGAACGCGGCGCGGGCCGCCTTCAGGTCGGTCACCGGGAGGATCTTCTCGGCCTCGACGGCCAGTTCCTCCTTGAGCTTCAGGTTCTCGGTCTGCTCGGCGTCGCGCTCGGCGAACACCTCGCTGCGCGCCGCGAAGAAGACGTCCTGGGCGCCGCGGAAGCGGTTCCACAGCTCGTCCTCGGCCTCGCGCTGGGCGCGGCCCGCCGCCTTCCACTCGGCCATGAGGTCGCGGTAGCGCGCCGCCGTCGTGCCCCAGTCCGTGGACCCGGACAGGGCCTCGGCCTCGACGACCAGCTTCTCCTTGACCTTGCGGGCGTCCTCGCGCTGCGCGTCCAGGGAGGCGAAGTGCGCCTTGCGGCGCTTGGAGAACGCCGAGCGGGCGTGCGAGAAGCGGTGCCACAGCTCGTCGTCGGACTTGCGGTCCAGACGCGGCAGGCCCTTCCAGGTGTCCACCAGGGCACGCAGCCGCTCGCCCGCCGAGCGCCACTGCTCGCTCTGCGCCAGCTCCTCGGCCTCGGCGACCAGCGCCTCCTTGGCGTGCTTGGCCTCGTCGGTCTGCTTGGCCTTCTGGACCTTGCGCTCCTCGCGGCGCGACTCGACGGTCGCGACCAGCTTGTCGAGGCGCCCCCGCAACGCGTCGAGGTCACCGACCGCGTGATGCTCGTCCACCTGCGCCCGCAGATGGTCGATCGCGGCCTGCGCGTCCTTCGCCGACAGGTCGGTGGTCCTCACCCGTCGTTCGAGGAGGCCGATCTCGACAACCAGGCCCTCGTACTTGCGCTCGAAGTAGGCCAGGGCCTCCTCGGGAGAGCCCGCCTGCCACGATCCGACGACCGCTTCGCCCTCGGCTGTACGCACATACACGGTGCCCGTCTCGTCGACGCGGCCCCACGGGTCGCTGCTCACAGCGCCTCCTCCACATGATGCCTGCGCGGGGGGTTCGTCCCCCGGGGCATCGTCCACAGTTTCCCGGCGGGCCTCGCCCGCCCTCCACAGCGCGGTTCGAGCCCGCGCTGCACAACGCCAATCTAGGCGACCGGCCGCCCGGCTGTCCGCACTCAGCGCGGCCGAATTCAGCGCCTCACGCTCGGTGCCGGGCGTCCGGCGGCGTCACTCCTTGGTGACGGCGGCCTTCTGGATGGTGACGGCCTTCTTGGGCGCCCCGTCCGTCGAACCGCCCTCGACGCCCTCCTTGGCGACGTCCTGCACCGCCTTGAGGCCGGCCGCGTCCATCGTGCCGAACGGCGTGTAGCTGGGCGGCAGCTTGGTGTCCTTGTAGACGAGGAAGAACTGGCTGCCGCCGGTGTGCGCCTGGCCGGTATTGGCCATCGCGACGGTGCCGGCCCGATAGGTCACCGTGCCGTCCGCGCCCGCCTTGCCGAGCCCGGTCAGGTCCTCGTCCGGGATCGTGTAGCCGGGGCCGCCCGAACCGGTGCCCTTGGGGTCGCCGCACTGGAGCACATAGATGTTCTGCGTGGTGAGCCGGTGGCACTTGGTGTTGTCGAAGTACCCCTTGTCGGCGAGGTACTTGAACGAGTTCACGGTGTGCGGCGTCTTCGCGGCGTCCATCGTGATCTTGATGTCACCGGCGTTGGTCTTGAGGGCCATGTCGTACTTGGCCTTCGCGTCCACCGTCATCTTCGGCTCGGCCGAGGGGTCGGCGCTGTCCGACTTCTTGCCGTCGCCGGAGAAGGCGCCCGTCGCGAACGCCACCCCGCCCGCCGCCACGACCACCGCGAGGGTGGTCGCGATGATCGTGTTGCGGCGCCTGGCCTTGCGCCGGGCCGCCTCCCGGCGCTGCTGCTGCCGCTCGAACTTCTCGCGCGCGAGCTGGCGCCGACGCTGTTCGCTGCTGACCACCGGTCGTCTCCTTGTACGGGCTCGAGGGGTGCTGGTATGTGCCTGCGAGCTGACTGTGACCCGTACCGTATATGGGTTCGCTGTGACCGGAGCGGCGCCGGTAGGCTCTGAACAGCCGTCATCACCCGCTGCGCAAGAAATCGAGGACGATCGTGCTGATTGCCGGGTTCCCCGCCGGGGCCTGGGGGACCAACTGCTACCTGGTCGCCCCCGCCGCAGGCGAGGAATGCGTGATCATCGACCCCGGCCACCAGGCCGCCCAGGGCGTCGAGGAAACGCTGAAGAAGCATCGGCTCAAGCCCGTCGCCGTCGTCCTCACCCACGGCCACATCGACCACTGCGCCTCGGTCGTCCCGGTCTGCGGAGCCCACGACGTACCCGCCTGGATCCACCCCGAGGACCGCTACATGATGAGCGACCCGGAGAAGGCCCTCGGCCGCGCCTTCGGCGCGCAGCTGATGGGCGATCTGACGGTGGGGGAGCCGGACGACGTCAAGGAGCTGACCGACGGCGCCAAGCTGGCGCTGGCCGGGATGGAGCTGACCGTGTCGCACGCGCCCGGCCATACCAGGGGGTCGGTGACGTTCGGGCTGCCCGAGGCGGAGGACATTCCTCCGATCCTGTTCTCGGGCGACCTGCTCTTCGCCGGCTCCGTCGGACGCACCGACCTGCCCGGCGGCAGCCACGCCGAGCTCCTCGAGTCGCTGGGCCGTGTGTGCCTGCCGCTCGACGACTCGACCGTGGTGCTGTCCGGCCACGGCTCCCAGACCACCATCGGCCAGGAGCGCGCCACCAACCCGTATCTGCGGCAGGTGGCCGCGGGCCAGGGAGAGCAGACCGCCTCTCCCCGACGAGGAATGTGACGAGAAGCCTTTCCATGAGTACCTTCCAGGCCCCCAAGGGCACCTACGACCTGATCCCGCCGGATTCGGCCCGCTTCCTCGCCGTGCGCGAGGCCATCGCGGCGCCGCTGAAGCGGTCGGGCTACGGCTACATCGAGACTCCGGGCTTCGAGAACGTCGAGCTCTTCGCGCGCGGGGTCGGCGAGTCCACCGACATCGTCACGAAGGAGATGTACGCCTTCGAGACCAAGGGCGGCGACAGGCTCGCGCTGCGCCCCGAGGGCACCGCCTCCGTGCTGCGCGCGGCCCTGGAGGCCAACCTCCACAAGGCGGGCAACCTCCCCGTCAAGCTCTGGTACTCCGGCTCGTACTACCGCTACGAGCGCCCGCAGAAGGGCCGGTACAGGCACTTCTCGCAGGTGGGTGCCGAGGCGATCGGCGCGGAGGACCCGGCGCTGGACGCCGAGCTGATCGTCCTGGCCAACGACGCGTACCGCTCGCTCGGTCTGCGGAACTTCCGCATCCTGCTGAACTCGCTCGGCGACAAGGAGTGCCGCCCGGTCTACCGTGCCGCGCTCCAGGACTTCCTGCGCGGGCTCGACCTCGACGAGGACACCCTGCGGCGGGCCGAGATCAACCCCTTGCGGGTGCTCGACGACAAGCGGGAGGCGGTCCAGAAGCAGCTCGCCGGGGCCCCGCTCCTGCGCGACTACCTGTGCGACGCCTGCAAGGCGTACCACGAGGAGGTGCGCGACCTGCTCACCGCGCAGGGCGTGGCCTTCGAGGACGACGGGCGGCTCGTGCGCGGCCTGGACTACTACACGCGCACGACGTTCGAGTTCGTCCACGACGGTCTGGGCTCGCAGTCCGCGGTGGGCGGTGGCGGCCGCTACGACGGCCTGTCCGAGATGATCGGCGGCCCCGCGCTGCCGTCGGTGGGCTGGGCGCTGGGCGTCGACCGTACGGTCCTGGCGCTGGAGGCCGAGGGCGTCACTCTCGAACTGCCCTCCACGACCAGCGTGTTCGCGGTTCCGCTCGGCGAGGAGGCGCGGCGCGTGCTCTTCACCAAGGTGATGGAGCTGCGCCGGGCCGGCATCGCGGCGGACTTCGCGTTCGGGGGCAAGGGCCTGAAGGGCGCGATGAAGAACGCGAACCGCTCGGGTGCGCGCTTCACCCTGGTCGCGGGCGAGCGTGACCTCGCGGAGGGTGTGGTCCAGCTCAAGGACATGGAGTCGGGGGAGCAGGGGCCGGTGGCGCTGGACGCGATCGTGGACGCGGTCCGGGAGCGTCTGGCCTGACGGTGGGCCGGGGGTGGCCGTCCCGAGGGTGGGCCACCCCCGCCCCGGGCCATCGCCCGCCCCCGGGTTGCGGGCCCGCCCGCGCGGTGCCTCGGGGACGCTGTTCGTGTGCGGGCCGTGGTCGCTTTTCGCGCAGTTCCTCGCGCCCCTGGAAACCCGTTTTCGGCCTCGGGCCGCAGGTGGCTGGTCGCGCAGTTCCCCGCGCCCCTGAACCCGCGGCCGTGTGCGGGCCGTGGTCGCTTTTCGCGCAGTTCCCCGCGCCCCTCAAGGCCCTTCGGGCTGCGGGTCGTGGTCGCGTTTCGCGCTGTTCCTCGCGCCCCTGGCTACTCGGTGCCGGCCAGTGGGGGACACCTCAGCCCGTCATGGGGGTCCCCCTGGCCCTTAAGGCCTTGGGGGAGTTTGAGGACGAGCGCCGTTCAGGGGCGAACGGGGGTGCGGGGGCGGAGCCCCTGCCGGTGCCGGGCACCTTCAGCCCGTCCGGCGTTTGAGGACGAGCGCCCTTGAGGAGCGATGCGGGGGTGCGGGGGGCGGAGCCCCTGCCTGGGTGGGCCGGGGTTACAGCAGGTCCAGGGACATCGCTCGCGTCACCGCCGCCGTGCGGTCGTCCACCCCCAACTTGCCGAAGATCCGCACCACATGGGTCTTCACCGTCGACTCCGCGACGAACAACCGCCGGCCGATCTCGGCATTCGTGCACCCCTCGGCCACCAGCCGCAGCACCGCCACCTCGCGGTCGGAGAGCCGGGGCCGCTCCGGGCGGGCGCGGAGCTGGTCGACGAGGCGGGCCGCGACCGAGGGCGCGAGGACCGTCTCGCCCCGCGCGGCCGCCCGCACCGCCTGGGCCAGCTCGCCCCGGGCCAGGTCCTTGAGCAGATAGCCGGCCGCCCCCGCCTCGACGGCCCGCAGAATGTCCCGGTCCGTTTCGTACGTCGTCAGGACGATCACCCGGCACGGAAGCCCCGACGCGGTGAGGCGCCCGATCGACTCCACCCCGTCGCCGCCCGGCATCCGCAGGTCCATCAGCACGATGTCCGGCCTCAGTTCGGCGCACAGGGCCTCGGCCTGCGGGCCGTTGGCGGCGTCGGCCACCACCTCCAGGTCGGGCTCGGCCGCGAGCATCCCGCGCAGGCCCTCCCGTACCACCGGATGGTCGTCGGCGAGCAGGATGCGGATCACGAAGGGCTCCTCGGGGGCGGGGCGGGGACGGGCAGGTGGACGCCGACCGTGGTGCCCTCGCCCGGCGCGCTGCGGACCTCGGCGGTGCCGCCCACCTCGGCGGCCCGCGCCCGCAGCCCGGCCAGGCCGTAGCCGGCACGCGGCGCCGAGAGGTCGAAGCCGTCGCCCTCGTCCCGTATGGACACGGTCAACTCGGCCTCACCGTATGCGAGCGAGAGCCGCACCGGCGCCCCGGGGCCCGCGTGCTTGCGGGCGTTGGAGAGCGCCTCCTGGCAGGAGCGCAGCGCGACCACTTCGAGCGGGGCGGGCAACTCCCTTACGGCGCCCGTCACTTCGAGGACGGCGGGCGACTCGTGCCGGGCGGTCAGGCGGCGTACCGCGTCGGGCAGGGAACCGCCGTCCAGGTCGGCGGGGGCGCCCCCGGCGACCAGGGCCCGGGCCTCCGCGAGGTTCTGGCGGGCGGTGGACTCCATGAGGTCGAGATGGCGGCGGGCCAGCGGAACATCGTGGTCCAGTTCCGACTGGACGGCCTGCACCAGCATCAGCACGCTGGTGAAGCCCTGTGCGAGGGTGTCGTGGATCTCCCTCGACATCCGCTCCCGCTCGGTGAGCGCGCCGCGCTCCGCGGAGAGCCGGGCCACCTCCTCCCGGCTGTGCTCCAACTCGCCGATCAGGGAAGCCCGTTCCTTGCTCTGCTCGATGATCCGGATGACCCAGGCCCCGAAGAACCCGGAGAAGGCGAGGGTGGCCACCGCGAAGACCGAGTTGAAGAAGACCACCTGGGACCCGGGCCGCCAGATCAGCGCCCAGCCCGCCACGGGCACCACGTTCACGACCGCCATGGTGACCATCGCCCTGCGCAGCGGCAGCAGCATGAAGCAGGGCGGTGCGAGCGCGAAGGTGATCAGCCGGGTCTCGCCGACCAGGAAGGCGGGCGGCAGGAAGATCACCACCGAGGCCACGACGTAGCGCAGGGACTGCCGCTCGTCGGCCCCGTCGCTGAGCATGGCGGGCCGCCCGGCCCGCAGGTACCACGGGATCAGCAGCGACATCAGCGCCACCGCGGTGATCCGGTACGGCAGCGAGGGGAGGTCGGCGCCGAGCACGAAGACCGCCGTGGCCAGCCACACCACCGCGAAGTAGGCGTCCCACGGCAGGAACGAGCGGTCCCACACATGGGTGTCGCGCGCTCCCGCCGCGGCCGCGAACTCCGTCAGCCGTCGCGACGGCTCTTCCACCTGAAGGTCATCAGACACAGCGCCAATCCTCCGATGCACCAGGCGCCGAGCACCAGCGCGATCCGTCCGAACTCCCAGCTCCCCGCCTGTTCGAGCACCGAGGCGGACTCCGGCAGGAACACCCCGCGAAAGCCCTGACACATCCACTTCAGCGGGAAGAACGCGCTGATGTTCAGCAGCCAGTCGGGCACGGTGCCCACCGGAATGTAGACGCCGGAGATGAACTGGAGGACCAGGAACGGCAGCACGACCACCGAGCTCGCGCTCTTGCCCGACCTGGGCAGACTGCTGATCGCGATCCCGAGCAGGGCGCAGCCGGTGATGCCCAGAACGAAGATCCAGGAGAAGTCGAACCACTTGGCCGCCGTGCTCGGCAGGTCCAGATCGAACAGGGTGGAGCCGAACAGGAGCAGCACGGCCGTCTCGGCGACACCGGTGGCCAGCACGAGCCAGACCTTGCCGAGGAAGTACGCGGCCGGTGGCATCGGTGTGCCGCGCAGCCGGCGCAGCACCTTCTCGTCCCGTTCGATGGCGATGGAGATGCCGAGCGACTGGAAGCTGACCGACATGATCCCCGCTGCGATCATTCCGGCGGCGTAGAGCTGGGAGGCGGTGATCCCGGCGTTCTCGACCCGGCCGCTGAAGATCGAGGCGAACAGGGCGAGGAAGACGACCGGGAAGGCGAAGGTGAAGATCACCTGGTCCCGCTGGCGGACGAACTGCCGGATCTCCAGGGCGCCGCGCCGCAGTCCCAGGGACCAGACGCCGGGCAGTTCGGGTTCGCCGGTGCGGGCGGGGGCGAGGGTGTCGGCGGTGGTCATCGTGCTTCCTCCTGCTGCGGGTCCAGCTGGCCGGTGAGCCGCAGATAGACGTCCTCGAGGGTGGGGCGGCCGATCTTGAGGCCGGGTATCTCGCCGTCGAAGCGGTGCATCAGCTCGGCGACGGTGCGGGTCGGCGTCTCGGTGCGCACGCTGCGCGGGACACCGCCGGAATCGGTCCACTCGACGGTGGCGCCGGTGCCGAGGCTCTGGCGCAGCGCGGCGGGCTCGCCCTCGGCGACGACCCGGCCGCCCGCGATCACCGCGAGCCGGTCGGCCAGTGCCTCCGCCTCCTCCAGGTAGTGCGTGGTCAGCACGATGGTGGTGCCCTCCGCCGCGAGCCGCCGGATCAGCTCCCAGAACTGGCGGCGGGCCGCCGGGTCGAAGCCGGTCGTCGGCTCGTCCAGGAGCAGCAGCTCGGGACCGCCGATCACGCCGAGCGCCACGTCCAGGCGCCGCCGCTGCCCGCCCGAGAGCCCCTTGACCCGGGCCGAGGCCTTGGCTTCGAGGCCGACCAGCGCGATGACCTCCTCGGGGTCGCGCGGCCTCGGGTAGTAGCGGGCGAAGTGGTGCACGGTCTCGCGGACCGTGAGTTCGGCGGGCGCCGACTCGTCCTGCCACACGATGCCCACCCGGGAGCGCCAGGCGCGCCCCGCGGTCGCCGGGTCGGCCCCGAGGACGGTCACCTCGCCGCCGTCCCGGTCGCGGTGCCCCTGGAGGATCTCCACGGTGGTGCTCTTGCCGGCCCCGTTCGGGCCGAGGATGCCGAAGACCTCTCCGTGCCGGATCCCGAGGTCCAGTCCGTCGACCGCGCTGACCTCGCCGTACTGCTTGCGAAGGCCGCGTACATCAACCGCCAGTGCTGTCATGGCAAAGAGCCTCGCGCGGAGCCCGCGGTTCAGGGCCCCCCGTGCGTACCTCCTTATGTCCATCGAACGGTGGACAGTGCTCCCCGTGCGGCAGAATGAGGCGGCGGCAGCACAGGCGATCACCTAGACGGGATGACGGACCGGAGCTATGACCACAACACTTGACGACGTCTCCTCCGACTCCGGCCACCGCGAGGTGAGCGGCAAGGGAGCGATCGGCGGCAGCCGCGCCTTCGCCTGGCTGCTCGTCATCACCGGCGTGGCCGGGCTGGTGGCGGCCTGGGTCATCACGCTCGACAAGTTCAAGCTGCTGGAGAACCCGAACTTCGTGCCGGGGTGCAGCCTCAACCCCGTGGTGTCCTGCGGCAACATCATGAAGAGCGACCAGGCGGCGGCCTTCGGCTTCCCCAACCCGATGCTGGGTCTGGTCGCCTACGGCATGGTGGTCTGCGTCGGCATGAGCATCCTGGCGGGTGCCCGCTTCCGCCGCTGGTACTGGCTGACGTTCAACGCGGGCACGCTGTTCGGCGTCGGCTTCGTGAGCTGGCTCCAGTTCGAGTCGCTGTACCGGATCAACTCGCTGTGCCTGTGGTGCTGCCTGGCGTGGGTCGCCACCATCTTCATGTTCTGGTACGTGACGTCGTTCAACCTCCGCAAGGGGCTGCTGCCCGCGCCGCGCTGGGCCAAGAACCTGCTGTCCGAGTTCACCTGGGTGCTGCCGGTGCTGCACGTCGGGATCATCGGCATGCTGATCCTGACCCGCTGGTGGGACTTCTGGACGAGCTGACCCGCCCCCCCCGCCTCCTTCCCTCCCGGCCCGGCCCGCGTTCGCGCAGGCCGGGCCGCGTTGTCAGTGGTGTGCCATAGGCTCGTTGACGTGGAACCCGACCTGTTTACCGCAGCCGCAGAGGACCGCCAGGAGAAAGACCCGGCGGGCAGCCCTCTGGCCGTACGGATGCGTCCGCGCGTCCTCGACGAGGTGGTCGGCCAGCAGCACCTCCTGAAGCAGGGCTCGCCCCTGCGGCGCCTGGTGGGGGAGGGGGCGGGCGGCCCGGCCGGCCCGTCCTCGGTGATCCTGTGGGGTCCGCCCGGCACGGGAAAGACGACGCTCGCGTATGTGGTGTCCAAGGCCACCAACAAGCGGTTCGTGGAGCTCTCGGCGATCACCGCGGGCGTCAAGGAGGTCCGCGCGGTCATCGACGGCGCCCGCCGCGCCATCGGCGGCTTCGGCAAGGAGACCGTCCTCTTCCTCGACGAGATCCACCGCTTCTCCAAGGCCCAGCAGGACTCGCTGCTCCCCGCCGTCGAGAACCGCTGGGTCACCCTGATCGCGGCGACCACCGAGAACCCGTACTTCTCGGTGATCTCCCCCCTGCTCTCGCGCTCCCTGCTGCTCACCCTCGAACCGCTCACGGACGACGACCTGCGCGCCCTGGTCCGGCGGGCGCTCACCGAGGAGCGGGGCCTCGGGTCCGCCGTCACCCTGCCCTCGGACGCCGAGGCGCATCTGCTGCGCATCGCGGGGGGTGACGCCCGGCGCGCCCTGACCGCCCTGGAGGCGGCGGCCGGTTCGGCGCTCGCCAAGTCGGAGCAGGAGATCACGCTCCAGACCCTGGAGGAGACCGTCGACCGGGCGGCGGTGACGTACGACAAGGGTGGCGACCAGCACTACGACGTGGCGAGCGCGCTGATCAAGTCGATCCGCGGCTCGGACGTGGACGCGGCCCTGCACTATCTGGCCCGCATGATCGAGGCGGGCGAGGATCCCCGCTTCATCGCGCGACGCCTGATCATCTCCGCGAGCGAGGACATCGGCCTGGCCGACCCGACGGCGCTGCCCACCGCGGTCGCGGCCGCGCAGGCCGTCGCCCTCATCGGCTTCCCCGAGGCGGCCCTGACCCTGAGCCACGCCACGATCGCGCTGGCGCTGGCCCCGAAGTCCAACTCGGCGACGACCGCGATCGGCGCCGCGATGGCGGACGTCCGGGCGGGGCTTGCCGGCCCCGTCCCGCCCCATCTGCGCGACGGCCACTACAAGGGCGCGGCCAAGCTGGGCCACGCGCAGGGCTATATCTACCCGCACGACGTGCCGGGCGCGATCGCCTCCCAGCAGTACGCGCCGGACGCGGTGGCGGACAAGCGCTACTACGAGCCGACGCGGTACGGCGCGGAGGCGCGGTACGCGGACGTGGTGGAGAAGGTGCGCGAGCGCCTGGGCAGGGACGGGGACTGACCCCTTTTTCGGTTTCTACAGGGGAGTCTCACGGGGGGAGCGCGGGCGGCCGTGCCTAGCCGCCCGCGGCCTCGAAGAGCTGGTGCATCGCGCGGCGCAGCGCCGTGATGTCGGTCACCGGCTCGGGGAAGTCGAAGCGGGCGTCGAAGGTGTGGCCGTCGCTCCCGCCGAAACGGACCCGCAGCCCGAAGCGGTCGAGTGCCAGCGGAGTGACCCGCTCCACTCCTTCCCGTTCCACGAGCCCGCACAGCAGCCCGAGTTGCTCACCGTGGGCGGAGGCGAGGTGCTGGAGGAGCTCGGTCTCGTACCGCACCAGCGGATCGGGCGCGGCCAGGGCGAAGTCCCGCCGGTCCACCGTGGCCGCGCCCCACAGGTCGTCCACGGAGGCCTCGCCCACCGTGAGGCGCAGCATCACCTGCCCGGGCCCCGCCTGCCCGGGCACCGGGGTCAGCCGCCCGGAGATCCAGGCCCGGCCCCGGATACGGTGAGGAACGGAGACCGGGGCCACATCCGTGAGCTCCAGGACCGCCGGGACCTCGTCGTCCGGTGCGCCCTCGGCGGCCCTGCCCGCCGGGGAACGGGCGGGCAGGACGAGGAACAGATCCCCGTCGGGACCGACGCCCCGTTCGCCGGTCAGGAGCTGCTCCGGGCGGGCGCCCCGGGGGCCCGGTACGAGCAGCACCGCCGAGCAGGTACTCTGTACGAGAGTTCGTGTGCGCTCGGCTGCTGACGGCATCCGCGCGATTTCAAGTCCGCTGGGACGCGGCTGACCACGATCTGATCGGACCTCCGTCACGTGCCCGGCTCCAGCGGAGCCGGGAGAGTCGGCCTCCCGCGAAAGCGGCGTTTGGCCGGCCTTCTTCGTGTTGTCCGTGATGTGACTGGTGTTCCCCGGACGCGACATGCGATCTCCTTGAGTAAGGTGAGCCTAACCTAACCCAACCATGGAGGTTTGGAGAACGTGCCTAACCAGTCGCGTCCCAAGGTCAAGAAGTCTCGTGCGCTCGGCATCGCGCTGACGCCGAAGGCCGTCAAGTACTTCGAGGCCCGCCCCTACCCGCCGGGCGAGCACGGCCGTGGCCGCAAGCAGAACTCGGACTACAAGGTCCGTCTGCTCGAGAAGCAGCGTCTGCGCGCCCAGTACGACATCAGCGAGCGCCAGATGGCGCGTGCCTACGACCGCGCCAAGAAGGCCGAGGGCAAGACGGGCGAGGCGCTGGTCGTCGAGCTCGAGCGTCGCCTCGACGCCCTGGTCCTGCGTTCGGGCATCGCCCGCACCATCTACCAGGCCCGCCAGATGGTCGTGCACGGTCACATCCAGGTCAACGGTGGCAAGGTCGACAAGCCGTCGTTCCGCGTCCGTCCGGACGACGTCGTGACCGTCCGCGAGCGCAGCCGCGAGAAGGTCCCCTTCCAGGTCGCCCGCGAGGGTGGCTACGCCGGCGAGGGCGAGACCCCGCGCTACCTCCAGGTGAACCTGAAGGCCCTGGCCTTCCGCCTGGACCGCGACCCGAACCGCAAGGAAATCCCGGTCATCTGCGACGAGCAGCTCGTCGTCGAGTACTACGCCCGCTGATCCAGGCGTAACTCCGGAGCCTCAGCGCTTCAGCCCGCCGTCCCCCCGCTCCGCACGGAGCGGGAGGCGGCGGGCTTCCGCATGTGCGGGGCCCTCGGGCTGCTGCCCCTCGCGCGCGGACGGCAACTCCCGTACGTCGTCGGCCTCTTGGCCTCCTCCGAGTGCCCGCGCCACCGCGACCTCCGTCTCGATCCGGGCGCCGCGCCGCCGGTGCTCCTCGTACGCCGCGTCACCCAGTCGCTCCCGCGTCCGCTCCTCGCAGAGCACGTGCGCGGCGTAGAAGTACGCCGAACCGAACAGGGGCAGCCCCACCGAGGGCCAGATCCGCTCGGCCGCGCCCTGGAGCACGGCCGCCTCCGCCGGGTCCCCGGCGTCCACCTCGACCAGCGCCAGCATCTCCAGGGTGAGCACCGTGCCGACCAGGTCGTGGAAGGTGTGACTGACGGCGAGGGTCTCGCGCAGCAAGGTGCGCGCGCGGGCCGGATCACCGGCGTACCAGGCCGCGTAGGCCAGGACGTACAGCGCATAGGCGCGCGCCCAGCGCTCGCCGTGCTCCTCGCAGACCTCCACGACGTGCTCGCAGACCGAGACCGCCTCGTCCAGCCGGCCCCTGAAGCCCACCGCCATCGCCATCTCGACCCGGCCCATCAGCACATTGCTGTTGAGCTCGCCGACCTCCTCGTACCCGGCGAGGGCCTCGCGCAGCAACTCCTCGGCGCGCGGCATGTCGTCGGTGACCAGCGCCAGACACCCGGAGCGGTGCACCGCGTACGCCACGGCGACCGCGTCGCCACGCAGCTCGGCCTCCTCGCGGCACTCCTGCAACGCGGCGATCGCCGCCACCGCGTCGCCCTGGAGCACCGCCACATAGCCGAGCACCCACAGCGCCTTGAGCCGTGAACTGTCGTGCTCGCTCTCGGCGTCCAGGACCTGGGTCAGCCAGTGCCGGCCCTCTGCGAGCCGCCCGCAGCCGGCCCAGTAGAACCAGAGCGTGCCCGCCAGGTACTGGGCGAGGTGCGCGTCCTCGGGAGAGGCCAGCGAAAACTCCATCGCGGCACGCAAGTTGGGCAGTTCGCCCTCCACCCGGGCCGCCACCTCGGCCTGGCGCGGACTGAACCAGTCCAGCTCGCACCAGGTGGCGAGCCCCAGGTACCAGTCGCGATGGCGCCGGTGCAGCCGCTCCTCGTCGCCCATCGCCGTCAGCCACTCGGCGCCGTACTCGCGGACCGTGTCGAGCAGCCGGTAGCGGATGCCGCCCGCGCCGTCCTCACGCACCACCACCGACTGGTCGAGCAGCTCGCCGAGGACGTCCAGCACGTCCTGCTGCGGCAGATCGGGGCCCACGCAGATGTACTCGACGGCCTCCAGATCGAAGGCGCCCGCGAACACCGAGAGCCGCGCCCACAGCAACCGCTGCGCCCCCGTGCACAGTTCATGGCTCCAGCCGATGGTCGTACGCAGCGTCTGGTGGCGGGGCAGCACCCCCCGCCCGCCTCCGGTGAGCAGCCGGAACCGGTCGTCCAGGCGGCGCAGCAACTGCTCGACCGACAGCGTGCCAAGACGCCCGGCCGCCAGCTCCAGGGCCAGCGGAATCCCGTCGAGACGCCGGCACAGCTCGGCGGCGGCCGCCTCGTGCCCCTCGGTCGGCCGCTCGCCGCCCCGGGAGTCGGCCGCCCGCTCGGTGAACAGAAGCAGCGCGTCCCGCTCGTTCATGGGCGCCAGCGTGAACATCCGCTCGCCCTCGATCCTGAGCGGCAGCCGCCCGGCGGCCAGGACCCGCAGACGCGGGCAGCTCCGCAAGAGATCCCGCACCAGCTCGGCGCAGTCCGCCACCAGCTGCTCGAACCCGTCGAGCACCAGCAGGAGTTCACGCTCCGCGAGGTGGTCAAGGAGCAGCCGGCGCGGCGCTCTCGCCGTGTGGTCGGTCAGGCCCAGCGCCTCGACGACGGCGTGGTCGAGGAGGGCGGGGTCGTTCAGCGAGGACAGCTCGACCAGTCGGACGCCGTCGCAGTAGCGTTCCTGCTCCGCCGCGGTGGCCGCGGCCCGCAGCGCGAGACGGGTCTTGCCCACCCCGCCGACGCCGGTCACGGTGACCAGGCGCGCCTCGCGGAGCAGCCGGTCCACCCGGGCCAGTTCTCGGTCTCGCCCGACGAAGCGGTTCAACTCTGCGGGCAGATGGGAGCGCATGGAACACGCAGCGTACTCAAGGGTATGCACTGCGTACAATCGGCTTGCGCAACTCCGCTTGTGGCGGCGGGGAACGCGGTACGGGAAGCCATCGGCGGCGCGATAGGCTCGTAGGACACCTTTTTTCGAGGTTTTCGAGGTTTTCGGGTTCCGACGGGTTGCGGGGAGCGGTGCAAGTGTCCGGTGGAGAGGTGGCCGGGATCCTGGTGGCCGTCTTCTGGGCGATCCTGGTGTCCTTCCTCGCGGTCGTTCTCGTGAGGCTGGCCCAGACGCTGAGGGCGACGACCAAGCTGGTGGCGGAGGTGACGGACCAGGCCGTCCCGCTGCTCGCGGACGCCTCCGTCGCGGTGCGCTCCGCGCAGACCCAGCTCGACCGGGTCGACGCCATCGCCTCCGACGTCCAGGAGGTCACCTCCAACGCGTCCGCGCTCTCCACCACCGTGGCCTCCACCTTCGGCGGCCCGCTGGTGAAGGTGGCCGCGTTCGGGTACGGGGTGCGCCGGGCGATCGGGCGCAAGGGCGCCGCCCCGGCCGATGTGCCCGCCAAGTCGGCACGACGTACCGTGATCGTCGGGCGGACCGTGCCCCCCGCGCGGCGCTCGAAGCGAAAGGGCTGACGCTGCGATGTTCCGCCGTACGTTCTGGTTCACCGCGGGCGCGGCCGCCGGGGTCTGGGCCACCACCAAGGTCAACCGGAAGCTGAAACAGCTCACCCCGGAGAGCCTGGCCGCGCGCACCGCCGACAAGGCGGTCGAAGCCGGCCACCGGCTCAAGGACTTCGCCCTCGACATCAAGTCCGGCATGGCACAGCGCGAGGCCGAACTCAACGACGTCCTGGGCATCGACGGGAGCGAGCCGCGCGAACTGCCCGCGCAGCGCCGCCTCGTCGCCCTCGAGACCCCTTCACAGCAGCACACCAAGCAGCAGCACCCGCACACCAAGCATTCGTACGACCGGAATGAGGACCACTGATGGAGTCGGCCGAGATTCGCCGCCGCTGGCTGAGCTTCTTCGAGGAGCGCGGCCACACCGTCGTCCCTTCGGCGTCGCTCATCGCGGACGACCCGACTCTGCTGCTCGTCAACGCGGGCATGGTCCCCTTCAAGCCGTACTTCCTGGGTGAGACCAAGCCGCCCGCCCCGCGCGCCACCAGCGTGCAGAAGTGCGTGCGGACGCCGGACATCGAAGAGGTCGGCAAGACCACCCGGCACGGCACGTTCTTCCAGATGTGCGGCAACTTCTCCTTCGGGGACTACTTCAAGGAAGGCGCCATCACGTACGCCTGGGAGCTGCTCACCAGCTCCGTGGCGGACGGCGGCTACGGCCTGGAGCCCGAGAAGCTCTGGATCACCGTCTACCTGGACGACGACGAGGCCGAGCGCATCTGGCACGAGGTCGTCGGCGTGCCCAAGGAGCGCATCCAGCGCCTGGGCAAGAAGGACAACTTCTGGTCCATGGGCGTGCCCGGACCGTGCGGGCCCTGCTCCGAGATCAACTACGACCGCGGCCCCGAGTTCGGCGCCGAGGGCGGCCCGGCCGTCAACGACGAGCGGTATGTGGAGATCTGGAACCTGGTCTTCATGCAGTACGAGCGCGGCGCCGGCGACGGCAAGGAGGACTTCCCGATCCTGGGTGACCTCCCCTCGCAGAACATCGACACCGGCCTCGGCCTCGAACGCCTCGCGATGATCCTGCAGGGCGTGCAGAACATGTACGAGACCGACACCCTGCGCGTCGTCATGGACAAGGCCACCGAGCTGACCGGTGTGCGCTACGGCGACAAGCACGAGTCGGACGTCTCGATGCGTGTGGTCGCCGACCACATCCGCACCTCCGTGATGCTCATCGGCGACGGCGTGACCCCCGGCAACGAGGGCCGCGGCTATGTGCTGCGCCGCATCATGCGCCGCGCCATCCGCAACATGCGTCTCATGGGCGCCACCGGTCCCGTCGTTCAGGAACTGATCGACGTCGTCATCAAGACGATGGGCCAGCAGTACCCGGAGCTCGTCACCGACCGCAAGCGCATCGAGACGGTCGCGCTCGCCGAGGAGGCCGCCTTCCTCAAGGCGCTGCGCGGCGGCACCAACATCCTGGACACCGCCATCACCGAGACCAAGGCCACCGGTGGCACGGTCCTGGCCGGCGACAAGGCGTTCCTGCTCCACGACACCTGGGGCTTCCCGATCGACCTCACCCTGGAGATGGCCGCCGAACAGGGCCTGTCCGTGGATGAGGACGGCTTCCGCCGCCTGATGAAGCAGCAGCGCGACCAGGCCAAGGCCGACGCCCGCGCCAAGAAGACCGGTCACGCCGACCTGTCCGCCTACCGCGAGGTGGCCGACGCCTCCGGCGCCACCGACTTCACCGGCTACACCGCCACCGAGAACGAGTCGACCATCGTCGGCCTCCTCGTCGACGGTGTGCCCTCGCCCGCCGCGACCGAGGGCGACGAGGTCGAGGTCGTCCTCGACCGCTCGCCGTTCTACGCCGAGGGCGGTGGCCAGCTCGCCGACCAGGGCCGCATCAAGCTCGACAGCGGCGCGGTCATCGAGGTCCGCGACGTGCAGAAGCCGGTCCCCGGCGTCCATGTGCACAAGGGCGTCGTCCAGGTCGGCGAGGTGACGGTCGGCGCGTCCGCGTACGCCGCCATCGACACCAAGCGCCGCCGCGCCATCGCGCGTGCCCACTCCGCCACCCACCTCACCCACCAGGCGCTGCGCGACGCGCTCGGCCCGACGGCCGCCCAGGCCGGCTCCGAGAACTCGCCGGGCCGCTTCCGCTTCGACTTCGGCTCGCCCGCCGCCGTTCCCGGCACGGTCCTCACCGATGTCGAGCAGAAGATCAACGAGGTCCTCGCCCGCGAACTCGACGTGCAGGCCGAGGTCATGTCGATCGACGAGGCCAAGAAGCAGGGCGCCATCGCCGAGTTCGGCGAGAAGTACGGCGAGCGGGTGCGCGTGGTCACCATCGGCGACTTCTCCAAGGAGCTGTGCGGCGGCACCCACGTCCACAACACCGCCCAGCTGGGCCTGGTGAAGCTGCTCGGCGAGTCGTCCATCGGCTCCGGGGTACGCCGCATCGAGGCCCTGGTCGGCGTCGACGCGTACAACTTCCTGGCCCGCGAGCACACCGTCGTCGCCCAGCTCCAGGAGCTGGTCAAGGGACGTTCCGAGGAGCTCCCGGAGAAGATCTCCGCCATGCTCGGCAAGCTGAAGGACGCCGAGAAGGAGATCGAGAAGTTCCGCGCGGAGAAGGTCCTCCAGGCCGCCGCCGGTCTGGTCGACTCCGCCAAGGACATCCGCGGCACCGCGCTCGTCACCGGACAGGTGCCGGACGGCACCTCCGCCGACGACCTGCGCAAGCTCGTCCTGGACGTGCGCGGCCGCATCCCGGGCGACCGCCCGGCGGTCGTCGCCCTGTTCACCACCGCCAACGGCCGTCCGGTGACGGTCATCGCCACCAACGAGGCCGCCCGCGAGCGCGGTCTCAAGGCCGGCGAGCTGGTCCGCACCGCGGCGAAGACCCTCGGTGGCGGAGGCGGCGGCAAGCCGGACGTCGCCCAGGGCGGCGGCCAGCACCCGGACGCGATCGGCGACGCCATCGACGCCGTCGAGCGCCAGGTCGCCGAGACCTCGTGAGCGACGACCGCGCGGCAGCCGGGCCGCGGCCGACGACGATGACCGCGGCCGCGCGCCGCGCGGTCGGAGAAGCGAACCATCGGGCAGGTGCCCGATGAGACGAGGACGCCGACTCGCGATCGATGTCGGGGACGCACGCATCGGGGTCGCCTCGTGCGACCCCGACGGGGTGCTCGCCACGCCGGTGGAGACCGTGCCGGGCCGCGATGTCCCGGCCGCCCACCGGCGGCTGCGCCAACTCGTCGAGGAGTACGAGCCGATCGAGGTGATCGTCGGACTGCCCCGCTCCCTCAACGGGGGCGAGGGCCCGGCGGCCGCCAAGGTCCGCGTCTTCACCCAGCAGCTGGCGCGCGGCATCGCCCCGATCGGCGTGCGGCTCGTGGACGAGCGGATGACGACGGTGACCGCCACGCAGGGACTGCGCGCCTCGGGGGTGAAGTCCAAGAAGGGACGTTCCGTCATCGACCAGGCAGCCGCCGTGATCATCCTTCAGAACGCGCTTGAGGCCGAACGGGTGTCAGGTAACGCTCCGGGCGAAGGCGTCGAAGTGGTTATCTGATCGCGATACGGTAACGTTCCGGCCGATGCGGAGGCATTCGAACAGTCACCGCACAGCAAAAGAGGCGGACCGTCCGGATGCCTCGCGGCTCTAGGGGACCGATGACTGAGTATGGCCGGGGCCAAGGCTCCGAACCGTGGCACCCAGAGGACCCCCTCTTCGGGGACCAGGGGTGGGGAGCGCAGCAGGCTGCCTCCGGTCAGGCTTCGCACGACGGCCACCAGCAGCAGGAGCAGTACCAGCAGCAGTACTACCCGCAGCAGTCGCAGGACCCGTACGGGCAGCAGCCCTACCCCGAGGCGCAGCCGCAGCCGCACTACGCCGAGCAGCAGGGCTACGTCGAACAGCCCCAACAGGGCTACCCCCAGCAGCAGTACGCGCAGCAGTACGCGGCCCCGCCGCAGCAGCCGCAGCACTACGACGGGGGCTGGGACGCCACCGGTCGGCAGGCCGCGATGCCGTACGCGGGCCAGCAGCCGGACCCGTATCTCAACGGCTACGCCGACGAGAGCCATGACCCCTACGGCACGGCGGAGGCGTATCCGCCGCCGCAGCCGCCCGGTCAGCGGCAGGCCCCCACCGTGCCCGAGGTGCCCGAGCAGGGCCACGAGTGGAACGCCGAACCGCAGGAGGAGAACCACCCGTTCTTCACCGGTGTTGACGACAGCGAACGCGACGACGACGAGCCGCGCGAGTCCCGCCGCGGCGCGGCGACCGGCGGCCGCGACCGGCGGAGCAAGACCAAGAAGAAGGGCAAGAGCGGGCGCGCCTGCCTCGTCCTCGCGGTGATCTTCGCGGTCGGGGCCGGCGGAATCGGTTACGTGGGCTACGACTTCTACCAGAAGAAGTTCGGCGCGGCCCCCGACTATGTGGGCGAAGGCGCAGGCGAGAGCGTCACCATCGAGGTGCCGACCGGCGCCGGCGGCTCCGAGATCGGCCAGCTCCTCAAACAGGCCGGTGTCGTCAAGAGCATCGACGCCTTCGTCCAGGCGCAGAACGACGACCCCAAGGGCAAGACGATCCAGGCCGGCGCCTACACGCTGAGGAAGGGCATGTCGGCGGCCAGCGCGATCAAGCTGATGCTCAACCCGGCCAGCCGCAACTCCCTCATCATTCCCGAAGGCAAACGAAACGCCTGGGTCTATGGCGAGATCGACAAGCGGCTCGGCGTCTCCTCCGGCACCACCAAGGAGGTCGCGCTCAAGAACGCCGACAGCATGGGTCTGCCGGACTGGGCCAAGAACCACAAGAACGTCAAGGACCCGCTGGAAGGGTTCCTCTACCCGGCGAGCTACCCGGTCGCCAAGGGCATGAAGCCCGAGGACGTGCTCAAGAAGATGGTCAACCGGGCCACTTCCGAGTACGGCAAGCAGGACCTGGCCGCCGAGGCCAAGAAGCTCCATCTGGAAGGCCCCTGGCAGCTCATCACCGTCGCGAGCCTGGTGCAGGCCGAGGGCAAGACGCCCGACGACTTCCGCAGGATGTCCGAGGTCGTCTACAACCGCCTCAAGCCGGACAACACCCAGACCAACCAGAAGCTCCAGTTCGACTCGGCGTACAACTACCTCACCAACCAGAGCAACATCAAGATCGGCCTGTCGGAGATCAACAGCAACCCGGACCCGTACAACACCTACAAGTGGCGGGGCCTGACCCCCGGTCCGATCGGCAACCCCGGCAGCGAGGCGATGGCCGCGGCGCTGGACCCGACGAGCGAGGGCTGGATGTACTTCGTGGCCACCGACGGCAAGCACAAGACCGAATTCGCCAAGACGCTGGCCGAGTTCAACAAGCTGAAGGACGAGTTCAATGCCCAGTCCGGCCAGTGAGGGAGCGCGACGGGCGGCCGTACTCGGGTCGCCCATCGCGCACTCCCTCTCTCCGGTCCTGCACCGGGCCGCGTACGCCGAACTCGGCCTCGGCCACTGGTCCTACGACCGGTTCGAGATCGACGAGGCAGGGCTCTCCGGCTTCTTCGCGGGGCTCGACACCTCCTGGGCCGGTCTCTCGCTCACGATGCCGCTGAAGCGGGCGGTCATCCCGCTGCTCGACGCGGTGAGCGCGACGGCGGCCTCCGTCGAGGCGGTCAACACCGTCGTCTTCACGGACGACGGCCGGCGCCTGGGCGACAACACCGACATCCCCGGCATGATCGCGGCCCTGGGGGAGCAAGGGGTGACCCGGGTCGAGTCCGCCGCCGTCCTCGGCGCCGGCGCCACCGCCTCCTCGGCGCTTGCCGCGCTCGCCCGGATCTGCGTCGGCCCGGTCACGGCGTACGTACGCAGCGAGGCCCGGGCCGAGGAGATGCGCGGCTGGGGCGAGCGGCTCGGCGTCGACGTCCGCACAGCCGACTGGTCGCGGGCGCACGAAGCGTTCGCGGCGCCGCTCGTCATCGCCACCACCCCGGCCGGCACCACCGACGCGCTCGCCGCGGCCGTCCCCGAGCGCGTCGGCACCCTCTTCGACGTGCTGTACGAGCCCTGGCCGACCGCGCTGGCGGCCGCCTGGTCGAGGCGCGGGGGAGCCGTGGTGGGCGGGCTCGACCTCCTTGTGCACCAGGCCGTGCTCCAGGTCGAGCAGATGACGGGCTGCGCGAGCGCCCCGCTCGACGCCATGCGCAAGGCGGGCGAGGCGGCGCTGGCGGGCCGTTGAGACCGCTTCGCCGACCGGCCCCGCGGGACCTCGGGACGGTGCGCGGCCGCCCGCTCCCGGCCCCGTCCCAGTCCGTCTGCTGGACCGGGGCCCGGCCCACCATCTCGGACGTGGGAGGATCAGGGGTGGCGGGCCAGGGCCGCGCACCCCGGGCGCCGTAGTAGTCCTGGACGCGCGAGCAACGAGGAGCACCGTTGAGCAGGTTGCGCTGGCTGACCGCGGGGGAGTCCCACGGACCCGCACTTGTCGCGACGCTGGAGGGTCTTCCCGCCGGCGTACCGATCACCACGGAGATGGTGGCCGACCACCTGGCCCGGCGGCGGCTCGGCTATGGACGCGGCGCCCGCATGAAGTTCGAGCGCGACGAGGTGACCTTCCTCGGCGGCGTACGGCACGGCCTGTCCATGGGCTCGCCGATCGCGATCATGGTGGGCAACACCGAATGGCCCAAGTGGGAACAGGTCATGTCGGCCGACCCGGTGGACCCCGAGGTCCTCGCCGAGCTGGCCCGCAACGCCCCGCTGACCCGTCCGAGGCCCGGCCACGCCGACCTCGCCGGCATGCAGAAGTACGGCTTCGACGAGGCCCGGCCGATCCTGGAGCGCGCCAGCGCCCGGGAGACCGCGGCCCGCGTCGCCCTCGGCGCGGTGGCCCGCTCCTACCTCAAGGAGACGGCCGGCATCGAGATCGTCAGCCATGTGGTGGAGCTGGCCGCGGCCAAGGCCCCCTACGGCGTGCTGCCGACCCCCGCCGACGTCGAGAAGCTGGACGCCGACCCGGTGCGCTGCCTGGACGCGGATGCCTCGAAGGCGATGGTCGCCGAGATCGACCAGGCCCACAAGGACGGCGACACCCTCGGCGGAGTCGTCGAGGTGCTCGCCTACGGCGTGCCCGTGGGCCTCGGCTCGCACGTCCACTGGGACCGCCGTCTGGACGCGCGGCTCGCCGCCGCCCTCATGGGCATCCAGGCGATCAAGGGCGTCGAGGTCGGCGACGGCTTCGGGCTCGCCCGGGTGCCCGGCTCGCAGGCGCACGACGAGATCGTCAACACCGGCGAGGGCGTCAAGCGCACCTCCGGCCGCTCCGGCGGCACCGAGGGCGGACTGACCACCGGTGAACTGCTGCGCGTGCGCGCGGCGATGAAGCCGATCGCGACCGTGCCCCGCGCGCTCGCCACCATCGACGTCGCCACCGGCGAGGCCGCCAAGGCCCACCACCAGCGCTCCGACGTGTGTGCCGTGCCGGCCGCGGGCATCGTCGCCGAGGCCATGGTCGCGCTCGTCCTCGCGGACGCGGTCGCCGAGAAGTTCGGCGGCGACAGCGTGCCCGAGACCCGTCGCAACGTCGTGTCCTACCTCGACAACCTCCAGATCCGGTGAGCACCTCACCCCTGGTCGTGCTGGTCGGGCCGATGGGCTCCGGCAAGTCCACCGTGGGCGCGCTGCTCGCCGAGCGGCTCGGCGCGCCCTACCGGGACACCGACGCCGACATCGTGGCCGCCGAGGGCCGCCCGATCTCGGACATCTTCATCGAGGACGGCGAGCCGTACTTCCGCGCCCTGGAACGGGACGCGGTACGGCTCGCACTCGCCGAGCACCCCGGCGTGCTCGCGCTGGGCGGCGGCGCGATCCTCGACGCCGACACCCGCGCGCTGCTCGCGCCGCACCCCGTCGTCTATCTGTCGATGGACGTCGAGGAGGCGGTCAAGCGCGTCGGCCTGAACACCGCCCGGCCGCTGCTCGCGGTCAACCCGCGCCGGCAGTGGCGCGAGCTGATGGACGCGCGGCGCCATCTGTACACCGAAGTCGCCCGTGTGGTCGTCGCGACCGACGAGCGCACCCCCGAAGAGGTCGCCCAGGCGGTCCTCGACGCACTGGAGTTGAAGGACGCATGACGGAGCAGGCACCCACCCGGATTCCGGTCGGCGGCACCGCCGGGACGGACCCGTACGACGTGCTCGTCGGCCGCAACCTGCTGGGCGAGCTGGCCGGACTCATCGGCGACCGGGCGAAGCGCGTCGCGATCATCCACCCCGAGGCCCTGGCCGGCACCGGTGACGCGATCCGCGAGGACCTCGACGCCCAGGGCTACGAGGTCATCGCCATCCAGGTGCCCAACGCAGAGGAGGCCAAGACCGCCGAGGTCGCCGCCTACTGCTGGAAGGCGCTCGGCCAGTCCGGCTTCACCCGCACCGATGTCGTCGTGGGCGTCGGCGGCGGCGCCACCACCGACCTCGCCGGCTTCGTCGCGGCCACCTGGCTGCGCGGGGTGCGCTGGATCTCGGTGCCGACCACCGTGCTCGGCATGGTGGACGCGGCCGTCGGCGGCAAGACCGGCATCAACACGGCCGAGGGAAAGAACCTGGTGGGCTGCTTCCACCCGCCCGTCGGCGTCCTGTGCGACCTGGCCGCGCTGGACTCGCTGCCGGTCAACGACTACGTGTCGGGCCTGGCCGAGGTCATCAAGGCCGGCTTCATCGCCGACCCGGTCATCCTCGACCTCATCGAGGCCGACCCGGCCGGCGCCCGCACCCCCGGGGGGCCGCACGCCGCCGAGCTCATCGAGCGCTCCATCCGCGTCAAGGCCGACGTGGTCTCCAGCGACCTGAAGGAATCGGGTCTGCGCGAGATCCTCAACTACGGCCACACCCTGGCGCACGCCATCGAGAAGAACGAGCGCTACAAGTGGCGGCACGGCGCGGCCGTCTCCGTCGGCATGGTCTTCGCGGCCGAACTCGGCCGTCTGGCAGGGCGGTTGGACGACGCGACCGCCGACCGGCACAGTGCGATCCTGGAGTCGGTCGGTCTTCCGCTCACCTACCGCGGCGACCAGTGGCCCAAGCTCCTGGAGAACATGAAGCTGGACAAGAAGTCCCGCGGCGACCTGCTCCGCTTCATCGTCCTGGACGGCCTCGCCAAGCCGACCGTCCTGGAGGGTCCCGACCCGGCGGTGCTGCTCGCCGCCTACGGCGAGGTCTCCGCATGACCCGGCGGGTGTTCGTCCTCAACGGCCCGAACCTCGGCCGCCTGGGCTCCCGCGAGCCCGACGTGTACGGCGCCACCACCTACGCGGGCCTCGTAGAGGTCTGCGAAGGCCTCGGCAAGGAACTCGGCTTCGAGGTCTCGGTCCGCGAGACCAACGACGAGGGCGAGCTGATCCGCTGGCTCCACGAGGCCGCGGACGGTCGAATTCCGGTCGTCATCAACCCGGGTGCCTTCACGCACTATTCGTACGGAATGCGCGACGCGGCCGCCCAGCGCACCGCGCCGCTCATCGAGGTGCACATCTCGAACCCGTACGCCCGTGAGGAATTCCGCCACACCTCGGTGATCGCACCCGTCGCCACCGGCACGGTCGCGGGCTTCGGCATCGGCTCCTACCGCCTGGCACTGCGTGCACTCGCCGACGAACTGGCCGACGAACTCGGCTGACGGGCACGGCTCGCCTCCCTCGGCCGTTCACACTGTGGCGGCCGGGGGAGGTACGGTTCTGCACCGGGCCGCCCACACCGACGGGCGCCCGACCAGCGCCAGTTGCCTGTACGAGACGGAGTGGCACCGGATGCAGCACGCAGGGGGGGCTCCACTGCCGCCGCCCCACGCCCCGGGGCAGCCCCCGCACGACTGGGCCCGGGCGATCGAGCCGGAGGGCACGGCTCCGCTCAGGCCGGGCGCGCCCCCGGCCGCGCCGCCCGTGCCGGGTGGCGTCCCGCCCTACCAACCGGGGCCGCCACCGGGATCCGGGGTTGCCCAGGTTCCGGCGCCCCACCACCCCGGAGCGGCCCAGCCGCCCGGCCAGGGCTGGCACGGGCCCGCGCCGCAGCACGCCTCGGCACGGCCGCCCTCCCGCGACACGACGGGGCACGTCGCCCTGCCGCCCGGCGGCCCCGTTCCGATGCCGCAGGCGCCCGAGGGCACCGGGGCCACCACGCTCGCGGTGCTGCTCATCGGCCCCGCCGGAGCGGGCAAGACGACCGTGGCCCGGTACTGGGCGCAGCACCGCCGGGTGCCCACCGCGCACATCAGTCTCGACGACGTACGCGAATGGGTGTGCTCGGGGTTCGCCGACCCGCAGTCCGGCTGGAACGACCACTCCGAGGCCCAGTACCGCCTGGCCCGCCGCACCTGCGGCTTCGCCGCGCGCAACTTCCTGGCCAACGGGATCTCCTGCATCCTCGACGACGCGGTCTTCCCCGACCGGCCGGTCGTCGGCCTCGGCGGCTGGAAGCGGCACGTCGGCCCGGGCTTGCTCCCGGTCGTCCTCCTGCCCGGCCTCGAAGTGGTCCTGGAGCGCAACGCGGAACGCAGCGGCAATCGTCGCCTCTCGGACGAGGAGGTGGCCGGCATCCACGGCCGGATGGCCGGCTGGTACGGCTCGGGGCTCCCGATCATCGACAACTCCCAGTACGACGTCCCCACCACGGCCCGCCTCCTGGACGACGTCCTGGCCCGAACGATCGCGAGCCCGCCGAGCTGGTAGGGGCCGGGTTTTCCCCACCCCGCCCCTTCCCGAAACCCTCCGGGGGTGTCTGTCCGGTGCGGGCTGTGGGGGGCTGGTCGCGCAGTTCCCCGCGCCCCTTAGCTACTCGGCGCTGGCCGGCACTTCAGCCTGTCCGGCGTTTGAGGACGAGCGCCGTTCAGGCGCGATCGGGGTCTGGGGCGGAGCCCCAGGTTTCTTTTGGCTGCGGGCCGTGGGTGGCTGGTCGCGCAGTTCCTCGCGCCCCTCAAGTGCTCGGTGCTGGCCGGCATGGGCAACCTCAGCCCGCCCGGCGTTTGAGGACGAAGCGTGGGGGCCGTGCAGTGGGGTAGGTCGCACCCCCTTCAGCCCGTCCGGCGTTTGAGGACCAAGTACGGGGGGCCATGCAGGGGGCCAAGCAGCAACCCCCAGCCCGCCCGGCGACTGAGGGCAAGGACGGACCGACCACCGGGGCGGCCCCCGGTCGGACGCGCAGAACCAGCCGAACCCCCGCCCCCCTCATACGCTCGGGTCATGTCAGAGGTGTTCGCGGCACGCCGCGGCTGGCTGCGGGACCGCTCGGCGGCCGCAGGCAGCGCGGCCGCCCTGGTCTCGCGCCCGGCCAATGTCCGCTATCTCGCCGGTGGCGCCCCGCCCGGCGCGGTCCTGCTGCTCGGGCCCGTCGAGGACGTACTGCTGTGTCCGCGCACACCGTCGGGCGATCTCATCGAGGGGCACCTGGACGAGCACTTGCGGCTGACCGTGCTGCCCGCGCCGGACGGCGACCCGGCCGTCGCGGCCGCCGACCTCGCGCAGGCCAGCGGCGCCGACTCCCTCGCCGTCGAGGAGCACCACCTGTCCGTGGCCCGCCACCGCGCCCTCGGCTCGGTGGCGCCCCGGCTGCTCCTGAACGACCTCGGGGGAGCCGTGGAGCAGCGCAGGCTGGTCAAGGACGAGGAGGAGATCGCCTGTCTGCGCATCGCCGCCGAGATCACCGACCAGGCGCTGGGCGAGCTCCTGGAGTCGATCCTGGTGGGCCGCACCGAACGCCATCTCGCGCTGGAGCTGGAGCGCCGCCTGGTCGACCACGGCGCCGACGGGCCCGCTTTCATGACCTCGGTCGGCACCGGCCCCAACTCCGGCCGGGCAGGCCACCGTCCGGCCGACCGCCGGGTCGAGGAGGGCGACTTCCTGTCGGTCTGCCTGGGTGCCACCTACCGCGGATACCGCTGCGAGATCGGCCGTACCTTCGTGATCGGCACCACCCCAGCGGACTGGCAGATCGAGCTGTACGAAGCCGTTTTCGCAGCCCAGCGGGCCGGCCGCGAGGCCCTGGTGCCGGGGGCCGAGTACCGTGCGGTGGACCGCGCCGCCCGTCAGGTGCTGGACGCCGCGGGTCACGCGGAGGCCTTCGGACCGCTCACCGGACACGGGGTCGGGATCGAAATCGACGAGGAGCCGCAGCTGGCACCTGGAGCCATGGGTAAACTGGACACTTGCGTGCCGGTCACCGTCGAACCGGGGGTCCACCTCCCGGGCCGGGGCGGCGTCCGGATCGATGACACGCTCGTCGTACGCCCCGAGGCGGACGGCGGCCCCGAGCTACTCACCATCACGACCAAGGAGCTGCTAGCGCTCTAGCACGCGTACGTGCCCCGTGTACGTACCCTCGGTCGTCCACCAGCTTTCAGTCCAGGAGATTCCGCAACCGTGGCTTCCACGAACGACCTCAAGAACGGCCTGGTGCTCAAGCTCGACGGAGGCCAGCTCTGGTCCGTCGTCGAGTTCCAGCACGTCAAGCCCGGCAAGGGCCCGGCCTTCGTGCGCACCAAGCTCAAGAACGTGCTCTCCGGCAAGGTCGTCGACAAGACCTTCAACGCCGGTGTGAAGGTCGAGACGGCCACCATTGACCGCCGCGACATGCAGTTCTCGTACATGGACGGCGAGTACTTCGTCTTCATGGACATGACCACGTACGACCAGCTGATGGTCGACCGCAAGGCCGTCGGCGACGCCGCCAACTTCCTGATCGAGGGCTTCACCGCCTCGGTCGCGCAGCACGAGGGCGAGGTGCTCTACGTCGAGCTGCCCGCCGCCGTCGAGCTGACCATCGAGCACACCGACCCGGGCGTCCAGGGCGACCGCTCCACCGGCGGCACCAAGCCGGCCAAGCTGGAGACCGGGTACGAGATCGGCGTCCCGCTCTTCATCACCACCGGTGAGAAGATCAAGGTCGACACCCGCACCGGCGACTACCTCGGCCGGGTGAACAGCTAACCGTGGCTGCCCGGAACAAGGCCCGCAAGCGCGCCTTCCAGATCCTCTTCGAGGCCGACCAGCGCGGCGAGTCCGTGCAGACGGTCCTCGCGGACTGGGTGCGGCACTCGCGGTCCGACGACCGTCAGCCGCCGGTCACCGAGTACACGATGCAGCTCGTCGAGGGCTACGCGGGGTACGTGGACCGCATCGACGACCTGATCTCCACCTACGCGGTGGGCTGGACGCTCGACCGGATGCCGGTCGTCGACCGGAACATCCTGCGGCTCGGCGCGTACGAGCTGGTCTGGGAGGACGAGACGCCCGACGCGGTCGTCATCGACGAGGCCGTCCAGCTGGCGAAGGAGTTCTCCACGGACGACTCCCCGGCCTTCGTGAACGGGCTGCTGGCCCGTTTCAAGGACCTCAAGCCGAGCCTGCGCCGCGACTAGCCTCCGGCGGGGACAAGGCCAACGAAGGGCCCGCGACACGATCCGTGCCGCGGGCCCTTCGGCATGTCCGCGCCGGCCCGCCACAAACCCCCGGGGCCCGTCACGAACCCGCCGACCCGTCACCAACCCACCGGGCTGCCGAAACGCCGCCGGGCCCGGTGGGAGCGAGTGCTCCCACCGGGCCCGGCGGCACGTTTCTGCTGAAGGGGCGTCAGCCCTCTTCGTGGGCGACCGCGCGGCGCGCGTCCGCGTCCAGGACGCCCCAGCTGATGAGCTGCTCGGTGAGGACCGAGGGCGACTGGTCGTAAATGACGGCAAGGGTGCGCAGGTCGTCCTGGCGGATCGAGAGGACCTTGCCGTTGTAGTCGCCGCGCTGCGACTGGATGGTCGCCGCGTAACGCTGGAGCGGGCCCGCCTTCTCCGGCGGGACGTGCGCGAGGCGCTCGAGGTCGAGGACCAGCTTCGGCGGCGGCTCGGCGGCCCCGCCCGGCGTGGTGCCCGGCAGCAGTTCCTGCACCGGAACGCCGTAGAAGTCCGCCAGCTCGGCAAGGCGCTGCACGGTCACGGCACGGTCGCCGCGCTCGTACGAACCGACCACGACGGCCTTCCAGCGGCCCTGGGACTTCTCCTCCACGCCGTGGAGGGAGAGGCCCTGCTGGGTGCGGATGGCGCGGAGCTTGGCCCCGAGCTGTTTTGCGTATTCGCTGGACATATAGCTCCCCGGACGCTGTGACAACGTGCGGCTCCGCCGCGCGGCTGTAACTCACTGTGAGGTTACGCAGCGTTACTTGGCCGCGTCAAGCCGAATGGTCCACACCCCCGCCCCGCAGGAGTGACACGCTCCGCGTGGGGCGCGCCCCCACGGGGCAGGGCGGTTCCCCGGCCCGCTTCACCCGTTCGAGTGACGGCCCCGGTGCGGGGCGGCCTCCGGCCCCTGGTACCGTGGGGACGCAATTTCGACGTCCTTTAAGGTCCGTCCCGTGAGGCGGAGAAGGAGGTCCGTTTCATATGGACACGCAGCACCCGCAGAACCAGCAGGATCCGGCGCACCCCGATGCGGCGCGGCCCGTTCTCGAAGGCCCCGACATCGCCCGCGTCCTGACCCGTATCGCCCACGAGATCGTCGAGCGCGCCAAGGGCGCCGACGACGTCGTGCTTCTCGGCATCCCGACTCGCGGCGTCTTCCTCGCCGAGCGGCTCGCCGTGAAGCTGGAGGGCATCACCGGGCGCAAGACCCCGGTCGGCTCCCTCGACATCACCATGTACCGCGACGACCTGCGGATGAAGCCCGCCCGCGCGCTCGGCCGCACCGAGATCCCCGGCGACGGCGTCGACGGCCGCCTGGTCGTCCTGGTCGACGACGTCCTCTTCTCCGGCCGCACCATCCGCGCCGCCCTCGACGCGCTCGGCGACATCGGCCGCCCCCGCGCCGTGCAGCTCGCGGTCCTGGTCGACCGCGGCCACCGCGAACTCCCGATCCGCGCCGACTACGTCGGCAAGAACCTCCCCACGTCGCTGCGGGAGACGGTCAAGGTCCAGCTCGCCGAGGAGGACGGCCGCGACGCCGTGCTGCTCGGCGTCAAGCAGACCGCTCCGGCCGGCGAGCAGTAAGCCCCACACGGCCCCGTACGGCCCGCACCGAGCCGTACGGCCTGCTTCTGCGCGCCCGCACGCCCCACCCTCCACCACACCTGGAGAACCCCCGATGATGCGTCACCTCATCTCGGCCGCCGACCTCACCCGCGACGACGCCGTGCTCATCCTCGACACCACCGAGGAGATGGCCCGGGTCTCCGACCGGCCGATAAAGAAGCTCCCCGCGCTGCGCGGCCGGACCATCTGCAACCTCTTCTTCGAGGACTCCACCCGCACCCGGATCTCCTTCGAGGCCGCCGAGAAGCGACTGTCGGCCGACGTCATCAACTTCGCCGCCAAGGGCTCCTCGGTCTCCAAGGGCGAGTCCCTGAAGGACACCGCGCAGACCCTGGAGGCGATGGGCGTCGACGCCGTCGTCATCCGGCACAGCGCCTCCGGCGCCCCCTACCGCCTGGCCACCTCGGGCTGGATCGACGCCCCCGTCATCAACGCCGGCGACGGCACCCACCAGCACCCCACCCAGGCGCTGCTCGACGCGTTCACCATGCGCCGGCGCCTGGTCGGCAGGGACGCGCTCGGCCAGGACCTGGCCGGCAAGCGCATCACCCTGGTCGGCGACGTGCTGCACAGCCGGGTCGCCCGCTCCAACGTCGACCTGCTGCACACGCTCGGCGCCGACGTCACCCTGGTGGCCCCGCCGACGCTGCTCCCGGTCGGCGTCGAGCACTGGACCTGCGACGTGTCGTACGACCTGGACGCCGTGCTGCCGAAGTCCGACGCGGTGATGATGCTGCGTGTGCAGCGAGAACGGATGAACGCCGCCTTCTTCCCGACCGAGCGCGAGTACTCGCGCCGCTACGGTCTGGACGGCGAGCGCATGGCCAAGATGCCGGAGCACGGCATCGTGATGCACCCCGGCCCGATGGTCCGCGGCATGGAGATCACCGCCGAGGTCGCCGACTCCGACCGCTGCACGGTCGTCGAACAGGTCGCCAACGGCGTCCACACCCGCATGGCGGTCCTCTACCTGCTGCTCGGCGGCAACGAGCCCGCCGTCAGCCACGCCCGCCCCACCGATTCGGAGAACAAGTAACCATGAGCACGATCCTGATCCGTGGTGCGAAGGTCCTCGGCGGTGACGTCCAGGACGTACTGATCGACGGCGAGACCATCGCCGCCGTCGGTACCGGCCTCGACGCGGGCGACGCGACGGTCGTCGACGCGGCGGGCCAGATCCTGCTGCCCGGCCTCGTCGACCTCCACACCCATCTGCGCGAGCCCGGCCGCGAGGACTCCGAGACCGTCCTCACCGGCACCCGGGCGGCCGCGCGCGGCGGCTACACCTCGGTCTTCGCCATGGCCAACACCTTCCCCGTCGCCGACACCGCGGGCGTCGTCGAGCAGGTCTGGCGGCTCGGCAAGGAGTCCGGCTACTGCGACGTGCAGCCCATCGGCGCCGTAACCGTCGGCCTCGAAGGCAAGCAGCTCGCCGAGCTCGGCGCCATGCACGACTCCGCCGCCGGTGTCACCGTCTTCTCCGACGACGGCAAGTGCGTCCACGACGCGGTGATCATGCGTCGCGCCCTGGAGTACGTGAAGGCCTTCGGCGGCGTCGTCGCCCAGCACGCCCAGGAGCCCCGCCTGACCGAGGGCGCCCAGATGAACGAGGGCGTCGTCTCGGCCGAGCTCGGCCTCGGTGGCTGGCCCGCCGTCGCCGAGGAGTCGATCATCGCCCGCGATGTGCTGCTCGCCGAGCACGTCGGCTCCCGGGTGCACATCTGCCACCTCTCGACCGCAGGCTCCGTCGAGATCGTCCGCTGGGCCAAGTCCCGCGGCATCGACGTGACCGCCGAGGTCACCCCGCACCACCTGCTCCTCACCGACGAGCTGGTCCGCTCGTACAACCCGGTCTACAAGGTCAACCCGCCGCTGCGCACCGAGAAGGACGTCATGGCGCTGCGCGAGGCGCTCGCCGACGGCACCATCGACATCGTCGCCACCGACCACGCCCCGCACCCGCACGAGGACAAGGACTGCGAGTGGGCCGCGGCCGCCATGGGCATGGTGGGCCTGGAGACCGCGCTCTCGGTCGTCCAGCACACGATGGTGGAGACCGGGCTGCTCGACTGGGCCGGCGTCGCCGACCGCATGGCGCACAAGCCCGCCGAGATCGGCCGGGCCCAGGGCCACGGGCGCCCCGTCTCGGCAGGCGAACCCGCCAACCTGACCCTGGTGGATCCGGCATACCGTGGAGAGGTGAACCCCGCGGGCTTCGCCTCCCGCAGCCGCAACACCCCCTACGAGGGCCGCGAGCTGCCCGGGCGTGTCACCCACACCTTCCTGCGGGGCCGGGCAACGCTTGTGGACGGGAAGCTCGCGTGACGTACGCATCACTGATCGATCTGGCCGCCGAGGAGAAGTCCGCCGAGGTGACCAACTGGGGCGGACGCATCGGCTGGCTGGTCGGGCTCGCGCTCTTCGTGGCCCTCGTCTACTGGCTGATGCGCCAGGGCTGGCAGTGGCGCCGGCGCCTCCAGGCGGACCTGCCCGACCTCTTCACCGCGCCCGAAGAGCCCGGCGAGGCGAAACTGAGGCTGAGCGGCCGCTACCACGGCTCCACCACCGCCGGGCAGTGGCTCGACCGCATCGTGGCGCACGGCCTGGGCGTACGCAGCAAGGCCGAGCTCACCCTGACGGACGCGGGCCTGGACGTCGTACGTCCCGGGGCGAACGACTTCTTCGTCCCGGCCGACCGGCTCCGCGGCGCCCGGCTCGACAAGGGCATCGCGGGCAAGGTCCTCACCGAGGGCGGCCTGCTCGTCGTCACCTGGAGCCACGGCGACCGCCTCATCGACTCGGGCTTCCGCTCCGACCGGGCCGAGCAGCACCCGGCCTGGGTCGAGGCCATCAACTCCATGACGAAAACTCCTGAACAACCCACCAACACGACGGAAGGCGCCGCACGATGACGACCTCCACCCGGGGAGCCGCCAAGGTTCCCGCCGTACTCGTCCTGGAGGACGGCCGCATCTTCCGCGGCCGCGCCTACGGGGCCGTGGGGGAGACCTTCGGCGAGGCCGTGTTCTCCACCGGAATGACCGGCTACCAGGAGACCCTCACCGACCCGTCGTACCACCGCCAGGTGGTCGTGATGACCGCCCCGCACGTCGGCAACACCGGCGTGAACGACGAGGACCCCGAGTCGCAGCGGATCTGGGTGGCCGGCTACGTCGTGCGCGACCCCGCCCGCATGCCCTCCAACTGGCGCTCGCGCCGCTCCCTGGACGACGAACTCGTCCAGCAGGGCGTCGTCGGGATCAGCGGTGTCGACACTCGCGCCCTCACCCGCCACCTGCGCGAGCGCGGCGCCATGCGCGTCGGCATCTTCTCCGGCGAGGCGGTCGCGGACGACGCGGCGCTGCTGGCCCGGGTGCAGGAAGCGCCCCAGATGGTCGGCGCGAACCTCTCCGCGGAGGTCGCCACCAAGGAGACCTACGTGGTCCCCGCGATCGGGCCCGACGGCGAAGCCGTCCCGATCGGCACGGCGAAGTTCACCGTCGCCGCGGTCGACCTCGGCATCAAGGGCATGACCCCGCACCGCATGGCCGAGCGCGGCATCGAGGTGCACGTGCTGCCCGCGACCGCCACCGCCGAGGACGTGTACGCCGTCAACCCCGACGGCGTGTTCTTCTCCAACGGCCCGGGCGACCCGGCCACCGCCGACGGCCCCGTCGCCGTGATGCGGGCGGTCCTGGAGCGCAGGACGCCGCTGTTCGGCATCTGCTTCGGCAACCAGATCCTCGGCCGCGCGCTCGGCTTCGGCACGTACAAGCTGAAGTACGGCCACCGCGGCATCAACCAGCCGGTGCAGGACCGCACCACGGGCAAGGTCGAGGTCACCGCGCACAACCACGGCTTCGCCGTCGACGCGCCGCTCGACAAGGTCTCCGAGACGCCCTACGGGCGCGCCGAGGTCTCCCACGTCTGTCTGAACGACCAGGTCGTCGAAGGCCTCCAACTGCTCGACCAGCCGGCCTTCAGCGTCCAGTACCACCCCGAGGCGGCCGCGGGCCCGCACGACGCCGCGTACCTCTTCGACCGCTTCGTATCTTTGATGGAGGCCGAGCGTGCCTAAGCGCACCGACATCCAGTCCGTCCTGGTCATCGGCTCCGGCCCGATCGTCATCGGCCAGGCCGCCGAGTTCGACTACTCGGGCACCCAGGCCTGCCGCATCCTCAAGGCCGAGGGCCTCAGGGTCATCCTGGTCAACTCCAACCCGGCCACGATCATGACCGACCCGGAGATCGCCGACGCCACCTACGTCGAGCCGATCACCCCCGAGTTCGTCGAGAAGATCATCGCCAAGGAGCGCCCCGACGCCCTCCTGCCCACCCTCGGCGGCCAGACCGCGCTCAACACCGCGATCTCCATGCACGAGCAGGGCGTCCTGGAGAAGTACGGCGTCGAACTGATCGGCGCCAACGTCGAGGCCATCAACAAGGGCGAGGACCGCGACCTGTTCAAGGGCGTCGTCGAGGCCGTCAAGGAGAAGATCGGCTACGGCGAGTCCGCCCGCTCGGTCATCTGCCACTCCATGGACGACGTCATCAAGGGCGTCGACACCCTCGGCGGCTACCCCGTCGTGGTGCGCCCCTCCTTCACCATGGGCGGCGCCGGCTCCGGCTTCGCGCACGACGAGGAGGAACTGCGCCGCATCGCCGGGCAGGGCCTCACGCTCTCGCCGACCACCGAGGTGCTCCTGGAGGAGTCCATCCTCGGCTGGAAGGAGTACGAGCTGGAGCTGATGCGCGACAAGAACGACAACGTCGTGGTCGTCTGCTCCATCGAGAACTTCGACCCGATGGGCGTGCACACCGGCGACTCGATCACCGTCGCCCCGTCGATGACGCTGACCGACCGCGAGTACCAGCGCCTGCGGGACATCGGCATCGCGATCATCCGCGAGGTCGGCGTCGACACCGGCGGCTGCAACATCCAGTTCGCGATCGACCCGGCCGACGGCCGCGTCATCGTGATCGAGATGAACCCGCGCGTCTCGCGCTCCTCGGCGCTCGCCTCCAAGGCCACCGGCTTCCCGATCGCCAAGATCGCGGCCAAGCTCGCCATCGGCTACACCCTCGACGAGGTCCCCAACGACATCACCGAGAAGACGCCGGCCTCCTTCGAGCCGAGCCTCGACTACGTCGTGGTGAAGGCCCCGCGCTTCGCCTTCGAGAAGTTCCCCTCCGCCGACTCCACCCTCACCACCACCATGAAGTCGGTGGGCGAGGCCATGGCGATCGGCCGCAACTTCACCGAGGCGCTCCAGAAGGCGCTGCGCTCCCTGGAGAAGAAGGGCTCGCAGTTCGACTTCACGAGCCCCGTCGGCGACAAGGCCACCCTCCTGGAAGAGGCCAAGCGCCCGACCGACGGCCGGATCAACACGGTCATGTACGCGATCCGCGCGGGCGCCACCCCCGAGGAGGTCTTCGAGTCCACGAAGATCGACCCGTGGTTCGTCGACCAGCTCTTCCTCATCAAGGAGATCGCCGACGGGCTGGCCGCCGCCGACAAGCTCGACCCCGAGCTGCTCGCCGAGGCCAAGCGGCACGGCTTCTCGGACGCCCAGATCGCCGACATCCGGGGCCTGCGCGAGGACGTCGTGCGCGAGGTGCGCCACGCGCTCGGCGTGCGCCCGGTCTACAAGACGGTCGACACCTGCGCCGCCGAGTTCGCCGCCAAGACGCCGTACTTCTACTCCTCCTACGACGAGGAGAGCGAGGTCGCGCCCCGCGAGAAGCCCGCGGTGATCATCCTGGGTTCGGGCCCCAACCGCATCGGCCAGGGCATCGAGTTCGACTACTCCTGCGTCCACGCCTCCTTCGCGCTGAGCGACGCCGGCTACGAGACCGTGATGGTCAACTGCAACCCGGAGACGGTCTCCACCGACTACGACACCTCCGACCGCCTCTACTTCGAGCCGCTCACCCTCGAAGACGTCCTTGAGATCGTCCACGCCGAGACCCTCGCGGGCCCGGTCGCGGGCGTCGTGGTCCAGCTCGGCGGCCAGACCCCGCTGGGTCTGGCGCAGGCGCTCAAGGACAACGGCGTCCCGGTCGTGGGCACCTCGCCCGAGGCCATCCACGCCGCCGAGGACCGCGGCGCCTTCGGCCGCGTCCTCGCCGAGGCAGGCCTGCCCGCCCCCAAGCACGGCACCGCCACCACCTTCGCGGGCGCCAAGGCCATCGCCGACGAGATCGGCTACCCGGTCCTCGTACGCCCGTCGTACGTGCTCGGCGGACGCGGCATGGAGATCGTGTACGACGAGGAGCGGCTGTCCTCGTACATCGCCGAGTCCACCGAGATCAGCCCGACCCGGCCCGTCCTGGTCGACCGCTTCCTCGACGACGCGATCGAGATCGACGTGGACGCCCTCTACGACGGCACCGAGCTCTACCTCGGCGGCGTCATGGAGCACATCGAGGAGGCCGGCATCCACTCCGGCGACTCGGCCTGCGCGCTGCCCCCGATCACGCTGGGCGGCTTCGACATCAAGCGGCTGCGCGCCTCGACGGAGGCCATCGCCAAGGGAGTTGGCGTCCGCGGACTGATCAACATCCAGTTCGCGATGGCCGGGGACATCCTGTACGTCCTCGAAGCCAACCCGCGCGCCTCGCGCACCGTCCCCTTCACCTCGAAGGCGACCGCGGTGCCGCTCGCGAAGGCCGCCGCGCGCATCTCGCTCGGCGCCACCGTCGCCGAGCTGCGCGCCGAGGGCATGCTGCCCAAGGAGGGCGACGGCGGCACGCTGCCGCTGGACGCGCCGATCTCCGTCAAGGAGGCCGTGATGCCGTGGAGCCGCTTCCGCGACGTCCACGGGCGCGGCGTCGACACCGTGCTCGGCCCGGAGATGCGCTCCACCGGTGAAGTCATGGGCATCGACTCGGTGTTCGGCACCGCGTACGCCAAGTCGCAGGCCGGCGCGTACGGTCCGCTGCCGACGAAGGGCCGCGCGTTCATCTCGGTCGCCAACCGGGACAAGCGCACGATGATCTTCCCGGCGCGTGAACTGGTCGCCCACGGCTTCGAGTTGATGGCCACCTCCGGCACCGCCGAGGTCCTGCGCCGCAACGGCATCAACGCCACGGTCGTGCGCAAGCTCAGCGAGGGCGAGGGCCCGAACGGCGAGAAGACGATCGTCCAGCTGATCCACGACGGCGAGGTCGACCTCATCGTCAACACGCCGTACGGCACCGGCGGCCGGCTCGACGGCTACGAGATCCGCACGGCGGCCGTCGCCCGCTCCGTGCCCTGCCTGACCACGGTCCAGGCGCTCGCCGCCGCCGTCCAGGGCATCGACGCGCTCAACCGCGGGGACGTGGGGGTGCGTTCGCTCCAGGAGCACGCGGAACACCTGACCGCGGCCCGCGACTAGCAGACGGGGAAGCAGGGGGACACCGGAAACGGTGTCCCCCTCTTCATGAGCCCTCTTCCAGAGCCCCTGAGGACACCGACCATGTACAAGCTCTTCTTCAACCTCGTCTTCAAGCGGATGGACCCCGAGCAGGCCCACCACATGGCCTTCCGCTGGATCCGCCTCGCGGCCCGCGTCCCCGTCCTGCGCACCTTCGTCGCCGCCGTCCTCGCGCCCCGCTACAAGGAGCTGCGCACCGAGGCCCTCGGTCTGCGCATGCACGGCCCGTTCGGCCTCGCGGCCGGCTTCGACAAGAACGCCGTCGCGATCGACGGCATGGCGATGCTCGGCTTCGACCACATCGAGATCGGCACCGTCACCGGCGAGCCCCAGCCGGGCAACCCCAAGAAGCGCCTGTTCCGCCTCGTGCCGGACCGCGCGCTCATCAACCGCATGGGCTTCAACAACGAGGGTTCGGCGGCCGTGGCCGAGCGCCTGGCGGCCCGCAAGGCCGTGTTCCGCACCACGGTCGGCGTCAACATCGGCAAGACCAAGGTGGTCCCGGAGGCCGAGGCCGCCGCCGACTACGTGAAGTCGACCGAGCGCCTGGCCGCCCACGCCGACTACCTCGTCGTGAACGTCTCCTCGCCGAACACCCCCGGCCTGCGCAACCTCCAGGCCACCGAGTCGCTGCGCCCGCTCCTGACCGCCGTGCGCGAGGCCGCCGACCGCAGCGTCCGGGGCCGTCGCGTCCCGTTGCTCGTCAAGATCGCCCCCGACCTCGCCGACGCCGACATCGACGCGGTCGCCGACCTCGCCGTCGAACTCGGCCTGGACGGCATCATCGCCACCAACACCACCATCGCCCGCGAGGGGCTCGGCCTGAAGTCCCCGGCCGGCCTCGTCAAGGAGACCGGCGGCCTGTCCGGCGCCCCCCTCAAGGAGCGCTCCCTGGAGGTGCTCGGCCGCCTGTACGCCCGCGTCGGCGACCGGCTCGTCCTCATCGGGGTGGGCGGCATCGAGAACGCCGAGGACGCCTGGCAGCGCATCCTCGCCGGAGCCACCCTGGTCCAGGGCTACAGCGCCTTCATCTACGAAGGCCCGTTCTGGGCCCGCGCCATCCACAAGGGCCTCGCGGCCCGCCTCGCCACCTCCCCGTACGCGACGCTCGCCGAGGCCGTCGGCGCCGAGACCCGGAAGAAGGCCGCCGCATGACCCCCTTCGGTACCCGCCTGCGCGAGGCGATGGACACCCGCGGCCCGCTGTGCGTGGGCATCGACCCGCACGCCTCCCTGCTCGCGGACTGGGGCCTGAACGACGACATCGCGGGCCTCGAGCGCTTCACCCGCACCACGGTCGAGGCCCTCGCCGACCGGGTCGCGATGCTCAAGCCGCAGTCCGCGTTCTTCGAGCGGTTCGGCTCGCGCGGCGTCGCGGTCCTGGAGAGGGCCGTCGAGGAGGCCCGCGCGGCCGGGACGCTGGTCCTGATGGACGCCAAGCGCGGCGACATCGGCTCGACCATGGCGGCGTACGCGGCCACCTACCTGGACCCCGCCTCCCCGCTCTTCTCGGACGCCGTGACGGTGTCGCCGTATCTGGGCTTCGGCTCGCTGCGCCCCGCGCTCGACCTGGCGGCCGCGTCCGGCTCGGGCGTCTTCGTGCTCGCCCTGACCTCCAACCCGGAGGGCGCCGAGGTGCAGCGCTCGACGGCTGCCGACGGCAGGCCGCTCGCCCAGGTGATGCTGGACCACATGCGGGCCGAGAACGCGGATGCCTCCCCGCTCGGTTCGGTCGGCGCCGTGGTCGGCGCCACACTCGGCGACGCCGGTGTGGACCTCGACATCAACGGCCCGCTGCTCGCCCCTGGCATCGGCGCCCAGGGCGCGACCCCGGCCGATCTGCCCGGTGTCTTCGGCTCCGCCGTCGGCAACGTGGTCCCCAGCGTCAGCCGCGGTGTGCTGCGCCACGGCCCGGACGTGAGCGCCCTGCGCGCGGCGGCGGCCCGGTACGCCGACGAGGTGCGCGAGGCGATCGAGCGCGCCTGATCCACGGCGGCGCCCCGGTGTGACATGCGTCGCACCGGGGCGCCGTGCTTTCCCGACATGCGGCGACGGTCCGGTTCCCGGCCGCCACGACCCGGAATCCACCCCTCGCGGGAGGCTGCGCGGTGCGCGCGTACCGATCGTTGACAATTTCCTTACACGAAACCAGGGTGTTATGTCCGGAAAGTCCCGGTCGGTCGAGGCTGACCAGGACTTTTCGTCTGTTCTCGCTGACTGGAGCGGCCTTGGCCGCTAGTCTCCGACGAGAGCAGACGAGCACGTGCGCGAGTGCGTTGTTCGTTGCTCGCCTGGTGTGGGGCGATTAGGTTCCTCACCGGTCCGTATCCGACAGTTCGACATCCGAGGTGACGTAGGCGTGGCTCTTCCGCCCCTTACCCCTGAACAGCGCGCAGCCGCGCTCGAAAAGGCCGCCGCGGCTCGCCGGGAGCGGGCCGAGGTCAAGAATCGACTCAAGCACTCCGGCGCCTCCCTCCACGAGGTCATCAAGTCGGGCCAGGAGAACGACGTCATCGGGAAGATGAAGGTCTCCGCCCTCCTTGAGTCCCTGCCCGGTGTGGGCAAGGTCCGTGCCAAGCAGATCATGGAGCGGCTCGGGATCTCCGAGAGCCGCCGCGTGCGGGGGCTCGGCTCCAATCAGATCGCGTCCCTTGAGCGTGAGTTCGGCGGCTCCGGGGCCTGACGTCTCGGGCATGCCCGAGAAGCTGGAATAATCGCCGCATGGCAGTAACCCCCCGGGGGACCACCCCCGTACCCCCGGACGCACGTCCGCGGCTGACCGTGCTCTCCGGCCCCTCCGGGGTCGGCAAGAGCACGGTCGTCGCTCATATGCGCAAGGTCCACCCCGAGGTCTGGCTCTCGGTGTCGGCGACGACCCGCAAGCCGCGCCCCGGCGAGCGCCACGGCGTGCAGTACTTCTTCGTGGACGACGAGGAGTTCGACAAGCTCGTCGCCAACGGCGAACTGCTGGAGTGGGCCGAGTTCGCGGGCAACCGCTACGGAACCCCGCGCCAGGCCGTTCTGGAACGTCTCGAAGCGGGCGAGCCCGTCCTCCTGGAGATCGACCTCCAGGGTGCCCGGCTCGTCCGCGAGTCGATGCCGGAGGCGCAGCTCGTCTTCCTCGCACCGCCGAGCTGGGACGAACTGGTCCGCCGGCTCACCGGTCGCGGCACCGAGGCGCCCGACGTCATCGAGCGCCGGCTCACCGCCGCGAAGGTCGAACTGGCCGCCGAGGCGGAGTTCGACACCACCCTGGTCAACACCTCGGTCGAGGACGTGGCCCGTGAGCTGCTAGCCTTGATGCGAGTTGTTTGATTCCGTCGTATGACGTCATCCGTAGTCATACCGATGACGCCGAGACGACCGGCATCGCGCGACGCGCATCTTCGATCCCCATCGGAAGGCAGAGAGTGTCCTCTTCCATTACCGCCCCCGAGGGCATCATCAACCCTCCGATTGATGAGCTCCTCGAGGCAACCGACTCGAAGTACAGCCTGGTGATCTACGCGGCCAAGCGTGCCCGCCAGATCAACGCGTACTACTCGCAGCTCGGTGAGGGTTTGCTCGAGTACGTCGGCCCGCTGGTGGACACCCACGTCCACGAGAAGCCGCTCTCGATCGCGCTGCGTGAGATCAACGCGGGTCTGCTGACCTCCGAGGCCATCGAGGGCCCCGCCCAGTAGGCAGCGTGACGTTTTCCACCCCAGGCCCGGCAGCGCGACTGCCGGGCCTGTGGTGTGTCATGGGTACGTACACGCAGGTGCACACACGCAGGTAGGCGCACGCATCAGGCGCGCGGGGAGAGGCGAGTTTTCCGATGGGCAAGCCGAAGGTCGTTCTGGGGGTCAGCGGCGGCATCGCCGCCTACAAGGCGTGCGAACTGCTGCGCCGGCTCACCGAGTCGGGGCACGACGTCCGGGTGGTGCCGACCGCGTCGGCGCTGCACTTCGTCGGGGCCGCCACCTGGTCGGCGCTCTCCGGCCACCCCGTCTCGACCGAGGTCTGGTCGGACGTCCACGAGGTGCCGCACGTCCGCATCGGACAGGGCGCCGACCTGGTGATCGTGGCGCCCGCCACCGCCGACATGCTGGCCAAGGCCGCCCACGGCCTCGCCGACGACCTGCTCACCAACACCCTGCTCACCGCGCGCTGTCCGGTCGTCTTCGCGCCCGCGATGCACACCGAGATGTGGGAGCACCCCGCGACCCAGGAGAACGTGGCCACCCTGCGCCGGCGCGGCGCGGTCGTCGTCGAGCCCGCCGTCGGCCGGCTCACCGGCGTCGACACCGGCAAGGGCCGGCTGCCCGACCCGGGCGAGCTGTTCGAGGTGTGCCGCCGGGTGCTCGCGCGGGGGAGTGCCGAGCGGGATCTGGCCGGACGGCATGTGGTGGTCAGCGCGGGGGGCACGCGCGAGCCGCTCGACCCCGTCCGCTATCTCGGCAACCGCTCCTCCGGCAAGCAGGGGTACGCGCTGGCCCGGACGGCCGTCGCGCGCGGGGCCCGGGTCACTCTGATCGAGGCCAACACCGGTCTGCCCGACCCGGCCGGTGCTGACGTGGTCCGCGTCGGCACCGCCGTACAGCTGCGAGAGGCCGTCCTGAAGGCCGCGGCGGACGCCGACGCCGTGGTCATGGCGGCCGCCGTCGCCGACTTCCGGCCGGGGGCGTACGCCGCCGGGAAGATCAAGAAGAAGGACGGTGAGGAGCCCGCGCCGCTCGCCCTGGTCCGCAATCCGGACATCCTCGCCGAGATCTCGGCCGAGCGGGCCCGGCCGGACCAGGTGGTTGTCGGCTTCGCCGCCGAGACCGACGACGTGCTGGCCAACGGCCGCCTCAAGCTCCGCCGCAAGGGGTGCGATCTGCTCGTCGTGAACGAGGTCGGCGAGCGCAAGACGTTCGGCTCCGAGGAGAACGAGGCCGTCGTCCTGGCCTCCGACGGCTCGGAGACGCCCGTCCCCCACGGCCCCAAGGAAGCCCTCGCCGACACGGTGTGGGATCTGGTGGGCCCCCGTTTCGGCCGGCCGGACACCCCGGCCGCCGACCGTTCCTAGCCGCGCGGCACCCGCCCCCGCCCGTGCCGGCGGGCCCGCGCGCGGCGCCCGTGCCGTGCGCACCGGACGCCGGAACGACCGGATCCGGAGATCTTCCGCACTCCACGGATCGAGACACGTGGTCCCACGAGCAGAACCGACCGATAAACTGGTCTCGGAACGCAGCCGGGCGCAGCTCCCGGCGCGACCTACCATGATCAGCCAGCAGCCGCTGCAACCCCAGGGAGCATTGTGTCCCGTCGTCTGTTCACCTCGGAGTCCGTGACCGAGGGTCACCCCGACAAGATCGCTGACCAGATCAGCGACACGATCCTCGACGCGCTCCTGCGCGAGGACCCGACCTCGCGCGTCGCCGTGGAGACCCTCATCACCACGGGCCTGGTGCACGTGGCCGGAGAGGTCACGACCAAGGCGTACGCACCGATCGCCCAGCTCGTGCGCGACAAGATCCTGGAAATCGGCTACGACTCGTCGAAGAAGGGCTTCGACGGCGCCTCCTGCGGCGTCTCGGTGTCCATCGGCGCCCAGTCCCCGGACATCGCTCAGGGCGTCGACACGGCGTACGAGAAGCGGGTCGAGGGCGATGAGGACGAGCTGGACAAGCAGGGTGCCGGCGATCAGGGCCTGATGTTCGGCTACGCCTGCGACGAGACGCCCGAGCTGATGCCGCTGCCGATCCACCTCGCGCACCGTCTCTCGCGCCGTCTGACCGAGGTCCGCAAGAACGGGACCATCCCCTACCTGCGCCCCGACGGCAAGACCCAGGTCACCATCGAGTACGACGGCGACAAGGCCGTCCGCCTCGACACCGTCGTCGTCTCCACGCAGCACGCGAGCGACATCGACCTGGAGTCGCTGCTCGCCCCCGACATCCGCGAGTTCGTCGTCGAGCACGTCCTCAAGCAGCTCGTCGAGGACGGCATCAAGCTGGACACCGACGCCTACCGCCTCCTGGTGAACCCGACCGGCCGCTTCGAGATCGGTGGCCCGATGGGCGATGCCGGCCTGACCGGCCGCAAGATCATCATCGACACGTACGGCGGCATGGCCCGCCACGGCGGCGGCGCCTTCTCCGGCAAGGACCCGTCGAAGGTGGACCGCTCGGCCGCCTACGCCATGCGCTGGGTCGCCAAGAACGTCGTGGCGGCCGGCCTCGCCGCCCGCTGCGAGGTCCAGGTCGCGTACGCGATCGGCAAGGCCGAGCCGGTCGGCCTGTTCATCGAGACCTTCGGCACCAACACGGTCGACAACGAGAAGATCGAGACCGCCATCACCCAGGTCTTCGACCTGCGCCCGGCCGCGATCATCCGCGACCTCGACCTGCTCCGCCCGATCTACGCCCAGACCGCCGCGTACGGCCACTTCGGACGCGAGCTCCCCGACTTCACCTGGGAGCGCACGGACCGCGTGGACGCGCTGCGCCGCGCCGCGGGTCTGTAGGCACGAGCCACCCGACGAGGGCCCCGGACCGAAGCCGGTCCGGGGCTCTCGTGCGCGTACCGGCGTCGGCCGAGGGCCGCGGTTGTCAGTCCCCTCTGGTAGGAATTTGGCTGTGAGCAGCGAGAACGAACGGCAGGGCGGGGGCCCCGAGGGTGGGGCGCCCGAGCAGCTTGCGCTGATTCGGGAGACGGTGCGCAAGGCCAAGGTGCCCAAGGCCAAGCCGCGCACCTGGCGGGGGGCAGCGCTCGCCAGGGAGCTGCCGGTCGCCCGGGTCGTGGTGAACAAGGGGGTGCTGCACCTCGACCAGTTCTTCGACTATGCCGTGCCGGAGGAGCTGGACGCCGACGCGCAGCCCGGGGTGCGGGTGCGGGTGCGGTTCGGGGCCGGGGCGCGCCATGTCCGGGACGGGCGCCGGGAGGGCGGCGGGCTGATCGACGGGTTCCTCGTCGAGCGCCGGGCCGAGTCGGACTACTCGGGTCCGCTGGCCGCGCTTGCCGGTGTCGTCTCACCGGAGCGGGTGCTGAGCCCGGAGATGCTCTCGCTCGCCCGTGCCGTCGCCGACCGGTACGCGGGCAGCCTCGCCGACGTGCTCCAACTCGCCGTGCCGCCCAGGAACGCCCGCGCCGAGGCCAAGCCGTCTCCCGAGCCGCCGCCACGCCCGGCGCGGCCCGAGCCCGGCACCTGGGCGCGCTACCCCCAAGGCCCCGCGTTCCTGCGGGCGTTGGGCACCGGCGGCGCACCCCGCGCGGTGTGGACCGCACTGCCGGGGCCGCACTGGTGCGAGGAGATCGCGCGGGCCGTCGCCGCGACGCTCGCCTCGGGCCGCGGCGCCCTCGTCGTCGTGCCGGACGGGCGCAGCGCGGGCCGTCTCGACGCGGCCCTGACCACACTCCTCGGCGAGGGCCGGCACGCCCTGCTCACCGCCGACTCCGGCCCGGAGCGGCGCTACCGGCAGTGGCTCGCGGTGCGGCGCGGCGCGGTGCGGGCCGTGGTCGGCACCCGCGCCGCCATGTTCGCGCCCGTCGAGAACCTGGGCCTGGTCGTGGTGTGGGAGGACGGAGACTCCAGCCACAGCGACGACAACGCGCCCTTCCCTCATGTGCGCGAGGTGCTCGAACTGCGGGCGGCCCACGACACGTGCGGCTTTCTGCTCGGCAGTACGAGCTGCACGGTCGAGGCCGCCCAGCTCGTGGAGAGCGGCTGGGCCGCGCCCCTGGTCGCCGATCGCACGGTGGTGCGGTCCGCCGCCCCGCTGGTGCGTACCGTCGGCGACGGCGAACTGGCGCGTGACGAGGCGGCCCGCGCGGCCCGCCTGCCGAGCCTGGCGTGGCAGGCCGTGCGCGAGGGCCTGAAGAGCGGCCCGGTCCTGGTGCAGGTGCCGAGAAGGGGGTACGCGCCCCGCCTGGCCTGCGCGCGCTGCCGCGCCCCCGCCCGCTGCGGACGGTGCGCGGGCCCCCTGGAGGCGCCGGACGAGCGCGAGCTGGCCTGCGCGTGGTGCGGCACACCGGAGGCCGACTGGCACTGCGCGGAGTGCGGTGCGAACCGGCTGCGCGCCCAGATCGTCGGCGCCCGGCGCACCGCCGAGGAGCTGGGCCGGGCCTTCCCCGCGGTGCCCGTGCGCACCTCCGGGCGGGACCACGTCCTGGACAGCGTGCCGGGACAGCCCGCCCTCGTGGTGTCCACACCCGGTGCCGAGCCGGTGGCCGAGGGCGGCTACGCGGCGGCGCTGCTCCTCGACGGCTGGGCGATGCTGAGCCGTCCCGACATCCGGGCCGGCGAGGAGGCGCTTCGGCGCTGGATCTCGGCGTCCTCGCTGGTACGGGGGCAGGAGGCGGGCGGCACCGTGGTCGTGGTGGCCGAGCCCACGCTGCGCCCCGTGCAGGCGCTGGTCCGCTGGGATCCGGTGGGCCACGCCCTGCGCGAACTGGCCGAGCGCGCCGAGCTCAACTTCCCGCCGGTCTCCCGGATGGCCGAGGCCATCGGCCGCCCCGAGGCGGTCGAGGCTTTCCTGAAGGCGGCCCAACTGCCGCCCGAAGCACAGGTGTTGGGGCCGGTCCCGCTCCCGGTGTCCGACCCCGGACGCCCGCGCAGGCCCGGCGACCCGCCCGTGGGGGAGCGCTGGGAGCGGGCGCTGGTGCGGGTGCCGCCGGGCAGCGGTGCCGCGCTCGCCGCCGCCCTGAAGGCCGCCCAGGCCTCGCGCCTCGCCCGCGGCGGCGGCGATCCGGTGCGCATCAGGATCGACCCGCCGGACATCGGCTGAGCCTCCCGGCCCGGGCGCGCCGCCGCGTACCCCATGGGTCCTGGCGCGCACAGAGGTGTGCCCTCGCGGTACCCCGTACCGGGGTCGCGAGGGCACGAAGGGGCGAAAGCGGGTCAGCCGTTGCGGGGACCGGGGAAGGCGCTGGTGCGGACCTCCTCGCGAAGGGACTGGCTGCTCGCCGTCGGCTGCGGCGGCATCGAACGGGCGGCGGGCACCGAAGGCATGGCGGGCAGCGGGGGCAGCGCCCGGGGCGGCACGGCCTCGGCCGGACGCTCGGCGTCGACCTGGCCCGCGGCCTGGGCGGTCGCCCGGCGGGACCCGTAACGGCGGTGCACCGCCTGCTTGGTGACGCCGAGCGCGGAGCCCACCGCGTCCCAGGAGAAGCCGAGGGAGCGGTCGAAGTCGACGGCGGCGGTCACCAGGGTCTCGACGCTGTCCCGCAACTCCTGGGCGAGCCGTACGGTCGGGGCCGGGGCGCGTCCGTACACGACGAAGCCCGTGGATGGACCCGAGCGGCGGGGGCGGTAGACGTTGCCCAGCTGCGCGGTGAGGGTGCGCAGTGCGTCCACCTGTCGGCGGACCCGCTCGATGTCCCGCACCAACAGATGCAGGCTGGCCCGCGCTTGGGCGTCGTGGGTTGCGTGGTCGGCCATGGGCAAGCCTCTCGAACCGGCGGTGAAAGGGAGGGTGACTGCGGTGCTGGTACTGCGTGGTGCTGTCTGCTGTGTTGACGTGGTGCGGGTGCTGAAAAGGCGCGGGCCGCACAAGCGGCCCGATTCGGTCAATCTCTCTTGACCAACGCGCCACCTCCTGTTGTGGTCACGCTGCGGGGGCGTATGGGCATATGCGCAGGGCGCGCGCGTCCCCGTACGCCCCTGCCGTACGGGGAGGCGCGAAGCCGCGCGCGAGGCCCGGCGCACCTGGGCGTACGGCCGCCGCTCACGGGCCCATAGACTGAGACGCTGCTCTCGACAAAGCGAGGTAACCCCCAGTGAAGCTCGTCTTCGCAGGCACCCCCGAGGTCGCCGTCCCCGCCCTGGACGCCCTGATCGCCTCCGGCCGGCACGAGGTCGCCGCGGTCGTCACCCGGCCCGACGCCCCCGCCGGACGCGGCCGCCACCTGGTGGCGAGCCCCGTCGCCGAGCGCGCCGCGGAGGCCGGTATCGAGGTGCTGAAGCCGGCGAAGCCGCGGGACGAGCAGTTCCTGGCCCGGCTGCGCGAGATCGCGCCGGACTGCTGCCCGGTCGTCGCGTACGGCGCGCTGCTGCCCAAGGTCGCCCTCGACATCCCGGCGCGTGGCTGGGTCAACCTGCACTTCTCGCTGCTGCCCGCCTGGCGCGGGGCCGCGCCCGTCCAGCACGCGGTCATGGCCGGCGACGAGATCACCGGTGCCGCCACCTTCCTCATCGAGGAGGGGCTCGACTCGGGTCCGGTGTACGGCACCGTCACCGAGGAGGTCCGGCCCACCGACACCAGCGGAGACCTGCTCACCCGGCTCGCCTTCGCGGGCGCCGGGCTGCTCGCCGCGACCATGGACGGCATCGAGGACGGCACCCTGAAGGCCGTTCCGCAGCCCGCCGACGGCATCTCGCTCGCGCCGAAGATCACCGTGGAGATGGCGCACGTGGACTGGGCGGCCCCCGCGCTGCGCGTGGACCGCGTGGTGCGCGGCTGCACCCCGGCCCCCGGTGCCTGGACGGTGTTCCGCGGCGAGCGCCTCAAGCTCATCCAGGCGGCCCTGGTCACCGACCGCACCGACCTGGCGCCCGGCGAGCTCGCCGCGGCCAAGAACAACGTGCACGTGGGCACCGGCTCGCACGCCGTGGAGCTGCTCTGGGTCCAGCCGCAGGGCAAGAAGCCGATGCGCGGCGCGGACTGGGCGCGCGGAGTGCGCATCGCCCCGGGTGAGCGCCTCGGAGCGGCGGACGTACGCTGAGGGGGTTCGCCCCATCTGATCCGCGGAGCACCTTTCACGTGAACGATTCGCCACGTCGCAGCCCGGCCCCCCAAGCGGGCAAGGGCGGCAAGCCCTACCGCCGTCCCAAGAAGGACCCGGTCCGCATCCTCGCCTTCGAGGCGCTGCGGGCCGTCGACGAGCGCGACGCCTACGCCAACCTCGTGCTGCCCCCGCTGCTGCGCAAGGCGCGCGAGGGCGGCGACTTCGACACCCGGGACGCGGCGCTCGCCACCGAGCTGGTCTACGGCACGCTGCGCCGCCAGGGCACCTACGACGCGGTCATCGCGGCCTGCATCGACCGGCCGCTGCGCGAGGTCGACCCGCCGGTGCTCGATGTGCTCGCCCTCGGCGCCCACCAGCTGCTCGGCACCCGCATCCCCACCCACGCGGCGGTCTCCGCGAGCGTGGAGCTGGCCCGGGTGGTGCTCGGCGACGGGCGGGCCAAGTTCGTCAACGCGGTACTGCGCAAGGTCGCGGCGCACGATCTCGACGGCTGGCTGGAGAAGGTCGCGCCCCCCTACGAGGACGACGCCGAGGACCATCTCGCGGTCGTCCACTCGCACCCCCGCTGGGTCGTCTCGGCGCTGTGGGACGCGCTCGGGGGCGGCCGGGCCGGCATCGAGGACCTTCTGGAGGCCGACAACGAGCGTCCCGAGGTGACCCTGGTCGCCCGCCCCGGCCGCTCCACCACCGACGAACTCCTCGACGCGCTGGGCGAGGACGGCGGCCTGCCCGGCCGCTGGTCGCCGTATGCCGTGCGGATGGCCGAGGGCGGCGAGCCCGGAGCCCTCGACGCCGTGCGAGAGGGCCGGGCGGGCGTCCAGGACGAGGGCAGCCAGCTCGTGGCCGCCGCCCTCGCCAACGCCCCGCTCGAAGGCCGTGACGAGCGCTGGCTGGACGGCTGCGCGGGTCCCGGCGGCAAGGCCGCGCTGCTCGCCGCCCTCGCGGCGGGGCGCGGGGCTGCCCTGCTCGCCTCCGAGAAGCAGCCGCACCGGGCCCGCCTGGTCGAGCGCGCGCTGGCCGGCAACCCGGGCCCGTACCAGGTCATCGCGGCCGACGGCACCCGGCCGCCGTGGCTGGCGCACTCCTTCGACCGGGTCCTGGTCGACGTGCCGTGCTCGGGTCTCGGCGCCCTGCGCCGCCGTCCCGAGGCCCGCTGGCGCCGGCGTCCGGAGGACCTGGAGGGCTTCGCACCGCTTCAGCGCTCGCTGCTGCGCGAGGCACTCTCGGCGGTCCGCGTCGGCGGTGTCGTCGGGTACGCCACCTGCTCGCCGCACCTGGCCGAGACCCGGATCGTGGTCGAGGACGTCCTCAAGGGCCGTGGCGGCGCCGAGCCCGTCGAGGCCGAGTGGATCGACGTGCGGCCGCTGATGCCGGGGGTCGCGGGTCTCGGCGAAGGCCCCGACGTCCAGCTCTGGCCGCATCTGCACGGCACGGACGCGATGTATCTGGCGCTGCTCCGGCGCCTGGCCTGACGCCGGGCGGACCTCTCCGATCGCGGGGCGTCGCGGCGCGTGCGCGCAGCGCGACGCCCCCGAACTCGGCGCCGGGGCACGGCAGTTGGGCGGATCACGGTTCGGTCGGCGCAGTGTCGTCGCCGCGCCGCAGGGGCTCCGGCCATCGGGTGCGCGGGCGAAGGATCATGCGCCGAAGCCCCGCGGTACCGGCAGGATCGCCCGCCCCGCGCGGAACCGGACAGGCTTGGTCCGCCGCCGTGGCAGGCAAGTCGCCCAGGGCATGGCAGGCTTGGGGCATGGCTCAGATCAACCCCAGCATCCTCTCCGCGGACTTCGCCCGGCTGGCCGACGAGGCCAAGGCCGTCGAAGGCGCCGACTGGCTGCACGTCGACGTCATGGACAACCACTTCGTGCCCAACCTCACGCTGGGGGTTCCCATCGTGGAATCCCTCAGCCGGGCGACGGACACGCCGCTGGACTGCCATCTGATGATCGAGGACCCCGACCGCTGGGCCCCGCAGTACGTGGAGGCCGGGGCCGGTTCGGTCACCTTCCACGTGGAGGCGGCCGCCGCTCCCGTACGGCTGGCCCGGGAGATCCGCGCCAAGGGCGCCCGCGCCTCGATGGCGCTGAAGCCCGCGACGCCCATCGAGCCGTACGAGGACCTGCTCCCCGAGCTCGACATGCTGCTGATCATGACGGTGGAGCCCGGCTTCGGCGGTCAGTCCTTCCTCGACATCATGCTGCCGAAGATCCGCCGGACCCGTGAGCTGATCGGCAAACACGGACTTGAACTCTGGCTCCAGGTCGACGGCGGCGTCTCGGCCTCCACCATCGAGCGCTGCGCCGAGGCCGGCGCCGATGTCTTCGTCGCCGGTTCGGCCGTCTACGGTGCGCAGGACCCGGCCGAAGCGGTGCGGTCCCTGCGCTCCCTGGCGCAAGCGGCGACGGCGGGCGCACCCTGGGCGTGCGCCCACTGAGCCGCCTCCGAGCCGCCACCGCGGCGACGGAACCCTCCGGGCTGATCAAGGACCGTGGGATCTGACAGGATGAACAGCGAGTCCGGTGCGTGAACAGCAGTTGTGAACAGCAGTGAGGAGATCGCGGTGTCTGCAATGTCGGCGGGTCGGTCAGCCCTGCGGATGGGACCCGCGGAGCTGGTTCAGGCGGCGGCCATGGCCCGCCGCTTCTACCTGGAGGGGAAGTCCAAGATCCAGATCGCCGAGGAGTTCGGCGTGAGCCGCTTCAAGGTGGCCCGGGTCCTGGAGACCGCCCTGGAACGCGACCTCGTACGGATCGAGATCCGGGTCCCCGCCGAGCTGGACGCGGAGCGCTCCGACGCCCTGCGTGCCCGGTACGGACTGCGGCACGCGGTCGTCGTCGAGTCCCCGGCGGAGGGCGAGGAGACCTCGCCCGACCCGGAGAACCTCGGCGAGGTCGCCGCCGACCTGCTCGGGGAGCTGGTCAGCGAGGGCGATGTGCTCGGCCTGGCCTGGGGCCGCTCCACCATCCACATGGCCGCCGCCCTCGACCGGCTGCCGCCCTGCACGGTCGTCCAGCTCACCGGGGTCTACGACGCGGGCACCGCCGAGCGCGGCTCCGTCGAGGCGGTGCGCCGGGCCGCCCAGGTCTCCGGCGGCGAGGCCCACCCCATCTACGCCCCGATGCTCCTGCCCGACCCGGCGACCGCCGCGGCGCTGCGCAACCAGACCGGGATCGCCCGCGCCTTCGAGTACTTCGACAAGGTCACCGTCGCCGCGGTCTCCATCGGCTCGTGGGAGCCCGGCATCTCCACCGTGCACGACATGCTGAGCGACGAGGAGCGGGCCCACTACGCCTCGCTCGGCGTCGCCGCCGAGATGTCCGCGCACCTCTTCGACGCGCAGGGCCGGCGGGTCGGCCGCGACCTGGGGGAGCGCTGCATCACCGTCGAGGCGGACCGGCTGCGCCGCATCCCGGAGGTCGTCGCGATCGCCGGGGGCCAGCGCAAGGCCGCCGCGATCGACGCGGTGCTGCGGTCCGGCCTGGTCACCAGCCTCGTCACGGACACGGCCGCCGCCGACTTCCTGCTCAACGAGACGGGCCCCAAGCCCCGGCCCGCCCTCAACCGCGCGGACCCGGACGGCGTCTGAGGCTCCGGGGGCGCCCAGCCCCCGGAGCCCCGTCCGGTCACCCGCCGTAGACCCGCTCGGCATTGCCCGCCGACACCAGCGCCGCCACCCGTTCCGCGTCCGCCGCCGACCACGCGCCGGACCCGGTCCAGCCGTTCAGCAACCGCTCCAGGGCCTCCTGGTAGAGCCGGGCACCCACCACGTACAGCTCGGCGAGTCCGTACGCGTCCGTCGAGAACAGCAGTTTGCCGAAGGGCGCCAGCTCCAGGAACTCGGCGAGCACCGCCTCGGCCCGCGCCCCCGTGTGCCCGAGCGAGAGCCCCACGTCGGCGTACACATGCGGGTACACGTGCGCCAGATATCCCGCGCCCCGGTGGTAGGGGTAGCCGTGCAGCAGGACCAGACGGCAGCCCGTCGGGCGGATCGCCCGGATGAAGTCGGTGAGCAGCAGCGGGTCGCAGCGGTGCAGGGTGAGGTCCGGGTCGCCGAATCCGGTGTGGAGCTGGAGCGGCAGCCCCGTCCCGGCCGCCGACCACAGCAGGTGGCGCAGCAGGACGGGCGAGGTGATCCGGCCCGCCCCGGCGGCCAGCCAGTCCGCGGTGGCGGCGCGCAGCTCGGCCGGGCCCGGCGGCTCCGGCGCGAAGTCCAGGCCGTGCCGGTAGCCGACGACCGACTTGAAGCCCGCGGCGCCGTCCGCCGCGGCGGCGATCGCGTCGCTCAGCACCGCCAGGAACTTGTCCGGATCCCGCACCCCCTCGGCCGCGCGTTCCGCGAGGTGTTCCAGGCGTACGATCTCGCGCGCCCGGGCCCCGCCGAGGGCCGCCAGCTCGGCCGGGCCCGTCAGATCCCCGGGCAGTCCGGTGTCCACCAGATAGGTGCCGATGCCGGTGGCCCTCAGGAGCAGCCGGTTGGCCTCCTCGGCGCCGAGCTCACGACGCCGGGCCAGATAGCGCTCGGGCGGGCAGTGCGGCTCAAGGCCCAGCAGCGGCGGGCACCAGCGGCGCACCGCGAAGCCGAGCTGGGTGTCGAAGAAGCTGGTGCCGGGCGCGGCCGGTGCGTCGGACTCGGTCAAGAACGCCTCGAAGGCGGCGTCGTCGGGGTCCGAGCGCAGCACGCCGTGACAGTGGTGGTCGACGAGCGGCAGCACTCAGTACCTCCCGCGCGTGGCCTCGGCGATCTCCTGCGGGGTCCGGCCGTCGAACAGCTTCGTCTCGGCCTGGCGCACCGCGGCGATCGCCTCGAAGAGCCGGTCGCCGAGCGCCTCGCGCAGGACCGCCGACTCGGTGAAGTGCCCGAGCGCCTCGGGCAGTGAGGCGGGCAGCCGCCGGGCGCCGACCGTGTTCACCGGGTCGCCCGCCACGGGGGGCGGCAGCCGCAGCCCCGCGTCGAGTCCGGCCAGTCCGGCGGCGATCACCGCGCCGGTCACCAGGTACGGGTTGGCTGCCGGGTCGAACGACTTGACCTCGGCGTTGGCCGCGCTCTCGGCGCCGGGCGGCCCGGGCACGAAGCGCAGCGCCGCCTCCCGGTTCTCGGGCCCCCAGCACTGGAAGGCGCCGGCCCAGCGCGACGGCGCCAGACGCAGATAGCTCGCCGGGGTGGGGGCGCCGATGGCGAGCAGCGCGGGCAGCGCCTCCAGGATGCCGGCGAGGAAGGACTCGCAGGTCGTACTCATCCCCGAGGGGCCCTCGCCGCCCCGGCACAGATTGCGGCCGTCCTGCCAGAGGCTGAGGTGCAGATGGCCGCCGTTGCCGACGCCCTCGGGATCGACGACCGGCCCGAACCAGGGGGTCAGGCCGTGCTGGAGCGACACCGCCCGGATCGTCTCGCGCACGAGCACCGCGAGATCGGCCGCGCCCACCGGATCGGCCGGGGCCACCGACACCTCGAACTGGCCCGGCGTGTACTCCGGGTGGATCTGGAGCACCTCCACGCCCTGCGCCTCCAGCGCGGCGAGCACATCACCCACGTACGCCGAGCGCTCGACGATCCGCGCCATTCCGTACGCAGGGCCGCCCAGCGGCGGGTCGACGACCCACTCCGTCTCGAAGCCCATCCGCAGCTCGATGCCGCGCTCGGCGGCCCGCCGCGTCATGCGGCGCGCGAACTGCCGCTGGCAGGCGTCGTAGGGCTGCCCCGACTGCTCGAAGCGCTCGGCCGGCGCCCAGGCCCACCCGGGCTGCGCGGCGAGCACGGTGAGGCGGTCGAGGTCGGGGATCAGCCGCAGATCGCCGTCGGGGCCGCCGATGTGGGGGCTGGTGGTGACCGAGTCGTCCACCAGATACACGTCGAAGACCGGCGACATGCCGACGCCGTGCGCCGCGACCTGCGCGAGCCGTGTGGTCGGCACGACCTTGACGCGGGTCAGGCCCGCGACGTCCACCCAGGTCAGCGCGATCGCCCGCACCCCCTCCGCGGTCAGCCGGGCGGCCGCCAACCCGGCCTCCTGCGCCCGCCGTTGTGCCCGCTCCGCCTGCCCCGCGCTGTGACCCTGCTCCACCGCTTCAATCCCTCCCGTCGCCTCAGGTGTCCCGGTCCTCCCCGTTCGACCCAGGCCGAGAACCGGGGGGAGCGGTCACCGAGGCGACCGTGTCCGCTTCCGAGGCCCTCTTGTCCTCGCGATAGCGCACTACCCGTGCGAAACGCAGTGTGACCCCTTCCGGGTAACGCGATGATCTTTGTACGCCGTCATAGGCCACCTCGACGACGAGTTCCGGCCGCACCCGCACCCCCCACGGCTCCTCGGCCACCGTCAACTCCCGCAGCCGCTCGGTCTGCCAGGACAGGAGCGCGTCGGTGAGCCCCTTGAAGGTCTTGCCGAGCATGGCGAACGTACCGTCCTCGCGGCGCGCCCCGAGGTGCAGATTGGAGAGCTTGCCGGTGCGCCGGCCATGACCCCACTCGGCGGCCAGAACCACCAGATCGAGGGTGTGGACGGGCTTGACCTTCAGCCACGAGGCCCCGCGCCGACCGGCCGCGTACGTCGAGTCGAGCGCCTTGAGCACCACCCCCTCGTGCCCCAGATCCAGCGTCTCGGCGGCGAACTCCTCGGCGCCGCGCCGCTGTTCGGGGTCGGCGGGGTCCTCCACCACATACCGCCGAACGCGGCGTGGCTCGGGCGCGATGCGGGCCAGCTCCGTGTGGCGCTCGCGCACCGACAGGTCGAGCAGGTCCCGTCCGTCCACCGACAAAAGGTCGAAGAAGACGGGGGAGAGTGGCAGGCGCTCCTGGGCTCCCGCCACATCGAGCCGGGAGCCGACGCGCCCGGCGATGTCCTGGAACGAGCGCGGCCTGCGGTCGGGTCCGAGCGCGATCACCTCGCCGTCGAGCACGGCGTGCTCGGCCGCCAACTCCCGTGCCGCGTCCACCACTTCGGGGAGGCGCTCGGTGATCTCGTCGAGGGTGCGGGTGAAGACGCGTACCGTGTCGCCGTCCTTGTGCACCTGGGCGCGGATGCCGTCGAGCTTCTCCTCGACGACGCACGGGCCCAGCCGGTCGAGCGCCTCGGCGACGTCCTTCGCGCTGTGCGCCAGCATGGGCAGGACGGGGCGGCCCACCTCCAGGCGGAACGCGGCGAGCGCGGCCGGACCCTCGGCGAGCAGCGCCCGGGCCACCGTGCCGAGCGAACCGCCCAGCATCACCGCGCGCCGCACCTCGGCGGGCGGGGCCCCGGCCGCCGCCGCGAGCCCCTCCACGGCCGCCGCGTCCAGCGCGCCCTGGCGGACCTCGCCGGTGATCAGCGCGACCAGGAAGCGCTGCTCCCCTTCGGTGGCCGCCGCCATCAGCTCCCCGACCAGCCTCCGGCGCTCGCCCTGCGCGCCCTTGCCCGCCACCGCCGAGATGGCCTCCAGGCGCTGGTCGACGTCCCGCACGGTCAAGGTGGGCGTGTCGGCGGGCGCCGGACGGTCCTTGAGGGTGTTCCAGCCGAGCCCCGTGCGCCGTTGCGGGAGCCGCCCCGCGAGATAGGTCACCACCAGCGGCGCCTCGTCCGGTTCGGTGGCCGAGAACAGCCGGGCCAGCAGCGCGGACTTCTCCGAGCGCGAGGCGGTGGCGGCGATGTCGGCCGAGGTCGTGGCCACGTCGGCGAGCAGCATGACTCCATCGTGACCCGGAATCGGCCGCCCACGCATTCGCTCGCGCCGCCACCGGATGGGAGCATCGGCACATGATCACCAGGTTTGCCCGGATCGCCCTCGCCTCGGTGCTGGCGTGTCTGGCCGTGCTGCTCGTCGGCTGCGGCGGCAAGGACAGCGCGAAACCCGCCGGTCCCAGCGCCTCCGCGTCCGTCCCCGCCTCCGCCTCCGCCTCCACCCCCGCCTGGGCCAAGGGCATGGCCACGGTCCCGGCGGACCGGCTGCCGCCCGAGGCACGCCGGACCCTGACCCTCATCGACAAGGGCGGCCCGTACCCGTACAGCAAGGACGGTGTGGTGTTCGGCAACGTCGAGAAGCTGCTGCCCCGGCAGAAGCGCGGCTACTACCACGAGTACACCGTCGAGACCCCGAACTCCCGGGACCGCGGCGCGCGACGCCTGATCACCGGGCAGGGCGGCGAATTCTACTACACCGACGACCACTACAAGACGTTCAAGGCGGTGCTGCGATGACGGCCCAACCCTTCGACTCCGTGCGGGCCGCGGGGTGGCTGGTCGATCTCGTCGACCTCGACGGAGTGGACGACAAGGCCGCCTTCATGGACCGGGTGGCCACCGCGCTGCGGCTGCCCGACTGGTTCGGCCGGAACTGGGACGCCCTCGCCGACTGTCTGGGTGACCCCGACTGGGGTCCGGCCCGCCCCGGCCGCCTCGTCGTGGTGACCCGCTGGCAGGAGTACGCGGTGCTGCGGCCCGAGGAGTGGGCGCTCGCCCTGGACGTGCTGGGCGGCGCGGCCGTGGCCGGGCCGCACGGGACGCTGGCCGTGCACCTCGCGCTCGGAGGATCGCACTAGGCCCGCTGCCCGGTCCCTGGACGATCGGCCCGGGCGGCGCGATCGTACGAACATGGGACAATGAACTACGTGCTTTTCCCCTGGCTGAAATGCCTGGGGCCACCTCGATCGACTGGGATGTTCAGCACGTGCGTTTCCTCAACGACATCAAGCCGCCGTACGACCTGACGTACGACGATGTGTTCATGGTGCCGAGCCGCTCAGCGGTGGGCTCCCGCCAGGGCGTGGACCTCGCCTCCCCCGACGGCACCGGGACCACCATCCCGCTCGTCGTGGCCAACATGACCGCGATCGCCGGCCGCCGCATGGCCGAGACCGTGGCCCGGCGCGGCGGCATCGTCGTGATCCCCCAGGACATCCCGATCGAGGTCGTCACCGACGTGATCTCGTGGGTCAAGAAGCGCCACCTGGTGCTCGACACCCCGATCGTCCTCGCTCCGAGCCAGACCGTCGCCGACGCGCTCGCCCTGCTGCCCAAGCGGGCCCACAACGCGGGCGTCGTCGTCGACGCCGACCAGAAGCCGATCGGTGTCGTCACCGACCAGGACCTCACCGGCGTCGACCGCTTCACCCGGCTCTCCGAGGTCATGTCCAAGGACCTGCTCCTCCTCGACGCCGACATCGACCCCCGCGAGGCCTTCAACCGCCTCGACAACGCCAACCGCCGCTACGCCCCGGCCGTGGACGCCGACGGCCGCCTCGCGGGCATTCTGACCCGCAAGGGCGCCCTGCGCGCGACGCTGTACACGCCGGCCACCGACGCCCAGGGCAAGCTGCGCATCGCGGCCGCCGTCGGCATCAACGGCGATGTGGCCGGCAAGGCCAAGCAGCTCTTGGACGCCGGCGCCGACACCCTGGTGGTGGACACCGCGCACGGCCACCAGGAGTCGATGATCGCCGCGATCAAGGCCGTCCGCGGCCTGGACCCGCACGTCCCGATCGTCGCGGGCAACATCGTCGCCGCCGAGGGCGTGCGCGACCTCATCGAGGCCGGCGCGGACATCATCAAGGTCGGTGTGGGCCCCGGCGCCATGTGCACCACCCGGATGATGACCGGCGTGGGCCGCCCGCAGTTCTCCGCCGTCCTGGAGTGCGCCGCCGAGGCCAAGAAGTTCGGCAAGCACGTCTGGGCCGACGGCGGGGTGCGCCACCCGCGCGACGTCGCCATGGCGCTCGCCGCCGGCGCCTCCAACGTGATGATCGGCTCCTGGTTCGCGGGCACCTACGAGTCCCCGGGCGACCTCCACACCTCCGCCGAGGGCCACCTCTACAAGGAGTCCTTCGGCATGGCCTCGGCCCGCGCGGTCAAGAACCGTACGAGCGAGGAGTCCGCGTACGACCGGGCCCGCAAGGCCCTGTTCGAGGAGGGCATCTCCACCTCGCGCATGTTCCTGGACCCGACCCGCCCGGGTGTCGAGGACCTGATCGACTCGATCATCGCGGGCGTGCGCTCCTCCTGCACCTACGCCGGTGCCTCCTCGCTCGCCGAGTTCGAGGAGAAGGCCGTCGTCGGCATCCAGTCCGCCGCCGGTTACGCCGAGGGCAAGCCGCTGCACGCGAGCTGGAGCTAGTCGCCCGGCTGTACCGCCCGGAGCCCCCGTGAGTCCTCTCGCGGGGGCTCCGGCACGTGCGGGGCCAGCGCCCGCGCCACCGCGCCGGCGACCCGGGCATGGCCCTCGTCGGTGGGATGGAGCCCGTCCATGAGGTGATCCGCCGTCAACAGGCCCTGCCCGGGCAGGAGTTGGAGGGCGTGGTCGCCCGCGTCGATCAACTCCCGGGCCGCGCTCTCCATGGCCGCCCGCAATTCGGCGAGCGTCGCGCCCAGCGCGTTCGGCGTCCCCTCGGCCTCCGGGCGCAGCAGCGGGGAGACCAGGAGCAGCGGGGTCTCCCGGTGGCCGCGGCGCACCAGACGGACGAACGCGAGCGTGGTCTCGCGCATCAGCGGTGCCGAGAACGGAACGGCCGACCAGCAGTTGGTGCCGAAGGCCAGGGTGAGGACGTCGGCGGGCAGCCGGGCGAGCTGTTCGGCGGTGGCGAGCTCGCCGCGGCCCCCGCCCGCGTAGCCGAGGTTCACCGTGTCCAGGCCCAGCGTCCGTCCGACGACGGCCGGCCAGGCGTGCGCGGGCCGGGTCGACCACCAGCCCTCCGTGATGGAGTCCCCGTGCACGAGCCAGCGTGCCGTGCGCCGGGCCGGTGCGATCGTGCCGCCGACCGCCCGCACCGCGTCGATGTGCGGCGCCTGCGTCTCGGGCGGGTGGATGGTGAACGGGCCGTGGGAGCGCGGGAGTTGGATGCGTACGTGGCCATCCTGATGCGGGGTGGCCGTCGTCTCGCTGAGGCAGTGGTCGCCCTGCCAGAGCGCGAAGGTGTGGGCCAGGTCATGCAGGGCCTCGCCGGGCTCCGGCACCCGGGCGCGGTAACGGATCTCCACCGCCGAGGCGTCCCGCGCGGTGAACTCGATCCGCATCCCGATGGGCAGCGCGGCGCGCTCACCGGTGTCCCACGGCAGCCGCATCGCGTCCTGCGGATCCACGCGGACCGGTTGCCCCTCGGCGTCCAGCCAGGCCACCCCGCGCAGGAAGGGGGCCGGGTCCTGCCAGCCCGTGGCCGGGTCTCCGGCGATCTCGTGCGGTGTGTCCAGATCCATGGGGCGCGACCCTGCAACAGGCCTGATGCGGTGTCAAGCGGGCCCCGTGACCAGAGCCACTGCGCGGAGCCGTGAACAGGGCCCCGAGCAGGGCATACGCACGGATCGAACGATGCCGTGCAACAAACATCCACCCCTGGCCGTCGTGCGCAATGATCTACCGCCAGTGCGCAAGGTTGCTGCATTACGAGCGGGAAGCGGAAACCCATAGGGTTCTCGCCGTACGTGGAGTGGCGGGGACCGCCTGCTCGGCGGAACCGGCCACGGGAAGGCTCCATGCTGCCCGAAACATCCCTCTGTGGACGGCCGGACCGCCGCGGTCACCCGCCGTCCGATTGGCAGCGATAAGGAGCCACCTCAGTGTTGGATCATGGCGCAGCGCCACCCTCGACCGAATCCCCAGCCGCCGGGGGCCCGCGCCCCGGTCGCGGTCTCATGCGGCGCAAGCCGGTGGAAGCGCTGGTGGCGGAGGGTGGCCAGGGTGAGGGCGGCTCCCTCAAGCGCTCCCTGGGCATGTGGCAGCTCACCATGATCAGCATCGGTGCGACGCTCGGCACCGGTATTTTCGTGGTGCTCGGCGAGGCCGTCCCCAAGGCCGGACCCGCCGTCACGCTCTCGTTCGTCCTCGCCGGTCTCACGGCCCTCTTCTCCGCCCTCTCCTACGCCGAGCTCGCGGGCTCCATCCCCGTCGCGGGCTCGTCGTACTCGTACACTTACGCAACGCTCGGCGAACTCGTCGCGTGGATCTGCGGCTGGTGCCTGATCCTGGAGTACGGCGTCTCGGTGGCCGCCGTGGCCGTCGGCTGGGGCCAGTACCTCAACGAGTTCCTGGACGGCACGATCGGCGTCACCATCCCCGACGCGCTGTCCGCCCCGCCCGGCGACGGCGGGATATTCAACCTGCCGGCCCTCATCGTCGTGGTCCTCGCCATGGGTCTGCTGCTCGGTGGCGCGCGCGAGTCCGCCCGCATCAACACGATCATGGTCGGGGTGAAGATCGCCGCCCTGGTGCTGTTCTGCGTGATCGGATTCATGGGCTTCAAGTCGGGCAACTACTCGAACTTCATGCCGCTGGGCACGGCCGGTGTCAGCGGCGCGGCCTCGACGCTGTTCTTCTCCTACATCGGCTTCGACGCCGCCTCCACGGCCGGCGAGGAGGCCAAGAACCCGAAGAAGGACCTGCCGCGCGCGATCATGCTCTCGCTGATCATCGTCACCGCGCTGTACGTCCTGGTCGCCTTCGTGGCTGTCGGCGCACGCCCCTGGAAGCAGTTCGAGGGTTCCGAGGCCGCGCTCGCCGGAATCATGAAGGACGTCACCGGACACTCCTTCTGGGCCACGCTCCTCGCGGCCTGCGCCGTGATCGCCATCGCCAGCGTCGTCCTGACCGTGCTGTACGGCCAGACCCGCATCCTTTTCGCGATGTCCCGCGACGGCCTTGTCCCCAAGGTGTTCGCCAAGGTCAGCCCGCGCAGCGGAACCCCGGTCGCCAACACCGTCGCCGTCTCGCTGTTCTGCGGTGTGCTCGCCGCCGCCGTCCCGCTCGGCAACCTCGCCGACGCCACCAGCATCGGTACGCTCTTCGCCTTCGCGCTGGTCAACGTCGCTGTCGTCATCCTGCGCAAGACCCGCCCCGACATGCCGCGCACCTTCCGCGTGCCGCTCGGCTGGGTCGTCCCGATCCTCGGCTTCCTCAGCTGCGGTTACCTCATGTGGAACCTGTCCGGGGTCACCTGGGAGTACTTCGGATACTGGATGGCCGCCGGTCTCGTGATCTACTTCGGATACGGCTACCGCCGTTCCAGGCTGGCCACCGCCTCACAGAAGTGATCCACCCGCAGTGCGACTCAATGACCTCGATGAACGCATCGTCCACGCGCTCGCCGAAGACGCCCGGCGCTCCTACGCCGACATCGGCTCGCTGATCGGCCTGTCCGCGCCGGCCGTCAAGCGGCGCGTCGACCGGCTGCGGGCCGAGGGTGCCATCACCGGCTTCACCGTACGGGTGGACCCGGCGGCCCTGGGCTGGGAGACCGAGGGTTTCATCGAGATCTACTGCCGTCGCAACACCTCGCCCGACGCCATTCGGCGGGGGCTCGAGCGGTACCCCGAGGTCGCGTCCGCCTCCACCGTCACCGGTGAGGCGGACGCGATCGTCCAGGTCTTCGCGTCCGACATGCGGCACTTCGAGCGGGTGCTGGAGCGGATCGCGGGGGAGCCGTACGTGGAACGGACGAAGTCCGTGCTGGTCCTCTCGCCGCTGCTACGCCGCTACACCTCAGGCTCCCCAGCCTGACCCCCGGCCCCGTTTTCGCACCCACCCGCCCATGCAGCGGGGTTGGCTGGTTCCGGGCCCCCTGGGGCTCCGCCCCAGACCCCAGGCGCCTTGCCCACCCACCCGCCCGTGCGGCGGGGTTGGATGGTTCGGGCCTTCCTGGGGCTCCGCCCCAGACCCCGTTCGCGCCTGAACGGCGCTCGTCCTCAAACGCCGGACGGGCTGAAATGCCCGATGCGGGCCGGCACCGAGTGGTTAAGGGGCGCGGGGAACTGCGCGAGTACCCCCACCGGGCCGCACCCGCAAAGACGGCCCCTGGCCCGAAGGCCGATGCGCCGCAGCCGTCCACGCCGACCGGCACAGATCCCGCCAGGGGCGCGGGGAACTGCGCGACCAGCCACGCACGGCCCGCAGACCGAAGGGCTTTTAGGGGCGCGGGGAACTGCGCGAGAAGCGACCACCGGCCCGCACCCGACCGCAGCCAACCAGCACCGCCCCGCGCGCGGTCGGGCACGCCCCGCAGTCGCCCAGCACCGCCAGGGACGCGGACCCCGCGCGGCACGAACGCGCAGCACGCCCGCACGCCCCCCGCCGCACGGCCCAGCGCGCCACACGCCCCCCCGCCGCACGACCCAGCGCAACGAATCACCGCCACCCACCGATCTTGCGCAACGAATCGCGCGGCCACACGCAACGCTCCCGCCTTGTCCGGGTCGAGCGGCGGAACGTACCGTCTAGTGACCCCACCCCGCACTTCCGCCCCTGCCGAGGACTGCCCATGCCCGCGTTGCGCACCGCCCTGCTCCAGAGCTCCGGCAGTCTCTCGGACGTCGCCGCGAACCTGAAGACGCTGGACGAGGCCGCCGGGCGGGCGGCCGCGACCGGTGCCGGTCTGATCGTCTGCCCCGAGCTGTTCCTCACGGGATACGCCATCGGCGACGACGTGGCCAAGCTCGCCGAGGCCGCCGACGGCCCCTCCGCGCGGGCGATCGCCGACATCGCGGTGTGCCACGGCCTGGCGGTCGTCTACGGCTATCCCGAGCGCGACGGCGACGCCGTCTACAACGCGGTCCAGCTCATCGGCTCCGACGGCACCCGCCTGGCGAACTACCGCAAGACCCACCTCTTCGGCTGCTTCGAGCAGGAGGCGTTCACCCCCGGCGACCAGCCGGTCGTCCAGGCCGAGCTGAACGGCCTCCGCGTCGGCATGATGATCTGCTACGACGTGGAGTTCCCGGAGAACGTACGGGCCCACGCGCTGGCCGGCACCGACCTCCTCCTTGTGCCCACCGCCCAGATGCACCCCTTCCAGTTCGTCGCCGAGTCCCTCGTCCCGGTCCGCGCCTTCGAGAACCAGCTCTATGTCGCGTACGTCAACCGCACCGGCCCCGAGGGCGAGTTCGAGTTCGTCGGTCTGAGCTGCCTGGCCGGACCCGACGGGGCCGCCCGGGCCCGCGCCGGACGCGGCACCGAGCTGGTCGTGGGCGATGTCGACCCCGAGTTCCTGGCCGCCTCGCGCGCGAACAACCCGTATCTGCGCGACCGCCGCCCGGGCCTCTACGCCTCCCTCGTCTGAACCCCGAGTCCTGAGTCCTGAGTCCTGAGTTCTGGGCCCCGAGCCTCGAGCCCTGAGCCCCTCCCCAGCCCTCGGTCCCGATCCCCGAGCTCCGCCCCCGAGCCCCGGGTCCGAGGTCCTGCCCCCTCACCTTCCGTACTGTGCAAGGAGTCCGTACCCCATGACGTCCACGGTGCCCACCGCCGTCCAGCACATCGACGAGCAGCCGCCCGTCACGATGTTCGGGCCGGACTTCCCCTACGCGTACGACGACTTCCTGGCGCACCCGGCCGGGCTCGGCCAGATACCCGCGACCGAGCACGGCGCGGAGGTCGCGGTCATCGGCGGCGGCCTCTCCGGCATCGTCGCCGCGTACGAGCTGATGAAGATGGGCCTCAAGCCCGTCGTCTACGAGGCCGACCAGATCGGTGGCCGGCTGCGTACCGTCGGCTTCCCGGGCTGCGACCCCGAGCTCACCGCCGAGATGGGCGCCATGCGGTTCCCGCCGTGCTCCACCGCGCTCCAGCACTACATCGACCTGGTGGGCCTGGAGACCAAGCCGTTCCCCAACCCGCTCGCCGCCGACACCCCCTCGACGGTCGTGGACCTCAAGGGCGAGTCCCACTACGCGACCTCGGTCGACGAGCTGCCGACCGTGTACCGCGAGGTCATGGACGCGTGGAACGCCTGTCTCGAAGAGGGCGCCGACTTCTCCGACATGAACCAGGCCATCCGCGAGCGCGACATCCCGCGCATCCGCGAGATCTGGGCCAAGCTCGTCGAGAAGTTCGACAACCAGACCTTCTACGGCTTCCTCTGCGACTCGGAGGCCTTCAAGTCCTTCCGGCACCGCGAGATCTTCGGCCAGGTGGGCTTCGGCACCGGTGGCTGGGACACCGACTTCCCGAACTCCATCCTGGAGATCCTGCGGGTCGTCTACACCGAGGCCGACGACCTCCACCGCGGCATCGTCGGCGGCTCCCAGCAGCTGCCGCTGCGGCTGTGGGAGCGCGAGCCCGAGAAGCTCGTGCACTGGGCGCCCGGCACCTCGCTCTCCTCGCTCCACGACGGCGCGCCCAGGCCGGCCGTGACCCGGCTGCACCGCACGGCGGGCAACCGCATCACCGTGACGGACGCGGACGGCGACATCCGCACCTTCCGTGCGGCGATCTTCACCGCCCAGTCCTGGATGCTGCTGTCCAAGATCGCCTGTGACGACTCGCTGTTCCCGATCGACCACTGGACGGCGATCGAGCGCACCCACTACATGGAGTCCTCCAAGCTGTTCGTGCCGGTGGACCGGCCGTTCTGGCTGGACAAGGACGAGGAGACCGGCCGGGACGTCATGTCGATGACGCTCACCGACCGCATGACGCGCGGCACGTATCTGCTCGACAACGGCCCGGACAAGCCCGCCGTCATCTGCCTCTCCTACACGTGGTGCGACGACAGCCTCAAGTGGCTCCCGCTGTCGGCGAGCGAGCGCATGGAGGTCATGCTCAAGTCGCTCGGCGAGATCTATCCCAAGGTCGACATCCGCAAGCACATCATCGGCAACCCGGTGACGGTGTCGTGGGAGAACGAGCCCTACTTCATGGGCGCGTTCAAGGCGAACCTGCCCGGGCACTACCGCTACCAGCGCCGTCTGTTCACGCACTTCATGCAGGACTCGCTGCCCGAGGACAAGCGGGGGATCTTCCTCGCGGGCGACGACATCTCCTGGACGGCCGGATGGGCCGAGGGCGCCGTGCAGACCGCGCTCAACGCGGTGTGGGGCGTCATGCACCACTTCGGCGGCTCCACCGACGCGTCCAACCCGGGGCCGGGCGACCTCTACGACTCGATCGCCCCGGTCGAGCTTCCGGAGGACTAGCCTCGCGCGGCCGGGCGCCCGGGGGTTCCGGTCCCCGCGCCCCGGCCGCGCCTCACGAGCGCCCGCCCTCGAACGCCGGGCGGGTCGAAGCGGGCGCCGCGGGCGACAGCGGCGTGAGCAGGCAGCGGGTCACCAGGCCCACGCCCGCGTCCAGGCGGTCGGTGAACTCCCGTGCCAGGGAGGGGAGTTCACGCAGTTGCCACAGGACCTTCGCCGCCGACCAGGAGGCGTCCCGCGCCCGGTCCAGGCTCCATGACGCCAGAAGATGGGTCATGGGGTCGGCCACCTGGAACAGGTCGGGCCCGGGCATGAGTTCCTCGCGGATCCGCTCCTCCAGCAGCGTCAGGGTGTCGCCGACGCGGTCGAAGTCCCGCTCCAGGGACTCCGGTTCGCACTCCAGGGCGCGGCAGCTGTCGACCACCGCGAGCGTCAGATCGTGCCCGATGTGCGCGTTGATCCCGGCCAGGGCGAACTGAAGCGGCCGCACTCCCGGATGGCGCCGGTACTGGAACAGCGGGCGCCAGCAGTCCGGTGGCCGACGGCCGAAGGACGTCCCCTCCACGGCCGCGAGATAGCGCCCGGCGAAGAGCATGTCCAGGGTGGCCGCGGCGCGGGGGTCGGCGAAGGCGCCGTGTGCGAGGAGCCGGGAGATCTCCTCGGTCACCGTCAGATAGACGCGGTTGAAGACCGCGATGCCGTCCCGGGGAGGCAGATCGGCCCGCAGGGCCCGCATCCGCCGGACCACGGGGTCCAGCGGCGTGGCGAACCGGTGGGTGTGCGCAAGGTGTCCGGTCTCGCTCCATGCGGTCTGCGTCATGGGGGCAGCGTCCCAGTTGGCCGCCGCGCCGAGCACCGCCGTACGAGGGCATGACCGGAACGGATGAACAAGGCGGCGCGGAGCCCCGGTTCGTACGTCGAGGGGCTATGGATGGTCACTCGCGACGGGCCCCGCCCGATGCGCCTTCGTTGTGGCGAGGCGTCCGGGCGCGGCCGGTTTCGTCCCGCGAGCCGCTCAGGCCCGGTCGTTCTCGTAGGACGAGGTGCCCGAGTCGAGCAGCGGCTCCTGCTCCTTGAGGTGGGCAGGCGCGAGGGCGCGCAGCACGTGATAGCCGGTGATCACCACGATCGTGCCCAGGGCGATGCCGCTGAGCTGGAAGTTCTCGCTGAACTTCAGAGTGACGTTGCCGATGCCGATGATGATGCCCGCGGCGGCCGGCACCAGGTTCAGCGGGTTGCGCAGATCGACCTTGGCGTTGATCCAGATCTGGGCGCCGAGCAGGCCGATCATGCCGTACAGGATGACGGTGATGCCGCCGAGCACACCGCCCGGGATCGCCGCGACGACCGCGCCGAACTTGGGGCACACGCCGAAGAGCAGCGCGAATCCGGCGGCGGCCCAGTAGGCGGCCGTGGAGTAGACACGGGTGGCGGCCATGACGCCGATGTTCTCGGAGTACGTGGTGTTCGGCGGGCCGCCGACGGCCGTGGACAGCATGGAGGCGGCGCCGTCGGCGGCGATCGCCGTGCCCAGCTTGTCGTCGAGGTCGGCGCCGGTCATCTCGCCGACGGCCTTGACATGGCCCGCGTTCTCCGCGATCAGGGCGATGACGACGGGCAGCGCGACGAGGATCGCCGACCATTCGAACGTGGGCCCGTGGAAGCTGGGCAGCCCGACCCAGTCGGCCTTGGCGAGGCCGGACAGGTCCAGGCGCCAGTGGTCGACGGCCTCCGGGCCGCCGTGCACCGAGTGGATCTTCCCGAAGACGCGGTCCAGGAGCCAGGAGACGCCGTATCCGAAGATCAGTCCGAGGAAGATCGCGACACGTGACCAGAAACCGCGCAGACACACCACGGCCAGACCGGTGAACAGCATCACCATCAGGGCCGTCCACTGGTCCTGGGGCCAGTACGTGGCGGCGGTGACCGGCGCCAGGTTGAAGCCGATCAGCATGACGACGGCGCCCGTGACGATGGGCGGCATCGCGGCGTGGATGATCCGCGCGCCGAACCGCTGCACCGCGAGGCCCGCGAGGAACAGCACGGCGCCCACGACGAGGACCGCGCCGGTCACGGTGGCGCTGGTGCCTCCGGTGGCGCGAATGGCGGCGGCGACGCCGACGAAGGAGAGCGAGCAGCCGAGGTAGCTGGGCACCCGGCCCTTGGTGGCGAGCAGGAAGATGACCGTCGCGACGCCGGACATCATGATCGCGAGGTTGGGGTCGAGACCCATCAGGACCGGAGCGACGAACGAGGCGCCGAACATGGCGACCACGTGCTGGGCGCCGAGGCCGATGGTGCGCGGCCAGGAGAGCCGTTCGTCGGGGCGTACGACGGCTCCGGGAGCGGGGGTCCGCCCGTCGCCGTGCAGGGTCCAGCGCACGCCGAGACGCATGGTCGCTCCAGTTCGTCCGTAGGGGGATCGGTACCGCGAAAAGTTCAGGCCAAATATTAATGCCGGATCAGCGGCACCACGCACCGGAGCGGGCGGGCCGAAGGTCCCATCCGTGAATCCGCGCCGAGGCCGTTGTCAGCCGGAGCAGCGAGCCCTACGCTCACACGGTCCGGAGCATGAACTCAGTTCATATAGCTGAATTGGTGTGGCTCTGTCTGTGGCTCTGTCAGTGGTTTCCCCCGCTCCGGCCTTCCCCTCACTGTCCTACCGATCGGAGTGCCCGATGAAAGGACGACCCCGGCGCGGGTTGGTCGCCGTGCTGTCCCTCGCGGTGGCGATCGCCGCCGCGCTCGTACCCGCGACCACGTACGCCGCCCCGGCCTCGGCCAAGGCCCCCCGCACCGTGGTCCTCGACGGCGCACGGCTCCAGGACACCGAGCGGCGCCTCGACCACGGCGACCCCCAACTACGGGCCGCGCTTGGCCAGTTGACGGCGGCCGCCGACGGGTGGCTCGGACAGGGGCCCTGGACGGTGGTCGACAAACCGAAACCCGCCCCGGGCGGCGATGTGCACGACTACCTCAGCCAGGCGCCCTACTGGTGGCCGTCCCGGCCGAGGACCGCCGACAACCCCTGGGGCTGCCCGTACGTCCAGAAGGACGGGCAGCGCAACCCCGAGGTCGACACCGGTACCGACCGACCGGACCTCGGCAAGGTGTTCAACTCGGTCACCAGCCTGAGCCTGGCCTGGTACTACACCGGCAAGAAGCGGTACGCCGAGCACGCGGCCACCATCCTGCGCACCTGGTTCCTGGACCCCGCCACACGGATGAACCCGAACCTGGACCACGGCCAGTTCATCCCCTGCAAGTACGACGGCCGGGCCATCGGCATCATCGACTTCTCCCAGCAGTACTCCAGCGTCCTCGACGCGATCGCCGTCCTCGACACCGGGGCGCCCGGCTGGAGGGCGAGCGACCGCTCCGCCATGCTCGCCTGGAACAAGGCGTTCCTGGACTGGGAGGTCGGCTCGGCCTTCGGCAAGCAGGAGTCGGCGGCCGCCAACAACCACGGCACCTTCCAGGACCTCCAGATCGCCGCCCTCGCCCTGGCCACCGGCGACCGGGCACTGGCCCGCAGGACCGTGCTCGGCGCCGGGAAACTGCGCATCGACCCGCAGATCGCGGCCGACGGCAGCCAGCCGCAGGAGCTGACCAGGACCCGCAGCTGGCACTACTCGACCTTCGACCTCGTCGCCTACACCCGGCTCGCCGCCATCGGGAACCAGGTCGGCGTCCCTCTCTGGGCCTATCGAGGGCCCCAGGGGCAGAGCCTGTTCAAGGCCGTCCGCTATCTGCTGCCCGCCGCCACGGGGGCGGCCGCCTGGCCCCATCCCGAGCTGGAGTTCTACCGGTACGCGGCGAGCGATGTCGTCCATGCCGCCGCCGACGCGGGGGACCCGGCGGCCAAGGCGGCCGTTCCCCGGCTCCAGGCCCCGCCGGGCGGCGACCTGTGGGCCCTGCGACCGGCCGCCGAGCAGCTCGACTCCATCGCCGGCTGATCCCACCTGGCCGTACGGCGATCCCGGACGCGCGGCGCCGGTTCAGGCCCGGCGGGTCGGCGCCGCCACGGCCTCCTGCGGACCCGCGTCCGTCCGCAGCACCCGCGCCCCCACCACCAGGCCCAGCGCCAACACGGTGACCAGGCCGAACGAGACGACCAGGGAGGTGAGATCGGCGATGCCGCCGATGGCGGACGGCGCGACCAGGCCCGAGGTGTAGGTGATGGTCGCGACGCCCGCGATGGCCTGGCTCGGGTTGGGTCCGCTGCGGCCCGCCGCCGCGAACGCGAGCGGCACCACCACCGCCACCCCCAGACCCAGCAGGGCGAACCCCGCCATCGCGACGGCGGCCCCCGGCGCGATCACCACGAGCGCCCCGCCCAGGGTGGCGAGGACCCCGCCGGCGCGCACCGTGCGTACGGCGCCGAAGCGGTCCACGCCCCGGTCGCCGGCGAGCCGGGCCACCGCCATCGTCAGCGTGAACGCCGTGGTGCAGGCCGCGGCCGTACCGGCCGAGGTGTCGAGCACGTCCCGCAGATAGACCGCCGACCAGTCCAGACTCGCCCCCTCGGCGAACACCGCGCAGAACCCCACCATCCCGATGAGGAGCGCCGACTTGGGAGGCAGCGTGAACCGGGGCGGCGGCGCCTCGCCGGGGGCGCTGCGCAGATCGAGTACGCCGTGACAGGCGGCGAGCCCGAGCAAGGTCAGCACGCCGGCCGCGATCGTGTGGTGCAGTCGCGCGTCGGCCCCGAGGTGAGCGGCCAGGGTGCCCGCGGCCGAGCCGATCAGGGCGCCCACGCTCCACATGCCGTGCAGCGAGGACATGATCGAACGGCCCAGCCGGTTCTCGGTCTCCACGCCCAGCGCGTTCATCGCCACATCCGCCATGCCGGCGCTCGCGCCGTACGCGAAGAGCACCGCGCACAGGGTGTAGACGTTCGGGGCCAGCGCCGGCAGCGCCAGGGCCAGCGTCCACAGGGCGAGCAGTGCGCGCAGCGCGCCCCGCGCGCCGAACCGATGGGTGATCGCCCCCGTGAGCGGCATCAGCAGGGACGAGCCGATCGCCGGGAAGGCGAGGGCGAGGCCGAGCTGTCCCGCCGAGACTCCGGCATGCTCCTGGATCCAGGGGACCCGGGTGGCGAAGTTGCCTGTCACCGCCCCGTGCACACAGAACACCGCCGCGATCGCGATCCGCGCCCGCCTCAACTGCCGTTGGTCCAGAGCCAGTTCGGCTGCCATCGACCGGGTTTCCCTCCCTGGGGGGCGGCTTCCTCGCCGCCGAGCCGTAAACTATCAGGAACCCTGCCTGATAAATGGAAGAGACCGCAACCCCGCCTTCGGTGATCTGGAAGGATCCCCCGCATGCCCGCATCCCCGAGCACCGCCCGGGCCATCAACGACCGTCTCGCCCTGCGTCTGTTGCAGGACGAGGGACCGCTGACGGCAGGCCAGTTGAAGCACCTCACCGGGCTCTCCCGGCCCACCGTCGCCGACCTCGTCGAGCGCCTCCAGGGCTCCGGCCTGGTCCATGTCGTGGGCGAGTCGGGCGCCGAGCGGCGCGGCCCCAACGCGCGCCTGTACGCGCTCGTCGCCGACCGGGCGCACCTCGCGGCCCTGGACGTGCGCACCGAGGGCGTTTCGCTGGTGGTCGCCGATCTCCTGGGGCGCACCCTGGCCGAGGCGACGCTGCCCGTCGAGCCGGAGGCCGGGACCGGCCCCGCCGTGGAGCAGGCCGTCGCCCTTCTGGAGCGCACCGCGAAGGAGGCGGGCGCCGAGCGGCTGCACAGCGTGGGGATCGGCGCCCCCGGGCTCATCGACCCGGCGAGCGGGGAGCTGAGGGACACCAGCGGGCTGCCCGCCTGGCACCGCGAACTCGTCCGCGTCCTGGCCCGGCGGCTGCCGGCCGCCGTACTCGTCGAGAACGAGACCAACCTGGCCGCCGTGGCCGAGCAGCGGCTCGGCGCGGCCCGCGGTCGGGACACCTTCGTGCTGATGTGGCTGGGGCAGGGCATCGGCGCGGCCGTCGTCCTCGACGGCAGGCTGCGCAGGGGAGCGTCGGGCGGTGCGGGCGAGATCGGCTTCATGCCGGTGCCGGGCACCGGCGGGCTGCCGTCCGCGACCGGGTGCGACGGAGGCTTCCACGAGCTGGCGCACGCGGGCGCGGTGACCCGGCTCGCCGCCGCGCACGGGCGGTCCGGCAGCGCCGAGGAGGCCGTCCGCGACGCCGACGGTCCCTTCCTCGACGCGCTGGCCGAGCGCCTCGCGATCGGGGCGGCGGGCGTGGTCGCGGTCCTCGACCCCGGCCTGATCGTGCTCGGCGGCGAACTCGGTCACGCGGGCGGGCAGTTGCTGGCGGCCCGCGTGCAGCGCGCCCTGTCCGCCCTCACCCCGCTCGCCACCGAGGTCAGGCCGAGCGCGCTGGGCGACGGCGCGGTCCTGAGCGGCGCCCTGCTCACCGCGAGGGACGCCGCCCAGGACGAACTCTTCGGGCCGAAGGCCTGAGGACATCCCGAACACGCAGTGGCCGCATGCCTCATGACGAACCATCAGACCCCTGGAGCCCGACGGCGGCCAAGGGCCGGGAGACCGCCGCCGGGCGTCTGGGCGGGGAGCCGGTTCAGCAGGGACCGAGGTCCTGCCAGACTCCCCAGTCACCGGTAGTACCCGGTTCCTCGCCCTTCGTCCACCACTTGGACTTCCAGGTGTGCGACTTGTACGAGACGGTCGTGCCGCCGCCGTACGACGAGCCCGCCGACCACAGGGGCGCCGAGCAGGTGCCGCCCGGGGGCGTGGGCGACGGCGAGGGGCCGGTCGAGCCCGAGGGCGTCGGGGTCGGCGTGGGGGAGGGCGAGGAGGTGCCCGGGTCGCTCACGACGGCGCCCCGGCTGTGGTCGCCGGCCAGTGCGTAGGTCTTGCCACCGAAGGTCACCGTCCAGTTCGAGGGGGTGGAAACCGGCAGGTAGTAGACGAAGTCGAGGGTGACCGAGGCGCCCGGGGCGAGCGACTGCCAGCTCGGCAGCTTCAGCGAGACGCGGTTGTAGTCGCCCTTGAGCCCGCCGATGTTGTTCGCCGCGGTGTGGTCGCTGCGCACGATCGTGGTGCCGAAGCCGGACTGGTCCTTGGCGTTGGCCGGGGCCGAGGTGCCGTAGTCGAACTGGAACTCCGTGCCGCCGGGCAGCGTCGCCGTGGTGTTGTTGGTGAGCGTCACCTTGGGGCTGATGGGGTAGTTGGAGTCGCCGAGCGGGAACTGCCCGAAGTCCACGCCGATGTTCAGCGCCTGGCTGGGCAGGGCGATGGTGGAGCGTTTGTTGCCGTAGGGGGTGGCCGACTTGAACTTGTCGTACATCGCGCTCGTCAGGGTCGAGCCCTGCTGGTACTGGCCCTTGGCCGCGTTCCACTGGTAGTCGCCGGCCAGCTCCCAGACCATGGTGCCGCCGATGCCCTTGTCCACCACGTAGTCGGCCTTGGCGCCGACCGACTGCTCGTCCTCGGTGGACAGGAAGACCTTCTTCTGGTCGTTCCACAGCCAGGGCGCCACCAGCGTCGTGTCGTAGTTGCGGACGTAGCTGCCCGTCAGCTTGGTGTCGGCGGGCAGGCCGTACTTCGTGACGTAGTCGCCGACGATCCCCTTCTCCAGGTTCTTGGCGTGCCACATCGGGTTGGAGCCGGCCGGGGCCTCCTTGCCGTTCGCGTCCAGGTCGTGCCAGAGGTTGTCGACGCCGACCGCGCCGTCACCGCAGGTGGTCAGGCCCGCCCCGGCCGGGCAGGTGGTCGAGGGCGCCTTGCCCCACAGCCCGTTGGTGCCGCCCTGCACGTTCTGGAATCCGCGGGTGTAGTACGGCAGGCCCATGTTGATGCGCCCGGCCGGCATCGAGCCGCGGAAGTAGTGGTAGGCCCAGTCGGCGTTGAGATAGCCGATCCCGCCGTACTGGGACGTGGAGTAGACGCCGGCGGAGGCGAGTTCGGGGTCCTTGCCGTCGTCGAAGAGGGAGGCGTTGGGGCCCACGTACTGGTTCCAGGCGCCGTGCAGGTCGTAGGACATGATGTTGACGTAGTCCAGGTACCGCTGGACCTGGAAGGTCTCCATGCCGCGCAGCAGATAGCCCGACGACGGCGCCGCGACGGACAGCAGATAGTGCTTCGCGTCGGCCGCCCCCGCGCGGTCGAGCTTCTCGCGCAGCGACTTCATCAGCGCCGCGTAGCCCTTGACCAGTCCGGCCCGCCGCGCGTTGGAGAGGGTCAGGTCGAGCGGGTTGCCCGCGTCCTTCATCGTCGTCGGGTACTCGTAGTCGATGTCGACGCCGTTGAAGCCGTACTTCTTGATGAAGGCGACCGCCGAGTCGGCGAACGTGTCGATGCCCGCCTGGTTCACCGAGCCGTCCGCGTTGGTGGCCATGGAGTAGAAGCCGCCGGAGCCGACGCGCTTGCCGTCGTCGCCGAAGTAGCCGCCCGTCTCCGCCCAACCACCCACGGAGATGAGGGACTTGACGTTGGGGTGCTGCTTCTTGAACTTGTTGAGCAGGTTGAAATGGCCCTTGTAGGGGAGGGCCGGGTCCATCTCGGCGCCCGCGACGCCCGGCCAGGTCATGCCGGTCGCGGCGTTCTTCTCGCTGTCGGAGCCGACCGAGATCCTGTTGTCCGAACCGACGTGCGCGAAGGCGTAGTTGACGTGGGTGACCTTGTCCCACGGGATGTCGGACGCGAGGTAGGCCGGCGTTCCGTCCTGGCCGGTGCGCCAGCCGGTGAAGTAGCCGATGACGCGGCGCTGGTGATCGGCGCCCATCTTCTCGCGGCCCTCGGTGTCGTACACCGAGCAGTACGGGACGTCGACGCCCGGGGTCTTGTACAGGCCGTCGGGGCGACAGGCCTCGTTGGCGACGGCGGCCTGGGAGACGCCGGTGGACAGCGCGCCGAACAGCAGCCCGGCGACCGCGGTGGCGGTCGTGAGCAGCACGGTGCGTCTGCGGGTGGGGGAGAACACGAGCGGGTTCCTCCTGGGAGGTCGGGCGGAACGCAACGAACAAGGCGGTGGTCGTGCACGGCCCCGGTGTGCGCACACCGGCGGGCCTCTCCTCGGAGGTGACGCAGAGATTAAAAGGACTAGACCAGTGCGTCAATAGGTATGGACCAAAGCGAAACGGCAGGTGCTGGGCCCGCACTCGACGCGCGAGGGACCCCCGGTGGGGTGGCGCTCGAATCCGGCCACTCTGTGAGCCAGGCCACATCCACTCACTCGCATGGCCTTCGATCGGGCGTGGCACACTGGCCCTGTACCAGCAGCAGCGCACTCCGGGGTCGGTGTAATTCCGAACCGGCGGTTATAGTCCGCGACCCGTCCGCATCCAGCGGCCGGTTGACCAGGTGAAATTCCTGGACCGACGGTGAAAGTCCGGATGGGAGGCAGTGCGCGGCGGGCGGACCGTTCCACGGTCGCGCCGGCCGTCTGTTACCGGTCGCCCTCCGTGGCACCGGTCTCTTTCGGCCGTGGCGTGAGCTGTGCGTGATGGTCTGTTTCCCGCTCTCTGTCGTCATCGACAGGCCCCGGAGTCCGTGCCCCAAGAGGCAGGAGGACCCGGTGGCACCCACAGCCGACGCGGACGCCATGCGCCGAGCCATCGAGCTCGCGGCGCGCGGACTCGGCGCCACCAGCCCCAACCCGGTCGTCGGATGCGTCATCACCGACGCCTCGGGCACCGTCGTGGGCGAGGGCTTCCACCAGCGGGCCGGCGGACCGCACGCCGAGGTCCACGCCCTCGCGGCCGCCGGTGAGCGGGCCCGGGGCGGCACCGCGTACGTCACTCTCGAACCCTGCAACCACACCGGCCGCACCGGGCCCTGCGCCCAGGCGCTCATCGAGGCCGGCGTGGCCCGTGTCCACTACGCCGTCGGTGACCCGAACCTGCAGGCCACCGGCGGCGCCGACACCCTGCGCGCGGCCGGGATCGACGTCGAGCAGGGGCTGCTCGGTGACGAGGCGGAGGCCGGCAACACCGCCTGGCTCACCTCCGTACGCCTCGGCCGCCCGCACGTCACCTGGAAGTACGCGGCCACCCTCGACGGCAGGACGGCCGCCGAGGACGGCACCAGCCGCTGGATCACCTCCGTCGAGGCCCGCGCCGACGTCCACCGGCTGCGCGCCGAGTGCGACGCCGTTGTCGTGGGCTCCGGCACCGCGCGCACCGACGACCCGCACCTCGCCGTCCGGGGCATCGAGGGAGCAACGCAGCCGCTGCGCCTGGCAGTTGACACCAACGCCACCGCCGTCAAGCCCGGCGCCCGCATCCTCGACGACGCGGCGCCCACCCTGATCGCGGTCGCCGAGGACGCCGACGCCGCCCATCTGCCCGAAGCCGCCGTCCTGCGCGTCCCGCGCGCCGCCACCGGTCTGGACATCCCGGCCCTGCTCGCCGCCCTGCACACCCGGGGCGTGCGCTCCGTACTCCTGGAGGGCGGCCCGACCCTGGCCGGGGCCTTCGTCGCCGCGGGCGCCGTGGACCGCGTCGTCGGCTACCTCGCGCCCGCCCTGCTCGGCGCCGGACCCGCCGCGCTCGCCGGAGCGGGCATCCCCACCATCGCCGAGGCGCTGCGTCTCACCCTCACCGAGGCCGTACGCATCGGCCCCGATCTGCGCATCACCGCCACCCCTGTCGCCAAGGAGCGCTGAACGTGTTCACCGGAATCGTCGAAGAGCTGGGCGAGGTCACCGCCATCGAGACCCTCGGTGACGCCTCCCGCTTCCGTCTGCGCGGCCCCCTCGTCACCGAGGGCGCCGGACACGGCGACTCGATCGCCGTCAACGGGGTGTGTCTGACGGTCGTGGAGTTCGGCGACGGCGAGTTCACCGCCGACGTCATGGACGAAACGCTCAAGCGCTCCAGCCTCGGCGCCCTGGAGGTCGGCTCCCGGGTCAACCTGGAGCGGCCCATGGCCGTCGGCGGCCGGCTCGGCGGGCACATCGTGCAGGGCCACGTCGACGGCACCGGCACGGTGCTCGCCCGCACCCCCTCGGAGAACTGGGAGATCGTCAAGATCGCCCTGCCCGGGCACCTCTCCAAGTACGTCGTGGAGAAGGGCTCCATCACCGTGGACGGCGTCAGCCTCACGGTCGTGGAGGCCGCCGCCGACTACTTCACCATCAGCCTCATCCCGACCACCCTCGCGCTGACCACGCTCGGCATCAAACAGCCCGGCGACCCGGTCAACCTCGAGGTCGACGTCATCGCCAAGTACGTCGAGCGACTGCTCGGCGCGAGCCACGGGGGGAACGACAAGTGAGCGCAGTGAACTGGCTGAACGGCGAGGCCTTCACGGTCCTCGATCAGCACATCAAGTGGTCGGACATGATCGGCAACACGATCGGCCTGATCGCCCTGGCGCTCGGCTGGCGCCGGTCCATATGGACCTGGCCCGCCCAGTTCGTCTCCGGCCTCATCCTGTTCGTGGCCTTCGCCGCCGGACACCTCTCGGGCAGCGCGGGCAAGCAGGTCGTGGTGATGGTCGTGGCCGCCGGCGGCTGGCTCGCCTGGACACGCGGCAGGCGGCAGGCGCAGGACGGCTCCATCGCCGTACGGTTCGCGACCTGGCGCGAGCGGGCCTTCCTGCTCGGCGGCGCCGCGCTCGGCACGGTCGCCGTCGCGGGCCTGTTCACCGCCTACCCCGCCCTGTCGTGGGACCCGTGGCCCGACGCCTATGTCTTCGTCGGCACCGTCGTCGCCATGTACGCCCAGGCCCGCGGCATGGTCGAGTTCTGGTTCGCCTGGCTGCTCGTCGACGTCGTCGGCGTCCCCCTCAACTTCGCCAACGGCTACGCCTTCTCCGGCTTCGTCTACGTCATTTACGGCGCGCTCGTCCTGTGGGGCCTGCGCGACTGGTGGCTGCGCTCGCGCCTGAGCGTCAAGCCCGTCCTGGAAGGAGCGACGGCATGACCACGCACGCACCCACCTGGTACTCCACCGACAACCGCGAGGACCTCTCGCTGGACCCCGTCGAGCAGGCCATCCGCGACATCGCGGCCGGGCGGCCCGTGGTCGTCGTCGACGACGAGGACCGCGAGAACGAGGGCGACCTCGTCATCGCCGCCGAGATGGCGACCCCCGAGATCGTCGCGTTCATGATGAGCGAGTGCCGCGGCCTGATCTGCGCGCCCATGGAGGGCGAGGACCTCGACCGGCTCGAACTGCCGCAGATGGTCGACCACAACACCGAGTCGATGAAGACCGCCTTCACCGTCTCCGTGGACGCCAGCGCCGCGCACGGCGTGAGCACCGGCATCTCGGCCGCCGACCGCGCCACCACGCTGCGCCTGCTCGCCGACGGCCGCTCGGCCCCCGGCGACTTCGTCCGCCCCGGCCACATCTTCCCGCTGCGCGCCAAGCCCGGCGGCGTCCTGGTGCGCAACGGCCACACCGAGGCCGCGGTCGACCTCGCCCGGCTCGCCGGGCTCGCCCCGGCCGGCGCCATCGTGGAGATCGCCGGCGAGGACGGCGTCATGCTGCGCCTGCCCGAGCTCATCCCCTTCGCCCGCAAGCACGGCCTGACGATCATCTCCATCGAGGACCTGATCGCCTACCGGCGCTCCGCCGAGCCGACCGTCCGCCGCGAGGCCGAGGTCCAACTCCCCACCTCCTCCGGCGAGTTCACCGCCTACGGCTACCGCTCCACCGTCGACGGCGTCGAGCACGTGGCGCTGGTCCACGGCGAGATCGGCGACGGCGAGGACGTCCTGGTCCGGGTCCACTCCGAGTGCCTGACCGGCGACATCTTCGGCTCCCTGCGCTGCGACTGCGGCCCCCAGCTCCAGGCCTCCATGCAGCGCATCACCGAGGCCGGCCGGGGTGTCGTGGTCTATCTGCGCGGCCACGAGGGCCGCGGCATCGGCCTGCTGTCCAAGCTGCGGGCGTACGAACTCCAGGAGCGCGGCCGCGACACCCTCGACGCCAACCTGGAGCTCGGCCTGCCCGCCGACGCCCGCGACTACGCGGCCGGCGCCCAGATCCTCGCCGACCTCGGCGTACACAGCCTGCGGCTGATGACCAACAACCCCGACAAGATCACCGCGCTCGTCCGGTACGGCCTGACCGTGTCGGGCCGCGAGCCCATGCCCATCCAGGCCGGCGAGCACAACCTGCGCTATCTGCGCACCAAGCGGGACCGGATGGGACACGACCTTCCGTGGCTGGAGGGCGCCCCGTCGCCCATCTCGGCCTGCGGCAACCAGTAACGACACGCGGAACACCGCACGGCGAAAAACACCGCACAGCTCAGCAAGACCGAGAACACCTGAAGGAGAGCACGTGAGTGGCAAGGGCGCACCCGAACTGTCCGTACGCAACTGCGGGGACCTCCGTGTCGCCGTGGTGGCGGCACAGTGGCACGAGAAGGTGATGGACGGACTCGTCGACGGCGCCCTGCGCGCCCTGCACGAGCTCGGCATCGACGAGCCGACGCTGCTGCGCGTCCCGGGCAGCTTCGAACTGCCGGTCGTGGCGAAGGTGCTCGCGGGCCGCGGCTACGATGCCATCGTCGCGCTCGGCGTCGTCATCAGGGGCGGTACCCCGCACTTCGAGTACGTGTGCCAGGGTGTCACCCTCGGCCTCACCCAGGTCACCGTGGACACCGGCGTACCCGTCGGATTCGGCGTGCTGACCTGCGACACCGAGGAGCAGGCCCTCGACCGGGCCGGCCTCGAAGGGTCGAACGAGGACAAGGGGCACGAAGCGGTCACCGCCGCCGTCGCCACCGCGGCCACGCTGCGCACGGTCAGCGAACCCTGGCGCTGAGCGACCCGAAGCCACCCCTTACCCTGAGAAGCATCATGGCGAACACACCCTCCAAGAGCTTCGAAGAGCTCTTCACCGAGCTCCAGCTCAAGGCCGCAGGCGGCGACCCGTCCACCTCCCGCACCGCGGAACTGGTGGGCAAGGGCGTGCATGCCATCGGCAAGAAGGTCGTCGAGGAGGCCGCCGAAGTCTGGATGGCCGCCGAGTACGAGAGCAAGGAAGCCGCCGCCGAGGAGATCTCCCAGCTGCTCTACCACGTCCAGGTGATGATGGTGGCGCGCGGCATCTCCCTCGACGACGTCTACGCCCACCTCTGAGCCAGCCCGTCCCGTCACCACCCCCTCCGCACCGAAGGAAGCCGACCTCATGCTGCGCATCGCCGTCCCCAACAAGGGTTCACTCTCCGGGCCTGCGTCGGCGATGCTCCATGAGGCCGGCTACCAGATGCGCAAGGAGTCGAAGGAGCTCGTCCTCGTCGACCCCGTCAACGAGGTCGAGTTCTTCTATCTGCGCCCCAAGGACATCGCGATCTACGTGTCCGCGGGCAGGCTCGACATCGGGATCACCGGCCAGGACCTGCTGGTCGACTCCGGCGCCGACGCCGAGGTGATCCTGCCGCTCGGCTTCGCCCGCTCCACCTTCCGCTTCGCGGCCAAGCCCGGCACCGTCTCGGGCATCGAGGACCTGGCGGGCAAGACGATCGCCACCTCCTACGAGGGCATCGTCGCCAAGCACCTCGCCGAGGCCGGCGTGAACGCCTCCGTGGTGCACCTCGACGGCGCCGTGGAGACCGCGATCGAGCTGGGCGTCGCCCAGGTCATCGCGGACGTCGTGGAGACCGGCACCTCGCTGCGCAACGCGGGCCTGGAGGTCTTCGGCGACCCGATCATGAAGTCCGAGGCGGCGGTCATCCGCCGCACCGGCGCCGAGGCCGACCCCGCGGTGCAGCTCAAGATCGAGCAGTTCCTGCGCCGCCTCCAGGGCGTCCTGGTCGCCCGCAGCTACGTGATGATGGACTACGACTGCCGCGCCGAGCACCTGGAGCGCGCGGTCGCGCTCACCCCGGGCCTGGAGTCGCCCACGATCTCGCCGCTGCACAACGAGGGCTGGGTCGCCGTGCGTTCCATGGTCCCCGCCAAGGACTCCCAGCGCGTCATGGACGACCTGTACGCACTGGGTGCCCGCGCGATCCTCACCACGGCCATCCACGCCTGCCGCCTCTGACACCCGGCCACGCCGGCGCCCAAGCCGCCGGTGACATGACGACAGCGACGAAAGCGAACGACACCGTGTCCGCCCCCGTGCCCCAACCGCCCGTCCTGCCGGTCACGTTCAGGCCGACCGTCACCCGGGCCGTCCTGCTGACCAGCGCCGCCGCCCTCTTCGTCGCGATGACGGTGATGTCGCTGCTCCTGGACACCCTGAGCGGGGGCGAGCGGGCCAGCTTCATCGTGACGGCCGCCCTGTTCGCGGGGGTGCTCGTACTGCTCAGCAGGCCCAAGGTCGTCGCCGACGAATCGGGCGTCACCGTGGTCAACCTCACCGCGCGGCGCCGGCTCGCCTGGGCGGAGATCCTGCGGGTCAACCTGCGCCAGGGCGACCCCTGGGTCTTCCTCGACCTCAGTGACGGCACCAGCCTGCCCGCCCTCGGCATCCAGCCCGGCAGCGGCAGGGCCAGGGCCGTCCGGGACGCCCGGGCGCTGCGCGCGCTCGCCGAGGCGCACGGCGCCCACGGCGCCGGACCCGCCGCGCCCGGCACGGCTCGCGACAACGGCTGAGCCCGCTGCCCCGCCCGGCACCATCTTGATTACCCTGATGTCGGGGGCGCCCCGCGCGCCCCACCCCGCACACGGGCCTGCGTCATCGGCCGCGGGGTACCTGCGACCCGAGGAGTGACTCCCTCCAGCAATGGACGGATCGTCCGGTAGTACGTGCGCCGCCCCCTCCCAGGAGGCGGCGGCATGACCATCACGCTTGTGCCGCTCGTCGCGGCATTCCTTCTGATCCTCGCCAACGGCTTCTTCGTGGCGGCCGAGTTCGGCCTGGTCACCGTCGACCGGCCGGACGCCGAACGGGCCGCCGCCGAGGGCGACCGCAGGGCCGGCGCCGTGGTGCGCGCCCTGCGCGAGCTGTCCTTCCAGCTCTCCGGCACCCAGCTCGGCATCACCATCACCTCGCTCGTCGTGGGCATGCTCGCCGAGCCCGCCCTCGCCGATCTGCTCGAGGGCCCGATCGGCGCCACCGGCCTCCCGGCCGGCGCCGTCTCCGGCATCGGCGTCGTGCTCGGCATGCTGCTCGCCGCCGCCGTCCAGATGGTGGTCGGCGAACTCGTACCGAAGAACTGGGCGGTCTCCAAGCCGCTCCAGGTCGCCCGTTTCGTGGCCGGGCCGCAGGACCGCTTCTCGCGGCTGTTCCGGCCGGTCATCGCGCTGCTCAACACCGTCGCCAACCGCCTGGTGCGGGCGCTCGGCGTGGAGCCCGCCGACGAGCTGGCCTCCGCCCGCACCCCCGGTGAGCTGGTCTCGCTGGTCAAGCACTCGGCGCGGGCCGGAACCCTGGAACAGGACACCGCCGACCTCTTCGTACGGACCCTCTCGCTCGGCCACCTCACGGCCGAGAACGTGATGACCCCGCGCGTCAAGGTCAGCGCGCTCCAGACCACGGCGACCGCCGCCGACGTCCTCAACCTCACCCGGGCCACCGGGCTTTCCCGCTTCCCGGTCTACCGGGAGCGCATCGACGAGGTCGTCGGCATGGTCCACCTCAAGGACGCGCTCGCGGTGCGGCCGGCCGAGCGGCTGCGCACCGCGGTCGGTCTGATCGCCGTGCCACCGCTGCTCGTCCCCCAGACACTGCCCGTGCAGCAGCTTCTGGGTCGGCTGCGCAGCGAACAGCCGATAGCCGTCGTCGTTGACGAGTACGGGGGCACGGCCGGCGTGGTCACCCTGGAGGACATCATCGAGGAGCTCGTCGGCGAGGTCCGCGACGAGCACGACGGCGCGGACGCCGCCCGCCCCGAGCTGGCCGTGGTGGCGGGCGAGGACGGCAGGCCCGCCTGGGAGGCCGACGGCAGCTGCCGGGTCCTCTCCCTCGGCCGGATAGGCCTGGACGCGCCGGAGGGCCCGTACGAGACCGTCGCCGGCCTCGTCGCGGATCTGCTGGGCCGCATCCCGGTCCCCGGCGACCGCGTCGAACTGCCCGGCTGGCGCATCCAGGTCCGCCGCGTCGAGCGGTACCGCGCGGAGCGGGTCCGCTTCGTGCGGGCGGCCGACGCACCGGTGGCGGAGGCGGTCCGATGAGCGTGCTCCAACTCCTCTTCGCGCTGCTGCTGGTGCTCGCCAACGGGTTCTTCGTCGGGGCCGAGTTCGCACTCGTCTCGGTGCGCCGCAGCCAGATCGAGCCGCTGGCCGCGACGTCCAAGCGGGCCCGCCAGGTGCTGCACGGCCTGGAGAACCTGCCGCAGATGATGGCCGCGGCCCAATTCGGCATCACCGTCTGTTCGTTGACGCTCGGCGCGGTCGCCGAGCCGACCGTGGCCCGGCTCCTGGAGCCCCTCTTCGAGGTGGCCCGGATCCCCGGGGGGCTCGTCCACCCGCTCGGCTATGTGATCGCGCTCGCCCTGGTGGTCTCGCTGCACCTGGTCATCGGCGAGATGGTGCCCAAGAACCTGGCGATGGCCGCGCCCGAGAGGACCGCGCTCTGGTTCAGCCCGGGCCTGGTCGCCTTCGCCCGGGTCTGCAAGCCGGTGACCGTCGCGCTCGGAGCCTGTGCGCGGCTCGTCCTGAAGCTGTTCCGGGTCGAGCCGAAGGACGAGGTGGAGGCCGTCTTCACCAGCGTCCAGCTCGGCCGCCTCGTCGAGGACTCCGGCCAGGCCGGGCTCCTGGAACCCGAGGCCCAGGAGCGCCTGGAGGACGCCCTGGAACTGGGCAGCCTGCCGGTAACCGACGTCCTGCTCGACCGGGCCTCGCTGGTGACGGTCGGCTGCTCGGTGACCCCCCGGGAGCTGGAGGAGCTGACGGTACGCACCGGCTACTCCCGCTTCCCGGTGTGCGCGGAGGGTGGCGCCTACGGTGCCTTCATGGGGTTCCTGCACGTCAAGGACGTCCTCGACGTGGAGGAGCGGGAGCGCGCGGTGCCCCAGCAGCTGTGGCGTCCGCTCATCACCCTGCGGGCCGAACTGCCCCTGGACGACGCCCTGACGGTGATGCGCCGCGCGGCCACCCACCTGGCCCAGGTCACCGACGGCTCGGGCCGGGTACTCGGCTTGGTCGCCCTGGAGGACGTCCTCGAAAAGCTGGTGGGCGAGGTCCGCGACCCCGCCCACCGCGAGGAGCCGGCCCCGCCGGCCCGCCTCGCCGAGCAGCGCGGCGAACAGGCCCAGCAGGCGCTGGCCGGATAGCTAGAGCGGTTCCTGGGGGTCGCGGCGCGTGGGGCCGCGACCCGACAGGACCTCGCCGTACGCCTGCATCAGATCCGGCAGGCGCAGGGTGGCCAGGTCGTCGCGGGTCGGCGTCGTCGGATACATCGACAGCCTCAAATCCCGGTAGGCGCAGCTCTTCTCGTACAGGGTGCGTAGGAAGCGGCCGTTGCCCAGCTCGTCGATCCAGCCCTGGTCGACGACATGACCGCTGATCGAGCGCAGCTCCTCCAGCGCCTCCTCGTCCCAGGCGTCGCCGTTCTCGGCGGCGAGCACCTCGCCGATCGAGGTCAGCTCCAGGGGGCGGTAGGAGGGGAAGTCGACGCGGGTGGTGAAGCGGGAGGACAGGCCCGGGTTGGTGGCGAGCAGCCGGTCCATGCCCTCGGGGTAGCCGGCCAGGATGACCACCAGGTGGTCCCGGTTGTCCTCGGCGCGTTTGAGGAGCACCTGGAGTGCCTCGTCCCCGTACGCGTCGCCCTTGCTGTAACCGGAGTTGGAGAGCGAGTACGCCTCGTCCACGAAGAGGACCCCGCCGAGCGCCGAGTCGATCAGCTCATTGGCCTTGACGGCCGTCTGGCCGAGGAACTCGCCCACCAGGTCCGCCCGTTGGGCCTCCACCAGATGGTCGCCGCCGAGCAGGCCGAGCGCGTAGAACACCCGGCCCAGGATGCGGGCCACGGTGGTCTTCCCGGTGCCCGAGGGGCCGGAGAAGACAAAGTGACGTTTCGGCGGCTGGACCGGTAACCCCTGACTGGCCCTGAGCCGCGCCATGTTGAGCTGCGCGGACAGCGCCTTGACCTGACGCTTGACCGGTTCGAGCCCCACCATCCGTTCCAGCTGGGCCAAGGCCTCGGCGAGCAGGACGGAGTCGGTGGGGCCGGCCGGGAAGGCCGGGGGAGCGGGCTGCGCGGGAACGCCGGGCTTGTCCCGGGCGCCGTCGCGCGCCGGGGGCCCGGCGAGCGGCGGTTGTGGTTCGCCGCCGAGCCGCAGCTCCCGCCCCTCGGCCGGATCGGGCCCGAGCGCGGACTCGGCCTCCGCCTCCACCGTGTCGCCGAAGCCGGTCAGGGCGACCGCGGCGAGGTCGCCGGAGTCGTCGGAGCCCTCGTACCCGTCGTTCTCGGTGATGGCGGTGAGCCGTGCCGAGGTGTCCATGAACGCCGGGTCGACCCGGTGCACGGCCCGGTACAGGGGCAGCGCAGCGGCCGAGCGCCCGGTGCCCTCGTGGGCGCGGGCCAGCCAGTAGCGCAACTCCTTGCGCTGGGGCTGCTCGCTGCGGCAGCGCATCAGGGCGGCCGAGAGCAGCGGCTCGGCCTGGCCGAACATCTCCAGGCGCACCCGCGCCATCCCGGCGAACAGGCCGGCCTCGATGCCGAGCAGGGGATCGTCGACCAACGGCTCCGTGTGGCGCACCAGTTGGTCCCAGTCCTTGACCAGATAGGCACGGCAGGCATGCAGGAAGCGCACCTGCGGATCGGCGTCGACGGGCGGCAGCCCCGCCAACGCCCGGTCCAGCTCCGGGACATGGCGGCCGTCCAGCCAGTGCGAGGCATGGGCGAGCAGGAGATCGCGCGGGCTCTCCAGGACGGGTTGCACCCACCAGCCCAGCCAGTACCAGGAGTTGAGGGTCCTGCGGTGGGCCGCCCGCTGTTCGCCGAAGCGTTCGCGATGGCGGTACATGCGCAGCAGCGCGGTCGTGGTGTCCACGCGCAGGGCGTGGAGCCCGAGCCAGCCGTCCGCCATGGCGGGGTCGAGCCGCACCGCGGTGCGGAACTCCTCCCCGGCCTGCGGATACGCGCCCATGGTGTACGCGTCCACACCGCGCAGCCAGGCGAGATCGGCCGGGGCGTGTGCGCCCGTAGTGCCGAAGTCCATCACGTCCCCCACACCGTGCCCCGTGCTGAACCGCCCATTCACACAACGGAATTGACGGGAGTTGACCGCACCGATGTGCATCGTACCTGCGGAAAGGCCGCTGCCGAAGGGGGCCGGGGAGGAGCACCGATGGTGACCGAGGGTGAGCGGAACGCCCTGGGTGACGGGCTCAAAGGGGGAGAAAAGGCAGAACGAAGCCCCCGATCACGGGGGAACAACCGGGGGCTTCGCGTCCGCGGCGGCTTCGGAAAGCCGCACATTGAGAACGTAAGACCTGTATGGCCCCCGGGTCAAGCGGAGTTGAAGCACTTCAGGGGCTGTTTTGCGACGGTTCAGGGCGGTGGGGTGAGGTCGTCACGCTCAGTGAGCGAATGGGTCGTACGGGCTGTCGCACTGGGCCCCGGGAGCCACTCGTACCCCTCTGGCACCTGGCGCACCAGGGCGTCGGCGAAAGGTCTCGACGGGTCCTCGGCGAAATGGCGTATCTCCGCCTCCGTCCAGTCGTCCCAGAAGGCGGAAAGTCCCCTCCCGTCCCGGTGCCGGCCCCGTACCCAGGAGTCCGCCGCGTCGAGTTCCATCCAGATGACCAGGGCGAGCGCGGGGCGCAGCGCCCGGCGGCCGGCGCCGACGCCCTCGACGAGGACCACCGGCGCCGGCTCCAGGGCGCGCGGGGCCCCGAAGCGCCGCAGCTCCCAGTCGTACGGGTCGTACCGGGCCGTCTCGCCGCGCCCCAGTGGATCGAGCACCTGGAGACGGAGTCGCCGCGTCCAGCCGAAGAACTCCTCATGGGTGGCCAGATCGTCCAGGTGCAGCACCGGCGCCCCGCCCAGGGCCCCCGCCAGGCGGCCCGCGAACGTGGACTTGCCGGAACCCGCGTGCCCGTCCACCGCGACCAGCCGCACCGGCCCGCAGGACGGCGGCAACTTCCGTACCAGGGCGGCCAGTTGGTCCACGGCGGCGCCGGAGGAGGGCGTGCTGGTCATCGCGTCCTGCCTGGTGGTGCGGGGGATGGCCCCGGGCCGGGCCCGGGGGAGGGGTTCGACCGTACCCGGTGACGACGCGCGCGGCGGCACCGTGCCGCCGCGCGGCCACGGTCGCGGCCGGACTACCCGGATGCGGCGGCCCCCGCCCAGGTCATGCCAGTGGACGAGACCAATATTGGCGGCGGGGCGCGTGCCGAATCACTGGCCGAAGGGGGTCCTCACCCGCGATAGTTGGCCCGCTGTCGTGCACTCGCCACCCCATCCGTGACCGACTGGGGGTCCTCACCGTGACCAGCTCCACCCCCCGCAGAACCGTCCTCGCCGCGGCCGTCGCCGTCGCGGCCGGTGCCGTCGTGACCGCGTCCGGCGGACCGGCGGCCGCCGCGGGCGCCGCCTCCCGACCCAAGCAGGGCCAGCAGCTCGTGGACAACCAGGCCTGGACCTCGTACGCCCAGTGGCGCTCCGGCTCCGCGAACGGGGTGCGCGCCGAAGGGGGCCCGCGCCCCGGCATCGTCATCGCCCACCCCGCCGGAACCACCGTCTACACCGACCCGCACACCGGGACGACCACCACCTGGGAGTACGCGAGCTGGACCTCGCCCGAGCACCGCTGCGCGGTGCCCGCCACCGAGGCCGTCGCCCACTGGAACGCGCACACCCCGGCCGGCACCTGGATCCAGATCGAACTGCTCGGCACCTACGGCGACGGGACCCCCACCCCGGCGTACGTCATGGGCCGCTGGACGGCGGGCGACGGCGAGAGCGACATCCGGCGCACCTCCGTCGACGGCCAGGGCGACGGCAGGAGCTCCATCTCGACGGACACCTTCGCCATCGACGCCCCGGCCGGCGGTGCCCGCCTCGCCTCCTACCGGCTGCGGGTCACCCTCCACCGCCCGCCCGGCAGCCGGCTCACGCCGACCGTGTGGCGGCTCGGCGCGATGGCCTCCGACATCCCCGACCGCTTCACGGTGGACGCCTCGACCCCCACCTACGCGGGCGAGCTGGAGGTGCCGAGCTACTCGCAGGAGATCCACAAGGGGCAGTACCCGCAGTACGACAACGGCGGCGAGGCCTGGTGCAGTCCCACCTCCTCGCAGATGATCATCGAGCACTGGGGGCGGAAGCCGGACCCGGCCGACCTCGCGTGGGTCGACCCCTCCTATGCCGACCCACAGGTCTGCCAGGCCGCCCGTCAGACGTACGACCACCAGTACAAGGGCTGCGGCAACTGGCCCTTCAACGCCGCCTACGCCGCCACCTACCGGGACCTGAGCGCCGTGGTGACCAGGCTGCGCTCGCTGAACGACGTGGAGACGCTGGTCCGGGCCGGCATCCCGGCCATAACGTCCCAGTCCTTCCTGGCGTCCGAGCTGACCGGCGCGGGCTACGGGACCTCGGGTCACCTGATGACCGTGACCGGCTTCACCGAGGACGGCGACGTGATCGCCCACGACCCGGCATCGCCCGATGACGCGGCCGTACGCCGTGTCTACCGGCGGCGCGAGTTCGAGAACATCTGGCTGCGCACCAAGCGCCACAACGCGAGCGGAAACGTGGCGTCCGGCACAGGGGGCATCTGCTACCTGTACTGGCCCGCACACCCCTCGCCCAGGCAGCGCAAGGCCCTCGCGGCCGTCGGCATCCGCTGAGAGGGCGGCCTGCGCCCCCGGGCAGTGATGAACGTCTCTACCCCGGGGGCCCGGTCCGCTGGCACTGTGGAACGGTCACCGGGGGGACCGTGCACCGCCACACGACCGAGTGAGTTCACATGACCCTGCCTGCCACCACGCTCGACGACCCCCGCGCCCTGGCCGAGCTCCGCGCCCGCACCGGCGGCCCCAAGGACACCGGCCCCAAGATCCTCGAGCACGTCCTGGGCTGGACCCTCGTCGTGGTCATCGCGATGCTGGTCACCCAGACCGGCCTGCTGTAGGGCGGCTGGGCTCAGAGCGCCGTCCAGTGCCGTGCCGGGATGCCCACGACCGCGTACAGCGCCCGCACCGGTGAGCGCCGGGCGAGCAGCACGGCGCCCGCCAGGACGGCGAAGAGCGCGAGCCCCGGCGCCGGGCCCAGCAGGCGCATGAGCAGGCTCGCGGTGACGGCGCCGGCGAAGGGCAGCCCGTAGACCCCGGCCGCGGCGACGGCGACCGCGAGGACCCGCGCCACCTTCCGGTCCTCGTCCGCGCCCGGCAGCGCCCAGCCCTCCATCAGCCAGCCGATCTCCGTCACCACCAGGGTGCCGATCACGGCGGCCCCGAGGACGAGCAGCGCCAGGAACGTCCCCGACGTCACAAAACGCAGCAGGTCGTTGACCACGCTGTCCTTGGGCCACTCCCGCAGGGCCGCCCGGTTCGTGGTGAGCAGCCGCCGGTAACCGTTCCCGTCCCAGCCGTGCACGAGCACCCCGAACAGCAGGAAGTGCCCGCCCACGCACTGGAGATACGCCCAGTAGCCCGCCCCGACGAGGACCAGCGACTGCGCCACGACGAAGCCGAGCAGGGTGGCCACGACGATCCCGCCCGCGTAGAACAGCACGAACCCGGCCCAGATGCCGCGGTGGTCCCCGGCGACCTGCATGGTGGCCCACGAGGGGTTGCGCCACATCATGAACAGGCCGGTGGGCACCAGGAGTACGGCCGCGAACAGCAGGGTCAGCAGCAGATAGGGGTTGGCCGCCCGGCTGCGGGTGCGGACGCCCTCCTCGTGCACCGAGCGCTGCCACCACTGGAGTTGGCGGGCCGCGGAGAGGGCGAAGGTCGCGCCGGTCGCGTACGCCCAGAAGAGCGCGGCCTGGATCTGGATCACGAGGCCCCCAGGGTCAGCCCGTTCGCGGCGATCGAGTCCGAGGTGACCAGGGCCTGTTCGGCCGTCACATCGGTCATGAAGACGAACGGCGGGACGATCGGCGGCACCGGAAGGGTGTTGGGGTCGAAGGTGACGCAGATCAGCCCTTCGAGGCAGCCGCTGAACTTGGTGAGATAGAGCGTCACCCGTCCGCTGAGGTCCAACGAGCGTGCGCCGAGGGCGAGTTCGTCGTGGCCGTCCCGGGTGCGCAGCCGGTAGTCGGTGAGCGAGGCCGAGGTCATCCTGAGGACCATCGCCTTGAGGGGGCCGCGCGCGGTCGGCACGGTCGTCACACCCGCCAGCAGGAAGCCGTGGGGCGAGAACCGGGTCGTGGTGACCGTGGGCGGGACGGCCGGGGCGACGGTCACCGGGCCGGGCCCGGGCGGCTGCTCGACGGGGCGCCCGCCGAGCGTGACGAGCAGGGCGACCGGCAGGGCGGCGGCCAGGGTGCGCTGGGTGCGGACGTTCCCCACCCGTGGGCCCGTCTCCTCCTTCGGCGTCCAGCCGAAGCCCATCGCGCTGCCCGTGATGCCCAGGGCCATCCCGATCAGGAACCCGCCCAGGTTGGTGGCCGCGAACGAGAGCACCGACAGGATCAGCGCGTTGATGGACACATAGTGCCGGGTGTGCGGCAGGAACCAGAGGAAGAGCCCGGCGACCACCAGCGCGAGACCGATCCCGATCGCCGCGATGCCGCCGAGTCCGAGGCTGACCAGGATGGTCAGGGGCGACAGCGGCACCACCAGCAGTTCGACGCCGCCGAGCAGGAGGAACAGGCCCGCCCAGAACGGCCGGGTCCGCCGCCAGCCGCGGAACGAGCGCCGCGCCTCGGGCAGCGGCAGCCGCTCATCCAGCCACCCGGACCGCACCCGGCTCCCGCCCCCGGCGGGCCCGCCCCAGGAGGCGCGGTCCTCCGTGGCGTCCGGCCGGGGGGCGGTGGGCTCGGGTGCCCGGGGGGCGCCCTGCACTCGCACCGGCGGCCGGGGCGTGGGGGTGGTCGCGCCGGTGCGAGGGATCCGCAGCAGGCCGAGCCGTCTCAGAAGCACTTCTTGCCGCCGAGGCTCACATCGACCTTCATCCCCTTCAGCCGGAAGTTGCCGCCGGTCGCCGACCAGGCGTGCGAGCGCACACCGGCGACCTCGATGTCCCCGGCCTGAAGCCCGAACTTGCCCTTTTCGCCCTGAACTCCCTTGACGGCGTCCAGAGTTGAGGCGTCCCGCCCGATCTCGGCCGTGCCGAACCGGGCATCGCCGACCAGGTCCTCGCCGTCGATGACCAGGTTGCTGGCCGTCACCTCGCCCGCGTCGCCGCCCGCCGTCAACTTGAACACGACGGTGCCGACGGGGGTGCCCACCTCGGCGGACTGGCAGATGTCGCTGAGCTTCGCGTCGCCGATGCCGAGCAGCGCCACCGGGTGGCCCTTCCCGTCGACCGACTTGTCCGTCTGGACGAACGAGGAGAGCCCCGAGCTGGTCAGCTTCCCCGACGCGACCTGGAAACTGGTCCCGGAGACCGCGAACGACGCGGCGAGCGCGCCCTCGGCCATCACATTGGCCATGATCCCGACCGCGACGACCGCCGGCAGTGCGACGATCGCCGTCTTCTTCCAGGCTGTTCTTCCCTCGGCCAACGGCCGTGCGGCTGCGCTCACTTGATCCTCCCGTACGAGACGGCGAAGCTTCGAAGAGGCGGTGCAGGGGGGGCGTGCGGACAGGTCTGCCATACTCTGCGGGCATCCTGTGGCAGTTGGAGAGTAGGGCCGAATTTGAATAATAGTCAACAGGGCGGTACGACCGAGAGATCCCAGGTCCGTCGCTCCGAACTCATCGCAACCGGCCGGAAGTTGTTCGCCGACACCTCCTATGACGCGCTGTCGATGGACGACATCGCCAAGCACGCCGGAGTCGCCAAGGGGCTGATCTACTACTACTTCAAGTCCAAACGGGGCTACTACCTGGCCATCGTCGAGGACTCCGTCGCCGATCTGGTGTCCCGCGCAGGGAGCGACACCGACCTGCCCCGCGCCGAACGCGTCCACCGCACCATCGACGGCTACCTCCGCTACGCCGAACACCACCAGGCGGCGTACCGCACGATCGTGACCGGCGGGGTCGGCTTCGACACCCAGGTGCAGGCGATCCGGGACGCGGTCCGCCAGGAACTGATCGCCACCCTCGCCGAAGGCGCCTACGGCACCCGGGACATCCCGGTCCTCGCGCGCCTGGCGCTGCTCGGCTGGCTGGGCAGCGTGGAGAGCGTCACCCTGGACTGGCTGGGCACCCTGGAGCCCTCCCGCGACACCGTGCGCGAGCTGCTGGTGCGGATGCTGCGGCGCACCCTGGACACCATCGAGGAGTTCGAGCCGTCCTGCCCCTCGCCGGAGCCGTCCTAGACGTGCCGAGGGGGCGAACGGTCACGGCCGTCCGCCCCCTCGGTCCAACTCCCGTGCTAGTGAATGGACTTGATGAGCTCACCGTTGGTGGTGTCGCCGCTGAGCTCCCACACGAAGGTGCCGCCGAGCCCCTGGTTGTTCTTGTAGGTCATCTTCCCGGCGATGGTGGAGGGGGTGTCGTAGCTCCACCAGTCGGTACCGCAGTAGGCGTACGCGGTGCCGGCGACCGTGCCGTTGGCGGGGCACTTGGTCTTGAGCACCTTGTAGTCCTCGATGCCCTGCTCGTACGTGCCCGCCGCGGGCCCCGTCGCGGTGCCGCCGGGCGCCTTCTGGGTCACGCCGGTCCAGCCGCGCCCGTAGAACCCGATGCCCAGCAGGAGCTTGTTCGGCGGGATGCCGAGGCCCTTCAGCTTCTGGATGGCCGCGTCGGTGGTGAAGCCCTGCGTGGGGATGCCGCTGTAGGAGGTCAGCGGGGAGTGCGGGGCGGTCGGGCCCTTGGCGGCCCAGGCGCCGAAGAAGTCGTACGTCATCGGGTTGTACCAGTCGACGTAACTCGCCGCGCCCGCGTAGTCGGTGGCGTCCATCTTGCCACCCGCCGACGCGTCGGCGGTGATGGCGGCGGTGACCAGGCTGGACCCGCCGAACTTCGAACGCAGCGCCGCCAGAAGGTTCTTGAAGGCCGCGCGCCCGCTGGTGTCGCAGGACAGGCCGCAGGCGTTGGGGTACTCCCAGTCGATGTCGATGCCGTCGAAGACGTCCGCCCAGCGCGGGTCCTTGACCAGGCCGTAGCAGGAGGAGGCGAACGCGGCCGGGTTCTTCGCGGCCTCGGCGAAGCCGCCCGACCAGGTCCAACCCCCGAACGACCAGAGCACTTTGAGCCCGGGGTGCTTCTTCTTGAGCTCGCGCAGCTGGTTGATGCTGCCCGCGACCGGCTGGTCCCAGGTGTCGGCGGTGCCGTCCACGCTGGAGGCGGCGTCGTACGTCTTCTGGTAGTCGGCGTAGGCGTCACCGATGGCGCACTTGCCGCCGGTGACGTTGCCGAACGCGTAGTTGATGTGGGTGAGCTTGCTCGCCGAGCCGGACGTCTCGATGTTCTTGACGTGGTAATTGCGCTGGTAGACGCCCCAGTCGGTGAAGTATCCGACGACCCGGGAACCGGCCGCGGCCGCCTGCGGGGCCGGGGCCGCACGTTCGGGGGAGGCGGTGGCGCTGCCCGCGCCGGCGAGCAGGGTCACGCCGAGCGCGGCGGTACACGCGGCGGCGACCAGGGCCTTGACGCGGCCGGGGGCGCGCCCGGCCCGGCCGGAGCCGGGAGCGTGGGGGAGTGAAGGACGGGGTCCGAGCATCGTGATCTCCTCGTGGGGAGGGGAGAGAGGGGGCTGGGCACGACCGCTGTGACGTCTTCTTTGACATGAACGCACTAAGGCGCCGAAGGGAACGCTAGAAGGACTAGACCAGTGCGGTCAATGGTTCGGACCAATTCCGGAGTGCTCAACTCCGGCGCGGGGTCCCGCCCGGTGCCCGTCGCGGCCCGGGGAAATCGTGATCTTGGGGCCAGTGACGGGACGCGTCCGATCGGGCATACTCACAGCGCCACGGCCACCCGCCTGCTACTTCCGTGACCCGGAAGGGAAGGCATCGGCCGTAGAGCAGAGTCACCGGCGGCGCCGCCACACCCTGCGCGTGCGTCCGTCGTAGCGCCCGACAGGGAGGAGAGCGCGCCATGCCCGACCGTGCCCCACAGCCGGTGGAACGAGAGCTGCCCACCGAAGAGGCCCGGGACCTTGTCACGCTGGTGCGCGACATCGTCCAGCGGGAGATCGCGCCTCGGGCCGCAGAGCAGGAGGACGCCGGGCACTTCCCGCGCGAGATCTTCACCCTGCTCTCCGAATCCGGCCTCCTCGGCCTTCCCTACGACTCCGAGTTCGGCGGGGGCGACCAGCCCTACGCGGTCTACCTCCAGGTGCTCGAAGAGCTCGCGTCGGCCCGCCTCACGGTCGGCCTCGGCGTGAGCGTCCACTCGCTGGCCTGCCACGCGCTCGCGGGCTACGGCACCAAGGAACAGCGGGCCGAGCACCTGCCCGCCATGCTCGGCGGCGGCCTGCTCGGCGCGTACTGCCTCTCGGAGCCCGCCTCGGGTTCGGACGCCGCCTCGCTGCGCACCAAGGCCGTGCGGGACGGCTCGGACTGGGTCATCACCGGCACCAAGGCCTGGATCACCCACGGCGGGGTCGCCGACTTCTACACCGTCCTGGCCCGCACCGGCGGTGAGGGCGCCCGCGGCATCACGGCCTTCCTCGTGCCGGGCGACGCGGCGGGGCTGAGCCCGGCCGCCCCCGAGAAGAAGATGGGCATGAAGGGCTCGCCCACCGCCCAGCTCCACTTCGACGGCGTACGCGTCCCCGACGCCCGCCGCATCGGCGAGGAGGGCCAGGGCTTCGCGATCGCCCTCTCCGCCCTCGACTCCGGCCGACTGGGCATCGCGGCCTGCGCCATCGGCGTCGCCCAGGCCGCCCTCGACGAGGCGCTCGCCTACGCCACCGGCCGCCGGCAGTTCGGCCGGCCCATCGCCGACTTCCAGGGCCTGCGCTTCATGCTCGCGGACATGGCGACCCAGATCGAGGCGGGCCGCGCGCTCTACCTGGCCGCGGCCCGGCTCCGCGACGCCGGACGCCCCTTCTCCCGCCAGGCCGCGATGGCCAAGCTGTTCTGTACGGACGCGGCGATGAAGGTGACCACGGACGCGGTCCAGGTCCTGGGCGGCTACGGCTACACCGCGGACTTCCCCGTCGAGCGCTTCATGCGCGAGGCGAAGGTCCTTCAGATCGTCGAGGGCACCAACCAGATCCAGCGCATGGTCATCGCCCGCCACCTCGCGGGTCCGGAGACGCGCTGACCCCCGTCGGCCCCCGCCCCGGCCACACCGGGGCCGACACGATCCGGGCCCACTCCTGGTCCCGGTGCCCCGGCAGGGTCCGCCCCCTGCTCGCCCAGTGGCGCAGCAGGGACTGATAGATGGGCGGATCGGCGTCGGCGTACTGCAGAACCGATTCCTCTGGGGTCGCGGCGGGGGTGGGTGGGGGTGGGGGCGTCACGCGTCGACGCCGTCCTCGGCCGGGTGCGGACGAATAGAGCAGGCTCATGGTCTGGCCAACGCGGGCCGCCGAGGGGTGGTCACCCCTCGGCGGAATCGCCCCTCTGTACGGTGCCGCCTCCCGCGGCGTGACCGGTGCCCCCGTCCCGCCCCCCTGCGGCCCTGCCGCGCCCCGGCCCCTCGCGCTGGGGGCGGCGCCCCTGCGGCCGGCACGATTTCTGCACAGTTCCCCGCGGCGCCCCCAACCCCCTTTGCGTCCGCGGATGGCGGTCGCTTCTCGCGCGGTTCCCCGCGGCCCCAACCCCTTTGGTCCGCGGACCGTGCCCGCTTCTCGCGCAGTTCCCCGCGCCCCGAAACCCGTCTTCGGCTGCGGGCCGTGCGTGGCCTTTTGCGCAGTTCCCCGCGCCCCCAAACCCGCTTTTGGCTTGCGGGCCGTGCGGGGCTGGTCGCGCAGTTCCCCGCGCCCCTTAGCGGTGTTGGTGCTGGCCTGCATCGGGCATTTCAGCCCGTCCGGCGTTTGAGGACGAGCGCCGTTCAGGCGCGATACGGGGTCTGGGGCGGAGCCCCAGGAAGGCCCGAACCAGCCAACCCCGGGTCACGGGCGGGTGGGTGGGCAAAGGTGCTTCGGGGTCTGGGGCGGAGCCCCAGGAGGGCCGGGGGCATTCAACCCCCGTCACGGGTGGGTGGGGAACGTGCCTCGGGGGCCGGCCAGGGTGACGGGGTATGGCCAGGTGGGGTTAGCTGACGTACCGTCAGGTTTTCGTCCACGTGGAGGTCACCCCATGCCCCCGACCCGCCCCATCCCCC
>NZ_JAODUA010000012.1 GCF_025399895.1 Streptomyces sp. ASQP_92 | reverse complement strand
AAACCCCCTGTCCACCGCGGACCGTGGTCGCTCCTCGCGCAGTTCCCCGCGCCCCTGGCGGGGTCGGTGCTGGCCCGCGTCGGGGCATTTCAGCCCGTCCGGCGTTTGAGGACGAGCGCCGTTCAGGCGCGATCGGGGTCTGGGGCAGAGCCCCAGGCAACCCCGTTCTCGGCCGCGGACCGTGGTCGCTTCTCGCGCAGTTCCTCGCGCCCCTTAGCGGTGCTGGTGCTGGCCCGCATCGGGCATTTCAGCCTGTCCGGCGTTTGAGGACGAGCGCCCTTTAGGCGCGAACGGGGTCTGGGGCGGAGCCCCAGGAGGGGCGGAACCGACCAACTCCGGTGCTCGGGGGGCGGGGCGGAGGCCCAGGGGGGTGGTCCGGCCCGGGGGTCGGGGGGCCCGGGGTGGGGGGACCTAGGTCCGTTTGTGTCTGGGGAGTGCCTGAATTGGTTTACCTGGGGGCCTCGGGGGCTTAATCTGGGGGCGTAACCACAGGTTCGGGCAGCGGAACGGACGTAACCAGACATGTATGCACCGGAGCGCCAGCAGGAGATCCTGCGGATCGCACGGGAGAGCGGCCGCGTCGACGTGCTGTCGCTCGCCGAGGCCTTCCAGGTCACCGCCGAGACCGTACGGCGCGACCTGAAGGCGCTCGACCGGGCCGGCCTGGTGCGCCGGGTGCACGGCGGGGCCATCCCGGCCGGCCGGCTCGACTTCGAACCCGACCTCGCCGAGCGCGAGTCCACCGCCGCCGACCAGAAGGACCGCATCGCGCGCGCGGCCCTCGCCGAACTGCCCGCCGAGGGCAGCGTCATCCTCGACGCCGGGTCGACCATCGCCCGCCTCGCCGCCCAACTCCCCCTGGACAGCGGGCTCACCCTCGTCACCCACGCCCTGCCCGTCGCCGCCCGGCTCGCCGACCACCCCGACATCGACCTCCACCTCGTCGGCGGCCGGGTCCGCCACCGCACCCGGGCCGCCGTCGACGCCTGGGCCCTGCGCGCCTACGGCGAGATCCGCGCCGACGTCGCCTTCCTCGGCACCAACGGCTTCTGCGCCGAGCACGGCCTCACCACCCCCGACCTCGCCGAAGCCGCCGTCAAGCGGGCCGTGATCGGCGCCGCCCGGCGCGTGGTGCTGCTCGCCGACTCCGCCAAGCACGGCCAGGAACACTTCGCCCGCTTCGGCGACCTCGCCGACATCGACCTCCTCATCACCGACAGCGGCCTCGCCCCCGACGACGTCGCCGCCATCGAAGCCGCCGGCACGGACGTGATCACCGTATGAACATCCTCACCGTCACCCCCAACCCCAGCCTCGACCGCACCTACGAGGTCCCCGCCCTCGCCCGGGGCGAGGTGCTGCGCGCCACCGGCGAACGCGTCGACCCCGGTGGCAAGGGCGTCAACGTCTCCCGCGCCGTCGCCGCCGCCGGGCACCGCACGGTCGCCGTCATGCCGCTCGGCGGCGCCCCCGGCGCGCTGGTCGCCGAACTCCTCGCCGGGCAGGGCATCGACGTCGCCCCCGTCCCCGTCGCCGGGCCCACCCGCTCCAACATCGCGGTCGCCGAACCCGACGGAACCCTGACGAAGATCAACGCGCCGGGTCCCCAACTGAGCGCCGCCGAGAGCGAGTTGCTGCTCGACACGGTCACCGGGCACTCGGGGCGGGCCGACTGGATCGCCTGCTGCGGCAGCCTCCCGCGGGGCCTCGCCCCCCAGTGGTACGCCGACCTCGTCGCCCGCGCCCACGCCGCCGGAGCCAAGGTCGCCCTCGACACCTCCGGAGCCTCCCTCATCGCCGCCCTGCGCGAACGCCCCGACGTGGTCAAGCCCAACGCCGAGGAACTCGCCCAGGCCGTCGGCCGCCCCCTCGCCACCATCGGCGACGCCGTCAAGGCCGCCGAAGAAGTACGGGAGTTGGGGGCCGGCGCCGTCCTCGCCAGCCTCGGCGCCGACGGCCAGCTCCTGGTCAGCGCCCTGGGTACCTACTTCGCGTCCGCCCCCGTCGCCCTCGTCCGCAGCAACGTGGGAGCCGGAGACGCCTCGCTCGCCGGGTTCCTCGCGGCGGGCGGCCAAGGCCCCGACGCGCTGGCCGCCGCCGTCGCCCACGGCGCCGCCGCCGTCCAGCTCCCCGGCAGCGTGATGCCCACCCCCGGCGACCTCGACCCGGCGGCCGTCACCGTCACCGACGCCGTCCCGCTGGACCGCCCCCTGACGGAACCGGCGTCATGACCCCCGCCCCGCCCGCCCCTCACCGCCCGCAAAGGAGCCCGCGATGAGCCAGATGATCAGCGCGGAACTGGTCGACCTCGACCTCGACCTGGCCGCCGACTCCAAGGAAGCCGCCGCCCGCGCGCTCGCCGAGCGCATGGTCGCGCTCGGCCGCGTCAGCGACCTCGACGGCTTCCTCGCCGACGTCGCCGCACGCGAGGCCCAGATGCCGACCGGCCTCGACGGCGGCATCGGCATCCCGCACTGCCGCAGCGCGCACGTCACCGAGCCGACCCTCGCCTTCGGGCGCAGCGCCACCGGCATCGACTTCGGCGCCCCCGACGGCCCCGCCGACCTGATCTTCCTCATCGCGGCCCCGGCGGGCGCGGACGACGCCCACCTGTCGATCCTCTCCGCCCTGGCCCGCCGCCTGATGGACACGTCGTTCACCTCGGCCCTGCGCGCGGCCACATCGCCCAACGAGGCGGCGGCGCTGATCCGCGGCGAGCAGGACGACGCCCCCACGGACGCCCCCACGCCCCGATCCGACGCCACCGAGTCCCGGCCCGACGCCACCGCATCCCGGCCCGACGCCACCGAGTCCCGGTCCGACGCCACCGCAGCCGCGCCCGAGACCCCCGCCGGTCCGGGGGCGTCCACCCCCAAGGATCCCGCCCCTGATTTCGCCCCCGACCACGATCCGGCGCCGGACCGCCCGTTCCGGATCGTGGCGGTGACCTCCTGCCCGACCGGGATCGCCCACACCTACATGGCGGCCGAGTCCCTGACGCGTGCCGGACACGCCGAGGGCGTCGAGATCACCGTGGAGACGCAGGGCTCGGCCGGATTCACCCGACTCGACGCGGCCGTCATCGCCGCCGCCGACGGCGTGATCTTCGCGCACGACGTGCCCGTACGGGACAAGGAGCGCTTCGCGGGAAAGCCCACCGTGGACGTCGGCGTCAAGGCGGGCGTGAACCGGCCGGCCGAGCTGATCGCCGAGGTCCGCGGCAAGGCGGCGCGCGGCGAGATCACCGCGGCCGGTGCCAGGCCGTCCCCCGTGGAGGCGGGCGGCGAAGCCGGCGAGGGCTACGGCACCAAGCTGCGCAAGTGGCTGATGTCGGGCGTCAGTTACATGGTTCCGTTCGTCGCTGCGGGCGGACTGCTCATCGCGCTCGGCTTCGCCATCGGCGGCTACAAGGTCAGCGAAGCGCCCTCCGTCATGGACCACTTCCTGTGGACGGACCAGACGAGCTGGGCGGCGCTGCTGTTCCAGGTCGGCCAGGTCGCGTTCAAGTTCCTCGTCCCGGTCCTGGCCGGCTACATCGCGTACGGAATGGCCGACCGGCCGGGTCTCGTGCCCGGCTTCGTCGGCGGCGCGATCGCCCTCGACATCAAGGCGGGCTTCCTCGGGGGCCTCGCGGCCGGTCTGATCGCGGGCGCCGTGGTCATGGCGATCCAGAAGGTGCGGATCCCGGCGCCGCTGCGCGGCATCATGCCGGTGGTGGTGATTCCGCTGATCTCCTCGGCGATCGTCGGCTTCCTGATGTTCCTGGTGATAGGCGAGCCGATCGCCAAGCTCCAGTCCGCGCTGACCAGTTGGCTCGGCGGGCTCTCGGGCGCCAACGCGATCACCCTCGGCGTGATCCTCGGCCTGATGATGTGCTTCGACCTGGGCGGCCCGCTCAACAAGGTCGCGTACGCCTTCGCCGTGGGCGGGCTCTCCAACAACGCGACCGGCGCCGACGGAAGCTTCAAGGTGATGGCCGCCGTGATGGCCGCGGGCATGGTCCCGCCGCTCGCGATGGCGCTGGCCACGACGGTACGGGGCCGGCTGTTCACGGCGGCCGAACGCGAGAACGGCAAGGCGGCCTGGGTGCTGGGAGCGTCCTTCGTCACCGAGGGCGCCATCCCGTTCGCCGCGGCCGACCCGCTGCGGGTCATCCCCTCCGCGATGGCGGGCGGCGCGGTCACCGGCGCCCTGTCGATGGCCTTCGGCTGCACCCTCCAGGCCCCGCACGGCGGCGTCTTCGTGGTCCCGCTGATCGGCCACGCCTTCCTGTACCTGCTGGCCATCGCGGCCGGAACGGTGGTCAGCGCGGGCCTGGTCGTCCTGCTCAAGGGCCTGCGCAGGACCGGACCCGAGCAGCGGGAAGCCCCCGGCGAGACGGCCGAGCCGAAGGTGGCGGTCGCCGCCTGAGCGCCCGCGGCCCGCGCGACGCCCGACGTCGTGGACGCACGACGCCCGGCCCCATTCGGGGGGCCGGGCGTCTTCGGCCGTCATGACGTGACATGTACCACTTGAGGACCAAAGTCCCTTCAGCCCCTGCCGCAAGTCCCGGCCGGTGTTGTCTACTGGGCGCGTGGCTCAGAACATCACGATCATTCAGCAGATAGGCCTTTCCGTCCTCGCTGCGGCGAGTGTCGCCTGGGTCGTCGGACTGGTCCGCATCCTGCGCCGGGAGCGCGCCGACCGGGCCCAGTGGCACGCGACGCGCCCTCTGCGCGCCGTGGGCCGTCAGAGCGGACCGCCCGCGCGGGAAGCGGTGGCCCTCACCGAGGCCGAACAGGACGCCTTCGCGGGCCTGATCCGCCAGCTCGACCCCCGCAGCTCCTGACCGCACGCACGCGGAGCCGGACTCCAGGGGCCGGGCCACAGGGCCGACCGGCCCTCAACTCACGTGTGCGCGGCGCTCCGTGGCGGCCCGTGCGGCGTGCCCTCAACTCACGTGTGCGCGGCGTTCCATGGCGGCCCGTGCGGCGTGCTCGGTCGCGTACACCTCGCACATGTGGCGGCCGTCCGGGGTCGCCGTGTGCTCGACCTCCCACAGGCTCAGGCCGCTGCCGTCGAGCAGCAGGAACGCGTGCTCGTACAGCGTGAACGCCGCGTCCCGGCCCGCCGTGCGGCAGTGGCGGCCGAAGGCCTGGGTGATCCGGTGCGTGTGCGCCGCCCGCAGCCGCAGCGCGGTGTCCCGGCCGGGCCGGTCCGGGTTCTCGGCGCGGCGCAGCAGCCGGCGCGCGTGGTCCGCCGAGTCGGCGGGCGCGTACGGACGGGCGCGGCCGGCCGGGGGCGCGGTGCGGTCCGGCGCGGCGATGGCGTCGGGCCCCAGCCCCGCCTCCCAGCTGTCCTCCAGGCCCCGCAGGTCCGCGAGGTCCTGCGCGTCCCCGAGCCCGTGCGCGTCCCCGAGCCTCTGCGCGTCCTGCGCGTCCCCGAGCCTCTGCGCGTCTTGCGTGTCCCCGAGTCTCTGGGCGTCCTGTGCGTTCCGTACGCTCTCCGGGCCGCCGGGGGCGGGATCGGGGTGCGGGATGGGGGTGTAGGTGCCGATCCAGGAGGCGTCCAACTCCCGTTCCAGGGCCTCCAGTTCGTCGTCCGCGTCGTGGGCCGGGTCGGACGGAAGCACCCTGCGGCGCAGCCGGACCGCGGCGAGGCGGGCGTCCTCCTCGGCGGCGTACACCTCGTGCGCGTACTGGCGGCCGTCGTAGTGGGCCAGCTCCCACAGGGTGACGGTGGTGCCGTCCAGGAGGAGATAGCAGTGCCGGTACGTCTCGCGGCTCAGGCGGTGGCCGCCGGGCCCCGCCGACGAGGTGTGCAGCGAGGAGTGGAGCGAGGTGGTGTGGGCCATCGCCAGGTCGAGGCGCTCGACGAGTTCGTCCGGCAGATCGAAGGAATTCAGAGCCCGCCCCAAAAGAGCCGCGAGCTGATCCTGAGCCGATTCCTCGCCGGGGCCGCGCTCACCGTCGAGCGGGTGGGGCACATGGAGCACCAAGGCTTCTCCTGGCCGTCGCTGTTGGTCACGTAGAAGGTGCTCAACGTAGCCCCTGAGGGCGGATAGCGCAGCGGGCATGGCCGAAACTTTTCCGGCCGGCACCCACCTTTGGGTTACCGGCCGGTCAAGTCCCTTGCGAGCAAGGGGAGTTGTCAGGAGGAGGCTGCCGCCGTCCACTGGGACCACGGCATGTTCCAGCCGTTGAGCCCGTTGTCGGGGGCGATGGTCTTGTCCGGCGAGTTCTTCACGACGACGACGTCACCGATGAGACTGTGGTCGAACATCCACTTGGCCTGCGTGTCCCCGCCCGCGCCCTGCACGTCCTTCATGCCGACGCAGCCGTGGCTGGTGCCGTCGTTGCCGAACGGGTCACCCTTGTACCAGTAGTTGCCGTGCATGAAGGTGCCCGAGGTGGACAGGCGCATCGCGTGCGGCACGTCCTTGATGTCGTACTCGCCGCCGAAGCCCACGCTGTCACCGTTCATACGGGTCTGCGTGAACTTCTCCGAGATCACCATCTGCCCGTTGTAGGTGGGGTGTTCGGCGCTGCCCGTCGAGACGGGAATCGTCTTGATGGTCTTGCCGTCCTGCTGGACGGTCATCTTCTGCGTCTTCACGTCGACGGTGGAGACCTGGTTGCGGCCGATGGTGAAGGTGACCTCCTTCGACTGCACGCCGTAGATGCCCTTGGCGCCCTCCACCTTGTCCAGGTCGATCTTCATCGTGACCTTGGAGCCGGCCTTCCAGTACTCCTCGGGCCGGAAGTCAAGACGGGTGGAGTTGAACCAGTGCCCCACGACCTGCTGACCGCTGCTGCTGGTCACCGTGATGTGGGACAGGACGTCCTTCTTGTTGGTGATCGCCTTGTTGAAGGTGAAGGACACCGGCATGCCCACGCCGACCGTGGCGCCGTTGTCGGGCGTGTAGGTGCCGATGAAGCTGTCCTTGGCGGAGACGGTGGTGAACTGCGCGTTCTCCGTCGCGGCCCGGCCCTTGTCGTCCTTGCCGTTCGCGGTGATCTTGTACTGGGTGCCGCGCTCGACCTTGCCGGTCGGCTTCCAGGAGAGCCCGTCGGCGGCGAGCGTGCCCGGTACGGCCTTGCCGCCCTGGGCCTCGGTCATCGTCACGTCGGAGAGCTTGCCGCCCTCCGCCTTGACGTTGACATCGTTGATGGAGGCGTTGGTGGAGCCGTCCTTCGCCGAGATGGTGATCTTCAGCGTGGAGGCGTCCTTGGCGGCCGAGGCATCCGAATTCTGGCTGTCCTTGCCGCCCTTGCCGTCGTCCGTGGCCTTGGCGTCGCCGCCGCACGCGGTCAGCGCGAGCGCGCCGACCAGCAGCCCGGCCGCCCCCGCGACCAGGCGGACACGACGGCGGGCAAACGGACGCGCGGGGCGCGGGGTGCTGCTGAACTGCTGAGGCTGCGCTGCGTTGTCCGACGCCGGCGGTGTCACGGGCTGCTCCATGTCTGCGCGATGTACTGCGAGTCAAATCCAGTACGGGCATAGAGAACCCAGAGGGGGTATCCGGTTGCGGGATCTGTTTGTGATGGCGATCACAAACGGCCTGACCCACCATCAACTCCCGTACAGATCACGATAAGAGGGAAATGTCCCCCCGGCCCCTTCGACGCTTTCGGCGGCTCGCACGCCCCTGACGATCGCCCGCGCAACCACGTCCGCCCCGGCGGCCAGGATGAGGTTCAGCTCCTCGGGGGGCATCGGGGCGGGGGCGGGGGTGGGGGAGGGGGATGGGTTGGGGGAGGGGGAGGGGGAGGGGGAGGCGTCGGTGGAGGGGGTGGTGGAGGGGGCGCGGGACGGTGTGGTGGATGGGGTGCTGGATGGTGTGGTGGGCGGGGCGGGGGTGTGGGAGCCGGTGGCCAGGGCGAAGATCGTGTCCCCGTCGTGCATCAGGTGGGCCGGGCGGATCGCGCGGGCGAGCCCGTCGTGCGCGGTGCCGGCCAGCTTCTGCGCCTGCGACCCAGTGAGCCGGGCGTCCGTGGCGACGACGGCGAGCGTCGTGTTGAGCGGCGGCAGCCCCATCCGCTCGCGGGCCCGCCGGATCCGCTCCTGAGCGGCCAAATGTGTGGCGCGGGGAGGGAGTTGCATGGGGCCTGTCCCGGACTTGCTCTCCCCGCTCTCCGCATTCTCCGCATACTCCTCGATCTCCCCGTACTCTCCGTACAGCACCCCGTTGCCCGGGTCGATCGCCGAGCCGACGGCGTTGACGACTACCAGCGCCGCCACGACGACCCCCGACGCCAGCCGGACGCTCGCCGTGCCCACCCCGCCCTTGACGCCCCCGACCACCGCACCCGTCCCGGCCCCCGCGTTGCCCTCGGCGAACTCGGTCGCGGCCGCCTCGACGGCCGCCCGGCCCACGGCGGCGTCCGGCCTGGCCCGCCAGTCGCCGCCGCGGCCCAGATCGAACACGCAGGCCGCGGGCACCACCGGCACCACCTGATGGGGCTCGGGCCCGACCCGTACGCCGCGGCCCTGTTCCTCCAGCCAGGCCATCACGCCGGACGCCGCGTCGAGGCCGTACGCGCTGCCGCCGGTCAGCACCACGGCGTCGATCCGCTCGACGACGTTGTTCGGGTCGAGGGCGTCGGTCTCCCGGGTGCCGGGGCCACCCCCACGCACCTCGACGGCGGCGACCGCGCCACCGGGCGGGGCCAGCACGACGGTGGTGCCGCTCAGGGCGTTCGGGCCGGGGACGGCGGCGTGGCCGACGCGGAGGCCGGGGATGTCGGTGAGGGTGTTGTTCATGGGGGCCATGCGTAGCACCTCCGGTGGGGGTGGTGGGGTGTGGTTGCGCGGGATCGCCTTTTCTGCGCAGTTCCCCGCGCCCCTGAACCCTCGGTTGTCTGCGCACCGTGCTCGCTTTTCGCGCAGTTCCCCGCGCCCCCAAAACCCGATGTCCACCTCGCGCCGTGGTCGCTTTTCGCGCAGTTCCCCGCGCCCCTGAACCCGCTCTCGGCTTGCGGGCCGTGCTGGCTTCTCGCGCAGTTCCCCGCGCCCCCAAAACCCGATGTCCACCTCGCGCCGTGTTCGCTTTTCGCGCGGTTCCTCGCGCCCCTAACCCCTCTTGGACCTGCGGGCCGTGCTCGCTGCTCGCGCAGTTCCCCGCGCCCCTTAACTGCTCGGCGCCGGCCAGCACCTTCAGCCCGTCCGGCGATTGAGGACGAGCGCCCTTAAGGCGCGAACGGGGTCTGGGGCGGAGCCCCAGGGGCCCGGAACCAACCAACGCCGGGTCACGGGCGGGTGGGTGGGCAAGGGTGCTCGGGGTCTGGGGCGGAGCCCCAGGGGGCCCGGGGCCTGCCAACCCCGTCGCACGGGCGCGTGGGTGGGAAAACGCCCCCCCCGAGGGGGCTACGCGCGGCGCGACAGGACCAGCGCGGTGGCCACCGTCAGAGCCGCCACCGCCCCAGCCAACGGCACCCCCGCCCGCCCAGCAAACGTACACAGCAGAACCAGCACCGCCGAGACCGGCAAGATCAGCTGCTGGACGAGCCCCCGCTTGAAGTGGCGCGCATGCAGCAGCCACACCGTCAGCAGGAACAGCGCCGCCGGAACCGTGACGGCCGCCGCGGCCGAGACCGCCGAGATGTGGGCCTTGCCGACGGTCTGCTCGATCGCGACCTCGAGCCCCGCCCCGATCGCCGCCGCCGACGCCAGCACCACGTAGTGGCCGTAACCCCACGCGAACGCCTCCCGGTTGGACCGCAGATGGTCATGGATCGGCACCGCGAAGTAGATCCACCACGCCGCGAACACGATCAGCAGCCCACCCGCCGCGAGCGGCAGCAGATCGCCCAGCTCGTCGTGCTCGTCGAGGGCCTCCTGTACGGCGATGGTGGCCGCCGACACCGTCTCACCGAGCACGATCAGCGTGAACAGGCCGTACCGCTCGGCGATGTGGTGGGGATGCCAACTCGTGGTGTGGTCGCGCTCCGCGAACAGCGGCACGCTCAGTTCGGCCAGTACCAGCAGCGGGAACACCCAGATGTGCGCGGACTCCGGTACGAACAGCATGCCGACCCAGCCGAGCTGGCACACCACGAGCCCGGCCGCGTACCGCAGACACACCCGGCGCTCGGCCGCGTCCCGGCCGGTCGCGGCGGCCCGCAGCCACTGACTGGTCAGCGCGAGCCGCATCACGATGTAGCCGATGACGGCGATCGTGAAGTCCCCGTCGTCGAACGCGCGCGGCACGCCCGCCGCCAGGATCAGCACCCCGGTGATCTGGACGAGCGTCACCACCCGGTACAGCGGGTCGTCGGTGTCGTACGCGGAGGCGAACCAGGTGAAGTTCATCCACGCCCACCAGATCGCGAAGAAGACGACGGCATACCCCGCGAGACCCGCCCCCACATGCCCTTCGGCCAGGGCATGGACGAGGCGGGCGCCGGCCTGGGCGACGGCGACGACGAAACAGAGGTCGAAGAACAGCTCCAGCGGGGTCGAGGCGCGATGGGCTTCGTGGCGGCTGCGTGCGGTCATGCGGGGCATGCGCCCAGCACACCAGACACCGCCGGTTCGGCAGGTCCGGCACGCCAGTCCGACCCCATCACCGAAACCGCCGGCATTGCCAGAAGGGCCGGATTTCCCCGGGGCACGGGCACGCGGCGGTCCGGGCGCGCACAGTGGAACGCATGACGACACCCGCCGAGAGCCTCCGCTCACTCGCCCGCACCCGCGCCTCCCTCGACGGCGAGGAGGTCACGTACTGGTGGTCCGGAAGCGTGTACTCCTGGGCGCCCGACGAGCCGTACCAGCTCCTCTTCGGCTTCGAGGGGATCAACGTCGCCCGCCTGGTCCAGGACGCCGACGCCGGCCCCGACGCCTACCAACTCCTCACCCGCGAGGCCGCGTTCTACCTCGACCCCGTCAGCCGCGAGATCCTCGACACCTGGCAGGGCCTCCCGGTGACGCACATCTGGAACGACCCGGCGAACCAGCGCTGGCGCCCCTTCCCGGTCCCGACGACCGAGCTCGGCGGACAGGTCTGCTTCAGCCTGGAGATCCCCCTCGCCTACCCCTCGCCGCTGCCCGTGGCCCAGTACCCGCTGCACTCGGCCGGCGACACGTACAAGGCCCTGGAGCTCTTCCAGTTCTACGCCGACCGCGCCGACCTGGAAGGCCCGGCGCCCAGCGTCCCCGCCACCATGTCCTGGACGCGGATGTCCCCGTGGCTGCCCTGGATGGCCCGTGGCCAGCGGCCCGGCGGACTCACCTACCACTGCCGGGGCCGCAAGCTCGGCGCGTACGCCGAGGTCCCCGAACGCACCCGCTCCTACATCGCCGCGCACCACCCCGAGTTCGCCCGCGCCCCCGAGAAGTGGAGCGAGCCGAACGAGACGAGCTGGACCTACTTCCGCAAGCTGAACCCGCCGACGCGATAGCCGGCGCCCCGGGCTCCCAGGGGGCCGTACGGCAGGACCGGGCGGGGACCTAGGGCCGCCCGGGGTCGTGGCGTTCGCCTCTCACCCGCGGACCGCGCGAGACGCAGGGTGGATATGTCAGGACTCGTCTCAACCCCCTGGGAAGCACCATGAGTTCCGCGCTCCAGCCGTCCACCCGGCCAGACGCCGGCCCCGTCGACGCCGAAGTCCCCTACGACCCGGACAGTTATCGGCCCGGCCGCACCATCACCGCATGGGAGCCGGAGAACGAGGTCTTCTGGCGCTCGGTCGGCCGGAAGGTCGCCACCCGGAACCTGTGGATCGCCGTCCCCGCCCTGCTCGTCGCCTTCGTGGTGTGGCAGGTCTGGTCCGTCACCGCGACCAACCTCAAGGACGTCGGCTTCTCCTTCTCCACCTCGCAGCTGTTCTGGCTCACCGCCATCCCGGGCCTGACCGGCGGAACCGCCCGCATCCTCTACACCTTCCTCGGCCCGATGATCGGCCAGCGCCGCTTCACCGCCCTGTCGACGGTGATCCTGATCGTCCCGCTGATCTGGCTCGGCATCGCCATCCAGGACACCTCCACCCCGTACGGCGTCATGGTGGTCATCGCCGCCCTGTGCGGCATCGGCGGCGCCAACTTTGCCTCCTCGCTCGCCAACATCGGCTTCTTCTTCCCGAAGAAGGAGAAGGGCAACGCGACCGGCATCAACGGCGGCCTCGGCAACCTCGGCGTCTCCGTCGTCCAGCTCCTGACACCGATCGTCATCACCTTTTCGACCATTGCCATCGGCTCCGCCCAGCACAAGAAGGACGGCACCCCGGTCTACCTCCAGAACGCCGCGTTCCTGTGGGTGCCGGTGCTCATCGTGCTCGCGCTGATCGCCTGGTTCGGCCAGAACGACCTGAAGGTCGCCTCCACCCCCTTCAGCCGTCAGAAGGTCATCTTCCAGCGCAAGCACAACTGGCTGATGACCTGGCTGTACGTCGGCACCTTCGGCTCCTTCATCGGCTTCGCCGCCGCCCTGCCCCTGCTCATCAAGACGACCTTCCCGGCCTACTCGGTGGCCACCTACGCCTGGATGGGCCCGGCGCTCGGCGCGCTGGCCCGCTGGGCGGGCGGCTGGATCGCCGACAAGCTCGGCGGCGCCAGGGTCACCATCATCTCGTTCGTCGGCATGGCCCTCGCGATCATCGGCGTCATCAACTTCCTTCCGGCAGGCGGTGGTTCGGGCAACTTCTACGGATTCTTCAGCTGCTTCCTCGCCGCGTTCTTCTTCTCCGGCGTCGGCAACGGCTCGACCTTCCGGCAGATCCCGGTGATCTTCCGCAATCAGCACCTGAAGGGCCTGACGGAGGGCACCCCCGAGTACGCCAAGGCCCTCAAGCAGGCCGAGATGGAGGCGGGCGCCGTCACCGGCTTCACCTCCGCGATCGCCGCGTACGGCTTCTTCTTCATCCCGGCGATGTTCGCCAACTTCGCGGTGACCAGCGCGATGTGGGGCTTCGTCGCCTTCTACGTGAGCTGCATCGCCGTCGCCTGGTGGTACTACGCCCGCAAGAACGCCGAGGCACCCAGCTGAGCCGAGCTGAGCTGCGTCGAGCCGTAAGACCGTTGTCTCCGAAAGGGCCCGCACCGGGTGGTGTGGGCCCTTTCGATGGGGAATGGGGGAGATTTGGCCGTCGTAACGGAATTTCTTGTGAATGTATTCACAAGTGAACTAGGGACGGAAGTCCTCAGGAAACGTGCAGGTCAGATGGGTGGATGGCCAGGGTGGGTGGGTGCGGAAAGGGGCCTTCGGCCCGGATCTCGTGACCTCTGCCGCCAAAAACGATCGATCAAAAGGAGTGGAATGGAAAGCGATCCAAGAGCTACCGCTCACGGCGCGAAACACCACGTCAACGGCGATCGGAAGGGTGCCTGGCCATGACCGCGACCCCCGCAGAGGCAACGAAGAGCAGCGGAGCCTGGGACGGCTTCAAGGGCGGACTGTGGCGCGACGCCATCGACGTCCGCGACTTCGTCCAGCAGAACTACACCCCCTACGAAGGCGACGCCGACTTCCTCGCCGGGCCCACCGCACGCACCACCGCCCTGTGGGAGAAGCTCCTGTCGATGTTCCCCCAGGAGATCGCCCAGGGCATCCACGACGTGGACGTGAAGACCCCCTCCCGCATCGACGCCTTCAAGCCCGGCTACATCGACGGCACCCCGGCCGACCACAGCGACCTCATCGTCGGCCTCCAGACCGACGCCCCGCTGAAGCGCTCCATCATGCCCAACGGCGGCTGGCGCATGGTCGAGAACGCCCTCAACGCCTACGGCTACGAGGCCGACCCCGACATCCGCGACGTCTACACCCACCTCCGCAAGACCCACAACGAGGGCGTCTTCGACGCGTACACCCCCGAAATCCGCGCCTGCCGCTCCTCCGGCATCATCACCGGCCTGCCCGACGCCTACGGACGCGGCCGCATCATCGGTGACTACCGCCGCGTCGCCCTCTACGGCGTCGACCGCCTCATCGCCGCCAAGGAAGCCGACAAGGCACGCCTCGGCGAGGACTGGGCCACCGAGACCGTCATCCGCGACCGCGAGGAAGTCTCCGAGCAGATCAAGGCGCTGGGCGAACTCAAGGCCATGGCCCTGTCCTACGGATACGACATCTCCGGCCCCGCCACCACCGGCCGCGAGGCGATCCAGTGGCTGTACTTCGCCTACCTCGCCGCCGTGAAGGAGCAGAACGGCGCCGCCATGTCGATCGGCCGCATCGACAACTTCCTCGACATCTACCTCCAGCGCGACATCGACGCCGGCCTGATCACGGAGGAGCAGGCGCAGGAGTTCATCGACGACTTCGTCATCAAGCTCCGCATCGTCCGCTTCCTGCGCACCCCCGAATACAACACGCTGTACTCCGGCGACCCCACCTGGGTCACCTGGTCCATGGCCGGCATCGGCGAGGACGGCCGCCCCCTCGTCTCCCGCACCACCTTCCGCGCCCTGCAGACCCTCTACAACCTCGGCCCCGCCCCCGAGCCCAACCTCACCGTCTTCTGGGACCGCGAACTCCCCGCTGGATTCAAGGAGTTCGCCTCCAAGGTCGCCATCGACACCTCGGCCATCCAGTTCGAGTCCGACGCCCTGATGCGCCCCAAGTACGGCGACGACACCGCCATCGCCTGCTGCGTCTCCGCCATGGCCGTCGGCAAGCAGATGCAGTTCTTCGGCGCCCGCGTCAACGTCGCCAAGGCCCTGCTCTACGCCATCAACGGCGGCCGCGACGAGAAGAGCGGCAAGCTCGTCGTCGAGGGCTTCACCCCCATCGAGGGCGAATACCTCGACTACGACACCGTCGCCCGGCAGTACGACGCGATGCTGGACTGGCTCGCCAAGACGTACGTCCACGCGCTCAACGTCATCCACTACATGCACGACAAGTACGCCTACGAGCGCATCGAGATGGCGCTCCACGACCAGCGGATCCTGCGCACCATGGCCTGCGGCATCGCGGGCCTGTCGGTCGCCGCCGACTCGCTGTCCGCCATCAAGCACGCCCGCGTCAAGGTCGTCCGCGACGACACCGGCCTCGCCGTCGACTACGAGATCGAAGGCGACTACCCCGCCTACGGCAACAACGACGACCGCGCCGACGAACTCGCCACCCGCATCGTGCACGACTTCATGGAGAAGGTGCGCAAGCACCCCACCTACCGCGACGCCGTCCACACCCAGTCCGTACTGACCATCACCTCCAACGTCGTCTACGGCCAGAAGACCGGCAACACCCCCGACGGCCGTCGCGCCGGCACCCCGTTCGCCCCCGGTGCCAACCCCATGAACGGCCGCGACGAACACGGCTACATCGCCTCCGCCCTCTCCGTCGCCAAGCTGCCCTACGACGACGCCGAGGACGGCATCTCCCTGACCAACACCATCACCCCGGACGCCCTGGGCCGCACCCCGCAGGAGCGCGTCGACAATCTCTGCGGCGTCCTCGACGGCTTCATGGCCAACAACGGCTTCCACATGAACGTCAACGTCCTCGACAAGGCGACCCTGGAAGACGCCATGCGCCACCCGGAGAACTACCCCCAGCTCACCATCCGGGTCTCCGGCTACGCGGTGAACTTCGTCCGCCTCAGCCGGGAACAGCAGCTGGATGTCATCAACCGGACGTTTCATGGGGGGCTTTGAGTGAAGGGGCCGGGGGGGTGGGGCCCCCTCCCCCCCCCACCCCCCTCGCCCACCCACCCCGCCCCCTACTGAGCCACAGCTCGCTCGGCCCAGCCGAGCCCAGCCGAGCCCAGCCCACCCCCCACCCCAGCCCCCCCCCAGGAAGGTCCGGCCATGGCCATGCAGCTCAGCCCGGAGGTTCCCGTCGGCCGGCCGGCCCGTTTCGGCTGCGACGACGACGCCAGCACGCCCGCCGGGGCGGCCACCCGCCGGCCGATCGTCGGCTCGGTGCACTCCTGGGACCTGTCGACCGGCGTCGACGGCCCGGGCACGCGCTTCGTCACCTTCCTCTCGGGCTGCCCGCTGACGTGTCTGTACTGCCACAACCCCGACACCTGGCGGATGCGCAACGGCAAGCGCACCACCGCGGACGACGTGGTCGCCGAGGCCGCCAAGTACACGACGTTCATCCGGGCGGCGGGCGGCGGCGCCACCATGAGTGGCGGCGAACCGCTGCTCCAGCCCGTCTTCGTCGGTGAGCTCCTGCACCGCTTCAAGCACGAGCTGGGTCTGCACACCGCTCTGGACACCTCCGGTTTCCTCGGCACCCGGGCCACCGACGCGCTGCTGCGCGATGTGGACCTGGTGCTCCTGGACATCAAGTCCTGGGACCGTGACACGTACAAGAAGGTCACGGGCCGACCGTTGCGGCCGACGCTGGACTTCGCGCACCGTCTGGCGGACCTCGGCAAGGAGGTCCATGTCCGCTTCGTTCTGGTGCCGGGCCTGACCGACGACCCGGCCAACATCGACGGCGTCGCCTCCTTCGCCGCCTCCCTCGGCAACGTGTCCCGCGTCGACGTACTGCCCTTCCACAAGCTCGGCGAGGGAAAGTGGCAGGCCCTCGACATGAACTTCACCCTGCGCGACACCCCCGCGCCGACCCCGGCCGCCGTGGCCGGAGCCCGCGCGATCTTCGCGGCGTACGGACTGAACGCGATCTGACCGCGCGGTGTGGGTGCCCGCGCCACCTCACCCTGTTGACCCTTAAAACGGGTGATTGTGTCCGCTATGTCCCTACCGTGAGGGGGTGACCGAGCCACCCGCACCCCCTGCCACGCCGCCGGACGCGTCCTCCTCGGGCGTGGTGCCGCCTCCGGCTCCGGCCGCCTCGCCCGCCCCGCGCTCGGTGGCGCGGCGCGCGACGCTGGCCGGGACGGTCGTCTCCGTCCTGCTCATCCTGGCGATCGTGTTCGGCAGCCGGCTGCTCAAGGACTTCGACTCCGCGCTCCTTCCGTACGCGGTCGCCACGGTCTTCCTGGCCTTCGGTGTCGCCTACCGCTACACCGTGTGGATCTCCTCTCCCGGTGCGCGCCGCCTCTTCAAGCAGGGCTGGCGCAGCCTGTTCTCGGCCGCCAACTTCCGCAAGGCGCCGACCGCCCTGCCGAAGATGATCGCCACCTATCTCGGTTTCCAGAAGTTCCTGGGTGCCCGCTCGCACGGCCGCTGGGCGGCCCACCAGTTGATCTTCTGGGGCTGCATCCTGGCCGCCGCGATCACCTTCCCGCTGACCTGGGGCTGGTTCACCTTCACTTCGGGGTCCGGCTCGGGCCCCGGCTATGAGATGCGGATCTGGGGGTTCAAGGTCCTGGGCTTCGACTCGCTGAGCGTGGTCGGCTGGCTGATGTTCCACGGTCTGGACATCGCCGCCGTACTGGTGATCCCGGGCGCCTCGTACTTCCTGTGGCGCCGGATGAAGGACCGCGGCGCCATCACCGGCCAGCGCTTCGCCTACGACCTCGTCCCGCTGATCGCCCTGATCGTCATCTCCGTGACGGGCCTCCTCCTCACCTTCTCGTCGATCTTTCTGCACGGCGGCGGCTACCAGTTCCTGGCGGTGCTGCACATGGTGTCGGTGGTGTTCACGCTCATCTACATCCCGTTCGGGAAGTTCTTCCACATCGTGCAGCGGCCGGCCGCGGTCGGTATGCAGCTCTTCAAATACACGGCCCGCCAGGACGAGCAGGTCTTCGCGTGCAAGCGCTGCGGTGAGCCGATCGACACCGCCCCGTACGTCGAGAACCTCCAGGGCACCATGCGCGATCTGAAGCTGGGCTTCGACGCCTGGGCCGCGTACTGCCCGCGCTGCAAACGGGTGCTGCGCGGCACCGCCTACCTCAGCCATGTCAAGAAGGGCTTCAAGTGAGCAGCGTGCCCCCTCCACTCGACCCTTCGATCGCCCCGCCCGGCACCCGCAACTTCCGGGACGCCGGCGGGATTCCGGCCGACCAGTGGCACGCCGACCAGAACGGCGAGACCCTCGTACCCACCCACTGCTGCTTCTGCGGGGTGCAGTGCGGCATGTATCTGCGGGTCGACCGGGCGGGCAAGGTGTTCGGGGTCGAGCCCCGCAACCACGACATCAACCGGATGCGGCTGTGCCCCAAGGGCATCAACGCCTACCAGCAGGTCAATCACCCCGACCGGCTGACCGCCCCGTTGATGCGCCGCTCCCGCGACGAGCCGTTCCGGGAGGCATCCTGGGAGGAGGCGCTCGACTTCACGGTCGCCGAGATCCGCCGCATCCAGGGTGCGCACGGCAATGACGCGTTCGGGCTGCTCGGCGGGGCGAGCCTGTTCTCGGAGAAGACGTACCTGGTCGGCAAGTTCGCTCGGGTCGCCCTCAAGACGCGGCACGTCGACTACAACGGCCGCCTGTGCATGGTGTCGGCGGCGGGCGCGAACAAGCTCGCCTTCGGCATCGACCGGGCGGGCAACCCGTTCTCCGACATCCTGCTCAGCGACTGCCTGCTGATCGCCGGGTCGAACGTGGGGGAGTGCTTCCCGGTCATGACCCAGTACCTGTGGGGCGCCCGGGACCGGGGGGCCAGTCTCATCGTGATCGACCCGCGGGAGACGGCGATCGCGCGCACCGCCGACATCCATGTGGCTCTCCGCCCGGGCACGGACGCTGCCTTCTTCAACGCGGTCCTGAACGTGGTCATCCAGGAGAACCTCGTCGACAAGGAGTTCGTGGCCGAGCACACCACCGGCTGGGACGAGGTGCGGGCCTCCGTAGCCGACGTCACGCCGGAGGTGGCAGCCGAGATCTGCGGGATTCCCGCCTCCCAGGTCGTCCAGGTCGCCCGGGCCTTCGCGGGCGCCAATCGGGCGATGGCCTGGCACGCCCGGGGCATCGAGCACCATTCGCAGGGCGTCGAGAACTGTCTGACCGTCATCAACCTGTGCACGGCGACCGGCAATCTCGGCAAGCCGGGCGCCGGTTACGGCACCATCACCGGCCAGGGCAACGGCCAGGGCGGACGTGAGCACGGGCAGAAGTCGGACCTGCTGCCCGGCGGGCGTTCCATCTCCAATCCGGAGCACCGGCGGCAGATCTGTGAGATCTGGGGGATCGAGGAGCCCGAACTGCCGCCCGCGGGAACCTCGATGATGGAAATGGTCTGGCAGATGCAGCGCGAGGAGATCCGCGGCCTGATCGGCATCTGCAACAACCCGTTCGTCTCGCTCCCCAACTACGCGACGGTCAAGTCGGGTTACGACGCTCTGGAGTTCCACGCTCAATTCGACTTCTTCCTTTCCGAGACGGCGACGAACGCGCATGTCGTCTTTCCGGTCACCACCTGGGCCGAGGACGAGGGGGTGATGGCCAACGCCGAGGCCAGGGTGGTCAAGCACAACAAGGCGCAGGAGCCGCCCGCCGGGGTGCGTACCGACACCTGGGTGATGTGCCAGCTGGCCCAGCGCCTGGGCGTGGGCGACAAGTTCGACTACGCGGGTTCGCGCGAGGTGTTCGACGAGTTGCGCATCGCGTCGGCCGGAACGGTCAACGACTATTACGGCATCACCTACGAGCGGCTGGAGGAGACCGGGGGTATCGCCTGGCCGTGCCCCTCCACCGACCATCCGGGCACGCCCCGCCTGTTCGAGGGCGGCCGGACCGCCCACCCGGACGGCAAGATCCATATGCAGGTGGTCGAGTGGCATCCGCCGATGGACCCGTACGACGAAGAGCATCCGATGTCGCTGACGACGGGCCGTACGGTGGCGCACTTCCTGTCGGGCAACCAGACCCGCCGGCTCGGGGCGCTCGTCGAGCAGACACCGCGGCCCTGGGTGGAGGTCCATCCCTCGCACGGCTTCCGCAACGGCGACCCGGTGCGGGTGGTGACCCGGCGGGGCAGTGAGGTGTTCCCGGCCCTGGTCACCGAGGCGATCCGTCCCGACACCGTGTTCATCCCGTACCACTGGCCCGTTCCGACGGCCGCCAACGCGCTCACCATCGATGCCCTCGACCCCCGGTCCAAGATCCCCGAGTACAAGGTGTGCGCCTGCCGTATCGAGGCGGCGGAGCGGATCGACGAGGTGCCGGCGCCGCCGACCGCGCCGGGACACCAGGCGTACCCGGCGACGCAGGTCTCGCGCACCGACCCCCTGCCGCCCACGTCCCCGCAGGGCCGTGGCACCGCGGAGAGGAGCTGACGCCCGCCATGATGGGCAGAACGATCTTCATCGACCCGGGGCGCTGCATCGGCTGCCAGGCCTGTGTGTCCGCCTGCCGCGAGTGTGACTCGCACCGCGGCAAGTCCATGATCCATCTCGACTATCCCGACGAAGGTCATTCCGTCGCCTCCCTCCCGACCGTCTGTATGCACTGCGAGGACCCGGTCGCCCCGTGCGCCGAGGTGTGTCCGGCGGACGCGATCCTGGTGACCGCGGACGGTGTGGTGCAGCAGGCCGACACCACCCGCTGCATCGGCTGCGCGAACTGCGTCAACGCCTGCCCCTTCGGCGTACCGAAGATCGACCTCCAGGCGAAGCTCCAGCTGAAGTGCAACCTCTGCTACGACCGCACCGCCTACGGTCTGGCCCCCATGTGCGCCACGGTCTGTCCGACCGGTGCGCTGTTCTACGGGACCGTCGAGGAGCTCCGCGCGGAGCGCCCCGGGGTCCAGGTCGCCGACTCCTTCACGTTCGGCGATGTCGTCGTCTCCACCGGCGTGGCCATGGTCGTGCCCGCCGACAAGGTCCAGTGGCCGGTGCCCGGAGGTCTCCCGATCGTCGAGGTCAACGGGAAGGACGTCACCCGATGAGCGTCACCGACCAGTCGCCCGCCGCGCCCGAACCGGACGCGGACCCCGCCCGGGACGCGCTCCACGACCGCATCGCCGCCGACTCCCTGACCACCCGCCGTGACTATCTGCGCATCGTCGCCACCGTGTCGGGCGGCCTCGCGGTCGGCGGGCTCGCCGTGGCCGGGGGCGTGCTGCACCGCCACGGTGACAGCGACGGGCCGCCCGACCGCAAGCGCGTCGCAGCCGTCCTCGCCCCCGGCGAGTCCGTCGCCTTCCGCTTCCCCGACGAGGACGACCGCGCCGTCGCCGTCCGCCTCAAGGACGGCACCCTCGTCGGCTACTCCGCGGTCTGTACGCATCTGGCCTGCGGGGTGCTGTGGCGCGAGGACCGAGGCACCGAGGGCGAGCTGTACTGCCCGTGCCACGAGGGGGTCTTCGACGCCCGCACCGGTGAGGTGACCGCCGGCCCGCCGCCGCGCCCGCTGCCGAAGGTGCTCCTGGCCGAGGAGGCCGACGGAAGCGTCTGGGCGGTGGCCACGGCGCGCTCCGGTGAGAGCGTCAAGGACGCCATGTGCCGCCAATTCGCGGACAAGCGGCCGGACATGGCGGCCCGTAGGGGCTGCCCCGCCGCGGAAGCCAAGGCGGTCGAGAGGAGCGAGCGGACATGAGCACCGAGGGAAACACGCCCCCCGGCGGCGCTCCCGGCCGCGACGGCACGCCCCAGGCGGGCGGGAGCTTCGGCCCGGGCGAGGGCCTCGCGGGTGAGGCGCGGCCCGCCTACACCCCCGGCTCCGTACAGCCCCGGCTGAACCGGCCGGTCCATGAGCGGTATCCGCAGATCCGCGCGACCAGTGGGTACGGCGACCCCCGGGTCCGGCACACCGGGCCCGGGCCGGGTGCCGGCACGGAGCAGGAGCCGGAGCGTTCCTCGAAGCTGACGGCCCGCCTCACCCTCGCCATCACCGTGGTCATCGGCCAGCTGTGGGGCCTGACCGTGGTGGTCAACGAGTGGATGCGGGGCAACACCGGCACCGCCTGGTGGGGGGCGGGATTTCTGTGTCTGTCGTTCCTCGTGGTCCTGGGCCTGTGGGCACTCGACCCCAAGGACCGCTGACCTCGCCGCCCGCGCCGCGTGGGCCGCCCGCCCGCGGCCGTACCCTGGAGGCATGAGCACCGCCCCCACCCCCGGACCGCACGACCCGGCAGCAGCGCCCGACGAGCCGGTCGAGAAGCAGGCCGAGCAGCAGCGCGAGGAGGCCGTGCGGCCGAAGCCCGAGGCGAAAGCGAAGCCGCGGCTGGTCTTCGACGATCCGCTGGACCAGCAGTCGGCGGACGACACCGACCGCGGGTGGGGCGAGCGTCCCGCGTCCGCCGACAGCGCCGGGGATTTGGCCCGCTTCCTCGACGAGAAGCCGCCCCACCACATCTGAGCCGTACGCGACAGCGCTAGAACCCCGCGGGACCCGCGCCGGTGCCGGGGCCAGAGCCCATGCCGGGACCCGATCCCAGACCGGGGCCGGAGCCCGTGCCCGGGCCGCGCTGGGTGACGAGGAGGTCGCGGATCTCCTTGAGCACCTCCAGCTCGCTGACCTCCATCGTCTCGCGCACCCCCTCCTTGGCCTTGTCGTGCGCGGCCCGCCTCGCCAGGATCTTGGCCATGGGCAGCACCATCAGGAAGTACACGACGGCCGCGGTGATGAGGAAGCTCAGCAGGGCGCTGAGCACCCCGCCCCAGAGGATCTGGATGCCCGAGTCGGCCCTGCAGGGACCCTTGAGGCAGGAGCTGTAGCTCTCCAGGTCCTTCGTGCCGAACGCGCCGACCAGCGGGTTGATCACGCCCTTCACGACCGAGTTCACGATGTTGGTGAACGCGGCACCGATCACCACGGCGACGGCCAGGTCGATCACATTTCCGCGCATCAAGAAGGCCTTGAAGCCGGCCATCACACCTGTCTTGTCCTCGCTCACCAATGAGCCTTTCTTCGCATGTGCAGGGGACGGAGCGAACTCCTGCGCCACCTTGGACAGGACGGGGACGCGCTGTCCAATCCGGGCACGCGAACTGATGACTTGACCGTCCCTGCGTGCGAATCAACACAGGGTCACCGCGAGCCGTGCGGAGGAACCCGCGCCGACCAGCGTCCGGGCGGTCTCGCGCGGCACGGCGAGGACGACGAGCGCTCCCGCCTCCGGCGACGCGTCGCGTGGCCCCGGAACTCCCGTGACCCTGGCGCCCGTTGCCAGCACGCGCGCCTCACCGGTGCCCGCCGTGGGCGAGTTGGCGGACGCGATTACGTCGACCCGGTCGCCGGGCCTCAGCAGCCGCACGGTTTCCGCGTCCGCGATCCGTACCGGCGCCGACACCATCGCGGACTCCCGCGCGGGTGGCCGTTCGTGCGGCGCGGGGGGCACGGCCGGGTGCGTACGTTCGGCCGCCTGCGGGCTGGAGACCGCGAGGGCGGCAGCCGTGACGGCGAGCCCGGCGGCCACCGCCCGCCGTCGCCTGCGCATCGCGCGGCGCAGCCCGTGCCGTCCACCGCGCACCCGCAGCGGAGGGAAGAACGGCACCCCGCCCGGCTCGGGTGCGGGCACGGGAGGCAGATAGGGGAGCGGGCGAGGAGCGGGGGAAGCCGCGGAGGCGGCGGGGCGTGCGGACATGGTGACCACTACCGATCGTGGAGTGCCTGTGCTGCTCGGACGCTCCTCACGATCCCCTGCCCCGAGGGATTTCGCCGGGGCCTGTGGAGGACGGCCCGGATGTGGATAACTCGCTCACCCGGAAGGGGTGTTCAGCCCCCCATCAGCTCTTTTCCGGCCCCCGGGTCGATCCCCCCGGCCGTCCCCGGGTCGATCACCCGGCCGTCCCTGGGCGATCCCCCGTCGCCCCCCGAGCGACACCCGCCGCACCCTCCGCCGCCCTCACGGCAGTTCGATACCCAGGTCCCAGCCCTCGTGCGCGTGGCCGCACAGGCAGTCGCGGTCCTCGGTGGACGGAAGGGCCTCGACCGCGTCGAAGAGCACCTCGCGCAGGCGCGCCACGTTCTGGCCGAACACCTTCAGGACCTCGGTGTGCGAGACGCCCTCGCCCGTCTCGGCGCCCGCGTCCAGGTCGGTGACCAGGGTCAACGAGGTGTAGCAGAGCCCGAGTTCGCGGGCGAGTACGGCCTCGGGGTGGCCCGTCATGCCGACCACGGAACCGCCCATCGCCGCGTGCCACCGCGACTCGGCGCGGGTGGAGAAGCGGGGGCCCTCGATGACGACCATCGTGCCGCCGTCCACGGCCGGCCAGCCGCGCCCGTCGGCCGCGGCCAGGGCGACCTTGCGGCCGTTGGGGCAGTACGGGTCGGCGAACGTGGTGTGCACGACGTTGGGGATGGTGCCGTCGGGCAGGGGCAGCCCGTCGAAGTAGGTCTGGGCGCGTGCCTTCGTACGGTCCACCAGCTGGTCGGGGACGAGCAGGGTGCCCGGCCCGTACTCCGGGCGCAGGCCGCCCACCGCGCACGGGCCGAGCACCTGGCGCACCCCCACCGACCGCAGTGCCCACAGGTTGGCGCGGTAGTTGATGCGGTGCGGGGGCAGGTGGTGGCCGCGGCCGTGGCGGGGCAGGAAGGCGACCCGCCGGCCGGCGAGCTCGCCGAGGAAGAGGGAATCGCTGGGGGAGCCGTACGGGGTGTCCACCTGGATCTCGGTGACGTCCTCCAGAAAGGAGTAGAACCCCGAGCCGCCGATGACGCCGATCTCTGCGTTAACCATGGCGGTCACACTAACCGTGGCCGCCAACGCCAGAGCCCCCGCCGTGGGGACGACGGGGGCTCTGCGCGAGGCTGGGTCAGGCGGCCGGGCTGGCGCTCGACGAGGACGAGCCGGAGCTCGACGCCGAGGCGGCCGGCTTGGACTCCGAGGCCGATGATGTCTTCGGTGTCGACGAGGACGTCGACGCGGGCGAACTGCTCGACGACGATCCGCGGCTGTCGTTGCGGTAGAAGCCGGAGCCCTTGAAAACGATGCCGACCGCCGAGAACACCTTCTTCAGGCGTCCGTCGCAGTTCGGGCATACGGTCAGGGCGTCATCGGTGAACTTCTGCACCGCCTCGAGGCCCTCGCCGCACTCGGTGCACTGGTACTGGTAGGTCGGCACTTGTCTTCCTCCTGGCACTCTCACTCGATGAGTGCTAACGACGGTCCATAGTGACGTATTCCCCGGAATCAGTCCACCGTGACGGGAACACGGTGACCGACGCCACGCGCCACGGTACGTGCCGCCGGGCGCGGGCTGAGCCGCGAACGCAGCGCCAGCAGGGTCACCAGGGCCAGTGCGGTGCCGCCCATCGGCACCAGGAACCCGGCGGTCGAACCGTGGGCGTCGGTCAGCCGGCCGGCGACGGTGACGGCCGCCGCCTGGCCGAGGGCGACCGCGCCGGTCAGCCAGGTGAAGGCCTCGGTGCGGGAGGTCGCCGGGACCAGCGACTCGACCAGCGTGTAGCCGGTGATCAGGGCCGGGGCGATGCACAGGCCGACGAGCAGGCCGAGGCCGCCGAGCAGCAGCGCGGAGTGCGCCGCCCACAGTCCGGAGGCCGCCAGGGTCAGCGCGGCGTAGCCGGCGATCAGCCGGGTGCGGGGCGCGGACTTCCAGGCGATGGCGCCGCAGGCGATGCCCGCCAGCATGTTTCCGGCGGCGAAGATGCCGTAGAGGACGCCGTTGATGCCGGGGTTGCCGATCTCTTCCGCGAAGGCGGTGAGCGAAACCTGCATGCCGCCGAAGACCGCGCCGATGCCGAGGAAGGCCATCGCCAGGACGCGTACGCCCGGGATGGACAGCGCGGAGGTGTGCTCGGCCTGCTCCAGTTCGGCGGCGCTGCGCACCGGCGGCTGGGTGGTGCGCCGGGCGGCGAACAGCAGGCCGCCGATCAGGGTTAGCGACGCTTCGGCGATCAGGCCGGCCGCCGGGTGCACGCCGGTGCACAGGGCGGTGGCGAGGACCGGGCCGATGACGAAGGTGAACTCGTCGGTCACGGACTCGAAGGCGGCGGCGGTCGCCATCAGGGGCGAGCCGTCCAGCTTGTGCGCCCAGCGGGCCCGCACCATGGGGCCGACCTGCGGGACGGAGGCGCCGGTGGGCACGGCGGCGATGAACAGCGCCCACAGGGGCGCGCCGGCCAGCGCGAGCGCGGTCAGCGTCGACACCGAGGCCGCGTGCACCAGGACGCCGGGCACCAGGACGGCGCGCTGGCCGAAGCGGTCGGCGAGCTTGCCGCTCTGCGGGGCGAACAGGGCCATGGACACGCCGGTGAAGGCGGCCACGGCGCCGGCGCCGCCGTACGAGCCGGTGGTGTGCTGCACGAGGAGCAGGATGCCGATGGTGAGCATCGCGAAGGGCTGCCGGGCGGCGAAGCCGGGCAGGAGGAAGGACAGTGCGCCGGGTGTGCGCAGAAGCTGCCCGTAACCGGGCCGCTTGTCAGAAGTGACCGTGGATGCCACGGCCCCTTGCCTTTCTGCCGCCTGGTAGCGCGCCCCATGCACAGATCTGTGGGTGCGGGCGTTGCCGAGAGCTGTCCTCTTGCGCGGAACTGCGGTAGATGCCGGGGGCTACTGCGGGGAGCTCCCGACCGCCATACGGTCGCGCCAGCTCTGCGTCAGGCAGAGTTGGTCGATCAGTGGTGTGCCTTCATGGTACAGAGTTTTGGCACTCCGTGCCTGTGAATCCGCACGGAGTGCCAACTTTCGTCCTGTGTTTATGTGGCCGTCATGTGGTTTGACGAGGGATGACGCGGCTCAATGTGACGTTCGCCTGGGCTTCGCCCGCTGCGCGGACCCGCCGGTGCCGCCTGTGCCCAGCCAGCCGGCGAGCTTGCCGCCCTGGCCGACCGCGCGCAGCCGGGACTCGGCGGCGTCGCGCACCGGATCGGTGGCGACCACCAGGAGTTCGTCCCCGTGGCGCAGCACCGTGGTGGGCCCGGGTACGAAGCTGGTGCCCTCGCGCACCACCAGGGTGACGGCGGCGCCGGGCGGCAGCCTCAGCTCGTGCACCTCGACGCCGTGCATCCGCGAGGTGGGCGGGATCGCCACGGACAGCAGATGGCCGCGCAGCCGCTCCAGGGGTGCCGATTCGACGCCGAGGTCGGCGGCCTCGTCGGCGTCCGAGAGCTGGAGCTTGCGGGCCAGCCACGGCAGCGTCGGCCCCTGGACCAGGGTGTAGACGACGACCAGGATGAAGACGATGTTGAAGACCCGCTCGCTGCCGTCGATCCCGGAGACCATGGGGATCGTGGCCAGGATGATCGGTACGGCGCCGCGCAGGCCCGCCCACGACATCAGGGCCTTCTCCTGCCAGGGCAGTCGGAACGGCAGCAGGCTGAGCAGTACTTCCAGCGGTCGCGCCACCATCGTCAGGACGAGGCCGATGATCACGGCCGGCCAGAAGTCGGCGGCCAGGTTGTGCGGGGTGACCAGCAGGCCGAGCAGGACGAACATGCCGATCTGGGCGATCCAGCCGAGCCCGTCCGCGAAGCCCCGGGTGGCCGGCCAGTGCGGCAGCTTGGCGTTGCCGAGCATCATGGCGGCGAGATAGACCGCGAGGAAGCCGGAGCCGTGGGCCATCGCGCCGGCCGCGTAGGCGGACACGGCGATCGCCATCACCGCGATCGGGTAGAGGCCGGAGGCGGGAAGCGCCACATGGCGCAGTCCGAAGGAGCCGAGCCAGCCCACCGCGAGTCCGATGGAGGCGCCGATGGCCAGCTCCAGGGCTATCTTGCCGACCAGCAGGTACCAGGAGTCGACGGGGCCCGGTGTGGAGAAGGCGACGACCAGGATCACCACGGGGGCGTCGTTGAAGCCGGACTCGGCCTCCAGGACGCCGGTGATGCGCGAGGGCAGGGGCACCTTGCGCAGCACGGAGAAGACGGCCGCGGCGTCCGTGGAGGACACCACCGCGCCGATGATCAGTGCCTGACGCCACTCCAGGCCCACCAGATAGTGCGCGCCCGCCGCGGTGACGCCCACGCTCACCGCGACGCCGACGAGCGACAGCATCACGGCCGCCGGCAGGGCCGGCCTGATCTCCTTCCACTTGGTGCCCAGGCCGCCCTCGGCCAGGATCACCACCAGTGCGGCATAGCCGATCACCTGCGTCAGTTCGGCGTCGTTGAACGTGACGTTGAAGATGCCGTCCTGCCCGATCGCGACACCGATGCCGAGATACAGGAGCAGGCTGGGGAGCCCGCTGCGCGAGGAGATGCGCACCGCCGCGACGGCGATGAGCAGGACGAGCGAGCAGATGAGCAGGAGTTCGTTGAGCTGGTGGACAGTCAGTGGCCGATCCTTCCCCTCAGGCGCCGCCGGGCACCCCATGAAAATCGTGCATCCCCAGGCGCCTTGTGCGCATCCCGGGACACCTCGGGCATGCCAAGCGAAAGGTTTCGGCACTCCAAGGTACTTCGTTACCTTACCTAATCTTTGACGCTTTCTTTACGCGCGGGCCCCGGTGTGCGGGCCCCCCGCGGGCGAACGCGGACACCGCGTCAGGGGCTGTCAGCGGCTGCGCCTATGGTTGCTCCCAGCACTCCTGGACCACCCTGCCCCTCGAAGGACAGCGATGCCCGCCACCACAACCGCCCCTTCCGCCGGTACGACGGCCGGCAAGACGAGCAGGAAGAGGGGACGCCGCCTTCGGCTGTTCGTCCTCGTCCTGGTGCTGGCGCTGGTCGCGGGCGTCGCCTACGGCGCGTACTGGGGAGTGAGCACCGTGCGCGCCTCCTTCCCGCAGACCACCGGCACCCTCAAGCTCCCCGGCCTCACGGGCGAGGTGGAGGTCAAGCGCGACGACTACGGCGTCCCGCAGATCTACGCGGGCAGCGACGCGGACCTCTTCATGGCCCAGGGCTATGTCCAGGCCCAGGACCGCTTCTGGGAGATGGACGTCCGCCGTCATCTGACCTCGGGCCGGCTCTCGGAGATGTTCGGCAGCGGCCAGGTCGACACCGACGCCTTCCTGCGCACCCTGGGCTGGCGCAAGGTCGCGCAGCAGGAGTACGACACCCAGCTGTCGCCCGCCACGAAGAAGTACCTCCAGGCGTACTCGGCGGGGGTGAACGCGTACCTCAAGGGCAAGGACGGCAAGGACATCTCCGTCGAGTACGCGGCGCTCGGCTTCACCAACGACTACGCGCCGGAGTCCTGGTCGCCGGTCGACTCGGTGGCCTGGCTCAAGGCGATGGCCTGGGACCTGCGCGGCAACATGCAGGACGAGATCGACCGTTCCCTGATGACGAGCCGGCTCAGCCCGCAGCAGATCAAGGACCTGTACCCGGCGTATCCCTCCGCCACCCACCGCCCCATCGTCGACCAGGGCTCGTACAACAAGGCCACCGGGAAGTTCGACCCGCAGCGCGCCGCCACGGGCTCCGACGGGGCCGCGGGAAGCGCCCAGGACGCGCTCCAGGGGATGCAGAGCCAGCTCTCGGCGCTGTCCGACACCCTCGACAAGATCCCCTCGCTGCTCGGCCCCAACGGCAGCGGCATCGGCTCCAACTCCTGGGTGGTGTCGGGCAAGTACACGACGACCGGGATGCCGCTGCTCGCCAACGACCCGCACCTGGCGCCGATGATGCCCTCGCTCTGGTACCAGATGGGCCTGCACTGCCGGACGCTCTCCAGCACGTGCTCCTACGACGTGGCGGGCTACACCTTCTCCGGCATGCCCGGCGTGATCATCGGCCACAACCAGGACGTGTCCTGGGGATTCACCAACCTCGGCGCCGACGTGACGGACCTGTACCTGGAGAAGATCTCCGGGTCCAGCTACCTCTACGACAACCAGGAGAAGCCCCTCGCCACCCGCGAGGAGCTCATCAAGGTGGCCGGCGGCCCCAACAAGACCATCACCATCCGCGAGACCAACAACGGCCCGCTGGTCTCCGACCGCAACGACGAGATGGCGAAGGTGGGCCAGAAGGCCCCCGTCGACACCGCGGCCCCCGACCGGGGCGCCGGCTACGCGGTCGCCCTGAAGTGGACGGCGCTGGAACCCGGCAAGTCCATGGACGCCGTCTTCGAGCTCGACAAGGCCACCGACTTCAAGTCCTTCCGGGCCGCCGCCAAGGACTTCGAGGTCCCCTCGCAGAACCTCATCTACGCCGACACCAAGGGCAACATCGGCTACCAGGCGCCCGGAAGGATCCCGGTGCGCGCCGACGGCGTCGACGGCACCCTGCCCGCCCCCGGCTGGGACTCGAAGTACACGTGGAAGAAGGGCTCCATCCCCTTCGACGCGCTGCCCTACGAGTACAACCCCAAGCGCGGCTTCATCGTCACCGCCAACCAGGCCGTGATCGACGAGAAGAAGTACCCGTACCTGCTCACCAAGGACTGGGGCTACGGCACCCGCAGCCAGCGGATCAACGACCTCATCGAGTCGAAGACCAAGGGCGGCGGGAAGATCTCCACCGAGGACATGCAGAAGATGCAGATGGACAACAGCAGCGAGATCGCCGCGCTCCTGACGCCCGCCCTGCTGAAGATCGACGTGCCCGACCCGTCGGTGCGCGAGGCGCAGAAGCTCCTGGAGGGCTGGGACTACACCCAGGAGAACGACTCGGCGGCCGCCGCCTACTTCAACGCGGTGTGGCGCAACGTCCTGAAGCTGGCCTTCGGCAACAAGCTCCCCAAGGAGCTGCGGCCCAAGGGGGAGTGCCTGTACGTGACTCCGCCGGCCGGCACCGGTCCCGTCGACGACCCCGACAAGAAGGTCTGGGAGTGCGGCGAGCGCGACGGCGACTCGGCGCAGCCCGACGGCGGTGACCGCTGGTTCGAGGTCGTGCGCAAGATCTTCAACGACCAGAACAACACCTGGTGGAAGGCGCCGGGCACGCGTCTCGACAAGGCCACCACGACCCGTGACCAGCTCCTGGCGCGGGCCATGAAGGACGCCCGCTGGGAGCTGACCGCCAAGCTCGGCAAGGACACCACGAGCTGGACGTGGGGCCGGCTGCACCAGCTGATGCTGAAGAACCAGACCCTCGGCACCGAGGGCCCGGGCTTCCTGCAGTACGTCCTCAACCGCGGCCCGTGGAACCTCGGCGGCGGCGAGGCCGCCGTCGACGCGACCGGCTGGAACGCGGCGAGCGGCGACTACGGCGTCACCTGGGTGCCCTCGATGCGGATGGTCGTCAACCTCAAGGACTTCGACAAGTCCAAGTGGATCAACCTCACCGGGGCCTCGGGCCACGCCTACAGCGCGCACTACTCGGACCAGACCGAGAAGTGGGCCAAGGGCGAGCTGGTGGACTGGTCGTTCAGCGGCCGGGCGGTGGACGGCTCGACGGTCGACACCCTCAAGCTCACGCCGTAGGCGCGGCCCTCACACGGCGAAGCGCGTCACCCCGTGAGGGGTGACGACCGCTTGCACGGGGTGGTCGTGCGGTTCCTCCGGGACCCGCGCGACCACCTCGTTCGCGTACAGGAGCACCACCAGGGCGGGCTCGGCCCCCGCCGCCCGGAGGCGGGCCAGCACCCGGTCGTAGGAGCCGCCGCCCCGGCCGAGCCGCATGCCGCGCCCGTCCACGGCCAGACCCGGCAGCAGCACCGCGTCGGCGGCCGTCACGGCCTGCGGGCCCAGGCGCTCACCGTCGGGTTCCAGCAGGCCGCGCCCGGCCGGAACCAGTCGCTCGGGGCTCACATAGGGGGCCCAGTCCAGGTCGTTGTCCGGGAGCAGCACCGGCAGCAGCACCCGTACGCCCCGGGCGTGCAGCAAGTGGACCAGGGCGCGGGTGCCGGGCTCGCTGCCCACCGAGAGGTAGGCGGCCACCGTGCCGGCCGTCGCGAGTTCGGGCAGCGCCAGCGCCTGGTCGGCGAGGGCCAGGGACGTGGCGCGCAGCTCGTCGTCCGTGAGCTGCTTCCTGGCGTCGAGAAGCCTGCGCCGCAAGAGGGCCTTTTCGGACATCTGGTGACTCACGGTCTGTCTGTAATCCCCTCAAATGCGCGGGTAAGAGAGCGAATTCACCGGAGAACAATCATCCGCACATACCCAGCGGATAGGGTGCCCGCATGACTCAGTCGCCCCCACGGATCACCAAGGCTGTCATCCCCGCGGCCGGGCTCGGCACCCGGTTCCTTCCGGCTACGAAGGCCACCCCGAAGGAAATGCTGCCGGTGGTGGACAAGCCGGCCATCCAGTACGTGGTGGAGGAGGCGGTGGCGGCGGGCCTGTCGGACGTCCTCATGGTGACCGGACGCAACAAGCGTCCCCTGGAGGACCACTTCGACCGCAACTACGAGCTGGAGTCGGCGCTGACCCGCAAGGGCGACGCCGACCGGCTCGCCAAGGTGCAGCAGTCCAGCGACCTGGCGACCATGCACTACGTACGCCAGGGGGACCCGCGGGGCCTGGGCCACGCGGTGCTGTGCGCGGCCCCGCACGTGGGCAGCCAGCCCTTCGCGGTGCTCCTCGGCGACGACCTGATCGACGCCCGCGACCAGTTGCTCTCGCGGATGGTGGAGATCCAGGAGCACGAGGGCGGCAGCGTGATCGCGCTCATGGAGGTCGATCCCGGGCAGGTCCACCTCTACGGCTGCGCGGCCGTCGAAACCACCGCCGAGAGTGATGTCGTGCGCGTCACCGGGCTCGTCGAGAAGCCCGAGCCGGCCGAGGCGCCCTCCAACCTCGCGGTCATCGGCCGCTACGTCCTGGACCCGGCCGTCTTCGACGTGCTGCGCACCACCCGGCCCGGCCGGGGCGGCGAGATCCAGCTCACCGACGCCCTCCAGCAGATGGCCGCCGACGAGTCGATCGGCGGCCCGGTGCACGGCGTCGTCTTCAAGGGCCGCCGCTATGACACCGGTGACCGCGGAGACTATCTGCGGGCCATTGTCAGACTGGCGTGCGAACGTGAAGACCTGGGCCCCGACTTCAAGGCCTGGCTTCGCCGGTACGTCACCGAGGAGATGTAGCACGCGTGAGCAACACGATCTGGTCGGTCGACGAGCACCTGGACGACATCCTCGCCGCGGTCAGGCCGCTCGAACCCATCGACCTGCAACTGCCCGACGCCCAGGGCTGCGTCCTGGTCGAGGACGTCACGGTGGCCATCGCCCTGCCGCCCTTCGACAACAGCTCGATGGACGGATACGCGGTGCGCGTCGCCGATGTGGCGGGCGCCAGCGAGGAGTTCCCCGCGGTGCTCACCGTCATCGGTGACGTCGCCGCGGGCAGCGGCGAGCTGCCCACCGTGGGCCCCGGCCAGGCCGCCCGGATCATGACCGGCGCCCCGCTGCCCCCCGGCGCCGAGGCCGTCGTCCCCGTGGAGTGGACCGACGGCGGGGCCGGCCAGGGCGCCGCCACCACCATGCGCCCGGCGGGAGACGCCCCCGAAGGGGCGAGCGGCCAGGTGCGGGTGCACCGCGCCGCCGAGGCCCGCGCCCACGTCCGCGCGCGCGGCAGCGACGTCCAGGTCGGCGATCTCGCCCTGCGCGCCGGCACCGTGCTCGGCCCGCCCCAGATCGGCCTGCTGGCCGCCATCGGCCGCGGCACCGTCCGGGTGCGGCCGCGCCCGCGGGTGGTGGTGCTCTCCACCGGAAGCGAACTGGTGCAGCCCGGCGAGGAGTTGAGGGAGGGTCAGATCTACGACTCCAACAGCTTCGCGCTGGCCGCCGCCGCCCGGGACGCGGGCGCCATCGCCTACCGGGTCGGCGCCGTCACCGACGACGCGGCGGTGCTGCGCGACACCATCGAGGACCAGCTCATCCGCGCCGACCTGCTGGTCACCACCGGCGGGGTCAGCGTCGGCGCGTACGACGTCGTCAAGGAGGCGCTGTCCTTCGCCGGCGACGAGGACGAGCCGGGCAGCGGCGTCGACTTCCGCAAGCTCAAGATGCAGCCGGGCAAACCGCAGGGCTTCGGCTCGATCGGCCCGGAACACACCCCGCTCCTTGCCCTGCCCGGCAACCCGGTCTCCTCCTACGTCTCCTTCGAGCTGTTCGTGCGCCCCGCGATCCGCACCCTGATGGGCCTCGCCGACGTCCACCGGCCCACCGCCCGCGCCGTCCTCAAGAGCGGCAAGGCGCTGAGCTCGCCCGCGGAGCGGCGCCAGTTCCTGCGCGGCCGCTACGACGCCGAGGCGGGCACCGTCAGCCCCGTCGGCGGCGCGGGATCGCATCTGATCGCCGCGCTCGCGCTCGCCGACTGCCTCATCGTGATCCCCGAGGAGACCACCTCGGCGGAGCCCGACAGCGAGGTGGACGTGGTCCTGCTCGGCTGAGTGGCGGCCGGTGGGGGTACGGTGTCTGCCCACAGAAGCCGTACCGGGAGCGCCACCGAATGAGTACGACGCACAGCAGGCTCACGCACCTCGACGAGGCGGGCGCGGCCCGCATGGTCGATGTGTCCGAGAAGGACGTCACCGCCCGCACCGCCCGCGCGAGCGGCCGCGTGCTCGTCTCGCCGCGTGTGGTGGAACTCCTGCGGGGCGAGGGCGTGCCCAAGGGCGACGCGCTGGCCACCGCCCGCATCGCCGGGATCATGGGCGCCAAGCGCACCCCCGACCTGATCCCGCTGTGCCACCCGCTCGCGGTCTCCGGCGTGCAGCTGGACCTGGCGGTCACCGACGACGCGGTGGAGATCCTCGCGACGGTGAAGACCACCGACCGCACGGGCGTCGAGATGGAGGCGCTGACCGCCGTGTCGGTGGCCGCCCTCACCGTCGTCGACATGGTCAAGGCCGTCGACAAGGCCGCCGTCATCACCGACGTACGGGTCGAGGAGAAGACCGGCGGAAAGTCCGGCCACTGGAACCGGCCGACGGAGGCCGGAGCATGACGGCCCCTCAGCCGGACCCCGCGAACGTCCCGCGCCGGCCGGGCCCGCAGGACGCGACCCCGTTCCCGGCGAGCGGCGAAGGCCTCGGCGAAGCGCTGCTCGCGCCGTACGCGGCCCTCGTCGTCACGGCCTCCAACCGGGCGTCCGCCGGGGTGTACGCGGACACCGGCGGGCCGCTGCTCGCCGAGGGCCTCGCCTCGATCGGCTTCACCGTGGACGGGCCGCTCGTGGTGCCCGACGGCGACCCCGTCGGGCAGGCGTTGCGCGCCGGGGCGGCCGCCGGCTACGACGTGATCGTCACCACCGGCGGCACCGGCCTCTCGCCCACCGACCGCACCCCCGAGGTCACCCGCGCCGTCCTCGACTACGACGTGCCCGGCATCCCCGAGGCGATCCGCGCCGAGGGCCTGGCCAAGGTCCCCACCGCCGCCCTCTCGCGGGGCCTGGCCGGGGTGGCCGGCACCACGTTGATCGTCAACCTGCCGGGCTCCGCCGGCGGCGTACGCGACGGACTCGCCGTCCTGGAGCGGATCCTGCGGCACGCCGTGGACCAGATCCGCGGCGGCGACCACCCCAGACCCGCGGGGAGCACGAGCTGAACGTTCCTTCCTGGCCGGTCGAGCTCGCGGAGGGCGATGTGGTCCTGCGCCCCATAAAGCTGCGCGACCAACGGGCCTGGCGCGACGTCAACCGGCGCAACCGGGACTGGCTGCGGCCCTGGGAGGCGACGATCCCGCCGCCCGCGCCCGGCGCGCCCTTCGCCCAGCGGCCCACCTACCGCCAGATGGTCCGCCATCTGCGGGCCGAGGCCAACGCGGGCCGCATGCTGCCGTTCGTCATCGAGTACCAGGGGCATCTGGTCGGCCAGTTGACCGTCGCCGGGATCACCTGGGGCTCCATGTGCTCGGGCCACGTCGGGTACTGGGTGGACCGGGAGGTGGCGGGGCGGGGCGTGATGCCGACGGCCGTCGCGCTCGCCGTCGACCACTGCTTCCGCGCGGTCGGCCTGCACCGCATGGAGGTGTGCATTCGCCCCGAGAACGGGCCGAGCCGCCGGGTGGTGGAAAAGCTCGGTTTCCGCGAGGAGGGGCTGCGCCCGCGCTATCTCCACATCGACGGCGCCTGGCGCGATCATCTCGTGTACGCGCTGACCGCCGAGGAAGTCCCCGAGGGGCTGCTCGCCCGGTGGCGCCGGGCTCGCCAGTCCCATCACGGTAAATAAAATAAATGTTCGAATTCGATCGGGATCCGGTCCCGTCGTTTCGTCGAACGATCTGAGAAATCACAAAAAAAGCCGGTGATATCAGCCAGATCGTGCGACACACCGGCTCAATTGGCGTATCCCCGCGCGCCCCGGCCTCTACGGTGTGGTGTGTGAGCAGCAGCGGCCTCATCTACGCAGTCATCGTCGGGGCCTGGGCCGCCTACTTGGTGCCGATGTGGCTCCGCAGGCAGGACGAGCTCAATGAGGCCCGTCCGACGGAACGCTTCAGCACCGCCATCCGGCTGCTGTCCGGACGGTCGGCCATGGAGCGCCGGTACGCCAAGGAGCTGCGCCAGCGGGCCATCGAGGAGGCAGCGCCCCAGGCGGAACCCGGGACCCCTCCGGACGCCCCGACCGAACCCCTCGTCACCGCGGGGGAGTCCGTCGGCGCTCCGGACGCCGTGGTGCCCCCGGCGCGTTCCCCGCGCCCCGCGCGCCCGCAGTCGCGTCCCGACCACCCCGACCACCCCGAACGGCCGCGTCCGGCCACCACCGCATCGGCGGAGCGCGCCCGGCGCGCGCAGCGCAGCGCGGTGCTCGCCAGGCGCCGGCGCACCACGGTCGTCCTCTTCCTCGCCTTCACCCTTGGCGCGGTCGTGGCGGCGGTCGGCGGGCTCGGCTTCCTGTGGGCGCCGGCCGTTCCGGCCGCGCTGCTGAGCGCGTACATCGTGCATCTGCGGATCCAGGAGCGGCGGCGCTTCGCCTTCACCATGGACCGCCGCCGAGCGGAGTTCGCCGCCCAGCGGCTGCGCGAGAGCCGGCCCCGCCCGCGGGCGACCGCGCCGGGCGTCGAGAGCGACGACGAGACGGACTCCCACCACCCCGCGCCCGTGCCCGCGCCCGCGCCCGCCCCCGCGCTCTCCCCCCAGGAGGCCGGGCGGCGCGCGCTGGTCGAGCAGACCGACCACCAGGAGTGGGTCGACCAGCAGCGCGAGCGGGGCCCCGCGCGCGGCGCCAGTTGGGAGCCGGTACCGGTCCCGCTGCCCACCTACGTCACCGCGCCGGTCGCCCCGCGCGCCACCGGCAGCATCGACCTGGGCGCCCCGGACACCTGGTCCTCGGCCCGCTCCTCGACGGCCGACCCCACCCCGCCCCCGCCCACCGCCGACCCGCCCCCCAGGCAGCGCTCGGGCCCAAGTCGCCACCGCACCCCGCTCTTCGACCAGTACGCGGACGACGACCGCCCCCGGGCCGCCAACGAATGACCCCTCTCACGCTGACCAGGGCGGAACGGATTTCCAACCACTCCCTTCCGGGTGCTAAGGTTTCACTCGTTGCAAGGGCCTGTGGCGCAGTCCGGTAGCGCACCTCGTTCGCATCGAGGGGGTCAGGGGTTCGAATCCCCTCAGGTCCACAACAGGTCAGAGCCCCAGTCGGAGAAATCCGACTGGGGCTCTTTCCGTGCGTGCGGGGCCGGCCCGGAACCCGGAAGGGGTTCGGGGGCGGCCGGACGCCGGCCCTCGCGGGGTTCAGGAATCCTGGAGCGGCTTGGCGAAGCAGCGGCTGGAGTCGTAGGTGCGGTAGTGGCCGAACTTTTCGCAGGGCTCGTAGCCGGCCGAGGTGTACAGGGTGATGGCCTCGGGCTGCTTGTCGCCGGTCTCCAGGACCATGCGGGTGCGGCCGGCCGCGCGGGCGTCGGCCTCCAGCATCGACAGGATGCGCCGGGCCAGACCCAGCCCCCGGGCCTCGGGGACCACGTACATGCGCTTCAACTCGGCGTCGCCGTCGCGGTAGTTCTCCTCGTTGGCGTCCTGGCCGCGCCAGCCGCCGGTGGCCACCGGGCGCTCCTCGGCGTCGTACGCGAGCAGGTACAGGCCGCGCGGGGGTATGAACATCGAGGCGTCCAGGGGTGTGGCATCGCCCTCGTCCCCGTACCGCTCGGCGTATTCGAGCTGGACCTGGTCGTTGAGTTTGACGGCGTCGGGGTGATCGTAACCGAGGCGACGGATAATCATGCGGAATAGCGTACTTCTATGCGTGCGGGGCGGGGCGTCCGGGTCGGTAGGGTGCCGGGATGCTCACTGTTACCTCTGTGAATGTAAACGGGCTGCGGGCGGCCGCCAAGAAGGGCTTCGTGGAGTGGCTCGCGGGCACCGGGGCCGACGTGGTCTGCCTGCAAGAAGTGCGGGCCGAGCCGCACCAGCTCCCCGCCGGGGCCGGGGCGCCCGAGGGCTGGTTCGCCGCGCACGCGCCGGCCGCCGCCAAGGGCCGGGCCGGTGTGTCCCTGCTCACCCGGCGCGAGCCGGACCGGGTGAGGATCGGGTTCGGGAGCGAGGAGTTCGACGGCTCGGGACGGTACATCGAGGCGGACCTGCCCGGTGTGACCGTGGCCTCCCTGTATCTGCCCTCCGGCGAGGTCGGCACCGAGCGGCAGGACGAGAAGATCCGCTTCATGGCGGAGTTCCTGGAGTACCTCAAGGGGCTCAGGGAGCGGGCCGCCGCCGACGGGCGCGAGGTCGTGGTGTGCGGCGACTGGAACATCGCCCACCAGGAGGCCGACCTCAAGAACTGGAAGGGCAACAAGAAGAACTCCGGCTTCCTGCCCGAGGAGCGGGAGTGGATGACCCGGGTCTTCGACGCCGCCCACGGCGGGTACGTCGACGTCATGCGCGCCCTGCACCCGGACGTCGAGGGCCCGTACTCGTGGTGGTCCTACCGCGGCCGCGCCTTCGACAACGACACGGGCTGGCGCATCGACTACCAGGTCACCACGCCGCGCCTCGCCGAGCGCGCCGTCAAGGGCTTCGTTGAGCGGGCCGCGACGCACGGCGAGCGGTGGAGCGACCACGCGCCCGTGACGGTGGTGTACGACCTGTAGGCCGGGGGTTCTGAGGCCGGGGGTTCTGAGGGCAGGGGTGGTCCTGAGGCCGGGGGTTCTGAGGCCGGCGGAACGGGCTCGCCGGGTCCGTCAGGGCGCCCGTGCTGTGATGTCGCGGTTCACTCGCCACGGGGCTCCTGGGTCAGCCGTCGGTCCAGGGCCAGGGACAGTTCCGCGTCCACCACCGCCTTGGCCAGCGGGCGCAGGGCGTCCGGGTTCTCGGCGGAGGTGTGGGTGCGCAGCAGATCGGTGAAGAGGTCGGCCAACGCCTCGGCGTGGTCGCGTACTTCGCGGCCGGCGGCCAGCACCGCGGCCAGCGGGACGCCCTTGCGGACCAGGGACGCCGAGACCTCCAGGAGGCGGCGGCTGATGTGGACGATCTCCTCGCCCGACACCGTGACGTAGCCCAGCTCCAGGGCGGCCGCCAGGTTCTCCGGGGTGACCTCGCCCGCGAAGTGGTCCGCCAGCGCCTCCGGGGTCAGGCGGACCGGGGTCTCCTCGGTGGGCTCGACCAGGCCGAGCGCCTCGCCCGCGTCGCGGCCCGACTCGAAGGCCGAGGTCAGGTCGGCGATGCCGGACAGGGTGTGGCCGCGCTCAAGGAGCGCCGAGATCGTCCGCAACCGGGCCAGGTGGTGGTCGTCGTACCAGGCGATGCGGCCCTCACGGCGCGGCGGCGGGATCAGTTGGCGCTCGCGGTAGAAGCGCAGGGTGCGTTCGGTGATGCCGGCCTTCCGGGCCAGCTCCGCCACGCGGTACTCCGGTCCGGGGGCCTGGGCCGGGGGGAGGGGTTCGCCGGACGTGCCGGGCGGTCCGGGCGACGGGCGGCTCTCGCCGGCGCCGGTACGGGTGCCGGTATGTGCCTTCCCCGTGCGTCCCTTCCCCGTGCGTCCCTTAGCCGTGCGATCCCCGCGCGCACCCTGACTTGCCTGGTCTTCTGCCACCGCCTCAGCCTATGCGGTGCCCGGCGGGTTGTACCGGCGGTAACTTTCCCCGCCGCACCCCCTACCGCTCGGTATGTGACTGCTCTACCCTCCCAACAGTGCCAGTGATTGCTGGCAACATTGTGGGACCGACCGTGGAGGCGGTGGCATGGCCCAGCACGAGCATGTACGTGTGGCGGTGATCGGGTCGGGGTTCGGCGGGCTCGGGGCGGCGGTCCGGCTGCGCCGCGAGGGGATCACCGACTTCGTCGTCCTGGAACGGGCCGGCTCCGTCGGCGGCACCTGGCGCGACAACAGCTACCCGGGGTGCGCCTGCGACGTCCCCTCGCACCTGTACTCCTTCTCCTTCGCGCCCAACCCCGACTGGCCCCGTACCTTCTCCGGCCAGGAGCACATCCGCGCCTACCTCGACCACGTCGCCGACACCTTCCGGCTGCGCCCGCACATCCGCCTCGACCACGAGGTGACGATGATGCGCTGGGACGCCGAGCGGCTGTGGTGGGAGATCGACGTCGCCAACGGCACGACCCTGACCGCGGACGTCGTCGTCTCCGCCACGGGCCCGCTCTCCGACCCCAAGATGCCGGAGATACCCGGGCTCGACGGCTTCCCCGGCAAGGTGTTCCACTCCGCCCGCTGGGACCACGACTACGACCTGCGCGGCAAGCGCGTCGCCGTGGTGGGCACCGGTGCCTCGGCGATCCAGATCGTGCCCGCCATCCAGCCCGAGGTCGGGCGCCTGACCCTGTTCCAGCGGACGCCGCCCTGGGTCATGCCGCGCATGGACCGCGCGATCTCCGGGGCCGAGCGCTGGCTGCACCGCCAGGTGCCCTTCACCGGGGCGGCGCGGCGCGGACTCCTGTGGGGCATAAGGGAGTTGCAGGTCAGCGCGTTCACCAAGCGGCCCAATGAGCTCGGCCTCGTCGAGTCCGTCGCCAAGGCGAACATGGCCCGCGCGATCAAGGACCCGGCCCTGCGCGCCAAGCTGACCCCCGACTACCGGATCGGCTGCAAGCGCATCCTGCTGTCCAGCTCGTACTATCCGGCGCTCGCGAAGGACAACGTCGACGTCGTCGCCTCCGGGCTCACCGAGGTGCGCGGCTCCACCGTGGTGGCGGCCGACGGCACGGAGAGCGAGGTCGACGCGATCATCTTCGGCACCGGGTTCCATGTCACCGACATGCCGATCGCCGACCGTGTCGTCGGCGCCGAGGGGCACACCCTCGCCGAGTCGTGGAAGGACGGGATGCAGTCGCTGCGCGGCGCGACCGCGGCCGGATTCCCCAACTGGATGACCATCATCGGGCCCAACACCGGCCTCGGGAACTCCTCCATGATCTTGATGATCGAGTCCCAGCTCACCTATCTGGCCGACTACCTGCGCCAGTTGAACGTCCTGGGCGGCCGGGTCGCGCTCACCCCCCGGCCCTCAGCCGTCGGCGCCTGGAACCGGCGGGTGCAGGAGCGCATGAAGCGGACCGTGTGGAACACCGGCGGCTGCACCAGCTGGTACCTCGACGCCAACGGCCGCAACACCACCGTCTGGCCGGGCACCACCGGTGAGTTCCGCCGCGCGACACGGGAGGTGGACCTCGGCGAGTACGAGGTCGTCCGCGCCCGGGCGGCCGAGTCCGGAGCCGGGTCCGGGTCCGGGTCCGTGGCCGTGCGGGACGCCGCGGGCGAGCACGAGGCGGTGTCCGCGTGAGCCCCTCCCGAACCCGAGCCGGAGCCGGAGGCGGCCCGCGCGGGTCGTACGCGCCGCAGCCCGTCGCCACGCGCGAGGTGAGCGCCCGCTCCGCCGACGGCACCGTCCTGCACGTCGAGGTGCACGGGCCCGAGGGCGCGCCCGCCGTCGTCCTCGCGCACGGCTGGACCTGCTCCACCGCGTTCTGGGCCGCCCAGATCCGGGCGCTCGCCGGACCGTGCCGGGTCATCGCCTACGACCAGCGCGGACACGGGCGTACGCCCGCCGCCGAGGTCTGCTCCACCGAGGTGCTCGCCGACGACCTCGAAGCGGTGCTCGCGGCGACCCTCGCGCCGGGCGAACGGGCCGTGCTCGTCGGGCACTCCATGGGCGGCATGACGCTGATGGCCGCCGCCGGGCGCCCCGGTCTGCGCGAGCACGCGGCCGCCGTCCTGCTGTGCAGCACCGGCGCCGGGGAACTCGTGGCCCAGTCGCTGGTGCTGCCGCTGCGGGCCGGCCGGGTACGGACCGGGCTCACCCGGCGCGTCCTCGGATCGGGCGCGCCGCTGGGGCCGGTCACTCCACTCGCCAAGAAGGTCCTGCGGTACGCCACGATGGGCCCCGGGGCGGCGCCGGACAAGGTCGAGACGTGCGCCCGGATCGTGCACGCCTGCCCGCGCGGGGTGCGCCAGGCCTGGTCCCATGTACTGGCCGAGCTCGAACTCGGCCTTCTGGTACGGGAGTTGAGGGTGCCCACCGTGGTGGTGGCGGGCAGCGCGGACCGGCTCACGCCGCCCGTGCACGCACGGCGGATCGCGGCCGAGCTGCCCGACTGCCGTTCGCTCGACATCCTGACCGGCATCGGGCACATGACGCCCATCGAGGCGCCCGAATTCATCACCGAGAAGATCCGCGCGCTGGTGGCCGAGCATCTCGCCGCCCCGGCCGCCATGGACGCAGTCGACACCGAGGAGCGTGCCGTATGAGCAGGGTCGGTCTGGAAGGACAGGTCGCGGTCGTCACGGGAGCGGCCCGGGGTGTGGGCGAACTCCTCGCCCGCAAGCTGTCGGCGCGCGGCGCCAAGGTCGCGCTCGTCGGGCTCGAACCCGACGAACTGAAGCGGGTCGCCGCGCGGCTGCACACCGAGGCCGAGTCCTGGCACGCCGACGTCACCGACCACGAGGCGATGGCACGGGTCGCCGTCGAGGTCAAGGAGCGGTTCGGGAAGGTCGACCTCGTCGTCGCCAACGCGGGGGTCGCCTCCGGCGGGCCGTTCGTCGACTCCGACCCCGCCGCCTGGCGCCGGGTCATCGAGGTCAACCTCATCGGCGGGGCCGTCACCGCGCGGGCCTTCCTGCCCGTGCTGATGGAGTCGCGCGGCTACTTCCTCCAGATCGCCTCGCTCGCGGCGATCACCCCGGCGCCGATGATGACGGCGTACTGCGCCTCCAAGTCCGGGGTCGAGGCGTTCGCGCACAGCCTGCGGGCGGAGGTCGGCTACAAGGGGGTGCGGGTCGGGGTCGGGTATCTGTCGTGGACCGACACGGACATGGTGCGGGGGGCGGACCAGGACGAGGTCATGCGCGAGCTGCGGTCGCGGCTGCCGTGGCCGTCGAACCGGACGTATCCGCTCGGGCCCGCGGTCGACCGGATCGTCGCCGGGATCGAGCGGCGGTCCTCGCATGTGTACGCGCAGTGGTGGTTGCGGGGGATGCAGTCCGTGCGGGGTTATCTGCCGGGGGTGATCGCGGGGGTGGGGCAGCGGGAGATGCGGCGGTTCGAGCCGCGGCTTTCCTCTGTGGGGCGGGGGTTGGTCGGGGCGGGCGGGGCGGCCGACGAAGCCTCCCGAGCCCCCTCCTCCCCCCACCCGTAACCCCGGGGGCCCCTGGGGGGTCTGCCCACCCACCCGCCCGTGCAGCGGGTTGGATGGCTCCGGGCCCCCTGGGGCTCCGCCCCAGACCCCGGGGGTTTGCCCACCCACCCGCCCGTGACGGGGGTTGGATGGCCCGGCCCCTGGGGCTCCGCCCCAGACCCCGGGCGGGGGCTCCGCCCCCTGCACCCCCGCTCGCGCCTGAACGGCGCTCGTCCTCAATCGCCGGACGGGCTGAAGGTGCCCCAGCACCGAGTAGTTGAGGGGCGCGGAAAGCTGCGCGAGAAGCGCCCACGGCCCGCAGGTTCAAGAGGGTTTCAGGGGCGCGGGGAACTGCGCGCAGAGCGAGCACGGCCCGCAGGTTCGAGCGGGTTTAGGGGCGCGGGGAACTGCGCGAGAAGCGCCCACGAACCGCAGGTTCAAGAGGGTTTCAGGGGCGCGGGGAACTGCGCGACCAGCCACCTGCGGGCCGCAGACGGAAACGAGTTCCTCCGGGGGCGCGGGGAACCGCGCGAATGGGCCCCGGGCCGGGAGGGGGCGGGGTTACAACCGCTCAGGCCGCGGCGGGAGTTGGGGGCGTTGGCGGTTGGGGGTGGTGGTGTAGCCCGGTGGGGTGGACGCGGGGTGCAGGGTCAGGAGGTCCAGGGCCAGCTGAACCGCGTCGTCGAGCTGGGCATGGCGCCCCTCCGCCCAGTCCAGCGGCGTACGCAGGATCTCCAGATCCGGCTCCACCCCGTGGTTCTCCACGGACCACCCGTACTCGTCGAACCACGCCGCGTTCATCGGCACGGTGATGACCGTTCCGTCGCCCAGAGTGTGACGGCCCGTCATGCCGACCACTCCGCCCCACGTGCGCTGCCCCACCACCGGGCCCAGTTTCAGCAGCCGGAACGCCGCCGTGATCATGTCGCCGTCGGACGACGTCGCCTCGTCGGCCAGGGCCACCACCGGGCCCCGGGGGGCGTTGGAGGCGTACGAGACCGCCTGGGCGTTGCGTGTCAGGTCCCAGCCCAGGATGCGCCGGGTCAGCTTCTCCACCACCAGCTCGCTGATGTGGCCGCCCGCGTTGCCCCGTACGTCCACGATCAGGGCGGGGCGGCTCACCTCCATGCGCAGGTCGCGGTTGAACTGGGCCCAGCCCGAGCCGCCCATGTCGGGGATGTGCAGATAGCCGCATTTGCCGCCGCTCAACTCCCTTACCACGCCCCGGCGTTTGGCCACCCAGTCCTGGTAGCGCAGGGGGCGTTCGTCGACCAGCGGGACCACCGCGACCCGCCGGGAGCGGCCCCCGCCCCCGGCGGGGCTGAACGTCAGCTCGACCGTCGTGCCGCCCGCGCCCGCGAGGAGGGGGTACGGGCCTGCCACCGGGTCGACGGGGCGGCCGTCGACATGGGTCAGGGCCGCGCCCTCGCGCAGACCCGCGCCCGCGAGCGGTGAACGCGCCTTGGAGTCCGACGAGTCGCCGGGCAGGATCCGCTGAATGATCCAACTGCCGTTGTGGCACGTCAGGTTGGCGCCGAGCAGGCCCTGGGCGCGCTGGTAGTGCGGGGGCCCCTCGTTGCGGCGGGCGGCGGTGACGTAGGCGTGCGAGGTGCCCAGTTCGCCCAGTACCTCGCGCAGCAGATCGCCGAACTCGTCCGGCGTGGCGATCCGTTCGACCAGCGGGCGGTACTGGTCCAGAACCCCCGTCCAGTCGATGCCGCACATCTTCGGCTCCCAGAAGTAGGAGCGGATGATGCGCCCGGCCTCGTCGAAGGCCTGGCGCCACTCCAGGGCCGGGTCGGCCTCGTGCAGGATGCGGCGCAGGTCCAGATAGACGGTGGAGTCGTTGTCGCCGGGTTCGGTGGCGGGCACCGCGCGCAGTTCGCCCTCGTCGACGACGACCAGGCGGCTGGCGTCGCCGCTGACCGCGAAGTAGTCGAGGTGGTCGACCAGTTCGGTCCTGCGGGCCTTGGAGATGTTGAAGTGTTCCAGGGTGGGGCGGCCCGAGGTGTCGGCCGGGTTGGCGAAGGTCTCGCCGAGCGCGCCCGAGATGGGCCAGCGCAGCCAGACCAGGCCGCCGCCCGAGACCGGGTGCAGGGCCGAGTACTTGGAGGCGGAGACGGGAAACGGGGTGACCCGGTTCTCCAGGCCTTCCACCTCCACCGTCACCGTGCCGTCGCCCGAGTCGTCCAGCGGGTCGAGGCCGCCCGCGGCGGGCCGGCCGTCCGGCGAGAGGGCGAACGGGGACGGCGTCGCCGAGTTGAGGGGGACGAGATAGGGGCGGCAGCCCAGCGGGAACGACAGGTCGCCGGTGTGCACGTCGTACACCGGGTCGAAGCCGCGCCAGGACAGGAACGCCAGATAGCGCCCGTCGCTGGTGAACACCGGGTTCTCGTCCTCGAAGCGGCCGTTGGTGACATCCACGACGGTGCGCGCGCCGGGCCCCGCGATACGGGCCATCTTGATCTGACGCAGCGAGCGGCCGATGCCGGGGTGCGACCAGGTCAGCCAGGCCCCGTCGGGGGAGAAGGCGAGGTCGCGGACGGGCCCGTTGACGGACCGGATCAGCTCGGTGACCCGACCCTGCGGCGTGCTCGGAGAGTCCGGCGTGCTCGGCGAGTCCGGCGAGTCCGGCGAGTCCGGAGAGTCCGGCGGGACCGGCGGGACCGGCGAGTCCGGCGCGCCCGCCGGGTCTGCCGAGTCCGTCGGGGCTGTCGAGCCCGAGCCCGAGCCCGAGCCCGAGCCCGAATCCGAGCCGGGATGCGAGCCCACCTCCGCGCCCTCCGCGCCCGTCCAGCGCGTCGCCCCCGTCGAGCCCGTCGCAGGGGCCTCCTCCGGCTCCTCGCTCACGTCGATGAGCAGCAGCCGGCCGTCGTGCGCCGCGATCGCCAGGCGTTCGCCGTCCGGGTCGGACACCATCTCCTGCACCCGGCCGAGCTCGCCGGCCGCGAGCCGCCTGGGTGCCCGCTCGCCGCTGGCGCGCGGCAGGAAGGCGATCTCGACCGCGTCCTCGCCCTCCGCGTCGGTGATGTAGGCGACCTGCCCGCCGCTGCCCAGCATCTCGGGCATCCGCACCCGTACCCCCGGGGTGTCGGCGATGGTGCGGGCGGGGCCGTCGCGGTGGGTGAGCCAGTACAGGCTGCCGCGTACCACGACGGCGCTGGCCCGGCCGGTGGTGTCGACGGACAGGGAGTCGATGTGGTTGGCGGCCGGCACCTGGTAGCTGCGCCGCCCCGCGCGCGGCCCGCCGAGCCGTACGTCCAGCTTGCGCGGCACCGAGTCGGGGGTGAGCGCGTCCACGATCCACAGGTCGCCCGCGCACTGGTAGACCACCCGGCGGCCGTCGCTGGAGGCGTGCCGGGCGTAGAACGCGTCGTGGTCGGTGTGCCGGGTGAGGTCGGAGCCGTCGGGCAGGCAGGAGTACAGGTTGCCGACGCCCTCGTGGTCGGAGAGGAAGGCGATGCGGCCGTCCACGAACATGGGCGCGTCCAGGTGGCCGCCGATGTCGGGCAGCAGCCGTTCCCCGTGCAGCCACAGGCGTCCGGTGGCGCCGCCGCGGTAGCGCTTCCAGGCGGCCGGCTCGTGCGGCGGCTTCCCGGTGAGGAGAAGGGTGCGCCGCTCGCCCTCCAGGTCCGCGACGGCGATGTCGGAGACCGGGCCCCAGGGGAGCTTGCGGCCGGGGGAGCCGTCGGTGGGGACGCTGTAGGCCCAGGAGAAGTACGAGAACGGCTGTCCGTGAGAGGACACCGCGAGGATGTGGCCGTCGGGCGACCAGCCGCACACGCGGGTGTCGGAGGAGCCCCAGTAGGTCAGCCGGCGGGCCGGGCCGCCGCTCACCGGGGCCAGATGGATCTCCGGGTCCAGGCTGCGCCAGGTCGTGTACGCGATGTGGCGTCCGTCGGGCGAGAAGCGGGGGTGGCCGACCTTGGTGCGGTCGACGGTGACCCGCCAGGCACGCGAGGGGCTGTGCCCGGCCGGGACCAGCGGGGCGACCCAGAGGTCGTCCTCGGCGGCGAAGCACAGCAAGTCGTCGTGCAGATGCGGGAACCGGAGGTACGCGGCGTCGTCACTCACCCCCCAATGCTTTCCGCGGGGAGGGGGTGCGGCAACTCGTGGGAACGCTTTATTCCGTTCCGGCTTATCCCGTTCCGACACTTGTGGTCGAGAACACAAGCGAAACGGTTTCGTTTCGCTCGGGCCCGAGGTTACGTTCGTACGGTACGAAAAGGCGGTCCGCGCACCCGGTACGCACCGGTCCGTACGCGGAGGTGGTCCGGATGCGCCGGACGCATCAGGAGAGGAGGTCGACATGGCGGGCAGGCTCACCCCGGAACGCGAGGCGGAGCTCTACGAAGCCGTGCTCGACCTGCTGCGCGAGGTCGGTTACGACGCCCTGACCATGGACGCCGTCGCCGCCCGCACCCGCTCCAGCAAGGCCACCCTCTACCGCCAGTGGGGGAGCAAGCCCGAGCTGGTCGCGCGCGCCCTGCGGCACAACAAGCCGGTCACCCTCGCGGAGATCGACACCGGCTCGCTGCGCGGCGACTTCCAGGCGATGGTCGCCCGCGAGGACGACTGCCAGATGGAGAAGGACTCCGCGCTGATGCGGGGTCTGATGCGGGCCGTCCACGACAACCCCGAGCTCCACAAGGCGCTGTGCGAGGTGCTGATCGAGCCGGAGATCACCGGGCTCGCCGCGGTGCTGCGGCGCGCGGTGGAACGCGGTGAGGTCGGTGCGGACAACCGTGCGCTCCCCTATGTCGTCCACATGCTGGTCGGCGCCTTCGCCGCCCGGCAGTTCATCGAGGACCGCCCGGTCGACCAGGCCTTCCTCGCCGACTACTTCGACGCCGTGGTCCTCCCCGCCCTCGGCGCCCCCGGCTAGGCCTCCCCGCCCGGCTTTCGCAGTACCGCCCCACCTGACGCACGCCGCTCTCGTCGTCGGGCTGATTCCCCATGCCCTGCTGATTCCATACGACTTGACCGGGAGTACGCCCTCGTGGCCACGTTCCTCTATCGCCTAGGCAGGTTCGCCTTCCGGCGCCGCCGCTATGTCGCCCTGGTGTGGGTGGCACTGCTCGCCCTCGCCGGCTTCGGTGCCGCGTCCGCCACCACCGCCACCTCCTCCTCGTTCTCCATTCCCGGCACCGAGGCGCAGCGCGCCTTCGACCTGCTCAAGGACCGGTTCCCGAACGACACCGCCGACGGGGCGACCGCCCGCGTCGTCTTCAAGGCGCCCGAGGGCCAGAAGATGGCCGACCCCGCCAACAAGGCCGCGGTCGAGAAGACCGTGGCCGGCCTGAAGGCGGGCTCGGACCAGGTCTCGAATGTCACCGACCCCTTCGAGGCGAAGGCCGTCTCCCAGAACGGCCAGGGCTCCATCGCGTACGTCCAGGTGTCGTACAAGGCCAACGCGATGCAGCTCACCGACGACACCCGCGACGCGCTCAAGAAGAGCGGCGATGAGGCCAAGAAGGCCGGGCTCACCGTGGAGATCGGCGGTGACGCGCTCCAGGCCATGCCGGAGACCGGCTCCGGCGAGATCATCGGCGTGGTCATCGCGGGGCTCGTCCTGGTGATCACCTTCGGCTCGCTGGTGGCGGCGGGGCTGCCGCTGCTCACCGCGATCATCGGGGTCGGCATCGGTGTCTCCACCATCACGGCGCTTGCCAATGTGCTCGACCTCGGCTCCACCACGTCCACGCTCGCGATGATGATCGGGCTCGCGGTCGGCATCGACTACGCCCTGTTCATCGTCTCCCGCTTCCGGGCCGAGCTGGCCGAGGGCAGGGAGCGCGAGGACGCCGCGGGGCGGGCCGTGGGAACGGCGGGTTCCGCCGTCGTGTTCGCCGGTCTGACCGTGGTCATCGCGCTGGTGGGCCTGGCCGTCGTCAACATCCCGATGCTCACCAAGATGGGAGTGGCGGCCGCCGGCACCGTCGTCATCGCCGTCCTCATCGCCCTGACCCTCATACCCGCGCTGCTCGGCTTCGCCGGCCGGCGCGTGCTCGGCCGCAAGGCCCGCAAGGCGCACGAGCGGGGCGAGCGGACCGCCGAGGGCAAGCCCAACATGGGCACCCGCTGGGCGAGCTTCGTGCTGCGCAGGCCGGTGTGGGTGCTGCTCGTCGGCGTCATCGGGCTCGGCGCGATCGCGCTGCCCGCGAGCTCCCTCCAGATGGGTCTGCCGGACGACGGCTCGCAGCCGACCTCCACCACCCAGCGCCGCGCCTACGACACCCTCTCGGAGGGCTTCGGGCCGGGCTTCAACGGGCCTTTCATGGTCGTCGTCGACGGCAAGGGCGCGGCGAACGGAGTCAGGGGCGCGGCCGATGCGACGGTGGCCGCGATCAAGAAGCTCCCGGACGTGGGCCCGGTGCTGCCGCCCGCGTACAACACGAACACCGGCAACGACACGGCGACCATCACGGTCATCCCGAAGTCCAAGCCGTCCTCCACCCAGACCGAGGACCTGGTCCACTCGATCCGGGACGCGGGCTCCACCATCAAGGCGGACACCGGGGCGAAGGTCCTGGTGACCGGTTCGACCGCGATGAACATCGACTTCTCGCAGAAGATGAACGACGCGCTGCTGCCCTATCTGGCACTCGTCGTCGGACTCGCCTTCCTGCTCCTGATGGTGGTCTTCCGCTCGGTCCTGGTCCCGCTGAAGGCGGCCCTCGGCTTCCTGCTCTCGGTGGTCGCCGCCCTCGGTGCGGTCGTCGCGGTCTTCCAGTGGGGCTGGCTCGGCTCGCTCTTCGGCGTGCAGCAGACCGGCCCGATCATGTCGATGATGCCGATCTTCATGGTGGGCGTCGTCTTCGGCCTGGCGATGGACTACGAGGTGTTCCTGGTCACGCGGATGCGCGAGGCGTACGTCCATGGCGAGCGGCCGGGCCAGGCGATCGTGACCGGGTTCAAGCACGGCGCCCGGGTGGTGACGGCAGCCGCCGTCATCATGATCGCGGTGTTCTCCGGCTTCATCGGCTCCAGCGAGCAAATGATCAAGATGATCGGCTTCGGCCTGGCCATCGCGGTCTTCTTCGACGCGTTCATCGTCCGGATGGCGATCGTGCCCGCGGTGCTCGCGCTGCTCGGCGCGAAGGCCTGGTGGCTGCCGCGCTGGCTGGACCGGGTGCTGCCCAACGTCGATGTCGAGGGCGAGGGCCTGCGCAAGCAGGACAGCGGCGACGCCGACGGCGACCGCGAGTTGGCGCGGGTCTGACCCCCGCCCCCCGAACGCCGGGACCCCACGAACCGAGCGGCCGTGGGTCCCGGCCGACGTGGGCGGCCTGTGGGGACGGGACCGCCGGCGTCACCAGGCCCCCCGTGCGCCTCGCGCACGGGGGGCCTTCGCGTGGGCGGGGGCCGGGTTCAGCCGCGGGGACCCGCCGGGGACGCGGCGGCCGGGGCCGCCCGCGCGTCCGTGGCGTAGGTGTGGCGCAGGAAGCGGACCAGGGGCGAGCTGTCGAACTGGACCACCGCGACCCCCTCCGGCGAGTGGAACTCGAGGACCGTCTGGGCCCGGCCGCACGGCCAGACGCTCACATCGCCCCGGCTGGCCGGCGCACGCAGGCCCGACTCCAGCAGATCGCGCGGGAAGGCCCACTCGTTGCCGCCGGGAAAGGCGAAGCGGACCGCGCCGGACGAGTCCGCGGGGTCGTAGCGCATGGCCACCGGGACGGGGTTGGAGAGCGGGGCGTCGGTGACGACGCGGGCCCGGGCGTGATCCTCCACGGGGCGGGAGGCGGCGCGGTCCGCTGCGGAGCGGGAGAGGTCGGGACCCTCGGCGGAGCGTTCGGCGGCGTGGTCCTCGGAGTGGTCCTCGACTGCGGGCGACATCGATCGCTCCTCACGCTGGGTGCTGCTGGTGAATACCGGTTCGCACTATTTGTTATCCAATGTCCCATAATTTCCTGGTAAGCCCCCGGTGAGTCGGCTTGTCAGTTGTCTCTCGGCCGCTTTTGCAAGACGTTCGCAACAGGGCACTATCATCAAACGGTTCTGCGCACGCCCGCGCAGGGAAGAGGGCGCCACGGGAAATCGGAGTCCACCCATGCACGTACCCGATGGATTCATCAACGCACCTGTATCGGCGGTCACAGGTGTGGTCGCCGCCGCCGCCGTCGCCGTCAGCCTGCGCGGAGCGCGGCGCGAACTGGGGGGCACCTCCCACGCGCCGGGCGCCGGGGGCGAGCGGACGGCGCCGCTGGCCGGGCTGGTCGCCGCGTTCATCTTCGCCGTGCAGATGCTGAACTTCCCCGTCGCGGCCGGCACCAGCGGCCATCTGCTGGGCGGCGCGCTCGCCGCGATCCTCGTCGGGCCGTACACGGGCATGCTCTGCGTCTCGGTGGTCCTGCTCATGCAGGGCGTCCTGTTCGCCGACGGCGGGCTCACCGCGCTCGGCGTCAACATCACCGACATGGCGATCACCACCACCGTCGTCGCCTACCTCCTCTTCCGCGGCCTGCTCGCGGTGCTTCCCCGCACCCGCCGCTCGGTGACCGCCGCCTCCTTCGTGGCCGCGCTGTTCTCCGTACCGGCCGCCGCCCTCGTCTTCACCGCGATCTACGCCCTCGGCGGCACCACCGACGTGCCGATTACCAAGGTGCTCACCGCGATGGTCGGCGTCCACCTCCTCATCGGCATCGGCGAGGCCGCCATCACCGCGCTCACCGTCGGCGCCGTCCTCGCCGTACGCCCCGACCTCGTGTACGGGGCCCGCGGCCTGACCGTGCCGCTCAAGCTGCGCGTCGGCGGCGAACTCATCGACGCCCCCGCCGCGGTGCCCGCCCCCGCCGCCGCCCGCGCCGGGTCCACGAGGAAGGTGTGGGGCATCGGCATCGTCACCGCCCTGCTGCTCGCCGGCTTCGTCTCCTTCTACGCCTCGGCCAGCCCCGACGGCCTGGAGAAGGTCGCCCACGACAAGGGCATCGACGCCAAGACCACCGAGCACGCCACCTCCGACTCCCCGCTCGCCGACTACTCGGTCAAGGACATCGGGGACGCCCGCCTCGCCGGCGGCCTCGCCGGAGTGATCGGCGTCGGCGTCACGGTGGTGGTGGGCAGCGGAGTGTTCTGGGCGGTCCGCAGGCGCCGTACGGACTCCGCCCCGCGGGGCCGCGGTACCGACCGCACCCCGGAAGCCGTCTGACATGGGAGCGGGCCACTCCCACCGCCTCTACCGGCACGGCCACTCACCCGTCCACGAGCTGCCCCCGCACTGCAAACTCGCGGCGGTGTTCGCGTTCGTGGTCGTGGTGGTGTCCACGCCGCGCGAGGCGATGTGGGCGTTCGCGCTGTACGCCGTGCTGCTCGCCGCCGTGGCGGGCGCGGCCCGCATCCCGGCCGGCTATCTGCTCAAACGCCTGCTCATCGAGATCCCGTTCGTGGCGTTCGCCGTGCTTATGCCGTTCGTGGTGCCCGGCGAGCAGGTGCACGTCCTCGGCCTCGCGCTCAGCGAGAACGGCCTGTGGGGCGCCTGGAACGTGCTCGCCAAGGGCACCCTGGGCGTCGCCGCCTCCGTGATCCTCGCCTCCACCACCGAACTGCGCGCCCTGCTCCTGGGCCTCCAGCGCCTGCGCCTGCCGCCCCTCCTCGTCCAGATCGCCTCCTTCATGATCCGGTACGGGGACGTCATCACGGACGAGATGCGGCGCATGTCCATCGCCCGCCGCTCCCGCGGCTTCGAGGCCCGCGGGGTGCGCTCCTGGGGCGTCCTCGCGAAGTCGGCGGGCGCGCTCTTCATCCGCTCCTACGAACGCGGCGAACGCGTCCATCTGGCGATGGTCAGCCGGGGGTACGCCGGGTCCATGCCTGTGATCGACGAGGTGACCGCGACGCGTGTCCAGTGGACGCGGGCGGTCGCGCTGCCCGGGGCGGCGCTGGTGGTGTGTCTGCTGGGCTGGACCCTGTGAACCCCCCCGAGAACCTGCCCGCCGGACACCCCGCCGGACACCCCGCCGGGCACCCCGCCGAGCCCGACCCCCGTACGACCGCCGCGCCCGACCCCCGTACGACCGCCGCGCCACCCCCTACGACCGCTGAGGCCCCCGTGAACGTCCCGTCCCTCGAAGTGTCCGGCCTCGCTTTCGCCTACCCCGACGGCCACCAGGCCCTGTTCGGCGTCGACCTGACGGTGGGACGCGGCGAGCGGGTGGCCGTGCTCGGCCCCAACGGCGCCGGCAAGACCACCCTGGTACTCCACCTCAACGGCATCCTCGAAGGCGGCGCGGGCTCGGTGGCGGTGGCCGGCCTGCCGGTCGCGAAGAAGAACCTCGCCGAGATCCGGCGCCGCGTCGGCATCGTCTTCCAGGACCCCGACGACCAGCTGTTCATGCCGACCGTCCGCGAGGACGTCGCCTTCGGCCCGGCGGCGGCCGGGATGCGGGGGGCGGAGCTGGAGGAACGGGTGATGGGGGCGCTGGCGCAGGTGGGGATGGCGGAGTACGCGGACCGTCCCCCGCATCACCTGTCCTTCGGGCAGCGCCGCCGGGTGGCCGTCGCCACGGTCCTGGCGATGTCGCCGGAGATCCTCGTCCTGGACGAGCCCTCCTCCAACCTCGACCCGGCGTCGCGGCGTGAACTCGCGGACATTCTGCGGGGGTTGGACGTCACGGTGCTCATGGTGACCCATGATCTGCCGTACGCGCTGGAGTTGTGCGGGCGGGCGGTGATTCTCAGTGAGGGGGTCATCGCGGCGGACGGCCCCACGGTGGAGGTCCTGTCCGACGAGACGCTGATGCGTACGCATCGCCTTGAGCTGCCGTTCGGGTTCGACCCGGGGGTGGCGGCGGCGGCCCTGCGCGGCCACGCGTAACCGCCCCGGCGGCGCGGCCGCACTCGCTTTTCGCGCAGTTCCCCGCGCCCCTGACCCCTCTCGATCCTGCGGGTCGTGGTCGCTTCTTGCGCAGTTCCCCGCGCCCCCAAAACCCGTTCTCGGCCTGCGGGCCGTGGTCGCTTTTCGCGCAGTTCCCCGCGCCCCTAACCCCTCTTGAACCTGCGGATCGTGGTCGCTTTTCGCGCAGTTCCTCGCGCCCCTTACCCCTCTTGAACCTGCGGGCCGTGGTCGCTTCTTGCGCAGTTCCTCGCGCCCCTGAAACCCGATGTCCACCTCGCGTCGTGGTCGCTTCTCGCGCAGTTCCCCGCGCCCCTTAACTACTCGGTGCGGGTCGGCGCAGGCCACCTCAGCCCGTCCGGCGATTGAGGACGAGCGCCGTTCAGGCGCGAACGGGGTCTGGGGCGGAGCCCCAGGAGGGCCGGCACCCTCCAACCCTGCGCTTACGGGCGGGTGGGTGGGCAAAGGTGCCCGGGGTCTGGGGCGGAGCCCCAGGGGGCTGGGGCACCATGGGAGGGGCGTCAGGGCGGCGCGGGAGTGGATGGGGAGTGGATCGTGGACGTACAGGGCGCCGTGGCCCCGGGCTACGAACCCGTGAAGGACGCCTTCGTGCGGAACTTCACGCACCGGGGCGATCGGGGCGCCGCCGTGGCCGTGTACCGGGACGGGCGCAAGGTCGTCGACCTGTGGGCCGGCACCAGGGACGTGGACGGCACGGCCCCCTGGGCCCTGGACACCGCCCAGATCGTCCGCTCGGCCACGAAGGGCGTGGCCGCCGCCGTCCCCCTCCTCCTGCACCAGCGCGGCCGGCTCGACCTGGACGCGCCCGTGTCGACGTACTGGCCCGAGTTCAAGGCGTACGGCAAGGAACGCACCCTGGTGCGGCACCTGTTGGCGCACCGGGCCGGGGTGCCCGCCCTGGACCGCCCGCTGACCCCCGCCGAGGCCGCCGACGCCACCTCGGGCCCGGCGGCCGTCGCCGCCCAGCATCCGTTCTGGGAGCCCGGCACCGCGCACGGCTACCACGCGCAGACGTACAGCTGGCTGCTCGGCGAGCTGGTGCGGCGCGTCACCGGACGCACCATCGGGCGCTGGCTTGCCGAGGAGATAGCCGGGCCGCTCGGCCTGGACTTCTGGCTGGGCGTGCCGGACACCGAGGCGCACCGGGTGGGCCGGGTCGGCCCGGTCGAGGCGCCCGTGGGCGAGGGCGGTCTGCGGCTGCGGCCCAAGCGGAGCGTCGCCGAGGCCTACCGGGACCCCGACTCCCTGACCCGGCGCGCGTTCGGGGCGATCGATCCGTTGCCCGACGAGAACGATCCCGCCTACTGCGCCGCCGAGCTCCCCGCCTCCGCGGGCATCTCCACCGCCCGCGCGCTGGCCCGCTTTTACGCCGCCACGATCGGCCAAGTCGACGGCGGGCCAAGGCTGTTCGCGCCCGCGACGCTCACCCTGGCCCGCACCGAGGAGAGCGCGGGACCCGACCGCGTCCTGGTGGTCAACACCCGCTTCGGCCTCGGCTACATGCTGCACGGCCCCGCCTGCCCGCTGCTCGCCCCCGGGTCGTTCGGGCACCCCGGGCGCGGCGGCTCGCTGGGCTTCGCCGACCCCGAGTCGGGCCTGGCGTTCGGCTATGTGACCAACGGGCTCCAGAAGGGTGTCACCGCGGATCCCCGCGCCCAGGCCCTGGTGAGGGCGGTACGTTCGGCCGTATGACGCATCCTCAGACGGACCGGCACACGGCACGCTTCCCGGGACACACCGCGCTGATCACCGGCGCCGCGCGCGGCATCGGGGCCGCCATCGCGCGCAGGCTCACCGACGAGGGTGCCCAAGTCCTCGTCGCCGACATCGACTTGAGCGGGGCGAAGGCGACGGCCGCCGCGCTGAAGGGCGCCGTCGCCCGGCACTGCGACGTGTCCGACCGCGCCTCGGTGGAGGCGGCGGTCGCGTTCGCCGTCGAGGAGTTCGGCCGGCTCGACGTCCTGGTCAACAACGCCTACTCCTGCACTCCGGACGCCGAACGCTTCGAGGACGAGGACGACGAGGAGTGGGCGCGCGACCTCGACGTCACCCTCACCGGCGCCTTCCGCTGCGCCCGCGCCGCCCTGCCGCACCTGGCCGCCTCGGGCCGGGGCGCGATCGTCAACATCGGCTCGGTCAACGGCGAGCAGGACTTCGGCAACCACGCCTACAGCGCCGCCAAGGCGGGCCTGGCGTCCTTGACCCGTACGCTCGCCGGGGACGCGGCGCCGCGCGGAGTGCGGGTCAACCTGGTGCACCCCGGCACCATCCGCACCCCCGCCTGGGAGGGCCGCGAGGCCCAGTTGGAGCGGCTGGCCCACCAGTATCCGATGGGCAGGGTCGGCGAGCCCGAGGACATCGCGGCGGCCGTCGCCTTCCTCGCCTCCGCCGACGCGTCCTGGATCACCGGCACCACCCTGCGGGTCGACGGCGGGGTGCTGGCGGTCAACACCGGCTTCCAGCGCAGCGCCCACGAGGCGTGAGGCTCACTCCCCGGCCGTCCTGAACATCGCCCGGCGCAGCCACCCGCTGTGCGCCGCCGCCCGCAGCGCGCCACGCAGCAGCGTCCGGGCGAGCCGGCTGTCGGTGGTCGCCGAGCGGGTGTCGCGCAGCGACCGGGCGACCGCATCGAAGCCGTACACCCGCATCTCCGTCTCGTACGCCCCGACCGCCCGCACCACGTCGCGGCGGCGGGCGAGGCTGCCGGACAGCAGGCGGGCGTCGCGCAGGGCGGTGTCGGCGCCGGTGCCGCCGAGCGCCGTCATGTCGTGGGCGGCGTCGCCGAGCAGGGTGACCCGCCCGGGCGGCCACGGCTCGACCGGCTCAAGGGCGCGCATCCGGGACGCCCGGACGGTGGCCGGGTCCGACTCGGCGACCAGGCGGCGCAGCGCCGGATGCCAGCCGGTGATCCGCTCGCCGACCAGCACGCGCAGCGCCTTGCCGTCGAGGAGCTCCGCGTCGTCCGGGCAGGCGGCGGCCTTGACGACGTACGTCCACACCACCCGGTCGGCGCCCCGGGCGCGGGAGGAGCGCCACGCCGCGCTGAACAGGGCGTCCGAGCGCGGGGTGAGGATGGTGTTGGCGCCGGCCGTGAGCGAGGCGGGGAGCTCGTCCGCGCGCGGCCCGGTCAGCTCCAACTGGCCTGCTATGGAGAGGACTTGGGTGTCGAGGTGGGTCGCGTGCGGCAGGAGCTGGGCGCGGACCCGGGACTCGGCGCCGTCCGCGCCGACCAGGAGGTCGCCGTAGGCGGTCGGGCCGTTCGCGAAGTGCGCCGTGACGGTGCCGTCGGGTGCCTGCTCGTAGTGGGTGAACTCCCGCCCACGGAACACCAGATGCTCGCCGAGGCCGGTCAGCAGGACCTCGCCCAGGGTGTCGCGGTCCACGAGGTGATGGGCGTGCTGGGCCGGACGGTCCCCGGGCGGCCCGGGAAGGCACAGCAGGTCCCTCAACTGCTCAGTGCGGTAGGCCAGTTGGCCCGCGCCGGGCTCGGAGGCCGCCGTGAACGCCTCCCACGCCTCGGGTGGCAGGCACTCGTACAGGGCCCGCGCGCCCTGGGGGCCCAGGCGCAGGCGCTGGTCGTGCGGCGCCCCGGCCTCCGCGCGTTCGTACACCGCGAAACCCAGGCCCGCCTTGCACAGCCCCTGGGCCAGACAGAGCCCGCCGATGCCGCCGCCGATGATCAGGACGTGCGGTGTGCCGGTCATGGCGCCCCCTTCGTCGAGGCGCAACCTAGCGGCGGGCGGGCCGGTGTCAAGCAGTGCGCGGCCCGGCCCGCCCGCGGCCGACGGACCGGCCGGGCGCGCGGGTCGAGGCCGGGACCGATGGTCCCGGCCGGGCGCGCGGGTCTCAGCCGGCGCGCAGGACCTGGGCGACGATGGGTCCCGCCGCGTCACCGCCGTGCCCGCCGGACTGCACCAGGGCCGCGGCCGCCAGGTCGTCGCTGTACGCGGTGAACCAGCTGTCCGACTTGTTCTGCCCGTCCTTCTCGGCCGACCCGGTCTTGGCTCCCTTGGCGCCGCCGACGGAGGACATGGCCTGCGTCGCGGTCCCGTAGGAGGCGGTCGCGGTGATGTGCATCATGTCCCGCAGCTGGGCGGCGACGCCCGACGGCAGCGGGCCGGCCTGGGCGAGCGCGCGGCCGTCCAGGGACTGCGGCACGATCACCGGCTGGTGGAACTGGCCCGACTTCGCGGTCGCCGCGATCGACGCCATGTCGAGCGGGCTCATCTGCACCTTGCCCTGCCCGATGTAGGCGGCCGCGGTCTCCGCGCCGGCCGACGCGGGCACGCTGCCGTCGAAGGACGGCACGCCGACCTTCCAGTCCTGGCCTATGCCGAAGTAGTCGGCCGCGACGCGCCCCAGCGCCCCGTCGTCGTTCACATCGTCGACGAGCTTGATGAAGGCGGTGTTGCAGGAGCGGGCGAAGCTCTTGGAGAAGGGCTGGCCGTCCATCGAGAAGTTGTCCAGGTTGTGGAAGGTGACGCCCTGCCACATCGCGCTGGACGGACACTCGGCCGGCTTGTCGGCGGCAGCCTTGCCCTTCTCGATCAGCATCGCCGCCGTGACGATCTTCATCGTCGAGCCGGGGGCGACCCGGCCCTGGAGCGAGGCGGGGAACTTGTCGATCCGGTTGTCGGCGACGGCCCGGATCTCACCGGTGCTGGGCTTCACCGCGACCACCGAGGACTCCCCGAAATGCTGGACCGCCTTCTCGGCCGCGGCCTGCACATCGGCGTCCAGGGTCGTCTTCAGCTTGCCCGGGGTGCCCTTCTGGAGGGTGACCAGGGTGCGGGCCGGGGTGGTGTTGTCGCCCTGGATCTGGAGCTCGATGCCCGGGGTGCCGTCGGCCTTGGCGCCGTACTTCTCGCGCAGCCCGTCCAGGATCGCGCCGAGCGAGGGGAACTGCTCCTTGGTCAGCGGGCGGTCCTTGTCGTCGACCGCCTGGATCTCGGGGTTGCGCGCCTGCCCGGTCACCAGGTGCTCGCCCGCCTTGAGCTGCGGGTGCAGCACCGCGGGCTGCCAGTCGACCAGCGCCTTGTGCGTGGACTGGCCGCGTACGACGGTCAGTTGGGAGGCGTAGGACAGCGGAGCCGTCTTGCCCTCGAACGAGACGTCGGCCTTGACCGTGTAGGGCACGACGGGTCCGTTGGGCGCGCCGGGGGTGACCGTCACATGGGTGAGGTGGGCCTGGTCGCGGAAGCCGGTGAGCGCGGTCGACGCCCCCTGCTGGTTGTTGGTGAGCGTGGCGGCCCGCTCCGCGTCGCCCTTGGCCCAGGCGGCGAGGAAGTCGTTGGAGGTCTGCTTGATCTCGTCCTCGGTCGGCGGCCCGGTGCGCGCGGGCGCGCCCTGGGTGTGTGTCCCGCCCGGGCCCTTGTCATCGCCCCCGCCCACCAGCGTGTAGCCCCCGTACGCCACTCCGCCGGCCACCACCACGAACACTCCGCCCACGATGGCGACCTTCGCTGCACTGCGCATCCCGCAGTTCCCCTCCCCAGGAGTCCCCCGAACCCCTTGAACGTGTTCAACGGGTTACTTGGGGGCGACTCTACGGGACGGGAGTGACAGTGGGGCTCGCAGTTGTCCGAACGGTTACCGGAACGCGACCGGTGTCACACCCAGCTGTCCAGCCACATCCGGCCGCGCCAGGAGTCCAGCGGGATCGGCGTACCGGTGTAGATGGGCCAGAAGTAGACGAAGTTCCACACGATTAGCAGGACGAGCACGCCGGCCCCGATCGCGCCGACCGCGCGCCGCCGTTCCGGGGCGCCCGGTGGCCCGATGATCGCGCCGACCATCATCGCCACGGCCAGACACAGGAACGGCACGAACACGACCGCGTAGAAGAAGAAGATCGTCCGCTCCTGGTACAGGAACCAGGGCAGATACCCGGCCCCCAGGCCGCACGCGATCGCGCCCGCACGCCAGTCGCGCCGGAAGAACCAGCGCCACAGGACGTACAGGAGCGCGAAGCAGCCGGCCCACCACAGCAGCGGGGTGCCCAGCGCGATGACCTCGGACGCGCACTTGGCGCCCGCGCCCGAAGGGCAGCCGTCCGAGCCGGGGTTGGGGCTCTCGTAGTAGTAGGAGACGGGCCGGCCGAGGACCAGCCAGCTCCACGGGTTCGACTGGTAGGTGTGGCCCTCGGTGAGGCCGACGTGGAAGCTGTAGACCTCGGTCTCGTAGTGCCAGAAGCTGCGCAGGGCGGCCGGCACCCAGCTCATGTCGAACTGCGGCAGATGGTTGACCGTGCCGATGAGCGGCAGCTTGACGTGGTCGGGGGAGAGGCCCGCGCGGCCGTCCGCCCAGTGCCGCCCGTACCCCTTGTCGGTGGCGAACCAGCCCGTCCACGACACCAGGTAGGTGGCGATCGCGACCGGCACCGTGGAGCAGAACGCCCCGATCGCGTCCCGGCGCAGGACCGTCCGGTAGGGGCTGACCGCGCCCGCCGTGCGCCGGGCGCCCGCGTCCCACAGGACGGCCATCACACAGAAGAAGACCAGGATGTACAGGCCGTTCCACTTGGTTCCGCAGGCCAGGCCCAGCATGATCCCGGCCGCGATCCGCCAGGGCCGCCACCCGAACCGGACCCCGGCCGCGATCGCCGCGTCCGGGCGCAGCAGCCCCTCCTCGTCCTCGGGCAGCGCGGCCGCCAGCCTCGCCCGGACGCGGTCGCGGTCGATCACCAGGCAGCCGAAGGCCGCGAGGACGAAGAACATGACGACTGTGTCGAGCAGCGCGGTGCGGCTCATCACGAAGTGCAGCCCGTCGACGGCGAGCAGCGCGCCCGCCAGACAGCCCAGGAACGTCGAACGGAACAGGCGGCGCCCGATCCGGCAGAGCATCAGCACCGACAGGGTGCCGAGCACGGCCACCATGAAGCGCCAGCCGAACGGCGTGAAGCCGAACATCTTCTCGCCGATGCCGATCAGGTACTTGCCGACCGGCGGGTGCACCACATAACCCGGCGCGGTGGGCACCGAGATGAGGTCCGGGTTGGCGAGGATCGACTTGTCGATGTCCTTGGGCCAGTCGCCCTCGTAGCCGTGGTTGATGAGCGTCCAGGCGTCCTTGGCGTAGTACGTCTCGTCGAATATCACCGCGTGCGGCGAGCCCAGGTGCCAGAACCGCATGACCCCCGCGACCAGGGTCACCAGGAGCGGCCCGGCCCACGCCGACCAGCGCACGATGCGCGCCGCCCACAGCGGCCCGATGCCGAGCACCGTCCACAACTGCCCGGACGGCCGCGTGTACGGCGGCACCAGGCGCTCGCGCAGCCCGGTTCTCGGCCGCACGACATGGCCGAACCGGCGCATGTGGTGCGGCCAGGAAGGCGGTTCGTCCCCGGCATCGTGGCCCGGCAGGGTCGGTGGCGCAGTACTGGTCACCGCGCCATCGTAGGGAACTCCCCTGTGGGAGTCCCGTGGCCGGGCCCGGCGGCCCCGGCTCCGCGGGGCTGCGAGGATGGTCGGTGTGACCGGAACACTCGTACTCGCAGGCACCCCCATCGGCGACACCGCGGACGCCCCGCCCCGGCTCGCCGCCGAACTGGAGCGGGCCGATGTCGTCGCCGCCGAGGACACCCGCCGCCTTCGCCGGCTGACCCAGGCGCTCGGCGTGCATACCCAGGGGAGGGTCGTGTCGTACTTCGAGGGGAACGAGTCGGCGCGCACCCCCGAGCTGGTCGAGGCGCTCGAAGGCGGCGCCCGGGTGCTGCTCGTCACCGACGCGGGCATGCCGTCGGTCTCCGACCCCGGCTACCGCCTGGTCGCGGCCTGTGTCGAGAAGGACATCAAGGTCACGGCGGTGCCGGGGCCCTCCGCTGTGCTGACCGCGCTGGCCCTGTCGGGGCTGCCCGTGGACCGGTTCTGCTTCGAGGGCTTCCTGCCGCGCAAGGCGGGCGAGCGGCTCGGGCGGCTGCGCGAGGTCGAGGGCGAGCGGCGCACGCTCGTCTACTTCGAGGCCCCGCACCGCCTCGACGACACCCTCGCCGCGATGGCCGAGGTGTTCGGCGCCGAGCGGCGCGCGGCGGTGTGCCGGGAGCTGACCAAGACGTACGAGGAGGTCAAGCGCGGCCCGCTGAAGGACCTGGCGGCGTGGGCGGCCGAGGGCGTGCGCGGCGAGATCACCGTGGTGGTGGAGGGGGCGCCCCAGACCGGGCCCGCCGAACTCGACGCCGAGGAGCTGGTCCGGCGCGTCCAGATCCGTGAGGAGGCGGGGGAGCGGCGCAAGGAGGCCATCGCGGCCGTCGCGACCGAGACCGGTCTACCCAAGCGCGAGGTCTTCGACGCGGTGGTGGCGGCAAAGAACGCGGCACGTCAGAGCCCTGCGGACGGTAAAGGACTATCGTAAAAAGTAAAACGCGGGCCGCGCACCGGGGCGGACAAAAGCACCCAGCCCTAGGAAAGGCCAAGACCACACCAACTCTCTACAGCCCCTGATGCGTTTTGGCCGCGAAAGGCGTCTCCTGGATCGGGGGACCTTTCGCCCCCGCTCGTAAAGAGCGCTCGCAAGAGCTTGTCCAGCGGACAAGAGGAGCCGGCACATGAGTGAGATCGCTGAGACCACGGCACACGAGGCATACGCCTTCGCGTGCATGAGGTGTGGATATGGCTGGGAGCAGGCGTACGAGATAGAGCACCACGTGGACGCCACGGGCCAGGCGTTCGTCGTCTACAAGGCCAATGGCGAGCGGGTGCCCTCCCCGCTGTCCGCCCCCACCTGCCTCAACTGCGGCGGACACGTGGTGCGCATCATGCGCTCCGGGCGGGTGTCGTCCGCGCAGCAGGGGATGATCCAGCACCGCGCGCCCGCGCCGACCCAGCCCTCGCCCGGACCTCAGGACGAGGCCGGCACCCCCGCCAAGCCCGAACACCACTGGCACCTGTCGGACCTCCTGCACCCCTTCCACCGCAAGTGACCCCCTCGCGTCCCGCGTGAGCGCACCGGGCGGGGGGCCGGGCGCGGGGGAGAGGCGGCGCGCGTCCTTTCGTAGGATCGGCGCATGAGTGCCGCCAAAGATGCCCCGCCGCCCCTGCCCGAACCGCTCGGTGTGGCGGTCGCCGACTCGCACACCCACCTGGACATGCAGGACGGCACGGTCGAGCAGGCCCTGGAGAAGGCCGCGGCCGTCGGCGTCACCACCGTGGTCCAGGTGGGCTGCGACGTGAAGGGCTCCCAGTGGGCGGCCGACACCGCCGAGGCGTACGCGGCCGTGCACGCCGCCGTCGCCCTGCACCCCAACGAAGCCCCCCGTATCGTCCACGGCGACCCCGACGGCTGGTCGCGCCAGGGCGCTCGGGGCCCCGGCGGCGAGGGCGCGCTCGACGAGGCCCTCGGCGAGATCGAGCGGCTCGCGGCGCTGCCCTGGGTCAAGGCGGTCGGCGAGACGGGCCTCGACCACTTCCGCACCGGACCCGAGGGCAAGGCCGCCCAGGAGCGCTCCTTCCGGGCCCACATCGAGATCGCCAAGCGCACCGGCAAGGCCCTCGTCATTCACGATCGCGAGGCGCACGCGGATGTGCTGCGCATTCTCCGCGAGGAAGGCGCTCCCGAACGGACCGTCTTCCACTGCTATTCCGGCGACACGGAAATGGCCGAACTCTGCGCCGAATACGGGTACTTCATGTCCTTCGCGGGAAACATGACCTTCAAGAACGCCCAGCCGTTGCGCGACGCGCTCGCCGTCGCCCCGCTGGAACTCGTTCTCGTCGAGACCGACGCGCCGTTCCTCACGCCGGTGCCGTACCGCGGACGGCCCAATGCGCCGTATCTCATTCCGGTCACGGTGCGCGCCATGGCGGCCGTCCGGAACATCGGCGAAGACGTGCTGGCCGCGGCGATCGCGGACAACACCGCGCGCGCGTTTGATTACTGAGGGATAACGGAATCCGGCCGTCGTGAGGCGGCGCGCAGGGTAGCCGCGCGACCCTCCGTAGTCGAGCTGCTTTGGAGAGTGACCACCGCTCCGCTAGTGTCCCGGCCCGCACCATCGGACCGGACCCTGGAGCGTCGTGAGCAATTCGCAGGGAAGTCACCGAGCCGCACGGGGCGGCCGCCGCGCGGCAACCGCCACGGCCACGCCTCCCTACGGCACCCCCGGCGCGGCCCCCCGCCCCGACGTGCCAGCGTCCGCCACGCCCCCCTACGCCTCGCCCACACTCCCCTACGCCTCCTTCGCGCCCCGCTCCGGCATTCCCGCCCCCGGTTACGCCGACCACGACACCCACATCGCCCCGCGCCCCGCCCCCGAGCCACCCTTGGGCCAGGCACCGGACCAGGACGAGGACACGGGCGGGCGGGGCGGAGCGCGCCGGGCGGCCCGGCGCCGCAAGTCGCCCGGCCCCGACCGGCTGCGCCGCCTCGTCCCGCAGGCCCTGGTCGTGGCGTTCCTGGCGGGCGGCACCTCCGCGTTCCTGGTCAACGACAAGGCCGTCAAGCTCACCGTCGACGGCGTGCCGCACACCATGCACACCTTCGCCGATAGCGTCGAGGAACTCCTCGCCGACGAACACGTGCCGGTCGGCGCGCACGACCTCGTGGCGCCCGGCCCCGGCGCCGCCCTCACCGCCGGTGACGAGGTCGTGGTGCGCTACGGCCGCCCCGTCCAGCTCACCCTCGACGGACAGCGCCGCCAGGTGTGGACCACCGCCCGCACCGTCGAGGGCGCCCTGCGCCAGCTCGGGGTGCGCGCCGAGGGCGCCTATCTGTCGGCGTCCCGCTCCTCGGAGATCGGCCGCGCGGGCCTCGCCCTCGACGTGCGCACCGAACGCTCGGTGACCTTCCTCGCGGACGGCCACGAACGCACCCTGCGCACCAACGCGGCCACCGTCGCCGACGCCCTGGAGGAGGCGGGCATCTCCCTCCAGGGCCAGGACACCACCTCCGTGCCGCCCGCCTCCTTCCCGCGCGACGGCCAGACCGTCACCGTGATGCGGATCAGCGGCACCAAGGAGGTGCGCGAGGAGCCCATCCCCTTCCGGGTCGAGAAGACCAAGGACGCCACGCTGTTCGCGGGCACCCAGGTCGTGGTCCGCCGGGGACAGCAGGGCGCCCGCAAGGTCACCTACGCGCTGCGGACCGTCAACGGCGTCAAACAGAAGCCGCGCAAGGTCGCCGAGGAGATCGTTCGTGAGCCGGTCACCCAGCGCGTCAAGGTCGGCACCAAGGCGCTGCCCTCCTCGGTGGGCGGCGCCGACCACCTCAACTGGAGCGGCCTGGCCCACTGCGAGTCCGGCGGCCGCCCCCACGCCCTCGACCCCTCGGGCACCTACGGCGGCCTCTACCAGTTCGACCCGGGCACCTGGCACGCGCTCGGCGGCACCGGCCGGGCCGAACAGGCACCGGCCGGCGAGCAGACGTACCGGGCGAAGAAGCTGTTCGTGACCCGGGGGTCGAGCCCGTGGCCGCACTGCGGCCGTAGGCTGTATCGGTGAGCACCACTGAACCCGACGCACTCCTTACCCCCGCCGACGTCCGTGAACTGGCCGCAGCGCTTGGCGTACGCCCCACCAAGCAGCGCGGCCAGAACTTCGTCATCGACGCCAACACGGTCCGCCGGATCGTGCGGACCGCCGAGGTCCGGCCCGACGACGTGGCGGTGGAGGTGGGGCCGGGTCTCGGCTCGCTGACCCTGGCGCTCCTGGAAGCGGCGGACAGCGTCGTCGCGGTCGAGATCGACGACGTCCTCGCGGCCGCGCTGCCCGCGACGATCGCGGCCCGCATGCCCGCGCGCGCGGACCGCTTCTCCCTGGTCCACTCCGACGCGATGCTCGTCCAGGACCTGCCGGGCCCGCCCCCCACCGCCCTGGTCGCCAACCTCCCGTACAACGTGGCGGTTCCGGTGCTCCTGCACATGCTGGCCCGCTTCCCGAGCATCGAGCGCACCCTGGTCATGGTCCAGGCGGAGGTCGCCGACCGGCTCGCGGCGAAGCCGGGCAACAAGGTGTACGGGGTGCCGTCGGTCAAGGCGAACTGGTACGCGGACGTCAAGCGGGCCGGGTCGATCGGGCGCAACGTGTTCTGGCCCGCCCCCAACGTCGACTCCGGCCTCGTCTCGCTGGTGCGCCGGGCCGCCCCCGTCGCCACGACGGCCTCCCGGGCGGAGGTCTTCGCGGTCGTGGACGCGGCGTTCGCGCAGCGCCGCAAGACGCTTCGGGCGGCGTTGTCGGGGTGGGCGGGGTCGCCTGCGGCGGCCGAGGCGGCGTTGGTCGCGGCCGGGGTTTCGCCCCAGGCGCGGGGGGAGGCGCTGACGGTGGAGGAATTCGCGGCGATTGCGGAACACCGGCCGAGCTAGGTCTTCCGGGGTGGTTCTTCCCCACCCCGCCCCTTCCCGAGACCCTCCGGGGGATCCGGTTCGGCCGCGGCCCGTGCGTGGCTTCTCGCGCAGTTCCTCGCGCCCCTCAACTGCTCGGTGCTGGGCGGCATTTCAGCCCGTCCGGCGTTTGAGGACGAGCGCCCTTTAGGCGCGATCGGGGTCTGGGGCGGAGCCCCGGGGCGCCTGCGGGCCGTGCGTGGCTGGTCGCGCAGTTCCCCGCGCCCCTGGCGGGGCTGGTGCCGGGCTTTCAGGGGCGAGCGGGGGCCGGGGCGGAGCCCCGGGGGTTGGATGCCTGTTTGATGGTGCGGATCACGGGGGCCGTTTCGACGTGCGTGACCGCCGGAAGCCCGGCAACCCGCGTCGTCAGGTACCGGTACAGCTCCCGCTGCCCCGCACACACCACACTCGCGTACAGATTCGTCGGCCCCGTCGTGGCCGCGGCGAACGCGATCTCGGGATGGCTGGCCAGGATCCGCCCCGCCTCCTCCAGGTGCGCGGGGGCCACCGAGAGCCAGAGCAGGGTGCGGGCGTGCCCGCCGAACATGCGCCAGTCGACGTCGAGGTCGAGGTAGAGCACGCCGTGTTCGCGCAGCTCCGCCATCCGGCGCCGGACCGTCGTGGGCGACCAGCCGGTCGCCTCGGCCAACTCCTCGAACCCGGCCCGCCCGTCGGCGGCCAGCAGCGTGAGGAGCGTGCGGTCGCCGTCGTCGAGGCGTACCGGCCCCGGGCGGTGCGGCAGCGGAGGCGGGCGCAGGCGCTCGATCGCCTCCGCGTCCAGCGACCCCAGCTTGCCGACCAGATTGTCCGGCCCGCCGTAGAACGCGTGCAGCACGGAGTGCGCGGTGACGCCCTCCACGCGCGGCGTGCGGGGGAGTTTGGCCAGCAGCAGGGCCTCGCTGTCGGCCTCGCTCTCGGTACGCACCACGCAGGTGATCTCGGTGCCGCCGGAGCTGAGGCTCACCCAGGACGTGTCGGGGCGCCGGGCCAGCGCCTCGGCGACCGGCAGTGCCGCGGTGGGCGCGCACCGCACCCGCAGGAACCACTGGACGGCGCCGAGCGCGGTGGGGTCGACCCCGCCCAGTACCCGTACCGCCCCGGCCGCCCGCAGCCGGGCGTACCGGCGGGCGATGGTGCGATCCGATACGCCCAGCACCTCGGCGATGGTGCTGAACGGGGCGCGGCCGTCGATCTGCAAGGCGTGCGCGAGCCGCCGGTCCAGCTCGTCGTAGTCGGATTCCACCGCGCCAAGGCTAGTGGGTGTCGGATACCAGCACAATCGGGCCTGTTTCTGGTGCGTTCGGCACGGTCGGCGCAGCGTTGGCGCCGTCCCCATCGACCCAGTCACAGGAGAGTCCATGGACACCGAAGTACTCGTCGTCGGCGCCGGCCCGACCGGAATGACGATGGCCAACGAGCTGCTGACGGCAGGGGTGTCGACCGTGCTGGTCGACCGGCTGGCGCGCCGCAGCGAACTGTCCAAGGCGGGCGGCGTGCAGTCCCGCACACTGGAGGTGCTCGACCAACGAGGGCTCCTGGAGCCCCTGTTGGCCACCGGAGACCACCCCGTCACCACCGGCCACTTCGCCGGGGTTCCCCTCCCGCACTCCTCGGACCGGCACCGCCTGCCCTGGCGGTCCGTGCCGCAGGTGGTGATCGAGGGCTTCTTCGAGGAGCACCTCGGCGCGCGCGGCCTCCACGTCCGGCGCGACCACGAACTGGTCGGCCTCGCCCAGGACGGGGCCGGGGTCACCGCGGCCTTCGCGGGCGGCACGTCCCTGCGCGCCCGCTATCTCGTCGCCGCCGACGGCGCCCACAGCACCGTACGGTCGCTCCTTGGGGCGGCCTTTCCCGGTGAGCCCGGCACGCTGACGATCGTCGCCGCCGACGTGCGGTTGGACGGCGCCGATCCGTCCGCCTCGCACACCTGGAACGAGGAGGGGCACTGGGCGGCGCTGTTCCCGCTCGGCACCGATGCGGAGGGCAGGCCGTTGCGCCGCCTGGTACTGGGCGGCCCCGGCCAGTCATTGCCGAGGGAGACCCCGGTCACCGAGGACGACATCCGTACCGGCCTCAACACGGTCTTCGGGACGAAGGTGCACCTGCTCGAACTGCGCTACGCCCGCCGGATCACCAACGCCTCCCGGCAGGCCGAGCGCTACCGGCACGGGCGGGTCTTCCTGGCGGGCGACGCGGCCCATGTCCACCTTCCGCTCGGCGCGCAGGGCATGAACACGGGGATGCAGGACGCCTTCAACCTCGGCTGGAAGCTGGCCGCGGCGGTACGCGGCTGGGCACCGGCGAACCTGCTCGACACGTATCACGCGGAACGGCATCCGGCCGGGGCGGCCGTGCTGCGCAACGTCCGGGCCCAGAGCCTGCTCATGGACTGGGCCGGCACCCGCGATCCGGAGGTCCTGGCGGCTCGGGAGATCTTTACGTCCCTGGCCCAACTGCCGGACGTCCAGAACCATTTGGGGGACCTGATGTCCGGGATGGCCATCCGCTACCCGATGCGGGATCCGGCGCCGGGCGGCACGTCCCACCCGCTCCTCGGGCTGCCCGTACCGGATCTGGACCTCGGCGGGGTCCGGGTGCACGAGCTGCTCCGGGCGGGCCGGGGTGTCCTGCTGGACCCGGCCGGCGCGTACGGCGAGGTCGCCGCGGCCTGGTCGGACCGAGTGGTCCTGGCCGGCCGGGGCGCCGCGACCGAGCCGCTGCTCGTCCGCCCCGACGGCTACGTGTGCTGGGCGCCCCCGGCGCCCCTGGAGCCGGCCCTCCACCACTGGTTCGGCGAGCCCCTGTAACCCCCGGGGCCCCGCCCCCGCTTTCGCCTGCGGACCGCGCCCACGTCTCGCGCGGTTCCCCGCGCCCCTAAAAACCCGTCTCCATCTGCGGGCCGCGGGTGGCTGGTCGCGCAGTTCCCCGCGCCCCTTAACCCTCTCGGGCCTGCGGGTCGTGGTCGCTTTTCGCGCAGTTCCCCGCGCCCCTAAAACCCCGGTCGGCTGCGGACCGTGCTCGCTTCTCGCGCAGTTCCTCGCGCCCCTTAGCAGTACTGGTGCTGGCCCGCATGGGGACACCTCAGCCCGTCCGGCGATTGAGGACGAGCGCCCTTAAGGCGCGATACGGGGTCTGGGGCGGAGCCCCAGGGGTCCCGGCGCCATCCGACCCTGCGCTTACGGGCGGGTGGGTGGGAAAGGTGCCTCGGGGTCTGGGGCGGTGCCCCAGGGGGCCCGGAACCGACCAACCCGTCGCACGGGCGGGTGGGTGGGGAAAACGCGCACGGGGCCTGGGGCGAAGCCCCGGGCGGGGTTGGGGGAAAATGGCCCCCGTGAGCACCCCCCGTATCGTCACCGCCCGCGTCCCCGCCAAGGTCAACGTCCAGTTGGGCGTGGGCCCCGCCCGCCCGGACGGGTTCCACGACCTCGCCAATGTCTTCCTCGCGGTCGACCTCTACGACACCGTCACCGTGACCCCCGCCGAGACCCTCCGCATCACCTGCGAGGGCCCGGACGCCGCCCAGGTCCCCCTGGACCGTACGAACCTGGCCGCCCGCGCCGCCGAGCTCCTCGCCGCGCGGCACGGCATCGAGCCCGCCGTCCACATCCACATCGACAAGGACATCCCCGTCGCGGGCGGCATGGCCGGCGGCAGCGCGGACGGCGCGGGCGCGCTCCTCGCTTGCGACGCGCTGTGGGGCACGAACGCGACCCGGGCCGAACTCCTCGACATCTGCGCCGAGTTGGGCAGCGACGTACCCTTCAGCCTGCTCGGCGGCGCGGCCCTCGGCACCGGGCGCGGCGAGAAGCTCGCCCCCCTGGAGGTCGGCGGAACCTTCCACTGGGTGTTCGCGGTGGCCGACGGCGGCCTCTCCACCCCGGCCGTCTACCGCGAGTTCGACCGCCTCACCCCCGACGCCCCCGCCCCCGAGGCCTCACCCGCGCTGCTCGAAGCGCTCCGCACCGGCGACGCGAAGGCCCTCGCGGGCGCCCTCACCAACGACCTCCAGGCCGCCGCCCTCTCCCTGCGCCCCTCGCTCGCGGACACCCTCGCGGCGGGTACGGCGGCGGGCGCCCTCGCGGCCCTGGTCTCGGGCTCGGGCCCGACGACGGCGTTCCTGTGCGCCGACGCGGAGGCCGCCCGCACGGTCGCGTCCGCCCTGATCGCTTCCGGCACCTGCCGCACCGCGAGGGTGGCGTCGTCACCGGCCCCGGGCGCGACGATCGTGCCGTCCGCCTGAGCTCAGTCCCTGCGGGCCCTGTCGAGGACGATCTCAAGGGTGCAGGGCTTGTCGACCTTGAGCTGTCCTCGCTGCATGCCCATGTGTACGTACGCCTTGGTAAGGGGGCCGAGCTCGTAGACATGCACCACGGGCTCGTCGCCGTTTCCGCCCCGCTCGACCCGCCAGAAGTTGGGGATCCCGGCGGCGGCGTACTTCTGAGGCTTCGTGGTGCGGTCTCGGGATTCCGAGTCGGGAGAGACGACCTCGACGGCCAGCAGTACGTCCTGCGGGCGAAAGCTCATCTGGTCAGGCCCGGTGACCGCTTCCGTTCGCACCAGGCTGACGTCTGGCGCGAGACCGTTGCGGTCGTCGAGGACGACGGTCATGTTCCGGATGACGTCCAACGTGTCCGGCCGATCACGCCGCACGCCGTCGACCAAGAGGTCGACGACACAGGCGTGGAACATGCACTGCGGGCTCGCGAAGACCAGACCCGCGTCGATCAGCTCGGTGCGGGACGGGAGTTCGGGCAGCGTGAACAGGTCACCCACGGTGTAGCCGTCCCGGGGAGGCCGGGGCCACCGATGCTCAAGGGGTTCGTCAGCGGTCATGTTTCCTCCGCGGGCGGCTTGATGCACACCGTCAACTCGGGCCGAACGTCAGCCCCGGTGCTCCGCGACGAACGCGGTCCACGCCTCGGCGGAGAGCGCAAGCGTGGGGCCTTGCTTGTCCTTGGAGTCGCGTACGTGGACGGTGTCGGGGCAGACGGCCACCTCTACGCAGTCGTCACCCTGCGTGCCGCTGTAGCTCGACTTGTGCCAGGCGAGCGCGACTTCGACACAACTGTCGCCCTGCGTGCCGCTGAAGCTGCTCTTGAACCAGGTGAGTTCTGGGGTGCTCATAGGGCTCCTCGGATCTGCTCCAACAGGCCCCGCGACTTGGTTGAGTTGAGGGCCTGCGAGCGCAGTGTGTCATACGCCTGCTGGAGGGGGACCACCTCTTTTCGATCACTGATCAGCCGGCCGTTGCGCTGCCCTTCCGAGTACGCATGTCGCCGGCCGTCAGGTCCTTCCAGCAATTGCAGCGGTCCGTCCAAACACGCATGGAACTCACAGCCCAACGGCATTACTTGCAGCGTCACATTGCGCGGCTCGGTGCTCGCCAGCACATGGTCCAGCATGTCCCGCGTCACCCCCACGCCGCCCAGCCGCTCCCGGAACACCGCCTCGGACACGATGAAGCTGAACGGCACGTTCTGCCGCTCCCGAAGCAGCCGCTGGCGCTTCATCCGAGCGACGAGCTGGCTCTCGACCTGCTCGTCCGTGAGGGGCGGCACCGCGTTCTCGAACAACGTCCGCGCGTACGCCTCCGATTGCAACAACCCCGGCACCATCCGGCATTCGTACGTGCACAGGCTCACCGCGGTCCGCTCGCGCCGCGCCCACTCCCGGAACCACGTCGCCAACCCCGCCTGCCGCGTCAGATAGCCGAACGCCCGCCGCAGCGCCCCCGTGTTGCCGAGGGCCGCCTCCGCTCGCTCCACGAACTCCTCGTCCGGCATGCGGCGGCCCAACTCGACCGATTCCACCGTGTGTTTGGAGTAGCGGACCAGCCGCGCGAACTCCTCGCGGGTCAGGCCCGCGTGTTCGCGCAGGCCCTGTACGAACGCTCCGAACGTCTTGAGGCTGTCGGACGGGACGGGTTCCGCCGCACCACCCCCGGCCCGCTCCCGCTCCCGCTCGCCGCCGCCGTCGTCGTCGGTCATGTGCCGCCACCTTCCGGTGAGTTGATCTCCCCGCTCAACTCACCCAGGGTGACCGCTCGCGACCGTACCGTCCACCCTCCGTGTCCGTACGCTCGCGCAGCGTACGGATGGCCCCACCGTCGGCCGCCCTACCGCGTGGCCTTCAGGCTGGACTTCGCCAGCTCGTACGCCGGCAGCATCTCCTGGTGTTCCTGGGTGTCCAGGCCGCCCAGGTGCAGCACGAGCGTGCCCTTGGGGGTGACGACCGCCAGGGCGTGCTCCTGCTTCGAGGCGTCCATCACCTTGCTGTACGTCTCGTAGGCGACCTCGGTGGCCGGAAGCGAGCCCCCCTTGATCTCCTGGTACGCCGGCTTGCGCGCGTTCTTGTCGGCGCCGACGAACGACTCCAGGGCCGCGCGGGGCGTGCCCGAGGTGGTGGTGATGGTCCAGGCCCGCAGGAAGCCGATGTGGCCCGCCGGTTTCGCGTCGATCTCGCAGGCCAGGGTGAACGGACCCTGCTTGGCCAGGCCGGCCAGTGGGGAATCCGCGGCCTCGGCCGCCACCGGCTTCGGCTTCCACTTCGCCGCCAGGTCGAACGTCGCCGGCAGGGCGCAGGCCGAGCCCGCCGACCCCACAGCGCCGCCCGCCTTCGCCGCCGCGGCCCCGCTCCCCGAAGTGGGCGACGGCTTCGCCGGGCTCGACGGGGCCGCCGATGCCCCCGGCTTCTTCTCCTCGCCGCACCCCGTCAGAACCGCCGCCGCCAGCACCACCGCGACCGCACCCCGCACCCCATCGCGCACCACATCGCGCCGCATGAGCCCCCGCCCCTCGTCCTTCATAAGAACCCCGTGATCGCGGACACTGCCGCGGATCACCCCTCGCGTGATCCCTCGATCACCGGCCGAACGCTATCCGACCGTCCGCGGCGACTACCCTGGATGACGATCCATCCCCCTGCTCAGGAGTGAAATGGCCGTCAACCTGGTCAATGTCGAGGCAGTCAGCAAGGTGTACGGCACCCGTGCCCTGCTCGACGGAGTCTCCCTCGGCGTCTCCGAAGGGGACCGGATCGGGGTCGTCGGGCGCAACGGCGACGGCAAGACCACCCTGATCCGGATGCTGGCCCAGCTGGAGGAGCCGGACACCGGCCGCGTCACCCACGTGGGCGGGCTGCGGCTCGGCGTGCTCACCCAGCACGACTCGCTCGACCCCACCGCCACCATCCGGCACGAGGTCATCGGCGACCTGGCCGACCACGAGTGGGCCGGCAACGCCAAGATCCGCGATGTGCTGACGGGCCTGTTCGGCGGGCTCGACCTGGCCGGGTTCGCGCAGGGCCTGGACACCGTGATCGCCCCGCTGTCCGGCGGCGAGCGGCGGCGCATCGCGCTCGCCAAGCTCCTCATCGGCGAGCCGGATCTGATCGTGCTCGACGAGCCCACCAACCACCTCGACGTCGAGGGCATCTCCTGGCTGGCCGGCCACCTCCAGGCCCGCCGCTCCGCGCTCGTCTGCGTCACCCACGACCGCTGGTTCCTCGACCAGGTCTGCACCCGCATGTGGGACGTCCAGCGCGGCTCCGTCTTCGAGTACGAGGGCGGCTACTCCGACTACGTCTTCGCCCGCGCCGAGCGGGACCGCATCGCCGCCACCGAAGAGGCCAAGCGGCAGAACCTGATGCGCAAGGAGCTGGCCTGGCTGCGCCGCGGCGCCCCGGCCCGTACCTCCAAGCCGCGCTACCGCATCGAGGCCGCCAACGAGCTGATCGCCGACGTGCCGCCGCCGCGCGACACCAGCGAGCTGATGAAGTTCGCCAACGCCCGGCTCGGCAAGACCGTCTTCGACCTGGAGGACGTGACCGTACAGGCCGGGGAGAAGCTGCTGCTCAAGCACCTCACCTGGCAGCTCGGCCCCGGCGACCGCATCGGTCTGGTGGGCGTGAACGGCGCGGGCAAGACCTCGCTGCTGCGGGCGCTCACCGAGGCCTGGCGCACCGCGGGCGAGGCCCAGCCGGTCGCCGGCAAGGTCTCCGTCGGCAAGACCGTACGGCTCGCCTACCTCTCCCAGGACGTCGCCGAACTCCCGCCCACGCTGCGGGTGTTGGAGGCCGTCCAGCAGATCCGCGACCGCGTGGACCTCGGCAAGGGCCGCGAGATGACGGCCGGTCAGCTCTGCGAGCAGTTCGGGTTCTCCAAGGAGAAGCAGTGGACGCCCGTCGGTGACCTTTCCGGCGGTGAGCGCAGGCGGCTCCAGCTGCTGCGGCTGCTCATGGACGAGCCCAATGTGCTCTTCCTCGACGAGCCCACCAACGACCTCGACATCGAGACGCTGACCCAGCTCGAAGACCTCCTCGACGGCTGGCCCGGCTCCATGGTGGTCATCTCCCACGACCGGTTCTTCATCGAGCGCACCACCGACCACGTGTGGGCGCTGCTGGGCGACGCCACGCTGCGGATGCTGCCGCGCGGCATCGACGAGTACCTGGAGCGCAGGCAGCGGATGATCGCCGCCGCGCCGGCCCCGGCCGCGGTGGCCGCGGCGAAGGCGGCGCCCGCCGTCTCCGCGCAGGACGCCCGCGCCGCGAAGAAGGAACTCCAGAAGCTCGAGCGCCAGCTCAACAAGATCAATGAGCGCGAGACGAGTCTGCACGCGCAAATCGCCGATAACGCCACGGACTTCGGCAAGGTGGCCAAACTGGATGCCGAACTGCGTGAACTGATCGTCGAGCGCGACGCGTTGGAGATGCGCTGGCTCGAACTGGCCGAGGACTCCTGAGGCACAGCGGTAAGGACGTCGTGCGGCGCTCGCGTAGAGACGGCGTACAGAGTCAGTAACGGCGGCATTACGGGCCGGTTCTCCCTTGGGAACAGGGATGACCGGCCCGTGGCGCGCCGTGCTCCGAGTGATAGAAAGTAGCTCCGTTCGACTGACGTAAAGACGCAAAGACGCAAATTCGGGGGATCTCGTTGTGACCCAGCCGCCCAGTTCTCAGCCGCCGCAGGGGGGCTTCGGAGCACCGCAGGACAAGCCTCAGGGCCCGCCCGCCCAGCCCCAGGGGCCGCCGCCCCAGCCGCCGCACATGCCGCCCGCGCCGCCCGCCCAGCCGCCGCAGATGCCGCCGGGCCCGCCGGCCGGAGCACCTGGCTACGGCTATCCGCAGGCGCCGGGCCAGCAGCCGGGTTACGGCTACCCGCAGGGCCCGCCCCCGCAGCCGGGCTACGGCTACCCGGGCGCCCCGGGCCAGCCGCCGACGCAGGGCAACCCCTATGCGCAGACCCAGCAGGGCGGTTACGGCTACCCGGGTCAGCCGCAGTACCCGGGCGGCCCGGTGCCGCCGCAGGGCGGGGGCGGCAAGAACCCGTTCAAGGGCAAGCCCGCGATGATCGTGGCCGCGGCGGTCGCGGGCCTGCTGGTCGTCGGCGGCGGCGTGTTCCTCGCGACGAGCGGCGGCGACGACGACAAGAAGCCCGTCGCCGACAAGACCAACAGCGCGACGCCCTCGGGCTCGCCCTCGGTCGACAAGGGCGACGGCAAGGGTGACGGACGCCCCGACGACAGCGGGGACGTCAACGCGGGCATCAAGCCCGGCGAGGCCCGCGTCTGGTACCACGAGAACGAGACCCCGCTGACCCAGAACGGCGCCGCGCAGTACGGTCCCTGGCGCGTCGGCGACGTCGTCGTCAAGGCCATGTACAAGGAGGCCGTCGGCTACTCGGTCGCCGACGGCAAGGAGAAGTGGAAGGTGTCTCTGGACACCCCCATCTGCGGCGCCCCGCACGACACCACCGCGGACGGAAAGATCGTCTTCGGCGTCCAGGAGAACAACACCAAGGACGCCAAGTGCAACCAGCTCCAGATGGTCGACTTCGCGGCCGGCAAGGCGGGCTGGAAGGCGCCGGTGCCGTCCGAGAACACCTTCGACATCATGGTCAGCTTCGACATGGCCATCAGCGGCAACACCGTGGCGCTGGCCCGCATGGGCGGCGCGAGCGGCTTCTCCATCGCCGACGGCAAGAAGCTCTACGGCACCCCGAAGACCGGTAACTGCCGCTCCGACGCGTTCGCGGGCGGCCCCAAGCTCATCTCGGTGGGCACCTGCACCGACCCGAACGACAACAATCTGGACTCCCCGCCGTCGGAGCTCCTCCAGGAGCTGGACCCGGCCACCGGCAAGAGCAAGTGGAACTACCAGTACGACAAGGGCTGGACGATCCGCCGCGTCTACTCGATGGACCCGCTGGTGGTGTACGCCACCAACAAGGACAAGAAGACGTGGAACATCTCCACCTTCACCGCTGACGGTAAGGTCCGGTCGCAGGTCGACTCCAAGGCGCAGCTCACCGCCAATTGCAGCGGCTTCGGCATCGTCGACCGCCAGCTCCAGGACTGCTCGGGCACGGCCGCCGACGCCAACACCCTCTACATCTCCACCGAGGGCAAGCGGTCGGACGACCTCGGCGTGGGCCGCAGCAACGAGGTGATCGCCATCGACCTCGCCACCGGCAAGGAGAAGTGGCACTCGGCCGCACCCAAGGGCCGCATGATGTCGCCGCTGGCCGTCGACGGCGGCCAGGTCGTGCTCTACATCGAACCCGGCATCGACGACGCGGGCGCCGCCGTCGCGACCCTGCCGGCCACCGGCGGCACCCCGCAGATCACGCTCCAGAGCCCGGGGGCCGCCTCCGGCACCGAGCGGAACTTCTACAGCCCCCACACGGTATGGGCGGGCGGACGTCTCTTCCTGCTCAACGGGCGGGTGAAGAGCCCGAAGGGCGACGAGCGGGACAACTCGATCCTGTCCTTCGGCAAGTGACGCCCCAACTCCCCTTCCCCGCCTTCCAGTCAGAGGTCCGTTCGGCATGAGCCAGCCACCCCAGCCACCCCAGCAGCCCCCGCGACCCGAGGACACACCCCCGGGCTTCGGCGCCCCGCAGCAGCCCCCGGCCCCCGGGTTCGGCGCGCCCCAGCAGCCCCCGGCCGGCGGCTTCGGCGCGCCCACCCCGCCGCCGCCCCCCGGCCCGCCGAGCACCCCGCCGCCCGCGGGGCCCCCGGCCTACGGCTACCCGCAGACGCCTGCGCAGCAGCCGGGCTACGGCTACCCGGCGACCGCGCCGCAGCAGCAGCCGGGCTACGGCTACCCGAACCAGCCGGGCCAGCCGGGCCAGCCGGGCCAGCCCGGTCAGGCCGGATACGGCTACCCGGTGCAGCCGCCCACCCAGCCGATGCAGCCGCAGTACCCGGCGCCGGGCGCGCCCGGGCCCGGGCAGCCCGGCGGCAAGAAGCCGAACACCCAACTGACGATCATCATCGCGGCGGTCGTCGCGGTCGCGCTGATCGTCGGCGGTGGCATCTGGTACGCCTCCGGCAAGGACGACGGCAAGAGCGAGGCCGGCAAGGGCGACACCGGCGGTGCCAAGGGCAGCGGCGGCAGTGCGACGGGAGGCGGCGGCAAGGAGAAGGCGCCCGCCAACACCGCCGCCCACGTGCTCTTCCAGACCCCGCAGCCCGTGGTCAAGGACCTCACCGCGGTGCGCGGCTCCTGGCTCACCGACAAGGCGTACGTCAAGTCCGGAGTCAAGGAGATCGTCGGCTACGACCCCGCCAAGGGCACCCAGCTCTGGAAGCTCCCGCTGACCGGCAACGTCTGCCAGTCGACCACGCACGTCTCGGCCGACGGCAAGACCGCGTTCGCCTTCGAGAGCCAGGACAACGGCGCCAAGTACGCGTCCTGCACCGAGGTCGCCGGCCTCGACCTCAACACCGGCAAGCTGCTGTGGCAGGCCGACATCAAGGGAGCCAACGGCGACCGCAAGACGCGCTTCGACGAGGTCACCCTCGGCGCGGGCACCGTCGCGGCCGGTGGCCTCGACGGCGGCGCGGCCTGGGACCTGAACACCGGCAAGGAGCTGTGGAAGCCCACCACCACCGCCGACCAGTGCAAGGACGTCGGATACGGCGGCGGTGACGCGCTCGTGGCGGTCCGCAAGTGCGGCGACTACGAGAAGCCCACCATCAATGTGCAGCCCCTCGACCCCAAGAGCGGGCAGCCCATCTCCACGTACAAGATGCTGCCCGGCATCCAGTACGCGCACATCGTCTCCACCAAGCCGCTTGTGCTGGCCGCCGACGTCGGCGACAGCGCGGGCGACGGCAGTGGCATCTCGGACTTCTTCTCCGTCGACGACAAGACGGGCAAGCTGCTCGCGCGCATCCCGGCCCCCGGCGACAAGTATGCCGCCGATTGCGACAGCACCTCCGTCGAGAAGTGCACGATGGTCGTGGCGGGCGGCGGCAAGCTGTTCGTGCCGTCCGAGGAGCACGAGAACGCCTCGACCGGCTCCGGTTCGCTGGGCCGCACCAACGAGGTCGTCGCCTTCGACCTCGCCACCGGCCAGGCCGTACCCGGCAAGACGGACGCCGGTGACGGCTACAAGCTGTACCCGCTGCGCATGGACGGCAACAACGTCATCGCGTACAAGGACGCCCCCTACGACAAGGGCACCCAGGTGGTCAGCATCGACGGCGGCAGCCTCCAGTCGACGCTGCTCCTGGAGAACCCGGCCGAGCGCTCGGTGCGCGGCGCGATCACCTCGTTCTCGACGAAGTTCTCCGAGATCCTCTACGGCAACGGCCGCCTGTACCTGGGCGCGACGCTCCTGAGCAAGCCGTACTCGGCGAGCGATTCCGACAAGAAGTTCCTGTTCATGGCGACCGGCACGAGCTGAGCCGCCGCCCGGTGAGGGCCCCGCCCGCGGAGAACTCCGCGGGCGGGGCCCTCACCTTTTTCCCGGCCCTTTCGAGCCAGCTTTCCGTGCGTCCTTCGCCGCAGGTCGGGGGCGCGCGCGGGCGCCGGAAAACGGCCGAGATGGACGTTTCACTTCCGTTCCCACTTCCTCGTACTTCCTCAACCCCGCCCGAATGCCGGAGAATTCGGCATTCTGGGGGCTTCTCGGCGGTAAGAGGCGCGCGGCGTCGAACAAGCGTGTAGCTTGCCGGGGCATGAGGGGCTGGGGAGCGGGGCCCGAGCGGGCTGCCGTCGGCTCGAAGAGCCGGGGAGGGCCCGGGGGATGGGGGTAGCTCGATGGGCGTGCGGCTCATGGTGGTCGACGACCACCGGCTGCTCGCCGAGGCACTCGCCTCGGCGCTGAAACTGCGGGGCCACCGGGTGCTCGCCGCGGCGGCGCCGGTCGCGGGCGCGGCCGAGCTGGTGGTGAGCCGGGCGCCCGAGGTGTGTCTGCTCGGCACGGCGTCGCCCGCCGAACCGGGGGTGTTCGACCCGATCGTACGGATCAAACGGGAGCGGCCGCAGGTCGCCGTGGTGGTGCTCGGCCCGGTCCCCAGCCCGCGCGGGATCGCGGCGGCGTTCGCGGCCGGGGCGTCCGGCTATGTGCGCCACGACGAGCGCATCGAGGGCGTCGAGCGGGCGATGGTGAAGGCCAGGGCGGGGGAGGCGGCGGTCGCGCCGGGGCTCCTCCAGGGCGCGTTCGCCGAACTCCTCAACCCCGCCGCGCAGCCCGACGACGAGGGGCAGCGGCTGTTGCGGCTGCTCACGCCGCGGGAGGTGGAGGTGCTGGTGCGGGTCGCCGACGGCGAGGACACGCGGGTGATCGCGGCGGGCATGGGTATAGCGCCCTCCACTGCCCGCACCCACGTGCAGCGGGTCCTGATGAAGCTCGGGGTGGGTTCCCGTCTGGAGGCCGCGGCCCTGGCCGCCCGAACCGGCCTCCTCGACCGAGCCACCCCCCCAACCTAGGCACGCCCCTCCCTGGGGCTCCGCCCCAGACCCCGTTCGCGCCTGAACGGCGCTCGTCCTCAAACGCCGGACGGGCTGAGGTGTCCTGCGCCGGCCCGCACCGGGTAGCTAAGGGGCGCGGGGAACTGCGCGAGAAGCGACCACGATCCGCAGGCGACGACGGTTCTTGGGGGCGCGGGGAACTGCGCACCAGCCACGCACGGTCCGCACCCGAAGCCGGGGCCCCTGGGGCTCCGCCCCAGACCCCGTTCGCGCCTTAAGGGCGCTCGTCCTCAAACGCCGGACGGGCTGAGGTTGCCCGTGCGGGCCCGCACCGGTCCTGCCAGGGGCGCGGGGAACTGCGCGAGAAGCGACCACGATCCGCAGGGTCGAGAGGGTTTAGGGGCGCGGGGAACTGCGCGACCAGCCACCGGTGGTCCGCAGACCGAAGGGCTTTTAGGGGCGCGGGGAACCGCGCGAGAAGCGACCCCGGGCCGCAGGCCGAGAGGCATTTGGGGCGCGGGGAACTGCGCAGGGGGTCGGGGGCGGGCCCGCGCCCGAAGGCGGGGCTAGGACGGGTCGGCCGGGGGTGGGGGAGCCGTGGGGCGGAGCTTCAGCCAGGTCAGGAAGAAGACGCCCAGGACCAGCATCCCCACCCCCGTCCAGAGGTTGATGTTCACCCCCTGCGCCTTCTCCAGATCCGCGTCGGAGACGAACACCCCCGCCCCGCCCACGATCACCCCGTACAGGGTGAACAGGCCGCCAATGATCCGGCGGATGTCGAAGAGCCGCGCCGCCGACGCGGACTTGCGCTCCAACTCGGAGACTTCAGCGTGCAGTTCGGACATGTCGGTACCTCCGGATCGGAACGGGCGTCAGAACGAGTAGGGGACGTAGCAGAGCGCGGCCAGCGCGATCGCGCCCCAGCCGAGCAGGGCCGGGCTTCGGTACCAGGCGCTGTCGCCCTCGGCCGGCGGCTCCTCGACGCCGGGCGACTTCGTCCCGTACACCAGACCCGCGAGCTCCGCCGCGGGCTTGGGCGCCGTGAACAGGGTGACGGCCACCATCACCACCGCGCCCGCGACGAAGCCGACGATCGCGGAGACGAAGTTGGCGCCCTGGTCGGTGGGGATCGAGATGACGCCCTGCTTGTAGATCCAGAAGTAGTTGACCATCGCGGCCGCGGTGCCCGCGAACAGGCCCCACACCCCGGACTTGACCGAGGCCCGCTTCCAGAACATGCCGATCACGAACACCACGAACATGGGGACGTTGAAGAAGGAGAACAGGGTCTGGAGGTAGCCCATGATGTTGGAGAAGGAGGAGGCGATGAACGCCGTGCCGATGGAGGCGAGCACACCGATCGCGGTGATCAGGCGGCCGAAGCGCAGGTAGTAGGCGTCCGGCCGGTCCTTCTTGACGTACTTGGCCCAGATGTCGTACGTGAACACGGTGTTGAAGGACGACACGTTGGCCGCCATGCCCGCCATGAACGCGGCGAGCAGTCCGGTCACCGCGATGCCGAGGACGCCGTTGGGCAGCAGGTCCTGCATGAGCAGCGGGATCGCGTCGTTGTACGTCAGGTCCGAGCCCGGTGTGCCGATCTTCGGCACGAGCACCGCGGCGACCAGGCCGGGGATCATCACCAGGAACACGATGAACATCTTCGGGAACGCGGCGATCAGCGGGGTCCGCCGGGCCGCGCTCAGGTTCTTCGCGGACAGCGCGCGCTGCACCTCGGCGAAGTTGGTCGTCCAGTAGCCGAAGGAGAGCACGAAGCCGAGGCCGAGGACGATGGTGAGCCAGTTGGCGCCCAGCGGGTTGGCCTGGCCGATGCCGGTGCCGCCCCACGCGGACAGGAAGTTGTCGCCGTGGCTCGCCTTGAGCGACCCGGTCAGGCCGTCCCAGCCGCCGACCCGCTTGAGGCCGAGGATGGTCAGCGGTATGAGCGCCGCCAGGATCACGAAGAACTGGAGCACCTCGTTGTAGATGGCCGAGGAGAGTCCGCCGATGGTGATGTAGGCGAGCACGAACAGACCGGCGACCACGATCGCCACCCACTGCGGCCAGCCGAGCAGCGCCTCCACGACGATCGACAGGGCGTAGAGGTTGACGCCCGCGATCAGCACCGCGGCGAACGCGAACAGGGCCGAGGCGAGCAGATGCGCGGACTTGTCGAAACGCTGGAGCAGGAACTCCGGTACGGAGCGCACCTTCGAGCCGTAGTAGAAGGGCATCATCACGAGCCCCAGGAACACCATGGCCGGGATCGCGCCGATCCAGTACCAGTGCACGACCGCGACGCCGTACTGGGCGCTGGTCGCGGACATGCCCAGGATTTCGGTGGCGCCCAGGTTCGCCGCGACGAAGGCGAGGCCGGTCACCCAGGCCGGCAGCGAGCGGCCCGACAGGAAGAAGTCGAGGCTGGTCTTCACGCTGGCGCGGGCGGCGAAGCCGATGCCCAGGACGACGATGAAGTAGATCGCCAGGATGGTGTAGTCGAGCCCGTTGGTGGGGAGCCGGAGCCCCACGGCCAGATATTGCATGCGTACCCGCTTCGTCGCGCTTACTGATCCGGACGGGAACCTACGCCTCCGCGGTCGGAAACTGAACAGTTCTGGTGAGATTGTTTGTTGGATTGTGATCGAGCGTGACGCCTCGGCCGTGCTCGCTTCCGCACAGCAACCGCTTGCGCGCCCATTGACGGTGACTGTTGGCTTGTGGTTTGTTGTGTGCGATTCTGTTGGATGGTGGAGGTTGCAGTGAAGAAGACGTCGACCCGGCTCGCCGACGGCCGCGAGCTGCTCTACTACGACGCGCGGGACGACCTCGTACGGGACGAGAGCGACCGCCGCCCGCTCGACCCGGTGTCCACCGCGTCCGAACTGCGCCACGACCCCCTGCTCGGCGACACGGTGGTCGTCGCCTCGCACCGCCAGGGCCGCACCTATCTGCCGCCCGCCGACGCCTGCCCGCTGTGCCCGTCACGTGAGGGCCGCGACAGCGAGATCCCGGCCGCCGACTACGACGTCGTCGTCTTCGAGAACCGCTTTCCCTCGCTCGCGGGCGACTCCGGCCGCTGCGAGGTCGTCTGCTTCACCTCCGACCACGACGCGTCCTTCGCCGACCTCACCGAGGAGCAGGCCGCCCTCGTCCTGGAGGCCTGGACCGACCGCACCGCCGAACTCGCCGAACTCCCGCAGGTGCGCCAGGTGTTCTGCTTCGAGAACCGGGGCGCCGAGATCGGCGTCACCCTCGGCCACCCACATGGCCAGATCTACGGCTACCCCTTCACCACCCCCCGCACCGCCCTCATGCTCCGCTCGCTGGCCGAACACCGCGCACGCACCGGCGGCCGCAACCTCTTCGACGACGTGGTCGAGCGGGAGCTCACCGAAGGCACCCGGGTGGTGCTCGAAGGCGAGCACTGGGTGGCGTTCGTGCCGTACGCGGCGCACTGGCCCTACGAGGTCCATCTGCACCCCAAGCGGCGCGTCCCGGACCTGCGGGCCCTCGACGAGGCCGCGCGCACAGAGTTCCCACAGATCTACCTGGAACTCTTGAGGCGCTTCGACCGGATCTTCGGACCCGACGAACCCCCCACCCCCTACATCTCCGCCTGGCACCAGGCACCGTTCCGGGGCGAGGAGGCCGTCGACCGCGCGGAGTTCGGGCTCCATCTCGAGCTTTTCACCATCCGACGCACATCCGGCAAGCTCAAGTACCTCGCGGGTTCCGAGTCCGGCATGAACGTGTTCATCAACGACGTGCCGCCGGAGGCCGCGGCCGAGCGACTGCGAGAGGTGGCCAGCAAGTGAGCAAGTATCTGGTGACGGGCGGGGCGGGCTACGTCGGCAGCGTGGTCGCGGCCCACCTGATCGAGGCCGGCCACACGGTGACCGTCGTGGACGACCTCTCCACCGGCTTTCGCGAGGCCGTCCCGGCCGGGGCCGCGTTCATCGAGGGCCGCGTCCAGGACACGGCGAAATGGCTGGACGCCACCTACGACGCGGTCCTCCACTTCGCCGCGTTCTCCCAGGTCGGCGAGTCGGTGGCGGTCCCGGAGAAGTACTGGGCCAACAACGTCGGCGGCACCATGGCGCTGCTCGCGGCGATGCGGGAGGCGGGAGTGGGCCGACTGGTCTTCTCCTCCACGGCGGCCACCTACGGCGAACCGGTCTCCACCCCGGTCACCGAGACCGACCCCACGGCCCCGACCAGCCCCTACGGCGCCTCCAAGCTGGCCGTGGACCACATGATCGCCGGGGAGTGCGCGGCGCACGGCCTGGCCGCGGTGTCCCTGCGCTACTTCAACGTGGCCGGCGCCTACGGAGACCGCGGCGAACGCCACGACCCCGAATCCCACCTCATCCCACTCGTCCTCCAAGTGGCCCTCGGCGAGCGGGAGTTCATCTCCGTCTACGGCGACGACTACCCCACCCCCGACGGCACCTGCGTCCGTGACTACATCCATGTCGCCGACCTCGCCCAGGCCCACCTGCTGGCGCTCACGGCCGCCACGGCGGGCGAGCACCTCGTGTGCAACCTCGGCAACGGCAACGGGTTCTCGGTCCGTGAGGTCGTCGAGACCGCCCGCGAGGTGACCGGCCACGAGATCCCCGAGGTCGTCGCGCCCCGGCGCGCCGGGGACCCGGCGATCCTGGTGGCCTCCGCCGCCCGGGCCCACGAACGCCTGGGCTGGCGGCCCACCCGCGCCGGCCTCGCCGACATCGTCGCGGACGCCTGGGCGTTCGCACGGCGGACGGAGCGGTCCGGTGCGTGAAGTCGCCTCCGCCTTCCGGGAGTTGTACGGGTACGAGCCGGAGGGGGTGTGGGCGGCGCCCGGCCGGGTCAACCTCATCGGCGAGTACACCGACTTCAACGAGGGCTTCGTCATGCCGCTCGCCCTGCCGCACACGGCGGTGGCGGCGGCGGCCCGACGCTCCGACGGGGTCCTCAGGGTCCACTCGGCCGACATCGACGGCCCCGTGGTGGAGCTGCGCGCCGACGAACTGACGCCGCTGTCCGGCGCGGGCTGGGCGGCCTATCCGGCGGGCGTGGTGTGGGCGCTGCGCGAGGCGGGCCACGTGGTGCCGGGCGCCGACATCCACCTCGCCTCGACGGTGCCGACGGGTGCGGGCCTGTCCTCCTCGGCGGCCCTGGAGGTCGTCACCGCGCTCGCCCTGCGCGACCTGTACGAACTCCCCTTGTCGCTGCCGGAGTTGGCCGCGCTGGCCCAGCGCGCGGAGAACGCGTTCGTCGGGGTGCCGTGCGGAATCATGGACCAGACGGCGTCGGCGTGCTGCACCGAGGGCCACGTCCTGCACCTGGACGCGCGCGACCTGACGCGCCGCCAGATTCCCTTCGACCTGCCCGCGCACGGGCTGCGACTCCTGGTCGTCGACACCCGCGTGCAGCACGCGCTGGGTGACGGCGCGTACGCCGAGCGGCGCGCCGGATGCGAACGCGGTGCGCGGGAGCTGGGTGTACGCACCCTGCGCGAACTGCCCTCCACGCGACTCCCCGAGGCGCTGAAGGAGCTGTCGGACGCGACCGTCCGGGGCTATGTGCGGCACGTGGTGAGCGACAACGCCCGGGTGACGCGGGTGGCGGAGCTTTTGGCGGCCGGTGAGATCCGCGCGGTCGGCCCCGTCCTCACCGAGGGCCATGCCTCCCTCCGCGACGACCTGCGGGTGTCCTGTGCGGAGCTCGACCTCGTCGTCGACACGGCGGTGGGGGCGGGGGCGCTCGGGGCGCGGATGACGGGTGGGGGGTTCGGGGGGTCGGCGATCGTGCTGGTCGAGGAGTCGGGGGTGGGGGCGGTCTCGGGGGCGCTGCGGTCGGCGTTCGCCGGGGTGTCGCTCGCCCCGCCCCGCCTCTTCGAGGCGACCCCCTCGGCGGGGGCGCGCCGCGTCTCCTGACCCCGGGCCCCCTCGGCCCGGCCGCGGACCGCGGTTCCCCGCGCCCCCAACCCGCCTTAGCCCGCGGGCGGCTTTTCGCGCAGTTCCCCGCGCCCCCTGACCCTGCCTTCGGCTGCGGGCCGTGCGTGGCTGGTCGCGCAGTTCCCCGCGCCCCTAACCCCTCTCGATCCAGCGGGCCGTGGTCGCTTCTCGCGCAGTTCCCCGCGCCCCTAAACCCCGCCTTCGGCCTCGCGCCGTGGTCGCTTCTCGCGCAGTTCCCCGCGCCCCTAACCCCTCTCGATTCCGCGGACCGTGCCCGCGTCTCGCGCAGCCTCGCGCCCCTCAACTGTTCGATGCTGGGGCACTTTCAGCCCGTCCGGCGATTGAGGACGAGCGCCCTTAAGGCGCGATCGGGGTCTGGGGCGGAGGCCCAGGGAGGTCAGGGCAGGGGCTTGGTCAGGGTGTATTCGGTTACGCCCGGGGGGTAGTCGGGGACCACGCCCACCACTTCGTACCCCCGCCCGCGGTAAAAGCCGGGCGCCTGGAAGTCCCACGTCGAGACCCGCGCGAACCCGCACCCCCGCTCGGAGCGGGCCAACTCCTCCGCGCGGCACAGGAGTTGCGTACCGAGGCCGGACGACCGCACCCCGGGGTCGATCCACAGGAGGTCGACGTGGAGCCAGCTCGCCCAGGTGCGGCCCACCAGGCCCCCCGCCAGGAGCCCCGCCTCGTTCAACCCCCAGACGTGCAGCGGCACTTCCTTGTCCGACGGCGTCCCCCGCAGCGCCCGCAGCACCTCGGAGCGCTCGGTGTTGGTGTCCCGCAGCCGTCGATGGAGCTGCGCCTGCCGGTCCTTGTCCACTTCCGTTTCCAAACGAAACATGGACCCCACCCTAAACAGGTGCGCACGCCAAGTGGCCAGGCGGTTTCCATCAGTTCTGCAAAGTGCCTTCCACGCACCGCCCACCGCCCTACGCTGATGCACAGCACCGGTGGGGGCCGGTGTTGATCAGGGGGCGAGACAGTCGGGTGCGTCGCCCGGGGTGGGGTAGTACTCAGTACACGGCGGCGGCCGTGCGACTGCGGTGGCCCCGACTCCGGGCGCGTACCCGTACCGGACCGTCCCCCGACCCTGGGGGTGTCACGTGGTACGTATCCGAGTTCTCGTGGTGGACGACCACCGCATCTTCGCCGAGTCGCTCGCCGCGGCCCTCGCGGCGGAGCCCGACGTGGACGTCGCCGCGGCCGGCAGCGGCCCCGCGGCGCTGCGCTGCCTGGAGCGGGGCGCGGCCGAGGGCCGCCGCTTCGACGTGATGCTGGTCGACGCCGACCTCGGCGCCTCGGCCTCGGTCCCGGTGGCCCGCGCGGTGCCGGAGGGCGGCGGCGCGGAGGGCCTGGTGGACGGGATCTCCCTGGTGGCGGGCGTGCGCTCGGGCCAGCCCGCGGTGCGGACCGTCGTCCTGGCCGAGAAGGACGACCCGCGCCGGGCCGCCCTCGCCCTCCAGGCCGGCGCGTGCGGCTGGGTCGCCAAGGACTGCTCGCTGCAACGACTGCTCGCCGTCATCCGGGGCGTACTGCGCGAGGAGACACATCTGCCGCCCGCGCTGCTCACCGGCGTCCTGCGGGAGCTGACGGCCGCGCGCAAGCACCGCACGGAGTCCGAGCGGCTCGTCGAGTCGCTCACCCCGCGCGAGCGCGAGGTGCTGCGCTGCATGGTGGCCGGACTCGGCCGCAAGGCGGTCGCCGAGCGCCTGTTCCTGTCCCCGCACACCGTGCGCACCCACATGCAGAACGTCCTGGGCAAGCTGGGCGTGCACTCCACGCTCGCCGCCGTCGCGCTGGCCCGCCGCGCGGGCGTGGGCCCGGTCGACCTAGCCGGGGATGTTGTCGAACGGGGCGGTCAACTGGCGTAGCAGGGCCGCCAGTTCGCCCCGCTGGTTGCGGCTGAGCTCGCCGAGGATGGCCCGTTCCTGCTCCAGGAGGCCCGCGAGCGCCTGGTCGGCGCGGTCGCGCCCCTCGGGGGTGAGCCGCACCAGCACTCCGCGCCGGTCACTGGGGTCGGGCAGCCGCTCGACCAGGCCCTTCTTGGCGAGCCGGTCGATCCGGTTGGTCATGGTGCCCGAGGTGACCAGCGTCTGCGTCAGCAATTGGCCGGGAGAGAGCTGGTAGGGCGCGCCCGCGCGCCGTAGCGAGGTCAGCACGTCGAACTCCCAGGGCTCCAGGCTGTGCTCCGCGAACGCGAGCCTGCGGGCCCGGTCGAGGTGGCGGGCCAGCCTGCTGACCCGGCTGAGCACCTCGAGTGGTTCCACGTCGAGGTCCGGGCGCTCTCGGCGCCATGCTGCGACCAGTCGGTCGACCTCGTCCTCCATGACGATCAGTGTAAAGGGTCCCTCGACGTGAAGTCTCTTGACGTCAAGATATATATCGAGCCACCATTGGGCATGGAGGGGCCGGGACCCTGTTCCGCTTCGCCCAGCCGTACCTGCAAGGGGGCTCGAACATGCATTCCGAATCGTCGTCGGCCACACCGCCCGGTCCACCGGTCTGGGACCCACAGCAGTATTTGCGCCACGCGGGCCACCGCACCCGCCCCTTCCTCGACCTGCTCACCCGCATACCCGAGCTGCCCTCGACCGGCGGCCTCTCGCCCCGGATCGCCGACCTCGGCTGCGGCCCCGGCAATGTCACCGTCCGCCTCGCCGACCGCTGGCCCGACGCCCGCATCACCGGCTTCGACCTCTCCCCGCACATGCTCGCCCAGGCCGACAAGGACCACGCCGGCACCACCGCGGGTGGCGGCTGGCTCGACTTCCAGGTCGCCGACGCCGCGCACTGGACGCCCGGCGAACCCTTCGACCTGATCGTCTCCAACGCGGCGCTGCAATGGGTCCCCAACCACCCCGAGTCGTTCCCCGCGTGGATCGACGGCCTCGCCCCCGGCGGCACCTTCGCCTTCCAGGTCCCGGGCAACTTCACCTCGCCCAGCCACGCGATCCTGGACGAACTCTGTGCTTCCCCGCGCTGGCGCGGCCGCCTCGGCGACCACCGCCGCCGCTATGTCCACATCCTGGACACCGCCGACTACCTCACCAGACTCGCCGACCTCGGCTGCGAGACCGATGCCTGGGAAACCGTCTACTGCCAACTGCTCCCGGGCCCCGACCCGGTCCTGGACTGGGTGAAGGGCACCGCCCTGCGCCCGGTGCTCACCGCTCTCGACGGCGACCACGAGGCCGCCGACGCCCTGCTCGCCGAGTACCGCGACCGCCTGCGCGAGGCCTACCCGCCCGGCCCGCACGGCACGGTCTTCCCCTTCCGCCGCATCTTCGCCGTGGCCAGGAAGAAGTAGCCCTCCCGGGCGGCCTGCGCGGCTTCCCCGTCCGGGCCGGCCGAAAACGGGAGCGCCCTGCCCCCTCGCGTGGAGGGGGCAGGGCGCCCGGTGCCGCTGGGGACGGCCTAGTAGATGCCGTACTGGTACAGGTTCCAGCCGTAGCCGATCTTCACCCGGCCCTTGAAGCCGCCCGAACCGTTGGCGTCGTAGCGCCACAGGTCGCCCGCGGAGTCCACCGCGACGATGTCGGAGCGGCCGTCGCCGGTCAGGTCGCCGGAGACAGCGATCTTGCTCGCGTTGTACATGTTCCAGCCGGTGCCCACCTTGACCCGGCCCTGGAAGGGAACCTTCGCGTTGCCGGTGCCGGCGTACAGGTACAGGTCGCCGCCGGGCGTACGGGCCAGCAGGTCGGGCCGGCCGTCGCCGTTGACGTCACCGGCGCCGAAGAGCTTGTCGTAGATGTTCCAGCCGCCGCCGACGTCGATGCGCGAGTAGACGCCGGTGCCCTGGCCGTTGCCGGGATACACGTACAGGTGGCCGTTGCCGCCCTGGCGGGCGATCAGGTCGCCGTTGCCCTCACCGGTGAGGTCGCCCACCCCGATGACCGTGTTGTAGATGCCCCAACCGCTGCCGACGCGGTTGCCGTTGACGACCAGCTCGCCGTCGGAGGTGACCTCCAGAACGCTGGCCCAGCGCTCGGAGGTGACGAGCGAGGACGGGTGGGAGACATAGTGCGCCCCTGCCCAGCCGCCCTTGGTGCCGCGGAAGGGCGCCGACAGATAGCCGTCGCCCGGCCCCCAGTACGAGGACATCGTCCCCGCGCCGTCGATCCCGAACAGGTCGTTCTTGCCGTAGGCCGGGTTGCCGCCGGACGTGAAGAACTGGGCACTCTGCCAGCCCGTGCCCAGCGCGCTGCGGGACTTGAGGTGGCCGTCGGCCTGGGACGGGTAGAACCAGAGCTTGCCCGCCAGGTCGCGGCCCACCAGGTCGCCGAGGCCGTCGTTGTTCTGGTCGTCGACGGCGATGATCTGGTTGTACATGTCCCAGCCGGTGCCGGACTTCACGCCGGGCTTCAGCGGGTTGGCCACCTGGCCGGTGCCCGCGTAGAAGTACAGTTCGCCGTTGGGCCGGCGGCCGTAGACATCGCCGAGGCCGTCGCCGTTGACGTCGCTCGCGCCGACGACCTGGTCGAACATGTCCCAGCCGGTGCCGAACTTGTGGCCCGCCGAGAACGGGGCCGACAGGTCGCCGGTGCCCGCGTACAGGTAGAGCTCGCCGGCGGGCGTGCGGGCCAGCAGGTCGTTCTTGCCGTCGCCGGTGACATCGCCGGCCGCGAAGACCTTGTTGAACATGTTCCAGCCGGTGCCCGACCAGCCGCCGTAGCCGATGCCGCCGGAGGTGACGTCGGCGTGCAGCGTCAGGACGCCGCCGGGGGACAGGTCCAGGACCTCGGGAGCGGAGCCGCCGCCCAGGTCACCGGGGAAGACCAGGTCCTTGTAGGCCCCGAGGCCGTTGGCGAACGCGGAGTTGGCCTGGGGACTCCAGTCCTCCAGGTACAGCTTGTCGTCGGGCTCGCGCACGAGCAGGTCGGTGAACCCGTCGCCGCTCACATCGAAGCGGGGCTTGGGCGCGTGCGGCCCGGCCACGGCCACGGCCGAACGCCGCGCCTTGCTCGGCGCCGTGCGCGCGGGCGCGTCGTGCGCCAGGGTGGCGGACGGGGAAGCGGCGGACTTCGGCGCCTTCACGACGGAGTGCTGACCCGCCGGGGTGGGGTCGGCCGAGGCCGGCCCGGCGAGCAGCATGCCCGCCGACAGAACGAGGGCGGTGCAGGCCGCGAGGCGGCTCGCGCGCTGGATGCGCACAGAGGACAAAATTCCCCCCATGGGAATAAGCGGGTGACCCGGGGAGAATTGATTCGCTGGGCATATGTCGTCGCATGGGCACACGGAAGGCCGCGGCGCGCACACCGTGGGGGCACAAAGGCGGCCACGGGTGGGGGCATGCGAGAAAAGGCGAGAATCCCCCCCGGGATAGTGGGTGAAGACTACCGCCGATTCTTGTGTGGTTGAAGTGAAAATCGCGACTGGTCTCGACCAGTTCTGTCCGAGAGGGGTGCCCGGTCAGCGCTTGCGGTGTCCTATGAGGCGCGGCTTCGGCTCAAGACCGTCCAAACCGTGCCAGGCCAGATTCACCAGGTGCGCCGCGACCTCCGCCTTCTCGGGCTTGCGCTCGTCCAGCCACCACTGCCCGGTCAGCGCCACCATGCCGACCAGCGCCTGCGCGTACAGCGGCGCCAGCTTGGCGTCGAATCCACGGGCCTTGAACTCGAGACCCAGAATGTCCTCGACCTGGGTGGCGATGTCGGAGATCAGCGAGGCGAAGGTGCCGGTCGACTGCGCGACGGGGGAATCGCGCACCAGAATGCGGAATCCGTCCGTATACGTCTCGATGTAATCGAGCAGCGCGAATGCGGCCTGCTCCAGGAGCTCCCGGGGGTGGCCCGCGGTCAGCGCGCCCGTCACCCCGTCGAGCAGCGAGCGCATTTCGCGGTCCACGACGACCGCGTACAGGCCCTCCTTGCCGCCGAAGTGCTCATAGACCACCGGCTTGGAGACGCCCGCCTTGGCGGCGATCTCCTCGACCGAAGTGCCCTCGAAGCCCTTCTCGGCGAAGAGCGTGCGACCGATGTCCAGCAACTGCTCCCGGCGCTCGGCCCCGGTCATCCGGGTCCTTCGGGTGCGCCGGGGCTTGTCGGCGGAGCCGGGGACCCCGGCGGAGCGGGGAGAACCAGTGGTGCTGGTGGTACGGGTGGTGCTGGAGTCGGTCGCCACGTCCTCCATCATGCCGCCTCGGCGGCCTTTTCCTTGCGCCGGGACCGGCCGCCCTCATTCCGCTTGGAGGCGATACGGGCCGCACTCGGCCAGCGCACGTCGTAGGCCAGACCCAGCTGCTCGCACCAGCGGATGATCCGGGCGCTGGAGTCGATCTGCCCCCGCATCACCCCGTGCCGGGCCGACGTCGGGTCCGCGTGGTGCAGGTTGTGCCAGGACTCACCGCACGAGAGCACGGCCAGCCACCACACGTTGCCCGAGCGGTCCCGCGACTTGAAGGGCCGCTTGCCGACCGCGTGACAGATCGAGTTGATCGACCACGTCACGTGGTGCAGCAGCGCGACGCGCACCAGGGAGCCCCAGAAGAACGCCGTGAACGCGCCCCACCACGACATCGTCACCAAACCCCCCACCAGCGGAGGGATCGCGAGCGACAGGATCGTCCAGTACACGAAGTCGCGCGAGATGCGGCGGATCGCCGGGTCGTCCAGGAGATCCGGTGCGTACTTCTCCTGCGACGTCTGCTCCTCGTCGAACATCCACGCGATGTGCGCCCACCACAGGCCCTTCATCAGGGCGGGCAGCGTCTCGCCGAAACGCCACGGCGAATGCGGGTCGCCCTCCGCGTCCGAGAACTTGTGGTGCTTGCGGTGGTCGGCCACCCAGCGCACCAGCGGGCCCTCCACCGCCATCGAGCCCGCCACCGCGAGCGCGATCCGCAGCGGGCGCTTCGCCTTGAACGAGCCGTGTGTGAAGTACCGGTGGAAACCGATCGTGATGCCGTGACAGCCCAGGTAGTACATGAAGACGAGCAGGCCCAGATCCAGCCAGCTCACCCCCCAGCCCCAGGCCAGCGGCACCGCCGCGAGGAGCGCCACGAAAGGCACCGTGATGAACAGCAGCAGGGCGAGCTGCTCGATGGAGCGTTTGTTCTCGCCGCCCAGCGTCGCGGACGGCTGGGGAGCTTCGTCGGACGACTTCAGCAGATCAGGAGTGGTGGTCATTGGGGAGTACCCCCGGCAGGGTGAGGAAACAGATCGGGAGCGGTGGTCATTGGGGAGTACCCCCGGCAGGGTGAGGAAAACGAGCGGGATCGCCTGGCTACGGATGCGTAACCTACGGCAACGTAAGTATGGCAGTGCCGTGGCCCGGGACAAGAGCCCGTGACGGCGGGGCGGAAGGGGACACCTATCCTGTGTCTCGTCGGACAGCGCGGTCCGCAAGCCTCCAGAACCCTCCAGACGTGCTCAAACACTGCAAGGAGCCGCACCTGTGAGCAGTGCCGACCAGACCCCCGCCGCCAGCAACGAGCTGCGCGCCGACATCCGCCGACTGGGTGACCTCCTGGGCGAGACCCTCGTCCGACAGGAGGGCCCCGAGCTCCTGGAGCTCGTCGAGCGCGTCCGCGCGCTGACCCGCAGCGACGGCGAGGCCGCCGCCGACCTCCTCGGCGGCACCGAAGTCGAGACCGCCGCCAAGCTGGTGCGCGCGTTCTCCACCTACTTCCATCTCGCCAACGTGGCCGAACAGGTCCACCGCGGCCGTGAGCTGCGCGCCCACCGCGCCGCCGAGGGCAGCCTGCTCGCCCGCACCGCCGACATGCTCAAGGACGGCGACGCCGAGCACGTCCGCGCCAGCGTCAGGAACCTCAACGTCCGGCCGGTCTTCACCGCCCACCCCACCGAGGCCGCCCGCCGCTCCGTCCTCAACAAGCTGCGCCGCATCGCCGAACTCCTGGAAACCCCGGTCATCGACTCCGACCGGCGCCGCCACGACCTGCGCCTGGCCGAGAACATCGACCTGATCTGGCAGACCGACGAGCTCCGCGTCGTACGCCCCGAACCGGCCGACGAGGCCCGCAACGCCATCTACTACCTCGACGAGCTGCACGCCGGCGCCGTCGGCGACGTCCTGGAGGACCTCGCCGCCGAGCTGGAGCGCGTCGGCGTCGAACTGCCGCCCGGCACCCGCCCGTTGACGTTCGGCACCTGGATCGGCGGCGACCGCGACGGCAACCCCAACGTGACCCCCAAGGTCACCTGGGACGTGCTGATCCTCCAGCACGAACACGGCATCAACGACGCGCTCGAAATGATCGACTTCCTGCGCGGGCTGCTCTCCAACTCCATCCGCTACGCGGGCGCCACCCAGGAGCTGCTCGACTCGCTCCACGCCGACCTCGAAGCGCTCCCCGAGATCAGCCCCCGCTACAAGCGCCTCAACGCCGAGGAGCCCTACCGGCTCAAGGCCACCGCGATCCGCCAGAAGCTCGTCCACACCAAGGACCGGCTCGCCCACGGCACCGCCCACCAGCCCGGCCGCGACTACCTCGGCACCGCCGAGCTGATCGCCGACCTCACCCTCATCCAGACCTCCCTGCGCGAACACCGCGGCGCCCTGTTCGCCGACGGCCGCATGGACCGCACGATCCGCACCCTCGCGGCGTTCGGCCTCCAGCTCGCCACCATGGACGTACGCGAACACGCCGACGCCCACCACCACGCCCTCGGCCAGCTCTTCGACCGGCTCGGCGAGGAGTCCTGGCGCTACGCCGACATGCCGCGCGAGTACCGCCAGAAGCTCCTCGCCAAGGAACTCCGCTCGCGCCGCCCGCTCGCCCCCACCCCCGCACCCCTGGACGCGGCCGGCGAGAAGACCCTCGGCGTCTTCGGCACCATCAAGGAAGCCTTCGAACGGTTCGGGCCCGAGGTCATCGAGTCGTACATCATCTCGATGTGCCAGGGCGCCGACGACGTGTTCGCCGCCGCCGTCCTCGCCCGCGAGGCCGGCCTCATCGACCTGCACGGCGGCTGGGCCAAGATCGGCATCGTGCCGCTCCTGGAAACCACCGACGAGCTGCGCGCCGCCGACGTCATCCTCGACGAGATGCTCGCCGACCCCTCCTACCGGCGCCTGGTCTCGCTCCGCGGCGACGTCCAGGAAGTCATGCTCGGCTACTCCGACTCCTCCAAGTTCGGCGGCATCACCACCTCCCAGTGGGAGATCCACCGCGCCCAGCGCCGGCTGCGCGACGTGGCCCACCGCTACGGCGTGCGGCTGCGCCTCTTCCACGGCCGCGGCGGCACCGTCGGCCGCGGCGGCGGCCCCTCGCACGACGCCATCCTCGCCCAGCCCTGGGGCACCCTCGAAGGCGAGATCAAGGTCACCGAGCAGGGCGAGGTCATCTCCGACAAGTACCTCATCCCGTCGCTGGCCAGGGAGAACCTGGAGCTGACCGTCGCGGCCACCCTCCAGGCGTCCGCCCTGCACACCGCGCCCCGCCAGTCCGACGAGGCGCTCGCGCGCTGGGACGCGGCCATGGACACCGTCTCCGACGCGGCGCACTCCGCCTACCGGCGGCTCGTCGAGGACCCCGACCTGCCCGCGTACTTCTTCGCTTCCACCCCCGTCGACCAGCTCGCCGAACTGCACCTCGGCTCCCGGCCCTCGCGCCGCCCCGACTCCGGCGCCGGCCTCGACGGACTGCGGGCCATCCCGTGGGTGTTCGGCTGGACCCAGTCCCGGCAGATCGTGCCCGGCTGGTACGGGGTCGGCTCCGGGCTCAAGGCGCTGCGCGAGGCGGGCCTTGACGCGGTGCTCGACGAGATGAGCGAGCAGTGGCACTTCTTCCGCAACTTCCTCTCCAACGTGGAGATGACGCTCGCGAAGACGGACCTTCGGATCGCGCGGCACTACGTCGACACGCTCGTGCCGGACGAGCTGAAGCACGTGTTCTCGATGATCGAGGCGGAGCATGAGCTGACGGTGCGGGAAGTCTTGCGGATCACGGGGGGCAAGGAGCTGCTCGGGGCGCACCCCGCGTTGCAGCAGACCTTCGCGATCCGGGACGCCTATCTCGACCCGATCTCCTACCTTCAGGTGGCGCTGCTTGCGCGGCAGCGGGCGGCGGCGGACCGGGGTGAGGCGCCGGATCCTCTGCTTTCGCGGGCGTTGCTGCTTACGGTGAACGGGGTTGCGGCGGGGCTGCGCAACACGGGTTGATCCCCCACCCCGCCCCTTCCCGAAACCCTCCGGGGCCCGGGAGGGGGCGGCCCTGGGGCTCCGCCCCAGACCCCGTTCGCGCCTTAAAGGCGCTCGTCCTCAAACGCCGGACGGGCTGAAATGCCCCGATGCGGGCCAGCACCGGTCCCTCCAGGGGCGCGGGGAACTGCGCGAGTAGCGGGCACGGTCCGCAGCCGAGAGCGGGGTTGTCTGGGGCTCCGCCCCAGACCCCCATCGCGCCTGAACGGCGCTTGTCCTCAATCGCCGGACGGGCTGAAATGCCCTGATGCGGGCCCGCACCAGCACGGCCAGGGGCGCGGGGAACTGCGCGAGAAGCGGGCACGGTCGGCGGCCGGAGGCGGGTGCCTTGGGGGCGCGGGGAACTGCGCGAGAAGCGGGCACGGTCCGCAGGCCGAGAGCGGGTTCAGGGGCGCGGGGAACCGCGCGAGAAGTCACCGCGGCCGAAGCCGGGAGCGGGGCTAGGGGTCGCGGGGCACCCCCGGCCACCAGGGACGCCGGGCCTACAGGGCGATGAACGCCGACACCATCGCCCCCGCCCCCACCAACCCCACCACCCACGCCACCCGCCCCATCCGCAAACCCCCCGCGATCAGCAACGACGCCAGGAGCAGCGCCCCGGCCAGGGGCAGCCAGGCGTACAGGAATCCCGCCACCCCGCTCCGTACCGCCTCGTCCGTGCCCGGCTTGAGCACCACCGGCAGGTGGTCGCCCCGGTGGGCCGCCACGGACTCCGCGATCGTCACGCGGGCGTGCGGCGCCGAGCCCGGCCGCGGCACATAGCCCCCCGTGCACACGTCGTCCGCGCAGCCCGTCACCGTCAGCGTGCCGTGGTCGCGGCCCTTCGCGAGGACCACGTGCTGGGCCGTGCCCCACGACGACCAGAACCCGGCGACCACGAGCAGCGCGGCGACCAGCGCCGACGCGGCCCGGCGCCCGAACAGCAGGAAGGTACGGCTCCGCTTCGTCATGGGGCGCGATCCTGACGGCAATGACCGCGCACGGTCAAACCCGCGCGACGGAAACGACCCCCCGACGACGGCGCCCGAGCGCCCCCAGCACCCCGCCCACCCCGGTCACCCGGGCCATCCGGTCACCCGGACCATCCCGCCCACCCGGACCATCCGGTCACCCGGACCGCCCCCACCACCCCCGCCTCAGGAGTTGTACGTGGACTGCGCCCGCTCCAACCCCTCGATCACCAGCGCCTCCGCCGCGTCCGCCGCCCGGTCCACGAAGTAGCCCAGCTCCTTGCGTTCCGTCGAGGAGAAGTCCTTCAGGACGAAGTCCGCCACCTGCATCCGGCCCGGCGGACGCCCGATCCCGAACCGCACCCGGTGGTAGTCCGCGCCCAGCGACTTGGTGATGGACTTCAGACCGTTGTGCCCGTTGTCCCCGCCGCCCAGCTTCAGCCGCAGCACCCCGTAGTCGATGTCCAACTCATCATGAATCGCAACGATGTTGGCGACCGGCACCTTGTAGAAGTCGCGCAGCGCCGTCACCGGACCGCCCGACAGGTTCATGTACGACATCGGCTTGGCGAGCACCACCCGGCGGTTCAGCGGGCCCGGCGGACCGATCCGCCCCTCCACGACCTGCGCCCGCGCCTTGTGCGCCTTGAACCGGCCGCCGATCCGCTCGGCCAGCAGGTCGGCGACCATGAAGCCGACGTTGTGCCGGTTCGCGGTGTACTCCGGGCCCGGATTGCCCAGGCCTACGATCAGCCAGGGGGCGTTGGCGTCGGTCGTCATGGGGGCTGCGTCTCCTCACTCAGGTCCAACTCAGGTCAACTCAGGTCCACAGGAAAAATCGCGTACGCGGGAAACTCGCGTACACAGGAAAACGGGGCGGCGGGCCAAGTGTGGCCCGCCGCCCCGTCGAAGTCCGTGCCCGGCACGGATCTCAGGCAGAGCGCACGGCTCAGGCCTCGGCGCCCTCGGAGCCCTCGGCGTCGGCGGCCGGCTCCTCGGCCTGGGCCGAGAGGATCTGGATGACGACGGCCTCGGGGTCGGTGGCCAGGGTGGTGCCCGCCGGCAGCTCGATGTCCTTGGCGTGGATCGCCGCGCCGGCCTCCAGGCCCTCGATGGACACGGTGACGGAGGTCGGGATGTGGGTGGCCTCGGTCTCGACGGAGAGCGTGTTCAGCACGTTCTCGACGAGGAAGCTGCCCGGGGCCAGGTCGCCCTCGGTCTCGACCGCGACCTCGACCGTGACCTTCTCGCCCTTCTTGACGAGCAGCAGGTCGACGTGGACCAGGTAGCCCTTGATGGCGTCGCGCTGGACGGCCTTCGGGATGGCGAGCTCGGTCTTGCCGTCGATGTCCAGGGACAGCAGCACGTTCGCGGTACGCAGCGCGAGCAGCAGGTCGTGGCCCGGAAGGGTGACGTGGACCGGCTCGGTGCCGTGACCGTAGATGACACCGGGAACCTTGTTCTCACGGCGGATGCTGCGGGCGGCGCCCTTGCCGAAGCTGGTACGGACCTCAGCGGCGAGCTTGACCTCGGACATGTGCACTCCTCGTAAAAGTGATCCAGAAATGGCGGTCACCCGGCCACGACTGGCCTGCTACGAAGAGCGCGTCGATAACGGACCGCCGTACCTCAGGTACGGCCTCCCTCGCCGAGCAACTGCCCCAGACTACCCGGCCACCCCCCGACCGCCCAATTGGATCAATGAGGGGGATCGAAAGGGCGGGAGAGAGGGGATCGAAGGGGCGGGAGAGGGTGGGGATCGAAGGGGCGGGAGACGGGGGATGCCTTATCGGAACGCGTTCCATAGGCGTTCGCCTATCCTTGCCGTTCATGGACCTGCTGCTGCACCTCAGGTACTTCCGCGCCGTCGCCGAAGAACAGCACTTCGGCCGCGCCGCCGAACGCCTGCGCGTCGCGCAGCCCTCCCTCTCCCAGCGCATCCAGCGCCTGGAACGCGAACTCGGCGTACGCCTCCTGGACCGCGGCCGCGCCGGCGCCACCCTCACCCCCGCCGGCCGCCTCGTCCTGGCCGAGACCGACGCCCTGCTCGACGCCGCCGACCGGCTGCGCACCCTCGTCACACACGTCCAGGGCGGCGCCGCCGGCACCCTGCGCGCCGCCGTCCCGCCCCAACTCGGCGGCGCCACCATCGCCGCCCTCCTCACCGCCTACCGCGAACGCAGCCCCGGCGGCGAACTCGACCTGCGCGAACTGACCACCCCCGAACTCACCGCCGAACTCGCCGCCGGCACCCTCGACGCCGGAATCGTCCGCCACCCCTGCCCCGCCACCGGCCTCGGCTTCGGCCCCCAACTCCACCAGCCGCTCGGCGCCCTGCTCGCCGACCACGACCCGCTCGCCCAGCACACCGAGGTCGACGTCGCCGACCTCGACGGCCGCGAACTCGTCCTGTTCCCGCGCCCCACCGCCCCCGCCCTGCACGACGAGACCCTTACCGCCTGCGCCCGCCACGGCTGCACCCACAGCGCCGTACGCGAAGTCGCCGGCATCGAGTTCACCCGCGCACTCCTGCTGTCCGGCACCGACGTCGTCGCCCTGCTGCCCCGGCCCGCCCCCGAACCCGGCACCACCTGGCGGCCCCTGCGCGGCAACCCCCTCACCTGGCGCACCTCCACCGCGTGGCCCGCCGGACGCGACGGCCCCGCCGTCCGCCTGTTCACCGAAGCCGCCCACGACGTCCTGCGCGAACACGCCGGGCTCCGGCCCACCGCCACCCCGCGGCGCCTGTTCCCCCGCCCCGCATCGGAGTTCCCGCTGTGAACACCCCCGTACGCAGCCGCATCACCGCCGCCTTCACCGACGCCGGCCTCAGCGGAGCCCTCTGCGCCACCGACATCGACCACGGCACCACCGTCACCCTGGCCGCCGACACCCCCGTCTCCACCGCCAGCGTCCACAAGCTGTGCCTCGTCGTCACCCTCTACCGCGAAGCCGCCGCCGGCCGCCTGGACCCCACCACCCCCGTCGACATCCCCGCGGCCGCCCGCGCCCCCGGCCCCACCGGACTCGCCGTCATGCGCGACGCGGCCCGCCTGTCCCTGCGCGACCTCGCCTCCCTCGCCATCGCCGTCAGCGACAACGCCGCCGCCGACATCCTCTGGGACCACCTCGGCCTCGACACCGTCAACGCCGCCATGGCCGCCCTCGGGCTGACCCGCACCCTCGCCGTCCACAACCAGGCCGGGCTCTACGCCACGATGGTCGACGACACCGGCTCCAGCGGGCCCGCCGCCCTCGTCGACCCCGCCGCCGTCGCCCGCCTCACCGTCCTGGACCCCCATCGCACCAACCGGTCCACCCCCCGCGAGATCACCGCGCTGCTCACCGCGATCTGGCGGGACGAGGTGTGCGGGGGAGTCTGGGGGGAGGAACTGCGCGCCGTCCTCGGCGTCCAGGCCTGGAGCCACCGCCTGGCCTCCGGCTTCCCCTTCGACGACGTACGCGTCAGCGGAAAGACCGGCACCCTGCCCACCCAGCGCCACGAAGCGGGCGTCGTCGAATACCCCGACGGCGGGCGCTACGCCGTCGCCGTCTTCACCCGCGCCGCCTCCACCGCCGCCACCCTGCCCGCGGCCGACGCCGCCATCGGCCGCGCCGCCCGCATCGCCGTCGACGCGCTCAGAGCACGGCGTACCGGCTGACAAGGAGGCCGGGCATGAGGCCGGGCATGAGGCCGGGCGTGAGGCCGGGCCTGAGGCCGGGCATGGAGAAGGGCATGAGGCCGGGCATGAGGCCGGGCATGAAGAAGGGCCGCGCCCGATGCCGGACGCGGCCCCAACTCCCGTGCGCTACAAGCTAGTTCTCCTCGAAGAGGCTCGTCACCGAACCGTCCTCGAACACCTCGCGCACCGCGCGGGCGATCGACGGGGCGATCGAAAGCACCGTGATCTTGTCGAGCTCCAGGTCGGACGGGTCCGGCAGCGTGTTCGTGAAGACGAACTCGCTCACCTTGGAGTTCTTCAGACGGTCCGCGGCCGGACCCGACAGGATGCCGTGCGTGGCCGTCACGATGACGTCCTCCGCGCCGTGCGCGAACAGCGCGTCCGCGGCGGCGCAGATCGTGCCACCCGTGTCGATCATGTCGTCCACCAGGACGCAGACGCGGCCCTTCACGTCACCGACGACCTCGTGCACCGTCACCGTGTTGGCGACGTCCTTGTCGCGGCGCTTGTGCACGATCGCCAGCGGCGCGTCCAGACGGTCGCACCAGCGGTCGGCGACCCGCACCCGTCCCGCGTCCGGGGAGACGATCGTCAGCTTCGAGCGGTCGACCTTCGCGCCCACGTAGTCCGCGAGGACCGGCAGCGCCGTCAGATGATCCACCGGGCCGTCGAAGAAGCCCTGGATCTGGTCCGTGTGCAGGTCCACCGTGAGGATGCGGTCCGCACCGGCGGTCTTCAGCAGGTCGGCCACCAGACGCGCCGAGATCGGCTCACGGCCCTTGTGCTTCTTGTCCTGACGGGCATAGCCGTAGGACGGAATGATCACGGTGATGGATCGCGCCGACGCCCGCTTCAGGGCGTCGATCATGATCAACTGCTCCATGATCCACTTGTTGATCGGAGCCGTGTGGCTCTGGATCAGGAAGCAGTCCGCACCTCGCGCCGACTCCTGGAAACGAACGTAGATCTCACCGTTCGCGAAGTCGAAGGCCTTCGTCGGCACGAGGCCCACACCCAACTGGTGCGCAACCTCCTCGGCCAGCTCGGGGTGGGCGCGGCCGGAGAAGAGCATCAGCTTCTTCTCGCCGGTCGTCTTGATCCCGGTCACAGCACAGTCTCCTCAGACGTGTTCGATGCTGCTGCACCCGCGCGGTCCCTCTCGCGGCGAGCCAGCCGAATATGTGCACCTATCACGGTACGCCGTGAAAGACGCACCCGAATCCGGTCAGTTCTCCCCGGCCGGACGCTCGGCCGCAGCCTGAGCGGCCTGCGCGGCAGCACTTCCCGGACGCTTGCGCTCCACCCAACCCTCGATATTCCGCTGCTGGCCACGGGCCACGGCCAGCGAACCGGGCGGCACATCCTTCGTGATCACCGAACCCGCGGCGGTGTACGCACCGTCCCCCACTGTGACAGGAGCAACAAACATGTTGTCCGAACCCGTCCTGCAATGAGAGCCGATCGTCGTGTGGTGCTTCGCCTCACCGTCGTAGTTCACGAACACACTGGCCGCGCCGATGTTCGAGAACTCCCCGATCGTCGCGTCCCCCACATACGACAGATGCGGAACCTTCGACCCATCACCGATCGTCGCGTTCTTCGTCTCCACATACGTACCCACCTTGGCCTTCACACCAAGACGCGTACCAGGCCGCAGATAGGCGTACGGACCCACCGTCGCCCCCTCACCCACCTGCGAGTCGTACGACACCGTGTTGTCGACCCGGGCACCCGCACCCACCACCGTGTTCATCAGCCGCGCGTTGGGACCCACCTCGGCACCCGAAGCCACATGCGTCGCACCCAGCAACTGCGTACCCGGAAGCACCACCGCGTCCTGCTCGAACGTCACCTGCACATCGACGAACGTCGTGGCCGGATCCACCACCGTCACACCCGCCAGCATCGCCCGCTCCAGCAGACGGTCGTTCAGCAACCGCCGCGCCTCGGCCAACTGCACCCGGTTGTTGATCCCCAGAATCTCCCGGAAATCCCCCGCCAGCGACGCACCGACCCGGTGCCCCGCCTCACGCAGAATCCCCAGCACATCCGTCAGGTACTCCTCGCCCTGACTGTTGTCCGTCCGCACCTTGCCCAACGCGTCCGCCAGGAGTGCCCCGTCGAACGCGAACACACCCGAGTTGATCTCACGGATCGCACGCTGCGCGTCGGTGGCGTCCTTGTGCTCGACGATCGCGGTGACCGCGCCGGAGACGTCGTCGCGCACGATGCGGCCGTAACCCGTGGAGTCGGCGACCTCGGCGGTCAGCACGGTGACCGCGTTGCGGTCCGACTCGTGCGTACGGGTCAGCTCCGCCAGCGTGGCGCCGGTCAGCAGCGGGGTGTCACCACAGACCACCACGACCGTGCCCTCGATGGACTGGCCCAGCTCCTCCAGCGCCATCCGCACCGCGTGCCCGGTGCCGTTCTGCTCGTACTGCACCGCGGTCCGCACATCGGCGTCGATCGCACCCAGGTGGGCGGAGACCTGCTCGCGGGCGTGGCCCACGACCACGACGAGGTGCTCGGGGTCCAGCTCACGGGCGGCCGCCACGACATGGCCGACGAGCGAGCGCCCGCAGATCTCGTGCAGAACCTTGGGAGTGGCCGACTTCATGCGGGTGCCCTCACCCGCGGCGAGGACGACGACGGCGGCCGGGCGGGTTGCGCTCACGGAGGTGCCCTTCGGCTTCGGGGGGTGGACACCCGAAGGATACCGGGGGGTTTCGTGGATGAAATCGGGGTGGGGGCTGGGGAAATGCGGGCGGGTCCTGACTGGGACAGTCAGGACCGAACTTTGAGCTCCCAGGGAAGGAATCGAACCCTCATTCAATGGACCAAAACCATTTGTCCTGCCATTAGACGACCTGGGATGGTCTGCCCTCTATGTCCGTTTCGGCTCACCGGTCGCGAGGGCAGCCCCTACTATGCCGTACCAGGCGCCTTCCATGCGACGGTACAGATCGACGCTATCCCGTACATAGATGGCGAGGCAGCCCCGATAGTTCTCGCCGGTGTTCTTCCGGCGTGTCTTCGGGTTGTGCCGTTTGATGACCGCCTTGTTGAAGCTCTCGGAGCCGAGGCCCGTCAGCTCGGCCCAGAAGCGCGTGGCTTCCTCGGCGTCGGCCGATTCGTGGATGTTGACGCACAGGCGCAGCCGCTCCGGCGCCACACCCTGGAGGGCCAGCCACTCCAGGTAGAGCTTGATCACGTTCGGGTCGCTGTTGATGAACTTCAGGGACTCCCGGCGGGCCCACGGTTTGTCCTTGGCGCCCTCCGCCCAATACAGGACCACGCCCGCAAGGAACAGCTCCCGTTCGGACAGGCCCCCGACGTCGCTCGCGGCTTCCTCCTTCGCGGTCCGCCGCTCCTCCTCCCGCCGCGCGAGCGTCGCCTCCCACCCCCGCCTGGCAATGGCCGACGCCTCCTCGGGGGTGCGGGTGCGGTCCGGCTTGGGGAGGTCGCGGACCCAGAGGGATATCGAGCTCTTCGAGCAGCCCAGCTCGACCTGGATCTGGTCGTACGTCATGCCCTGTGTGCGCAGTTCGCGGGCACGGTCGCGGAGGTCGTCCTTGGCGTTGGGGCGCTTGGTCCACTCCGGCGGCGGCTCGCCCTTCACCAGGCGGTGGAGGAGGTCGTTGTTGTCAACGTGCAGGCGGTCGCGAATCTGGCGCAGGCTCAGCCCCTCGCGTCGGAGCGCGATCGCCTGGCGGCGCAGGCCTTCGAAGTCGGCGTACTTGCCGGGTGTGGTCGATGTCATACGGACACGCTCGTCCGGAATGCGGACGCCCGGTCGAATTCGGGGACGATTCACCGGATCGTGGGATCCATGCCGGATTACGGCGTGTTCGGCGGCTTTTCGTGCTGCGCGCCGCGCGCGCAAGGGGCAGGAAAATCGTTCGCGCTCGCCCGTACGCTGGGAGCCATGACCGCAACGGGGGCTGACCAGGAAGCCACGGGGTTGACCTCCCGTGGCTGGTGGTGGTGGGAGCGCAGGCGCAGCGCGGTGCTGGATGTCTCGCTCGGGGTGTTCTCCGCGCTGGAGTGTGCGCTGGAGGGTGTGAATTTCGCCGGGGACGCGGGGATCGCGGTGCCGGCCGGGGTGTTGTTGGGGCTGGCGGCGGGGGGGTCGCTGGTGTTGCGCCGGCGGTGGCCGATCGCCGTGGTGCTGGTGTCGATCGCGGTGACCCCGGCCAGCATGGGTTTTCTGCTGAGCGTGGTGGGTCTGTACACGCTGGCCGCCTCGGATGTGCCGCGCCGGATCACTGCGGCGCTGGCGGGGATGTCGGTGGCGGGGACGTTCATCGTCACGTTCGTACGGATGCATCAGAGCGTGGCGCGGGGTGATTACGACCCGGGGCTCTGGTACGTGCCGCTGGTGTCGGTGGTGATGTCGCTCGGGATCACGGGTCCGCCGCTGTTGTACGGGCTGTATATAGGGGCGCGGCGGCGGTTGATGGAGTCGTTGCGGGAGAGGGCGGATTCGCTGGAGCGGGAGTTGTCGCTGCTCGCGGACCGGGCGGAGGAGCGGGCGGAGTGGGCGCGTACGGAGGAGAGGACGCGTATCGCGCGGGAGATGCACGACGTGGTGGCGCACCGGGTGTCGTTGATGGTGGTGCACGCGGCGGCGTTGCAGGCGGTGGCGCGCAAGGATCCGGAGAAGGCGGTACGGAACGCGGCGCTGGTCGGTGACATGGGGCGGCAGGCGCTGACGGAGTTGCGGGAGATGCTCGGGGTGTTGCGGGCCGATCAGCAGCCGGTGGCGGTGCGGCTGGATCCGGTGCCGCTGGCGGCGGTGGGGGCGGCTGCGGCCGCGGCGGCCGCGGCGGTGGAGGAGGGGCCCTGTCTCGCGGACATCGAGGCGTTGGTGGGGCAGTCCCGGGAGGCCGGGATGGTGGTGGAGCTGCTGGTGCAGGGGGAGGCGCGGGGGTGTGACGCGCTGGTGGAGCAGACGGCGTACCGGGTGGTGCAGGAGGCGCTGACCAATGTCCACAAGCATGCGGCGGGCGCGAAGGTGATGGTGCGGCTGGCGTATCGGGAGGCCGAGGTCGCGATGCAGGTGGAGAACGGGCCTGCGGATGGGGTCACGGCGGATGCGGGGTTGCCCAGTGGGGGGAATGGGCTGGTGGGGATGCGGGAGCGGGTGTTGGCGCTGGGTGGGGTGTTTGTGTCGGGGGTGACGGAGTCCGGGGGGTTCCGGGTGTCGGCGGTGCTGCCGGATGGGGCGGCGGGGGTGGGTTAGCGTCTTGGGCTCCGCCCCGGTGCGGGGGTTTTCCCACCCACCCGCCCGTGCGGCGGGGTTGGTTGGTTCCGGCCCTCCTGGGGCTCCGCCCCCAGACCCCGTGTCGCGCCTTAAGGGCGCTCGTCCTCAATCGCCGGACAGGCTGGGTATGCCTGCGCTGCCCGGCACCGAGCAGTTAAGGGGCGCGGGGAACTGCGCGAGAAGCGGGCACGGTCCGCAGGCCGAGAGCGGGTTCAGGGGCGCGGGGAACTGCGCGAAGAGCGACCACGGCCCGCGGGCGAAGACGGAGTTGTTCAGGGGCGCGGGGAACGGCGCGAGCAACCACGCACGGCCCGCCCCCCCCAAGGGGGCTCAGGGGCGCGGGGAACTGCGCGAGAAGCGATCGGGGCCCGCACCCGGACGGCGCCGGGGGCGCGCGGCGCCCACCTCAGCCCGAGGTCAGACGGATCGGCTGCGTCCCGGTGATCAGCGTGGTCAGGGCGTGGTCGATGTCGGGCCCGAGATACCAGTCCCCCGTGTGGTCGAGGGAGTACACCCGCCCCCCGGTGTCGATCGCCAGGACGGCCTGCTGATCACCCTCTTCCCCCAGCGGCGCGATGTCGGTGTCCAGCGCCCGCCCGAGGTCGGCCAGCGTGCGGGCGAGGTGGAGGCCGGCGAGCGGGTCGAAGCGCAGGGTGGCGGGCGCGTTGCGGCGTCCGGGGCCCGGGGCCGTGAGGTGCAGCCCGCCGAATTCGGCCCAGGCCTCCACGGCGGCGGGGAAGACCGTGTGGCGGTGTCCCGCTGGGGAGGTGTGGGCGCGCAGGACGTCGGCCCAGGCCTCGGCCTGGCGGATGTCCCAGCGCCCGGGCTGCCAGCCCGCGGTGCGCAGGGCGGCGTCGACGGGGACGGGGAAGCGGGTGGTGGAGACGTCCGGCATCGGCCGCGGCCTTTCCGTGCGGGGTGGTGAGGGGGTTCGGCGGCCACGGTTGAGGTGAGGACGCCGAGGTGGTCGATCGGAGTGGGTGGGTGCGGAGCCGGTAAGGGGACCGGTAAAGCGATGCGAGGGCGGGGTCGGAACATGGGGCCGTAGCTGTACCCGCAGGGACGGAGCCCGAGTGGTACCCCGATCCCGGAAGGGGACCGGACCGGACCAAACCGGACCGGCGCCCGAGCCGTACCTGGAGGCCGAACCGGGCCGTACCGATCCCAGTCCCGAGCCGTACCCCGATCCCGGGCCGGAGCCCGGCCCCGAACCAGGTCGGGGCCCGAAGGTTGGAGCCCGAGCCGAGCCAGGTCGGGGCCCGAAGGCCGGAGTCCGAGCCGAGCCGGGTCGGAGCCGTACCCCGACCCCGGGCCGAACCGGGCCCGTACCCCGCCCCCACCCCCGCCGGAGGCCCGCGGCGTCAGGGCTCGATCGTTCGGACGCCGAAGTGGTCCAGCAGGGCCGTGCAGGAGCGGCACGGTGGGGCGTAGCTGCCGTGGAGGGGGTCGCCGTCCTCGCGTATGCGGCGGGCCGTGAGCTTCGCGTGTTTGAGGGAGCGGCGGGCCTCGCCGTGGGTGAGGGGTTTGCGCTGGGCGCGTTTGGAGCGTCCTGTCTCGACGGCGGTCAGGTGTCGGGAGAGCAGGATCGCTTCGGGGCAGCGGCCGGTGAAGCGTTCGCGTTGGGTGCTGGTGAGGGTGTCCAGGTAGTCCTGGACGAGGCTGTGCAGGACGGGTGGCTGTTCGCCTTTGCCCGCGGTGCAGGTGAGCGTTTCGCCGCGTACGGACAGGGCGGCGGCGATGGCGGGGAGGATGCCGTCGCGGCGGTGGCGCAGTAAGGGCGCGGGGCCGGCCGTGGTGGCGCTCCACCGCAGGCGCGGGTCGCCCGGTGCTTCGTGCGGCGCGGTGCCCGTATTCACCGTGTCTGTCGCGTTGATCGCGTTTGTTGCTGATGTTTCGCCTGGTGCGGTGTGCATGGTGCTGTGTTCCTCCCACTGGCGGCGGCTTCAGCCGCACGTGTCAGCGCCCCCGAGTTGCGGGGACAGCCTGCCAAATGCGCGTGCTGGTACGGAAGCTGGGGCGTGATAAGCCGCGCGTCGCGGGCGCAGGGTGATATGGGCGTGACGGTTGGTGACCGAATCGCGGGGCCGGTCCCCGGTATTGCCCCACCGCATAGTCTGGTTCCTCATCAGCCGGACGCAGGAGCACGCAGCAGGGGGCAACCGCCATGACGACAGGTCGGCTCGGGCAGCACGCCGCGCCACCGAACGCGGCCTATGCCGGGCAGGTCGTGCACTTCCCGGATCCGGTCCGGGCCGCCCGGCACCCCCGTGGGGTGCGGATGGACGAGACCGGCTTCCCGGACTTCTCGCCGTACGCCCGTGCGGCGGCGGAGATCGCGGAGCCGCCCGAGGGTTTCGGGGTGGACGAGCTGCGGTTGACCGACTACGTGTCGGCGAACGCGGCGCTGTCCGCGGCGGGGCACGAGTTGTGGGACACGGTGGCGCCGGTGGCGACGCCGCACGGCTGGACGTGGCACCACGTGCCCGGCGGCCGTCGTCTTGAGCTGGTGCCGGTCGAGGTGAAGGCGCTGCTGCGGCACTACGGCGGTCTGGCGACGGCGCCGGTGGAGCACGACAAGCGCGGTACGCGTCCGTTGCAGGAGACGCGGCCCGCGCACTTCGGTCTTCCGAAGGGCGCGGTGTCGGTGACGGAGTCCCAACTCCTGGGTGTGGAGGAGGACTTGGGGTACCGGCTGCCGGGCGCCTACCGGTCGTTCCTGAAGGCGGCGGGGGGTTGCGCCCCGGTGGGCGCGGCGCTCGACGCGGAGCTGGGTCTGCTGGTGGACCAGCCGTTCTTCACGGTGCGGGACGAGGCCGCGGTCAATGACCTGGTGTACATCAACAAGTGTCTGCGCGATCACCTCACCAAGGACTATCTGGGCGTCGCCTTCGTGCAGGGCGGGATCCTCGCGGTGAAGGTGAAGGGTTCGGTGGTCGGTTCGGTGTGGTTCTGCGCCTACGACGACGCGCGCGACCAGGACGGGCTGAGTGTGAACGAGCGGGTCGAGCGGCTGCTGCTGCCCTGCGGTGACGATTTCGACGCGTTCCTCGCGCGGCTCGCGGGCAATCCGCCGGAGCTGGAGACCGTGGCGAATCTGATGGTGGACGGCGGCTTCGCGCACGCCGTCGGGACGACCTCGGTAGGGGAGTGAGCCGGCCGATGGTGACTTTCGCTCAGGCGCAGGAGCGCGCGGAAGAGTGGATCAATGGCGATGTGCCCGCGTACCAGCACCGTGAGGTGCGGGTGCGGGAGTTCGAGCTGGGCTTCGTGGTGTGGGCGGAGGACCGTGAGAACGGCCCTTCGGGCGGTGGCGGTGCGCAGCGTCTGGTGATCGCCCGGGACAGCGGCGAGGCGTCGTTGTGGCCGGGGCTGCCGGTGGGTGAGGTGATCCGCCGGTACGAGGAGGAGTACGGGGTGCCCGAGGACGCGCCGGCGGCGCCGGAGCCCGCGGCGCGGATCGACCTGAACCAGACGTCGTTCCTGTTGAGTCCGCCGGAGTGGCTCCAGGAGGCGGCGGACAGGCTGGGGATCCCGGACCGCCGGGGCGAGGGCAGCAGCGCTGCTGACACTCCCGCTGGTGCTGGTGCTGGTGCTGGTGCTGGTGCTGGTGCTGGTGCCGGTGTTCCGGGGGCGGGTCACGGTGCCTCGGGATCCGGGGCCGGTGAGCCGTCCGACGGGCCGGCCGCGCCCGCGTGGCCCGCGCCCGCGGCCGCGTCGTCGGCTGCGGGCCAGGGTCCGGTCTCCGGCGGGGGGACTCCCGCCGGGGGTACGCCGTGGGCGGGGACGGACACCAACGCGGGGTCCGACGACGGTTCGGTGCCGCTGCCCGCGACGGTGTACGCGCCGGCGCTCTCGGGTTCGGACGGCGAGGACGCCGAGCCGCCCAGGGTGCTGCCCGAGGCGAAGACGGCGTTGATGGCGGGCGGCAGTCAGTTGCCGCCGACCGCGCTCGCGCCCGCGTACGACCCGCAGGGTGGCCCGCCCCAGGGTGTGGCCTCCCCGCCGGCGGCCCCGGCCCCGCCCGTGGCTCCGTCTGCGCAGGCGGCCCCGTCTGCTCCCGCGCGGTCGGCGGGTCCGGTCGGGCCTTCGGGCACGGGGGACATCGCGGACGCCGCCACGAGCAAGGCGTCCGGTCCGCCGCCGGGTGCGCGGCCTGCGCGCGGCGGAGGTTCGACGACTCCGCCGCCGCCGGGCGCGCCGGGGACTCCGGGTGCCCGACCGGGTGTGCCGACCACTCCGCCGCCGGGTTCGACGCCGCCGCCGGGCGCTCCGGCGGGCGGCTATCTGCCGACGCAGCTCGTGTCGCAGCTCGGCCCGGACGGGCCGTTGCCGCCGGGGCCGCCGACCCCGCCGCCCGCGCGGGGCGAGGTGCACCAGGAGGCCACGATGTTCGCGGATCCGGGCCGGATGGGCCCCGGCGGGCAGGGTGGCCCGGGTGCGCCGATGCCTCCCGGTCCTCCCGGTGCGCCAGGTGTGCCCGGTGGCCCGGGCGCGCCGATGCCCCCCGGTCCTCCCGGCGCGCCTCAGCCTCCCGGCCCGCCGGGGGCTCCCGGTACGCCGCCGGGCGGGGTGCACCATGCCGCGACGATGTTGGCGGGTCCCGCGCAGATGGGCCCGGGCGGGCAGGGTGGCCCGGGTGCGCCGATGCCTCCGGGGCCTCCCGGTGCGCCGATGCCGCCCGGTCCTCCCGGTGGCCCGCAGCCCCCCGCCGCTCCCGGTGCGCCCGGTGGCGGGGTGCATCAGGCCGCGACGATGTTGGCGGGTCCCGCGCAGATGGGTCCGGGCGGCCAGGGTGGCCCGGGTGCGCCGATGCCTCCGGGTCCTCCGGGTATGCCGGGTGGTCCGGGTGGTCCTGGTGGTCCAGGCGCGCCGATGCCGCCCGGTCCTCCCGGTGTGCCGCAGGGCGGCCCCGTACCGCAGGCGCCGTCCGCGTACGGCTATCCGCAGCAGCCCCCGGCGGGGCTGCCGACGGTGGGGCCGGGGTACCAGGCGGTGTTGCGCTACCGCGCGCCCGACGGGTCCGAGCAGCAGCTCATCCGCCGGTCGGCGCCGGGCACTCCGCACCCGGAGTGGCAGATCTTCCATGAGCTGCGGGCGATGAACGTGCCCGCGGACCATGTTCTGGAGCTGCACACGGAGTTGGAGTCGTGCGAGCTGCCGGGTGGTTACTGTGCGCGGATGATCCGTGAGCAGTGGCCGCAGGTGCGGATCACGCATGTGGCTCCGTACGGCAAGGACCACGGTTCGCGTCGGCAGGGTGTCCAGCATCTGCTCACCCACCAGGGCGAGTTGGCGCAGGTCGCGGACGGTCCTGCACGGCCTCAGCCGGTACGGGCGCCGCTCGTTCCGGTGCAGCCGCTGCCCCCGTTGCCGCCGGAGGGTGTGGCGCACGAGCTGGCGGGGGCGTTCGGCCCGCAGGGCACGTTCCGTTTCGATCAGCGGGCCGTGTCGCGTCAGGGTGTGCCGGAGGTCGTGGCGGTCACCTTGGTGTGGGCGGGGCTTCCGGTGGACTTCGGTCCGTTCTTCTGGGCGCAGGCCGTGCCCGGGCAGCCGGTGCCGACGCTGGCGGAGCTCGCGCAGCAGCGCGGTGTGCAGCCGGCCGCGGACGCGGGTTCGTATCTGGTGATGGGTTCGGACTTCGGTCGGGCGATCTGTGTCCAGTACGGGACCGCGAACATCGTGGCGGTGCCGGTGGAGGCGGGTCCCGGCGGGCAGTCGGTGCCGCCGCAGTTCGTGAACTCGGGGCTGCCCGAGTTCGTACGGTCGCTGGCGCTCCTTGGCCGGATGTGGCGGCTGCGGTTCGGGCTCAACCCCGAGCAGGCGGGCCGCTGGACCGTCGACTTCCAGGCCCAGCTCGCGGCGCTGGACCCGGCGGCGCTGGCGTCGCCGGAGAGCTGGTGGTCGGTGCTGCTCGAGCAGATGTGGGACGGGCTGCTCTGACCGTCGTCCTGGCCGTACCGAGGCGCTCACCGTGCGGGTCGCGGTGGGCGCCTCGGCGTGTGGCACCCGGGTGATTCCCGCTTTTGGCGGTGATTGACGCATCCTTGACCGTGCCGTGTGGGCGGAGTGTCGCGTTATGACCATTTCGCTTCGATCGGCCAGGATGAGCGCCGGGCGGCCCGACGAGCCCGCCGGGCCGCCACAACGGGTACCGGGTCGCCAGTGGTGCGGGAGAGAGGCTTCAGGATGAGCGCAGCATCGACGCCACCGCCGGCGCAGCCGTTCGGGTTCGGCCGGGGCCGTGGCTACCGTCCCGACCAGGTCGACCGCACCCTGGCCCGGATCTCGGGGGAGCGGGACGCGGCGTGGGAGCGGGCCGCGCGGCTCACCGTCCTCGCCAAGCAGATGAGCGCCCAGGCCACCGCCCTCGGTGAACAGGTCGCGGGCCTCGCCCCGCAGACGTACGACGTGCTGGGCGAGCGGGCCGCGTCACTGTTCGCGCTGACGGTCGAGGAGGCCGACGCGGTACGGGCCGGCGCGGAGGAGGACGCGGCCGGGCAGGTACGGGCCGCCGAGGAGGCGGGGCGGGCGCTGCGGGACGCGGCGCGCACGCGCAGCGAGGCCCTGCTGGCGGCGACCGAGGCCTGGGTGCAGCGGACGCTGCTCACGGCCCGTACCGAGGCGGACGCGCTGCGGGACGCGGCCCGCGCGCAGGCCAAGGAGTGGCGCGAGGAGGCGGCCGACGAACTGGACGGGATGCGCCGGCGCTGCGAGACGTATCTGGCCGGGCAGGACCAGGAGCGCGCCGAGGCGTTCGCGGCGGACGAGCGTGAACGGGCCGGGCGCGAGGCCGAGTTGGAGTCCCGCCTCGCCGAACTCACCGCGGCCGCGCAGACGACCCTCGACGAGGCGCGGCGCGCGTTCGCCGCGGCGGAGGACGAGGCGCGCCGCACCCAGGAGGCCGCGGAGGCGCGCGCGGCCGAGCTGGTCTCCACGGCGCGGGCCCACGCGGACCGGATCGCGGCGGAGACGGAGCGGGTGCTGCGGGAGCATGCGGGTGTGCGGGAGGAGGTTCAGGCGCACATGACGCATGTACGCAACAGTCTGGCGACGCTGACGGGGCGGGCGGCGGAGGAGAGCTGACGCGTCCGCGTCGCGCACCCCGGGCAACCGTGCCGTCGTCCGCGGGTCGTGCTCGCTTCTCGCGCAGTTCCCGGCGCCCCTTAACAGCGCCGGTGCTGGGGCGCCTTCACTGCGGACCGTGCTCGCTTCTCGCGCAGTTCCTCGCGCCCCTTAACTGCTCGGTGCTGGTCGGCACTTCAGCCTGTCCGGCGTTTGAGGACGAGCGCCGTTCGGGCGCGATGCGGGGTTTGGGGCGGAGCCCCAAGGAACCCCGCCGTCGGCTGCGGACCGTGGTCGCTTCTCGCGCAGTTCCCCGCGCCCCTTAACAGGGCCGCGCCTTCAGCCCGTCCGGCGTTTGAGGACGAGCGCCCTTTAGGCGCGACGGGGTTTGGGGCGGAGCCCCAAGGAACCCCGCTGTCGGCTGCGGGTCGTGGTCGCTTCTCGCGCAGTTCCCCGCGCCCCTTAACAGGGCCGCGCCTTCAGCCCGTCCGGCGTTTGAGGGCGAGCGCCCTTTAGGCGCGACGGGGTTTGGGGCGGAGCCCCAAGCAACCCCGCTGTCGGCTGCGGACCGTGGTCGCTTCTCGCGCAGTTCCCCGCGCCCCTTAACAGGGCCGCGCCTTCAGCCCGTCCGGCGTTTGAGGGCGAGCGCCCCTAGGCGCGATCGGGGTTTGGGGCGGAGCCCCGGGCGGGGTGGTCCAGGGTGGGGAAGCGGCGGGGGGCCAGGGTCAGGAGGGCGAGGAGGGAGGCGGTGGCCGCCAGCGCGGCGCCGAGGTAGACGTGGTCGACCGCACTCGCCACCGCCCGCCGCAGCACGTCCGCCGCCTCGGCGCTGAGGTCCGCCGGGTGGCGCAGGGCATGGGCGACGGAGTCGAGGTCGCCGGTCGGCCCCGGCCCGGGGGCGTGGGCCAGACGCGCCGCGAGGGTGGCGTTGGCGACGGCGCCGAACAGGGCCGCGCCGACCGACTGGCCGACCTGGCGGCAGAACAGGACGGACGCGGTCGTGGTGCCGCGCTCGGACCAGCCCACCGTCGACTGGACGCCGACGATCAGCGGGAGTTGGAAGAGGCCGAGCGCCCCGCCGAGCAGCAGCATGAGCAGCGCGGGTTGCCAGGCCCGGCCGGGGAAGGGCAGCAGGGGGAAGGCGAGCAGGATGAGGAGGGCGAGCGTGATGCCGGTGATGGCGGTGTCGCGGAAGCCGATGCGGGTGTAGAGGCGGCTGGAGAGGGCGGCCGACAGCGGCCAGCTCAGCGTCATCACGGACAGGACGAATCCGGCGGCGGTCGGGTTCAGGCCGAGGACCGACTGGGCGTAGGTGGGCAGGAACACGGTCGGGGCGACCATGAGGAGGCCGAGCCCGCCGAGGGCGAGGTTGACGGCGGCGATGGTGCGCCGGCGCCACACCCAGCCGGGGATGACGGGTTCGGCGGCCCGGCGCTCCACGTACACGGTGAGGGCCGCGCAGCCGGCGCTGCCCGCGAACAGGGCGAGCGAGGGCGGCGAGAACCAGGCCCAGGCGACCCCGCCCTGCACGAGGGCGGTCAGGAGCAGGGCGCCGGTGGCGAAGACGCACAGCGCCCCGGCCCAGTCGACGCGGGGCCGGCCGGCGGGGGCGGTGCGGGCGGGTTCGGTGAAGTACCGGCCGACGAGGTACAGGGTGATCATGCCGACGGGCACGTTGATGAGGAAGATCCAGCGCCAGCCGGCACTCTCGGCGAGGAGGCCGCCGAGCGCGGGCCCGGCGACGGCGGAAGCGGCCCAGACGGTGGACAGCCGGGCCTGGATCCTGGGGCGTTCCTTGAGGGGGTACAGATCGGCGGCGATGGTCTGGATGGTGCCCTGGAGCGCGCCGCCGCCCAGGCCCTGGACGATGCGGAACGCGATGAGCGCGGCCATGTTCCAGGCGAACGCGCAGAGCACGGAGCCGGTGAGGAAGACGATGACGCCGGCGATGAGGACGGGTTTGCGGCCGAAGGTGTCGGAGAGCTTGCCGTAGACGGGCAGGGTGACGGTCACGGCGAGCAGATAGCCGGAGAACAGCCAGGAGAAGACGGCGAATCCGCCGAGGTCGCCGACGATCTGGGGGACGGCCGTGGAGACGATGGTGCCGTCGAGCGCGGCCAGGGCCATGCCCATCATGAGGGCGGCGACGACCGGGCCGCGGCCGCGCGCGGGCACGGCGTCCGGAGCCCCGCCGGGTATCGCCGCGTCGGTGCCGGGTGCTTCGTCGAAGACGCTCACCGAAATCCCTTCACTGGGCACGTATATGGGGGCTTCACCTTCTCACCCGGGCCTGGAGCCGCGGCAGGGGTGGAGGCGGCCCTGACACGTACCGATACCTGGGGCGGAGACCCCTTAGGGGACGGGCCCTACTTGGGGGGAGGGGGCGTTCGTCCCGGCGGAGGAGGTGGCGGGCGGGGTCGGCTCCCTACCGTGGATGTACGCCGATGGGGGCGTCGGCGTTCGCCGGCGACCGGCGGGGAGAAGACTTAGGAGAATCACCGTGACTACGGCTGTGACCATTCCTCGACACGGGGGCACTGGAGGGGGTACGGCGGTCGCGGCGCGGGCCCGCCAGGTCGTGAAGGCGTACGGCTCGGGCGAGACCAGGGTGGTGGCCCTGGACCGGGTCGACGTCGACATGGCGCGCGGGCAGTTCACCGCGATCATGGGGCCTTCGGGTTCCGGCAAGTCCACGCTCATGCACTGCCTGGCCGGGCTCGACACCGTGACGAGCGGCCAGATCTACTTGGACGACACCGAGATCACCGGGCTCAAGGACAAGCGGCTGACCGAGCTGCGCCGGGACCGGATCGGCTTCATCTTCCAGGCATTCAACCTGCTGCCGACGCTGAACGCCCTGGAGAACATCACGCTGCCGATGGACATCGCGGGCCGCCGGCCGGACGAGAAGTGGCTGGCGCGCGTGGTGGAGACCGTGGGGCTCGCGGGGCGGCTGAAGCACCGGCCCACCCAGCTCTCCGGCGGCCAGCAGCAACGCGTCGCCGTGGCACGGGCGTTGGCGTCCCAGCCGGAGATCATCTTCGGTGACGAGCCGACCGGAAACCTGGACTCGCGGGCGGGCGCCGAGGTGCTGGGCTTCCTGCGCCGCTCCGTCGACGAGCTGGGCCAGACGATCGTCATGGTCACCCACGACCCGGTGGCCGCCTCCTACGCGGACCGGGTGGTCTTCCTGGCCGACGGCCGCATCGTGGACGAGATGTTCCGGCCGACCGCCGACGCCGTCCTCGACCGCATGAAGGACTTCGACGCGCGGGGGCGGACGTCGTGAGCGTGCTCAAGACCTCGGTGCGCAATGTCCTCGCGCACAAGGGGCGGATGGCGCTCTCGGCCGTCGCGGTCCTGCTGTCGGTGGCGTTCGTGTGCGGCACGCTCGTCTTCACCGACACCATGAACACCACCTTCGACAAGCTGTTCGCGGCGACCGCGTCCGATGTCACCGTGAGCCCCAAGTCGGCCTCCGCCGACGGCGCCCCCTCGGGGACCGGCAAGCCCGAGGCGCTGCCCGCCGCGCTCGTCGAGCGGATCGCCAAGGTGTCCGGGGTACGCGGCGCCGAGGGCGCCGTCACCAGCACCAACGTCACCGTGGTCGACGCCGGGAACGAGAACATGGGCTCCACCACCGGCGCCCCGACCATCGCCGGCAACTGGACCGGCAACGACCTCAAGGCGATGGCGATCACCTCGGGCCGCGCCCCGCGCGGGCCGACCGAGATGATGGTCGACGCCGACACCGCCGACAAGCACCACCTCAGGATCGGCGACGAGCTGCGCACCATCGCCGTCACCGGCGACTTCACCGCGAAGATCACCGGCATCGCCACCTTCAAGGTGACCAACCCCGGCGCGGCCGTCGTCTACTTCGACACCGCGACCGCCCAGAAGCAACTGCTGGGCGCCACCGGCCAGTTCACCCAGATCAACGTCACCGCCGCGGACGGCGTCAGCGACAGTGCGCTCAAGCGGGACGTGGCGGCCGCGCTCGGCTCGGGCTCCTACAAGCTCCAGACGGCGCAGGAGGCGAAGGACGCGGGCCGCGACAGCGTCGGCTCGTTCCTCGACGTGATGAAGTACGCGATGCTCGGTTTCGCCGGGATCGCCTTCCTCGTCGGCATCTTCCTCATCATCAACACGTTCTCGATGCTGGTCGCCCAGCGCACCCGTGAGATCGGCCTGATGCGCGCCATCGGCTCCAGCCGCAAGCAGGTCAACCGCTCGGTGCTCGTGGAGGCCCTGCTGCTCGGCGTGTTCGGCTCCGTCCTCGGCGTCGGAGCGGGCGTCGGCCTCGCGGTCGGCCTGATGAAGCTGATGGGCCTCATCGGCATGGACCTGTCCACCGACGACCTCACCCTCAAGTGGACCACTCCGGTGGCCGGCCTCGCCCTCGGCGTCGTGGTCACCGTCGTCGCCGCCTATGTCCCGGCCCGCCGGGCGGGCAAGATCTCGCCGATGGCCGCGCTGCGCGACGCGGGCACCCCGGCCGACGGCAAGGCCGGCGCGATCCGGGCCACCCTCGGTCTCATCCTGACCGCGGCGGGCACCGCCGCCCTGTTCGGCGCCGCCAACTCCTCGGACGCGGCGCCCGGTTCGGGCCTGCTGGCCCTCGGTGTCGTCCTCACCCTGATCGGCTTCGTGGTCATCGGACCGCTGCTCGCGGGTGTCGTGGTGCGGGTGATCAGCGCGGTGATTCTGCGGATGTTCGGCCCCGTGGGGCGGATGGCCGAGCGCAACGCGCTGCGCAACCCGCGGCGTACGGGGGCGACGGGCGCGGCGCTGATGATCGGGCTGGCCCTGGTGGCCTGCCTCGCGGTGGTCGGCTCCTCGATGGTCGCCTCGGCCACCAGCGAGCTCGACAAGTCGGTCGGCGCGGACTTCATCGTCTCCTCCAACGGCCAGCAGCCCATCGTGCCGCGGGCGGCCGACGCCGTGAAGAAGACGCCGGGCCTCGCCCACGTCACCGACTACACGATGGTGGACGCCCGACTGACCGCCCCGGACGGCAAGTCGGTCAGCGGCAACGTCACCGCCGCCGACGCCACCTACCAGCAGGACGTGCGGCGCAAGACGGTGGCCGGCGACCTGGCGGCTGCGTACGGCAAGGGCGCGATGTCGGTGGGGGACACCTACGCCAAGGAGCACGGCGTCAAGGTCGGTGACACGGTGAGCGTCGCCTTCAAGGGCGGCAGCACCGCGCGGCTGAAGGTCGCGGCGATCACCTCGGACGACACCAACATCGACAAGGGCGCGATGTACACCGCCATCACGACCGTCGAGCAGTATCTGCCGACCGACCGGATGCCCAAGAACACGAACATGTTCGCCAAGGCCGAGGACGGCAGGGCCACGGAGGCCTACGCCGCGCTCAAGGCGTCCCTGAAGGCCTATCCCCAGTACAAGGTGCAGAACCAGACCGACTTCAAGCAGGACCTGAAGGACCAGGTCGGTCAGCTCCTGAACATCGTGTACGGGCTGCTCGCCCTCGCCATCATCGTGGCGGTGCTGGGCGTGGTGAACACCCTCGCCCTGTCGGTGGTCGAGCGGACCAGGGAGATCGGCCTGATGCGGGCGATCGGCCTCTCGCGCCGGCAGCTGCGCCGGATGATCCGGCTGGAGTCGGTGGTGATCGCCCTGTTCGGCGCGCTGCTCGGCCTCGGGCTCGGCCTGGGCTGGGGCACCACGGCGCAGAAGCTGCTGGCCCTGGAGGGCATGGGCGTCCTGGACATACCGTGGTCGACGATCGTCACCGTGTTCGTGGCCTCCGCGTTCGTCGGCCTGTTCGCCGCGCTGGTCCCGGCGTTCCGTGCGGGCCGGATGAACGTACTGAACGCGATCGCCACGGACTAGCGCCGACGGGCCGGGCCGATCGGCTACGGACCGAGTTCGAGCAGGACGTAACCCCCTGCCACCCCGGTGACCGTGTACACGGCGCCGGGGTGCAGGCTCTTCGCGTACTGGACGGGGTCGCCCGCCCAGCCGTCGGAGTTGTCGATGGCGATGTAGCGGGGCGTCACCGGGCGCGCGGCGCCCACCCAGAAGACGCGGCAGCGGGAGGTGAGGCGGGCGATCGGCCCGATGTCCGCCTCGACCGTCGCCCCGTCCGGGATCCTCGCCAACAGCCTCTCCACCGCTGTCACTTGAGGGCTTGTGCGGTACGCGGCCGGCTCGGTCAGGGCGGCCAGGGGCAGCGAAGGCGTCAGGGCGAGGGCGGCGGCCGCCGCACAGCCGGGCAGGGCGCGGGCGTACGAGCGCAGCCAGGGCCGGGGGCTGGTGCGCGCGGTGGCCACCGCGTCGGCCAGGGCGAGCGCGAGGACCGGCATCAGGACCGCGCTGTAGTGCCAGTCGGTCGACCAGTAGTGGTCGTCGAAGGACAGGAAGCGCCAGCCGAGGGTGGGCAGCGCGACGAGCAGCAGCGGGGAGCGCAGCGCGAGGAGCCCGGTGGTGGGGACCAGCGTCCACAGCAGGGTGCGGAGCTTGACGTCCCAGGCGGCGAACGGGCCCGCGCCGTCGCTCATCTTCTCCCAGTAGTCGTAGGTGTCCGTGGAGTTGAACGCGGGGATGACGACGGTGAGCGTGACCAGGGTGGCCACCGCGCCGAACGCGGCCACGAGGGCCGCCCCGCGCACGACCCGCGGCGCGGTGCGACGGGCGCGCACCGCGACCACGACGGCGATCGCGGCCGTGGTCAGTCCGAGGTCCTCCTTCACCAGGGTGAGCGGCAGCGCGTACAGCAGGGCCGCCCGCCACCGCCCGCGCAGTACGGCCTCCAGGCCGAAGGCGATCAGGGGGACGGCGAAGCAGATTTCGTGGAAGTCGAAGTCGACGGCGCGCTGGATGCCCCAGGAGAGCCCGAAGGCGGCGCCGATCGCGAGCCCGGGCCCGCGTCCGAGCAGCCGGGCCGAGGCGCGGGTCACGGGAACGACGGCCAGCGCGAACAGCGCGGCCTGGGCGACGAGCAGGGTGACCGGGGTCGGGAACAGCCGGTAGGCGGGGGCGAGCAGGGCGGTGACCGGGCTGAAGTGGTCCCCGAGGACATTGGCGCCCGGCCCCTTCAGATCGGCGACGGGCGCCTGGAGGTGGGCGTAGGCGCGGACCACCTGCTCGAAGATCCCCAGGTCCCAGGAGAGGGTCTCCATCCGGCGGTACCGCAGGACGCTGAGCGCGGTGTACGCGGCGAAGAACGCGGCGGCGAGCAGATACGGATCGGCTGCCGGCCGCGATCGTATGTGCGGGGGCGCCGCGCGGCCCCCGTCCGCCTGCGGCCCCTCGCCACCCCTGCGGGAGGCGGCGTCGGGCAGGGCGAGGAGAACTCCGGACACGGGCGGTGCTCCTTGATTGAGCGGGGACTTCAGCGGGCGGGGGTGGTCGGGGTGACGGAGGAGCCGGACGGGGGTGCGGACAGGGACGGAGTGGGGGAGCCGTAGCGGGAGGAGGCGGAGGGGAAGAGGCCGGAGGGGGTCGCGGTGACGCTGTCCGTCGAGGCCGAGGCCGAGGCCGGCCCCGACTCCGACTCCGACGAGCCGGAGAAGGAGGGGCTGGGCCGCAGCGACGGCGTGCCCGAGCCGTCCCCCGGGGAGGGCGAGCCGTACGTGGGGACGGACGCGGGCGGGGCCGGTTCGCTCTGCTGGAGGCGCAGGCCCAGCGCGGCGCCGGACCCGGCGAGCAGACACACCGCGCAGGCGGCGAGCGCGGCCGCGTTGCGCCGGCGGCGCCGCAGCCCCCGGGCGGCCACGCGGTCGGCGGGTTCGGGCAGGCAGGCGCGGCCGCCCGCGTCGGCGGCCCGCTTCAGGGCGCGGGCCAGGGACTCCTCGTCCCGGTGGCGGTCAGACACCGTGTTCCTCCAGGAGACGGGGCGCGAGGGCGGCCCGGGCGCGCGAAAGGTGCGTCTTGACGGTGCCGGCGGAGATGCCGGTCTCGTGGGCGACCTGGTCCACGCTCAGGTCGCACACGTAGTGCAGTACGGCGACCCGGCGCTGGCGGTCGGACAGGCCGCGCAGGGCGTCGATCAGGGCGACGGTGCCGGGGTCCGGGGCGGGGGCCTCGGCGGGGTGCGTCCGGGTGTGGCGGCGCCACGCCTCCGCGGTGCGGCGGCCCCGGTGCCAGCGGCTCACCGCGAGTCGCCACGCGGTGGTACGCACCCAGGCCTCCGGGCCCGCGCCCGCGTCCAGCCTCGCGCGGCGGGACCAGGCCCGGACGAAGGCCTCCTGGACTACGTCCTGGGCCTCGTGGAGGTCGCCGGTCATCAGGTACACCTGGCCGACCAGCGGTTTCACGGAGTGCGCGTAGAACTCCTCGAACTCGGGGTCGGTCAATGCGGCTCCTGATGCTGGCTGGGTCTCACGGGGTATACCCCCCGAACCCTCCCCCCGGTTGACACCCCACCCCAACTTTCCCCACCACCCGCCCTCTGGGGCTCCGCCCCAGACCCCGTATCGCGCCTGAACGGCGCTCGTCCTCAATCGCCGGACGGGCTGAGGTGCCCGATGCGGGCCGGCACCGAGCAGCTAAGGGGCGCGGGGAACTGCGCGAGAAGCGACCACGGTCCGCAGTCGAGAGGGGGTTAGGGGCGCGGGGAACTGCGCGAGAAGCGACCACGGTCCGCAGGCGAGAGGGGGTTAAGGGGCGCGGGGAACTGCGCGACACGCGGCCCCGGGGTGAGGGCGCGGGTGGGCCGGGGCGGGCGGGGCCGTGGAGGGGGACGCGGGGACGCGGAGGCGGCTGGGGGTGGGGCGTCGTACGCTGGAGGACCCCGGCCCGTACGACGTGTCGGGCGGTTCGCGTTGCCCACTCCCCGGGATGGATGCCCTTCATGAGCCTGCACGGTCTGCTGGATGCCGTCGTACGAGACCCCGCGCTCGCCGAAGCGGTGAGGGCCGCCACCGACGGCCACCGGACCCACCTCGACCTGGTCGGCCCGCCCGCCGCCCGCCCCTTCGCGATCGCCGCGCTGGCGCGCGAGGCGGGCCGCCCCGTGCTCGCCGTGACCGCCACCGGCCGCGAGGCCGAGGACCTGGCCGCCGCCCTGCGCTCGATGCTGCCGGCCGAGGAGATCGTCGAGTACCCGTCCTGGGAGACGCTGCCGCACGAACGCCTCTCGCCGCGCAGCGACACCGTGGGCCGTCGCCTCGCCGTGCTGCGCCGGCTGACCCACCCCAGCAAGGACGACCCCTCGGCCGGCCCGGTGAGCGTCGTCGTCGCACCCATCCGGTCCGTATTGCAACCGCAGGTCAAGGGGCTCGGGGATCTGGAGCCCGTCTCCCTGCGGTCCGGGCAGTCCGCCGATCTGAACGAGATCGTCGAGGGGCTCGCCGCCGCCGCGTACGCCCGGGTCGAACTCGTCGAGAAGCGCGGGGAGTTCGCGGTCCGAGGCGGCATCCTCGATGTGTTTCCGCCGACCGAGGAACATCCGCTGCGCGTGGAGTTCTGGGGCGACGACGTCGAGGAGATCCGCTACTTCAAGGTCGCCGACCAGCGTTCCCTGGAGGTCGCCGAGCACGGTCTGTGGGCGCCGCCCTGTCGTGAGCTGCTGCTCACCGACGAGGTGCGTACCCGCGCGGCCGCCCTCGCCGAGCAGCACCCCGAGCTCGGCGAGCTGCTCGGGAAGATCGCCGAGGGGATCGCGGTGGAGGGCATGGAGTCCCTCGCCCCGGTCCTGGTCGACGAGATGGAGCTGCTCATCGACGTGCTGCCGCAGGGCGCGATGGCCGTGGTGTGCGACCCGGAGCGGGTGCGGACCAGGGCCGCGGACCTGGTCGCCACCAGCCAGGAGTTCCTCCAGGCGTCCTGGGCGGCCAGCGCGGGCGGAGGCCAGGCGCCCATCGACGTGGACGCGGCCTCGCTGTGGGGCATCGCCGACGTCCGCGACCGGGCCCGCGAGCTGAACATGATGTGGTGGTCGGTGTCGCCGTTCGCCGCCGATGACGCCGACCTGGACGACGAAACCCTCAAGCTCGGCATGCACGCCCCCGAGAGCTACCGGGGCGACACCCAGCGGGCGCTCGCCGACACCAAGCAGTGGCTCGCCGACGGCTGGCGCACGGTGTATGTGACCGCGGGCCACGGCCCGGCCTCGCGCACCGTCGAGGTGCTCGGCGGCGAGGGCATCGCGGCCCGGCTCGACGCGGAGCTCGACGAGCTGACCCCGTCGGTGGTCCAGGTGACGTGCGGCGCCATCGACTTCGGCTTCCTGGACCCCGCGCTCAAGCTGGCCGTCCTGACCGAGACCGACCTCACCGGCCAGCGCACCGCCACCAAGGACCTGGGCCGGATGCCGGCCCGCCGCCGCAAGACCATCGACCCGCTCACCCTGGAGGTGGGCGACTACATCGTGCACGAGCAGCACGGTGTGGGCCGCTACATCGAGATGGTGCAGCGCACGGTGCAGAACGCGACCCGCGAGTACCTGCTGGTCGAGTACGCGGCCGCCAAGCGCGGCCAGCCCGGTGACCGGCTCTACATCCCCACCGACCAGTTGGAGCAGGTGACCAAGTACGTCGGTGGCGAGGCCCCGACGCTGCACCGGCTGGGCGGCGCCGACTGGACCAAGACCAAGGCGCGCGCCAAGAAGGCCGTCAAGGAGATCGCCGCCGACCTGATCCGGCTGTACTCGGCCCGGATGGCCGCGCCCGGCCACGCCTTCGGCGCGGACACTCCTTGGCAGCGCGAGCTGGAGGACGCGTTCCCGTACGCGGAGACCCCCGATCAGCTCTCCACGATCGCCGAGGTCAAGGAGGACATGGAGAAGACGGTCCCGATGGACCGGCTGATCTGTGGCGACGTCGGCTACGGAAAGACCGAGATCGCGGTGCGCGCCGCGTTCAAGGCCGTCCAGGACGGCAAGCAGGTCGCGGTCCTGGTGCCGACGACGCTCCTGGTGCAGCAGCACTTCGGCACCTTCACCGAGCGCTACGCCCAATTCCCGGTCGTGGTAAGGGCGTTGAGCCGCTTCCAGAGCGACACCGAGGCGAAGGCCACGCTGGAGGGCCTGAAGGACGGGTCGGTCGATCTCGTCATCGGCACGCACCGGCTGTTCTCCTCGGAGACCAAGTTCAAGGACCTGGGCCTGGTCATCGTCGACGAGGAGCAGCGCTTCGGCGTCGAGCACAAGGAGCAGCTCAAGAAGCTGCGCGCCAATGTGGACGTCCTGACGATGTCCGCGACCCCCATTCCCCGTACGCTCGAAATGGCGGTCACCGGCATCCGCGAGATGTCGACGATCACCACCCCGCCGGAGGAGCGCCACCCCGTCCTCACCTTCGTCGGGCCGTACGAGGAGAAGCAGATCGGCGCGGCCATCCGGCGCGAGCTGCTGCGAGAGGGCCAGGTCTTCTACATCCACAACCGGGTCGAGTCCATCGACCGGGCCGCGGCGCGGCTGCGCGAGATCGTGCCCGAGGCGCGCATCCAGATCGCGCACGGGCAGATGGGCGAGAGCCAGCTGGAGCAGGTGGTGGTCGACTTCTGGGAGAAGAAGTTCGACGTGCTGGTCTCGACGACGATCGTCGAGTCGGGCATCGACATCTCCAACGCCAACACCCTGATCGTGGAGCGCGGCGACAACTTCGGCCTCTCCCAGCTCCACCAGTTGCGCGGCCGGGTGGGCCGGGGCCGCGACCGCGGTTACGCCTACTTCCTGTATCCGCCGGAGAAGCCGCTGACCGAGACGGCGCACGAGCGGCTCGCCACGATCGCCCAGCACACCGAGATGGGCGCGGGCATGTATGTGGCGATGAAGGACCTGGAGATCCGGGGCGCGGGCAATCTGCTCGGCGGCGAGCAGTCCGGGCACATCGCGGGCGTCGGCTTCGACCTGTACGTCCGCATGGTGGGCGAGGCCGTCGCCGACTACCGGGCGCAGATGGAGGGCGGCGAGCAGGAGGAGGCGCCGCTCGAAGTGAAGATCGAGCTGCCGGTCGACGCGCATGTCCCGCACGACTACGCGCCGGGCGAGCGGCTGCGCCTCCAGGCCTACCGGGCGATCGCCGCGGCCAACTCCGAGGACGACGTCAAGGCGGTGCGCGAGGAGCTCACCGACCGGTACGGCAAGCTGCCCGAGCCGGTCGAGAACCTGCTCCTGGTCGCGGGCCTCAGGATGCTGGCCCGCGCCTGCGGGGTCGGCGAGATCGTGCTCCAGGGCCCCAACATCCGCTTCGCGCCGGTGGAGTTGAGGGAGTCGCAGGAGCTGCGCCTCAAGCGGCTGCACCCCCGTACGGTCATCAAGGCGGCGACCCGGCAGATCCTGGTGCCGCGCCCCACCGCCGGGAAGATCGGCGGCAAGCCGGTCGTCGGGCGGGAACTGCTGGCCTGGACGGGCGAGTTCCTCACCACGATCCTGGGGGGCTGAGGCCCGGCGGGTGGAGGGCGTCCCGCGCGCCGGGCCGTGCGGGGTGCGCCCCGTCCCGTACGCCGGTCGTGCCGGGGTGATCACGGGTGCGGGGCTGTCCTTGCCGGGATTTTTGGCCGGCGGCGAGCCGGGTAGGAGTACCTAGGATTGCGAGGTTCCGCCAACTGCTGCCAGGACGGCCCGCTTTGATGCGTATCCACCGAATTGCCCTGCCCGCGACCGCCCTTGCGGCTTCGCTCGTGCTCACCGGCTGCGGGGGTGACGGCGCCGGGAAGGGCGGTGCTCCCGGGCCCAAGGGCGCGGCCGGCGCCGCGTTGTCCGCGGTCGACGCGCTGCCCGTCAAGGGGCGGGCGCCGAAGACCGGTTACAGCCGGGACCAGTTCGGCAAGGGCTGGACCGACACCGACCACAACGGCTGCGAGACCCGCGAGGACATACTCAAGCGGGATCTGGTGGACGTGAAGCTCAAGGACAAGTGCGACATTGCGTCCGGCAGGCTCGTCCACGACCCGTACACGGGGGAGTCCATCACCTTCACGCGCGGCGCCAGCAAGATCGACATCGATCATGTGGTGGCGCTCTCGGACGCGTGGCAGAAGGGCGCCCAGCAGTGGGACAAGCAGAAGCGGACCGCGTTCGCCAACGATCCGCTGAACCTGATCGCCGTCGACGCGAGCGCCAACCGCCGCAAGTCCGACGGCGACGCGGCGACCTGGCTCCCCCCGTACAAGGCGTACCGCTGTACGTATGTGGCGGATCAGGTGGCGGTGAAGAAGAAGTACGGCGTGTGGCTGACCGACGCCGAGAAGGCCGCCATGAAGACGGTCCTTGACGGATGCCCCGACCAGAAGCTCCCGGCGGGCTGAGCCGCCGGGAGCCAGGGGCGCTCGTATCAGCCGGCGGTGACGGAGGACTTCGGCGGGGCCACCGCGTGGACCGGCTTCTCGAAGTCGGAGAAGGCGAGGGTGCCGGGGCTGTCGCCGCCCACGGTGACCATCTTCAGGAGGTAGGGCTTGCCCGTGGTCGCCACGTCGATGATGTAGCTCTCTTTGCCGTCCTTCTCGGTGAGCACGATCGCGGGCCGTCCGTCGACGGTGGTGGTCGCGCCCTTGGTGGCCGCGTTGTCCTGGCCGGGATCGGTCAGGTAGTCGTTCAGGTCGCAGACCGAGGCGAGGTCCTTGCCGTCGGCGGACGTCGTGTCCGACTTCTTCCAGGTGTGGGTGTTGGCCGGGCGCAGATAGACCGTCTTGCCGGTCTTGATGATGCTGATGGCCTCCTTGCCCGACCCGATGGTGCCGGTGCAGTCGCCCTTGGTGTCCATCGTCAGATCCAGCTTGGTGGGGCCGTCCGTGGCGTCGGCGATGTCCGCCTTGAGCCGCAGCGAGGTGGCCTGACGGTTCGTCTTCACCGCGTCCGTGAGCACCTGGCCGCCGGTGCGGTCGGCGAAGGGGCCCTTCGGCTTGGCGGGAGCGGCCGGGCTGGAGGCGGCGGGCGAGTTCTTGGCCGATGCCGTGGGGGAGCCCGAGCTCGAACAGGCCGTCAGGGCGGTGGCGGCGCAGACGAACAGGGCGCTGGTGGTGGCTATGGTGCGGCGGCGCATGGCGTGAACTCCCCCTGGGGGCGGTAGAGCGGGGTGGGGCGGGAGCGCCGGCAGGTGGCGAGCCCGGGCACATCAGAGCAGACGGCTGTGAACCGAGTCAACCTCGTTCACACGCATACCCTTGTTCACGACGTGAATGGGTTGCTCCGGCTCGGGTTCGATAGGGTCGGGGTCCAGCACACGAGGGGAGCAGTCAGGTGCCGGACCAGGCCGTAGAGGTGACCGCCGCCGCCATCGCCCGGCTCGCGGGGGTGGGCAGGGCGGCCGTCAGCAACTGGCGCCGCAGACACGCCGACTTCCCCAAGCCCGTCGGCGGCACCGAGACCAGTCCCTCCTTCGCCCTCCACGATGTCGAGCGATGGCTGCGCGACCAGGGCAAGGTGGCCGAGGTCCCGCTGCGCGAACGGATCTGGCAGCAGCTCTCGGCCCACCCCGCGGGGGCCCTGGCCGCCCTGATCCACGCGGGCTGCGCCCTGCTCGTCGTGGCCGAACACCCGCGGTGCGGACGGGAGTTGGCGGGCCTCGGCGACACGGAGCTGGCCGAGCGGCTGCCGGCGCTCATCGACGAGGTGCTGGAGAAGCGGTTCGGGCAAGCGGGGCCCGCACCGCACGCGGGGAAGACGGGCCAAGCGGGGCTCGCATCGCACGCGGGGGAGACGGGCCAAGCGGGGCCCGCACCGCACGCGGGGGAGACGGAGCGCGGCGGGCCCGAGGAGGCCCGCGCTGTTCACGGCCGCCGTGTGAACACCCCCGGCACGGCCGAACTCCTCCCCTCCGCCCCGCTGGTGCGCGGCGCCGCCGAACTCGCCGGGGAGGTGGGGGCCCGGGAGGCCTTCGAGTTCCTGCTCGGACGCCACCTCGACGCCAACCCCCGCCAGTACACGCTCACTCCGCGCGGCCCCGCCGAGCTGATGGCCGCCCTCGCCGGACCCGCGGCCACCGTCCTCGACCCGGCCTGCGGCACCGGCACCCTGCTGTGTGCGCTGCCCGGCGCGAGCGCCCTGCACGCCCAGGACGCCGACCCCGACCTCGCCGCCCTCACCGCACTCCGGCTCGCCCTCGCGGGCTCCGCCGAGCTGCGCACCGCCGCCGCCGACTCGCTGCGCGCCGACGCCTTCGAGCACCTCGCCGCCGACGCCGTGCTGTGCCACCCGCCGTTCAACGAGCGGTCCTGGGGCCATGACGAGCTCGCCTACGACCCGCGCTGGGAGTACGGCCTGCCCGCCCGCACCGAGTCCGAACTCGCCTGGGTGCAGCACGCGTTGGCCCGGCTGCGCGAGGGCGGCACCGCCGTGCTCCTGATGCCGCCGGCCGCCGCCTCGCGCCGCTCGGGGCGCCGCGTCCGCGCCGACCTGCTGCGCCGCGGCGCGCTGCGCGCCGTCGTCGCCCTGCCCGCCGGGGCCGCGCCCCCCTACGGCATCCCCCTGCACCTGTGGGTGCTGCGCCGGCCGGGCGCCGGCGCGACCAGCTCGCCCGAGCTGCTCCTCGTCGACACCGCCGGCATCGAGGGTGTCGCGGTCGACGGCGGCCGCGACCGGCTGCCCTGGCCCGCCCTGCGCGCGGCGGTGCTCGACGCCTGGACGCCCTTCGACCGGGACGGCACGGTCGCCGAACAGGCCGGGCTCAGCCGGTCGGTGCCGGTCATCGACCTCCTCGACGACGACGTCGACCTCACCCCGGCCCGCCATCTTCCGCCGCCCGCCGCCGAGGGCACCGCCGGCCTCGACGCCGTACGCGAACGCCTCGACGCCGCCCTGCGGCGCACCACCGAGCTGACCCCGCCGCCCGCCGCACCCGCGCCCCCGGCGGGGCCGGCCGCCCGTCCCCGGCTCACCACCGTCGGTGAACTCGCCCGCGCGGGCGCCCTGTCGCTGCGGCCGGGCGGCGCGGGCGCCGGCCCCGGCGGACCCGCCGTCCTCACCGAGCACGACGTCCTGGCCGGCACCGCGCCCTCGGGAACCCTGCCCGAAGGGCCCCCCGAGGAGCCGGTGCTGACCCGGGCGGGCGACGTCGTGGTGCCCGTGCTGGGCGGCGGCACGGTCGCCCGGGTCGTGAGCGAGGCCGACGCGGGCGCCGCCCTCGGCCGCAACCTTCAGCTGCTGCGGCCCGAACCGGACGCCCTCGACCCGTGGTTCCTCGCCGGGTTCCTGCGCGGCACCGCCAACAACCGCCAGGCCAGCAGCTACGCCACCACCGCCTCCCGGCTCGATGTGCGCCGTCTGCACCTGCCCCGGCTGCCGCTGGCCGAACAGCGCCGCTACGGGGAGCGGTTCCGGGCGCTGGCCGCCTTCGAGGACGCGCTGCGGCTCGCGGGGCGCCTCGGCGAGCAGCTCGTCCAGGGCCTGCACGACGGTCTGACGGACGGCACGATCGAACCGGAGTGAGGCCGCGACGCGCCCCCGAACGAAAGCGGCGGGCCGGGTCGCGCACCGGCCGCTGATGACGGTTGGGTACCGGCCGGGGGATCGCCCGGGACGATGTCGGTGGCGATGTATACGCTCATATCCCTGACCCGTCCCAGTTCCCCATTCCAGTTCCCGTCCCAGTCCCAGGAGCAGCAATGCACGGCCCCGGCCATGGACCGCCGCAGCCACGCCCCTCGGGGGCGGGGCAGATCGTGCTGCGCGTGCTGTTCGCGCTGGTGCCGCTGCTCAGCATCGGCATGCTGTCGTGGACGGCGCTGCTGAGGCTCGCCATCGTGACCCGGCGCCGCGCGCACTGGGTGGTCTTCTGGATCCAACTGGCCCTGTGTGTCGTCGCGTTCGGCTTCGTCATGCGCGCGCCCGACGAGAACGACTGGCAGATGGACGTCGGCATGCTCGGCCTGCTCGCCCTCGCCGTGGCCAGCACGGCGTTCTATCTGTACGCCGACATCCGGCACGCCTCCCGCCCGCCGCTCGCGCCGGGCCCCTTCGGCGGGTACGCCCCGGCCGGATACGGCCCGCCGCACATACCGGCCGCGACGGCCCCCCGGTTCGGCCCGTATGTGAACCCGTACGCCGAGACGCCCGTGCCGACACCCCCGGCCCCCGTGGGCCACGCGCCCGTGCCCGCGCCGCCGGGCACCGCGGCCGCGCCCCGCATCGACCAGGTCAGGGCCGAGCTCGACGAGCTGTCGCAGTACCTGCGCAAGGGAACCGGGAGCGGGGACAGGTGACCGCGGGGCGGGTCGTCGCCGAGCGCTACGAGCTGGCGGCGATCCTCGGCCAGGGCGGCATGGGCCAGGTGTGGACGGCGTACGACCGGCGTCTGGACCGCCGGGTCGCGGTGAAACTCCTGCGGCCCGACCGGGTCGCCGGCGGCCAGGGCGCCGGCGGGGACGCCGACGAGCTGCGGCGCCGGTTCGTACGGGAGTGCCGGGTGACCGCACAGGTCGACCACCCCGGCCTCGTCACCGTGCACGACGCGGGCAGCGACGGCGACGACCTGTACCTCGTCATGCAGTACGTCGAGGGCGCCGACCTCGCCGATCACCTCGCCGAGCACGAGCCCTACCCCTGGCCGTGGACGGTGGCCGTCGCCGCCCAGCTCTGCGCGGTGCTCTCGGCGGTGCACGCGGTGCCGATCGTCCACCGCGACCTGAAGCCGCGCAATGTGATGGTGCGCCCCGATGGCACGCTGACCGTCCTCGACCTGGGCGTCGCCTCCGTCCTGGACTCCGACACGACGCGCCTCACCCACACCGGTTCCCCCATCGGCTCGCCCGCCTACATGGCGCCCGAACAGGCGATGGGCGGCGCCGTCGGCCCGGGCACCGATCTGTACGCGCTCGGCGTGCTGCTGCACGAACTGCTCAGCGGGGACGTCCCGTTCGCGGGCTCCACCGCGCTCGGCGTCCTGCACCGCCATCTGTACGAGCCGCCGGTTCCGGTGCGCAGGCTGCGGCCCGAAGTGCCCGAGGCCCTCGAAGCGCTGGTGCTGCGCCTGCTCGCCAAGGACCCGCAGGCCAGGCCGAGTTGTGCGCAGGAGGTGTACGAGCATCTGGTGCCGCTGCTTCCGTCGCGCGGCGGCCTCGGCCCCTCGGGCCCGCTCGACCCGACCCGGCCGTTCCTGCGCCCGCACGCGCCCTGGCCCGACCGGCCGGGCCCCGCGCCCGCCCCGGCCCCCGGCACCCCGCCACTGCCTCCGGCGCCGCCGCGGCCCGATGTGGCGGGCGCGGTCGACGAGGTCAAGCGGCTGCTCGGCGAGGGCCGCATCACCCAGGCCGTCGACATCCTCGGCTCGATCCTGCCCGCCGCCGCGGCCGAGCACGGCGAACGCTCGCCGGTGGTGCGGATCCTGCGCAAGCAGTACGCGGCGACGCTGATGGACGACGGCCAGTACCGGCGCGCGCTGCCGGAACTGAGCCGGCTCGCCGCCGACCGGGCGGCCGAGGCGGGCCCCGCCGACCCGGGCGTCCTGGACTTCCGCCACGACGCGGCGCAGTGCCTCGAACAGCTCGGCGAGGCGGGCGCCGCGCTCGCCGAGTACCGGTCGGTGCTGCCCGGCTTCGAGGCGCTGTACGCGGCCACCGACCCGTCCCGCCCGTTCGGCATCCGCCACCGGATCGGCCATCTGCTGCTCGCCGTCGGGGAGCACACGGCGGGCCACCAGGAGCTCCAGTCCCTCCTGTGGGACGCGGAACGGGTGTACGGCCCGCAGCACCCCTACCCCGCCGAACTGCGCCGCGCCCTCGCCCGCCAGCGGGAGGTGCGGGGGGCGTAGCCCCGGCCCACTCGCCAACTGGGCTCGTTTCAGTGGCAGTTGGTCACCTGTTCAGGCCGGCCCCGCGCGCCTCCCCCGATCGCGTACCGCGCAGGCGCGCGCCACCGCGGCGCAGCCGTCCCCACCCCGCCACGCCCAGCAGCGCGAGCAGCGCCGCGCCGCCCACCAGCGAGCCCGAACGCAGGCCCGGCGGGCGGAAGGAGCACTCCACCGCGTGGGCCCCGGCCGGCAGGGCGACGGCGGTCAGGCCCAGGTAGTCGCCCGCCGGGGCCGCCGCCGCGCCGTCGACGCGGCAGCCCCAGCCTGCGATGCGGGGCATCGCGAACACCGCCGTTCCGGTGGCCCCGGCGGGGAGTTCGGCACGGATCGAGCTGTCCGAGACCGTGACCTTCGCCGCGCCCTTCGTCCGCAGGGCGTCGACCGCGCGGGCCAGCGCCGCCCGGTCGAGGCAACCCAGCTCGGCGCGCCGGTCGGCGGGGCTCAGGGTGAGGTGCGAGGCGGGGCCCGGTCCCGCCGAGGTGCCGAACGGCAGCATCGGGGCCCGGCGGCTGGGCGCTCCGCCGCGCATCTCGACGGCGGGCCCCCCGCCCAGACGGGCGCTGCCGAAGTGCTCCGGCGCCCACAGGAAGATGTCGGTTCCGGCGGGGCAGCCCTGGGCGAGGGTGCGCCTCGTGTAGACGCGGGCGCCCAGCAGGAGCTCCTGGTTCGTGAACGGGTCGTCGCCGTAAGCCGGTTGGGGCCCGGCCGGGCGGAGCGTGACCAGCGGCGGGGTCGCGGCGGCCCGGACCAGTACCGGCTCGCCGTCCTTGCCCTCGACACGGATCCGCGCGCCCACCGAGAAGATCGCGTCGGTCACCGGGTTGTCCAGGCTCTGCACCGCCCGGCCCCGCGAGGTCCAGCCGCCGCCGAGCGCGGTCAGCGTACGGTTCAGGACCTCGGGGGTGAGGCTGGAGTAGTAGGCACCGCCCTCGCCGCCGAGCAGCAGCGGGTCGTTGTTGGTGATCTGGCGCCGGCCCGGGTCGGTGCGGTGGGCGGGCCAGCCCGAGGCCTGCGACTCCAGGGCGGCCCGCGCCGTGTGCTCGGCGTCCCAGGCCGGATAGCCGTCCATGCGGGCCGCCCGCTCCTGGTCCCCGTACGCCACCGTCACCCCCGCCTGCGCGATCTGCGCCCCGGCCAGCAGGGCGAGCGCGGCGAGGGTGAGCCCGCGCCGGCCGCGCCGGGCCAGCGCGAGACCGCCCACCGTCGCGGCGAGGCCCGCCGCGAGCAGGGGGTAGGTCCACGCCGAGACGAGTTCGCTGAAGGCCGCGCCCAGCGCGATCACGGCGAGCACACCGCCCCCGCCGAGCAGCGCGCGGCGCCCGGGTGTCCCGTACGACAGGGAGATCCAGGCGGCGATCACCAGCAGTCCGCACAGGACGAACGTCTGGCGGTAGGGGCTGCCGTTGGGGGTGGCGAAGGCGTGCCAGGCCAGATGGGCCGGCTTCCACTGGAAGGAGAGCGCGACCGCGAGGACGAGCCCGCTCCACGCGAACCGTTCGCGGCGCGGCACCGCGCTGTGGAAGCCGAGGGTGCAGGCGAGGAACAGCGCGCCGGTGCCGAGGAAGACGGCGGGGGAGGAGAAGGAGTAGGTGCCGGGCAGGGTGCGGGCCAGATAGTCCGGCCAGGACACCGGCGCGAACTCCCGCACCCAGCCCGGATGCGCGTGCCGGGTGCCCAGATAGATGGTGAACAGAATCGGCGCCGAGAGCCCGACCCCGATCGCCACCGACCGCGTGGCAAGGAGCGCCGCCCGGATCCTGCTGTACGTGGGCTGCGTGTCCGTGGCGCGGTCCACGTACAGGAGGAGGAGCAGGACGAGGCCGGCCCCGATCGTCGCCATGTACGCGGTGTAGAAGTTGGCGATCCAGGCGAGCGCCACGATCAGCGGGCCGAGCACCGGCCGGCGGCCGCTCCGGGCCCAGTGGCCGACCAGGCAGAGCAGCGGGAAGGCGATCAGGCCGTCCAGCCACATCGGGTTGTAGATGGACTCCAGGACCGACCAGCCGCACAGCGCGTACGCGGCGCCGAGCACCCCCGCCGCCCAGCGGTGGCGGGCCACCGGGCGCAGCGCGAGCAGCAGCACCGTCATCGCGGCGGCCGCGGCCGCCATTTTGAGGACGGTGATCGTGTACACCGCGAGGTCGATCCGGTCGCGCGGGAAGAGCGCGACGAGCAGGGCGAACGGGCTGCCCAGGTAGGTGCCGAGGTCGGGCAGGAACGAAGTCCCGTACCCGGATTGCCAGTTGAGGAGCAGTCCGCCCTCGGCGCGGCCGTGCAGCAGATCCCACAGGTGCGCGTGGAAGGGGACGAACTGGTTGCCCAGATCGTTGATGGCGCGGGTGTGCCGCTGAAGGGGGCCCAGCGGGATCACCCCGGCGACGGCATCCGCGCCGCACACCGCGACCAGGGTGATCAGGGCGGAGAGGGCGGCGGCGTGGGTGCGGGGGCGGCGGGCGGCGGGGCCGCGTACCGGGGCCACCGGCGGGGCGGGGGCGGCTTCGAGGGTCGGCATCGAGGTCCTTTGCTGTGCGCTGCCTCGAATATGCCGGACCCGTGCGGGCAACACAGCGGGCCCGGGCGTCCGTTCACGCGATGGACGGCGCCGCTTCACCCGGCTTCACCCCCGCGACCGATGGGGGCCCCGAATCGTTGGGCGAATCAGTGGCCCCGGCCACGTCGACTGCCTACCATCGATCATCGCAAGGTCTTAGCAAGGTTCGTCGCCATGCCGCACGTATCTGCTCCGCCGGGAGGCTCCTTTGCACCGCCGCCGTCGTACCGCGCTCTCCGTCTCCGTCGCCCTGCTCGCCGCGGGTCCGCTCCTCGCGGCCTGCGGGAGTACGGCCCATCCTGGGGCCGCAGCCGTCGTCGGGGGCGAGCGGATCGAGGTCTCCGCGCTCCAGGCCGAGGTCAAGGACGTACGGACGGCACAGCAGAACTCCCCGCAGTCCGCCCAGTTGATCAAGGACTCGGGGCAGCTCGGCAAGGTGAAGCTCAGCAACATGATCTTCGACCGGGTCCTGGCGCGCGCCGCCGAGCAGGCCGGGGTGAGCGTCAGCCCCAAGGAGGTCCAGGACGCGCGGGCCGCGATGGTGCGGCAGGCCGGCGGTGAGGACCAGCTGCGCGAGCAGGCGCTCGGCAACGGCGGGCTCGCCCCCGACCAGATCGACACCTATGTCCGGCGCCAGGTCACCGAGCAGAAGCTGGCCGGCGCGATCGGCGCCCGCACCCAGCAGGATCTGCTGCCCGCCCTGGTCAAGGCGTCCAAGGACCTGAAGGTGGACGTGAACCCGCGCTACGGCAGTTGGAACGCGAGCCAGATCCAGCTCGCCGACTACCAGGCCCCCTGGATCGCCAAGACCAAGGTCGCGCCCGTCCAGGGCGCCACCGACGACCAGCAGGTCGACCCCGAGGACTCCGCGTCGACCGGCTGAGCCGCCGGGGTAGGTTCGAGGGGTGACCGCTGCTCAAGAACCCGGCCGAATCGTTCTGCTCACCGCGAGCCACCGGGTCGCCCCCGGCCTGTTGTCCTGGCCCGCGTGGGAGACCCTGCGCGCCGCCGACCTCGTCCTGTGCCCCGACGCCGGGCACCCGCAGCTTCCGTATCTGCGGGAGGCCGGCGTCGCGGTGGAGATCTCGGTGCCCGAGGCGCGCGAACTGGTCGAGGTGTGCGCGGGCGGCCGCACCGTCGTCGTGCTGCCCTCCGGCGAGGGCGACCGCGACCTGACCGACGGCCTCGCCCGGCTCGCCGGCTCCGGCCGGGTCCAGATGCCGAACCTCGAACTGCTCCCCGGCTCCTACGATCTGCCGGGCGCGCGCCTGCTCGACCTCGTCCAGGTCATGGACCGCATCCGGCGCTCCTGCCCCTGGTCCTCGCAGCAGACCCACAAGGGCCTCGCCAAGTACGCGCTGGAGGAGGCGTACGAACTCGTCGAGGCGGTGGAGGAGGGGGACCGCGACGAGCTGCGCGAGGAGCTCGGCGACGTGTTGCTCCAGGTCGTCTTCCACGCGCGGATCGCCGAGGAGGACGCGGAGGAGCCGTTCTCCGTGGACGACGTCGCGGCCGGGATCGTGGAGAAGCTCATCCACCGGCATCCGCATGTGTTCGGCTCCGAGACGGCCGAGACGCCGGAGGAGGTCAAGGAGCACTGGCTGCGGATGAAGGCGGTCGAGAAGCGGCGGGCGTCGGTGACGGACGGGGTGCCGCTGGGCCAGCCGGCCCTGGCCCTCGCGGCCAAGCTGTCCGCCCGCGCGCACACGGCGGGCCTCGAGGTCCCGCTCCCCTCCGGGGAGGGCGTGGGCTACCGGCTGCTGGAGCTGGCGGCGGAGGCGGAGCGGGTGGGGGTGGACCCGGAGGCGGCGTTGCGGGCGGCGGCCCGGGCGTACCGGGAGGCGATCCGCGCGGCGGAGTAGCCCCCACCCCGCCCCTTCCCTAAACCCTGCGGGGGCCGGTCGCCTGCGGGCCGTGCGTGGCTGGTCGCGCAGTTCCCCGCGCCCCTAACCCCTCTCGATACTGCGGGCCGTGGTCGCTTCTCGCGCAGTTCCTCGCGCCCCTGACTGCCCGGTGCGGGGGCACCTTCAGCCTGTCCGGCGTTTGAGGACGAGCGCCGTTCAGGCGCGATACGGGGTCTGGGGCGGAGCCCCAGGGCGCCTGCGGGCCGTGTGTGGCTGGGCGCGCAGTTCCTCGCGCCCCTTGGCTGCTCGGTGCGGGGCAGTGCAGGCATACCCAGCCCGTCCGGCGTTTGAGGACGAGCGCCGTTCAGGCGCGATACGGGGTCTGGGGCGGAGCCCCAGGGCGCCTGCGGGCGCAGTTCCCCGCGCCCACGCGGGGTCGGTGCGGGCCGGCACGGGCGGGGAGGGAGCCGGGATACCGTCGAGCCGTGCAGGACAACCCCACCCCACCCACCGCCCCGGAACTCTTCACCTGGGAGTTCGCCACCAACCCCTACCCCGCCTACGCCTGGCTCAGAACGCACGCCCCCGTGCACCGCACCCGGCTGCCGAGCGGCGTCGAGGCGTGGCTGGTGACGCGGTACGGGGACGCCAAGCAGGCCCTCGCCGACCAGCGGCTCTCCAAGAACCCCGCGCACCACGACGAGCCCGCCCACGCCAAGGGCAAGACGGGCATCCCGGGCGAGCGCAAGGCCGAGCTGATGACGCATCTGCTCAACATCGACCCGCCCGACCACACCCGGCTCAGGCGCCTCGTGTCGAAGGCGTTCACTCCCCGTACGGTCGCCCAATTCGCGCCCCGCGTACAGGAGTTGACCGACCGGCTCATCGACGCGTTCGCGGAGAAGGGGGAGGCCGACCTCATCCACGAGTTCGCCTTCCCGCTGCCCATCTACGCCATCTGCGACCTGCTGGGCGTACCGCGCGAGGACCAGGACGACTTCCGCGACTGGGCGGGCATGATGATCCGGCACGGCGGCGGCCCGCGCGGCGGCGTCGCGCGCTCGGTCAAGAAGATGCGCGACTACCTCGCCGAGCTCATCCACAAGAAGCGCGAGAACCCGGGGGACGACCTCATCTCGCGGCTCATCGAGGCCAGCGACCACGGCGAGCACCTGACGGAGAACGAGGCCGCCGCCATGGCCTTCATCCTGTTGTTCGCCGGGTTCGAGACGACGGTCAACCTCATCGGGAACGGCATGTACGCCCTGCTGCGCGATTCCGGGCAGCGCGAGCGCCTCCAGCGCTCGCTCGCCGCGGGGGAGAGCGACCTCCTGGAGACCGGGGTCGAGGAGCTCCTGCGCTTCGACGGGCCGGTCGAGCTGGCGACCTGGCGGTTCGCCATGGAGCCGCTGACGCTCGGCGGGCAGGACATCGCGGCAGGCGACCCGGTCCTCGTGGTGCTGGCCGCGGCCGACCGCGACCCCGACCGCTTCGCCGACCCCGACACCCTCGACCTCGGCCGCCGCGACAACCAGCACCTCGGCTACGGGCACGGCATCCACTACTGCCTCGGCGCCCCGCTCGCCCGCCTCGAAGGGCAGACCGCGCTTGCGACCCTGCTGCGGCGCCTTCCGGACCTGAGGCTCGCGGTGGACCCCGACGACCTGCGCTGGCGCGGCGGGCTCATCATGCGAGGTCTGCGCACCCTGCCGGTCGCGTTCACGCCGCCGCGCTGAGGCCCCGTACCCGCGCGATTTCTGACGGACCGTCAAGACTGTGACTTTTATGTGATCGTGGGGGCATCGACTTGTGACAAACGTTCGAGTGCGGCTACCTTCACCGTTCATTCGGCTCAGCAGTCACACGGAAGGCTTTTCGCATGCGCTCCGGGAATGGACGGCATCGTCGACCCCGCCAGGCACCCGCCCTCGTCGTCGCGGCAGGAGTGACCGGATCCGCTCTCGCGCTTCCGCTGCTCGCCGCGACCGGCGCGAACGCCGCGGACGCGAACACCTGGAACGAGGTGGCCGCCTGTGAGTCCGGCGGAATGTGGAGCGCCGACTTCGGCAACGGCCTGTACGGCGGACTCCAGTTCTCGCAGGCGACCTGGGAGGCGTACGGCGGCAACGAGTACGCCCAGCGTGCCGACCTCGCCAGCCGCGCCCAGCAGATAGCCGTCGCCGAGAAGGTGCTCGCGGCCAAGGGCGCCCAGGCCTTCGCGAACTGCGGTACCGGCGCCGGGCTCACCACGGGCGGCGGCGCGGCGGACGTCGACCCGGGCGTGCCCCGCACGCCCGCCGGCACGGCCTCGCCCGTCCCGACGGCCCCCGCGACCAAGGCGCCCGACGCGACCCGGCCGCCGGCCGGTTCGACCCCCGCCAAGCCGTCCCCGGACGCCGTCCTGCCGGTCGACCCGGCCAAGTCCCCGGCGCCGTCCGGGTCCACGCCGGAGGGCCCCGGCAAGCACCGGGGCACGCCCGCGCCGGAGGGGAGCGCCGGCACCGCGCCCCGGGGGACCGGCACGGACGCCCCGGCCGGCCCGGGCAACTCGACGGCTCCGGCGGGTTCGGCCGGATCGACCGGATCGGCCGGATCGACCGGTCCGGCCTCGGGCGCCGCGGACGGGTCCGCCCCGAGCCGCGACTCCGGACAGCACGCCTCGCGGGGTGACGGTGCCTCACGTGAGGCCGGTAACGCCCCTGCGGCCAACGGCGACTACACCGTCCGCCCCGGCGACAATCTGTCCGCCATCGCCGACGCGAACAAGATCCAGGGCGGCTGGCCCGCGCTCTACCACGCCAACGAGCAGCTCATCGGAACCGACCCGAACCTCATCCTGCCTGGCCAGAGCCTGGCCCTGACGGACGCGAAGGCCGCTCCGACGACCCCGAACTCGGTCCCGAAGCAGGGGTAGTTCGAAGGCCTATGTCCGTGTTGTGCAAGTGAGACATGGGTCTCTTCGCTCCAACTGGCGTGTCCTGTCTGCCCGGTCCGTCCACCCCGCCCCTCACCTGCGAAAACACCCGTTCTGTGCAGGCAAGTAGGGGGGATTTCTCCCCGATGTGCCTCTTTGAACATTGGCGGGGCGTGTGTTTTCGTCGGACTCGCTCGTCACCGCGAGCCCCGTCGACCGAGCACGCCGAATCCTGCCGTCGGCCGATGGGAACAGTCGACGCTTATGCGCCGTAGGCAGGAGCGGGGGACCCAAGGTAAGTGCCGGGCCCGGCAGTTCACGTGACTGCCGTCAACGGCTTGGGGTGAAGACGGGCGCATCGTCGCTCGGCCGGGCAGCTCACGCCCGAACCCGACAGCTCACCTCGCAGGCGTCGGTGAGGAGAACTTCCATGCTGCTTTCCGGCAAGGGCAAGCACCGCCGCCCGTCCAAGGCCGTCCGTGTCGCCACGCTGGCCGGCGTCACCGGTGTCGCTGTCGCCGCTCCGCTGATGGCGGCCGGCAACGCTTCCGCCGCCTCCGTCTCGACCTGGGACGCCGTCGCCCAGTGCGAGTCCGGCGGCAACTGGTCCATCAACACCGGCAACGGCTACTACGGTGGCCTTCAGTTCTCGCAGTCCTCCTGGGCCGCCGCCGGCGGCACCCAGTACGCCTCGCGCGCCGACCTCGCCACCAAGGGCCAGCAGATAGCCGCCGCCGAGCGGCTGCTCGCGATCCAGGGCCCGGGTGCCTGGTCCTGCGCCGGCGCCGGCAACCTGACGTCCGGCGGCAGCAAGGCCGACGTCGACACCTCCGGCTCCTCGGCCGCGAAGCCCGCCAAGCCGGCCAAGCCGTCGAAGCAGAAGGCCGCCCCGCAGCAGAAGTCGCAGCGCGCCGAGTCCGCGCCGAAGGCGAGCCGCAGCGAGGAGCGCAGCGAGCCGGTCAAGCAGGGCGATGGCGAGTACACCGTCAAGTCCGGCGACACCCTCGGCACCATCGCGGCCACCAACAGCACCAAGGGCGGCTGGCAGCACCTGTTCGAGCTGAACAAGGACATCGTCAAGGACGCGAACCTGATCTTCCCGGGCCAGAAGCTGCACCTCGGCTGAGTCCGGCCCACCCAGGTCCCCCCGGCCCGGCGCGCATTCCCCCGTACGCGCCGGGCCGGGGTTTTCGCTATTACCGGGCAGTAGGGTTGTGGTCCTTTGCCCCGGAATCCGCGCTCTTGGGCCCTTTTTCGTCCCAGGAGGCGGGCACGGGGCCGACCGGAGCCCCGGAGCCGGTTAGGCTCTTGTCGCAAGGCGAAGCGACCCCGCCCGGACCTTGCATGCTTGCGTCACATCTAGCGTCACATCCCAGAAGGAGATGCTCGTGCCGTCCATCGACGTCGTCGTAGCCCGGGAAATCCTGGACTCCCGAGGCAACCCCACGGTCGAGGTCGAGGTCGGCCTCGACGACGGCAGCACCGGCCGTGCTGCAGTTCCGTCCGGCGCCTCCACCGGTGCCTTCGAGGCCATCGAGCTTCGCGACGGCGACCCCAACCGCTACGGCGGCAAGGGTGTCGAGAAGGCCGTCCTCGCCGTCATCGAGCAGATCGGCCCGGAGCTCGTCGGCTACGACGCCACCGAGCAGCGCCTGATCGACCAGGCCATGTTCGACCTGGACGCCACCGACAACAAGGGCTCGCTCGGCGCCAACGCCATCCTCGGCGTCTCGCTCGCCGTCGCGCACGCCGCCTCCGAGGCCAGCGACCTGCCGCTCTTCCGCTACCTCGGCGGCCCCAACGCGCACCTGCTGCCCGTCCCGATGATGAACATCCTCAACGGCGGCTCCCACGCGGACTCCAACGTCGACATCCAGGAGTTCATGATCGCCCCGATCGGCGCGGAGTCCTTCTCCGAGGCCCTTCGCTGGGGTGCCGAGGTCTACCACACGCTGAAGGGCGTCCTGAAGCGCAAGGGCCTGTCCACCGGCCTCGGCGACGAGGGCGGCTTCGCGCCGAACCTGGAGTCCAACCGCGCCGCCCTCGACCTCATCGTCGAGGCCATCAAGGAGGCCGGTTACGCCCCGGGCAAGGACGTCGCGCTCGCGCTCGACGTCGCCGCGTCCGAGTTCTACAAGGACGGCAAGTACGAGTTCGAGGGCAAGTCCCGCTCGGCCGCCGAGATGACCGAGTACTACGAGGAGCTCGTCGCCGCGTACCCGCTGGTCTCCATCGAGGACCCGCTGTTCGAGGACGACTGGGCCGGCTGGAACACCATCACCTCGCGTCTGGGCGCCAAGGTGCAGATCGTCGGCGACGACCTGTTCGTCACCAACCCCGAGCGCCTCGCCCGCGGCATCGAGGAGGGCTCCGCCAACGCCCTGCTCGTCAAGGTCAACCAGATCGGCTCGCTGACCGAGACGCTGGACGCCGTCGAGATGGCCCAGCGCAACGGCTTCAAGTGCATGATGTCCCACCGCTCGGGCGAGACCGAGGACGTCACCATCGCCGACCTCGCCGTCGCGGTGAACTGCGGCCAGATCAAGACCGGCGCCCCGGCCCGCTCGGACCGCGTCGCCAAGTACAACCAGCTGCTGCGCATCGAGGAGATCCTCGACGACGCCGCGGTGTACGCGGGCCGCAGCGCCTTCCCGCGCTTCAAGGGCTGAGCAGCTTCACGGGCTGAGCCGCTTCGAAGGCTGACGCTTTTGAAGGGCTGACGCCCTAGCCAGTCGTCCGTACGTCCCCGGCCGCGGTCCCGTACCGTGTCCGGGGACGTACGTGTGTGATGGGGAGGCGGAGAGCGATGGGCAAGGAAGCCAAGGTCAAGGACCGTGACCGGTTCTCCACCGCGGCCCGGCTCAAGGTGCTCGGCGAGCAGACCGCGGCCCGCGTCTACCGCTCGCAGAACAAGCGCCAGGCCCGCCGCTCGCGCCTCACCGGCCGCGCGGCGCTGCTGGCCCTGGTGCTCTGCTCCCTGATCGTGGCGCTCGCCTACCCCATGCGGCAGTACGTGTCGCAGCGCGGCGACATCGCCGACCAGCAGCGCAAGGCCGCCGACGCCCAGCAGGCGGTCGAACGGCTGCGGGACGAGAAGGCGCGCCTCCAGGACGACGCGTACATCGAGAAGCTGGCCCGCGAGCATCTGCACATGCAGTTCCCGGGGGAGACCGGCTTCACCGTCGTCGACCCGGGCGCGGCCGACAAGCACCGCGAGGACAAGGGCGCGACCGGCCGCGCCTGGCACTCCAACCTCTGGGACGGCGTCGACAAGGCCGACCGTTCTTCCAACTGACCACCGCTAGCGATAGAGACTGACCCAGGCATGGAAACGCCCCCGCCCCAGACCGACCGCACCGAGCCCACCGACGCGGACATCGCCGCCTTCAAGCAGCAGTTGGGCCGCCCCCCGCGCGGTCTGCGCGCGATCGCGCACCGCTGCCCCTGCGGCAACCCGGACGTCGTCGAGACGGCCCCGCGCCTGGAGGACGGCACGCCCTTCCCGACGACGTACTACCTGACGTGCCCGCGTGCCGCCTCCGCGATCGGCACCCTGGAGGCCAACGGCGTCATGAAGGACATGACGGAGCGCCTCGCCGGCGACCCCGAACTCGCCGCGGCCTACCGCGCGGCGCACGAGGACTACATCGCGCGCCGTGACGCCATCGAGGTCCTGGAGGGCTTCCCGAGCGCCGGCGGCATGCCGGACCGGGTCAAGTGCCTGCACGTCCTGGTGGGTCACTCGCTGGCGGCCGGCCCGGGTGTGAACCCGCTCGGCGACGAGGCGATCGCGCTGCTTCCCGAGTGGTGGGCGAAGGGCCCGTGCGTGACGCCGTGCGGCGAGGGGGACGAGAAGTGACGCGGGTCGCCGCGATCGACTGCGGCACCAACTCCATCCGCCTGCTGGTCGCCGACGCCGACCCGGCCACCGGGGAGATCACCGACCTCGACCGCCGCATGACCATCGTGCGGCTCGGCCAGGGTGTGGACCGCACCGGCCGACTGGCCCCCGAGGCGCTGGAGCGGACGTTCGCGGCGTGCCGCGAGTACGCCGCCGTCATCAAGGAGCTCGGCGCGGAGCGCATCCGCTTCGTGGCGACCTCCGCCTCGCGCGACGCGGAGAACCGCGACGAGTTCGTGCGCGGGGTCCTGGAGATCCTGGGCGTCGAGCCCGAGGTGATCTCGGGCGACCAGGAGGCCGAGTTCTCCTTCGTGGGCGCCACCAAGGAGCTGTCCGGCGACGGCGACTATCTGGTCGTCGACATCGGCGGCGGCTCCACCGAGTTCGTGGTCGGCTCCACCGGTGTCGAGGCCGCCCGCTCGGTCGACATCGGCTGTGTGCGGATGACGGAGCGTCACCACCCCGGCGACCCGGCGACGCCCGAGCAGATCGCCGCGATCCGGGCCGACATCGAGGCGGCCCTGGACCTCGCCGAGCGAACCGTGCCGCTGCGGGAGCCGCGCACGCTGGTGGGCCTGGCCGGTTCGGTCACCACCATCGCCGCGATCTCGCTCGGTCTGACCGGGTACGACTCGGCCGCCATCCATCATTCACGGATCTCTCACGAGGAGGTCGCCGCGATCACCGCGCGCCTGCTCGCCTCCACCCACGAGGAGCGCACCGCGATCCCCGTGCTGCATCCGGGCCGGATCGACGTGATCGGGGCCGGAGCGCTGGTCCTGCTGGCCATCATGGAGCGGACCGGAGCCCGTGAGGTCGTGGTGAGCGAGCACGACATTCTGGACGGAATCGCCTGGTCGATCGCCTGATCGCGGTCTCTGCGGGGCCGCTGGGCCGCGCTCCGCGAGAAAGTTCGTGAAGTTCTTCACAAGGAATGGGGGCCCTCGGGCCGAAGAAAGTGGTCCGAGTACCGCTTTCCGAGGCCCGGGGGCGTCTTCCCCGGGCATTCCCCACGGTGCTGACCGTGTTACGCCTGCGTTTCTCCCGGCAGTGGTCCACCACGCCCGAGGCGGGGGAGGCCAGTTCAGGAGGGGTGAACAACGTTCCCCCGTACACCGTGGTTCCCTCCGGGCGCCATGACCTCGGTCACGTGGGCCGCGCAGTGTAGCAGAGGGCCTTGCGATCCTTGTGAAGGGGCGCACGAGCAGGGGGCCCCGGGCGGGTGGATACTCGATGGCATGAGCACCACGGAGCGTCCCAGGATCCTCGTAGTAGGTGGCGGGTACGTAGGCCTGTACGCAGCGCGACGCATTCTCAAGAAGATGCGTTACGCGGAAGCGACCGTCACGGTCGTCGACCCGCGCTCGTACATGACGTACCAGCCCTTCCTCCCCGAAGCCGCCGCAGGCAGCATCTCGCCGCGCCACGTCGTCGTCCCGCTGCGACGCGTCGTGCGTGGAGCCGAGGTGCTCACCGGCCGGGTCACCAGCATCGACCAGGACCGCAAGGTCGCCACGGTCGCGCCGCTCGTCGGCGAGGCCTACGAGCTGCCCTTCGACTACCTGGTGATCGCGATGGGTGCGGTCTCCCGCACCTTCCCGATCCCCGGCCTCGCCGAGCAGGGCATCGGCATGAAGGGCGTGGAAGAGGCCATCGGCCTGCGCAACCACGTCCTGGAGCAGCTCGACAAGGCCGACTCCACCACGGACGAGGACGTCCGCCGCAAGGCGCTGACCTTCGTCTTCGTGGGCGGCGGCTTCGCCGGCGCGGAGACCATCGGCGAGGTGGAGGACATGGCCCGCGACGCGGCCAAGTACTACACCAACGTCAAGCGCGAGGACATGCGCTTCATCCTGGTCGACGCCGCCGACAAGATCCTTCCCGAGGTCGGCCCGGAGCTCGGCCGCTGGGGCAAGGAGCACCTCGAGGGCCGTGGTGTCGAGATCTACCTCTCGACCTCCATGGACTCCTGCGTCGACGGCCACGTGGTGCTGAAGAACGGCCTCGAGGTCGACTCCAACACCATCGTGTGGACCGCCGGCGTCAAGCCCAACCCGGCGCTGTCCCGCTTCGGCCTCCCGCTCGGCCCGCGCGGCCACGTGGACGCCCAGCCGACCCTCCAGGTCACCGGCACCGACTACATCTGGGCCGCCGGCGACAACGCCCAGGTCCCCGACCTCGCCTCGCGCAAGGCCGGTGTCGAGAACGCCTGGTGCCCGCCGAACGCCCAGCACGCGCTGCGCCAGGCGAAGGTCCTCGGCGACAACGTGGTCTCCGGCATGCGGGGCTTCCCGCAGAAGGAGTACTCGCACGCCAACAAGGGTGCGGTGGCCGGTCTCGGCCTCCACAAGGGCGTCGCGATGATCGTCATGGGCAAGATGAAGATCAAGCTCAAGGGCCGTCTCGCCTGGTACATGCACCGTGGCTACCACGGTCTGGCCGTGCCGACCTGGAACCGCAAGATCCGTGTGATCGCCGACTGGACGCTCGCGATGTTCCTCAAGCGCGAGGTCGTCTCCCTCGGCGCGATGGAGACCCCGCGCGAGGAGTTCTACGAGGCGGCCAAGCCCGCCCCGGCTCCCGCGGCCAAGGTCGAGGGCAAGAACGAGCAGAAGGCCAAGGCCTCCTAGCTCCGGTCCCGGCTCCATCCGCTCCCTCCCGAAGGGGTCGCCCGCCATCCGTGGTGCGGGCGGCCCCTTCGGGCGTGCCCGCCCCCTTTCGGCGTGCCGTGCCGGTTCCCGCGCCCTCGCGCCCGGAGCCGGGTTTCGGCCACGGAAGATGCTGTATGAAGCCACCTCGTCACCTCCCTGCGCGGTAGCGGGATTGCCGCGCGCCCGGGCAGTGTTGTCCAGGGTGCTGTGACATTTCTGCGAGGTACGGAGGTGTGCGCGATGGCCGACGCGGCGCTGCGGCTGACCGCTCTTGCCGAGGATGTGCTGGGGGAGGCCCTGCCGATACGGATCAGGGCGTGGGACGGCAGCGAGGCGGGCCCGCCCGGAGCCCCCGTTCTGGTCGTACGCCATCGGCGCGCGCTGCGCCGACTGCTGTGGAAACCGGGCGAACTGGGCCTGGCCCGCGCCTGGGTGGCCGGTGAACTCGACGTCGAGGGCGACCTGTACGCCCTGTTGGGCCGGCTGTCCGGGCTGATCTGGGAGCGCGAGGAGGAGCCCGGCAAGCGGGTGCACCCGGCGCGCGACCCGCGCCTGCGGGCCGCCGCCAAGGAGCTGGTGAGACTGGGTGGCGCGCTGCCTCCGCCGGCCCCGCCCGCCGAGGAGGTGCGCCGGCGCACGGGACGGCTGCACACCAAGCGGCGCGACAAGGAGGCGATCAGCCACCATTACGACGTCGGCAACGACTTCTACGCGCTGGTGCTCGGCCCCTCGATGGTCTACTCGTGCGCGTACTGGGAGAGCCCCGGGGCCACCCTCGAAGAGGCCCAGCGCGACAAACTCGACCTGGTCTGCCGCAAGTTGGCCCTCAAGGAGGGCGACCGGCTCCTGGACGTCGGCTGCGGCTGGGGCTCGATGGCCATCCACGCGGCCCGCGAGTACGGCGCCCGTGTCGTCGGCATCACGCTCTCGCGCGAGCAGGCGGCGTACGCCCGCAAGCGCATCGCGGAGGAGGGCCTGACCGACCGGATAGAGATCCGCGTCCAGGACTACCGGGACGTCAAGGACGGTCCCTACGACGCCATTTCGTCCATCGGGATGGCCGAGCATGTCGGCTCGGAGCGCTACGCGGAGTATGCGGCCATCCTGTACGCCCTGCTCAGGGACGGCGGCCGGCTGCTCAACCACCAGATCGCCCGGCGCCCCGAGCGGGACGAATCGGCGTACCACATCGACGAGTTCATCGACGCCTACGTCTTCCCCGACGGCGAGCTGGCCCCGGTCGGGCGGACCCTGTCGGCCCTGGAGGAGGCCGGGTTCGAGGCGCGGGACGTCGAACCCATCCGGGAGCACTACGCCCTGACGCTCCGTCAGTGGGTGGCCAACCTGGAGTCCGACTGGCCGCGCGCCGTGCGCCACACCAGCCCCGGCCGGGCCAGGATCTGGCGGCTCTACATGGCGGCCTCCGCGCTCTCCTTCGAACGCAACCGGATCGGCGTCAACCAGATCCTCGCGGTGAAGACCCCGGTGAGCGGCGCCTCGGGGATGCCGCTGCGGGCCCGCACCTGGAACTGAGTACCCGCACTAAGGGCCTCCGGGAAGCGCGAACGCTCCCGGAGGCCCTTCAACTGCCTTGTGTGCAACCGCAGTTGACCGCTATTCGGTCTTGATCGCCGTGAGCATGTTCAGCTTCGCGGCGCTGCGGGCCGGCCACATCGCGGCGAGCACGCCCACCAGCCCGGCGAGCAGCAGGAAGACGGCGATCCGGTCCCACGGCATGACCAGGACGTAGCCCGGGATCGAGGTCTTGATGGTCTGGCCGATGGCCCAGGCGAGGAAGGAGCCGAGGCCGACGCCGATCGCCGCGCCGAACAAGGAGATGACCACGGCCTCCAGGCGGATCATGGTCTTGACCTTGCGACGGTCCAGGCCGATCGCCCGCAGCATGCCGATCTCCTGCTGGCGCTCGAACACCGACATCGCGAGGGTGTTGATCACGCCGAGCACCGCGATGATCAGGGCCATCGCGAGCAGGCCGTACATGATGTTGAGCATCGCGTTGATCATGCCGCCGGCTTCGTTGCGGATGTCCTGCCGGTCCATGAACTTGATCGCCGGGTTCTGTCCCAACGCGTCGACCAGGGCCTTCTCGTGGGCGCTCGTGGCGCCGCCGTCCACCTTGACGTAGACCTCGGGAATGTAGGCCTTGCTCTGGTGCGCGTCGAGCACGGAGGTCGGGGCGAGGACCGAGTCCAGGAACTCTGTCTCCTTGTAGGTCGCGCCGATCGTCAGCTCGCCCTTCTTCTTGTCCGCGAACTCGACAGCGACCTTGGCCCCCGCCGTCCAGCCGTGCTTGGCAGCCGTCTTGTCGTCGACGGCGAGCTGCCCCCGGCCGAGAGTGGCCAGCGAACCGGAGACCGGCTCGATCTTGATGAGCTTGTCGATGTCGGGCGTGACGCCGGCCACCGACTGCTCGGAGTCACCGATCTTCAGGTACGAGGACTGCTTGGGCGAGACCGCCGAGACGCCGGGCGCCTTGCGCAGGGAGGAGACGACCTCCGGGTCGAGCCCGGAACCGCCGGCCGCCATCTGGACCAGGTAGTCGGCCTTGAGGTTGTCGGTGGTCATCTTGTCGACGGCCGTGCCGATCGTGATGCCCAGCACCGAGAGGCCCGTGACCAGGGTCAGGCCGATGGCGAGCGCGGAGGCGGTGGCGCCGGTGCGGCGCGGGTTGCGCACCGCGTTCTGGCTGGCGAGCTTGCCCGAGACGCCGAAGACCTTGCTCAGAGCGGGGCGTACGAGGGCGATGACCGGGCGCGACAGCAGCGGGATCAGGATGATGATGCCGATCAGGGCGAAGAAGGCACCCGCGCCGATCATGTACTTGCCGTCCTTGCCCGTGGCGGCACCGGCCACGATGGCGGCGGCGCCGGCGAGCGTGATGACGCCGCCGATGGAGTTCCGCACGACCAGGGACTTGGTGGTGGCCACGCCGTGCACGCTGTTCATGGCGGCGACCGGCGGGATCTTCGCGGCGCGCCAGGCGGGCAGCAGGGCGGCGACCATGGTGACGAGGATGCCGACCGCGAGCGAGGCGATCACCGGCGTGGCCGTGACGATCAGCGGGCCCGCGGGCATCTTGGCGCCGAACATGTCGATCACGGACCGCAGCCCGGTCGCGAGCCCGATGCCGAGCGCGAAGCCGATGACGGAGGCGAGGGCGCCGACCACCAGCGCCTCGGCGAGCACCGAGCGCCGGACCTGGCCGCGCGAGGCGCCCACGGCGCGCATCAGGGCGAGTTCACGGGTGCGCTGGGCGACCAGCATGGTGAAGGTGTTGGAGATCAGGAAGATGCCGACGAACAGGGAGATGCCGGCGAAGACGAGCAGCATCTGGTTGAGGCCGCTGAGGCCCTCCTTGATGCTCTTGGCCTCCCGGTCGGCGAGCGCCTGGCCGGTCTTGGCGTCGGCGTTCTTGGGCAGGAGCGGCTTGACCTCGTCGAGGATCTTCTGCGCGTCGGCGCCGGGGGTGGCGGCCAGGTTCACGTTCTGGAAGTAGCCCGGCTTGAGGTAGAGGCGCTGGGCGACGGCGGTGTCGAAGAGGACGAGGCTGCCGCCCGCGTTGACCTGGCCGTCCTCGGTGGTGAAGACACCGGCGAGCTTGTACGTCCTGACCGGCCCGTTGGTGGCGACGCGCACGCTGTCGCCCACCGCGTACTCACCCTTGTCGGCGCTGTCCTTGTCGAGGGCGATCTGGTCGTCCCGTACCGGGCCCGCGCCCTGGACGAAGGTGTACGAGGGGTCCTTGCCGTCCTTGCCGGGGGCGAAGTTGCCCCCCTTGTTGGCCCAGCCCTGCCCGATCAGCTTTCCGTCGGTGCCGGCCACCCCGGCGAAGCCGTCCACGCGCCCGGTGGCGGAGGCGACCCCGTCGAGCGCGGCCATCTTCTGGAGGGTCCGCGTGCTGATGCCGGGCTCCCGCTCGGTGTCCTCGGCACTGCCGTACGAGCTGACGGCCACGGCCACCTTGTCGTAGCTCTTGGACGACTGGTTGCGGAAGGCGCTGCCGAGGGTGTCGGTGAAGATGAGCGTGCCGGAGACGAAGGCGACGCCGAGCATGACGGCGAGCACCGTCATCAGCAGCCGGGCCTTGTGCGCGAGCACGTTGCGCAGGGCGGTCTTGAACATGGGGTCTTCTCAGTCCTGGTGAGTTCTCTGGAGCCGGCCCCTCCGGGGAGGGTGCGGTGCGAGCCCCTCCGGGGAGGGGGCGGTGCTGGATGGGTGCGGGCCGTGCGGGGCCGCGGGGCCGTTCGCGCAGTTCCCCGCGCCCCTGAGGGCCCTTCGGTCTGCGGGCCGTGCGTGGCTGGTCGCGCAGTTCCCCGCGCCCCTTAAATATTCGGTGCGGGGCAGCATGGGCATACCTAGCCCGTCCGGCGATTGAGGACGAGCGCCGTTCAGGCGCGAACGGGGGTGCAGGGGGCGGAGCCCCCGCCGGTGCGGGGCGCGGGCGAAACACGCCCAGGGGGTTCGGGGGCAGCGCCACCGACGGCTCGGGCTAGCTGGTGCGGCCCTTCGCCTCGAACGCCTTCATCCGGTCGAGCACCCCATCCGCACTGGGCCGCAGCATCTCGTCCACGATCCGCCCGTCGGCGAGGAAGATGACCCGGTCCGCGTAGGACGCGGCGACCGGGTCATGGGTCACCATGACCACCGTCTGCCCGAGCTCGCGCACCGAGTTGCGCAGGAAGCCGAGAACCTCCGCGCCGGAGCGCGAGTCCAGGTTTCCGGTCGGCTCGTCGCCGAAGATGATCTCCGGCTGGGAGGCGAGCGCGCGGGCCACGGCGACGCGCTGCTGCTGGCCGCCGGAGAGCTGGGTGGGACGGTGGCCGAGGCGGTCCGCGAGGCCCACCATGGAGATGACCTGGTCGAGCCACTGCTTGTTCGGCTTGCGGCCCGCTATGTCCATCGGCAGCGTGATGTTCTCCAGGGCGGTCAGCGTGGGCAGCAGGTTGAACGCCTGGAAGATGAAGCCGATCTTGTCCCGGCGCAGCTGGGTGAGCTGCTTGTCCTTGAGGGAGCCGAGCTCGGTCTCGCCGATGCGGACGGCGCCGGAGCTGAAGGAGTCCAGACCGGCGACGCAGTGCATCAGCGTGGACTTGCCGGAGCCCGAGGGGCCCATGATCGCGGTGAACTCGCCCTGCCGGAAGTCGACCGTGACCTGGTCGAGGGCGACCACCTGGGTCTCGCCCGTGCCGTAGACCTTCGACAGTTCGATGGCGCGGGCGGCCACCGCGGTCGCGCGGTGTGCGGTGGGGATGGTGGTCACGGAGGTGCTCCTGTCGAACGGCTTTCGGGGACGTTCCCATCCTTGCCGCCCACCGCCGCCGGATCGTCAGTCCCTGTGCCCGTTCGGGGGCCCTCTTGAGTCGGACGCGGGAGCCGCTTCCGTCCTCCTGAGGTATGACGGCGTCCCTGAGACGGTCACCGGATCCAGGCGCCCGCGACCGCCGCTCCGGGCGGACTCCCGCGGGGCGTGCCAACCTCTGCGCGAATGGTGTGACGGGGCATCGACTTTCCGTCATTCCCATTCCGCGTTCCGGGACGGCCCGGACGCCCGGCCAACCGCCTCCGGCATGTGCCAACACCGCTCCGAGCTGTGCTGACGCACCCTCAAGCGCCAATAAAATAAGACAACATCGGATAGCTGTTCCGCTGTTCGAGGGACACGCCCGGCTAGGCTCGTCCCGCGAAACGCGGAGCCGCGCGCCCTTGCCCGGATGGTGGAACGCAGACACGGCGAGCTTAAACCTCGCTGGCCTTCGGGCCGTGCCGGTTCGAGTCCGGCTCCGGGCACTCACGCAGGCTCCGGCCGCCCCGCGCGTCGGGGTGTCGGACCCTTGCACACCCCTCCTCCCCGCGTGAAGATCCTCCCTAGGCAGTACGTGGTTTCTTTGCATGCCCATTACCCTTGACGGCAAGGCCGCGCACGGTGGCCATGGAGGAGTGAGATGAGGAGCAGCAACCCGGTCTTCTCGCGACGGGGGTTCAGCCGCGACAACGGCTACGCCGGTTTCGACACCGCGCAGCAGCCGCAGGCCGGGGGCAACCCGTACGCGCAGGCGCCCACGAACCCGTACGCGACGAATCCGTACGCCCAGCAGGACACGCAGCAGGGCGTCCCGCAGGCGCCGGCCCGTTCCGGCGCGATGACGATCGACGACGTGGTCTCGCGCACCGCGATCACGCTCGGCACGGTCGTCGCGGGTGCGGTCGTCGCCTGGCTGGCGCTGCCGGTCGACGCGGCGAACATCAACAAGTCCTACGGCATCGCCATCGGTTCCGCGCTGATCGCGTTCGTCCTCGCCATGGTGCAGTCCTTCAAGCGCAGGCCGACGCCGGCGCTGATCCTCGGGTACGCGGCCTTCGAGGGCGTCTTCCTCGGCGTGATCAGCTCGGTCGTCACGACGTATGTGTCGGCGGGCGCGGTGCCGCAGGCGGTGCTGGGCACGATGGCCGTCTTCGCCGGCGTGCTCATCGCCTACAAGACCCGGCTGATCCGGGTCAACCGCCGCTTCACCGGTTTCGTCATGGCCGCGGCCATCGGCTTCGTGCTCCTGATGCTGGTCAACTCGCTGTTCGCCGTCTTCGGCGGCGGGGACGGCCTCGGCTTCCGCAGCGGTGGCCTCGGCATCCTCTTCGGGATCATCGGCATCATCCTCGGTGCGTGCTTCCTCGCCCTCGACTTCAAGCAGGTCGAGGACGGGATCACCTACGGCGCCCCGCGCGAGGAGTCCTGGCTGGCGGCCTTCGGCCTCACCATGACCCTGGTGTGGATCTACCTGGAGGCGCTGCGGCTGATCTCCATCCTCCAGGGCAACGATTGACCCCGGGGTAGCGAACACCACGAGGGGCCCCGCCCGGCGCACTGCCGGGCGGGGCCCCTCGTGCGACCGGGCCCCGCGTCACTCCAGCGGCAACGCGGCCCCGTCCTCCCCGGGCCGCCGGGGTCCGAGGATCCGCCGGTCCTCGGCCCGGATGGGTACGTCGTTGATGCTCGCCTCACGTCGCCGCATCAGGCCGTGCGCGTCGAACTCCCACAGTTCGTTGCCGTACGAGCGCCAGTGGCGGCCGTCCGCGTCACGCCACTCGTACTGGAAGCGGACCGCGATCCGGTCGTCCCCGTACGCCCACAGGTCCTTGCGCAGCGCGTAGTCGAGCTCCCTGCGCCACTTCGCGGCGAGGAAGGCGCGGATCTCCGCCCGGCCGGTCAGGAAGGAGTCGCGATTGCGCCACACCGAGTCCTCTGTGTAGGCGAGCGCGACCCGTTCGGGGTCACGCGTGTTCCAGGCGTCCTCGGCGGCCCGCACCTTCGCGCGCGCCCCGGCCTCGGTGAACGGCGGCACGGGAGGCCGGACGGGGATCTCCTCGGCAGGGCTCATGCGGACCACCGCGAGTTCTCGATGACGGAGACGAAGTCGGTACGGACGAAGCCCGGCGAGAAGCGGGCGAGCACGTCGGCCTTGACGTTGCCGAACGCGGTGTCCGGGCGGTGGGCGATGCCCTCGGTGAACGCCGCGAGGATCCGCCGCTTGAAGTCCGGTCTCGGGTGGGCGGCCACGACCGCCTCCCGCTGGGCGTCCGTGAGCTCGTCGAAGCCGAACCCCAGGACGTCGACCTCGACGCCCGCGGTGACCAGCGCGATCTCCGGCTCCATCCGGTGGGGGATCTCCGGCGTCGTGTGCAGGGCGATCGCCGTCCAGGCGGTCCGGGCCCGCTCGGCCGGCAGGCCGTGCCGCAGCAGGAAGTCCCGGGCGGCGCCCGCGCCGTCGAGTTCGAAGCGCTGCTGGGACGTGGCGTACGTCGGTGTCAGCCCCAGGTCGTGGAAGAGCGCCGCCACGTACAGGAGTTCCGGGTCGAAGGCCAGGCCGCGCCGGTGGCCGCGCAGCGCTCCGAAGAGGAAGACGCGGCGCGAGTGGGCGTAGAGCAGCTCGCCCGCGAGGTCGCGGACCAGCTCGGTCGCCTCCTGGGCGAGTGCGCTGTCGGGGATCGCGACATCGGCGATACGTGGGGTCACTTCGGCTCCTGTTCGGGTGCGGCGGCCGGGTCCGCGACGGGTGCCGGGGCCCTGTCGGCATCTCTGCCGTGCTCCCCTCAACCTGCCGCCCGCGCACCCCCACCCGCCATGTCCATCCGGACAGGAATCCCACACATCTGGCCATGGCACGGCGCTAACCTGGGGAGATGAGCACGCGCGAACTCCCCTTGCCGCGGTCCCTCTCTCGCACCATCGCCGTCCTCGCGTACGACGGCGTACGACTGCTCGATGTCTCGGCCCCGCTGGAGGTGTTCAGTACGGCGGCCACCCTGGGCGCCCGCTACGAAGTGACCCTGTTCTCCCCCTCGGGCGGGCCGGTCACCACCTCGGCCGGTACCCGGCTGCTCACGGACCCGGTCGACGCGTGCGCGGGGCGCGTCCACACGCTGATCGTGCCCGGGTCTCCCGGTCTCCCCGAGCGGATGCCGGCCGGACTCGTCGACGCCACCCGCGCCCTGCACGCGGTGTCCTGGCGCACCGCGTCCGTCTGCACCGGCGCCTTCGCGCTCGCCGAGGCGGGGCTGCTGCGCGGTCGCCGCGCCACCACGCACTGGCGGCACACGGCCACGCTCACCCGACGCCATCGCGACATCGACGTGGACGGCGACGCGATCTTCGTGAAGGACGGGCGGATCTACACCTCGGCGGGGGTGAGCGCGGGACTCGACCTGTCGCTGGCCCTGGTCGAAGCCGACGAAGGGCCCGACCTCACCCGCGAAGTCGCCCGCGACCTCGTGGTCTTCCTCCAGCGCCCGGGCGGCCAGTCCCAGTTCTCCGTCGCCTCCCGCACCCCCGCCCCGCGCCACGGCGCGCTCGCCGCACTCCTGCGCTCCATCGCCACGGACCCGGCAGCCGACCACTCCCTTCCCCACCTCGCCCGCAGGGCCGGCCTCAGCGCCCGCCATCTGACCCGGCTCTTCACCGAGGAGGTCGGCTGTACGCCGGGCGGCTATGTCGAGTCGATGCGCCTCGAAGCCGCCCGGGCACTCCTCGACGCGGGCGGGACGGTCACGGAGGCGGCCCACCGCAGCGGCCTGGGCAGCGACGAGACCCTGCGCAGGGTGTTCCTGCGCCACCTGGGGGTCACCCCCTCGGCCTACCGCGCCCGCTTCAGCACGACGCACCCGAGCGGGCGACGACCACGTTGACCCTCACCAGCCGATCGAGAGCGTCAGCTCCGTCGGCGGGTTCGCGTTGCCCAGGATCTGCACCGAGGACTGGTCGTCGATGTCGTCGTACGGGAACCCGTACGCCCGGCCGGCCAGGCCCACCGTGTGGAAGAACGCCGCGTAGTCGTTCTTCGGGGTGGTGCCCGGGTAGTACGCGGACGGGGTGTGCCACAGCGCGGTGTTCTGGGCCACGCCCCGGTTGAACGCGGCGCAGAACTCCGCGCCGAGCCGCTTCTCCACGTCGCTGCCCGAGGCGAGCGTCCCCGAGCAGGCCATGACCTCGCGCGAGCTCGGCCTGCGCAGGGTGTAGGGGCCGGCCCCGTTCCTGGTGAAGGTCAGGGTGTCGCCCGAGACCCGCCCGGAGAACGTCTCGCCCGGCAGGCTCAGGGTGAACGGATGCGCGGCGTAGTAGCTCCACGTGCCGTTCACCGTCGCCGTCAGATGGTCGGCGGGGAAGGCGGCGGCCGAGCGCGGGGCCACGATGCGATAGGTGGACCGCAGCGGCTGGAACGCCGCCCCGACGCTCGACGCGTACGCCGACATGACCTCGGCGCGGGAGCGGCTGATGCCCCGCGTCGTGTCGTAGCCGCTGGAGGTCTGGCGCAGCCGCGCGGTCATCGGGAAGCCGAACTGGTCGACCTGGGTGGTGTTCCCGCCGAACGCCGCCTGCCCGTCGACGAAGGTGTACTCGTACCAGTCGTAGTACACGTCGTTGTTGGGGTCGGAGGGGTTGTTGGGGTCGGGGCCGCCCCAGCCCTGGTCGTCGGGCGCGACGGGGATGTAGAGCGGCGAGCCGAGGGAGAGGTAGACGCGGCCGCCGCGGATCGAGGACGGGGAGGGCACCGTGCCGCCCACCTGGGCCAGGGTGAACGACATGTTCGGGAAGTTCACGCCGTGCTTGGTGAGGTGGCCCGGCGCGTTCGCGTCGAGGTGGTTGATGTGGGCCGTCGTGCCGTCGGGCTTGAGGTACGACCACTGGCCGGGGGTGATCTGGCCGAGCACGGTGACGTAGATCTGGCCGTCGGCGTACGCGCCATGGGTGTTGTTCTGGAACACGATCGGGAAGCCGGCCGCGACGGCCCGCGGGGCGTCGGACGCCGTCGCCGTGGTGGTGCCCGCGCCGAGGAACAGCAGGGCGCTCGTGGTCGCGGCCGCGAGGAGCAGCCGTACGGTCTTCATGGCTGTGCCCCTCCTCATCAGTGGCCGAACGTGAACCAGTTGACGTTCACGAAGTCCGCGCCCTGGCCGCTGGTGAAGGTCAGGTACACGTCGTGGGTGCCGGTGACGCCGCTGATGTTGGCGGGGACGGTGCGCCAGCTCTGCCAGCCGCCCGTGTTGGCGACGGCGAAGCTGCCGACGGGCGCGCTGCTCGGGCTGTCCAGGCGTACCTCCACCAGACCGCTGACCCCGCCGGACGCGCCGCTCGCCACCCTCGCGGAGAACTGCCGGGCCGGCGTCGTACCGAAGGCGACACCCTTGTAGAGCGCCCAGTCGCCGTTGGCGAGGGAGCCGAGGTCCTGGCCGCCGCCGCTGTCGGTGGTGGCCTCCTTGACCACGCCCGACTGCTGGTCGTACGACTCGGCCTGGAGGGTGCCGTAGGCGTCGCGGTTACCGCTGGGCGGGGTGGTGGGAGGCGTGGTGGGGGGTGTCGTGCCGGAGCCCGCCTGGAGCACGGTGACGTAGTCGACGAACAGGGAGTGGCCCGGCTGGGTGCCCGCGTCGGGGCCGCCACCGAACGCGTCGGGGAAGCCGCCGCCCATGGCGACGTTGAGGATGACGAAGTAGCCGTGGTTGGTGGCGTTCGTCCAGGTCGCCGCGTCCACCTGATTCTGGTTCACGGTATGGAAGTTGACGCCGTCCAGAGAGAAGCGCATCTGCGCCACCGACCCCGAGCGGTCCCACTCGACGGCGTAGGTGTGGAAGCCGCCCTGGCAGGTGGATCCGTCGCAGGCCTTCTGGCCGCCGATGCCGGTGGTCTCGTTGCAGGGGCCGCCGGGGCTGGTGCCGCAGTGCATCGTGGACCAGTTGTTGTTCAGGCCCTGGACGTTCTCCATGACGTCGAGCTCGCCGATGCCGGGCCAGTTCCACCAGTTGCCGCGGAAGGGTGCGCCCAGCGCCCAGAACGCGGGCCAGTAGCCCTTGGCGGCGGCGCCCGTCACATCGGGCATCCGCAGGCGCGACTCGATGCGGAGCTTGCCGCCGGCGGGGGGCTGGAAGTCGGAGCGGCGGGTCTCGACGCGGCCCGAGGTCCAGTGGCCCGAGGCGTCGCGCTGCGGGGTGATGCGCAGGTTCCCGGCGCCGTCGAGCGCCACGTTGCTGGTGGACGAGGTCATCGTCTCGACCTCGCCGGTACCGAAGTTGGCGGGGCCGCCGGGGTAGCTGGTGCCGGTCGTGTACTGCCAGTTGTTGGTGTCCACCCCCGACCCGGCCGGGCCGTTGAAGTCGTCGCTGAACACGGTGGACCAGCCCGCGGGGGGTGGCGGGGCGGAGGCGCTGGCGGGCAGGGCGACGACCGCGGCCGAGGCGGCGGCGAGGCCGAGGGTGGAGAGGACGGCGACCAGGGCGCGTCGGGCCGGGCCGCGTCTGTGGGGTGTGGGGCGCATGTGGGGGGCCTCTCTCGGAAAGAGAGCGCTCTGAGAGCGCTCTCAACGACGGGCTGCGCGGTCACTGTGCTCCCCGTCGCCGGGAGCGTCAAGAGGTAAAGCGGTGAAAGGCCTTGCCAGGAAAGGGAGTTCACCTACTGAAGGCGGCCCGGGACGCGTGGTGCGGGCGGGGCCGCGGGCAGCGCTTCGCCCCGCCGACGCGTTGCCGACGGGGCGAAGGAGCGGTGCGCTTCCCTCGGGGGTGCGGGAAGCCGAACGATTCCTTTCGGAACTAGAGCAGCCGGCGGGCGGCTCGCCTCAGGTCGTACTCATGGATGATCGCCTTGGCGTGTCCATAGGCGAGATCGTGCTCGCTCCGGAGCCAGCTCACCTTCTCCTCGAAGCGGCAGAGGGAGGGGCCTTCGTCGACGGTGCGGAGCCAGTCGGACACCTCACGACCGGTGCAATGGGGGATGCGGGAGAGCAGGTTGCGGTGGGTCTCATCGGAGAAGACTTGGGACATCGGCGCCTCCGGGGGCATTGCGCGCGAACTGGCCTTCACTGCACCGTGCCTGAGCGTTCGCGTATTGGCAACAGTGCGGGGGAGGCGCGTAGGGTCGCGGCGTGCTCGATGTGAACCCCCTGATCTTGGCCGTGGACCGCTTCGCCGACCGGCTGCGTGCCGCTCCCGAGAGCCGCCTTCGCCGCGGCGCCGCCGCCGAAGGGCTCGCGCTCGCACGGGAGTTGGCGATCCTCGCGCAGCGCGTCGAGAACCCGGAGCGCGAGCCGCTGGTGATGCCGGACGCCGGGGTGTTCGCGGTCGCCGACCAGGTCATGGTCGCCGGACGGGATCTGGCGCAGGCCCTGCACCACGCGAAGACCCCGCCCGGCGGGGAGCCGGACGGGGCCGTGAAGCGGGTGGAAGCCGCGGGGGAACGGGCCTTCGGTTAGCGGCGGAGCGCCCTCGGTCATGCGCCGAGGGCGTCCGGCGCGGCCTCAGAGCGAGGCGATGACCCGGTCCGCGAGGATGTAGACGCTCTCCTCGCCGCAGGAGAAGGTCAGCGCATACGCCCCGGACACCCCGGAACCGCCGAGCAGCACCGGGGCCTCGCCGTCGCGCAGGGCGTCCGCGAGGCGCTCCGCGGTCTCGCGGTGGCCCGGGGTCATGCAGAGCGTGGTGCCGTCGGCGAAGACGTACACGTCGAGCGTGCCGAGCGGCCCCGGACGCACGTCCGCGAGCTCGGTGCGGGACTCGGCGAGCTCCTCCAGGCGCGAGACGGTGGCCTCGTGGTCGGCGACGACGGGCGTCTGGACCGGCACGAAGTCGGGGTGCGAGGGATGGCGGCGGCGGGCCGCGGCCAGCTCGGGGGAGTCCTCGGGGAACTCCTCGGCCAGCTCCAGGGCCTCGGCCTCCAGACCCACGAAGTCCGCCTGGCGGGGCAGGAAGAACGCGGCGTCCTCGCCGAGCCCCGGGAGCCCGCCCAGCATCGGGGAGGGCGCGTCGGCGGCGTCCCTGGCCTCCTGGGCGGCCCAGAAGGCGCGCGCCTCGGCCAGCTCGCGCTCCCGCTCCTCGGCGAGCGCCTCGGCGACGGCGGCGCGTATTTCGGCGGCCGGTGTCGCGGCGGAGCGGGCCTGCTGGGGCAGGGTCACGGCGGTGTCGGCGCGGTGTTCGGCACGGGCGGCTGCCAGGTCTTCGCGCAGGGCCACGACCTGCTTGCGCAGCCCGTGGGCAGCGTGCAGGGCAGCGGCGCCCACGGCCGTGGCAGCGGCCGTGGTCAGCAGTAGGGCAAGAGGCATGGCGCTCACTGACGTACTCCCGGATTCAAACGATTCCCCGACTTCCTACATCAGCTTGTCGTGAGCCCGCTCCCGCTGTCAGTGCATTACGTCACGAAATGGACAGGTCTTTCGGCCTCGCGTTTATCCCTGCACCGCATCTGACCTGGGGAAACGGTGTTTCCGCAGGAGATACGTCACATCCTGGGGGAGATTCGGTCACGGTTAGGACGCGGCAGGGTTGGCCGTGAGCGCCCCGTGGGAGGCGAGTGGCCTGGTCAGGGGGCCAGGGGTGGTGTCCAGGGGCCCGGCGGGGACGGCCGGGGCGTCAACGCTGCGTCGACCGGGCGTCAACGCTGCGTCGACCGGGGGTCAACGCTGCGTCGACCGGGGGTCAACGCAGCGCTCCCGCCGCCTCGTTGGCGTCAGCTGAGACGCTCGATGACCATCGCCATGCCCTGGCCGCCGCCGACGCACATGGTCTCCAGGCCGAACTGCTTGTCGTGGAACTGGAGGCTGTTGATCAGCGTGCCGGTGAGGCGGGCGCCGGTCATGCCGAAGGGGTGGCCGACCGCGATGGCGCCGCCGTTGACGTTCAGCTTGTCCAGCGGGATGCCGAGGTCCTGGTAGGACGGGATCACCTGGGCGGCGAACGCCTCGTTGATCTCGAAGAGGTCGATGTCGTCGACGGTCAGACCGGCGCGCCTGAGCGCCTGGCGGGACGCCTCGACCGGGCCGAGGCCCATGATCTCGGGCGACAGGCCGGTCACGCCGGTGGAGACGATGCGGGCCAGCGGGGTCAGACCCAGCTCGCGCGCCTTGGTGTCGCTCATGATGACCAGCGCGGCCGCGCCGTCGTTCAGCGGACAGCAGTTGCCCGCGGTGACGAGTCCGTCGGGGCGGAAGACGGGCTTGAGGCCCTCGACGCCCTCGACGGTGACGCCCGCGCGGGGGCCGTCGTCCTTGCTGACCACGGTGCCGTCCGGGGTCGTCACGGGCGTGATCTCGCGCTCCCAGAAGCCGTTCTTGATGGCTTCCTCGGCGAGGTTCTGCGAGCGCACGCCGAACTCGTCCATCTCGCGCCGCGAGATGCCCTTGAGGCGGGCGAGGTTCTCGGCGGTCTGGCCCATCGCGATGTACGCGTCCGGCACCAGGCCGTCCTCGCGCGGGTCGTGCCAGTCGGAGCCCTCGGACTGCGCGACGGCGGCGGTGCGCGCCTCGGCGTCCGCGAAGAACGGGTTGTGGGTGTCGGGCAGGCCGTCGGAGGAGCCCTTCACGGAGCGGGACACCATCTCGACACCGGCCGAGATGAACACGTCGCCCTCGCCCGCCTTGATGGCGTGCAGGGCCATGCGCGAGGTCTGGAGCGAGGACGAGCAGTACCGGGTGATGGTGCAGCCCGGCAGGTGGTCCATGCCCATCTGCACGGCCACGATGCGGCCGAGGTTGTGGCCCTGCTCGCCGCCGGGGAGGCCGCAGCCGAGCATAAGGTCGTCGATGTCGCGCGGGTCCAGGCCCGGCACCTTGGCGAGGGCGGCCTCGATGATCGTGGCGGTCAGGTCGTCCGGGCGCAGGTCCTTGAGGGAACCCTTGAAGGCGCGGCCGATGGGGGAACGGGCGGCAGAGACGATCACGGCTTCGGGCATCACGGCTCCAGGGGATGGGAAGGCAGGACTCTCTGGGAAGTTACCCGTACGTACTGGATTGGTCATCCGGGGTGGCGTGTGATGCCGGACTCTTTTCTAAGCGGTTGCTCAGGACCGGTCCGGCGGCCGGGAGGCGGGCCGTTCCCGCGACCCGCCCGCGCGTGGCCGCACCGCCTGCGCCGGTGCTCGCCCGTACCGCCTCCGTCCCTGTTGGCCGGCCCGCCCCCTCAGGGCCCCGTGCGCGAACCGTTGGGGGTGGGCTCCACCGGGGCCGGAAGGCGACGCCTGCGGCGGTACTTGAGCAGGGCCCAGGGCGCACGCACGCCCGTGACCTCGGTGCCCGCCTGGGCCGCCGCCGCCGAGGCCGCCTTCGCCACCGGCAGGATGTCCTCGTTGCGCGAGGCGTCGGGGTGGTCGGACTCGGGCCACAGGCCGAGCGCGGCGCACAGCGTGGGCAGCACCGCCATCGCCGCGGTCGCGTACCCCTCGGCCGAGGGGTGGTAGTTGTCCGGCCCGAACAGCTCCCGGGGGTTCGCCGCGAACTCGGGGCCGAGCAGATGGCCGAGCGAGACCGTACGGCCGCCCTGCTCCACCACCACGATCGTCTGCGCGGCCGCGAGCTGGCGCGAGACGCGGCGGGCCAGCCAGCGCAGCGGCTGGTAGACGGGTTCGATGGTGCCGAGGTCCGGGCAGGTGCCGACGACCACCTCGGCTCCGGCCGTACGCAGTCTGCGCACCGCGGTGGACAGGTAGCGCACCGAGGTGGTGGGTGCCATCCGGGTGGTGACGTCGTTCGCGCCGATCATGATCACGCAGACGTCGGGGACGCGGTCGGGGTCCGCGAGCAGCAAGGACACCTGGCGTTCCAGATCGTCCGAGCGGGCCCCGGGCAGCGCCACGTTCCGCAGCGTCACCATGCGCTCGGCGACCGCCGCGAGCCCGGAGGCCAGCAGCGCCGCCGGGGTCTGGCCCGCTCTGCGCACCCCCTGGCCGGCCGCCGTCGAGTCGCCCAGCATGCCGAGCCTGAGCGGCGGCGTGCCGTCCGCGTAGGCCGTCCCGTACAGCCCGTCCGCGTTCGGGGCCTGCGGGGACCCGCTCCCCACCGAGCGCTTCGCGAGCGCCACCTCGGCCAGGACGACGCCGACCGCGGCCCCCGCGATCAGCCCGATGCCACCGCCGCCGAACGCCGCGCCCGTCGCGATCCGCCGTGCCGCTCTCGCCCTGGAACCCGTCCCCGCCACCGCCACCTCCATGGAACGTGCAGTCGTACAAGAGCTAACTGCCCGGTAGCGGGTGTCGCTCAATCCCGTGCAAAGGTGAACACCCCCTCGGGGGCCGCATACGCTGGCGGTACCTAATCGGAGACCCGGAGACAACGGTGCGATTCCACGACTCGATGATCAGCCTCGTAGGCAACACCCCGCTGGTGAGGCTCAACAGTGTGACCCAGGGCATTCAGGCAACGGTCCTGGCCAAGGTCGAGTACTTCAACCCGGGCGGCTCGGTGAAGGACCGGATCGCCGTCCGCATGATCGAGGCGGCCGAGCAGTCCGGCGCGCTCAAGCCCGGCGGCACCATCGTCGAGCCGACCAGCGGCAACACGGGTGTGGGCCTGGCCATCGTGGCCCAGCAGAAGGGCTACAAGTGCATCTTCGTCTGCCCTGACAAGGTGTCCACGGACAAGATCAACGTGCTGCGCGCGTACGGCGCCGAGGTCGTGGTCTGCCCGACCGCCGTCGACCCCGAGCACCCGGACTCGTACTACAACGTCTCCGACCGCCTGGTGCGCGAGACGCCCGGCGCCTGGAAGCCGGACCAGTACAGCAACCCGAACAACCCCCGTTCGCACTACGAGACCACCGGTCCCGAGCTGTGGGAGCAGACCGAGGGGAAGATCACCCACTTCGTCGCGGGCGTCGGCACCGGCGGCACCATCACCGGCACCGGCCGCTACCTCAAGGAGGCCAGCGACGGGAAGGTGCGCATCGTCGGCACGGACCCGGAGGGCTCCGTCTACAGCGGCGGCTCCGGCCGCCCCTATCTGGTGGAGGGCGTCGGCGAGGACTTCTGGCCGACCGCCTACGACCAGAGCGTCACCGACGAGATCGTCGCCGTGTCCGACAAGGACTCCTTCCAGATGACCCGTCGTCTGGCCAAGGAGGAGGGTCTCCTGGTCGGCGGCTCCTGCGGCATGGCCGTGGTGGCCGCGCTCAGGGTCGCCGAGGGTCTCGGCCCCGACGACGTGGTGGTCGTGCTCCTGCCGGACTCCGGCCGCGGCTACCTCTCGAAGATCTTCAACGACGAGTGGATGGCGGACTACGGCTTCCTGGAGGAGGCCGGCCCCTCGGCGCGCGTCTCCGACGTGCTCGGCTTCAAGGAGGCCGGACACCTGCCCTCGCTGGTCCACATGCACCCCGAGGAGACGGTCGGCCAGGCCATCGAGGTGCTCCGCGAGTACGGCGTCTCGCAGATGCCCATCGTCAAGCCGGGCGCGGGACACCCCGATGTGATGGCCGCCGAGGTCATCGGCTCGGTCGTCGAACGCGAGCTGCTGGACGCCCTGTTCACCCAGCGCGCCCTGCTCGACGACCCGCTGGAGAAGCACATGAGTTCGCCGCTGCCGCAGGTCGGCTCGGGCGAGCCGGTCGGCGACCTGATGTCCGTGCTGGGCAAGGCGGACGCGGCGATCGTGCTGGTCGAGGGCAAGCCGACCGGTGTGGTCAGCCGGCAGGACCTGCTGGCCTTCCTGGCCCGCACCCCGCAGCAGGTTCCGTAGCACCCCCTCCCCGGCTCCCTCAACTCCCTTGCGGGGGGCGGGAGTCGGGGCCTGGGGTGGGTGGGGCGACAGGCGCGGCGGACAGAGTCGGGGCGCCCCGCGCGTCGCGCAATCGGTACGCGCGTGACATGTGCGCGCAGCACCGGCTTAACACGGCTCATGCACAGTGGTGGATGTCGGCCGAGCAACCCTGGCAGGGGGACCCGGTCGGCACCACCAGCGGCGTCAGGAACCTCCGGAGCGGCTCCCGGACCCCGGCGCCCAGGACGCGCAGGCCCGGCCCGACCGGGCCCGTGTCCCTCGCGGGGACCGCCGTCGTCCCGCCCCCTGGGCAACCGGGGGTGCGGCGGTCCCCGCGATCACCCTGCCCTCCGGGGCCGGTCAACCAGGCTTTCCGCCAAGCGAGTCGGTGCTCAGTCGTCCCGGTCGGTACGCCCCGGGCGCAGCCAGGGCCAGCGGTGCGCCGCGTGGACGGCGTTGACGGCGACGATGCCGAACCAGGTCACAAGCAGGCCCTTGAAGCCGGCGTTGACCCCGCCGATCGCGGAGAGCGGCACGGCGAGGATCAGCGAGACCATGGCGAAGCCGAACCGCTCGCCGAAATGGCTCTCCGAGCCGTCCCGCGCCGGATGCCCGCCCCGGGCCACGACGATCTGCTGCTCTGCCAACTGCCGCCGCACGCGGCGGTCCACCGAGGCGTCGACCCGCTGCTCGACCTTCTCCAGGAAGGAGTCGACGAGGGCGGGCTCGTACTCGGGGCCGAGCTCCCTGCGGGCGTGCAAGGTGGCGTCGAGTTCCTTCTTGAGCTCGGCGTCCTTCAGAAGGCTGGGCCGGGGCTCGGCGTCACGGGCGTCCATGGTTGTCACGGTACGCAGCGCCGCCCCGTTCCACAGGGGGGCTAGCCCCCGTATTCCGCCTTCGTGGCAGCACGAACCGTCCTCGTGGCAGCACGAACGGGAGCGGGTCCGCGAGGGGTCCGGGCTTGCCCGGCTGTATATCGTCATGCAGAGTTCTGGATGACTGAATAAGTTGTCGATGGCTCGCCCCGGGCCCTTGGCGCCGCGTCCGGGAGAGGGTGGTGGTGGCGCATGACCGCGCGCGTGAAGCCGCCCCGCGTCGCGGCCGGCGCCGCCCCCGCCGTCCCCCCGGCCTCCGTCGCGCCGGCCCCGCTCGGCCACGCTGTACTCTCTCGGGGCGTCGGGGAGCGGGCCGGCTCCGCCTCGCTCGCGGCCCGGCGCACACCGCGGCCCGGTGGGGCGCCCCGGCCCGGGGCGGGACACGAACTCGGCGCGGGGACAGGGGTGTTGGGCCGACCTGGTCCGCGCCCCGATCCGGACCGAACGGCAGGGCAGGCGGGTGCGCTCACCGGCGCGGTGCGCGCCGAGGGGGCCCCCGAGGGGCCGCCGGCCGATGGCGCCGACCGGGCTGCCGCACCGCTCGACCGGTTCAAGGACGTGGACGTATGAAGGGGGACGGCATGAGCGAGGGCCCTGCCGCACGGTTGCAGCAGCTCTTCGAGGGGCACCGGCTGACCCCGACCCAGCGGCGCATCGCGCACTGCATGGTGCGCCAGGCCGCCGACGTGCCCTTCCTGTCCAGCGTCGAGCTCGCCGAACTCGCCGGGGTCAGCCAGCCCTCGGTGACCCGGTTCGCGGTCGCCCTCGGCTTCGACGGCTACCCGGCGCTCCGCCGCCATCTGCGCGAGGTGGCCCCGGCCGCGGCCGACGAGTCCGCCGAGACCTCGTACAACGAGTACCAGCAGGCCGTCCGGGCCGAGATCGAGAACCTCCAGCACCTGGCGGGGCTGCTCGCCGATCCTGGCCCGGTCGAGAACGCGGGCCGGCTGCTCGCCGCGTCCCGGCCGCTGCCGGTCCTCGGGCTGCGCGCGGCGTCCTCGCAGGCCCGTGGCTTCGCCTACTTCGCGGCCAAGGTCCACCCCGATGTGCGGCTGCTCGACGAGGGCGGCACCATGCTGGCCGACCGGATCGACGCGGCCGTGCGGGCCGGGGCCTCGGCGCTCTTGTGCTTCGCGCTGCCGCGCCACCCCAAGGAGGTCGTGGAGGCGCTCGCCCACGCGCAGTCCGCCGGGCTCACCGTGGTCACGGTCGCCGACTCGGCGTTCGCGCCGGTCGCCAAGTACAGCGATCTGCTGATCCCGGCGGCCGTGGGCACCGGGCTCGCCTTCGACACGGCGTGCGCGCCGATGCTGCTCGGCCGGGTCCTGTTGGAGGCCATGTGCGACGACCTGCCGGACGCGCAGGCGCGCCTGGAGGAGTTCGACGCGGGGGCCGCCGCGCGCGGACTGTTCGTGGAATAGCCCGCTCGGCGCGGCCCCTCGCCGATCGGCTCGGGGTGTCCGGGGCCGGTGGCGCCGCGCCCCACCGGGCGCGCGGCGTCACCGGTCGGCCCCGCGCCGGGCCCCGGTTCACACCTCCAGTTCGTTCTCGATCTTCTTCAGCTGGTGGCGCGCCATCGCGAGATTGGCGCGCTTCTTGTCCAGCGCGAGATAGAGGAACAGACCGGTGTTGCCCCGGCCCTTGAGGAGCCGGATCAGGTGGTACTGGCCGTCGAGCGTGATCAGGATGTCCTCGATCTCTTCCTTGAGGCCGAGCATCTCCATGGTCCGCAGCTTGGCGCGCACCACATCGGTGTTGCCCGCGGCGGCCACCGTCAGGTCGAGGTCCTTGCCGCCGCCCAGGGTGCCCAGGGCCATGCCGCTGCTGTAGTCGACGAGGGCCGCGCCCAGGGCGCCCTCGATCGAGGTCATCGCTTCCTTGAGCGTGGTTTCGGTGTTGCTCATCGGGGTCGTACTCCCTTTCCTTCGGGGGCTGTTCCGGCTCGGTGTGCCGGGGCCGTTCATGGGGTCTCCTGCCGGTCGAGGGCGCCGTCGATCAGCTCGCCGACGCGCGTGCTGGAGCGGCGGGCTTCGAGATGCAGCCGGCCGACGTTGACGCGGGGCTCGGCGAGGAGGGTCAGCACGGCGGTGGTCCCCGCCGCGTAGGTGGCGACGTAACCGGACTCGCCGCGCACAAGCAGTTCGCGGAAGGCGCCCTGCCCGGTGCTCTCGGTCAGCCGCTGGGCGACGCCGAGCGCCGCCGCGGTGAGGGCGGCGACGCTCTCGACGGCCTGTGCGGCGCCGTCCTGGGCGAGCACGAAACCGTCCGAGCTCGCCGCGAGCACGCCGGTGAGCTGGGGCAGCCTCGCCCTCAACCTCCTTAGTTCTTCGAGGACTTCAGCGACTTCCGCCTCCGCCGCCATGAGCTGTCTCCTCTCGGCGCGCTGCCGCAGTGCGCGTATCACAGCGTGGCCTCCAGCGCGTCGCGCAGCCGTTGCAGCAGCGCGACATCGGGGGCGGTGGTCTCCGCCGCCAGCCGGGCGGCCCATTCGAGGCCCGCCGCCGGCGCGGGCGGTGCGGTGCGCGGGGACTCGACGGCCCCGACGGCCGCCAGCCTGCGCACGTCGATCAGGGTGTGGAAGGCGGGCCGGCCGATCTCCCGCGCGATGTCCTGGGGGGTGCGCGCCCCGTCGACCCGGCTCAGGACCGCCCGCTGGCGCACGGTGAGCGGGATGTCCGGCAGGCGCCGACCGCGCACCAGGGGGGCGGTGTCCAGGTCCGGGCTGGGCCAGATCCGGTCGAGGAGCTCCCTGCGGCGGGCCGCCTCCCGCTCCACCGTCTCGGCGGACACGGGGCGTACGGGGCCCATCCAGTGGGCCACCCCGTACCGGAAGCGGGTGGGGCCGCTGGAGGGGGCCAGGGCGAAGAACGCCGCGTCGTGCAGGGCGCCCAGATGGCAGATCTCCAGTTCGCCGTCGCCGACCTGGCCGCTCTCCACCAGGAACCGGGCCACCCGGCCGCGCGGGCCCGCCCGGTCGACGGCCTCGCGCCAGCCCTCGGGCCGCAGCCGCCCGGCGGCGGTGAGCAGCACGTCGATGCCGGGCGCGGCGGGGCTCTCCGCGTGCACCACCTGACCGTCGCAGAGGTAGAGGGTGCCCCGGTCGCGCAGCAGGGCGCCGGTGGCCCGCTCGGCGACGAGCCGAACGAGCATGGGGGAGACGGCCGTTCGCGTCTCGGGGGCGGGTCTGTCCATCGCCATGGCCCTCACAGCACCAGCCGTTCGGCCAGATCGCGCAGGCGCAGCCGGGCGAGGGCGAGATTGCCCTCGTCGCGGTCGAGCCACAGATGCAGAAAGACGCTGCTGTCGAAGGCCGTCTCGACGAAACAGAGCAGGTGATAAGCGGTACGGGTGGTGATGATCAGGTCCTCGACGGGTGGGCCCGTGGCCGACAGGCCCTGGCTGTCGAGGGCGGGGGCGCCGAGGGCGGAGGCGTCGAGGGAAGAGGCCGCGCCGAAGCCCGGGTGTTCGGCGGCCATCCGGGCCAGCTCGGCGGTCTCGGCGGCGGTGGCCTCGTGGTCGCCGCCGGGGGACTGCCCGATGGCGCCGAGGGCGAGCCCGCTGGTCCAGTCGGCCACGCCCGCCCCGAGCGCTCCCGGCAGCAGCATCGCCTCAAGCAGGCACTCGTCGATTCCGGGCACGCGGAACTCCCTCCCGGCGCGGCACATGGATGGTCTTCGGTGCCACCGAACGAGCGTGCGGCAGCGACGGAGACGTTACGCACGGTGGCAACCGCTGGTGGGAGTTCTGGCATTTTCCAGCGGCGCATGCCCGGCTTGGCTAGGGTGCGGCCCTTTGGGCAGAGCCGAACTCCGGGTGGGGGCGCGGGAGTTCGTCGTCGTGGCCGATTATGTGCGGGCGGTCAGAGCAGGGCGTCGGCGTGGGCGCCGCCCGCCTCCGCGATCAGGTCCTCGATCGGCTGCGGGGTGCGCACGGGCGCGAACCGGACGCCTTCGGGAGGGTCGGTGAAACCGTAAATCCCGGGCCTGGCAAGGGAGTTGTAGGAGTAGTGGTGGGCGAAGTAGTACGCCCCGGTGTCCAGGACCGCCGTGTAGTCGCCCTGTTCGAGCAGGGGCAGCGGGCGGTTCTCGGCGAGCAGGTCCCCCGCGAAGCAGGCCGGTCCCGCGATGTCCTGGGCGACGGCCGGGCCCTTCTTGGGCCGGCCCTTGGCGTCGTACGCCTCGATCCGCAGCGGCCAGGAGGCGGGTGCGTACACGGTCCGGGCCGCGATCTGCACCCCGGCGTGGGTGACCGCGATGGGGCGGCCGCCCGAGCTCTTCGCGTACTCCACCCGGGCGAGGACCGTGCCGTGCTTCGCCAGCAGCGAGCGGCCGAATTCCGTCACCAGGCCGTACCGTCCGTCGAACAGACCCGGCACCTCCTCCTTCAGCAGACGGGCGTAGGCGGCGTACGTCGGCGTCTCCTCGTCGGAGCCGAAGTTGACCGGGAGCCCGCCGCCGATGTCGAGGGTGTCGACCTGTCGGCGCCCGACCGCCGCGTTGATCTCCTCGGCGAGCTCGTACGCCACCCGGACGCCCTGCGCCATCAGGGGGAGCGCCACGCCCTGGGAGCCCGAGTGGGTGTGCAGACGGGTCAGCCAGGGGCGCTCCGCGTACGCCCGCACCACCCACTCCCGGGCGCCGTCGTCGAGCAGGGCCACCCCGAACTTGGAGGTGGCGGTCGCCGTGGACAGCGCGTCGATGGACCCGGCGCCGAGCTGCGGATTGACCCGCAGGCCGATCGGCGAGGCGCTGGGCGAGGCCTCGACGAGCGCGTCCAGGCGGGCCAGCTCCTGGGGGTTGTCCGCGTTGACGGCGATGCCCAGGTCGAGCGCCTCGCGCAGTTCGGCGGGGGTCTTGGCGGGCGAGTCCAGCACGGTGTCGGCGGGGCCGATGCCCGCGGCCCCGGCCAGCGCGAGCTCGCCCGGACTCGCCACCTCGGCGCCCAGGCCCTCGGCGCGCAGCAGCCGCAGGACCGGCACCAGCGGGCAGGCCTTCACGGCGAAGGCGTGCAGGACGGGGGCGTCGGTGACGGCGGCGAAGGCGGCGCGCAGGGCGGCGGCGCTCGCACGGATGCCGGTGGTGTCGAGGAGGGCGACGATGGGGGCGTCGGGCCCGGCCAGGCCCTGTTCCACCGCGGCCCGCACGGCCTGTTCGCGGCGCCGCGCCGCGGCGGCCCCGACCGTGGGGGACGTTGCCTGGGTAGTCATGCGATCCAGCCAATCACCGGCCGGCGGCGGGCGCAGACCCACAGGACGTATTGACTAGTTCTATTCAGTGACCCAGGATGTGAATATCTGGATCAGGTCACGAGGAGGCAGCGCCATGTCAGGACCCCGCCCCGTACGGGCACCGCGCGGTACGGAACTGAGCGCCCTGGGATGGCAGCAGGAAGCCGCGCTGCGCATGCTCCAGAACAACCTCGACCCCGAGGTCGCCGAACACCCCGACCAGCTCGTGGTCTACGGCGGCACCGGCAAGGCCGCCCGCGACTGGCGCTCCTTCGACGCCATGGTGCGTACGCTGCGCACGCTCAAGCAGGACGAGACGATGCTCGTGCAGTCCGGCCGCCCGGTCGGCGTGATGCAGACCCACGAGTGGGCGCCGCGCGTCCTGATCGCCAACTCCAACCTGGTCGGCGACTGGGCCAACTGGGAGGAGTTCCGCCGCCTGGAGGCGCTGGGCCTGACCATGTACGGCCAGATGACGGCCGGCTCCTGGATCTACATCGGCACGCAGGGCATCCTCCAGGGCACGTACGAGACGTTCGCCGCGGTCGCCGCCAAGAAGTTCGGCGGCACGCTCGCCGGGACGATCACGCTGACCGCCGGCCTCGGCGGCATGGGCGGCGCCCAGCCGCTCGCCGTCACCATGAACGACGGCGTCGCGATCTGTATCGACGTCGACCCGCGCGCCATCGAGCGCCGCATCGAGCACCGCTACCTGGACGTGAAGGCCGACTCGCTGGAGCACGCGCTCCAGCTCGCCGTCGAGGCCCGCGACGCCCGGCGCCCCCTCTCCATCGGCCTCCTCGGCAACGCGGCGGAGCTGCTGCCGCGGATGCTCGCCGAGGGCGCCCCGATCGACATCGTGACCGACCAGACCTCGGCCCACGACCCGCTCGCCTACCTCCCCGTCGGCGTCGCCTTCGACGACATGGCGGCGTACGCGGCGAAGGACCCGGCGGGCTTCACCACCCGCGCGCGCGAATCCATGGCCCGGCACGTCGAGGCGATGGTCGGGTTCATGGACGCCGGGGCCGAGGTCTTCGACTACGGCAACTCCATCCGCGGCGAGGCCCAACTGGCGGGCTACGAGCGGGCGTTCGCCTTCCCCGGCTTCGTGCCGGCCTACATCCGGCCGCTGTTCTGCGAGGGCAAGGGCCCCTTCCGCTGGGCGGCCCTTTCGGGCGAGGCGTCCGACATCCACAAGACCGACAAGGCGCTGCTCGACCTCTTCCCGGAGAACGAGTCCCTGCACCGCTGGATCAAGATGGCCGGCGAGCGCGTCCACTTCCAGGGTCTGCCCGCGCGCATCTGCTGGCTCGGCCAGGGCGAGCGCGACAAGGCGGGCGACATGTTCAACGACATGGTCGGCAACGGCACGCTCGCCGCGCCGCTCGCCATCGGCCGCGACCACCTCGACTGCGGCTCCGTGGCCTCCCCGTACCGCGAGACCGAGGCGATGCTCGACGGCTCCGACGCGATCGCCGACTGGCCGCTCCTGAACGCCATGGTCAACGTCGCCTCCGGCGCGTCCTGGGTCTCGATCCACCACGGTGGCGGTGTCGGCATGGGCCGCTCCATCCACGCGGGGCAGGTCTCGGTGGCGGACGGCACGAAGCTGGCGGGCGAGAAGATCCGCCGCGTCCTGACCAACGACCCCGGGATGGGCGTCATCCGCCACGTCGACGCCGGGTACGACATCGCGGAGCGGGTGGCGGACGAGAAGGGCGTACGCGTCCCCATGCGGGAGGGCGACCCCGCGTGACCTCCTCGCCGCCCCCGCCCCCCACTCCCGGGGCTCCGCCCCAAACCCCGTTCACCCCTGAAGGGCGCCCGTCCTCAAACGCCGGACGGGCTGAAACTTCCCGCCCGGGCCCCGCCCCCAACCCCGCCAGGAGCGCGGGGAACTGCGCGAGCGACCCGGCACGGTCCGCGGGCGGACGTATCCCCCCGGAGGGTCTCGGGAAGGGGCGGGGTGGGGAGAGCTCCTTTCAGGAGATGTGGCGCGAGCTCGCGCCCATCGGGCGCGACGCCGACACCCGCGGCTACCGCCGCCACGCCTGGACCCCCGCCGACGCCGACTGCCGCGCCTGGTTCCGCGCACAGGCCGAAGCCCGCGGGCTCGGCTACGAGGTGGACCGGAACGGGAACCAGTGGGCCTGGGCCGGCGACCCCGCGGCCGGGGACGCCGTCGTCACCGGCTCGCACCTCGACTCCGTACCGGACGGCGGCGCCTTCGACGGCCCCCTGGGCGTCGTGTCCTCCTTCGCCGCGCTCGACGAACTGCGGGCCCGGGGAGCCGAGTTGGCACGGCCGCTCGCCATCGCCAACTTCGGGGACGAGGAAGGCGCCCGGTTCGGCCTCGCCTGCGTCGGCTCCCGGCTCGCCGCCGGACAGCTCAGCGTGGAGGCCGCGCACCGTCTGCGCGACCAGGACGGAATCAGCCTGCCCCAGGCGATGGAGCGGGCCGGGTACGACCCGGAGACCATCGGCCCCGACCCCGAACGCCTCGCCCGTATCGGCGCGTTCGTCGAGCTGCACGTCGAACAGGGCAGGGCGCTGGACCTGAGCGGCGACGCCGTAGGCATCGCCTCCGCGATCTGGCCGCACGGCCGCTGGCGGTTCGACTTCGCCGGCGAGGCCAACCATGCCGGCACCACCCGCCTGGTCGACCGCCGCGACCCGATGCTGACGTACGCCGAGACGGTCCTCGCCGCCCGCCGCGAGGCCGAACTCGCGGGCGCCGTCGCCACGTTCGGCAAGATCTCCTGCGAGCCCAACGGCGTCAACGCCATTCCGTCGATGGTGCGCGGCTGGCTGGACTCGCGCGCCGCCGACCAGTCCACCCTGGACACGGTCGTCACCGCGATCGAGCGGGCCGCCCGCGAGCGCGCCGAGCGCGACGGCGTGGATCTCAACGTCGTACGCGAGTCGTTCACGCCCGTCGTGGAGTTCGAGCACGCCCTGCGGGACGAGATCGCCAAGATCCTCGGCGGCGGCATCCCCGTCCTGGGGACCGGCGCCGGACACGACGCCGGAATCCTGTCCGGCTCGATCCCGACCGCCATGCTGTTCGTGCGCAACCCCACCGGCGTCTCGCACTCGCCGGCCGAGTTCGCCGGCGAGGACGACTGCGTCGCCGGCGTGCTCGCACTCGCCGATGTACTGGAGGGTTTGGCGTGCAGGTGACGTACTGGCTGGAACATGCCTGGCTCGACCCCGAGGTCGAGCCGGGCGTGCTCGTGGAGGTCGCCGACGGCGGGCGGATCGCGGCCGTCCGCAAGGGGATCGAGGCGCCGCCCCCCGGCGCCGTCGTGTTGCGCGGGTTCACGATTCCCGGCCTCGCCAACGCCCACTCGCACGCCTTCCACCGCGCCCTGCGCTCCACCGTGCAGGTCGGCTCGGGCACGTTCTGGACCTGGCGCGAGACGATGTACCAGGTCGCCTCCCGGCTCACCCCGGACACCTACCACGCGCTCGCCCGCGCCGTGTACGCGGAGATGGCGCTCGCCGGGATCACCGCCGTCGGCGAGTTCCACTATCTGCACCACGCGCCGGGCGGCACCCCCTACGACGACCCCAACGCGATGGGCGAGGCCCTGATCGCCGCAGCCGCCGAGGCGGGCATCCGCATCACGCTGCTCGACACGGCGTACCTCTCCTCCGGTTTCGGGGCCGCCCCCAACCGACACCAGACGCGCTTCTCCGACGGCACCGCCGAGGCCTGGGCGCACCGCTGCTCCGCCCTCAAGGAGCGGGACCACGCCAGGATCGGCGCGGCCATCCACTCCGTACGGGCCGTCCCCGCACGGGAGTTGGGTACGGTGGCCCGCTGGGCCGAGGAACGCCGGGCCCCGCTCCACGTCCACCTCTCCGAGCAGACCGCCGAGAACGAGGCCTGCCTCGACGCGTACGGCATGACGCCCACGCGGCTCCTGTCCGAGCACGGGGTGCTCGGGCCGCGCACCACCGGCGTCCACAACACCCACCTCACCGACGACGACATCGCGCTCCTCGGCGCCACCGGCACGGGCACCTGTATGTGCCCCACCACCGAACGCGACCTCGCCGACGGCATCGGACCCGCGCTCGCCCTCCAGCGGGCCGGGTCCCCGCTCTCTCTCGGCAGCGACAGCCACGCGGTGATCGACCTCCTCGAAGAGGCCCGGGCGATGGAACTCGACGAGCGGCTCCGTACGCGGACGCGCGGCCACTGGACGGCGGCGGCGCTGCTGCGCGCGGCGACCGTCGACGGGCACGCGGCGATCGGCTGGGACGAGGCGGGCCGCATCGAGCCCGGCGCGCTCGCCGACCTCGCCACGGTCGCGCTGGACTCCGTCCGTACGGTGGGGGCGGTGCCTCGGCTGGCGGCGGAGACGGTCGTTTTCGCGGCGTCCGCGGCGGATGTGCGGCATGTCGTGGTGGGGGGCCGCCACGTCGTCCGCGACGGCGCCCACGCGCTCGTCCCCGACGTCCCCTCGTCCCTCGCGTCGGCGATCGCGTCCCTGCGGCACGGGTGACCCATCCCTGGGGCGCCTTGCCCAGAGGGTTTGTCGCCCCCGGCCCTCCTGGGGCTCCGCCCCAGACCCCGTTCGCGCCTTAAGGGCGCTCGTCCTCAAACGCCGGACGGGCTGAAATGCCCGATGCGGGCCAGCACCAGCACCGCTAAGGGGCGCGGGGAACTGCGCGACCAGCCACCTGCGGCCCGCAGACGAAAACGGGTTTTCAGGGGCGCGGGGAACCGCGCGAGAAGCGACCACGACCCGCAGAGGGCCAGCGCTTTTAGGGGCGCGGGGAACTGCGCGACCAGCCCCCTGCGGCCCGCAGACGAAAACCGGTTTTCAGGGGCGCGGGGAACCGCGCGAGAAGCGACCACGGCGCGCAGGCCGAAGAGGATTCAGGGGCGCGGGGAACCGCGCGAAAGGACCACCGCCCGCAGCGGAGAGCCACCCCACCCCCCGGAGGGTCTCGGGAAGGGGCGGGGTGGGGGATAGAAAGGAAGCCATGCGCACCACCCTCGTACGGAACATCGCCACCCTCGTCACCAACGACCCCGACCCCGACCGCGGCCCCGGCCCCCTCGGCCTCGTCCAGGACGCCGCCCTCGTCATCGAGGGCGACCGCATCGCCTGGACCGGCCGCACCGCCGACGCCCCCGCCACCGACGACGCCGTCGACGCGCAGGGCCGAACCGTCCTGCCCGGCTTCGTCGACTCCCACTCCCACCTCGTCTTCGCGGGCGACCGGACGCAGGAGTTCAACGCCCGCATGAGCGGCCAGGCGTACGCCGCCGGAGGCATCCGCACCACCGTCGCCGCCACCCGCGCCGCGAGCGACGAGGCGCTGGGCGCCAACGTGGCCCGCTATCTCGCCGAGGCGCTGCGGCAGGGCACCACCACCCTGGAGACCAAGTCCGGCTACGGCCTGACCGTCGACGACGAGGCCCGCGCGCTGCGCGTCGCCGCCGAGCACACGGACGAGGTCACCTACCTCGGCGCGCACATCGTGGCGCCCGAGTACGCCGACGACCCGGCCGGCTACGTGGACCTGGTCACCGGCGAGATGCTGGACGCGTGCGCCCCGTACGCCCGTTGGATCGACGTGTTCTGCGAGAAGGGCGCGTTCGACGGCGACCAGGCGCGAGCCATCCTCACCGCGGGCCGGGCCAAGGGCCTGCTGCCGCGCGTCCACGCCAACCAGCTCACCTACGGACCCGGTGTGCAGCTCGCCGTGGAGCTGGAGGCCGCGTCCGCCGACCACTGCACGCACCTCACCGACGCGGACGTCGACGCGCTCGCCAACAGCGCCACGGTGGCGACGCTGCTGCCCGGCGCCGAGTTCTCCACCCGGGCCCCATGGCCGGACGCCAGGCGGCTGTTGGACGCGGGGGTGACCGTCGCGCTGTCCACCGACTGCAACCCCGGGTCGTCGTTCACGTCGTCGATGCCGTTCTGTGTCGCGCTCGCGGTGCGCGACATGAAGATGACCCCGGACGAGGCGATCTGGTCGGCCACCGCGGGCGGGGCGGCCGCCCTGCGCCGCACCGACATCGGCCGCCTCACCCCGGGCGCCCGCGCCGACCTGGCGTTCCTGGACGCGCCCTCGCCCGTGCACCTCGCCTACCGGCCGGGTGTGCCGCTGGTGAGCGAGGTCTGGCGGGCGGGCCGCAGGGTCTGAGCCGTTCACGCCGGCGCGGCCCGCCACTCCGGGCGGGCCACCAGCGACGGCGTCGCGGTGGAGTGGAGGGGCCCGGCCAATGGCGTGGAAGCGCCGGGCCCCGGCGTGGAACCAGAGGCGCGGAGCCGACCGCGGCGGCCGTCGCCGTCATGGTCACCGTGGGCTCGGGCACCGCCGGATCCGGCACCCCGACGACGGCCGGCAGCACTGCCGCCGTGCACACCGTCACCCACAGACTCCGCTGCCACGGCCTCTTCTCCGTAGGCCGCACCCCCTGGACCCGCGCGGCCCTCCCCGGACCGTTGCGCCTTCCGGTTACCTGCCCTGAGACGCGCGTGGGGCGGGGGGCCGGTTCCGGGGAGGGGAAGGCGCACGGAAGCGCGATCGCCTCATGGATATGCGCCCCGCGCCCCTCGGGGAGCGAGGGCCGGACCGTTCAGGGCCGCTCGCTCACGAGGCGGCCCGGCGCTCGATCTCCTCCGTCTCCCCCTTCGCCAGCAGGCCGAACAGCCGCAGCACCTCGTCCTTGGACACGCCCGAGAGCTGGCGCGGGGGCGCGTCCGGCTCGTCCAGGTTCTCCCACAGGAGCCAGAGCAGCTCGCCGCTCGGGAAGGCGCTCAGGGACCAGCCGTTCTCATGGGTGAGGGAGACATCGGGGTGCTCGTCGTCGGCGTCGGCCAGGCCGTCGAGGATCGTGCGCATCGTCGCCTCGTCGGGCTCCTCGACGGACGTGCCCGACAGATCGGTCATGAAGTAGCTCATGCCTTGCATTAGCTCACGAGGAGCTCATGAGCTCGCGCGGGGCGCCCCCACCCGCCCCTCCGGGCCCCGTCCAGCCCGTCCGACCCACCCGCCCCTCCGGGCCCCGTCCGGCCCGTCCGCCCCCGCCGTCGCCGCACCGGGAAAGGCCCGGCATGACGATGCCGTCCCGAGCTTCACCGGACGGTCACAAACCGCGCCGCCGTACCTACCGTCGGGCGAAATCGACCGGTACCGTCCAGGTTCAGCGGGGCTCGGGGGAGACCGGGGGGTCGAAGTGGGCAGTCTGCGAAGTCCGCGCGCCAGGGGCGGCGTCGAGGGGGCGGCGGGCCGGATCCGGGTGGTGCGGCCCGGCGATCTGAGCGCCGGGCATCTGGAGATCTGGCGGGAGCTGCGGGCGAAGGCTCAAACGCCGGAGAACCCTTTCATGGAGCCGGAGTTCACCCTGGCGGTCGGCCGGGTGCGCTCCTCGGCGCGGGTGGCCGTCCTGTACGACGGAGGGGAGCCCGCCGGGTTCTTCCCGTACGAGAGGGGCGCGTTGGGGCGGGGCCGTGCCATCGGGTTCGGTGTATCGGACCGGCAGGGCGTGATCGGGTCGCATCAACTCGCGCTCGCCAGAGGTGAGTTGATGCGTCGCTGCGGACTGTCGGCGTGGGAGTTCGACAATCTGGAGGCCGGGCAGTCGCTGTTCGTGCCGGACGCGGCCGCCGAGTACGCCTCCTTCGTGATCGATGTCGGGGCGGGGTACGCGGCGTACGAGGCGGCCCTTCGCCTGCGGTCGCCGAAGTTCCTCAGGACCACCACCGCCAAGGAACGCAGGCTCGGCCGGCAGGCCGGGGAGGTCCGGTTCGTCTTCGACGAGCGGGACCCGGCGGCGCTGGCCCGGCTCATGGAGTGGAAGTCGGCGCAGTACCGCCGCACCGGGCGCCGCGATCGGTTCGCCAAGGACTGGATCGCCTCCCTGGTGCACCAGCTCGCCCACACCCGCGCGCCCGGCTGCTCGGGGGTGCTCTCCGTGCTGTACGCGGGAGGCCGGCCGGTCGCCGCGCACTTCGGACTGCGCTCGCGCACGCTCCTGGCCTGCTGGTTCCCGGCGTACGACCCGGAGTTCGCGAAGTACTCGCCGGGCCTGGTGATGCATCTGCGCATGGCCGAGGCGGCGGCCGCGGCGGGCATCGGGACGCTGGACCTCGGCCGGGGGGCCGCCGAGTACAAGGACGCGCTGAAGACCGGCGAGATCCCGGTGTACGAGGGGGCGTACACGCGGCCCGGCGCGGGCGCGGTGCTGCACTGGATCGGCCGGGAACCCTCCCGCCGCGCCCACGGCTTCGTACGGGAACGGCCGAGGCTCGCCGCGTTCGCGCAGCGCGGTCTCAAGCGGGCGGGGCGGGTGCGCGACGGCTGGTCGCGCGAGGGCCGGCCCCGCACCGGCGGGCAGCCCACCGGAAAGTAGCGGCCCGCGCGGGGCGGCCCGGCCGTCGAGGCCTCCACGGGACAGGGAGCACGGGGGAAACACAGTGTCGAAGCGGACCTCACACACAGCGAAGCCGCCGCAGGCCGGGAGCCTCGCGAGACGGCGGGGTGCCGGGCAGGGCATCGGGCCCGACATCGGGCAGGGCGGCGAACGGAATGCGGGGCGGGGTGCCGGGCAGGGCATCGGGCCCGGCAGCGGGCAGGGCGGCGAACGGAATGCGGGGCGGGGTGGCGGACAGGGCATCGGCGTAGGAGAGCTGGATCTCGACGGGCTCGACGGGGGCGTGCTGTCCCTGCGGCCCGCGCCGGGCGGCCCGCCGATCGGGCCCGGCGAGGCGTACGTCCTGGTCAGGCTGCGAGGGCGGCCGGTCGGGACGGTGCTCGGACGGATCGGGCAGGGTGACGACGCGGCCGAGGTGCTCGCGGGCGCGGCCCGCGCACAGCTCACCGGGTTGGTGCCCGCCGAGGCACCCGCGCCCGCGCCGGTTCCGCCGCGCACGAGCGTCGTCGTGGCCACGAGGGAGCGGGCCGGTCAACTCGCCCGCGCACTGGACTCGTTGCTCGAACAGGACCACCCCGACTACGAGATCCTCGTCGTCGACAACAACCCCGTCACCGACCAGACCCGCGCACTCGTCGAGCGGCACTACGCCGCGCTCGGTGTCCGCTACGTCGCCGAGCCCGTGCCGGGCCTGGCCGCCGCCCACAACCGGGGCGTCGCGGCCGCGCGGGGCGAGATCCTCGCGTTCACCGACGACGACGTGATCGCCGACCGGCGCTGGCTGTCCGCGCTGGCCGCGCCCTTCGCGGGCGACGCCGAGCTGGGCTGTGTCACCGGCCTGATCCTGCCCGCCCGGCTCACCACGCCCGCGCAGATCCTCCTGGAGAGCCACGGCGGCTTCACCAAGGGCTTCGCGCCCCGCCACTTCGACCCGCGCAGACCCCCGGCCGACGAGCCGCTGTTCCCCTTCACCGCGGGCCGCTTCGGCTCCGGGGCCAACATGGCCTTCCGCGCGGCCGCCCTGCGCGCGGTCGGCGGCTTCGACCCGGCGACCGGCACCGGAACCCCGGCGAGGGGCGGCGACGACCTGTACGCCTTCGCCCGGATCGTCGTCGCGGGCCACCGCCTCAGCTACACGCCCGAGGCGCTGGTGTGGCACCACCACCGCGAGACCTGGCGGGACCTGGAGAACCAGGCGTACGGATACGGCGCCGGGCTCACCGCCTACCTCACCGCGATCATCGCCCGCCGCCCGGCGCTGCTGCCCGCCCTGCTGGCCCGGGTGCCGCGCGGTCTCGCGCACGCGCTCGCGATCAGCGCCCACCGCGCCGACGGGTCCCCGTCCGTGCCCGGCGAGCACGGCTCGCGGAGCCACCCCTGGCCGCGCTCGCTGTCCCGCCTGGAGCGCAGGGGCATGCTGTACGGGCCGCTCGGCTATCTGCGCGCCCGGCGCCGGGTGCGCGGCCACCGGCCGCCGTGGGAGACGGCGCGATGAGCACCGTCACGGAAGGCGGCGCCAGGAGCGCCGCGGCATCCCGCATCCCGGTGCTGCTGTACCACGCGGTGATGGACGAGCCGCCCCGCTGGATCGCCGAATTCACCGTCACACCACGGCAGTTCGCGGCCCAGCTCGACGTGATACGCGACAGCGGGCGTACGCCGGTGACCGTCGGCGCGCTCGCCGCCCACTTCGCGGGAACGGCTCCGCTGCCGCCCCGGCCGGTCGTGCTCACCTTCGACGACGGCTTCGCCGACCTGCCGGGCCGTACCGCCGAGGCGCTCGCCGCCCGCGCCCTGCCCGCCACCGCCTATCTCACCACCGGTGCGATCACGCCCCGGGGGCGGAGCCTGCTGCCGCCCGCGCCGATGATGCCCCTGGGCCAGGCGCGGATCCTGGAGGAGTACGGGATCGAGGTGGGCGGGCACACCGTCTCGCACCCCCAGCTCGACACCCTCGCGGGGGCCGCCCTGCGACGTGAACTCACCCAGTCCAAGGCCGAGTTGGAGGACGCGCTGGGGCACCGGATCCGCCACCTCGCCTACCCACACGGCTACAACAGCCCGGCCGTGCGCAGGGCCGCGCGGGCCGCGGGCTATGCGACGGGCGCCGCGGTGCGGCACGCGTTCAGCTCGGAGCGCGACGAGTCGTACCGCATCGCCCGGCTCATCGTGCGCCGCCGCCACACGCTCGCCGACGTCGCGGCGTGGATGCGGGGGGAGGGCGCGCGGGCCGCCCCATACAACGACGCGCCCCGGACGGTGGGTTGGCGGTTCTACCGGCGGACCAGGGCCTGGGTGAAGGGCCCCGTCTTCGCCGGGTGACGGCCCGGCGCGGCGGGGGCGACGAAGGAGCGTTCCTGTACGTCTCTTTCGCCCCAAGAGGCCGCGCGGGGAACCTTTAGCCGGTATTCGGGAGACGTCGGCGGCACCTTCGCGGGATCGTCGGGAGACAGCCGGGGACGGCGGCGTGACGGCCGCGACCACATTGGCGGGGGGAGTCGCACTGTGCAGCAACGTGTGCCGACGCCGGCCGGGGGCAGTGCGCTACGGGCCCCCGAGGACGCGGCCGGGGAACAAGCGGCGGGCGGCCGGTCGAGAGCCCGCGAAAGCCTGCGCCTGGCCCATCTGATGTCCCCTCAAGTCCTCTTCACCTGGCTCCCGTTGGCGGCGGCGACCGCACTGTGGACGTACGCACTGGGGCACATCGACTACCGGCACATGGGGGACTGGGGCCTGATCGACCGGCTGCCCGCCGCCTTCTACCTCTCCCTCGCCGTGCTGACCGGGGGCTTCGTCGTCAGTCTGCGGCGGGCGGGTACCGCGCCCTGGTGGCCGGGCCTCTACGGCATCGCGCTGCTGTTCGCCCTCAAGGCACCCCCCGCGATCCTGTACGACTCGGTGCGCTACCCGTGGGCGTCCAAGCACGACGCGGTGGTCAGCCATCTGCTGGCCAACCAGGAACTGCGGCCGGACGTGCCGCTCTCCGGCAACATGGCGGCGTACGATCAGTGGCCCGGCTTCTTCACCCTCAACGCGGGCCTGGTGCGCGCCTTCGGCGTGGACGCCGCGACCTCGTACCTCAACTGGGCCCCGCTGTTCTACGGCGTCGTCCTCATCCCGGTACTCGTGCTGATCTACCGCACCTTCGCCGAGGACTGGCGCCTGGTGTGGACCGGGGTGTGGATCTTCGAGGTCGCCAACTGGGTCGGCCAGGACTACTTCTCGCCGCAGGGCTTGGCGCTGATCCTGGACCTGTCGGTGCTCGCCGTGGTGTTCCGCCATTTCGTACGCCCCCGGGCCGCGGGCGGACTGCGCTCGCGGGCCCACCTCGACCCGGCGGCGGCCACCGTTCCGCCGCCCACCACCAGGCGTCAGCGGGCCGTCTGCGTCGTGATCCTGGCCCCGCTGATCGCCGCCATCAACTTCACCCACCAGCTCACCCCGGTGATGCTGTGCGTCGCCCTGCTCGCGCTCAATCTGACCCGGCGCTACCGCAACCCGGGGCTGCTCGTCGTCACCGCCGTGATCATGCTGATCTGGGACGTCACGATGGGCCGCCCTCTGTTCGTGGAGACGCTCGCCTCCCTGAAGGAGTCCGTGGGCAACCTCCTCAACAACTCCCGGGCCGGGTACGCCGGTGAACTCACCGGCCCCGGGCCCGTGGTGCAGGGCCGGGCCGACATCGTGATGGTCCTGGTGGTCGCGGCGCTCGCCGCGGTCGCGGTCGTCCTGCGGCGCCGGCTGACCAGGAGCGCGCTGCCGCTGCTCCTGGTCTCGGTGGCGCCGGTCCCGCTGTTCGCCGTCAACGACTACGGCGGCGAAATGCTCTTCCGGGTCTATCTGTTCGGGCTGCCCGGCGCGGCGTTCTTCGCCGCGGCAGCGCTGGTGCCGGCGGGAGTGGGCGGGCGGCGCGGGCGGGCCGGCTCCGTTGCGCGGCGGCGGGCCGCGGCCGTCGCGCTGCCGCTGGTGCTCGTCCTGCTCGTCGCCGGATTCGTGCCCGCGTACTACGGCAAGGAGCGGATGTACTACACCCCGCCCGCCGAGACGGCGATGGTGACCAAGATCCTGGACACCGCGCCCCGGGGCTCGATGATCCTGGCCGTCACCGGCTCCTTCCCCCAGGCGCTGCGCCGCTACGACCAGTTGGAGCACTGGTACGTGGCGGAACAGGAGGAGCCGCAGAACGCGATCATGCTGCGGGATCCGGTGGGATATCTGGAGCCGGGGCTGCCGCGGGACGGGCGGCCGGTGTACTTCGTCCTCACGCGGACGCAGGACGTCTATACGGCGGGGGAGGGGTTGTTGCCGGCGGGGGGCTTCGCCGAGCTCAGGACGAAGCTCGAGGCGTCCCCCCGGTTCCGGGTGCTCGACCGCTCCCGCTACGGAACCGTCCTCCAATACGTCCCCCCACCCCCTGGGGCTCCGCCCCAGCCCCCGGGCCCCTCGCCCACCCACCCGCCCGTGCAACGGGTTGGCTGGTTCCGGCCCTCCTGGGGCTCCGCCCCAGACCCCGTATCGCGCCTGAACGGCGCTCGTCCTCAATCGCCGGACGGGCTGAAGGTGCCCCAGCACCCTCGGGCGGGGGCTCCGCCCCCTGCACCCCCGTTCGCGCCTGAAGGGCGCTCGTCCTCAATCTCCCCCAAGGCCTTAAGGGCCAGGGGGGACCCCCATGACGGGCTGAAATGCCCCGATGCGGGCCAGCACCGACCCCGCCAGGGGCGCGGGGAACTGCGCGAGTAGCGACCACGGTCCGCAGGGTCGAGAGGGTTGAGGGGCGCGGGGAACTGCGCGAGTAGCGGGCACGGTCCGCAGGATCGAGCGGGGTTAGGGGCGCGGGGAACTGCGCGAGAAGCGGGCACGGTTCGCGGACGGAGGCAGGTTTTTGGGGGCGCGGGGAACTGCGCGAGACGCGGGCACGGTCCGCAGCCGAGAGGGGGTTTTCAGGGGGCGCGGGGAACTGCGCGAAAAGCGAGCACGGCCCGCAGGGTCGAGAGGGTTGAGGGGCGCGGGGGAACTGCGCGACCGGCCACGTACGGCGTAGACGCGACACCCACGACCGGGAGGTCACCATGAGCCCCACCCAGAACTGGACCAGAGCCGCCGTGGCGATCTCAGGCTGGGCCGCCCTCGCCGGCACCGCGCTACCCGCCCCGAGCCCAGCCCGCTGGATCCCCGTACTCCTCTTCACCACCCTCGGCCCCGGCTCCGCCCTGCTCTACCCGCAGCCCCCCACCCTGCGCCCCGGCGCCCGCCTGGAGGCCCTCGCCCTGGCGGCCCCCCTGAGCCTGTCGCTGGACGCCCTCGTGTCCACCTGCCTCTTTCTCGTGCACGGCTTCTCGACGACCGCCTTCCTCGTCTCGCTGGCTGCCTTCTCCACCGTCGCCTGCGCCTTCCCCGGGCTGCCCCTGCCGGCCGCGACCCGAGGCGCCGCCGAGCGGACGAAGCGGCCCAGAACCGATCCCCGTGGCTGAACCGGCGCATAGGGCCGGCCCGTCACCCCCGCCCCCGACCCCGCCGCCCCCGGCAACCCACCGCACCCCCCGTCACCCCGCACAAGCCCACGAACACCGGCACCCCCACCCCCGCGAACGCGTGCTGCGCGGCCCAGGCGCTGACCGCCAGGGTCCAGACCGCGACCGCGGTGACGCGCCAGTGCGCCCCCAGCGCGCGCAGCGCCACCGTCACCAGAGCCAGGCAGAGCACCTGCAGTACCGGCGGCAGCCAGCGCTCCACGGCCTCGGGCGTGGCCAGGCCCGCGGTCTCGGCGAGGAAGCGGGTCAGCGGGGCGTGCCACGGGCCCGACAGCGGGTCGGGGGGTACGCCCAGAATGACCGGCGCGGTGTGCAGCGCGGCCACCGTCACGCACAGGCCCGCCGCGAGAAGCCCCGGACACGGCCGGTACAGCGACACCGCCCCGCTGCACACCACGATGAGCAGGACCCCGGCCGTCAGGCTCACCGGCGGCAGGGCGCGCAGCAGACCGGTGCCGTCGAGGTCGCCGCCGTGCGGGTCCGCGGCGCGCGACAGGGGCACCCAGAACAGGCCGGCCGCGAGCCCGAGCAGCAGCCACAGGACGGTCGTCAGGAACGACTCGTCGCTCTCGCGGGCCGCCGGGCCGGGCGGCAGCCGCAGGGAAAGAGTGGTGGCCGAGCCCTGGTCCGGGAGGGCGGCGGCGCCGGGAACGTACACGGGGATGCCGAGCGCGGGCGTCGCGGTGTCCATGCCGCCGCGCAGATACGCGGTCTGGGTCGCCCAGCGCGTGCCGTACTCCCGGGCCTCCTCGCTCCGCGCCTCCTGCGCCCTGAGGGCCCAACTGGTCCCGTAATCCGCCGACTTAGGCGTGCGGGACGCGCGGACGGTGGCGCGCCCCGCGAGCGCGCCGCGCAGGCCGGGTACGCAGCACAGCGCCATCACCGTCATCGCGCAGAGCTGGGCCCAGCCCGCGCCGGAGATGCCGTACGCGCCGAGCAGCACCGCCGCGCCGCCCAGGACCAGGGCGCACATCGCGCCCTGGAGGATGGCCAGCATGCCGGTGCGGCCCTGGACGCGCAGCACCCCGATGTACAGCTCCACGGCGACCCGGGGGATCGCGGCCGCGGCCAGCAACCGCAGGACCAGCGTGCCGTGTTCGGCGTAGTCCCCGCCGAAGGGGGCGAGGATCTGGCGGGCGAACACGAGCAGGAACAGCACCACCGGGATCAGCAGCAGTGCCATCCTGCGCAGCGCCCCGCGCACCCCGTCGGCGAGCTTGTCCGGGCTGTGGGAGGAGTGCGCGGTGAGCGAGGAGGCCATGTTGACGGCCATGAACTCCATGGTCCCGCCGACCGTGTACGCGATGAAGAAGAAGCCGTTCTGCTCGGCCGGGAAGCGCACCGCCACCATGACCGGGAGCAGGTTGATCATGGCGAGCGAGAACAGCGCGCCGACCGAGTCCCCGGCCAGGAAGCGGCCGATCTCGCGCATCCCGGGCACCGGCCGGTCGCGGTCGGCGGCGGCCTGGGCCGGGATGAGCCTGCGGAAGACCAGCCATCCGAGCGGCACGACGGACAGCGCCGTCGCCGCCGCCCAGGAGATGAAGACGCCCAGCGTGAGCACCGAGAACACCGCGAGCAGGAGCAGTTTGCCGAGCGAGAAGACGGCGTTGCCGACCGGAACCCAGATCGCCTTGCGCAGACCGGTCAGGACACCGTCCTGGAGCGTCAGGATCGCCCAGGCCACCGACGACACCGTGAAGACCGCCCCGGCGGCGGGTCCGGACAGCGGAGCGTACGAGGGCCCCCACAGCGGCAGCGTGAAGAGGAAGCCGACGCAGGCCACCGTCACCACCACGGTGCTGGCCACATAGGCGCGGCGCACCAGCATCCCGGTCGAGCGGCCGGCCCGGGGTATGTAGCGGACCACCGCGCCGATCATGGTGGTGGCGGTGATCGAGGCGAGCAGCTTCATCGCGGCGATGGCCGCCGAGCCCTGCCCGACCGCCTCCTCGCTGTAGTAGCGGGCCGCGACCAGCCAGAAGCCGAGGCCGAGGGCGGCCGAGACGGCGGTGGACAGCATGAGGGCGTAGGCGTTGCGGAACATCGAGTCACCGCCCCCGGCGTCACCGCCACCCCTGCCCTCGCCGCCGCGCCCGCCACGGCTCCCGTCGACGGCGCCGTGGCCCGGGGCCGGGGGGCCGTCCGCGGCGGCCCGGTCGGAGGGCGCCGCGGCGAGCCCCTCGATCCCGGATCTGGCCGTGTCAGACACCGGCGGGGCCGCCCCTCGCGGGCCGGACGCCCGCCGCGCGCAGCACCGCGATGGTGCGCGCCGCCTTCAGCGGGTCGACGGGCAGCGCGTGTCGGGCGAACCAGCGGGCGCCCTCGGGGGCGGGCGAGGGTTCGGTGAAGTCCTCGCCCGCGTAGTCGTCGAGCGGGGGGTCGTACAGATGGCCCACCGTGATCCGCTCCCGGGCGAGCGCCGCGCGGGCAGCGTCGCGGTCCTCGACGAGCAGCGGCACCCGGAACAGCGGCTGGACGGGTCCGGGGCCGGGCCGCGCCCACTCGGTGGCGAGCAGCCGCCCGGCGCCCCGGCGGTGGGCGTCGAGGACGGCGTCGAGGCGGCTCACCTTCCGTGCGATCCGGGCGAGCCGGCCCCGCCCGGGGGTCGCCCGGTAGTCGTGCAGATCGACCCGGGCCCAGGAGTGGAAGGCCGCCAGGTTCGGCGCGACGCCGACGGCGCGGTGCAGTTCAGCGGGGCGCAGCGGCATACGGATGTCGTCGCGCTCCCGCTGTCCGAGCAGGCGGAGCACCGCCCACGCGGTGGGCGCCAGACGCAGCCCGCGTACGGCGGCCTCCGCGTACGGCCGTGCCCAGTAGGCGAGTTCGGCGCGGGAGCTGCGGGGCGCGAGGAGCGTGTCGCGGGTCTTGGTGAGGGCGTCGCGCAGGCCCGGGTCGTCGATCGCGAGGAAGCCGCCGGCCCGGGCGGCGGTGTGCTTGGAGAGGCTGAAGACGGCGGCCCGGCCGAAGGTGCCGACCTTGCGCCCGCCCGTCTCGCTGCCGATGGCATGGGCCGCGTCCTCGATGAGCGGGATCCCCAACAGGGCGCAGCGGGCGGCCAGTTCGGGCGCCGGATCGGGGTTGCCGTACAGATTGGTGGTGAGCACGGCGGACAGCTCGGGCCAGAGGGCTTCCGGTACGGCGGCCGGGTCGAGGGAGCCGTCGCGCGGGTCGAGCGGCGCCTGCACCGGTCGGAGGCCGGCCGCGAGCACCACGAAGAAGATGACGTCGTCGTTGACCGGGGACATGAGCACCCGGCCGCCCGGCGGGCACCAGTGTCTGAGCGCGATGTAGAGGCCGAGCCGGCCGGACGGTACATAGAGGCACTCGCGCCCCAGCCGTTCACGCATCGGCGCTTCGAGATGTTCGTACGCCATGAAGTCCCCCCAGACCCCGCGCATCCCCAGCGCTCAATGTGACCTAGGCCGCATCACCGCGTCAACCACGCGAAAGGGTCCGTACCCCGACGGTACGGACCCTTCGGACGCGTGTGCTCACTCGTCGAGCGTCAGCCCCTTGCGGAGCTTGCACAGGGTGCGCGAGAGCAGCCGGGAGACGTGCATCTGGGAGATGCCGAGCTCCTCGCCGATCTCGGACTGCGTCATGTTGGCGACGAAGCGCAGCGACAGGATCTTCTTGTCGCGCGCGGGCAGTTCGGCGATCAGCGGCTTCAGCGACTCGATGTACTCGACGCCTTCGAGGTCGTGGTCCTCGTAGCCGATGCGGTTGTTGAGCGAGCCTTCGGAGTCGTCCTCCTCGGGCTGCGCGTCCAGCGAGCTCGCGGTGTACGCGTTGCTCGCCGCCATGCCTTCGACGACTTCTTCCTTGGTGATGCCGAGGCGTTCGGCGAGCTCGCCCACCGTGGCCGAGCGGTCCAGCTGCTGGGCGAGTTCGTCGCCCGCCTTGGCGAGGTCCAGGCGGAGCTCCTGGAGTCTGCGCGGGACCCGCACCGACCAGGAGGTGTCGCGGAAGAAGCGCTTGATCTCGCCGACGATGGTCGGCATCGCGAAGGTGGGGAATTCCACACCGCGGTCGAACTCGAACCGGTCGATCGCCTTGATCAGGCCGATGGTGCCGACCTGGATGATGTCCTCCATCGGCTCGCTGCGGGTGCGGAAGCGCGACGCGGCGAACTTGACCAGGGCGAGGTTCAGTTCGACGAGGGTGTTGCGTACGTAGGCGTGTTCGTGGGTGCCCTCTTCGAGGGTGTCGAGACGGGCGAACAGCGTCTTCGACAGCGCCCGTGCGTCGACGGGACCGACCTCGGTGAAGGGCGGGATCTCGGGAAGGCCCTCAAGTCCCTCTGTTTCGTGCGATCGTGCGTGTGGGGGGCGGATGTCCTGCGGGTCCTGCTTGATCGACGTATCCGCGTACGATTCGTCGAGCCGGGGTGACATGGGGTCTCCTCCATCGTTCTCGGCATATGGCTGCCGATGCCCATACATGTTGTCCGCGGTGTGCGGCGCCTCCGTGGCCGGTCGTGTTGAAATAGCTGTCACTACTACCCCTACCCGCTTTAAGTAGGCTCCCGCAAGGCTTTTTTGTTGGTATATGTCCGCTTTGGTGTGATGTTCGGCTTCCGGATGACGTAGGGAAGGCGTAGTGTTCTTGGGAAGTTACGACGAATCGGCGAAGAGGGACGGCATGGACCGCGGCACGGTCGGCAGCACGAATCGGGGCCGGCTCCGGGTCGGAGTCCGGACCGTTGGCCTCAGTGAGGTTCTGACACCCGCGGGTGAGTTGGATCACCACACCGCGGATCTGCTCAGGGAACCCCTGGAGGAGGCCATCGCCCAGGGGCGCACCCGGCTGGTCGTGGACTGCTCGGAGCTGGAATTCTGTGATTCCACCGGACTCAACGTGCTGCTCGGCGCCCGCCTCAAGGCGGAAGAGGTCGGCGGCGCGGTCCACCTGGTGGCGATGCAGCCCGTAGTGGCGCGCGTCTTTGAGATCACCGGGGCCGAGGCGGTCTTCACCGTGCATGACTCGCTCGACACGGCTCTCTGTGACTGACCCCGATCTGTGTGACTGACCCCGATTCGTCCGGGCAGGAGAGCAGACTGAAGACGTTGGCGAATCGGTGAGGTGAAGCGCTGATGAGCACCACCCGGGAACAGGCTCCGGGCGACCGTGGGCCCGAGTCCCACGGCGCAGGGCCTGGCGCCGTGCCGTCGGATTCCGACGGCACGAACTCTGTCGTGTCCGCCCGCGTTCTCGCGCTGTCCGGGGAGACCGGCATCGTTCCGATGGCCCGCGACTTCACCAGGCAGGCCCTCTATGACTGGGGCTGGCTGCCGGCGGCCACCGCGGAAGGCCGCGCCGCCTGCGAGGACGTGCTGCTCGTCGTCTCCGAGCTGGTCACCAATGCCTGTCTGCACGCCGAGGGCCCCGAGGGTCTGCGGGTCTCGCGCACGGCGAAGGTTCTCCGTCTCGAGGTGAGCGACCTGGGCGCGGGCCAGCCCGCACCCCGCACTCCGCACCGCGCCGGGCGCCCCGGAGGGCACGGCATGTTCATCGTGCAGCGGCTGTGCCTCGACTGGGGCGTGGTGCGCACGCCGGGGGCGACCGGCAAGACGGTCTGGGCGGAGCTCGCGGCACCGGCGTAGCCGTAGTCGCACCCGCCCGCCCCCCAGGCGGCACCCGCGTCACTCCTGTTCATGGTGACCGGCGGTTCGGACCGCCGGCCCACAGGCGTGTCCGGACCTCGATCCGACCCTGTTCTTTGTCTTCCCTCGTCACGGTCCCCGGCGTACCTTGAGCGCCCGATCTGATGTGCCGTCAGTAACGTGGCGGCCTCCGGCTCCACCGGCATAAGGGGAACTCGAGGTGTCGTACCAGAAGAGGACAGCTCTCGCGCTGGCGACGGCGGTGGCGGGCTCGGTGGTGCTGATCACCGCGCCGGCGGCCCAGGCGTCCGTCGTGGACGTCAACTACAACTGCCAGACGCCGATCGGCGCGAAGAGTGCCGTGTCGCCCATCGACATCAAGGCGGTCAAGAGCGGCAGTTCGTACCAGGTGACCATGACCTTCCAGAAGGGCGTCTCCTCCAGCCCGGTCGCGCTCGGCGCGGGCGCGATGAGCCCCAGTGCCGTGATCAACCTCGGCGGCGCCGACAAGGGCGTCCTCGCGGTCAAGGGCCCGGCCAACACCGCGGAGATACCCGCCAACACCCCCATCAAAATCAGCGACTTGTCGGGTACCTATGTGCCCAAGGGCGACGGCAAGGTCACCTTCACCGCGGGCGTCCTCACCATCAAGGCGCTCGGCACCACCACGACCTGCACCGCGGGCAACAACCCCGGCCCCTCCCTGGAGTTGAACGTCACCGGGGCGGGCGGCTCGGGCGGAGCCACCGGCTCAGGCGGTACGGGCGGTTCGGGCGGTACGGGCGGCGGCGGGCCGGCCGCGCTGCCCAAGACGGGCCCCCTCGACTCGGTCGTGGCGCTGGGCACCCTCGGCGGCACCGTCGTCCTGGTCGGCGCGGCCGGAGTGCTCTGGCTGACCAGGCGCCACCAGCGGACCTGACCTCCCCGTACCGCCCGCGGGGAAGACATGCGCCCGCGATCGAGGACGTACGCCCGCAATGCGCGCACCTGTGCCCGCACGGAACACGTACGCCCGCAGCAAAGCCCCCTCGCACCGAGGAGCCGCCGATGCGTCCGATCCGCCTGGCCCTGCCGGCCACGGCCCTGCTGCTGTGCGCGCTCTCGGCGCCCGCCGCGCAGGCCGCGCCGCCGGCGAGCGGGGAGTGGACCGCCGCGCCCGCATCCGGCGGCGGGACCCGCCCCAGCGCCGACGGCAGGCCCTCTTTCTATCTGGAGGGCGCGCCCGGCACGACCCTGGAGGACACGGTCTCGCTGAGCAACCCCACCGAGGCACCCCTCACCGTGAAGCTCCGGGGCGCCGCCGCCTACAACGCGGCCAACGGGGACTTCGCCGTGCGCGAGAAGCCCGACCCCTGGATCGCGCTGGCCGCGCCCGAGGTGCGGATCCCGCCGCACACCCGCGCCGATGTGCCGTTCGCGGTCACCGTGCCTTCCGGGGCCCAGCCCGGCGACCACCCCGCGGCCCTCGTCGCCTCGGCGAGCGGCCGCGAGGTCGGCGTCCGCCTCCAACTGCGCGTGTCGGGGCCGACGTTGAGCGCGCTGACCGTCGAGTCCGTACGCGTCGACAAGGGCCGCGAACTCATCCGGTACGCCCTGGTCAACCGGGGCAACACCGCGCTGACGCCGCGCCTCGCGGTGCGCGCCGACGGCGTGTTCGGCCGTGTGCTCGCTCGTCCCGCCCGGCAACTGCCCGTCGAGCTCCTGCCGGGTCAGCGCGTCGAGCTGACCGAACCGTGGCGGGATCCGCCCGCCCTCGACCGGGTCGCCGTCCGCCTCGATGTCGACGCGGGCGGGGGCGCCCGCTCCACCGCGAGGGCGAGCGCGACCTTCGTGCCGTGGGGCGCGGTGGCCGGGGCGGGGGCCGTGCTCCTGGGCGGCATGAGCACCGTCCCGCTGCTGGTCCGGCGCCGCCGTCGGAGGCCGGAAGAGCCGGCCCAAGTACCCGTAGTGGAACGCGAGTTGGCGCAGACAGGAGCCTCTCAGTGAAGTCATGTCCGAGGGGCGCGTCCCTCGCCCTGCCGCTGATCGCCCTCCTCGCCCTGCTCGTGCCGATGGCGTCCGGGCTCGCGCACGCCGACGCCGGCAAAGCCAGGCCCTCCGTCAAGCTCTCCACGACCGAGGCGGCCAAGGGCGCCGACGTCACCGTCACCGGCCAGGGCTGGCGGCCCGGCGCGCTGCTCATGCTGCTCGTGTGCGGCCAGTCCGACCCCGACCACGGCGTCATCGGCGGCACCAACTCCTGCGCCAACGCGGACGGTCAGGCCGTCACCACCGACGCCAAGGGCTCCTTCAGCAAGGTCCTGCCGGCCGCGCCGCCGCCCAAGCCCTGCCCCTGCGTCGTCCATGTGGCCACCGTCCAGGGCGAACAGGCTCTGGTGGACAGCGAGTTGAGGATCACCGGGCATCCGGTGGCACCGCTGCCCACCGAGGCGGGCGAGGGCAGGCTCGCCGTGCTCGCCGAGCCGCACCTGGACGGCAGCGGCTCCCTGCTGACCTGGTTCGGCGCGCCGCCCGCCCGCACCCTGGTCTTCACCGTCGGCAACCTCGGTGCGGCCCCCGTCAAGGACCCCGTCTTCGAACTCGGCACCGCCCACGGCGTGTTCGCCCCGCAGTGGGAGGAACGCCAGTGGAAGGGCACCATCGGCCCCGGCCAGAAGGCCGAGATCAAGCTCGACTTCGAGCTGTCCCCGGGCGCCCACGGCGACTACCAGGTCTCGCTGCGGTACGCGAAGAAGCTGCTGGCCACCGAGCCGTGGGGGGTGGACCGCCCCTGGGGCGTCACCCTCTTCTGGATCCTGCTCTGCCTGGTGGTGCCCGCCGCCGTCTTCCGCATCGGCATGGCCGTCGTCGACCGGCTGCGCCCGCGTGACCCGCGCGGCCCGCGGCGCCCGGGCCCGGCCCGGCACCGCGGCGTACGCCTTCCGGAGGTGACCCTGCGCCTGCCCCGGCGGGTCCGCGCCCCGGACGAGCGCACCGCGCGGATCCCCGCACCCGGCCCCGGCCAGGGCGACGCCCCACCCAGGACCACGGCCGCGCTGCCGTGGTTCGCCCCCGACTCCGCACCGTCCGAGAACCACCCCAACCGTCCACACCGTTCCACGACGAAGGGAAATCCGTGACCACGCAACGGAGGATGAGCGCGGCCGGTCTCGCGCTGATGCTCGGCGGCGCGGGGATCATGCTGGCCGCAGGTCCCGCACAAGCAGCCGAAGTCTCGTACGCCACCGAGTGCATACCGCCGCCCATCTCCGGTCTGCCGCCGGTCGAGGGCACGACGAAGGTGCAGATCACCGCGCCCGCCACGGCCAAGGTGGGCGACGAGGTGGACATCGTCTGGAAGTTCACCCAGGCCGCCTCGAACAACCCGAACGTCCTCGACCTCAACAAGGACGTCGTCCAGCCGACCGGCACCCTCAAGGCGGCGGGCGCGCAGAGCGCCGCCATCGCCGTGAAGGGCCCCCGGCAGAACCCGCCGATCCCCAAGAACAGCCCGATGGTCCTCTCGGACATGACGGCCAAACTGAAGCTGACCAAGGCGGGCGACGTCACCCTGACGCCGGACGCGTACAACATCAACGTCAACCAGATCATGTCGACGGACACCAAGTGCACGCCCAAGGCGACGGTTTCGCCCGGCGCCACGATCAAGGTGACGGACGGCGGAGGCACGACGGGCGGCTCCACGACCTCCGGCGGCACCACGACGTCGGGCGGGTCCACGACCTCGGGCGGGTCCACGTCCGGCGGCACGAGCACATCGGGCGGCACGACCACGTCCGGTGGGTCCACGACCACATCCGGTGGGTCCACGACCTCCGGCGGCACCACCGGCGGCGGCACTACGAGCGGCGGCACCACCAGCGGTGGGAGCACCGGCGGCAGTGGTGGCCAGAGCGACTTCCCCGGCAAGGAGGTCGCCGTGAACTTCGCCTGCACGCCGCCAGGACCGGCGAGCATCCAGTCCAAGGTGACCATCAACGCCAAGAAGAGCGGCGGGAGTTACGCCCTCACCGTCAAGACGGCCAAGGGCGTCATGAACAGCCCCGCCGACCTTCCGGCGGGCGCGCTCAAGCCGTCCATGCAGGTCGCCGTCGGCGGCGCCGACAAGGGCACGGTGGCCGTCACGGGCCCCGCCAACCCCGACCCGGTCAAGTCGGGCGCCCCGGTGAGCCTCACCGACATGACCGGCACCTACAAGCCGGGCGCCTCCGGCAAGTCGACACTGAGCCCGGGCGACCTGTCGATCGACGTCACCCTGGGCGGCTCGCCCATCCACATCCCCTGCAAGGTGTCCGGCTCGGCGCCGGTCTCCCTGGAACTGGACACGGCGGCCCAGCCCGGCGGCGCGTCGGGCGGCAGCGGCTCCTCCGGCTCGGCCACCGGCACGTCCGGCGCGGCGGGCACCTCGCCCTCCGGCGGCCTGGCCCAGACCGGCGCGAGCGACACGGGCGCCCTGCGCGCCCTCGGCCTGGTCGCGGGCACGGTGCTCCTGCTGGGCGGCGCGATCTTCACCTTCACCCCATGGAGGCGCCTGCGCGGCACGCGCTAGAAACGGCCGAGGGCCGCCGCACCCTTCGGTGCGGCGGCCCTCGTACGTGTCGAGGCGGTGCGTCAGTGCACGCCGCCCATGAGGGGCTGGACCTTCCTGCGGTACATGAAGATCGCGACACCGGCGAGGACGGCGAGGCCGCCCTGGCTGGCGAACCAGTACGAGGAGTCGGTCGGCGCGCCGATGAGCTGGAGCAGGGCGATGACCGAGTCGCCGGCCGTGACGGCCAGGAACCAGACGCCCATCATCTGCGAGGCGTACTTCTCCGGCGCCAGCTTGGTGGTCAGGGAGAGGCCGACCGGGGAGAGCGTCAGCTCGCCGACGGTCTGGATCAGGTAGACCATGCACAGCCACAGCGGGGTGACCTTGACGCCGCCGGAGGAGGCGGCCTGGGCCAGCATCATCACGAAGAACGACAGGCCGATGAGCGTGAGGCCGAAGGCGAACTTCGACAGCGTGCTCGGCTCCTGGCGGCGCTTGTTCAGGTACACCCAGAGCCAGGCGAAGAGCGGGGCCAGGGCCATCACGTACAGCGGGTTCAGGGACTGGAACCAGCTCGACGGGAAGTTCAGACCGAACAGGCTGTTCGAGGTGTTGTCCTGCGCGAACACGCTGAGCGTCGAGCCGGTCTGGTCGTAGATGCCCCAGAAGGCGGCCGCGGCGACGAAGAACCACACGTACGCCGACATGCGGGACTGCGAGACCTGGTCGAGGTCCTTGTCGCGCTTGATGCGCAGCAGGTACCAGGCCGGGATGACGAGGCCGGCGATGGTCAGCGGCCAGATGGCCCAGTCGACCGTGAAGTGACCCGAGACCGCGAGGGCGGCGTAGGCGACGGCAGCGATGCCCAGCCACATCAGGATCTTCTTGATGATCGCGGCGCGCTCGGTCTCGGACATCGGGGTCGGGACGACGTCGCTGTCCGCCGACATGTGGCGGGTACCGAAGAAGAAGAACAGCAGACCCAGCGCCATGCCCACACCGGCGAGCGCGAAGCCGAAGTGCCAGTTGACCTTCTGGCCGACCGTGCCGATCGTCAGCGGCGCGAAGAAGGCACCGAGGTTGATGCCCATGTAGAAGACCGTGAAGCCACCGTCGCGACGCGGGTCGTTCTTGTCCGGGTACAGGTGGCCGACCATCGTGGAGATGTTGGCCTTGAGGAGACCGGAGCCGAGCGCGATGGCCGCGAGGCCGATGAAGAACGAGATCTCCACCGGTACGGCCAGGAGGAAGTGGCCGATCATGATGATCGTGCCGCCGATGGCCACCGTCCTGCGGGCACCCCAGGCACGGTCGGCGAGCCAGCCGCCCGGCAGGGCGAGCAGGTACACCATCGCGTTGTACACGGAGTAGATCGCGGTGGCCGTGGCCATGTTGAACCCGAGTCCGCCCTGGGACGCCGGGGCGACCAGGTAGAGCACGAGCAGGGCCCGCATGCCGTAGAAGCTGTAGCGCTCCCACATCTCCGTCATGAAGAGGTTGGCCAGGCCGCGGGGGTGGCCGAGGAAGGTCTTCTCGGTGCCAGTGGTACTGGCGGAGTCCTTCGTCAGGCTGGACGCCATGGTCGATCCTTGCTTGCTCGGGACGCGCGCTTCGTGAGCGTTGGGTCGCGCCCGGTGGGGGAAGGCCGGCACCGGCATGGCGACTGTCCCCCCAACGCCTTTGGGGTCCGGCTCCGTGGGGGAGGCGGGAAGGACAGACCACACCGGGATCCACACCCCGTGCGCTCGTTCGCGCTGGGGCCCGGCCCGTAGGTCATTCACTGATCTCAAGACTGGCAAAGCCGGCCCTGTGCAGAAAAGAGACCCTTGGCGCGCCAAGCAGGCCAAAGGTCCCCGAGTAGTGCTATAGGCGTTGGGACACCATACGTCACCAGACTGTGGCATATGGAAGGACTTGAGAGATGGATCACAGGCATACCTGGAACCAATCACCCCCATTCGAAGGTGTTGATCAAGATCCCCTCATAGAGCCGCAGGGTGGGTGGATCACCTGACGCATTGTCGCCGCCGCGGACTACCATCACCTCCATGACCCGTGTACTGCTCGCCGAGGACGACGCGTCCATCTCGGAGCCACTGGCCCGCGCCCTGCGCAGGGAGGGTTACGAGGTCGAGGTCCGCGAGGACGGCCCGACCGCCCTCGACGCCGGACTGCAGGGGGGCGCCGACCTGGTCGTGCTCGACCTGGGGCTTCCCGGCATGGACGGCCTCGAAGTCGCCCGGAGGCTGCGCGCCGAGGGACACACCGTCCCCATCCTCGTGCTCACCGCCCGCGCCGACGAGGTGGACACCGTGGTCGGCCTCGACGCCGGCGCGGACGACTACGTCACCAAGCCCTTCCGCCTCGCCGAACTGCTCGCACGGGTCCGGGCGCTGCTGCGGCGCGGCGCCACCGAGCCGGTGCCCCAGCCCGCCACCCACGGCGTACGGATCGACGTCGAGTCGCACCGCGCCTGGATGGGCGACGAGGAACTCCAGCTCACCGCCAAGGAGTTCGACCTGCTGCGGGTCCTGGTGCGGGACGCGGGCCGGGTCGTGACCCGCGACCAGCTCATGCGCGAGGTCTGGGACACCACCTGGTGGTCCTCGACCAAGACGCTCGACATGCACATCTCGTGGCTGCGCAAGAAGCTCGGCGACGACGCGGCCAACCCCCGCTACATCGCCACCGTCCGCGGAGTCGGCTTCCGCTTCGAGAAGAGCTAGAGCACCGGGGCACATGCGCCGTCGACTGATCAACTCCACACTCGCCGTCGTTCTCGTGGTGATCGCGGTCTTCGGCGTCTCCCTCGTCATCGTCGAGACCCGGACCATCAGCAGCAGCGCCCAGGAGAGCGTCGACTCCGAGGCGCTGCGGCTCGTCTCCGTCGTCGACAGCCGCACCCTGGCCAACGAGACGATCAACGCGCAGGTCCTGAACGAACAGATCGACCCCAAGCGCTACGCCCGCATCGCCATCCCGGGCCGCCCGGTGATGGAGCTGGGCGAACGGCCCGAGGGCACCGTCATCAAGGGCACCGCCACCGGCGAGCGCGGCGAGTCCGTGCTGGTCGAGGAGGACCGCTCCACGGTCACCAGGGAGGTCGGGCGCACCCTGCTGATCATCGGCGCGGTCGCCCTGCTCGCCATCGTCTCCGCGGTGCTCCTCGCGGTGCGCCAGGCCAACAAGCTGGCCTCCCCGCTCACCGACCTCGCCGAGACCGCCGAACGGCTCGGCTCCGGCGACCCCCGCCCGCGGCACAAGCGGTACGGGGTGCCCGAGCTGGACCGGGTCGCCGATGTGCTGGACTCCTCCGCCGACCGGATCGGCCGGATGCTCACCGCCGAGCGGCGCCTGGCGGCCGACGCCTCGCACCAGTTGCGCACCCCGCTGACCGCGCTCTCCATGCGCCTGGAGGAGATCGCCCTCACCGATGACCTGGACACGGTCAAGGAGGAGGCCACGATCGCGCTCACCCAGGTCGAGCGGCTCACCGACGTGGTGGAGCGCCTTCTCACCAACAGTCGTGATCCGCGCACCGGTTCGGCCGTGGTGTTCTCGCTCGACGAGGTCGTCAAGCAGCAACTGGAGGAGTGGCGCCCGGCGTATCGCAGCGCGGGCCGCGCCATCGTGCGCTCCGGCAAGACCGGTCTGAAGGCGGTCGGCACCCCGGGCGCGGTCGCCCAGGTGCTGGCCGCGCTGATCGAGAACTCGCTGATGCACGGCGGCGGCACGGTCGCGGTACGCACCCGGGTCACCGGCAACCAGGCCGTGGTCGAGGTCACCGACGAGGGCCCCGGGGTGCCGCCCGACCTGGGCGCGCGGATCTTCGAGCGCTCCATCAGCGGCCGCAACTCCACGGGCATCGGCCTCGCCGTCGCCCGGGATCTCGCGGAGGCCGACGGGGGCCGGCTCGAAATGCTCCAGCAGCAGCCGGCCGTGTTCGCGCTCTTCCTCAGCCGTGAGGCGGGTGCTCGCCGCGAGCCGGAGCGTACGGCCACGATCCGCTGAGCCGGGCCCCGGAGCGGGGCCGCTCAGTGGGTGCGGTCGGGGTCAGCGCTTGGCGGGGAGGACGGGCCGGGGGTCGTCGAGAAACGATTCGGCCGTCTGCACCGCCTCCCGGGCGGGCAGCGCGCGGAACACCCAGGTGCGGTAGGACCAGAAGCGGAACAGGGTGCCGAGCCCGATGCCGAGGAACTTGAAGAAGTTGTTCTGCCACGGGCTGTTCCAGCCGAAGCCGTACGTCGCGACGTACAGGATGCCGTTCTCGATCACCGCGCCGACCACGCTGAACAGCAGGAACAGGGTCAGCTCACGGGCCCGGCCGCTCTTCTCGCGGTCGCGGTAGGTGAAGTAGCGGAACCCCACGTAGTTGAAGGCGATCGCGATCCCGGTGGCGAGCAGACTGGCCCGCACCACCTGGAGCTCGGTGGCGTGCCGCAGCAGGTTGAAGGCGCCCATGTTCACGAGCACCCCGAGGCCGCCCACGGCGCCGAACTTCGCGACCTCCTGTACCAGCAGTCGCAGTCGCGACGGCGACGCGCCCTGTGCACTCATGGTGATCGCCAGCCCCGTCCGATTCGGTGTGCTTTTCGTGCCAGTCAACCCGCCCATGCTAACCACCCCCCGCGGGCCGTGCCCCTGGGCACCGGGAATCCACCGTCGGGACCGGGCCCTGGAGGGCTCGCCCGGACGGCGGATATCCTGGTGGCGTGACGTTCCCGGTAGTCGGCATGGTCGGCGGCGGTCAGCTCGCCCGCATGACCCACGAGGCGGGCATCCCCCTCGGCATCAGATTCAAGCTCCTCAGTGACACCCCGCAGGACTCGGCGGCCCAGGTGGTGAGCGAGGTCGTCGTCGGCGACTATCGCGACCTGGACACGCTGCGTGACTTCGCGCGCGGCTGTGACGTGATCACCTTCGACCACGAGCACGTGCCCACCGAACACCTGCGGGCCCTGGAAGCGGACGGCATCGTCGTGCGCCCGGGGCCCGACGCGTTGGTGCACGCCCACGACAAGGGGGTGATGCGCGCCAGGCTGAGCGCGATCGGAGCCCCCTGCCCCCGCCACCGCATCGTGGCCGACCCGGCCGACGTGTCGCGGTTCGCCGCCGAGGGCGACGGCTATCCCGTCATCCTCAAGACGGTCGTCGGCGGTTACGACGGCAAGGGCGTGTGGTTCGTACGCTCCGAGGCGGACGCGGCCGACGCCTTCAAGGCGGGCGTCGACGTCCTCGCCGAGGAGAAGGTGGACTTCGTACGGGAGCTGGCGGCCAACGTCGTGCGCTCGCCGCACGGTCAGGCGGTGGCGTACCCCGTCGTGGAGTCGATCCAGGTGGACGGCGTGTGCGACACGGTGATCGCCCCCGCCCCCGACCTCGACGACGAGCTGGCGGGCGAGGCCCAGCAGCTCGCGCTGCGCATCGCCTCCGAGCTCGGTGTCGTCGGCCACCTCGCGGTCGAGCTCTTCGAGACCCGCGACGGCCGCATCCTCGTCAACGAGCTGGCCATGCGTCCGCACAACTCCGGCCACTGGACCCAGGACGGCGCGATCACCTCGCAGTTCGCCAACCACGTCCGCGCCGTCCTCGACCTTCCCCTGGGCGACCCGCGCCCGCGGTCGAAGTGGACCGTGATGTGCAACGTGCTCGGCGGCGACTACCCGGACATGTACTACGCGTACCTGCACTGCATGGCCCGCGACCCCCAGCTCAAGATCCACATGTATGGCAAGGACGTGAAGCCCGGACGCAAGGTGGGCCACGTCAACACCTATGGCGACGATCTCGCGGAGGTCCGCGAGCGGGCCCGCCACGCAGCCGACTACCTCAGGGGAACGATCACCGAATGAGCAGCGCAGCCGCACCCGGCCCCGTCGTCGGCATCGTCATGGGCTCGGACTCCGACTGGCCGGTCATGGAGGCCGCCGCCAAGGCACTCGACGAGTTCGAGATCCGCTACGAGGTCGACGTCGTCTCCGCGCACCGGATGCCGCGCGAGATGATCGCGTACGGCGAGGAGGCCGCGGGCCGGGGCCTCAAGGCGATCATCGCGGGCGCGGGCGGCGCCGCCCACCTGCCCGGCATGCTCGCCTCGGTGACCCCGCTCCCGGTCATCGGCGTACCCGTACCGCTGAAGTACCTGGACGGCATGGACTCGCTCCTGTCCATCGTGCAGATGCCCGCGGGCGTGCCGGTGGCCACCGTCTCGGTCGGCGGGGCGCGCAACGCGGGCCTGCTCGCGGCCCGCATCCTGGCCACCCACGACCCCGAACTCCTCGCGCGCATGCGGGAGTTCCAGCAGGAGCTGAACGACCAGGCCACCGAGAAGGGCAAGCGGCTGCGGACGAAGGTCGAGGGTTCGGGCGCCTTCGGATTCGGAAAGTGACTCCCATGAGCCACCTCGACGAAGCCCGCGACCTGCTCGCCCGCCACCCCGTGGCCGACGGCCACAACGACCTCCCCTGGGCGCTGCGCGAGCAGACCCGCTACGACCTGGACCGCTGCGACCTGGCCACCGACCTCACCGGCCGCACCCACACCGACCTCAAGCGGCTGCGGGCCGGCGGGGTCGGGGCGCAGTTCTGGTCGGTGTACGTACGCAGCGACCTGGCGGGCGACGAGGCGGTCAGCGCCACCCTGGAGCAGATCGACTGCGTCGACCAGATGCTGGCGCGCTACCCCTGCGAACTGGTGCCCGCGCTCACCGCCGACGACATGGAGGCGGCGCGCGCCGAGGGCCGCATCGCCTCGCTCAAGGGCGCCGAGGGCGGCCACTCGATCAACAACTCCCTCGCCACGCTGCGCGCGCTGTACGCGCTCGGCGTGCGGTACCTGACCCTGACCCACAACGACAACCTGGCGTGGGCGGACTCGGCGACCGATGTGCCGAACGTGGGCGGGCTCTCGCCGTTCGGCCACGAGGTCGTCCGCGAGATGAACCGCATCGGCATGCTGGTCGACCTCTCGCACGTCGCGGCGACGACGATGCGGGACGCGCTGTCCACGTCCGTGGCGCCGGTGATCTTCTCGCACTCCTCCGCGCGGGCGATCTGCGACCACCCGCGCAACATCCCCGACGACGTGCTGGCCCAGCTCCCCGGCAACGGAGGCGTGGCCATGGCCACCTTCGTCCCGAAGTTCATCCTGCCGGCGGCGGTGGCCTGGACGCAGGCGGCCGACGACAACCTGCGCGCGCACGGCCTGCACCACCTGGACACCTCGCCGGAGGCGATGAAGCTCCACGAGGCGTTCGAGGCGGCGAATCCGCGGCCGATCGCCACGGCGGCGACGGTGGCGGACCATCTGGACCACATGCGCGAGGTGGCCGGGGTCGACCACATCGGCATCGGCGGCGACTTCGACGGTACGGCGTTCACGCCGGCGGGCCTGGACGACGTCTCGGGCTACCCGAACCTGGTGGCCGAGCTGCTCTCCCGGGGCTGGTCCTCGGCGGACCTGGCGAAGCTGACGTGGTCGAACGCGGTGCGGGTGCTGCGGGATGCGGAGTCCGTCTCGCGCGAGCTCCGTCCGCTTCGCGGCCCCTCGAACGCGACCCTCCCCACCCTGGACGCCTAACCCCTCCCACACCGGGCCACCCCCAACCCCGGGGGAGGCCCGGCCCCCCCTTTTTTTGCGCAGTTCCCCGCGCCCCTTAACTGCTCGGTGCGGGGCAGCGCAGGACACCTCAGCCCGTCCGGCGTTTGAGGACGAGCGCCCTTTAGGCGCGATCGGGGTCTGGGGCGGAGCCCCGGGTTCTTTTGGCTGCGGACCGTGGGCGCTTCTCGCGCAGTTCCCCGCGCCCCTTAGCGGTACTGGTGCTGGCCCGCATCGGGCATTTCAGCCTGTCCGGCGTTTGAGGACGAGCGCCGTTCAGGCGCGAACGGGGTCTGGGGCGGAGCCCCAGGAGGGCCGGAACCAACCAACCCCCTGCACGGGCGGGTGGGTGGGCAAAGGGCCCGGGGTTTGGGGCGGAGCCCCAGGGGGCCGGGGCTGGGCGGAGCCCAGGGGGTCCCCCGAACGCGCCGTCTGCCGAGAAGTCCCCGCCCCGCCGTGACACCGTGACGATACTGCCGTCACCGCCGATCCCGGGAGCCCGTCATGGCAGATCTGCAGGACGACCCCCAGAGCACCTCGGCGGTCGGCGAGCTCGAAGCGCCGACCTCCGCAGTACCCGCCGCACCCCCCGCCGCACCACCCGACCCCGTATCCGACCCGGACGCCGGCGACGACTGCCTCGACCGCGCCCGCAGCCTGCTCGCCGCGCACCCCGTGGCAGACGGGCACAACACGCTCGCGAAGGCCCTCGCCCAGGCCCCCTGGCACGATCTGGAGATCGGCGAGAGCTCCCTCGACACGGACATCCCCCGGCTGCGGGCCGGCGGCGTGGGAGCGCAGTTCTGGGCGCTGAACGCCGAGCCGGGCTGCCCCGACCCGGCCGGCGCCACCCTGGAGCGCCTCGACCGGATCCGCTCCCTCATCGCCTCCTGCCCGGCCTGGCTGCGCCTGGCGCTCAGCGCCGGGGACCTCGCGGACGCCCGCAACTGCGGTCGCATCGCCTCGTTCCTGGGCCCCGTGGCCGCGCACGCGCTCGGCAACTCGCTGGGCACCCTGAGGGCGTACCACCTCCTGGGGGTACGGGCCCTCGCGCTGACCCCGGGCACCCCCTGGACCGAGCCGGGCCTGAGCCGCTTCGGCCTGGAAGTGGTGCGCGAGTCGAACCGGCTGGGGATACTGCTGGACCTCTCCGGCGCCACCGCCGCCACCTGGCGCCGCACCCTCGACTCGTCCAAGGCCCCGGCGCTGCTCTCCCGCTCGGCGGCGGCCTCCCTCACCCAGCACCCCCTGAACGCCTCCGACGACCTGCTCGCCGCCATCGGCGAACAGGGTGGGGTCTGCCTGGTGAGCTTCGCCCCGGACCAGATCGAGGGGACCGGCGCGGCCGTCTCCGTACGCGAGGTGGCCGACCACATCGAGCGGGTGCGCGAGGTGGCCGGAGCCGCGCACGTGGGGCTGTCGGGAACGTACGGACTGTCCACCGGCGCCCCCCGCACCTCCGGCCTGGAAGACGCCTCCTGCTATCCCACCCTGATCGCCGAGCTCCTCGGCCGGGGCTGGACCGAAGCCGAAGTCGCCGCGCTGACCTGGGAGAACCTCACCAGGGTGGTCCGGGATGTGGAGTTCGCGGCCCGCGCGACCGCGCCGCGAAGGGCCGCGTCGAACGCCACCATCGAGGACCTCGACGGGCCCGTGGAGGGCCGGCCCGAGCCCCGGCCCCGCACAGGAGACCCCGACCGCACAGGAGACCCCGACCGCGCCTAGGCGCGCGGGCGGCCCATCGCGCGGTAGGTCCAGCCCGCCTCGCGCCAGGTGACCGGGTCCAGCGCGTTGCGTCCGTCCAGGATGATCCGGGTGGCCGCGGCCTCGGCCAGCTCGGCGGGGTCGAGCTCGCGGAACTCGCGCCACTCGGTCAGGTGCAGGACGACATCGGCGCCGCGCACCGCCTCGACGGCGCTCGGCGCGTACCCCAGCGTCGGGAAGAGGCGGCGGGCGTTGTCCATGCCCTTGGGGTCGTACACCGTGACCTGGCCGCCCTGGAGGTGGATCTGCCCCGCGACGTTCAGGGCGGGGGAGTCCCGTACGTCGTCGGAGTCGGGCTTGAAGGTGGCGCCGAGCACGGCGACCCGCTTGCCGAGGAAGGTCTCGCCGCCCACCGCCTCGCGGGCGAGCTCCACCATGTGGCCGCGGCGGCGCATGTTGACGGAGTCGACCTCGCGCAGGAAGGTCAGCGCCTGGTCGGCGCCGAGCTCGCCGGCCCGCGCCATGAACGCCCGGATGTCCTTGGGCAGGCAGCCGCCGCCGAAGCCGATGCCGGCCCGCAGGAACTTCTTCCCGATCCGGTCGTCGTGCCCGATGGCCTCGGCGAGCTTGACCACATCGCCGTCGGCGGCCTCGCACACCTCGGCCATGGCGTTGATGAAGGAGATCTTGGTGGCGAGGAAGGAGTTGGCCGCGGTCTTGACCAGCTCCGCGGTCGGGAAGTCGGTCACCACGAACGGCGAGCCCTCGCCGACGGGCCCGGCGTACACCTCGCGCAGGAGCTTCTCGGCGCGCTCGCTCTCCACGCCGACCACGATCCGGTCCGGGTGCAGGGTGTCGTCGACGGCGAAGCCCTCGCGCAGGAACTCCGGGTTCCACGCCAGCTCCACGTTCTCGGGCAGCGCGGCCGCGAGCCGGGCCGCCGAGCCGACCGGCACCGTGGACTTGCCCACCACCAGCGCGCCCTCGCGCAGATGCGGGCCGAGCGAGCCGAAGGCGGACTCGACGTAGCTCATGTCACAGGCGTACTCACCGTGCTTCTGCGGGGTGTTCACGCACACGAAGTGGACGTCGCCGAACGCGCCGGCCTCCTCGAACGACGTGGTGAAGCGCAGCCGGCCGCTCGATCCCTCGATGCCCGCGACGTGCTTGCGCAGCAGCTCCGCCAGGCCCGGCTCGTACATGGGGACGCGCCCCTGGCCCAGCATCTCGATCTTCTCGGGGACCACGTCCAGGCCCAGCACCTCGAATCCCAGCTCCGCCATGGCCGCGGCATGGGTGGCTCCGAGGTATCCGGTGCCGATCACGGTGAGCTTGAGGGCCATGCGGTGCTCCTGGAAGTGCGGGCTCGGGAGGCGGGCTCGGGGCGGGCTCGGGCGTACGGGCGACAAACGCGCGGCCCGAGCATAGTCGGGCCCGGGCAGGCCCCCATTTCCGGCTGTCGCCAAGCTCACGTATGCCGGAGGGGTCCATGCCCCCTAAAATTAGGTTACTTAACGGTAGTTAGCGTCCCTTGGGGAGTGAGAGACCTTGGCCGGAACGGCTGGCAACTCGGATTTTGACCTGTACCGCCCGTCCGAGGAGCACGACATGCTCCGCGACGCCATCCGCTCGCTCTCCGAGGCCAAGATCGGCCCGTACGCGGCCGAGGTCGACGAGCAGGCCCGCTTCCCCCGGGAGGCGCTCGACGCGCTGGTCGCCAACGACCTGCACGCCGTGCACGTGCCGGAGGAGTACGGCGGCGCCGGCGCCGACGCGCTCGCCACCGTCATCGTGATCGAAGAGGTCGCGCGGGTCTGCGCCTCCTCCTCCCTCATCCCGGCCGTGAACAAGCTCGGCTCGCTCCCGGTGATCCTCTCCGGCTCCGAGGAGCTGAAGAAGAAGTACCTGGGCCCGCTGGCCAAGGGCGAGGGCATGTTCTCGTACTGCCTCTCCGAGCCGGACGCGGGTTCCGACGCGGCGGGCATGAAGACGAAGGCCGTGCGCGACGGGGACTTCTGGGTCCTCAACGGCGTGAAGCGCTGGATCACCAACGCGGGCGAGTCCGAGTACTACACGGTCATGGCCGTGACCGACCCGGAGAAGCGCTCCAAGGGCATCAGCGCCTTCGTCGTCGAGAAGTCCGACGAGGGTGTCTCCTTCGGCGCCCCCGAGAAGAAGCTCGGCATCAAGGGCTCGCCGACCCGCGAGGTCTACCTCGACAACGTCCGCATCCCGGCGGACCGCATGATCGGCGACGAGGGCACCGGCTTCGCCACGGCGATGAAGACCCTGGACCACACCCGCATCACCATCGCGGCCCAGGCCCTCGGCATCGCGCAGGGCGCCCTCGACTACGCCAAGGGCTACGTCCAGGAGCGCAAGCAGTTCGGCAAGGCGATCGCCGACTTCCAGGGCATCCAGTTCATGCTGGCCGACATGGCCATGAAGCTGGAGGCGGCCCGTCAGCTCACGTACTCGGCCGCCGCCAAGTCCGAGCGCCTCGACTCGGACCTGACGTTCTTCGGCGCCGCCGCCAAGTGCTTCGCCTCCGACGTCGCCATGGAGATCACCACGGACGCGGTCCAGCTCCTGGGCGGGTACGGCTACACCCGCGACTACCCGGTCGAGCGCATGATGCGCGACGCGAAGATCACGCAGATTTATGAAGGTACGAATCAGGTTCAGCGGATCGTGATGTCCCGCAACCTGCCGTAACGGCCCCCTGGCCCCACCCACAACGGCCCCCGGCACCCAGCCGGCCGGGGGCCGTTGGTGTGCGCCCGCCGTCTCGGGTGAGCGCGGTCCGCGCGCAGCGGCCTCCTGCGCCGGGTGCGTCCTACGGCCGGCCGATGACGTGCTGCGGATCGTCCAGCCACACCCGCTGCCCGTCGCCGTCGACCGACAGGCCGAACCGGGAGCGCTCCGGCTCCCCCAGATCGTGCCAGCCGAGGAACGCCGTCCGCACGTCGTCCCACAGCGCGCGGGGACCGTACTGCTCGACCTCGTACGTCGCCGCATCGGGCACGTATTCCACGGTGGCCCACGACTGCCTGTCGTCGGAGAAGAGCCACAGGGTGGCTTCCCCGCTGCCGTCGTCCGCGTCACACCACCGGTACCAGGCATCGGTGACGGTCAGGCTCGTGAAGAACGCCGGAGCATCCTGGATGACGTTCTGCGGAGCGATATCGGTCGTGCCCCTCTCTCCCTCCTCCTGGTGGTACAGGTCCGAGATGCGTCCCGCGCCGGCCCGGTGCGAGCGGTCCCACATGAAGGCGGGACGGCCGGAAAACCCGCCCCGCGCTTCGCCGTTCACCACGTCGAGCGTCACGTAGGAACCGCTGAAGAAGCTACTGCCCCACGGGGTGACGATCCGTCCCGAGGGACACTGCGCCGGCCAGGCGCGCGGGATCTCCCGCATGGTGCATGTGCAGATGATCCGCCGGTAGGGAGCGCCTCCCGGGTACCCGTGGCAGCCGTCGCCGACCACCACCGTCGGGCGGAAACCGGCGTGTTTCAGGTTCTGCCGTGCGCGGGCCGCCAGTGCCGCGTCCACCTCCACGCTGAACACGTTGTGGTCGCCCAGCCGATGCGAGAGCCACGCCGCGTTGTAGCCGGTGCCGGTGCCGATCTCCAACACGGTGTCGCCGTCGCGTACTTCGAGCAGGCGAAGCATGTCGAGCATGATCGAAGGCATCGACGATGACGACGTGGACAACCGGAACGCCCCCTCCGAGGTCTCCCGTCCATCATTCACCTGCGTGACCACCGGCACGTCGCTGTAGACCACCTGGGCCCAGGCTTCGGGCGCGGCGCCGAAGTCACCGCCCTCGAATACGTCAGGAATGAACAGGGCGCGGTCCACTGCGGCCACCGTGCGTCGCCATTCGCTCGGCAGGGACTTCGTGTTCTCCAGGCACTCGACGAGCTCTCGCTGGTTGGCCATGCGCCCTCATTTCTTCGGCGGCTCGTACGGCTTGGTCGGTCCCGGCGGCTTGTCGCGGTGTCCGTCGCTGTCAGAGGTGTCCGGCTTCCCGGAGTGGTGTCCACCCGTTTTCCCATGGTGTCCTCACTCTCCTTGCGGATGCGGCGGATTGGGCCGCCATTCCCATGCGGGTGGTTCCTGACTTCCGCCGCGGCGTCGTAGGCAGCGCTCCACTGCTTCGCTGCCTTGGCTTCCGCCAACTCCCGTACCAGGGCCGCACAGACCCCACACCCCTTCCCCGGGGTGCAGTCATACAGGTAGGCCTCCACCGCGTCGGCCAACTCCACTGGCGGCCGTGGGTACCTCAACGGAGCAGCCATGGCTTCCCTTCCTAGGTGGGTCTGTCATGTCGAGAACCGTAGGAAGAGAGAAGGCGCGGCGGGGCAGATGTTGTACGACGTTGTACGCCTTCACTCCCGGAGAGTAGTGAGCGCTTTAAGGATCAGAGTCTTGGCATTGGGGCCGTATGCGGCCGCCCGCCCCATCTGATGGAAAACACTGAGGTACGCATCGACCTCTGCTCGGTTGGTGACGCGGACCATCGCGGTCAGAGTCTCCACCTGGATCTCGCGATCATCGAATGCGTAGAACGATTCGAGCGGCCACACCGGGCGGCGTGACATGTGGGGGATGATGCCGAACGCCAGGTTCGAGCGTCCGATGACGGCCAGAAAGTGTTCAAGCTGCTCGGCATGGTGCGGCAGTTCGGTCATCGGCATATAGAGGGCCGACTCTTCCACGAGGATGGACACCTGGCTGCTTTGGAGAGTGGCGGTCGAGCGCTCCAGGCGAGCCTTTACGGCGTCCTCGACATCATCGGGAAGGTTCCTGAATTGGCGGATCGTGCGGAGAATACCCCGGGCGTACGCTTCCGTCTGAAGCATCCCCGGGAGCACTCCGCAGCTATACACACGGAAGGCTCGTGTCTCCTGGTAGATGTGACTGCGTTGAGCCTTGCCAAGGCCGCCCCGGAGGTACTGAGCCCACTGGACATAGAGCGTCTTGGCCGTCCGCGTGGTGTCGATCAGAGCTTCCGCTTCGTCCGGCTTTCCGCATGCCGTGCACCATGCGCGGATGTCGGCAGGTCTGGGAATCGTCTTACGGTTGATGATCCGGTGACTTTTGGAGCGGTCCCAGCCGCACAGAGCGGCCAGCCGGGCCCCCGATAGATCGGCATCCTCCATCATTCGAGTGAGCCGGTCGGCAACTGCCTTGTGGGCTTCTTCAGCCGTCGACAGTGGTGAGGTCATGGACTGGCCGCTGTTCTTTCAGACCGTGTACTTGTCGTGTGGGACAGCTCGTTCCCAGACTGCTTCGAACATGTCGACACATCGCGCCGCCACGTCCGCCTGCTCCGTGTAGTCGGTGTGCACCCAACGCCCGTCGCCGTCAAAGACGTTGAACTGGACCAGATTGCCGTCGAACAGCCAGAAGTCATTGCCGGGCAACAGCAGATCGGATGCTTGCCGACGGGGCAGCCACCGCACGTGCTCCCCGCAGGCGACGTTGCCGAATGTGACGTCGTGCTCCCACTTGATGTAGTCCGAGACGGGCTCCCCAACCACCCGCGCACGGCGTACAACGACGCCTTGGGCTGTCACGTCTTTGATTAGGCCGTGCCAGTCATCGCGCCACCACGAGGAACGGTCGTTCCAGTCCGTTCGCTCTCCTGCCAGCCAGGCGTCGAACGCCGGGTGCTCTCCAGGAACGGCGTACGCGTCGCGGGTTTCAAGGTGCACCGCTGAACGCTTGCACTGGCGGAGCAGATGGGCGAACTCAGCCAGACTCTGCGACACGGATTGCCTCCTTGAGAAGCGGGATCATCCTGGGCTCCAGGACGATCAGCGTCTCATCCTCGGCGCGGGGCGAGTCAGCCACCGTGCGAGCCCGAGCGTCTTCCCCGGCTCGTCGCCCCTGCACCAGCAGCCGCCTCTTGTCATCCACCCAGACTGCCGGGCACCCGTTCACGTCCGACTCGGGGTCTTTGCCGATAAAGGTGTAGGTCATGGTGCGCCCTCCCAGTAGAGGTGTTGCACTGCGGTGCAGTCTGTTACATGAGCCTCGACGGTCGAACTCCCGCGGTCAAGAGGGCAGTTCATCCATGGGTGGTAGGGAGGGCTCCCGCGTGAGCCCCGCGCACGCCGGCTCCCGCGGCGGCTGGGACGCAATCGAGCGGTCCACCTCGCGCAACTCGCCGTGCCAGAAGGTGAGTTGAGAAGGGTCCGCGTCCGCAGGGACCCGTGCCGGGGGGCTGGCCGGAGGATGCAGAAGGGCCCGGCCCGCCGCGGGGAACGCGGCGGCCCGGGCCCAAAGGCCGTGCGGGCCGGGCTACTTGACCGTGACCGTGTCGTCGTTCTTCAGCTCGTTCACCAGCTGCGTCACCTTCGGCTTGTCCCACAGGAGGGACGTCTGGGGGCCGTCGCCCGCGACCGGCATGTTCATCGAGACGCCGTCGCCGCCGGTGATGCCCTTCATCGCCCAGAACATGGAGCCCAGGTCGAACAGGCTCATGTCCTTGTCGACGATCAGGGTGTCCAGACCGGCGCCCATCACCGGGTACAGCTTGAACGGGTTGAGGAGGGTCGTCGGGGTGGCCGTCTGGCTGGCGAGGGCGGCCAGGAACTTCTGCTGGTTCTTGGTGCGCTCCAGGTCACCGGCGGCGTACCCGTGCCGGTTGCGGACGAACGCCAGGGCCTGCTGGCCGTCGAGGGTCTGCTCGCCCTTCTTGAAGTCCGCGCCGGAGTCCTTGTCCTTGATGTCCTGCGGGATGTCGATGTCCACGCCGCCGACCGCGTCCACGATGTTCGCGAACCCGGCGAAGCCGATCTCCGCGTAGTGGTCGATGTGCAGGCCGGTGTTGGCCTCGATGGTGCGGACCAGGAGCTCGGGGCCGTCCATGGAGAACGCCGCGTTCAGCTTGTTGCTGCCCTTGGCGGGGAAGACCTTGCCGCTCTGGGAGCCCTTGAAGCTGGGGATCTTCACCCAGGAGTCGCGCGGGAGCGAGACCATCGTGTTCCCGTTGTCGCCGACGTGCAGCAGGATCATGGAGTCGGTCCGCTTGCCGTCGGCCGAGCCGGTGTGCAGCTTCTTCTTCTCCTCGGCGGACATGCCGTCGCGGGAGTCGGAGCCGACGATCAGGTAGTTGGTGCCCTTGCCCTCGTCGGGCCGCTCGATGACCTTGGACAGGTCGACCTCGCGGCGCACCTTGCCGTCCGCCCAGAAGTACGTGGCGACCGAGGTCACCAGGAGCACGCCGACCAGGGTCAGCGCGCCGACGGTGATCCGTCTGCGCCAGTTCGGCGCCGCCCCCGGCCCCCGGCCACCGCCGCGCCGCGGTCCCTCGGGGCCGCCGGGCCCGGCCGGGCCGCGGCCCGCGGGGTTGCCGTAGACATGGCCCTCGCTGTAGCCGCTGTCGTACGAACCCTGCCCGGGCACCCCGCCCTGGCCGTACCGGGGCTGTCCGTAGCCGTCGTCGTGGGCGGGCTGCTGCTGGGGGACGGGGCGCCGGACGTGCGGCATCCGGCGCGCACCCTCGGGCCGCGCGGCAAAGCTGCCGCGACCGTAACCGTCGTCACCGTTTCCGCGGGCGTCGCCATGGCGGGCGTCGGGCCATTCGTTCATGCCGTCCAGCATGCACGGCGGCCCCGGGCCCCTGACAGGGCAGGGGGGAATTCGGGGCCGGGCTGTTGCAAGGCTGATGCAATGAGCCGGAAATCGTACGGCGCCTACAGTGGAACGCATGACTGATCTTCCGGGCAAGCCGACCTCGGCCTCCCGAACCACCCTGAGCCACATCATGACCACCCATGACACCAACCTCCTCGGCACCGTGCACGGTGGCGTGATCATGAAGTTGGTGGACGATGCCGCGGGCGCCGTCGCCGGGCGCCACTCGGGCGGGCCTGCCGTCACCGCCTCCATGGACGAGATGGCGTTCCTCATGCCGGTCAGGGTCGGGGACCTGGTGCATGTGAAGGCACAGGTCAACTGGACGGGCCGGTCCTCCATGGAGGTCGGGGTGCGGGTGCTCGCCGAGCGCTGGAACGAGTCGACCCCGGCCCAGCAGGTGGGCTCCGCCTACCTCGTCTTCGCCGCCGTGGACGCCGACGGCAAGCCGCGTACGGTGCCGCCGGTGATCCCGGAGACCGAGCGCGACGAGCGCCGCTACCAGGAGGCCCAGATCCGCCGCACCCACCGGCTCGCCCGGCGCCGCGCGATCATGGACCTGCGGGAGAAGCGCTCCGCCGAGGGCCTGGACGACTAGGCGACCGGTACGCGAGCCACCGACGGCGGCCCCGGCCCGTCAGGGGCAGACCACCCGGTCGCCGGTGACCGTGCCGAAGTCGCCCTGCGGCTGCTCCTCCGCGCGGACCGGGACGACGTCCTTGAAGTCGGCGCCCGCCGTCACCTTCATCGTGGCGCCGAGGCCCTTGACCGCGCGCAGCTCGCTGCCCGGCAGGGCGAGCGCCAGGGACTTGGCCGAGCGGTCCCAGCGCGGGTCGAACTCGATCAGGGTGCGGCGCATGTCGAGGTTGGTGCTCGCCCGGGGGGAGCCGGTGGTCTTGAAGCCGGTCGCGTGCAGCGCGTCGTCCACGCGGCGGCCGAGCCCGTCGGTGCGGGTCCCGTTGTAGACCTGGACCCGGATCTGCTCGGGGGCGACCTCGACGATGGAGCCCGGCGCCTTCGGCGGCTTGGCGTCCTTGGCGGTCGGCTGCGGCGCGGGCTTCGGCGGGGTGTGCGGGGCCAGCGGCTTGTCGTCGTGCAGGAGCTGGAACAGCTTCTTGGCCTTCACGTCGTCCCACTTCACGGTCGAGCCGACGCCCTTCACGGCGAAGCCGAGCTGCCCGAGCGGCACCGTCGTGAAGTCCGACGAGGAGGGCGTGAAGCCCTTCATGGCGGCGGTGAAGCCCAGCATCTCCTCGACCCCGAAGCCCTCGTCGGCGCGTACCGAGGAGAGCAGGGACGAGGCGACCTCGCGGAACTTGACCGGGTTCAGAAGCACCCCGTTGCTCGTCGCCTTCTCGATCAGCGCGGCCAGGAAGCGCTGCTGGCGCTGCATCCGGCCGAGGTCGGAGGAGCCGTCGGCGTGCCGCGAGCGTACGTACTGGAGGGCTTCCCCGCCGTTCAGCTCATGGGTGCCGGCGGTCAGGTCGAGGCCGGTGTAGCTGTCCTTCATGGGGCGGGCCGTACAGATCTGCACCCCGCCGACCACGTCGACCGTCTTCATGAAGCTGGTGAAGTCGACCTCCAGATAGTGGTCGATCTTCAGGCCCGTCATGGACTCGACGGTGCGGACCGTCAGCGAGGGCCCGCCCTCGGCGTAGGCGGCGTTCAGCTTCACCGGGTGCCGGGGGTGGTTGCGGCCGGTGGCCTCGTCGGTGTGCTCGGGCACCTCGGCGTAGGAGTCGCGCGGCAGGCTCACCACGCTGACCCGGTCCCGGTCCGCGGAGACGTGCACGATCATGACCGTGTCGGTGCAGTGGCAGGGCGCCCCGCCCAGCCGGTACTTCTGCTTCTCCTCGGGCGTGATCCTGTCCCGCCCGTCGGTGCCGACGAGCAGGATGTTGGTGCCGAGGCTGCCCTGCGGCCGGTTCTTCATGTCCCGGAACGGGTCCACCCGGCCGATCCCGCCGTCCAGGCTGGTCACCACCGCGTGCCCGACCCCGCCCGCGCCGAGCACCAGGACGGACAGGGTGGTCGCGAACCGCATGCCCCAGCGGGGGCGCTCGTCCTGCTGTCTGCTGGGGGGCCGACCGGGTCGTACGGAGCGCGGGCGGGGCGGCGTGGGCACGGGGACCTCCGCGGGTGGCAAGGGGGATCCTGAGCACCGTAGGCCCATACGATCAGCTACCCCGTGCACCGCTCCGGCCGCCGCGCGACCTTGTCCCCCGTTCGCGGTAACGTGACCACCGATGAACGCCACGCCTGCTGTTTCCGTGATCATGCCGGTTCTCAATGAGGAGCGGCATCTGCGCAACTCGGTCCGTCACATCCTGGAGCAGGAGTACGACGGCGAGATGGAGGTGGTGATCGCGCTCGGCCCGTCCACGGACCGCACCGACGAGATCGCCGCCGACCTGGTGCGCGAGACCGCGTCCCTTGAGCGGGCCCGGGTCCACACCGTGCCGAACCCCACCGGACGCACCCCCGCGGCCCTGAACGCCGCCATCAAGGCGTCCCGCCACCCGATCGTGGTCCGCGTCGACGGCCACGGCATGCTGTCGCAGAACTACATCGCCACCGCCGTACGCCTCCTGGAGGAGACGGGCGCCCAGAACGTCGGCGGCATCATGCACGCCGAGGGCGAGAACGCCTGGGAGGACGCGGTCGCCGCCGCGATGACCTCGAAGATCGGCGTCGGCAACGCGGCCTTCCACACGGGAGGCGAGGCGGGGCCCGCCGAAACCGTGTATCTGGGGGTCTTCCGCCGTGAGGCGCTTGAGCAACAGGGCGGCTACAACGAGGAGTTCATCCGCGCCCAGGACTGGGAGCTGAACTTCCGGATCAGGGAGGCCGGCGGCCTCATCTGGTTCTCGCCCGAGCTGAAGGTGCAGTACCGGCCGCGGCCCTCGGTGAAGGCGCTGGCCAAGCAGTACAAGGACTACGGGCGGTGGCGCCATGTGGTGGCCCGCTACCACGCCGGCTCCATCAACCTGCGATACCTGGCGCCCCCGGCCGCGGTCTGCGCGATCGCGGCGGGCCTCGTCGTGGGCGCGCTGGTCACGCCGTGGGGCTTCGTGGTCCCGGCGGGCTATCTCGCGGCGATCATCGCGGGCTCCCTCCCGGCCGGCAAGGGGCTCTCGCTCAAGGCCCGCGCCCAGATCCCGGTGGCCCTCGCCACCATGCACATGTCGTGGGGTTTCGGCTTCCTGACCAGCCCGAAGGCGCTGGCCCGCAAGGTCATCGCGAGCCGCCGCCCGGCGGTGCGGACCGCGTCCGTCCGCCCCTAGGCATCTCGCGGGGGACGGCTCGTACGTGAGCGAAGGGGGCGCCCGGTGCCGAAAAGCACCGGGCGCCCCCTTTCGCGTACGCGGGCGGCTAGAAGCGGTAGGGCGCGTACACCTCCATGCAGGCGCCCTTGTCGGCCCCGTTGACCGTCTCGGTGTCCTTGAGCGGGTCGGTGGCCTTCGCGTCCTGCTTGGGGTAGCTCGCGCCGGTGCGCCAGTCGCCGCCGACCACCAGGGTCAGGGCCTTGACGTCGGACGGCTTGACCGCGCCGGGGGGCAGGCCCAGGGCGGCGGCGACGGACTCCGCGTTCGCTTTGCCCTGGGCGCCCGCGGCCCGCGGGTAGTCCACCTCGCTGGTCGCCGTGGGGTTGCTGGAGCCCGTGGCGGCCTGGGTGAAGCCCTTGGCCTTGAGCGCGGAGACCACCTCGCTCGCCCGGCCCTTGACGGGTGCGCGGCCGTTGGTGCCGGTGCCGTTGACCACGCTCACCGCGAGCGAACCGGCGGCCTCGGCGGCCGGGCCCTTGGGCGCCTCGGAGGCCGGCTTGCCGTCGTTCTTGTCGTCGCTCTTGCCGTCGAGCGGTTTGTCGTCCCGCAGCATCGCCCACAGCGCGTCGGCCTTGGCGGTGTCCGGCACCACATGGGCGTTCGGGTCCTTCGGGTCGGGCAGGCGCGGCATGGTCAGCATGTTGATGCGGTCCATGGGGATGTTCTTGAGCTCCATGCCCAGGTCGAACAGCTTCTTGACGGTGCCGAGTTCGGAGGAGACCTGGAGCGACTTGGTCGCGGTCTCGGCGATGTCCATCAGCCGGCCGGTGTCGCTGAAGGCGTCCTGGTCCTTGAGGTTGCGGATCACCGAGTTCATGTACATGTGCTGGGCCTGGGAGCGGCCGATGTCACTGCCGAAGGCGTGCCGGGTGCGCAGCCACTGGAGGGCCTGCTCGCCCTTCACCGTGTGGTTGCCCGCGGTGAGGTGCAGGTGCGAGCCGCCCTTCTGGAGCTTGGTGGGGTGGTCGTCGATGTTCTGCTTCACGCAGACGTCGGCGCCGCCCACCGCGTCGGAGATGGCGACGACACCGGCGAAGTCGACCATCATCCAGTGGTCGATGTAGATGCCGGTCAGCTTCTCCCAGGTGTCCAGGACACAGCCCGCTCCGCCGCGTCCGAGCGCCTCGTTGATGATGGCGTTGGTGGCCGGGTAGTCCTTCTTCTTCTCCGGGTCCTTGCACGGGGGCATGCTCACCCGGGTGTCGCGCGGGATGCTGACGACGGAGGCGTTCTTGCGGTCCGCCGAGACGTGGAGCAGCATCTGTACGTCCGCGTGCGGATCACCGGCGCGGTCGTCCTTGGCGCCGCCGAGCGCGACGTTCTCGTCCGACTTACGGCTGTCGGAGCCGATCAGGAGGATGTTGAGCGGGGTCTGACCCTGGGCGTTGGGCGCGGCCTTCTTGGCGTCGCTGCCGCCCGCACTGCGGTCGCCCTTGCGGATGTTGTTGTTGAGGTGCTGGTAGTACAGGTAACCGGCGGTGGCCGTCCCGAGTATGAGCACCGCGAGCGTGATCGCGGTCCATCTCAGGACGCGGTGCTTGCGTTTGCCCCGTCTGCGCGAGCCGCCCCTGCGGTGCCCGCTGCCGGACGCCGGGTCGCCGGCGCCGCCGGAGCCCGAGGACGCGGCAGGGGGCGCACCCGAGCCCGCGGACGTGCCGGAGCCGCCCGGCGCGGCGGGCCCCCCGGGCCCGCCGGACCCGGCGCTCTCTCCGTCGCCCGCGGGCTTCCTGCCCTGTGCGGCGCCGCCGGCCGTGTCGTTCCCGTACAGGCTCTCGTCCCAGCCGAGTTCGCCCGCATGCTCGACGCGGCCCCGCGCCGTCCCCTCCCCGCGCACGCTGTTCTTGCCCACCCCTGTACCCCCTGTCGTTCAGACTCCCCCTGAGGCCCGGGCGGGCCGTGAGTCTGTTACTTGGCGCAGACCGACTTGTCGGCTTCGACCTTCTGAATGCCCTCCGGTGCCTTGGCCGGAGCGGCGACGGGCGTGCCCGCCTGCTTGAAGTCCGGACCGAGGGTCAGCACCATGGGCTCCTTGCCCACGGCGTCCTTGGTCCCCGGCTTCAGCGCGGCCCCGGAGAGACCGAGCAGATCCGCGAGCTTACGGGCCTGGTCGGCCTGGTTCGGCGCGTAGACCAGCACGGTGGCGGGCACCTTCTGCGGCGCGTTGGAGCCGTTGGACGACTTCAGCACACCCTTCTGGTTCTGCAACCAGGTGACCATCTCCCCGGCCGAGCCCGCCACCGCGCCCCCGTTGAGCACGGTGACCCGCACCTCGGACGCCTTGGCGCGCGCGCCGTCGAGGCGCGCGGCCTCCTCGGCCGCGGCGGAGCTCTTGGCGTCCGCCTCCTTCTTCTTCACCTCGGTCAGCGAGGTGTCGGCGCGCATCATCGCGAACAGTGCTTCGGCCTTCGCCGGGTCGGGCACGACGGTGATGTGCTTCTTGCCCTCGGCCGGGTTGTCGATCACCGGAAGGGTGGCGAAGGTGATGTTCTTGGCGTCGATCTTGCCGATGACCTGGGCGAGGTCGGTCAGCTTCTTGATACTTCCTATCCCCGAGTCGACCGTCAGCGCCTTGGTCGCGGCGTCCGCGAGGCCGTACATCTTGGTGGGGCTGCCCAGGGTGTCGTCCGACTTCATCTGCCGGATCATCGAGCCGATGAACTGCTGCTGCTGCTTGATGCGGTCGAGGTCGCTCTCGTTGCCGAAGCTGTGCCGGGTCCGTACGAAGGCCAGCGCCTGCTCGCCCTTGACGATGCTCTGACCGGCCGGGAGCTTCAGATGCGACTTGGGGTCGTCGACCGCCTTGGTGAGGCACACCTTGACGCCGCCGACCGCGGTGGACAGCTGCTTGACCGCGTTGAAGTCGGCCATCATGAAGTGGTCGACGTTGAGCCCGGTGAGCTGCTTGACCGTACGCATGGTGCAGCCCGGGTCGCGGCCCTCCTGGCCCAGGCTCGTGTTGAAGCGCGCGTTCTTGGTGCCCGGGATGGTCTTGGTGGTGCCGTCCTGCTGCTTGGTCGGGCAGGCGGGGATGTCGGTGACCATGTCGCGGGGGATGGACATCGCGGTGGCGTTGGTCCGGTCCGCCGAGACATGGAAGAGGATGTTGGTGTCGGCGTGGCCTTCGCTGCCGGCGTCGCCGTAGCCCTCGTTGCCCTTGCCGGTGCGCTTGTCGGTGCCGATGACCAGGATGTTGAACGCCCCGTCGGGCACCGAGCTCTTGCTGCCCGCGTCCCCGACGTCGACGGTGTTGAGGTTGTTGTTGAAGTGCTGGTAGAGCCAGTACGTGCCGCCCGCCCCGGCCACGAGGACGACGCCCATCACGCCGCCCGTCCACAGCAGCGCCTTCTTCTTGCGGGTCGCCTTCGGCTTGCGCTTGCGGCGGCCCTGCGCGTCGGGGGTCTCGCCGGCGGGGGATGCGCCGCCCCGGCGGTTGCGCTGGCTTGGCACCTCACGGCGCCCGGCACGTCCGGACTGTCCGGGGGTTCTGCCGGCGGCGGGCTCCGCGGACGACCGCTTCGGACCTGAATTCGACTGCGTTCCGGAAGGGGTCAGTCGCAATTCGTAAGTGCCGGTCTCCGGGTTGAGGACCCACTGGTCTGCGGGGTCGACTTCATCGGCCCGGCCACGGCTCTGCGCATCCACGGTCGCTTCTGTCCTCCGTCGGTGCCGAGTCGCTTCCCCCAAAGCGCTCAATCATTCGCTCCTGCAGTGCGGGGCACGCCTGCCGCTCACACTGGATCGCGTCACACTATCTGGCCAGTTCGGCCGACAGCGACGGCCGTGACGAAGTCCACGCCCTTTATAACCGGGCATTTGACCCCAATTCGATGACGGGCACGCGGAATTCACAGCTCTCCCACCCGCGCGCCGCCTAGCCGCACATGCCCGAGGCAGCATCCGTACCCGAGTAGACGGGCGGGGCCGAGGGGCTGGGCGTGGGGCCCGGGTCGTCGGGCTTGCCGTCCCCGTCACGGTCCTTGCCGTCGCCTCCCTTGCCGTCACGGTCCTTGCCGCCGCCCTCCTTGAGTTTCGCCACGTCCGCCGCGGGTGCCACCTTGATCGGCCGGTCGTCGCGCAGTTGCTGGAAGAGCCGGTCCGCGTCGGGCTGGACGAGCTCGTCGCGGTCGCCGTTGTACACGTAGGGCTGACGCGGAACGGTGAGGAACCGGATGTTCTCGGTCGGAATGCCCCGCATCGAGCTCACCAGGTCGTACAGGTCCTTGAGGGTGTTGAGTCCGGGGTCCGTGGTGAGGGACTTGGTCGCCGCGTCCAGGACCGGGTAGAGCCGCGTGGGGTTGAGTAGCACTCCGTTGCTCTGCACCTTCTTCACCAGGGAGCCGAGGAACTGCTGCTGGCGGTCCATCCGTTGGGTGTCGCTGCCGTCCCCGAAGCCGTGCCGGGAGCGTACGAAGCCGAGCGCCTGCTCGCCGTGGAGGGTCTGGCGTCCGGCGGGCAGCTTGAGGTGGGCCTGGCGGTCGTCGACCGGCTCCTTCAGGCACACCTCCACGCCGTCCACCGCGTCGACCATGTCCTTGAACCCGCTGAAGTCGACGACCATGTGGTGGTCGATCCGTACGCCGGTCATCTTCTCGACGGTACGGATCGTGCAGGCGGCTCCGCCGATCTCGAACGCCGAGTTGAACTGGGCGAATTGGGCCCTGGACGTGGTGCCGTCGGGCCGGCCGCAGGCGGGCAGGTCCGCCATCAGGTCGCGCGGCAGCGAGACTGCGGTGGCGCTGAGCCGGTCGGCGGCCAGGTGCAGCAGGATCGTGGTGTCCGAGCGCTGACTGCCGCCGTCGTCCCTGCCGTACGAGGAGTTGTTGCCCGCGTGCGAGTCCGAGCCGATGAGGAGCAGGTTCTCCGCGTCGTGCACCACCGAGACCGGCCGGTCCCGCTCGTACTTGTCGAGCTCGCTCGCGGCGGAGGTGTCGGTGTGGATGTTGCCGTCGAGCTTCCGGTAGAACCACCACCCGGTCCCGGCCGCCGCCAGCACGACGACGGAGACGCCGAGCGCGGTCCAACGCAGCCAGTGCCTGCGGCGCTTGGGGTCGGGGTCGGTTTCGGTTCGGGGGTCGCTGGGGTCGGCGGACCCGGTGCCGGGGGTCGCGCCGGCGACGGGCTGGGCGGCGTCGGCCCCCGGGGCGGCGGTTCGGGGCTCGACGGGTTCGCCGCCGTCGGCCTCGGCCTCGGCCTCGGCGTCGCCCTCGGCCTCCGTTGCGGCGGCCCTGGTCCCGGTCCCGGCGGCCCTGGTCCCGGTCCCGGTGGCGCTGCCGGTGGTCCCGGCGGTGTCCGTCTCGCTCGGTGCGGCTTCGCTCGCGGCGGGCTCGGGCTCGGGGTCGGGGTCGGGTTCGGGTTCGGGGTCGGGGTCGGGCTCGGCGTCGGGTGCCTTGGGGTTGGCCGTCTTCGGGCGGGTCGCGGGGTCGGCGTCGGGTGCCTCGGGGTTGGCGGCCTCCGGGCCGGTCGCTGGGACGGCGTCGGGCGCCTCAGGGGCCGTCGGGGTGCCGGTGGGTGCGGGGGTGGGGTCCGTCGCCTTCGCGTCGGGTGCCTCGGGGGCGGACGTCTCCGGGCCGGTCGCGGGTTCGGCGTCGGGTGCCTCGGGGGCCGAGGGGGTGCCGGGGGCCGGCGGTGGCTGCTCGGCCCCGGCCCGGTCTTCCGGTTCGGGGGGCGTGCCGGCACTGTCGGTCACTTCGGCGTCCATCCTTACGGGCCATCACAGGGGGGCGGCGGGCGCGGCGCCCCGCCGGGCACCCCGGTAGACGGCCGAATCGCACGCATGGTTGCGTACGACCGATCATGTACCGGAGGTCCCGCCGGAAGCCGGGGGCCGGGCCCCGTGGTGGGCCACAAGGGTGGAGATCAGCACCTCGTCACCGAGGCGGGACGCTCACGGCGCGCGATGCGTGACCCGCTCGCTCTCGACCCGCTTCTCCAGCCCCCCGTCGGCGAGTTGGGCCAGGTTGCGGCAGAGCACGACCGAACCGCCCGAGGCGAGCGGGGCGTACAGGCCGCTCGCGAGTCCGGCCCAGCTGTCGTACGCCCGCGCCGAGAGCAGCCGCGCACCGGCGGCGAGGCCGAGGCCGGCGGCCTCCGCGCGGGCCCGCGTCACGAGTCCGGCGGCACTGAGCTCCTCGTCGTCCACGGCGAGCGCGGGGGCGTCCGGGTCGACGGGCGAGAACGGCGCGAACCGGTCGCCCTGGCCCGGCACCTCGACGGCGTAGTCCGCGAAGCCCGCGGGCGGCTGCGGGAAGCGTCCACCGAGCGGGCGCAGCGCGAGCGCCACCCGCTCGCCGGTGCAGGCACGGGCCTCCTCCAGGGTGTCGGGGCCGCTGACCACGAGGTCGGCCGCCGCCGGGTCGCCGCCGATCTCGACGGTGACGCCCACCGAGTGGCAGGCCATCAGCCACACCGCGCTCTGCCAGTGCGCCGGGAGCAGCAGCGCGAGCCGGTCGCCGGGCGCGGCGGCGAGGTCGCCCTGGAGCAGATTGGCGGTCTTGGCCACCCAATTGGCGAAGGTGGCGACGGACAGTTCCACGCGTTCGCCGGTGGCGTCGTCGTAGAAGGTGATCAGGGGGCGGCCCGGGTCCGCGGCGAGCGCGGATCGCAGCAGGTCGGCAGGGGTGCGGTCGCTGGCGTTCACGCGGGCAAGGCTACGCGGCGCGCCCGGGCGGCACCGGCGCCGGTGGGCCGGGTGCGTACACCGGTTTGGCCGACGACCCGTCAGGTCAGCAATGGACAGATTTGTACAAGTATGACCACGATCGTCACCATGCGTAGCTTCCTTGCGTCTTCGATCGGCGTCGCCGCTGTCGCGGCCCTCACCGTCCCCCTGGCGTCCATGGCGCCCGTCGCGGCGGCGCGTTCCGCCGCGGCCCCCGCCTCGGCGGAACTCGCCGGATCCACCCAGTCGCTGCCCATGGGGCCGCTGCCCGACACGGACCGGGCGGCGGGCGGCGCCACCCAAGAGGGCCTGACCCGGCGGGAGGTGCGGCCGTTCTCCCTGGTCGGCGTGGTCTGGGACAACGCCGACGACGAACTGCGCGGCAGCGTCCAGGTGCGCACCCGCTCCCGGGCGGGCGGAACCTGGTCCGCCTGGCAGGACCTGGAGACCCACAACCACGACCACGCCGCCGACCCCGGCACCGCCGAGGCCGAGCGCCCCCTGCACGGCTCCACCGCACCCCTGTGGGTGGGCGACTCGGACGCCGTCGAGGCACACGTACGGCCCAACGACCCGGAGGGTGAACTCCCCGGCGGACTGCGCCTCGACCTCGTCGACCCGGGCGCCGGACCGGCCGGGGGCGACGACGGCACCCGGGCCCTGCGAGAGCCCGATGTGCTGCCCGCCCTCGACCGGGCCGAGAGCCGGACCGAGGCGGAGGCGGCGATCGGGGCGGAGGCCGGGACCGGTGAGGTGATCGGGGCCGGTGAGGTGATCGGGGCCGGTGAGGCGGCCGAGTCCGACGATGCGGCCGGGGCCGGTGAGGTGGTCGGCTCGGCTACGCGGGCCCGTCCGTACATCGGGGCGCGGCCGCGCATCGTCACCCGCAAGGGCTGGGGCGCCGACGAGCGGCTGCGGGAGCGCGGCTTCGTCTACACCAAGAGCGTCAAGGTCGCCTTCGTCCACCACACCGCGTCCGGCAACGGCTACAGCTGCGCCCAGTCGGCCTCCGTCCTGCGCAGTATCTACCGCTTCCACGTCAAGAGCAGCGGCTGGCGGGACATCGGGTACAACTTCGCGGTCGACAAGTGCGGAAACATCTACGAGGGCCGCGCCGGGGGCGTCAGCAAGGCGGTGCTCGGCGCGCACACCCTCGGTTTCAACACCAACAGCACGGGCATCGCGGTCCTGGGCACGTACAACAAGACCAGCCCAACAGCCGCCGCCCTCAAGGCGGTTGAGCAACTCGCGGCCTGGAAGCTCGGTCTGTACGGGGTGAACCCGGCGGGCAAGAGCACGCTCGTCTCGGGCGGCGGCAACCGCTACAAGAAGGGTCGCAGCGTCAGGTTCAACGCCATCGCCGGCCACCGCGACGGCTTCGCCACCGACTGCCCCGGCGCGCGCCTGTACGGCAGGCTCGGCTCAGCCCGCGTCACCGCAGCCCACTACCAGGGCCGGCGCTGACCGGGGCGAATGCCGTCCGGGGGGTCTGCATACACTGGCCGGCCGGGAGTTCCGCCGAACGATGCGACGGAATCCGAAGGCCGGCCCCAGCAGGAAGCAGAGACGACAGGTGACAGAAGCGATCCTCCTTGTCGGCGGCAAGGGCACCAGGCTGCGCCCGCTCACGGTGAACACGCCCAAGCCGATGGTTCCGGCGGCCGGGGTCCCCTTCCTGACCCACCAGCTGGCGCGGGCCCGTGCGGCGGGCGTCGACCACATCGTTCTGGCCACCTCCTATCTGGCCGAGGTGTTCGAGCCGTACTTCGGGGACGGCTCGGCGCTCGGCCTCTCCCTCGAATACGTCACGGAGGACGAGCCGCTCGGCACCGGCGGCGCGATCCGCAACGTGGCCTCGCGGCTGCGCTCCGGGCCCGACGAGCCGGTCCTGATCTTCAACGGCGACATCCTGACGGGCCTGGACATCAGGGCGCTGGTGGACACCCACGGCGCGTCCGGCGCGGACGTCTCCCTGCATCTGACCCGGGTCGACGACCCGAGGGCGTTCGGCCTGGTCCCCACGGACGAGACCGGCCGGGTCACGGCGTTCCTGGAGAAGCCCCAGACGCCGGAGGAGATCGTCACCGACCAGATCAATGCCGGGGCGTACGTGTTCCGGCGCTCGGTGATCGACGAGATCCCGCGGGGTCGTCCGGTCTCGGTGGAACGCGAGACCTTCCCCGGCCTGCTGGCACGCGGGGCCCACCTCCAGGGGATGGTGGACTCGACGTACTGGCTGGACCTGGGCACCCCCCAGGCCTTCGTCAGGGGCTCGGCGGACCTGGTGCTCGGCCACGTCCCTTCCCCCGCCGTCCCGGGCCGCTGCGGCGACCGCCTGGTCCTGCCGACGGCCCGGATTGCCCCCGACGCCAAGCTGACCGGCGGCACGGTGGTGGGCCGCGGGGCGGTGGTGGGCGAGGGCGCGCGCATCATCGGCAGCACGATCCTGTCCGACGCGGTCGTCGACCCCGGAGCGGTGATCACGGACTCCCTGGTCGGCGTGGGCGCGCACATCGGCTCCCGCACGGTGCTCGAGGGGGCGGTGGTGGGGGACGGGGCGGTCGTCGGCCCCGACAACGAGTTGCGTGCGGGGGCGCGGGTGTGGTGTGACGCGGTGCTGCCGGGGGGTGCGGTCCGCTTCTCCTCGGACCAGTAGCCCGCGCTCCGGGCCGCGGCCGGGACCCGCTCGCGCGGGCGTGGCGTGGCGTGGCGTGACATGGGGTGCGAGGCTTTCCGCGCAGTTCCCCGCGCCCCTCACCCCTCTGGATCCTGCGGGCCGTGGTCGCTTTTCGCGCAGTTCCTCGCGCCCCTGGGACCCCGTTTTCGTCTGCGGGCCGCGGGGGGCTTTTCGCGCAGTTCCTCGCGCCCCTTACCCCTCTGGGTCCTGCGGACCGCGCCCGCTTCTCGCGCAGTTCCCCGCGCCCCCAAAACCCGCCTTCGTCCGCGGACCGTGCCCGCTTCTCGGGCAGTTCCTCGCGCCCCCAAAACCCGCCTTCGTCCGCGGATCGTGGTCGCTTCTCGCGCAGTTCCCCGCGCCCCTTAGCGGTGCTGGTGCTGGCCCGCATCGGGCATTTCAGCCCGTCCGGCGTTTGAGGACGAGCGCCGTTCAGGCGCGAACGGGGTCTGGGGCGGAGCCCCAGGGGGCCGGGGCGCGTAGGCTCGGGGGGCAGCCCATCCCCGAGGAACGACCGTGGCAGGACGATTCACCCCCCGCACCCCCACCCTCCGCACCCCCACCCCCCGCCCGGCAGGGCAGACCCGGGTATGGGTGACCCGCAGGGGCCCCCTCGACCTGCCCCTCACCCTCGGCCCCCTCAGACGCGGCCCCGGCGACCCCACCTACCGCACCACCCCCGACGGCGCCGTATGGCGCACCTCCCGCACCCCCGCCGGCCCCGCCACCCTCCGCGTGACCGCCGTCAAGGACACCGCGCACGCCGAGGCGTGGGGCGCGGGCGCGGAGTGGATGCTGGAGCAACTCCCGGCGATGCTGGGTGAGTTGGACGACCCGGAGGCCTTCGAGCCCCGCCACCGCCTCCTCGCGGAGACCCACCGCAACCGCCCGGGCCTGCGCCTGACGCGTACCGGCCTGGTCCTGGAGTCACTGATTCCGTCCGTCCTGGAACAGAAGGTCACCGCGACCGAGGCCTACCGCGCCTGGCGGCTCCTGGTGCGGGGTTTCGGCGAGCCCGCCCCCGGCGCCCCCGAGGGCATGTATGTGATGCCCGACGCCCGGCAGTGGGCGATGATCCCGTCCTGGGAGTGGCACCGCGCCGGCGTCGACTCCAAGCGCTCGGACACCGTCATGCGCGCCGTGCGGGTGGCCCGCCGCATGGAGGAGGCCGCCGGGATGGAGCAGACGCAGGCCGCCGAGCGGCTCCGGCTCATCCCCGGCATCGGCCCCTGGACGGCCGCCGAAACCCTCCAACGGGCCATCGGCGCACCCGACTTGGTGACGGTCGGAGATCTCCACCTGCCCGGCATCATCGGCCACGCCCTGGCCGGCAACCGCGACGCCGACGACGAGGAGATGCTGGCCCTGCTCGAACCGTACGCGGGCCAGCGCCACCGGGCCGCCCGCCTGATCCTGCTCAGCGGACGCATCCCGCCGCGCCGGGCCCCCCGCTTCCAGCCCAACAACATCGCCCGCCTGTAGGGGAGTTGGGCGCGGGAGCGCAGGGGATTCGGGCCCCGGCGCCCGCTCAGCGCACCTCGATGAACGCCGACGCCTCACGCTCCGGGCGCTCCCGGGGCGGCTCGGCCGCGTGACCGACGGCCACCGCGCCCATCGGGTCCCACCCGGCGGGCAGGTCCAGGACGTCGCGTACGACATCGCGGCAGAACATCGTCGAGGACACCCACGCCGAGCCGAGCCGCTCACCCGCGAGGGCCACCAGGAAGTTCTGTACGCCGGCGCCCATGGCGACCACGAACATCTCGCGCTCGGCGCCGTCGCGCCGCGCGTCGCCGTAGTGGTGCGCGCCGTCCGTCACCAGGCAGGGAACCACCAAGTACGGTGCCGCGCGCAGGACTTCGCCCCGCGCGACCCGCTTCGCGATCGACTCCTCGGACTTGCCGTCGCGGCGTAGGTCACCGATCCAGGCGTCCCGCATCGCGTCGACCAGCCGGGTGCGGGACGCGCTCGATTCGAGCAGCACGAACCGCCAGGGCGTGGTGTGGTGCGGGGCCGGCGCGGTCACCGCCGCCGCCACCGCGCGCCGCACGGCCCCCGGGTCGACCGGCTCGTCCGTGAAGGCCCGTACCGTACGCCGCTGGGTGACCGCCTCCCGTACCGCCTCGGAGGTGCCCAGGCGGAACATGTCGTCGGCCGCGGCGCGCACCATCTCGCGGGCCGAACCGTCGCCCGCGAGGTGTCCCAGGCCGCGGACCACGGCGACCGGGAGCCCGCCCGCCTTGCCCTTCACCAGGTCGCCCGCCGCGGCCAGTTCGTCGGCGAGCGAGATCACCGTCGCGCTCAGCGGATTGCCGTGCGCGTCCGTGCCGCCGCGCAGGTCGTCCAGGACGCGTACGCCGCTGGCGCCGATCGCCACGTCGGTGAGGCCGTTGCGCCAGGGCCGGCCGAAGGTGTCCGTGACGATCACGCCGACCTCGACGCCGAGCGCGGCACGCAGCCCGGCCCGGATCGCAGCCGCCGAGGCGTCCGGGTCCTCGGGCAGCAACAGGACCGTCCCGGCCGGGGTGTTGGAGGCGTCCACGCCCGCCGCGGCCATGATCAGGCCCTGCCGGTTCTCGACGATGCGCAGGGTGCCGCGTCGCGCGACCACCCGTACCGTCTCGGCGTCGATGGCCGCCTCGCGGTCGGCGGCCTCGGTGATCCGGCCCTCCGCCTTGGAGACGATCTTCGAGGTGACGAGCAGGATGTCGCCGTCGGCGAGGCCGGGCTCGGCCGCCGCGATCAGCTTGGCGAGGTCGTCGCCGGGGCCCACCTCGGGCAGCCCGGGCACCGCCCACACCCGGAAGGAGGCAGGGCTCACGCGCGGACCTCCTCGGCGAGGGTCAGCGCCTCGCGGGCCATCGCGGCCGTCGCGTCCAGGTCACTCATCATCAACGGCACCGCGCGGCAGCGGATGCCCGCCTCCTCGACGCGGGCGGTCGAGGCCGCGTCCACGGTGTCGACCAGCCAGCCGTCGAGCAGGCCCGAACCGTAGTGCTCGGCGACCGCCGCCGCCGTGGACTCCACGCCGACCGCCGCGAGCACCTTGTCGGCCATGCCGCGCACCGGGGCGTCCCCGACGATGGGGGACAGGCCCACCACCGGCACCCCCGCCTCGGCGATCGCCTCGCGGATGCCGGGCACGGCCAGGATGGTGCCGACCGAGACGACCGGGTTGGACGGCGGGAAGAGGATGACGTCGGCCGAGGCGATCGCCTCGAGGACACCGGGCGCGGGCTTGGCCTGCTCGGCGCCGACCGGCACGACGGCCTGCGCTTCCACGGAGGCCCGCAGCTTCACCCAGTACTCCTGGAAGTGCACCGCCCTGCGCTCGCCGTCCACATCGATGGCGACATGGGTCTCGACGCGGTCGTCGGACATCGGGATGAGGCGGACACCGGGCTGCCAGCGCGCGCACAGCGCCTCGGTGACGGCGCTCAGCGGGTAGCCCGCGCCGAGCATCTGCGTACGGACGATGTGGGTGGCGAAGTCGCGGTCGCCGAGCCCGAACCACTCGGGCCCGACCCCGTACGCGGCGAGCTCCTCCTTCACGGTGAAGGACTCGTCCGTACGCCCCCAGCCCTGCTCCTCGTTGATGCCACCGCCCAGGGTGTACATCACGGTGTCCAGGTCGGGGCAGACCTTCAGGCCGAACAGGTGGATGTCGTCGCCGGTGTTGCCGATGACGGTGATGTCCGCGTCGGGGGCGGCGGACTTGAGACCACGGAGGAAGCGGGCACCACCGATGCCGCCTGCCAGAACCACAATGCGCATGCGGACAGTCTGTCAGGCCGGGCGTGGCCCCCGAGCGCTCAGGCCGGTACGGCGTTCTGGGCCGCCCGGGAGGCCTGGGCGGGGTGCATCGGCATGTCGGTCAGGCCGGGGTAGTAGATGTGCAGGCTCACGGCCGGTTCCAGGGAGTCGTTGACGACGTCGTGGGCGTAGCCCGGCGCGAACACCCGCTGGGACCCGGCGGCCAGGCTCCGTACGCCGCGCTCGGTGTGCTCGGTCAGCTCGCCGTCCAGGACGGTCAGCACGCCCGAGGACGCGCCGTGGTCGTGGGCGCCGCTGCCCTGACCGGGCACCCAGGAAAGCAGCCAGACCTCGTAGCCGGGCCCGGTGCGCAGCCGGTGGTACCAGCGCGAGACGGCGTCGTACTGGACGAGGTGGGCCCACTGGGAGCGGTCGGCGGCGATGGCACGGGCGAGTCCGGCGAACTCGGCGACGGTTGCGGGGTGCTCACGGGCGGGCTGGAGGAGGTGCTGGACCTCCAGGATGTCGCCGGCGATCTGGAGGTCGCTGTGGCTGCTGTTCATGGTGCGGGGGTTCCTCGGCAGGAGCGCTGGGGTGTCGCAGATGAGGTGTCTCGTGGAGACGCGGCCGCCCGGACGCGTGGCGTCTCAGGGGTGGCGGGGGGAGAAGCTGGATCGCACGGGAAAGCGGTGCGGGATCAACAGCTCGAACAGCAACAGCGCGCCTGGACAGCGCTGCGGAACCCACGGACGTGGGTCGCTCGGTGCGCTGTGGTCGCTGACATGCGATCCAGGAGACCGGCTCATGAGTCTGTTGTCAACTCAATGACCGATTTGGCGGCATTGTTTCACCTCATCCGGTTACTGGGGCCGGAGAAAGGTTTGTGCAGTCCTGAGGCGGGAGATGTGGCGCAGCAGACGGGCAATCAAACGTCGTCATTTTCTCGTGATCCGAATGTGATCCGGGCCGCTTTCGGGGTACCGGGCGCAACAAGATCAACACTCGTCTCGTCCTCCCCTCTGGTTGCACTCGAACGGGAACCGGGCGGATCGGCGCGAGAGGTGGTGGCGTGAGCCAGTGGCATGTGTCACCTTTTGGCTGATTTGAACACTTTCCGCAAAGCCTTGGTTCCGCAGAGTGAATACGGGACCCAATAGCAGATCTCGGCTTGACTCGCCCGGATCCGCACACTTGTAATTTCACTCGTGTCGTTCGGCCGGTTTCGGTAACGGCAACATCACGGGGCAGCAAAAGACAGACGAGGGGCGCACATGACCGAGCTGTTTCAGGAACTGCTGGTCGACGAGGCCGAAGAGGAGCTCGGCTGGCAGGAACGGGCCCTCTGCGCCCAGACCGACCCCGAATCCTTCTTCCCCGAAAAGGGCGGCTCCACCAGAGAGGCGAAGAAGGTCTGCCTCGCCTGCGAAGTGCGTTCGGAATGCCTCGAGTACGCACTCGCCAACGACGAGCGGTTCGGTATCTGGGGCGGCCTGTCCGAGCGCGAGCGCCGGCGTCTGAAGAAGGCCGCCGTCTGAGGCCGGAGAAGTCCGCCGCCCGACCCTCGGCGACCACCCCGGGCACCCCAAACCGCCCAACTCCGTACACAACCAACGGTCCGCCGTCTGCGCCCCGCTCGCAGACGGCGGACCGTTTGTGTGGCAGCCGTTAGTGTGGGGCGCTGTCCACGGCACTCCGGTCACGTCAGAGCCCGTCTCACAACACCGGCCGCGCCGACCGCAGTCAGCACAGCAGCCTTCCGGGGCGGAGGGGCCCGTACCTCGATGTCCGTGCACAGCCAGTCGACGGCCCCGTACGAGGCGGCCACGACTCCCGAGTTCCCCCGCCATGTCGTCACCGCCGTCCTCGTCTCGCACGACGGCGCACGCTGGCTCCCCGACGTCCTGGCCGGACTCCTCGGCCAGGAACGCCCCGTACAGAACGCCTACGCCGCCGACACCGGCAGCGCCGACGACTCCGCGCGCCTGGTCACCGAGGCCCTCGGCGCCGAACGCGTCCTGCACCTCGCCCGCCGCACCGGATTCGGCGCCGCCGTCGAGGAGGCGGCCCGCACCGCGCCCGTGCTCGGCCCCGAGGAACTGGCCTACCTCAAGCGGCCCAGCGGCTGGGACCCCGTCTCGCGCACCTGGCGCGACGACAGCTACGACCTGCCCGAACTCCCGCACGGCGAGCCCGTGCAGTGGCTCTGGCTGCTCCACGACGACTGCGCGCCCGAGCCCGACGCGCTCGCCGAACTGCTGCGCGTCGCCGACTCCAACCCCCAGGCCGCGATCGTCGGCCCCAAGCTGCGCGGCTGGTACGACCGCAAGCAACTCCTCGAAGTCGGCGTCTCCATCGCCCACAGCGGGCGCCGCTGGACGGGTCTGGACCGGCGCGAACAGGACCAGGGCCAGCACGACCAGGTCCGCCCGGTCCTCTCCGTGTCGTCCGCGGGCATGCTGATCCGCCGCGACGTGTGGCAGGAACTCGGCGGCTTCGACCGAAGACTGCCCCTCATGCGAGACGACGTCGACCTGTGCTGGCGCGCCCACGCGGCCGGACACACCGTTCTGGTCGCCCCCGACGCCGCGGTCCGCCACGCGGAGGCCGCCGCCCGCGAACGGCGCACCGTCGACTGCGCGGGCCGCTCGGTCGTCAACCCGCACCGGGTCGACAAGGCCGGCGCCGTCTACACCATGCTCGTCAACTCCCGCCCCGCGCTGCTCCCTTACGTGTTCCTGCGCATCGTGGTCGGCACGGTCCTGCGCACCGTCGCCTACCTCCTGGGCAAGGTGCCGGGCCAGGCCGTCGACGAGGTCATGGGCCTCTTCGCCACCCTGCTGCGGCCCGGCCGGATCCTCGCCGGACGCAAGAAGCGCGGCAAGAGCGGCGTCGAGGCCGGCGAGCTGCGCCCCCTGTTCCCGCCGCCCGGCGCCACCATCCGCGCCACCGTCGAATCGGTGGCGGGCAGCCTCGGCGCGGGCACCGAGGACACCGGCGGCTCCCGGCACGGCGCCGTCGAATCGGGGCCCGGCGGCGACGACGCCGACTTCCTGGAGATCGAGCAGTTCGCCCGCCTCAAGAAGATCGCCCGCAAACCCGCGCCGGTCCTGTTCGCGCTCCTCCTGGTCGTCTCCCTGGTCGCCTGCCGCAATCTGCTCGGCGGCGGCACCCTCATGGGCGGCGCCCTGCTGCCCGCGCCCGACCACATCGGCAACCTGTGGGGCCGCTACGCCGACGCCTGGCACCCCATCGGCGCCGGCGGCACCCAGACGGCCCCGCCCTACCTCGCGATCCTCGCCGTGCTGTCCGCGCTCTGCTTCGGCTCCACCGGCTTCGCGCTGACCCTGCTCCTGGTCTGCTCGGTCCCGCTGGCCGGGCTCACCGCCTACTTCGCCTCCCGCCCCCTCGTCGCCTCGCGCCAACTGCGCGCCTGGGCGGCCATCGCCTACGCGTTCCTGCCCGCCGCCACCGGCGCGCTCGCCGCGGGCCGGCTCGGCACCGCCGTCCTCGCGATCCTGCTGCCGCTGATCGCCCGGGCCGGTGTGTCGGCCGCCGGGTTCCGCGGCGACGGGGCGCGCGGCAGCTGGCGCGCCACCTGGACGTACGCACTGCTCCTGACCGTCGCGACGGCGTTCACCCCCGTCGTATGGCCGCTCGCGGTGCTGCTCGGCCTCGGCGTGCTCGTGCTGCGCCGGAGCGACATCACGGCGTACGGGCTGCGCCTGCTGGCCGCCGTCGGCACCCCTGTGCTGATGCTCGCGCCCTGGTCGCTCACCCTGCTCACCGCGCCGTCCGGCTTCCTCAAGGAGGCGGGCCTGGAGTACGGCGACGGCTCGGCCGGTGCGCTCGACCTGCTCGGGGCCAGTCCCGGCGGGCCCAAGACGGTCGGCGGGCTGCTCCTCATCGGCATCGTCGGGGCGGCGCTCGCCGCGCTGCTCCGCGAGGAGCGCGCCTTCGCCATCCGCGCCTCCTGGGTCGTCGCGCTGACCGGATTCCTCTTCGCGGTCCTGGCGAACCGGAGCGCCTGGGCGGGCCCGGCCACCCTCGTGTACGGGCTCGCGCTGCTCGCCGCCGCCTCGCTCGGCGCCGAGTACGGCCGCACCCGCGTCGCCGGGCACGGCTTCGGCTGGCGCCAGCCGGTCGCCGCGCTGATCGCGCTCGCGGCCGCGCTCGGCCCGGTGTACAGCGCCGCGCACTGGATGATCGGCGGCGCCGACGGCCCGCTGAAGCGACGCAACCCCGTACAGGTGCCGGCGTTCGTCGCCGAGGAGAGCGGCACCCGTGACCAGGCCCGCACCCTGGTCCTCGGCGGCACCTCGCCCGCCAAGGTCGCCTACACCCTGGTCAGGGGCTCCGGCGCGCAGCTCGGCGACGCGGAACTCGCCGCGTCCGGCAGCGGCGACGCCCGGCTGGGCAAGGTCGTCTCCAACCTCGTCGCGGGCTCCGGCGCCGACCAGTCGAGCCAGCTCAGCGGATTCGCCGTGCGCTATGTGTTGGTCCGCGACGGCGCGCCCCGCGCGTTCGCCCGCACCTTGGACTCGACACCCGGTCTTACCCGGCTCAGCCAGCTCGACGGCAGCGCGCTGTGGCGGGTGGACCGCCAGGTCGCCCGCGCGGTGATCGTCCCGGCCAAGGGCGGCGAGACCCTGCCGGTCGCCGCCGACCCCGTCGAGATCCACACCACCGTCCCGGCCGGCGAGGCGGGCCGCGTCCTGCGGATCGCCGACACGGCGGCCCCCGGCTGGAGCGCCACCCTCGACGGCAAGGCGCTCAAGAAGACCACCGTCGACGACTGGGCCCAGGGCTTCGAACTCCCCGCCGGGGCGGGCCGCCTGAACGTCACCTATGACGCCCCGTTCACCCACACGGTGTGGATCTGGACCCAGGCCGCGCTCGCCCTCGTCCTGCTCGTGCTGGCCCTGCCGGGCCGGCGCCGGGAGATCGACGACGACCTGCCCGAGCCGGAGCAGGCCCCGGCCGCCGTCCCGGCGCAGCCGGTCGCCGGTGAGGGCAGGCGGGCCCGCAGGCTCCGCGCCCAGGCCGAGGCCGAAACCGAGGGCTCGTCCCCCGAGCAGCCGGCCCGCCCGGCCGAGGTGCCCCAGCAGCCCGCGTACGGGGAATGGGAAACGGCGCAGTACGCCACCGCCTCCCCGGCCGACACCGCGGAGCACGACCAGCAGGCGCGGCAGAGCTACGACCCGTACCAGCAGCACTACCCCGGCTACCAGCAGTACCCCGACGGCCAGTACGCCGACGGCCAGTACACCCAGGCGTCCTATCCCGAGCAGCACTACCCGGACGGCTCGTACCCCCGAGTCCCCGATGGCGAAGGGCAGTTGGGGGAGCAGCAGTACGGCGACGGACAGTACGGCGGCGGGCAGGGCGGCGCGCAGGCGTATGACCCCTACGCGCAGCCGGACGCCCAACAGCCGCCGCCGGAGGGCTCGTACGACCCGTACGGCTACGGGTACCCGCCCGAGCCGCCCGAGCAGCAGCCGCACCGCCCCGACGGGAGTCAGCAGTGAAGCGCACCACCCTCTCCCTCGCCGCGGGGGCCGTCGCGCTGGCCGCGCTGACCGGCTTCGCCTCGCTCACCGCACCCGCGGGCCCGGCCGACACCTCCGCCACGTCCCCGGCGCGCCTGCCCGTCGAACGCTCCAGCCTGCTGTGCCCGGCGCCCAGCAACTCCGACCTCGCCCAGACGACGTACACGGCGGTCACCCCCAAGTCCCCGGCGCAGGGCGCCCCACAGGGCAAGCCGGCCACGGCGACCCTGACCCCGGCGGTCCCGCCGCCCGCCGACTCCGGCGCCCCCTCGACCGGCAAGGCCAAGGACGGCAAGGACAAGAAGGCGTCCACGAAGCCCGCCTCCGACAAGCCGGTCATCTCCCTCAAGGAGCCCGGCAAGCCCGTCGCCACCACCGTGTCCGGCGCCGACGCGCCCGCCCTCACCGGCTCGGCCGACGGATCGCTGGCCCCGGGCTGGGCCGCCCAGCAGACCACCCAGATCACCGGTGGTGTCGGCCGCGCCCTGCTCGGCATCGCCTGCTCCGCGCCGGACGCCGACTTCTGGTTCCCCGGCGCGTCCACGGCCAAGGACCGCCAGGACTACGTCCACCTCACCAACCCGGACGACACCGCGGCCGTCGCCGACATCGAGCTCTTCGGCAAGGACGGTCCCCTCAAGGCCGACGTCGGCGAGGGCATCACGATCCCCGCCAAGTCGAGCGTTCCCGTTCTCCTTTCCACCCTGACCGGCACGGTGGCCGACGATCTGACGGTGCATGTCACGACCCGGGCGGGCCGGGTCGGCGCGGCGGTGCAGGCCACCGACGCGAAGGCGGGCGCGGACTGGCTGGCCGCCTCGGCGGACGCGGCCCCCACCCAGGTGCTGCCGGGCATCCCGGCAGACGCCACCGACGTACGCCTGATCGTGCACGCCCAGGGAGCGGACGACGCGGACCTCAAGGTGAAGCTGGCGAGCAAGGGGAGCAGCTTCACACCGGTGGGGCTGGACAGCGTCCATGTGAAATCGGGGATGACGGCGTCCTTCGATCTCAAGAACGTCACGAGGGGCGAGTCGGGTTCCCTTGTGCTCAGCCCGGTTTCGGACGGTGGCACTCCGGTTGTCGCGGCGCTGCGCGTGGTCCGGGGCACGAGCGACAAGCAGGAGGTCGCCTTCATCCCGGCGACCGCTCCGGTGGGCACGCGCGCGACGGTCACGGACAACCGCGCCAAGGCCTCGACGCTCACCCTGACGGCGCCCGGCGCCAAGGACGCCACGGTGAAGGTCACCTCCTCCGCCGGCACCGAGGGGGGCGAGCCGCAGTCCAAGACGTACACCGTTAAGGCGGGCACCACCCTCGCCGTCGACCCGCCGGCCCCTCAGGGCCTCAAGGGCTCCTACGCGCTGACCATCGAGCCCGACGCGAACGGCGGCCCCGTCTACGCGGCGCGCACGCTGGCGATCACCCAGGACGGCGTCCCGATGTTCACGGTGCAGACCCCGGCCGACGACAAGGGCACGGTCGCGGTGCCGGCCGCCGCCCAGGACCTCTCGGTCCTCGGGAAGTAGCGGGCCTCGCGCTCACTCCTGCCCGTACCGGGGGTCGACCGACTCCGGTGCCAGACCCAGGAGTTCGGCGACCTGCTCGACCACGACCTCGTGGACGAGCAGGGCCCGCTCGTCCCGGTTCTTGGTGCGGATCTCCACCGGCCTGCGGTAGACCAGGATCCGGGCGGGCCGGTCCTTGCCGGCCGCGACCGCGCGCCCGAGGGGCACCGCCTCGTCGCTCCAGGCCTCGGGCTCCCCGTCGTCCTCGGCGGTGGGGGCGTCCTTGAACGGCACGTCGCTGATCAGGAACTCCACCTCCGCGAGCTGCGGCCAGCGGCGCTCCAGGCGCTCCACCGAGTCGAGCACGAGATCGCGGAAGGTCTCGGCCCTGCTGACCGAGAGCGGCACCTGCGGCGGTGCCACGGGCCCGCGCATGCCACGGCCGTGCCGGTCGCGGCGCCGGGGCCCCGAACGGGAGCCAGTACCTTCGGCTGAACTGGAACTGTCCATCACTGACGCAGCGTAGCCCTCCGGGGCCGGTGAGGATCGCGGCGACGGCCCCGGAGGGCGCAAGTCGGGGCTCTGTCGCCGGATGACCATTTCGGCCGCGGGAGTGAGCGGTTACCGGCCCGCTCGATGGCGACGATTTGATGTGCTTTGACCGGATCATTCTCAAGTGGCGCCCGCCAGAAGGCGGGTAAGGGCCCGGTGCCCTCTGTTCCCGTGCAGGTCAGCGCAGTTGCCCGGACGGTCCCTGTGCCCGAGCTCACAGTGCGACACGGGGGAGTGAGCTGGTGGAGAGTCGTCGCGGCCCGGTCAAGAGTGCGGTACCGTCCAACGTCGTGAGCCCTGTACGTCGCTGTTCGCGCACCGCGTGCGGCCGCCCTGCCGTCGCGACACTGACGTACGTCTACGCGGACTCGACCGCAGTTCTCGGTCCGCTCGCCACCTACGCCGAGCCCCACTGCTACGACCTGTGCGCCGAGCACAGCGAGCGGCTGACCGCACCCCGTGGCTGGGAGGTGGTCCGGCTGACCGACGCCTCCGCCCCGTCCCGCCCCAGCGGCGACGACCTGGAAGCGCTTGCCAACGCCGTACGCGAGGCCGCCCGCCCCCAGGAGCGCGCCGCCGAGGCCGGCGGAGCGCGCGCGGCGGACCCCGTCGAGGTCGGCCGCCGAGGCCATCTCCGCGTCCTGCGCTCGCCCGAGTCCTGACGTCGGACACCCGGGCCCTTCCGGCCTCCGGCACCCGCGCCTTTCCCGCCGTCCCCTTCCTCTCGTTCCTCGCGTTCCTCGCGCCGTTCTCGGCCCCTGCCCCGAACCCCCGGACACCGCCGCCGAGTTGGCGCGGTCGTTTCCGGGTCCACCGAAGCTGTGCCCTGTTCCCAGGCGGCGCCCGGTAGTTTGGGAGACCGGTCGGCGCCCCGGGGAGGGTGTCGGCAAGGACATCAGGGAAGGCTGGGCCGTGGCTGTTGATCTGTCGCAGATCGTGAAGGCGTACGACGTCCGCGGAGTGGTGCCGGATCAGTGGGACGAGTCCCTCGCCGAGCTGTTCGGCGCCGCTTTCGTCACCGTGACCCAGGCCGACGCGATCGTCGTCGGCCACGACATGCGCCCCTCGTCGCCCGGCCTCTCGGCGGCCTTCGCGCGCGGAGCGTCCGCCCTGGGCGCGGACGTCACCCTCATCGGCCTGTGCTCCACCGACCAGCTCTACTACGCCTCGGGCGCCCTGGACCTGCCGGGCGCGATGTTCACCGCCTCGCACAACCCGGCCCAGTACAACGGCATCAAGATGTGCCGCAAGGGCGCGGCCCCGGTCGGCCAGGACACCGGCCTCGCCGAGATCCGCGCGCTGGTCGAGCGGTGGTCCGAGCAGGGCGCGCCCGCCGTGGCCGCGAAGGCGGGCACGATCGTCGAGCGCGAGACGTTGACGGACTACGCGGCCCATCTCAAGGCCCTCGTCGACCTCTCCGCCATCCGCCCCCTCAAGGTCGTGGTCGACGCGGGCAACGGCATGGGCGGGCACACCGTGCCCACCGTGTTCGAAGGCCTGCCCCTGGACCTGGTGCCGATGTACTTCGAGCTGGACGGCACCTTCCCCAACCACGAGGCCAACCCGCTCGACCCGGCCAACATCGTGGACCTCCAGGCCCGCGTCATCGCCGAGGGCGCCGACCTCGGCCTCGCCTTCGACGGCGACGCCGACCGCTGCTTCGTCGTCGACGAGCGGGGTGAGCCCGTCTCGCCCTCCGCGATCACCGCCCTGGTCGCGGCCCGCGAACTCGCCCGCCACCCCGGCGGCACGGTGATCCACAACCTGATCACCTCCTGGTCCGTCCCCGAGGTCGTCCGGGAGAACGGCGGCACCCCCGTCCGCACCCGGGTCGGCCACTCCTTCATCAAGCAGGAGATGGCGGCCACCGGAGCGATCTTCGGCGGCGAGCACTCCGCGCACTACTACTTCGCCGACTTCTGGAACGCCGACACCGGCATGCTCGCCGCGCTGCACGTCCTGGCCGCGCTCGGCGGCCAGGAGGGCACCCTGTCCGCGCTCGTCGCCCAGTACGACCGCTACGCGGGCTCGGGCGAGATCAACTCCACGGTCGACGACCAGACGGCCCGCGCGGCCGCGGTCCGCGCCGCCTACGAGGGCCAGGACGGCCTCACCCTGGACGAGCTCGACGGCCTGACCGTCACCGCCCAGGACTGGTGGTTCAACCTGCGCGCCTCCAACACCGAGCCCCTGCTCCGCCTGAACGTGGAGGCCCGCGACGCCGCGACGATGGCCAAGGTCCGTGACGAGGTCCTGGCGATCGTCCGCGGCTGACGACGGTCGTGACGCGGGCGGCCGGCCGATGCGGTGGGTGCGGGTGGCCGGCCGGCGCCGGCCTCGCTCCGGACGGCCTCCCGTTTCGTTCACGGAGGCGGCCTCCATGGGGGACGGCTCCCGAGCGCCCCGGAGCCCTCTCCCGGACCTCCCTCACCGCCCGCCGAACCGCTCCCTTCATCGCGCACGCACCCCACCGACCCCGGCGGTAGGCTGACCTGGCCCGACCCCCGCGCGCGTGCTGCCGTACGCGTACGGCAGCAGAACCACGGAACGACGAACCGCCGAAGGGAACCCCATGCCGCTCGAAGCCGGCCTCCTCCAGATCCTCGCCTGCCCGGCGTGCCACGCCCCGCTCCGCGACGAGACCTCGGCGGACGAGCCCGAGCTGATCTGCACCGGCAAGGACTGCGGCCTGGCCTCCCCGGTGCGGGACGGCATCCCGGTCCTCCTGGTGGACGAGGCCCGCCGCCCCGCCTGACGCAGGGTGCGGGTCCCGCCCGCGCAGTCCCGGTAACCCCAAGCAGAGCCGGAGGCCCACCCCCATGCTCGACGAGTCGCTGCTCGACGATCCGGAAGCCCTCGCCAGGGCCGACCGCCGTGGGCTGCTGCGCGGCGCCGCGGAGGCGGGCGCCCGCGTCCGTACCGCGGCCCGGCACGCCACCGAGGCCGGCATCGCCGAGCTGAAGCCGGAGGGCCGCCCCCGGTCGGTGCTGATCGCAGGACCCGGCACCGCCGCCGCGGGGGTGGCCGATCTGATCACCGCGCTCGCGGGCGCCTCGGCGCCGGTCACGCGCCTGGAGTCCACCGGCGTCGCGCCCGCGGCCGGCGCGCTCCGCTGGACCCTGCCGGGGTGGGCGGGCTCCGTCGACCTGCTCCTCATCACCACCCCCGACGGCACCGAGCCGGGCCTGGCCCTCCTCGCCGAGCAGGCCTACCGCAGGGGCTGCAACGTCGTCGCGGTCGCCCCCGAACGCTCCCCGCTCGCGGAGGCCGTGGACGGGGTGCACGGCCTGCTCGTCCCGATGGCGTCGGGCCCCTTCGAACCCGACGAGGCGGAGATGTCCGCCGCGAGCCCCGGCGCGCTGTGGTCGCTGTTCACGCCGCTGCTCGCGCTGCTCGACCGGGTCGGCCTGCTCAGCGCGCCCCCCGAGACGATCGAGAAGATCGCCGCCCGGCTCGACCGCACCGCGGAACGCTGCGGCCCGGCGATCGCCACCTACGGCAATCCCGCCAAGACGCTCGCGGCCGAGCTCGCCGAGTCGCTGCCGCTCATCTGGACCGAGGGTGTGGGCGCGGCTCCGGCCGGGCGCCGGTTCGCCGCCGTGCTCAGCGAGCTGTCCGGCCACCCGGCGCTCGCCGCCGCGCTGCCCGAGGCGCTGCCCGCCCACGGTGTGCTCCTGGCGGGCACGCTCGCGGCCGGCGCGGACCCCGACGACTTCTTCCGCGACCGCGTCGACGAGCCGGAGCGGCTGCACGCCCGGATCGTCCTGCTGCGCGACCGTCCCACCGGCGGCCTCTCGGCGGCCCCGGCCGCACGTGAACTCGCGCTCACCCACGACACCCCGATCAGCGAGCTCGAACCCGAGGAGGGCAACGAGCTCGAATGCCTCGCGGAACTCCTCGCCATCACCGACTTCGCGACGGTCTACCTCACCATCGCCTCGACCTGACCACGGCTCGCCACCCCGGCCCGCCCCCAGCCCGCCCCGACCTGACCCACGGCCCCACCGGAACCCCATCGCCCCGACCCGCCCCCGACCGCGCCGGACGGGCCGGGGCCGGCCGCAGGCAAGGGGCAGGCCTCCGGCGGGCGGCCGAGCTACGTCTCCCGGCACCGAAAGGGATCACAGGACCACCCATGGACCGTCTCACCAACACCATCCGCCCCTACGCCTGGGGCTCCACCACCCTCATCCCGGAACTCCTCGGCATCGACCCGACCGGTCGGCCCCAGGCCGAGATGTGGATGGGGGCCCACCCCGGGGCGCCTTCCCGGCTCGACCGTGGCGCAGGCGAGACATCGTTGTCAGACGTGATCGCGGCGGACCCCGCGGGCGAACTGGGCCGCGCCGCGCTCGCCCGCTTCGGCCCGCGCCTGCCCTTCCTGTTCAAACTCCTCGCCGCCGGGGCGCCCCTCTCCCTCCAGGTCCACCCCGACCTCGCGCAGGCCAAGGAGGGGTACGAGAACGAGGAGCGGGCCGGAATCCCCCTCGACGCCCCGCACCGCAACTACAAAGACGCCAACCACAAGCCCGAACTCATCTGCGCGCTCACCCCGTTCGAGGGCCTGTGCGGCTTCCGCGACCCGGAGGAGAGCGCGCGGGTGCTGGCCGCCCTGGAGGTCGACTCGCTCAAGCCGTACGTGGACCTGCTGCGCGCCCACCCCGCCGAGGCGGCCCTGCGCGAGGTCCTCACCGCCGTGCTGACCGCCGACCGTCACGAGATGGCGGCGACGGTGACCGAGCTGGCCGCCGCCTGCACACGCCTGGGCGGCGCGCAGTACGAGGCCTACGCCTCCCTCGCACACCACTTCCCGGGCGATCCGGGGGTCCTCGCGGTGACCCTGCTCAACCATGTCCAACTCCAGCCCGGCGAGGCCCTGTTCCTCGGCGCCGGGGTGCCGCACGCCTACATCGGCGGCCTGGGCGTGGAGATCATGGCCAACTCCGACAACGTCCTGCGCTGCGGCCTGACCCCCAAGCACGTCGACGTCCCCGAACTGCTCCGCGTCGTCCGCTTCGAACCGACCGACCCCGGCGTGCTGCGCCCCGAGGCCTCGCCGACCGGGGAGGAGCTGTACGAGACCCCGATCGACGAGTTCCGCCTGTCCCGTTTCGTACGGGCCGAGGGCGCGGCCCCCACCGAACTGACCGCCGCCACCCCGCAGATCGTGCTCTGTACCGCGGGCAACCCCACGCTCGGGGGATTGACACTGACCCCGGGGGAAGCCGTATTCGTACCCGCCGAGGAGCGGGCCGAGCTGACCGGGGCGGGAACCGTGTTCCGCGCCACGGTCGTTGCCTGATGTAACAATGTGCCGCCGCGGGGTCCGGCACCGGCCGGCCCCGCCAGGGCAACCGACGAAGGGAAGACGGCACCTCCATGAGCGCGTCAGGCGGAACCAAGGCCATCGTGGCGGCACTGAGCGCCAACCTCGCCATCGCGGCCGCGAAGTTCGTGGCGTTCCTGTTCAGCGGTTCGTCGTCGATGCTCGCGGAGAGCGTCCACTCGCTCGCCGACTCCGGCAACCAGGGCCTGCTGCTGGTCGGCGGCAAGAAGGCCCAGCGCGAGGCGACCCCGCAACATCCCTTCGGCTACGGCCGCGAGCGCTACATCTACGCGTTCCTGGTCTCGATCGTGCTGTTCTCCGTCGGCGGCATGTTCGCCGTCTACGAGGGCTACGAGAAGATCAAGAACCCGCACGCGATCGAGGCCTGGTACTGGCCGGTCGGGGTCCTGGTGTTCGCCATCGTCGCGGAGGGCTTCTCCTTCCGTACGGCGATCAAGGAATCGAACGTCACCCGGGGCGGCCTGTCCTGGAAGGAGTTCATCCGCCGGGCCAAGGCGCCCGAGCTGCCGGTCGTCCTGCTGGAGGACTTCGGCGCGCTGGTCGGCCTGGCCCTGGCCCTCGCGGGTGTCGGCATCGCGCTGGCCACCGGCAACGGCGTCTGGGACGGCATCGGCACGCTCTGCATCGGCATCCTGCTGATCCTCATCGCGCTCGTCCTGGCGGCGGAGACCAAGTCGCTGCTCCTCGGCGAGTCCGCGGGTACGGACGAGGTCGAGAAGATCAAGGCGGCCATCGTGGACGGCTCCGCGGTGACCTCCGTCATCCACATGCGCACGCTCCACCTGGGTCCCGAGGAACTCCTGGTGGCAGCCAAGATCGCCGTCCAGCACGACGACACGGCCCAGGAGATCGCCACCGCGATCAACGCGGCCGAAGCCCGCATCCGCGCGGCGGTCCCGATCGCCAGGGTCATCTACCTGGAGCCGGACATCTACAGCGCGGAAGAAGCCGCGGCGGGCCCCGATCCGCTGGCCACGCCGGGCGGTCGCTGACCTGCGGCCGGGCCGCCCGGCCCGGGAGCGCCCGTCGGCCCCTTCCGCCCGGGCCGCCGCCGTCCCGCTTTTCGACCGGCGCCTCTGGCCAGGCAGGCTGGGGCTCGCTGGGCCGATCGGTGTAGATTCGTGACCAGAGCCAGACGTCGCTGCTGATGGCGGTCGGTCGGTCCCCCGTGGACCCGGCCGAGGGAGAGAGGGCCTCCGACGGACTGCGCTGCGAGCGCGTTCGGGCACTCCCATGCCCATCGCCGCGCCCGCAGACCAGCCGTACCCACCCTCGCCACCAACCCACGAGGAGCAGCCCGCATGACGACTGTCACCACCGGCGCCGGCCAGGACTTCAAGGTCGCCGACCTCTCCCTCGCCGCCTTCGGCCGCAAGGAGATCACCCTCGCCGAGCACGAGATGCCCGGCCTGATGTCGATCCGCAGGGAGTACGCCGCCACGCAGCCGCTCGCCGGCGCCCGCATCACCGGCTCGCTGCACATGACCGTGCAGACCGCCGTGCTGATCGAGACCCTGGTCGCCCTCGGCGCCGAGGTCCGCTGGGCTTCCTGCAACATCTTCTCCACCCAGGACCACGCTGCCGCGGCCATCGCGGTGGGCCCGAACGGCACTCCGGAGGCCCCCGCCGGCGTCCCGGTCTACGCCTGGAAGGGCGAGACCCTCGAGGAGTACTGGTGGTGCACGGAGCAGGCGCTGACCTGGCCGAACACCCCCACCGGCGGCCCGAACATGATCCTGGACGACGGAGGCGACGCCACCCTCCTGGTGCACAAGGGCGTCGAGTTCGAGAAGGCCGGCGTGGCCCCGGACCCCGCGACGGCGGACTCCGAGGAGTACGCCCACATCCTCACGCTGCTGAACCGCACCCTGGGTGAGAACCCCCAGAAGTGGACCCAGCTCGCCTCCGAGATCCGCGGCGTGACGGAGGAGACCACCACCGGTGTCCACCGCCTGTACGAGATGATGCGCGACGGCGTCCTCCTCTTCCCGGCGATCAACGTGAACGACGCCGTGACGAAGTCGAAGTTCGACAACAAGTACGGCTGCCGCCACTCCCTGATCGACGGCATCAACCGCGCCACCGACGTCCTCATCGGCGGCAAGACCGCGGTCGTGTGCGGCTACGGCGACGTCGGCAAGGGCTGCGCCGAGTCCCTGCGCGGCCAGGGCGCCCGCGTCATCATCACGGAGATCGACCCCATCTGCGCCCTCCAGGCGGCGATGGACGGCTACCAGGTCACGACCCTGGACGAGGTCGTCGACAAGGCGGACATCTTCATCACCACGACGGGCAACAAGGACATCATCATGGCCGCCGACATGGCCAAGATGAAGCACCAGGCGATCGTCGGGAACATCGGCCACTTCGACAACGAGATCGACATGGCCGGCCTGGCCAGGATCCCCGGCGTCGTCAAGGACGAGGTCAAGCCCCAGGTGCACACCTGGACCTTCCCCGACGGCAAGGTGCTGATCGTCCTGTCCGAGGGCCGCCTGCTGAACCTCGGCAACGCGACGGGTCACCCCTCCTTCGTCATGTCCAACTCCTTCGCGGACCAGACGCTGGCCCAGATCGAGCTGTTCACCAAGCCGTCCGAGTACCCGACCGATGTCTACGTGCTGCCCAAGCACCTCGACGAGAAGGTCGCCCGCCTCCACCTGGACGCGCTGGGCGTCAAGCTCACCGAACTCCGCCCGGAGCAGGCCGCGTACATCGGCGTCGAGGTCGACGGTCCGTACAAGCCGGACCACTACCGCTACTGAGCCCCGACACCCCGAGGACCACAGGGCCGCGGACTTTCCGTCCGTAGAGCCAACAGGCCCTGTGGTCACCGGAGTTGACGGCACCGCCGACCCGGCCTCAGCGGCACTCGGGCTCCACCGGTGCGTCATCGGCAGCCATCGGTAGCCATCGGTACTGAGGCAGGCCCCCGCACCCCCGTGACGGGGGCCTGCCCCATACCGCTCCACACCGAGTCAGCGCCCGATCTCCGAGGACCCCGAGACCCCATGCCCCGCGGCCGGTATTCGCTTCACGATCCCCACGACCACACCCCTCTCGGCGAAGAACACTTCCACTGCGCGCCCGGCCCCTCCGGCTGGCGCTACGTGTCCCAGCGCACCACCCCCTCCGGAGACCACGCGGGCTCCGTGGACCTCGCACTCGACGAACTCGGGCGCCCGATCCGCCTCGAACTCCATGCCGCGGCCTGGCAGGTACGAGGCGCCGCGCTCGACGGCGTCACCTGGGTCCGTACGGACCCTTCCGGGACCCAGGCCACCGAAGGCAATGTGCGCGCCCATGCCTTCGCCGGCGGTTCCCCCGCGTTTCTCGTCGCCACCTCCCGTCTGCTCCGGCTCACCCCCCAGTCCCCGACGACGCGCGTCCGCCTCGTCACCTTCACGGACCCGGTCCTCGCCCCCCGCACGATCGACCAGTCCTGGGCCCTGCTGAAAAGTGAAGCGCACGCCACTGACAATGGCCCCCTGATCGTGGACGAGTACCAGGTCAGCGCCCTGGACACCGGTGAGCAGCACACCGTCCACATCGCGGGTGACGTGGTCCTCGCGGCGCCCGGCATCGAGCTGGAATCCCTGGAATCCCCACCCTCGACGTTCCCTGCGCCGTAGCCGCCCGGCCCGCCCGCCGAGCAACGCGGGCCCCGTCCCGGCCGGCTGTTCCAGCAAGGCGGCGTAGCGAACCCGCGGACCGTGCGGGCAGCGCCGACCAAGCCCACCGAGGCCGCTGGCCTGGGCGGGCGGCCCGAACTCAGCGGGCCTAGGCGGGCGGCGCGAACCCCGTCACGCGCACGGCGCCCTGGGCGCCGCCCTCTGCCGAACGCTCCGCGGAGCCGTCCGGCACGTGCGACCGCGCCGAGCCGTCCGACCCATCCCTAAGTTCCAGCCCACCCGGATCACCGGCACCACCGGCCCCACCCGAAGCGGACCGGCCCAACGGACCCCAGCCATGGGCGGGTTGAACTGGTTGAGCGGGCTGCGGAGCAGCTCCCGCGGCGAAGCCATGACCCGCCCCCGGAACCGGCGAGTAAACCGGCGCAGCTCCCGAACCAGGAGCCCCCGCGCCACCTCCCGAACCCTGAACGCCTGCTGCCACCCACGCCGCCTGAGCCCCCGGCGCCGCCATCGCACCCTGCATCCCCGGACCCACGCCGGGGCGTACCCCACCGAACGCCCGCCGCGCATCACGGGCCTGACGCTCACTCACCACAGCGGCCAAATACGCGGCAGGCGGCACGCCTCCGGGCAGGGGAGCCCCCGTGCAGGCGGCCATGTCCTCGGCCAGGCGCACCGCCATCGTCCAGCTCACCTGCGGATCGAGTTGCCGCATCCGCGTCAGGTACTGGCGCACCGCGAGCCACAGCCCGTCCGGTACGCGTGACAGATCAAGCCCGGCGAAGCGCCCCACGAGCCAGGGCGGGGGTGGCGGAACGGCCGCGGCCCACCCCGACGAAACCCGCTCGCGCACGACCAGCGTCCCCGCGAAGACATCCCCGAGGCGCCGCCCACGCGCGGAGACGAGCGACGCGATACAGCCCACGACCCCGAACGTCATCAGAATCTCGACGACCCCCATGGCCCCGCGCACCAGCGCGTGCCGGAAGCGGATCGGCCCGCCGTCGTCCCGCACCACCCGCAAACCGCAGGCCAGCTTCCCCAGTGACCGCCCGTGCGACAGCGTCTCGACGGCGATGGGCGCCCCGACCAGTACGAGCAGGAAGAGGGTCACCGCTATCGCGGCCTGGGCGGCGTCATCCATGGAAGCGGTGGCGAACAACATGAGCAGCGAGACCAATATGTAGGCCGCCCACACCACCGCGAGATCGATCACCAACGCCAACGCCCGACTCGGCAACCGCGCGGGCCGCAGCCCCAGTACGACCGCATCCCCCGTGACCAGCGCGCTCACCCGATACCCCACCCTCCACAGACGACGACCTTCCCCACCCTTCGGTGCCCCCAGTCTGCCAAGCTGGCCCGCAACGCGTCGCAGTAGTACGGACCGTACGCACCCAGTGCCTGGAGCAGCAGCAGAACATGGACCTCGACGTCTTCGTGACCGCCCACCACGCGGAGTGGGACCGCCTCGAACACCTCCTGCGCCGCGGCCGGCGCCTCACGGGAGCCGAGGCGGACGAGCTGGTGACGCTCTACCAGCGCACCTCCACCCACCTCTCCCTCATACAGACGACCACCCCGGACCCCCAGCTCACCGGCCGCCTGACCCAACTGGTGGCCCGCGCACGCTCCACCGTGACCGGCACCCGCCGCGCGAGCTGGCGCGACGCGGCACGCTTCCTCACGGCGGGCTTCCCCGCGGCCGTCTACCGCTCCCGCCGTTGGTGGATTCCCACGGCTCTGGTGTCCATCGCTGTCTCCGTGGTCATCGGCTGGTGGATCGGCACCCACCCCGAGGTGCAGTCCGCGCTCGCCGCTCCTGACGCCCTGCGCCAGATGACGCGGCCTGGCGGCGAGTACGAGACCTACTACTCAAGTCACCCGGCCGCGTCCTTCGCGGCCCAGGTGTGGACGAACAACGCCCAGGCCACGGCGATGTGCCTGGTCCTGGGCGCGTTCCTCGGCATCCCGGTCCTGTGGATCCTGCTGCTCAACATGCTCAACCTGGGCGTCGGCATCGGCCTCATGTCCTCCGCCGGCCGCCTCGACACCTTCCTCGGCCTGATCCTTCCGCACGGCCTCCTGGAGCTGACGGCCGTGTTCGTCGCCGCGGGTACGGGCCTGCGCCTGGGCTGGACCGTGGTGGACCCGGGCCCGCGGACGCGTCGAGCGGCCCTGGCGGAGCAGGGCCGGGCGGCGCTGGGCATGGCGATCGGACTGGCCCTGGTGCTGTTCGTCTCCGGGATGATCGAGGGCTTCGTAACCCCGTCCGGCCTGCCCACCTGGGCCCGTATCGCCCTGGGCATCACCGCCGAGCTGGCGTTCCTGGCCTACGTGTACCTCCTGGGCGGCCGAGCCGCCCGGGCCGGAGAGGCGGGCGACGTCGAGGAAACGGGCCGCAGCGCCGAACTCCCGACGGCCGCGTGATGTGCGTACGACGCCTCTGACCTGCTACTGTCCCCTTCGCCCACCAAAACCGTTGACACGGTCGGCGTGGGGAGGTAGATTCAAACGGTTGCCTCGGACTGGACAAGCCCGAGCGCACTGGCTAACATCTCTCTCGCTCTCCCCGGAAATTGAATTTCCGCGCGATGAGCCCTCCGATTCACCATTCGAAGCACAAGAAGCCGATTCGATCGGCTGAATGGCTTCTGATAGAGTCGGAATCGCCGAAAAGGAAAAGCGAAAGCCAAAACCAATTCGGGAGCCCGCTCCAGCGGGTGGCAGAAACGGAAATCGGATCTGCTAAGCTGGA
>NZ_JAODUA010000011.1 GCF_025399895.1 Streptomyces sp. ASQP_92 | reverse complement strand
CCCCAACCCCCCACCCCCCCCCACCCCCCGAAGGGAACCCCCTCCGCCCAGGGAGCCACCCCGCCCACCCCCCAAGACCTACCCGAGCCCCCCAACCTGAGTCCGCACCGCCCCCATACTCGCCCCGATCACCAGCCCGATCGCCAGCGCCTGGAACCAGGACAGCGCCTGGCCCAGGATGAGGAACCCCGCCGTCGCCGCGATCGCCGGCTCCAGGCTCATCAGGATCGCGAACGTGGACGCGGGCAGGCGGCGCAGGGCCAGGAGTTCCAGGGTGTAGGGCAGCACCGAGGACAGCACCGCCACGGCCGCGCCCAGCGCCATCGTGGAGGGGACCACCAGCGTGGCGCCCGCCTGCGCGATGCCGATCGGCAGGAAGAGGACCGCCGCCACCGCCATCGCGAGGGCCAGCCCGTCGGCCTGGGGGAACCTTCGCCCCGTACGCGCGCTGAACAGGATGTACACCGCCCAGCACGCTCCCGCACCCAGCGCGTAGGCCACCCCTACCAGGTCGATGCGGCCGAAGCCGCCTCCGCCGAGCAGGGCGACTCCCGCGAGGGCCAGCGCGGCCCACAGCGCGTTGACGAGGCGACGGGAGGCGAACACCGACAGCGCCAGCGGGCCCAGCACCTCCAGGGTGACGGCGACGCCGAGCGGGATGCGGTCGACGGCCTGGTAGAACAGCCCGTTCATGCCGGCCATCGCCACCCCGAACGCGACCACCGTTCCCCAGTCCGCCCGCGAGTGCCCCCGCAGCTTCGGCCGGCAGATCAGCATGAGCACGATCGCGGCCGCGACGAGGCGCAGCGTGACGACTCCGGCCGCCCCCGCCGTCGGCATCAGCGTCACGGCCACGGCGGCCCCGAACTGCACCGACATGCCGGCCGACACCACCAGCACCACCGGACCCAGAGCCGCTCGGCGTCCGCCGCGGCCCGGGCCGCCCAGCGCGCCGGCGGCCTCCGGTACGGCGACGGCGGCCGCCGCGACCGGCTCCGCCGTGCCCGCACCCTTGACCGGATTCACCGGCGCTCACCTCAATCGGCCCGTCGCGGGTCAGTGTCCCGAAAGACCTCGACCCGCGAACTGTTCACTACATTGGACTTGCGGATTCAGTATTCTGCACCGCACTCCCTCTCCGCAAGGCACTTTCCTGCGCCGGCGGAGGTGCCGAGCGCAGGCGCCGAGCGGAAGGGCGCGTTCCGAACACTCCCTCCAATGTAAGCGGCGATGAACCCCCTCACCCCTCACCGCCCAGGGCCCAGGCCCTCCGCCAGCACCTCCGCCAGGTGCCTGGCCCGGTGGCCCGCCAGTTGCGCCAGCTGCGTACGGCAGGAGTAACCGTCGGCCAGGACCTCCGTGCCGGGTGCGGCGGCCCGTACCGCCGGGAGCAACTGCTCCTCCGCGCAGGCCAGCGACACCTCCCAGTGGCCGCGCTCGAAGCCGAAGTTCCCGGCGAGGCCGCAGCACCCGCCACTGAGCTCGCCCGTCAGGCCCGCCTTCTCGCGCAGCCGGCGATCGGCCGTGTCACCGAGGACCGCGTGCTGGTGGCAGTGGGTCTGTCCGACCACGGGACGGTCCAGGCGCGGCGGGGTCCAGTCCGGTGCGCACTCCTCCAGGGCCTCGGCGAAGGTACGGACCGAGGCGGCGAGGCGCGCCGCGCGCGGGTCGTCCGGCAGCAGCTCCGGCAGATCCGTGCGCAGAGTGGCCGCGCAGCTCGGTTCGAGTACGACCACGGGACGGTCCGCCTCGGCCAGAGCAGGCTCCATCACGTCCAGGGTGTGGCGCAGCACCATCTTCGCGCGGTCCAACTGTCCGGTGGACACATAGGTGAGGCCGCAACAGACCCGACCGGCCGGCAGCCCCACCTCCATACCCGCATCCGCCAGCACCCTCAGTGCGGCCCAACCCACCTGCGGCGAAAGGTGGTTGGTGAACGTGTCCGGCCACAGAATCACCGTCGCCCCGTCCGGCCCCCGCACCCCGCGCACTCCACCCGCCCCGCGCAGAAACGTCCTCGGCGCCAGCGGAGGAATGGCACGCTCAGGGGCGAGGCCCGCGAGCCGCTTGGCGAGGGAGGCGAGGGGGCGCAGCCGGGCCGCCGCGTTCAGGGGGCGGGCCAGCGGTGCGGCCGGTCGCAGCCACTCGGGGAGCCGGCCCAGGGTGTAGTGGGAAGCGGGTCGGCGGCGCCCCCGGTAGTGGTGGTGCAGGAATTCCGCCTTGTACGTGGCCATGTCCACGCCGACCGGACAGTCGCTGCGACAGCCCTTGCAGGACAGGCACAGATCGAGCGCGTCCCGCACCTCGCGCGAACGCCATCCGTCCGTGACCACCTCGCCCGCCAGCATCTCGTGCAGCAGCCGCGCCCGGCCCCGCGTGGAGTGCTCCTCCTCTCCGGTGACACGGAAGGACGGACACATGACAGATGACGAACTCGCGTCAGCCGTACGGCATTTCGCCACGCCCACGCATCGGCGTACGGCCGCCGAGAAGTCGCCGCCGTCGTGCGGGTAGCCGAACGCCACGTCCACCGGCCCCTTCGGCAGCACCTCGAAGCGCAGGTTCTCGTCGAGCCGGGCCGGGCGGGCCAGGATGCCCGGATTGAGCAGCCCGTCGGGGTCCCACAGGTCCTTGAACTCTCCGAACAGGTCCACCAGTTCGGGCCCGTACATCTTCGGAAGCAGTTCCGCGCGGGCCTGTCCGTCGCCGTGTTCCCCGCTGAGCGAGCCGCCGTGCGCGACCACCAGGTCCGCGAGGTCTTCGGAGAACGACCGGAACCGCCCGACGCCTGCGGGGGTGAGCAGATCGAAGTCGATGCGGACGTGGATGCAGCCGTCGCCGAAGTGTCCGTACGGGGTGCCGCGCAGGTTGTGGGAGGCCAGGAGGGAGCGGAACTCCCGCAGATAGGCGCCGAGCCGAGCGGGCGGCACCGCGCAGTCCTCCCAGCCGGGCCAGGCCTCGGTGCCGTCGGGCATCCGGGTCGCGGTGCCCGCCGCGTCCTCGCGGATCCGCCACAGCGCGCGCAGGGCGGCCCGCTCGCTCACCACGCGGGCGTCGAGGGCGCCACCCGCCCGCGCCAACTCGGCTGCCTTCGCCCGCGCTTCGGTCTCTGTCGCCCCGCCCGCCTCGACGAACAGCCAGGCCCCGCCGCGCGGCAGGCCGGCCGCTCCCGCCCCCCGTACCCGCACGAGATCGGCGGCCATGCCCTCGACGGTCAGCGGGCCGTACGGGAGCAGGCCCGGTGCGGCCTCGGCGGCCTCGCTCTCGTCGGCGTAGCCGAGGACGGCCAGGGCGCGGGCGGGCGGCGACTCCACCAGGCGTACGGTCGCCTCGGTGACCACCCCCAGCGTGCCCTCGCTGCCGCAGAACGCCCGTGCCTGATCGGCGCCGCGCTCGGGGAGCAGGGCGTCCATGGCGTAGCCGGAGATGCGGCGCGGTAGGTCCTGGGGGTAACCGGTGCGCAGCGCTGACAGATGACGGATGACGAAATCGCGTAGACCAACAGGCGATGTCGAGTTCTGCCATCCCTGTGACAGATGGTGACGCTCGCCCCGCGCGCTGACGACTGTCAGATCGCGGATGTTGTCCGCCGTCGTCCCCCAGGCCACCGAGTGCGCCCCGCAGGCGTTGTTGCCGATCATCCCGCCGAGCGTGCAGCGGCTGTGCGTGGAGGGGTCGGGCCCGAAGGTCAGACTATGCGGGGCGACCGCGTCCCGCAGGACATCGAGCACAACTCCCGGCTGCACCACGGCTGTTCGCGCCTCCGCGTCCACCGACACCAGCGAGCGCATGAAGCGGGTGAAGTCGAGCACGATCCCGGTGCCGGTGGCCTGGCCCGCGATCGAGGTGCCTCCGCCGCGCGGCACCACCGGTACCCCGTACGTCCGGCAGACGGCGAGGACCGCCGCCACGTCGTCGGCGTCGCGCGGGGCGACCACCCCCAGCGGCACCCGCCGGTAGTTGGAGGCGTCCATCGTCGTCAGGGCGCGGGCGGTGACCCCGAGATCGACGCTGCCCCGCACCACTTGGGCCAGCGCGTGCGCCAACTCCCGCACCCGCTCGCTCTCCCCTGCCCGCCCACTCTCCCGCTCCCGTCCCGCTGCCGGGTCCCGCGCACCATCTGCCATGGGCCCAGGATGCCCCGGTCCCGGCGGGGCGGGGGCTCGGCGCGGCGCCCTTCGGCGCGTGTCCTGAAACAGCGGGGATGACCTGAATGTGATGCGTCAACGGTCCCAATGTGCGGGAATGTTCACCAACAACTATCCAATTCGATCACCAACTCTCCTATAGTTGCCCCTCGTTCCCGGTGAACAGGAACACGCCCTTCCACCCCTGCGCACGACCCTCCCTTCGCCCGCCATAAGCGCTCTAAGGCATTGATCGATGACGGCGTCGCCCTCCCCCATTCGCCCCTCCGCTCTGGCCCTGTTGATCACCGCGGTGGTCACCGGCGCGTTCTGCACGGTGGCGGTGGCCTCGGCCGCGCCCGGCACCCGCGCCGTACTCGGCTGGAGCCTCGGCACCGCGGCGGTGCTGCTGAGCGCCGGCGCGTACGCCATGACTCACACGGCGCTGCGCAATCGCGTCCTGCGCGCCCGGCTCACCGCCCTCACCGCGCAGATCAACGCGCAGGAGGCCAACGCCGCCCGGCGCAGCGCCGACGCGGTACGCCTCGACGCGGCCCACGCCGCCGAGCGCAAAGCGCTGATCGCCGCCCATGCCGCGGAGCTGCGCCGCGCCGAGTCGGCCCGTGCGGCGGCGCTCGCGGCGACCGCCAACGCGGCCGGCCGGATGCAGGCGCTCGCCACCGGCATGCTCGCCGACCTGCGCGAGATGGAGCACCGGCACGCCGACGAGGAGGTGCTGGGCGATCTGCTCCACCTCGACCACCGCACCGCGCAGGCGGGCCGCCTCGCGGACTCCATCGCCGTGCTGACCGGGGCGCGTTCGGGCCGCCGCTGGGCCAGGCCCATCGTCATGGAGTCCATTCTGCGCGGCGCCATGGGACGCATCGGCGGCTACCAGCGGGTGCGGCTCCACTCGACCAGTGACGCGGCCGTCGCCGGACACGCCGCCGAGGGCGTCATGCACGCCCTGGCCGAACTCCTCGACAACGCGGCGAACTTCTCGCCGCCGACCGCCGAGGTCCATGTGTATGTGGAGGAAGTGCCCGCCGGGGTCATCATCACGGTCGAGGACAGCGGTCTGGTGATGAGCGAGGTGCAGCAGCGCCGCGCCGAGCAGGCCGTGTCCGGGCGCTCCTCGGACCTCGCCGGGCTCTCCGGCACCCGGCTCGGCCTCGCGGTCGTCGGCCGTCTGGCCCGCAAGCACGGCCTGATGGTGTCGTTCCGGCCCTCCGCCCGCGGCGGCACCGGCGCGCTGATGCTGCTCCCGCACGAGCTCATCACCCATGTCACCCCGGCGAGCGCCGTGGACCCGGCCGCGCCCGCCCTCGACCTGCCGCAGGACCTGGCGCAGGACCTGAAGACCGCGCGGCCCGCGGCACGCGCAGAGGACGCGGAGGACGCAGAGGACACCGCCCCGAAGACCGGGCCCGGCGACCGGCCGACGACCGGGCCCGGCGCCGAGCCGATGACCAGGCCCGGCACCAGGCCCGGCACCGCGTCCGGCACCGAACCAGGCACCGAACCGGAGGCCGCCCACGAGACGGCCGCCGAGCCCGTCGCCGAAACCAGTGGCGAATTCCCGCAGTTCGGCGAGAGCGGACTGCCCAAGCGCAAGCGCGGTCGGGCCCTTGCCGCCGCCCACCCCGAGGGCCCCGACGCCCCGGCGGCGCGGGTCCGCGCCCCGGGCGCCGCATCCGGCGCGGCCGCCCGCTTCAGCAGCTTCCGCCAGGCCGTACGCGCGAATTCCTCCACCCCGGAAGGCACCCCAGAATGACCGGCACCACCACCGACGAGAAGCTCAACTGGCTCCTGGAGAACCTGCTCCAGCGCACCCCGGGGGCCCGCCACGCCCTCGTGCTGTCCCGCGACGGCCTCAAGCTGTGCCGTACGCCGGAGCTCTCCGTCGACCAGGCCGACCAGTTGGCCGCGATCGCCGCGGGCATCCAGAGCCTGTCGCACGGGGCGTCCATGGAGTTCGGGGACGGCAGTGGCGGGGTGCGCTCCGCGATGGCCGAGTTCTACGGCGGGATCCTGTTCATCGTCGAGGCCGGCGAGGGCGCCCACCTCGCGGTGGTCGCGGCCGAGGACGCGGACGCGGGTCTGGTGGGCCACAACATGTCCGAGCTGGTGGAGCAGCTCGGCGAATACCTCAGCGCCGAGCCGCGGGCATGAGCAGGCCGGGCCGGGACGACTCGCCGGACCGGCTCTACACCCTCACCGGCGGCCGCAGCCGCTCCGGATCGGACGCCTTCGACCTGGTCACGCTGGTGGTCACGGAGTCGGAACCGACGCCCGGCATGCAGTCCGAGCACGTCGCGATCCTGCGGATGTGCCGCTTCCCGACCGCGGTCGTGGAGATCGCCGCCGAGCTAGCGCTGCCCGTCACGGTGGTCCGCATCCTCCTCGCCGACCTGCACGACACCGGCCGCATCAGCGCCCGCCACCCGCGCTCGGCCCATCGCCTTCCCGATTCCGACATCCTGGAGCAGGTGCTCGTTGGCCTCCGAAATCTCTGAACGGCCCGCCCTCGCGGGGACCGCGGACAACGGCCTGAAAATCGTCGTCGTCGGTGGTTTCGGCGTCGGAAAGACGACCATGGTGCGCTCGGTCAGCGAGATACGTCCGCTGAACACCGAGGAGACCATGACCAAGGCGGGCGAGGCGGTGGACGACCTCGACGGCGTCCGCACGAAGACGGCCACCACCGTCGCCTTCGACTTCGGCCGCATCACCCTGGACGCGCGCAACGTCCTGTACCTGTTCGGGGCGCCCGGCCAGGAGCGGTTCTGGTTCCTGTGGGACCGGCTGTTCGCGGGCACGCTCGGCGCGGTCGTCCTCGTCGACACCCGGCGTCTTGCCGACTCCTGGTACGCCATCGACCGCCTGGAGCACCACGGCACGCCCTTCGTCGTGGCCTGCAACGACTTCGGCGGGCCCCCGCACACCGAGGCGCAGGTCCGCGAGGCGCTCGATCTGCCGGCGGAGGTGCCGCTGCTGCGCTGCGACGCCCGCTCCCGTGCGTCCAGCAAGACCGTCCTGATCGCCCTCGTGGAACATCTCGCACGCCTGCGACAAGCACCGGAGCTCATACCGTGACGTGCCCGATCCCCGCCCCCGTCCCGCTGAGCGGCCCCCGGTTCCAGACCGAGCCGAACGAGCTGTACCGCGACATGCGGCGCGACCACGGTGCCGTGGCGCCCGTCGTCCTGGACGGCGACATACCGGCCTGGCTGGTGCTGGGCTACCGCGAACTGCACCAGGTCACCAGTGATCCGGCGCTGTTCTCGCGCGACTCCGACCTGTGGAACCAGTGGGACCGCGTCCCCGCCGACTGGCCGCTCCTTCCGATGATCGGCCGCAAGCAGCCGTCGATCCTCTACACCGTCGGCGAGCGGCACCGCGAGCGCGCGGCGATGGTCTCCGAGGCCCTGGAGGCGGTCGACCCGTTCGAACTGCGCAGCCACGCCGAGCGGTTCGCGGACGAGCTGATCGACGCGCTGTGCGGCGCGGGCAGCGCCGACATCGTCGGCCAGTACGCGATGCTCCTGCCGGTACGCGTCCTGGCCCGGCTGTACGGATTCGCCGACGAGCAGGGCCCCGGCCTGGTCAGCGCCATGAACGACATGATCAACGGCCGGGAGGGCGCCCTGGAGGGCCAGCGCCATCTCGCCGAGTCGATGTACGCGCTGCTCACCGCCAAGCAGGTCGAGCCCGGTGAGGACGTGGCGTCCCGGATGCTCGCCAATCCGTACGGCTTCACCGTCGAGGAGGTCGGCCAGGACCTGATGGTGATGATGGCCGCGGGCCACCAGCCCACCGCGGACTGGATCGGCAACTCGCTGCGTCTGATGCTCACCGACGACCGGTTCGCGGCGTCGCTCGCGGGTGGCCGGCACAGCGTCGGCGAGGCGATGAACGAGGTGCTGTGGGAGGACACCCCCACCCAGAACGTGGCGGGCCGCTGGGCCTCCCGCGACACCCATCTGGGCGGCCGGCACATCCGGGCGGGCGACCTGCTCCTGCTGGGTCTGGCCGCGGCCAACGCCGATCCGCAGATACGTACCGACGTGGCCTCGCTGACCGGCGGCAACAGCGCCTTCTTCTCCTTCGGGCACGGCGAGCACCGCTGTCCCTTCCCCGCCCAGGAGGTCGCCGAGGTCATCGCGCGCACCGGGATCGAGGTGCTGCTCGACCGGCTGCCCGATGTCGATCTCGCCGCGTCCGCCGGGCAGTTGACCCGCCGGCCCTCTCCGTGGCTGCGCGGTCTGTCCGAGCTTCCCGTGACCTTCACTCCCACTCCCGCCCTTGGAGCAGCCAGATGAGCAGCCAGACCAGCAGCCCGGCCGGCAGACCGGCGCAGTGCCCCGTGGACCACGGCGGTGCCATCACCCTCGACCCGTTCGTGGCCGACCTCGACGCCGAGAGCGCGGCGCTGCGCGCGGCCGGCCCGCTGGCGCGCGTGGTGCTGCCGGGCGGGGTGGCCTGCTACTCGGTGACGCACCACGCGGAGGCACGTCAGCTCCTCACGGACCCGCGCCTGGTCAAGGACATCGACGTGTGGGGCGCCTGGCGGCGCGGCGAGATCCCGCTGGACTGGCCGCTGATCGGTCTCGCCAACCCGGGCCGCTCGATGCTGACCGTCGACGGCGAGGAGCACCGCCGTCTTCGCACCCTGGTCGCGCAGGCGCTCACCGTGCGCCGGGTGGAGCGGCTGCGGGCGGGCATCGAGGCCCTGACGGAGTCGATGCTGGACCGCCTCGCCGCGCTGCCGGCGGGTGAAGTGGTGGATCTGAAGGCCGAGTTCGCCTATCCCCTGCCCATGAGCGTGGTCAGCGAGCTGATGGGCGTGGACGCGGCCGACCACCCGCGTCTGAAGGCCCTGTTCGAGAAGTTCTTCTCCACCCAGACGCCGCCGGAGGAGGTGCCGCGGATGATGGCGGACCTGGGTGAGCTGTTCGGGCGGATCGTCGAGTCCAAGCGGCGCGAGCCCGGCGACGACCTGACGAGCGCGCTGCTCGCCGCGTCCGAGGACGGCGATCACCTCACCACGGAGGAGATCACCAACACCCTCCAGCTGATGATCGCCGCCGGGCACGAGACCACGATCAGCCTCATCGTGAACGCGGTGGTGGCCCTGGAGACCCACCCCGAGCAGCGCAAGCTGGTGCTCGACGGTGCGGTGCCGTGGGAGAACGTGATCGAGGAGACCCTGCGCTGGTCGACGCCCACCTCGCACGTCCTGTTCCGCTTCGCGACGGAGGACGTGCCGGTGGGGGACCGGGTGCTTCCGGCGGGCGAGGCGCTCATCGTCTCCTTCGGCGCGATCGGCCGTGACGAGGCGCAGCACGGGCCGTCGGCGGGGGAGTTCGATGTGACGCGTACGCCGCGGCACATCTCCTTCGGCCACGGTCCGCACGTGTGCCCCGGGGCGGCGCTGTCCCGCCTGGAGGCGGGGGTCGCCCTTCCCGCGCTGTACGCCCGCTTCCCGTCCCTGTCGCTGGCGGTCCCGGCGGATGCGCTCCGCAACAAGCCGATAGTCACCCAGAACGACCTCTTCGACCTGCCGGTCCGGCTGACCTGACGCGCGTTGGGGGCGCGGGGGCCCTCCCGGCGCCCCCAGCCCCCACCGGGGCCACGCCTTGCGCAGTTCCCCGCGCCCCTGAAGCCCTTCGGTCCGCGGGCCGTGGTCGCTTTTGCGCAGTTCCCCGCGCCCCTGAAACCTGCTTTCGTCCGCGGGCCGTGCGTGGCTGGTCGCGCAGTTCCCCGCGCCCCTGAAGCCCTTCGGTCTGCGGGGCGTGGTCGCTATTCGCGCAGTTCCTCGCGCCCCCAAACCCCAGGGCGTCCGCAGATCGTGGTCGCTTCTCGCGCAGTTCCCCGCGCCCCTGGCAGGATCGGTGCGGGCCCGCACGGGCAACCTCAGCCTGTCCGGCGTTTGAGGACGAGCGCCGTTCAGGCGCGAACGGGGTCTGGGGCGGAGCCCCAGGGGTCCCGGGACCATCCGACCCTGCGCTTACGGGCGGGTGGGTGGGCGAGGTGCCCGGGGTCTGGGGCGGAGCCCCAGGGGCCCGGAACCGACCAACCCGCTGCACGGGCGGGTGGGTGGGAAGACGGCCCGGGGTCTGGGGCGGAGCCCCAGGGGGCCCGGGGCCTGCCAACCCGCCGCCCGGGTGCCGAAAACGTGGCCGGGGACGGGGCGGAGCCCCGGGGGGTTTGTTGTGGGGGGCGTCTCATCGGGCGGACCCGGGCGCCCGGACGGCCCGGAACCGGCTACGCTCCCGCCGTGGCTGAGATCCAGATTCCCGCTGACATGAAGCCCGCCGACGGCCGTTTCGGCGCGGGCCCCTCCAAGGTGCGTACGGAGGCGCTGGACGCCCTGGCCGCCACCGGCACCTCCCTCCTCGGCACCTCCCACCGCCAGGCCCCGGTCAAGAACCTGGTCGGCGAGGTGCGCCAGGGCGTGGCCGAGCTCTTCTCGCTGCCCGAGGGCTACGAGGTGATCCTGGGCAACGGCGGCTCCACCGCGTTCTGGGACGTCGCGACGCACGGCCTGATCGAGAACAAGTCCCAGCACCTGAACTTCGGCGAGTTCTCGTCCAAGTTCGCCAAGGCCGCGAAGCTCGCCCCCTGGCTGGCCGAGCCGACCGTCATCAGCAGCGACCCGGGCACCCACCCCGACCCGCGCGCCGAGGCGGGCGTGGACGTGTACGCGTTCACGCACAACGAGACCTCCACCGGTGTCGCCGCCCCGATCAAGCGGGTGGCCGGCGCCGACGAGGGCTCCCTCGTGCTGGTGGACGCGACCTCCGGCGCCGGCGGCCTGCCCGTCGACATCACCGAGACGGACGTCTACTACTTCGCCCCGCAGAAGTCGTTCGCCTCGGACGGCGGCCTGTGGATCGCCGCGTTCTCGCCCGCCGCCCTGGAGCGCGCCCAGCGCGTCCACGCGAGCGGCCGGCACGTGCCGGAGTTCTTCTCGCTGCCGACCGCGATCGACAACTCGCTGAAGAACCAGACGTACAACACTCCCGCCCTGTCCACCCTGTTCCTGCTCAACGAGCAGCTGAAGTGGATCAACGGCCAGGGCGGTCTGGACTGGGCGACGGGCCGCACCCGCGCGTCCTCCCAGGCCCTGTACGGCTGGGCCGAGGACTCCAAGCACGCCTCCCCGTTCGTCACCGACCCGGCCAAGCGCTCGCAGGTCATCGGCACGATCGACTTCGCGGACGACGTCGACGCCGCCGCGGTCGCCAAGGTGCTGCGTGCCAACGGCATCGTCGACACCGAGCCGTACCGCAAGCTGGGCCGCAACCAGCTGCGCATCGCCATGTTCCCGGCGATCGACCCGGCCGACGTCGAGGCGCTGACGGCCTGCGTGGACTACGTCATCGAGCAGCTCTGAGCGCACGGCCGAGCGCGTAACCCAGCGCCTGGCTCAGCGCGTGACCGAGGGCCCGGCACCGTCACGGTGCCGGGCCCTCGCGCTGCCCGGCGGCCCGCCGGGCCGCCCACCCGCCCGGCACCCGCACCTCGCGGGCCCGCGCCCCCGCCGTCACGGCCGATAACCGCCCTATCTGGCCGGGTCTTGGGTCCCTACCATCCAAAGCGATCCGGCGCGCTCCGCACCACGGCCGGATCGGCCCGCAGGTTTGACATGTTCATGCCTCAACTAGGCATGGGCGCTCGGCTGGACCCCCCACATCCACGCAAGGCCACCGACAACCGATCGGAGCATCATGCCCGGTGCATTTCTCGCAGGCGGCGCGACGGCGGCGTTACTCGTCTCCTCGCTCCTCACCCAGGCGGCCCCGGCCGCGCCCTCCGGCATCGTCGCGCCGCCCGACAAGATCGTGATCGAGGTCGCGACCGTCAACGGCTCCGGCTGTCCGCTCGGCACCGCGGCGGTCGCCGTCGCCCCGGACAACACCGCCTTCACCGTCACCTACAGCCAGTACATGGCGCAGGTGGGGGCCGGCTCCAAGCCCACCGACTTCCGCAAGAACTGCCAGCTCAACCTGATCGTGCACGTCCCCTCCGGCTTCACCTACGCCGTCGCGAGCGCCGACTACCGCGGCTACGCCCACCTGGAGCGCGGGGCGAACGCCGTCCAGAAGGCCTCGTACTACTTCCAGGGCTCCCCCGACACCGCGAGCAGAACGCACCCGTTCAACGGCCCCTACGACGACAACTGGCAGGCCACCGACTCCACCGACTGGGGCCAACTGGTGTGGGCGCCCTGCGGGGTGAAGCGGAACTTCAACATCAACACCGAGCTGCGCGTGAACGCCGGCACCTCGGACCCGAAGACCAACAGCTTCATGGCGATGGACTCCACCGACGGGGACATCCAGACCATCTACCACCTGGCCTGGAAGGAGTGCCCGCGGCAGCACTGACGCGCGGCCCCCCATCCGGCCGCACGGGCGCGGGCCCCGGCACCCTCAGGTGCGGGGCCCGCGCCGCAGCATCCGCTTGGCTCCCACGCCGAGCGCGGTGGCGCCCGCCAGAACCATCGCGCCGAGCACGAAGTTCCCGTTGCCGCCGGAGCCACCCGAACGAGGGGAACTACCGCCCGCGTGGGGCGAGTTGGCGCCGTCCTCCGTAAGAGGGACGCGGGCCACCTCGCTGTCCGCGCCCTCGGAGCCGACCATCAGGGCGGTGCCGTCCGTGGTGTACGTGACCGACTCGGACTGGCCCTGCACGGGCGTGCCCGGTACCGCGTGCCAGTCGCCCAGCGGAGCGGCGCCGCCCTTCCAGGCGTATTCGGCCAGCGCGAAATAGCCCCGCAGCGCCAGTTTCGTACCGTCGGGCGAGAACGCGCCGTCGGTCACCCATGGCACCTCGCCGACCCGGCGGAACACGTTCGGGCCGGCGGTGGACAGCGTGGCCGGTCCCTCGTAGAGGCCGCCGCCGCTCTCGCGCTTGGAGGCGATGTAGACCCGGCCGGTCCTGGGGTGGACCATCAGCGCCTCGGCGTTGCGGGGCCCGTCGGCGTACCGCACGTCGTACTGCGTCGCCTTGACCGTCTGGTCCGTGAGCTGGGCGGGCTCGGGGAAGCGGTAGATCCAGACGTGGCTCCAGGAGCCGTCCAGGTTGTCGCCGATGTCGCCGACACAGAGGTCGCCGTCGGGCCCGAGCGAGATCGCCTCCACATCACGCGGATGTCCGACGCCGGTCAGCGTGATCCGCGCGAGCGTGCGCCCCGTCTTCCCGTCGACGGCGTAGAGGTAGGCGCCGTCGCCGCTGTCGTTGTGCGTCCAGTAGACGCCCGGGTGGGCGCGGCTGGCGGCGAGGCCGCTGGACTCCTTGATCCGGGGGTCCTTGATGGTGAACCCGCCGTCGTCGGCGGCGGCCGGGCCCGCCGCACAGACCAGGACGAGCCCGGCCACCCCGCACACCCTCAGAAGCGAACGCATGCCCCCCAGTCTCCACGGCCCGGTTCGCACGCCGGGGTGTCCACCGTCACGTCGCCGTCGGCCTACCGATCGGTAATGATGGCCCCCATGCGTTTTCTCTTCGTCGGCGACTCGATGACCATCGGATGCCCCGGCGACTTCACCTGGCGCTACCGCATGTGGCGCCACCTCGAAGCCTCCTTCGACGGCCCGTACGAGATCGTCGGCCCGCGCACCGCGCTGTACGACCCGGCGGCCGGGGCGCCCGTCTCGCACGCGTACGCCGCCCCCGACTTCCCGCCCGCCGCGCGCCGCCACCTCGCGGGCTGGGGCGAGGGCTGGCTGCACATGGCTCCCCTGATCGGCCCGGCGGTCGCCGAGAGCCGGGCGGACGTGCTGCTCGTCTCGCTCGGCCTGATAGACCTCGGCTTCTACACGGACGCCGCCCAGACCGCCGCAAACGTGCGCGCGTTCATCGAGGCCGCCCGGGATGCCAACCCGCGCGTGCGCATCGTGGCGCTGCCCGTCATCCCGAACGTACGCGCCGAGCAGGACGAACCGTTCGCCGCCGAGGTGGACCGCTTCAACGTGCTGCTCGCCAAGGCGTTCGCCGACCTCGACACGGCCCTTTCGCCGCTGCTGCTCGCCACCGTCCCGGAGTCCTACGACATCCATCGGGACACCTACGACGGCACCCATCCGGGCGTCAGCGGCGAGCACAAGCTGGCGGCCGCCTTCGCCGGCGCGCTGCACGGCTCCTGGGAGCTGGGCGCCCGCTACGCGCTGTAGGAGGCCCAGCCGCGGACCGCGAACCGGCTTGCCTCGCGCCGCACTTCGAAGGCGCCGGGCCCGCCGAAGTGGGCGGGCACGACGAGTTCGCGCTCGTCGGCGGCGCGGCCCAGGACGCGGTGGCGGGTGGCGGCGGCCTGCTTCTCGTCCTCGCAGAAGCAGCTGTTGCAGGACGGCTCGGCGATCTGCACCGGGCTGTGCAGCAGATCGCCGACGAACACCGCCCGCTCGCCGCCGGATGCGAGCCGCAGCACGGAGGAGCCCGGCGTGTGCCCCGGCGCGGCCTCCAGGAGGAGGTTCTCGTCGATGCGGTACGCGCCCTCCCACAGCACCGCCCGGCCCGCTGCGACGACGGGCGCGACGCTGTCCTCGAAGAGCGCGATGTCGTCCACGCGCAGGTCGCGTCCGTTCGCCGGGTCGAAGTGGGCGTGGTCGGCGGCCGGCATCAGATAGGTGGCTTCGGGGAAAGCGGGCTCCCACTCACCGGGCCCCCGGCCCACCGTGTTCCAGCCGACGTGGTCCGCGTGCAGATGTGTGTTGACGACGACGTCGACGTCCTCCGGCCGTACCCCGGCGGCCGCCAACTGGCCCAGGAAATCGGTGTTCCGGTGGTGGAACATCGGCATACTGGGCCGCTCGCGTCCGTTGCCGACGCCGGTGTCCACGAGGACGGTCCGCCCGCCGCTGCGCAGCACCCACGTCTGGAGCGCCCCGATCCACCGGTCGGCTTCCGGCTCCCAGAAGTGCGGGGCGAGCAGTTCCTCGTTCGCCTTCCACGTCTCGATCCCGGCCTCCGGCACGATGGTGCGGGCCGGCCCGAACGCGCCCTCCCACTCCACGATCCGGGTGATCTCGACCTCGCCCAGGGTGATGCTCCGCATGTCCGGCCGCCTTCCGCTCGTTCGCCGTCGCCACGACCTTAGGCAGCCGCGAATGAGCCGCTCAATACGTCTTCTTCTCGTCCGGATACGCGAGCGTCTCACCGAGCGGTGGGGCTTTTGTAGGCTGGCCCCATGGACCTGCTGAGCGATGCGATCCTGGCGGTGCGGGTGGGGCGCCCGTCCTCCACCAGACTGCGGGTGGGCGGGCGTTGGTGCGCCCGGCTCGATCCGTACGAGGGCGCGGGCTTCCACGTCGTCCTGGAGGGGAGCTGCTGGATGCTCGCCGAAGGGGGTTCGGCCATCGCCCTGAACACGGGCGACGCCGTGCTGCTCCCGCACGGCAGCGGGCATGTCATCGCCGACAGTCCCGCCGACGGACCCACCGTCGAGCGCGCCGTCGACTTCGCGCACTGGTCGCGCACGGCGTCCCCCGACGCGCGCACGGCGTCCGGCGGCTCCCGCAGGGCGTCCGGCTCCCGCACGGCGTCCCTCGACTCCCCCGCCGATACGGAGCTGCTGTGCGGCAAGTACCGGCTCGACCGGCGCCACACCCACCCGCTCATGGCCGACCTTCCGGACGTCGTCCACATCCCCGCCCGGCCCGGACACCATGACGAACTCCGGTCCGCCATCGCCCTGTTGGGGTACGAGGCCGCCTCCTCGCGGCCGGGCGGCGCCATCGCCCTGCCGAGCCTGCTCGACCTGCTGCTCGTCCATCTCGTACGGGCCTGGATGGCGGACAGCACCACCTCGCGCTGGCCGGCCGCGCTGCACGATCCGGTGGTCGCCGCTGCCCTGCACGCCCTGCACGAGGACCCCGCGCACGGCTGGAGCAACGAGCGTCTCGCCGCCCATGTGGGGGTGTCCCGGGCCACGTTGGCGCGCCGGTTCACGGCCCTGGTCGGCCGCGCCCCGATGGGGTACCTGACCTGGTGGCGGCTGACCCGGGCCGCCGCCCTGCTCCGGGCGACGCCCGACGGCCTGGACGCCATCGCCCGGCGCGTCGGCTACAGCACCCCGTACGCCCTGTCGCACGCCTTCAGCCGGCAGTACGGCACGACGCCGGGGCGCTACCGCGCGGGCCTCACGGCTGGATGACGAGCTTGCCCCTGGTGTGGCCGCCCTCGCTCAGTTCCAGGGCCTTGGGCGCCTCGGCGAGCGGGAACGTCTCGGCGTGGCGGATGCGCAACCGGCCCTCGGCGACCAGACGGGCGTGGGCCTCGTAGATCGGCCTGGGGTCGGGCGTGCCGTCACCGCTGAAGACGACGCCGAGGTCGGCGGCGCCCGTGTCGGCGATGGTGACGACGCGGGAGGTGGTGCCGCCGCGCAGCGCGATCGAGTCGGGCAGCGCGCCCTTGCCGGCCGCGTCGTACACCGCGTCGATGCCCCGCGGGGCCGCCTCGCGCACCCGCTCGACCAGTCCCTCCCCGTACGCGAGCGGTATGGCGCCCAGCTCGCGCAGGAAGGCGTGGTTCTCCGGGGACGCGGTGCCGATGACCGTGGCGCCCCGGGCCACGGCGAGCTGCACGCCGACCGAGCCGACCACACCGGCGGCGCCGTGGATCAACAGGGTCTCGCCCTCGGCCAGTTCGAGCAGGTTCAGGACCCGCTCGGAGGTCTCGCCGGCCACGGGCAGCGCCACGACCTGCTCCCAGGTCAGCCCGGCCGGCTTGGCGACGATGTGGGTGGCCAGGGCGTACTCGGCGTACGCGCCGGTGTCGGCGTGCCCGAACACCTCGTCACCCACCGCGAACCCGGTGACGCCCTCGCCGAGTTCGTCGACCGTGCCCGCCACCTCCAGGCCCGGGATCGCGGGGAAGGTCACCGGGAACTGGTGGCGCATCCAGCCGTTGCGGATGCGGTAGTCGACCGGGTTCACGCCCGCCGCGGCCACCTTGACCCGCACCTGGCCGGGGCCCGGCCGGGGCGTGTCGGCCGCGCCCAGGGCCAGCACCTCGGGTCCGCCGAACCGCTCGTACAGAATCGCTTCCATCACCACTCCTCGTGTCACTCACCGCGCCGCCCTCGGCGCCGTGGACCAAGCGTCCGCCGCCACCGGCCCCAAACCGGCCCGCCTTACGGCCAGTTCGACCTGGCCGCATGGCGGGGCAGCGGCCGGCCGGGGCGACCGTACGCTGGAGCGATGGAGCCCCGCACGAGCCGCATCGCACCCCGCGCCGGCAGCGCGACGACGCCCGCCGCCTTCGCCCTCGCCCGCGCCGCGGAGCTGGTGCGTGGACCGATGGACCAGATCCTGCCGACGCTGTCCGAGGCCCTCGCCCCGCTGGTCGCGCACACCGTCGCCGCCGAACTGTCGGGGCAGTGCGCGCACTCGCCGTTCAAGGTGCACGGCGAGGACGGGACGGCCCGGCGGGTCACCGTCGCCGACCTCCAGGACCTCGGCCCGCGCGTCACGCCCGGCCGGCCCTGGCAGGGCACGGCCGTGATCGGAGGCGAGGAGCGGGCCGTGGTGGCGGTCGCCAGCGAGGCCGCCCCGATGGCCGCGCTGCCGCCCCTGCTGGTGCTCCTGCGCACCTCGCCCTCGGGCGTCCTGACGGGGGCCGAGGCGGAGATCGTCCAGCATCTGTGGGACCTGGTGACCGGGCACCGCCACCGCCTCACGGTCGAGGCGGTACCGGGCGCGCTCGTCCAGTCCCGCTCCACCGCCGCCGAGCGGGCCCGGGTGATCGCCGAACTGGGCGAGGCCCACGAGGCCGCGCTCACCGCCCTGCTCGGGGTGCTGCGCAGCAAGGCCCTGGAGGACCGGGCGGCCCGCTCGCGCGCCGTCGACCTGGCGGTGTCGGCGCTGGTCGCGCTGCGCGCCGAGGCCGACCGCAACCAGGAGCTCACGGAGGAGCCGGCCGCGGAGGCCTTCGCCCGGCTCGCCGACTCGCTGAGGCCGCTGCTTCGCCACAGCGAGGTGTCCCTGGAGTTCGCGCCGCCGGAGGCGGAGACCGCCGAGACGTCCATCGCCGCGGACGTCGCCCACCTCGCCCGCGCCGCCGTGCGCGCCCTCGTCCTCGCCATGGCCGGCCAGGAGGGGGTGCGCCGCATCCACGTCCGCTGGCGGCTGGAGGGCTGTCAACTGGCCGCGTCCGTAAGGGACGACGGGCCCGGCGAGCTGTCGCGCTCCGCGCTCGACACCCACCGGGTTGCTCAGCGCCTGGCCGCGCTCGGTGGCACCCTCGCCGTGGACGCGCTGCCCGGCTGGGGCACCACGGTCACCGCGACCCTGCCGCTGGGCACCGCGCCGAGCCCGCGCGCCGACCCGCTGGCCGGGCTGCACCCGCGCGAGGCGGAGGTACTGGGCCATCTCGCGCAGGGGCACCGCAACCGGACGATCGCCGAGGAGCTCCACATCAGCGAGTCGACGGTGAAGTTCCACGTGGCGAACATCCTGGCCAAGCTGGGGGTGAGCTCGCGCGGCGAGGCGGCGGCGATGCTGCACTCGGTGGCGTGAGCGGCCCGAGCGCCTGACGACGGGCGACGGACGACGGGCGGGACGGCCCCGATCGGCCGTGGTCGAAGGGGCCGGAACACTGCGCACCCCCGCCCGGTCGTGGCTGGGGGCCGTTGTCAGTGGCGGGTGCCAGACTCGATCGCGTGAACGAACGGTGGGCCATCGAGGCGACCGAGAGCGGCGGGGCACGGCTCGCCCCCCTCGGCGACGACGGGCTGCCCGCCGGCCCGGTGCGCGAGGAGGCCGACGTGGCCGCGGCCGTCCTCGCCCGCCCCGAGGTCGGGCGCTGGGTGTGGCGCTCCACCGCCGCGATCTACCCCCGGCTGCTCGCCGCCGGCGCCCGCGTCGAGCGGTGCTACGACATCGAGGACGCCGAGCTGCTGCTGCTCGGCCACGAGGGGCGGCACGGCGAACCCCGCTCGGCGGCGGCCGCGTGGGCCCGGCTGCACGACAGACCCGTACCGGCCGATCCCCCGCCCAGGGCGGCCGAGCCGGGCTCGCAGTCCTCCCTCTTCGAGCCCCGGGAATCGCGGGGCCTGCCCTTCGAGGCGCTCCTTGAGGTGTACGCGGACCAGCAGCGCCGGCACGACCTCGCGGAGCACCCGGGGCGGATGCGGCTGCTCACCGCGTCCCAGTCGGCGGGGATGCTGGTCGCCGCCGAGATGAACCGGGCGGGGCTGCCGTGGCGCGCCGATGTGCACCGCGACGTCCTGCACGGCCTGCTCGGCGAGCGCTATGCGAGCGGTTCGCCCCGCACGGGCGGCGGGGGCGAGCCGCGAAGGCTGGCCGAGCTGGCCGACCGGGTGTCGGCGGCGTTCGGGCGCCGGGTCCGACCGGACCTGCCGGCCGATGTGGTGAAGGCGTTCGGCGAGGCCGGGTTCCGGATCAAGTCGACCCGGCGCTGGGAGCTGGCCGAGCTCGACCACCCGGCGGTGGAGCCCCTGATCGAGTACAAGAAGCTGTACCGGATCTGGACCGCGCACGGCTGGAGCTGGTTGCAGGACTGGGTGCGCGAGGGCCGCTTCCGTCCCGAGTACACCCCGGGCGGCACGGTCAGCGGCCGCTGGACGACCAACGGCGGCGGCGCGCTCCAGATCCCCAAGGTGATACGACAGGCGGTCGTCGCCGACGAGGGCTGGCGCCTGGTGGTCGCCGACGCCGACCAGATGGAGCCCAGGGTGCTCGCCGCGATCTCCCGCGACCCGGGCCTGATGGAGGTGGCCGGCCACGACGGCGACCTCTACACCGCGCTGTCCGACCGGGCGTTCTCCGGCGATCGCGACCACGCCAAACTGGCGCTGCTCGGCGCGATCTACGGCCAGACCTCCGGCGACGGCCTGAAGAACCTGGCCGCGCTGCGCAGACGCTTCCCGCTCGCGGTGGCGTATGTGGACGACGCGGCGAAGGCGGGCGAGGAGGGCCGGCTCGTCCGCACCTGGCTCGGCCGCACGAGCCCGCCGGCGGTCGGCGCGGGCGAGGCCGACGAGGCGGGCATCCCCCAGGACCAGGATCCCCAACTGCCGGGCTCGGGCGGTGAGTTCACCCCCGGGTACGCCTCCAGCGATGCCCGGGCGCGGGGCCGGTTCACCCGGAACTTCGTGGTGCAGGGCAGCGCCGCGGACTGGGCGCTGCTGCTGCTCGCCGCGCTGCGCCAGGCGCTGGCGGTGGCCGGGCTCCGGGCCGAGCTGGTCTTCTTCCAGCACGACGAGGTGATCGTGCACTGCCCGGCCGAGGAGGCCGACGTCGTGGCGAAGGCGATCCGCGAGGCCGGCGAGCTGGCCGGACGGATCGCCTTCGGGGACACACCGGTCCGTTTCCCGTTCACGACGGCGGTGGTGGAGCGCTACTCGGACGCGAAGTAGCCTGCGGCGCGGCCAGGCTCCGCATCGCGCCTGAACGGCGCTCGTCCTCAATCGCCGGACGGGCTGAGGTTGCCTGCACTGGCCCGCACCGGTCCTGCCAGGGGCGCGAGGAACTGCGCGAGAAGCGACCACGACCCGCAGCCGAAAGGGGGTTCCTGGGGCTCCGCCCCAGACCCCGCATCGCGCCTTAAGGGCGCTCGTCCTCAATCGCCGGACGGGCTAGGTATGCCCATGCTGCCCCGCACCGAGCAGTTAAGGGGCGCGAGGAACTGCGCGAGAAGCGGGCACGGTCCGCGGACGAAGGCGGGTTTTGGGGGCGCGGGGAACTGCGCGAGAAGCGGGCACGGTCCGCGGGATTGAGCGGGGTTAGGGGCGCGGGGAACTGCGCGAGACGCGGGCACGGACCGCAGGGTCGAGGCCCGGCCACGTCAAGCGCGCCCCCGCGCTCACCCTCGCGTCCGCCACCCCGGGTCAAGGGCGATCCCCTTGAGCTCGTCCAGGGTGAGGGCGGGCTCGGAGCGGGTCGCGGCCTTGTTCTGGTTGCCCGCGTTGTAGGCGGAGACCACCACGCGGAACCCGTCGGGGCGTACGGTGTCCGCGGTCCACGAGACGACCCCCGCACCCCCCTTCTCGCCCGGCGCCTTCTCCAGGCCGATCAAGGTGCCGTCCGGCAGGGTCGAGGTCTCGCCGCGTGGGGAGACGTCGGACATCCCGCGCTGCACATTGATCTGCACGAGGCTCTTGCCCCGCCCGTCGTCGACCACGGCGAAGGCGTAGCCGTCCTGGTTGCCCTTCTCCACGATCTTGAAGTGCTTCTTCGCGGGGAGCAGCGCGAGGAACCGCTTCTGGATCGCGTCGCCGGAGAGCGAGGCGGCGCCGGTCGGGCGCGTCTTCTCGGGTGCGTCAAGGGCGTCCGCGACCGGGAGCCACTTGGGCGAGGTGACCAGCGCCTTGAGCTGTTCGGCGGTGAGCGGCGGGGTGTCCCGGGTGATCGCGCCCCCCTTTTCGGCGGCCGCGTTCCACTCGCTCGCGTCGACCAGCGCGCCCTTGGGGGTGAGCAGGACGGCCCGCCACTCCTTGGTCGGCTCGCGCCGGTCGGGGTACTCATAGCCCCGCAGCAGCATGTACCGGGAGCCGTCGGCCAGCTTCTCGGACGTGCAGGCGTCGTAGTCCACGAACGCCTTGGCGGGGCATCTCACCTGCTCCCCGCTGGACTCCTCGGCCGGATCGACCCTGCTCACGGCCAGCGCGACCTGTCCGGCGCCCTTGCCGTCGTCGAACACGGCGGACGCGGAGGCCATGGACGCGGCGCCCTGCTTGCCGACGCCTTCACGATCCCCCGGGCCGCTCCCCCTCTCCTTGGTCACCGTGCCCGGCGGCAGCAGCGACTTGAGGAGGGTGACCAGTTGCTCGCCCCGGATGTCCTGGCCGGGCGGCTGAGTCAGCTGCGTCGGTCGTGCCGGCTCCGACGAGGCGGCCACGGCCGCTCCCCCGCCGTCGTCGCCGACCAGACCGGTGGCGTACGCGCCGCCGAGCCCCACCGTGGCGAGGGCGAGCACGCTGCCGGTGACGGCGGCCGTGCGGCGCCGGGCCAGCCGCCGGCGGCCCCGGACCAGGCCGGACTCCACGACGTCGCGGCGGTCACCGAGTTCGAAACTGTCCCCGGTGTGGCGCATGGCCTCGCCGAGCCGATCCTCAAAGGGCATGGGGAACCACACCTTCCCGTTCTGGTACCTGGACATATGGAGCTGAGCCGGTCAAGTGCCGCCCCCCGCGCGGCACTTGACGCTCAGGAGGAGGCGTATTCGGGGAGCGAGCCGCCGAGCCGCTCCCGCAGCTTGGCGAGGGCGCGCACCGAGCGGGTGCGGACCGCGGCGGAGCTGACGTTCATGACGTCGGCCGTCTCCTCGATGCTGCGGTCCTCCCAGTACCGCAGCACGATGACCGCCCGGTCCTTGGGCGAGAGCCCGCCGAGCGCGTCGAGCAGGGCGACCCGCAGGGCCGGGTCCGCGCCGGTGGCGGCCGCGTGGTCGGGGAGCTCACCGAGGGGCCGTTCGGTGGCCGAGCGGCGTCGGCGGTGGGTGAGGAAGGTCCGTACGAGGACGGTCTGCGCATAGGCCGCGGGGTTGTCGATGGTGGCGACGCGCCCCCACAGCGTGTACATCCGCCCCAGCGTCTCCTGCACCAGATCCTCCGCGAGATGGGTGTCCCCGCTGGTCAGCAGGCATGCGGAACGGAAGAGCTGGCCCGCACGCCCGGACGCGAACTCGATGAACTCCTCCGCGCGGGGCGACCGGCCCAACCCTGCCGGTCTTGCCTGCGCCCCCCACCACGACTGCCTCACGAACCGCCCCGCCCCCACCCGCTCGTTCTCCCCCTACACCCCAATGACGCGCCGGGCCCCCCATCATGTTTCACCCGACTTCCCGAGTCGACCGTCCGTGCCCCCTCGCCGCATGGGCCGCCCGAACACGGGAAACCTGAAACTTATTCACTTTCCATTGACAGGAGCCGCCCCCGGGCCCAAAAGTTCCCCCATGACGCCGCTGCCGCCGCTGCCCGCCTTCCCGCCCGGCTTCCTGTGGGGGGTGTCCGCCTCCGCGTTCCAGATCGAGGGCGCCGTGCACGCCGGAGGCCGGGGGCCCACCACCTGGGACGCGTTCACCCGGGAGCCGGGCCGGATCAAGGACGGCTCCGACGCGGACGTGGCGACCGACCACTACCACCGCTACCGCGAGGACGTCGCGCTGATGGCCCGGCTGGGCGTCGGCGCCTACCGGTTCTCCGTCGCCTGGTCCCGCGTCCAGCCCACCGGCGAGGGCCCGGCCCATCAGCGGGGCCTGGACTTCTACGACCGGCTGGTCGACGAGTTGTGCGCCGCCGGGATCGCCCCCGTCCCCACCCTCTTCCACTGGGACACCCCCCTCGCCCTGGAGGAGCGCGGCGGCTGGCTCAGCCGGGACACGGCGCACCGGTTCGCCGCGTACGCCTCGATGGTGGCGGAGCGGCTCGGCGACCGGGTGCCGCGCTGGATCACCCTCAACGAGCCCGCCGAGATCACCCTGCTCGGCTACGGGCTCGGCGAGCACGCGCCCGGAAAACGCCTCATCTTCGACGCGCTGCCCGCGGCCCACCACCAACTGCTCGCCCACGGCCTCGGAGTGGAGGCGCTGCGGGCGGCCGGGGCGCGCGAGATCGGCATCGCCGCCTCGCACAGTCCGGTGTGGACGGCCGGGGACGGCGAGGAGGACCGCGCGGCCGCCGAGCTGTACGACACGCTGATGAACCGCCTGTTCGCCGACCCGATCCTCACCGGCGCCTACCCCGAGGGCTGGGCCGAGCTGATGCCCGGGCCGGTCGCCGAGGACCTGTCGGTCATCTCGGCCCCGCTCGACTGGTACGGGATCAACTACTACAACCCGGCGCTGGTGGGCGCGCCGAAGCCGGACGCCGTGACCAGCCTCGCCGGGATCGAACTGCCGCCGGACCTGCCGTTCGGCCTGCACGAGATCGAGGGCCACGACCGCACCGACTTCGGCTGGCCGGTGGTCCCGGACGGCCTGCGGGAACTCCTGGTCACCTTCCGCGCGCGATACGGCGACGCCCTCCCGCCCGTCCTCATCACCGAGAACGGCTGCTCGTACGGGGACGGCCCCGACCCGGAGGCGGGCGGCCGAGTGGCCGACACCCGGCGGATCGCGTACCACGACGGCCATCTGCGCGCCCTGCACCGGGCGATGGCGGAAGGCGTCGACGTGCGCGGCTACTTCATCTGGTCGATCCTGGACAACTTCGAGTGGGCGGAGGGGTATCGGCAGCGCTTCGGCCTGGTCCACGTCGACTACGAGACGCTGACGCGCACGCCGAAGGACTCGTACGCGTGGTACCGGGACGTCGTACGGGGCGACGGGAAGGGTACGGGCAAGAGCGCCGACGGGGTCGCCCGGTGACGGCCGAGCCCGGGGCCAGAGCCTCGGGCGCCGTGGCGGGGGAGGCCGTCGAGGCGCCCGGCGGACGCTGGGTGGGGGCGCTGTCGCTGGCCAACCTGGGGGTGTGGGTGGGCTGGTTCGGCCCGCTGCAACTGCTCCTGGCCCGCCAGGCGGAACACTTCACGCCGGGCCACAAGACCTCAACGCTCGCCTTTGTCACGGGCGTTGGGGCGGCCGTGTCGATGGTGGCGAACCCGGTGTTCGGCGCGCTGTCCGACCGTACGACGGCGCGGGTGGGACGGCGAATCCCGTGGGTCGTGGCGGGCGGGGCCGGCGGAGTGGCGGGCCTGCTCGCGCTGGCGTGGGCGCCGAACGTGGCGGCGATGACGGCGGGCTGGTGCCTGGTGCAACTGGCCCTGAACGCCTCGTTCGCCGCGCTGACGGCCGCCGTGCCCGACCAAGTGCCGCGTCGGCGGCGCGGGTTGGTCGGAGGCTGGCTCGGGGTGTCCCAGGTCGGCGGCATCCTGGTGGGCACGGCGCTGGCGACGGCGGCCGGCGGCATCACCTCGGGCTACCTGGCCTGCGCCGCCTTCTCCCTCCTGGCAACCGTCCCGTACATGGCCATGCGCCGGGACACCCCGCTGCCGGCCGCGGATCAACCCCCCTTCATCTGGCGCGACTTCCTGACCCGCTTCTGGGTGGACCCGCGCCTCCACCCCGACTTCGGGTGGGCCTGGCTGACCCGTTTCCTGATGAACCTGTCGTACTCGATCAGCACGATGTACCTGCTCTACTACCTGACCGACGCGGTGCACTACGAGGGCGACGCGGACACCGGGGTGCTCATCCTGACGGCGCTGGACGCGGTCACACTGCTCGGCACGGTGGTGATCGGCGGCATCTGGTCGGACCGCACGGGCCGGCGCAAGGTCTTCGTCGTCTGGTCCGGCCTCGTCATCTCGGCGGCGACCCTGCTGCTCGCGGTGTGGCAGACCTGGACCGGCGCGGTGGTCGCCTCCCTGGTGCTGGGCGTCGGCTACGGCGTATACACATCCGTCGACTTCGCCCTCCTCACCGACGTCCTGCCCAGCACCGCCGACCACGGCCGCGACCTGGGCGTCATCAACACGGCCAACGCCCTCCCCCAGGTCCTGGCCCCCGCGATAGCGGCCCCCATAGTGACCCACCTGGGCGGCTACGGCTCCCTGTACACCCTGGCCTCCACCATCGCGCTGACCGGCTCCCTCCTGGTACGCCGCATCCGCACGGTGCGCTGAACGGGCGGGGCTCCGGCGGAGAGGGGCACCCAAACGGCCCGCCAGTGAACTGGCGGGCCGTCATGGGAAACGAGGTCAATCGTGAAACCCGGGGAGGTCACGACTGATCGGGGTCAGCCGACCGGCGTCTCGCTGTTGGCGAGGAGCCTGCGGTATTCCTTGGCGTCCAGGGCGAGGGTCTCGTCCGAGGTTTCGAAGATCATGCCGTAGATGGCGTGGAAACCCTGGTAGTCGAGCTGGCAGAACTCCAGCGTCTGGGTGACCGGGGCGAGGTAGTCGTCGAGGGGGCGTCGGGCGAGGCCGTCCGCGGCGTAGGTCTCCGGGGTGCTGCCCACCGTGACGGCCAGCCACGTCTTCTTGCCGCTCAGCTCGGAGGCGGAACCGTCGAAGGTGAAGGCGAAGCCGTGCACCAGCACCGCGTCGAACCAGGCCTTCATCATCGAGGTGACGTTGTACCAGTAGACCGGGAACTGGAGAACGATGATGTCGTGCTCGCGCAGCAGCTGGTGCTCGCGGGCGACGTCGATGTTGGAGTCGGGGTAGGTCTCGTAGAGGTCGTGGACGGTGACGTTGTCCAAGTCCTTGATCTCGGCGAGCCGGTTGGCGTTCGCGCGGGATTCGGCGAGGTTCGGGTGGGCGACAATGACGAGGGTGCGATTGGTGGTCACTGGCTGTTCCATCTCTCGTGTAGGACGCCAACCCGTGTGCGTCCTTGCTGTCCATGGGGGCGAGCGGGCCGGCCGTGGCCGCGCTCATGCGTTCTTGTAAGCGCTGGGAAAGGGCGACTGCCGGAACGAGCGGCTTCGTCTCTCAGTAAAGGCGGTCGGCGTTCCGAAGGGTGTTTGTCACGCGATATTGACGGACTCGTTCCATCGGCGACCGTCCGATGGTGGATATTCACGCCCACCCCCCAACGCCCGGCGCCGAAGCGGGGCTTGCGGGGTCACTGCCCGATGGCGTCGAGTTCGGCGATCGCCTCGTCGGGCAGCCGAAGGCCGGCCGCGGCGACGTTCTCCCGAAGGTGCGCGACGCTGGAGGTGCCGGGGATCAGCACCATCGACGGCGAGCGCCGCAGCAGCCAGGCGAGCGCCACCTGGTGTTCGGACGCGTCGAGGCGGCGGGCGACGTCGCGCACGGTCCGCGACCGCAGCGGATGGAATCCGCCCCCCAGGGGGAAGAACGCGGCGTAGGCGATGCCCTCCTGGGCGCAGCGATCGACGAGGTCGTCGTCGGCGCGGTCGACCAGGTTGTACTGGTTCTGCACGGTGACCACGGGCGCGATGGCCTGGGCCTGGGTGAGCTGGGCCCCGGTGATCCCGCTGAGGCCGAGGTGACGGATCAGGCCCTGCTCCCGCAGGTCGGCAAGGGCCGCGAACGGCTCGGCGACGGAGGACCCCCCACCGCCGAACGACGCCGTGCGCAGATTGACCACGTCCAGCGTCTCCAGGCCGAGGTGCCGCAGGTTCTCGTGGACCTGGGCTTTGAGGTCCGCGGGGTCCAGGGAGGTGATCCAGTTGCCGGTAGAGCTGCGGCGGACACCGACCTTGGTGACGATGTGCAGATCGGCCGGATAGGGATGCAGGGCCTCTCTGATCAGTTCATTGACGACCGTCGGCCCGTAGAAGTCGCTGGTGTCGATGTGGGTGATGCCGAGCTCGACCGCTGTGCGCAGCACGGCGATCGCCTCGGTGCGGTCCCTGGGTGGTCCGAAGACACCGGGGCCGGTCAGCTGCATCGCTCCGTATCCCATCCGAGTGATGCTCAGGTCCTCGGCGAGGGTTAACGTCTGGAGGGCGGGGTTGCTCATGGGAAGGCCTCTCGGGTCTGTTCGCGGCATCGTGGCGGATCGCGCCGGCGCGTCCACCGGGTAAGTGTCCCCAGGTGCGGCGGAGGCAGGCATGCGGTCGGGTGGCCAAGGGCGTGAACCCCTGACCACCCGACGGGTGCGGTACGAGCGGCAATTGACGGTCCGTCAACGTCCAGGCGGGCCGCACGCTGCTCGTTCTCGCACGTCACGGACGCTTCCCGAGCCGAACCCGGGGGGAGTTCGGCTGAGGCAGCGGGCCGTGAGGTATGGCCGGCGCCGCGGCCGACGCGTCGAGCCCCTTCAGTGTGGAAGCTCGGGGGTGAGAACGGCCCCGGCCGCTGACGTCAGCCGGTTCGGGTCGCGTCGGGCGTTCGCGGCCGCTCTCGCGACGGCTCCCGCACCGCCGGGAGCCCGCGCCTCCTCATCCGGCGCGCGCACACCAGTGGCACGCGAGGCGGCGGCTCAGGCGACGGACGCCGCCGGGTTGCTTCCGACCGCCATCGCGATGTCCCCCTGCGGGGAAGTGCGGGCAACGGTCGCGAAGTTGAACGCCTTGTCACGAATGCTGATGGTCCACGAGAGTCCGGACCTCTCGCCCGCCGTGATGCCCAGCACGATGGTCGGCATGTGCCACTCGTACCGCATGAGCAGGCCCCGCTCCGGCTGGATCTCCGAGCCGTCGTGCGCCGACACATTGCCGTAGTTGTTGACGCAGAAGACGTTGGGCGTGGCGATCAGATTGCCGATCCTGGCCCGCCCGGCTTCGATGAATTCCTCGCGCGACTCGATGCGGGACAGCTGCTCCATGTGCCGCTGCTCCTCGGCGCGATAGTGGTCACGGATCTGGATGCCCGTGCTTCGCGCGACGACGTCTCCCGGCACCGTCAGGAACTGGAGCGAGTTGCCGAGGGGCAGTTTGGGCGAGTACAGGCTGTTCTTGAGGATCAGCATGTTCTCGCTGCCGCGCTCGTGGAGATCCCCCCTCATCCGGTCCAGGAACGGGCCGATCTTGGCCGGCGCTCCCGGGCTTTCGGCGAACGAGACCGGGAGCTCCTTGTTCGCACCGGAGGGGGTGGTCTCGACGGGCGGCAGGAAGTCCGCCAGCTCGTCGGACCGGATCCCCAGCTCTTCGAGGCTCTGGGCGATCCGGAAGCCGTCCTGCCGGGTCTTCATGGTCTTCATCAGCGCCTGGTGCAGGTGGAAGCACTTGAATCCGTCCTGCAACGGGAACGGCACGCACGTGAAGATGCCCTGGAGGTGCGGGTCGGAGCGGTAGGTGACGGAAGCGACCATGAAGCTGTCGTAGTAGCTTTCGTACTTCTCGGCGAGGAGCGCCTGGAAGGACGAGAGGGGAAAGTCCTCGGGGCTGTCGAAGGTCAGCTCCACCAGATGACACTTCGAGAAGATCGGGTTTCCCCGGAAGAAGTGCTTCATGGCCTCCTCGAACTCGGTGAGATCGAAGACCCTGTCGACCTTGTACGTCGAGAGCGCCGGGAAGAACTGTGACGCGTCGATGAACGGGAACGTGGTCATGGAGAGCCGCAGGACTTTATCGGCGATGGTGATGGGCATGTGATTGCCTCCCTTAATGGGTTGGTGCCGGGAAGCGCCGTCGGCGATTTCCCACCAAAACGCGCCACATCATGCCCGGGGTGCACAATGTCGTCGGCGGTTCGAGCAAGTACTGGACTTTCAGGAATTTCTCGGCCACGGCCATGTCCGTTTCGGCCGCGGCGAGCACCTTGTCCATGTAGGAGTTGATGAGCCGCACGGGAAGCGGCCTCGGGCCTTCGATCTGCGGCAGGGCCAGGTCACTGCCGGTCGCCATCCGCCAGGCGACACCGATGGGCTTGGCGGCCTTGCGGAAGAATCGCTGCGCGACCTGATCCAGGTCACCGCTCAGCGAGTCGCGCAGCGCCATCGCCTGGAGCGAGGCGACCGTCATCCCCTGGGCGTAGATGGGGTTGAAGCTGGATATCGCATCACCCACCACCACCAGCCTGCGCGGGAACCGGGTCAGCTTCTCGTAGCGGCGGCGCACGCTCGCCGGGAAGCGGTGCGCGGATATCTCGCTGAGCGGCTCGGCGTCGCGGATCGCCGCGAAGACGTGGTCGGGAACCAGCGGCCTGGCGAACTCGACCCACCCGGCCGGGTCGGTCGGCGGATGGTGGTCGCGGTAGCCGATCAGCGTCAGGACCCAGCGGCCGTCCTCTTCCTCGAGGAACTCCGCGCCCATGGGGCTCCCCGGCGCGTGCCCGATGATCACGACCTTCTCGCGGCCCATCGAACCGGGGGCCGGCCGCAGATACCGGCTGGTGTACATGATGTCGACGTCGATGCGTTCCTCGGCCGGCGGCTCGTACCCCATCTCGACCAGCCACTTGGTGGTCCGTCCTGACCGGCCGGTGGCGTCCACCACCAGATCGGCCGGGATCACGTCCTCGGAGCCGCTGCCCTGGTACCTGACCCCCACACCGGTGACCGCGCCATGGTCCGGGGTGGTTCGCAACCCGGTGACCTGGCACTGGTCGATCACCTTGATGTGGGCGATGGCCCCGATCCGGGCGCGGAGCCCGCTCTCCAGATGCGGCCGGCTCGGCTGGTAGGTGCGGGACAGGTCGGCGTACTCGCCGTCCATGCACAGCAAGTGGCCGCCCAGGCGCATCCGCAGTTCCGCGGGTCCGTCGATGACGGGCGCGCCCCCGGCGACGAAGTCGTCGAGTATCCCGGGGAAGAGCTCCTCGAAGATCTTGGCTCCCTTGGAGAGCAGGCCATGGGCGTGGCGGCCCTGCGGCACGCCTCGCCGCTGGGTCCGCTGCCCGTCCGGCAGCTCGTCGCGCTCTACCACCGTGACCCGGTCGAATGCCTCGGAGAGCACCCGGGCGGCGAGCAGACCCGAGATGCTCGCGCCCAGCACCACCGCATGTTCACCGATACGCTTCATCGGAATTCCTTCTGGTTGGGCAAGCGTTTTGTGTGGGGTTTCTCAAGCAATACCTGGGTGATCGCGGCCGACGCTCGGGCGATGGTTTTCCGATTTCTTCGATACGGACGCCATCGGGGTGTTCGGTGCGCATCCGGAATCTAGGGGTTCTCCAGGTCGGTCACCGCGCGTGGCGCCGTATTGGCTGGTTCGTTCCATCGAGTGGGGCTCGGGTGGCCGAAATTCACGTCGGATGCGCGGTTCCGCCCCACGGCGGCGACCAGGGCGGCGGCGCAGGTCCGGGCCCCGGCGGCGGGCCGGAGTTCCGGGCTGCCGGCAGGAGGCGCGGGCGCCCCTCGCACAGGAGACACAGAGAGAAGAGGAACGCAGGCCGACCGGTGAACGAGCCGACCGACGGTCGCCCTGAGCAACGATTGGTGGAGCGACGCTCGAGCGAAGCGGCCCCGGCCATGGAGTGGATCCGCCAGACCATGGAGTAGATCCCTCAGGCGGTCATGCCCACTGGAACTTTTCGGCCAGACAGCGGTGATCCGCTTCCCGAACCGGCCAACGGCTGAGCACAGTCCTCACATAACCCGCCGTACACGGCAGGCGAGTTCAAGAGGAATCTCGTGAACCCATGCGTGACGGTGCTCTTTCGCCCGTCGTCGTGACCGCAGGAGCCTGCCCTTGTGTGCGCGGCTGTCCCGCTTTACCTCGGCACTACAGGAAGTTGCGATGGTCGACAACACCGGCACCGCTGAAATAACCGACACATTGGCGAAGTCCCGCAGCGAAGCGGAAACGCGAGCGAGCAACCGCGCCATCGTGGAGCAGTACATGAACACCCGCGGGCAGGACCGCCTGCGCCGGCACCTTCTGTTCACCGAGGACGGCACCGGCGGTCTCTGGACGACCGAGACCGGAGAGCCGATCGTCATCACGGGCCGGGACCGACTGGGTGACCACGGCCAATGGTCACTCAAGTGCTTCCCCGACTGGGTCTGGACGAACATCGAGATCTTCGACACGCAGGACCCCAACCGGTTCTGGGTGGAATGCGACGGCGAGGGAACGATCCGCTTCGCTGACTACCCCGACGGCCACTACCGCAACCACTTCCTGCACTCCTTCCTGTTCGAGAACGGGAAGATCAAGAGCCAGCGCGAGTTCATGAACCCCTGCCAGCAGTTCAGGGCTCTGGGCATCGCCGTTCCTCAGGTCAAGCGGGCCGACATACCGACCTGAACGCCTTTCGCCGGGCGTCTTCCTATCAATCAATGGAGAAGGTCGTATGGGAAACACCCTCGCCGACATCGAGAGGGCCGGGGCGCGGCACCAGCCCGAATGGGACAATCCGCCCCAGGTCGAGCTCGTCCGAGCGATACTGTCGTCCGTCACACCGCTGGTGACCCCGGCCCAGGTGGAGAAGCTCAGCTCCCACCTGGCCCGCGTCGCCACCGGCGAGATGCAGGTGCTGAAGGCCGGGGACTGTGCGGAGGACCCGGCCGAGTGCACGGCCGCGCACATCCAGGGCAAGGCCGGGCTCATCGATCTGCTCGCCCAGAACCTGGAGACCGCCACCGGCAAGCGGACGCTGCGGGTCGGGCGTATCGCGGGGCAGTTCTCCAAGCCCCGATCCAGCCGGTTCGAAAAGCTCGGTGACGCCGAACTGCCGTCATTTTTCGGGCACATGATCAACGGGCCGGAGCCCACCCAGGAGAGCAGGCGCCCCGATCCCCTGCGCATGCTCACGGGCTACATGGCCGCGAGAGAGATCATGATGCAGCTCGGCTGGGTCGGGCCGGCGCCCCGGCTCGACGCGTCCGCCGTCTGGACCAGCCATGAAGCGCTGCTCCTGGACTACGAGGTATCGATGCTCCGCGAGCTCGACGGCGGTCGGCGCTGGCTCAGCTCCACCCACTGGCCGTGGATCGGCGAGCGGACCCGGCAGATCGACGGCCCGCACGTCGCCCTGCTCGCCCAGGTGATCAACCCGGTCGCCTGCAAGGTCGGCCCGTCCATGACCCCCGGCGAGATCGTCGAGCTGTGCGACCGGCTGGACCCGGAGCGGGAGCCGGGCCGGCTCTCACTCATCGTGCGCATGGGCGCCGACCTCGTCGCCGACAGGCTGCCCCGGCTCGTCGAGGCCGTGCGGTCGGCCGGGCACCCGGTGATCTGGCTCAGCGACCCGATGCACGGGAACACCGATTCCGCGCCCGACGGCACCAAATACCGGCTCGTGGGCAACGTCGCCCGGGAAGTCCGCGGCTTCCGGCGGGTCCTGGACCTGGCGGGGGTTCCGGCCGGGGGGCTCCATCTGGAGGCGACCCCCGACGACGTGACCGAGTGCGTGGTGGACACGGCCGAGCTGGGCTCGGGCCCCGTCACCAGCCTGTGTGACCCGCGACTCAACACCCGCCAGGCCATCGACGTGGTCTCGGCGTGGTCCGGGTATTGAGATTCCTAGAAGGGGAGCCCTGTCATGACGGGAATACCGCCGATCACGCCCTACAGCCTGCCGCCGAGGTATGCGCTGCCCGAAAACGCCGTGCGCTGGACCGTCCACCCGGATCGGGCCGTGCTCCTCATCCACGACATGCAGCGCTACTTCCTCAATCCCTTCGAGGAAGGCATGCGCGGTGAACTGGTGCGCACCATCGCCGATCTCAAGAAGCGCTGCGGTGCGCTGGGTGTGCCGGTGGCCTACACCGCCCAGCCCGGCAGCATGACGGACGAACAGCGCGGGCTCCTGAAGGACTTCTGGGGCCCCGGCATGCGCACCGACGAGACCGAACGCGCGGTCGTGCCCGAACTCGAACCCGACGCGGACGACTGGATGAGCACCAAGTGGCGCTACAGCGCGTTCTTCAAGTCGGAACTGATGCGGCGTATGCGTGCGTTGAAGCGTGACCAGTTGATCGTGTGCGGCGTCTACGCGCACATCGGTGTGCTGTCGACCGCGCTGGACGCGTTCTCCAACGACATCCAGCCCTTCCTGGTCGCCGACGCGCTCGGCGACTTCTCCGAAGTCCACCACCGGCTGACCCTCGAATACGCGGCAAGGTCCTGCGCCATGGTGGTCACCTCCGAGGACGTGCTCGCATGAGTGACCTCCTGCGGCAGGTTCTCGCCCTGGAACTGCCCGCCTTCGCGATCATCCACCGCCCCGAGAGCGGCTCCCCCGGCACGCTGGACGTCCTGAGCGGGCCGGTGACCGAGTACAAGTCCCTCGACGACATCCCGGTGGCCGACGACCGCACCCCGGGTCCCTCGCTCGACACGCTGGTGCTCGTCCCCTACCGGCAACTGGCCGACCGCGGCTTCGCCGCACGGGACGACGCCACGCCCCTGCTCGGGATGAGCCTCACCGCTCGCGACTCGGTGCCGGTCACCGAAGCGCTTGCCCGCTTTCCGCAGGTCCCGACGGAGGTGAGCGACGGACACTTCGACGTGGACGACGCCGCCTACGCGCAGATGGTGCGCCAGATCGTCACCGAGGAGATCGGTACCGGCGAGGGCGCCAACTTCGTGATGAAGCGCTCGTTCGTCGCGGACATCGGCGACTACTCCTTGACCAGCGCCCTGTCGTTCTTCCGGCGTCTGCTGGAGCGCGAGGAGCGGGCCTACTGGACCTTCATCATCCACACCGGCCGCAACACGCTCGTCGGTGCGACACCGGAGCGCCACATCTCGCTCGCCGGCGGCTCGGCCGTGATGAACCCGATCAGCGGCACCTACCGGTATCCGTCCGGTGGTCCCACCTTGCAGGGGGTGATGGAGTTCCTCGCCGACACCAAGGAGACCGACGAGCTCTACATGGTCCTCGACGAGGAACTGAAGATGATGGCCCGGCTCTGCGACGACGGGGGCCGTGTCCACGGGCCGTACCTGAAGGAAATGGCCCGCCTGGCGCACACCGAGTACCTGATCGAGGGCACGACCAGCCGCGATGTGCGGGAGGTCCTGCACGAGACGATGTTCGCCCCGACGGTCACCGGAAGCCCCCTGGAGAGCGCCGCCAGGGTCATCTGGCGCAACGAGCCGAACGGACGCGGCTACTACAGCGGGGTCGCCGCGCTGATCGGACGGGACGCGGGCGGACGGCAGACGCTCGACTCGGCGATCCTGATCCGGACGGCCGACATCGATCCCGGCGGCCGGATGAACATCTCGGTGGGGGCCACTCTGGTGCGCCACTCCGACCCGATGGCCGAGGTCGCCGAGACCCGCATCAAGCTGGCGACCCTGCTCAACGCGCTCAAGTCGGACCAGCACTCCGGCTATGCGGCCAACCCCGAGGTCCTCGCCGCCCTGGATCGCCGCAACGAGCGGATCGCGAGCTTCTGGCTCCGCGACAAGGGCGACCGCCCGCCGGCCGGGGCCCTGCTGGGCGGCGCGAAGGCCCTGGTCGTGGACGCGGAAGACACCTTCACCGCGATGCTCGACCAGCAGCTGCGCTCCCTGGGTCTTTCCGTGGAGGTCCGCCGCTTCGACGAGCCGTACGACGTGTCGGCCTACGACCTCACGGTCTTCGGCCCCGGTCCGGGAGATCCCCGGATGACCTCCCACCCCAAGATCGCCAAGCTGCGGCAGTCCGTCGACACCGCCCTGGCGAGCAACCGGCCGATGCTGGCCGTGTGCCTGAGCCATCAGGTGCTCAGCATGCGGCTCGGCTTCGACCTGCAACGCCGCGAGGTACCCAACCAGGGTGTCCAGCGCGAGATCGACCTGTTCGGCCTGCGCGAACGCGTCGGCTTCTACAACACGTTCGCCGCGCACAGCGCGGTGAGCAAGCGAAACGTCGAGGGGATCGGTGTGGTCGAGGTGAGCCGGGACGAGCAGACCGGCGAGGTGAACGCGCTCCGCGGGCCCGGCTTCGCCTCGGTTCAGTTCCACGCCGAGTCGGTGCTCACCGTCGACGGCCCGCGCATCATCAGCGAGGCGATACAGGGGGTGCTCGGTCGATGAGAGTGGATGTCGTCTGGTGGGACCTGGCCAGGTCCCACCAGACCATCGAATCCCTGGAGCAGGATCTCCGCGACGGCTCCGTCGAGCCGTGGCGCGAGGTCAGGGGACTGCACCTGAAGCTGTGGATCGCCGACCGTGAACGCGGCCGCTGGGGCGCGGTGATGTGGTGGGACTCGGACATTCCGGCCGATCAGCCGCTGCCCCCCAACCGGGCGGCCGAGCTGATCGGGTACGCGCCCGACCACCGCACCAGCTTCGATGTCGCAGCCGTGGCCGAGGGGATCGACTCGCTCGGCCTTGCCTTCTCCGCCGGACCCTCGGTATCGGCACAAACCACGGAGCGCCGATGACGCACCACTACATGGTCGTGGACGCCTTCGCCCGCGAGCCGCTGCTGGGCAATCCCGTCGCCGTCTTCTTCGACAGCGAGGATCTGACCGGCGAGACGATGCAACGCATCGCGAAGGAGATGAACCTCTCCGAGGTCACCTTCGTGCTGCCGGCCCAGCAGGGCGGCGACGCACGCATCAGGATCTTCACCCCGGTGAACGAACTGCCCTTCGCCGGGCACCCGATGCTCGGCACCGCCTTCGCGCTCGGCCGCTCCTGGGAACGCGACAGTCTGCGGCTGGAGACCGCGATGGGGGTCATCCCCTTCGAGCTCGGTACCCGCGACGGCTCCGCGTGGGTGCGGATGGAGCAGCCGGTTCCCACCTCGAAGCCCTACGACCTCGCCCCGGAACTCCTGGCCGCACTCGGGGTCGAGTCGTCGACGGCCCCGGTCGAGATCTACCGCAACGGGCCGCGTCACGTCTTCGTGGGGCTCAGCGACGTTGACGCGCTGTCCGCCCTCCACCCGGACCACCGCGCCCTCTCGCACTTCCCCGACATGGCCGCCAACTGCTTCGCCGAGGCGGACGGTGGCTGGCGGACGCGGATGTTCTCCCCCGCCTACGGCGTGGTCGAGGACGCGGCGACCGGTTCGGCCGCCGGGCCTCTCGCCATCCACCTGGCCCGACACGGGTTCGCCGAGTACGGGCAGGAGATCACCATTACCCAGGGCGTGGAAATGGGACGCGCGTCGGTGATGCGGGCGACCGCCGAAGGCGTCGGCGAGTCGGTCCGCTCGGTCCACGTCGGCGGGCACGCCGCCCTGGTGGCCGAGGGGACGCTCCATGTCTAGGGGCGCGCCCGCGGTGGAGGCGAGTGGATTTGAGTCCCTCAGCGGGAAGGTCGACCTCCCCTTCCCCGAGTACGACAAGCCGCCGGCGGAGCCGCTCCAGCTGGTGCGCGACTGGCTCGCCCAGGCACGGGACAGCGGAGTCCGTGAGCCCACCGCGATGGCGCTGGCCACTGCCGACTCCCGCGGCCGCGCCTCCAACCGGACGATCGCCATCATCGAGGTCACCGACCTCGGTCTGGTGTTCACCAGCCACAGCTGTAGCCAGAAGGGACGCGAAATCGCCGCCACGGGGTGGGCGTCGGGCTTGCTGTACTGGAGGGAGACCGGTCAGCAGATCATCCTCTCCGGCCCCGCCGTGCCGCTGTCCGAAGCCGAGTCGGACGCCCTGTGGTCCGCCCGGGCGATCCCGTTGCACGCCATGTCGACGGTCACCGAACAGAGCGAGCCCCTTGAGGACGTCGAGGCTCTGCGCGCCAGGGCACGCCGCCTGGAACTGACCGGGGCGCCCCAGCCCCGGCCGGAGTTCTTCGTCGGCTACCGACTCCAGCCCGACGTCGTCGAGTTCTGGTCCGCGAGCTCGGACCGGCTGCACCGCAGGCTGCGCTACGACCGCGCCGCGCAGGAGTGGCGCACGAGCCGGCTGCAACCGTAGCCGCCGCTTCCGCCCGCTTCCTCTGCGGCGAACCCTCCTTGCGTCCACCGCCCTTCACCACGTCGGGGCACCGTCGCCGTGCCCCGACACACCCGACTCTTATGCATGAGGGAGAGACAATGCCTCATACCGCAGAACAGATCCTGGACCTTCCCTTCGACGTCCAGCCCGATCCCGACGAATACATACGCGCCGCCATGGAGTGGCACTTCAACCCCGAGACCGGCTGCGCCTTCTGGCTGGAGCGAGCCGCCACTCTCGGCTTCGATCCGCGAGCCGACGTCAAGACGTACGAGGACCTGCGGCTCTTCCCGAACGTGGCCTCGGAGCTGCGGGACGTCCGTGGCGAGGACCTGGTTCCCCGGGGATACCGGAACCCGTCCGACGTGATCGGGTTCTTCGAGAGCGGCGGTACCACCGGCGCCCCGAAGCGGGTCGTCCTGATGCGGGACTGGCGCGACCGCATGGTGAGTTGGAGCAATGCCAACCTCGACCGTCACGGTGTGCCGCGGGGAAAGAACTGGCTGGGCATCATCCCGACCGGGCCGCACGTCGTGGGCACCCTGTTCCGACGGCACGCCGTGACGCATGGCCGCCACGGCTTCACGATCGACCTCGACCCGCGCTGGGTGAAGCGGCTCATCGCCGGCGGCCAGTTCGGCCAGGTCGACGCCTACGCCCAGCACCTCATCGACCAGGCCGCCGACGTCCTGCGCACGCAGGACATCGGCCTGCTCACCATCACCCCGCCGCTGCTTGAACGGCTGTCCAGGGACGAGAAGTTGGCGGCCCTGGTCAACGAGCGGGTGAAGTGCATCAGGTGGGGCGGCACACAGATGGACGCCGACACCCGGCACCTCTTCAAGACCGAGGTGTTCCCCGATGTCGCGCTGTGCGGCGAGTACGGAAGCACGATGATCATCGGGGTCGCGGGCGAGCGCGCCGGGATCTCCGTCGACGACCCGTGCGTCTTCGACTCGTTCTCCCCCTACGTGACCTTCACGGTCGTCGACCCGAAGAGCCTCGAGCCGGTGGCCTACGGAGAGCGGGGCCGGGTGCTGGTCAACCACGTCAGCAAGTCCTTCCTGCTGCCCAGCAACCTGGAGCGCGACCTCGCCACCCGGATTCCGCAGGTGAACGGCCTGGTCGGGGACTCGGTCGCCGACATCGGCACGGTCGCGGTGTTCGACGACGAGAACGTCATCGAAGGGGTCTACTGATGATCGACCTGCCCGCGCTCGGCGCAACGGGCTCCTACCGCTCCCGGAACATCCAGCAGGTCACCGATGTGGCGGGGACCACGCTCGCCGAACTGAGCCTGGTGCCCCCGCTGTTCGTCAACCGCACCATGGCGGCGCTGCGCCGGGGCGGCGGCATGCCCGCCGACGAACGGGCCGACGCGATGACCCGTGCGGCCGAGCTCTTCGCGACCGCGACGATCGACGGCCTGACCGTCGAGGCGTACCAGCACGCGGTCAGCAGAGTCGGCGGCGTCCCGATCTCCTCCGTCGTCACGGCGACCACGACGGTCGCCGAGCGGGTGGCGAAGGCTCATGCGAGCGTCCAGTACGCCCGCCCACGGGGAGCGGTCGACACCTGGCGCGATCCGCTGACGCGGACCGGGCGTTCGGTGTGGACGCGGCGCGGAGACGTGTTCGCCGTGCACGCCGCGGGCAACCACCCCGGCACCCACAGCATCTGGCCGGAGGCGCTGGCGCTGGGCTACCGCGTCGCGATCCGCCCGTCGAGCCGTGATCCCTTCACCCCGCACCGGCTGGTGACGGCGCTGCGGAGCGCGGGATTCGCCGACGATCAGGTGGCGCTCCTGCCCACCGACCACGCCGGTGCCGACGCCATTCTGCGCGGCGCCGACCTGGGGATGGTGTACGGCGGCGAGGAGGTGACCCGTAAGTACGGCGAGGCCACGACGGTGCTGCCGCAGGGTCCGGGCCGGTCGAAGATCCTCATCACGGCCGACGTGGACTGGCGCGACCACCTGGACGTGATCGTCGCGTCCGTGAGCGGTCACGGCGGGACGGGATGCGTGAACACGACGGCGATCTTCGTGGAGGGCGACCCGACTCCGCTCGCCGAGGCCGTCGCGGCACGGCTGTCCGCCGCGATGCCCCTGCCTCCCGAGGACGACAAGGCCGTACTCCCCGTACAGCCGCTCGCCGTCGCCAGGGCGATCGAGACGCACCTGCTGAAGAAGGCCGCGGGCACCCGGGCCTGGCTCGGCGGCGACGGCATCGTGGGCGAACTCGGCGACGGGAGCGCCGCGTTGATGCCCGCCGTCCACCAACTCGACGATCCCCGCGCCCCGCAGGCAGCGGTGGAACTTCCGTTCCCCTGCGTGTGGATCGCGCCCTGGACGCGCGAGGCCGGTACGGACCCGCTGAAGAACACGCTCGTACTCAACGCGATGACCCACGACGACCAGCTCGTCGACCGCCTTCTCGACGAGCCGACCATCAGCAACGTGTACGCGGGAAGCCTGCCCACCTACTGGATGGATCCCTCGGTCCCGCACGACGGCTACCTGGCCGACTTCCTCATGCGGAACAAGGGCGTCATCCGGAACGGGCTCCCCGTGCCGGCCGGCCGACCCTGACAGCGGTTCCGGCGACGCTCACGTCCGACGCTCACATCCGTGCCGTGAGCGCGGGTGCGACGTCGCCCGGGACGGCTCGCCATCGGGATGCGCCCTCCCCCTCCCACGCATCGAAAGGGTCCTACCTTGTCCCACTCCGTCGAACCGTCCGACGTCCTGATCGTCGGCGGCGGGTCGGCAGGCGCCGTGCTCGCCGCGCGCCTGAGCGAGAACCCCGACCGGCGCGTCGTGCTGCTGGAGGCCGGCCCCGACTACGGCCCCACCCGGTTCCCCGAATCTCTGCTCGACGCCAACCGCATCGCCGATCTCGATCACGACTGGGGATACATCTCACGGGGCGGGCACCTGAGCCCCGAGGTCGCGGCCCTGCGCGGCAAAGTGATCGGCGGGAGTTCCGCCGTCAACGCCGGCGCCGCCCTGCGCGCCCGCGCCCGCGACTTCGACCGCTGGGTCGAGAGCGGGCTGGACGACTGGAGCTTCGCCGACGTCCTGCCGTACTTCCGCGACCTGGAGAACACCCCCACCGGCGAGGACGAGTTCCATGGCCGAAGCGGGCCGATGCCCGTCCGTCAACTGGCCGACTCCCAGCTGACCCCCGCGCACCGCGGGTTCATCGACGCCGCGGTCGCCCTGGGCCACAAGCGGATCGCCGACTTCAACGGTGCCGAGCAGCGCGGTGTCGGAGCCTTCGCGGTCAACGTCCTCGACGGAGTCCGGCAGAACACCGCACTGGTCTACCTCACCCCCGAGGTGCGGGCCCGTCCGAACCTCACCGTGCACGGCGGCGTCACCGTCGACCGGGTCCTGTTCCGCGGCACCAGCGCGACGGGCGTGCTCACCGCCGACGGAACCGCGCACCACGCCGACGAGGTGATCCTCTCCGGCGGCACCTACGGAAGCGCGGCGATCCTGCTGCGCTCCGGCATCGGCCCCGCCGGCGAACTGGCGCCGCTCGGCATCGAGCCCCTCGCCGACCTCCCCGTCGGACAACACCTCCAGGACCATCCCTTCTGCCCCGCGGTGTACGCGCTCGCCCCGGGGCAGGCGGAGATGACTCCGGCCCTCGGTGCGCTGCTGTGGACCGCCTCCAGCGAGGCCGCCGACGGTGAACTCGACCTGAACGTCGTCGCCGTGCACCCCAACGGGGCCCCGTTCATGCCGCCCGGCGGTGTCATAGCCCTGTCCACGGCTCTCGTACTCCCCGACGCGCAGGGCACAGTGCGCCTCACCGACCGCGATCCACTGTCCCAGCCGTTGATCGACCACAACTACCTCGGCACCGAACGCGACCGCCGGCGCATGCTCGAAGGCGTACGGATCGCCCGTGATCTGGCCCGCGACCCGGCCCTCGCGCCGTCACTCGCCGGGCTCCTGATGCCACGCGAACTGCCGGACGAGGACGAGCAGTTGACGCGGGTGATCGAGTCCGGCCTCTCCATCTACGGCCACCCCACCTCCACCGCCCCCATGGGTACCGCCGACTCGCCTCGGGCCGTCGTCGACTCGCGCGGAGCCGTGCACGGACTCGACGCCCTGCGCGTCGTGGACGCGTCGATCATTCCGTACGTGCCGTCCAGCGTCACCAACCTCACGACGATCATGCTCGCCGAACGCATCGCCCACCTCGTCTACGCCCACTGATCACTCCAGGCTGCCGAGAGGCCGTCCACTCGCCTTGATTGTTCGTGAACCCCTCGAATTCCTCACGAATAATCAAGGGGATGGGGATTTCAGCGGGGAGTTCACCTGGAGAGCGCGGTGGGGGCGCGGCGACCGCCGCTGTCCGAAAGGTGCGGCGGTACGGCACATTTCACGCAGCGCCAGCCGTGTCATCAAACCTCTGGTGGAGGAAACAAGGCTCACACTACGGATCTACGTGATCTACGTGATCTACGGGAGCCGGGGGTGCGATTCCCCCCGGGCAACCCGCCCTTTCGCACGCTGCCGAAACCCTGAACTCGTCGACCGACGGGAGCTTCGAACCCGCGCCGCGCCGAATTGCTATGCCGGCGGCTGCTGTGCGCTTTGCAGGAAAGGACTACAGGTTTTCAGGGTCCTCTGAACAGGACTTGTTTCGAGCATGCGGATGGAGTCCAACGCGCTGAGACCATGGGCCAGATAGTCATGCAGTTCACTGGGAGTCCTGCACAGGACGAGGGCCACCAGGTTGGTCGGGCCGGTAGTGGAGGCCAGGAAGGCGATTTCCCTGTGTTGCATCAGGGTGCTCGCCACTTCATTCAGGTGCGAGGGGGCGACCGACATCCACAACAGGGCCTGCGTGGTGACGCCGTACACCTCCGCACTGATCTCGACGTCGAAAGTGAGCATGCCACTGGCCTGTAATGCGGCGACTCGACGCGTGATGGTCGACGAGGACTGGCCGGTCTCGGCGGCGAGATCGGTGTAGCTGATGCGGCCGTTGCGCTGCAAGGCGGCCAGCAGGTGCCAGTCCCCCTGCGGCAGGGACGCGCGGAACTTGGGCTCGTCGGCGACGTCAGGCGAGTCGAGCGTTCGGCGCAGCTGTTCCTGCTGCCCGTCGGTGAGAGCGGTGGTGTGACCCTGCCATGCGGTGGGACCGCCCAGATAGGTATGCAGCAGACGGTGCGCCGATACCTCGGCGATGCTGGCGACACGAGGGATCTCGCGGAACAAAAGGGTGTGGTGCGCCGCGGAGTTCATGACGAAGCATATTTCGGTTCCCCCGGACATAAGCCGCACCCAGGCGGTGTCGTCCCGCCGGGCCAGGCTCTGCGCGACATTCTGCGCGGTGTTCGGGCTGGCCGTGAGCCGCAGAATCCACTTCCCGCCCGACGGTTGCCTCGGGTTCACCACCCCGACAACGCGTAGCGACAACTCGCTGCTCAGCCGCCCGTAACGACGGGCGACCGTTTGCGTGGAGACGCCCAGAACCTCGGCGATCCGGCTGAACGGCGCCCGCCCGTCGATACGGAGGGCATGAATAATGCGGTGGTCCAATTCATCGACTGCGGGGACCGTTGGCTCAGAAAAATCGCCCACTGGCCGTCTAGGGGCAGGCAAGGTTTGCGGCACCAGTTTCCCTCGGGTAGCATGGGACAGGACCTCGTCAATGAGACTTGGGTGTCGACGACGGCGTTTAGCATCACCAGAGCTCCGCGAGCTCCGTTTGATGGTGATGGTCAGCCAGTTCTTGTGATCGATTGATCGTTTACGCTCTGCCGGACTTGGCGCGCGGGCATGGAGTCGGCAATCGCGGTTTAAGAAGTGGCCGTTCCGTGACGCCGACAACATGTCGACCTCGGACGCGGGGCGCAACGATCTGATGGCTCGTCAACAGCGGCGCTGGTTCACCAAATACCGCCACCATCCCCTGAATGACACCATTGAGGAAATGTGCCGTCAGGCCCGCACAACACGCCCGCCTGAGACCCCCTCCGCCCTGAACGACATGGCCTTCCAAGCGGTCAAAGCCGATCAATTCGGCGATATCGCATGCAGCCGCTGCCACCACACCAGCCCCCCGACCAGTTTCCTGAACCCCTACGGACCATGAGCATCGCCACGAAGTGGTGACGCCAGGTCAAGTGGGCCTCGCCAGGGTCCTGACTCTTCGCCAGGGCTCGGACGGCGGAATCCACTAGGTTCAATCTTCGGGCGAGTGTACATGTTCAGGCCCTTCCTGGGTATGGCGGTTCACCGCAGTGGGCGTGTCCCGGGACCCCGTCGATCGGGCCAAAGATCCCCGGCGGCACCTGCGTAGTTGGCTGTGTGAGACCTGTGAAGGCCGTCAACCTGCGTGTGCCGAACCCTTCATGATGGTCCGTCAGTTCTCTGGCGGACCATTTCGGCTGTCTGGGCTGGTAGTTGCCGTGCCGGAGGTCCGACTGCGGCGCCGGTCGGAGGCCGGATTGCGCAACTCCGATTGGGGGCATCCCGTGGGAGTTTGGGTTCCGGCGCCGGTCGGGCGCGTCCAGGCCGAGCCCCGGCAGCCAGGCCGGCGGGCCGGCCGCGAGCTGGGCCCCCTCCGGCCAGGGTCGGCTCTGGGACGCTTTGCGCCGGGGCAGGCGGGGGAGGTCGGCGGTGCGCGGCATCCGGATCCGGCCATCGGCCTTCGGTTCCCGGTCCGGCTTCTCGGTCCTGCTTCCCGGTCCGGCTTCTCGGTCCGGCTTCCCGGGCTCGCTTCCCGGGCTCGCTTCCCGGGCTCGCTTCCCGGGCTCGCTTCTCGGGTCCTGGCTCCCGGCGTCCGGCACGCCGTCGCGCGCGGAGCCGCCTGGCGCGTTCGGTCGTGCGCGTCCAGGCGGTGGCGGGGCAAGGGGGGGGACGGCCTCGTGGTGCGCGTCGGGGGTCCTGCGCCCGGCGGCCCCGAGACACCCTCGGGGCGATGGCCGTCCCGGCCGAGCAGGACAGCCACCGCCGGGTCAGGTACCGCGCATCGACCAACGCCCGTACCTCAGACGGCCCTTGGACGCCCACACCCCTACGTAGCCGCCCCCACACGTGCCCCGGCGGTGAGCAACTGGCCATACGCGCAGCCGAGTTCAGCCTGCACCCCTACTGGGCCACCGGCACGACCGCAGATGTTTCCGGGCGAATCCAGAGGTCGAATTCCGGGGTCAAAAGCGACTCACGGGGAAAGGATTTCGCACTCCTTGATGACCAGCACGGTTCCGTCCTCGCTGAAGACCCGGCATTCCCCCCTGACGGTGACGTTGACGCCCAGGGGGACGCTTCGTACGAGCCGGAACGACTCCTTGATCCGGTGGTCGAACGGCAGCACGAAGATGGCGAGGTGGGGGCCGCCGGGGACGTCCGACACGTCCACCACCGGCGTACCGTATTGGCTTTCACCCGTGCGGATCGAGACTCCCTCAAGAGTGAGGTATTTGCCGTAGTAGGCACGCTCGGCGGCGGCGCGGTCCGCGGTGAATTCATCGTGCAGGTCTCGAATTTTCATGGGTAGCCGCCTTCTCTAGGGTTGCATGATCATGCTGGTCTTAATCGAGTTGCCGTTGACCGGTGCTCCGCGCCTGAGCCCTTCGAATGGTTGGCCTGCTTGGTTGGCCTGCTTGGTTGGCCTGCTTGCGGAGGTCGTCCGCTGTCCTGCTCCAAGTGAAGGGGTGGACAAGGGCGTTCCGGCCGTCGGTGTGCGTGCGGAGCTTGGCGTCGAGGTCTTCGACCGAAGTGTCGGTACCGCGGTAGGGGGCTTGTCGTTCGGCGACGGAGAACCCGCTTGCGAAATTCGTTGAGGAATGATTCAACCGCCCCCACTCGCCGCGGCCATCCTCACCCAACACCCCCGCCGCCGCAGGACGATTCGCCCCAGCCACATCGTCCCGGATCCCGAAGCGGCAAACAAGTATCGGACCCGTACGGGGTGACCCGTTCATCGGCGACGCTCCCCGAACCGACCCGGAGGAAGGGGACCGGTCTCGGCCACCCGGACTGCCGACCGCGGGTCATCCGAGAGCATTTCGGATCGCCGTTGCGGAAGGGGCACGCGGACGACGGTGCCGAAGGGGCGGGCCCGGCCCGAGAGGCGACGCGCCGGAAGGAGGAGGCCTTGATGCCTGGGCGCCGGGCATACCTGACACGCGTAGCCCGCCTGGCCCGCATGGCCCCGGTCCGGGCCGGGCCGGGCCGGACCGGACCGGACCGGACCGGACCGAGACCAGAACTGAGACCGATCACACAGGGTGGCCGCGCAAGACGCCGACGGGCGAGATCCCGAACAAAGCAAAAGCCCCAGGTCACGGCGAGTGAGTCCTGGGGCTTCTACAGAGCCGCCTTCGGGATTCGAACCCGAGACCTACGCATTACGAGTGCGTTGCTCTGGCCAACTGAGCTAAGGCGGCACCGCCCTGCGCACCATGGTGCGAGCAGCAGCGTCGCCAAGTCTACACAGTTTCTGGAGTGGTCCCGACCATGGTCGGGGTGGGGGCCGCGAGGGCTACGAGCAGCGCTTTCCCTTGGCCGGCGGGGTGCCGTCGAGGAGATAGGTGTTGATCGCGGTGTCGATGCAGTCACTGCCGCGGCCGTACGCGGTGTGGCCGTCGCCCTCGTAGGTGAGGAGGGTGCCGGAGGAGAGCTGGGCGGCGAGTGACTGGGCCCACTTGTAAGGCGTCGCGGGGTCGCGGGTGGTGCCGACCACCAGGATCGGGGCGGCGCCCTTGGCCTCGATGCGGTGCGGGGCTCCCGTGGCCTTGACCGGCCAGTACGCGCAATTGAGGCTGGACCAGGCGAAGCCGTCGCCGAACACCGGCGAGGCCTGTTCGAAGCCGGGCAGCGCCGCCGTCACCTCGGTGGGGCCGGTGAAGGACGGCGGCAGGTCCAGGCAGTTCACGGCGGCGTTGGCGAACATCAAATTCGCGTACTTGCCGCTCGCGTCCCGCTCGTAGTACGAGTCCGCCAGCGTCAGCAGGCCCGCGCCGTCGCCGCTCATCGCGCGGGACAGGGCGGTGCGCAGTTCGGGCCACGCGCTCTCGTCGTACATCGCGGCGATCACTCCCGTGGTGGCGAGGGCCTCGCCGAGCGGGCGGCTCTGACCGGTGGGGATGGGCTTGGCATCCGTGGTCTTGAAGAACTTCCGCAGCCGGTCCGACGCGTCCGCGACGGAGTCGGCGCCCAGCGGGCAGTCCTTCTGCTTGATGCAGTTCGCGGCGAAGGACTGGAAGGCGGTCTCGAAGCCCGCGGTCTGGTCGCGGTTCATGTTCAGGGACGACAGGGCCGGGTCCATCGCGCCGTCGAGGACGAGCCGCCCGGTGCGGGACGGGAAGAGCTCGGCGTACGTCGCCCCGAGGAACGTGCCGTACGAGGCGCCTACGTAGTACAGCTTGCTGTCGCCGAGGACCGCCCTGAGCACGTCCATGTCACGGGCCGCCTCGACGGTGGAGACATGCGGCAGGACCTTGCCCGACTTGGCCTCGCAGCCCTTCGCGAAATCCTTGAACGCCTGGGCCAGCGCCGCCTGTTCGGCCGCGTCGTCGGGGGTCTGGTCGACCTGCGTGTACGCGTCCATCTGCTTGCCCGTCAGGCATTCGACGGGTTCGCTGCGCGCCACCCCGCGCGGGTCCACAGCCACCATGTCGTAGCGCGCCCGCACCGGTGCGGGGTACCCGATGCCCGCGTACGACTGGAGGTAGCCGACCGCCGAGCCGCCCGGCCCGCCCGGGTTGACCTGGAGCGATCCGATCCGCTTGCCCGGCCCGGTCGCCTTGACCCGGGCCACGGCCAGGTTGATCGAGGGGCCGGCGGGTTTCGCGTAGTCGAGCGGCGCCTTCATCGTGGCGCACTCGAACTTGGCCACACCGCACGCCCGCCAGCTCAGCTTCTGCGTGTAGTACGGAGCGAGGGCCTCGGACGACGGGGTGTCTCCCGGGCCAGCCTTCGTGGCGTCGTGCGCGGAGGCGGTCGCGGACGTGGACGAACTGCCCGACGAGCAGCCGGAGATGAGCAGGCCGGCCGTCGCGGCGGCGATGGCTGAAGTACGGAGCAGGCGCCTTGAGTCCATCTGCGGAGCGTATCCGGCCGGTGACGCGATGTACGTGGTGCGCGGCGGTGCGGCTCGTACGGGTGATCCGGTCAACCTCGGCCGCCTGCCCCTGACAGTTCCGGGGTTGTCGAGCCACCGCCGACGCGGCCACCGGCGCTCGGCCTGCTCGCCCCCGTGCCTCCTGTCCCCCGTCCCCCTTCGTCCCGCCTCAGCCCGCTCGTAGGGCCAGCGTCATCGACTCCACCGCGAGCAGCGGGGCCACATTGCGGTCCAGGGCCTCGCGGCAGGCCAGGATCGACTCGATCCGGCGCAGGGTTCGCTCGGGCCCGGATGCCCGGGCGACCCGCTCCACCGCGTCCCGTACGTCCTCGTTGGCGATGGGCACCCTGGTGCGCAGTTGCAGGGCGAGGACATCGCGGTAGAAGCCCGTCAGCTCGCTCAGGGCCAGGTCCAGGCTGTCGCGCTGCGTGCGGGTCTTGCGGCGCTTCTGCTTGTCCTCCAGCTCCTTCATCACTCCGGCGGTACCGCGCGGCATGCGGCCTCCGGCGACGCCTCCCATCGCGGCCTTGAGCTCCTCCGTCTCCTTGACGTCGACCTCTTCGGCCATCTGCTTGGCGTCCTCGGCGGCGGTGTCGACGAGCTCCTGCGCGGCCTTGAGGCAGCCGCCCACGTCGTCCACGCGCAGCGGCACCTTCAGGACCGCGGCCCGCCGGGCCCGGGCGGCCGAGTCGGTGGCCAGGCGGCGGGCCCGGCCGATGTGGCCCTGGGTTGCGCGAGCCGCCGCGTAGGCGACCTCGGGCTCGACGCCGTCGCGACGGATCAGCACGTCGGCGACCGCCTCGACCGGCGGGGTGCGCAGGGTGAGGTGGCGGCAGCGGGACTTGATGGTGGGGAGCACGTCCTCCAGGGACGGCGCGCACAGCAGCCACACCGTACGGGGGGCGGGCTCCTCCACGGCCTTGAGGACGGCGTTGGCCGCCTGCTCGGTGAACCGGTCGGCGTCTTCGATGATGATGACCTGCCAGCGGCCGCCGGACGGCGACATCTGGGCGCCCCGCACGAGTTCCCGGGTCTGCTTGACGCCCACGGTGAGGCCCTCGGTCGTGATCACCGTGACATCGGCGTGCGTACCGATCAGCGCCGTATGGCAGCCGTCGCAGAAACCGCAGCCCGGCGCGCCGCCCAGCGCGCGGTCCGGGCTGACGCACTGGAGGGCCGCCGCGAACGCCCGGGCCGCGGTGGGACCGCCCGAGCCGGGGGGGCCGGTGAACAGCCAGGCGTGCGTCATCTTCGACGCCTCGGGGCGCGGCTCGCCGGCACGCTCGGCGGTGACCAGCGCATCGGCATCCCGGGCGGCGGCAGCCAGCTGCTCCTGCAACCGATCCTGGCCCACCAGGTCGTCCCAAACGGCCATCTACTGCCCCTCCGTCCCCTCATCGATCCGGTCGCTGCTGCGCCCCATTGTGCGCCACCCCACTGACAACGGACGTCGGCGGGCAAATCCCCCGCAGGTCGGGGTGGGTCGCCGGCAAGTGCCCGTGCGGTCGGCGGCAACCGCACGCCCTGCGGCACTGCAACTCTAGAAAATCCCGGGCCCCGAAACGATCGTGCTGGCACGCAATTCCATCTGCGTACCAGCACGAGTACCCCTGGGGGGCCACCACGAGTTTCCGGGGGTCAGCGCTTGCGGCGGCCGCCCCGGGGGGTGTCGTCCTCGTCGTCGTGCGAGCCGAGGAGTTCGTCGGCCAGCGTCGGCAGGTCGTCCAGCGGGGTCTCCTCCGCCCAGTCCGAGCGTCGGCGCGACCGCTCCTGGCCCGTCGCCGGGTCGATCTGGGGCAGTTCGCGGGTGCGCTCGTTGCCCCCGTCCACGGAACCGCCCGGGCCGCGCTCGTCGCGGAAGAGGCCCGGCGGCACGCGGTCCGAGGGATCGGCGCCGCGTACCGGAGGCAGGACCGCCGTCTCGTCGGCGGCCCGCGCCTCGCGCCCCGCGTCGTGTCCCGCGTCGGGCACCGACGGCAGAACCGTCGTCTCCTCGGCGTCGGAGGCCCGCCCGGCCCGCGCATCCGGTTCGGGCACCGGAACCGGCTGGGTGATCTCGTTGGGCTCGGCCACCGGGACCTGCTGGGTCACTTCGTTCGGGCTGACCACCGGGGTCGGAACGGTGATCTCCGACTCCGAGACGTCAGCGGCGCCGGAGGAACCCGCGAGCCTGTCCGTGGGTTCCGGGCGGTCCGACCGCCCGGAACGGGCCGACGGCTCGGCCCGCCCGGATCGAGCCGCACCAGCGGCCCCGGACGCCCCGCCCGAGCCGGTCGCGCGCGAGGGACCGGACGTCCCGGCCGCACCCACCGCCCCGGCCGCGTTCGCGGCGGCCGCACCGGCCTGCTTGGCTGCCGCCTCCTCGGCGGCGGCAGCGGCCGCGGCCTCCGCGAGCCGGCGGGCCTGCTCGGCGCGCAGCAAGGCCTCCTCGGCCTTGCGCTGCTTCTCCAGGCGGCGCGCCTCCGCCTCGGCCCGCAGCCGGGACTCCTCCTCCGCCTGCTTGCGCAGGCGTTCCTGCTCGGCCGCGCGCGCCTTCTCCTCGGCCTCGCGCCGGACCCGCTCCTCCTCGGCGAGCCGCCTGGCCTCCTCGGCCCGTCGCCGGGCCTCCTCCGCCTGGCGCTCCTCCTCGCGGCGGCGCGCCTCTTCGAGCTCGCGCCGCTTGCGCTCTTCCTCCTCGGCACGGAGCTTGGCGAGCTGTTCCTGGCGCTCGCGCTCCAGGCGCTCCTCCTCGGCCTTGCGCGCGGCCTCTTCCTCCGCGCGCTTCCTGGCCTCTTCCTCGGCCTTCCTGCGCGCCTCCTCCTGGGCCCTGACCTCGGCCTCGGAGAGCGGCAGCATCTGGTCGAGCCGGTGGCGTACGACGGTGGTGACGGCCTCCGGCTCCTGGCCCGCGTCGACCACCAGGTAGCGCCCGGGGTCGGCGGCGGCCAGCGTGAGGAACCCGGACCTGACCCGCCCGTGGAACTCCGGCGGCTCCGACTCGAGCCGGTCCGGCGCCTCCGTAAAGCGCTCGCGGGCCGTTTCGGGCGAAACATCGAGCAGAACGGTCAGATGCGGTACGAGTCCGCCCGTCGCCCACCGGTTGATGCGGGCAATTTCGGTCGGAGACAGATCACGACCGGCCCCCTGGTAGGCCACGGACGAGTCGATGTAGCGGTCCGAGATGACGATCGCGCCGCGTTCCAGAGCGGGCCGCACCAGCGAGTCGACGTGCTCGGCGCGGTCGGCCGCGTACAGCAGCGCCTCGGCGCGGTTGGACAGGCCGGCCGAGGACACGTCCAGCAGGATCGACCGCAGCCGCTTGCCCACCGGTGTGGCGCCGGGCTCTCGCGTGACGACGACCTCGTGGCCCTTGGCGCGGATCCATTCGGCGAGCGCCTCGGCCTGCGTGGACTTGCCGGCCCCGTCGCCGCCCTCAAGGGCGATGAAGAAGCCGGTGGCGGCCGGTGCCTGCACGGGGTCGGCGCCCCGCACCGCGTCGGCCAGGTCGCGCCGCAGGGGCACTCCCTGGCGGTCGTCGGCCTTGGCGAGCACCACGGCGGCCAGGGGCAGCAGGAGCGCGCCGACCAGCATCAGGGTGAATCCGGCGCCGCCGTGCGCGAACACGAACGATCCCGACTCGACCCGGTGGCTGCCGATGGCCGCGGCGAGCAGGGGCGCGACGATGGCGCCGAGCCCTATCGCGACCCGTACGACCGCCTGGAGGTGCTCGGCGGTGCGGGCCCTGCGGTATTCCTCGGTCTCCTGGTCGATCAGGACGTGCCCGGTGTTGGCGGCGACACCGGCGCAGACGCCCGCGACGAGCGCGATGAACAGCACGGTCGCGAGGTCCGGCACGAGGCCGAGGGCGAGCAGCGCGATGCCGGTGACGGCGATCGCCAGAGAGAGCAGACGGCGCCGGGACAGCACCGGAAGGATCTTGGCGGCGGTACGGATGCCGAGCACCGTGCCACCGGTCAGAGCGAGGACGAGAAGCGCCAACGCGGCCGGGCCACCGCCCAGGTCCACGGCGTGCAGCACGGCGACGGAGGCGGCCGCGGCGATGGCGGCGGCGACCGACGCGCAGGCGAGCACCAGCAGCGGGACCGCTCCGGTGCGGCCCGTGTCGGGGCCGTTGCCGCTGCGGGGCCTGCGCAGGCCCTCCAGCGGCGAACGCGCGCGCGGCGTCTGGGTGCCCGGCAGTTCGAGCAGCGCGACCACGGAGATCGACGCGGCGAAGAGGCCGGCGGCGAGGTACGAGCCCAGCGCGGCCTGGTGGAGCTTGAACCAGTCGATGCCGGTTCCCAGCAGGTTGCTGATGAGGGCCGCGACGAGCAACGCGGCCGCGCCCAGCGGGATCGCGACGAAGGTCGTCCGCAGCGAGAGCCTGCGCAGGGCGCCGAGGTGGTCCGGCAGCGGCCGGACGGCGGCGCCTTCCAAAGGAGGCGCGGGCAGCAGCGCGGGGGCGGCGCTGTCCTTGGCGACCGTCCAGAACCGTTCGGCGACACCCGCCAGGAAAGCGGTGATCAGGATCAGGAGCAGTGCGTGGCGCGGGGTCCAGTCGATCCACAGGGGGGCGACGATCAGCAGCGCGGCCCGTACGCCGTCGGCGCCGACCATCGTCCAGCGCCGGTCGAGCGGGCCGCCCGGCGCGGTGAGCGCGGAGACCGGGCCGAGCAGCGCGGCGCCGAAGAGCACCGTCGCGAACGCCCGGGCGGCGAGCACCGCGGCGACGGCGAACGCGGCGCCCCGGTATCCACCCCCGAACGACTGCTGCTCCACGGCGGCTTGCAACGCCAGCAGCAGCGTGACGAGTACGGCGAGGGCGTCGCCGATCCCGCCGACGAGTTGGGCGCTCCACAATCGTCGCAGTGGCGGGATGCGCAGCAGGGCGCGTACGGCGCGCTCTCGTGAGTCTGCGGTCAGGGCGTCGGAGGTGGGGTGCACGTCCGTGGGGGTACCCACTGCTCCTTGGGAGCTTGGGGGATGCTCGGCTCCTCGCGTCATCCGCCCAGCCTATCCGGAGCGTGCCGGTCCTTGAGGGGGTGCCCGAACATATGGGCGGACCACGTGACTCGGGCTCCACCGGGGCTCGACGCGAAACGGGGGGCCGGGGGCAGCTGCCCCGACCCCCCGCCCACCATCGGTCCAGCCCGCGGTCTACTCCGCGGCCGTGGCCTTCTTGGCCGCGGTCTTCTTCGCGGGTGCCTTCTTCGCGGCGGCCGTCTTGGACGCCGTCGTCGTCTTCTTCGCCGCCGTCTTCTTGGCGGGTGCCTTCTTCGCGGTGGCCTTCTTGGCCGGGGCCTTCTTCGCCGTCTTCTTGGCCGGTCCCTTGGCGCGCTTCTCGGCGAGCAGCTCGAAGCCCCGCTCCGGGGTGATCTCCTCGACGCTGTCGCCGGTCCTGAGCGTCGCGTTGGTCTCGCCGTCGGTGACGTACGGGCCGAAGCGGCCGTCCTTCACCACGACCGGCTTCTCGCTGACCGGGTCGACACCGAGCTCCTTGAGCGGCGGCTTGGCGGCGGCGCGGCCACGCTGCTTGGGCTGGGCGTAGATCGCCAGCGCCTCGTCGAGCGTGATCGAGAAGAGCTGGTCCTCGGTCTCCAGGGAGCGCGAGTCGGTGCCCTTCTTCAGATACGGCCCGTAGCGGCCGTTCTGCGCGGTGATCTCGACACCCTCGGCGTCGACGCCGACCACGCGGGGCAGCGACATCAGCTTGAGGGCGTCGTCCAGAGTGACCGTGTCCAGGGCCATCGACTTGAAGAGCGAGGCGGTGCGCGGCTTGACCGCGTTCTTGCCGGTCTTCGGGGTGCCCTCGGGCAGGATCTCGGTGACGTACGGGCCGTAGCGACCGTCCTTGGCGACGATCTGGTTGCCGCTCACCGGATCCGCGCCCAGCTCGAAGTCGCCGCTCGGCTTGGCGAGCAGTTCCTCCGCGTACTCGACCGTCAGCTCGTCGGGCGCCAGGTCGTCCTGGACGTCCGCGCGCTGGTGGCCCTCGGAGTCCTTCTCGCCGCGCTCGACGTACGGGCCGTAGCGGCCGACGCGCAGGACGATTCCCTCGCCGACCGGGAACGAGGAGATCTCGCGGGCGTCGATCGCGCCGAGGTCGGTGACGAGCTCCTTGAGCCCGCCCAGGTGGTCCCCGTCGCCGTTGCCGGCGGCGGAGGCGGTACCGGCCGTCGCCGCGTCGCCCTCGCCGAAGTAGAAACGCTTCAGCCACGGCACCGACTGGGCCTCGCCCCGCGCGATGCGGTCGAGGTCGTCCTCCATCTTGGCGGTGAAGTCGTAGTCGACGAGCCGGCCGAAGTGCTTCTCCAGGAGGTTGACCACGGCGAAGCTCAGGAACGACGGGACGAGCGCCGTGCCCTTCTTGAACACATACCCGCGGTCCAGGATCGTGCCGATGATCGAGGCGTACGTCGAGGGACGCCCGATCTCGCGCTCTTCCAGCTCCTTGACCAGCGAGGCCTCGGTGTAGCGGGCCGGCGGCTTGGTCGCGTGGCCGTCCACCGAGATCTCCTCGGACGACAGGGCGTCGCCCTCGGTCACCTGCGGCAGTCGGCGCTCACGGTCGTCGAGCTCGGCGTTCGGGTCGTCGGCGCCTTCGACATAGGCCTTCATGAAGCCGTGGAAGGTGATCGTCTTGCCGGACGCGGTGAACTCGGCCTGGCGGCCGTCACTCGCCCGGCCCGCGATCTTCACGGTCACCGAGTTGCCGACCGCGTCCTTCATCTGGGAGGCGACGGTCCGCTTCCAGATCAGCTCGTAGAGCCGGAACTGGTCGCCGGTCAGGCCGGTCTCGGCGGGAGTGCGGAAACGATCACCCGAAGGACGGATCGCCTCGTGCGCCTCCTGCGCGTTCTTGACCTTCCCCGCGTAGGTGCGGGGCTTGTCCGGCAGGTAGTTGGCGCCGTACAGCTGCGTCACCTGCGCCCGGGCGGCCGAGATGGCCGTGTCGGACAGCGTCGTGGAGTCCGTACGCATATAGGTGATGAAGCCGTTCTCGTACAGCTTCTGGGCGACCTGCATGGTCGCCTTGGCGCCGAAGCCCAGCTTGCGCGAGGCCTCCTGCTGAAGCGTGGTCGTACGGAACGGGGCGTACGGCGAGCGGCGGTAGGGCTTGGACTCCACCGAGCGCACCGCGAAGGAGGAGTCGGCGAGAGCGGCGGCCAGGGACCGCGCGTTCGCCTCGTCCAGGTGCAGGACGTCACTCTTGAGTTGTCCGTCGGGGCCGAAGTCACGGCCCTGCGCGACGCGCCGGCCGTCGACCGTGTTCAGCCGTGCCACCAGCGTGGACGGGTCGGAGGCGTCGCCCGTCCGACCGGTGGAGAACGTGCCGGTCAGGTCCCAGTACTCAGCAGAACGAAACGCGATGCGTTCGCGTTCCCGCTCCACGACGAGACGGGTGGCCACCGACTGGACGCGCCCGGCGGACAGCCGCGGCATGACCTTCTTCCACAGGACCGGCGAGACCTCGTAGCCGTAGAGGCGGTCGAGGATGCGCCGGGTCTCCTGGGCGTCGACCATGCGCTGGTTGAGCTCGCGCGGGTTGGCGACGGCATCCCGGATGGCGTCCTTGGTGATCTCGTGGAAGACCATCCGGTGGACCGGGACCTTGGGCTTCAGGACTTCCTGCAAGTGCCACGCGATGGCTTCGCCCTCGCGGTCCTCATCGGTGGCGAGGAAGAGTTCGTCGGACTCGGCCAGAAGCTCCTTGAGCTTCTTGACCTGGGCCTTCTTGTCGGCGTTGACGACATAGATCGGCTGGAAGTCGTGTTCGACATCCACGCCGAGCCGGCGCACCTCGCCGGTGTACTTGTCGGGCACCTCGGCGGCGCCGTTCGGCAGGTCGCGGATGTGCCCGACGCTCGCCTCGACGACATAACCGGGGCCGAGGTAGCCCTTGATCGTCTTCGCCTTGGCAGGAGACTCGACGATGACGAGTCGGCGGCCGCCCTTTGCGGTCTCGCTGGTCGGGGACAACTTCGCTCTTCTCTCCGGTCGGCACTCGGGTGTCAGTACGTGACGCTGCGGAGTGTGACGGTACAACCCGCCCCCGTGTCAAACAGCAAAAGGCCGCAGCGGCCACTCGAACGGTAACCCGACTTACCGCGATCCTGCCGCCCGGACCGTCCCGAAGCCTTCCGAAAAGCGTTTCATCCCCTTTCGGGCTAGATCCGGGCGAAGCACCAGACGCCGAGCAAAAGGAATGCCACACCGGAGAGGCTCGCGAGCACCGCCGCCGGAACCGGCGAGGCGCCGTGGGCGACCGGGATGCGGCGGCACACACAGGACGCCGTCCACAGCAGCAGAGCGCCTCCGAACAGCACGAACACCGCCCCCGCGAAGACGGCCGGCCCCGTCTCGGTCCCTCCCAGTGCGTTCATGAACACGATCCTGGACACCGCACGCCACCCCCGGGCAGAACCCGGGCCGCATCGCGGCGAACGCCGGGTGAACGGTCACCCGATCATGCACATTTCAGCCAGATCCCCCTTCCCAGCGGGCCCGGGCCCGGCGTGCCCCCGGACCCGGACCCCGGGCCCGGACCGGGGGCCCGAATGTCCGTGCCCCCGCCGGGACTTCGTCCTCACCCAGTCCGTCGGGCGGCCAACTTCCCTCCCCGACGCCCTCCCATTCGTGCCCCCTACTCGGCCACCGGCTCCAGGAAGCCCTGCTCCACCAGGAGTCGGATGGATTCGGGGGTGCGGTCGCGCAGCAGTACCGGGTCCTCGTCGATCAACTGGGCGATCGCGTCCAGGATCCGGCCCGCCGACAGCTCGCCGTCGCAGACGCCGGCGAAACCGGCGCCCACCGTGTCGACCTTGGTGGCCCGGCGCATGCCTCGGTTCTGACGGAGCACCACATGCTCCGGGTCGTCGGCGCCCGGCAGCCCCACCTGCTCCTGCACGACCTCTTCGGCGAGGCGGAACCGGTCGGCGAGCAGCGCCGCGTCATCGTGGCGGCGCAGATAGTCCTGCCGCTCGAAGTACGCCCGCACGGTGTCGCCGAGCGGCTGCTCGACCGGGTGCGGCCACTCCTCCGCCACGATGGACGGCCGGTCGCTGTCGGTGCGGCGCAGGGTGATCCAACCGAAGCCGACCGCCTTCGTCTTGCGCGCCTCGAACTCGTCCAGCCATGCCTCATAGCGCTCCGCGTAGCGCGCCGGGTCGCTCTGGTGGTCCCCGGCGTCGCGCAGCCACAACTCGGCGTACTGGGTGATGTCCTGGACCTCGCGCTGCACGATCCAGGCGTCGCAGCCGCGCGGGACCCAGGAGCGCAGCCGGTCCTGCCACTCCTCGCCCTCGACGTGCTGCCAGTTGGCCAGGAACTGGGCGTATCCGCCGGGGTTGAGCCGCTCACCCGCCTGCTGAACGAGCGTGCGGCACAGATCGTCCCCGCCCATCCCGCCGTCGCGGTAGGTCAGCCGGGCGCCGGGCGAGATCACGAAGGGCGGGTTGGAGACGATGAGGTCGTAGGTCTCCTCGCCGACCGGCTCGTACAGCGAGCCCGTCCGCAGCTCGGCCTCCGGCGCGCCCGACACGGCGAGGGTGAGCCGGGTGAAGTCGAGGGCGCGCGGGTTCAGGTCGGTGGCGGTGACCCTGGTCGCGTGCTGTGCGGCGTGCAACGCCTGGATGCCGGAGCCGGTGCCGAGGTCGAGGGCCGAGCCCGCGGGCACCCGGACCGTGAGGCCGGCCAGCGTCGTGGAGGCGCCTCCGACGCCGAGCACCATGGCCTCGTCCCGCCCGCTCGCCCCGCCGGCGCCGCCCACCGCGCAGCCCAGGTCGGAGACGATGAACCAGTCCTGCCCCTCGGGACCGCCGTAGGGCCGGACGTCGACCGTGGCCCGCACCTCGTCGCCCGCTCGGACCACCCAGCCGTCCGCGAGGGCCTCGTCGAGCGGCAGGGCCGCGCGGGCGCTCTCGTACCCGACGGGCCGCTGGAGCAGGAAGAGCCGCACCAGGGTGTCGAGCGGGGTCCGCCCGCGGGTGGCGCGCAGGGCGGGGACGGTCTCGCTGCGGGCCAGCGCCGCGTACGCGGGGGCGCCGAGCAGGTCGAGCAGGCCGTCGGCGGTGAAGGCGGCGGCGAGCAGGGCGTCGCGCAGGCGGGCTGCGTGACCGGGCGCGGGAAGACTGGTCGTACTCACCCCGCCATTGTCGCCGCTGCCTCTGACAATCCCCCTCACGGCCGCGGCCCGGCCCCCACGAGGGAGCCGGGCCGCGGTCGATGGCGCGCGGAGGTTACGACTTGGCGCTCTGCGCGGCCGAGGGCGACGCGGAACCGGAAGGCGAGGCGGAACCCGAGGGCGAGGCGGAACCCGAGGGCGAGGCCGACTTGTCGGCCGGCGCGCCCGCACCCGAGCCCGAGGGCGCGGGGGAAGAGGGCGTCTGCTTCTGGCAGCCGGGCTGCTTCTGCATGGCCTTGCCGACGTCGCCGGACTCCAGCTTCTTCAGGGACGCGTCACCCGTCGAGCTGATCTTGCCGAGCTCGGTCGCGATGTCCTCCAGGCCCTTGGCGAACGCCGCCTGGTCCCCGGCGTTGAGCGCGTCGACCTTCTTCTTGAGGTTCCCGTACGCCACGGAGGAGGCGTTCAGCTCCTTGACGGCCTCCTGCTGGGTGGTGGCGCCGTCCTTGACCGGCGGAGCACCGGCCTTGTCGACGGCTGCGCCCAGCGCCTTGTAGGCGTCCGAGATCTGCTGGAAGGCGGCCGAGTCGGTCTTCTGCACCTCGGCCGGCTTGCTGTCGTCTCGCGTCTGCGCCTGGATCGCGGCGTTGGCGTCGGTGATCTTCTTGAACTGGGGCTGGGCCGTGTTGCAGAAGGTCTTCGCCCAATCGTCGACCTTCTTGCTGGAGTCGTCGCTGCAGCCCGACAGCGTCAGGATCAGTACCGCACCGCCGGACAGTGCGGCCGCAAGCTTCTTGTTCACCGGTTTGGTCCCTTCCAAGGCTCTCGGCCCCGGAACATACACGCCAAGTGGGCGACAATCGCTTGCCGTCCGTGTGATCTGCCCCCTATTGCAGCCATTTGCACCAAGCGAAACGGGCGGACGGTGTGTCAAACCCCACCGCCCGCCCGCCCTTTGGTTGTTGACGGTTACGAAACCACCGCCGGGTCCGCCGGCTTCGCCACCCGCTCGTTGGTGCCTTCGTCACCCACGGCCACGCTGCGCCGCTTCGACACGTACACCGCGCCGATGATGACCAGGATCGCGAGCCCCGCCACGATCCCGCGGACGGCCGGGTTCGCGTCGTCGCCGTAGCTGAACTTGACGATGGCCGGCGCGATCAGGAGCGCCACCAGGTTCATCACCTTGAGCAGCGGGTTGATCGCGGGGCCCGCCGTGTCCTTGAAGGGGTCGCCGACGGTGTCGCCGATGACGGTGGCGGCATGGGCGTCACTGCCCTTGCCGCCGAAGTGGCCGTCCTCGACCAGCTTCTTGGCGTTGTCCCAAGCACCGCCCGAGTTGGCGAGGAACACCGCCATCAGGGTCCCGGTGCCGATCGCACCGGCCAGGTACGAGCCGAGCGCGCCGACGCCGAGCGTGAAGCCGACCGCGATGGGCGCGAGCACCGCGAGCAGGCCGGGGGTGGCCAGTTCGCGCAGCGCGTCCTTCGTACAGATGTCGACGACTCGCCCGTATTCCGGCTGCTCGGTGTAGTCCATGATCCCGGGGTGTTCGCGGAACTGCCGCCGCACCTCGAAGACCACGGCCCCCGCGGAGCGGGACACGGCGTTGATCGCGAGCCCCGAGAAGAGGAACACGACCGCCGCGCCCAGCATCAGCCCGACCAGGTTGTTGGGCTGTGAGATGTCCATGCTCAAGGTCAGTTCGCCGGCCTTGGCGTGGACGTCGTTGACGGCCGTCCCGATGGCGTCCTTGAAGGAGCCGTAGAGCGCCGAGGCCGCGAGGACGGCCGTGGCGATGGCGATGCCCTTGGTGATGGCCTTGGTGGTGTTGCCCACGGCGTCCAGGTCGGTGAGCACCTGGGCGCCCGCTCCCGTGACGTCGCCGGACATCTCCGCGATGCCCTGGGCGTTGTCGGAGACCGGGCCGAAGGTGTCCATGGCGACGATCACGCCGACGGTGGTCAGCAGGCCGGTGCCGGCCAGGGCCACCGCGAACAGCGCGAGCATGACCGAGGTACCGCCGAGCAGGAAGGCCCCGTACACGCCGAGACCGATCAACAGGGCGGTGTAGACGGCCGATTCGAGGCCGATGGAGATACCGGCCAGGACGACGGTGGCGGCCCCGGTGAGCGAGGACCTGCCGATGTCCTTGACGGGGCGCCGGGTCGTCTCGGTGAAGTACCCCGTCAGCTGCTGGATCAGCGCCGCGAGGACGATGCCGATGGCGACGGCGACCAGAGCGAGGATCCGCGGGTTGCCGTCATGCGTCTTGATCACCTCGTCCGTGACGCCGTTCAACTGGGCGTAGGTGGACGGCAGATAGACGAAGACCGCGACGGCCACCATGGCCAGCGAGATCACCGCCGAGATGAAGAAGCCGCGGTTGATGGCCGACATTCCGCTGCGGTCGGCGCGCCGCGGGGCGACCGCGAAGATACCGATCATCGCGGTGACCACGCCGATCGCCGGGACGATCAGCGGGAAGGCGAGGCCCGAGTCGCCGAACGCCGCCTTGCCGAGGATCAGCGCCGCGACCAGGGTCACGGCGTAGGACTCGAACAGGTCGGCTGCCATGCCGGCGCAGTCGCCGACGTTGTCGCCCACGTTGTCCGCGATGGTGGCGGCGTTGCGCGGGTCGTCCTCGGGGATGCCCTGCTCGACCTTGCCGACCAGGTCGGCGCCGACGTCGGCGGCCTTGGTGAAGATGCCGCCGCCGACACGCATGAACATCGCGATCAGCGCGGCCCCGAGCCCGAAGCCCTCCAGGACCTTGGGCGCGTCGGCCGCGTACACGAGCACGACGACGGAGGCACCGAGCAGGCCGAGGCCCACCGTGAACATGCCGACGACGCCACCCGTGCGGAAAGCGATCTTCATCGCCTTGTGGGAGACCGTGGTGAGATCTTTTTGGGGTTCGCCTTCGGCGGGAGTCGCCTCTCGGGCGGCCGCCGCGACACGCACATTCGCGCGCACGGCGAGACGCATCCCGACGTATCCCGTCGTCGCCGAGAAGACGGCGCCGATCAGGAAGAACACGGAACGGCCTACGCGCTGCGACCAGTTGTCGGACGGCAGCAGGAACAGCAGGAAGAACACCACGACGGCAAAGATGCCGAGGGTGCGAAGCTGCCGGGTCAGATAGGCATTGGCGCCTTCCTGTACGGCTGCCGCGATCTTCTTCATCGAATCGGTGCCCTCGCCCGCGGCGAGGACCTGGCGCACCAGCAATTGCGCGACGATCAGGGCCGCCAGCGCGACAGCCGCGATGACGATCACGATCAGCCGGTTGCCGTCGGTCAGGACCGCGGCAGCCAGGGATGTGGGGTGGTCGAGTTCCGTTGGGTTGAAGAGCCCCGCCATTCGTCCTCCTTGACGCTCAGAGCTCAAGATGTGGACGGATTGTAGGTAGCGGGACACGATCAAAACAGGGCGCCGCAAATGGAATTGACCTTCGTTGGCTCATCAGAGAGAGATCCGGTCACGAAAGAGCCCCCGAAAGCGGTAATGGGGCAAAAGCATTGACGCGTGATCGACGATCTAGACGTGAGCCAGAAATTTTGGATCAAGAAATGAAAAAGGCCCTGCTCAGCAGGGCCCGTCTCAATATCAAAAAGAAGTGGATCAGGGAAGCGTCGTGGCCGGTGTGGTCGGCCAGGTCATCCGGATGACACCGCCGACGTCGCCGGAGGTGACCTCCACATCGTCCACAAGCCCGCTGATGACGGCGAGGCCCATTTCGTCCTCCGCGCCGTCATCGAGGTCGCCCTCGGGCGCCGAACCGCGCACGCCCGGCACCGCCGCGGCGCCGCCGCCCGAACCCGGCACCGCGTCACCGACCTCGATGGAGAACAGCTTCTCCTCCTCGGTCAGGACGACGTGAACGGGGGCATCGACGCCGTGCGAGCGGTGCAGCCCGACAGCACGGCTGCACGCCTCACCGACGGCGAGTCTGACCTCGTCGAGCACTGCCTCGTCGACCCCGGCCCGGCGCGCCACGGCGGCCGCCACGAGACGAGCCGTCCTGACGTGCTCGGGCTGGGCACTGAAACGGAGTTCAACGGTGGCCATTGGCGATCCCCCTCGAACGTACGGGCGAACATCTCAGGGGCCCCGGGCCACAGTGCCGCCCGGCGCCCCTGTCCTTCCTCCGGAGCCGTCGAAGGACGGCCGCCGTCAGTCGGTCGCGTTGACTGCCTCGTCGACCGAGCCGTGGATCGGGAACACCTTGGTGAGCCCCGTGATCCGGAAGATCTTCAAAATGCGCTCCTGGTTGCAGACCAGGCGCAACGAGCCCTCATGCGCGCGCACGCGCTTGAGCCCGCCGACAAGCACACCCAGGCCGGTGGAGTCGAGGAAGTCCACGCCCTCCATGTCGACAACCAGGTGGTAGCTGCCGTCGTTCACCAACTCGACCAACTGCTCGCGCAGCTTGGGCGCGGTATACACATCAATCTCGCCACCGACCTCGACGACCGTACGGTCGCCACCAGGGCCGGACACATTGCGAGTCGACAGGGACAGGTCCACGGATCCTCCAGCACCTTGCTATCGAGCGGCCGCCCCCTGAGTCTCCCCGGCGGAGCCAGAGAACGGATCGCCAGCCGCGATGGCATTCAATCACTTACCAGCAGCCATGCACGACGCCTTGGGACCATTGTCCGCTACGCCAGTGACACACTCGGTGCCGATGGCCAGGAATCACCGCCCCAGAACACCCGCCGACAGCACGGGTGAACGACCCGACCCCGGCACGGTCCTCGACCGGCTCGCCACGGGGGCAGGCCGGGCTGCGCGCATCACTCATACGGAGCACTTGCCCCCACGTGAGGGCCGTCATGCAGTCTGGCCGCACCTCATCCGTCCGGAAGTGATCAACGCCATCCAGGCCGCCGGCGTGGAGCATCCCTGGGCCCACCAGGCCACCGCCGCCGAGCACGCCCTGAACGGCGAGTCGGTGGTGATCGCCACCGGCACCGCATCCGGCAAGTCGCTGGCCTACCTGGCGCCCGTCCTCAGCACCCTCCTGGACGGCTCCGAGGCCCCGAACGGGCGCGGCGCGACCGCCCTCTACCTCGCCCCCACCAAGGCCCTCGCCGCCGACCAGCGCCGCTCCGTGAAGGCCCTCACGGCCCCGCTGGGCAACGCGATCCGGCCCGCCGTGTACGACGGCGACACCCCGGTCGAGGAACGCGAGTGGGTGCGCCAGTACGCCAACTACGTCCTCACCAATCCGGACATGCTGCACCTGGGCATCCTGCCCTCCCACCCCAGGTGGTCCTCCTTCCTGCGCTCCCTGCGCTATGTCGTCATCGACGAGTGCCACACCTACCGGGGCGTCTTCGGCTCCCATGTCGCCCAGGTCCTTCGGCGGCTGCGGCGCCTGTGCGCCCGCTACGGCGCCGACCCGGTCTTCCTGCTCGCCTCGGCCACGGCCGCCGAGCCGGCCGTCGCCGCGGGACGCCTGACCGGCCTGCCCGTCGTCGAGGTCGCCGACGACGCCTCCCCGCGCGGCGAACTGGTCTTCGCGCTGTGGGAGCCCCCGCTCACCGACCTGCCCGGCGAGAAGGGCGCCCCCGTGCGCCGCACCGCCATCGCCGAAACCGCCGACCTCCTCACCGATCTGGCCGTGCAGGGCGTCCGCACGGTCGCCTTCGTCCGCTCCCGGCGCGGCGCCGAGCTGATCTCGGTCATCGCCCAGGAGCGCCTTTACGAGGTCGACCGAACCCTCGCCCGGCGTGTCGCGGCCTACCGAGGGGGCTACCTGCCCGAGGAACGCCGAGCCCTGGAGCAGGCCCTGCACTCCGGCGAGCTCCTGGGGCTCGCCGCCACCACCGCCCTGGAACTCGGCATCGACGTCTCCGGCCTCGACGCCGTCCTGATCGCGGGCTACCCCGGCACCCGCGCCTCGCTGTGGCAGCAGGCCGGCCGGGCCGGTCGCTCGGGCGAGGGCGCCCTGGCCGTCCTGATCGCCCGCGACGACCCGCTGGACACCTACCTCGTCCACCACCCCGAGGCGCTGTTCCAGCAGCCCGTCGAGTCCACCGTGCTCGACCCGGACAATCCGTACGTCCTGGCTCCCCATCTCTGCGCGGCGGCCGCCGAACTCCCGCTCACCGAGGCCGACCTGGAACTGTTCGGGCCCGCGAGCCCCGACCTCATGCCGCAGCTGGAGCGGGCCGGGCTGCTCCGGCGCCGCAGCAACGGATGGTTCTGGACCCGCCGCGAGCGGGCCGCCGACCTCACCGACATCCGGGGCGGTGGCGGCCGCCCGGTCCAGGTCGTCGAGGCCTCGACGGGACGGCTGCTCGGCACGGTCGACGCGTCCGCCGCCCACACCGCCGTCCACGACGGCGCCGTCCACCTCCACCAGGGCCGTACGTACCTGGTGAAGCACCTGGACCTGGAGGACTCCGCCGCCCTCGTCGAAGAGGCCAGCCCGCCCTATTCGACCGTCGCCAGGGACACCACCTCCATCTCCATACTCGCCACCGACACCGAGATTCCGTGGGGAGCCGGCCGCCTCTGCTACGGCTCCGTCGAGGTCACCAACCAGGTCGTCTCCTTTCTGCGCCGCAAACTGATCACCGGGGAGGTGCTCGGCGAGACCAAACTCGATCTGCCGCCCCGCACCCTGCGCACCAAGGCCGTGTGGTGGACGGTCACCGAGGACCAGCTCGACGCCGCCCGCGTCAACCCGGAGATCCTCGGCGGCGCCCTGCACGCCGCCGAGCACGCCTCCATCGGGATGCTCCCGCTCTTCGCCACCTGCGACCGCTGGGACATCGGTGGCGTCTCCGTCCCGCTCCACCCGGACACCCTGCTGCCGACGGTCTTCGTGTACGACGGCAACCCGGGCGGCGCCGGATTCGCCGAGCGCGCCTTCCACACCGCGGCACGCTGGCTCACCGCGACCCGCGAGGCGATCGCGTCCTGCGAGTGCGAGGGCGGCTGCCCGTCCTGCATCCAGTCGCCCAAGTGCGGCAACGGCAACGACCCCCTGCACAAGCGGGGCGCCGTCCGCCTCCTCACGGAACTGCTGCGGGGAGTCCCGGCAGACCCGGAGGCGGCCCCGCCCGGGCCCTGACACTGGGCGCGTACGGGCCGAACCTCGCCCGCACCCGTACGTCCGCGATCTCCCCGGTCACTGAACAGCGCACCATCCGCGCCCCCTGGGCCGTGGCCACCTCTGCGGCCTTGGCACAGGCATCCGACGCGCCCCACAGGGCCCGGTCGGCCGCCGCGAGGGCGGCCAGGTCGGCGGCCCCGCCGGCCCGGTGCCGGGCCGCCACCGCCTGGCCGAGGCACAGCACCGCGGCGAAGACCGCGCACATCGTGGCGGCGGTGAGCGCCACCAGCACGGTGGCGGAGCCGCGATCGCCACAACTGGCCGCGTTTACGGACCAGTTCAGCCTCCATCGGGTCGGCGGGCGTCGGTTCGCGGGCCCCTGGGTCGGCATGCGTCGGTTCGACGCCCACCGTCCGGGCATCCAGCGGCTCGGGTTCCACCGGCGGATTGGCATGCCTCGGCTCGCTGCCCACCGGATTGGCGTGCGCCGGCTCGCCGCCCACCGGCGCGCAGCGCCTCCCTTCCGTCCCCTCACAGGGCCTCCCCCACCGTGTCCTCGGCCAGGGCCGCCGCTTCCGCGCTCAGTGTCAGGGCCAGGTGACGCGGGCCCGGGGTCGCGGACTCCACCCGGACCCGCCACAGCTCCCCGGCCCTCCGCACCGTGACCGTGGCCCCCTTCGGCGCCGCCGACCGGGCCGCCGCCATCGCGACGGACTCCGGCTCGGAGCGGGCCACCGCACGGGCCCCGGCCCTGGCCGCGTCCACACACCGGATCTCGGCGGAGGCAGCCATCAGCGCCCAGAGCAGCACCAGCGCGAACCCCACCAGGGCGGGGATCGCCACCGCCGTCTCGGCCGTCACGAAGCCCCGGTCGCGCCGCCACCGCGCGGCGCGCTCAGAACTGCACATCGAGCGCCTTGTTGATCAGCTGGGTCAGCGCCGTGACCACCCCGTCGCTGGTGACGACCTTGTACAGGATCGCGGCGAAGGCGCACGCGGCGAGTGTTCCCACGGCGTACTCGGACGTCGACATCCCGGCATCACCCCGGATCCTGCGCCGCAGCGCCAGCCTCCAGAGCCGCATCCGCCGCTTCGTTGCCTCCGCCGGTCGGTTCATGATCGCGTTCATGGCCTTCAACTCCCTTGATCGATACGTCTATTGAGTGATGTGCGAGTGAGTTATGTGCGAGTTGAGCGATATGCCCATTGCGGGGCGCGTGCATTGAAGGGCGCATACGTTGCGGGGCGCGCGTGGTGCGCCTGGCGCGTGCGTTGTGGGCCGCATGCGTTGCGGCATCGCGCGTTGCGGGCCGCATGCCTTGCTGGGCACCTGCTGGGCGTGGTGCGCATGGTGCGTGCGTTGCGGCCTCGCGCGTTGCAGGCCGCATACGTTGCGGGTCACCTGCTGGGCATGGTGCGCGTTGCGCCTGGCGCGTGCCTCTCTCAGCGTCTGAGCAACCCGCCCGCAAGCCCGATCACCACCGGGGCGACCCCCGCCGCCAGGAAGGCCGGCAGGAAGCAGAGGCCCAGGGGGCCGGTGATCAGTACGCCCGCGCGTCTGGCCCGCGCCGAGGCCTGTCGGGTTCGGTCGGCGCGACAGCGCTCGGCCACCCGTGCCACCGGGCCCGCCGCAGGGGCCCCGGACGAGGCGGCCCGCTCCAGGCAACGGGCCAGCTCCGACGCCCCCGGCAGCACCCCCAACCTCCCCCACGCGTCGGCCGGTTCGCCTCCCATGCGCAGCTCGGCCGCCACCTTGCCGAGCCGGGCTCCGACGGGCCCAGGAAGTGAGGCTCCGACCGCTCCCGCCGCCTCGCGCGGGTCGGCACCGGCCGCCAGGCAAGCGGCCAACAGGTCCGCTGCGAGGGGCAGTTCGCGTGCCGCGGCCCGCGCCGACTCGGCGCCGTCCCCCTGGGCCCGGCGTCGGCGCTCCCACGCCCGGGTCCCGTACGCCGCCGCCAGGCCGACCAGCACGCCCGCGACCCCGCCGACCAGCACGTAGCAGGCGGCCAGCGCTCCCAGCGGTGCGGCCCACGGCCTCGCCCGTGCCGCCCAGCGTGGGTTCCAGTGCCGACGCGAGGGCGGGGTCATCGCGTCAAGAGCCAGCAGCGCGGCCATCCGGCGCCGCACCCTGCGTTCCTCCCCGCGCCGTGCCACCGCCAGAGCCACCCACAGGGCAAAGGCGGCCGCCGCCACCACCGCCCCCAGCCTGTGGACGACGTCCGGCCCGAACTGGCTCATCGCCCCTCCCCCGTCCGTACGATCCGGGCGGCCCACCACACCCCGGCGGCCTCCAGGACCCCGGCCACCAGCAGGCATCCGAAGCCTGCGGCGCTGTGCAGCAGCACCCGCAGCGGGCCCGCGCCCATCGCCGTACCGAGGACCAGCCCCAGGGCCGGCAGGAGCGCGAGCAGCAGTACCGTGGTGCGCGGTCCGGCCAACTCCGAGCGCAGGGACTCCTGTTGCTCCCGCTCGGCCCGTAACGCGCCCTCCAGGCGCTCCAGCCCGGAGGCGAGCCCCGCCCCGCCGTCCACCGCGACCTGCCAGCACGCGGCGACCCCGGCGAGCCCCTCGGCGCCCGGCTCCTTGGCCGCCTCGCGCAGCGCGCCCGGCACATCGCCGCCGAACGTCGCGGCCGCGACCACCGGCGCCGTCGCGGCGCCCAACGCCGTCGTGTCCCGGGCGGCCAGGATCAGCGCCCGGCCGGGCTGGCGGCCCGCCCGCAGCTCTCCGGCCACCGCGGCACACCAGGTGATCACCTCGTCGGCCCGCCGCGCCCTGGCCCGCTCACGCTCCCGGGCACGGAGTCTCCGTCCCACCAGCGGCACCGCGACGGCCCCGGCGACAAACGGAAGCACCGACCCGCCCAGGACGGCGAGCACCAGCCCCAGCGGCAGACACAGCCACTCCAGGCGCGGACGTGCCCGGCTCCGCGCCCGCTCGATCCACCGCCTCAGGGACGGCGTCCCGAACCCGGAGCCACCATGGGTAGTGGCTCCATCCCCGGCACCCGTGGCGCCCGCGAAGATCAGCCGGGCCCGCCGCAGCCCCTGGTCCTGGCCCGTCCACATCCATGCCGCGGCCCCGGCGCACATCGCCGCCCAGGCGGGCAGCCCCATCGGCAGACCCGTCACCACGCGCCCCCGATCAGTGCCCGCAGCCGCTCCCAGCCCGAGTCGCGCTCAAACCCCGCCTCGCCCCAGCGCAGCGCCGGCACCGTCCTGACCAGGCCCGCCGCATCGCGCTCCAGGACGCGCACCTCGGCGATCCGGCGCTGCCCCGCCCGGTCGCGTACGAGGTGGACCACCACCGACAGCGCGGCCGCCAACTGGCTGTGCAGCGCGGCCCGGTCGAGCCCGGCCGCCGTGCCCAGCGCTTCGAGACGGGCGGGCACGTCGGATGCCGAATTGGCATGAACCGTCCCTGAACCTCCCTCATGGCCCGTATTCAGAGCACCCAGCAGGTCGGTCACCTCTGCGCCCCGCACCTCGCCCACGACCAGGCGGTCCGGCCGCATACGCAGTGCCTGGCGCACCAGGTCCCGAAGGGTCACCAGACCCGCGCCCTCCTGGTTGGCGGGCCGCGATTCGAGGCGCACCACATGGGGATGGTCGGGCCTCAACTCGGCGGAGTCTTCAGCCAGTACGATCCGTTCCTCCTCTCCCACGAGGCCGAGCAAGGTGGAGAGGAGGGTGGTTTTGCCCGTGCCGGTGCCGCCGCTGACCAGGAACGACACCCGCGCTTCGATCAGCGCCCGCAGCAGCCCCTCCCCGCCCGGCGGCACCGTCCCGGCCGCGGCGAGTTCGGCCAGCGAGAACGCCCTGGGCCGCACCACCCGCAGCGAGAGACAGGCCGACCCGACGGCGACCGGGTCCAGTACGGCATGCATCCGGGTCCCGTCCGGCAGCCGGGCATCCACCCAGGGCCGGGCGTCATCGAGCCGGCGCCCCGCCACCGCCGCCAGACGCTGGGCCAGTCGGCGCACCGCCACCGCGTCGGCGAAGCGGACCCCGGTCAGTTCGAGCCCGCCGCCCCGGTCCACCCACACCCGGTCGGGCGCGGAGACCAGGACGTCCGTCACGTCGGGGTCGGCGAGCAGGGGTTCCAGCGGGCCCGTCCCCACCAGTTCACATCTCAACTCCTCTGCTCCGCCCAGCACTTCGGCGTCGCCGAGCAGCCTGCCCTGGGCACGCAGGGCCGCCGCGACCCTGGCCGGCGTGGGTTCGGCACCGCTCTCGGCCAGCCGTTGCCGTACGGCGTCGAGCAACGGCGCTCCGGCTCCTCGCGCAGGATCGCCGTCAGGTCGTCCGCCATCGCCCGGCGTCGCCGTACCGAGGGAAGGCCATCGCGCGTTCTGTGTCCCTCTCATGACAGCGCTCCCCCGGTGAGGCCGCCGGTCAGCGCCTGATCCCAGAAGGCCGTACAGAATCTGGCCAGGGGGCCACGCGGTGCGCTGCCCGGCGGGGCACCTGCCTCCTGGGCCTCCAACAATCCTGGCTCCACGGGCAGTTCACCGGCCAGCGGCAGTCCCAGGGCGTTGGCCACCCACTGTTCGTCGAGCCCGGACGCGTACGGGCCCCGCACCACCGCGCGCAGATCGCGCAGCACCATTCCGACCGAGGCGGCGACCCGATTGGCGGCGGCGACCGCGCGCAACTCGGCCGGGACCACCAGCAGGCCCAGGTCGAGCTGGGCGAGCGCCTCGACCACCGCGTCGTCGACACGGCGCGGCAGGTCCACGACGACCACCCCGCCCCGCCGCCGGGCCGCCGCGAGCACGGCGCGCATCGCCTCTGCCGGGATCACCACCGAGTCCCCGCGGTCCCAGCTCAACACCCTCAACTGGTGCAGCCACGGCAGGGATTCCTCCAGGGCGCCCCCGGCGACCCGCCCTCGCGAGGAGGCGAAATCCGGCCATCGTCGTCCGTCAGCTTGTTCGCCGCCGAGCAGCACATCGAGGCCACCGCCGAGCGGATCGCCGTCGATGAGCATGGTGCGCCTCCCGGCCCGCGCGGCGGTCACCGCGAGGGCGCAGGCCAGTGTCGAGGCGCCGGCCCCGCCGCGGCCGCCGACCACCCCGACCGTCAGGGCGGGGCGCCCCACTCCTTCGGCTGCGTCGGCGATCCGGTCGACGAGCCACGGCTCGGCGTCGGGCAGGCGCAGCACATGGTCCGCGCCGAGTTCGACCGCCGTCTGCCACACCCCGGGGTCGTCCTGGTCCCGGCCCACCAGGAGCACCCCACGCCTGCGGGCCACTCCGACCAGCCGGGGCGCCGCGTCGTCACCCACCAGGATCAGCGGCGCGCTCTCCCAGCCTCCCCGTCGTTCGGGCACGCCGTGGCACACCTCTGGTTCGGTGCCGGCGGCGGCACACAGCCGCAGCAGGTCGTCGAGGAGTTGCTCGTCCTCGGTCACGATCAGCGGTCCGCCGCGACGCCCTTCCGCGCCCTGCGGTCGGTCGGAAGCCATGACTCCGTCCACGTTTTCCGTCCCCTCTCCCTGCGATTCCCGCGTTCGCGTTCTTCGCGAACTGGAATCACCGTGGAGGCAGACCGGAAATGATGTGGATCTTGGTCGAAATCTGTGGACACCGGTGGCGTTGTGGATATCTCGTTCACCTATACCGGTGACTTCCGGAGCGCAGCGCATCCGTTACGGACAGTAACTATCTCCAGCCATGCGGAAGCCCAGCGCGCGAGGGCGGAGGAGGGGGGAGACGATCGGAACCGAGGGCCGAAAACGCATCCGGACATGCGACGACCCCCGCCGGGGGGGAGAGCGGGGGTCGTCCCCACGGTACGACTCGGGGGGGGAGGAGTCGGACCGGGTTAGCACGGTCGCGAACGATCCGTGACTTCCATGGTGTACCCGAGAGCCTTCTCAGGCAAACCCACGCGCCTCAGCTTACGCCGAATGGTGGGCGCCTATGCTCGGGCTTGTGGAAAACCACTCGTTGCCGCGTACCGCCGCCTTCTTCGACTTGGACAAGACAGTCATTGCCAAGTCGTCGACGCTGACCTTCAGCAAGTCCTTCTATCAAGGAGGACTGATCAACCGCCGCGCCGTACTGCGCACCGCGTACGCGCAGTTCGTATTCCTCGCGGGCGGCGCCGACCACGACCAGATGGAGGGGATGCGCGAGTATCTGTCCGCTCTGTGCAAGGGCTGGAACGTCCAGCAGGTCAAGGAGATCGTCGCCGAGACGCTGCACGACCTGATCGACCCGATCATCTACGACGAGGCCGCATCCCTCATCGAGGAGCACCACGCCGCCGGCCGTGACGTGGTCATCGTGTCGACCTCCGGCGCCGAGGTCGTCGAGCCGATCGGCGAACTCCTTGGCGCGGACCGGGTGGTGGCCACCAGAATGGTGGTCGGGGACGACGGCTGCTTCACGGGGGACGTGGAGTACTACGCCTATGGGCCGACGAAGGCCGAGGCCGTCAAGGAACTGGCCGCGTCCGAGGGGTACGACCTGGCGCGCTGCTACGCCTACAGCGATTCGGCGACCGATGTCCCGATGCTGGAGTCGGTCGGCCACCCCTACGCCGTCAATCCGGACCGCGCCCTGCGCCGCGAAGCGACCGCCAGACAATGGCCGATTCTCGTCTTCACCAAGCCGGTGCGCCTCAAGCAACGGCTGCCCGCGATCAAGATGCCGCCCCGGTCGGCGCTGGTGGCGGCGGCAGCGGTCGGCGCAGCCGCCGCGACCGCGGGCCTCGTCTGGTACGCCAGCCGTCGACGGGACGCCGCCTCTGCGTGAGACGGGCCTCAAACCCGCTCGACGTGCGCGTCTGGAAGAAACACGGGAAAACAGACGTCCGTTTCATCCCTGTTTGAAGCTAAAAGTAAAGAACTGTGGTCAGGGGTTTCGCTTCTCGCCGTTCGGGAGTAGAAAGGACTCAACGGCCCGCGAGACCTGGGACATCCGAGAGGATCACCTTCTACGCAATAAAGGCCCCACGGACCGAGCATGAACATCGAGCACCCACGCGACGTCGACCCGTCGATTACGGGCCAGCCGCACCAGGTGAACGGGCAGAGAATCCCGGCCTGATGGGCATCATTCGAGGACGCTTGGTAACCCGGTGGACATGCCAGCGGCGGTATCGGACATCGATACCGCCGCAACCCTTTTCCCGCGAAATGCCGAGCCGCGCGCTCGGATCGGGTCCGCTGACACGCGCGCTCGGGTTGGGTCCGCCGACCCGCGCGTTCGGATCCGGTCCGCCTACGCGGCGCCGCGCTGAAGCGCCTCGCACACCGCCGTCGATTCGCGCACACCGAGCTCGACGGCCTTGCCGCAGTGGGTGATCCACGCCGCCATGCCCTGGGGAGTCCCCGAGACATACCCGTCGAGCGCCGCCGCGTAGGCCGCCCGCCCGAGCTCCGCGTGACCGACCTCGGAGGGGCAGATCGCCTTCGGGTCGAGACCGCTGCCGAGCAGCACGATCCGCTCCGCCGTACGCGCGATGAGCCCGTTGTACGAGGTGAAGGGCCGCAGCGCGAGCAGCTCCCCGTGCACGATGGCGGCGGTCACCAGGGCCGGAGCGGAACTGCCCGCGATGATCAGCTGCGAGAGCCCTTCGAGGCGGCCCGCGACCTCGTCCGCATCGGGCAGCGGAACCTCGATGAGGGGCTCGTCCACCGCCTCGCCGCTCCCCCGCGGCCGGCCGACCGCCCCATCGGCGTCCGCCGCCGCGACCAGGTGCAGCCGGGCGAGCACCCGCAGGGGCGACTGCCGCCAGATGGACAGGAGTTGACCCGCCTCCGCGGTGAGCCGCAGGGCCGCGCCGACCGTGCGCGCCTCGGCCTCACTGCCGAAGTCGGTGCGCCGCCGCACCTCTTCGAGTGCCCAGTCCGCACCGGACAGGGCCGCGCTGCCACGCGCTCCGCGCAGCGCCGCTTCCGAGGTGATCTCGTTGCTGCGGCGCCGCATCACACGGTGCCCGTAGACCCGGTCCACGGCCTTGCGCACGGAGTCCACGGCATCCGGGACGCCTGGCAGCCCGCCCAGGGCGACAAGAGGGTCAGCGGCGTTCGTACTCATAAGTAGCGAGGCTACGCGTCCGCAAGCCCCGCCCCACCTTCGAGTGGTCTTCTTCACTCGCCTCGCATACTTGACGTCACCATGCGATTACCGTTGGTGAACATGAAGATCGCTTTCGTGGGGAAGGGCGGCAGCGGCAAGACCACGCTGTCCTCGCTCTTCATCCGTCACCTCACCGCCAACGAGGCCGCCGTCATCGCGGTCGACGCCGACATCAACCAGCACCTCGGAGCCGCCCTCGGGCTCGACGAGGAGGAGGCCGCCGCGCTGCCCGCGATGGGCGCGCACCTCCCGCTCATCAAGGAGTACCTGCGCGGCACCAACCCCCGGATCGCCTCGACGGAAACCATGATCAAGACGACCCCGCCGGGTCACGGCTCGCGGCTGCTCAGGGTGCGCGAGGCGAACCCGGTGTACGAGGCCTGCGCGCGCCGGGTGGTGCTCGACGACGGGGACATCCGGCTGATGGCGACCGGCCCGTTCACCGACTCCGACCTCGGGGTGGCCTGCTACCACTCGAAGGTCGGCGCGGTCGAACTGTGCCTGAACCACCTGGTGGACGGCGTGGACGAGTACGTCGTCGTCGACATGACGGCGGGCTCGGACTCGTTCGCCTCCGGCATGTTCACGCGCTTCGACATGACGTTCCTGGTGGCCGAGCCCACCCGCAAGGGCGTCTCGGTCTACCGCCAGTACAAGGAGTACGCCCGGGACTACGGGGTCGCGCTCAAGGTCGTCGGCAACAAGGTCCAGGGCCAGGACGACGTGGACTTCCTCCGTGCCGAGGTCGGCGACGACCTCCTGGTCACGGTGGGCCACTCCGACTGGGTGCGCGCCATGGAGAAGGGCCGCCCGCCCCGCTTCGAGCTCCTGGAGGCCGACAACCGCCTGGCTCTCCAGGCGTTGCAGAACGCGGCGGACGATTCGTACGGGAACCGGGATTGGGACCGCTACACGCGGCAGATGGTGCACTTCCATCTGAAGAACGCGGAGAGCTGGGGCAATGCGAAGACCGGGGCCGACCTGGCGGCGCAGGTCGACCCGGACTTCGTACTGAACGAACGGCTTCTCGACGAGGTCAGTGAGCCGCAGCCTGCCTGACGGCCGGCTCCGCGGGCTTCAGCGGGGCGACGGGCTTCGCCGGAGCCGCGGGCTGGGCGGCCTCCAGGGCTGCCCAGCCGCCCTTCGGCGCCTCGCCCACCTTCAGTGAGTGGAACTTGGCGAGCACGGCCGGGTCCTGGGCGTCCAGCCAGTCGGCGAGCTGGCGGAACGAGACACAGTGGACGTCGCGCTTCACACAGACCGTCCTGATCGTCTCCTCGACGGCACGCATATAGGCGCCACCGTTCCAGGACTCGAAGTGGTTGCCGACGATCAGCGGGGCCCGGTTGCCGTCGTAGGAGCGGCCGAAGGCCTGGAGGAGGCCGTCGCGCATCTGGTTGCCCCAGTATTCGTGCTGATCGGCGTCACCGGTCATCGCGTTGGACTGGTTCATGTAGAAGTTGTAGTCCATGGACAGCGTCTCGAAGCCCCGGCCCGGAACGGGTACGAGCTGCATCGACAGGTCCCAGACGCCGTTGTCGTTCTTCTTCGGCCACACCTGGTCGTTGACGGCGCTGGTGTCGTACCGGAAGCCGAGTTGGCCCGCGGCCGCGACGAAGTTCTTGCGGCCCTCCAGGCACGGCGTGCGGCCGCCGATGAGTTCCTTGTCGTAGTCGAACGGGAGCGGCGCCTCGGCCTTCAGGCCCGAGTTCGTCTTCCAGTTCTTCACGAAGGACTTGGCCTGCGCGATCTCGCTCTTCCACTCGTCCACCGACCAGGTGCCGACGCCGCCGTCGGGCCCGCAGTAGTGGCCGTTGAAGTGGGTGCCGATCTCATTGCCCTCCTTCCAGGCGGCGCGCATCTGCGTGACGGTGTCCTTGATCCCCTTGAGGTCGTTGAAGCCGATGTCCGAGGTGCCCGCGGAGTGCTTGGGCGCGGTGTAGAGCTTGGCCTTCGCCTCCGGGAGCATGTACACGCCGCTGAGGAAGTACGTCATGGTCGCGTTGGACTCCTTGGCGACCTGACGGAAGTGCGAGAACAGCTTCTGGCTGTCCTCGCCGGCGCCGTCCCAGGAGAACACCACGAACTGGGGCGGGCGCTCCCCCGGTTTCAGCTTCTGGGCCTTGAGCAGGTGCGGCTGGAGCCCGGTGTACGCGGTCGAGCCGTCCCCGATGAGATGCGGGGCGATGTCGGGGACCGCGCCCTTCTTGCCGACGGGGCCGGCCTGCTTGTCGGGGGCGGGGCCGGAGGAGCAGCCCGCCGCTCCGACGGCCAGGACCGCGGCGATGACACCGACAGCGATCTTCTTGGTGGCGTGCGTGGCGGCGATCATCCGCCCACCTCTTCCTTGCGGTTAGTCCGTTGAATGCCGTCACGGCGCCGCAAAAGTCGCACGGGGACCAAAGGACACCGGCACGACAAGCCGCACTAAAAGCTGCCTATTCACCCTTGAGGGTGAATCGTTGCCCTATTTGCTCTAAATGAGAAGTACGCCGCTTTACTCTGCATTACGATTCGTTTACCGAGAGTTGAGAATCCCGCCGCTGCACTGCCGTGACCCACGGCCGCGACCCCTCGTTCCGCGACCGCGCTGCCCCGGAGGAGACGGGAACCATGCCTGCTTGCGTACCCACTCGCGCCCAGCCACCAGCTCAACCGCCCCGCGCACGGCGATCCCACCGGCCCCCTCACGGGGACGGCTCCGGGCGCCGCTTCCAGATCAAGGGCGCCGATCTGTCGTCGTCCATCACCGTCTTCCTGCTCGCCGTCCCGATGTCGCTCGGCCTCGCCGTCGCCATCGACGCCCCCCTGGAGGCCAGCCTCATCGCCGCCGGCGTCGGCGGCATCGTCGCCGGACTGCTCGGCGGCTCACCGCTGCTGGTCAGCGGACCCTCCGCCGGGCTGACCGTGGTGTCCGCCGAGATGATCCAGAGCTACGGCTGGCGCACCACCTGCGCCATCACCGTGTGCGCGGGTCTGCTCCAAGTCGCCCTGGGCTCCCTGAAGACGGCGCGTTCCGCCCTCGCGGTCAGCCCCGCCATCGTGCACGGCACCCTCGCCGGTATCGGGGCCGCCATCGCGCTCGCCCAACTCCATATCGTCCTCGGCGGCTCCCCGCAGAGCTCGGCCGTCGCCAATGCCCTCGCGCTGCCGGGGCAGTTGGCGCACGTGGGCCCCGCCGCACCGCTCATCGGCGCGCTGACGCTGGCCGTGCTCCTGCTGTGGCCCCGCCTTCCCGGGCGGATCGGGAAGGCGCTGCGCCGCATCCCCGCCGCGCTGGCCTGTGTGGTGCTGGCCACCGGCGTCGCCGCGTTCGCCGCCCCGGGGATCGCCCGGGTCGACCTGCCCTCCTGGGGCGCGCATGTGCTGCCCGAGATGCCGCACGGCCCGGTGCTCGGGCTGATCACCGCGGTGCTCACCGTGACGCTGGTCGCGAGCCTGGAGTCGCTGCTCTCCGCGGTCGCCGTCGACCGGCTCGCGGCGGAGCGGCCGGGCAGCACCGTCCCGCGCGCCGACCTCGACCGGGAACTGCGTGGCCAGGGCATCGCCAACGCCGTCTCCGGGCTGCTCGGCGGCATGCCGATCTCCGGGGGCGCGGTGCGCGGCAGCGCCAACGTCCGCGCCGGCGCGACCGGTCGGGCCTCGACGGTGCTGCACGGGATCTGGGTGCTGCTCGCGGCCGGGCTGCTCGTCCCGGTCCTGGAGTGGATCCCGCTGGCCGCGCTGGCCGCACTGGTGATGATGGTCGGCATCCAGATGGTCAACTTCGCGCACATTCGTAACGTCCACGAACACCGCGAGTTCCTGGTTTATGTCGCGGCCGTCGGCGGAGTGCTCGTGTTCGGGGTGCTGCAAGGCGTCGTCCTCGGGATCGCGGTGGCCGTGGCCGTCGCGCTCCACCGCCTCGCCCGCACCCGGATCGTCACCCAGGAGGAGGCCGACGGCACCCATCTGGTGCGCATACGCGGCCAGTTGACGTTCCTCGCCGTGCCCCGGCTGACCCGGGCGCTCACCCATGTCCCCCAAGGAGCGGACGCGATCGTGGAGTTGGACGGATCATTCATGGACCACGCCGCCTTCGAGGCGCTGAAGGGCTGGCAGGACGCGCACCAGGCGCGCGGCGGCACGGTACGGATCACCGGCCGTGCCGGAGGCAGGATCGCCGAGCCCGCCTCCCCCGCCCAGAGCTGCTGCCGCCCCTGGACGCCATGGCGCAACCACCACTGCCACGACCAGCCCCCGCAGCGCACCCACGGTCATCAACTGGCCAGCGGGCTCAGCTCGTTCCAGCGCTACACCGCGCCCCTGGTACGGGAGGAACTGGCCCGCCTCGCCCGCGAGGGCCAGCGCCCGCAGCAGCTCTTCATCACGTGTGCGGACTCCCGCCTGGTCACCAGCATGATCACCTCCAGTGGCCCGGGCGATCTGTTCACCGTGCGCAACATCGGCAACCTGGTGCCGCCGCCGGGCGCGGAGGGCGCGGACGACTCGGTGGCGGCGGCCATCGAGTACGCCGTGGACATCCTCCAGGTGCAGTCGATCACGGTCTGCGGGCACTCCGGATGCGGCGCGATGCAGGCGCTGCTCAACGCCAAGCCCGAGGCGCCGATGACGCCGTTGCGCCGCTGGCTGCGGCACGGCGCCCCGAGCATCGAGCGGATGGCGAGCCGACGGCACGCCTGGGCCCGCATCGCGGGACGGCTGCCGGCCGACGCGGTGGAACAGCTGTGTCTGACCAATGTCGTCCAGCAGTTGGAGCATCTGCGCCGTCATGAGTCGGTGGCGCGCGCGCTCGCGGCCGGCACTCTGGCTCTGCACGGCATGTACTTCCATGTCGGCGAGGCGCAGGCCTATCTACTGGCCGGGGACGACCACGAGGAGGTCTTCGAGGGCGTCGGCGTCAACCTCCTGGAGGACACGCACGCCTGAACCCGGACCGCCTCCCCCGCACGTGACGGCCTCTCCCACCTCGGGAGAGGCCGTCGGCGCGCCCTGCCGATGACCAGGAGCCCCTACAGGTCTAAACCAATTTCCTGGAGACTCTTGTCACCCGGCGCCTGGACTGATGAGCTAGGGCCCGGGACACATACGCACAGAGGACGCCCTGGGAAAGGGAGATGTCGTGAGCAACGAAAGCCTGGCCAACCTGCTCAAGGAGGAGCGGCGGTTCGCGCCGCCCTCCGAGCTGGCCGCGAATGCCAACGTGACCGCGGAGGCGTACGAGCGGGCCGAGGCGGACAGGCTGGGCTTCTGGGCCGAGCAGGCCCGGCGCCTGACCTGGGCCACCGAGCCGACCGAGACCCTTGACTGGTCGAACCCGCCCTTCGCGAAGTGGTTCGCCGACGGCAAGCTGAACGTCGCGTACAACTGCGTCGACCGCCATGTCGAGGCCGGCAACGGCGACCGGGTCGCCATCCACTTCGAGGGCGAGCCCGGCGACAGCCGCTCGCTGACCTATGCCGAGCTCAAGGACGAGGTGTCAAGGGCCGCCAACGCCCTGACGGAGCTGGGTGTCCAGGCCGGCGACCGCGTCGCGGTGTACCTGCCGATGATCCCGGAGGCGGCCGTCGCGATGCTCGCCTGCGCCCGTATCGGCGCCGCGCACTCCGTGGTCTTCGGCGGCTTCTCGGCCGACGCCGTCGCCTCCCGCATCCAGGACGCCGACGCCAAGCTGGTCATCACCGCCGACGGCGGTTACCGGCGCGGCAAGCCGTCCGCCCTGAAGCCCGCGATCGACGAGGCCGTCGCCAAGTGTCCCCAGGTCGAGCATGTGTTGGTGGTCCGTCGCACGGGCCAGGACACCGCGTTCACCGAAGGCCGCGATGTGTGGTGGGACGACATTGTCGCCCGTCAGTCGGTGGAGCACACGCCCACTGCCTTCGACGCCGAGCACCCGCTGTTCATCCTGTACACGTCCGGCACCACGGGTAAGCCCAAGGGCATCCTGCACACCTCCGGCGGCTACCTCACCCAGGCGGCGTACACCCACCACGCGGTGTTCGACCTGAAGCCGGAGAGCGACGTCTACTGGTGCACCGCCGACATCGGCTGGGTCACCGGGCACTCCTACATCGTCTACGGGCCGCTCGCCAACGGCGCGACCCAGGTCATGTACGAGGGCACCCCGGACACCCCGCACCAGGGGCGGTTCTGGGAGATCGTGCAGAAGTACGGCGTGACCATCCTCTACACCGCGCCGACCGCGATCCGTACGTTCATGAAGTGGGGCGACGACATCCCCGCCAAGTTCGACCTGAGCAGTCTGCGGGTCCTGGGTTCGGTCGGTGAGCCGATCAACCCGGAGGCGTGGATGTGGTACCGCAAGCACATCGGCGCCGACACCTGCCCGATCGTGGACACCTGGTGGCAGACCGAGACGGGCGCGATGATGATCTCGCCGCTGCCCGGTGTCACCGAGACCAAGCCGGGTTCGGCCCAGCGCGCGCTGCCCGGCATCTCCGCGACCGTGGTGGACGACGAGGCCCGCGAGGTGCCCGACGGCGGGGGCGGCTACCTCGTCCTGACCGAGCCGTGGCCCTCCATGCTGCGCACCATCTGGGGTGACGACCAGCGCTTCATCGACACCTACTGGTCCCGCTTCGAGGGTCGCTACTTCGCCGGCGACGGTGCCAAGAAGGACGACGACGGCGACATCTGGCTGCTCGGCCGAGTCGACGACGTCATGCTCGTGTCCGGCCACAACATCTCGACCACCGAGGTCGAGTCGGCGCTCGTCTCGCACCCCTCGGTCGCCGAGGCCGCCGTGGTCGGCGCCGCCGACGAGACGACCGGACAGGCCATCGTGGCCTTCGTGATCCTGCGCGGCAGCGCCGCCGAGACGGAGACCCTGGTCGAGGAGTTGCGGGCGCACGTCGGTTCGGCGCTCGGCCCGATCGCCAAGCCCAAGCGCGTCCTGCCGGTCGCGGAACTCCCCAAGACCCGCTCGGGCAAGATCATGCGACGGCTCCTCCGGGACGTCGCCGAGAACCGTGAGCTGGGTGACGTCACGACGCTGACCGACTCCTCGGTCATGGCGCTGATCCAGACCCAGCTGCCCAGCGCCTCCAGCGAGGACTGAGCGGAGCGAACATCTGACGAAGGGCCCGGCCGGGAGTGCGGCCGGGCCCTTCGCGTGCACCCTCACGCGCGCCTCGTGCCGGGTATGCCCCTAAAGTGATGATCACCGGATCAACCCCGCCGCATGCGCCGCTCCGTAAAGTTAGGTAAAGTAAGGAAAGCGTCAATGACGCGACAAGAAGGTCAGGTGCGCCGGGAAGTCTGGTCGGCAACGTGCTCAGTCATGCCCGCCGAACCGACCGGAGGTCGCCCCCGTGGCCACACCCACCCCCACCAAGTCCACGTTCCTGCGGCGCCTCTCGCTGCCCGAGCGCACGTACCTGGCCGAGGCCCTGCGCGCCGAGACCGTAGGCGGCGTCCTGCTTCTCGTGGCCGCGATCGCCGCCCTCATCTGGGCGAACACCCTGGGCGCCAGTTATGAGTCGGTGCGCGGCTTCCACGTGGGAATCGGCTCCCTGGGGCTCGATCTGTCGATCCAGCACTGGGCGGCCGACGGGCTGCTCGCGGTCTTCTTCTTTGTCGCCGGCATCGAGCTCAAACGTGAACTCGTCGCCGGAGAACTGCGCGACCCCAAGGCCGCGGCACTGCCCGTGATCGCGGCCCTGTGCGGCATGGCCGTCCCCGCACTCGTCTACGCGCTGGTCAACGTTTTCGGCAGCGGATCCCTTGACGGCTGGGCCGTACCGACCGCTACGGACATCGCGTTCGCTCTGGCCGTGCTCGCGGTCATCGGCACCTCGCTGCCGTCCGCCCTGCGCGCCTTCCTGCTGACCCTGGCCGTGGTCGACGACCTCTTCGCCATCCTGATCATCGCGGTCTTCTTCACCAGCGACCTCGACTTCGTCGCCCTCGGCGGCGCCGCCGTCGGGCTCGTGGTCTTCTGGCTGCTGCTCAGGAAGGGCGTACGGGGCTGGTACATCTACATCCCCCTCGCGCTCGTCAACTGGGGGCTGATGTACAACAGCGGCGTCCACGCCACCATCGCGGGCGTCGCCATGGGCCTGATGCTCCGCTGCCACCGCACCGAGGGCGAGGACCACTCCCCCGGCGAACACATCGAGCACCTGGTGCGGCCCATCTCGGCCGGCCTCGCGGTACCCCTGTTCGCCCTGTTCTCGGCCGGCGTGGGCATCAGCGGCAGCACCCTGGCCGATGTCTTCACCCGGCCCGAGACGCTGGGCGTGGTCCTCGGCCTGGTCGTCGGCAAGGCCATCGGCATCTTCGGCGGCACCTGGCTCGCCGCCCGCTTCACCCGGGCCGAACTCAACGACGACCTCGCCTGGCCCGACGTCTTCGCCGTCGCCTCGCTCGCCGGCATCGGCTTCACCGTCTCGCTGCTCATCGGCGAACTCGCCTTCGACGGGCAGGACCGGCTGACGGACGAGGTCAAGGCGGCCGTGCTCGTCGGCTCCCTGACCGCCGCGGTCCTGGCCTCCGTCCTGCTCAAGATGCGGGTGCGCAAGTACAAGGCGCTCGTGGAGGACGAGGAGCGCGACGACGACCAGGACGGCATCCCCGACATGTACGAACTCGACAAGCCGGAGTACCACCTGCGCATGGCCGTGATCTACGAGAACAAGGCCGCCGAGCACCGCAGGCTGGCGCAACTGGCGGGGGCGGGGCGCGACGACGGCGACAGTCCGGCATGATCTGACAACGGACCTGTTGGACTTGTTCGACCCCGTCGGTATCCGAGAAGAGATGAGGGAGTCAGCGATGAGCGACCCCAGCCACAACGCCGGCAGCGCCGAGCGCAGCCTCGGCCAGCTGGTTGCCTCCGCGACCGCCGAGATGTCCGCCCTGGTGCACGACGAGATCGCGCTGGCCAAGGCCGAGCTGCGGCAGGACGTCAAGCGCGGGGCGATCGGTGGCATCGCCATCAGTACGGCGGGTGTGCTCGCGCTGTTCTCACTGCCGGTGCTGAGCTTCGCCGCCGCGTACGGCATCCACAACCTGGGGCTCGGGCTCGCCTGGTCGTTCCTCATCGTCGGTGGCGCGTTCCTGCTGCTCGCGGCGCTGCTCGGGGTGCTCGCCATCACCAAGTTCAAGAAGGTCAAGCCGCCGGAGAAGTCGATCGCGTCGGCCAAGGCGACGGCCGCGACCTTGCAGGGCGTCAAGCCCCACCCGCGTCCGGCCACCGTAGAGGTCACGGTCACCGACACCGGCGCCACTGTGGCACGCTCGTCTGCATGACCGCACCCGAGCCCGGTACCGGAAGCCCTGGCGGCACCGGAAGCCCCGTCCGTATCGATGGTCCCTGGACCCATAGGGACGTCGCGGCCAATGGTGCGCGCTTCCATATCGCCGAACTCGGCGACGGGCCACTGGTATTGCTGCTCCATGGCTTTCCGCAGTTCTGGTGGACCTGGCGCCATCAGCTGACCGCGCTGGCCGACGCAGGCTTCCGCGCTGTCGCGATGGACCTGCGGGGCGTGGGCGGCAGCGACCGCACCCCGCGCGGCTACGACCCGGCCAACCTCGCGCTGGACATCACCGGCGTCGTACGGTCCCTGGGCGAGCCCGACGCGGCGCTCGTCGGACACGACCTGGGCGGCTACCTGGCGTGGACGGCGGCCGTGATGCGCCCCAAGGTGGTGCGCCGGCTCGTCGTGTCGTCGATGCCCCACCCGCGCCGCTGGCGCTCGGCGATGCTCGGCGACCTCAAGCAGACCTCCGCCGGGTCCTACGTCTGGGGCTTCCAGCGGCCGTGGCTGCCGGAGCGTCAGCTGGCCGCGGACGACGGGGCGTTGGTCGGCCGGCTGGTCCGTGACTGGTCGGGCCCCCGCCAGCCCGAGGACGAGGCCGTGGAGACCTATCGGCGTGCCATGTGCATCCCGTCCACGGCACACTGCTCCATCGAGCCGTACCGGTGGATGGTGCGGTCGATGGCGCGGCCCGACGGCATCCAGTTCAACCGCAGGATGAAGCGGCCGGTCCAGGTTCCGACGCTCCATCTGCACGGCTCGCTCGACCCGGTGATGCGGACCCGCAGCGCGGCCGGCTCCGGCCAGTACGTCGAAGCCCCTTACCGCTGGCGGCTGTTCGACGGTCTGGGGCACTTCCCGCACGAGGAGGACCCCACCGCCTTCTCGGCCGAACTGGTCAACTGGCTGCGGGATCCGGAGCCCGATCGCTGAGTTTCGGTGACCTGGGGGGAACTACTGTCCTACGAACGGCCAAATGCCCGGCGCATAGGCCAATTGGCCCCCTCCGAAGCGGTTACCGACCATGGGCCCCGGGCAAACGTCGGGGTATGGGCTGGACGCACGACTACGGTGACGCAGCACGCAACCGCCGAACGGCCGCAGGGCCGGTCTCGTACGAGAGGGGCGGCCCGCAGGGGCAGGGGCTGCAACACCCCTCCCCGGATTCCCAGGAGGTGGGTATTCCGCGCATCCTGCGGCGCCGGGCCCGCTGGGTCTCGGCCCGGCTGCGGCATACGCGTACCTAGTCGGCCCTGAGGTAGCCGAGGCCCGGGTGGGCGCCCCGGTAGCCGTCCAGAAGCCTTCGGGCGACATGGACGGAGTCGACGAGCGGATGCAGGGCGAAAGCCTTCACCGCCGCTCGCGCCGACCCGCTCCCGGCCGCCTCCAGGACACACCGCTCGACCGCCTTCACCGTGCTGACCAGGCCTGCCTCATGGCCCGTCAACTGCGAGACGGGCAGCGGGCGAGGGCCTGCCGCGTCGACGCGGCAGGGAATCTCGATGACGGCCTTCTCGTCGAGCGCACGCAGGGACGTTCCGTTGCGCACGTTCAGGACGAGCGTCGCCGGCTCGTCCCGCGCGATCGCCCTCATCAGGGCGAGCGCCACGTTCTCGTACCCGCCGGACTCCATGTCGTCGGCGTGGCGCTCGCCGCCGCCCGAGGCCTTGCGGTTCGCCGACATGTACGTGGCCTCGCGCTCGGCCCGGGTGCGGTCCCAGGCCGCCCACACCGAGGCCTCCGGCACGGAGTCCGTCGAGGCGTAGAAGCCGGCCTGCTGATCCCTGAGGAAGGCGCCGCGGGTCTGCTCGGCCCGCTGATAGGCGGCCACCGCCTCGCGGTTGAAGTAGTAGTAGTGCAGATACTCGTTCGGCACGGAACCCAGCGTGCGCAGCCAGTCGGCGCCGAACAGCTTGCCCTCCTCGAAGCAGGTCAGCAGCGTGTCGTCCGCGAACAGGCGCGGCAGCACGTTCTCCTCGCCCACGTACATGCCGTGCAGCCAGCCCAGGTGGTTGAGGCCCGCGTAGTCCAGGCGCACCGTGGCCGGGTCGAGGCCGATCGTGCGGGCGACTCGCCGTGCCAGGCCCACCGGCGAGTCGCAGATGCCCACCACGCGGTCGCCCAGGTGCTCGGCCATCGCCTCGGTGACCAGGCCCGCCGGATTGGTGAAGTTGATGACCCAGGCGTCCGGGGCGAGCACCTTCACCCGGCGGGCGATCTCGACGGCCACCGGCACGGTGCGCAGCCCATAGGCGATGCCACCCGCCCCGACCGTCTCCTGCCCCAGGACTCCCTCGTCGAGCGCGATCCGTTCGTCGGCGGCCCGACCCTCCAGGCCGCCCACGCGGATGGCCGAGAACACGAAATCCGCGCCGCGCAACGCCTCGTCGAGGTCGGTGGTGGTGCGCACCCGGGGCGCGTCGTCGATCCCGTACGCCCGCTCGGCAAGGACCCGGCCGATGGCGTGCAGCCGGGCCGCGTCCACGTCGTACAGGACCACCTCGGTGACCCGCCCGGGCGCGCGGTCGCCCAGCAGGGCGCCGTAGACGAGCGGGACGCGGAAGCCGCCGCCGCCGAGGATCGTCAGTCGCATCGGAGCCTTCTCGTCGAGGAAGTCGGTCGGTCAGGGGGTCATAGGGCGCACTGCTGGCTGTCGACCTGCTGAACGGCCGTACGGCCCTGCTGAATGTCGGCCTGGATCTCGTCGGCGGTCAGCGCGTAGCCCGTGTCCGGGTCGTCCAGCGACTTCGCGAAGACCACTCCGTACACCTTGCCCTCAGGAGTCAGCAGCGGGCCGCCCGAATTGCCGGGACGGACCGTCGTGTACAGCGAATAGACGTCACGGCGGACCGTGCCGCGGTGGTAGATGTCGGGGCCCTTGGCGCTGATCCGGCCGCGGATGCGGGCCGCGCGGACGTCATAGGGGTGGTCCTCCGGGAAGCCCGCGACGATCGCGCCGTTGCCGGTGCGGGCGTCGGTAGAGCTGAACTGGAGCGGGGGCGCCTTCAGGTCCGGCACGTCCAGGACCGCGATGTCGCGCCGCCAGTCGTAGAGCACGACCTTCGCGTCGTACGTACGCCCCTGACCGCCTATCTGGATGGTCGGCTCGTCCACTCCGCCCACCACATGGGCGTTGGTCATCACGCGGCGGTCGGCGAAGACGAATCCGGTGCCTTCCAGACGCTTTCCACAACTGGGGGCCATGCCGACGACCTTGACGATGGACTTCTTGGCGGCGACCGCGACCGGACTGCCGGCGAGCTTGGGATCGGGCGCCTGGACCTCGTTGATCGACTCGTTCGAGAACGGCGAGAAGACCTGCGGGAACCCGTTCTGCGCGAGGACCGAGGAGAAGTCGCTGAACCACGTCGACGCCTGTTGGGGCATCACGTCCGAGACCCCGAGCAGGATCTTGGAGTTGCGGACCTGCTTCCCCAGCGTCGGCAGGGCGGTCCCGGCGAGCAGCAGACCGATCAGCCACGCGACGAGCAGCATGGCGACGACGTTCACCAGGGCGCCACCCGTGGCGTCCAGGGCCCGGGCGGGCGACCACGTGATGTGCCGGCGCAGCTTGTTGCCCAGGTGGGTGGTGAAAGCCTGGCCCACGGAGGCGCAGACGATCACGACGACGACCGCGACGATGGCCGCTGTCGTCGAGACCTGGGACTCGTTGGTCACCTGGTCCCAGATCAGCGGGAGCAGGTACACGGCGATGAGGCCACCACCGAGGAACCCGATCACCGACAGGATGCCGACGACGAAGCCCTGGCGGTAGCCGACGATCGCGAACCATACGGCGGCGACCAGCAACAGGATGTCCAGCACGTTCACGGGCCCCAGCCTGTCACGCGTGCCAGTCGAGCGGCACCCGCTTGGCCCGGTCCCACGGCCGCTCCCACCCGGCGTAGTGCACGATCCGGTCGATCACACCTGCCGTGAACCCCCAGACCAGCGCCGATTCGACCAGGAATGCCGGGCCTGCGTGGCCCCGCGGGTGCACGGCGGTGGCGCGATTCGCGGGATCCGTGAGATCCGCCACGGGCACGGTGAAGACGCGCGCCGTCTCGCCGCTATCGACCGCCCGCACCGGCGTGGGCTCGCGCCACCAGCCGAGCACGGGCGTCACGACGAAGCCGCTCACCGGGATGTAGAGCCGGGGCAGCACGCCGAAGATCTGGACGCCTGCCGGGTCGAGCCCGGTCTCCTCCTCCGCCTCGCGCAGCGCGGCCCGCAGCGGCCCCGTGGTGGCCGGATCGCCGTCCTCCGGATCGAGGGCACCCCCCGGAAAGGAGGGCTGTCCGCCGTGCGACCGCAGCTGGCTCGCCCGCTCCATGAGGAGCAGCTCGGGGCCGCGCGGGCCCTCGCCGAAGAGGACGAGCACGGCGGACTGCCGCCCGTCGCCGCTCTCCGGCGGCAGGAACCGGCTCATCTGCTCGGGCGCGACGGACTCGGCCGCCCGGGCGACCGGCACCAGCCACTCGGGCAGCCCGTCACTACTGACGACAAGCCCACGCCCGCCGGGTCCCGCAGCGCCCCCGACATCGAAGGCCCGGCTGTGTTCGGCGTGTCCTGACGAGGGGGGCGGGGAGGGCGAGGGCTCAGCCAGGTGCGGAGCGGGTTCCGGGGGTGAGGACTGGGTGGGTGAGGGCGGGGTGGGGTCTGGCTCGGCGGTCTGGGCGTCGGTTCTGGTGGTCTCCCCGGCCCGCTCCGAGGGCAGGGCGTGGCCGGGGCCGCCGACACGGTCGCTCAGCGCGCCGGTACGGCCGAGGCCCGCCTCCACACGGCCCGGCCGGCCCGACCGGCCCGCGCTGCCCTGATCGGCCTCCACACGGCCGGAGCGGCCGTCTGCGGCGCCTCGATCGGCTCCCGTACGGCCGACGGCCTGACCGCCCGTGCGGCCAAGACCGTCGACACCGCTGAGGTCACCGTCGTACGTCTCGCTCGTGTGCGTCATCTGCACCCCCGTCGTTCATCGTCCACAACGCCTGTGACGGTCGCTTTCGTTCCGGTCGGCGCCGGCGTCCGTCTTCCGGGTGACGTCAGCCGGCTCCCAGCGGCGGTGCGGGCAGCCCGGGGTAGTCCGGTGGCGGGCTCAGCCGCTGGCCGGGCAGCCCGCCCTTCTCGTACTTGAGGAGCTTGCGCGCCTTCTCGGGGTCGGTCTCGCCCTCGCCGTAGGACGGGCAGAGCGGCGCGATCGGACAGGCGCCGCAGGCGGGCTTGCGGGCGTGGCAGATGCGGCGGCCATGGAAGACGACGCGGTGCGAGAGCATCGTCCACTCGCTCTTGGGGAAGATCGCGCACACTTCCGCCTCGACCTTCTCGGGGTCTTCCTGCTCGGTCCACTTGAACCGTCGCACAAGCCGCCCGAAGTGGGTGTCGACCGTGATGCCCGGGACGCCAAACGCGTTGCCCAACACGACATTTGCCGTCTTGCGCCCCACGCCCGGCAGCTTGACGAGATCCTCCAGACGACCCGGCACCTCACCGCCGAACTCGTCCCGGAGCGCGGTGGCAAGGCCCATGATCGACTTGGTCTTGGCCCGGAAGAACCCGGTGGGCCGGATGATCTCCTCCACGTCCTCGGGGTTCGCCGCGGCGAGGTCCTCGGGGGTCGGGTACGCGGCGAACAGGCCCGGCGTCGTCTGGTTGACCCGGAGGTCGGTGGTCTGCGCGGAGAGCACCGTCGCGACGAGCAACTCGAACGGGTTGCGGAAGTCCAGCTCGGGATGGGCGTACGGATACACATCGGCGAGTTCGCGATTGATCCGGCGGGCCCGGCGGACCATCGCGAGATGCGACTCGGGCTTGCCCCCGACGGGCTGCCCGGCGGGCGCGCCCCCGCCTTCCGTCTCGGCGCCCCCCACCCCCTTCGCCTTCGCCCCCGCCTTGGTGGCGGCGGACTTCACGGTCCCGGCTTTCTTGGCGGCGGGCTTCACTGCGACGGCCTTCCTGGTCGCGGGCTTCACTGCGACAACTTCCTTGTTCGCGGGTTCCACCACGTCAGCCGTCCTAACGCCTGCCCCCGGCTTCTTCCGGGCGGCCTTCTTGACACCGACGTTCTGAGGGGCGGCCTTCTTGGCGCCGGCAGCCCGAGGGGCGGCGTTCTGAGGGGCGTCCGTCTTGGCGTCGGCAGTCGGAGGCCCGGCCTTCTCAGAGGCAGCCGCCTTCTTGGCGCCGGCAGTCCGAGGGTCGGCCTTCTGAGGGGCAGCCTTCTTCGCGCCGGCCTTCCTGGGGGCGGGCCCAGCGGTGGCGGCCTCAGCGGTCCGATCGACCGCCTTGCCGGCCCGCGCCGACGACGCGGCTGCGCCGGCCCGGGGAACCCTCTTCGCGGGCTCTTTCGGCTTGGACGCGGGCTGTTCGCCCACAGCGGAATCGTTCTCTGCGGACACTCTCCCAGCCCCCCTGGCCTGCGCTCTCACCGGCGAATTGGACACTCGGCCAGCCTAGAGCCCGACACCGACATCCGCCCCGGCCACCGCGAATCACGGCCCCAATCGGCCCCCTGACTCACGGTCCGGCACTCCAGTACGTCATCCTGTGATTGATCGCACTGTTTATACCGTCCGGCAAAATGGGGAGCTGGATCCCCTGAAACCGGTCACAAGGAGAGATTCGTGGACGACGTTCTGCGGCGCGCCCCGCTCTTCGCGGCGCTCGATGACGAGCAGGCCGCGGAGCTGCGCGCCTCGATGAGTGAAGTGACGCTCGCCCGTGGCGACGCGCTGTTCCACGAGGGCGACCCGGGTGACCGCCTGTACGTGGTCACCGAGGGCAAGGTGAAGCTGCACCGGACCTCGCCCGACGGCCGCGAGAACATGCTGGCGGTCCTCGGCCCCGGTGAGCTCATCGGCGAGCTTTCCCTCTTCGACCCGGGCCCGCGCACCGCCACCGCGACCGCGCTGACCGAGGTCAAGCTGCTCGGCCTCGGCCACGGCGACCTTCAGCCCTGGCTGAACGCCCGCCCCGAGGTGGCGACCGCTCTGCTGCGCGCCGTCGCCCGCCGCCTGCGCAAGACCAACGACCAGATGTCCGACCTGGTCTTCTCCGACGTGCCGGGCCGTGTCGCCCGCGCGCTCCTCGACCTGTCGCGCCGGTTCGGTGTGCAGTCCGAGGAGGGCATCCACGTCGTGCACGACCTGACCCAGGAAGAGCTGGCCCAGCTGGTCGGCGCCTCCCGCGAGACGGTGAACAAGGCGCTCGCCGACTTCGCCCAGCGCGGCTGGCTGCGCCTGGAGGCCCGCGCGGTCATCCTGCTGGACGTGGAGCGCCTGGCGAAGCGCTCGCGCTGATCCACCACGCGAGGGGCCGGTCTCTTTCGGGACCGGCCCCTTTCGCATGGGCCGAACCGTGAACGGCCCCGGGCGACGGCGGACTCGCGACCCCCATGCCCCCACAGGACCACCGGCGCCCCCGCCCCGCCACCGCGCTCGACCGCCGGGCCCAACCACCGCCCCCACCAGGCAGAACCGTCCGGGGAGTTGAGAATTTCGAATCCGCCGGATTCACCGGGAACTCGGTCACGGGCCGGGACGTTCTCACGATGTACACCAGAGATCTCGGCCCCTCACCACCAGATCTCGGACCGCGGGCCCGCCGCCGAATCTGGCACGGTCCATGGCGCCAAGGCGCCGCGCCTGTACGAGAGTTGAGAGCCGCCCCGCCCAACTCTCCTCTACAGAGCGCCCTTTCACACCGCGAGTGACCCTGCTCGGAGCCGACCCCGAACCCGAACCCGGACCCCCGCCGGACCCGAACCCGGACCCGCGGGCGGCCCCGGCGGTGTCATTCCAACAAGGCCGTCAAAGCCGGCAAAGCCATCAGAGCCATCAGAGCCATCAGAGCCGTCAGATAAGCCCGTGCTCGCGCAGGTACTCGAGCTGAGCGTGCACGGAAAGTTCCGCAGCCGGCCACAGCGACCGGTCGACGTCCCAGTAGACCCGGGCCACCACGTCGGCCGCCGTGCGGTCGCCGTTCTCCACCGCCGTCTCCACCTGCGCCAGGCGGTGGGCTCGGTGGGCGAGATAGAACTCGACGGCACCCTGCGCGTCGTCGAGGACCGGGCCGTGACCCGGCAGCACCGTGTGCACACCATCGTCAACAGTCAGCGAACGCAGCCTGCGAAGGGAGTCGAGATAGTCGCCCAGGCGGCCGTCGGGATGAGCCACGACGGTCGTGCCGCGCCCGAGGACCGTGTCCCCCGTCAGCACCGCGCGGTCGGCGGGCAGGTGGAAGCAGAGTGAGTCCGCCGTGTGGCCCGGGGTGGGCACCACCCTCATCTCCAGGCCACCGGTGGTGATGACCTCACCGGCCGCGAGGCCCTCGTCACCCAGGCGCAGGGCCGGGTCGAGGGCGCGCACCGGGGTACGGGTCAGCTCGGCGAAGCGGGCCGCGCCCTCGGCGTGGTCGGGGTGCCCATGGGTGAGCAGGGTGAGGGCCACCCGCTTGCCGGCCTTCTCCGCCGCGGCGATGACACGGCTGAGGTGTCCGTCGTCGAGCGGGCCGGGGTCGATGACGACGGCCAGGTCGGAGTCGGGCTCGGAGACGATCCAGGTGTTGGTGCCGTCCAGGGTCATCGCGGAGGGGTTGGGCGCGAGGACGTTGATCGCGCGCTCGGTGGCAGGGCCCGAAAGGACCCCGCCGCGCGGCTGCCCGGGAAGGGCGGCGGCGTCGGTCATACGGCAGCTCCAGGAGTGGCCGGGTCGGTCGTGGTCACCGGAGTGGGCCTCATCGGGGTCCGCCCGCCGGGATGTGCTTGGTGAACTCGTCGTGGCCGGGCCAGCTCAGGACGAGTTCACCCGCGTCGGTCAGGCGGGCCCGGGCGAGGACGGGAGTCAGATCGCGTTCGTCCGCGGCCACGAGGGCCTCAGCGGCAGTGGCGTACGGAAGGAGGTCGCGCAGGGTGGAGATGGTCGGCGGCATCATCAGGAGGTCGCCCTTGTCGTAGCCGGCGGCGGCTTCGGCGGGGCGGATCCAGACGGTGCGGTCGGCCTCGGTCGACGCGTTCCGGGTGACCTGGCCCTCGGGCAGCGCGGCGACGAAGAACCAGGTGTCGTACCGCCTGGGCTCGAATTCGGGGGTGATCCAGCGGGCCCAGGCGCCGAGCAGATCGGAGCGGAGCACCAGACCTCGGCGGTCCAGGAATTCGGCGAAGCTGAGGTCGCGGGTCACCAGGGCCTGGCGGTCGGCCTCCCAGTCGTCGCCGGTGGTGTCGCCGACGACGGTGGTGGCGTCAGGGCCGGCGAGGAGGACGCCCGCCTCCTCGTAGGTCTCACGGACCGCGGCACAGACGATGGCCTGGGCGGAGGCCGCGTCCGTGCCGAGGCGCTCGGCCCAGACGTCACGGGAGGGGCCGGCCCAGCCGAGTCGGGCGTCCTCGGCGTCGCGGGGGTCCACGCCACCGCCCGGGTACGCGTACGCGCCGCCGGCGAAGGCCATGGAGGTGCGTCTGCGCAGCATGTGCACGGCGGGGCCGGTGTCCGCACCGGCCGCCCCGTCGCGCAGCAGCATCACGGTCGCGGCCCGTCGCGGCTCGACCGCGATGAGCTCGCCTGCGGCGAGGGCGCGGATGCGGTCCGGCCACTCCGGCGGATACCACTGACCATTGGGCATGGGCGGATGCTACGGGGTGGCGTGTGGATGTTCGAGGGGGTGCATGGGGTTGGTCATCCCTTCGACACACCCGGCCCGCCCGAGCCGCCGCCCAGCGCCCGGCCGAGCCGGGCGACGGGCGGTCGGCGGACAGCAGAACCGACGACAGCAGGACCGACGAAGGGCCGCCCCCTGGGGGACGGCCCTCGACGAAAGGAGTGAAGACCTCAGTCCGCGACGAGTTCCACCTGGATCTCGACCTCGACCGGAGCGTCCAGGGGCAGTACCGCGACGCCGACGGCGCTGCGGGCGTGGACGCCCTTGTCGCCGAGTACGGCGCCGAGGAGTTCGCTGGCGCCGTTGATGACACCGGGCTGGCCGGTGAAGTCGGCGGCGGAGGCCACGAAGCCGACGACCTTCACGACGCGCGCGATGCGGTCCAGGTCGCCCACGACGGACTTGACCGCGGCAAGCGCGTTGAGGGCACAGGTGGCGGCCAGTTCCTTGGCCTCCTCCGGGGTGACCTCGCCGCCGACCTTGCCGGTGACGGGCAGCTTGCCCTCCACCATGGGGAGCTGGCCGGCGGTGTACACGTACACCCCGGACCGCACGGCGGGCTGGTAGGCGGCGAGCGGCGGGACGACCGACGGCAGCGTCAGGCCGAGCTCGGCCAGCTTGGCCTCGACGGCGCTCATGCCTGCTTCTCCCGCTTCAGGTAGGCCACGAGCTGCTCGGGGTTGTTCGGCCCGGGGACGACCTGGACCAGCTCCCAGCCGTCCTCGCCCCAGGTGTCCAGAATCTGCTTGGTCGCGTGCACGAGAAGGGGCACGGTCGCGTATTCCCACTTGGTCATGGGCCCGACTGTAGCCGCTGGCCGCCGCCCCCTCGCGCGAGCGCCTTACGCGGGCCACATGCGTAGGCCGCGGACGGACTGGTTAGGCTCGAAGGTGTGAGCAGGCTCCAGGTCGTCAGTGGCAAGGGCGGTACCGGCAAGACCACGGTCGCCGCAGCACTCGCGCTCGCCCTCGCGACGGAGGGCAGGCGCACGCTCCTCGTCGAGGTCGAGGGCAGACAGGGCATCGCGCAGCTCTTCGAGACGGAGGCCTTTCCGTACGAGGAGCGCAAGATCGCGGTCGCGCCCGGCGGCGGGGAGGTGTACGCGCTGGCCATCGACGCCGAGCGGGCGCTCCTGGACTACCTCCAGATGTTCTACAAGCTGGGCGGCGCGGGCCGGGCGCTGAAGAAGCTCGGGGCGATCGACTTCGCGACCACCATCGCGCCGGGGGTCCGCGACGTCCTGCTGACCGGCAAGGCGTGCGAGGCGGTGCGCCGGAAGAACAAACAGGGGGCGTACGCGTACGACTACGTCGTGATGGACGCGCCGCCGACCGGCCGCATCACCCGCTTCCTGAACGTCAACGACGAGGTGGCGGGTCTCGCGAAGATCGGTCCGATACACAACCAGGCGCAGGCCGTCATGCGCGTCCTCAAGTCCCCTGAGACGGCAGTGCACTTGGTGACGCTCCTGGAGGAGATGCCCGTCCAGGAGACCGTCGACGGCATCGCCGAGCTGCGGGGCGCCGAGCTGCCGACGGGCAAGGTCATCGTGAACATGGTCCGGCCGCACGTCCTGGACGGGGCGGCCGTGCGCGGGGTGACGGGCGACCGGCGCAGGGAGGTCGCCAAGGCGCTGACCCGCGCCGGGGTGACCGGCTCGGCCAAGCTGGTGACACCGCTCCTGGCGCAGGCCGCCGAGCACGCCGAGCGGGTGGAGCTCGAGCGCGAACAGCGGGCGGTGCTGGGCACGTTGGGGATACCGACGTACGAACTGCCGCTGGTCGGCGAGGGGATGGACCTGGCCGGGCTGTACCGCCTGGCCACGGAACTGCGGAAGCTCGGGGTGGGTGAGTGACTTTGGACGCGGCCGAGGCGCTGGCGATCGATCCGCTGCTGGATGATCCGGGCACCCGCATCATCGTGTGCTGCGGCTCGGGCGGGGTGGGTAAGACAACTACCGCCGCCGCACTGGGAGTTCGGGCCGCCGAACGGGGCCGGAAGGTCGTGGTGCTGACCATCGACCCGGCTCGCAGGCTCGCCCAGTCCATGGGCATCGACTCGCTGGACAACACCCCGCGCCGGGTCAAGGACGTCGAGGGCGACGGCGAACTGCACGCCATGATGCTCGACATGAAGCGGACCTTCGACGAGATCGTCGAGGCGCACGCGGATCCGGACCGGGCCAAGGCGATCCTGACCAACCCGTTCTACCAGTCCCTGTCGGCCGGCTTCGCGGGCACGCAGGAGTACATGGCGATGGAGAAGCTGGGACAGCTCCGGGCCAGGGACGAGTGGGACCTGATCGTGGTCGACACCCCGCCGTCGCGCTCCGCGCTCGACTTCCTGGACGCGCCGAAGCGGCTCGGGTCGTTCCTCGACGGCAAGTTCATCAAGCTGCTCATGGCGCCCGCGAAGATGGGCGGCCGGGCCGGGATGAAGTTCCTCAACGTCGGCATGTCGATGATGACGGGCACGCTCGGCAAGCTGCTCGGCGGGCCTTTCCTGCACGACGTACAGACCTTCGTGGCGGCCATGGACACGATGTTCGGGGGGTTCCGGACCAGGGCCGACGCCACGTACCGGCTGCTTCAGGCGCCGGGCACCGCGTTCCTCGTCGTCGCCTCGCCCGAGCGGGACGCGCTGCGCGAGGCGGCGTACTTCGTGGAGCGCCTGGCCGCCGACGACATGCCGCTGGCCGGGCTCGTACTGAACCGTGTGCACGGCAGCGCGGCCTCCCGGCTCTCGGCCGAGCGGGCCCTCGCCGCGGCGGAGAATCTCACGGAAGGCCTTTCGGAGGACCCCGCTGACGTTCTCGCGGAAGACTTCACCCAGGGCCTTGCCGAAGAACCCGCGGAAAATCTTGACGACCGTCGCATTGTGGATCAGGAGGCCGGGAAGGCTGGAGGGCGTGGCGCCAGCGTTTCCTCTCCCGACGCTGCCCCCGACACCGCCACGACGCCCGGCGAGGTTCCCCACCCCGCTTCCGATGCAACTGGTTGTGCCACTTCCGGCGCCCCTTCCGGCGCCGATGACATTTCCGGGACCGTTTCCGGTGCCGACGCGTCACCCGACCATTGCGTCGACCATTCCCTGGACCAGGACGACCAGTCGATGGCCCGGAATTCGGCCAGGCGGGATTCGGCCACTCACACGGCCACGGACGGAAAGCCGGAGGCCCGGGATTCGCAGGCCCAGGATTCGCAGGCCCGGGATTCCGTCGAGGATTCCGGCGTCGAGGTTTCCGATCAGCATGAGCAGGCTGACCAGGACGACAAGAACGACGAGGACGACCAGGATTCCGTCGAGCGGCTGACCGCGGGATTGCTGCGGTTGCATGCCGAGCGGATGCAGGTGCTCGCGCGTGAACAGCGGACGCGCGACCGTTTCTCCGCGCTCCACCCCGAGGTCAAGGTCGCCGAAGTGGCCGCCCTGCCGGGCGATGTGCACGACCTCGCGGGGCTGCGGACCATCGGGGAGCGGCTCGCGGCCGGTGGTTCCCCGGCCGGAGCTGTCTGACCCTCTGACTCTGTCAGCCTGGCTCTGTCAGCCCGCCGCCGCGTACGCCTCGTCTCCGAAGGAATGCCGGTAGTCGTACGCCGCTTCCTCCTCCGCGCACACGGGCAGGATCCCCGTGCTGCGCTCGTACTCGGTGCGCGCGGTCTCCAGAAGGCGGTGCCAGGAGGTGACGGTGGGGCGCCTGCGCAAAAGGGCGCGTCGCTCCCGTTCCGTCATTCCGCCCCACACGCCGAACTCGACGCGATTGTCGAGCGCATCGGCCAGGCACTCGGTCCGCACCGGGCAACCGGTGCATACCGCCTTGGCCCTGTTCTGCGCTGCACCTTGTACAAACAGTTCGTCCGGATCGGTAGTGCGGCAGGCTGCCTGCGCACTCCAGTCGGTTACCCAGCCCATGCCGGCGCCGTCCTCTCCCGAATCGAGGCTCCCCCACGGCGGCAGCGGCATATTCACCGCTGCCAGTTGAGGACGTTACGGAAGGTGGGCACAGCGCAACACCCCCGTCGGGCCCAATCTTGAATGGCCCGAACGGACTATGCGTACGCGGCAGATCACCCAACGGAGTGAGGCGAGGACATGCGCGACCAATCCGAAATAACAGGACGTATCAGCTGAGTCACAACGGACGCCCGATGACGCATGAGGCGCAATCGGACACCAACCGGGTTGATTTCCACCGGATTCGGGGACGGCGGAACCGGATTCGAGGACGGCGGGACACTTCCACGCACGGCCCAGGACTTGATGCGCAACCGCACTGCTGTGACAGTTGAGAGCAGCTTAGGCCAGAGCCTTAAGCCGTGTCCGGCGATTGAGAACGTAGGCTGCCCCCATGGCAAAGAAGCGATCGGGCGGAGGCCTGACCGGGACCCAGCAGGCGGCCAAGTTCCTCGGCGTGAGTGTGTTGGCGGGTGCCGTGCTCGCGGGAATCGCCCTTCCCGCCGCCGGCGCGCTGGGGCTCGCGGCCAAGGGCACGGTCGAGGGGTTCGACGAGATCCCGGCCAATCTGAAGACCCCGCCGCTGAGCCAGCGCACCACGATCCTGGACAACAAGGGCGGCACGATCGCCCAGGTGTACTCGCGCGACCGCACCGTGGTGCCGCTCGCCGACATCTCCCCGTACATGCAGAAGGCGATCGTCGCGATCGAGGACGGGCGCTTCTACGAGCACGGCGCGATCGACCTCAAGGGCGTCCTGCGCGCGATGAACAAGAACGCGACCAGCGGCGGTGTCGCCCAGGGCGCGTCCACGCTCACCCAGCAGTACGTGAAGAACGTCTTCGTCGAGGAGGCCGGTGACGACCCCGACAAGGTCGCCGAGGCCACCCAGCAGACGATCGGCCGCAAGGTCAAGGAGCTGAAGTACGCGATCCAGGTCGAGGAGGAGCTCGGCAAGAAGAAGATCCTGGAGAACTACCTCAACATCACGTTCTTCGGGCAGCAGGCGTACGGCATCGAGGCCGCCGCCAAGCGCTACTTCTCCAAGCCGGCCAAGGACCTCACCCTGGACGAGTCGGCGATGCTCGCCGGCATCGTGCAGTCGCCCAGCCGGTACGACCCCGTCAACGACGCGCAGGAGGCCAAGAAGCGCCGCAACACGGTGCTTCAGCGGATGGCCGACGTGAAGGACATCTCGCAGGCGGAGGCCGACAAGGCCAAGGAAGTGCCCATCAAGCTGAGCGTGAGCAAGCCGAAGAACGGCTGCATCACCGCCGTCGACGGCGCGGGCTTCTTCTGCGACTACGTACGCGAGGTCTTCCTGTCCGACCCGGTCTTCGGCAAGACGAAGGAAGAGCGGGCCAAGCTCTGGAACCAGGGCGGGCTCACCGTCCAGACGACGCTCGACCCGCAGAGCCAGAAGGCGACCCAGGCGTCGATCAAGGAGCACGTCTACCAGAAGGACTCGGTGGCGACCGCCGTCACCCTGGTCCAGCCGGGCAGCGGAAAGATCCTGGCGATGGGTCAGTCCAAGCCGTACGGCTTCGGGGACAACGAGACGCAGATCAACTTCTCGGTCAACCGCCAGATGGGTGGCTCCAACTTCGGCTTCCCGGTGGGTTCGACGTTCAAGCCGTTCCTGGCCGCGGCCGCGATCGAGGGCGGCAAGCCGCCGACCCAGCAGTACCCCTCGCCGTACGAGATGGACTATCCCGCCTCCGTCCAGACGTGCAGCGGCAAGCCGTGGGTGAACGACCCGAAGAACCCGGCGCACCTGGAGAACGAGAACGAGAGCGAGAGCGGGCCGTACGCGCTCAGGGACGCGATGGCCAAGTCCGTCAACACGTACTTCGTGCAGATGCTCGGCGACATCGGCATGTGCCCCGTGTCGCAGATGACGGACAGGCTGAACGTCCGTCAGGGCAACGGCGACAAGCTCCCCATGCTGCCCTCGGCACTGACCCTCGGCTCGACCGGCATCTCGCCCCTGACGATGGCCTCGGCGTACGCGGCCTTCGCCAACCGGGGCACGTACTGCAGCCCGATCGCCATCGAGTCCATCAAGAAGCCGGACGGCTCCTCGGTCCCGGTGCCCAAGACCTCCTGCTCGCAGGCGATGTCGCAGACCACCGCGGACAGCATCAACACCCTGCTGCGGGGCGTGATCGACTCCGGTACGGGTGCGGAGGCCGGGCTCAAGGACCGCGACAACGCGGGCAAGACCGGTACGACCGACGCCCGTAAGAACGCCTGGTTCGTCGGCTACACCTCGAACCTGTCGGCCGCGGTCTGGGTCGGCAGCCCCTCCCAGCGCGTCGAGATGAACAACATCACCATCGGCGGCCAGTTCCAGGAGCAGGTGTACGGCGGTCAGGTCCCGGGCCCCATCTGGCGCGACGCGATGACCGGCGCGCTCCAGGGGCAGGACTCGCCGCCCTTCGTCCGCGTCGACATCCCCGACGGCGGCCAGAAGACCACCGACCCGGTGCCGGGCACGGCGGGCAACAACAACGACAAGAGCAAGAACAAGGGCAAGCACAAGCCGAAGCCGGGGGGCGGCGACAACAAGCCCCCGAACCGCGGCGGCCAGCCCCCCTTCCCGGGCATCTCCTTCCCGCCGGGCGTCATCGGCGGGGACGGGGGCGGCTGGCCGCAGTAACTCTCGCGTGCGGCTGCGGTAGCCCTCGCGCGGGGGTGCGGGTGGCCGCGGTAGCCCTTGCGCAGGGGTGCGGGTGGCCGCGGTAGCCCTCGCGTACGCATACGAAGGGGCGCCCCGGGATTCACATCCTGGGGCGCCCCTTTTCGTACGCGTACGCGTACGCATACGCGTAGGCCTACGCGTACGCGCATGCGGTGCGGTCGGTACGGCACACCACGGCGATCGCGGTGCTGGGAATCCAGCCCGCCCGGAAGCCTCCAGAAGCCACCGGGAGCCGCCGGGAGCCGCCGAAAGCTCACGACAGCAGCGCGTCACTTCCGCGGCGTCGCGGCCACGGGTGCCGTACCCGGGACGGGGCTCAGCCCGCCAGCAGCTTCTTCACCGCCGCGGCGACCCGGCCGCCGTCGGCGAGCCCCGCCACCTTCGGGTTCACGATCTTCATGACGGCGCCCATCGCGCGCGGGCCCTCGGCGCCGGCGGCCCTGGCCTCCTCGACGGCGGAGGCGACGATCGCCGCGAGCTCGTCGTCGGAGAGCTGCTTGGGCAGGTACGCGTCGAGGATCTCGCCCTCGGCCAGCTCGCGCGCGGCGGACTCGGCGCGGCCTCCCTTGTCGAAGGCCTCGGCCGCCTCGCGGCGCTTCTTGGCCTCCTTGGCGATCACCTTGAGGACCTCGTCGTCGGAGAGCTCACGCGCGGCCGTGCCGGCGACCTCTTCCTTGGCGACGGCGGTGAGGGTCAGCCGGAGCGTGGACGAGCGCAGCTCGTCGCGCGCCTTCATGGCGGTTGTGAGGTCGTCCTTGAGTCGGGCCTTGAGCGTGGTCATGTCCCCAGTGTGTCAGGTACGGGCGTGGACCCGCCCGCCGATTTCCGCCGCCGCGACCTCCTCCCCGCCGGCTCCGTCAAGCCCTGCCGGGCGGCTTCAGGGGGCGTCAGGTGTCGCGGCCGGGTCTGCGACCATGGGCGTATGCGCGCGCGATACGGAATTCCCTTGGGCATCACGGCTGTCGGGGCCGCAGGCCTCGCCTACGCGGCCGGGTTCGAGGCCAGATCGTTCCGGCTGCGCCGGGTGACGGTGCCCGTGCTGCCGCCCGGGACGCGCCCGTTGCGCGTACTTCAGGTCTCGGACATCCACATGGTGAGCGGCCAGCGCAAGAAGCGGGCGTGGCTTCAGTCGCTCGCGGGTCTGCGCCCCGACTTCGTGGTGAACACCGGCGACAACCTCTCCGACCCGGAGGGCGTCCCCGAGACGCTCGACGCGCTGGGCCCCCTGATGGAGTTCCCCGGTGTGTACGTCTTCGGCTCGAACGACTACTACGGCCCGAAGCTGCGCAACCCCGCCCGGTACCTCTTCGAGAAGGCGCAGGGCCGGCACGGCCTCAACGGCAACGCGCCGGCCCAGGGCGTCGTACACAACCCGTGGGAAGACCTGAGGGACGCGTTCGACACGGCGGGATGGGTGAACCTGAGCAACACGCGGGGCCGCCTGAAGCTGGACGGGATGGAGCTGGCCTTCACCGGCCTGGACGACCCGCACATCAAGCGCGACCGGTACGAGCGGGTCGCCGGCGGCCCCGAGCAGGACGCCGACCTGTCGATCGCGGTGGTCCACGCGCCGTACCTGCGCACGCTGGAGGCCTTCACCGCGGACGGCTACCCGCTGATCCTGGCCGGCCACACCCACGGCGGCCAGCTGTGCATCCCCTTCTACGGCGCCCTGGTCACCAACTGCGACCTGGACACCGACCGCGTCAAGGGCCTGTCCACCCACTCCACCGAGGGCAAGCGGGCCTACCTGCACGTCTCGGCGGGCTGCGGCACCAACCGCTACACCCCGGTCCGCTTCGCCTGCCCCCCGGAGGCGACGCTGCTGACCTTGGTGGAGCGCCACCCGTAAGAGGGGGGAGGGGGTACGAGGCGATGCGGGGCGGGGCGGGGTGGGGCGTATGTGGCACGAACACCCACCCCCTACGGTGAACATATGCGGTACGACCACATTTCCCCCCGAGCGCCCGGCAAGGCCGACGTGCCCGCCTCCGTCGTCCTACCGACCCCCCGCCGCCCATACGCGGCCGCCTTCCGCGCGCTGATCTGCCTGGCAGCGGTGACGGGCATCGTGATCGACCTGGTCACGGGCAGCCCACCGCGCGTCCTGAGCTACTTCACGATCCAGTCCAATGTGCTGGTAGCCGTCGCCTTCGGATGGTCGGCGGTACGCGCCTGGAGGGGCGGCCCCGCACTGCCGGCCCGCGTCACGGGCGGCGTACTCCTCTACATCTCGATCACCGGCCTGGTCTACCACCTGATCCTGGCCAACAGTTCCAGCGGGTTCTCGATGACGGACGACCCGACGGTGGTCATGACGGACTGGCGGGCCGCGTCGAACCAGCTCCTGCACACCGTGACCCCGCTCGGCGCGGTACTGGACTGGCTCCTGCTGACCCGCCCGGGCGGCCTGCGCATGCGCCACGCCGCCCAGTGGCTGGTGTATCCCCTGGCCTACTTCGCCTTCGCCCTCATCCGAGGCGCCCTGCTCGCCCCCGGCACGGTGGGCCGCTACCCGTACCCCTTCCTCGACGTCGACCAGCACGGCTACCCGGGCGTCCTGACCAACGCCGTGGTCCTGGGCCTCGCCTTCTACGCCCTGGCCCTGACGATCACCGGCCTGGACCACGTCCGCCCCTACCCGAAGCCCCCGAAAACCGGATTTCGTCTCCGGCCGCCAGTGGGCTAAAGTAAACGACGTCGCCGCGACAAGCGGAGACAATCGGGGTGTAGCGCAGCTTGGCAGCGCGCTTCGTTCGGGACGAAGAGGTCGTGGGTTCAAATCCCGCCACCCCGACTTCGTAAGACCAGGTCAGGGGCCTGATCCACCTAGTGGATCAGGCCCCTGAGTGGTTCATGAGGGCGATTTGGGAGCCGACTTCCACTCACGGCTCCCAAACGACTCACCCACCCTGTCGCATCGGCCGCCGAGGCGGCACCGACCTGGCTTCGTTGTTACGAGCCGACGCTGTGCAAGCGCTTCTGCCCGGCTAACGCATTCAACGAAACGTTCGAGCGTCAGCGCCTGTCGGCGCCGCGGAGGATGTCGACAAGATCAGCAGAGGCGGGAATCCGTCCTCGGAGGAAGATGACCGCCCCGAATGTGGCGACGACGCCGAGCAGTGGACCCAAGGCGTCAGAGGGGATCCCGAAGGAGACCGCCGCAGTCATAGCAGCGATGACCGCAGTGCCGAGGCCGAGGAACCGCAGATATTCCCCCTGAGTCGCCGACACCTCTGAGTCCAGGCGGTCTTCGTCGAGAAGCTGGCCGAGCCGACCCTCCGCATATCGCTCCGCGATGATCACGAGCATGACGGCCATTTCCCTCAATGCCTCGGCTGGTTCAGCGTCCTGCCGAGCCTCTGCGGCCCGTAGTGCGCCGACCACCTGCGCAGCATGCGCCTTGAGGACTCTGCGGTGATGGCTGCCAATGTCCATGAGGCCCAACGTGCTGGGCCAAAACGATTCCGACGCGGGGTAGCGCGTCTTGTGCGCCCGCCAGATGACTCGTTCGACAGACCGCATCGAGACCCGTGGGACTCCAGCTACGCCAGTCCCCCGCGACCACTGCTGATACGCGCGACTACACCGTGCGGCTGACATCAGCAGCACCACGACCGGCAGAAAGCCGCCCCGCTCTGCCCTCTGCCTTTCCCGTCGCTCGCGCTCCCGCTTCGCTCGCTCGCTTTCAGGGAACGAGAGGCTTACACCGCGCACGGCAAAGATCACTGTGACGACCAGGAACAGCGCCAGCGCGACCCGCAATCCGAAGGCGAGGCCGGGCGGACTCTCCCACGTATGCCCGAGCCCCGTCGCGGCAGACGTCACCTTGCCTGCTGTCCATCGCAGCGCGTCGACCATCCCGTTCAGGAGCGAACCGCCTGTAACCGCGATGGCCAACATCACCCATAGCGCCAACATCATCGGCACCTGAGTTAAGAAGCCCTGCCACCACAGCAACACACACTGAGGGACCAGTCCTGGCAGGCTGTCCGGAACATGCCCACTGACGACAGGAGCAACCAGCTCCCGGGTGTGTTCCATGAAGATCGTGGCTCGCTCCTGTGCGAAGGCGTCCCGTCGTCTGCGAACCCGCTCGATGGTCTGCTCACGCAAGGGGTGGCCATGCCCTCCGGCGCCACAAATCCCAAACAGAGGCGAGCAGTAGGGCACCCACGAGCACAGTTGCCCCCTTCAGCACAGTCGTCATGACGGCAGTCTTGCTGAGCCCACTGACATCACGCACTGCGGGATCGCCTGCGGGTCAATCAGTGAGCGTCGGGGCTGAGAAGAGACCCCGCCGCCGACCGCGTTAGCTCTACGGCTCACCACCCGTACGTGTGCGTAACTCAGCGGTCTAGGTATCGCTGCCCCGTGCCCCCATACATCCCCGTGCGCTCTTGACTCAGATGGTGAATCTGTGTGTTCCACTTTCCAACGAGACGTACTCCGCGGTATGGTTTTGTAATGTCTGAGCAGCAAGAATACCGATCGCCCGACCGTACGGCGGTGGAACTGTTCGCCGGCGGCGGCGGCCTGGCCATGGCCGTCGGGCGAGCGGGCTTCCGACCGCTCCTCGTCAGCGAGGTCGCCAAACGCGCCTGCGAGACGCTGGAGGCGAACGGCGCCAAGGAGCGGGGCGAGGAGGAGTGGATCCCCGAACCCGGTGGACCTGTGCCGCTCGTCTCAGGGGATGTCCGCGAGCTCGATATGCGCTACCTCTGCGGCAAGGTGGATGTGTTGGCCGGAGGGCCGCCGTGCCAGCCTTTCAGCCTCGGAGGCATCGCCAAGGGGGACGAGGACAAGCGGAACATGTTCCCGGAGATGTTCCGGGCCGTTCGCGAGATCCAACCCAAGGCCGTGATCTGCGAGAACGTCGTCGGACTTCGCAGGAAGTCCTTCGAGCCGTACTTCCAGTACATCCTCAACGAGCTGTCGTATCCCTACCTGAAACGCGACCCGGACACCACGTGGCAGGAACACGACGCCCTCTTGCGGACGTATGACGCCGCGTTGCGGGCCGGCCGTGCCTCCGACCCGTCCGGGGGCTATGAGCTTTACGACGTAGTGGCAACGACCGTGAACGCGGCGGACTACGGCGTACCGCAGGTGAGGAACCGGGTGATCATCGTTGCGTTCCGTCGAGACCTCGGCGTGGACGTCGAGGCGTTCAAGCGGAGCGTGAGGCCCACCCACTCGTATGCCGCTCTGGTCCGCTCAATGGTGAAGGGCGATTACTGGGCTCGGCACCAGGTCCCGGACTACGTTCATGATCGAGTCATGGCTGGGCTCCCGAAGCGGAATGACACGGAGGAAGCGTCACTGCTTCCCTGGCGGACGTTCCGCGATGCACTGGCCGGCCTGAACGGTGAGCCACCCCTACCGCCCGTCCCTTGGGGCCATCTCGACCGGCAGGAGCGCCACCTGGGCGGCGTGACCAACCACATCGGCTGGCCTGGCGCGCGTATCTACAAGGGGCACACCCCGAACGAGCTGGACCGTCCGGCGAAGACAGTGAAGGCGGGCGTCCACGGAGTCCCTGGCGGCGAGTCGGTGATGTTGACCGACGAACGCGAGCGTGACCCTTTCACTCCAGGGGATTGGAGGTACAAGCACCGGTACATGACCGTGCGAGAGACGGCCCGCGTCATGACGTTTCCGGACAACTGGGTGTTGGAGGGCCCCCGCGGAGAGCAGATGCGCCAGCTCGGGAACGCTGTTCCCGTTCTGTTGGGCGAGTTCTTCGCGAAGGCGGTGGCCAACGCCCTGGGCAAGGCGGGGAGCACGCGGTGACCACCGCGAAAGCGACTCCACGTCAGGGCCGTTGGAAGGACAAACAGCCCCCCGAGAAAGCGTGGAAAGGGCGGCCCGGTAGGACAAGGGCCCAAGCGTCGGCGGAGCAGGACAAAGCCGCAGGCGGACCTGATCGACGCTGGGTGGACTTGGGCGAGGGGCGCCGAGCCCGCGCCTCCGTCGAGCTGAAGGTACTGACCAAGACCCGCCGGATCCGGGCCTATTTGCGCTGGTCCGACAAGGGGACCACCCGTAGGCCCGTTTACCTCGGAGAGGTCGAACACGAGACTCGGCGCGAGAATCTCGCCGAGGCGTGGCGCCGGGCCATCGATCGCGGCCTTGTGCAGCGCCCCCAGGAGGAGGCGCCAGCGTCCTCATGGGCGGCGAGCCACTCGGTTCGCGCATCGATGCAGGGCAACCGGTCGCGCGACACGGCTCCGGAGAAGCTCCTGCGTAAGCACCTGCACGAGCGGGGCGTGCGATACCGCGTCTCCCACCGCCCTCTGCGCAGCCTGCGGAGAACCGCAGACGTGGCCTTCCCCGGTGTGAGGGTGGCCGTGTTCGTGGATGGATGCTTCTGGCACGGTTGCCCGGACCACTGTCGGTGGCCAGCGACGAACGAGGATTTCTGGCGGAACAAGATCGAGGGGAACCGCACACGGGACGCCGAGACGAACCGCGTGTTGGAGGAGTCGGGCTGGCTGCCTGTGCGGGTATGGGAGCACGAGGACCCATCGGTGGCCGCCGAAAAGATCATCGCGCTCGTTAGGGCAAGGCGCCGTACTGCGGCCCCTGGGCACGCTGGCTCACAACTTGCCATCCCCCAGAAGGTCGGCGATGGCGTCCTCGGCACGGCGCAGCACGATGCTACCGTCGCCCGCACTGTGGGCGAGCAGACGGCTGCCCCAACCAAGGCCGGCCTCTGCTAGTAGCCCCATGGGCAGCTCGACCCGACCGTTCTCGTCGATGATTACCTCGGCGGGCTCTCGGATCATGAGGGCCAGTCTGGCGCGTACTAAGGAAAGATCGTCGGCGATGCGCATCACTCCTGATGGCAGGCGGGATCCCGCTCATTCCGGACCGGTTGTCAGTGGGCGTCAGTAGAGTGAATGCATGCTGACGCGAGGTATCTCGGGGGGTGAGTCGCGGACGACGCGAGACTCACACCCCGCCGGTCCAAGGCACTACATCCAGTACGACGCGGCACACGGGACCCGGGGAGCCACAACGTATGTCTGAGGGCCAGTACATCAACGTGATGCCGCACCCCCGCATCCTCGGTGTCCTGGGTGACATCGAGTTCGCGGCCTGGCAGTGCCTCGCCGAACTCGTGGACAACGCCTTCGACGTGTTCCAATCCTCCCCCGAGACGGGGAGCGAGAGGCCCACCGTGAGCATCTCACTGCCGACCGCTCAGGACTCGCGGTCCACGGCTGAGGTGCTCGTCCAGGACAACGGCCGGGGCATGAGTCTCGACGAGGTGCGCAACGCGATCAGCGCCGGCTGGAGCGGCAACGGCCGACACGGCGCCCTGGGCCTGTTCGGCATGGGCTTCAACATCGCGACCGCCCGGCTCGGGCGCAAGACCGTCGTACGCACGGGACGCGCCGGCGACTCCTACTGGACGGAGGTCACGCTCGACCTTCCGGAGATCGAAGCGTCGGAGGAGTACCAAGCGCCGCACCGCCAGTTGCCCAAATTGAATCCCTCGGAGCACGGGACCGTCATCACCATCAGCGACCTCAAGGGTGAGCAGTTCGAGGCGCTTCGTCGTGCGAACGCCCTGAAGGTGATCAGGGAGAAGCTGAGCGACGTGTACAGCTACCTCCTCACGGAGCGTGGCTTCCTGCTCACGATCAACGGGAAGAAGCTGCCGCCTCGGAAGCCCTGTGTCTGGGACGAGAAGCGCACCGTCACCCGACGGGGCGTGGAGATCAACGCCGTCCAGCGCATAGACGTCGCTCTCACTGACAAGAAGGCGTGCATGGCTTGCGGGTACTGGAACCCGCTGGACGTCGAACGCTGCCGAGAGTGCGATCAGGACCGTCTTGTGGTCCGTTCCCGTCGCATCTGGGGTTGGCTCGGAGTCCAGCGCTACGTGCACCGCACGGACTACGGCGTCGACTTCCTCCGCAACGGCCGCAAGATCCTGCTCAAGGACAAGCGAGTCTTCTACTGGACCGACGAGGACGGCCTCGGAGAGCCGGAATTGGAGTACCCGATCGACTCCAAGGCGGCCACGGGCCGCATTGTCGGAGAGATCCATTGCGACCACGTCACCCCGAACTACCAGAAGACCGCATTCGAGTTCGAGACCGCAGAGTGGCACCAGGTGCTCCGAGCCATCCGTGGCGAGAGCCCGCTGCGTCCGGAGATCGCCAAGCGGCGACAGCTGCCGGAGAACGAGAGTCCGCTCGCCCTCCTGTACTCAGGCTTCCGCCGCCAAGACGCGGGCCTGAACTACTTGGTGCCCGGAAACGGCAAGGAGGCCATCCACGAGAAGACCGTCCAATGGGCGAAGCTGTTCCGGGACGGACACCCCGACTACCAGAGCGACGAGATCTGGTATGAGGCGGCGTACAGCAACGATCACCCGGTCCAAAATGAGCCGGACCCTGGCACCGACAGCGATGCAGACGAGCTTCTGCCCGGTCTCGGCCCCGCTTCGCCCGGTGAGGACAAGGATCAGGAGACACCTGCGGTCGATGAGGTTCCGCCGGCGGCCGAGGATCCGGCAGAGACCTTCGAGCAGCGGCTACAACGCTACCGTGACGGTGCCGACCAGTTCCCCGACCTCGCCGGGGAGTACTTGATCCCCGAGATGGGGCGGGTCGAACTGAGAGTCTGGGCCGTGCGGGACCAGCGGCTCACCAACGCCAAGGACCAGGAGACCCCGGCCTTCGCCATCATGGTGCGGTCCCCGCAGCTGGAGGTCTTCGTCGACTCCGATCACCACCTCTATCGCGAGCACGGGGTGGACATGCGTGACGTCGCGCTGCTGGAGGCGGCCGAGTACATGCGCGTCCGGAAGAACAACAACTCCACGCCCCTGACCCAGCTGCTGCTCCTGTTCAAGGAGCGCTCCTCCAGCCCCCGGCTGACGCCGACCGCGATGGCCGATGAAGCTGAGCGGCTCCTGGAGCGGATTCGCACGCTGATGGCCCCAGTGATCGCGGAGACGCCGGCCGTTCACTGGCTGCAACTGCGGGCAGAGGAAAGGGAGGCCGCCGAGGAGCGGTTCGCCCTGGAATCCGAACCCGGTCTCGACTGGAACGAGGCTGTTAACAACGGCGACTTCATCCGCTTCGCGCCCGCCAGCGCCATTCTGCGCGTCATCAGCGAGTCTCCGGCGCTCTTCATGGACGGGAAGGTCTTCCGACGCTCGTATGCCGCGCTGTCGGCCTCAGACGCACGTGACTTGATGGTGGAACGCTTGATGAACCCCTTGAGCGACCTGGCGCTTCTCGCCCAGCACCGACCCAAGGTCACGCCCGAGGAGCTGGGACGTATCCGTGTTAGCTGCCGCCTGATCGCCCGTGACCTCGCGGACGACAGGTGAGGATCGGAGAGGCGATGCACAGCTTCCTGGACCCAGGCCCACTTCTCGACGCCGGGCCTCTGCAGTTCCCGAGGTGCGTCGAGCGGCTCCTGTGGCATCTCGGCTTCACAGACGTCGCCGTCATCGACGGCTCCGGCGACGAGGGTGGCGACGTCCTCGCGCGCCGGCGGGGAGAGCTGTGGGTCTTCCAGTGCAAGTGGAAGCGGCGCGGAGTCGTCGGCGCTGACGCCGTGGACGAGGTCGACAACGCGCGGGACCACTACAGCGCGCATCAGGCCGTCGTTGTGACCAACAGCCGCTTCAGCTCGGACGCCCGGCGCCGGGTCGACGTACTGTCCCGCATCCGCCCGAGCATCCACCTCTGGGAGGGCGGTCACCTCGCCCGCAGTTTCAAGGGACTCGCACCCCGCTTCGGGGAGGTGACACCCCGGCCCTACCAGGCCGAGGCGCTCTGGGCCCTGGACAAGGACCTGGACTCCCACGGACGCGCCCTGCTCATCCTGGCGACAGGGCTCGGCAAGACCGTGGTGGGCGGTGAGGTCATCGCGGCGCACCTCCGTCGTCACCCCACGGATCAAGTTCTTGTGGTGGCGCACGCCAAGGACCTGGTCCAGCAACTCGAACGCGCGCTATGGCGGCACCTGCCCAGGGAGGTCCCCACCCGCCTGCTCACCGGAGACACCCGCCCCGACGACCTGTCCGGAGTCACCTGCGCCACCGTCGGCTCCGCTCTGCCAGCCGCCCGCTTCGGCTACCGGCCGGCGCTTGTCATGGTTGACGAGGCGCATCACGTCGGCGCGGACGGGCAGTACGACGAACTACTGGAAGTCCTGTCCGCCTCCAGGCAGTTCGGGGTCACAGCCACACCTTGGCGAGGCGACGCTCACGACATCGGCCACCACTTCGGGCCGGCGAGTTTCACACTCGGCATCGAGGAGGGAATGCGTCGGGGCTACCTGGCGCAGGTGGACTACCGGTTGTTCGTCGACAACGTCGACTGGGATGTCGTCAAGGCGGCCAGCGAGCATGAATACGGCCTGGCGGACCTCAACGCCCACCTCTTCCTGCCGCAGCGTGACGAGTCCATCCGTGATGAACTAGCTGCGGCATGGGCGGCCACCGCCAACCCCCGCGCCATCGTGTTCTGTCGCACGGTTGAGCACGCCGAACGACTGGCCGAACTCCTGCGTCGAACCCCCCTTTGGTCCGGAGCCTTGGCCTTGCACGCGGGCCTGGCCAAGCGCGAGAGGCAGAGCCGCCTTCTCGCCTTCCGCAGCGGCGAGGTCCCCATCCTCACCTCTGTCGACATCCTCAATGAGGGTGTCGACGTCCCCGACGTCAACATCCTCTGCTTCGCCAGGGTGACTCACTCCCGCCGGATCTTCGTCCAGCAGTTGGGACGGGGGCTCCGGCTCAGGACGGGCAAGGAACGCGTGACGGTGCTCGACTTCGTCAGCGATCTGCGGCGGATCGCGGCGGCCCTCAACATCAAGCGCAGCCTGGAGGGCGGTGAGGTGGAGACCCTGGACCAAGTCGCCCCATCGCGCATTGAGTTCAACGACCAACGAGTCGCGACCCTTATGGAAGAGTGGATCAAGGACGCGGCCAGCCTCGAAACCGCGTACGACGAGCACCGCCTACAGTTCCCGTCCGCCCTCGCCACCCTGGAGTAGCCGCCTTGCCCCAGCTCAACCTTCCCGAAGCTCTCCGTCGTCGCATCCTCCTAAGCATGTACCGCACCGCCGACGAGCTGGACTGGGAGTTCCTGAGCAATCCCGGGAAGACCGCTCAGTACCGTCGCTGGTTCGATGATCCTCAAATCGGCGGGGAGCTCCGAGACTTCGCCAGCGACCAGGACGTCCGGGTGTGGATCAAGGACGTACCGATGAAGGAGTACGCCAGGGCTCAGGAGGGTATCGGCAAGTTCGTCCCGTACGTCCGCCGCCGTTTCCGCGGGGCGGACGAGATCGTCCAGTTCTTCTGCGGGCCTGGCTGGTCAGTGGTCCCCGACTCGGTGGAAGGCAAGCCCAACCACTGCCTTGCCACAGATGGGAAGACCAAGCGTTACATCTGTTGGGGTAAGGCCGGGGTCTTGAAAGACCTCATCTGGGCAGTGCTGAACGAGGCGATCGACTCGCCCAGCCGCCCCGGTATCGTGATCACCACAAGGGACGGCGAAACGATTCCCCAGCACGCGCGTGAGCGTCACGTTCGGCTCGCGAATCACTGCGGCGTCGACCTGAGCCACCTGCACCGAACCATGATCGATAACCCGGAGCTCATCACGATGCCCTAGATCGCGATTCTTCGGATCTTCCGTGGCCGCCCACTTCTGCGGGCCAAAGTGGTGGAGGGGGGACGAGCGCTCGCCTGACCTGGTTGGTAGGGCGAGCGCCGGGAGCATGGCGTTCGAAGTTACGGCTTTTGGTGTGCGGAGGTGGCGAGGAAGCCGTCGGGGCCGAAAAGGGCCGTGCGATTCAGATAGCGATTGAAGTGGTCGCAAGCCGGTTCGCCCAGATGCAAACAGGCGGGGCAAGCGCCGCCGTTACGTTCACAGGCGGGATCCATAGCACACCGGGACTCGGCGCCGGCGATGCTCGCGAGCAGGATGTGCAGGTCGTTCTCAAATACAGCTTGCAGGCCACCAAGGACAAAATCACCTCGGCTGGCTGCGAAGACGAAGAAGCCGTTGTGCCGAGGGATGAGGTATTCGCCCAATCCCTCGCGGTCAACACCAGCGAAGACAGCGAGTTGGCGGATGGCCCGGTGTGCGTAGGAGTGGATGAGGGTGAGAAGGTCCCGGCCGACGGGCGACGCGTCATCCGGGTCGCTGAAGCGAGAAGGCGGGGTGACATGAGCGGCGAGAACGGTGCGGGCGGTGCGCGCGTCGTCTGCTGGCGGTAGTACATGCCCGCGTTGACGCAAGGCGGTGTGGACCAGGAGGGGGTCGAGGCGGAAAAACAGGGCCTCCGTGGATCGCAGGTCGGCATAGATCCGTCGTCCGCTTTTACCCGTGAACAGGCTCAGGCGGGAGGTACCAGGCTCACCGCCGCCTCGTGTGTACCCATATACGGCCTTGAGGACGGGGAAGTCTGTGAACAGGTCCACCCCAGCTAGTCCTGCGCGCTGCAGAGCGGCGGGATAGTGGACTTGGTAGCGGGTCTGAACAGCGGGCGGGGTAGCAGCAGTGACGAGGTCGGCAACGCGCTGGCGGGAGCCCTTCTCGGTAGCTGCCAAGGCAACGTCTACGGCCTCCCGTTCAGCGGCTTCGATTTGCAGGCTGTGGGCATTAGCCAGCTCGCCGAGGTCTTCCTCGGCACCCAATTCTCCTGCTGCGCCGGCCACGGCGGCCATCTGCTCGGCAACCGCGCGGGTTAGCCCGGAAGCGACGAGCTGGTCGACCAGGGAGGTCTGGGTCTGGCGGCCTGCACCAGGCTCGGAGTCCTCAAAGCCGCCCAAGGCCCAAAGTAGAGCACGACGCGGTCCGCCAGACTCGGTGACGCGGCGCATCGCGGCGCGGCTGGCTGGGTTGATCTGTGTGAAGGTCTGGGGCGTGTAGACGCTGGCAGATCGGTGAACGTTGTAACGCAGGTACTCCGCGTTCTTGGCCTCTGAGTATCGGCGCCCGCAGGAACACTTACGCCATGCGAAGCCCTTCTGGATCTCCTTCTGGCATACCGGACACTCGAAACGGATGCGTGCGGCATCCATGCTCGACTGGTGAGGCATGCGGACCTGTCGGTGCTCCCTGCACAGAGGAATTGGGGGTTGTTCCAGCAGTCCGCAGTCATGGAACCCGACGAAGTGCAGCTGTCTCCAGTGGTTGCTCCCGCACTGACAGGTCTTGACGGTGCCGGTCTCCACACGTCGGCATCCGCGGCACACCCATACCAGGGGAAAGCGCTCGACGCGTACTCCTCGTTCGGGGTTAACCCCCACGACTTCGACCGGGCCGCCTGCACGCAGATAATTCACGGCGGTAACGTCCAGGCCGCGGCCTACCCAGCCTTCGAGTTCGGAGATCAGGCGGCCCCTAATGATCGAATCCTCCACATCGACGGGGCGCGGGTCTTTCCACTCAGCGGTGCGCCAGATTCCGCCTTTGAGGTCAGCGGTCTGCTGTGGGAGGAAGCTGTAGAGGATCTGGGATCCGCTGCGCTCGTCCTTCATTGCTGTGCCTTCCCTGGTTTGGTTAGTCGTCGCTGACGGGGATCTGGGCTTCGACATCACGCAGGGAACGCATGGGTGCGCGTGCGAGCAGTTGATTGGGCCACTTGGCTCCGTCTCCAGGGTTCTCCAGGCGCATGAAGTACGTCTCGAGCTGACGGGTCACGTCGGTGAAAGCCAGATGGTGTTCTTCATCCACTCCCAGGGCGGCGGTGCAGGCCCGCGCCTCCTCCGCAGCGGTCAAGCCCGTCTGAGCGGTGTACTTCCGGAGCAGGTCCACGGTGGTAAGCCGTCCGCCAGCCGAACGCGGTTCGTGGACGAACAGACGGCGGGACTCGATTGCCGCGCTGGTGGTTAGCTCCAGCACACGACGGCTGGCGCGAGTGATGGGAATGGGTTCCACGAAGCGGTCGCCCTGCTCGATGAAGGGCCTGAACTGGGAGAAAACGGCGGAATCCCGTTCGCGGCCGATCTTGTGGATGACGTACACCAAGCCGGGATGGGCGCGTCCCACGCGGGCCGTGGCCTGAATGAACTCCGCAGTTGTCAGCGGCACGCCGAGCACAGTCATCACATTCAGCCTGTCGACGTCCACGCCGTGCGAGATCATCGAGGACGCGGTGATCACGTGCAGGCGGTCAAGGAAATTCGTCTCAGGACGCAAGAGGCGTTGCAGGGTCTCGCGGACTTCCTCGAATGGGGTTTGACCGGTGAGTTGGGCGGCGTTGAGAGGCGTGACGGGGACCTGTGTTCCGAGGGAGCGCCTGGCGGCCTCAACATCACGCACAGTGTTGCCGTACACCACATGAGTGCCATAGAGGTTCAGAAGCATGGGCACGTGGACGGGGTCGACGCCTGCCTCAGCACATACGGCCTGGGGCTCGTCATGCAGACGGCGCACAGACTGCTGGAGGATGGTCGTGGTCCGGTCTGAGACCCACTCAAGTGTGACTCCGCGCGGCCACACCGCGACGAACCTGCGGAGCAGTCGATCCGTCTCACGAGACCAAAAGGACTCGCGAGCAGAGGGGCCAGGAACTGGGAATACCCGGCCGCGTCGGTTGTACAGAACCTCTACCTGACGCTCGAATCCCGTCAGAGTCGCCGACGAGGCAATAATTTTCGGGGCTCTACCGGTGAGCTCCGTCTGCAGGGCGTCCAGCAATGACTCGTAGTGGGAGTCCACCGCGCCCAGGGAGTCACGTAGCAGGTGCAGTTCGTCTTGCAGCCGGAAGGAGGGGGCGAATCGCGCGCGGTCCCTAGGTGCCAGCGGCGTGGTCTCGCCGGGGCAATCGGGGACCAGGCAGCCGGTAGGCCGCTTAGCGCGCTTCGCGTACGTGAACCCATGGCCGGGGCGTGAGCAGCGTCCGGCCGGTCCCTCGAAGAAGCCCCGCATGCCTCCCTGCATAGCAATCAGTGCGGCCTTGTCCAGGGTGCCGATAACGACGGTGGGCAGGAAGCGGTAGATCTCCTGGTCGACGACATACACCGGTAGCGGCTTACCATCGCTGGGGCAGCCAGGTGCCGCGCACAGATGACGCAGTGTCCAGTCACCGCGGTGGAACTTCATGCGGATCTCCTTCGACCCGCAGAACGGGCAGGCGGTGAGAACCTGGTAGCGGTCCGCCATACGAGGCTCGTCCACGTCGATGGGGTTGTATTCGGTAGGCGCGATAGGAATTTCGTTGGGGGTCGCGCCCGCACCGATGAAGTACCCCAAAGAAATCGGCTCCCCCCCGATCGCGTGTTGACGACGCACCAGCTCGGCTGCGGCTAGGGCGTCCGCGAAGCGCTGGGTCTGTTGAAGGGACAGCATCCGTAGGGGGAATCGACTCCAGGCCGTGATGCCCGCGAGCTTCCCGCGCAGTCGATCATAAAAGGCGGCTAGGACAAGCAGACCGAGATACGTCTCGGTCTTGCCACCGCCGGTGGCAAACCACACGATCTCGACCTGCTGCCAATCTTCGCCCTCGTTCACCAAGGAGGGCAGCACTGAGAGAATGAAACCGATCTGGAACGGGCGCCAGCCCACGTAGCGCCCGCAGGCAGCGCGGCGCATGGCGCGATTCATGAGCTGGAAGGCTTGACGTAGATCGGCGTCCTGTTCCAGAACGGCCACGCCGGCACGTAGCCGCTGGAGTTCGGCCGTGTGCTCCGCAGCAGCTCCCACGGCTTCTTGGAGCATCTCCGGCTTCCAAGACTCCTCTGTGGCACGGCGTTGCAAGGCTTCCGAGGACCAGTGCTCGAGTCCCCAAGCCTCATACGCCTCCACCAGCCGCGCGAGGATGGCCACCGGTTCTTGGGCCAGATGCTCGAAGGTCAGCGGCAACACCCCGGCGTTGGTCCGCTCAAAAGTGTATTCAGGGCGATATCGATCGACAACGACCTGATCGGTGGTAACAAGTTCATTGACGCCCCGGAGAGCAACACCACAGTTAATGCCGATGGCCGGCAAACGCCGGTCGTAGCGGAAGCTCTCGGGCAGGGATTCCAGCAGGAAAGGAGTGGTCCGCAGGTCCAGGACCGTCAGCTCCACTTCGAAGAGATGACGCTCGCCTCGCTGACGCGAGCCGTCAGGCGTGGTGTTGACGAGTTCCACCACGAGCTCAGGGCTGCCGCGCCAAGACTCGTCCGTTACGCGCACCTCCGCGCACGAGCCCACCGCACCCGCCGCGTCCAGGGCCTCGGCGATCTGACGCCTGCCGAAGACCACTCCTGCGGCCCCCAATGGGACTTCGATCGGCACCACTACGTCGATCGACGCCGTCTTCTCCCACTTCTCGCCTCGCCCCTCCGAACCGCGCACCTGGTTCCAGGCCAGCGCACGCAGGCGTGCCCGCAGTGTCCATGGCCCCTCGATCTCGGGCCGCACTCGCAGGCCAATCGCGCACGGGTCCATGCGCCGCTCTCTACGTACGGCGGCCGCTTCGCTTTCCGGAGCCAGCCGGCCCAACCAGTACACCCCGGCCGGGTCCGCGTCCAAGACGTTGTCCCGGTCCCCTCGTCCTTCTGCTGTTACCTGGCTGTCGAGCCAGTCCACGAACCGGCTCTGCGCCTCCACCACGTCCTGCGTCACGTCGCCTCCATCGCCAAGAATTCCAGCGTTAGCTGCCTGAGGCTGCAGTTATCCCGCAGCCGCTCAAGCAACTTCTTCTGCAGTTGCCGCACCCACTCGCGGGTGCAGCCAAACTCCTTGCCCAACGCGTCGAGCGTCATGGGATCCTCGCCATCCAGTCCGAAGCGCCCCTCCAACAACCGCGCCAGACGTGGGTCGGTGCCGTCGAGCAGAGTGCTGATGGTCGTGAGGATCTGCTCCTTCAAGAGCCGGCGGATGATCTCGTCTTCCGGCCGTTCCGCCTTGGCGGCCAGCACCAGATCGCCGAGAGTGGCACCACCTTCCTCGTCCACTGGGACATCCAGGTGGATGATGGGGGCGGAGTAGTCCAACAGAGCCTGGATCTCCTCTCCCTTCTCACTCAGTCCCTCGGCCAGCTCCGCCACCGTCGCGGATCGTCCGTTGCGCTCCTCGAAACGGCGCGCGTACTGCTGCACACGCCGCAGGTCGTCGCGGACGTGCACCGGCAAGCGGACCGCGGAGCTAGTGTTCGCGATGGCCCGGCTTACCGATTGCCGCACCCACCAGCTGGCGTACGTCGAGAACTTGTAGCCCCGCGTCGGATCGAACTTCTCCGCCGCACGGTTGAGCCCCAGGACTCCGTCCTGGATCAGGTCGTCAAGCTCCAGGTCGCCCGCGCTCGGCAAGTACCGCCTCGCGATATCGATAGCCAGGCGCACGTTGTGCCGAACGAGCACCCTGCGGGCCGCCTCACCGTCACGTACCAGCTCAGCCACTTCATCCGACACCTCACCACCCTCCGCTGCCCGTAGTCCCATCTGGATGCGTCGGCCCAATGCCACTTCCTCCTCGGCCGTCAAGATGCGGTGGCGCCCGATCCGTCCCGGGTAGGCGTCTGACTGGTTGTCGCCACTGGACGCCGTCGGCCCGGTGTCCGTCCTGATCCCACCGCGATCCGCACCCTCACCCCCCGGTTCTTGGCTCAGCACCCCGTACTCGCGCAGCATCGTGATGACGCGCCCCACCTGCTGCGGATCGATGCCTCGACGGCTCGCAACCTGAACCACGTGAGCACGCTCAAGCCGGCCCAGACGCTCGCTGTCCTCCATGAGCGCCTCGACGCAGGCTTCGATCACGTCTTCCACTTCGAAGACGCCTCCCCCTGGATTGAAAAAGTGAATTACCTGGACCTCGAGCGATGCCGTTGACCTTCCCTCGGTCCAGTGGGGAAAAGCTAGGACGACAGATCAGCCGAGCGCAAGCGAAAGCCCGATTAATTGACATACGGAGCGGTAATCGATAAAGGCCGAAGACGCGACGCGCGAGCGTCAATTTGGGCGCTAAGTCCGACTCGTTGACTCGCCACACCGTGGGCGCTAAGTTCGCCGCACAGGCTAAAACTTCTTTCAGCGGCGGCGCAGCCGACTCCGTGGGTCCCCGCCCATCCAGGCAAGTCGTCTATGCCCTTGGGGACCTTCATAACCACGGTCGGAAATGATTGACGAATATTGATGGCACGCTCGCCACGCGAGGCTCCTCGCTTTTGAGAAATCACCTGTAGAACAACCAAGCTGGCAACTTGGAGACTCGAGGTGCTGGTGAGGTGGTCGTGCGGGCGGGAAAAGCAGCTGGGGCGTTCCCGATGGGCTCAAGTCCGACGCGCCCTCGGCCCTGAGCAACGCAGTCGATAATCTCAAGGACATGGCAGCAAATCCAGCTGCAGCAGCAGATAATTGGACGACTTACAGATTCAGATCCCGGTTGTCGACATCGCCATAACGGGAATGCGAGACACCCTGATGGCGGAGATACCTCGCACGGCGGGTGCCATCGACTCCCGCCCATGCTTTCCCCATCCCAAGACAGCAGGGTCAGCTCTTCGCGGCGTACGCCCAGGCGTCTTCCGGGGACAACCCACGACAAGGCCCTAACCTGCATTAGCCAGCGCCCGGACTGCTGCGGGAGACTGGAGGCTGGTCGGCATCCAGAGGCGAACACGACATGGACTCTTTCGAGTTGGGGCGGTTGACGGATCATGATTTTGAGGTGGTCTGCCATGATCTGTTCAGTGATGTCCTCGGTATACCGCTGGAAATATTCCCGCGCGGCCGAGACCGCGGCATCGACCTGCGGCACACTGGTTGCGCCGGGACAACCGTCGTGCAGTGCAAGCACTGGCCGCGCGCGACCCAGAAGACTCTGATCAGACGCCTGATCAAGGATGAACTGCCCAAGGTCCGCGCGCTGGCACCCGACCGTTACATCGTCGCCACGACGGTCGGTCTGACCGTCGACGGCAAGGAAGAGAGCTCCGCGACGCCTTCTCCCCGTACGTACGCAGCACCAGCGACCTGTACGGCGTGGACGAGATCGTCGCCGAGCTGCTGCGCCGCCCGGACCTGGTCCGACGACACTTCCGGCTCTGGCTGAGCAGTACCGCCGTCCTTCAGACCGTGCTGAACCAGGACCAGTACCTGCGGTCGTCCTGGCTTCAGAGGCGACTACCGGGCGTCGCCGACACCTTCGTCCCGCACGAGGGCTTCGAACGAGCCCAGCAGCTTCTGGACACCCAGCAGGTCTGCGTCATCGCCGGCATCCCCGGGGTGGGCAAGACGACGGTGGCGCTGATGCTCACGGCCTGGCTGTGGGCAACGGCTACGAGGTCCACGAGATCACCCAAGACGTCGACGAGATCGGCACCCTGTGGCGCGAGGGCACTCGGCAGGTGTTCCTCTACGACGACTTCTTTGGGCGTACGACCCTGGACACGCCGTTGAACAAGAACGAGGACAACCGCCTGCTGTCGGTGATCCGGGAGATCCAGGAGACACCTGGCAAGGCACTGGTGATGACGACCCGCGACTACCTGCTGGAGCACGCCCGTCTCCGGTACGACCGGCTGGTCGCACCGGACGTGTCGGACGCGGTCAGCGTGATCCGGCTGACCGACCTGCATCGGCGGGTGCGGGGCCAGATCCTCTACAACCACGTCCACCACTCCTCCCTGCCACCGGACGTCAAGCGCCGGTTCGCCGATCCGAAGGTGTGGCGTCCGGTGGTTCGGCACAAGAACTCCAATCCGCGTCTGGTCCAGGAGACCCTCCGGCTGTCCGCGCGCCGGGGCCAGGACGTCGCCGCGGCGATGCGGAAGAACCTGGACGACCCCCGCCGCGTATGGGAACGCATCGTTGAGAACGAGCTGACGGACGAGGCCGTCCACATGCTGGAGGTGCTGTTCACCTTCAAATCCGCCGGTCTGGACGACCTGGAGGAGTCCTGGCGCTCGTACCGCAAGAAGATGGAGCGGGCGGCGGACGGCAGAACCTTCCGCAGGGCACTGCAGCTGCTGGACGGCACGATGATCTCGGTCGAACAGGGGCGGGTGGCATTCCACAACCCATCGATCGAGGACTATGTCCGCTTCCACCTCGACGCCGGCCGGGCCCACTTCTCGGAACTCCTCAAGGCACTCGTCCACGAGGAACAGGTGCAACGACTCGTCGCTGCAGCTCGTATGGCTGACGGGGCGGGCATTCTGACCCGACTGCGGGAGCACGAGTCGACCGTGAGCACCATCGTCCAAGCGATGGGCGGTGACATGGAGACCAGGTTGTGGCACAAGGACGAAAGCCGGTCGACGCATCTGGAGTGGGTACTGGAGACGGCCGAGTTGCTGGACTCTGCCACGCTGGCCGCGTACGTGATGCAGGAGACGGTCTCCCCGTTTACCCCCTATGGACCCTTCTCCCACCTGGAGGGCCTGATCAACTCTCTCGATGCCAGCCCGTTAGTGCCGCGGGAGCACGCCCAGCGGTTCCGGGAAAAGGTGACTGCCGCCATCCACGCCGAAATGCTGGAGTACGTCGAGGCCGGCGACTGGTACTGGTCCATCGCGCTGTACCACCAGCTGCGCCGGACACCGTCCAGAGCCTCCCGCGAACAGGCGACCGAGGGTCTGGTCCAGAACGGCCTGGAAGAGCTGCGCCGGCTCGCCGCGCAGCCCGAGCGCGAACCACGTATTGCCTACCTGGAACTGTTGGAGGAACTGGTGGACTTCCTCCTGGAGCAGGGGCCGAGGACGAGCTGCCCGAGCAGTTCGCAGTCGTGTACGGCAGAGCCGAGCGCGTGTTCGCGCTCCGGGAAGCAGAGCGGAACGAGTGGCTCCAGAAGCACCTAGTCCAACGGGATCCGTCCGAGCGTTCCGACGTCGCTCGCGATCACACGCTGGTCACCGACCTGATGTGCAAGCTCGACGACACACGCTGACCGCTTCCCGCTGGGAGCCATCTGGGAGCCAACCCGCTCCCCAAGCCCCTTCCAGACCACCCGACACCACCGCACGCCAGCGCTCTGACCAGGCAAAACACCAAACCGCCCGGTGTCGATCTTGCCCGAACCTCATTCGGGACGAAGAGGTCGTGGGTTCAAATCCCGCCACCCCGACAGCTAAGTAGCAGATCAGGGCCACCGACTCACGTGAGTCGGTGGCCCTGATTCGTTGTGCGTGTCTATCTGCGTGACTACCGCTTCGGAGGCGCGGGCGTGCCGAAGACCCCGTCCGTCGCCGTCGCCGGCAACGGCGCATAAGCATCGCGGCGGCAGTGAGTACGCCGCCGCGACAGGGGTGGCCGCCAAGAAAGGAAGCGGATGTCTTCGGCGCCGAGTTCCTGACTGGGACAGCATCTCCTTCCCGTCAGCGGGGTTGTCGGCAGAGGTCAGGCACGGACTCCTGGGGAGCAGTCGGAAAGCGCCCGGCCGGGAGAGGCACGCGGTCCCGTGGCCCCAGCTGGTGCCTGCGCGCTTGTCGGTGGCCGCCGAGACACTGCTCCTGCTCAGCGCCGAGGTGGCCGGATGCCGTCCCTCCCCTCCCCTCTGGGCTGTCACCAGCGAACGTCCTCATGCAAAAGTCGCTGAACAGACAGGCCAGGCACAGAACGAACGCGAGGAGCAGCACATGCGCGACGGGGGACCGCAGTGGACACTGACCGTGCCCACAGGCGGCGACGCACTCCGGCAGGAACGCCTCACCCGGGATCTGCACGACAGCCTGGGGAGGGTTGACGGTCTCGTTGTCGGCTTCCATGACGCCGAGGGGCCCGCCGGACCGGGCCGCAAGGGCACGGGCATGGGCGAAGTGGCCCTCTGGGCCGCTACCGGCGCCGCTGTCGTTCGGCCGGCGTCCCAGGTCCTGATCACGCTGATCAAGGAGTGGTGCGCCAAGGAGCGGCACCGCAGGGTCGTGGTCACCATCGCGGGTGACTCCGTCGAGATCACCGGGCGCCCCGACGCCGCGCAGGAACGCATGGTCCGGGAATTCCAGGACCGGATCTCCGGCGATGACGGCACCGCACCGGATGACACCGCGGCGTGACCCGCCTCCACAAGCGCCGGGCTCTCCTCATCGGCAACGAGCACTACGACGACGGCCGCTTCTCGCCACTCGCCTCCGTCCGAGCGGACGTATGGGGGCTTTCCCAGGTCTTGAAGCACCGCAACATCGGCAACTTCGTCTCCGTCCAGACCGAATCCGATCTGGCTGCGGACGACATGCGGGCGGTCATCGGTGAGTTCCTTCAGGATCGCGACGAGGACGAGCTCGCGCTCGTCTATGTCTCCGGGCACGGTGTACGCACGGTGCGCGACGGCGGCGAGTTCCATTTCGTCGCCAAAGACACCGACTTCGACAGAGTGGCCGCGACCGCGGTCAGCGCCGGGTTCCTCAATGACGCGCTGGAAGAGTGCGTCGCACCGCAGAAGATCGTGATGATCGACTGCTGTCGGAGCGGCGGGTTCGCCATGGGGCTGCGTACATCGGACCGTCGTCCTGACAGTTCTGTGGCGAAATCCGGTGAGGGTCCCCCGCTGACCAGCAGAGGTGTGTACGTACTGTCGTCCTCACGTGCCGGGGAGGACTCGTTCGCCGACGCGGGCGGCGGCGACGTCGTGAAGCCGTCGGCGTTCACGGGTGAGGTCATCGAGGCGCTGCGCACGGGGAAGGTCAGCAAGGACGGCGGCAGCGCGGTACAGGTCAGCGACCTGTTCCACTATGTGAACCGGCGTATGCGTGCCCAGGACGGCGGCCGTCAGGTCCCGGTGCAGTCCGCGCTCGGCGTCGACGACCGGATCGTCATCGCGGACAGTCCCTTCGGTCGGGCCCCTACCCTCGATCCACTGCGCCCGCGACCCCGCCCCGGCGTCGAGGAGCCACCGCGGCCGCATCCGGCGAAGTCCGCTCCTGCACAGCCCACCTGGACCGCCCTGCTGGACTACTACCGCGAGTGCGTCATGGCCGAAGACGCCGAGACGCCTCTGATGGAGGTGGGCCACCAGAACACGTCGTACGTATGCCTGGAGGGCTCGGAGAGGTTCATCTCCGGCGACGTGGACGACGACGGATGCACCGCGCTTCCCGAGGAAGCGGCCGCGCTGGTGGACGCGGCGGCCGAGGAGGACGCGGAGCTCTGGGCGGGCTACCCGGCCGTGGTCCTCACCGGGCCGCGTTCCGCGGCCCCCTGGCGGCATCCGAAGTTCGCGCCGCTCCTGGTACGCCGAGTCGAGATCGTCCAGGGCGACGGGGAGGTGAGGCTGAAGCCGTACGGTCCTGTCCAGCCGCACCCCCAACTGGCCCTCGACTGGATCGGTGAGGAGGAGGCCACCCAGCTCATCGACACGTTCCAGCCGTCTTGGCATCGGGGGCAACACGACCGTATGGCGTTGGAGGTACGCAACCTCCTCACCCAGGAGTTCGAGCTGCCGTGTGTGCAGGAGCTCCAGCCCGACCGGCTCGCCGGCCGCATCGATGTCCACACACCTGGTCACGGCGCCCGCAACACCGCGATTCTCTTCTCCGCGCGCCCTCAGACGGGCTTCACCAAGCGCCTGCTCAACGACTTCGCCGACATCGCCAACCGGACCGATCAGATCGAGAAGACCGCTCTGGGGGCCCTCGCGCCCCAAGCCTCGCAGCGGGACCGATCCCTCGGCCACACCGAGCCCCAACCGGTGCGCCTCGTAACGCCCTTGCCCTGCAACGAGGGGCAGTCCACGGTGCTGCGGTCCGCGATGAGCCGCCGACTCACGGTCGCCACCGGGCCGCCCGGCACGGGCAAGAGCCAGTTGGTCGCCAATCTCGTCGCGACCGCGATCTCCGCCGGCCAGACCGTACTGGTCGCGTCCACCAACAACGAGGCCGTGGACGAGGTTTGGCGCCGCTGCGACACGCTGGTGCCCGGCAGCATGGTACGAACAGGTTCGGCCCGGAAGAACGCCAAGAGCAACGCGGAGCACGAAGTGGCCGCGTTGCACGCACTGCGCACCGGCCCGGAGCCGTCGTGCACCGTGGCCACGGCGTCCATGGAAGCGGCCGTGGCCGACGATCGGCTGACAGAAGTGCGGAGCACCCTGGCGCACATCGCGGAGACGGAGCTGCGGCTGCGCCGGGCAGGTGAGGCCCGCGACCATCACGCGCAACAGCTCGGAATCGCCGTTGCCGACCTACAGGACCTTCTGGATCGTCTGCCCCGACCGAGCGAGTTCGAGGACAAGGCGCGCCGCCTCTCCCGGGCGCGCTTCCTCGGATCGTGGCGCCGGACCCGGTTCCTGCGCGGTGCAGGCCTACAGGGGTACGACGGCGATTCCGCCGTCGGCTGCCTCGCGCTCGCCGGCTTCGCCGCGGCCGAGACGGAATGGCGCGAGGGGCGCGAGCACGCGGCCTCCGTGGATGACTCGGCGCTCGCGCGCGCACTGCGCGACGCCGAGAACGGCGTCCAGGAAGCCTCGCGTACTCTCCTCGCCACCACGGTGCAGACCGCCGCCTGGACCGGGCGCCGTCGCATCCTCGATCTGCTGACCGCCCAGGACGGTGCTCGCAGCGACTGGCCGCAGATGCGGAAAGTTCTGGGCCGCTCGGACGGCTCGTCGGACACCCCCGCGGTCGCTGGGTGGGCCGTCACCAGTCTCTCCGCGCGACGCTTCCCGCTGGCCCCAGCCCTGTTCGACCTGGTCGTCATCGACGAGGCCAGCCAGTGCGCGATCCCGCACATCCTGCCGCTGCTCTTCCGTGCGCGGCGCGCCCTCGTCATCGGCGATCCCATGCAGCTCACCCACATCACGAAGACCAGCCCGCACCGCGAGGCGCTCATTCGCCGGGAGAACGGGCTGCGGTCCGAGTGGCTCGAGAAACACCGCCTCGCCTACCGGCGCCACTCCGCCTTCCATGCCGCCGAACGCGCCGTGGGCGGCACGTTGCTCCTCGACGAACATTTCCGCTGCCATCCGCACATCGCCGCGATCTCCAACGACCTCTTCTACGACGGCGGGCTGACCGTCCTTACCGACACTCGCGGCCGCCCCGGTCTGCCGCGGCCCGCCGTCATCTGGACGGACGTGCCGGGGCGGGCCTCGCGCCCCCGGTCAGGTGGCTCCTGGGTCAACGAAGACGAGATCCGAAAGGCGCACGACAGCGTCAACTACCTGCTGGAACAGCTACCGCCCGAAGCTACCGTCGGTGTCGTCACCCCGTTCGCGCCGCAAGCCGAAGCACTGCGGCGGCGGTTGCGACCGTACGACGAGCGGCGTCTGCGCATCGGTACGGTGCACACCTTCCAGGGCGGTGAACGCGATGTCATGGTGTTCACCCTCGTCGCCGGGGACGGCATGCACCCCGGCGCCGTCGAATGGGTCGCCGGACAACTGAACCTTTGGAACGTCGCCGTGACCCGAGCGCGCAGTCACCTCATCGTGGTCGGGGACAAGGAGCGCTGGCGGAAACGGGGAGGCGTGGCCGGCGCGCTGCTGGAGGCCGCGGAGCGCGACGGCGTACCCCGGCGTGACGGCACCGAAGACGTGCTGCTCAAACGCCTGTACCGGGCCCTTGCCCGCGAGGTGGGAGCCACTGTGACGCTGGGCGAGACCGTTCACGGGTACCCGGCGGACGCTCTGGTGGGAGGGGCCGGCGACACCGCCACCAGAGCTGTACTGCTGGACAGAGGAGTCGAGGAGGGCGCCGATCCGGCACGCCACCTCCGACTCATGCTGCACCGGCGCACCCTTCTGAGCAGCCTGAACGGTGAAGTCGAGGCCGCTCGTTGGCCGGCCTGGAGGCTGTACGAGACGGACGAGCAGCGGGGATGAGCCGGACCCCCTCACTACGATCACCCGCATGGACTGGCTTGAGCGGGTCGCGAAGCTGAGGCAGTGGAGTCGGGGTGGGGTGCGGGCGCCGCACAAGCCGTTGTTGCTGTTGTACGCGCTGGGGCGGTACCAGGCTGATGGCGAGGGCGAGTTGGTGTACAGCGCGGTGGAGGGGGATCTGCGGCGGCTGCTCGTGGAGTACGGGCCGCCGCGCGCGACCACGCCCGCCTACCCCTTTCACCATCTGGTCAGCGACGGGGTGTGGGAAGTGCGGACCGAGCGCGGTCTCGGCAGCCCTGGCACCGGGGTGCGGGAACTCCGTGCCGGCCGGGCCGCCGGGCGGCTCGTCCCGGAGCTCCGGGCCGCGATCGGGCGGGAGCCCTCGCTGCTGGGCCGCATGGCGAGGATCCTGCTCGATCTGAACTTCCCCCCGTCGCTGCACCAGGACCTCTGCGACGCGGTCGGCCTGGAACTGGAAGCCGTGGAGGCCGGCGGGCCCGCCATGCCAGAGCGGCGTCAACGGGGGCGCCACATGCGGGAGTTGGTGCTGGTGGCGTATGAGTACCGGTGTGCCTTCTGCGGCTACGACGGCCTCATCGGCACGACCTCCGTCGGGCTGGAGGCCGCGCACGTGCGCTGGTGGGCCTTCGACGGGCCCGACGACATCGACAACGGCCTGTGCCTGTGCTCGCTGCACCACAAGCTCTTCGACAAGGGCGTCCTGGGGATAGGTGACGGTCACCGCATCCTGGTCTCACAGCGCTTCGTCGGGCGCAGTCAGGTCGCCCGCGAGCAGGTCACCGCGCTTGCCGGCCGCCCCGTCCTCGGCCCCCAGCCCGGTATCCGCCCCGTCGCGGAGGCCCACCGTTCCTGGCACACCAGTCAGGTTTTCCACGGCGCTCCACGGTCCGCCGCCACCTGAGCCCGCGCCCCTACCGCGAACAGGCCACGGCGGTCCACGGTTCGCCGCCATCTGAGTCGGCGCCCCGACCCTCCAACAGGCGGGCCTGCGTGCTGGGTTCGGGGCCGGAGGAGGGGGCGGAGGACGGCGTGTCAGAATGCGGGGCGGGTCATCAGGGGGTATCGGGGGGTAGTTGATGGAACCGCTGGACGAGCGGGATCCGCGTGCCGTGGGTGGGTACCGGGTGCTGGGGCGGCTCGGCGAAGGGGGTATGGGGCGGGTCTATCTGGCGCGCACCCCCGGCGGCAGGTCGGTGGCGCTCAAGCTCATCCACTCCGACATGGCGGCCCTGCCCGGTTTCCGGGACCGGTTCCGGCGCGAGGTGGACGTCGTTCGGCGGGTCGCCGGGGTCGGCACGGTGCCGGTCGTGGATGCCGGGGTCGACGAGCAGCACCCCTGGTACGCGTCGCACTACCTGCCGGGCCCCTCCCTCCAGGACGCGGTGGAGACGTTTGGGCCGCTGTCCGAACAGGCGCTGTGGCGGTTCGCGGCCGACCTCGCTCAGACCCTGGAGCACGTCCACGGCAAGAGCCTCGTCCACCGGGACCTCAAGCCGTCCAACGTGCTGCTGTCCACCTCGGGCCCCCGGCTCATCGACTTCGGCATCGTGCACGCCGCCCTGGACACCGGGCTCACCCTGTCGGGCGCCCGCATCGGTACGCCCGCGTACATGTCGCCGGAGCAGGCGTACGGGGAGCGCGTCACGGCCGCGAGCGACATCTACAGCTACGGTCTGACGCTGGCCTTCGCCGCCACGGGCATCACCCCACGGCGCGGCACGCGCCCCGACGAACTCGGCGGTGTGGGACCGGAGTTCACGCTGCTCATCTCCCACTGCCTGGATCACGACCCCGAACGGCGTCCCACCGCAGCCGAACTCCACGTCCGGGCACGGGCGTTGGACACCACGGGCGACACCTGGCTGCCCGCGGCGGTGGCGTCCGCGATCGCCCGTACGTCGGAAGAGCTCCTCAACCTGGAGGCGCAGGACGACCTCGGGCAGGCACGGGTGAAGACTGAACCCGACCCCGGCCCCGACCCCGGCGCCGGGAGGGGAGGCGGGGTCGGGGACGAGGCCTGGCGCGGGGGCCCCGCCTCCGGGTCCGGGTCCGGGTCCGGGTCGGGCAGGCCCGGAGCACCGTCCGGCGGGCCCGAGGCGCCGTTCTTCGGCCCTGGCGCGTTTCACGGTGCCGCGACGCAGGGAGCCGGGCCGTCCCGGCCCTCCACACCCCCGCCCCCTCCCCCGCCCGGCACCCCGCCGCCCTACTCGTCCCCGTACTCACACTCGTACTCGTACTCGCCCGACTCCGGGTTCCCCATGGCGGCCCGTGACCATTCCTGGGTTTACGGCGGGCTGCTCGGGCGCCCGTTGTTCGCGCTGTTCTGGCTGCTGCCGCTGGGCATCGGGTCGTATCTGGTGGTGTTCGCGGAGCCCAGCTTCATGGGCTGGGTGCGGGTGATCGCCGTACCGGGTCTGCTCGCGCTCTGCGCCCGGCTCACGGCAGGCCGGAGGCGGATGCCCATCGGGCAGTGGTGCCGCATGAACCAGGTCTTCTGGCTGGTCCTCGCCTTCTTCGAAGTGCAGGGCTGGTGGGGGATCAGCACGTACAACGCGATGGGCGTGGCGGCGCGTCACCACGGGGTGGTTACCAGTTACCAGAACCTCGTGGACTCCCTGAACGGCATGTTCTCCTTCCTCCTGGCCCTGGGCTCACTCGCGATGATCTACGTCGTCCCGGCGGTCTTCGCCCGGCGTGCGCGGGCGGTGAAGGAGGGGCTCTGACGCGGGGAGCCACCCCCATGACGCGCCCCCATGACGCGCCCCCATTACGCCCCGTTGAGCTCTCCCGTCGCGCCCTCGTACTCAGCCCGCCGGGCGTCGGATCCAGGCCTCCGTGCGCTCCCCCTCGGTGAGGGCCGGCGCGGCGGTCGGGGGACGGAGCGATCTGGTCCAGCCCCAGGATGTGTACGCCGCTGCCGCGGGGGTGTTGGTGGGGGCGATCAGGGTGGTGAGGAGGTCGGCTTCCTGGCGTTCCAGGAGTCGCTCCTGAAGGCGGGTCGCGATACCGGTGCGGCGGCGATCGGGCAGCACCATGAGCTCGGCCAGCGCGAACACCCGGTCGGAGGTTGCCAGTTCCTCGGTTCCGTCGGTCACGGCACCCCGGAAGCCGTGCCACCACTCGCCCTCGCGCCCGGGCGGGTATCCGTAGGCACAGCCCACCAGGAACGGATCGCCCGCGATGATCATGTCGAAGCCGGGGCGCTGCACATCCTCCTCGAAGCGGCGCAGGAAACCACTCCGGCCCAACGACTGCACGCCGGGCACCTCTTCGTACGCCGCTACGTACAGGTCGGCGACGGATTCCCGTTGCTGCTCGGCCTGCCATCGGGACAACCGCCGCAAGAACACCTCTGTCATCGCAACAGCGTGGCAGGTCACGGCGGTTCTCGGAACAGGGGAAGGCGGGGAGAGGGGATGAGGGGGGAGAGGGGGAGAGAGAGGGAAGAGCGGAAAGGCGGCGAGAAGAAGTGGGGAGGGGCGGGGCGGGCGCGGTCCTGCGGCGCCTCGGCGCGCGTTGGGGACGGAGGCAGGTCCGGTCCCTTGGCGCCTCGGCGCGCGTTGCGGACAGGGACAGGTCCGGTCCCTTGGCGCCTCGGCGCGCGTTGGGGACGGGGGGCAGGTCCGGCCCCGTGACGCCTCGACGCCCGTTGACCCGGCCCGGCGGGCCGCTCACACTGGCCGGACCATGAACGACGAACCCATCGTGACCCTGCACGGCGAACGCGCCCTCATCGACCGCGCCGGGCATCTGTTCGCGGGGACCCGGCACGAGTTCCTGGTCGCCGCGGCCGACCCGTTGACCTGGTCGGCCGGGGTCCGTACCGCCTTCGCCGCCGGGTTGCGCCCCGCCACGGAGCCCGGTGGGCTCGCCCTGCGCAAGCTCTACACCCCTGAGGCGCTCCCCGACGCCCGGGCCGAGCGTCGGCTCGCCAGGATGGCCGCCGGCGGGGCCCACATCCGCATCTGCTCGGCACCGCTCGTCCAGGAGACGATCGTCCTGGACCGCCGGGTCGCGATCCTCGCGGGCGCGCCGGGCGCGGGGCCGCGCACCTACACGGTGATCCGTACGCCGGATGTCGTCGCGGGGCTCAGGTCGCTGGTCCAGGCGGCGTGGGAGTCCTCGCCGGATCTCGACGCCCATCTGCTGCGGAGGGCTCCCGCGCTGGGGGCGGACGCGCACCGCATCCTGCGGACGCTCGGCGCCGGGCACACCGACGAGGCGGCCGCGCGCCACCTCGGGATGTCCCTGCGGACGTACCGCAGACGGGTCGCCGAGCTGATGGAGACCCTGGGGGCGACCTCCCGCTTCCAGGCCGGGCTGCGGGCCCGCGAGTTGGAGGGCGGGCTGCGGGCGGGGTGAGTTGAGGCGGATGCGGGCGGGGTGAGGTGAGGCGGATGCGGGCGGGGAGCGGCACAGGGGACGCGCGGGTCACGTGGGTCCGGTGCCGGTGTTGTTGCGAGCGTCGGGGCGGGCGCGGCCGAGGATGGGGCGGGCTCAACTCCCCTGGTGTGACGCCGGGTTGATGGGACGGCCCGTGTAGTTCTCCGCCAGTTCCGCGGCCGCGTGCCGCGAGTGGGCGATGCGGTCGAGTTGGGCCAGCTGGAGGCGGGTCCGGAACGGGGACTGCGCCGGGTCCACGTGGAGCAGCTCGGTCATCGAGTACGAGAAGTGCTGGGCGCGCCAGACGCGGCGCAGACACGTCTGGGAGTACGCGTCGAGGAGCTCCGTCGAGCCGGTGACATGGCGCTGGACGAAAGCCCGGGACAGGACGACGACGTCGGCGACGGCCAGGTTGAGCCCCTTCGCACCGGTCGGCGGCACGATGTGCGCGGCATCGCCGGCCAGCAGCAGCCGCCCGTACCGCATCGGCTCGACGACCCGGCTCCGCATGGGCAGCACCGCCTTGGCCGTCACGGCTCCGCGCTCCAGCTTCCACCCCGGGTCGGCGTCGGTCGCCAGACGGGCGTCCAGCTCGTCCCAGACGCGGGCGTCCGGCCAGTCGCGGGGGTCGGTTCCGTTGGGGACCTGGAGGTAGAGCCTGCTGACGGTGGGCGAGCGCATGCTGGCGAGGGCGAAGCCGCGGGGGGAGTGGGCATAGATCAACTCCTGGTAGCGGGGCGGCGCTTGGGCCAGGATGCCGAGCCAGGAGTAGGGGTACGTGCGCTCGTAGGTGGTGCGCAGCGGCGCGGGTACCGTGCGCGCCGCCACCCCGTGGAAGCCGTCGCAGCCGACGACGTACTCGCAGGTCAGGGTCGCGGGGCCGTGGCCCAGGCGGTGGTAGTGGATGACGGGACCGGGGGTGCGGGGCGCGGGGGCGGGGCGGGTGGCGCTCGTAGTGCGGCCGGCGCCGGGGGCGTGGTCGGTGTCCTCGATGCCTTCGACGGCCTGCACCTCCGTCTCGAAGAACAGGGCTGCGCCATCGGCCAGTTGAAGGGCCACCAGGTCCTTCACCACCTCCGTCTGGGCGTAGACCATCACGCCGCGACCCCCGGTGAGGGACGGGAAGTCGATGCGGTGGGAGCGGCGGTCGTAGCGGAGTTCGATGCCGTCGTGCGGCTGCCCCTCGCGGTCCATGCGTTCCCCGGCGCCCGCGGCCCGCAGCACGTCGACGGTGCTCTGTTCGAGGATGCCGGCGCGCTGACGCTGTTCGACGTACGCGCGGTCCCGGCTCTCCAGGACCACGCAGTCGACCCCGGCGTTGTGGAGCAGCCGGGCGAGCAGCAGTCCGGCGGGTCCGGCGCCGATGATGCCCACGGTGGTGCGGGCGGGGACGGGTCGCTCGTGGGCGGCGCGCATGTCAGCTCCCCTTCTGATCGGCGTGGTGGGTGTGGTCGACCCGGTCGGTGTGGTCGGTGTGGTCGGTGTGGTCGCTGTGGTCGACCCGGTCGGTGCGGTCGCTGGGGTCGACCAGGTCGGCATGGCCGTCGTACGCCTCGATCGCCCGTTCCGCGACGGCGAAGGCGGCGTTGGCGGCGGGGACCGAGCAGTACACGGCGCACTGGAGCAGGACGTCGGCGATGTCGTCGGGGGTCAGGCCGTTGCGCAGCGCGCCCTGGACGTGCAGGGCCAACTCGTCCTTGTGGCCGCCCGCGACGAGTGCGGTGAGCGTGATGGCGCTGCGGGTGCGGCGGTCCAGGGTGGTGTGTCCGGCCGGAGGACTGTCGGTGCCGGCCGGGGTACTGGCCGAGGTCCCGCTCGGCGATCCGCCCCAGATCTCGCCCCAGGCGTAACGGGTGATGAAGTCCTGGAAGCGGGCGGTGAAGGGGGTGGTGCGGGCGTGGGCGCGGTCGACGTGGGCGTCGCCGAGTACGGCACGGCGGGCGGCCTCGCCGGCTCGGCGGAGGGGGTCGGGGGCAAGGGGGCGACCCGGCTCGGGTGCGGGTGCGCGGGCAGGGTCGTGGGCGGGGGCACGGGCAGGTTCGGGTGCGGCCTCGCGGGCGGGGCCGGGGCGCGGGTGATCGGCGGGCGCCCGGTGCGCCGCGAAGTGGCGGCGCAGCGCCCGGCCCACGGGTTCGGGGCGCTCCACATTGGCCAGGTGGCCCGCGCGGGGGAGTTCGAGGAGCTCGGCGTTTTCGATGCCGTCGGTGAGTTCGCGGGCGTGCGGGGGCGGGGTGGCGGTGTCGTCCCGGCCCGCGATCACCAGGGTGGGGGCGGTGATGCGGGCCAGATCGGGGCGCAGATCGATCCCGGCGAGGATCTCGCAGCAGGTGGCGTACGCCCCGGGGTCCACGCGGTGGTGGTCGGCGAGCAGGCCCGGCGGCGGCCGGAACGCCGGGGTGAACCAGCGGTTCGGGGCACTCTCGGCGACCTCCCCGATCCCCCTGGCCCGTACGGTACGGGCGCGCTCCAGCCAGGGTTCGGGCGGTCCGAAGTGGGCGGAGGTGCACAGGAGCGCGAGCGACTTCACCCGCTCGGGGTGATGCGCGGCCAGCCACGCGCCCACGGCACCGCCGAGCGAGATCCCCGCGTAGGCGAAGGTGTCGACGCGGAGTTCTTCGAGTCGCTCAAGGAGGAGGGTGGCCAGGGTTTCGAGGGTGGGGCGGGGGTCGGGGGGAAGCAGGGAGGCGGGGGTGTCGCCGTGGCCGGGCAGGTCCCAGCGGATGACGTTGAAGTGGGCGTTCAACAGCGCGAGTTGGGGCCGCCACAGGTCCTGGGTGGTGCCGAGTGAGGGCACGAGCACGAGGGTGGGGCGCGGGGCCGACGCGGAGATCGGTACAGAGGCCGGCGCGGGGCCACGCACAGAGGTCGGCTCGGGGCCAGGCACACAGCCCGGCGCGGGGCCACGCACAGAGGCCGGCGCGGGATCAGGCACACAGCCCGGCGCGGGGCCAGGCACAGAGGCCGGCGCGGGGCCAGGCACCGAGGCCGGCGCGGGATCAGGCACACAGCCCGGCGCAAGGTTCGGCATGGGGTTCGGCACAGAGGCCGGCATGGGGTTCGGCATGGGGGTTCCTTACGGAGGGCTCATAGGGGGGTCGCCTCACACGGGGCGGGTCGCCGGTGGTGGGCCCCCTGTCGGCCGCCTCCGCAGCTCACCCTCCACCAACGCCTCCGCCGCCCCCGTCCCCGTCCCCTGCGCAGGAGCGGGCGCCGACGCGACTCCCCCCGCCGGATGAGGCGCATCCCGCACACGATCGAGCACCGGCCCGTCCGGGGCGGGCGTCCAACCAGCCGTCGCCGAGGCCAAGTTGAACCTCATCCGTTCGGGAAAGACGCGGAGCTCCGCGCACAGCGTCGCGGTCGCGTTCGCCGCGCCGCCGCACAGGCGCAGGGCCTCGCGCAGGGGGGACCACTCCGCGTGCCAGGCGCCGGGTGGGCGTTCGTCCTCCGCCGCCAGGCCCGCGTACAGGACCGAGGCCAGCGCCGGGACCTGCCGCGCCGCCGAGGCGATCAGGACCGAGCGCACGGGGTTGCTCTTGTGCGGCATCGAGGACGAGACCCCGCCCGTGCCCTCCGCGACCTCCCCCACCTCGGTGCGGCCCAGCACCAGGACGTCCGCAGCGATCTTGCCCAGCGCCCCGGCGCAGAACGCGAGGACGCCGCCCAGGTCCGCCACCGGCGTACGCAGCACATGCCACGGCAACTGCGGTGCGCACAGGCCCAGTTCGGCGGCGTACGCGTCCACCAGCTCTCCGCCCGCCATCCCGTACGCCTCGAACGCTGCCAGCGTTCCCGCCGCGCCGCCCAGTTGCGCGGGCAGGCCGGCCCTGACCCGTACGACGCGGTCGCGCGCGTCCAGGACCAGGGAACGCCAGCCCGCCACCTTCAGGCCGAACGTGGTCGGCACCGCGTGCTGGGTCAGGGTGCGGCCCGCCATCGCGGTGGTGCGGTGGTGGTCGGCGAGGGCGGTGAGGGTGGTGGCCGTCGCCGCCAGGTCGGTGGTGATGAGGTCGAGGGTGCGGGCGGCGACCAGCATCAGCGCGCTGTCCAGGATGTCCTGGCTGGTGGCACCCCGGTGGACGAACTCCTCGTCGCCGGGCGAGAGATGCGCCACGGCCCGCCTCAGGTCGGCCACCAGGGGGATCACCGGGTTGCCGCCCGCCCCGGCCCGCAGGGCCAGGCTCCGGGCGTCGAAGCGGCCCGGGTCGGCCGCGCGGGTCACGGCGTCCGCGGCCCTGCGGGGTGCCGCGCCGAGCCGCGCCTGCGCCCGGGTCAGCGCCGCCTCGGCGTCGAGCATCGCGCGCAGCACCGCGCGGTCGCCGGTCGCCGCCTCGGCGGGGCTCCCCGCGCTCACCGGCGTGAGCAGGCCGACGTCCCCGTGGCCGGCCGCCTCCGCCCCGCGCCCGGTCTCACGCGTGGAAGTCAAGGAAGACCGTCTCCTTCTCCCCCTGGAGGTGGACGTCGAAGCGGAAGCGTCCGGGGCGGCCGCCGTGCGGGGCGTCCTCGCGCCGGGCCAGCATCGTCCGGCCCCGCTCACCGGCGATCGCCGTCAACTCGGCGTCCCCGCCCAGCCCTTCGACGTACGCCCGGGTGAAGAGGTGGCGGGAGAGCCCCCTCGCGAACAGGCACACCGCGAGATAGGGCGCGGCCGGCGGTGGCGGCAGGGTGCGTACCGACCAGTGGCCGTCCGCGCCCGTCGGCACCCGGCCGAAGCCCGTGAAGCCGAGCCCGTCGCGGCCGAGGAAGGCGCCGTCGGCCGGGTCGCGCCGCCAGGAACCCGGGGTGCCCGCGAGGGAACCGTCCGGTGCGGCCTGCCAGAACTCCAACAGCGCGTCCGGTACGGGCTCGCCGTGCCCGTCGTACACATACCCGTGCACGGTGATCGCGTCCGGGTGCCCGGCGGGCGCGATCTCGCCCCCGGCGGGGAACGGGAGGGCGTGGCCGAAGAAGGGCCCGACGGTCTGCGCGGGGGTCGGGCCGAGCCCGGTGGGTTCCGGCGTCGCGTGGCCCCGCGGCACCGCCTGCCGCCCCGCACGCTCGGTGCTCACGCGGCTCACGCGGCTCACGCGGTCATCTCCGGCTCGGGCAGCGTCGCCTCCGGGCCGTCCAGGACGATGTCCCAGCGATAGCCCAACGACCAGTCTGGTGCTGACAGTTGGGGGTCGTAGGCGGCCACCAGACGGTTCCGCGCCGCCTGGTCGGTCACCGTGTGCAGAATCGGGTCGTACGCGAGGAGGGGGTCGCCCGGGAAGTACATCTGGGTGATCAGGCGCTGCGTGAAGGCCCTGCCGAAGAGCGAGAAGTGGATGTGCGCGGGGCGCCACGCGTTCTCGTGGTTGCCCCATGGGTACGCGCCCGGCTTGATTGTCGTGAAGGCGTACCGGCCTTCGGCGTCCGTCAGACAGCGCCCCGTTCCGGTGAAGGACGGGTCCAGCGGGGCCGGGTGCTGGTCGCGCCGGTGGGCGTAGCGGCCGGACGCGTTCGCCTGCCAGATCTCCACGAGCTGGCCCACGACCGGGCGGCCCGAGCGGTCGACCACCCGGCCCGACACCGTGATCCGCTCGCCGTGCGGCTCTCCCGGGTGCTGGCGGGTGAGGTCCGCGTCGAGGGCGGTCACCTCGGTGACGCCGAACACCGGGCCGTACCGTTCGACCGCCTCCGGATCACCGTACGGCGCCGCAACGGCCAAGGGTGTACGTGTTTCCACGGGCACGGGTGTACGCGCTTCCACGGGCACGGGTGTACGTGTTTCCACGGGCACGGGTGCATGCGTCCCTGTGGCCAGGGGTGCATGCGGCCCCTCGGCCAGGGGTGCACGCGTCCCCGCGACCAGGGGTGCACGCGTCCCCGCGGGCGCGGGTGGCGGCACCCGCACGGTTATCGGGGCGCGCGTCGGCACGCGCAGGGCGCCGCTGCGGTAGGCCAGGCCGTGCCCCGGCGGCTCCTGTGTCGCCGACTCGGTCTGGCCCTGCGTGAGCGCCTCCGACTCGGTCTGGTCCTGCGTGAGCGCCTCCGACCCGGCCTGGTCCTGCGTGAGCGTCATCGCCCTGCCACCTCTCCCTGTCGCTCGCCTGCCGCGCTGCCTGCCGTACGGTCGGGCGCTTCGGTCTCCGCGCCCCCGGCCCTGGCGCCCCCTGCCCTGGCGCCCCCGGACCGGGCGTCACCGCCCCGCTCCCCTCCCACCCGAACCTCCGCCCCGGTCCTCGCCCGTACCTCCGCCACCTCGACACCCGGCGCCGTCTCGACGAGGACGAAACCGTCGTCGGGGTGGATGTCGAGGACGGCCAGGTCGGTGATGACCCGGTGTACGCAGGCGCGGCCGGTGAGCGGCAGGGTGCAGTGGTCCACGAGTTTGGGGGTGCCGTCCTTCGCGGTGTGCTCGGTCAGGACGATCACGCGGCGCACCCCGTGCACCAGGTCCATCGCGCCGCCCATCCCCCTCACCAGGCGCCCCGGAACAGCCCAGTTGGCGAGGTCGCCGGCCGCCGACACCTGCATCGCGCCGAGGATCGCGGTGTCGACATGGCCGCCACGGATCATCCCGAACGACAGCGCGGAGTCGAAGAACGCGGCGCCGGGCAGCACGGTCACCGTCTCCTTGCCCGCGTTGACGAGGTCCGGGTCCACGTCCGCCTCCAGGGGGTACGGCCCGACGCCGAGAATGCCGTTCTCCGAGTGGAGCACCACATCCACGCCCGGCGGTAGATGGCCCGGGACCAGGGTCGGCAGGCCGATGCCGAGGTTGACGCAGCTCCCGTCGGCGAGTTCGGCCGCCGCGCGGGCCGCCATCTCCTGCCGTGTCCACCCGCTCACCGGTCCTCCGCCTCCCCCGCCACGGGCCGCACCGTACGTTTCTCAATTCCCTTGTCGGCCACCTGGGTTGGCGTCAGCGGCACGACGCGCTGCACGAATACGCTCGGTACATGGACGCCGTCCGGATCCAACTCGCCCGGTTCCACGAGGAGTTCGACCTCAGCAAGGGTGGTCCTCGCCGCCATCGCAGCCGGCGGGTTGAAGTTGCGGGCCGCGCGTCTGAAGACCAAATTGCCGTGCCGGTCGCCCTTCCAGGCCCGTACGAGCGCGAAGTCCGTGGTGATGCCGTGTTCCAGGACATGGGCGCGGCCGCCGAACTCGCGCACCTCCTTGGGCTGCGAGACCATGGCCACTTCGCCGTCGGGCCCGTACCGCAGCGGCAGTCCGCCCTCGGCGACCTGGGTGCCGACGCCCGCCAGGGTGTAGAACGCGGGGATGCCGCAGCCGCCGGCCCGCAGGCGTTCGGCGAGGGTGCCCTGCGGGACCAGCTCCACCTCCAGCTCGCCGCCCAGGTACTGGCGGGCGAACTCCTTGTTGGTGCCGATGTACGAGCCGGTGACGCGGGCGATCCGGCCGGCCGCGAGCAGCACGCCGAGGCCCGCGTCGTCCACCCCGCAGTTGTTGGAGACCACGCTCAGCGCGGTGGCGCCCTGGGCGTACAGGGCGGCGATCAGCACGTTCGGCACCCCGCTGAGCCCGAAGCCCCCCACCGCGAGAGAGGCGCCGTCGGGGATGTCGGCCACCGCTTCGGCCGGATCCCGTACGACTTTGTCCATGGATGTCTCCCCGCCCGTTCCCATCCGTGCCCGCTCGATGGCCTTGTGGAGAGGCGTTGTTCGCCAGATGAACTAAGGTTCATCACCGCGGCCGCCCCGAGTCTGCGGTCGAAGGGTGCGCCCGTCAACACCCCCCGCACTGTTCCCCCGCCACCCCAACTCCCCATCCCAGGAGGCCCCATGCGCGCCGCTCCCGCCGAAGCCGTCGGTCCGCTGATGCGCGGGGTGGCGGTGTTGCGCGCGCTCAGTGACGCGGACGGGCGGCTCACGCTCGGCGAGCTCGTGCGGGCGACCGGGCTCGCCCGCTCCACCGTCGACCGGGTCGCGTCCACGCTCGTCCGCATGGGACATCTGCGCCTCGACGGGTCCACCGTCACGCTCGCCCCGCGCCTGATGGAGCTTGCCAACGCCTATCTCGGCGCCCTGCGGCTGCCCGAACTGCTGGGTCCGTACGCGGTCCAACTGGCCGCGGAACTGGACGAGTCGGTGTCACTCGCGGTCCCGGACGGCGACGGCATCCGCTTCGTCCACCAGAGCACCCGGCGCCGCGCGATGTCCCTCACCTTCCGCATCGGCGACCTCCTGCCGGCCGAACGGACCGCCGCCGGGCCCCTGTTCGCCGCGCACTGGACGCCCGAACAGTGGGAGTCCTGGCGCGAGCGGCGCGCCGCCGACCCGGAGGGACTCGGCTTTCCCGGCGTACCCCCCGGTGCGGGCGAGCACTTCGAGGAGCGGGCCGCGAGCGCCCGCGCCACGGGCTGGGCCCTCGACGACCAGCTCATCGAGCCCGGCCTCATCGCGGTGGCCGTGCCGCTGTGCGACCCGGCGGGTGTCCCTCTCTGCGCGATCAGCGTGGTCAGCCACACCAGCCGCCACAGCGCCGAGTCCCTGCGCGCGGCCGTACTGCCCCGGCTGCGCACGGCCGCCCTGGCCATGGGGGACGCGCTCGCCCACGACCGCGTGCCCGCCCCCGCGGCCCCGCACGCGCTCGCGAGCCCGGCCGCCGTCTCGAAGCGGGAGCTCGGCGCGGAGTTCGTCGAGTCGCTGGCCCGGGGCCTCACCGTGGTGACCGCGTTCGGTACCGGGCGGGCCGAGCTCTCCCTCAGCGCGGTCGCCGAGGCCACCGGTCTGCCCCGCGCCACCGCCCGGCGCGCCCTGATCACCCTCGACCATCTGGGCCTGGTCGCCACCGAGGGCCGCACCTTCCGCCTGACCCCGCGCGTCCTGGCGCTCGGCTGCCCGCCGCTGTCCCGTACGACGCTGCCCGAGATCGCGGCGCCGCACCTGGCCGCGCTGGTGCGCACCGTGCACGACTCGGCCTCCCTCGCGGTGCTCGACGGCGACGCCATCCAGTACACGGCCCGGGTCGCCACCGCCCGCGTCATGAGCGTCAACATCACCCTGGGCACCCGCTTCCCCGCGTACGCCGCCTCCATGGGCCGGGTGCTGCTCGCGGATCTGCCCCCCGAGGAGCGCGCGGAACGGCTCGGCCGTACGGAGCTGTCGGCGCTCACCCCGCACACCATCACCTCACCGGCCGTACTCGCCGACCTCCTGGACCGGGTCGCGGAGCAGGGATACGCGCTGGTCGACGAGGAGCTGGAGGAGGGGCTGCGGTCGATCGCGGTGCCGGTGCGGGGGGTCGGGGGGCGGGCCGTGGCGGCGGTGAACGTGGCCATGCACACGACGCGGCGCACGGTGGGGCGGTGTGTGGTGGAGGTGCTGCCCGTGCTGCGCGCGGTGGCCTCTCGGATCGAGGGGGATCTGCACGTGGTGAGTCGCTTCTGCCAGACCCCCACGTCGTGACGCCCCCGGGGGCCCTTTGCCCACCCACCCGCCCGTGCAGCGGGGTTGTTCGGTCCCGGCCCCCTGGGGCTCCGCCCCAGACCCCAGGGGTTTGCCCACCCACCCGCCCGTAGGCGCAGGGTTGGTTGGTTCCGGCCCCCCTGGGGCTCCGCCCCAGACCCCGAGGCACCTCGCCCACCCACCCGCCCGTACAGCGGGGTTGGATGGTTCGGGCCTTCCTGGGGCTCCGCCCCAGACCCCGTTCGCGCCTGAACGGCGCTCGTCCTCAAACGCCGGACGGGCTGAGGTGCCTCGATGCGGGCCAGCGCCGAGTAGTTAGGGGCGCGGGGAACTGCGCGACAAGCGGGCACGGTCCGCAGCCGAAAACCGGGTTCCTGGGGCTCCGCCCCAGACCCCGTTCGCGCCTTAAGGGCGCTCGTCCTCAAACGCCGGACGGGCTGAGGTGGCCTGTGCTGGCCCGCACCGAGCAACCAGGGGCGCGGGGAACTGCGCGCCAAGCCACTCGCGGTCTGCACACGTAAGCGGGTTTCAGGGGCGCGAGGAACTGCGCGAAAGGCGACCACGGTCCGCGCGACCGAGAGGGGTTAGGGGCGCGGGGAACCGCCCGGGCCGCCCGCCGGGACCAGCCGACCTGCGGGGGCAGAGGGCGGGCCGCCCACAGGGGCCGGGGCGCTCAGGCCGGCGTTCCGGCTGAGGGCGTGGGGACGGACCGTCACCACGCCCCCCGCACTCTCCCTCTAATCGGTTAATTCACGCCACCGCGGACATGCCCATGATCCTTCCCGGGGATACAGGGCTAGTCCCCTGCTCAGCTCGTCCCTGACACACCGGAGTACGCCTCGTGGAGACCACAGACACCGTGTGGAGCTGCCCCTTCGACTACGCCGACGCCCTCGAATTCGATCCCCAGCTCCAGCGGATGCTGGCCGAGGAGCCGGTGGCGCGGATCCGGATGGCGTACGGGGAGGGCGAGGCCTGGCTGGTCACCCGGTACGAGGACGTGCGGACGGTGACCACCGACCGGCGGTTCAGCCGCAGCGCCGTCATCGGCCGTGACTTTCCGAGGATGACGCCCGAGCCCATCGTGCAGGCCGAGTCGATCAACCTGATGGACCCGCCCGCCAGCAGCCGGCTGCGCAGTCTGGTCGCCAAGAGCTTCGCCCCCAAGCATGTGGCCCGTATGCGCGAGCGCACCCAGGGCGTCGTCGACGAGCTGCTCGACACGATGGCCGCACACGGCTCCCCCGCCGACTTCGTCGAGCACATCGCCGCACCGCTGCCCCTGGTGACGATCTGCGAGGTCCTTGCCATCCCGGACGGCGAGCGGGACTGGCTGCGCGCCCACGCGCTGACCATGATGAACATCGGCGCCGCCGGCCGCGAGGCCGCCGTACGGGCCAAGGCCGACCTGCGCGCCTACTTCACCGAGCTCACCGCCGCCCGCCGCCGCTCCCCCGGCGACGACCTGATCTCCACCCTCGCCACCGCCCGCGACGGCGACGAACTCCTGGACGACCAGGAGCTCGCCGTCATGGCGATGGTGCTGCTCATCACCGGCCAGGACACCACCACCTACGAGCTCGGGAACATCGCGTACACGCTGCTGACCAGGCCGGACATCCTCGATGGCCTGCGTGCGCGCCCCGACCGCTTCCCCGCCGTCCTCGACGAGTTGCTCCGCTTCATCCCGTTCCGCAAGGGCGTCGGCATCCCCCGCGTCGCCACCGAGGACGTCGAGCTGAGCGGAGTGCTCATCCGGGCCGGGGACATCGTCCACGTCTCCTACCTCACCGCCAACCGGGACTCCCGCAAGTTCGACCGGCCCCACGAGGTCGACCTCGACCGGGGATCCGTCCCGCACATGACGTTCGGCTGGGGCGCGCACCACTGCCTCGGCGCCCCGCTCGCCCAGATGGAACTGGAGGTGGCGTTCACCTCCCTGCTCACCCGTTTCCCCGGGATCCGGGCGGCGGGCGAACCCGGCGACGTGCCGTGGAACACCCACTCCATCTGGCGCCACCCGCTCAGCCTTCCGGTCGCCTGGTGACCGACCCCCACCTCAGAAGGGAAGACCGATGGCCACCCTGTGCCGACCGGCGGTAGCCGTACCCGAACACGTCATCACCCAGGAGCAGACCCTGGCGCTCGCCCGGAAGATGCACGCCGGGCACCCGCAGCGCGATCTGGTGCTGCGCCTCATCGAGAACACCGGCGTCCTGACCCGCCACCTCGTCCAGCCTCTCGACGTCACCCTGGACCACCCCGGGTTCGAGACGCGCAACCACGTGTACGAGGCCGAGGCCAAGCGGCGGGTGCCCGACGTGGTGCGCCGGGCGCTCGCCCACGCCGATGTCGAACCCGGCGACATCGACCTGATCGTCTACGTGTCGTGCACGGGCTTCATGATGCCCTCGCTGACCGCCTGGCTGATCAACACGATGGGGTTCCGCTCCGACACCCGTCAGCTTCCCATCGCCCAGCTCGGCTGCGCGGCGGGCGGCGCCGCGATCAACCGCGCACACGACTTCATCACGGCCTACCCGGGCTCCAATGTGCTGATCGTGTCGTGCGAGTTCTGCTCGCTGCTCTACCAGCCCACCGACATCGGCGTGGGTTCCCTGCTCTCCAACGGCCTGTTCGGGGACGCCCTTTCGGCCGCGGTGGTACGCGGTGAGGGCGGCGTCGGCATGCGGATCGAGCGCAACGGCTCGCACCTGGTGCCGGACACCGAGAACTGGATCTCCTACGCGGTGCGCGAGACGGGCTTCCACTTCCAGCTCGACAAGCGGGTGCCGGGCACCATGGAGATGCTGGCCCCGGCCCTCAAAACCCTGGTGGCGCAGCACAGTTGGGAGGTCGGCGAGCTCGACTTCTACATCGTGCACGCGGGCGGCCCGCGCATCCTGGACGACCTGTGCCACTTCCTGGACCTGGGCCCGGAGATGTTCCGCTTCAGCCGCGCCACCCTCACCGAGCGCGGCAACATCGCGAGCTCGGTGGTCTTCGACGCGCTCGCCCGGCTCTTCGACGAGGGCGGCATGGACGACGGCGCCCGGGGCCTGATCGCCGGGTTCGGGCCCGGCATCACCGCGGAGATCGGGGTGGGCCGCTGGAACGCGGGCCCGGGCATCGAGCGTGAGCTCAGCGCCCTGACCGCGCAGCTCTGAACCAGCTTCGATGCAGTACGCGTCGACCGGCGCGGGATCCGAACCCGCGCCGGGGCGCTACTCGTTGACCAGCACGGGGATGGAGAGCACCGCGCCGGTCGGCGTGCCGGTCAGCTGCGAGGGCCGCACCGTGAAGTCGATGCCGGGCCCCTCGGCGGCCGGGGCGTGGCCGCCCGGGTGCTCCTCGTGGCCCTCCTCGGCGTAGTGGAACGAGCCGGTGCCGAGCAGTTTGCCGTCCGCGTCGTAGTAGGCGGCGCGCAGCTCCAGGGCGATCAGCTCGCTGACGTCCGAGGTGACGGCGAGGTGCCCGGTCACGGCGGACCCGGCGCCCAGCGCTTCACCGCCGACCTTGACGCGATCGGTGAACGGCCCCTTCTCCAGGCGTACTTCACCCCGCGCGAGCCTCTGGTACGCGGCGGGTTCGGCGGCGTGCCGGGGTGCGGCGAAGCTCACCGAGGGGACCGGGCTCGGCGTGTCGTCGGCCTGCTCACCGGACCCGCCACCACAGCCGGTCACCAGGGCGAGGCCGAGGGCGGCCAGGACGGCATGGGCGGCGATGCGTCGCATGACGTGGGTACTCCTGTGCGTGGTCGGCCAGTTGGCGTTTTGGTGGCTGGCGGCGGACCGGGCCCGGGGCGCCGTGCCCCGGGCCCGGTCGCGGGGTGGGGAGGTCAGCCGCGCGGGGAGCGGCCGAACAGCGAGCCGTACATCTTCTTGTACAGCTCGGTGTTGATCTGGCTGGCCGCGAAGCGGTCGGCGCCGGGGCCGTAGGCGAAGATCGGCACGTCCGCGCCGGTGTGGTTGCCCGACAGATAGGTCAGCCACAGGCTCGCCTCGGGGCTGCCGTCCTTGACGCCCTTGGGGTCGTCGGGGGTGCGGAAGGTCGCCGGGGCGAAGTTCTTCGTGTCGCCCGCGCCCGCGCCGTTGGCGATGCCGGTCGAGCGGGCCGGGTCCTTGGCACCCGACGTGGGGCGCGAGGTGAGGGAGTTGTTGGCGGGGTTGCCCGCGTCGGTGTTGGCCGGGGGCGCCACCGCTTCGGCGTTGGTGTAGGTGCCCTTCTCGACGATGTTGAAGCCCGCGCACTCGTGGTCCGCGGTGACGATGACCAGGGTGTGGCCGTCCTTCTTCGCGAAGTCGGTGGCCGCCTTGACCGCGTCGTCGAACGCCTTGACCTCGCCGAGCGTCTGCGCGGCGTCGTTGGCGTGCGAGCGCTTGTCGATCTGGGCGCCCTCGATCTGGAGGAAGAAGCCCTTCCTGGAGCGGCCGTCCAGCAGGTCGATCGACTTCTTCGCCATCTCGGCGAGCGTCGGCTCCTGCTTCTGGGGGGCGTTCGCCGGGAGCCCGGGCTTGGCCTGCTCGACCGTCAGGTTGCCCCGGTTGAAGAGGCCGACGACCTTCTTGGCGTGCGCCTTGTCGAGGTCGGCCTTGGTGGCGACCTTCTGCGAATCGGCGCTCTGCGCGGGCAGCTTGGGGTCGCCGAACGAGCCGAGTACCTGGTAGCCCTGCTTCTGGAGCGCCTTCTGGTCGTCCGGCTCGAAGCGGGCAAGACCGCCTCCGAGGACCACGTCGGCGGTGCCGTTGCGGGCGATCTGCTCGGCGATCGGGGTGATCAGCGTCTTGTCGGCGGGGGCCTTCTCGTAGCTGCCGTCCGCGTTCTTGGGCAGGCAGGCCGCGTCCGAGTACGTCGGGCCCTGGCAGCCGCGCAGGAGCGCGTGGCTGAACTGGGCGGCGGGCGTGGCGTCGGTGATCTCGGCGGTCGAGACGTTGCCGGTGGCGAAGCCGGCCGCCTTGGCCTGCTCCATCAGCGTGGCGCGCCGCTTCTCGTAACTGTCCACGCCGATCGCGGCGTTGTACGTCTTGACGCCCGAGGACCACGCGGTGGCGGAGCTCGCCGAGTCCGTCACCAGGGAGGGCTGGTCGGAGCCCTTCTCGACGGCGTAGGTGGCGACCGCGCCGGTGTAGGGCAGGCGCTCCATGTTGAGCTTGCCCTGAGCGCCGTAGAAGCGCTCGCGGCCCGCGGTGACGTGGGTGCGGCCCATGCCGTCGCCCAGCAGGTAGATGACGTTGCGTATCTCACGGTCGTTGCCGCCGTGACCGCCGTGCTGGGGCGCGGAGTTGGCGGTGACCGCCGAGCCGGCGGCGACCGCGGAGGCCGCCGCGACGACCGCGAGCACCTTCATTGCCTTCTGTCTCATGGCGGTGAAGCTATGAGTCCCATGTGAACGGCTCGGGAGGACCGGGCGACGACGAGGCGAACGGCTCCGGCTTTCACGGGGTGCGCCGCCCGTGCGGGTCCCCCGCCGCTCACTCGCGGGAGAGGCGGGAACCGTCCGCACGAGAGGCGGGGCTCACCCGTAGGACAGGTTGGAGCAGATGCTGTCGTCGGCCGAGCGGGCCTTGTCGGCGACGGCCGGCGGCACCGATGCGGGGGCGCTGGGCGCCGCGTCCGCGCCGTCCGCCTTGTAGTCGGTGCCGACGATGACGTTCAGGCCCGGCGCCTTGGCCTGGCGCAGCACCGCGCCCGGGAAGTGGGTGGCGAGCGTCCTGGCCTTGGCCTCGGAGCTCGCGCCGTACTCGATGACGGTCTGCTTGTAGTCCTGGGTGGCGGCGGTCGTGGCACCGGTCACCGTGAAGCCCGCGGATCGCAGGGAGGTGGCGACCTTGCTCGCCAGGCCCTTGGTGACGGTCCCGTTGTAGACGGCGACGCTGACCCCCTTGCCGGACGCGGGGGGCGCGGCCGGGGCGGACGGGGCCGGGGAGGCGGTCGCGGCGCCCTTGGCCGCCGCGTCCTTGCCGTCGATGGTGCGGTCGGCCCGCAGCGCGGCGAACAGGGCGTCGGCCTCCGGTTTGACGACGGCGACGCGCTCGCCCTCGTAACGCCAGGGCAGGGTCACGAACTTGGTGTTGTGCAGGTCGATGTTCTTCATCGACATCGCGAACGAGATGAGCTTGTTGGGGGAGCCGAGGCCCGGGTCGACGGTCATCGACTTGGTGGCCGCGCTGGCGAGCGGCAGCAGGCTGGTCGGGTCGAGCCCGTTGCCCTTCACCTTCTTGATCAGGCTGCCCACGAAGGCCTGCTGGCGCTGGATGCGGCCTATGTCGGAGCCGTCGCCGATGCCGTGCCGGATGCGTACGTAGTCGAGCGCCTTCTGGCCGGAGACGTTCTGCTCGCCCTTGGCGAAGACCAGGCTGCCCTTGTGTCCCAGCTTGGGGTTGAGGTCGCCCTGGTAGACGTTGTTGGGCACGCACACCCCGACGCCGCCGACGGCCTCGGTCATCTTGGCGAAGCCCGCGAAGTCCACGATCACGGTGTGGTCGACGCGCAGCCCGGTGAGCTTCTCGACGGTGTTCTGGGTGCAGGCGGGGTTGCCCTCCACCGTCTCCCCCACCTCGAAGGCCGAGTTGAACATCACCCGGTGCTTCTCCTTGGTCCAGCTGCCGTTGGGGAGCTTGCACGGGGGTATGTCGACCAGCGAGTCGCGGGGTATGGAGACGGCGACGGCGTGCTTCTGGTCCCCGTACACATGCAGCAGGAACGCGGTGTCCGAGCGGCCGATGTCGCCCTTGCCGTGGCCGAACTGGGCGTTGTCGCCCGAGCGCGTGTCGGAGCCGATGACCAGGACGTTGGAGCCCTCGGTCGAGGCGGCCGGGCGGTCGGCGGAGACGCCGCCGTCGTCGAAGGTCTTGATGTCGCCGTTCAGCTTGAGGTAGATCCAGCCGCCGCCGGCCACCGCGAGGACGACGACCGACAGGCCCGTGATGCCGGCGATACGGGCACGGCTGCGCTTGTTCCGTCCCCCGGGCGCGGCGGCACCACCGCTCTCACCCCTGCTTGCCGCTCCCGCTTTGTGGCTGCCGGCCATCGGACCCCTCATCCCTCATTCGCGCCTCTTCTGTAGAGGAGACGGTGAGTCGCACCCTCTGGTTGTACAGTTGCGCAATGTAGCAAGTCTCATGGAGAGTCATCAGCCCCAGCCGTGCGATGAGCGCGGCCGACGAAAACGGCTGTAGGACGCGAACGAGGGAGGACGGCGGGATGTTCCTGCGCAACGGCCTTGAGCCCTGGCATCTGCTGATCGTGGGCGTGGTACTGATCCTGCTGTTCGGCTCGAAGAAGCTGCCCGACACCGCACGCGCGCTGGGCAAGTCCCTGCGCATCCTCAAGAGCGAGACCAAGGCCATGCGCGAGGAGTCCGAGGCGCCCGCGCCCACCGCGACCCCCGCCCCGCAGGCCACCCCGGCCCCTCTGGTCACCCCCGCCCCGGTCGCCGCGGACGCTCCCCCGCGCCCCGCTCCGTAACCCGCGTCCCGCCCCATAACCCGCGCCGTACGCCCGGCAGGACACGCCGTACGCTCGGCAGGCATGGAGAACCTGCCGACGTACGACGACGTGGTCCGCGCACACGAGCGGATCGCGACCCACGCCCACCGCACCCCGGTCCTCACCTCGCGGCTCACCGACGCCGAGCTCGGTCTGAGCCTGTTCCTCAAGTGCGAGAACCTCCAGCGCATGGGGGCCTTCAAGTTCCGCGGCGCGTTCAACACGCTGTCCCAGTTCGACGCGGAGCAGCGCCGCGCGGGCGTGGTCGCCTACTCCTCGGGCAACCACGCGCAGGCCATCGCGCTCTCCGGCGCGCTGCTCGGCATCCCGGTGACCATCGTCATGCCGCACGACGCCCCCGCCTCCAAGCTCGCCGCGACCAAGGGGTACGGGGCGAACGTGGTCTCCTACGACCGCTGGACCGAGAGCCGCGAGGAGATCGGACAGGCGCTGGCCGCCAGGGACGGCCTGACGCTGATCCCGCCGTACGACCACCCCCAGGTGATGGCGGGCCAGGGCACCGCGGCGAAGGAACTCTTCGAGGAGACCGGCCCCCTGGACGCCCTGTTCGTCCCGCTCGGCGGCGGCGGACTCCTGTCGGGCAGCCTGCTCGCGGCGGGCGCGCTCGCCCCCTCGTGCGCGGTCTACGGGGTCGAGCCGGAGGCGGGCGACGACGGGCTCCGCTCGCTGCGGGCGGGCGAGATCGTGCGCATCGACACCCCGGCGACCATCGCCGACGGCGCCCAGACCCAGCAGCTGGGTGCCCACACCTTCCCGGTGATCCGCGACCACGTGAGCGACATCATCACCGTCTCGGACGACCAACTGGTCGACGGAATGCGGCTGTTGGCGTCCCGAATGAAGATCGTCGCCGAACCGACGGGCTGCCTCGGCCTGGCCGGCGCCCGCGACCTGGCCGAGCGGTACCGGGGCGGCCGGGTCGGCGTGATCCTCAGCGGCGGCAACGTCGACATGGCCCGGTTCGCGGAACTCCTGTCGGCGTGACCCGGCCGGCGCCGCACCCGGGAGTTTTCCACAGGCCGCGCTGTCCACGGGCCGAGTTGTCCACAGGCTGAGGGGGAGGCGAACGGATCGTCGGCGGTTCGGCGCATGATGGGGGGCATGAACGAGATGCCGGATTGGGAGAAGCGGTTCAGGGCGCCGAGGGTGGGGCTGCCCGACTGGGCGGAGGACGCGCCGGACCGCTCGCTGTTCGTGTCGAACGCGACGGGCACGTACGAGCTGTACGCATGGGACCGGGCGACCGGCGAGCAGCGCCGGGCCACCGACCGCCCCAACGGCACCACGGACGGGGTGCTGACCCCCGACGGCGCGTGGATCTGGTGGTTCGACGACACCGACGGCGACGAGTTCGGCGTGTGGCGGCGCCAGCCGTTCACGGGCGGCGACGACGAGCCGGCCGTGCCCGGGCTCGCCCCGTCCTACCCGGCCGGCCTGGCGCTCGGCCGGGACGGCACGGCGGTGGTCGGCCGCTCCACCGACGAGGACGGCTCGACGATCCATGTCGTACGCCCCGGCGCGGACCCCGTGGAGATCTACCGCCACCGCGAGTCGGCGGGGGTGGGCGACCTCTCGCACGACGGAACGCTGATCGCGCTGGAGCACACCGAACACGGCGACGCGATGCACTCGGCGCTGCGCGTGGTGCGCCCGGACGGCTCGGCGGTCGCCGAACTCGACGACACCAAGGGCGGCACGGAGGAACTCGGCCTCGAAGTGCTCGGGTTCGCGCCGCTGGCGGGCGACACCCGGCTGCTCGTCGCCCACCAGCGGCGCGGCCGCTGGGAGCCGATGATCTGGGACGTGGCCTCCGGCGAGGAGAGCGACCTCGCGCTCGACCTGCCGGGCGACGTCTCCGCCGAGTGGTACCCGGACGGCTCGGGGCTGCTCGTCGTGCACAGCTTCGAGGCCCGCAGCGGCCTGTTCCGCTTCGACCTCGCGACGCGCTCCCTGATCGAGATCGAGACCCCGGCCGGTTCGGTGTCGGGGGCGACGGCCCGGCCCGACGGCACGGTGGAGTACCTGTGGTCGTCGGCGGCCAGCCCCTCCGAGGTGCGCTCCACCACCGGCGAGGTCGTGCTCGATCCCCCCGGCTTCAAGGCGCCCGGATCCGTGCCGGTGACGGACGCGTGGGTGGAGGGACCCGGCGGGCGCATCCACGCGCTGGTGCAGCGGCCCGCGGGTGAGGGCCCCTTCCCCACCCTCTTCGAGATCCACGGCGGCCCCACCTGGCACGACAGCGACGCGTTCGCCTCCGGGCCCGCGGCCTGGATCGACCACGGCTATGCGGTGGTACGGGTCAACTACCGCGGCTCCACCGGGTACGGGCGGGCGTGGACCGACGCGCTCAAGCACCGGGTCGGGCTCATCGAGCTGGAGGACATCGCGGCGGTCCGCGACTGGGCGGTCTCCTCGGGCCTGGCCGACCCCGAGCGCCTGGTCCTCGCGGGCGGCTCCTGGGGCGGCTATCTCACCCTGCTCGGCCTCGGCACCCAGCCCGACGCGTGGGCGCTGGGGCTCGCGGCGGTGCCGGTCGCGGACTACGTCACGGCGTACCACGACGAGATGGAGGCGCTGAAGGCGATGGACCGCACGTTGCTGGGCGGCACGCCGGAGGAGGTTCCCGACCGGTTCCGCGCCTCGTCGCCGCTGACGTACGTCGACGCGGTCAAGGCGCCGGTGTACATCTCGGCCGGGGTCAACGATCCGCGCTGCCCGATCCGGCAGGTGGAGAACTATGTGGACCGGCTGGTCGCGCGGGGGGCGGCGCACGAGGTGTACCGGTACGACGCGGGGCACGGCTCCCTCGTGGTCGAGGAGCGCATCAAGCAGGTACGGCTCGAACTCGACTTCGCCAGGCGGCACTTGGGGTAGGGGAGGGGTGTTTTCCCACCCGCCCGCCCGTGCAGCGGGTTGGTTGGTTCCGGCCCTCCTGGGGCTCCGCCCCAGACCCCGTTCGCGCCTGAACGGCGCTCGTCCTCAATCGCCGGACGGGCTGAGGTGTCCCGTACGGACCAGCACCGAGTAGTTAGGGGCGCGAGGAACTGCGCGAAAAGCGACCACGGCCCGCACACGACCGAGGGTTTCAGGGGCGCGAGGAACTGCGCGAAAAGCGACCACGGCCCGCAGGCGCGAGAGGGGTAAGGGGCGCGGGGAACTGCGCGAGACGGGGGCTCGGGCCCTGGGGGCCGAGGGGGCCGGGGGCTCGGCCCCCGGGGGGATGCGGGGACCCCCCAGCCCAGACCCCCGGTGGGATTCCGTACCGTGGGGGTGTGTACCGGTTCCTGCTCACACCCCGCTGGTGGGCAATCCACGCCTTCGTCCTGCTCGCCATCCCCGTCTGCGTCTTCATGGGCTCCTGGCAGCTCGGCCGCTTCGAGGACCGCGTGCAGTCCCACGACGCCGCAGCGAAGGCACCCGACCCCGCCACCCTCAAGGCCGAGCCCCTCGCCTCGCTGCTCCCCGTGGACCAGCGCACCTCCGGCCGCCCCGCCGTCGCGCACGGCCGGTACGCCGAGCAGTTCCTGGTGCCCGACCGCGAGGTCGACGGAACGTCGGGCAGCTATGTCCTGACCCTGCTGCGCACCGACGGCGGAAAGGCGCTGCCCGTCGTGCGGGGCTGGATCCCCCGGGGCGCCCACGCCCCGGCCGCGCCGAGTGGCGAGGTCGAGGTGACCGGCGTGCTCCAGGCGTCCGAGACCGCGGGCTCCGCCGGGGTGCACGCCCAGGGCGGACTCCCCCGGGGCCAGGTCGGCGTGATCAGCGCGGCCGCCCTCGTCAACCTCGTGCCGTACCCGGTGTACGACGCCTGGGTGACGCTGCCGAGGGCCGACACCGGCATGACCGCGGTGCCGGCCAGCGCCCCGCAGAACAGCGGGCTCGATCTGAAGGCGTTCCAGAACCTCGGCTACACCGGTGAGTGGTTCGTGTTCGCGGGGTTCGTGGTGTTCATGTGGTTCCGCCTGGTCCGGCGCGAGGCCGAGGCCCTGGAGGACGCCGAACTCGGCCTCGCCCCGGAAGCCTCCGAGACGCCGGAAGGGACCGCGATGCCGGAAGGGACCGCGATGCCGGAAGGGACCGCGATGCCGGAAGGCACCACGGCGCCGGAAGGCTCCGAGCCCGCGCCCATCGCGCAGAAATAGACGCCCCGGAATAGACGCCCCCGGCCGGGCCCGGCCCCTACGGCGTCGCCGAGGCCGTCGCCCCCGCGTCCAGGACGCCCGTCTTGTAGATCGTCCCGGCGCACGCGTTGGGGATCTTCGCCTCCGCCGATGGCGCGCCGGGCTCGGCGACGTGGGTCACCGCGATCGTGCCGTCCGCCGTGGCGGCGGGGGTGCCGCTGTTCGGGGCGAGTTGGGAGGTCTGGGTGGTGCCACCACCCGTCGTGGGGGCGACGATCCCGCTGCTGCTGGAGCCGCCGCTGGACGGTGTCGGGTCGGGCGACGGGGTCGCCTTGGGGCAGGTGTCGGACGGCACCCACGCGAAGCGCACCTCGTAGGCCGCGGCCGGCTGGAGGACCAGGGCCGTGGCGTCCTGCGAGGGGTCGGGGAGGCCGGGGGCCGGGTCGCCCGCCGCGTGCTCGACGACGGTGATCTTCGCCGGGTCGGCGGCGCCCTGCGCCCGCACGTTGAACTTGCCGACCCCGCCGATCGCGCACTGCTTGTCGGAGGCGTTGACGATGCGGAACGCGCCGTAGACCTTGCCGGTGGAGTCGGGCTTGCCGACCTTCGCCGACTTCACGCTCAGCTCGGCCGCCTCGCACACCGGGGAGTTCGCCTTCACGGGGCCGCTGCCCGCGCCGGTCGCGCCACCGGCGGTGCCGCCGCTCGCGCCCTTGGTGAGCGTCGGTCTGGGCTCCTTGGCGCCGGGCGTGCCGGGCGCGCTGCCCACGCTGGAGGGCCGGCCGCCCGCGTCCGCGCCCTCGACCGTGTCGGAGGCGGTGCCGGGCGTGCCGTGGGTCCGCTCGCCGTGTCCGGCGACGGCGGGCAGGTCGTCCGCGCTGTTCGCGGTGTTGGCGACGTGCAGGAACGCGGGCACGGCGGTGGCCACCAGGAGGGCGGCCGCGATCGAGCCGACGACGGCCTGCCGTTTGCGGGCCCGGCGCAGGGGCACCGCGGCCCGCAGGTGTTCGAGCGCCCCCTCCGAGGGCCTCAGCTCCTCGACCGTGCCGTGCAGCAGCCTGCGCAGGGCCTGTTCGTCGGCCGCGTCGGGGCTGCCCGGGGCGGGCGGAAAGCCGAAGGGAGGGGTGCCGGTGCTGTTCTTTTCCGGCGTCTTGTCCACGAATCCGTATCCAGTCAGGTCGTTCAGGTCGTTCCTGGGCCGCTGGTCCGACCCGCTCTTGCCGTGTTCCCCGCGCTCCCCGTACTCCCTGTGACGCCTTTCGCCGTTCCTGTCGGGCCCCTTCATGCCGTCGCCTCCATGGCGATGCGCAGGGCGGCTATGCCGCGCGAGCCGTACGCCTTGACCGAGCCCAGGGATATGCCGAGCGTCTCGGCGACCTGGGCCTCGGTCATGTCCGCGAAGTACCGCAGCACCAGCACCTCGCGCTGGCGGCGCTGGAGTCCGCGCATCGCCTTGATGAGGGCGTCGCGCTCCAGCTGGTCGTACGCGCCCTCCTCGGCGCTCGCCATGTCGGGCATCGGCTTGGAGAGCAGCTTGAGCCCGAGGATGCGGCGGCGCAGCGCGGAGCGGGAGAGGTTCACCACCGTCTGGCGGAGGTAGGCGAGGGTCTTCTCCGGCTCGCGCACCCGGCTGCGCGCCGAGTGGACCCGGATGAACGCCTCCTGCACGACGTCCTCGCAGGAGGCGGTGTCGTCGAGGAGCAGCGCCGCGAGGCCGAGCAGCGAGCGGTAGTGCGCGCGGTAGGTCTCGGTGAGGTGATCAACAGTGGTGCCGGCCGCCATGACCTCGTCAGCGCTCTCGCGCGAGGTCGCCTGCTCGGGTGGGCGGACCGTACGGGTGGCGGGCATGGGCGCGATCACCGGCATGCCACCGGGTGCGCCGGGGCGCCGACGCGGGCGGACCGCCATGCCACCGCGCACCGGTACCGCTCTGAACTCGAGTACCTCTGCCACGCCTGTTGGACACGTTCCTCCCCGTCAGGGTTGTACGCGTACGACACTGTTTTTGGCGGTGCACCACATGCCCTCATCCGTACCCGATCTTCCCCAATGCCCCGATTTTTACGGCACCTTGAGGGGCGACCGCATAGACGCTCCATGCCGGACCGCGGTTGCGGAGACACGGAAATGAATCGTGTAACAAGGCGTCGGCGCAGTACAAGTGGTACAGACCAGCGACTTGCTCACAGAGCGTTCACGGATCCTACAAACGGGGTAGGGGTCAGCGCCCATCGAATTCGCGGGCCGCCAACTCGGCGATGTGGGCCGCGTTCAGGGCCGTGCCCTTGCGGAGGTTGTCGCCGCAGACGAAAAGTTCCAGTACGCGTGGATCGTCCGGCGAACTGCGCACCCGCCCGACCCAGGTGGGGTCGGTGCCCACCACGTCCGCGGGGGTCGGGAACTCGCCGGCGGCCGGGTTGTCGAAGAGCACCACGCCCGGCGCGGTCGCCAGGATCTCGTGGGCCCGCGCCACCTCCACCTCGTTCTCGAAGCGGGCGTGCACGGAGGCCGAGTGCGTGGTCACCACGGGGACGCGCACACAGGTCGCGGACACCGGAAGCCGCGGCAGGCCGAGCACCTTGCGCAGCTCGTCGCGGATGCCGAGCTCCTGCGAGGACCAGCCGTCCTCGGCGAGTTCGCCGGTCCAGGGCACCACGTTCAGGGCCAGGGGCGCGGGGAAGGGGCCGGTCCCGTCGCCGACGGCCCGGCGCACATCGCCCGGGCTCGTGCCCAGCTGGGAGCCGGCCACCAGCGAGATCTGCCGGCGCAGCGCCTCGACTCCGGGCTGCCCCTCACCGCTCGCGGCCTGGTAGGTGGAGACGACCAGCTCGCTCAGGCAGAACTCGGCGTGCAGCGCGCCGACCGCCACGCTCATGGCGAGGGTGGTGGCGTGCGGGCTCGCGACGATGCCGCGCGGACGCATCCGTACCGCATGGGGATTGAGCTCGGGGACCACGAGCGGCACGTCGGGGTCCATCCGGAAGGCGGCCGAACTGTCCACCACCACCGCACCCTTGGCGGCCGCGACCGGCGCCCACTGGGCGGCGACGTCGGCGGGCACGAGGAAGACGACGACGTCGGCCCCTTCCAGGGCCTCCTCGCCGAGCGCGAGCACCTCGCACTCCTCGCCCCGCACGAGCAGCTTGCGTCCGGCCGAGCGCGCGGACGCGGCGAGGCGGACCTCGCCCCACACATCCGCGTGCTGGGACAGGATCTGGAGCATCACCGCACCGGCGCCCCCGGTCGCTCCGACGACCGTGAGCGCCGGTCTGCGGGTCATCGCCCGGTGCCCCCGTAGACGACGGCCTCGTCGCTGTCGGAGTCGAGGCCGAAGGCGGAGTGCACGGCGCGCACGGCGTTGTTGACGTCGTCGGCGCGGGTGACCACCGAGATGCGGATCTCGGAGGTCGAGATGAGCTCGATGTTGACACCCGCGTCGGAGAGCGCCTCGAAGAAGCCCGCCGTGACGCCCGGGTTGGTCTTCATGCCGGCGCCGACCAGGGAGATCTTGGCGATCTGGTCGTCGTAGCGCAGCGACTCGAAGCCGATGGCCGGCTTGGACCGCTCCAGGGCGTCGATGGCCTTGCGGCCCTCGGCCTTGGGCAGCGTGAACGAGATGTCGGTCAGGCCCGTGGACGCGGCGGAGACGTTCTGCACCACCATGTCGATGTTGATCTCGGCGTCCGCGATGGTACGGAAGATCGCCGCGGCCTCGCCCGGCTTGTCCGGCACTCCGACGACCGTGACCTTCGCCTCGGAGACGTCGTGGGCGACTCCGGAGATGATGGCGTGCTCCACCTGCTGACCCTCCGACTGGGAACGTGGTTCGTTGCTGACCCAGGTGCCCTGAAGTCCGCTGAAGGACGACCGCACGTGGATCGGGATGTTGTAACGGCGGGCGTACTCGACGCACCGGTGCAGGAGCACCTTGGAGCCGGACGCGGCCAGCTCCAGCATGTCCTCGAAGGAGATCCACTCGATCTTCTTCGCCTTCTTCACGACCCGGGGGTCCGCGGTGAAGACGCCGTCGACGTCGGTGTAGATCTCGCAGACCTCGGCGTCGAGGGCGGCCGCGAGGGCGACGGCCGTAGTGTCCGAACCACCGCGCCCCAGCGTGGTGATGTTCTTCCCCTCCTGGCTGACGCCCTGGAACCCGGCGACGATGGCGATGTTGCCCTCGTCGATCGAGGTCCGGATGCGGCCCGGGGTGACGTCGATGATCCGCGCCTTGTTGTGGACCGAGTCGGTGATGACACCGGCCTGGCTGCCCGTGAACGACTGGGCCTGGTGGCCCAGGCTTTTGATCGCCATGGCGAGCAGCGCCATGGAGATGCGCTCTCCGGCGGTCAGCAGCATGTCGAATTCCCGCCCGGCAGGCATGGGTGACACCTGCTCCGCGAGCTCGATCAACTCATCCGTCGTGTCGCCCATCGCGGAAACCACGACGACCACCTGGTGGCCGTTCTTCTTGGCTTCCACGATCCGCTTGGCGACGCGCTTGATGCCTTCGGCATCGGCAACGGAGGAGCCTCCGTACTTCTGCACGACAAGGCCCACGTGCGCTCCTAGCTCAGTTCTTGCTGGGTCGGCTCAGTTTAACGAGCGGGCCGGAATCGCCCCGGCCGTATCACCTCGTGAGATGTCCCGCTCACTGGATGATCACCGGGCGTCCTCCGGACCGCTCGCGAGGTCCGCCTGCCCGAGCCGCCCGGCCGTACGCGGTTTGTGGGCGGGGTCACAGGCCCGCCCAGAGCGGCGGGCCTCCTGGGGAACGGGGCTATTTGAGGTCGTGCAGACCCAGCGGGCCCGCCAGCTCCTCGGCCATCACGCGGCCCGCCTCCTCCTCCAGGGCGCCCTCCGCCAGGTCCTCGTCGGTGTCGAGGCCGTCGAGCTCCGGAAGCGGCTGGTCGAGACGGACGTGGGCGACGAGCGACTGGAGGGCGCGCAGCGCGGCGGAAGCCGTCGAGCCCCAGTTGGAGAAGTAGGAGAACTGCCACCACCACAGCGCCTCGGAGATGCGGCCGGCCCGGTAGTGGGCCAGGCCGTGGCGCAGGTCGGTGACGACGTCGGCGAGGTCGTCGGAGATCCGGCACGGCACCGGCGCCTTGCGCGGCTCGTACGGGTCGAAGACCTCGGAGTACACGTCGATCGGTTCGAGCAGCCGGGCGAAGCGCTCGCGCAGCTCGTCGACATCGGCCTCGGGACCGAGGTCCGGCTCGTAGGGCTCGTCGGGGACGATGTCCTCGTGCGCGCCGAGCCGCCCGCCGGCGAGCAGCAGCTGGGAGACCTCGAGGAGCAGGAACGGCACGGCGCTGTCGGGCTCGTCACCCTTGGCCACTTCCGTGACCGCGACGATGAAGGACTCGACCTGGTCGGCGATCTGGACCGCGAAGGAGTCCGGGTCCTGGGTGGTCGCGTGCAGCGTTGCGTCAGACATCGAGTCGACCTTCCTCGTAGCCCTGCCGGGCGTACTCCTGCTGGGCGTCATACATCGAGCAGCCGCCTTCCTTCGAAGGCGCGGCCCAGGGTGACCTCGTCGGCGTACTCCAGGTCGCCGCCCACCGGCAGGCCGCTGGCGAGGCGGGTGACCCGGAGCCCCATGGGCTTGATCATGCGGGCCAGGTAGGTCGCCGTGGCCTCGCCCTCCAGGTTCGGGTCGGTGGCCAGGATCAGCTCGGTGACCGTGCCGTCCGCGAGGCGCGCGAGCAGCTCGCGGATGCGCAGGTCGTCCGGGCCGACGCCCTCGATCGGGCTGATGGCCCCGCCGAGCACGTGGTAGCGGCCGCGGAACTCGCGGGTCCGCTCGATGGCCACCACGTCCTTGGGCTCCTCCACCACACAGATGACGGTGAGGTCGCGGCGCTGGTCGCGGCAGATGTTGCACCGCTCCTCCTGCGCCACGTTGCCGCACACCGCGCAGAAGCGGACCTTGTCCTTGACTTCGAGGAGCGCGTGCGCGAGGCGGCGCACGTCGGTCGGCTCGGCCTGGAGGATGTGGAAGGCGATCCGCTGCGCGCTCTTGGGACCGACGCCGGGCAGCCTGCCCAGTTCGTCGATGAGGTCCTGAACCACGCCTTCGTACAACGGATAAGCCTCTCGTGGGTTGCTCTGACGCCTACGGTAGTTGGTGCGCGTCCGCCTCAGTAGGGCGGGCGCACGTATACGTGCGCGAGGGCGGTCGCGGGCCGGGGGCCCGGCCCTAGAACGGCAGGCCGGGCATGCCGCCCAGGCCCTGCGCCAGCGGGCCGAGCTTCTGCTGCTGGAGCTGCTGGGCGTTCTCGTTGGCCGCCTGCACGGCCGCCACGATCAGGTCCGCGAGGGTCTCGGTGTCCTCCGGGTCGACCGCCTTGGGGTCGATGGCGAGGGCGCGCAGCTCCCCCGACCCGGTCACGGTCGCCTTGACCAGGCCGCCGCCGGCCTGGCCCTCGACCTCGGTCGCCGCGAGCTCCTCCTGGGCCACGGCGAGGTCCTGCTGCATCTTCTGGGCCTGCTGAAGAAGCTGCTGCATGTTGGGCTGGCCACCACCAGGGATCACGGTGCACTCCGGGTCTCGTCAGGACGGGTTCGCCACGGCGGCTCGGTTTCGCCGCCGCTGTCGGCACTCCGAGCCTACGTGGTCGAGGGGCCCCCTGCTCCGCAACTCTTTCGAGTGACGCGGTGCGTGTCCGTATACCTGATCACGGGCCACTTCCGGGCGCGGATGCCGGGTTCTCGCCCCCTGAGCCCTCCATTCGGCGGTAGGAATGGCGGTCGGCCGCCTCAGGACGCGTCCCTCCGCACCCGCTCAGCGCGGGCGCCGGCGGGCGGGAGGCCATTTACTACGTCCGTACGCGTCCACCGCGGCCGCGTACACGCCCCGTGCCCGTACGTCACTCGATGGCACAGAGGGGCACAGCAGAGTTGCGGAGGGAGCGGCCGGGTGAGCCAGCCGGACATGCAGCCCGAGGGGCCCCCGGGCCAGGCCCGGCGGGACGAGGGCGCGCAGACGGGCGATCTGACCGGGAGGCCGTTCCCGCTCGGCGACTGGGGCGAGCCCGCCGCGCGCCTCGACGAGCTGTACCGCTGGGTCGAGACGGGCGCACTGCGCACCGCCGAGTGGTACCTGGCCGACCGGCTGTGGAAGCGGCGCGGCGCGCGCGTGCTGCGCTGCGGCACGGCGAGCGGCGCGATCGCGGGGGCCGTGCTGCCGCTGCTCGATCTGACCGAGGCGCTGAAGGGGGCCGCGGGCTGGGGCTATCTGTCTCTGCTGCTGGCCGCCGCGTGCATGGCGTGCGACCGCTACTTCGGGCTCACGTCGGGCTGGATAAGGGACGTGGCCACCGCGCAGGCCGTGCAGCGCCGACTCCAGGGGCTCCAGTTCGACTGGGCCTCGGAGAGCGTGCGCGAGGTGCTCGGGCCGACCGACGGCACCGCCGGGGAGGCCGCCGAGCGCTGTCTTTCGGTGCTGCGCCGGTTCACCGAGGACGTCACGGACCTGGTCCGCTCGGAGACCGCGGACTGGATGGTGGAGTTCCGCTCGGGGCCGGCCCCGCTGGTGATGCAGACCCTCAGCGCGGCGGCCCCGCGCACGGACGCGGCCCCCGGCCCCGGCCGCTTCCCGCTGCCTCCGGCCACCCGGCCGAACATGCCGCGCCAGCGGCCGCCGGAGGGCCCGCGCTGAGCGGGAGCCCGCGGGCCGCGCCCCTCAGCTGAAGATGATCATCGAGCCCTGGGCGAGGCTGCGCGTGGCCGCCGCGTGCAGCCCCAGCCACACATGCCGCTCGCGCGCGAACGGGCTCTCGTCGTACGGGATGGGACCGGCCGGCTCCTCCAGCGAGGTGGGCCGGGCCGGCGGGGCGGGCGCCGTCGGCGGGTTGGCCGGATCTATACCGATCGCGGGCCCCACGAACTGCAACTCCCTCAGCAGTCCCTGCGCGGAACCGAGCGGCCCGCCGCCCGCGAGCAGTTCCTCGTTGGAGAGCGGCATCGCGAAGTCGACCGGGACATAGGCGCCCGCGTGGTCGTAGTGCCAGACCAGGTGGGACTGCTGGGCCGTCGACTCGAACATTTCGAGGAGCTGCTCGTAGTCGCCGCCGAGTTCGTCGACGGGCGTCACCGCGAGGCCGCACAACTGGAGGAGGTAGGCGCGGCGCAGGAAGTGCAGCGCGTCGTAGTCGAACCCGGCGACCGGGGCCACATCGCCGGAGAGGCCCGGCATGTACGCGAAGACCGGTACGGGCGGGAGCCCGGCGTCGCCGAGCGCCTTGTCGTACGAGGCGATCTCCTCCGCGAACGGGTTGTCGGGGCTGTGGCACAGCACGTCGACGAGGGGGACCAGCCACAGGTCACAGGCCAAGACGGGCTCGCTCTCAACTCGTTCGTGCGATGGTCGGGACAGCGTAATGCGCCGGGCACGCCGCGCGAAGAGCGCCCGTCAACTCCCGGTGCGCGGTGACCGATTCCGCCCGCGCCCCGGTCGGGAGGGTTTACCCACGAGGCCGTCCGTTACTCGGACCCGGCGGCGGACGGGACCGGCCCGCGCGCGGGGCGCGAGCGCTCAGCGCACGTCCGAGACGTCCCAGATCCAGACCCCGCCGACCTTGGTGCCCGCGCGGCCGCCAAGCAGCCGGGTCACCGTCTCGTACAGCTCGGGCGCCTGCGGCTGGGGGGTCAGGACCAGGATGCCCGCGTGCCAGTACGCGAGGTCCGCGCGGGCCTGGTTCTGCCAGTCCGTGCCGATGTCCGGGATCGGCTTGCCGGAGCGGACGTCACCGAACAGGTTCGACGTCCAGCGCGGGGAGGCCCCGTAGATGCCGATGCGGTCCGGTCCCCAGGGCCCGTTGAAGTAGCCGCCCGGCACCGGGAAGCCGAGGCCGGTCGAGGACTGCCAGTGCAGGGCCTCGGCCGAGCCGGGGTCGGGCAGCGGCACCGGGACCAGGGAATCGCCCGGCTTCAGGTACTTCTTCCACAGGCCCGAGGAGATGAACTCGGGCACCTCGGGGCGGGCGTGGGTCGGGAACGACGTCGGCACGATCGGGAGGAGGGCGAGGGCGATCGCGGTGAAGCCGGCCACCCGGTTCGCGCGCGTGCGGCTGAGCGCGAGGCGGCCCGCGGCCAGCGCGAGGAGCGCGCCGAGCACCGGTGCGCAGACGATCGCGACCCGGCCCTCGATCACCGACTCGAAGAGCGGCTTGTGGGCCAGCAGCTTCCAGGGGCCGGGGAACACCACGTCCGTGTACGGGATGCGGATCTTCTGCCCGAGCGAGAGGATCGCCGCCGCCACACCCGTGAACGCGAGCGCCTTGACCAGCGGCCGGCGCCACAGGCGTACGACGAGCGCGAAGGCGAGGGCCACCAGGGGCCAGCCGTAGAACGCGTTCTGCTCGGTGCGGTTGAGGGCGAGCTTGTCGGCGGTGGCGTCGTCGCCCAGGAGCGAGCGCCCGGCGAACTCGATGAGCGCGAGCGGCGAATTGCCCGCCTCGTCGCCGTGCAGCACGCTGTGATAGCTCTGCGCCCCCGCGAACTGCCGGTACAGCGGGTACGCGATCAGCACCCCGCAGACCCCGAGCGCGTACGCCAGCCCCGTGGCCAGCGGGCGGACAGCGGCCCGGGCGACCTCGCGCCGGGCCAGGGCGTACGACAGCGCGAACAGGGTCATGCCGAGCGCGGCCAGCAGCAGCACCTCCTCGCCGAGGAAGATCTGGTACGCCGTGAACAGGCCGAGGACCAGCCCGTTGCGTCGCACGTCACGGCCCTCGCACAGGCGCAGCGCGCGGTCGATGATCAGCGGGATCATGAACAGGACGCAGAAGTTCGGGTGCGCGTTGGCGTGCGAGATCACCGGCGGCGCGAACGCGGCGAGCGCCCCGCCGAGCCCGGCCGCCCACCGGTTGTCCGTCACCCGGCGGGCGAACAGCCAGTACCAGCAGTACGCGGTCGCCGCGAGCCCCAGGGTCAGGACGAGCGCCCAGGTGACCGTAGGACCGAAGGCCAGCGTCACCGGGGTCAGGGGCGCGGACAGGCCCAGCATCGGGGTGTTGCCCATCAGGTTCACGCCGTCGGGGAAGTTCTGGACGGTGGTGAACAGGGGGTCGCGCAGATGGCGGACGTTGTCCGCGGTGACCGCGAAGAACCACTCCCACTGGTTCTGGTCCTGCATCGAGTCGCTGAGGTAGCTCCGCTCGAGGTCCCCCCACAGGTTCTTGTAGAGCAGCACCGATGACAGCAGGTAGAGGGCGCCCAGCACCAGGTCGACGCGGCGCACCGCGCGCGCCTTGAGGCGGGCCAGCTCCCACAGCACCTTGCCGTAGTCGGCCGCGCCCACCTTCGAGCCCTCCTGGTGCGACCAGCGCACCGGCACCTCGGCGACCGGCCAGCCGGCGCGGCGGAAGAACTGGAGGATCTCCACGTCGATGCCCCAGCCGTCCAGGCGGGCGTCGGCGAACGCGGCGCGCGCCTTGTCGCCGTCGAACAGCTTGAAGCCGCACTGGGTGTCGTGGATGCCGGGTACGGCCACGGCCCGGATGAGCCGGTTGCCCATCCGGCCGAGCGTCTCGCGCAGCCGGCTCTGGTGGACGTCGATGCGGGCCTCGGGCAGGGCGCGCGAACCGATCGCGGCGGCCGTGTCGCCCTCGGTCATCGCCTTGACGAGATGGTCCAACTCCTCGATGGGGGTGGCGAGATCGGCGTCCGTGATCAGGACGCGCCGCCCGTAGGAGGCGAGCACCCCCAGGCGCAGCGCGTGCCCCTTGCCCCGGTTGGTGTCGCCGACCACCACGCTGACGCGCGGGTCGCGGGCGGCGGCCTCCCGCGCGACCCGTACGGTCTCGTCGCCCGAGCCGTCGTCGACGACGATCAGCTCCCAGACGCAGTTGTCGCCGAGGTGGGCGCGGATCGCGTCGAGGGTGGGCGCGAGGCGCTGCTCCTCGTTGTAGGCGGGGACGACGACGCTCAGTTCGACCTGGCCGGCCGGCTCGGTGCTCACCGGGGCAGCCGCTCCGCCCACACCAGGGATTCCTCGTTGTAGGCGCCGATCAGCACCCGCGCGGCCTCGAAGTCGCCGAGGGCGAGCGCCGAGACGACCTCGTCGTGCCCGGTCCACAGCCAGTCGCTGAGGTCGCTGTGGCCGCGCAGATGGGGCACCGCGAACACCCAGCTCTGCATGCGCAGCCGGTGCAGGAAGTCGGAGATGTAGGTGTTGCCGGCGAGGGCGCACAGCTCCCGCCAGAACCGCAGGTCGTAGCCGACCAGGATGTTCAGGTCACCGCCGCGGGCGGCCCGCGCGGCCTCCTCGCCGCGTCGGCGCACCGACACCAGGGCGGGGCCGTGGGCCTCGAAGTTCCCGGGGACCGCGGCCCGCCGGAATATCCCGTCGACCACCAGCGCCCGGGCCTCGACTATGCCCTTGTAGTCCTCGACGGTGAACACCCGCACCCGAAAGCCCCGGTGCTGGTCCGAATCGAGCAGCCCCTGCGCGCAGAGGTCGACGAGCGCCTCGCGCACGGGCGTGGCGGAGACGCCGTACTGCTCGGCTATCTGCTTGACCGTGAATTCCTCACCGGGCCGCATACGCCCCGCGAGCACCTCGTCACGCAGCGCGTCCGCGATCTGTTGTCGAAGGGTGTTGCGGGTGACCGCTCCGCTCGCGGGCATGACTCGCTCCCCTTCTCCGGCTCCGGCCACCCTATGGGGTGCCCGGAAACCGGACAAAGGAGAGCGGACTTTTTCCCTTCCGAGCAGGGACGATCCGTTCCGGACCGAACCGGATCGAACCTCACACGGTGTACTGGTCCGCGACCGTCAGCGCCTCGTCGAGCACGGCAAGACCTTCCTTGGCCTCCGCCTCGGTGATGTTGCAGGGCGGCACCACATGGGTGCGGTTCATGTTGATGAAGGGCCACAGCCCTTGCTTCTTGCAGGCGGCGCCGAACGCGGCCATCGGCGCGTTGTCGGCGCCACTGGCGTTGTACGGCACCAGCGGCTCGCGGGTCTCCTTGCTGCGGACCAGCTCCAGCGCCCAGAACACGCCCAGGCCGCGCACCTCGCCGACCGAGGGGTGCCGCGCGGCCAGCTCGCGCAGACCGGGCTCCAGGACGGTCTCCCCGATGTGCGCGGCCTGCTCGACCACGCGCTCCTCCTCCATCACGTTGATGGTGGCGACGGCGGCGGCGCAGGCCAGCGGGTGTCCGGAGTAGGTGAGCCCGCCGGGGAAGGGGCGGTGCTCGAAGGTCTCGGCGATCTTCTGGCTGATGGCGACGCCGCCGAGCGGTACGTAGCCGGAGTTGACGCCCTTGGCGAAGGTGATGAGATCCGGCACGACATCGAAGTGCTCACAGGCGAACCACTTGCCGGTCCGCCCGAACCCGGCCATCACCTCGTCCAGGACGAGGACGATCCCGTACCGGTCGCAGAGCGCGCGCACCCCGGGCAGATAGCCGGCCGGCGGCGTCATGATCCCGGCCGTGCCCGGCACGGACTCCAGGATGATCGCGGCGATGGTGGCCGGCCCCTCGAAGGCGATGGTCTCCTCGAGATGCTTCAGGGCCCGCTCGCACTCCTGCGCCTCGGTGGTGGCGTGGAAGGGGGAGCGGTACAGGAACGGCGCCCAGAACCGCGTCACCCCGGCCGACCCGCTGTCGGACGCCCAGCGCCGGGGGTCGCCGGTCAGGTTGATCGCGGTGTTCGTCCCGCCGTGGTACGAGCGGTAGGCACTCATCACCTTGTGGCGCCCGGTGTGCAGCCGGGCCATGCGGATCGCGTTCTCGACGGCCTCCGCGCCACCGTTGGTGAAGAAGATCTTGTCGAGGTCCCCCGGGGTGCGCTCGGCGATCAGCCGGGCCGCCTCCGAGCGCGCCTCCACGGCGAACGCGGGGGCGAAGGTCGTCATCGTCGCGGCCTGCTCCTGGATCGCGGCGACGACCTTCGGGTGCTGGTACCCGATGTTCGTGAACACGAGCCCACTGGTGAAGTCGAGGTAGCGGTTGCCCTCGTAGTCCCAGAAGTACGACCCCTCGGCGCCGGCCACGGCGAGCGGGTCGATCAGCCCCTGGGCGGACCAGGAGTGGAACACGTGCGCACGGTCGGCGGCCTTCACTGCCGCGGCGGCCTGGGGATCGGGGGTGCCTTGAGGGGTCATGCCCCCAGGGTAAGTAAGCCCAGGTCGCCCCCACCATGGCCATCCTGTCCAGGGAGCCCCCCACGCCTCGGCAAGGTGTCGCCTCCCCGCGCCCCACCCGCCTTCGCGCAGTTCCCCGCGCTCCTTGAACCCGCCTGTTGCCGCGGACCGTGCGGGGTTGCTCGCGCAGTTCCCCGCGCCCCTTGAACCCGCCTTTCGCCGCGGACCGCGCGTGGTTGCTCGCGCAGTTCCCCGCGCCCCTTAAACCCCCCTTTCGCTGCGGACCGCGCGTGGTTGCTCGCGCAGTTCCCCGCGCCCCTAAACCCGCCTTCTGCTGCGGACCATGCGTGCTCCTCGCGCAGTTCCCCGCGCCCCTAAACCCCCTGTCGTCCGCGGACCGTGCCCGCTACTCGCGCAGTTCCCCGCGCCCCTGGGGTGGCCGGGGTCCGGCGAGTCGGGAGGCGCACCCAGAAATCCGGCTCACCCCCAGCCCCCTAGGGGCGCGGGGAACTGCGCGACCAGCCCACCACGGCCGGCGGACGAGGACGGGTTTAAGGGGCGCGGGGAACTGCGCGACCGGCCCGCCACGGTCCGCGGAGGACAGGGGGGTTAGGGGCACGGGTGGGGCGGGGGGAAGACCCAGGAACCCCCGGCCAGGGGCCCCGCACTATCCTCACCCCGTTGAACGGGAACCCCGGGGAGGCCCGCCATGGAACGTATGCAGCACCTGGAGCCGAGCGACCCGGAACGGATAGGCGCCTACCGGCTGCTGGGCCGGCTGGGCGCGGGCGGCATGGGACAGGTCTACCTCGCCCGCTCGACCCGCGGCCGCACCGTCGCCGTCAAACTGGTCCGCCCCGCCCTCGCCGACCACGCCGAGTTCCGGGACCGGTTCCGCCAGGAGGTCCTCGCCGCACGCCGCGTCGGCGGCCTCTGGACGGCCCCGGTCCTGGACGCGGACACCGAGGCCCCCGTGCCCTGGGTCGCGACCGGCTACGTCGCGGGCCCCTCCCTCCAGTCCGTGGTGGCGGGCCCGCACGGCCCCCTCCCCGAACACTCCGTACGCGCCCTCGCCCGCGGCCTCGCCCACGCCCTCAAGGACATCCACGAGGCCGGGCTCGTCCACCGCGACCTCAAGCCCTCCAACGTCCTGATCACCATCGACGGCCCCCGCGTCATCGACTTCGGCATCGCCCGCGCCCTGGACACCGGCACGGACGCGGGCCTCACCCTGACGGGCGCGCTCGTCGGGTCACCGGGCTTCATGGCCCCCGAGCAGGTGCGCGGCGACCGGATCACCTCGGCCTGCGACGTGTTCTGCCTCGGCTCGGTCCTCACCTACGCGGCGAGCGGCAGGCTGCCGTTCGGGGAGGCGTCGGGCGGGGTGCACGCGCTGATGTTCCGCATCGCGCAGGAGGAGCCGGACCTCGACGGCGTACCGGAGTCCCTCCAGGAGCTGATCGGCGACTGCCTGCACAAGGACCCGGCGGCCCGGCCGACCCCGGAACGCATCCTGGAACGCGTCCCCGCCGCCGTCCCCGACCCCTGGCTGCCCCCGTCCCTGGTGGCCCAACTGGGCAGCCACGCGGCCCAGTTGCTCGACATAGAGGCGCCCGGCTCCGCCGACACCGCGATAGCCCCGCCGCCCCTCCCCCGCGACGCACCGCCGCCGCTCCCACAACCCGGCCACGCCGTACCGCCGCCTCCGTACGACCCGTACTACGCCCCCGACGCCCCCGACGCGGAACCCCCACCGAAGCGCAGCGCCACGTCCACGGCGGCGCTGATCGCGGTGGCCCTGGTGGTGGCGGTCGGCGCGGGCGGCTCGGTGTACGCGTACATGAGCGGCGGCATCCCGAGGACCGGCGGCGACACCGCCCACCCCTCCACCAGCCTCAACTCCCCTTCCCCGTCGGCCAGTTCGGACGACAAGGGCATATCGACGAGCCCCCGCCCCACCCCGGCGGACGGCGTGCCCCAGCAGTACGTGGGCAGTTGGTCGGGCGGGGTCCCGGGCAACTCCGGTGACAATCCCCGCCACTTGGTGATCCGGGCGGGCCGGGTCGGCGACACGGTCCTGACCCTCACGGCGGACGGCCCCGGCTACCACTGCCTCTTCCAGGCCCCCCTCGCCGCAACCCCCACCACACCCGACGCCCCCCTGCGCATCGGCCCCTCCACGGTCGGCCCCGGCTCGACCGGCGCCTGCAACCCCGGCAAACCCAGCACCCTCACCCTCCTCCCGGACGGCCGCCTGCACCGCGAGACCGCCGAGACGGGCGAGTTCGTCGACTACACGCGGGCGGCGGACTAGGCGGCTGTCGACGCGAGCCACCGACAAGGCCGGTCCTCCGACAAGGCCGGTCCTCGGACAAGGCCGGGCCTCCGCCGCGCCGGCACCGCCTCATGGACGAGCTTGGCCCTCCAGTGACCCTGACCTCGGCCACTGAAGGGCGGTCGCCCTCCAGTGACCCTGACCTCGGCCACTGAAGGGCGGTCGGAGATCTCTAGACGGTTGCCTCGTCCTTGAGCATGGTCCTCACTTGCTCGCGGAGTTCGGGGGAGTCCGTGTGGCCGTGCACCGATGCCGCGTGCTCGGCCGCCGCCCGTACGACTTCGTCCTCCTCGCCGGAAATCGTCAGGCTGCAATTCGATTCGCTCGGGTAGTCCCGACAGTCAGCGACCTTGCGCATGGGATGCCTCCTCGGGGCGAAATATCCCGTTTCCAGGATCTCACCGTTTCGCGCCTCCGGCGGTACTGGTCGGTGAGCGATGACTTCCCGCCGCCGAGGGGGTCTCCCCTTCGAGCGGGTCCCGAGGACCGGGGGGCCCTGCGTACCGGACGTCGAGAAGGTGGGCCATGAGCGGGTTGCGGAAGATCCTGGACGCGTACGTCGATGACGGCACGGTGCCGGGCGCGGTGGGCCTGGTGGCCCGGGGCGACGAGGTAGAGGTGGCCACGGCCGGCTCGCCCGAGCTCAATGGCGCCGCCCCCATGACCCGGGACGCGATCTTCCGTATCGCCTCGGTCAGCAAGCCCATCACCGCGGCGGCCGTCATGATGCTGGTCGACGACGGACGCATCGCCCTGGACGACCCGATCTCCGAGTGGCTGCCGGAACTGGCCTCGCCCATGGTGGTCCGCACGCCGTCCTCGCCCGTCGACGACGTCGTCCCCGCCGCCCGTGCGATCACGGTGGCCGATCTGCTCGACTTCCGCGCCGGATACGGCTTCCCGTCCGACTTCTCGCTGCCCGCCGTCCAGCCCCTCTTCAACGAGCTGCACCAGGCGCCCCCGCGACCCCAGGCGGTGCCGGAGCCGGACGAGTGGCTCGCCCGGCTCAGCCGCATCCCGCTGCTGCACCAGCCCGGCGAGGCCTGGCTGTACAACACCTGCTCCGACCTCCAGGGCATCCTGATCGCCCGGGCCTCGGGGCGCACGCTGCCCGAGTTCCTGGCCGAGCGCCTTTTCGAGCCCCTCGGCATGGTGGACACCGGATTCTCGGTCCCGGCCCGCGATCTCGACCGGTTCGCCAGTCTCTACGCGCCGCGTCCGCAGGGCGGCCTCGAACTCGTCGACGCCCCGGACGGGCACTGGAGCAGCCCGCCCGCCTTCCCCTCCGGCGCGGGCGGACTCGTCTCCACCGTCGACGACCTGTGCGCCTTCGCGCGCCTGCTGCTCGGCGAGGGGACGGCCGAGGGGCGCCGGCTGCTCTCGACCGAGGCGGTACGGCAGATGACCACCGACCACCTCACCCCGGCCCAGCGTTCCGCCGCCACGCTGTTCCTGGGCGGCCAGGGCTGGGGGTACGGCGGCTCGGTCGACATCGAGGGCGTCGAACCGTGGAACGTGAAGGGCCGCTACGGCTGGGTCGGCGGCACCGGCACCGCCGCCTATGTCGTGCCCTCCACCGGCGAGGTCACCCTCCTGCTGACCCAGGTGGAGATGACCGGCCCGACACCGCCCACCTTGATGAACGCCTTCTGGCGGTACGCCGCCGGCGCCGGCTTCCCCGAAGGGGCGTGACGCTGCTTCCGGAGAGCCGCCGGGCCCGCGGGGCGGGGGGCGGAGGTGAACGCACCCCGGGCCTGCCCCGCGACGAACGCGACGGGACAGGCCCGGGGTGCCGACGCCTGAACGTCAGGCGTTGTCGGCGGCCTTGCGGCGACGTACGAAGTACACGGCGCCGGCACCGATGACGACCGCGGCGCCGCCCGCGAGGGCGAACTGCGGCAGCGCGGACGAGGAACCGGTGTGGGCGAGCGAGCCGTTGGCGCCGCCCGTGCCCGTCGTGCCACCCGATCCGACGGGAGACGGGGACTTGCTGCCCTGCGGCTCCGGCTTGGAGGCCGGCTTGGCCGGCTTGGCCGGCTCGGTGGAGGGCTTGCTGCCGACCGGGGTGAGCCGGAACTCGTACATGGTGGAGTCCGGGACCCCACCGCACGACCCGTCGTTGTTCGTGTAGTCGGCGTTGACGAACACCACGCCCGTGCCCTCGGCGGGAGCGGAGGCGTCGACGGTCAGGCGCAGCTTGACGTCGGCGTGCGCGCCCGTCCGCAGCGCCTTGACGACGCCCGCGTGGTGCCGGCCGTCGAGGTCCTGCCAGCCCGAGCCGTTGGACCACTTCAGGTGCAGCAGCTTGTCGATGTCCTTCATGCCGCTCTTGTCGGTCCCGTGCGGGTAGGCGATCGGGAAGACGTTGTCGAGGGTCCGGCCCGTGGTGTTGCCCAGACGGAGCGTGAAGTCGACCGTGGAGCCGGCGGCGATCTTGGACGGCAGTCCGACCGCCACGGCACTCAACGCGTCCTGGGACACGCAGGACCCGCTTCCCTCCGCCTTCTTGGCGTCGGCGAGCGCCTTGTCGGCGGCCGTCTTCTTGGCGAGCGTCTCCTTGATGGCGAGCTGCGCCTTGTAGATCTTCTTCGAGATCTCGACCCTGACGTCGGACACGGCCTTGCTCGCCTCGGCCTGCTTGGCGTCGGCGGCGGTCTTCGCGTCGGCGGCGGTCTTGGCGACGCCCTCGGCCTCGGTGAGGGCCTTCTGCGCGGCGGCCTTGTCGTCGTCGCTCACGGCGGCGTCGAGCTTCGCCTTGGCGTCGGCGACAGCCGCATCGGCGGTGGCCTTCTTGGTCGCGGCCTCTTTCGCCGTCTTCGTCGCGGCCTGGAATGCCGCCTCAAGCGGGTAGGTCGGCGCGTCGGTGTCCTCCAGCGACCGCACGAGCGCCTTCTCGGCGACGACGGCGGCATCGTACGCCTTCTGCGCGTCCTTGGCGGCCTGCTCCAACTCGGCGATGGAGGGCTTGTTCTGGGTCTGGGCGGCCGGCTTGGTGTCGGCGAACGCCGGTGCAACGGAGAGCATGGCGGCCGGAGCGGTCACGGCGGCCACGACGGCGGTGGCGAGAATGCGGCGGATCTGCACGAGCAGCCCTCTTCTGGGTCCGAAAGAAAGTGAGGTGTCGCGGGCGGTAGGTCTCCACGCGGATGCGACAGTTCGCAGATCGTAAGCGCCAACGAGCCTCGGAAAAGGGCGATAAGCGGACCTGGCGACTCCTTCGCAAACGGTCGGCAAAGCGGAATCCGGGCAAATTCGGAAAGTTGCTCTCACCGGCTGTGAAATCCCTGTGAGTGATGTCACGCACGGCCGGAGGCCGGTTTTTGGGATTTCGGTCAGCCCCAGGTGCGGGAGCACAGGACCAGCCGGTAGCCGTCGGGGTCGGCGACGGTGACGCCGTACTCGTCCCAGTACGGGTTGTGCGCGGGGACGCGGGTCCCGCCGTGGGCGAGCAGGCGGTCGACGAGGGCCTCGTCGACCGGGGCGCCGAGGTAGACCACGAACAGGTCGTCCACCGTCGGCGTGGGCTCCAGCGGGTGTTCGGGGTCGTGGGTCAGCTCGAAGTGCCAGGAGCCGCCCGCCGGCCCCACCATCAGCAGGTCGTGCGCGCCCGGGACGCGCTCGGTGGTGCGCCACTGCACGTCCAGGCCGAGGCCGTCCACGTAGAAGCGTTCGGCGGCGGCCAGGTCCCGCGAGGGCCGGGCCACCCGGACATGGGTCTTCGCGTCGATCACGCCGAGGCCTCCAGGGCCGCGCGCCACGCGGGGCTGTCCACGTAGTGGTTGTCGAACCGTTCGGCCGACTCCGCGATCTCGCTCGGGTCCGCCTCGCCGCGCATGACCCGGCCGAGCAGCCGCAGGTAGTCGAAGCGGCCCATCCCCGGCGTGAACACGAACAGGACGTCCGCCTCGCTGCCCGGCGCGGCGGCGAACGCGTGCGGGGTGTGCGGCGGCACGGCCAGGAAGTCGCCCGCCCCCAGGACGGTCACCTCCTCGCCCACCAGCACCTGGAGCGACCCGCTGATCACGAAGAACAGCTCCGTCGCCTTGGTGTGGAAGTGCGCGGGCGCACCCACGGCCCCCTTCGCGAACGTGGAGCGATAGCTGGTGAACCCGTCGGCCGTACCGTCCGAGTCGGCGAACAGCGTCATCACGCTGCTCGGGTCCGCACACGTCTCGGCGTCGGCGTGACGGGTGAGTACCGGGGCGAACGGAGCGGCGGCGGGGGAGGGTGTTTCCTGAGTGGTCATGGCTCGACTTTATGATCATGAGCGCCCACCCCACCAGGCCATTTCTGCACCGGATCCTTGGGCCAATTCGCCCTCAACGAAGCTGCCACACCACCGAGTTCAGCAGCGGCGTGTGCACGAACCGGTCCGCCTCCGAGGGTGGGAACCGCCACGACAGCGGCCAGGTGCCTCCGCTCAGCGCGGGTACGGGTACATAACTCACCCTCCCCCGGCCCGAGTTGAACGGCCTCGCCACGGCGGGCCACGGCCGGTGCGAGGTGCTGCGCGGCGGCACCAGGAAGTACACCGGCCGACGCCCCAGCGCATCCGCGACGATCGGCCCCGGGTCGCCCCCGGTCAGCTCCTCCATCAGATCCGCCACGCACCGCCCCGCGTCCCCGTCGATCCGTACCGCGTCGAATTGCACGCCCGCTTTTCCCAACCGGATGCCGGAAAGCGGAATCCAGTCCAGGTTTACCTCGCCGATTTGCGTATCCACGGGGACAGTCTCGGCCCCTCCGGCTAGCGTTTGCCATGGCCTCGAAGGGACCGTCGGGCAGCCGTTGACCAGCCCCAACTCCCTTGGAGGGGAGTCGAATTCGGCGGGGTTGAGTCGAGACCGGTTGAGACCGGTTGAGTCGGAGCGTGATCGAAATGGCACGAGCGGAAAACAAGGTGACGGCGGGGCCGACCGCCCAGATGGTGGCCAACCTCGCCCGCAAATTGCGGGTAAGGAAGGGGTGGACGCAGGAGCAATTGGGGAGCGAGATTGGCTTCTCCGCTGCGGCGGTCAGCGCTATGGAGACGCTGGCTCAGCCCGCCAGCGACGAGATGCTGGTCCAGCTGGAGCGGGTGCTGGGTGATGGCATGGGCATCTTCGAGGACGCGCGCGCGTCGGTGCGCCTGGAGAAGTATCCGGAGCAATTCAAGGACTTCGCGCCCGTGGAGCAGCAGTCGCTGGTGATCCAGATGTACGAGATCCTCGTCGTGAACGGGCTGTTCCAGACGGAGGATTACGCACGCGCCCTCATCGGCGGCGGCTTTCCGCCTCTTCCCGAGCAGAGGGTCGAGGAACTGGTCCAAGCACGCATGGAAAGGCAAGCCCTCTTCGACCGACAGCCCGTCGCTTCGATCGAGCTGATCCTGGAGGAGGCGGTACTGCGGCGGGTCATCGGCAGCCGAGAGATCATGCGCGAACAGCTCCAACATCTCCTCGCCTGCTCACGCAGGCGCAACGTGACACTTGACGTGCTTCCCCTGGCATGCGGCGTGAACGGCGAGTACGCCGGAGACCGTGGAGGAATGACACTCGTGGAGACTCCGGAACACGACCACCTGGCCTTCCTGGAAGTCCAGGGCGAGGGCCTGTTGATCTCCGACCCTGCAAAGGTGAGTGCGTACGCCCGGCGCTATGCGAAGATCCGGGCACAGGCCCTGGGTCCACGGGAAACGATGGGCCTCATCGAGGAGTTGGCAGGAGAGCAGAGATGAGCAGCACCCTCCGGTGGTTCAAGTCCAGCTACAGCGACAGCGGGGGCGGCCAATGCATCGAGGTCGCGGTCGCCTGGCGCAAGTCCTCGTACAGCAGCGACAGCGGCGGCGAATGCATAGAGGTCGCCCTCCCCTGGCGTAAGTCGACGTACAGCAGCGACAGCGGCGGCGACTGCGTAGAAGTGGCCCCCTGCTGTGAAGCCGTCCACGTACGGGACTCGAAGATGACGGACGGCCCCTCGTTCGCCGTCGCGCCGCACGCCTGGTCGGTCTTCCTCAACTGGGGCCGTGCGACGGTCGGTTGAGCACAGGGTGTGGCGTCCGGCCGCGGCGGGGGAGCAGGAGCGGGGTGGTCAGGATGAGCAGGCCCGCGACCGTGAGCGCGGTGCGTGGGCCGGTGGCGTCGGCGAGCAGGCCGGCCAGTGCGGTGAGGACGGCGATGGACGCCTGCTGGCCGATCGACCACGCCGTCAGGGTGCGGGCCACGAGATGCTCCGGGGTGTGTTCGAGCCGGTAGGTGGCCAGCACCGGGGTGTACAGGCTCATGTTGATGATGATCGCCAGCTCGACGACCATGACGGTGACCAGGCCCACGACGCCGGGTCGTACGAAGACCAGGCCGATCAGCCAGACGGCGCGCAGAGTGCCGATGGTGCGGAAGACCCAGGCCCGGCCGAAGCGGGCGACGACCCGGCGGGCCAGTCGTGAGCCGATGAGTCCGCCGAGGCAGGGGGCGGCGAAGGCGAGGCCGTACTGCCAGGGCGGGAAGCCGAGTTGGCGGATCAGGAGCACGGCCAGCAGGGGTTCGGTGGCCATGATCAGACCGGAGACGAGCATGTTGTTGAGGTAGAGCGGCCGCAGAACGGGGTGGCCCAGGATGTGCCGCCAGCCGTCGAGCAGTGCGCGCGCCCGGAGCGGGCCCTTGCCGCTCGCCGCCGGTGCTTCCTCCCGGCCGCCGATCGCGGTGAGGCCCAGCGCGGAGAGCAGATAGCTGAGCGCGTCGGCCAGCACGGTGGCGACCGGTCCGAACAGGCCGATCGCCGCGCCGCCCAGCGGTGGCCCCACCGCGATGGAGGACCAGTTCGTGGACTCGAACCGCGCGTTGGCCACGAGCAGGTCGTCCGGCCGCACGACGGCCTTGAGGTAGGCGCCGCCGGCCGCGTTGAAGGCGATCTTGGCCGCGGCGACCACGGCCGAGACCACGAGGAGCTGGACGAAGCCGAGCCATCCGAAGGCGTAGGCGACGGGAATGGTCACCATGGCCGCGAACCGGGCCAGATCCATCATGATCATGACCGACCGCTTGCGCCGGACCTCCACCCACAGCGCGAGCGGCACCGCGATCAGCGCTCCCACCGCCGGGCCCACCGCGGACAGCGCGGACACCTGGGCGGGCCCGGCGTGCAGGGCCAGGACCGCCACCAGGGGCAACGCCCCGAACCCGAGGCCGGACCCGTACGCGCTGACCGCGTAGGACGCCCACAGCCAGCCGAACCCGCGGCCCAGCGGTCTGCTGCTCACCATGGTCGGCGCGCTCCCCTCGGCGTGGTGATCGAACAAGCGGAAGTTGACCAGGGAGAGCTAAGCGGGCGGGACAACAGCAGGTCAAACAACCGATCCGCCCCTCCCGTACAACCGGAGGTTGTTCCGTAGGGTGGGTCGGCATGGATCTCGAAGCAGTACGCACCTTCGTCGCCGTCGCGGAAGCGGGCGGGTTCCAGAAGGCCGCCGCCGACCTGTCGATCACCCAGCAGGCCGTCTCCAAGCGCATCGCCGTCCTTGAGCGCGGCCTCGGCGTGCGCCTGTACACCCGTGCTCCGCGCGGCGCCGAGCTCACCATCGACGGCCAGGCGTTCCTGCCCCACGCCCGCGAGCTGCTGCGCGTCGCCGACCGCGCGAGCGCTTCCGTGCGGCCCGGCCGCCGTCCGCTCCGCGTCGACGTGCTCGCCTCCCGCAGCGCCCAGTCGAACCTGATGCGCGGCTTCCACCGCGCGCACCCCGAGATCGACCTCGACGTGCTGACGCTGTTCGACATCGAGACCGCCGTAGCCGCCATCCGCTCCGGCACGATCGACGCGTCCTTCCGCGCCGTCGCCGCGCCCGGCCGGCCCCTCCCCGGGGACATCGCCTCGGTACGGGTCCTCGACGAGCCGCTCCAGCTCCTCACCGGGCCCGCCCACGCGCTGGCGGGCGCCCGGTCGGTGACCGTCGCGGAGCTCAGCGGGCACCGGATCTGGATGCCCGGCATCGCCCCCGGAACCGAGTGGGGCGCCTATTACGACGACCTCGTCGCCGAGTTCGGGCTCACCATCGAGGTGACCGGTCCCAACTTCGGCTCCGACGCGCTCCTCGACACCATCGCCGACACCCCGGCCCTGGCCACCTTCATGGGCGAACACACCCGCCTGATCTGGCCCGCCGACCACGGACTGCGCCGCATCCCGGTCACCGACCCGACGCCCGTCTACCCGCACTCGCTCCTCTGGCACCGCGACAACCCCCACCCCGCGCTGGCCACCCTCCGCGCCCACCTCGCCGCGACGACGGACGGCCATGACGCGGCCGGGACCTGGGCGCCGGGCTGGGCCACCTCGCGCTGAACGCTCCCGGTGACCATGCGGTCGCCACGCGCAGGGCCCCCGGCGACCACATGGTCACCGGGGGCCCACAGAAACGCCCACCTCGCACACGCCTACCGCAGGGCGCCTACAGGAAGGAGTTGATCTCGATCGTCTCGGTGCGGCCGGGGCCGACACCGATCGCGGAGATCGGTGCGCCCGACATCTCCTCCAGCGCCTTCACATACGCCTTCGCGTTCTTGGGCAGCTCGTCGAAGGTCTTGGCCTTGGTGATGTCCTCGGACCATCCCGGCAGCTTCTCGTAGATCGGCTTCGCGTGGTGGAAGTCGGTCTGGGAGTACGGGAGTTCCTCGACGCGCTTGCCGTCGATCTCGTACGCGACACACACCGGGATCTCCTCCCAGCCGGTCAGCACGTCCAGCTTGGTGAGGAAGAAGTCGGTGAGGCCGTTGACGCGGGTCGCGTAGCGGGCGATCGGCGCGTCGAACCAGCCGCAGCGGCGGTCGCGGCCGGTGGTGACACCGCGCTCGCCACCGATGCGGCGCAGCGCCTCGCCGTCCTCGTCGAAGAGCTCGGTCGGGAACGGGCCGGCGCCGACGCGGGTCGTGTACGCCTTGAGGATGCCGATGACGCGGCTGATCTTCGTCGGGCCGACTCCGGCACCCGTGCAGGCGCCACCCGCGGTCGGGTTGGAGGAGGTGACGAAGGGATACGTGCCGTGGTCGACGTCGAGCAGGGTGCCCTGGCCGCCCTCGAAGAGCACGACCTTGTCGTCGTCGAGCGCCTGGTTCAGGATCAGCGTGGTGTCGGCGACGAACGGCCGGAGCTTCTCCGCGTACTGGAGCATCTCCTCGACGATCTTGCCGGCCTCGATCGCGCGCCGGTTGTAGACCTTGGCGAGGAGCTGGTTCTTGCCCTCCAGGGCCGCCTCGACCTTCTGCTCCAGGATCGACTCGTCGTAGAGGTCCTGGACGCGGATGCCGACGCGGTTGATCTTGTCGGCGTAGGTCGGGCCGATGCCGCGCCCGGTGGTACCGATCTTGCGCTTGCCGAGGAAGCGCTCGGAAACCTTGTCGAGCGTGACGTTGTACGGCGTGATCAGGTGAGCGTTGCCACTGATCAGGAGCTTGGACGTGTCCACGCCGCGCTCGTTCAGCCCGCTCAGCTCGGAGAGCAGGACCGCCGGGTCGACGACGACTCCGTTACCGATCACCGGGGTGCACCCCGGCGAGAGGATCCCGGAAGGGAGAAGATGCAGCGCGTACTTCTGGTCGCCTACGACAACCGTGTGGCCGGCATTGTTGCCGCCCTGGTAACGCACCACATAGTCAACGGATCCACCGAGGAGGTCGGTGGCCTTTCCCTTGCCCTCGTCACCCCACTGAGCACCGAGCAGCACAAGTGCGGGCACAGGCGTACACCCCTTCCGGGCGGGGCATGTCCAAGGTCAGGGGCGTACGCGCTCCATACGTGGATGCGTACGCCATGGGCCTGAACCGTGGAACCGCTGCCCCGGAATAGACGAAGCCCCTGGCGCAATAGCGCAAGGGGCTCTTGCACAAAGATGCTACCCGAGGAAGGACCGAGGTGTCGGCTGCGCACCAGCTCGTCGTGCTCATCGACCCGGTCGCCCGCCGTATTGACGGCGAGTCCGTACGGATCGCGAAAGATGTGCTGTGTGCGGGAGCTCAGGCGAAGATCTGCTGGCCGCAGGGCCCGCAGGACTTTGCCAGGGCGCTGGCCCGCCGGGGTGGCCGGCGCACGGTGGTGGTCGGCGACGACCAGGCGCTGCTACGCACGGTGACACTGCTCCACAAGGAGCGTGAGCTCGACCGGGGGGCGCTGGCCATGGTGCCGGTGGGCCCGGCCGACTCCCTGGAGCTCGCCCGGGCACTCGGGGTGCCGATGGGCGCGGTGGCGGCGGCGCGGGCCGCCCTGGACGGTACGGGGCGGCGGCTCGACCTCCTGGTCGACGACTGCGACCAGGTGGTGCTCGGCGCGCTGCGGGTGCCCGCGCTCGGCCCCGTCCGGGTGCCGTCCGCCCCGCCGACGGTGTGGGGCGCGGCCCGCTCCCTCGTCCGCACCCTGGTGCGGGCCCCGGCCCCGGTCGTGGCGGCCATGGCGTACCGGCTGCGCGTGGAGGCGGACGGGGTCCTGCTCAGCGATCTCGACCTGCCGGTGGCCGGGGTGTCGGTGGCGTCGGGCGACGGGCTCGCGCAGGTGGTGGTGCACGGGCGGACGGGCGAGCGGGTGCGGGCGGCGGCGCGGGCCGTGACGATTTCCGGGCCGGTGGGGGGGTATCGGTATCGCGCGGATGCGGTGGTGGGGGGGCCTGTTCGTACGCGTACGTGGGTGGCGGTGGCAGGGGCCTGGCAACTGGTCCTGCCCACCCCCGGGGCTCCGCCCCCGCCCCCGTCCACGCCTTGAGGTCGCTCGCCCGCAACCGCCCTGGGGCTCCGCCCCAGACCCCTTATCGGGCCTGAAGGGCCCTCGTCCTCAAACGCCGGACGGGCTGAAATGCCTCGATGCGGGCCAGCACCGGTCCCGCCAGGGGCGCGGGGAACGGCGCGAGGAGCGGGCACGGTCCGCAGGCGCCCTGGGGCTCCGCCCCAGACCCCGTTCGCGCCTGAACGGCGCTCGTCCTCAATCGCCGGACGGGCTGAAGGTGCCCCAGCACCGAGTGGTTAAGGGGGCGCGGGGAACTGCGCGAGACGCGGGCACGGTCTGCGGACGGAGGCGGGTTTTGGGGGCGCGGGGAACTGCGCGAGGAGCGACCACGGTCCGCAGGATCGAGCGGGTTTCAGGGGCGCGGGGAACTGCGCGAGACGCGGGCACGGTCCGCGGGATTGAGCGGGGTTAGGGGCGCGGAACGGCGCGATCGGGCGCCCGCCCGTGTCCGGTGGTGGGTCAGCACTCCACTCGCAGTTCCTTCAGGCCCCGGATGACGAACCCCGGCCCCCACCCCGGCTCGGCGGCCAACCGAAGGGGAGGCGCCTTCTTCAGCAACTCGCCGAAGGCCGCGCGCAGTTCGAGGCGGGCCAAGGGCGCACCCAGGCAGTAGTGGATGCCCGCACCGAAGGAGACGTGCGGGTTGTCGGCGCGGGAAAGATCCAGCGCCTCGGGGTCGGCGAACCGGGCCGGGTCGTGGTTGGCGGACCCGAAGAGCAGCGCCACCTCACTCCCGCGCCTCAGCGTCCGCCCCGCGAACTCGATGTCTTCGAGCACCCAGCGTTCGAAGAGCTGAAGCGGGGTGTCGTACCGCATCAACTCCTCGATAGCGGTGGGCAACAGGGCCTCGGGCGCGGCCCGCAGCGCCGCGAGCTGCTCGGGGTTGCGCAGCAGCGCCCACCAGCCGTTGGCGGTGGTGTTGACGGTCGCCTCGTGGCCGGCGTTGAGGAGCAGGACGCAGGTCGAGATCATCTCCTGCTCGGTGAGCCGGCCCCCGCCTTCACTCTCGTCGTCGTACGCCGCGATGAGGGCGGAGATCAGATCCTCACCCGGGCTCTTTCGGCGTGCCGCGATCAACTCCCGCAGATACGCGCTGAATTCGCGCGAGGCGAGGACGGCACGGGCGGCGGTGTCCTCGTCGGGGTTCAGCTCGTACATGCCGCAGATCGCGGCCGACCAGGGGCGCAGGAGGGGGCGGTCCACTTCGGGGATGCCGAGCATTTCGGCGATGACCGCGACGGGGAGGGGTTCGGCGACCTCGGCGACGAGGTCGCCACCGCCGGCCGCGCGGAAGTCGTCCACGAGGCGTCCCGCGATCCGCCGCACGGTCGGAGCGAGCCGCTCCACCGTCCTCGGGGTGAACGCCTGCGAGACGAGGCGGCGGATGCGGGTGTGGTCCGGGGGCTCCAGGTCCAGCATGCCGTGGTCGTTGAGGGTGTGGAAGGGCTCGTGCGCGGGGGGCGGCGGGGTGCGGCCGAACTCCTCGTGGGTGAACCGGTGCTGATAACTCCGCCCCAGGCGGCGGTCCCTCAGCAGGGCGGAGACGTCGGCGTGGTGGGGGATCAGCCACTGGTTCGTGGGGGCGTGGTGGTGGGCTCGGCCGGTTGCTCTCAGTTCCGCGTACGCGGGGTAGGGGTTGGCGACGAAGTCGGGGTCGTGGGGGGCGAAGGGGGTGGTGGTGGTCATGGGTTGACCTCTGCGCAGTTCCTTGCGGCCCTAACCCCGCTCGGCCGTGCGCTTCCCGGAAACCCGCCTGCGCGCGCGGCCCGCAGGTGGCTGATCGCGCAGTTCCTCGCGCCCCCAAGAAACCCGTCTTCGGCTGCGGACCGTGCCCGCTTCTCGCGCAGTTCCCCGCGCCCCCAACCCCCCTTTGACCTGCGGACCGTGGTCGCTTCTCGCGCAGTTCCTCGCGCCCCCAGAAACCCTCGGTCGACCGCGGACCGTGCCCGCGTCTCGCGCAGTTCCCCGCGCCCCCTACCCCCCCTTCGTCCGCAGATCGTGGTCGCTTCTCGCGCAGTTCCCCGCGCCCCTAACTACTCGGTGCGGGCCAGCGCAGGCCACCTCAGCCCGTCCGGCGTTTGAGGACGAGCGCCGTTCAGGCGCGAACGGGGTCTGGGGCGGAGCCCCAGGGGGCCCGAACCATCCAACCCCGCCGCACGGGCGGGTGGGTGGGCGAGGTGCCTCGGGGTCTGGGGCGGAGCCCCAGGGGGCCCGGGGCCAGCCAACCCCGCTGCACGGGCGGGTGGGTGGGCAAAAGTGGCCGGGGGCTGGGGCGGAGCCCCAGGGGGTTAGGACGGGGTTACCAGGCGGGTTTCGTACGCGTAGACCGCCGCCTGCGTGCGATCCCGCAACCCCAGTTTCACCAGCACCCGACTCACATGCGTCTTGATCGTCGACTCTGCCACCACCAGCCGATCCGCGATCTCCTGGTTCGAGAGGCCCTGGGCGATCAGGACGAGGACCTCCGTCTCGCGGTCGGTCAACTCCTCGACCTGGCCGGTGGGCGAGGACCCGCCGCGCGCCACCGGCACGACCCGGGCGAACTCGTTGATCAGGCGCCGGGTCACCGAGGGGGCGAGCAGCGCCTCCCCGGAGGCCACCACCCGTACCCCGTCGGCGAGTTGACGGGCCGAGGCGTCCTTCAGGAGGAAGCCGGACGCGCCCGCCCGCAGCGCCTGGTAGACGTACTCGTCGAGGTCGAAGGTGGTCAGGACGAGCACCTTCGCGGAGTCGTCCGACGCCACGATCTCCCGCGTCGCCTCGATGCCGTTCATGCCGGGCATCCGGATGTCCATCAGGACCACGTCGGGCCGCAGCGCCCGCACCTGGGTGACCGCCTCGCGGCCGTCGACCGCCTCGCCGACGACCTCGATGTCGGGCTGCGCGCCGAGCAGTACGGAGAAGCCCTCGCGCACCATCATCTGGTCGTCGACGATCAGAACCCTGATGGTCATGCCCGCTCTTCCGTTCCCTTGGCCAGGTCCACCGTGGACTCCGGTTCGGCGGGGGCGACCGGGATGAAGACCGTCACCTCGTAGCCGCCCTCCGCCGTCCGCTCCGCGGTCATCGCGCCGCCGAGCATCGCCACCCGCTCCGCCATGCCCGTGATCCCGTGCCCGGAACCCTGCGAGGGGCCCGCCTCGGTGGTCGGGCGGCCGTTGATGACGCGCAGGCCGAGCCCGCCCAGGACGTATCCGATCTCCACCCGCGCCGCCGCCCCGGGCGCATGGCGCAGGGTGTTGCTGAGGGCCTCCTGGATGATCCGGTACGCCGAGAGTTCGACCCCCTGCGGGAGTTCCCGTACCGCACCGGTGACGACCTTCTCCACGGGCAGCCCGGCCTCGCGGACGTTCGCCAGGAGGCCGTCCAGGTCGGCGAGGGTGGGCTGGGGGGCGTCCGGCGCCTCGTAGTCCTCGGCGCGTACGACACCGAGGACCCGGCGCAGTTCGGTGAGCGCGGACACCGCGTTCTCGCGGATCGTCGCGAAGGCCTGGGCGAGCTCGGGCGGTGGGTTCTCCACGCGGTAGGGCGCGGCCTCGGCCTGGATGGCGACCACCGACATGTGGTGCGCGACCACGTCGTGCAGCTCGCGGGCGATGTTGGTGCGCTCCTCCAGGACGGTCCGCCGGTCGCGTTCCACCGCGGTCACCGACTTCTCCGCGCTGACCTGCCGCTCGGCGTCCTTGCGGATGTGGACGACCGAGATGACCAGCAGGACCATGCCGTAGAAGAACGCCATCTGCACGCCGGTACCGAACGAGTCCGAGCGGCCGCGGGCCACGCCCACCATCACGCCGAGGGCGAAGGTCACGCCCCACATGCCGAGCGCGACCCGGGGCCGGGTGCGCAGCGCCACCACGACCAGGACGGTCGAGTGCATGAAGACGGAGCCGGGCGTCCAGGGCGTCATGCTGCCGTGGTAGCCCATCAGGCCGGTGATCACGATCGCCGCGCAGGACAGCCAGAACGCGCCGATGGGGCGTACCAGCGTCACGACCACCGGCACCGCGACGAGCAGCCCGCTCAGCAGGAAGGCGATGCCCCCGCCGACTCCCCTCAGGCTGCCCGCGTAGCCGAACAGCATCGCGAGGAAGGCGAGGAAGCAGACGACCGCGTGCGGGGTCCAGGCCGCGGCCTCGCGTATCCGGCCGGGGAGGCGGCGGGTGATCACTCCGTCCGTCCGCATCGGCGGGAGCGGCCGGTAGGCGAAGGCGTCGTGGAGCAGGTCCCTGCGCAGCCCTCCGTACGCGTCCATCGCCAACCGGAACTCCGGGGTGCGTTCGGCGCCGCCGCCGCCCGCCGCTGTGCCGCTGCCGCTCCCCTGCCGGGGTCTGATCGTCTCGTTCACATCCACCACGGTAGGCGGCGGCATCGGGCGGGGCGTCCGGCGCGATGCGGATTCCCGGGGGTCCGCCTCAGGGACTACGCGGGGTGGATACGTCCCTCCTCCGCCCGGGCGGACGGTTCGGCTCAGGCAGTCGGTCCGGGGGTGACCGGTGCCTCGGCCGTTTCCGACGCACCTGCCTCCGGCTCCTCCGGCACCCCCGTCACCTTCGCGACGAACGCCGCGACGTTCAGGACCGTCCGCTCGATCTTCTCCTCCACCGTGAGCGTCTCGTGCAGTCGCGCTCCGATGCCCGCGTCCTTCTTGCCGCGTACGTAGAGCGAGCAGTCGAGGTCGGCGCAGATGTAGGCACCGACCGAGTTCCCCTGCTTGCCCGCCTTGCCCGCTTTCGGCGCGACCATGAGCGAGACGCCGCCGGAGTGCGTGGTCAGACACATCGAGCACATGCTGCGCCGCTGCCGGCCCCAGGTCGCGCTGGAGCAGCGCAGCGCGAGACCGCGGGGGCGGCCGTCCAGCTCTACGACGAGGTAGCCGCGGTCGGGGGCCTGGGGGTCGCGCCAGCCGAGGTAGTCCAGGTCGTCCCAGGGACGTTCGGCCAGGTCGCGCGGCACGGCCAGGCGCTTGGCCTCGCCCTTGGTGCAGTTCACGAAGGAGGCGCGGATGTCGTGTTCGGTCAGCGGCTTCATATGAACCACGGTATTTTGCCTAAAGGTATTAGGCAAACACATAATTGCTTCAGGCGTACTGGCCTGGTGGCACGCGGGTCGGGTGGGGTGGGTGGCCCGCGGATGCTTCCATGGGGGCGGCGGTCGTCGGGGCGCCCAAACAGAGGGACGGAAGGGGTAGGCATGGCACGGGTGGGACTGACCACCGACCGTCTGGTCCGGGCGGGCGCCGAGCTCGCCGACGAGGTCGGCTTCGAGCAGGTGACCGTCTCGGCGCTGGCCAGGCGGTTCGACGTCAAGGTCGCGAGCCTGTACTCGCACGTGAAGAACTCCCAGGACCTCAAGACCCGGCTCGCCCTGCTCGCCCTGGAGGAGCTCGCGGACCTGGCCTCCGACGCGGTGGCCGGCCGCTCCGGCAAGGACGCGCTCGCGGCGCTCGGGAACGTCTACCGCGACTACGCCCGTGCGCATCCCGGGCGTTATGCCGCCGCCCAGCTACGGCTCGATCCGGAGGCGGCGGCGGCGAGCGCGGGGCGGCGGCACTCCCAGATGACTCGGGCGATTCTGCGCGGCTATGACCTGCCGGAGGGGGAGCAGGCGCATGCGGTGCGGCTGTTGGGGAGTGTGTTCCATGGCTACATCAGCCTGGAGATGGGTGGGGGGTTCAGTCATAGTGCGCCTGATACGCAGGAGACGTGGGAGCGGACGTTGGAGGCGGTTGATGTTCTGCTCCGGGGGTGGCCTTCGGCGTGACCCCGGCGCGGGTGCGCTTTTGCGCAGTTCCCCGCGCCCCTGACTCCCTTTCGGCTGCGGGCCGTGGTCGCTTTTCGCGCAGTTCCCCGCGCCCCTAAACCCTCTTGACCCTGCGGGCCGTGGGGGCTTCTCGCGCAGTTCCCCGCGCCCCTAACCCCCTTTCGGCTGCGGGCCGTGGGCGCTTTTCGCGCAGTTCCCCGCGCCCCCAAAGGGAGCTGTTCAATAAGCCAGTTGGGCGATCTCTTCTGCTGCTACTGCGCAGGCGTCGGTTGAGGGGTCGATCAGGGGGAAGTGGCCCACGTCGTTCAGGAGGGTCAGGCCCACTGTTTCGCCTGCCTGGGCTGCCGCGGCCACGTAGGCCTCTGCCACGGATCGGGGGACCACGATGTCCTCGTGGCCCTGGACCACGGCCGTGGCGATGCCGGTGGGGAGGAGGGCGGAGGGGTCGGCGTGCGGGAGGCGGGAAAGCAAGTGCGCTTCTCCGCCCAGGAGTTGGGTGACCGCGCCGGAGCAGACCGACAGGGCCACCGCCGTGGTGAAGTCGGCGATCGGGGCCAGGGCCACGACACCGCGCAGGGGGGCGGGGGCCGGGGTGCGCCAGGGGGAGTCGTCCGGCAGGACATGGCGGGCCGCGGCCCACAGCGCGAGGTGGCCGCCCGCCGAGTGGCCGGTCAGTACCGTGCGGCGGGGGTCGGCTCCGGGTACGGCGTCCCGTACGAGCAGGGGCAGCGCGTCCAGGGCGGCCGCCACGTCGTCGAAGGTGTCCGGCCAGCGCCCGGCCACCGGCTCCCCTGTGGCGGGAGCCCCCGTGCCGTCGCCCTGCCGGGGCAGCAGACTTCCGCGCCGGTACTCGATGGTGGCCACGGCGAACCCGCGCCGGGCCAGGAAGTCGGCGAACGGGGTGATGTGCGCGCGGTCGTACGGGGCGCGCCAGGCGCCGCCGTGCAGCAGCGCGACCAGCGGGGCGCCCGCGCGGGCGCCCCGGGGGGCGTAGAAGTCGATCACCTGGTCGGGGTGGTCGCCATAGGCGGCGGTGGCGTCGGGGGCGACGGGGGGATGGGAGAAGGCGGAGGCCTCTTCGGCCGCGTCACGCTCTGCGGGATCCGTCATTCCCCAACCTTTCGCCAGGCCAAGCCGGTTGATCACCCGGGTGCCCCGGACGCTACCAGGGCACCCGGGGCTCCCTCATGGGCCGACGGGGCTCAACCCGACAACACGGCCGGCCCGCGCCCGAGGAGCCGGGGCTCAGCCCAGCAACACGGCCGGCCCGCGCCCGAGGAGCCAGGGCTCAGCCGAGCAACACCGTGAGCCCCCGCGAGAAGCCGGGGCTCAGCCCAGCAGCGCGGCGAGTTCCCCCGCCGCGCGTTCCGCGTCGGCGAAGCCCACGTACAGGGGGGTGAAGCCGAAGCGGAGGACGTCGGGGCGGCGGTGGTCGCCCACCACGCCCCGTTCGGTGAGGGCGCGCATCACCTCGTCCGCCTTCTCGCAGCGCAGCGACACCTGGCTGCCGCGTTCCGCGTGCGCGGCCGGTGTCACCGACGACACGCGCCCGGCCGGAACGTACGCCTCGACGCACTCCAGGAAGAAGTCCGTCAGGGCGAGGGACTTGGCCCGCACCGCCTCGATGGACACGCCGTCCCACACGTCGAGGGCGGACTCCAGGGCCAGCATGGACAGGATGTCGGGGGTGCCGACCCGGCCGCGTACCGCGCCGTCGCCCGGCGCGTACGCCGAGCGCATCCCGAAGGGGTCCTCGTGCGAGTTCCAGCCGGGCAGCGGGGTGTCGAAGCGGGCCTGGTGGTCGCCGCGTACGTACAGGTACGCCGGTGAACCCGGGCCGCCGTTCAGGTACTTGTAGGTGCAGCCCACCGCGAAGTCGACGCCGTGCGTGCCGAGGCCGACGGGCAGCGCGCCCGCGCTGTGGCACAGGTCCCAGACGGCGAGGGCACCGGCCTCCTGGATCGCCGCCGTCATGGCGGGCAGGTCGTTGAGGCGGCCCGAGCGGTAGTCCACGTGGTTGACCAGGACCGCCGCCGTGCGCGGGCCGAGCGCGGCCGGGATGTCGGCGGGGGCAAGGGCTCGCAGCCGACGGCCCGTCATGCGTGCCGCGGAGTCGGCGACGTAGCCGTCGGTGGGGAACGTCGAGGCGTCCACCAGGATCTCGTCCCGGTCCTCGTCGGCCAGGCGCACCGCGCCCACCAGCGCCTTGAAGACGTTCACACTGGTGGAGTCGCCGACCACGACGGTGCCCCGGTCCGCGCCGATGAGCGGGGCGATGCGGTCGCCGATGCGTTCCGGCGCGGTCCACCAGCCGCTCTCCTCCCAGGAGCGGATGCGCAACTCGCCCCACTCACGGGCGATGACGTCCTGCATCCGGGCCGGGACGTGCCGGGGCAGCGCGCCCAGCGAGTTCCCGTCGAGGTAGACCACACCGTCGTCGAGCGCGAACAGGGCGCGGTGCGGGGCGAGTTCGTCTGCGGCGTCCAGCGCCGCGGCCTTTCCGGCCAGCGCCTCAGACATGGCTGCGCGCCGTCCACAGCTCGGGGAAGACGTTCTTGGCGGCCCGCTTCTCCAGCCACGCCACCCCGGCCGAGCCGCCGGTGCCGGCCTTGGCGCCCATGGCGCGCCGGGTCGCCACCAGGTGGTCGTTGCGCCAGCGCCACACGAGCTCGCCGACATCGGTCAACGCCTCGCCCAGGCGCACCAGTTCACCGTTCTGGTCGCCCGCGTACAGCTCGGCCCAGACCGCCTCGACCTCGGGGCTCGGCTCGTACTTGCGGGTCAGGTCGCGCTGGAGGACGGAGGCCGGGACGGCGTAACCGCGGCGGGCGAGGAGCGCGAGCACCTCGTCGTACAGGCTGGGCTCGGCGAGCGCCTTCTCCAGCTCGGCGTGCACGCGCGGGGCGCCGCGGTGCGGCACCAGCATGGAGGCCGACTTGTCACCGAGCAGGAACTCCATCCGCCGGTACATCGCCGACTGGAACCCGGAGCCCTCGCCGAGCGCGGACCGGTAGGAGTTGAACTGGGCGGGGGTGAGCTGCGCCAGCGGCGTCCACGAGGCGTTGAGCGCCTCCAGCTCGCGCACCGAACGCTTCAGGGCGTCGACCGCGACCGGCACCCGGTCCTCGCGCAGCGCGCGCGACGCGGTCTCCCACTCGTGCACGATGACGGTGAACCACAACTCCATGACCTGGGTGGTGACCAGGAAGACCATCTCGCCCGGGTCGTCCGAGCGCAGATGCTGGAGGTGGGTGAGCACGTCCGCCTGGACGTAGTCCTCGTACGGTGTGGTGCCCGCGAAGTCCAGGTTCGGGGTCTCCGGCTCTCCGCCGCGCTCGGGCGGCGTGACCGGTTCGGACATCTTTGATGACATCGCTGTCTCCTCGATGTGTCCGGGTAGCGGTCCGCCCCTTCCTTGGTCGGCATCGGAGCCCCGGTCCCCACCGGCATCATAAGCACGCTTCCGCCCGCTTCGTCAGGGCGCCGGGGGCCCCGTGACGAAGGTCCCTTGCGCGGTGTAGGGCCAGGCGTTGGACTTGCAGCCGTCGAGGCCCTTGATCTGCTGCATCATCACCGGGGCGGCCCTGCCCGGGCCCGGGCAGCCCATGTGCTGGTGGTAGCCGATCAGGTGGCCGATCTCGTGGTTGATGATGAGATGGCGGTACTCGGCGGGCGGCCCGTCGTACTGCGGGGAACCCTTCACCCAGCGCTTGAGGTTGACCACGACACCGCCCGCGACCTCGCAGTTCAGCTCGCCGCCGGTGTCGCCGACGGAGGCGCACAGCTTGTCGGTGGTCCTGGGGGTGGCGATCTTGATGGTGACGTCGGCGCCGTCCGCGACCAACTGGAAACGGCCCTTTCCGTGCGCGGCCCAGCTGCGCCCGTCGGACAGGATCGCCTGGACGTCGACGGCGGCCTGCGCGGCGGAGACGCCCGCGCCGTCCTCGACCTGCACCTGGTAGCGGCGCAGCGGGCCACCGGTGCCGACGGTCTTTCCGGAGGCGCGGGCGGCGGTGAAGGTGCCGGGTCCGGAGGGCGGTACGGGCGCTTCCTTCTGCCCGTCCGACCCGTCCGACCCGTCCGAACCGCTCGGGTCGGCCTGTCGGCCGGGGTCGCCCGAGGCCTTGGCGGGCGTCGGGTCGACGGGTCGCGGGGACTGCTCCTCCATGGGGCTCGCCACGGTGTTGCCGGGCTCCACGGCGGCCCTGTGCCCCCCGCCGGGCCACTGGGCGACCGCGACCCCGCCGATCAGGGCGACCCCGAGGACCGCTCCGACCATGAGCGGGACGCGTATGCGTGTGCGTGTGGGGGTGCCGGGAGCGGTACGGGGCCGGTCGGTTGCGCGGGGTCGGCCTGCGGCGCGGGTGCCGTGCGCGGTACGGGTGCCTGTCCCTTCCGCGGTGCGGGTCCCTTTCGCGGTGCGGGTCCCTTTCCCGATGCCGGTCCGGCCGGTTCTCTTGGTGGTGCTGCGGGCGCCTCGCTTGCCCAAGACGGAGTTCTCCCCTGGTCCCCGGCTGGAGTTGGGGGGAGAGGAGTGGGGCCTCCGCGCCAGCCTGTCGATGCCGGCCGGTACGCGCGGGCGTGGTGCTCGCGGCGGACCGGGCCGTCCGTGTCAGCCATACAGATGTCACGGACGGCCCGGGCGTTCCCTCTCGACCGGGAGTGGATCAGCCCAGGGTCTCGGCGGCGAGCTCGGAGGAATCCCGCAGGAAGGTCGTGCAGCGCTCGTACTCGGCGTCCTCGCCGATCGCCTGCGCGGCGCGCGCGAGGGCGTGCAGGGCGCGCAGGAAGCCGCGGTTGGGCTCGTGCTCCCACGGCACCGGGCCGTGTCCCTTCCATCCGGCGCGGCGCAGCGAGTCGAGGCCGCGGTGGTATCCGGTACGGGCGTAGGCGTACGACTCGACGGTGCGGCCACCGTCGAACGCGTCGTCGGCGAGCTGGGCCCAGGCGAGGGAGGAGGTGGGGTACTTCGCGGCGACGTCGGCGGGGGCGGTGCCCTGGGCGAGCAGCTCACGCGGCTCCGGGTCGTCGGGCAGCAGGGTCGGGGCGGGGCCGCCGAGCAGGTTCTCGTGAATGGACATGCGGCCAGTTTCCCCCACCCCGCCCCTCCCCGAGACCCTCCGGGGGCTTCCGTCCCCCCGCACCCGGCAGGGTTGGTCGGTTCCGCCCCTCCTGGGGCTCCGCCCCAGACCCCGTATCGCGCCTAAAGGGCGCTCGTCCTCAATCGCCGGACGGGCTGGGGTGGCCTGTGCTGGCCCGCACCGAGTAGTTAGGGGCGCGGGGAACTGCGCGAGAAGCGGGCACGGTCCGCAGATGAAAGGGGGTTTTGGGGGCGCGAGGAACTGCGCGACCAGCCACCCACGGCCCGCAGAGTCGAGAGGGTTGAGGGGCGCGGGGAACTGCGCGATCGGCCACGCACGGCCCGCGGACGAAAGCGGGTTCAGGGGCGCGGGGAACTGCGCGAGAAGCGAGCACGGTCCGCAGGCCGAAGGGGGTTCGGGGACGCAGGCAACCCCGCCAGTGGTCCACGCGGTCCGGGGACCGAAAGGGGGCCCGGGGCGGAGCCCCGGGGAAGAGTCAGGGCGCGGGGTCGCCGTGGTCGGGCTCCAGGGCCGGCCCGGACACCCCGCACTGCATCCGGCACTCCGGCACCACCCCCACCCCCACCCCCCTCCGCACGGTCAGGAACGCCACCAACGACGCCAGCACCAACGCCCCCGCACACATCGGCATGGCCCGCCGGAACGTCGCCCCGAACTCCGCCGCCGACCGGTACGCCTCCGGGCCCATCCCCGCGGCCAGCGGCAGCGCGGCCACCGCGAGCAGGCCCGCGGCGCGCGCGGCGGCGTTGTTGATGCCGCTGGCGAGCCCGGCCCGGCCCTCGTCGACCGAGGCCAGCACCGTCGCGGTGAGCGGCGCCACCAGGGTGACCATGCCGAGGCCGAGTACGACGAGCGCGGGCAGCACATCGGTCACGTACGAGGCGTGCTGCCCGACGCGCAGCATCAGGAGCATCCCGGCCGCGCACAGCAGCGGCCCGGCGGTGAGCGGGAGGCGCGGCCCGATCCGCCGGCCCAGTTCGCCCGCCCGCGCCGAGAGCAGCAGCATCAGCGCCGTCGTCGGCAGCAGCGCCGCGCCCGCGCCGAGCGCCGAGTACCCGGCGACGACCTGGAGCTGGAGAGCGGCGAGGAAGAAGAACCCGCCGAAGGCGGCGTACACGCACACCGTCACGCAGTTGACCGCGGTGAAGATCCGGGAGCGGAAGATGGCGGGCGGCAGCATCGGGTCGGCGAGGCGCCGCTCGCGCCGTACGAAGGCCGCGCCCAGCCCGAGACCGGCGACCCCGGCCCCCACGACCAGACCCGATGGCCCCTGCCCCGGCGCCTCGATCAGGGCGTACGTCACCAGGGCGAGGGCCAGTGCGCCGAGGGCCGCGCCCCCCGCGTCGAAGCGGCCGGTGTGGACGCGCGGATCCCGGGTCTCCGGTACGTGGCGCAGGGCGACGGTCACGCAGACCGCCGCGAGCGGCACGTTGATCAGGAACACCCAGCGCCAGCCGGGGCCGTCCACCAGCCAGCCCCCGAGGAACGGGCCCACGGCCGCGCCGACCCCGCCGAGCCCGGACCACACGCCCACCGCCCGGGCCCGGTCGTCCGGGTGGAAGCCCGACTGGATGATGGCGAGGGAGCCGGGGGTGAGCAGGGCGCCCCCGATGCCCTGGAGGGCGCGGGCGGCGATGAGCACGCCGGCGGTGGGGGCGAGGCCGCACAGCAGCGACCCGGCGGCGAACCACACCACCCCGATCACGAACACCTTCCGCCGTCCGTACCGGTCGCCCAGGGCGCCGCCCAGCAGGATGAGGCCGGCCAGGGTGAGCATGTAGGCGTTGACGGTCCATTGCAGGACGGCCATGTCGGCGTCGAGGTCGGTGCCGATGTGGGGCAGGGCGACGTTGACGACGGTCGAGTCGAGGAGGGCCATGCCCGAGCCGAGAACGGTGGTGAGCAGCACCCGGCGGGCGGGGCGGGTGCCCATGCGTACGTTGTCCGCCACAGCCCACCTGTCCCCCACCCTCCCCTCCCCTCAAACCCCCTGGGGCTCCGCCCCAGACCCCGTATCGCGCCTCAAGGGCGCTCGTCCTCAATCGCCGGACAGGCTGAGGTGCGTCGATGCTGGCCCGCACCGAGCAGTTGAGGGGCGCGGGGAACTGCGCGAGAAGCGGGCACGGTCCGCGGTCGACCGGGGGTTTTAGGGGGCGCGGGGAACTGCGCGACCAGCCACCCACGGCCCGCAGCCGAACCGCATCCCCCGGAGGGTCTCGGGAAGGGGCGGGGTGGGGAGAACCTCAGGCCCGCCGAGCCAGCGCCCGCGTCAACGCCGAAACCCCCGCCTCCACCTTCCCCCGCGCACACCCCACGTTCAGCCGAACGAACCCCGGCGCCCCGTACACCCCACCCGGCATGATGGCCACCCCCTCCCCCTCCACCAGCTCCCGCTGCAACGCCGCCTCCTCCACCCCCAGCGCCCGCAGATCGATCCACGCGAGGTACCCGGCCTGCGGAGGGGCCCAACTCAGCTCGGGGAACGCCGAGTTGAGGGTCGAGGCGACCAGCTCCAGGTTCCCCGCCACATACGCCCGCACCGCGTCCAGCCACTCCGCCCCCTCCCGGTACGCCGCGATGTGCGCGGTCAGCGAGAGGACCGCGGGGGAGCCGAGGCCCTCGCCCGTCTGCATGCGGCGCACGAACTCGGCGTGGTCCGCCGCGTCACCGATGATGCCGAAGGAGCCGGTCAGCGCCGGGAAGTTGAACGACTTGGTGCCGGAGGTGAGCAGCGCCCAGCGGCCCTGTCCGAAGTGCGTCCAGGGCAGATGGCGGTGGCCGTCGTGGACGAAGTCCGCGTGGATCTCGTCGCTGATCACCGTGGCCGCGTGCCGCGCCGCGAGCGAGGCGAAGGAGGTCAGCTCCGCCTCCGTCCACACCCGCCCCGTCGGGTTGTGCGGCGAGCACAGGAGCAGCACCCGGGCGCGCGGACCGGCCAGCGCCGCCTCCAGGGCCGCCGGGTCGTCAAGCGGGACTTCGCGCAGCTCACGGCCGAGCCCGGTGACCGTCTTGCGGAAGCCGTCGTACACCGGGGTGTGGACGACGACCGCGTCACCCGGTTCGGTCCACATGCGCAGCAGCTGCGAGAGCTGGCTGAGGACGGACGGGGCGTACACCAGCCGCGTGGTGTCCAGCTCCGTGTCGTGCCGGTCGCGGTACCAGTCGCGTACCGCCGAACGGAACTCGTCGTTCTGCCAGTCGGTGTAGCCGAACACGCCGTGCGCGACGCGTTCCTGGAGCGCCGCGAGCACCGGTGGCGCGCAGCGGAAGTCCATGTCGGAGATGGTGAACGGCAGCAGCCCCTCCGCCCCGAACCGCTCGGCCGCCCCGTCCCACTGGACGCTCCAGGTGCCGCGCCGGTCAACGGGTGTGTCGAAGTCGTACGTGGTCATGGGGCCTCCCCTGGAAACGGCACGGGCCCGGCACCCCCGCGAGGGGATGCCGGGCCCGAACGACCATAGGCGGAGGTTCGCCGCCGTTGAACGAACATCGGCGAACGAGAAGCGCCTACTTCAGCTTCGTACCGGTCGAGCGCAGGTTCGCGCACGCCTCGGTCACGCGCTTGGCCATGCCGGCCTCGGCGAGCTTGCCCCAGGTGCGCGGGTCGTAGGTCGACTTCTTGCCGACCTCGCCGTCGACCTTCAGGACGCCGTCGTAGTTGCGGAACATGTGGTCCGCGACCGGCCGGGTGAAGGCGTACTGGGTGTCGGTGTCGAGGTTCATCTTCACGACGCCGTTCTCCAGGGCCGTCGCGATCTCCTCGGCCGAGGAGCCCGAGCCGCCGTGGAAGACGAAGTCGAACGGCGAGGGCTTGCCGTACTTCTCGGCGACGCCCGCCTGAAGGTCCTTGAGCAGCTCGGGGCGGAGCACGACGTTGCCCGGCTTGTAGACGCCGTGGACGTTGCCGAAGGACGCGGCGAGCAGGTAGCGGCCCTTCTCGCCCAGGCCCAGGGCCTCGGCGGTGCGCAGCGCGTCGTCGACGGTCGTGTACAGCTCATCGTTGATCTCGTGGCTGACGCCGTCCTCCTCGCCACCGGTCGGGGTGATCTCGACCTCAAGGATGATCTTCGCAGCGGCGGCCTTGGCGAGCAGCTCCTGGCCGATGGCCAGGTTGTCCGCGAGGGTCTCGGCGGAGCCGTCCCACATGTGGGACTGGAACAGCGGGTTCAGACCCTTGGCCACGCGCTCGGCGGAGACCTCCAGGAGCGGGCGGACGTAGCCGTCCAGCTTGTCCTTGGGGCAGTGGTCGGTGTGCAGCGCGACCGTGATGTCGTACTTGGCGGCGACGACGTGCGCGAACTCGGCCAGGGCGACCGCGCCCGTGACCATGTCCTTGTTGTACTGGCCACCCAGGAACTCCGCACCACCGGTGGAGATCTGGATGATGCCGTCGCTCTCGGCCTCCGCGAAGCCGCGCAGCGCAGCGTGCAGGGTCTGGGTCGAGGTCACATTGATGGCCGGGTAGGCGAACTTGCCTGCCTTCGCCCGGTCGAGCATCTCGTTGTAGACCTCGGGGGTTGCGATGGGCATCTGTCCGCTCCTTGTGATGTGCGGGGTGTGCGATATGTGCTGGCCCTGACCTGGGGGCGACGTCATCGTCGCGGCCTATCTTTCCAGACTCTGACAGCGGCTCCACCCGGTGGACGCACCGAGGGCGGGCTGTTTCACGTGAAACAGCCCGCCCTCGGAAAAACGCGCAGGTCAGGAGGGAGGACGCCGTGGGCCCGGGACCTAGGTCATGAGTTCCGCTCCCCGGATCGGCCCCGTGTACGCCCGGGACGCGCCCGGACGCACACCCTCGACGGCCCGGACGCGCCTACGCCAGGCCCAGCTCGTCCGAGGAGAAGGCGAAGACGTAGGGCACGCCCGCGCCCTCGGTGATCTTCTCGGCGGCGCCGGTCGCGCGGTCCACGATGGTCGCGACGGCGACGACCTCGGCGCCGGCCGCGCGGACCGCCTCGACGGCGGTCAGCGGCGAGCCGCCGGTGGTGGAGGTGTCCTCGACGACCAGGACCCGGCGGCCCTTGATGTCCGGACCCTCGACCTGGCGCTGCATGCCGTGCGCCTTGGCGGCCTTGCGGACCACGAAGGCGTCCAGGGTGCGGCCGCGGGCGGCGGCGGCGTGCAGCATCGCGCCGGCCACCGGGTCGGCGCCCATGGTCAGGCCGCCGACCGCGTCGAAGTCGAAGTCGGCCGTGACGTCGAGCATCACCTGGCCGACCAGCGGCGCGGCGGCGCCGTCAAGGGTGACCCGGCGCAGGTCGACGTAGTAGTCGGCCTCGATTCCCGAGGAGAGAGTCACCTTGCCGTGCACCACGGCCTTGTCCTTGATCTGCTGGAGCAGGTCAGCACGTACATCAGTCATGCCCGCCAGCTTAAAGGCGCCGCCGGCTCAGAGGCGCCGCCAGCTCCAGGTCGTCGCCAGCTCCAGCGGTTCGATCGGGGTGACCAGGCGGGGCAGCGTGTTGAGGCCGTTGGGCGGGCCGGACTGCGGCTCCACACAGACCGCCTCGGCCTGCTCGTCGTAGATGACGACCCACTCGCCGGGGCTGGTCACCTTCAGTTCGAGGCGGCCGGGCCAGGTGAGGGTGACATCGACGCCGTCGGGCATCCCGAAGCAGTCGTCCCAGGGCCCCGGCAGCGGCTCGATCCGCCGTCCGGTGGGCAGGTGGTCGTCGCCGCGCTCCTCCTGCCACGCGGCGTCGAAGGCGAGCCCGACCCGGCTGCCCTCGATCTCCCGCACGAACCAGGGGTGCCACCCGACCTGCGCCGGGAAGGAGTTGTCGTACGTCTCCACGCCCATCCGCACGGTCAGCGCGTCCGGGGTCAGCTCGAAGATCTGGGTGACCCGGCCGGTGTACGGCCAGGGGTCGGTCAGCTCGTAGGTGAACACGGCCTCGGTGTCCGAGACCCGCGCGGTGTGCCACGCGTGGTCGCGGCCGGTGCCGTGGATGGCGTGCGGCGGTGAGTTGAGGGGGAGCTGGTACTTCACCCCGCCGTCGCGGAACTGGCCGTTCTCGACGCGGCCGCACCACGGCACCATCGGGAAGCAGCCGTACTTGTCGCCCTGGCGCAGCACCTCGGTGCCGTCGATCACCAGGCTGCTGATCCGGCAGCCGTTGCCCGCGTCGACGGTCAATTCAGCGGCGCCGACGCCCAATTTGATCTGGTCACTGCTCACGCCGTCGACCCTAGCCGGTGGCCCGCCGGTGTGGGGCGGGCGCTCGCGCGTGGGGCGCGAAGTGCGCGGCGCCGGACGGACTCAGCGCCGGCGCCGAAGGGCCCGCCCGACGACGACCGCGGAGGCGAGCGCGAGGGCCGCGGCCGGCGCGGCCCAGCGCAGCGTGGCACCGGCGTTGCTGCCCGAGGGCGCGGGCACGGGGGCGTAACGGCCGCGCGGCGGGGCGTGGTCGACCTCCTCGGCGCTGCGGCCGATCATGGTGCGGCGGGCGTGCGCGGCCTCGGCGGGCGCGCCGACCTCGATGGCGAATTCGTCGTCGGCGAGCGGGTCGAGGGAGGGCGGCGGCACCTCGGCGTCGAAGACCGACGCGAGGTTCTCCTCCCCCAGGATGGCGCCGAGTTCGTCGGCCGGGACCGGGCCGGATCCGGGCACCGCGTCGAGGTCCGGGGTGGCGTCGCCGGGGCCCGGGGACCGGCGCGCCGGGGCGTCCGGGTCCAGGTCGGTGTTGAGGTCCGTGTCGGCCGCCTCCGCGGGGGCCAGGGGCTCGTCGGCCGCGGCCGCCAGGTCCGCCGACCCCGGTTGCTCCGTACGGGCCGGGTCGGCGAGCTGGGCCGCGAACCGGTCGAGGAGGCGCCGGGCCGAGGCGGTGGCGGCCTCGTGCGGCACCTCGGTGGCGCGGCCCTCCGCGAGCGCCGTGCCCGCGAAGGCCAGGGTGGTGCCGCCGGGGGCCGCCGCCAGCCGTACGGTCAGGGTGAGCTTGGCGGCGCCCGCGCCGCGGACCTCGACGCCCTCGCCCTCCAGGGCGAACACGTCACCGTCCCGCTCGGTGACGCGCAGGGCGCCCCGGTAGGTGATGGTGTGGCCGCCGAGGCGGACCTTCAGACGGCCCGCGATGGGCGGCTCGCCCGCATCCTGCTGGAACCCCGGCACACAGCGCGCGACCCGGCCGGGATCGCGCAGCGTCTGCCGCAGGGACTGCGTCTCAACCGGAACGAACGCCTCATGCTCCATGGTCCTGAGCCTACTCAGCACCGGCCGTCGCGTCTGCGCCAACGCGGCCCCGATCGCGCCCCGCGCACGACCCCGCCGCCCCTGGGCCGCACCTGCGCCTCAGTCCGCGTAGCGGGGGTGCACCAGCGTCGAGGGCGGGTATCCGGCCGCCTCCCGGGGCGGGGTCAGCGCCAGACTCCCGGGCGGCAGCCGCACCCCCGCACCGGCCTCGGCACCGGCGCCGGGCCGGGTGCCGGCGCCGGGCCGGGCCGGGGTGGCTCCCGCGGCGAACGAGTGCGGGGCGGGGCGGGCCGCCAGGACGAAGCCCCAGTCGTGCGGGGACTTCGCCGAGCCGAGGGCCCGGTCGGGGCCCGCGGTGAATCCGGCGCTGCGCCCGGTGGCCCGGTAGGCGAAGGTGGTGAGCCCGGCCGCCCGCACCGTGGAGGCGACCGTCCAGAACGTGCGCGGCCGGCCCGCCACCGGCCCCGCGTGCACCACGAGCCGGCCGCCGGGCGCCAGGACCCGGGAGGCGAGCCCGTAGAACTCCTGCGAGTACAGCTTGGTGCTGGCGGTGATGCCGGGGTCGGGCAGGTCGGACACGACGACGTCGTACGGTCCCGACAGGCGGCCCTCGCCGCGCAGCCAGCCGAAGGCGTCCCCGGTCACCGGGCGCAGCCTCGGGTCGCGCAGGGCGTGGGCGTTGAGGTCCGCCAACCGCACGTCGTCGCGGGCCAGTTGGAGCAGGCCCGGGTCGCGTTCGACGAGGGTCACCGAGCGCACGTCCCGGTGGCGCAGCACTTCGCGGGCGGCCAGGCCGTCGCCGCCGCCCAGGATCAGGACGCGGCCGTGCGGGCCCGCGTCGAGCGCGGGGCCCACCAGGGCCGCGTGGTAGCGGGACTCGTCGAGGCCGTTGATGCGCAGCCGTCCGTCGAGGAACAGGTCGAGCGGGGCGCCGCCCTTTCCGGTGAGGACGATCTCCTGGACGCTGGTCTGGACGGCGACCCGCACCTGGCCGCCGTACACGGCGCGCCGCGCGGCCTGTTCGAAGTCGTCGACCATGGCGGTGGTCAGGGCGAGCACCAGCAGGACCAGCGCGTTGGCGCCGAGCAGGGCCCAGCGGGCACGCGGGGACAGGTCGCGCCCGAAGAGCAGCAGCACGAGCGCGCCGCCCGCGACCGCGTTCACCGAGCCGGTGAGCAAGGCGCTGGTGAGCTGGCCGAGTTGGGGCAACAGCAGGAACGGGAAGGCGAGGCCGCCGACGAGGGCGCCCACGTAGTCCGCGGCGAACAGGTCGGCCACCGTGCCGCTCGCGTCGCCCGCGGCGCGCCGCGAGACCCGCTGGATGAGGGTCATCAGGAGGGGAATCTCGGCCCCGATGAGCATGCCGATCGCGAGGGAGAAGGCGACCAGCGCGTAGCGCGAGCCGCCGGACCAGGCGAACGTCGCGTACAGCACGATCGCCGAGCAGCCGCCCACCAGGGCGAGGGCGGCCTCGATGAGGCCGAAGCCGACGGCGGCCCGGCAGCGCAGCCGCTTGGCGAGCAGCGAGCCGACGCCCATGGCGAAGACCATCACCGAGAGGACCACGGAGGCCTGGGTGACGGAGTCACCGATCAAGTACGAGGCGAGGGCGACCAGTTCGAGCTCGTACACGAGCCCGCAGGCGGCGCAGATGAACACGACGGCCAGGACGAGGAACCGGCCCGACCGCGCACTACTCACGGGAGCGGGGAGCGGTTCGATCATGATGCGAACGCTACGTGACCCTCCGTTCGCATCCTGTCACCCACACGGGTGCAACTGGAGCCAACCGGCGGCGAATCGAGCGCCTCAGAGGCCGGCGGGCGCGGCCACCCGGACGCCGACCCGGGTCCGGGTCACCACGAGCTGGCCCTCCTGCGGGTAGGCGTGCCAGGTGCGCCACCACACCTGCCCCTCGCCGCGCTGCGCGAGCATCGCCGTGAACGCGTGCGGCGATCCCGGAAACGTTCCGGCGAGTCCGTTGGGGTGGTCGGCGACGAGGGCCAGGAGCTCCTGGGCGCGGCCCGCGAACGAGCCGTGCGAGAGCGTCTCGACACGCGCGGCGAACTCGTAGTCCCAGTCCCCGAGACGTTTCGCCACGCCGAGCGGCAGTGGCGTACTGCTGCCGGGCATACAGGCGACGGTCTCCGAGCAGGTGCCGCGCTCCTCGTCGAGGAGCACCTGGTGCGAGGCGCCGAGGAGCCTCAACTGGAGCTTGGCGCCGGAGAGTTCGAGGTCGAGGACGGCCAGGGCGGGCAGCGGCTCGCGGCCCAGCGCCCAGGCGAGGTCGGCGGCACGCGTGTCGGTATAGGCGGTCTGGAGGGTCGTGAGCATGGGTGGGCTCCGCAAAACACACATGTGGCGGGTGGGTGACCGAGGTCTCCTCGGAAACGCGGGACGGGGGGCCGCTCTCTGATCGCCCGATGTCCGAGGTGCGTGGTTTCTCATCTGCGAGGGAATCATGAAGTGCGCGGCGCTCACAGCTTTTTTACCCAACTTGATGGGGTTTCCATCCCCTCGGGGGCCACTCGGTTCAAACGTTCAACTACAGGCGTGAAAGAAGGCGCCCGGCCGGGCGTGACCGACCGGGCGCACAACGGGCGCGGTCACCGGCGGAATCGGCTGCCCCGTGTCAGCCGCGACCGCCCGTGAACCGCCGCCCGTCGCTCCGGACGACCCGCCGCCCGGTCCGTGCGGGGGCCGTCGGGTCTTGTCCGGGGGTGTTGGGCCATATGGGTCCCTCAGCTCGAACCGCAGCCTCCGCCGCCCCCGCACGAGGATCCGCCGCCGCAGGAGGAGTGGCTTCCGCCCCCGCAGGAGTGCCCGCCGCCGCAGGAGTGCCCGCCCCCGTGGCCGTGGTGGCCGCCGCTTCCGCTTCCGCAGGACGAGCTCGTGCCGTCCGAGCCCCCGGCCCACCAGCTCGACGCCCCCGCGGACGAGGCCGCGGCCCTCCTCCGGCGCGACGACGCCGGACCCCGGCGCAGCCCCGCCCGCCGCCGCCGCGCCGCCGAACCGACCGCGACACCCAGCACGACCAGTGCCAGGATCCCCATCCCGATCGCGATGCCCATCCCCCACCGTCCTTCCGTGGTGCGGGTCCCCCGTCGGCCCGCGTGGAAGGGGGATGCCCTCGGCCACCCGGCGCCAAAGCACACTTGAGCAACTCCAGAGGTTGCCCGCAGGATGGCCGTCATGACCTCCAGCGCGCGCCCTCTCCTCAACCGCCGCCTCGCCGACTTCGGGACGACGATCTTCGCCGAGATGTCCGCTCTCGCCCAGCGGACCGGGTCCATCAACCTCGGCCAGGGCTTCCCCGACACCGACGGGCCCGAGGCGGTACGGGAGGCCGCGGTCCGCGCGCTGCGCGAGGGCCACGGCAACCAGTACCCGCCCGGCCCCGGCGTCCCCGAACTGCGCACCGCGATCGCCGAGCACCAGCAGCGCCGCTACGGCCTGGCCTACGACCCGGACCGGGAGGTCCTGGTCACCGCGGGCGCCACCGAGGCGATCGCCGCGTCCCTGCTGGCCCTGCTGGAGCCGGGCGACGAGGTCATCGCCCTTGAGCCGTACTACGACTCGTACGCCGCGTGCATCGCGATGGCGGGTGGCACCCGCGTGCCCGTCACCCTGCGCCCCGCCGCGGCACCCGGCGGCGATGCCGGGCAGCGCCACTTCGCGCTGGATCTGGACGAGTTGCGCGCGGCCGTCACCCCCCGCACCCGCCTGATCCTCCTCAACACCCCGCACAACCCGACCGGCACGGTGCTGACCCGCGCCGAGCTGGCCGCGGTCGCCGAGCTCGCCTGTGAGCGCGATCTGCTGGTGGTCACCGACGAGGTGTACGAGCACCTCGTCTTCGACGGTGCCGAGCACATCCCGCTCGCCTCCTTCCCCGGCATGCGCGAGCGCACGGTCACCATCGGCTCGGCGGGCAAGACGTTCTCCTTCACGGGCTGGAAGGTCGGCTGGATCACCGCCTCCCCCGAGCTGGTGGCCGCGGTCCGCTCGGCCAAGCAGTTCCTGACGTATGTGGCGTCGGGGCCCTTCCAGTACGCGGTGGCCGAGGCGCTGCGCCTGCCGGACAGCTACTTCGACGGGTTCCGCGCGGACCACCGGGCCAAGCGCGACCTGCTGAGCGCGGGGCTCGCGGCGGCGGGGTTCGGGGTGTTCCGGCCGGCCGGCACCTACTTCGTCACCACCGACATCCGGCCGCTGGGCGTGAGCGACGGCTTCGCGTTCTGCCGCGCCCTGCCCGAGCGCTGCGGCGTCGTGGCCATCCCGAACGCGGTCTTCTACGACCACCGCGACCAGGGCGCGCCCTTCGTCCGGTTCGCCTTCTGCAAGCGGACGGCGGTCCTCGAAGAGGCCGTCACCCGGCTCAAGTCACTGGCCGGGTAGGGGCGCTCCGCGGGGCGTGCCGCCCCTGGCGCGGTCCGTCGCCGAGGGCGGCGCGACACGCGTGGGCACCGCCGGGCGGGGGGACTTCCACCCGGTCGGGGGCGCTGCGGTCGCGCTGTCCGGGATCCGTGCCGATGGTCGGTCTGACCGACCACGCGCGCCCGGAGGTGCCTTCTGTCCGCCGAGATCACCGCTCACACCCGCGGCCGACGGGCCGGCGGCCTCACCAGCACCCCGCCCTGGGTGGCCGCCCTGCGCCGGGCGGCCCCCGCGCTCGGCCTGTTCGTCGCGGTGCGGCTGACCGGGCTGCTGGTGTTCGCGGCCGCGGCCTGGCACCGGGGGCTCTCGCCGCGGGCCCGGCTCGCCACCGCCTGGGACGCCGACTGGTACACCCGCATCGCCGCCCACGGCTACGGCCGCACCCTGTTCTGGCCGGACGGCGCGGTCCAGAGCGATCTGGCGTTCTTCCCGCTCTACCCGGGCCTGATCCGCGCCGTGACCGCCGTCCTGCCGGTGACGGGCGGCACCGCGGGGCTGCTGCTGTCCTGGACGGCGACAGGCGCGGCGGCCTGGGGGATCCATCTGATCGGGGAGCGCCTGTACGGCCGCCGGGTCGCCACCCTCATGGTCCTGCTGTGGGGGCTGCTGCCGCACGCCGTGGTCCTGTCGATGGCGTACACCGAGCCGGTCATGACGGCGCTGGCGGCCTGGTCGCTGTGGGCGGTCCTGGAGCGCCGCTGGCTGTGCGCGGGCTCGCTCGCGCTGCTCGCCGGGCTCGCGCGGCCCAACGCGGTGGCGGTGGCGGCCGCGGTGCTCGTGGCGGCGGGCCACGAGCTGTGGCGCGGCGAGCGGCGCTCCTGGCGGCCGTGGGCGGGCGGGCTGCTCGCGCCGGCCGGCTGGTGCGGCTATGTGCTGTGGGTCGGGGTGCGCGAGGGCGACCTGTTCGGCGGCTACTTCTCGGTGCAGGCGGGCTGGACCTCCCGCTTCGACTTCGGCGCGGGCACCCTGCGCTTCCTGAAGCGGCTCGCGACCACCCCGTACGACCTGGGCTTCTCCATGGCGGCGGTGCTGACCGGGGTGATGGTGGTGCTGTTCGTGCTGTTCGTCCTGGAGCGGCCCGCGCTGCCGCTGCTCGTGTACACCGGGGTGCTGGTGGTGATCGCGGTCGGCGGGGCCGGCTTCTTCGAGTCCAAGCCCCGGTTCCTGCTGCCCGCGTTTCCCCTGCTGGTTCCGGTGGCGCTGGCACTGACGAAAGCCCGGCCCCGGGCGGCGGTCACGGTCACCGTCGCCCTGGCCGGGCTCTCGTTCTGTTACGGGGCCTATCTGCTGACGCTGGCCACCATGGCGCTGTGAGAGGCGGGGTGCCTCACTCGGAGTCCGGCTCGCCGGACCCCTCGCCCTGCTCGCCGTCGACGTCCTTCTCCAGGCCGAGCTGCTCGATCAGCCACTTGTCGAACTCGATGGAGGCGCGCACCCAGCTCACCACGGAGGACACGAAGTGCTCCAGGGCGACGCCCGTGCCGATCAGCATCTGCGCCTCGCCGATGAGGCGGACCGTGCCGTCGTCGTGCGTGTGCGTGTAGACCTTGGGCCACAGGGTGCGGCGGTTCCAGTCGTCGATCGACTCCAGGATCTGGACCTTGTCGTCGATGCTGTGCGGCCGGTCGTAGAACGTCCGCACCGAGAAGACCTGCTGGTCCTCCTCGCCGCGGAACATGAAGTACGTACGGAAATCCTCCCAGGGCGCGGCGAGGTCGCCCTCGTCGTCCACGACGTACTTGAGCTCCATCTGGTCCAGGAGCTGCTTCACCAGATCCTGGTCGGGAACGATGGGCCCGGACGGCTGGCCGCCGCCGGACTGCGGGCCCTGCTGAGCCCCGAAATTCGGAATCGAGGACGGGTCGATGCTCATCGTGAATCTTCCTTCGTACGGTTCCGGTCATCCTCCCCCATGGCGGGGCAGGGGTGGCAACCCCCGCCCCCGGGTATCCGCTGCGGGCTGACCGAATCGGGTCCGGGTGGCGGGATCGACGCTATTGCGCGGCCCCCACGATCAGCCCGTCCTCGAACCGGTCCACCCGGACCGTGTCGCCGTCGGTGACCTCGCCCGCCAGGATCTCCTTGGCGAGCCGGTCCCCGATGGCGGTCTGGATCAGGCGGCGCAGCGGGCGCGCACCGTACGCGGGGTCGTTGCCCTCCTCGGCGAGCCAGGCCAGCGCCTCGGGGGTGACCTCCAGGGTGAGGCGGCGGTCGGCGAGGCGCTTGGCGAGCCGGCCGATCTGGAGCTCGGCGATGTGGGACAGCTCGTCCTTGGTGAGGGCGGAGAAGACCACGAGGTCGTCGAGGCGGTTGAGGAACTCCGGCTTGAAGGAGGCCCGCACCACGTCCAGGACCTGCCGCTTCTTCTCCTCCTCGCTGGTCGAGGGCTCGACCAGGTACTGGCTGCCGAGGTTGGAGGTCAGCACCAGGATGGTGTTGCGGAAGTCGACGGTGCGGCCCTGCCCGTCGGTCAGGCGCCCGTCGTCGAGGACCTGGAGCAGGACGTCGAAGACCTCGGGGTGCGCCTTCTCGACCTCGTCGAGCAGCACCACCGAGTACGGGCGGCGGCGGACGGCCTCGGTGAGCTGGCCGCCCTCCTCGTAACCGACGTAGCCGGGGGGCGCGCCGACCAGCCGGGCCACGCTGTGCTTCTCGCCGTACTCCGACATGTCGATGCGGACCATGGCCCGCTCGTCGTCGAACAGGAAGTCGGCGAGCGCCTTGGCGAGTTCGGTCTTGCCGACGCCGGTGGGGCCGAGGAAGAGGAACGAGCCGGTGGGCCGGTCGGGGTCGGCGATGCCGGCCCGGGTGCGGCGCACCGCGTCGGAGACCGCCCGCACGGCCTCGGACTGGCCGATCAGGCGCTTGCCGAGCTCGTCCTCCATGCGCAGCAGCTTCTGCGTCTCGCCCTCCAGGAGGCGGCCCGCGGGGATGCCGGTCCAGGCGCCCACCACATCGGCGATGTCGTCGGGGCCGACCTCCTCCTTGACCATGGTGTCCTTGGCGTCCTTGGACTTCTCCTGCTCGGCCTCCTCCTCGGCGGCCTCCTCCAACTCCCGCTCCAGGCCCGGGATTTCGCCGTACAGAAGCTTGGAGGCGGTGTCGAAGTCGCCGTCGCGCTGGGCGCGTTCGGCCTGGCCGCGCAGTTCGTCGAGCTTCTCCTTCAGCTCACCGACCCGGTTGAGGCCCTGCTTCTCCTTCTCCCAGCGGGCGGTGAGGCCGCGCAGCTCCTCCTCCTTGTCGGCGAGGTCCTTGCGGAGCTTGTCCAGGCGCTGGATCGAGCCGGCGTCCGTCTCGTTCTTCAGCGCCAGCTCCTCCATGCGCAACCGGTCGACGGAACGCTGGAGTTCGTCGATCTCGACCGGCGAGGAGTCGATCTCCATACGGAGCCGGGAGGCGGCCTCGTCGACGAGGTCGATGGCCTTGTCCGGCAGGAAGCGCGAGGTGATGTACCGGTCGGAGAGGGTGGCGGCGGCCACCAGGGCGCCGTCCGCGATCTGCACCTTGTGGTGGGCCTCGTAGCGCCCCTTGAGGCCGCGCAGGATGGCGATGGTGTCCTCGACGGACGGCTCGGCGACCAGCACCTGCTGGAAGCGGCGCTCCAGGGCCGGGTCCTTCTCGATGCGCTCGCGGTACTCGTCGAGGGTGGTGGCGCCGACCATGCGCAGCTCGCCGCGGGCCAGCATGGGCTTGAGCATGTTGCCCGCGTCCATCGCCGAGTCACCGCCGGCGCCCGCGCCGACGACGGTGTGGAGCTCGTCGATGAACGTGATGATCTGGCCGTCGCTCTCCTTGATCTCGGAGAGGACCGTCTTGAGGCGCTCCTCGAACTCGCCGCGGTACTTGGCGCCGGCGACCATGGCCCCCAGGTCGAGCGAGACGAGGCGCTTGTTCTTCAGCGACTCCGGTACGTCGCCCTTCACGATGCGCTGGGCGAGGCCCTCGACGACGGCGGTCTTGCCGACGCCGGGCTCGCCGATGAGCACCGGGTTGTTCTTGGTGCGGCGCGACAGGACCTGGACGACCCGGCGGATCTCCTGGTCCCGGCCGATGACCGGGTCGAGCTTGCCCTCGCGGGCGGCGGCCGTGAAGTCCGTACCGAACTTCTCCAGCGCCTTGTACTGACCCTCCGGGTCCGGTGTGGTCACCCGGCGCCCTCCCCTGCTCGTCTCGAACGCGTCCAGGAGCTTCCTGGCGGTGGCCCCCTGCCCGGAGAGGATCTCACCGGCCTGCCCGCCCTTGGCGGCCAGGGCGATCAGGAGGTGCTCGGTGGACAGGTACTCATCACCCAGCTCCTTGGCGCGCTGCGCGGCGTCGGCGATGACGGCGAGCAGTTCGCGGTTGGGCTGGGGCGGGGCGACGGTGGAGCCGGTCACGCTGGGCAGCGCGGCCAGGATCCGCTCGGCGCCGGAGCGCACGGCGGCCTGGTCGGCCTCCACCGCGGCCAGCAGATCGACGACGTTCTCGTTGTCCTGGCCCTCCAGGAGGGCGAGCAGCAGATGCGCGGGGGTCAGATCCGGGTGGCCCCCGGCGACGGCCCGGCTGCTCGCGGCGTTGATCGCGTCCCGGCTCTTGTTGGTCAGCTCGGCATCCACGTGCGTTCGCTCCTCCTCGTCGTACGTCTGGGCGTGGCGGCAGTACCTATGACTCTTCCAACGTACACAAAGTTGAGCCCATTCCGCTCAAGGCAGGGAAAAGGAAAAGCTGCCGCTAGGTTTCTGGCCATGGCCAAAGACGTACACGCGCCCGACAGCGCCTATCTCAGCTTCTGGCGCGAGCGCCACATCTGCACCTTGACGACGCAGCGGCCGGACGGCTCGCCGCATGTGGTGCCGGTGGGGGCGACGTACGACCCCGAGGCGGGGCTCGCCCGGATCATCACCAACCGGTTCAGCCGCAAGGTCGCCCACGTCCTGGCGGCGGTCGAGGCCGATCCGGAAGGGGCGCGGGTGGCGCTCTGCCAACTGGAGGGCAGGCGCTGGGCGACGCTGGAGGGCCGCGCGTTCGTGCGCACGGAGCCCGAGCTGATCGCGGACGCGGAGAAGCGGTACGAGGAGCGCTATCAGCGGGCCCCGCGGGAGAACCCGGACCGGGTGCTGATCGAGGTCAGGCTGACCCGGGCGATGGGCAACGTCTGACGGGCCGGCCGAAACGGTCCGGGCAGCACAGCGGCGCCACCGTGTTCAGGTCCACGATGGCGCCGCTGTGTGGGGGAAGCGCCTGCGCGATGTACAACGACGGGGGATCGCGTCAGGCACTGCGGGGGGTGGCGGTGGATGAATCGGGTTGAGCCTCCGACTCGAAAAGCTGGTGGTCACGTTGGTCGAGATTGACGAAGACCATGCCGTACCGGACAACGCAGCGGATGGGCTGCGGTGCCCCGCGCGGTCGGCGCAGGCACCGGTAGGCGCGGACGTCCTCGTCGTCCTCACGGGCGATCAGGATGGGCTCACCGAGCAGGGTGACCATCAACGAATCGCCACGGTGCGGAACCGCGGTGGCGAGGTCGATGAAATGCCACCCCGAACGGTAGGCCGTGGCCATTTCGCGGCGGAAGGTGCGGTCATCGGGCGGGAAGCTCATGCGACAGCACCCGCAGGAGCCGACTCCCAGGTGAGGTCCGCGCCTATCGCCACGGTCCTGGGCCCGATCTCCCAGGTGAGGTCCTGGGTGGTCGCGCCTTGTGAGTTCGCGGGGTGGGTGTCCCAAGTGAGGTCCCCAGGCGCCGAGAGAGCGCAGAGAGCAGCCGCCACAACGGCTGTCGTGCTTAGTGCTCGAACCATCCTGCTCATGGCCGATCTCCACCTCTTTTGATCATTACCTCCCCCCGCGGATACGACGATGGCTCACTCCGGCCACTTGCACCAGCGCAGCCAGGCATCATGTTCCTGTAATTCAAAAGGATGAGGGGGGTGCAACTAGGTTGAAACAGGGGCATATAGGACACGATCACGGCCCGGTTGATCTGTGTGAGGCGGGGGCGGCTCTGTACGCCCTTGCCCTGCGTACGGGCGGGATTACCCGCTCAGAAGCCGATCCCGCCCCATGTCTGGTCGATCTCACCCTGCTGCGCCCCGATCCCGACGACGCCCAGTTGCTGCGCCCGGTTCCGCCCACGGTGGTGCTCAACCTGCTGACCCAGCCGCTGGAACGCGAGATCCAGGAACGCAGAAAGCTCTCGGTCGCCCTCGCCGACACCTTCGAGCCATTCATGTCGATCGCCACCCCCGCCACCACCGGCACGCACGCGATCACGGTCCTCGAAGGCCTGGAGCTCATCAACGCGACACTCGACGGCGTCATCAACGAGTGCACCGAGGAACTGCTCATCATCCAGCCCGGAAGCGGGCGCCGGCCCGAGAGCTTCGAGGCCGGGCTCCGCCGCATCGAGCCGCTGATCGCCCGCGGCGTCCGGATGCGCACCCTCTACCAGCACACCGCCCGCCACCACTCGGCCACCATCGGCTACGTGGAACGGATCGCTCCGTACGGTCTGGAGGTGCGGACCCTGGAGGAGATCATCGACCGGCTCATCATCATGGACCGCAAGATCGCCTTCATCCCCGCGCGCAGCGACCGCCAAGTCGCCCTGGAGCTGCGCCACGAGGGACTCGTGCAGTACCTGGTGGGCGTCTTCGACCAGTTCTGGCAGCACGCCGTTCCCTGGGACGACGAGGTGCCCTACCGCCAGGAGACGTCCGGCATCACCGGCGTCCAGCGCTCCATCGCCAAGCTCCTGGTGGAGGGGCATGTCGACGAGGCCATCGCCCGACGGCTCGGGATGAACGTCCGCACCTGCCGCGCCCACATCGCCAAGCTCGCGGCCGCCCTCGGCAGCGGCAGCCGGGCCCAACTCGGCTTCCTCATCGCCCAGTCCGGCATCCTGGACCAGGACGCCTGAACCCGTCACCGCGGGTACGGGCGCGGACAGGAACACCCGGTTCCACCGGTGGAAGGACCGTCGTGGACACCGCGCACGGGCGAAGCCGCGGCCGCGGCATCCACCTCGCCGCCTCCCGGCCCCGCTTCCCGTCGAGTCGAGCTGTTCATCCTGCTCACCACGATGCATCGGGAGCCGCCCGGCCACCACCATCATGTTGCTGCACTGCATCAACCGGAGGCGCACCAAAGGCCGACATGTCCGGCACGACGAGTGACCGCGGGTCACCGGGGGTGGGCGTCGAGCCCCGACTGGGCGATGCGGACGCCGAGTTGGGTACGGCTGCCGCTGCCGAGCGCCGCGGCGAGCCGGCTGATGTGGTGGCGGCAGGTGCGCACGCTGATGCCGAGCCGCTGCGCGATCACCGCGTCTTGGTGGCCCTCGGCGAGCAGCGCCGCGATGACCCGCTCGCGATGGGTGATGCCCTCGATGTCGGTGGCCACCGGCATCGTCTCGGCCAGCGGCACCGCGAGCCGCCACAGCCGCTCGAAGACGGTGGCGAGGAAGCCGACGAGCGCCGGATGGCGCAGCTCCAGGGCGCTGGTGTCGTCCGCGGCGGCCGGGATGATCGCCACCGTGCGGTCGAAGAGCAGCAGGCGGTCGGTGACCTCGTCCAGGGTGCGCACCTCCACCGCCCTGCCCTCCAACTCCCGCAGATAGTCACCGAGACCGGGGCCGTAGCGGGCGACATGGGTGTAGAGGGTGCGGATGCGCACCCCGCGGTCCAGCATGTCCAGGGCCCGGGGCAGCGCCTGGGACAGGACGCGCTCGGGCCGGATGCCGCGGGGCTGGATGGTGAGCGACTCGGTGGTACAACCGGCTATCGCGTCGTCGATGGCCGCGTTGATGCGGGGGATGCCGTCCAGGACCCGGATGGCCTCGCCGCCCGACACCACCGGCGCGCCGAGCGCCGCGAACCGTTCGAACGCCGCCACCACCGCGCCCGTACGGGCCTGGCTCGCCGCGATGTCCTGGTGGATGCCGCGCAGCAGCCGCGCCATCACCGCCTGCGGGGAGGTCGGCAGGAGCCAGTCGGGGGCGGCCGGATCGGGGTGGAGCAGCCCCAGATCGATCAGACAGCTCGCCTCGCCGGCCGCCTCGCGGGGGATCCGCCCGGCCCGCAGGGCGTCCGCGTACGCCCGCTCCGCGGGCCCGCACAGCCGATCCGCGCCGTGCGGATGCGGCACCTGCTCAGACATGCTCTCCCCCGCCTCCCTGGCGCCTCCCCGCGACCGAGCCCGATGACCTTATCCCCGTACGACGCCGGTTCACCGCGATCACCACGCGCGAGAGGCCCGCGCCCCGCGACGGGACGACGGACCTCTCGGCTGCGTACGGCGACCGGCGCCAACCGGCCTATTCCTGGGGCCTCTTGGGCCGCCAGACGACCAGCGCACCGGCCTGCTGGACGTCCTGGTACGGGACCAGGTCGCGCCGGTAGGAGGCGTGCACCTGGGCCTCGCGCTGCTGCATGGCGATGGCCGCGCCCTCGACCGCGGAGGACAGCTCGGCCACTCTCGCCTGGAGGGCGGCGACCTGGTTCTCCAGCTCGATGATGCGCTTGATGCCCGCCAGGTTGATGCCCTCGTCCTGCGACAACTGCTGGACCGCTCGCAGCAGTTCGATGTCGCGGGCCGAGTAGCGCCGGCCGCGCCCGGCCGTGCGGTCGGGAGAGACCAGGCCGAGGCGGTCGTACTGGCGCAGGGTCTGCGGGTGCAGACCCGAGAGCTGGGCCGCGACCGAGATGACGTACACCGGCGTCTCGTCGGTCAACTCATAGGCCCTGTTGCCGAATGGAGGCTGTCGACGCTGGCGCGGGTCCATCTCATGCTCCCTTCGCGGCCTGGAACAGTTCTGCCCGCGGGTCCTGGCCCGCGGTCGCCTCGCGGTAGGTCTCCAAGGCCTCGCGGGCCTTGTCGTCCAGCTCCTTGGGCACGGTCACCTCGACCGTGACCAGCAGGTCGCCCCGGGTGCCGTCCTTGCGGACCGCTCCCTTGCCGCGGGCCCGCATCGTGCGGCCGTTGGGGGTGCCCGCAGGCAGTTTCAGGGTGACCGGCGGCCCGCCGAGCGTGGGCACCTTGACCTCGGCGCCCAGGGCGGCCTCGGTGAAGGTGACCGGCACCGTGACGGTGAGGTTGTCGTCCTTGCGGCCGAACACCGGGTGGGTGTCGACGTGCACGACGACGTACAAGTCGCCCGCGTGGCCGCCCCGTTCACCCGGCGCGCCCTTGCCGCGCAGCCGGATGCGCTGGTTGTTGCTGACCCCGGCCGGGATGCGCACCTGCATGGTGCGCGAGGAACGGGCCCGCCCGCTGCCCTTGCAGACGTCGCAGGGGTTCTCGGCGATCAGGCCGCGGCCCTTGCAGTCCACGCACGGGTCGGTCAGCGAGAAGCCGCCGCCCGAGCCCCGCGAGACCTGACCGGTGCCGACGCAGGTCGGGCACACCCGGGGGGTGCCGTTCTTGTCGCCGGTACCCGAACAGGCCTTGCAGGGCGCCTGGCTGGAGAGCCGGATCGGGACCGTGGCCCCGTCGACCGCCTCGGTGAAGCTCAGCGTCACCTCGGACTCCAGGTCCTGCCCCCGGCGCGGCTGGGTGCGCGTACCGGCACCCGCGCCGCCCCGGTTGAACAGGCCGCCGAACACGTCGCCGAGCCCGCCGCCGAAGCCGCCGGCACCGGCGCCGCCCCCGCCGGGCTGCTGCCCGCCGAAGAGGTCACCGAGGTCGAAGTTGAAGCTGCCGCCCGCGCCGGGACCGGCCCGGAAGCCCCCGTTGCCGAACAGGGCGCGCGCCTCGTCGTACTCCTTGCGCTTCTTGGGGTCACCGAGGATGTCGTTGGCCTCGGAGATCTCCTTGAAGCGCTCCTCCGCCTTGGTGTCGCCCTTGTTGGCGTCGGGGTGGTTCTCGCGCGCGAGCTTGCGGTACGCCTTCTTGATCTCGGCGTCGGTGGCGTCCTTGGGGACGCCGAGAACCTTGTAGTAGTCCTTCTCGACGAAGTCCTTCGTGTTCATCGACGTCCCTCCTTCCGAACGATCACGTCATTCATGACCGCCGCGTCAGCCCTTGTCGGGGCCACCGCTCTCCTCGTCGTCCGACTTCTCCTCCTTGGCGGCCGCACCCGGCTGGGGCTCGGCCACCGCGACCCGCGCGGGGCGGATCGTACGCTCACCGATCCGGTATCCCGGTTGCAGGATCGCCACACAGGTCGTCTCGGTGACGTCCGGCGCGTAGCTGTGCATCAGGGCCTCGTGGACCGTCGGGTCGAAGGGCTCGCCCTCCTTGCCGAACTGCTGGAGGCCCATCTTCGCGGCGACCGTCTCCAGGGATTCGGCCACCGACTTGAAGCCGCCGGTCAGCTCCCCGTGTTCCCGGGCCCGGCCGATGTCGTCGAGCGTGGGCAGCAGCTCGGTCAGGAGGCCGGCGACGGCGATCTCCTTGACCGTGACGCGGTCCCGCTCCACGCGGCGGCGGTAGTTCTGGTACTCGGCCTGGAGGCGCTGGAGGTCCGCGGTGCGCTCGGTGAGCGCCGTCTGGGCCTGGTCCAGCTGGGCCTGAAGGGCGATGTCCTTGGCTGCGTCCCCGGCCGGGGCCGCCTTGTCCTCCTCGGAGGATTCGGCGGCCTTCGGCTCGGCGTCTTCCTGAGCGCCGGAGGGGACGTCGGGCTTCTCCTCGAAGCCCGGGGTCTCCTCCGTCATCAGGCGGCGCCACCCTTCGGCTTCTCGTCGTCGACGATCTCGGCGTCGACCACGTCGTCGTCACCGGCGGGGTGGGCCTGCTCGGTGCCCTCGGCACCGGCGGCGCCCTGCGCGGCCTGGGCGTCGGCGTACATGGCCTGGCCCAGCTTCTGCGAGACGGCGGCGACCTTCTCGGTGGCGGTGCGGATCTCGGCCGTGTCCTCGCCCTTGAGCTTCTCCTTCAGCTCGGCGACGGCGGCCTCGACCTCGGTCTTGACCTCGCCCGGGACCTTCTCCTCGTTGTCCTTGAGGAACTTCTCGGTCTGGTAGACGAGCTGCTCGCCCTGGTTGCGGGACTCGGCGGCCTCGCGGCGGCGGTGGTCCTCCTCCGCGTACTGCTCGGCCTCCTCGCGCATGCGGTTGACCTCGTCCTTCGGCAGCGAGGAGCCGCCGGTGACGGTCATCTTCTGCTCCTTGCCCGTGCCGAGGTCCTTCGCGGTCACGTGCATGATGCCGTTGGCGTCGATGTCGAAGGCGACCTCGATCTGCGGGACACCGCGCGGGGCCGGCGGCAGACCGGTCAGCTCGAACATCCCGAGCTTCTTGTTGTACGCCGCGATCTCGCGCTCGCCCTGGTAGACCTGGATCTGCACGGACGGCTGGTTGTCCTCGGCCGTCGTGAAGATCTCGGAGCGCTTGGTCGGGATCGTGGTGTTGCGCTCGATGAGCTTGGTCATGATCCCTCCCTTGGTCTCGATGCCGAGGGACAGCGGGGTGACGTCGAGGAGCAGGACGTCCTTGACCTCGCCCTTGAGGACACCGGCCTGGAGGGCGGCGCCGATGGCGACGACCTCGTCCGGGTTGACGCCCTTGTTGGCCTCGTTGCCGCCGGTCAGCTCCTTGACGAGCTCGGCGACGGCCGGCATGCGGGTGGAGCCACCGACGAGAACGACGTGGTCGATCTCGGACAGGTTGATGCCCGCGTCCTTGATGACGTTGTGGAACGGCGTCTTGCAGCGCTCCAGGAGGTCGCTGGTGAGCTGCTGGAACTGGGCGCGCGTGAGCTTCTCGTCCAGGTGCAGCGGGCCCTCGGCGGACGCCGTGATGTAGGGCAGGTTGATCGAGGTCTCGGTGGACGAGGACAGCTCGATCTTGGCCTTCTCGGCGGCCTCACGGAGGCGCTGGAGGGCCATCTTGTCCTTGGACAGGTCCACGCCGTGACCGGACTGGAACTGCTTCACCAGGTAGTCGACGACGCGCTGGTCCCAGTCGTCACCACCGAGGTGGTTGTCACCGTTGGTGGCCTTCACCTCGACGACGCCGTCGCCGATCTCCAGAAGGGACACGTCGAAGGTGCCGCCACCGAGGTCGAAGACGAGGATCGTCTGGTCGTCCTTGTCGAGGCCGTAGGCGAGGGCCGCGGCCGTCGGCTCGTTGACGATGCGCAGGACGTTGAGGCCCGCGATCTCACCGGCCTCCTTGGTGGCCTGGCGCTCGGAGTCGTTGAAGTACGCTGGCACGGTGATGACCGCGTCGGTGACCTTCTCGCCGAGGTAGGCCTCCGCGTCGCGCTTCAGCTTCTGCAGGATGAAGGCGCTCATCTGCTGCGGGTTGAAGCTCTTGCCGTCGAGCTCGATCTTCCAGTCGGTGCCCATGTGGCGCTTGACCGACCGGATGGTCCTGTCGACGTTGGTGACCGCCTGGCGCTTGGCGACCTCGCCGACCAGCACCTCGCCGTTCTTCGCGAAGGCGACGACGGACGGCGTGGTCCTGGCGCCCTCTGCGTTGGTGATGACGGTGGGCTCGCCGCCTTCAAGAACGCTGACGACGGAGTTAGTCGTGCCCAGGTCGATGCCGACCGCACGTGCCATTTCGGTTCCTCCAGATGACTACTTGAGTGGATCTGGCTCAAGGATGCATGACGTCCCGCATCGCGTCAACAGAGCTGAGTCCAGGCGACTCAAGTTTTATCCTGCGCTTATCTGCAATGGAATGCGTTCGCGCAGCTCAGAGGCGCTCTCACACCACCGCGGCCACCTGCGCGGGTACCTGCTCGCCCGCTGCCGGACCGTCCTCGCGCAGCAGCACCAGGCCGCACCGGAGCATCCGGCCGTCGCGCGGATCGGTGAGGCCCGGCTCCAGGGACATCAGCGTCAGGCCGAGCCCGTCGCGGGTCTGCGCGAGCAGCTCGTCGAAGAGCTTGCCGCCCTCGAACAACGGCACCAGCGGCGCCCCGATCGCCACCCCGCAGATCTCGTCCGCGAACTGCCCTGCCCCGTCCAGGACTTGGGCCTCGTACCCCTGCACGTCGAGCTTGACGAAGACCCGCTCGCCGGGCGCGGTGACCTGCTCCCACACCTCGTCCAGGCGGCGCACCTCCACGATGACGTCGCCGGTGTACGCGGTGCGGGGGGCCGCCGCGCGGTGGCGGGGCAGCATCGGCAGCAGGGAGCTGGCGGGGCCGCAGTCGCCGGAGATGTTGAGGGTGGCCCTGCCGCTGTGATCGCCGAGCGCGTACGGCAGCACGCTCCAGGTGTCGTCGAGGGCGGCACGGTGGCGCAGTTCGGCGCGGGGCTCGCGCAGCGGCTCGAAGGAGACGATGCGGCCCCGGTAGCCGGCCTCGCGCAGCTCGGCGGCGAAGTCGCCCCGGTGCGCGCCGACGTCGAGGACCAGGTCGATCTCGTACCGGCCCAGCAGCCGCACCAGTTCGCGGCCGCCCGGGCGGTGGCGTACGACGTCGATGCCGAGGCGGCGCACCATGCGGCGCAGGTGGCGTCGAAGGGTCTCCCACATGTGCGTACAGCTCCCTGCTGTCAGCGCTGTCAACGAGTTCATCCGCGGCCCCCCGCGAGGTCGACGGAGGCCGTGGCGCTCCTGTGGGCGCGGGCCCGCGGGGCGCGGCGGCGCGAGGCGGGCCCGTACACCGGGACCCGCAGCAGCACCACCACCGCGACGGGCACCGCGAGGGCGAGCGGCAGCGCCGCGACGGGGGCGATGCGCCCGTCGTGGATCTGGAGCCCGACGATCGTGGCGGCCAGCGACGCGACGCCGAGCACCACGGCCGAGCCCTGGGTGGTCAGACCCAGCTTCCGCAGCCGGTGCGCGATGTGGTCGCCCCCGCCGCGCAGCAGCGGGCGGCCCGCGCGGCCCCGGGAGACCAGGACCAGCACGGTGTCGGTCAGGACGACGAGGGTCAGCGCGAACAGTTCGGCGGTGGTCTGCTCCCCGGGCGCCCGGGTGTGCACGGTCACCGCGGACGCGGCGAGCAGGAAGCCGGTGAACAGGGAGCCGCAGTCGCCGAGGTGGATGCGCGCCGGATGCCAGTTGTGCAGCAGGAAGCCGGTGAGGGCCGCGGCCAGCACGCTCAGGAGCAGCCCGTGGCCCGGGCGTCCCTCGGCAATCGCGCACACCGCGAGGCCGAGCGCGGTGACGGCGGCGACCGCGCCCATCGCGCCGTCGGAGTTGTCCAGGAGCTGGAAGGCGTTGGTGACGAACACGATCCACAGCACCGCGAGCGCGCCCGCGCCCGGCGAGAGTCCGGCCAGCGCGACCACCACGGTGGCGGCGGCGGCCTGCGCCACCAGGCGGACCCGCATGCCCAGCGGGCGCAGATCGCCGACCAGGCCGAGCAGCGCGACCGCCCCGGCCGCGGCGAGCAGCGGGGCCACCCCGGTGCCGAGCGCGGCGACACCGAGCAGCGGCCCCGCGCAGGCCACGCCCAGGGTGGCGACGGCGACGGCGATGCCGCCCAGGTGCGGGACGGCGTCGCCGCCCCCGCGGCCGGACCTCAGCATCAGGGCGCGGATGACGGCCGCGAGCACGGCGGTCAGGACGAGGGCGGCCGTCGCGGCCGCGAGCCCGTGCAGCATGTCGGCGCCCCCTCAGCCGAGGTGCCGGCCGGCCGGCGAGGCGGCGGGCGCTCGAAGGCCGGGCAGGACGACGGGGGCCTCGCCGCGCGCCCGCGCGATGGCCGCGTCGAGGATGGCGTCGAGCCCGCACCGCGGCCGCCAGCCGGTCAGTTCGCGCAGCGGCGTCGCGTCGAGGGGGCGGGGCGCGCCCTGGGCGAACGCGCGGTGCGGGACGCGGTCGACGACGTACGGGAAGTGGCGTACCGGGGAGGCGCTGCCGCTGCGGGCCACCGTGCGCTCGGCCAGGGCCAGGACGGCGATCTCCTGGTCGCCCACGATGTCGAACTCGCCGCCGGGCGCGCCCGGGTGGGCCAGCAGGGCGAGCAGCGCTTCGATGGCGTCGGCGACGTCGAGGAAGCGGTGGGAGCGCTCGCCGTCGCCGTGCACGGCGAGCGGTTCGCCCGCGACCGCGCGGCGCACGAGGCGGGTCAGCACGGTGGCGTGCACGGGCGACTGGCGCGGCCCGACGGTGTCGCCGTGGCGCACGACGACGGCGCCCGCGGCCGCCTCGCCGCAGGCGTCGGCGGCGGCGATCAGCAGCCTCCTGCCGTGGCGCAGGGCGGCCGCGCCGACGGTGCCGGTGACGGGGGCCAGATGGACCACGGTGTCGCAGCGCGCGGTGAGTTCGTCGACCACGCGCTCGTCCAGGACCGAGCCGCGCACGAAGCGCAGCCGGGGGTCGGACCAGGCGGCGGCGAGGTTGGCCCGGGCGCCGGTGGACAGGTCGTCGAGCACGATCACGGTGTGGCCCTGGCCGAGCAGCGCATCGGCCAGGTGCGAGCCGATGAATCCGGCACCACCGGTGACGAGGTACGTGGCGGGAGCTGGCATGGGGACGCCCATTCGGTTCGATCGTCGTGGACGACAACAAGTTAGTTTGTTATGTCCCCATATGTGGTGAATAACACGATGGATATCCCGTCGCCCCTCAGGGCACGCTGAGCGACACAGATCACCGCCTGCGCGGCTACAGTGCGGCGTCAGAAGTGGGTACGCTCAGGTGGACTGGATAAGTTACTGCTTAGTAATCCGTTCGAGCCCGTCCCCCGTACCCCACCTCGCAGGCCCGAGGAGCCCCCTCATGCAACTCGCCGCGATCATCGTGTCGCTGGTCCTAATCGCGGTCGGCGTAGCGCTGTTCGGCCGTGCCATCGTGCAGATCTACCGCTTCGTGCGGCTCGGCCAGAACGTCCCGGCCGGTACGCGCACGGACGATCCCGCGCAGCGCACGATCACCGTGGCCAAGGAGTTCCTCGGCCACACCCGCATGAACAAGTGGGGCATCGTCGGCGTCGCGCACTGGTTCGTGGCCGTGGGCTTCTTCTCGCTGCTCCTGACGATCGTCAACGCCATCGGCCAGCTCTTCCAGGCCGACTGGATCCTGCCGGTCATCGGTGACTGGGCGCCGTACAACGTCTTCGTCGAGTTCCTCGGCACGATGACCGCGCTCGGCATCCTGACGCTCATCGTCATCCGGCAGCTCAACCGGCCGGGGCGCCCGGGCCGCAAGTCCCGCTTCGCGGGCTCGAACACGGGCCAGGCGTACTTCGTCGAGGCCGTCATCCTCATCGTCGGCATCTGCATCTTCACGCTGCACGCCCTCGAAGGCGCCCAGCACCACGTCGACAGCTACGAGGCCTCGTTCTTCGTCTCGTACCCGGTCGTCTCCTGGTTCCGCGGCATGGACCTGTCCACGCTCCAGAACCTGACCTACTTCTTCGCCGGCCTGAAGATCGCGACGTCCTTCATCTGGATGATCACCGTCGCCCTCAAGACCGACATGGGCGTGGCCTGGCACCGCTTCCTGGCCTTCCCGAACATCTTCTTCAAGCGCGAGTCGCAGGGCGGCGTCGCGCTCGGCGCGCTCCAGCCGATGGCGTCCAACGGCGAGCTCGTCGACTTCGAGGACCCGGGCGAGGACGACGTCTACGGCGTCTCGCAGATCGAGCACTTCTCCTGGAAGGGCATCCTCGACTTCTCCACCTGCACCGAGTGCGGGCGCTGCCAGTCGCAGTGCCCCGCCTGGAACACGGGCAAGCCGCTCTCCCCCAAGCTCCTGATCATGTCCCTGCGCGACCACGCGCACGCCAAGGCCCCGTACCTCCTCGCGGGCGGCGGCAAGGACATGGAGGGCAACGAGAAGGCGACCGAGGAGCAGCTCAAGGACGTGCCCGCGGCCGCCCTTGCGGAGGCCGAGCGCCCCCTGATCGGCACCCTCGAAGAGAACGGCGTAATCGACCCCGACGTCCTGTGGTCCTGCACCACGTGCGGCGCCTGCGTCGAGCAGTGCCCGGTCGACATCGAGCACATCGACCACATCGTCGACATGCGCCGCTACCAGGTGATGATCGAGTCCGCGTTCCCGTCCGAGGCGGGCACGATGCTCAAGAACCTGGAGAAGAAGGGCAACCCCTGGGGGCTCGCCAAGAAGCAGCGCGTGGAGTGGACCAAGGAGGTCGACTTCGAGGTCCCGATCGTCGGCAAGGACATCGAGGACCTCACCGAGGTCGACTACCTGTACTGGGTCGGCTGCGCGGGCGCGCTCGAGGACCGGGCGAAGAAGACCACCAAGGCCTTCGCGGAACTGCTGCACATGGCGGGCGTCAAGTTCGCGATCATGGGCGGCGACGAGAAGTGCACCGGTGACTCGGCCCGCCGCCTCGGCAACGAGCCGCTGTTCCAGCAGCTCGGCCAGGAGAACGTCGCGATGCTGAACATGGCGTACGGCGAGGACGACGAAGACGAGTCGACGAAGAAGCCGAAGTCGTCGAAGAAGATCGTCGCGACCTGCCCGCACTGCTTCAACACGATCGCGAACGAATACCCGCAGCTGGGCGGCGAGTTCGAGGTCATCCACCACACGCAGCTGCTCCAGCACCTCATCGATGAGGGCAAGCTGGTCCCGGTCACCCCGGTCGACGGTCTGATCACCTACCACGACCCGTGCTACCTGGGCCGTCACAACAAGGTCTACACGCCTCCGCGCGAGATCATGTCGGCCGTCCCGGGCCTGCGCCAGCAGGAGATGCACCGCCACAAGGAGCGCGGCTTCTGCTGCGGCGCCGGTGGTGCGCGCATGTGGATGGAGGAGCGGATCGGCAAGCGCATCAACAACGAGCGCGTCGACGAGGCCCTCTCCCTCAACCCGGACATCGTCTCGACGGCCTGCCCGTTCTGCCTCGTCATGCTGACGGACTCCGTCAACGGCAAGAAGAACGACGGCAAGGCCAAGGAGAACCTCCAGGTCGTGGACGTGGCCCAGCTCCTCCTCGACTCGGTGAAGACCCCGGCCGACCCGGCCGGCACCGCCGAGGCGGAGGACGCGCCTGAGCCGGAGCCGGTGAAGTAACACCGGTGCGTACGCACCTGTCGTACGCACACCGAAGCGGCCGGTTCTGCCCGAGGGCGGAGCCGGCCGCTTCGCGTCGCGGCGACGGCGGGTCAGCGCTGGTGGTCGCGGCGGCGCAGCATCGCGAAGCCGAGGCCGGCGGCGCCCGCGGCGGCGATACCGCCCCCGGCGGCCAGCATCGGGGTCCGGTCGGACGACCCGTCGGACACGCCCTCGGCGCCCGCCCTGACCCCGCCCCTGGGCACGACCCCGGTCGCGGTCCGGTCCGCCTTCGCGTCGCGCGCCTGCTCCTTCTTCTCGTGCGGCTGCGGCTGAGGGCGCTGGTCCTGATCAGCTTGGCGACGCGGCCGTCGGGCAGGGTGACCTTCACGGAGGACCGGCCGGTCTGAGGACGGTCGTCCTTAACGCTACGAGTGCGATGTTTGCGTCATACGTAGGCAATGTAACGGCTACCTCCAGCTTCGGGGTCAGCCGTGTAAATCGGCCCGGATTCAACCACATCGCCCCACCCTCCGTACGTACCGCGCCCGGGCCCGCGGCCGCCCCCTAGGGGATGTCACAGCTCAGCCGCAAAGGCGCCCGGTTCCGGCCGCCCCCGGTTGGCACCCCGGCGGAACAGGTACGTTCGATTCGTGGCTGGATTCAGGATGGGACGCGGCGGCCGGGACAACAACCGCCCCCCGCGGCAACCGCAACAGCAAGGGCAGCAGCAGGCACCGGCACAGCAGTGGCCGGGCGATCGGCAGCAGCCGCAGTACGGGCATGGGCAGGGGCAGGGACAGCAGCGACCGCCGGGCTACGGGCAGGGACAGCCGCCGCAGTACGGGGACGGCGGGCCGCAGTACCGGCAGCCCTACCCGCAGCCGGACGAGCCGGAGTACTTCGGCGACCCGTACTACCAGGGGCAGGGCGGCCCGCAGGGCTACGCGCCCGCCGGGGACCCGTACGCGAACAACCCGGGCCACACCCAGGCGTTCAGCGTCGGCGAGGACCCGTACGGCGACGGCGCGACCTACCGCGCGGGCGCGGCGCCGGCCCCGAGCGGCCCGCGGCTGCCCTGGAAGGAGCTCGTGTCCGGCATCGTGATGCGGCCGGGCCCGACGTTCTGGCAGATGCGGGACTACCCGGTGTGGGGCCCGGCGCTGATCATCACGTTCCTCTACGGAATGCTGGCGATCTTCGGCTTCGACAAGGCCCGCGAGGACGTCATCAGCACCACGCTGGCGACGGCGGTCCCGGTGGTCCTCGTCACCGGCCTCGTCTTCGTGCTCGGCGGTCTGATCCTGGGCGCGGTGACGCACACGATGGCCCGCCAGCTCGGCGGCGACGGAGCCTGGCAGCCGACGGTGGGCCTCTCCATGCTGATCATGGCCCTGACGGACGCCCCGCGTCTGCTCCTGGCCCTGTTCCTGGGCGGCGACAACGGCCTGGTCCAGGTGCTCGGCTGGGCGACCTGGCTGGCGGCCGGGGCGCTGTTCACGTCGATGGTGAGCAAGTCGCACGACCTGCCCTGGCCGAAGGCGCTCGGCGCCTCCGCGATCCAGCTGGTCGCGCTGCTCTCGCTGATCAAGCTGGGCACGATCTAGGCGTACGCGGCGGACGAACGACGAAACCCCGCCGGGTTCCGCCCGGCGGGGCCTTCGTGGTGCTGCGGGGGCTGCCGGTCAGGCGTCCAGGACCTGGCCCTCACGCCGTACGACGGGCGGCTCGACGGACCAGGGGAAGTTGATCCAGTCGTCGGTGCGCTTCCACACGTACTCGCACTTCACGAGGGAGTGGGACTTCTCGTAGATGACCGCGCTGCGGACCTCGGCGACGTGGGCGACGCAGAAGTCGTACACCAGCTTCAGCGTCTTGCCTGTGTCGGCGACGTCGTCGGTGATCAGCACCTTCTTGCCGGAGAAGTCGATCGCGTTGGGCACGGGGGCGAGCATGACCGGCATTTCGAGCGTGGTGCCGACGCCGGTGTAGAACTCCACGTTCACGAGGTGGATGTTCTTGCAGTCGAGGGCGTAGGCGAGACCGCCCGCGACGAAGACGCCGCCGCGCGCGATGGAGACCACGATGTCGGGCTCGTAGCCGTCGTCGGCGATGGTCTGCGCGAGCTCGCGGATGGCCCCGCCGAACTTCTCGTACGTGAGGTTCTCGCGCACGTCGTTCTGGTCGTTCATGCTCACACCTGGGTCCGATGGAAATTGAGGAAGGACCGTGAGGCGGTGGGTCCGCGCTGGCCCTGGTAGCGCGAGCCGTACCGCTGGGAGCCGTAGGGCTCCTCGGCGGACGACGTCAGCCGGAACAGACAGAGCTGCCCGATCTTCATCCCCGGCCACAGCTTGATCGGCAGCGTCGCGACGTTGGAGAGTTCGAGGGTCACGTGGCCCGAGAAACCGGGGTCGATGAACCCGGCCGTGGAGTGAGTGACGAGCCCGAGGCGCCCGAGCGAACTCTTGCCCTCCAGGCGGCTGGCGAGGTCGTCGGGGAGCGTGATGACCTCGTACGTCGAGGCGAGCACGAACTCCCCGGGGTGCAGGATGAACGCCTCGTCCCCCTCCGGCTCGACGAGCCGGGTGAGGTCCGCCTGCTCGACGGCGGGGTCGATGTGCGGGTAGCGGTGGTTCTCGAACACCCGGAAGAAGCGGTCGAGGCGCACGTCGATGCTCGACGGCTGCACCATGGATTCGTCGTAGGGATCGATGCGTACCCGCCCGGCATCGATCTCGGCCCGGATGTCCTTGTCTGAGAGAAGCACGCCCCGAGGATACGCAAGGCGCGCGGCCCCGCCCCAATCGGACGCCGTTGCGCGAGGGTACTGGCCGGGCTGTACGTGCCCGGCCGGCACCGACCTGACCGGCGCCGCCACGACGGGGCGGCGCTCCCCCCTCTACCGCTGATCGCCCAGTACCGGCACGGCATGACGCAACCGCGCGCAACGCGGACACCGGATCAGCCGGCCCGGGCCGATCCGGCCGGTGCCGAGCTGCTGCATCGGAAACGAATCCGTGGCGAAGACATGCCCTTCGGCGCAGCGGACGACGGTGCGCTCCAACGAGTCCATCAAGTCGCTCAAGTCCCTTCCCCAACAAGCGTGGACGGAGAAACCACCACATTAGGGGATGAACAGGACGCCGGCACACGCGGCACTCCGACCCCGCACGCGCCCTTAACGGTACGCCCCAACTCCCCGCGCCCGCACGGGGATCGGCGTCGGCGACAACACGGCGGCCCTCGGTGAACCCACCGAGGGCCGGGCATGAGGTAGAGTGAGCAACGACCGCTTCCCCGTGGGGAAATGATCACGCGAGTGTAGTTTAATGGTAGAACATAAGCTTCCCAAGCTTAGAGCGCGGGTTCGATTCCCGTCACTCGCTCCACAACGAAGGCCCTGGTCAGTGACTGGGGCCTTGTTTGTTGTCTAGACCAATTCAGGCGCGCGTGCCATTCGCGTGCCATAAGGGACCGATTACCGCACCGAATTGAGCGCCACAAGCCCCGCCGAGCCAGCACTTCGCCAGATCGTCTCGAATATTGAGACGCTCTTCGTGTGGCCTGCACCACTTGCCGGACAGGGCGCCATATGTGTGCAGCTGTGAAGTGGCCCTGGGATCAGCGCAGTCGGTGGACACGTGGTGGACATGCCGCAGCGCCGGACCGATGGTGCGGGTCCGGCGCTGCGAGGGTCACGCCTGCTGAGTGGTGGGGGCGTCCAGAGCGCCGGTCTCGCAGGCGCGTGGGATGAACGGATGGACGGTCGCCCCCTCGTCCGCCGCATGCTCGGCCGCCTCCGCTTCCGCACGCTGGCGACGCACGTCGACGTCGATGGCTCCGGCCAGCTTGTGCTGGTGCTTGCGCGTGGAGTGCTGGTAGATCAACTGGGCCCGCTCCGAGGAGTGGCCGGCGCGGACCATCAGGTCCTTCATCTTCGCGCCTGTGTCGGCGGCGATGGTGTTGCCGGTATGCCGCAGATCGTAGAAGCGGAAGCCGTCGGGCAGGCCGACCTGGTCGCGAGCCTTGCGCCACTTGCGCCCGAAGGTCGTCCCCCGCAGCCGGGCCCCTCGCTCGCCCACGAACACCAACCCCTCGGGGCCGGCCTCGGCGAACCAGTCGAGGTGACGCCGAACGTCAAGGTGCATGAAGCCGGGCAGGACGATCTCCCGTTTTCCCGCGCGGGACTTGGGGTCGCCGATCACGCGGCGGCCGACGTTCAGTTCAGGGGCAGCCCTCCTTACATAGAGAGCACTGCCGTCCGGAGCGACGTCCTTGCGCCGCAGCTCGGCCAGCTCCTCCGGCCGCATCGAGGCGAAGGCCCCGAGCAGCACCATCAGCCGCCAGCGGATCCCGATCGCCTCGGCGACGGCGAAGACTTGCTCGACCGCAGCGACCGGGCGCTCGTCCGCCTCTTCCTTGCCCGCCCCACGGATCTTGCAGGGATTGCGGCGGATCAGGTCGTCGTCCACAGCCGTCTCCATGATGGCCTTCAGCAGCCGGTACGCCTTGGCCACCTGCGTCTTACCGGTGGCCTCCAGGCGCTCGGCCCGCCAAGTGCGGACCTTGGCGGGGCTGATGACGTTCACGTACTGCTGCCCGAACGTCGGGGCGAGGTGGAGCCGCAGCAGGCGGCGGTACAGCTCCTCCGTCGTCGGAGCGATGCCACGCTCGTCGATCCAGCGCTTGGCGTACTCGGCGAACAGCACCTCGCCTGCGGTCGGGTCGAGCCAGTCACCGCGCGATTGATCGGCCTGCATCTGCGCGAGGAAGACCTCGGCGTCCTTCTTCGTCTCGAACCTCTCCGGCGCAGGCCGCAGGATCCCGTCCGTGCCGGGATAGCGGGCCTGGTAGCGGCCGGAGGGCAGCTTGCGTATCGCACCGAAGCTGCGGCGCGGCGCCTTCTGGCGCGGGCGGGCCATCAGGCCGCCATCCCAAAGCGCGAACGCCGGGTACGGACCGGCTCGACCGTCCGCTCCTCTATATACGCGGCCAGGACGCTGTCAGCGATACGGACGTGCTTGCCGACCTTCACGTACCGGATGCGGCGTTCGGATACGAGGCGGCGAATGAAGCGTTCGCCGACGCCGAGGCGCTCGGCGGCCTCGGGGACGCTGAGGAGACGGTCAGCCATGCAGGATCACCTCTTTCGCGACGAAGAGGTGCGGGTGGTGCAGAAGGGCAGGGGGCATTGCGGTTCGGCGCAAGGAGGTTCCTTGTCTGGCACGGCGGTGCGATTCCGCGGATGTGCCGGCGGTGATGGTCGTTCAGACGCGGGCAGGTGAAGCCGCTGCGGACTCACGGGCGTTGGCGCGCCCAGCGTGGGTCGGCGGCCAGATCGCTACGGGGTCTCATAGAGGAGGTCGAGCGGGCAGACCTCAAGTGCGGCGGCGATGGCGACGAGGTCGTCGACGTCGCAGCGGCGTCGTCGGCGTTCGATGCGGGAAAGCATGGTGACGGTCATTGGGCGACCGAACACGGTCACGCGGGCGGCCAGCTGACGCTGGGCGAGACCGCGGGCGGTACGGGCGCGCTCGATGGCACGGGCGGTCCGCTCTCCGGCGGGACCCACTGGGGTGGGGCGTCTAGGCATAGGTCAATTTGTAGCTTGGAAAACGCTTTTTTGGAAATACCGTTTTCGCTGCTATGTTGCGCCGCTTTGTTGTCAGGATCCATGCATCCCCAGGTCGCGCAGAGCGCAACATAGCCGACGATCCCCGGTTAGCCGAATAACGACCCGTCAGATCATCCCGGCTGGTGGTGCCGCTCGTGGGCCAGATGCTCCTTCCCTACTCAGGGCCCCTGCCTCGCCACCAGATACCGGGACGCGCCCGGGTGACGAAGTGCCGCGAGTTGTCCGTTTCGTTCCATCAATTTCCCGGAACTATTTCGTCAACCGGCGATCCCGGGCTAACGTTTTAATTCCCGGTGCAGGACGTGTTCGCCGACAGCTGTTCGCTTTCCCGGCGCAATGCTGGACTTGTTCCGGGTGGGTGTGGCTGTATTGGCCATGTCCCCGGGGCCCTCGGGTCCCGAAGGGCAAGAAAAAACCCCGGCGCGCCAACGCCGGGGCCAACGAGTCCCCTACCGAATCACCCGCGTCTGAACGACTGAGCGGTGGCGATCGCACGCCACCGTGGGAGGAACCTCTATGCCCCACAGTAGGGCCTTCACGGCGCTACACGCACCCCCGTCCACCAGCACCACCGCCGCATCCCCGGTCTTCTCCGCGAAGGCGGGGCGATAGGCATGGCGCGGATCCGCACCATCAAGCCCGAGGCGTTCATCTCGGAGTCGCTCGCCCAAGTGTCCGTCACCGCCGAGCGGACCTTCTTCGGTCTGCTCACCCAGGCCGACGACCACGGCCGCTTCCGCGACCAGGGCGCCGTCATCGCCGGCGCCCTGTGGTCCCTGCGCCCCGAGCACGGCCCGCTGGGTGTCGAGGACGACCTCAACCAACTCCACACCGCCGGGTTGATCTGCCGGTACGAGGGCGAGGACGGCAAGCGGTACCTGCACATCGTCACCTGGGCCAAGCACCAGAAGATCAACCGGCCCAGCGGCAGCCGCTGCCCGACCTGCCCACGCCACGAGGGCGGACGGCCCGCGCAGCCCTCCGGGAGCCGTCATGGAGAACTCACGGCGGCTTCCGTGAACCCTCACGGAACCCTCGCCGAGGACGCGCGCACTCTACCGGAACCCTCCGAGAGAAACGGCGAATCCGCAGGTCAGGAGCGCTTCTGTGAGGCATCACGGACGACTCAGGGAGGGCTCACGGAGGAGTCAGTGAACCCTCACCGTCCGGATCTAGGACCTAGGATCCTGGATCTAGGATCACCTCCGGTGGGGGACGCGAGCGCCCCCGCACCCAAGACCCTCTCGACCAAGGCCCTCATCGCCGAGTATGCCGCCGCCTGCGCGAACCGCCCACCCGGCAGCTTCCTCGGCCACCTCGGCAAACAGACCGCTGCGTTGCTCGCCGAAGGCATCGACGCGGCATACGTACGCGCCGGACTGGAGCGGCTGCGGGCCAAGGGCCTGCACCCGAGCGTGCTGCCGAGCCTCGTCAACGAGGCCATGAACCCTCCCGCTGGTGACGGCTCGTCCACAGGGCACCGGCCGTGGACCAACCCCGTCGACATACAGGCGGCATACGGGGGTGATCTGTGACCACGAAGACCGCTGCCCGCGAGCCGCGGCAGCTCGGCGGCGCCATGGCCAGGCTGGAGGCGATCCTGGCCGCCCGCGATATCGACCCCACCACCGTGGTCGACGCGGCACCGTCGCCGGAGCCGGTGACCGCGCTGGAGCTGGCCGCCGCCCGCATCCCGCGCCGCTACCGCGACGCCCTGGCCGATCACGCCCAAGTGTCGGCCTGGGTCAAGGAGATCGCAGCCGCAGGACGCCCAGGGCCGGGCGGGGCGCCGGGCATCGCCTACGGACCGTCGCTGCTGATCGCGGGTCCGACCGGCACCGGCAAGACCTACCAGGCGTACGGCGCCATCCGCTCGCTGCTCGGCGCCGGGGTCCGGCTGCGCTGGGAGGCCATCACTACCGCCGAACTACACGCCACCCTGCGCCCCCGCCAGGGCCACGACGGCGAACGCCGCTTCCAGGAACTGGCCCGCAGCCCCCTGCTACTCCTCGACGACCTCGGCGCCGCCAAGGCATCGGAGTGGACCGAGGAGCTGACCTACCGGCTCATCGACCACCGGTACGTCCACGAGCTGCCCACCCTCATCACCACCAACCTCCCCATCGCCGACCTGCGCACCGCCGTCGGCGACCGCGTCGCCTCCCGCCTCGCCGAGATGACCCACCGCGTCATCCTCGACGGCCCCGACCGCAGGCGCGGCACTGGCACCGGCCCTCACGGCTATTAACAGGCCCCTGCGCCCCGATACCCCACGCCACCCGAACCACCCTCCTGCCACGCCCGGCCGCCCCTCACTCTGCCCGGCGCACGCAGATCACCACGGAGATCCCCACCCGCATGCCCTCACCCACCGCGCTACCTCCTGCCCGCCTCATAGGCATGGACCGCACCGGCAACATCCCACTCGCAGCACGCGGCTTCGCCCTGTTCCACGGCAGCACCACCGCGGCCCCCTTCGCCATCGGCCCACTCGCCTCCCCCAGGGCCGACACCAGCTGGTGCCCCGGCACGCTCCTGGACCCCCGGCTCGTACGGATCGCGAACGCGTTCGTCACGGCGGAAGGTGGGAAGTGACGACCAAGCCCGCCGCCGAGCGGACCGTGCTCATCGTGGCCGGGGCCGTCATCGCCGTCCTCACCGCTGGAGCGTTCGCGCTCTCGTACGCTCACCTGGCCGATGTCGCCGGCCAGCACGGGCTGGGAAGCTCACCGGTCCGCCGCTGGGCCTGGCCCGCCACCCTGGACGCCTTCATTGTCGCGGGCGAACTGCTCATGCTCCGAGCGGGCCTGCGCCACGTCACCGACCGGTGGGCCATCGCCGCGACCGTGATCGGATCGGTCGGCTCCATCTCGCTGAACGTGGCCGGGGTCAGCGGCGCGAACAACACCGACACGGTCCCGTTCCTCGACTACGTGGTCGCCGCCGTTCCCCCGCTCGCCGCGATGCTGGCCTTCGCCGTGCTGATGCAGCAGATCCACCAGCTCGTCGAGCATCCCGCCGAACACCCGGATCCGGTCTCCGGCCAGGAGCAGGAAGCGCCGGTCATCCCCTCCTCCAGCCCCGTCGGTGTACCGGCCGCCGTATGCGGAACGCCGCGGGCGTCGGCTTCCGATACCGGTCCGCGTTCCCATGACCAGACGCACCCGGCACGCGAGCACGAACCGGAAGAGGCCCGCTCCCTGGCCGCTTACCGGAACGCGGATCCGGTCAGCACGGTTCCGGAACGGAACGCACCGGTGAAGCCGGAACGGAAACGGACCGGGAAGGGTAAGGGCGGCCCACCAGGGCGCGAGCCCGACCTGACCGATGCCGAGCTGCAGGCCATCGCCCACGACCTCACCAACGCCACCGGCGTGCCCTCCGTCACAGACATGCGCGCAGAGCTCAAGAGGCGCAACCACAAGGCCGCCACCGAGCGGATCACGAAGGCCCTCAAGGCCCTCAAGGCTGGCAGCGGTGCCGGACAGCCTCTGCAGAACACCCCCTAGCGGTACGGGGCTAGGGGGTGTCTGACGGATCAGGGTCGGTCAGGGCGGGGCGTCTGGTGCGGTGCATCGCAAGGCGCCAGAACGTCTTGATAGCGGAGCTATCGGGGCGTTTCGGCAACGCCGCGAGGTGCCGTGCCAGACGCCCCGCCCCCGGCCATGATCCGTCAGACACCCCCTAACCGTCTAAGCCCCCCACCGGAATGCCCGAGGGCGCGTACCGGAATCACCGCCGGTACGCGCCCCCCGCATCCACGCCCACCGTCCTCTCCCCACCCACACGGAGAACCGATCCATGCACGACCAGCACCACGAACCCCCCACGTTTCAGGAGCAGATGACCACCACCCCCGTCACAGCGGGAGCAAGTTGGAGGTTCGGACACTCCCCCGCAGGGGGAGCGCCCGAACCCGGCTCCGCCCCGGGGGTGGCGGGGCCTGACCAGCGCCAGGGGGCGCCGGACGGGAAGGCTGCGACCGGGGGCGGATCGCAGCCGGTGGCCAAGCCGAAGGCCAAGAAGCGCAGGCCCCGCAAGCGCGGCAAGGGACAAGGCACTGCCTACAGCGTCCGCCTCCACACCCACGAGCACGCTCTCATCGACGCCGCAGCAGAAGACAACGAGCTCAGTCTCGCCGGGTTCCTCGCCAAGGCCGGACTGGCCGCCGCCCACAACCGCTTCCGGGCAGCCGCTGCCGTCTCCGACGACCGTGACGTCCTCAGTGCGCTGTTCATCCTCAAGCGCCGGTTCGGCTGGGCCGGCAGCAACCTGAACCAGCTCGCCAAGACCTACAACTCCGGCGGGCAGGGCCCGAACCTCGACGAGGCCATCGCCGACGTACTGCTCACCCGCGATGCCATCCAGGAACTCATCGACGGCATGCTCAACCGCCATAAGGACCAATCCGTTTGATCCCCCGCATCCACCAGCAGGGCAGCCGAACCATCGGCCTGCTCCACTACCTGTACGGCACGGGCACCCACGAGGAGCATTCCGACCCGCATCTGGTCGCGTCTTTCGACAACATGGCGCCCGACCCCGGCCGCGATCCGCAAGCAACGAAGAAGGCGCTCGCGCAGGTCCTCGACGAGCCGTTGCACCTCCTCGACGCCGACCAGCGCCCGGACAAGCACGTCTGGCACTGCTCGGTACGCGCGGCTCCGGACGACCCGGTCCTCACCGACGAAGAGTGGGGCGAGATCGCCCGTCGCATGGTGGCCTCAACCGGCATCGACCCCGGTGACGGGGCGGCGTGCCGGTGGGCCGCGGTCCGGCACGCCGATGACCACATCCACATCATCGCCACCCTCGTCCGCGAGGACGGCCGCCGCCCCGACCACCATCGCTCCGGACAACGCGCCCAGGCTGAAGCCCGCCTGATCGAGGCCGACTACGGTCTCCGCCGCGTTCAGCCTGGCGACGGCACCGCCGCGACGAGGCCGACCAGCGCCGAGCGGCACAAGGCCGAGCGCCAGGACCGCGAGTGCACCGCCCGCGAGGAACTGCGCGAAGAGGTACGCCGCGCCGTGGCCGGCGCCACCTCCACACAGGAGTTCCTCGACCGGCTCAAGAACGCCGGTCTCCTCGTCCACACCCGCACCCTGCCCTCCGGCGACCTACAGGGCTACAAGGTCGCCCTGCCCGACGACCGCAACAAGGACAAGGAGCCCATCTACTACGCCGGGTCGACCCTCGCACCGGACCTGTCCCTGCCCCGTATCCAGGAACGCTTCGCCACCGGCTCCACCCAGCCGGAGACCATCGGCAACGAGCGGCCGGAGCTCCCCTCGCGTTCGGCCCCTGCCGCGGCACGACGGACCACCACTCACGCGGCCTGGGCTGCGCTGCTCGTCCTGGACCGCAGCGGCGACGACGGCATGGCATCTGCCCAGATCGCCGCGACCGGCGAAGTCCTCGACGCCCTCGCCAAGACCTCCGCCTTCCACACTCGACATGAACTGCGCGAAGCGGCCTGGGCGTTCGAGCGCGCCTCACGCTCCCACACACGGGCAGAGTTCCGTCACGCGCAGGACCTGCGCCGGGCGGCTCGCGACCTGGTACGCAGCGGGCCCGCGCTCGGCCGGGGCGAGGACGGGGCCGGCACCGCGATGGCCTTGGACATGCTGGTCTTCCTCGCCGTCGCCACCGCCCACTGGCACGCCCAGCGACACCACGCCCAGCAGGCCGACGCCGCCCGCCGGGCGGCCGAGCACCTGCGGGCCGCCTACCAGCAAGCCGCCGGCGAACCACTCACGGTGCTGCGTGAACGCGGTCGGCGCATCCCGCCGTCGCTGCGCCGCCACCACGCCACGACCGTGCGTGCTGCCCTGCCCGAGCTCGCCGACACCGTGCTGGCCGAGCCGGGCTGGGATGCTCTGGCCGCCACCCTCGCCGACGCCGAACGTGCCGGTCACAACCCGCACGCACTGCTCTCCGAGGCCGCAACTCAGCGGGAACTGGACACTGCCGACTCCATCAGCGAAGTCCTCCTGTGGCGCTTGCGCCGCGCCGCGGACCTCCCCGCCTACGACGCCCCGCCAGCACGAACCCACCGGGCCCAAGCCGCCCACGGTCAGCCGGGTGCCACACGGCAGATACCAACCCCATCGATGCCCCGTACACCACGCCGCTGATCACAGCGGTCCGATAGCGGACGGCATCTGGCTGGTGCCTCCTACCACCCCATGGCCGGGGTCGTCAGTCGCTGTCGCCCGCTCCGGAAGCCCGGGGATCCTCGGAGAAGTGGCCACGTCAGGGCGCGCGGAATGCCAGGACGACGTTATGGCCGCCGAATCCGAACGAGTTGCTGAGCGCAACGTCGACGCGATGTTCGGCGGCGGCCTTGCTGACGAGGTTGAGCTCGCAGCCGAGGTCGGGGTTTTCGAGGTTGGCCGTCGGCGGGATGAGTGATTTCTGAATGCTCAGGATGGTCAGGGCGGCTTCGACCGCTCCTGTGGCGCCCAGTGAGTGGCCGAGGACGCCCTTGGTGGAGGTGACGAACGGTCCGTGGGGCAGGACCGTGCTGATCGTGTCGGCTTCGACGGTGTCGTTGAGGAGGGTTGAGGTGCCGTGGGCGTTGACGTAATCGATATCGCGCGGGGTGAGGCCGGCGTCGGCCAGGGCCAGGCGCATGGCCTGCTTGGCGCCGCGGCCTTCGGGGTGGGGGGCGGTGGGGTGGTACGCGTCGGTGGTGGAGCCGCACCCGGCGAGCAGTGCTCTGGGGCGGTGGCCACGGGCGGTGGCGTCCTCGGCGCGTTCCAGAACGAGGACCGCCGCGGCTTCGCCCAGGACGAAGCCGTCCCGGCCCCGGTCGAAGGGACGGGAGGCGACGGCGGGATCGTCGCAGCGAGTGGAGAGTGCGCCGAGTTGCGCCAGGCCGGCGACGATCAGAGGTGTGTTGCAGGATTCTGTGCCGCCGGCGAGGACGATGTCGCATTCGCCGGTGGTGAGCATGTCGCGGGCGAGGGCCAGGGCGGTGGCGCCCGAGGCGCAGGCGGTCGCTGTCATCAGGCTCGGGCCGTGGGCCTGGCAGGCGAGGGCGACTTCGCCCGCCACGGCGCTGGGCCCGATCATGGTGATCATCAGCGGTGAAACCTGGCGGGGTCCGCGCTCGCGCATCTGGTCGGCCTGGCTCTCCCAGGTCTGGGAGGCGCCCAGTGCCAGGCCGGTAACGACACCGACGCGTGTGCTGTCCCAGGTGCTGGGGCTGAGCGCCGCATCGTGCAGTGCTTCCTTTGCGGCAGCGATGACGAGTTGGGTGGAGCGGTCCAGGCGACGGGCGGTACGGCGCCCGACTGACGCGTCGGCGTCGAAGGAGGGGATGGAGCAGCAGAAGTCGACGGTCAGACCCGTGAGCCGGCCGTCGGTGGCGGCGGTCGGCGTGCCGTCGCAGACACCCCTCCAGGTGGCTTCCACACCGATACCGGCCGGGGTGAGCATGCCGATGCCGGTGACAGCGATCTCTGGTCGCTTCATCGGGCGCCCCCAGGCACTCGGAGATGCGATCCGGCGTCGGAGGCGGGCTGGATGAAGCCGGTCATGGGTAGTTCCTTCGCTAGGGGATGGGCGGAGGGCGGCCTCCTGGGTGTCTAGGGGGTGTCTGACGGATCAGGGTCGGTCAGGGCGGGGCGTCTGGTGCGGTGCATCGCAAGGCGCCGGAACGTCTTGATAGCGGAGCTATCGGGGCGTTTCGGCAACGCCGCGAGGTGCCGTGCCAGACGCCCCGCCCCCGGCCATGATCCGTCAGACACCCCCTAGCCCCCGGAGGCCCTGCGCGCGGTCGGCGGAGCGGGCTTGCGGCAGCACCGCTCGACATCGGGCCATCCATACGTGCCTGTGGATGGGGCTGGTGCGGGCGACGATGGACAGGCGCGTGCGGCCAACTCACGGGCGGGGGGGGCGGTGGTTCCTATACGGCCTGCTGCACTGCGGCGTGCGAGAGCCGCTCCGCAGCTTGCCCCAGCGTCATGTCCAGCACGTCGACCGTGTTCAGGACACCGGCTTCGTCGGACACGTTGACCATCAGTTCGGCCAGCGACAGCGAGTCCATCTCCAAGTCACGGAAGGTGGTCTGCGGTGTGGCCTGTTCGATGTCGAAGCCGAGGTCGTCGAGGGTCCTGAGGAGGGTGTCGTACATGGCGTTCTCCATTCGGTTCGTGGTGCTCATCGGGGCGGTACGGTGCCGCGGGAGTGCTGCGCCTTCCGGGGTCGCATGAGGCAAACGCCCGCTGGCCCGGCCGCGATCACGTCGCTCGCTACTCGGCGAGCCGGCTTGTTTCCGGCGGCTTGCTCATACCGCGCTCTCCCACTCGGAAGAGCCCTGGGCAGGGTTTGCGGCAGCCAGATCGCGGAGGTGGGCGCAGAGGAGATCCACACTGGGGTGGCGCCTCATCTCCGACACGGGAAGGAGCAGTCCGTACCGCTGCTCCAGCTCGGAGGCGATCATCGTTTCTTCCATCGAGGTGACGCCGAGGGCATCCAGAGGTCCTTCGGTATCGATCTCCTGGGTGGGGACCTCCAGGAGAGTGGCCAGACGGCTGGTCAGCCACTGGGTGACCTCGGGAAGGTCGATGGCCCCGCTCATTCCGTCGTACCCGCGGCAGACACGGATCGGGCGGCGTGCTCGGCGAGATAGCGGTCGCGGCAGTCGGCGCGCCGGAGTTTGCCGCTGGTGGTTCGCGGCAGGCTGCCCCGCTTGACCGCGACAACGTCGTGGGGGCGGACCCCGTGGCGGGCGGCGACGGCCGTCTGGACGCGGCGGCGCAGTGAGATGCCGTCGGCGCTCCCCGGGCCGGCGACGAGTTCCACCATGACCACGAGCCGATCGCCCTCGTGGTCGTCGCCGGGAACGGCGAAGGCGGCCACGGCTCCGGGCACAGCCTCGCCGAGCTCCTGCCGGACGGTGTCCTCGATGTCGCCGGCGGCGTGATTGGTGCCGTGCGCGATGATGATGTCCTTGATCCTGCCCAGGACGAAGACGTCACCGTCGTGCAGGAACCCCAGATCGCCGGTGCGGAACCACCCGTCATGAATGCGGTCGCCAGCCTTGAGGACGCACCCGAACACCTCGGCCGAGCGGTGCGGCTGGCGCCAGTAGCCGGCAGCCACATTGGGCCCGCGCAACCACAGCTCCCCGGCGAAGCCCGGTGCCTGCTCTACGCCGGTCTCCGGGTCCGCCACGCGTACGTCCTGCGCGACCGGTCTGCCGCAGCCGACCACGGTGGTCACTCGCTGCGCCGTCCCGCTCTCGTGGACGACGCGGATACGGCCCGTCGTCAACGCGTCCGCGTCGAGGTCGAGTTCGGTCCACCGCCGGCCGACTCTGTTGCAGGCGACCAGGACCGTGGCCTCTGCCAGACCGTAGCTCGGCTTGATCGTGTCCGGGGCCAGGCCGCACCGTGCGAAGGCATCGGTGAAGCGCCGCAACGTGCCCACGCGTACGGGTTCCGCTCCGTTGGTCAGGACCCGGACACAGGTCAGGTCCAGACCGAGGGACGCGGGATCGGGCACCTTGCGGACGCACAGGTCGTAGGCGAAGTTCGGGCCGCCACTGAAGTGGGCGCGGTGTGCGTCGAGCAGGCGTAGCCAGCGCACCGGCCGCTGGATGAATGCCAGCGGCGACATGAGCGCGACATGCGCTCCGACGGCCATGGGCGCGAGCACCCCGATGGAGAGCCCCATGTCGTGGAACATCGGCAGCCAGCTCACGATGGGCGTGCCGGCGGAGAGGCCGCAGCCTTCGGTGACCTGCCCGGTGCTCGCCATGAGATTGGCGTGCGTGATGACGGCGCCGCTGGGGGTGCCCGTGGAACCCGAGGTGTACTGCAAGTAGGCCGACTCTCCAGGCCCCGCCCGCCGTCCGGACCAGTCACGGGCAAGCCGTGGATCGCTCTCCTCCACCAGCCACACCGGAACCCGCCCGCCGGTGAGCGACCGGCAATCGGGGCCCTGGGGCCCGCTGGCGAGCAGGCATACCGGGTCCGCGTCGGCCAGCACTGCCTCCAACTGGGCTCTGCGGCGGGGGTCTTCCGGCGGGAACAGCGGCACCGCGATCATTCCGGCGTAGAGACAGGACAAGAACGCCAGGCCGTAGGAGACCCCCGGGGGACACATCACGGCGACACGACTGCCCAGGGGGAAACGGGATTCGAGAGCGGACGCGATCGCTCGCACCCGAAGGTCCACCTCCGCGAAGGTGAGCGTCTCCCAGGCGCCTTCCGCGTCCTGGCCATAGCTGACGTAGCTCAGCGCGCGGGCGTCACCCCGGGCCGCCGCGTGGCGGCTCACCACAGCCGGCAGCGGCTCCCAGGGCTCTTCTTCCCTCGTCCCGTGGGCGCCATCACCGAGTGGCGTCGTCGCGTGAGGCGGCAGGGCGCCGGACGGGGAGCGGTCGGGCATACCGAGGGCTGCCTTTCTGCGGAGTTGAATGGACGCGGGACGGCAAGGACAGACGGCCAAGGTGCAGGCACCGGCGATCTGGTCGTGAAGGCACACAAATGCTGACCGCACCCCTGTGTCCCGGCGTAACCCAGCCGGTGCGGACTGCGCCATCCGGGTGGTTCCTGCCACCGAAGGTGTGAGAGCGACAGGAGGGAGCTGACGGTTCATGCCGGGGCAGCCGCATTAGCGCGCAGCACGGACGAAGCGTGCGAAGGCCCCTGCCCGCTCTCCTGGGCGCCGGCCCGTCCGGGCAGTAACCAAACTGCCCCGGGCCACGTTCCACCGATGGCAGCCCGCGGGCCTCTCATAGCTGGACGGCGCCGGTGCCAGCAATCCCTAGCGGATCCATCCCACGGAGCGGAGAGCCGGTGAAGATCCCCAGTGGCAGCGAACGCGACGTCCCCGGCGCTCCGGTCGCCTGCACGCGAGGCTCGGCCATCCCCTCCGCATCGGACCCCTCCGGCCGGCCCGTTCGAAGTACCCCACTTGACCACAGAACAAGTCAGTTCAGCCCCGCGCAGGACCGCATCATGCTGGAATGGGCCCGGCAACGCCCCCATGACGGATACGTAGTGGGCGCCACGCTACGGCTACGCGGCTCCCTCCCCTCCCCGCATCGGCTACGGGCTCTGATCTCAACACGCCTGCCAGGACTGCCGGTTCTGGCCGAATATCTGGACGGCCTGCCTTGGCAGGAGGCTTGGCGCGGTTTCGAGTCTTTCGACGCCGCCGCTCACGTGCACGTCCTGACCGGCACGGCCGACCCACGCCGTGGCGCGGAGATCGCCACCAACCAGCCAATCAAAGACGACCAGCCACGATGGGGGCTGTGGCTCCTCGACTCCGAGCGGGACGGCGAGTACCTCCTGTCCTACCGCGTCCATCACGCGGCCCAGGACGGAGCGGCCGTCGCTCACACCATCAGAAAGCTCCTCGACACCCGCGCGCCCGCGCCCCCCGCCTTCGTGCAGCCGCGCGAACATGCGCCGCGTCCTTGGGCCACCGCCCCGTCCGCCCGCGAGGACAGGCTGCTGGCCACGGCGGATGTACCGGTGGACACCATGCGTGCCGTCGTCCAAGCCTCGGGCGCCTCCCTCAACGACATCTACCTCGCCGCCCTGGCGGGAGCCCTGCGGGCGTGGCTGCCGCCGACCGAGCGGGCACAACCCGTCCCCGTCCGCGTCCCGTTCACCGTCCGTCTACGTCACGAACGCCAGGACAGGGGCAACCGGATGGGCCACCTGCGGCTCACGCTGCCGGTGGATGAGAAGAGCGCCCTGCGGCGCCTGGCGTGTGTGACGGAACAGACCCGATCCTGGCCCCGGGACCAGATCCGCCGCATCCTGGACCGGGCGCCCCATCCCCTGCTGTGGCAGCATATCGAGCCCTCCCTTTCGCCCGGTGACGCCCTGGCCAGCGCGACGATGCTGGGACTCCCCACCAGCCTGGCCTTCGACGGGTCACCGGTGATCGGCGGCATCGCCCTGCCCCCGCTCGCCGCCGGCCACGTCTTCTCCGCCGTCCTGTTCCTCTACGGCACCCGCGCCACCGTCTCCTTCACCGCCCGCAAGGAGCGACAGGACGTACGCGCCCTGCCTTCCCTGTGGGAGCACGCGCTGGGCGAGCTCGCCGGAGCCGTCCGCCCCTGAAGGACGAACCGGAACGCCCCTGCACACGCTCGCTCTTCGCCATCCGGAAGCACCCTGGAGATCCTGTGACGTCCCCCCGCCCCACCGTTGTCCTGACCGGCTCGACCGGGGTGATCGGGACAAGTCTTCTTCCGGCACTCACCTCTCGCTACGACGTCACCGCGCTCGTCCACCGCCGCAGACCCCCTGGCGCCACCGTCTGCCTGCGAGCCGACCTCACCCAGGAGGGCCTGGGCCTGGACCACCGCCAGTACCACGATCTGGTCGCGGCCGTCGACGTCATCGTCCACTGCGCGGCCCTGACCGCCTTCGCCCCGTCCGATCTGACGGCGTTCGACGACATCAACGCCGAAGGCACCCGGCGGATTATGCAACTCGCCTCGGACGCGCAAGTACCGGTGGTGCTGCTCTCCTCCGCCGCGGTCGCCGTCGAGGTTACCGGTGACGACCTTGCCGCCCGCTCGATGCGCGCCTACAGCCGCTCCAAGCGCCGTGCCGAGGATCTCGCCGCCCAGAGCCGTCAGCCGGTGGCGATCGTCCGTCCCGCCCTGCTGTTCGCCGGCCGTCACGCCACGGGGGCACCGCGCCATCAGTTCCCCCACGCCCTGTTCGAGCTGCTACTGCGCGGCCGACGGGGAGGTCTGCCCATCAATCCGGACCACTGGTGCGACATCCTGCCCATGGAAATGCTCGTCGCCTACGTGAGCGCCCTGGTCGACGCCCAGTTGCACGGGGATGCCACCGCACCCGGCATCCATTGGGTGACGGCCGGGCCCGCGCGGCTGACGGCGGCCGACGTCGCGCAAGCCTGCACCGACCTGTTGAGGGAAGCGGGCCGGCCCGTCCCCACTCCGCTGCTGTCCCCGCCCGCCGCCCGTCACCGTCGCACCCACGGCATGGGCCGCATGGCGCAACTGGGCTTCCAGCCGCCCACCCAACCGCCCCTGCCCTGCGACTTGCGTCGCCTGCTCCCTGCTCAACTCACCAGGACCGCGGCGCTGGAGGCCCTCACACACAACGTCCGGCGCTGTGCCCCGTGGGATGCGTGACCGGATCCACCACCGTGAGGAACTGACGGCACATGTATAGGACGGCAAGAGAATGCGTCGCCCTCTCCGCGACCGGGCTCTACGGAGCTTCATGCACCACCTGACGGGACACCGCCAGCGGCCGGCCCCGATGCCTGAGCACCACGAGCAGCGCCTTGGCCACCGCGCCGGGGCTCATCAGTTGCACAGGCCCGATCAACCGCGCCGCGAAACGGTGCAAATGCCGGGCGACATCCGCATCCCGAGCCGCCGCAGCGAACATCAGCCGCTCGAACAGGTTGAAACGGCGCCGCTTCGCATAGTCCGCAATCATGAACTGGTGCGCCCACAGCCCCCGCCGATGCCGGCGGCGGTACGCCCTGAGAGCCCGCTCCAGGTCCGCATCCCCCGTCACGGCCGGGCCCACCGTCTGCGCCAACCACTGGGCGGACTGGAGTGCCCAGCCGCACCCGACGCCCCACACCGGGTCGCTGGTCGTCGCCGCGTCGCCGATCAGCGCGAGCCCCCGCCCCGTCGGCCGGCGCGAGTACAAGGGGTAATGGGTCGTACCGGTGATCTTCGTGACCCGCTCCGCTGCGTCGATGGGGAGGTCACCGGGCAGTTCCCGCAGGAAGGCCATGAAGCTGTTCTCCAGATCGGCCCGGAACGCCGGGAGCTTCTTGCTGTCCGGGCTGACACCCATGACCGTCACCCCGTCGTCCGTGGGCAGCGCGTACGCCACGTCCGGTTCGAGGAACCAGGTCTGGCTCAGACCGTCCGGGGTGGGCAGATTGCGGAAATGGGCGAAGTAACTGAACCGCGCATTGGCATGAACGCGGGTCGGCACTCCGGCGCATCGGGCGACCTCGGAGTTGTTTCCGTCAGCACCCACCACCAGGAGGGCCCGCATCTCCCGCTCCCCGTGAGCGGTCCGCGCCCGCACCCCCACCGTGCGGCCGCCCTCGCTGAGCAACCCGATCACTGTGTGGCCGAGCAGAACGTCGACACCGGGCGTGGCGGCCGCGTGGTCCCGCAGCAGTCTGTCCAGGACGCTTCGCCGGATGTTGTAGGCGTAGGGAACAGACTCGCCCCTCTGCCCCGTCCTGGGTTCGGCCCATCCCCAGCGGGTGTACCAGCGCCCGTACGCACGTACCGCCCCGGCTGCCTCCAGAGCCGCGGTCAACCCGAGTTCCTCAAGGACCGGGCGGGCGGAGGGCTGGAGGTAGTGCGTACACAGCACCTTGTACGAGCCCGGGTCCCTGCGCCGCTCCAGCAAGGCGACCCGAGCGCCCTGCCGGGCCAGCAGCACCGCTGCCGCGCACCCCGCGATACTCGCTCCGCTGATCACCACGTCGTATCCCGCTTCGTCGCGCATACGTCGATCCCTCTCTGCCGTAGACCCCTACTAACGGCTCCGGAGCCCGCCCGGTATGGCGCAGCCTGGAAACCGGTTCCACGAGGAGGCAGGTGACGGAGCGGCTCCAGCGGAGGGCTTGGAGGGGTGCCGTACCGTACGAGTGATCATGGCCTGCGCGGCGTTGCGCCTCGGCCGGCCACTCGTTACCGGCGGCGTGAAGATCTTCCATTCCAAGAAGCGTGTCGCCGCACTCGCGCTCACCGCCGCAGCCCTGGTCAGCATCACGGCCGTCCAAGCCGGCGCTTTCGCGCCCAGCCTTCCCGTCCGGGGCAAAGGCACCGTCTGCCTGACCACCGAGGCGGCTCGGGCTCTGACCACGCAGGGCTTGACGTTCGGGGCCGTCGCCCCCGCGACCGGCGACGGCAACTGTGTCACGTTCCCCGGATCCGGCTCCCTGTCTCCGAACCTCACCGGCGGAGAGATCCCCCTCAAGGGAGGCATGCGCTTCGCCGGCCGCGGGCACCGACTCGACTTGACCAACGTCCAGATTCACATCCGCCTCGGCGAGGGCTACACCAGCGCCGACGCCGCCGCGGACGGCGGGCCGGCGGCCAAGAACATCGAACTGTTCCGCTACCCGGTGTCCTTGAACCGAGTGACATTCACGCCCACCACCGTCGACACCAAGGGCATCCCGCTGAGCCTCACGGCCGCGGGCGGTGCAGCCTTCACGAAAGCATTCGCTGCCACGCCCGTAGCCGTCGGAAAGGCGCTTTTCACCTTCGACGGGCACGCAGAGATCACCAACCCGTTCAGCGGCCTGCCGAAGCCGTAACCAGCCCTCCCCCCACTGGACCGCCGCCATCCGTACCCCCGGCTGGCGGCGCCCCTGCCTCTCGCTCACATACCGCTGGGCACGAGGCACCCGCCCACCAGCAAAGGAAACCCACCCTCGTGAACGGACGCCTGGGAATGTCGCTGGTGCACAAGGTGATGGCGCTGGAGAGCCCGAACAGGGTCCTGCCACCCCTGATGCCCTCCATCGACCGTTCGTTCCACCGCATCACCCGGGGCAGGAGCCTCTTCTTCACACTCCCTGATCCCAAGAGCGGTCTCATCCTGACGACCACGGGCGCGCAAAGCGGGCAGCCCCGACGCACCCCTCTGCTGTGCATCACTGAGGAACCGGACCGGTGGCTGGTGATCGGGAGTAACTTCGGCAAGCCAAGCCACCCGGGATGGACCGCCAATCTGCGGCAGCAACCCCACGCGATGATCAACTGGCGAGGCCGCGACATCCCCGTTCTCGCGACTCACCTGTCGCAGCACGAGAGGGACGCCCGATGGCCCGCGATCGTCGCCTTCTGGCCGCCGTACGAAGCATGCCGGAGGCGCACCGACCGGGAGATCCGCGTCTTTCGACTCACCCGTCGCCAGATCACAGGCCAATGACCTCCCACCCCCTGGCTCAGGGCACCCTGACGGATCGTGTGCAGCACCCGGGACGACCATCTCGCGAGGGGCACGGGCGGCAGTCTTCCGGTAGGGCCATTCGGTGCAAACCCGGGCCATATGGCCCCTTACAGCCGGACCCACACAGCCTTAGAACGGAGTCAGGCAATGTTTCTCGCTGCTGGGCCGTGATCACTTCCAGCCCCGGAGGCCCACGGCCGGGGAACGACGGGAAGCCTTCCTAGCCCTCAACGGGGCGTGTGGCCGCCACCGCGGAATTGTGGCGGCCACACCACTGCCCGGCAGGGCTGATCGGCCACCCGTGTCCGGGCAGGATGCAAGCTCGGGCTGCCCCGCAAGAGCTCATCCGCAAGCCGACTCCCTCGGGTGTGGTTTCCGAGGACGGCGCGGTGGCTTTGCACGCAAGAGATCGGGAATCTTTTGTTCATGGCTTCAGGAGTCACCGTAAAGCCCTGGGCTTGATCAATGGCGATGAGTTCGGGAGTGTCTGACGGCCGTACGAAGGGGTTGGCGGGAGGTGAGGTTCACGTCGAGGGAGTAGTGCCAGGCGGCTTCGTCAGTGTCCTGCCAGGAGACGCCGGGGTAAGAGCCGACGTTGTTGACGAGGATGTCGATGGGGCCGATCTCGGCGCTGACGAGGTCGGCCATGGTCTGCACAGCGGTGGGGTCGGTCAGGTCGGCTTTCACCGCGATGCCGGGGCTTCCGTCGCGCCCGAAGGCGGTGAGGACGGCATGTGCGTCGGGGTCCTGGCCGAAGTGATTGGCGGCGACGATGGCTCCGGCGGCGGCGAGTGCACGTCCGATCTCGGCGCCGATGCCTGTGGCGCCGCCGGTGATGAGGGCATTGCGGGCCTGGGGGGGGCGGGGATCCAGTCATGTCGGGGACGTTCGTGTGTGTCCCCGGCGAACTAGAAGAGGTTGGGACGGATTGAATGGAGCGGGCCCGCTGCTACGGTCGCCCCATGACGCTTTCGGTTCCCGCCGGTCATTCTGTCGATCTGCGAGTTCAGCCAGTCGACGAGGTTCTTGATCGTGTCGAGCGGTCGCTTCAGACGCGCTTCGACCGGAACACCGTGGTGCGCAAGCGCCGTTCCGTGGGGGCCCGGACGGACCGCGATACCTGGGTGCGGATCGAGCGCCGTCTGCTGAGCAAGATCAGCGATCAGGGCTGGAACGGTACCGAGTGCGCTGCACGTTTGATGGGCGTCGCCCAAACCGTATGGCAGGGAAGCGTGGTGTGGCGGGACGCGGACGAGCCCGCCATGTGGCGTGCCGACGAAACAGGGCTCCTGCCGGGAGATCCCATCGGTACCGCCGTGCTGAGCGAGGATCCCAAGCTCTCGGACGAATGGTGGCGCGCGTTCAACACGTCGCTGGACGCTCTCGCCGCGCAAAGCACGAGTCGCGTCGCCTCGCCGGACACCGAGTTCATCACTCAGGGCCTCGTCACCAAGACCATCCACGGCGTGTTCTCCAGCCCCATCGACGCCACCGTTGAACGGTGGGTGCCCGCCCATGCGGATCTGAACTGGGCCAACATGAGTGCGCCGGCGTTTTGTCTCTTCGACTGGGAGGACTGGGGGAACGCACCGCGCGGGTTGGATTCCGCATCTCTGTGGGCGAGTTCACTTGCCGTCCCGGATCTGGCCGACCGCGTGTGGCGGGAGCGGCACGCTGACTTCGCAAGCCGGGACGGCAAGCTGATGACGCTCTTCGTGTGCGCGAAGCTCCTCGGCCCGGACGCCCACCCGCAGGATCCGCGACTGGAGCCGGCTCGGCGAATGGCGGAACAGATCGTCGGGGACCTTCAGATGGACTGAGTGCGCAGGCGGTCGCGGAGCAGCGTGCGGTACTCGGTCACTGTCTGTTCGTCGGGGGTGCCGGCCAGGGCGCCGACGAGTTCCCCGAGGTGCGCGGGTTCGTCAGTGCCGACGGCTACGGCACTGACGTTCGGAAGTTGGTAGGCGGCTCGGAAGGCCGCCTGCGCGCGGGAGTAGCGACGGCCGTCGTGGAGGAAGACGCGGGGGTCGACCCGAGCCCATACCGGTGCCCTGGTGCTGCCGCCGAAGGGACTCATTCCCCACATCGCGCCCGCTCCCAGGTTCCACGCTTCCATCAGAGCTTCGGCCGCATCGAGTGTTCCTGCGCCCACCAGCAGTCCGGCGCGCACCATGAGCGTCGAAGGCGTCGGCACAGAAGCGTCGACCAGGGGCGGCAGCGCCGTAGGATCCCAGGTCGCGACGCCCCATGCGCCACACAGTCCCCGCGATCTCGCACTGTCGAGGGCTGCGCACGCGTCGGCCAGGGCTGCGCGGGACCGGGCGGTGCTCGGCGTGAGCGAGTGTTCCGGGTTGTGCAGGAACACCAGGTCCGGCTCTCGCCCGAGGTCGCGGGCCGCCTCCTCCACCGCGGTGTGTAGCCGTATGGGGTCGAGGGAGTGCTCGGCCCCGCTGCTGCCTGGGAAGTAGCCAACCTTGGTGGAGAGGTGGAACTTCGGTAACAGATCGCCGGCGGTCCGTGCCAGAACCTCGTGCGACCGGAAGCCGAGATAGTTGGTGCTGGTGTCGAGCGCGGTCACGCCGAGGTCCAAGGCGCCTGTCAGGAGACGGCGTTCATGACGAGACCGGTGTAGCCCGAGGACAACTCGGGGGTCAGGGTCGCGCACAGTTCCTCCTTCACCAGGATCTCGGCTACTTCCGACACCTCGGCCCCGACGAGAGCCGCCGCGTGCTCCAAGCGAACGGGACGTCCGCTGAGCAACAGCCGGAGCGCGGGTACGGCCTTGGCCGCGAGGGTGAGCCGCTTGCCCGACGCCACGACGGTGACGGTCTCCCCGCTCTCCTGAAGCCGCGGCGGGAAGTGGGTGGTGCACACCACGGCGTCGAGCGGGGCCAGGATGTCGAGGTACGGGACGTGTCGGGGAAGCGTCGTCGCCTGCTCGTACGCGGCCAGGTAGTCGGCCGGCGAGCGCTCGCTGACCAGACGGGCGGCGGCTTCGGCCAGAGCTTCGCCGCCGGTCTGGTCCCGACGGTCCAGGTCGTGGCGGAAGATCTCCTGCTCGCGGCACCAGTCACCCAGCCACGCCAGCCAGCTCGCTCCGGTGCGCTTGGTGATGCCGAACGTCACGTGGAGGCTCTTTCCCGAGCCGCTGCCCGTGCGGGTCGCCTGGTGCCAGTGGCCCCGGGGGATGTGCATGACGTCGCCGGTCCTCATCAGGCCGGACCAGACGACCTCGTCGGTCGGGGTGCTGTTGGGATCGGCGTCCCGGTACATCGGCACCGGGCGGGAAGTGCCCCGTACCTCCCACTCCTTCTCGCCCGCGAGCTGGATGATCACCACGTCGTGGTCGTCCCAGTGCAGAGGGAAGCCCGCCGCTTCGTTCGTCGTCAGGTACGCGTTGACCTGAACCCGCTCGTGCGACCACCACTGCAACGCCCGGCAGGCGACTTCCATCGTCGGGTCGAAGACGTTGGCCTGGTCGAGGATGAGCGTCGCGCCTTCGTCCAGCAGCCGACCCAGACTGCGCATGTTGACCATGGGGATGCTCTGGCCACGAGGACTGACGCTGTCGGTGTAGTAGACGGCGGGGTGGACTTCGTCGCCCTTCTGGAAGCACCGGAACTGCGGGCGGCTGAGGCTCCTGCGCATCGCGATGTCGAGCAGGCGGTTGGGGGTGAGGATGCGGGAGACGAGGGCAGGGTCGCCCACGTTGCCGCGCGCTAAGCCCTTGCCGATCTCTTCTGGGCCGCTCCACCCCAACGCCCTCTCGATGCCGCTGATCAGTTGGTGTTCCATCACTGCCTCCTGCAATGCGGTTACGTGAACGTGGGCACGGCGGGGGCGACACGACGGTCCCTGCCGCCCCCGCCGCTTGGTGCTACTCGGTGTCGGTCAGGTTTCCGTCACCGCCCGGCCACGGCGAGTCGCCGGAGCTTCCCTGGTTGTCGGACCGCAGGCTGTCGTACCGGTCGTGGACGGCGGCCAGTTCCTCCACCGCCACCAGGAGGCCACTGGGGGCCGGCGGCGTTGTCGTCGTACTCTGTGCCACCTCGTGCTCCTTCCTCTTCGGTTCTCCCGCCGGGGTCCCGGGCGGGAAGTCTGTTGAGGCCGCGTGCTGGCTTCGCCTTCACTTGGCGCGATGGCAGAAGCGCTCAGAGCGAGCCGCCCCCACGGCCGCGGGGGAATGAAGACGCGGGGGCGGCGTTCAGAGGAGCGGTGTGGATGCCCGCGGAGTGCGCAGAGCGGTGCGGTTTCGGTCCCGCGTCCTCGGGGAGAGGGACGTCCTGGCGCATGTTGGCTTGCAGGACCCGTTGATCCAGCTCGTACAGGCAGGCGCGACAGGAGTAGAGAGCCGCATGCATGCCGCTGGAGAGGACGGGGCCGATCCACGTCACCTCGACGTCATGACGCCCGCACCACAACCAGCATTCACCGCGTGGCTCCCAGTCGTGGCGGTCCCAGAGCGCCTGCGCTGCGGGCCGGCCTGTGGCCGGGTCGATATCTCTTCGGGTCGAACGGAAGACGACCTCGGGGTCGGGCAATGGTGTCGGGCGTAGGGAGTGCCGTCTCATCAGGCGATCGCCAGAGTGAGTGACTCAGGCGCGGCGTGGTTGGGAGTGTTCGGTCGAGCCGCGAAGAACTGACGTAGAACCGAGGCTCGAACGGCAGGTGCCGCCTTCGGAAGCTCGATCTCGGCCCACACCTGCTTTCCGCCGGTGACGGGTTCCCAGCCCGACCGCGCTGCGAGGAAACCGACCAGGATCAGACCCCGTCCACCCTCCTCCTCTGCATCTGGACATTGCGCCCTTGGCGCTCGGGGGTTGCCGTCCTGTACTTCGATCACGAGGTTGCCCGGCCGATGGCGCAACGTGACGATGACGGGCCCGTCCCCGTGGAGCACGGCATTGGTAACCAGCTCGGAAGCGATGAGACTGATCTCGTCCGCCGTCTCATCAGCCAGAGGGACGCCCCAAGCGCGCACCTTGTTAACGACCTTGCAGCGCAAGGGAGATACCTCTTCCCTCGTCCCCGCGAGGGCGAAACGAGTTACGAGCGTAGGCATGGCGGAAGCCTCCGAAAACTGGTGAGCGGCTCCATCCCCGATAGGGGACACAGAGATGGAGCCGCCGATCTGAGGTGGCCATCCAGTAGCGGACGCTCGATGCGCTGCCCCCTGGACGGCTGATCTCAGTCAACGACCCGGGTGGGCAAGCCCGGAACGTTTCTAGGGGGTTCCTCCTGGGGACGCCCTTCCACGCACGTGCAGGGAAAGCAGCCCCCGAGCGACGCCGCGACGGGATGACGGGAGTGATGACGTGCCTGGTGATCCGTTAGCGATCCACCCGCTCACCTACATCCGGCAGTTGCACGGCTGGGGCAAGGCCGAATTCGCTCGAATCATGCAGGCCCATGGGAAAACGCTCGGAATCCCACTCGCGACCAACCGCACCACCGTGTGGAAGTGGGAGCAGGGCCAGGAGCCGGACGCTGACGCTCGATACGTGCTCGCCAGCCTGTTGGAAGTGCCCACTGAACAGGCGCAAGCTACGCCCTGGCCGCACTGGCTACCCGTATGGGAAGTGACCGGGCTCGACACGCCCTGGAACGAGGCCGGAACTGTTGAGGCCCTGACAGACCTGGTAGGGAGCGGACGCCTGGACCGCCGAGGCTTCCTCACGATCACCGGCGCCGCCCTCACAGGGCTCGCGGCGAGCTGGGCCGAGGCGCCCGCGGCTTTCGCCTCGGCGTTCAGCGGGGATCGCGTCACTGACACGATGGTCTCGACGATCGAGCAGCGAATCAGCACCCTCCGCACGCTCGACGACCATCTAGGCGGAGCCCGACTCCTGGAGCAGGCCCGCGGTGACCTCGCTCTGATCACCGGTCTTCTCAACGCAGCCCGGTACACGGAAGCAATCCGGCTTCGCCTCTACGCTCTGGCCGCCCGCGTGTCACACCTGACCGGCTGGATGGCCTACGACGCGGGGCTGCGCTCCGCAGGCCAGCAGTACTACGTCGGAGCGCTGCGCAGCGCTCGTACGGCAGGGGACGACGCCTTCGGCGCCTTCGTCCTGGCTGAGATGGGGGTGCATGTCTCGGAGGCCGGCCGCACTGCCGAGCGAGTCGCCCTCATCTCCACCGCCATCGACAACGCTCCGCGAACGCTGTCGCCGTACACCCAGTCCTTCCTCTACCTGCACAAGGCCGAAGCGCTGTCCCGCGATGGTGACCACCAAAGGGCCGGCACTGCGCTTCACCGTGCAACGTCCCACTGGGAGCGCCACACAGAAGGCGAAGACCCCGACTGGCTCGACTGGTTCGGCGAGGCCCAGCTCAAGTCGACCGAAGGAAAGGTCTTACTTCGGGCGGGGCAAGTGGCGCGCGCGACAAGTGCGTTGGAGACTTCGGTGAACAGGGCCGCGCCACGTGACATGGCCGTCCGAACTGCCCGCCTGGCCGAAGCCCGACTCGCCGGAAACGACCTGGACGGAGCGCTCGACGCGGCGAACCGGGGCGCCGCACTCCTCGAAGACGAGGTCAGCTCCATGCGGGCGCTGGGACGCCTGAAGGAGTTCTCCGCACGGCTCGAACCGAACACATCCGTTCCAGCCGTCCGAGAGTTTCGTGAGCGCTTGAAGGCACTGCCGGTCGCCTCCTGATGCCGGTCCGCTCGGGCGCCTACCCTCAGCCCATCCCTGTGAGCAGGTGGCGCAGGGTGCCACGATGGACAGCATGACGATGATCGACGGTGAGGTCGCGGCTGGGTTCGAGCCGGTGCGCGAGGCGTTCGCGGAGAACTTCGCCCAGCACGGAGACATCGGTGCGGCGGTGTGCGTGTACTGGCACGGCCGCCCGGTGGTCGACCTGTGGGGCGGTATCGCCGACCCCGACACCGGTCGACCGTGGACGCGCGACACCCTGCAACTCGTCTACTCGGCGACCAAGGGAGCGACCGCCACCGCCGTGCATCTCCTCGTCCAGCGGGGGGAGCTGGACTTGGACGCGCCGGTGGTCACGTACTGGCCGGAGTTCGCCGCGAACGGCAAGGCGGACATCCCGGTGCGCTGGCTGCTGTCGCACCAGGCCGGCCTGGTCACGCTGGACCGGCCGGTGCCGCTGGCTGACGCTCTGCGCTGGCACCCGATGGCACAGGCCCTCGCAGCGCAACGTCCCGTGTGGACCCCGGGCACCGCGCACGGGTATCACGGCCGGACCTGGGGCTGGCTGGTCGGCGAGGTGATCCGCAGGGTCTCCGGTCGCTCGCCAGGGCGCTTCTTCGCAGAGGAGATCGCCTACCCGCTGGGCCTCGACTTCTTCATCGGGCTGCCGGCGGACAAACGCGACTGGGTCAGCCGTATGGTGCACAGCAAGCCGGATACGGACCTCACCACCGTGCCCCCGGAGTTGGTCCCCGAGGAACTACGGGAGCAAGTCGCCGCCTGGAGCGACCCGAACTCGCTCAGCAACAGGGCCTACATGGTCACCGACCCTGCGGGGATCGACTTCAACTCGCCCGAGGTCCAGGCTGCGGAACTCCCGGCCTCCAACGGCATCGGGACCGCGCATGGGCTGGCCCGTATGTACGCAGCGTTGATCGGCGAGGTGGACGGCGTGCGGCTACTCGCCCCGGAAACCGTGACGCTGGCGACCAAAGAACAGGCGGCCGGGACGGACCAGGTACTGGTGGCACCGAGCAGGTTCAGCTCCGGATTCCAGCTACCCACCGCGGACAATCCCATGACCGGGCCCAGCGCCTTCGGCCATAACGGTCGAGGCGGCTCCCTTGCTTTCGCCGACCCAGAGTCCGGCATCGCCTTCGGCTACGTCATGAATCACATCGTCAGCGGCCTGGACGATCTGCGTGCGGCGTCACTGATCGATGCGGTGCGCAAGGCATTGCCGACGTGTTCGGCCATCAACGGACCCGCCAGGACATCCGCAGGTCGTCATAAGTAACCCGAGCGACGCGCACGGCGGCTCACCTTCCGGGCTGGAGGACAGGGATGGATCACTGCAAGGCCGTGGGCCGTGGCTGGAGTTGTTCGCGCACCGCCTTTTGTAAAGGGCTCTGTGCTGCCCACTACCAGCAGAGGGAGCGCGGGAAGGTGTTGCGTCCGGTACGAGAGAGAGTGAACTCGTACCGGCGAAAGGTCTGCGAGTTTGAGGGTTGCGGCAAGGAGACGAAAGCCCTGGGGCTCTGCCCAGGGCACTACCGCCAGCAGCAGCTCGGCAAGGCACTCACCCCGCTGCGGGTGATTGAGCGGAAGTCGTGCCGGGCCGACTTCTGCATACGGACCAAGTCCGCGAAGGGGTTACTGCGCCGCGCACTACAAGCAGGTGGCGAAGGGAAACGATCCGACGCGCATCCGGGCCCGGCGGACTGCTCTGGAATTGGCGCGAATCCGCGCGATCGGAGTCGGTCAGTGCTACGAGTGTGAGGAGATCGTCGCCGTCGAGAAGTTCCGTACGTCTGGGGGGACCGCGCTCAGCGGTGTATGCAATGACTGCCAGAACATCCGGACCCGGCTGGCCCGGTTCAAGATGACCAAGCATGACTACGACGAACTGCTCGCCTTCCAGGGGAAAAGTGCGCAGTCTGCACCTCCGGTGAGCCTCTCGGAAAGTATGATGAGTGGCACATCGACCACGACCACGCGTGTTGTCCCCGCGGCACTACCTGTGGCGAGTGTGTTCGGGGGATCCTCTGCAGCGAGTGCAACGTCCGGGGCGTCACCTGGTACGAGTCGCTGCCCGTGCAGCTCCAGACCTTCGCCCTGTTGAACGGCTACCTGAACGATCCGCCGGCCCGACGATTGAAAAGGAAGAGTCGCCCGCCGGCCATCGGCACCGGCCGGTGAGTAATCCGTCGGTACAGCCGCATGCGGCCCTTCCTTCCGACCGACGGGCGTCCGCGTACCCCAGGGGGCACGGTGCTTTCATTCACGCTTGACACCAACTGTCTCATCGCGGTCGAAGAGGAACGCCCCGAGGCTGAAGCTGTCCGTGAGCTCGTGGCACAGCAGCGCGCCGGCAGGGCAACGGTGCGGCTGGTCGCCACCATGGCCGCCGAGAATCAGCGAGACGGCACTGTTCTGGACAACTTCTCCCACTTCCAGCGGCGTCTCAACGGACTCGGTCTTGGAGAGTTGGAGATCCTCGCGCCCGTGGCGGTATGTGACCTCACCTACCTCGACTGGTGCGTGCTCGCGCATGACGAAGCCGAAGCGGAGGCCATCAGGCTGCATGAGGTGCTGTTCCCTACCTCATCCTTCAACTACCTAGACGCGGTCCCCGATAATCTGAGCGAGGGGGCGCGACAACTCGCCGAGCGCAAGTGGCGCAACCAGCAACTCGACGTCCTGGTCCTGCACACCCACATCATGGCGAGGGCGGACGTCTTCGTTACAAACGACAGGAACTTCCTGAAGCAGAGCAAGCGGCCACGCTTGGCGGAACTAGGTGCCAGGCTAATCCTCACCCCTGCCGACGCCGCAACCGAGTTGAGCTGATTCCTATCCTCGCCCTGCGACTTTAGGCGCGGAGCGACCCCTGGCCATCCAGGCCAATAGATTCGTTGGTCCCCCATGCGTGACCGATGCGCGAGCGTCGGCCGCGCACCGCGCAGGCCCCATCGCCGAGCAGATCGCACCTGCGAACCTCCACATCGAAGACGGTTCGCCCCCGGCGCCGAAGGCGCAGGGAAAGCCCGTGTCACCGTCTCCGCAGACCATGAGCACCCCGCGTGCCACTACATGCCATTCGGGTCGGTAAACAGCGGGCACCAGGGGTGCCAAGATGACCGCTCCGACGGCCGCCATGGACCACGTTTCCGCAGATCAGGACGGCATTCGCAGCTCAAGGACCACGCGATTCCCAAGCTTAGAGCGCGGGTTCGATTCCCGTCACTCGCTCCACAACGAAGGCCCTGGTCGGTGACCGGGGCCTTGTTTGTTGTCCAGGGTTTGTTGTCCAGACCCTCTCGGCCCGCGTGCCATGGGTACCGCAACCGCCTCGGAACCCGCCCGCCCGACCTTCGCCGGGCGTCGGCGAGCAGGGACGCGGCTCACCTCCGCCCCCTCAGACCCCCGTCGAGATCCCGAACTCCGCCCCCGAGATGTCCGCCAAGGACGCCGCCACCGTGCGGAGGGGGTCCTGCAGGGTGGTGAGGTCCCGGCGGAAGGCGTTCGCGTGGGGCCAGGCGTGTTCGTGGTCCAGGGGGCTGACGTGGGCCGGGCGGTGGGCTTCCCAGGCGGTGAGCAGGGGGTGCCAGCGTGTGGTGAAGGGGCGGAGGACCTCGTTGAGGAGGTGGTCCGCCACCGACTGGACGCTGGGGGCCGTGCCCGGCTCCAGGCCGATGCTGTAGCGCCGCAGCGTGTCGCGGGTGAACGGGAACAGGCTGTTCAGGGAGGTGAGCGCCTCGCGCAGGCTGCCGCTGTCCGCGGGGAGCCGCTGTACGCCGATGCGGCTCACCAGCTCGACCTGGAGATCGAAGGCGGCCATCCGCTCCGCCTCGCTGTCCCTCATCGGCATGCTGCCCCTCCGTACGCCGGGTACCGGAAGTCCGGGACGATCCAGCGTAATCCCCGTCGCACCCAGGGTGGAGAGGACCGTACGGCGCAGCGTCTCCGCGCGGGCCGCGTCGCCCTCGTGGTGGAGCCAGGCGTGCGCCGTGACGGGGTGCAGGCGGTGCGGGACGGGTGGGAGCAGGCCACGGGCGGTCAGCTCGGCGAGGCCGGCGCCCGCGCGCCGCACGGCGACGGCGCGCGGCAGCCGGTCGGCCGCGGCGAGGACGGCGGCCACGGTCTCGGCGTCGACCGGCAGCGGGGACAGCGCGAGCGCGCACCGCAGTACGTCCTGGGCCTCCGGGGGCGCGGTCAGGGCGTCGCGCACGTGATCCGCGGTGAGTTCGTCACCGGCGAGTACGTCGAGCAGCGAACGGCCGGGCCCGTACAGCCGGCTCGCCAGGGCCGCGGGGGCCTGCCCGGCGGCGACCGCGCGGCCGAGCAGCCCGAGCGCCCCGGGGTGCCCATCGGCGGCGTCCACGATCTCGGGCGCCCCCGCGAGGGCGGCCGCCACGGGCTCGGGGAGCGGTTCCAGGTCGAGGTGCTCGCCGTGGCCCCCGTAGGCGCGGCTGCGCGTGATGAGCAGGGTGCGGACCTGCGGATGCGTGGCGGTGAGTTCCCGGACGGCGCGCGGTGACAGGCCGTGGGGCACGTCGTCCACGACGTACAGGCACGGCCCTTCGGGCGCGCGCGGCGGGCGCGGCGCGACGGCGCGTACCCAGTGCACACCACCGGGGAAGGCGGCCTGGAACCGCACCGCGTACTCCCGCGCGAGCCGGGACTTGCCGATCCCCGGCATGCCGCGCAGCTGCACCGGCCCGGCCGACGTACGACCGGTGACGAGAGGGGCCTCCTGGACGTGCAGGGCACTGTGCAGACGCCACAGTTCGGGCAAACGTCCCGTGAACTCGCCTACTGCAGGCGGCAGTTCACCGTGGACCCGCGCGGGCGGCGCGTCCAGACGCATGGGCCCGGGCACCCGCCGCAGATGGGCCAGTACGTCCTGGACGAGGGTCTCCGGTTCGCCGTGCCGGGTGTCGCGCAGCTCCACCGGGTGGATGTGCGCGGTGTCCGCCTCGGGGTTGACCACCAGGACACGGCGGCGCGGATCGCCCTCGCCGAGCCCCGCGAGGAACGCGGCGGTCAACTCCCACTGGCAGGCGGGGCGTTCGGCGTAGCCGGCGGAGTAGTAGGCCAGCAGGACGCGCGAACCGGCGAGCGCGCCGCGAATGGTGTCGCTGATGCCGGCGAACCCCGCGACGGCGGACTCGTCCGTGAACACCTTCAGGCCGACGGCGATGAGCTCCTCGTGGAGCCGACGGACGTGGTCCGCGTCTTGGCGGCTGTAGCTGAGGAAGACGTCCCACACGGTGCCATACCCTACTGTGGGAAACCGGGGAGGCGATCATGACGCAGTCCGGAGAGACGCCGCGCCGGGGGCGCACGGGGCCCTCGCAGATCACGGCGAAACTGACGATCCCGTTCGTCGGCGAGGTCGCGGGCGTGTGGCAGCCCGCGGACGCCGAGCGCACCGCCGCCTGGGAGCTGTACTTCCAGCTCGCCAGCCGGATCGCGGTCGTTCCGCTGGAGCGGGACGAGGGTGTGCTGCGCGAGGCACTCACCTCGCTGTACTCCCTCTACGACGTCACCCGGGGCATCCTGCACAAACACGGCCCGGCCGTCGCGCCGCCGGTGCCGGAAGGCCGGCTCACCTTCGGCGTGTTGGCGATGGTGACCCTGAACCGTGTCCTGCGCCCGGTCCTGACGGTGTGGCATCCACGGCTGGCGGCGTACGAGGCCGTACGGCCCGCGGGCACGGATCCCGTGAGTTACGAGCGTGCCTGGCCCGAGGCGGACGAGTTGCGGCGCCAGCTGGACGTCACGCGTCAGGCCCTGCGCTCCCTGGCACGGACGCTGCAACAGGTGGCCGAGGTGGGCGACCTGATCGATCTCCCGGTGCCCAGGCCCCCGTTGCCGCCCCCTGCTCGCGCCCCGCTCCCCCCGGCCACGCGTGCGCCCCTGCCACCCTCCACACCGCCGGACCGCCGGGATCGCCGGGGCGGCGAACCCTCCACCGGGGGCACCCCCCCCCCGCTGACCAGGGGTAGTGCCGCGTCGCGCAGGGGCGCGGGCCGGAGTCGGTGCGGGGATGCGCGTCTTGACGCGCGACGGGTCGGCGCGGGGCGGTGGCTTCCCACCGCTCGTCGGACCCGGTGCCGGGTCGAGGCGAACGCGGCCCAGGACGAGCGGGCCACGGCGCGCGAGTGGATCACCCTCTGATCCGGTGGGCGCCCCGATTGCCGCGGCGACACGATGCGGGGCGCGCCCGCCGTACGGCCATCGGCGGGAAGCATGGTGCGGGCCGAGCCCGCCCCAGGGGCTCCATCCACGTGAGGCGTTTCTTCATGAGCCTGAGCATCCGCAACCAGCTCGCCGGCACCGTCACCTCGATCACCCCCGGCGCGGTCATGGCGACCGTCAAGGTCCGCCTCGACGGCGGGCAGGACATCACCGCCGCGATCACCCTGGAGGCCGTCGAGGAGCTCGGCCTGCGGGAGGGGGCGGCGGTCAGGACGCTGATCAAGTCGACCGAGGTCGCCCTGGCCACTGGCCCGGTCCGGGGCGTGTCCATCCGCAACCAGCTCGCCGGGACCGTCGCCGAGGTGTCCACCGGCGGCGCGATGGCCTCGGTCAAGGTGGACGTCGAGGGCGGCGAACTGACGGCCGCGATCACCAAGGACGCGGTCACGGACCTGTCGCTCACGACCGGCACGTCCGTCGTCGCACTGATCAAGTCGACGGAGATCTCCCTCTCCGTCTGAGCCCTTCCTCCGAGGGATCCGTAGCGCGGGGATCCGTAGCGCAGGGGTCCGAAGCGCAGGGATCCGAAGGCAGGGACCCATAGCGCAGGGGTCCGAAGCGCAGGGACCCGAAGGCAGGGACCCATAGCGCAGGGGTCCGAAGCGCAGGGACCCGAAGGCAGGGACCCGAAGCGCAGGGTGCACCCCGCCCGTCCGCCCCTCCGCTACGGGCCCAGCGGTCGGCCCATACGGAGGTTCCAGCGGCCGGAGCGGCCGCTCAGCTCCGTCGCCGTCAGCGGGGGCACGTCGATGCGCCAGAACGCCGACTCCGGCGCGTCCAGGGCCCGCAGCACCACAGCCCGTACGATCTCGGGCTCCACGACCGCGAGCGTGCGCCCGCCGGTCGCCGTCGCCTGCGCCAGCCAGGCGGCCGCCCTGACGCACAACTCCCGTACCGGTTCGCCGCCGTGCGGTGCGGCCGCCGGGTCGGCGAGCCAGGCGCCGACCGACTCCGACTCGGCCGCGCTCACCTCGGCCAGGGTCCGGCCACGCCAGCGGCCGACGTCCAGGGCGCCCAGCTCGGCGACGTCGTGGGCGTCCACGCCGAGCGCCGCCGCGGTCTCGCGGCAGCGTGCCGTCGGGGACGCGAGGTACCGGTCGGCGGCGGGCAGCCCCGGCGCCGCCGCGCGGGCCGCGGCGAGCCCGGCGGCCTCCAGCGGGGCGCCGTCGTCGAAGCGCGCCTCCCGCAGCGACCGGCTGAAGGCGGGCGCGACCATCACCAGGCGAAACGTCATGACACTCCCTCAATTAATGCTCGGATCAAGGGAGTTGACGGTCGTCACCGCGCGCCCCCGCCCCCTGCGTGCGCCCTTGGCCGGATCCGTACTTCGCGCTACCTTCTCGACGTCGATGACGACGGCAGGACGGAAGCCGGTGGGAATCCGGCACGGTCGCGCCACTGTATGCCGAGCACCATCCGCCTTCCCCCGGGGAGCGGGGAACGCCGGACAAGTCAGACCCGTAGCCGTCGTCGTGTGCACCACCACAATGGGACGCGAGTTCCCCCAGGAGGTCCTGCCATGGCGCAGTCCGTCGCCCAGCCGACCAGCACGCCCACCGCCGTACCCGCACAGCTGCCGATCGGCGCGATCGCCCCCTGGGCGGTCTTCTTCGGCATCCTGATGCTGGTCCTGCTCTACTTCGTCGGCGCCGAGCAGGGCGCCACCTCGCTCCTGTCCGGCTCCACCGTGCACGAGTGGCTGCACGACGGCCGCCACCTCCTCGGTTTCCCCTGCCACTGACCGGCGGCCGGCCGCCATGAACTCCGCGACCGTACGCGGTCTGCTGGTGCGCGGCATGCTCGCCGGCCTGGCCGCCGGGCTGCTCGCGCTCGCCGTCGCGTACTTCCTGGGCGAACCGCGGGTGGACGCGGCCATCGCCTTCGAGGACGCCCACAGCCATGAGCACGGCGCGGAAGTCGTCAGCCGCACCGTGCAGTCCACGGCGGGCCTGGGCACCGGGGTGCTCGTCTACGGGGTGGCCTTCGGCGGCATCGCGGCGCTCGCCTTCTGCTGCGCGCTCGGCCGGATCGGCCGCTTCGGCCCCCGGTCGACCGCCCTGCTCCTGTCGTCCGCCGCGCTGATCGCCGTCTACCTGGTGCCGTTCCTGAAGTACCCGGCCAACCCGCCGTCCATCGGCGACCCGGACACCATCGGCAGACGCACCCTGCTGTACTTCCTGATGATGGCGCTGGGCGTGCTGCTCGCCGTCGCCGCCGTACTGCTCGGCCGGCGGCTCGCGCCCCGCCTGGGCAACTGGCACGCCACGGTGCTGGCCGGGCTCGTCTTCGTCCTGGCCGTCGGGGCCGCGTACGCCTTCCTGCCGGCCGTCAACGAGGTCCCCCGGGACTTCTCGGCGACCCTGCTCTGGCAGTTCCGCCTCGCGGCCCTCGCCATCCAGCTGACCCTGTGGACCGTCTTCGGCCTGCTCTTCGGCCACCTCGCCCAACGCTCCCTCACCCCCACCGCAACCCCCTAGGGGCGCCGCCCCCTCGGCCAGGGCCCACCGCAACCCCCCCAGGGGCCGCCACACCCCGGCCAAGGCCCACCGCAACCCCCCAGGGGCGCGGGGAACTGCGCGAGAAAGCGCGCACGGCCCGCAGACGAAAACGGGTCTCCCAGGAGGGCGGGGAACCCCGCAAGAAGCGCGCACGCCCCGCAGACGAAAACGGGCTACCCAGGGGCGCGAGGAACCGCGCAAGAGGCGGCCCCGCCCACTGAAACCCCGCTGAAACCGCGGTGAATGCGCCCACCCCCACACTCCACGGCATGAAGACACCGACGAACCACCTCGCGATCGAAGCCACCGGGCTTCGCAAGTCCTTCGGGGACAAGACGGTCCTGGACGGCATCGACCTGCACGTCCCCGCCGGCAGCATCTTCGCGCTGCTCGGCCCGAACGGCGCCGGGAAGACCACCGCCGTGCAGATCCTCTCCACCCTGATCTCCGCCGACGCCGGCGAGCTGCGGGTCGGCGGTCACGACCTCGCCACCGACGCCCAGGCGGTACGGGCCGCGATCGGGGTCACCGGACAGTTCTCCGCCGTCGACGGGCTGATCACCGGCGAGGAGAACATGCTGCTCATGGCCGACCTGCACCACCTGCCGCGCCGCGAGGGCCGCCGGGTCGCCGCCGAACTCCTGGAACGCTTCGACCTGACCGACGCCGCGAAGAAGCCCGCCTCCACCTACTCCGGCGGCATGAAGCGGCGCCTGGACATCGCCATGACGCTGGTCGGCAATCCCCGGATCATCTTCCTCGACGAGCCGACCACCGGCCTCGACCCGCGCAGCCGGCACACCATGTGGAACATCATCCGGGGCCTGGTGGCGGGCGGCGTGACCGTCCTGCTCACCACCCAGTACCTCGACGAGGCCGACCAACTCGCCGACCGCATCGCGGTGTTGAACGGCGGCAAGCTCGTCGCCCAGGGCACCGCGAGCGAGCTCAAGCGGCTCGTGCCCGGCGGCCACGTCCGGCTCCGCTTCGACGAGCCGCGGGCGTACGAGAGCGCGGCCGTCACCCTGCGCGAGGCGACCCGCGACGACGAGTCGCTGTCGCTCCAGATCCCGAGCGGCGGAAGCCAGCGCGAACTGCGCGCCATCCTCGACTGGCTGGACACCGCCTCCATCGAGGCCGACGAGCTGACCGTGCACACCCCGGACCTCGACGACGTGTTCTTCGCCCTCACCAGCAACCCCGCCCCCGCCGCCACCGCCCTGAAGGAGAACGTCCGATGAGCTCGCTGTCCCTCGCCGTCCGCGACACCTCGACCATGCTGCGCCGCAACCTGCTGCACGCCCGGCGCTACCCCTCGCTCACCCTGAACCTGCTGCTCACGCCGGTCATGCTGCTGCTGCTCTTCGTCTACATCTTCGGCGACACCATGAGCATGGGCATCGCCGGCGGCGGCCCGGACCGGGCCAGGTACATCGCCTACATCGTGCCCGGACTGCTGCTCATGACCGTCGGCAGTACGGTCGTCGGCACCGCGATCTCCGTCTCCAACGACATGACCGAGGGCATCATCGCCCGCTTCCGCACCATGGCGATCCACCGCGGCTCGGTGATCGTCGGCCATGTCATCGGCAGCGTCCTCCAGTCGATCCTCAGCGTGGTCGTCGTCGGCGCGATCGGCGTGGCCATCGGCTTCCGCTCCACCGACGCCACCGTCCTGGAGTGGTTCGCGGCCTTCGGCCTGCTGGTGCTCTTCGCCCTCTCGCTCACCTGGATCGCCGTCGGCATGGGCCTCGTCAGCCCCAATGTCGAGGCCGCCAGCAACAACGCGATGCCGCTGGTGCTGCTGCCGCTGCTGTCCAGCGCGTTCGTGCCGCTGCACTCGATGCCGGGCTGGTTCCAGCCGATCGCCCAGTACCAGCCGTTCACACCGGCCATCGAGACTCTGCGCGGGCTGCTGCTCGGCACCGAGATCGGCAACAACGCCTGGCTCGCCATCGCCTGGGCCGTGGGCCTGACCGTGCTCGGCTACTTCTGGTCGAAGGCCCGGTTCAACCGCGACCCCCAGCGCTGATGCCGCGCAGCACCCGCACGGCGGCCACCGCCAGCTCGTCGCGCCCCAGGGCGGCGTACTCCGACACCGCGTCGGCGTACGCCGCCCCGTCGGCGTCCTCGGCGAACGCGCGGGCCCGGGCGGCGGACATCGTCGGGAAGTCCCGGTGCACCCGCATCCGCTCGGCGATCGCAAGCAGCCGGACACCCGAGGACCGCCCGCCCGCCAGTTCGGCCATCCCGACGGCCAGCAGCACCGTGCCGGACACCGGGAGCTCGGCGGGGCTGTGCTCCTCGCCCGCCGGGGTCAGCAACTCCAGTGCCACCTCGCGCAGTTCGGCCGCGAGCTCCGCCACCGGCTCCAGGCGGCCGTGCCGGGCGTGGGCCGCGACGGCGGCCGCCTGGATCTGCCGGGACCAGGTCGCCATGAACGGGTCGTCGGGATACAGCGCGTCGGCCTCGCGCAGTTGCGCCACCGCCTGCCGCCACAGGCCGAGCCCCACTTCGGTCAGCCCCCGCAGCAGCGCGATCTCGGCGCGCGAGCCGAGCTCCGGACTGAAGACCCGGGACGACTCCGGTGGCTGCTCAAGTCCCGCCAACTCCAGCCAACGGTCGGCCTCTTCGAGCTCCCCGCGCTGAAGGCAGGCAAGGACCAGCGCCCAGCGCACCCCCGCCGAGTCGTACCAGCCGGCCGCGTCCGACCAGTCGCCGGTCCGCTCCAGGACGTCGAGAGCGGCCAGCAGATGCCGGTACGCCTCCTCGCCCCGCTCGGTCTGGAGGCACAGCTCGCTGACGCGACCATGGGCGAGCATCTCGGTGGCCGGGTTGCCCAGCGAGGTCAGCGCGCCCAGGCTGCGGCGCGCCGATTCCAGGGCGCGGTCCACATCGCGCTCGAACTCCCACACATAGCTGGCGAAGCACTCGGCGACACCCGCGAGCAGCCCGTTCTCGGCGTCGCACAGCTCCCGCAGCCTGGTGTAGTGCGGCGGCCGCACCTCGGGCAGGACGCGCAGCACCGTGTCCAGGGCGCGCAGCAGGGTGTCCGGCTCGGCGGCCGGCAGTCGGCGCAGGGTCACCAACTGGCGTACGGCGTGCGGTCCGTAGCCCATGAGCAGGCTCAGCGTGCACACCACGGCCGCGCTGCGGGCGGTCTCGATGTCGTCGGGGCCCGGGTGGAAGTGCGAGAGCGGCCCCGCGGTGTCGGCGGCCAGGCCCGAGAGGCGGCTGTAGTTGGAGTCGGTGGCCCACAGCGAGGCGAGCACCGCGGTCAGACCCGCGAGGGTGGGCCCGTCGTCGCGGGCCAGCGCGTACCGCAGCGCGAGCACCAGGTTGTCCTGCTCCCTGCGGGCCAGCTCCCACGACCGGAGCGAATCGGCGCTGAACAGCGCGTCGTGGTGGGCCCGGCCGAAGTCCCGCGCCCAGGCGAGGAACCGTACGGTGACGGCGTCCTCCTCGGCGGCCTCCGCGCGGCGGGCGGCGCTGAACTCCCGCACCGTCTCCAGCATGTGGAAGCGCACCCCGGAGTTGGTGTCGGCCGCCTTGATCAGCGACTGGTCGGCGAGCTGCTCCAGGAGGAACAGGGCGTCCTCACCTTCGAGCACATGCTCGGCCGCTTCCTCGGTGAACCCGCCGGGGAACACCGAAAGGACCCGCAGCGCCGCCCGCGCCTCGGGTTCGAGCAGGTTCCAGCTCCACTCCACGACCGCCCGCAGCGTGCGGTGGCGCTCGGGTACGTCCCGTCCGCCGCCGCGCAGCAGCGCGAAGCGGTCCCGCAGCCGCCGGGCGATCTCGGGCACCGACAACACCCGCACCCGTGCCGCAGCCAGCTCGACCGCGAGCGGCAGCCCGTCGAGCTGGCGGCACAGCTCAAGAACCGCCTGCTCGGGCAGCTCCGCGTCCGGCCGCGCGGCCCGCGCCCGCTGCCGGAACAGTTCCACGGTGGATACGAGGCCGAGCTCGCCCAGCGCGTACACCGACTCGGAGGTCAGCCCGAGCGGCGCCCGGCTGGTGGCGAGCACCCGCAGCTCCTTGGAGCCCGCCACCAGCGCCCGCACCAGTTCGGCCGCGCCCCGGATGACGTGTTCGCAGTTGTCGAGCACCAGCAGCGCGGGGCCCGGGCCGAGCGCGCCGACGATGCCCGCGACGATCCCGGCGGGTCCTGGCAGGCCCCGCGCCGCGCTGGAGCCGAGCACCGAGGCGACCTCGGTGGCCACGTCGTCGTCGGAGGTGACACCGGCCAGCGGCACGAAGTGCACCACCCGCTGCTCGGCGGCGCGGCCCACCGCGTGGGCGAGCCGGGTCTTGCCGAGCCCGCCGGGGCCGACGACGGTGACGACCCGCGCCGTGTGCAGCAGCCCGGCGATGGCCGCGAGGTCGTCGTCCCGGCCGAGCAACGGATTCGGCTCGTGCAGCACGCCGTGCCGCACCAGCGGGGCCTCGCCGCGCAGCAACTCCTGGTGCAGGGCGGTCAGTTCGGAGCCCGGGTCGGCGCCGAGCTCCTCGCGCAGGGCGCGCCGGTAGAGGCCGTAGCGGGTGAGGGCGGCGGCGGGGCCGGCCGTGGCGGCCTCGCAGCGCAGCAGCTCCGCCAACACCTCTTCGTCGCGCGGCAGTTCACGCGCCAGCTGGGCCAGCGGCCGCACCGCGTCGGCCTTGCGGCCCAGGCGCGCGAGCGCGAGCGCGCGGGTGCGGGCCAGCGAACGGTGGGCGCCGGCCCGCGCCCGGCGCAGCGCGGCGACCGGGTCGCGCAGATCCTCGCCGTCACCATCCCCTACGACGCCGTCCCACAGGGCGAGCCCGGCCTCCGCCTCGGCCAGCGCCTCGCCGTGCTCGCCGGCCCGGGCATGCGCCTCGCCGGCCGCCGCGCGCAGCAACAGCGCGGAGCTGTCGACCTGGTCCTCGGCGAGGGCGATGCGGTAGCCGGACGGGGTGCTGGCGATCACCTCGGGGCCGAGCTGCGAGCGCACCCGCGACACCAGCACCTGCACGGCCTTGCCGGGGCGTTCGGGCAGCTCGTCGTCCCACAGCCCCTCCACGAGCCGCCCGGCGCTGCATCCGGCCCGCAGGTCCTCGGCGAGCAGCGCGAGGAGTCCGCGCAGCCGGGGCGCGGTCACCTCCTGGCCGCGATAGGCGACGCGCGTAAGCAAGGTCAACTCGGTGGTCACCCGTGCAGAGTAGTCAGCGCACGCCCCCCTGCACCCCCCGCGTCGGCCTCCGACCTCGCGATCCGACCCCCTCTGACCTCGCAACCCGTCCCCGGACACCGCTCCCGGGCCGCCCCGCGCCCCCCTTTTCATGCCCAGAATATCTGTCACCGCCGCCGGAGAAATCGCGATGACGCCCCCGTAAGAAATTCTCCCGCGACTGGCGGAGACGGAATTATTGACCGTGCTCCGGCGATTGCGCCGTGCTACTGTCGTTATCAGTTGCAGTTGTGGTTCCCATCGGGGCAATCATCACAGTGACGTGGAGTTCGCACGGTGCGGGCTCCCGGGCAATGCCCCGAAGGAGATCAATATGTCTGCTGGTACCGTGAAGTGGTTCAACGCTGAAAAGGGCTTCGGCTTCATCGAGCAGGACGGTGGCGGTCCGGACGTGTTCGCCCACTACTCGAACATCGCCGCCCAGGGCTTCCGTGAGCTTCAGGAAGGCCAGAAGGTCAACTTCGACATCGCGCAGGGCCAGAAGGGCCCGACCGCCGAGAACATCGTTCCGGCCTGACGCTGTCACGCACTTCGCAGCTGGGGCCCGCACCTTGGGGTGCGGGCCCCAGCTGGTCTCGTTTTCGGGCGCTTCGCGCCCGGTCCGCCGTGAGCACTCCACCGGCGGCGACACACCCTCGCACCATCCCGGATTCCAGACGTGCCCCGCCGGTCGGGCCGGCACGCACCACAGGGCACGGGCCGCACACGGCGGCCGCCCGGGATTTTTCTCTCAGCATCTCATTCCGGCGACGCTCCCCGAATTCTGAATTCGGCACGATGCGTTTTCGCATCCGTCCGGCTCGTTCTTGCGATTCCCCGCAGTACATGTTCTTCCGGGAATTCCTTGATACGCGCCGCATCAAGGAAGGTTCCGCATGAACCGCACTCGTACGAACGACCGTTTTTCCCGCACCCGCACCGGGGGCTCGTCCTCCGGCGGCTCCGGCGCCCCCCGTGGCGGCAGCCGCTTCGGTGGCTCCGGCTCCTCGGGCCGCTCGGGTGGCTACGGCCGCCGGTCGTCCGCCCCGCAGGGCGAGTTCGCGCTGCCAGTGACGACCACCCCCGCGCTGCCCGCCGTCGAGACGTTCGCCGAACTGGCCCTTGCTCCCGGCCTGTTGGCCGAGCTCGGCCAGCAGGGCCTGAGCGTCCCCTTCCCGATCCAGGGCGCCACGCTGCCGAACTCGCTGGCGGGCCGCGACGTTCTGGGCCGTGGCCGTACCGGCTCCGGCAAGACCCTCGCCTTCGGCCTGGCGATGCTGACCCGCACCGCGGGCCGGCGCGCCGAGCCCCGTCAGCCCCTCGCCCTGGTCCTGGTGCCGACGCGTGAGCTGGCGCAGCAGGTCACCGATGCGCTGACTCCGTACGCCCGTGCGCTGCGGCTGCGGATGGCGACCGTGGTCGGTGGCATGTCGATCGGGCGGCAGGCCGGTGCACTGCGCTCCGGAGCCGAGGTCGTGGTGGCGACCCCGGGCCGGCTCAAGGACCTGATCGAGCGTCGTGACTGCCGTCTGGACCAGGTGGAGATCACCGTTCTGGACGAGGCCGACCAGATGGCCGACATGGGCTTCATGCCGCAGGTCACCGAGCTTCTGGACCAGGTACGCCCCGGAGGC
>NZ_JAODUA010000010.1 GCF_025399895.1 Streptomyces sp. ASQP_92 | reverse complement strand
ATGGGCGTACACGAAGACCGTGCGGCCCTCCACCGTGCCCCACCCGGTGATCACACCGTCGGTGTACGGCTTCTTCGCCTCCAGGCCGAACCCCACCGCCCGGTGGCGCCGCAACTGCTCCACCTCGTGGAAGGAGTCCGGGTCGAGCAGCAGGTCGATGCGCTCGCGGGCGGTCAGCTTGCCCTTGGCGTGCTGCGCCTCGGTCGCGCGCTCACTGGGCCCACGGCGGGCTTCCTCACGCAGGGCAAGGAGTTCCGCCACGCGTCCACGCGTATCGCTCGGCTCACCCGGGGTCTGGTCCACAACGGTCATGTATCGACCCTACGAAAGGGGTCAAGGATTTCCTCCGTCGACTCCGAACAGTCTCACGACCGCTTTCCTAGTGGGGCCTGACAGTAGACCTGCACCAGACAGCCGACTCAACAGCGCAGGGGCCCCGAGGTTTGTTGGGTGCCGACAACGCCGGACGACCCGGCGTCAGCGTCACGTCAGCGGCGTGTCAGCGCCCCGCCCGCCTCGCGTCAGCCGGGTGTCAGGCCCGTGTCAGCGCAGTACGACGTTCGTACGCACCGTGCCGCAGGCGGTGCCCGGGGCGATACGGAGCCGCAGCGCGCGGCCGGTGCCGAGCACCTCGACCCGCGGGTCCCGCGAGGTCACCGACCGTACCGGCCGGTCCCAGATCAGCTCCACGGGTGCTCCGGTGCGTTCGGGGGCGGCCAGCGAGAGGGTCGCCGTGCGGTGCGCCGTGTGGACCAGGACGCTCGCGGGGCCGTCCACGGTGAGGCCCCCGACCGTCCCCGCCGTCCAGAAGTTGGCGGCGAGCAGCCCGAGCCGGTGGGCCGAAATCGCTTGTGCAGAGGCCGAGTTGGCGAGGACGCGCACCTTGTCGCGGTCGGCGGCGCGCACGGCGGTCTCCAGTTGCCGGGCGCCGGGCAGCAGGATGTGGGCGTACGAGGCGTCGGCGGGATCGGTGCCGTGGTCGTGCCAGAGGGTGAGGTAGCGGCGGGTGACCGGGTCCGCGGTGCCGCCGGTGTTGATCGCCTTCCAGGTGCCGGTGCGCTCCTCGCGCAGGGCCTGGACGGCGGCGCCGTCGGGGAAGACATACCCGCCGTGGCCCGCGATGTGCGCCCAGCGGGCCCGCCGGAAGGTGTCGCGCCGGCCGAGCGTCGCGGGCAGTCGGCGGCCGTCCACGGTGAGGGCGTTGGTGCCGGCGGCGCCGAGGTTGCGGTGGTCGACGACGGTCTCGACGGGCGTTCCGTCGCTCGCCGTGATGCCCGCCCCGAGGCAGACGATCTCGTCCCCCACGAAGAACCAGGACGTGCGGGCGGTGAGGGTGGAGGACAGCCCCCTGAGGTGCTGGCCGACCGCCGCGTACGTACCGTCCTCGGCACCGCCGACCCAGGTCGCGGCGGGCCTGGCCGCGCCCCACGCGCCGCCCTCGCCGTCCGCGAGCGGCTTGCGCGAGACGGTGGTGCCGGGCATCCGGTACGGATCGGCGGTGGGCCAGAAGGCGTCGCTGTACTGATCGCCCGCGAAGCCCTCTCCCCACCAGGCGAGCATGCCGGAGCCGGTGTGCCAGCCGCGCAGGTTCTCGCCGTTGCCGTTCTCGTAGTACGCGATCCGGTTCGAGGACATGCTGAGGGAAGCGGCGAACCGGGTGCCGCGGTGCACCGCGCGGTCCATCGCGGGGAAGAGCCGGGGGCCCTTGGGGGCGGGCGCCGCCGAGGGGGCCGCGTCCACGGCGGCGCGCAGCAGGGCGAGGTTGGCGACGGAGAGGCGCTGGTCGGTGAGGACCGGGACGCTCTGCGCGCGGTCGACCCAGCCCTTGATCAGCGAGCGCCAGCGGTCGCGTTCGGCGGCCGGTGCCCCGAGGGCCAGCATGGCGATGTGCGCCATGATCGTGCGGCCCATCAGCTGGTCGTCGGTGGTCTGGCGGGAGATCGCGCGGCCGTTGACGCAGTCCATCATCAGGCCGTCGTGGATGAAGGGCGCGTAGCTGCGCTCGACGGAGTCGAGGATGATGCGGCGGTTCGGGTCGGTGACCGCCCAGGTGGATCCGGCGAGCAGCGCGAACAGCCGGGACAGGCCGTCGATCTGCACCTCTCCATAGGAGCCGGTGTAGGCGATCCAGGTGTGCTGGACGAACGAGCCGTCGGCGTAGAGGCCGTCCCCGGCGGTGACGTACGGGAAGACGGGTGAGAGCGCGTCGCGGGCCAGGGCGATCTTCGCCGCGTTCCTGCCGAGGACACCCCGGGTGGCGAGCACCCGGCACAGGTCGGTGCGGTTGGCGCCGGTGGAGGTGCCGGCGTAGACCGCGACCGCGCTGTCCGGCACGAAGTGATCGACCGCGGCGGTGCAGTGGGCGATCTGTTCGGCGGTGAGGGCCTCGTGGGCGATGACGGCGGTGTCGAGCAGAAGGCGGGAGCTGCCGATCTGCCAGTCCCACCAGTTCCCGAAGGGCTTGGTGTGCTCGTTGTAGATCTGTGCGTGGAGGTGATCGAGGCCCCGGCCGACGGCCGCGATCAGTGCGGTGTCGCCGGTGGATCCGGTGCCGGGCTGCGCCCAGGCCTGCGCCATGGTGTTGAGCCGGCCGTAGCTCGCGCTCATGTTGGCGGAGCCGGTGGCGGGAGCGGTCAGCGGCTGGTCGGGCCAGAGGGATCCGGTGGCGGGGGCCATGGTGGCCAGCGCGGTGCGGGCGGCGGTGCCGAGCGCGGCCAGTTTGGTGGCGTAGGGCTCGGCCCCCGCGTCGAAGCCGGTGCCGAGGGTCAGCTCGCGCCAGCTCAGCCTCAGGGTGTCGAACTCATCGCCTTCCGGGGCGAGTTGGGAGGCCGCGGCCCGCGCGGCGGGCAGGGCCAGACCGAGCGAGACGGCGGCGGCGCCGGTGCCGGACGCGGTGAGGAAGGTACGGCGTGAACTGCCCTGCGGGGATGGCATGGTGGCGGAACCTCCGGAGCGCATGCGAAGGGGGAGGGGCACGGGGTGGGCCGCGGGGCCCGGGGCGAGCGACGCGCGTTTGAGCGGTTTCTCTCATGACATCGAAAGAACGCGCAATACTTCGCACATTCATCAGGAGAATTGATCGTTCGCACAGAATCGTGCACGAACGATCCGCCGAGGGTTACGCTCCTGGTCAGCGGTTGACGGCGTTCGGCCGAGGCCGACCGGGAGGGGCGACACCACGTGCATGCCGAGGACAGGCACCAGGCGATACTGCGGCGGCTGCGCGAGCGCGGCTCGCTGCGGGTGACGGACTTCGCCGAGGAGTTGAAGGTGTCGGCGGTCACCGTGCGCCGGGATGTGGAGGCGCTGGCCGAACGGGGTCTCGTGGCCCGGGTGCACGGCGGGGCGCTGCTCCCCGACAGCGCGTCGGACCCGGCGGCGCCTGTCGTTCGCCCGGCCGGCCCGTCCCTGGTCTTCGGCCTCGTCGTGCCAACGGCCGACTACTACTACCCCGAGGTGATCAAAGGGGCCAGAGAAGCCGCCGCCGCGCGGGGCATCCGGCTCGTGCTCGGCATCTCGCAGTACCGCCCCGAGGAGGAGCGGGCGCAGGTGCGGCAGTTGCTCGCCCACGGGATCGACGGGCTGCTCATCGCCCCGTGCGGCCCGGTCGGCGACCAGGACTGGCTGACGGCGCTCGGCGTGCCCTTCACCCTGGTGGAGCGGCGCTCGGGGGACGACGTGCCGGGCGCGGAGCGCGTGGTGACCGACCACGCCTACGGGGCCCGGCTCGCCGTCCGCCACCTCGCCGAGTCCGGCCGTACCCGCATCGGCCTTCTGCTGCGCGCGGACAGCCCGCACGGCGCGCTGGTCCAGGAGGGCTACCTCGGCGGGCTCGCCTCGCTCGGCCTGCCCGCGCCGGAGTCCCTGCGCTTCACCCTCACGGCGCCCGAGACCGACCCGGTGCGGCGCGACGCCCAACTCGACGCGTTCACCGGGGCGGTGGGGGGCGGGCTGCTCGACGCGGTCCTGGTCCACAACGACCACGACGCGATCGTGCTGCTCCCCCGGCTCCGGGCGCGCGGGCTGTCCGTGCCGGGGGATCTGGCGATCGTGGCGTACGACGACGAGGTGGCGGCGCTGGCCGACATTCCCCTCACGGCGGTGGCTCCGCCGAAGCGGGCGGTGGGGGTTGCGGCGGTGGACATGCTGGCCCAGCGGATCGCCGAGCCGGCGCGGGCCCGGCACCACCTCTCGATCCTGCCGGCCCTGACCCTCCGCGCCTCCAGCACGTAAGGGTCCCTGGCCCCCAACCCCCTCCACGCTCTACGGACCGTGCCCGCGTCTCGCGCAGTTCCCCGCGCCCCTAACCCCTCTCGATCCTGCGGACCGTGGACGCTTTTCGCGCAGTTCCCCGCGCCCCTAACCCCTCTCGATTCTGCGGGCCGTGCTCGCTTTTCGCGCAGTTCCCCGCGCCCCTAACCCCTCTCGATCCTGCGGACCGTGATCGCTTCTCGCGCAGTTCCCCGCGCCCCTTAACTACTCGGCGCTGGCCAGTGCGGACACCTCAGCCCGTCCGGCGATTGAGGACGAGCGCCGTTCAGGCGCGAACGGGGTCTGGGGCGGAGCCCCAGGGGATCGGGCCCCCGGAGCCCCGGCCGGGGGGTCAGCGGTGGGTCTGCCAGGTCAGCGTCGCGCGCAGGGCCGCCGCGACCCCGGGGTCACGGACGGAGGCCGTCGAGTCGGTGACCCGGACCGTCAGGTCGTGGAACCCCCGCCCCAGCCCGAGCCCCCGCACGGGCACCGCCCCCGCCCCCGCGTACCGCCGCAACTCCCGCCCGTCCAAGTACCACCGCACCGTCAACTGCCGCGCCCCGGCAAGCCGGGGAACCGTCACCCGCGCGACGTCGTACGACCGCAACGTACGGGAGGTCGAGACGCCCGGCGTCGCGATGGACGCGTGGCGGTAGAAGCCCGCGATCATCGCCTCCACCCCCGGCAGGTTGAACGGCTTGCCCAGGATCCGCATGATGGAGCCGTCCGTGGGCCGGTTCAGACCGGTGACGTAGTAGCCGCCGCCCTCGTACGCACCCACCGTCCCGCCGTCCGGCGAGACCTCGCCGAGCCAGCGGTACCACTTGGTGCGGGAGGCGGCCATCCGATCCGCCGTCAGGATCGAGATGTTGGACTGGTCGGCCTCGGGCCCCTCGTAGTGCTCATAGCCCGGGGTGCCGGGATAGAAGTACTCGTCGGCGAGCTTGCCGAGGGAGTGCCCGGTCTCGTGGATGGCCACCTGGCCCGACTTGGCGTTCCCGGCCGACGCCGTGGAGATGCCCTCGTAACCGAGCTTCGCGGACGGCTCGTTGTACCCCGCGCCGCCGTACTTGGAGCTGTTGGCGAGGACCACGACCAGGTCGGCCTGGGGCGCCTTCGCCACGTACGAGTCGACCTTGTCCTGGTCGACGCAGAGCAGCCGCTCGACGCCGTCGCACCAGAAGTACGAGCCGAGCGCGGTGTTCTTGACGTCGCCCTGCGCCGGGTCGCCGGAGACGCCGCTCTGCGCGGAGACCGCGTCCACGGTCCACACGTTGAAGAGGTTCTGGTAGGTGGTGTACGGCTCGACGCCGGTGATCTCGCCCCACTTCTCCTTGGCGTCGGCGTGGAAGCGGTCGAGCTGGTCGGCGGTGTAGCCGTCGCCGACGATGACGATGTCCAGGCGGTCCGCGGTGGTGCCGTTGTCGACCACCTTGGTCACCCTGCCGTCGGCGGCCATCGCCGAGGGCGCCGAGAGGTGCGGCGCGGGCCCGCCCCGTCCGTTCACCGGGACCAGGGTGTGGCCGGAGCCCGCGAGGGTCTGCCCCGAGGCGGCCTCCGGCCCGGGTATCTCGACCTGGACCTTCGGGCGCGGCGGCGGTGGGTCGGCGGCGGCCGCGGTACCGGGGCCGGTGGCGAGGGTGGCCAGGAGGGTGGCGCCGGCGAGCGCGGCCGTCGCGATGGATCGGCGCATGGGCGGACGTGGACGCATGAAGTCCTCTCCCCGTAACGGAAGTTAAGCAGTCGGGTAAATGCGTTGAACGGCCTGCTTAAATTAGGGGGCGCACGGGGTGTGCGCAATGCCCTGGGGCCAAGGGGACGCCATGGATGAACCTGCCGTGATCGGCCGCCGAGTTCAGCGGCTGCGCGCCCAACTGGGCCTGACGCAACGTCAGTTGGCGGAGCCCGCCTATACGCCCGCCTATGTCTCCACCCTGGAGTCCGGCAAGGTGCGCCCCTCGGAAGCGGCCCTGCGCCATCTCGCGGAGCGGCTCGGCACCACGGCCGAGGAGCTGGCCACGGGGCGCCCGGCCCGGCTGGTCACCGAGTTGCGGCTCGGGCTCACCGACGCCCAGCGCGCACTCGCCACCGGCGAGGCCGACGAGGCTGCCGTACGCTACCGCCGGCTGCTCACCGAGGCGGAGCTGCACCACCTCGACGAGGAACGCGCCGAGGCACTGCTCGGGCTCGGCGACTGCGCGCTGGAAACCGGTGAACTGACCGACGCCATACGCCACTTCGAGGCGAGCGAGCAGCTCCTCGCGGCCGAGCCGCTGCCCCGCCGGGCGCGGGCGATCCGGGGCCGGGCCGTCGCCAACATCCTGGCGGGCGAGCTGCGGTACGCCTGCTACGTCCTGGAGTCGGCCATCGACGAGCTCGGCACCAGCGGGCTCGCCGACCCCGAGGCGCTGGTCCTCCTGTACGCGGCGATCATCGGCCCGTATCTGGACATGGGCGCGCAGGCGCGGGCCGCGCGCGCCGCCGAGCTGGCCCTCGCCCTGGCCCCGCAGGTCTCGGACCCGGCCCTGGTCGCCGGGATGCACCGGCAGGTCGCGCGCACCTTCCTGGCCGAAGGGCGCCTGACGGACGCGGACGCCTCGCTCGCCAAGGCCCAGTCGATCTACCGCCAGCTGCGACTGCGCACCGATCTGGCGCACTGCCACTGGATGCGCGGTTACGTGTATGCCCAGGAGGACCAACTCGACGCCGCGGAGCGGGAGTTGCGGACCGCCCGGGACATGCTCGCCGCCAAGCGGGCCGTCCTGTTCACCGCCCAGGTCGAGGTCGAGCTCGCGGACGTACTGCGACGCCTCGGGCGGCACGCGGAAGCGATGACCCTGCTCGCCCCGCTCACCGAACTCGGCGACCAGCACGGCGCGGTGCACGCGGGCGGGGCGCACCGGCTGCTCGGACTGATCCGCGAGGAACGGGGCGAGATCGAGGCGGCGGAGGAGCATTACGTCACCGCGCTCGGGCTCCTCGAACGCAGTGGGGCGAGCGGTGACCTCGCGGATCTGTGCCGACTGCTCGGCGACCTGCTGCGGCGGGCCGGTCGCGTCGAGGCGGCCATGGACGCGTACCGCACCGGGCTCGGCCATCGCGCCGCCCCCGGCACGACCACCCTGGGGCCGGCCCCGCTGCTCCCCCGCATCTGAGGGCACCGGCCGGCCCTTCTTTCCGGGCCCGCGTTGAAGTAGTTGAAACCTGAACGGAATGGTTCTACCGTGGCTCTCGTTGAAAGTTAAACCGCTTCGGCGCAAGGCCGCGGCGCGTCCCCAAGGAGCAGTCATGGGTCTCTTCGGCCGCAAGAACAGCAGCACCGCCACCGCCACCGCGGACTCCCCCGGGTCCGTCTCCGCGCCCGTCGCGGTCGACCCGGCGCTCGCCGAGCTGAGCGGTACGTACACGATCGACCCGGCGCACAGCAGCATCGGCTTCACCGTGCGGCACGCCATGGTCACCAACGTCCGCGGCTCGTTCACCGAGCACGAGGGCACGCTGACCCTGGACGGCGCGAACCCGGCCGCCTCCGCCGCGTCCATCGACGTCAAGATCGCCAGTGTCGACACCGGCATCGCCGACCGGGACGGGCACCTGCGCAGTGGCGACTTCTTCGACGCCGAGCAGTTCCCCCTGATGAGCTTCCGCTCGACCGAGGCGCGGGCGCTCGGCGGGGACAAGTACCGGATGATCGGCGATCTGACGATCAAGGGCGTGACGCGGCCGCTCGCCATCGACCTGGAGTTCAACGGCACGGCGACGGACCCCTACGGCAACCAGCGGGTGGGGTTCGAGGGCGGGGCCGAGATTCTGCGGTCGGAGTGGGGGCTGACGTGGAACGCGGCGTTGGAGACGGGTGGGGTGATGGTGAGTGACAGGGTGAAGCTGACGTTCGACATCTCGGCGATTCGGGCGGCGGCCTGAGGCCGTTTCCCACCGACCCCCCTTGCGGCGGGGTTGGCCGGCCCCGGGCCCCCTGGGGCTCCGCCCCAGACCCCGAGGCACCTCGCCCACCCACCCGCCCGTAGGCCCAGGGTTGGAAGGTTCCGGGACCTCTGGGGCTCCGCCCCAGACCCCGTTCGCGCCTGAACGGCGCTCGTCCTCAAACGCCGGACGGGCTGAAATGCCCGATGCGGGCCAGCACCAGTACCGCTAAGGGGCGCGGGGAACTGCGCGAGAAGCGACCACGATCCGCACGCGACCGATGGTTTTGGGGGCGCGGGGAACTGCGCGAGAAGCGGGCACGGTCCGCAGGCGGGAGCGGGTTCAGGGGCGCGGGGAACTGCGCGAAAAGCGACCACGGCCCGCAGAACCGCAACGGCTTAGGCGCGCGGCGCCGGGCGGACCGCTAGCGGCCGGGGAAGCGGGCCGCGACCACCCCGAGCGTCAGGGCCACCGCCAGCACCACCAACCCCGCCGTCACCCTCTCCCGGGCGGTGTACCGCGGAACCGCCGGCAGCGCCGGAAACGCGTCAACCCCCGCCGCCCCGACCGCGGGCGCAGCCGGATCGCGCCGCGCGGCCCTGCGGCGAGCGGCCCGCAGCACCCCGTACAGGAGCGGGAACAGCGCCGGGCCGAGCAGCGCGGCCAGGCCCGTCCATACCGGCAGGTGCAGCGCGGCCACCACCAGCAGCGTCGCCACGAACCAGGCCCAGCACCCGAGGACGCCCGTGAGCGGGGCCCTGACCAGGAGCCTCAAGGGCGCCCGGCCACGGCGGGCCAGCGCGGTGAGGGTTTCGGCGAGTACCGCGGTGCGGTCGTCGTCGGGCGTCGCGCGGGCCCGGTCCCATGCGCGCTGAGCGGCGCCGGCCGGATGCCCGATGACCGTCAGCACCAGTCGCGCGTCGTGCCGCTGCACCCGGCTCGCGGAGGGCCGCCGCCCCGCCTCCGGAGACGCCGAGCCCCGGGCCGGACCGGCGAGCGCCCCCGCCCCCAACTCCCCCAGCCGCGCCGCGAGTTCCGCGGCGCGGCTCGTGCGGGCGGGGTCGGGGGCGGTGTGGCACAGGGCGGTGTACGCGGTGAGGAGGCCGAGGTCGTCGGGGAAGGCGGCCAGGCCTTCGCGGAAGACCGCCTCGGCCCGGTCGGCGTGGTCGGCGTCGCCCTCGGCGGCGTGCGCGCGCCCGAGCAGGGCGTACAGGCAGGGGTCGGGCCCGTCCGTGTAGAGCGCGGCGCGTGCTGCCTTGCGGGCCGCGCTGGTGCGGCCCGCCCGCAGCAGTGCCTCCGCGTCGGCGCAGGCCGCCATGACGTCTTTGTGCCCGGCTTGCAATGTCTCCCCAACCCTGGTTGTGCGGCTCGCCACTATCGCCCGCTGCGGCGGGGTGGGTCAACAACGGCTTGGCAGGTCAGGGGGCTACTGGTCCCGCTACTGGTCCCCCTACCAGTCCCCGCCGCCGAAGCCTCCGCCGTCGCCGCCCCCGCCACCGTCGCCCCAGCCGCCGCCGAAGTCGGACGGGTCGAAGTTGGAGCCCGACACGTCGCCGCCGTCGAAGCCGGAGCCCGCGTCGTAGGAGCCGCCGCCGTAGTCGGACGCGTAGGCGGGTGTCGACAGCATGGAGCCGAGCATCGTGCCCATCAGGAGGCCGGGCAGCATGCCGCCGCCGAAGTAGCCGCCCGCCCAGGGTCCGTAGGCCGGGCCCGCGTCGTAGTAGGGGCGGCGGCCCTGGTCGGTGTCGACCTCGCGGACCATCGGGTCCTGGCCGTCGCGCAGCCGGGTCGCGTCCGCCTGGCAGACCGGGACCTGGCGCGGGGCGCCGCCGGCCGGGGTCCAGGTGGCGTCCTCGACGGAGGGGCCGTGGCGCGGGTCGAAGAAGCAGGGGGCGCGCCGTTCGGGCAGCGGGCGGTGCTCGCGGCGGGCGGCGAGGGTGGCGAGCGAGAACCGGCCGTCCTCCAGGGCCTGGGTCACGCCCGTCACATCGGCGGGGCGCTCGGCCTTCGCCATCAGGGACTTGGCGGTCTCGTACGCGTCGAGGGCGCGCTCGTAGTCGGCGCGCATCGCGTCGTCGGCGCCGGCCTCGGCGGGGTGGAAGTCGAGCCGGTCGAGCTCCTCGCCGAACGCGGTGATGTCCTCGTCCACGACGACCTGGAGGCGCTGGAGCGCGGCCCGCTCCTCCTCGGCCTTCTTCTTGCGGTTGCGGCGGACCAGGGCGTACGCGCCGGCGCCGCCCGCGACGACCACCGCGCCCACGCCGACGAGTGCGCCGGTGTTCACCCCGTCGTCGGAGCCCGAGCCGCCGCCCCAGGAAGCGGGCGCGTGGCCCTTCATCTGCGGGAGCGCCTTGTCGACGAACGCGTTCAACTGGGTGGCGGCGTCCTCGCCGGTGCCGGGCGCGCGGACGGCGCTGTTCAGGTTCTGCACGGCCTGCTTCGGCATGACCTTGCTGTCGGCGCCGGAGGTGAAGGCGTCGCCGAGCCGGATCGCGTAGAGGCCGGTGACGCCGGTGTCGGTCCGCAGGTACCCGAGGATCGAGGCCTTGGGGAACGCGGCGCTGTTCGGCAGCACGGCCACGAACAGCGGCTTGTCCGCGTCCTTGATCTTCTTGGCCAGGGCGTCGGCCTGGGCCGCGCTGAGCTGGTTCGCGGCTCCGGGGTCCACGTACACCGGACTCTTCTTGAGGTGGTCGGCCACGTCGGACGCGCCGGTTGCCGCCATGGCGGGGCCCGCCGTGGCCAGCGCGGCGAGCGCTACGGCGGAGAGTGCGGAGAAAACCCTGAGCCTCATGATGCCGACGCTACCCGAGGCCACTCGGAAACGGACATACGGGGTACGGCGGCCGGGGGTGCGGTGGGCCGGGTCGGGGGTGCGGCGGCCGGGGGTGGTCAGGCGGCCCGCCCCGCCCCCGGCCCGGGACGCGGGGCGGAACGCCGCGGGGTGGAGGCCCGCCCCACGGCGTCGCGCGGCTAGCGCCGCGGCTGGGTGCCGGTGCGGAGCAGACCGTAGGTGTACGCGTCCTGGAGCGCCTCCCAGGACGCCTCGATCACGTTGGGGGCGGCGCCGACCGTCGTCCACTCGCCCGTGCCGTCCGTGGTGGTGATCAGCACGCGGGTGGTGGAGGCGGTGCCGTGCTTGCCCTCCAGGGTGCGGACCTTGTAGTCGACCAGCTCGAACTTGGCGACCTGCGGGTAGAACCGCTCCAGGCCTTCGAGGAGTGCCGAGTCGAGGGCGTTGACCGGACCGTTGCCCTCGGCGGAGACGATGATGCGCTCCTCGCCGACCCAGAACTTCACGGTGGCGCCGTTGGCGTGGGTGCCGTCCTTGAGGGTTTCGATGATCGCCCGGTAGGACTCGATGCGGAAGTAGTCGCGCGGGCCGCCCTCGACCTCGTCGCGCAGCAGCAGCTCGAAGGAGGCGTCGGCGGCCTCGTAGGTGTACCCCTGGAGTTCGCGCGCCTTGACCCGTTCCACGACACGGGCCACGACCTCGCGGTCGTCGCCGAGGTCGATGCCGAGTTCCTGGCCCTTGAGCTCGATGGAGGCGCGGCCCGCCATGTCGGAGACCAGCATCCTGATGTGGTTGCCGACGAGCCCCGGGTCGATGTGCTGGTACAGATCCGGGTCGACCTTGATCGCGGAGGCGTGCAGCCCGGCCTTGTGGGCGAAGGCGGAGACACCGACGTACGGCTGGTGCGTGGAGGGCGCGAGGTTGACCACCTCGGCGATGGCGTGCGAGATACGGGTCATCTCGGCGAGCGCGCCCTTGGGCAGCACCCTCTTGCCGTACTTGAGTTCCAGGGCGGCGACGACCGGGAACAGGTTGGCGTTGCCGACCCGCTCGCCGTATCCGTTGGCCGTGCACTGGACGTGGGTGGCGCCCGCGTCGACGGCGGCCAGCGTGTTGGCGACCGCGCAGCCGGTGTCGTCCTGGGCGTGGATGCCGAGCCGGGCGCCGGTGTCGGCGAGCACGGTGGCGACGACGGCCTGGACCTGGGCGGGGAGCATGCCGCCGTTGGTGTCGCACAGGATGACGACGTCCGCGCCGGCGTCACTGGCGGCCCGCACGACGGCCTTGGCGTACTCGGGGTTCGCCTTGTAGCCGTCGAAGAAGTGCTCGCAGTCGAGGAAGACCCGCCGGCCCTGCTCGCGCAGGTACGACACGGTGTCGCGGATCATCTCCAGGTTCTCGTCCAGGGTGGTGCGCAGGGCCAGCTCGACATGGCGGTCGTGCGACTTGGCGACCAGCGTGATCACCGGCGCGCCGGACTCGACCAGGGCGCGCACCTGCGGGTCCTCGGCGGCCTTGCCGCCCGCGCGGCGGGTCGCGCCGAACGCGACGAGCTGCGCGTGGTGGAAGCTGATCTCCTGCCGCGCACGGGCGAAGAACTCGGTGTCGCGGGGGTTGGCGCCGGGCCAGCCGCCTTCGATGAAGCCCACCCCGAACTCGTCCAGGTGCCGGGCGATCGTCAGCTTGTCCGCGACGGTGAGGTTGATGCCCTCGCGCTGCGCTCCGTCGCGCAGCGTCGTGTCGAAGACGTGGAAGCTGTCGTCGACCCGAAGGCCGTCGAGGAGACTCTCCTCGGCGGGTTCGTTCGCCTCGTTGCTCGTCATGCTGATCTGACTCCTGTCGGGTGAGTGGCTCCGAACTGAGGGCTCCACTTGCCCCCGTCGCCGCGCTCCTCGCCCCGGCCGTGGTGGGGCCGGTAAACGAAAAGACCCCTCGCGGGTGCGAGAGGTCTGCGCGCGGGTCTGGGGCACGATGGCCGCTGCCGCGGGTGGTGCCACGGTTCAGCGATCACTGCGGACCGGCGCGCTGCTGTCCATAATCATGTGGGAAGCGAGCACGCTCGCAGTCTGCCATACGAGTCCGGGACCCGGATGGGGGGTCTCACCATCCGGGCGGCTCCCGACCTGCGCTAATTCGAGGGAACCGGTTCCGCTTCGGTTCGCCGGGGTGCGTTCTCGGTCCGGTTGAGATCGATGTCGCGCGTCTCCCGCATGGTCAGGTAGACCACCAGGGACACGGCGGCGCAGCCGGCCACGTACCAGTAGAAGCCGGACTCGATGCCCGCCTTCTTGAACCACAGCGCCACGTATTCGGCCGTCCCGCCGAAGAGGGCGTTGGCGAGGGCGTACGGCAGGGCGACGCCCAGGGCGCGGATGCCGGTGGGGAAGAGCTCGGCCTTCACGCAGGCGTTGATCGAGGTGTAGCCGGTGACCACCACCAGGGCGAGCAGGGCCAGGCCTAAGGCCGGCCAGAAGGTGCCCGCGTGCTTGAGCATGGTCATGATCGGCACGGTCAGGAAGGTGGATCCGATCGCGAAGGTGATCAGAAGCGGCCGCCGCCCGATCCGGTCGGAGAGCGCGCCCGCCAGCGGCTGGAGGCACATGAAGACGAACAGGGCGCAGAAGCTGACGAGCGAGGCGGTGGACTTCTCCATGCCCGCGCTCTTGGACAGGAACTTCGTCAGATACGTCGTGTACGTGTAGTAGGCGACGGTGCCGCCCATGGTGAGCGCCATGACCAGGAACGCCTCGCGCCGGTGCGCCCACAGCGCCTTGAGGGTGCCCCGGTCCTCGTCGTGGGCCGCGCCCGACTCCGCGTACACCTCGGTCTCCAGCATGGAGCGGCGCAGATAGAAGACGACGCCCGCGCCCAGCGCGCCGACGATGAACGGGATGCGCCAGCCCCAGCTGTGCAGGGCCGCGTCGGAGAGGTTGCGCTGCATGACGATCTGGAGGCCGAGCCCGACGAGCTGGCCCGCGGTCATCGACACGTACTGGAAGCTGGAGGCGAAGCCGCGCTTGCCCGGGTCGGACGCCTCGGTGAGGTAGGTGGCGCTGGCCGCGTACTCGCCGCCGACCGAGAGCCCCTGGAGGAGCCGGGCGACCAGGAGGACGGCCACTCCCCCGTATCCGGCGACGGCGTACGTCGGTGCGATCGCGATCAGGATCGCGGAGGCGGACATCAGGGTGACGGTCATGGTGAGCGCGGCCTTGCGGCCCTTGCGGTCGCCGATCCGGCCGAGCAGCCAGCCGCCGACCGGGCGCATGAAGAAGCCGACCGCGAAGATCCCCATGGTGTTCATGAGGTTGGCGGTCTCGTTGCCCTTCGGGAAGAACGCGTCCGCGAAGTACACGGCGAACGTGGCGTACACGAACCAGTCGAACCACTCGACCATGTTGCCGGCCGAGCCGACCCAGATCTTCTTCCAGTGCTCTCGTCCCATGAACGCTCACGTTGGCGCAGGGCCGCCCGGCCGACAAGTCGTACGGCCGCAACGATCGGGCCTACTTACGTGCGTTGCGTTCCCGGCGTTCGCCGCCCCGCGTCTCCCGCATCAGATCCTGGTCCACGAACTCCCTTACGTGGTCGAGGACTTGAGGCCTCCCGGTCCCCGGCAGACCGACCGCCACATGCACGCTGAACCCGTCGAGCAGGGCGCGCAGCCGGGCGGCGAAGCGGTCGGCGTCCACCGGGCGGAACTCGCCGCGCGAGACGCCCTCGGCGACTATCGCGACCAGGTCGCGGTGCCAGGCCCCCTCGATGGCTGCCTGGCGCGCGCGGGCCGCGTCGTCGGCGTTCTGCGAGCGGTTCCACACCTCCAGCCACAGGGTCCAGTGCGGGTCGCGGGGCCCGTCCGGCACATACAGATCGACGTAGGCGTCGAGCCGCTCCCGTGCCGTACCCGGCCGCACCAGCAGCCCGCGCCGCTCCTCACCGAGCCGCCCCTCGCTCCACTCCAGGGTCTGGAGCAGCAGCTCGTCCTTGCTGCGGAAGTAGTAGAGCAGGTGCCCACTGGACATCCCCACCTCCCGCCCGAGCCCGGCCATGGTGAGCCCGTCGAGCCCGCGCTCGGCGATGGTGTCCATGGCGGCGGCGAGCAGCTCCTCGCGGGGCGGGGCGGTGTTGCGGCGGCGGGGTGCGTTCACCCGTATGTTCTACCTGATGGCTCGGGCCGCCTCGGCCACGCGGGCGTCCCGGGCATGCGCCCCGTCCCGGTGGGAGGGCCTGGCGCGACGGGGACCCAGCGGCGCTCGGCCGTTCACCGACGCGACGTTGGCCCCGCCGTAGTCAGGGACCCGATGTTGCTACGTCGACGCGGCCGGTGCGAACAGGCTCGCATCCTCGGGCGGCCACACGTCCGGGTCGCCCGGCCGCCGGTACCCCGAGCCGCACTGGATGGCCCGTCAGCGTTGCCACCCGAGACCGGGGTTCTAAGCGGCAGGCCCGACGTCGGCCCGCGTTGTCTCGCTGTGCTGAGCGGCGGCCCACTCCACCAGCAGGAGGTCGTACTCGGCACGTTCCGCATCCGACCACCAGCCGTGCCCGGCCAGCTCCCGCATCCGCTCATTGATCACCGCCGCGGGGCGGACAGGGCGAGGAGTGGCAGGTGTAGGAGGCATGAGCAAAGCGTAGCGACGAGCACTGACACTCGGACATGGTCGGCCCCGTATCGTGGCCGTGATGATTGAGACCATCGTCTTCGATGTTGGCGAAACCCTCGTCCGCGACGACCGGTACTGGGCAGCTTGGGCCGACTGGCTCGGCTTTCCCCGGCACACGATCTCCGCGCTGGTCGGCGCCGTGGTCACCCGCGGGTGCGACAACGCCGACGCCCTACGCCTGCTCAAGCCCGGCATCGACCTACGTGCCGCCTACGCGGCGAGAGAGGCCGCCGGCCGCGGCGAATACCTCGACGAGACGGATCTGTACGACGACGTCCGGCCCGCTCTCGGCGCCCTTCGTGAACTCGGCGTCCGTGTCGTCATCGCCGGGAACCAGACGGCCCGGGCCGGCGAACTCCTGCGCGGTCTCGACCTGCCCGCCGACCTCGTCGTCACCTCCGGCGAATGGGGCGCCGCGAAGCCCCAACCAGCCTTCTTCACAAGGGTTCTTGAGGTGGCGCAGGCCGGCCCACACGCCACTCTGTATGTCGGCGACCATCCGCAGAACGACCTCTTCCCCGCGAAAGACGCGGGCCTGCTGACAGCGCACTTGCGGCGCGGGCCTTGGGGCCACTGGTGGGCGGACCAGCCGGACGTTGTCGCGGCGGCGGACTGGCGCATCGACTCGCTCACCCAGCTGGCGACGATCGTCAGCGGCTGATACTCAACGGAGCATGCCTGCGTACTCGTTACAGGCGGAGTGACTGGGCAACCGCAGCATGCCCGCGCAGGTACGGTTCGCAGTGCAGCCCCGAACGGAGTTCAGTATGCCCGTCGGCCCCACGCACAACGCAGGCCTGCGCATCGCCGCGACCCGCCGCGCCAGACGCCTCACCCAGTCACAGTTGGCCGACGCCGCCCACCTCTCCCTCAGTATGCTCAGAAAGATCGAGCAAGGCAGTCGAGTGCCCAGTACAGACACTCTCGATGCCATCGCTGACGCCCTCAGGACAGACCCCTCACGACTCCTCACCGGCGACGCGCACCACGACAATCGGGTCCGCAGCGAGCTGCCGGCCCTGTCGGCGGTCATCGCAACCTACGACATGCCGAGCGACGGCCCCGTCCGCCCGACCGACGAGTTGGCCACACAGGTCAGGGCAGCCGCCCAGTGGCGGCTCGGCGCCCAGTACCTGCGCATCGTCCAACACCTCCCTTCACTCCTGGATGACCTCGCCCGCGCTTTGTCGGAGGCTTCCGCGGCCGAGCGTCCTCGGATTGCCGAACTGCTCGTCGCCGCCTACCGCGCAGCCGACGCAGTCGCCTACAAATACGGCGCCCGTGACCTTTCCGCCCGTCTGATCGACCTCATGCGCTGGGCGGCCACGCACGCCGAGAACGACCTCGTCCACGCGTCCGTCGCCTACGTCCGCACCGAGACGTTCTTCGCGGCCCGCGCCCACACCAGCGGCCTGCGCCACCTTGAAAAGGCCATCGATCGCGCCCCAGCCGCCACCGATGCTCAGCGGACAGCAGCGCGTGGCGCCCTCCACATGAGGGCCGCCGTCATCGCGGGCCGCGCCGGCGCCCTGGACGCCGCCGACACGCATCTCGCTGAGGCCAGAGCCCTGGGCGACAGCGTGACCGAAGCCGTCTATCACGGCACCGCGTTCGGACCGGACAGCGTGCGCATCCATGCGGTAGCCGTGGCCGTCAGCCTCGGCAGCGACTGGGTCGGCCGCGCTCTGGACATGGGCCGCTCGTGGATGCCGCCCGCCACGATGCCGGCAGAGCGACGCTCCGGCTTCTACATCGACCTGGCCCGGATCCAACTCTGGGCCGGGCTGATGGACGACTCCTTCGAGTCGCTGAAGACCGCCCGTCGCATCGCTCCCCAGCACACCCGCGAACACCCTTGGGCACGTCAAGACACCGCGACCCTACGCCGGTTGAAGCGCGCGGACTTCGCATCGTTGACCCACTTCGCCGAGTGGATCGGCGCCGTCTGAGCTACACCGGGTGACACAGGGTGTGTCACTTGCGGGCGTTCCCGAAGCGCATGATCTCTCCGTCTCCGCCGAACAGGCAGATGGGAGCGGTCATAACTGACAGAGACGTCGCGCTGGCCTCAGTTGACGGGGCCCTCGGCGCCGCCCGCCTACACGGACAGGCGGGCTTCCACCGTGGAGTCGTCGCCAGAACGGTGTACGCCGACGGCCACATCATCCTCATCAGCAACAGCAAGATCTGGCCGATCACCACGTGCGGAGGCAGGGGGTCATCATGAAGGCCGCCGCCAGAAGCACCGCCTCGTGGCTGCCGCCTGAAGGCACCGTCTGGCACATCGCCGGAGGGGTGCACTGGGACGTCGTCCGTGCGCCGCTCACCCTTGGCCTCGTCGCGGTGGAACGTCTGGGCGAAGACTGCGGGGCCGTGATCTGCGATCCGTGGGCCCGCACCCTCTACTTCCTGGTCGACCCTTGCAGCACCGCAGGCTGGCAGGTGCCGAGGACTTTCGCCGGCAGCACGGCGACCTACGTGACCGTGCCGCCGCTCGACGGGCGCGACCCGCAACTGCACTGGCAACGATCTCCGGCAGAGAGCCGCATCATCACGCGCACCGAACAACTTCGCACGGCCCTTGCTGGGGCTGTTGCTCACCAGCTCGGACCCAGGACGACGGGAGAGTCATGGCTGCCCTGAGCAGCGTCAAGATCTGCCTCTACTGCGACAAGCCCATCGAAGGCGTCGCCCTGCCGGTCGGGCAGGCCGGGGCGCACGCCTCGGCGAATGGGGCCCGCCCGGACAACTGGCGCCATGTCAAAGGCGACCCGGCCTGTCGGCCCCGGGCCCGTTGACCCCACGGTCGCCGGGGGTTCTGAGCCCCGGATCGGAACACCGGTTCACGGGCGGGCACGGGCGCACGCCCCACGCGTGGACGAGCGCCGCTCCGCCGGGCGCGGTCACACCCTCGGCTGCTGCTGCGTAATGCAATGGATCCCGCCCCCACCCGCGAAGATCGTGCGGGCATCCACGAGGGTCACCGTGCGCTCGGGGAACAGGCGGCGGAAGATGCCCGCCGCGTTCTCGTCGCGGGGGTCGTCGAAGGCGCACAGGACGACGCCGCCGTTGCAGAGGTAGTGGTTGATGTAGGAGTAGTCGACCCAGCCGTGGTCGTCCTGGACGACGGTCGGGGCGGGGATTTCGACGACCTCCAGCGAGCGGCCCCGCGCGTCCTTCTGGGCGCGGAGCAGTGCCACGTTCTCCTTGCACAGCTCGTGGTCGGGGTGGGTGGGGTCCGGCTGGGTGTGGGCGACCACGACGCCCGGGCGGGCGAAGGCGGCGACGATGTCGACGTGGCCGAGGGTGCCGTAGCCGTGCGGGGGGTAGTCGGCGGTCAGGCCGCGCCGCAGCCAGATCGCCTTGCGGGTGCCGAGCATGGCGTGGATCTCCGTCTCGACCTCCTCGCGGGTCCAGTCGGGGTTGCGCTCGGGGCCGAGCTGGACGGTCTCGGTGAGCAGCACCGTGCCCTCGCCGTCGACGTGGATGGCGCCGCCCTCGTTGACCAGGCGCGAGGTGTAGGTGCGGGCTCCCGCGAGGTCGGAGACGTGCGCGCCGATCTTCGCGTCGTGCTCCCAGGTCGCCCAGTCCTGCGCGCCCCAGCCGTTGAACGTCCAGTCCACGGCGGCCAGTTGGCCCTTGCCGTCGGTGAGGAAGGTGGGGCCGATGTCCCGCATCCAGGCGTCGTCGAGTTCGCGCTCGACGAGCTCGATGTCGGGGCCGAGCAGCGCGCGGGCGCCCTCCGCCTGGCCGGGCCCGACGACCATGGTGACCGGCTCGAAGCGGCGTACCGCGCGGGCCACCGACGCCCAGGCGGCGCGGGACTCGGCGAGCTCGGCGTCGTTGGGGAAGGTGACGTTGGGGCCCGGCCACGCCATCCAGGTCCGCTCGTGCGGGGCCCACTCGGCGGGCATGCGGAAGCCGTCGGCGGCAGCAGACATCAGGGGTCCTTACAGGAAGTAGAGGCGGTTGAGGGAGACGGAGTCGGCCGGTTCGGAGCGCAGCGGGTCGCCGTCGAGGGTGACGAGCCCGGTGCGGTCGTCCACGCCGACGGCTCCGGTACGGGAGTTGAGCAGCAGGTCGGCCGGGCCGATGCCGCGGGTGCCGCGCACCGCGACCCGGCGGCGGCGGGTGGGCAGCTGGTCGCCGCCCTGGTCGAGGGCGGCCTTCGCCACGAAGGCGACGGACAGCTCGGCGGCCGTACCGCCGTGCGCGCCGAACAGCGGGCCGAGGACGAGAGGTTCGCAGGTGTCGGTGGCCGCGTTGGGGTCGCCGGTGACGCCCCAGGCGGGGAAGCCGGACTTGAGGACCATCTGCGGCTTGGCGCCGAAGTAGGCCGGGCGCCACAGCACGATGTCGGCCATCTTGCCGACCTCGATGGAGCCGATCTCGTGCGAGAGCCCGTGGGCGATGGCCGGGTTGATGGTGAGCTTGGCCATGTAGCGCAGCACGCGCGCGTTGTCGTCCTCGGATCCGTCGCCCTCCAGGGGGCCCAGCTCGGCCTTCATCTTCCCGGCCATCGCGAAGGTGCGGCGTACGGTCTCGCCGGCGCGGCCCATGCCCTGCGCGTCGGAGGAGGTGATGCCGATCGCGCCCAGGTCGTGGAGCACGTCCTCGGCGCCCATCGTCCCGGCGCGGATGCGGTCGCGGGCCATCGCCGCGTCGCCCGGCAGGTCGGTCTTGAGGTCGTGGACCGAGACGATCATGCCGTAGTGCTCGGCGACCGCGTCCCGGCCGAAGGGCAAGGTGGGGTTGGTGGAGGAGCCGATGACGTTCGGGACGCCCGCCATCTTCAGGACGTTGGGAACGTGGCCGCCGCCGCAACCCTCGATGTGAAAGGCGTGGATGGTGCGGCCTTCGAGGACCTTCAGGGTGTCCTCGACGGTGAGGCATTCGTTCAACCCGTCACTGTGCAGGGCGACTTGGACGTCGTGGTCCTCCGCTACGCGCAGCGCGGTGTCGAGCGCGCGGGTGTGTGCGCCCATGTCCTCGTGCACCTTGAATCCGCAGGCCCCGCCCTCGGCGAGCGCCTCCACCAGCGGGGCGCCGTCGGAGGACGAACCCCGGCCGAGGAAGCCGATGTTGACGGGCCACGCGTCGAAGGCGGCGAAGGCGTTCCGCAGCGCCCAGGGCGAGTTGACGCCGACGCCCCAGACCGGGCCGAACTCCTGGCCGATGATCGTGGTGACGCCGGAGGCGAGGGATGCCTCCATGATGCGCGGGGACAGCAGATGGACATGGGTGTCGACGGCCCCGGCGGTGGCGATGAGCCCCTCGCCGGAGACGATCGAGGTGCCGGTGCCGACGACCACGTCGACCCCGTCCAGGGTGTCGGGGTTGCCGGCCCGCCCGATGGCGCAGATCCGCCCCTCGCGGATGCCGATGGACACCTTGCGGATGCCCTGCACGGCGTCGATCACGACCACGTTGCTGATGACGACGTCACAGGTGTCGCGGACGGCGGCGGCCCTCAGATGCAGCCCGTCGCGGGCCGTCTTGCCGAAGCCGGCCAGGAACTCCTCGCCCGGCCGCTGGGAGTCGGACTCGACCCGGACGGTCAGGCCCGAGTCCCCGAGCCGGATCCGGTCCCCGGTGCGGGGGCCGTGCACGGAGGCGTACTCGTACGGGTCCATCACTGCTCTCCCTCTCGCGGGCCGGGCGCACCCGTTCCCAGATAGCCGCAGGCGGCGGCCCTGCGCAGGGCCTCGTCCTTCGCGCCGGGCGCGTCGAGGGGGCCGTCCACCAGGCCGGCGAAACCGATCGCGATCCGATCACCGCCGATGGGGACGAGCCCGACCTCGGCGCTCTCGCCGGGCCCGAATCTGACCGAGGACCCGGCGGGCACGCACAGCCGCATGCCGTAGGCGGACGCGCGGTCGAAGGCGAGCCGGGGGTTGGCCTCGAAGAAGTGGAAGTGGGAGGTGACCGAGATGGGCACGGTGGCGGTGTTGGTCACGGTGAGCCGCACCTCGGGGTCGGCCTCCGGGTAGCCGTCGCCGGGCAGCAGCGCGCCGGGGGCGTCCTTGCCCGCGGTGCCGCCGATGGGGTCGGAGACCACGGCGAGCCGCGAGCCGTCGTCGAAGACGGCCTCCACATGCACCTCGGTGACGACGTCGGACACACCGGGCAGCACGTCGTCGGGGCCGAGTACGGACCGGGCCGCCTCGATGGCCTCGGACAGCCGCCTGCCGTCCCGGGCCGCCTCGCAGACGGTGTCCGCGATCAACGCGGTCGCCTCCGGCACGTTCAGCCGCAGCCCCCGGGCCCTGCGGGCCCTGGCCAGTTCCGCCGCGCCGAACAAAAGCAGCCGGTCACGCTCCGTCGGGGTCAGTCGCACGCCACCACACCTCCTGTTTGAACGCCACTCTAACCAGAGATTTCTCAGACGGGAAGCATTGACGGCACTGCTTGGCATGGGTCACATTGAGCGCCACTCAAATCCCCGAAGAGTGAGAGGCACCGGCATGCTCATGGAACAGCGCGGAGTCGATACGGTCCCGGAGGCGGAACGCACCAGCGGGCCACGCGACCTCGTCTCGATCCTGCTCGGCTCGAACCTCTGCCTCGGAGTGATCATCTTCGGCTGGCTGCCGGTCTCCTTCGGCCTGGGCTGGTGGGCCTCGGTCGGCGCGGTGACCGCCGGAACCGTGGTCGGCACCCTGCTCACCGCGCCGCTCGCCCTGGTGTCCCTGCGCACCGCCACCAATCTGTCGACCTCCTCGGGCGCCCAATTCGGCGTACGGGGACGGCTGGTGGGCTCGGTGGTGGGTCTGCTGCTCTCGCTCGGCTACACCGCGCTGACCGTGTGGATCGGCGGCGACGCGATGACGGGCGTCCTGCACCGCCTGTTCGGGCTGCCGACCGGGGGCGCCTCGTACGCGGTCGTGTACGCGCTGCTCGCCGCGGCCACCGTCGTCGGCGCGGTCTACGGCTACCGGGTGCTGCTGCGCCTCTCACGCATCCTCGCCGTGGGCATGACGGCGCTGCTGCTCCTCGGAGTCTTCGCCTACGCGCCGCACTTCACCACCTCCGCGCTGCCGGAGGCCGGGGGCTATCTGCTCGGCTCGTTCTGGCCGACCTGGCTGCTCGCGCTGGTGGCGGCCGGGCTCAGCGGGCCGATCGCCTTCATCACCCTGCTCGGCGACTACACCCGCTACATCTCACCGACCCGCCACCGCCCGCGCCGGGTGCTGCACGCGACCTGGCTCGGCCTGACGGCGGGCCTCCTCGTTCCGCAGCTCTTCGGCACGTTCACCGCGTACGCGGCCCGCGCGGCCACCGACTACGCGGGCCCGCTGGTCTCGGCCGCCCCCAGCTGGTACCTGGTGCCGCTGCTGCTCTCGGCCTCCGCCGGCTCGGTGGGCAACGCGGGTCTGATGCTCTACTCGATGGGCCTGGACCTCGACGCGATCCTGCCGCGCGCCTCGCGCACCCAGGCCACGTTCGCGGTGGCGGGCGTCGCCACGCTGTGCGTCTTCGCGGGTCACTTCGCCTGGGACGCACAGGCCGCGATGACCTCGTTCGTCCTGCTGCTCACCGCGATCGGCACCCCGTGGGCGGTGATCACCCTGATCGGCTTCGTCCGCTGTCGCGGCGTGTACGACGCCGACGCCCTCCAGGTCTTCAACCGCCGTGCGCGGGGCGGGATCTACTGGTACCGGGCGGGCTGGAACCCGCGTGCGGTGATCTCCTGGGCGCTGGGCGCGGGCGTCGGCCTGCTGGGGGTCTCACTCCCCAACCACCAGGGCCCGCTGCTGAGTTGGACCGGCGGGGTGGATTGCAGCTTCCTGCTGTCGGGGGTGGTGGGCGGCGTGGTGTATCTGGCCCTGTCCACCCGCCTCCGGGCCAACGAGAAGGCCGCCCCGGACCTGGAGTCCGAGGCGGCCCTGGCCGAGAGCTGAGCACCGCGCGGCGCCAACGCCCCCTGGGGCGCGGGGAACCGCGCGGCAACGCCGGGGCGGACCGCGGCCGGAGCACATCCCTCCCCTCCGGCGTTCGAGGAGCGGGGTCCGGGGCGGAGCCCCCCGGGTACCGCCTAGCCCAGCGGGTGCATCCAGCCGTGCGGGTCCGGGGCGTGCCCGGTCTGAAGGTCGAGCAGCGCCTTGCGGAGCTCCATCGTGACCTCGCCCGGCTGCCCGTCGCCCTGGGTCCAGTTGTGACGGGCCGACTTCACCGAGCCGACCGGGGTGATGACCGCCGCGGTGCCGCAGGCGAAGACCTCGAGCAGGGTGCCGTTCTCGTTGTCGCGCTTCCAGTCCTCCGTGGAGATCCGGCCCTCGACGGCCTCGTACCCGAGGTCGCGGGCGATCTTCAGGAGGGAGTCGCGGGTGATGCCGGGAAGCAGCGAGCCGGTCAGCTCGGGCGTGACGATCTTCCGCGAGCCGTCTTCCTGCCCGTACACGAAGTACAGGTTCATGCCGCCCATTTCCTCGATCCAGCGGTGCTCGACGGCGTCCAGCCAGACCACCTGGTCGCAGCCGTGCTGGGCCGCCTCGGCCTGGGCGACGAGGGAGGCCGCGTAGTTGCCGCCGGTCTTGGCCGCGCCGGTGCCGCCCTTGACGGCGCGCACGTACTCCTCGGAGAGCCAGACCGAGACGGGCTTGACGCCGCCGGGGAAGTAGGCGCCGGCCGGGGAGGCGATCACGATGAAGAGGTATTCGTTGGCGGGCTTCACGCCGAGGCCGACCTCGGCCGCGATCATGAAGGGGCGCAGGTAGAGGGAGGCCTCACCGATGGAGGGGACCCACGCCTTGTCCTGCTGGACCAGCGCGTCACACGCCGCGATGAACAGGTCGACGGGGACCTCGGGCATCGCGATGCGGCGGGCGGAGTTCTGGAAGCGCTCGGCGTTGGCCTCGGGCCGGAACGTGGCGACCGTGCCGTCCGCCTGGCGGTAGGCCTTGAGGCCCTCGAAGATGGTCTGCGCGTAGTGCAGCGTCATGTTCGCCGGGTCCATGGACAGCGGCGCGTACGGCACGAGCTGGGCGTCGTGCCAGCCGCGCCCTTCGGTCCAGCGGACCGTCACCATGTTGTCGGTGAAGTGGCGGCCGAAACCGGGGCTGGCCAGAATCGCCTCGCGCTCCGCGTCGGACAGCGGGTGCGAGGTGGGCTTGAGCTCGATCGTGGGCGTCGTCATGAGTGCTGTGTCCTTCACCGGTGGATAGTGACGGACCGCGCTCACGCCGCTGCCTGTGCCTGGACGTCCGAGCTGCTCCGCTTGCCGCGGCCCACGTTCGATTATCGCTCGTGGTGGGCCATGGACATAACGGTGTGATGTGCGGTCCGGGTTTGATGGTGTCACCCGGTGGCCGCATGCGAAAAGCCGCCGGGTGCGAAAGACGACCCGGCGGCTGTTCCGTACGGTGCGCGCGGGTCAGCCCGCTACTCGCGCGGCGAGCGCGTCGCCGATCTCGTCCGTGGTGCGGACCGACTCGCCGCGGGCCGCCAGATCGGCGGAGACGGCGCTCTCGATGCGGGCCGCCTCGGGCTCGTAGCCGAGGTGGCGAAGGAGCAGCGCGACGGAGAGGACGGTGGCCGACGGGTCGGCCTTGCCCTGGCCCGCGATGTCCGGGGCGGAGCCGTGGACCGGCTCGAACATCGAGGGGAAGGTGCCGCTCGGGTTGATGTTGCCCGAGGCAGCAACGCCGATGCCGCCGGAGACGGCCGCGGCGAGGTCGGTGATGATGTCGCCGAAGAGGTTGTCGGTGACGATCACGTCGAAGCGCGCCGGGTCGGTGACGAGGAAGATCGTCGCCGCGTCCACGTGCAGATAGTCGGTGGTGACGTCGGGGAACTCCGCGGCCACCGCGTTGAAGATGTTGGTCCACAGGTGTCCGGCGTAGGCCAGGACGTTGTTCTTGTGGACCAGCGTCAGCTTCTTGCGCGGGCGGGCCTGGGCGCGGGCGAAGGCGTCCCGGACCACGCGCTCCACACCGAAGGCGGTGTTGACCGAGACCTCGGTGGCGACCTCGTGCGGCGTACCGGTGCGGATGGAGCCGCCGTTGCCGGTGTACGGCCCCTCGGTGCCTTCGCGTACGACGATGAAGTCGATCTCGGGCTGGCCGGCGAGCGGGGTGGCGACGCCGGGGAGCAGCCTGCTGGGGCGGAGGTTGACGTAGTGGTCGAAGAGGAAGCGGAGCTTCAGCAGGAAGCCGCGCTCCAGGACGCCGGACGGGACCGAGGGGTCTCCGATCGCGCCGAGCAGGATCGCGTCGTGCTGCTTGAGCTCGGCGACATCGGCGTCGGTGAGGGTCTCACCGGTGGCGTGGTAGCGCCGCGCGCCGAAATCGAACTCCCGGGTCTCCAGCTTCACATCCTGCGGAAGGACGGCGCTGAGAACCTTCAGGCCCTGGGCCACGACCTCCTGGCCGATGCCGTCACCGGGGATCACTGCGAGATTGATGCTGCGAGAACTTACCGACATGGGGGAACCCTACTGGTCGTCCCAAGCCCTGACACCCGATGTCCACACTGTGGACAGCCGGGGCCCGAACCCTGCCCGACAGGGCGGACACCTCGCGCCCGGCCGCGTTCGCCCGCAGACCGTGCCGGGTCACCCGCGCAGTTCCCCGCGCCCCTGGGCGGGCTGCCCTTGGCAGGGTGGGCCAACGCGGGCGACCTCAGCCCGTCATGGGGGTCCCCCCTGGCCCTTAAGGCCTTGGGGGAGATAGAGGACAAGCGCCCTTAAAACGCGCTACGGGGTCTGGGGCGGAGCCCCAGGAAACCCCGCTTTCGGCTGCGGACCGTGCGTGGCTGGTCGCGCAGTTCCCCGCGCCCCTAGCGGCACTGGTGCCGGCCCGTAGCGGCATCCTCAGCCCGTCCGGCGATTGAAAGGGCACCCGAGGCCTCAGCGCCGACCCGTCTCGCGCCGCATCGTGTAGCCGTTTGTACGCCCGGAGTTCACCGGGCGGTGATGATCACGTCGCCTCGGAGGAGGACGTTTTCGGCCATGGACATCCCCCGATTCGGCATCCCCGACCGGCTCGCCGCGCGCATGAGCATGGCCGAGCAGCACGAGTACCTGAGAAGCAGGCTGAGCCGGCGGGGCCTGCTGCGCACCGGCGCCGCCACGGCCGCCGTCGCCGGGGCCGGCCTCGCGACGACCGGGGCGGCCTCGCCCGCCTACGCCGCGCCCACCGCGCTCACCTCCACCTCCCGGCACGGTGTGGACGGTTCGCTGGCCGCGCCGTTCGGCCGCCACCTCGCGTACGGGGCCGATCCCAAGACCCAGATGCGGGTCTCCTGGCAGGTCCCGTTCGCGGTCAGGAAGCCGTACATCCGCATCGGCACGAGCCCCTGGTCGCTGAGCCGGAAGATCGACGCCGAGGTGCGCCATCTGACCACGCCCGCCCTGAACGGCGGCAAGATCGCGGCGGCCGAGCAGTTCTATGTGCACGCGGGCCTGGACCGGCTGCGGCCGGGCCAGACGTACTACTACGGGGTCGGCCACGACGGCTTCGACCCGGCGGACCGCCGCAACCTGGGCACGCTCGGCACCTTCACCACGGCTCCCGGGCACGCCGAGAACTTCACCTTCACGGCCTTCGGCGACCAGGGCGTCAGCTACCACGCGCTCGGCAACGACCAGGTGATCCTCGGCCAGAACCCGGCCTTCCATCTGCACGCGGGCGACATCTGCTACGCGGACCCGTCGGGTTCGGGCCAGTCCTCGGACCAGTACGACGCGCGCACCTGGGACCAGTTCCTGGCGCAGACCGAGTCGGTGGCCAAGACGGTGCCGTGGATGGTGACCACCGGCAACCACGACATGGAGGCCTGGTACTCGCCGCAGGGCTACGGCGGCCAGAACGCCCGCTGGTCGCTGCCGGCCAACGGCCCCGACCCGGTGAACCAGCCCGGTGTCTACTCCTTCGTGCACGGCAACGTGGGCGTCGTGGCGCTGGACGCCAACGACGTCTCGTACGAGATCCCGGCCAACTTCGGCATCAGCGGCGGTCGGCAGACCACCTGGCTGGACAACCGTCTCGCCGAGCTGCGCGCCGACCGCGCGGTCGACTTCATCGTGGTCTTCTTCCACCACTGCGCCTTCTCGACGACGAGCTCGCACGCCTCGGAGGGGGGCGTGCGCGATGCCTGGGTGCCCCTGTTCGAGAAGCACCAGGTCGACCTGGTGATCAACGGCCACAACCACGTGTACGAGCGCACGGACGCCATCAAGGGCAACAGGGTCGGCCGCAAGGTCGCCATCGGCGAGCGTACCGATCCGACGCGCGACGGCATCGTGTACGTCACGGCCGGCGCGGCGGGCCGCTCGCTCTACAGCTTCCCGGTGCCCGACTCCTACGAGGGCCACGAGGCGGACCGCGACAGCGTGAACACCTACCACTGGGCCAAGGGCGGCGCGAAGGTCACCGAGACCGTGGAGTGGTCACGCGTCCGCTACACCAACTACTCGTTCCTCGCGGTGGAGGTCGAGGCAGGGCACCGGCCGAAGATGAAGGTCAGCGCGCTCGCCGAGACCGGCGAGCGCATCGACCACTTCGAGATACAGCGCGGGCGTTAGCCGGGGCGGCCGGGCTCAGTGCCCGGTGGAGCCGCCGTTGTCCCTGCGGTCCAGCGCGCGCTGGAGGGCGGCGGCGGCGTTCTTGCGGTCGGACTCGCTGCTGCGCGAAGAGTGACGGACTCGGCGGGCGGGCTGCTTGACCATGGGGATTCGACTCCTCTGCTGGGAGGTCCGGGGGCGGGCCCCGGCGGATGCAGTGAGGTGCCGGAAGGGGCGGGGAGCGCTGCCGCAGGGGTTGCCTGCCAAGGGGCACTGCGCTCACGACCGCCCTTCGCTGGATCAGCGAGACGTTCGGCTCCTACAAAGCTAAGCGCTCCACTGGAGTCTGTCTCCACAATTACTCGGACTTCCTACTATCTGAGACGGCGGGCCCCTGCGCGGGGGCGACGGCGGGCCGCGCGCGGCCGGTGCGCACCGCGTCACCCACTCCCCTGCGCAGCCGTAGCGCACCGGCCGCGGGCACCAGGCAGACCGCGCCGAGCAGGCAGAACGCCACCGCGTAGGGACCGGCCGCGGTGTCGGTGAAGGCGCCGCCCAGGCGCAGCGCGACCGTGGCGACGGCCACCCCGAGCCCGGCCGCGAGCTGGTTGGCGGTGGCGGACAGCGCGTTGGCGTCACGCAGCCGGTCGGCGGGCACCTCGCTGAACGCGATCGTCGAGTAGCAGGTGAGGCCGAGCGAGCGGGCCGCGCCTCCGAGCAGTACCAGGGCTGCGGTCACGGTCACGGGCGTGGACGGCGTGAGCAGGGCGCAGCCGGCGACCGCGAGGGCGAGGCCGACCGTGGAGACGAGCAGCAGCGGGCGGAACCCGAAGCGGTTGAGCAGGCTCGTGGTCGCGGGCTTGATCCCGATGTTGCCGACGAAGACGAAGAGCACCACCGCGCCGGACTCGACCGCGCTCCAGCCGAACACCTCCTGGAAGAGCAGGGGCAGCAGGAACGGCATGGCGCCGACCACGATCCAGAACAGCGAGCCGCCCGTCACGGCGGCCCGGAACGACGCGACCTCCAGGGTGCGCAGATTCACCAACGGGTGTGCGGTGCGCAGCAGATGACGCCCGGCCGCGCCGAGCGCGAGGACGGCGAGCACGGCGACGGCGGCGACCGGAGCCCAGCCGGTGTCGGTGTCCGCGACCAGGTGGGCCGCCCAGGTGAGGGCGCCGAGTCCGGTGCAGCCGAGCAGTACACCGGGCACGTCGAGCGGTGGCGGGCTCGCGGTGGGCCCGGCCGCCACCAGTCGGCGGGCGACGGTGAACGCGAGGGCCCCGAGCGGGATGTTGACCAGGAACATCCAGTGCCAGCTCGCCCAGGTGGTGAGCACTCCGCCGAGCAGCGGGGCGAACACAGGGGCCAGCAGGCCCGGCCACACGATGTACGCCATGATCTTCGGTATGTCGGTCCTGGCGGCCCCGTCGAGGACGAGGAGGCGGCCGACCGGCACCATCATGGCGCCGCCCGCTCCTTGCAGGACGCGCATCACGACGAGCGTGGTGAGGCCGTCGCTCGCCGCGCAGCCCGCCGAGGCGAGGGTGAACACCGCGATGGCGGCGAGGAAGATCCGCCGGGCGCCGAAGCGGGCGGTGAGCCAGCCGCTGAGCGGTATGAGCACGGCGAGGGTCAGCAGATAGACGGTGATCACCAGGCCCACGGAGGCGGGGGTGGTGTCGAGGGAGGCCGCCATCTGAGGGGCGGCGGTGGCCACGATGGTGCCGTCGAGCATCTCCATGAAGAAGCAGCCGGCGACGAGCAGGGCGGTGGCGCGCTGTCGGGTGTCGAGCATGGGATTCAGCCTGAGGCCGGCCATTGCTGCACACAAGGTCCGATTTCGCAGGTGAGGTATGCGTGCGGTGCATCAGTCGGGCACACTCGGGGGCATGCCACCTCTGCCGGACATGAATCTGCTGCCCTCGCTCGACGCCCTGCTGCGGGCCGGGAGCGTGGCGGGGGCCGCCGCCGAGATGCGGATCTCACCGTCCGCGATGAGCAGGACGCTGGGGCGGCTGCGCCGGGTGGTGGGCGACGAACTGCTCGTTCCCTCCGGGCGGGGCCTGGCGCTGACGCCGCGCGCACGGGAGCTCCGGCCGCGCGTGGAGGCGGCGCTCGCGGCCGCGCTGGCGGCGCTGCGACCGCCGCAGGAGCTGGAACTCGCCACCCTGGAAAGGGAGTTCACCATCCGGGCCAACGACGCGGTGGCCGTCATCTTCGGCCCGGCGCTGACCGCGCGGGTCGCGCGCGAAGCACCCCGGGTGCGGCTGCGGATCCTGCCCGAGGGCGATGAGAACCCGGCGGACCTGAGGGAGCTGATCGATCTGGAGGTGGGCCAGATGGGAGAGCTGCCGCACGATGTCCACACGGCGCCGCTCGGCGTGTACGGCTATGCGGCCGTGGCGCGCGCCGACGGACCGTACGCCACCGAGCGGCTCACCCCCGAGCGCTTCGCCGCGCTCCCCCACATCACGGTGACCCGGCGCGGCCGGGTGCGCAGCGTGGTCGACGACCGTCTCGCCGAACTGGGCCTGGTCCGCGATGTGCTGGCCACCGCGCCGACCTACACGGCGGCCTGCTTCTTCGCGCTGCGCTCGGACGCGCTGGCCCTGGTGCCGAGGCAGTTCGCGGTCGAGGCGGCACGGGCGATGCCGCTCGCGGTCCTCGACATCCCGCTGGATCTGCCGGCCGACCCCTACGCCCAGGCCTGGCACAACCGGGTGGACGCGGACCCGGCCCACCGCTGGCTGCGCGGCGCGCTCGCGGACATCGTGGCGGGGTTCGAGGCGGGGGCCGCCCGGCCCTGACGATCCCGGGAGTTCAGGGGACTCCGGGGCCCCTGCCGTCACTTACTCCCCTGACGAACCATCAAAAACCCTACCGTTGCCCCTCTGTTCACATATCCATCGCCGTAGAGGTCTAGCTTCAGACCATTGCCCGGCGCCACTCTTGCGCTCGATGCCCCACCGGGGCACAGGCGACCGAAGAGGCGGGCGGATGACTCCGATCAGTCGAAGAGGGTTCGTGGCACTCGGGGCGGGCATGGCAGCCGGCGCCGTGCTGTCACCGGGGGCCGCCGGGGCCGTGGGGCGGGCGGCCACGAGCGCCGCGGCCGCGACGGCGACCGGCACCATCAAGGACGTCAAGCACGTGGTGATCCTGATGCAGGAGAACCGCAGCTTCGACCACTACTTCGGCCACCTCAAGGGCGTCCGGGGCTTCGGCGACAGGAGCGGCATCCTCCTGCCGGGCGGCCAGTCCGTCTTCAACCAGCCCAACGGCGCGGGCCGCCAGTACCCGTGGAAGCTCAGCTCGACCCCGCCCTCGGGCGGCGCCGACGGCGAGACCCTCGCCCAGTGCGACGGCGATCTGCCGCACAGCTGGACCTCGCAGCACGCGGCCTGGAACAAGGGCCGCATGGACAGCTGGGTCACGGGCGTGGGCAATGTGCGCTCGCTCGGCCACCTCGACCGCGGCGACATCCCGTTCCACTACGCGCTGGCGGACAACTACACCATCTGTGACGCCTACTTCAGCGCCACGCTCAGCGCCACCGGGCCCAACCGCACCTATCTGTGGAGCGGCAGGGTCGACGGCTCCAGCTATGACGGCGGCGACGAGTCGGGCCTGACCTGGGAGACCTACGCCGAGGCCCTGCAACGTGCCGGGGTGAGCTGGAAGGTCTACCAGAACGCGAACGACAACTACGGCGACAACGGCCTCGCCTACTTCGCGAAGTTCACCGGCGCAAGACCCGGCGACCCGCTGCACGACCGCGGCATGGGTTCCGTTCCGGCGGCCACCGGCTCCACCCCGGACGACATCGCGGCCGCGATCAGGGCGGACGCGCTGGCCGGGACGCTTCCCCAGGTGTCCTGGGTGGTCGCCAACCAGGCCTTCTCCGAGCACCCGTACGCCCCGCCCGGCGACGGGGCGCACTTCGTCGACCTGGTGTACCGGGCGCTGGCCGCCGCCCCCGACGTCTTCGACTCGACCGTCCTGTTCCTCAACTACGACGAGAACGACGGCTTCTTCGACCACGTGCCTCCCCCCTCGCCGCCCGCCGGCACCGCCGGCGAGTTCCTGAACGGCGTCCCGTACGGACTGGGCTTCCGGGTGCCGATGATCGCCATCTCGCCCTGGACGCGCGGCGGTTGGGTCTCCTCCGAGGTCTTCGACCACACCTCGGTGCTGCGCTTCATGGAGAAGTGGACGGCGGCGCTCGGCACCCCGGCGAACTGCCCCAACATCAGCGCCTGGCGCCGCAGGGTGACCGGCGATCTGACGGGCGTCTTCGACTTCACCGCGCCGGTGTACGGCATGCCGTCCGGGCTCCCCGCCACCAAGGTCATCGGCATCGCCACCTGCGGCCCGCTGCCCAACCCCGTGCCGACCACCAACGCGCTGCCCGCCCAGGAGTCCGGCACCCGTCCGGCCCGCCCGCTGCCGTACCAGCCCAACGGCAACCTCGACCGGTTCGAGTTCAAGGCCGGCGGGCAGATCCTGGCCTGGTTCGGCATGGCCAACCAGGGCTCCCCCGCCACCAGCGCCGCCCACTTCTCCCTCCACCCCAACGCCTACCGGGACACCACGCCCTGGCAGTACACGGTCGACGCGGGCGCCACGGCCACCGACTTCTTCCAGATCGGTACCGGCGCCGGCGCGGGCAAGTACGACTTCACCCTGATCGGCCCGAACCGCTTCCAGCGCCGCTTCGTGGGCGACGCGACGAAGGCGGGCAAGGCCATCGAGGTGGCGGCGCGCTACGCGGTGGAGCCCGGCACCGGCAAGCAGGCGGTGTGGTTCAAGATGACCAACTCCTCTTCCTCCGCCGTGAAGTTCAGCATCATTTCCAACCAGTACCGCACCGGCACCTGGACCTACACGGTCCCGGCGGGCGGCTCCACCGAGGACTTCTTCAACGCGGTGGCGTACCAGAACGGCTGGTACGACTTCACCATCACCGCGGACTCGGACGCGACGTGGTCGCGCCGCTACACGGGCCACATCGAGACCGGCGCGGCGTCGGTCAGCGGCTGAGGAGGGCTTCGGCTCCGGGCCGCCCGGTCGCGGCGGCGGGCTGCCCGGCGCCTTCAAGTCACGTACCCCCAGGGGCTTGGACTGGACCAGGTCCGGGCGCCAGACTGCCTCCATGCCCACTCCCACGGAACAGCACTGGACCCCTGTCCACGGCGAGCCGTACCGGCCCGTCCCCTACCGACCGGCCCGGATGGCGAGCGCCGAGAGCCTGGCGCGCGCCGCCGAGCTGCGTGAGCGCATGGACGAGCGCCGCACCGTGCGCAGTTTCTCGCCCGACGCGGTCCCCGAGCAGGCCGTCCGTGACGCGGTCGCCTGCGCGGCGACCGCGCCGTCCGGCGCCCACCAGCAGCCGTGGACGTTCGTCCTGGTCAAGGACCCCGAGGTACGGCGCAGAATCCGTGAGGCGGCCGAGGAGGAGGAGCGGATCTCCTACGACGGGCGGCTCGGCGAGGAGTGGCTCGCGGCGCTGCGGCCGATCGGCACGGACGCGGTGAAGACCCATCTCACCGACGCCCCGGTGCTGCTCGTCGTCTTCCAGCAGCGCTACTGGCTCGCCGAGGACGGCACCAAGCACAAGCACTACTACGTGGACGAGTCGGTCGGCATAGCGGTGGGCCTGCTGCTGTCGGCGCTGCACCAGTCGGGCCTCGCCGCGCTCGTGCACACGCCGAGCCCGATGCGCTTCCTGTCCGAGGTCCTCGACCGGCCCGCCAACGAGAAGGCGTTCGCGGTGATCCCGGTCGGTTATCCGGCCGACGACTGCGAAGTCCCCGATCTGGTCCGCAAATCGCTCGACCAGGTGCTCGTCGAGGTGTGAGCCCCGCCGGGCCCGGCATGGAAACCGCCCCCGTCCTCGGTTGGGGGACCAAGGACGGGGGCGGGGTTTCGGTGCGACTACGGGTCAGCCCATGTGCGGGTAGGTGTAGTCGGTCGGCGGGACCAGGGTCTCCTTGATGGCGCGGGTCAGCGTCCAGCGCATCAGGTTCTGCGGGGCGCCCGCCTTGTCGTTGGTGCCGGAGGCGCGGCCGCCGCCGAAGGGCTGCTGGCCGACGACGGCGCCGGTCGACTTGTCGTTGATGTAGAAGTTGCCGGCCGCGTAGCGCAGCTTGTCCATCGTGTACGCGGCGGCGGCGCGGTCGTTGGAGATGACGGCGCCGGTCAGGGCGTAGTCGGAGGCCGACTCCATCTGCTCCAGCATCTCGTCGTAGTTCTCGTCGTCGTAGACGTGGACCGCGAGGATCGGGCCGAAGTACTCGGTCGTGAAGACCTCGTTGGCCGGGTCGGTGCACTCGATGACGGTCGGGCGGACGAAGTAGCCGACCGAGTCGTCGTAGGTGCCGCCCGCGACGATCGTGCAGGAGTCGTCGGCCTTCGCGCGGTCGATCGCGGCCTTGTTCTTGGCGAAGGAGCGCTCGTCGATGACCGCGCCGATGAAGTTCGACAGGTCGGTGACGTCACCCATGGAGATGCCGTCGACCTCGGCCGCGAACTCCTCCTTGAAGCCGTCGTTCCAGATCGAGGCCGGGACGTAGGCGCGCGAGGACGCCGAGCACTTCTGGCCCTGGTACTCGAAGGAGCCGCGGGTCAGCGCGGTCTTCAGGACGGCGCGGTCGGCGCTGGGGTGCGCGACGACGAAGTCCTTGCCGCCGGTCTCGCCGACCAGGCGCGGGTAGGTGCGGTACTTCTCGATGTTGGTGCCGACCGTCTTCCACAGGTGCTGGAAGGTCTTGGTCGAACCCGTGAAGTGGATGCCCGCCAGGTCGCGGTGGTTGAGGGCGACCTCGGAGACGGCCAGGCCGTCACCGGTGACGAGGTTGATGACGCCCTTGGGCAGACCGGCCTCCTCCAGGAGCTGCATGAGCAGCACGGCGGCGTGGGTCTGCGTCGGGGACGGCTTCCACACGACGACGTTGCCCATCAGGGCCGGAGCGGTCGGCAGGTTGCCCGCGATGGCCGTGAAGTTGAACGGCGTGATCGCGTAGACGAAGCCTTCGAGCGGGCGGTGGTCCATGCGGTTCCACACGCCCGGGGAGTTCGCCGGGGGCTGCTCGGCGAGCAGGTTGCGGGCGTAGTGGACGTTGAAGCGCCAGAAGTCGACGAGCTCACAGGGCGTGTCGATCTCGGCCTGCTGAGCCGTCTTGGACTGGCCGAGCATCGTGGAGGCGGCCAGCGTCTCGCGCCAGGGGCCGGACAGCAGTTCGGCGGCGCGCAGGATGATCGCGGCGCGGTCGTCGAAGGACATCGCGCGCCAGGCCGGGGCGGCGGCGAGCGCGGCGTCGATCGCGTCCTGGGCGTCCTGCTCGGTGGCGTTGGCGTAGGTGCCGATGACGGCCCGGTGGTTGTGCGGCTGCACGACGTCGAAGCGCTCGCCGCCGCCCATCCGCTTCTCACCGTTGATGGTCATCGGCAGGTCGACGGGGTTCTCGGCCAGCTCCTTGAGCTTGGCCTCCAGACGGGCGCGCTCCGGGGAACCAGGGGCGTAACCGTGCACCGGCTCGTTGACCGGGGTGGGGACCTGGGTCACAGCGTCCATGATTCCTTGACTCCTTCGTGAGGCGTGGGGCGTGGGGCGTGAAGCCTGAGGGGTGTTCGGGGGACGGAGGCTCGGGGCCTGTCCAGAAAATCTAGTTCTTGGTGATCATCGAGCGGACGAAGAAGAGCAGGTTGGCCGGCTTCTCCGCGAGGCGCCGCATGAAGTAGCCGTACCAGTCGGTGCCGTACGCGGTGTAGACACGCATCCGGTGGCCCTCGGCGGCGAGCCGCAGGTGCTCCTCGCCGCGGATCCCGTACAGCATCTGGAACTCGTACTCGTCCAGCTTGCGCCCGGCGCGCCGCGCGAGCTCCTGTCCGATGGCGATCAGGCGCGGGTCGTGGGACCCGATCATCGGGTAGCCCTCGCCCTCCATCAGGATCTTCAGGACGCGGACGTACGCCTTGTCGATCTCGCCCTTGTCCTGGTAGGCGACCTCGGCGGGCTCCTTGTAGGCGCCCTTCACGATGCGCACCCGGCTGCCGGCGGCGGCCAGCCGGCGGGCGTCGGCCTCGGTGCGGAAGAGGTAGGCCTGGATGACGCAGCCCGTCTCGGGGAAGTCCTTCCGCAGCTCCTCGTGGATGGCGAACATCGAGTCGAGGGTGGTGTGGTCCTCGGCGTCCAGGGTGACCGTGGTGCCGATCGCGGCGGCGGCCTCGACGACCGGCCGCACATTGGCGAGGGCCAGCTCGTGGCCGCCTTCCAGCGCCTGGCCGAACATCGAGAGCTTCACCGACATCTCGGCCTTGGTGCCGTGACCGAGCTCCTTGAGACGCTCGATGAGCTCCAGATAGGCGTCGCGCGCGTGGGCGGCCTGCTCGGGAGTCGTGATGTCCTCGCCCACCACGTCCAGGGTGAGCTCCAGGCCCTTGCCGACCATCTCCTCGACGATGGTGACGACCTGGTCGACGGTCTCGCCGGGGATGAACCGATTCACCACGGGCTTGGTCACCGGGGCGGCCGAAACGAGCTTGCGCATCTTGTCGCTGCGCGACGCGGCGAGGATCACGGGACCCAGCACGGGGCACCTCCACGGAAAGAACTAGACGGGGCCGCCGACGGGACCGGAGGGACGCGGCACGTCCTCCCGGCGTTCCGGCGACGGCACGGAGAACCACCGTGAAACCTAAGGATCTCCACGATCCTCTGCCATCGACAGCTGTCACGCATCCGTGGCCCGGATCTCATACACATGTCTGAAGCGGCCCGGGCGATGAGCGAGAATGGCGGGTGTGAAGGGCGACTACCAGGACCTGGTCGATGAGATCTCGGCGCTGCTCGGCGCCCCGGCAACGCTGGAGAACCGGGATTTCGGGCTGATCGCCTTCGGCGCGCACGACTCCGACGACGACCTGGACATGGACCCGGTCCGCACCCGTTCGATCCTGACCAGGAAGTCGACCCCCGCCGTGCGCACCTGGTTCGAGGGCTTCGGCATCACCCGCGCCACCGGCCCCGTCCGCATCCCGGCCGCGCCCGACGCGGGTGTTCTGCGCGGCCGGATCTGCCTTCCGGTACGCCACCGGGGCATCGCTCTGGGCTACGTCTGGCTGCTCGACGCCGAGCCGGGGCCGGCCGGGGACAAGCTCACCGCCGCGATGGAGGTGGCCGCCAGGATCGGGGCGCTGCTCGCGGACGAGGCGCAGGCCGGGGCGGACCTCACGCGCGAGTTCCGGGCGGTCCTCACGGCGGACGGGGGCTGGCAGCGCGACACGGCGACGGCCGCCCTCCAGAGCGCGCTCGGCCCGGACGCGGAGGGCCTGCACGTGCTGGTCTGCGTGGCCCCCTGGCCCGGCGAGGACACGCCTTCGGTCCGTACGGTGGCGGGGGCGGCGGCGGTGTGCACGGTGCCGTGGCCGGCCGGCGGCGCGGGCGCCGGGCACGCCCTGGCGGCGCTGGTGCGGCTGCGGTCGGCGGACGCGCTCGCGCCGGCCAGGACCGCGGCGCAGCGGCTGCGCGGGGAGGCGGGCGGCGCGGCGGCGGCCGGGGTGGCGATGCCCCGCCGGGGTCTGGCCGACCTCGCCCTCGCCCACCGGGAGGCAACGTCCGCCGTCCGGGCGGCACTTGCCGAGCCCCGGCTCGGCCCGGTCGCACTGTGGTCGGAGATCGGCCCCTACCGGATCCTGACCGCGCTGGCGACCAGCGCCCCCCAAGACCCCGCGGTCCGCGGCCTGTTGAGCCCGGGCCACACCGAACTCGCCCGCACCGCCGAGGTGTTCCTCGACAACGCGGGCCAGGCTGCACGCGCGGCCGCGGCGCTCGGCATCCACCGCCAGACGCTCTACTACCGCCTGTCGCGCATCGAGCACCTCACCGGCCTCGACCTCGACCGGGGCGAGGACCGGCTGCTGCTGCACATGGCCCTGAAGGCAGCGCGGTTGTAGGGACCGCAGGCCGTGCGGGCCTCAGGACTCGCCGCGCGCGGCGGCCATCACCTGGCGCAGACCCTCGGTGAGTTCCTCTGCACGAGTGGCCGTCGCCGGGTCGAAGGTCCACTGGGCGATGAGCCCCATCATCAGCGTCATATAGAACTTGCCGAGGGTGTCGACGCTCTTCTCCTCGACCTCGGACTCCTCGCCGCCCATGAGCATCGGGATGATGCCGCGCGCGCCCTCGCGCTGCGCCTGCGCCAAGTGGTCGCGTACGCCCGGGAGTTGGTCACCCATGACGACGATCTCCATGCTGAGCCGCCACAGCGAACCCGGCTGGGCCATGGTGGCGATGATGTTCGTCCAGACCTCCTGGAACCGTTCGAGCGAGCCGGGGGCCGTCTCGGTCGAGGCGGGCGTGGCGTCGAACGCGTCCGAGACGCCCTCGACCAGCGCGATGTACGCCTCCGCGAGGAGCCCGTCCTTCGACCCGTAGTGATAGCCGATGGAGGCGAGGTTGGTCCCCGACTCCTTGACGATGTCGCGGGACGTGGTGCGCACGAACCCCTTGTCCAGCAGGCAGCGCTTGGCGCCTTCGAGCAGATCCTCACGGTGTCCCATGACAGCAGCGTACCCGGCATACAGACATCCGTCTAAGACAAGCGTCTACGGAGGTCCGCGGGCCGGGTACGGGCCGCGTGAGCGGGGGAATCAGTCGGTCAGGTTCACCGAGCGGGCCGAGTTGGCACCGATCTCCTCGGCGACCTCTGCCAGCACGTTCGGCGGGATGGTGTCGTCCACGGTGAGCACGGCGAGCGCCTCGCCGCCCTCCTCCGCACGGGCGACCTGCATGCCGGCGATGTTGAGCCCGGCCTCGCCGAGCACGCGGCCGACGGTGCCGACGATGCCGGGACGGTCCTCGTAGCGCAGCACGAGCATGTGGTCGGCGAGCGCCAGGTCCACGTCGAACTCGCCGATCGCGACGACCTTCTGGAGGTGCTTGGGGCCGGCCAGGGTGCCGGAGACCGAGACCTCCTCGCCGTCCGAGAGGGTGCCGCGCACGGTCACCACATTGCGGTGGTCGGGCGACTCGCTGGAGGTGGTCAGGCGGACCTCGACGCCGCGCTCCTGCGCGAACAGCGGCGCGTTGACGTAGGAGACCGTCTCGTCGACGACGTCCTCGAACACCCCCTTGAGCGCGCTGAGTTCGAGCACCTTGACGTCGTGCTGGGTGATCTCGCCGTACACCTCGACATCGAGCCGCACCGCGACCTCGCCCGCGAGGGCGGTGAAGATCCGGCCCAGACGCTCGGCCAGCGGCAGACCCGGCTTGACGTCCTCGGCGATCACGCCGCCCTGGACGTTGACGGCGTCCGGCACCAACTCGCCCGCGAGGGCCAGGCGTACGGACTTGGCGACGGCGATGCCTGCCTTCTCCTGGGCCTCGTCGGTGGAGGCGCCCAGGTGCGGGGTGCACACCACCTGGTCGAGCTCGAAGAGCGGGGAGTCCGTGCAGGGCTCCTTGGCGTAGACGTCGAGGCCCGCGCCCGCGACCCGGCCCTCCTTGAGGGCGGAGTACAGGGCGGCCTCGTCCACGATGCCGCCGCGCGCCGCGTTCACGATCCGCACGTGCGGCTGCACCTTGTGCAGCGCCTCGTCGCCGATCAGGCCGAGCGTCTCGGGGGTCTTGGGCAGGTGCACGGTGATGAAGTCGGCCACGGCGAGCAGCTCGTCGAGGGAGAGCAGCTTGACGCCCATCTGGGCGGCGCGGGCCGGCTGCACATAGGGGTCGTACGCGACGATCTTCATGCCGAAGGCCGACATGCGCTGCGCGACCAGGACGCCGATGCGGCCGAGGCCGACGACACCGAGGGTCTTCTCGCTGAGCTCGACGCCGGTGTACTTGTTGCGCTTCCACTCGCCGTTCTTGAGCGCGGTGTTGGCCTGCGGGATGTTGCGCGCGGTGGCGACCAGGAGGCCGCAGGCGAGCTCTGCGGCGGTGACGATGTTGGAGGTCGGGGCGTTCACGACCATCACGCCGGCCTTGGTGGCGGCGGAGACGTCGACGTTGTCGAGGCCAACTCCCGCGCGGGCGACGACCTTCAGCTTCTTCGCGGCGGCGATGGCCTCCGCGTCGACCTTGGTGGCCGAGCGGATCAGGATCGCGTCGACACCGGCGATGGCGGGCAGCAGTTCCGCGCGGTCGGCTCCGTTGCAGTGCCGGATCTCGAAGTCCGGCCCGAGGGCGTCGACGGTGGCGGGCGACAGCTCTTCAGCGATGAGTACGACAGGTTTCGAGCTCACGTGGGTCCTCACTGAATCCTTTGCGGACGGCCGTCCCGACGGCCGCAGGCGGTGGAGGGGGAAGCGGCGCCGGGGAATTTCGGGTGCGTTCCCGCGTCGTTCGGTGCGTGCTCTCGGTGTGCCGGACGAAGGTCCTCGTAGCGGAGCTACTTGGGCCTTGGGCCGGTGCGGCGAGGGCGCGTGCCGGGCGGCGTGGGGGCGTGCCTGCAATTCCTCGGGGTCGCTTGTACCGCGTGGAAGACGCACGACGCTGTGGGCCTGACGCGTATATGTGTTGTCGAGCAGTGTAGTGCCGCTCCCCCGAGGGTTCTCCGCCGTGAAGGCAGGATCACCCGATGGGGGTTGGACGTGGTGTCCAGGGTCGTGCGATACCAGCGGGGTCGGACACGGATACCGTGCCCGACCCCGCTGACGGCAGGCTTACGCCTCGTCGTTCTGCACCCAGCTCATGAGCTTGCGCAGCTCCTTGCCGGTGGTCTCCAGGAGGTGCTCGGAGTCCTGGGTCTTGTACTCGTTGTACTTCTTCAGACCGCCGTGGTACTCCTCCATCCAGTTCTTGGCGAACGTGCCGTCCTGGATCTCGGCGAGGACCTTCTTCATCTCCGCCTTGGTGTCGGCGGTGATGATCCGCGGGCCGGTGACGTAGTCGCCCCACTCGGCCGTCTCGGAGATCGACCAGCGCATCTTCTCCAGGCCGCCCTCGTACATGAGGTCCACGATCAGCTTCAGCTCGTGGAGGCACTCGAAGTAGGCGATCTCCGGCTGGTAGCCGGCCTCGGTCAGCGTCTCGAAGCCCGCCTTGACCAGCGCGGCGGTGCCGCCGCAGAGCACGGCCTGCTCACCGAACAGGTCGGTCTCGGTCTCCTCGGTGAAGGTCGTCTTGATGACGCCCGCCCGGGTGCCGCCGATGCCCTTGGCGTACGAGAGCGCCAGCTCCAGGCCGTTGCCCTGCGGGTCCTGCTCGACGGCCACGATGCACGGAACGCCGCGGCCCTCCTCGTACTGGCGGCGCACCAGGTGACCGGGGCCCTTGGGCGCGACCATCGCGACGGTCACATCGGCCGGGGGCTTGATGAAGCCGAAGCGGATGTTGAGGCCGTGGCCGAAGAACAGCGCGTCGCCGTCCTTCAGGTTGTCCTTGATGGACTCCTCGTAGACCTGGGCCTGGAGCGGGTCCGGAACCAGGATCATGATGACGTCGGCCTCGGCGGCCGCCTCGGACGGCGTCACCACGCGCAGGCCCTGCTCCTCGGCCTTCGCCTTGGACTTGGAGCCCTCGTGCAGACCGACACGGACGTCGACACCCGAGTCACGGAGCGACAGCGCGTGGGCGTGGCCCTGGCTGCCGTAACCGATCACCGCGACCTTGCGGCCCTGGATGATGGACAGGTCGGCATCGTCGTCGTAGAACAGCTCGGCCACTGGGATATCTCCTTGGTGTGCTGGTGTTGCGTCCACCGTATCGGTGGGGATGAGTGAGGAATGGGTGAGTCTCGCGATGCGGGCGGGTCGGGCCCGGTCGGCGGGGCTCAGGCGCTGCGGTCCAGGGCGCGCAGCGAACGGTCCGTGATGGACCGGGAGCCGCGCCCTATGGCGATCGTGCCGGACTGGACGAGCTCCTTGATGCCGAACTGCTCCAGCATCTTCAGCATCGCCTCCAGCTTGTCGGCCCCGCCGGTGGCCTCGATGGTCACGGCCTCGGGCGAGACGTCCACGGTCTTGGCGCGGAACAGCTGGACGATCTCGACGATCTGGGAGCGCGTTTCGTTGTCGGCACGCACCTTCACCAGGACGAGCTCGCGCTGGATCGCAGCGCCGGGCTCGAGTTCGACGATCTTCAGGACGTTGACGAGCTTGTTGAGCTGCTTGGTCACCTGCTCCAGGGGCAGGTCCTCGACATTGACCACGATGGTGATGCGGGAAATGTCGGGGTGTTCGGTGACACCGACCGCGAGCGAGTCGATGTTGAAGCCGCGGCGGGAGAAAAGGGCGGCGATCCGGGCCAGGATGCCGGGGGTGTTCTCGACCAGGACCGAGAGCGTGTGCTTGGTGGACATGAGCCTCTTACCTCTTCCTACAGCTCTCAGTCGTCTTCGTTGTCGCCGAAGTCGGGACGGACTCCGCGGGCGGCCATGACCTCGTCGTTGGAGGTGCCGGCGGCGACCATCGGCCACACCTGGGCGTCCTCGTGGACGATGAAGTCGATCACGACGGGGCGGTCGTTGATCGAGTTGGCCTCCTGGATGGCCTTGTCCAGGTCCTCGGGGCGCTCGCAGCGGATCGCGTAACAGCCCATCGCCTCGGACAGCTTGACGAAGTCCGGGACGCGGGTGCCGCCGCTGGGCCTGCCCTGCTCGGCGATGCCGTCCTCCGGGCCGGAGTGCAGGACCGTGTTGGAGTAGCGCTGGTTGTAGAACAGGGTCTGCCACTGGCGGACCATCCCGAGGGCGCCGTTGTTGATGATGGCGACCTTGATCGGGATGTTGTTCAGCGCGCAGGTGGTGAGTTCCTGGTTGGTCATCTGGAAGCAGCCGTCGCCGTCGATCGCCCAGACCATGCGGTCGGGCTGACCGGCCTTGGCGCCCATCGCGGCCGGGACCGCGTAGCCCATGGTTCCGGCGCCGCCCGAGTTCAGCCAGGTGGCGGGGAGTTCGTAGTTGACGAAGTGGGCGGCCCACATCTGGTGCTGGCCGACACCGGCCGCGTAGATGGTGTCGGGGTCGGCGAGCTCACCGATGCGCTGGATGACGCGCTGCGGGGAGAGCGTGCCGTCGTGGGGCTCGTCGTAGCCCAGCGGGTAGGTCTCCCGCCAGCGTTCGAGATCCTTCCACCAGGCGGTGTAGTCGCCCTTGTGGCCCTCGGAGTACTCGGCCTGGACGGCCTGGATCAGGTCGGCGATGACCTCGCGGGCGTCGCCCACGATCGGGACGTCGACCGCGCGGTTCTTGCCGATCTCGGCCGGGTCGATGTCCGCGTGGATGACCTTGGCGAACGGCGCGAAGCTGTCCAGCTTGCCGGTGACGCGGTCGTCGAAGCGGGTGCCGAGCGCGATGAGCAGGTCCGACTTCTGCAAGGCGGTGACGGCGGTGACCGCACCGTGCATGCCGGGCATGCCCACGTGCTGCGGGTGGCTGTCGGGGAAGGCGCCGAGCGCCATCAGGGTGGTGGTGACGGGCGCCCCGGTGAGCTCCGCGAGGACCTTCAGCTCGGCGGTCGCGCCGGACTTCAGGACGCCGCCGCCGACGTACAGGACGGGGCGCTTGGCCGACACGATCAGCTTGGCCGCCTCGCGGATCTGCTTGGCGTGCGGCTTGGTGACCGGGCGGTAGCCGGGCAGGTCGGTGCCGGGCGGCCAGGAGAACGTGGTCTGCGCCTGGAGCGCGTCCTTGGCGATGTCGACCAGGACCGGGCCCGGACGGCCCGTCGAGGCGATGTGGAAGGCCTCGGCGATGGTGCGCGGGATGTCCTCGGCCTTGGTGACCAGGAAGTTGTGCTTGGTGATCGGCATCGTGATGCCGACGATGTCCGCCTCCTGGAAGGCGTCGGTGCCGATCGCCTGGGAGGAGACCTGACCGGTGATCGCGACCAGCGGCACCGAGTCCATGTGGGCGTCCGCGATCGGCGTGACCAGGTTGGTGGCACCGGGACCCGACGTCGCCATGCAGACCCCGACCTTGCCGGTGGCCTGGGCGTATCCGGTCGCGGCGTGGCCCGCGCCCTGCTCGTGGCGGACCAGGACGTGGCGGACCCGGGTGGAGTCCATCATCGGGTCGTACGCCGGGAGGATGGCGCCGCCGGGGATCCCGAACACGACCTCCGCCCCGACTTCCTCGAGAGAACGGATGAGGGACTTCGCGCCCGTGACGTGCTCAACGGTCGCGGACTGGTGTCCGCCGTTACGGGGCCGCGGCTGCGGATGGTGGGCCCCGGTGGCCTGCTCGGTCATCGGCATTCTCTTCTCGAAGCTCAGGGTGTTCGCGGTGGTGTGGTCGAGATCGCGGTGGTGCTTGAGGGGTGCCAGTGCAACAAAAAACCCCTCGTGCCGTGAGGCAAGCGAGGGGAGCGCGTCGGGTGCGGTCTGCGGAGCCTGCATGGGGCCCCGCTTCAGCCGACGCGCTTTCCAAGTACGAGAATTCGGGTGCGCATGGCATTGACCCTCCCCCCGGCGCGCAGGTGGTGTCAAGTAGGTGGGACGGGCGTCTCATTATGTGAGCCGAGCAGGGGTCCGCTCCGGCCACTGAGCACGGGCAGCGCGGCCCCGCCCGGCACCGGGTACTCCCCCCGCCGCAGGGCCCGCCGCAGCCGGAACTCGTCCAGCGGGCCGGAGAACGCCATGCCCTGCCCGTGGGTGCACCCCATGGCGCGCAGCGCCAGGACCTGCTCGGGTACGTCCACACCGTCGGCCACCGACTCCATGCCGAGGTCGCAGGCGATCCGGAGCAGCCCCGCGGTGATCTTGTGCAGTCGGGCCGATTCGACGACGCCCTCGACGAGTCCCCGGTCCAGCTTCAGCAGGTCGATGGGGAGCCGGCGCAGCGCGTTGATCGCCGCGTAGCCGCTGCCGAACCCGTCGAGCGCGATGCGTACGCCCGCTCTGCGCAGGCTCACCAGACGCCGCTCCAGCTCGTCGAAGGAGATCCTCGGGTCGCTGTCGGCCAGCTCGATGATCAGCGCGCCGGAGGGCAGCCCGTGCCGGGCCAGCAGAGCCTCCACGGAGCCGAGCGGCATGGACTTGTCGAGCAGCCGGCGGGCCGAGAGGCGGACCGACACGGGCGCCGTGTGACCGGCCCGCATCCGTTCCGCGGCCAGCTCCACGGCCTCTTCGAGCAGCCAGCGGCCGAGCTCGGCGGCGCGCTCGCTCTCGTCGGCGACCCGGAGGAATTCGGCCGGGGTGAACAGGATGCCCTGGGCCGATCTCCACCTGGCCTGGGCCGCGACGGCGAAGACCTCGCCGGTGGTGAGGTCGACGACGGGCTGGTGCAGGATCGCGAACTCGCCCTCGTTCAGGGCGGTGCGCAGACGGCCCGCGAGTTCGGTCTTGCGGACCACCTCGGCCTGCATCTGCGGGGCGTACAGCTCGACCCGGTTCTTGCCGCCCTTCTTGGCGCGGTACATCGCGAGGTCGGCGTTGCGCAGCAGTTCCCCGGCGCCGACGCCCGGCTCGGCGAAGGCGACGCCGATGGAGGCGGCGACCCGGACATCGTTGCCGTCGATCTGGTACGGCTGCGACAGGGTGAGGCGCAGCCGGTCGGCGATCTCCCTGACCTGGTACTCGCGGGCCGCCGGGTCGCGGGTGCCGTCGCCGAGGATCAGGGCGGCGAACTCGTCGCCGCCGAGCCGGGCGGCGGTGTCGCCGGCCCGTACCGACTCCTGGAGCCTGCGGGCGGCCTGGATGAGCAGTTCGTCGCCGGCCTGGTGGCCGATGGTGTCGTTGACCTGCTTGAAGCCGTCGAGGTCGATGAAGAGCACGGCGGTGCCGGGGTCGGAGCTGCGGCGACCGCCGAGCGCCTTGCGCACCCGCTTGGTGAACAGGGCGCGGTTGGGCAGGTCGGTCAGCGGGTCGTGCTCGGCGTTGTGCTCCAACTGGGCTTGCAGGCGCACCCGTTCGGTCACGTCACGGCTGTTGAGAATGAGCCCGCCCTGATGGCGGTTGACGGTCGACTCGACGTTGAGCCACTCGCCGGTCCCCGACTTGAAGCGGCACTCGATCCGCGTCGTGGGCTCCTCGGCGGGCGGCGCCGCCAGAAACCGGCGCACCTCGTGCACCACCCGGCCCAGGTCCTCCGGGTGGATGAGCGAGGCCAGTTCGGAGCCGACCAGCTCTTCCGCGTCCCGCCCGTAGACCCCCGCCGCGGCGGGGCTGACGTAGCGCAGCATTCCGGTGGGCGCGGCGATCATGATGACGTCGCTCGACCCCTGCACCAGGGAGCGGAAGTGGTTCTCCTTCTGGGCCAGTTCATGGGTGAGCGCGATGTTGTCGAGCAGCATGATCCCCTGGCGGATCACCAGGGCGAGCACCACGGTGCACCCGGTGAAGACCACCATCCGGTCCACCCGGTGGCCCTCGATGACGTTGTAGAGGATCCCCAGGGTGCACACGGCGGCCGCGAGGTACGGCGTGAGCGCGGCCAGGGAGCTGGCGAGCGGCCGGGTGGCCGGCTGGGAGTACGGGCGGGGTCGCACGGCGGAGGGGCGGGCGCCCCGGGGGGCGACGGCGGGCCTGCGCGGCGGCGCCGGGGGAAGCCTGCGGGCGCCCCAGGGCGCGTAGGCGAGCAGCAGGGAGCCGGCGAACCAGCCGGCGTCCAGGAGCTGGCCCGAGCGGTAGTGCTCGCGCAGCAGCGGCGAGGTGAACAGGGCGTCGCACAGGACGGTCAGGGCGAGCGCCGCGATGGCGGTGTTCACCGCGGACCGGTTGGCCGAGGAGCGCCGGAAGTGCAGCGCGAGCACCATGCTGACGAGCACGATGTCGAGCAGCGGATAGGCGAGCGTGAGAGTGGCGTGGGCCACGCCCTCGCCCTCGCGGGCCGTGCTGGCGAGGGCCAGGCTCCAGGACAAGGTGAGCAGCGAGCCGCCGATGAGCCAGGAGTCGAGCGCCAGGCAGACCCAACCCGCCCTGGTGACAGGGCGTTTGGCGAGAACGAGCAGGCCCACGATGGCGGGCGGTGCGAAGCAGAGGAAGAAGAAGTCGGCGGCCGAGAACATCGGCATCTCCCGCCGCAGCACCACCTCGTACCAGCCCCAGACGCCGTTGCCGCAGGCGGCCATGGCGGAGGAGAAGGAGAACAGCAGCCAGGCCGGGCGAAAGCTGCTCTCGCTGCCGGTCGCGCCGCCGCGCGCGTAGCGCAGACAGGAGATCGCCGCGATCAGGGCGGCGAAGGAGAGCCCGAAGTCGCCCATGATCTGGGCGAGTTCGGAGGAGCCCCAGCCCAGGAATGCGCCGGTGGCATATCCGGCACAGATCAGTGCGAGCACCAGGGGGGACACCATGCAGGGGCCGCCGCCTCCGGAGAGGGGGGGCCGGGTCAGAATCGCTCCCGGCGCGCTCACCGGACCGCTCCACGCCACCGGAGCCGCACCGGGGTCCCGCCCGGCCGGAGCCGGGTGCTGATATCTCCGGCCCGTGGACCGTGCTTTTGTGCGCCGTTCGTCGTTGTGCCGCTTATCGCCCCGGTGGTCGCCGCTCCACCGCGGTGCGGTGTCGCGCGGTGCGCGCGGCGGGGATGCCGCAGGTGGTTCCGCCGCGTCGGATCGTTCGTCCATTGGCCGTGCATCGCCCGTCGCCCCCCTCGCAGTGATCGCTCCCGCGCCGTAGACGCACGGCGCCGGCCCCCGGTCGGGACGATACACCAGTCTCGTCACTCAGGGACATAGTCCCTGTACGCTCAGTGACAGCGCGCAATCGGCAGGGCACCGGGTGCACTTGATTCACTCCGGAGCGTTACTGATCCGTCGTCAGAACCACGTTGTCGAGCGGCTCCCGGGCCGCGAAGCGGGTGAGCTGAGCGGCCAGCAGACGCTTGGCGCGGGGCGTGAAAGCCGAGCTCGAACCGCCCACATGCGGGCTGATGAGGACATTCGGCGCATGCCACAACGGGTGCCCCACGGGCAGCGGTTCGGGGTCGGTGACATCCAGTGCCGCGTGGAGGCGGCCCGACTCCAGTTCGGCGAGCAGCGCGCCGGTGTCCACGACGGGCCCGCGCGCGACGTTCACCAGGAGCGCCCCGTCCTTGAGGCGGGCCAGGAACGCGGCGTCCACCAGGCCCTTCGTCTGCTCGGTGAGCGGCGTGGAGACGATGACGACGTCCGCGTGCGGGAGCAGTTCGGGCAGATCGGTCAAGGCGTGCACGTCACCGCGCTCCGTAGTGCGCCATGAGCGCGCGACGCGCGCCACCCGCGCGCACTCAAAGGGCGCGAGCCGGTCTTCGATGGCGGCGCCGATCGACCCGTACCCCACGATCAGGACCGACTTGTCGGCGAGCGCGGGATAGAAACCCGACCGCCACTCCTGCTTCTCCTGTCCCCTGACGAACCCCGGGATCCCGCGCAGCGAGGCGAGGACCAGGGTCAGGGTCAGCTCGGCGGTGGACGCCTCGTGCACGCCGCGGGCATTGCACAGGCGTACGCCGGGCGGCAGCCGCGGGATGCCGGGCTGTACGTGGTCGATGCCGGCGGTCAGCGTCTGCACCACGCGCAGACCGGTCATGGCGGCGAGCGGGCGGATCGCGATCTCGGACGGCTTCATGTACGGGACCACGTAGAACACGCAGTCGGCGGGGTCGGCCGGATAGTCGGGGCCGCCGTCCCAGAAACGGTAGGCGAGCGAGTCGGGTAGGCCCGGTACGTCGGCCGGGTCGAAGGGGATCCACACGTCGGAAGTCATGGTCAGGAGGCTATGCGAAGGGCTCGGGGGGCCAGAGGTTAGTTTGGGGAGCGACGAGGGAGGGATCCGGCCAGGTGGAGCGCAGGACAATCGGGGCGGGGGCCCTGCGGGCGGGTGCGATCGGGCTCGGCTGCATGCCGATGAGCTGGGGCTACAGCCGCTCCCAGCAGGATCTCGAACGCTCCCTGCGGGCCGTGCACGCCGCCCTGGACACCGGCTCGAACCTGCTGGACACCGCCGACATGTACGGCCCGTTCACCAATGAGCTGCTGATCGGGCGGGTGCTCAAGGAGCGGCGGGACGAGGCGTTCGTGGCCACCAAATGCGGGCTGCTCGTCGGCGTCGACCAGCACGTGGTCGCCAACGGCCGCCCCGGGTACGTGCGTCGGGCCTGCGACGCCTCGCTGCGCCGCCTCCACACCGATGTCATCGACCTGTACCTGCTGCACCGCGTCGACCCGGAGGTCCCCGTCGAGGAGACCTGGGGAGCGATGGCGGAGCTGGTGACGGCGGGCAAGGTACGGGCGCTCGGGCTGAGCGCGATGGGCGCGCGGGCGGTGCGCCGGACCGCGCCGGGGGCCGGGGTGCACGGGCTGCACGAGGGCCGGTACGAGGAGACGGTGCGGCTGCTCGACCGTGTGCAGCAGGTGTTCCCGGTCGCGGCCGTGCAGGCGGAGCTGGCGATCTGGTCGCGCGAGGCGCTGCGGACGCTGCTGCCGTGGTGCACCGCCCGCGGGGTCTCCCTGCTGGCCGCGATGCCGCTGGGAAACGGGTTCCTCACCGGCACGCTCACCCCCGGCCAGGGCTTCGAACCGGACGACATCCGGGCCCGCCACCCGCGGTTCACGGCGGAGATGATGGCGGCCAACCAGCCCGTGGTGGCGGGCCTGCGTCGAGTGGCGGAACGCCACGGGGCGACCCCCGCGCAGATCGCGCTGGCCTGGCTGCTGCGCCTGGGAAGCCAGGTGATCCCGGTCCCGGGCGCCAAACGGGAGGAGTGGGTCCGCGAGAACGCCCGCGCGGCAGCCCTCACCCTGACCCCACCAGACCTCAAAGAACTGACCACCCTCCCCCCGGCCCGCGACTGACCGCCCCGTCCCGGGGACTTAAGGGGCTGGGGTGCGCGAGGAACTGCGCGAGGAGCAACCACGACCCGCAGCCGAAAGCGGGGTTGAAAGGGGCGCGAGGAACTGCGCGAGCGGCACGGCCGGGACCCTCCGCCCGGCCGCCAGAATGGACCCGCACCGACCCCCGGCGAAGGGAACCAGAACCGTGCGACGAACCACAGGGCCAACCGCCCTGACCGCAGCCGCAGCCGCAGCCGCAGCCACGCTCGTCCTCACGGCCGGCTGCTCCTCGGGACCCACCCACCCCGAAGGCCAGGGCACCCCCTCCGCCACGGCTCCCGCCTCGGCCTCCCCCCGCCCCCAACTGCCGCCCGCCCAGGGCTCGGTGAAGGTGGCCAGAACCGTCACGGACGGTCTGAAGTCGCCCTGGGGCATCGCTCCCCTCCCCGAGGGCGGCCTCCTCATCGGCTCCCGTGACGACGGCTCCGTCGTACGCGTCGACACCGCAACCGGCAAGAAGACCGCCGTGGGCAGCGTGCCCGGGGTGGCCCACCAGGGCGAGGCGGGGCTGCTGGGGCTCGCCCTGTCCCCCACGTACGCCTCCGACCACCTGCTCTACGCGTACTTCACCACCGAGTCCGACAACCGCATCGCCCGCATGAACTACGACCCGCAGCGGCCCGAGGGCCAGCAGCTCGGGGCACCCGACACCATTCTTCGGGGGATCCCCAAGGGCAGCATCCACAACGGCGGCCGGATCGCCTTCGGGCCGGACCGGATGCTGTACGCCGGGACCGGCGAGACGGGTGACCGGGGGCTGGCCCAGGACAAGAAGTCACTGGCCGGGAAGATTCTGCGGATGACGCCCGACGGGCAGCCCGCGTACGGCAATCCGGAGGCGGACTCGCTGGTCTACTCCTACGGACACCGCAATGTGCAGGGCCTCGCCTGGGACGGCGAGAACCGGCTGTGGGCCTCGGAGTTCGGGCAGGACACCTGGGACGAGCTCAACCTGGTCGAGCCCGGCAAGAACTACGGCTGGCCCGTGGTGGAGGGCCGGGGCGACAAGCCCGGGTACGTCGATCCCGTCGCCCAGTGGAAGACGACCGAGGCCTCACCCAGCGGGATCGCGTTCGCGAGCGGCTCGGTGTGGATGGCATCACTGAAGGGCGAACGGCTGTGGCGCGTCCCGCTGGACGCCACCAAGCCGCTCGCCGCCCCCGAGGCCTTCCTGGGTGGTCGGTACGGGCGGCTGCGCACCGTCCTCGCGGCCGGTACCGGCAAGCTCTGGCTGCTCACCAGCAACACCGACTCGCGCGGCACCCCGAGGCCCGGCGACGACCGTGTCCTGGAGCTGGACGTCACCTGAGCGGCGTCAGCCCCGCGCCGGCTGCCCGGAGAACAGATTGAGGCGATGGGCCAGCGCCGCCGCCTCGCCCCGGCCCGAAACCCCCAGCTTGGCCAGGATGTTGGAGACGTGCACGCTCGCCGTCTTCGGCGAGATGTAGAGCTCCTCGGCGATCTGCCGGTTGCTGTGACCGGCCGCGACCAGGCGCAGCACGTCCTGTTCGCGGCTTGTGAGACCGAGCGCCTCCGCCGGTTCGGCCTGCTCCTCGGGCCCGGCCGGGTCCGGGGCGGTCAGCGACAGGCGGGCCCGGCGGGCCAGCAGCTCCAGTTGCTCGCGCAGCGGTCGGGCGCCCAGGCGTTCGGACTCGGCGTGCGCCTGGCGCAGCAGCGCCGCGACCGTCTCCCGGTCCCCGCCCTCGGCCAGCTGGGCCGCGGCCCAGCGGTGACAGGCCAGGGCCAGGTCGTAGGGGCGCTGTGCGGGCCGCAGCGCCTGGGTGACGGCTTCCCAGCGGGCCGCCGCGTCGCGGTCCTCCGCGCGCTCCAGTTCGGCGGCGACGACCAGGGCGAACGCCTCGCACCAGGGAACGCCGGTGGGAAGCCTCTTGGCGGCCGTACGGATGAGGTCGAGGGCGGCGGCCCTGCCCGGCCGGGCCGAGGGGAGCCCGCGCACATCGGCCTCCATCGCCGCGGCCGCGGCCAGCAGCGGCCAGCCGTAGCGCTGGGTGCCGGGCGGGAAGCCGGGCTCCACGGCGCGGGCCAGCTCGGCGCGGGCTTCGTCGATGCGGCCCTGTGCGGCCGCGACGCCGAGCCCGATCCGGGCGAGCGGGATGGCGTGCTGGGCCATCGGGTCGTACTTGCCGAACGCGGCGTGGGCGTCGTCGAGCGAGGTCCTCGCCGCCTCCAACTCGCCGCGCAGCAACGCGATGTCGGCCTGGCGCATGAGGGCGTTGCCGAGCGGTTTGGTGCTCACGGCGGTGCGCTGGACCCGCTCGACGCAGTCGGCGGCCTCCTCCCAGCGGCCGAGGTTGAACAGGGACTCGGCGCGGTTGGCCTGCACCCAGGCCTCGTTGTCCAGCAGGCCGTACTTCTGGGCCAGGCGCACCCCGTCGTCCGCGACGCGTACGGCTTCCACCGAGCGGCCGACGGCCTCCAGGCCGGAGCAGAGGTTCACATGGCCCCGCGTCGCCTCGCCGACCAGGCCTATCTCCAGGGAGCGGTCGATGACCGCCCGCATCGTGGCGATGCCCTCCTCGACCGAGCCGGAGTCGACCATCAGGCTGCCCAGGGTGAGCTTGACGTTGAGCTCGATCTCCTCGGTGCGCACCAACCGGGCGTACTCCACGGCCTGTTCGGCCGCCACCAGGGATTCGGGTCCCGGCTTGTGGAGCATCCGCCAGCCGGCCGCGGTCGCGAGGACCTCGGCGTGCACGGCGGACGGCGCGAGGCCGCGCACCAGGTCCTGGGCGGTGGCGAGCTCGGTCCAGCCGTCGCCGCGCCCCAGGTTCTGCACCAGGCGGGAGCGCTGGATCCAGAACCAGGCGGCGCGCAGCGGGTCGCTCCCCGAGGGCTGGGCGCTCTCGGCGTCGATGAGCCGCAGCGCTTTCCTGGTGAGCTTGAGGGCGCGTTCCCGCTCGCCGCAGAGCCGGGCCGCCTCGACGGACTCGGCCAGCAGGTCGAGGTAGCGCAGCGACGCCGGGTTCTCGGGGGCGCAGCCGCAGGCCGGGTAGGAGCCCGCGTGATCGAGGGGTCTGAGCCCCTGGCGTATCTCCTCGGGCACGGTGTCCCACAGCTCCATCGCCCGTGACAGGAGCCGCAGTTGCTCGGCGTAGGCGTGCCGGCGGCGGGCCTCGACGGCGGCGCGCAGCACCACGGGCAGCGCCTTGGCCGCGTCGTGCGCGTGGTACCAGTAGGTGGCGAGCCGGGTGGTCTGCTCGTCCGGCCTGACCAGCGCCGGGTCGGCTTCCAGGGCTTCGGCGTAGCGGCGGTTCAGGCGCGAGGACTCGCCGGGCAGCAGGTCGTCGCTGACGGCCTCGCGGACCAGGGAGTGGCGGAAGCGGTAGCCGTCGCCGTCCGCGGCGGGCAGCAGGATGTTCGCGCCGACGGCGGCCCGCAGCGCCTCGATGAGCTTGTCCTCGCTGAGCCGGGCGACCGCGGCGAGCAGGGGGTACTCGACCGTGGAGCCGCCCTCGGCGGCGATGCGCACCACGCGCTGGGCGTCCTCGGGCAGGCCCTCGACCCGGACAAGGAGCAGATCGCGCAGCGAGTCGCTGAGATCGGGGCAGGTGCCGTCCGGGTCGCGGCCGACGACCAGTTCCTCGACGAAGAAGGCGTTGCCGTCGGACCGCTCGAAGATCTCGTCCACCAGGCGCTGTTCGGGTTCGGCGGCGAGGATTCCGGTGAGCTGGTGGTGGACCTCGGCCCGGGTGAAGCGGGGAAGTTCGATGCGCCGCACGCTGCGCAGCCGGTCGAGCTCGGCGAGCAGGGGGCGCAGCGGGTGGCGGCGGTGGATGTCGTCGGCGCGGTAGGTGGCGACCACGACCAGGCGGCCGCGCCGCAGGGTGCGGAAGAGATAGGCGAGCAGATGGCGGGTGGAGGCGTCCGCCCAGTGCAGGTCTTCGAGGACGAGGACGACGGTGCGCTCCGCGGCGATCCGCTCCAGCATCCGCACGGTGAGCTCGAACAGGCGCGCCGTGCCGTCTTCGCGAGAGGTGGCGGGGCTCGTCCTGGCGAGCTCGGGAAGGAGCAGGGCCAGCTCCTCCTGCTGGCCGTCGGCCGCGGCCGCCAGCTCGTCGGGCAGCTGTCGGCGCAGCGCGCGCAGCGCGGCCGAGAAGGGCGCGAACGGCAGCCCGTCGGCGCCGACTTCGACACAGCCGCCGACGGCGATCACCGCGCCGGACCGGCGGGCGGCGTCGGTGAACTCCTCGACGAGCCGGCTCTTGCCGACGCCCGCCTCGCCGCCGACGAGCAGCGCCTGTGGCTCTCCCCCGGCGGCCGCGGCGCGGGCGAGAGCCTCGTTCAATGTCCGCAACTCGGCGGCGCGGCCGACGAACACGGGACTGACTGACCTGGTCTCCACGCTGGTGAGCATCGCACAGGCCTGTGACAACGCGCTGCCGGACGGTCCGTCCCCGGCTGGGGAGGCGGCCCCGGAGGAGGTCGGGGCCACGGCCGGGGACGGGGTCCGGTCGGTGGGGGTGGGGCGAGGCGGGATGGTGTCGGGACGGGTCGGGATGGTCGTCATCGCGGCGGCCGGGTGGTATCGGGGCGGGGCGGGGTGGTGGTCATCGCGGGCGGCCGGGCGTCAGGCGGCCCGTACGAACCGGTTCCTCGGTGAACTCACCGGCCCCTCCGGCCCGTTGTCGCCACTGCGGCGGCCGAAGCGGCGGGCCGCCCGGCGGGCCTGGCCGACCAGGCGCTCCCGGTCGGCGCGGCGCAGCAGCTCGGCCTCGTGGGTCTTGTGCATCTCGTAGTCGAACATCTCGGCACTCCTTGGGTGTGGCCCCGGTCGAGGCGCTTCGCTTCGGCCCGGTGTTCCGGGCCCCTTGCGATGCCTCAACTCTCGTCTCCCAGGGGCCTCCCGCGCATGGGGAGAGTGCCGCATCTGTAAGGAGGCGGTGCCTTAGGCGGTCCGCATGGTGGACCGCGGCCGCCTAAGGCGGGGGTGTCGACGCCTTAGGCGGGCGCCGGGTGCCTCAGCCCTTGGTGCTGGGCAGCGCCGCGAAGAGGTCGAGGTACATGCCGGCCGAGATCAGCAGGCCGATGACGCCGAGGACCACTCCGGCCAGGGCGACGGCCCTGACCCACCCGGGCTGCTCGGAACGGCCCGGCGTCCCGAAGGCGGGCCGGGCGAGCACGACCGCGCCGACGACCAGGGCGAGCAGCGCGAAGACGCCGTTGACCAGGGCGGTGGTGTGCCAGGAGTTGCCGTAGATCTGCTGGATCTGCTCGGCCGCGGTACCGCCCTGGGAGGTCTTGATCTGGCCGATCAGGGTGGCCCGTTCGGAGAGCGTCTTGCCCATCCAGGTGCCGCTCAGCGACACCGCGCCGAGCGCGCCCGAGACGACGGCCGCGGCGCCCGCGCCGAACCCGGCCCGGGCGGGGGCGGCCTCCGCGTCGAGTCCGTCCTCGTCGTCGCGCGGGTCCCGGTCCTCCAGGCCGTCGTCGAGCGGGGCGTCCTCGATGTCGGGGGCCTCGGGGGTGTCGACGACGGGCTCGGTGGTCACTGCCCCCTGCGTGGACGCGCGCTCGGTGGAGGCGTCCTTGGGCGCGGTCTCGGCGTCGGTCTTCGCGTCGGTCTTCGCGTCGGTCTTCGGCGTGGCGGGGGTGGCGTTCATGCCGGGCACGCTAGGTGCCGTTTCTGAGAGCCCGCTGAGAGCTTCCTTAACGCCCCGCCCGCACTGCCCGCCGCCCGCCCGCCCCGTTCGCGCGCCGCTCGCCCGCACTGTCCGACGCCCGCCCGCCCCGTTCGCGCCGCTCGCCCGCACTGTCCACGCGCTCAGCGCGCCGCCCGCGCCGCCCGTGCCGCCCGCCACTCGTCGGCCAGCACGGCCCAGATCTCGCTGTCGTGGCGCACCCCTCGGTAGAGGTAGCTCTCGCGGCGCACCCCGTCCCGGGTCATGCCGAGCCGCTTGGCGACGTTGATGCTGGGGGTGTTCTCGGCGGAGGCCACCCACTCGACGCGGTGCATGCCGCGCACGTCCACGGCCCAGTCGATCAGCACGGAGATCGCGCGGGTGATCAGGCCGCGTCCGACCGCCGCCGGCTCCAGCCAGCAGCCGACCTCACAGGTGCCCTGCGCCGCTTCGAAGATCCGGAACAGCACGCCGCCGACCAGGGTGCCGTCGAGCCAGATGCCGTACAGGCGCCCGGTGTCGGCTGCCGTCTTGTCCGCGTAGCCCTGGAGGTAGGCGCGGGCCGAGACCGGGTCGGTGACGAAGTCGGGCAGCGCGATATGGGTGCCGATGAACTCCCGCCCCCGGTCCATGTGGGTGAGGAATTCCCCGGCCTGCCACGGCTCCAGGGGGCGGAGCTCCGCCCCGTCGTCGCCCAGTGATACTGCGAACATCCCCGCTCCTTTGGCTGCTGCGTACGCGTGCCCGCTACGGCACGAGGTGGTCGGCCCGCTCGGCCGCCGACGGCTCCGGAATCCTCGCACGGGGACCCGCGGGCGCCTCGATGCCGATCCTGGGCAGCCATCGCTCCAGGCGGGCGGGCAGCCACCAGTTGGCGCCGCCGAGCAGATGCATGAGGGCGGGCACGAGCAGGGTGCGCAGGACGAACGCGTCGAGGGCGACGGCCGCCGCGAGGCCGATGCCGAACATGGCGATCACCCGGTCCCCGCTGAGCACGAACGCGAGGAAGACCGAAATCATGATCACGGCCGCGGAGTTGATCACGCGGCTGGTCTCGGCGAGGCCCACCCGCACCGCCCGCCGGTTGTCGCCGGTCTCCAGCCACTCCTCGTACATGCGACTGACCAGGAACACCTGGTAGTCCATGGACAGACCGAAGAGCACCGAGACCATGATCACGGGCAGGAACGGTTCGATCGGTCCGGACCGGCCGAGCCCCAGGAGCTCGCTGCCCCAGCCCCACTGGAAGACGGCGACGACGATGCCGAACGCGGAGGCCACCGCCATCACGTTCATCACGGCGGCCTTGAGCGGGATGCCGATCGAGCGGAAGGCGAGCAGCAGCAGGAGGCAGCCCAAAGTGATCACCACGCCGACGAACAGCGGGAGTTTCCCGACGATGACCGCCGCGAAGTCGTCGTAACTCGCGGTCACCCCGCCGACGTGCGCCGTCAGGGAGCTGCCCCGCTCGGCCGCCGGCAGCACGTCGTGCCGCAGCCGGTCGACGAGGTCGCTGGTGTCGCGCGACTGGGGCGCGGAGTCCGGCACGACGGTCAGGACGGCGGTGCTGCCACTGCCGTTGTACGTCACCGGGCTCACCCAGGCGACGCCGCCGGTGGCGCGCAGCACGTCGGGCAGCCGGTCCATGGCGAGCCGGTCGGTGGGGCCCTGGAGTTCGGCGACCACGGTCAACGGCCCGTTGACGCCCGCTCCGAAGCCCTCCGCGAGGAGGTCATAGGCCTGCCGCGTGGTCGATTTCGCGGGGTTGTTGCCCTGGTCGGAGGTGCCGAGGTGCAGGGAGAGCGCGGGCAGCGCGAGGACGAGCATCACGCCGGCCGCGGCCGTGCCGAGCAGCTTGGGGTGGCGCTCCACGAACGCGGACCAGCGGGCGGCGAACCCGGCGGGCGGCTCGGGCCGCGGCCCGTGAGCGGCGAGGCTTCGGCGCTCGCGGCGGCTCAGCGCGCGCATCCCGATGTACGAGAGCAGCGCGGGCAGCAGGGTGACGGAGGCGGCGACGGTCAGGACGACGGTGAGGCAGGCCGCGACGGCGACGCCGTTGAGGAAGCTCAGGCGCAGCACCAGCATGCCGAGCAGCGCGATGCACACGGTCGCCCCGGCGAAGACGACGGCGCGTCCGGTGGTGGCGACCGCGGCGCGGGCCGCCTCGTCGACGCCCAGTCCCCCGCGCAGTCCGCGCCGGTGCCGGACCACGATGAACAGGGCGTAGTCGATGCCGACGCCGAGCCCGATGAGCACGCCGAGCATGGGCGCGAAGTCGGCGACGGTCAGGACGTGGCCGAGCAGGGAGATGCCCGCGTACGCGGTGCCGACGCCGATCAGGGCGGTCGCGATGGGCAGCAGACTCGCGGCGAACGAGCCGAAGGCGAGGAACAGGACGAGGGCCGCGACCACCACGCCGACGACCTCGCTGAGGTGCGCGGAGGGTGCTTCGGTGAGCCCGACCGCGCTGCCGCCCAGAGCGATGTCGAGGGAGGTGGAGCGGGCGGCGCCCACCGTGTCGACGACCGCGCGGACCTGGGCCCCGGGAATGTCGTCGGCCTGCTCCGCGAAGGTGACCGCCGCGTACGCGGTACGCCCGTCGGCGCTGATGCGCGCCGCGCCCTCGGCGCCGTAGGGGCCGGACACCCAGGCGACGCCGGGCAGTTCGGCCACCTGCCCGAGGGTGCGTTCCATCGTCTGTCGTACGCCGGGGTCACGGACCGAACCGGACGCGGTGTGCCAGACGATCGTGTCGGTGTCGCCGCCCCGGCCGTGGAACGCGGCGTCCAGCAGGGCGCTCGCCCGGCCGGACTCGGTGCCGGGGACCTCGTAGTCGTTGGAGAACGCGGACCCGGCCACCGCGGCGCCGGCCGTGGTGGCACCGAGCGCGAGGAGCCAGAGCAGTACGGCGACGAGGCGGTGCCTGACGCACCAGCGCGCGAGGGCGGCCAACAGAGTGCTCCCGGATGACTTGTGGCTCTTCTACCGGGAACAGCCCGCACAGAGTGGAGACGCGCGCGATCCGCGCGTCAGCCACTCTGGCAGCCAATAGTGATCGTTTGTCCCTTTCGTGGCCTTACTCACAGGCCGTGTCGGGGGTGCCCCGCTCGCCGGGGTCAGCCGGAGACGCTCGGGCGGCCGTTCTCGATGTGGCCCATCAACCGCCTGCGGAAGCCGGCGCCGTCGTCCGCGGTCACTTCGAGGTCGTACCAGCCGTGCGCGTCGGCGGCGGAGTGCACCACGGTGCGGCTGCGTCCCGGCTTGACCGTGACGGTCCGCCTCCAGTCGCGCACATCGGCCTCGTCGGCGTAGCCGAGCGGCCGCACGACGAACGTGACGGGCCGACGGCCCCGGTTGCGCAGCGTCAGATGCACATCGCGGTCGTGGTGGTCGAGGTAGGTGGTCACCTCGGCGGCGTCGGTGGCCCCGGCGCCCTCGAACTCGCGCCGGAACCCGTTCGGCCCGGTGATCGTGAACCTGTAGGCGCCGCCAGTGCCACCAGTAAGGGGCACACTCCATTGCGCCTTGCCCCTTACGTCCTTGTGCTGCGGCCCGGCGAACTCCTTGGCGTACGGATAGAGCGCGAAGTGGGCGCTGGCTGGGCCGGTGTTGCTGAGCTGCACCTGGAGCGCGCCGTCCACCACCTTCGCGTGCGCGTCCGGCCGGTAGGGCAGCGGCCGGGCGGGCCGGGTGCCCTCCTCCTGGACGGGCATGCGCTGCTGGGCGGGCGGCTCGGGCCGCCAGCGGCCGCTCAGCGGCGGGATGGGCCCCGGCCGGGCGACCGCGGGCTGCGGCCTGCCGCGCTTGAAGTCGAAGGCGGAGGTCAGATCGCCGGCCACGGTGCGCCGCCAGGCGCTGATGTTGGGCTCGCGCACCCCGGTCCAGCGCTCCAGGAAGCGGATCACGGAGGTGTGGTCGAAGACCTCGGAGCAGACGTAGCCGCCGACGCTCCACGGCGAGACGACCAGCATCGGCACCCGCGCGCCGAGCCCGGTGGGCTTGCCCTGCCACTGCTCGTCGGTCACCTCGGGGGGCGCGACGGGCGGCGGGACGTGGTCGAAGAAGCCGTCGTTCTCGTCGTAGTTGATGAGGACGACGGTGTGCCGCCAGACGTCGGGGTGCTTGCCGAGCGCGTCCAGCACCTTGTAGACGATGGTGGCGCTGTGCACGGGCGAGGAGACGCTGGGGTGCTCGGAGTCGAGCGCGGAGGGCACCAGATAGGAGACCTCGGGCAGCGTACCGGCGGCTACGTCCTTGCCGAAGGCGTCGGCCAGCGTGCCGGTCGGGACCCGCCTCAACCCCCGCTCGAACAGGCTGCGTTCGGCCTTGGTGAGCGTGGCCACGCCCTGATCGAGCAGGCCGAGGAGCCTCTGACGCTCGGCGTTGTCGGTGGTGTCGCGTACAGCGGAGTAGAAGGACTCCATGAAGGTGTGGCCGCCGGTCTTGGCCAGGGCCTTGCGCGCGATCGCCTTGAAGGTGGTGAAGAACTCGATCTGGTTGTCGGTGAAGTTCTCCCACTCGGTGTACGTCTTCCAGCTCCGCCCGGCCTTCTCCAGCCGCTCGGCGTAGGTCCCCCAGTCGTACCCGGGGTGGGTGCCCTCGTCGTACGCGTCGTTGCCGACGGCCCGCTGCCCGTTCGGCTCGAAGCCCGTCTTCCCGCTCCACAGGTGGTTGCGGTTGGGGCTGGTGGAGCTGTGGATGGAGGAGTGGTAGGCGTCGCAGACGGTGAAGGTGTCGGCGAGCTCGTAGTGCAGCGGGATGTCCTGCCGGTCGTAGTACGCCATCGTCGCCGAGGTCTTGGCGGACACCCAGTTGTCCATCCAACCGCCGTTCCAGGCCTTGGCGCCGCCGCTCCAGGAGTGGTCGAGGGCGCCTATGTACTGGAGGTCCTTGTGCTGGGCCGCGGCGGCCCCGCGCACGGGGAAGGGCAGGACGGTGCTGCCGAGCGGCCCCGGCTGCTCGAACACCGGCTTCTTGCCGGGGAGTTGGAGGGCGTTGCGGTCGCCGAAGCCGCGCACACCGCGCAGCGTGCCGAAGTAGTGGTCGAAGGACCGGTTCTCCTGCATGAGGATCACGACGTGCTTGACCGCGCTCAGCCCTCCGGCCGGCGGTCCTGCGGCCATCGCCGACTGCAACGACGGCGGCAGCAACGAGCCGGCCGCGGCGGCGCCGAGGGCGCCTCCGCCCAGCGCGAAGAGTCGTCGCCGTGAAATCCCGCCGTCTGCGTTGTCCGTGGGCAAGTGGGCCTCCCGGGCCGTGTGAAAGGTTTCGGGGAACGCTAGCGACCCGGGGTGTCCACGAGAAGGCCCCGCCCCGGCCCCGGGATGAACGCCGCCGGTTCCCACCCCCAACGCCCCGCCCCTGCGGCCCGCCCCCTTTTTGCGCAGTTCCCCGCGCCCCCAACTCCTCTTGCTCCTGCGACCGTGCGTGGCTGGTCGCGCAGTTCCCCGCGCCCCTAACCCCGCCCGGCACGGCGGCCCCCCTTTTTTGCGCAGTTCCCCGCGCCCCCAACTCCTCCCGTTCCTGCGGACCGTGCCGGCAAAATGCCTTCTCATCTGCGGACCGTGCGTGGCTGGTCGCGCAGTTCCCCGCGCCCCTAAAGGCCCTTGGGCCCGCGGGTCGAAGTCGCTTGTCGCGCCCAGGCGGCGGAGCCGCATATATGGCACAGCCCCTCGCCCCTAAAGGCCCCTCGGCCCGCGGGTCGAAGTCGCTTGTCGCGCCCGCGCGGCGGAGCCGCATGTATGGGACAGCCCCGCGGCCCTTGACGACTCGGTGCGGGGGCACCTTCAGCCTGTCATGGGGGTCCCCCCTGGCCCTTAAGGCCTTGGGGGAGTTTGAGGACGAGCGCCGTTCAGGCGCGTTACGGGGTCTGAGTCGGAGCCCCAGGAAACGGTCGGCACCCCCACACCCCCGGAGGGTCTCGGGAAGGGGCGGGGTGGGGATCACAAAAGGGCGGCCACCCCGGTCAACTCACCGGTGGCAGCCGCCCCTTCACGGGATCGAAGGGCTAGCCCTCGACGCCCAGCCGCTCCAGGATGAGCTCCTTGACGCGGGCCGCGTCCGCCTGACCGCGCGTGGTCTTCATGACCGCGCCGACCAGCGCGCCAACGGCCTGCACCTTGCCGCCCCGGATCTTGTCCGCGATCGCCGCGTTGCCCGCGATGGCCTCGTCCACGGCCGCACCGAGCGCGCCCTCGTCCGAGACGACCTTCAGACCGCGCTTCTCGACGACCGTGTCCGGGTCGCCCTCACCCGCGAGGACACCCTCGATGACCTGGCGCGCCAGCTTGTCGTTGAGGTCGCCCGCGGCGACGAGCGCCGCGACCCGGGCGACCTGCTCCGGGGTGACGGGCAGCTCGTCGAGCGCGACGCCCCGCTCGTTGGCGTTGCGGGCGAGCTCGCCCATCCACCACTTGCGGGCCGCGGCCGCGTCCGCCCCGGCCGCGATCGTCGCGACGATCGGGTCGACCGCGCCGGCGTTGAGCATCGACTGCATGTCGTGCTCGGTGACGCTCCACTCCTCACGGAGCCGGTTGCGGCGCACCCGGGGCATCTCGGGGAGCCCCGCACGCAGTTCCTCGACCCACGCGCGCGCGGGAGCCACCGGCACCAGGTCCGGCTCGGGGAAGTAGCGGTAGTCCTCGGCGTTGTCCTTGATACGGCCCGAGGTGGTGGACCCGTCCTCCTCGTGGAAGTGACGGGTCTCCTGCACGATCGTGCCGCCCGACGACAGCACGGCCGCGTGCCGCTGGATCTCGAAGCGTGCCGCCCGCTCCACGGAGCGCAGCGAGTTGACGTTCTTGGTCTCCGAGCGGGTGCCGAACTTCTCGACGCCGTGCGGGCGAAGCGACAGGTTCACGTCGCAGCGCATCTGGCCCTTGTCCATGCGGGCCTCGGAGACGTCGAGCGCCTTGATGACCTCGCGGAGCTCGGCCACGTACGCCTTGGCGACCTCGGGGGCCCGCTCGCCCGCGCCCTCGATCGGCTTGGTGACGATCTCGATGAGCGGGATGCCCGCGCGGTTGTAGTCCAGGAGCGAGTGCGAGGCGCCGTGGATGCGGCCGGTCGCGCCACCGACGTGGGTGGACTTGCCGGTGTCCTCCTCCATGTGGGCGCGCTCGATCTCCACGCGGAAGATCTCGCCGTCCTCCAGCTGGACGTCCAGATAGCCGTTGAAGGCGATCGGCTCGTCGTACTGCGAGGTCTGGAAGTTCTTCGGCATGTCCGGATAGAAGTAGTTCTTCCGGGCGAACCGGCACCACTCGGCGATCTCGCAGTTCAGCGCGAGACCGATCTTGACGGCCGACTCGACGCCGATCGCGTTGACGACCGGCAGCGAGCCGGGCAGGCCGAGGCAGGTGGGGCAGGTCTGCGAGTTGGGCTCGGCACCCAGCTCGGTGGAGCAGCCGCAGAACATCTTGGTTTTGGTGCCGAGTTCGACATGGACCTCAAGGCCCATGACGGGGTCGTACGACGCGAGGGCGTCCTCGTACGAGACCAGATCAGTGACGGTCACGGTGAAAAACTTCCCTCTCAGCCCAACAGGACGTCGTCGTCACCGATGCGCTTGAGCTCGCGCAGCAGGATGGCGACACCGGTGGCGATGGCGGCGGCGGAGACGACGGCGTCGATCAGCTTCAGCGTGTCGTTCTCGGTGCGGGCCTTCTTGGCCTGCTTGACGACGCTGATGGCACCGAAGGCGGTGGTGCCGATGGACAGGTACGTGCCGGCCTTGGACTTCTTGAATCCCTTGGCCTTGGTCAGTGCACTCACAGCGACGGAGCCTCCTCGAGCAGCGGGTGTCCCCACTTTTCCACGAAGGCGGCCTCGACGGCGGCGCCGACCTTGTACAGACGGTCGTCCTTCATGGCGGGGGCGATGATCTGGAGCCCGACCGGGAGGCCGTCCTCCGGCGCGAGACCGCAGGGCAGCGACATGGCGGCGTTGCCCGCCATGTTGGTCGGGATGGTGCACAGGTCGGCGAGGTACATCGCCATCGGGTCGTCGGCGCGCTCGCCGATCGGGAAGGCGGTGGTGGGCGTGGTCGGCGAGACGATCACGTCGACCTGCTCGAAGGCCTTCTCGAAGTCCCGGGTGATCAGCGTGCGGACCTTCTGGGCCGAGCCGTAGTACGCGTCGTAGTAGCCGGAGCTCAGCGCGTACGTACCGAGGATGATGCGGCGCTTGACCTCGTCGCCGAAGCCGGCCTCGCGGGTCAGCGCGGTGACGTCCTCGGCGGACTTCGTGCCGTCGTCGCCGACCCGCAGGCCGTAGCGCATGGCGTCGAAGCGGGCCAGGTTGGAGGAGCACTCGGACGGCGCGATCAGGTAGTACGCCGACAGGGCCAGGTCGAAGGACGGGCAGTCCAGCTCGACGATCTCGGCGCCGAGGGACTTCAGCAGTTCGACCGACTCGTTGAACCGCTGGACGACGCCGGCCTGGTAGCCCTCGCCGGAGAACTGCTTGACGACGCCGACGCGCATGCCCGAGACGCTGCCGTTGCGGGCGGCCTCGACGACCGGCGGGACCGGGGCGTCGATGGACGTGGAGTCGAGCGGGTCGTGCCCGGCGATGACCTCGTGGAGCAGCGCCGCGTCCAGGACCGTACGGGCGCAGGGGCCGCCCTGGTCGAGGCTGCTGCTGAACGCCACCATGCCGTAGCGGGAGACCGCGCCGTAGGTCGGCTTGACGCCGACGGTGCCGGTGACGGCGGCGGGCTGGCGGATGGAGCCGCCGGTGTCCGTGCCGATGGCGAGCGGGGCCTCGTAGGAGGCGAGGGCCGCGCTCGACCCACCGCCGGAGCCGCCCGGGATCCGGGTCAGGTCCCACGGGTTGCCGGTCGGCCCGTACGCGCTGTTCTCCGTCGACGACCCCATGGCGAACTCGTCCATGTTGGTCTTGCCGAGGATGACGACGTCGGCGTCCTTGAGGCGCTTGGTGAGCGTCGCGTCGTACGGCGGGATCCAGCCTTCGAGGATCTTCGAGCCGACGGTGGTCGGGATGCCCTCGGTGGTGAAGATGTCCTTCAGGGCCAGGGGCACGCCGGCCAGCGGGCCGAGCTTCTCGCCGGCCGCACGCTTGGCGTCGACGGCGCGGGCCTGCGCGAGCGCGCCCTCGCGGTCGACGTGCAGGAAGGCGTGGACCTTCTCGTCGACGGCCTCGATGCGCGCCAGGTGGGCCTCGGTGACCTCGACGGCGGTGAGTTCGCCGGACGCGATCTTCGCGGCGATCTCGGCCGCGGTGAGCTTGATGATGTCCGTCATGGTGATTAGTCCTCCCCCAGGATCTGCGGCACCTTGAAACGCTGCTGCTCCTGGGCCGGGGCGCCGGAGAGCGCCTGCGCGGGGGTGAGCGACGGACGGACCTCGTCCGCGCGCATGACATTGGTCAGCGGCAGCGGGTGGGAGGTCGGGGGTACGTCTTGGTCGGCGACCTCGGAGACGCGGGCGACCGCGCCGATGATGTCGTCGAGCTGTCCGGCGAAGTGGTCGAGCTCTTCGCCCTTCAGCTCCAGACGCGCCAGCCGGGCGAGGTGGGCGACCTCCTCGCGCGTAATGCCAGGCATGCAGCGATCCTCAGGGGTGAGTGAGTGTGGTGTGGCCCCAATCCTATGGGGCGGTGCCCCCACACCACGAAACGGATATCCCCGACCCTCTCAACCCTGGGCACTCCGCCCGCCTCTCGCGCGGTTCCCCGCGCCCCCACAACCCGCCTCTCGCCGCAGACCGTACGGGGCCGATCGCGCAGTTCCCCGCGCCCCTAGATGCCCCTTCGTCCGCGGGCCTCGGTCGCTCCTCGCGCAGTTCCCCGCGCCCCCAAAAGCCCCTCCGTCCGCGGACCGTGCGGGGTTGATCGCGCAGTTCCCCGCGCCCCTGAAACCCGCTTTCGTCTGCGGGCCGTGCGTGGCTGGTCGCGCAGTTCCCCGCGCCCCTTAGCGGCACTGGTGCGGGCCCGCAGCGGGGCATTTCAGCCTGTCCGGCGTTTGAGGACGAGCGCCGTTCAGGCGCGATGCGGGGTCTGGGGCGGAGCCCCAGGGGGTTATTGGACGGGCTGGCCCGAGGTGCGGGCCGCTTCGGCCTGGGCGCGGGCGGCCGCCGCCGCGATCTCGGCGGGCCGGTGCCACCCGGAGTCGCCACGGGCGAGCAGCCAGGCCGTCGCCTCCGCCGGCGGCATCGCGGCGGCCACCAACCACCCCTGCACCGCATCGCAGCCGAGGTCCCGCAGCCGCTCCCACGTCTCGTCGTCCTCGACCCCCTCCGCGACCACGAGCAGCCCGAGCGAGTGGGCGAGGTCGACGGTGCAGCGGACGATCTCCGCGTCCTCGGTGTCGATGGCGAGCCGCGCGACGAACGAGCGGTCGATCTTCAGCTCGCTGACCGGCAGCCGCCTGAGGTGGACCAGCGAGGAGTACCCCGTACCGAAGTCGTCGAGGGACATCTTGACGCCGTGGGCGGTGAGACCGGCGAGGGTGTCGGCGGCCCGCTGCGGGTCCTCAAGGAGGACGTGTTCGGTTATCTCCAGTTGGAGCGAGCCGGGCGGCACGCCGTGCCGGGCGAGCCGGGCGGCGACGGCTCCCGCGAAGCCCGGGGTGTGGACGTCGCGCGGGGAGACGTTGACGGCGACCGGAACGTCAAGACCCTGGGCGCGCCACCGGGCGACCTGGGCGAGCGCGGTCTCCAGGACGTACTCGGTGAGGTGCGGCATCAGCCCGCTGGACTCGGCGATCGCGATGAACTCGTCGGGAGAGACCCGCCCGCGCTCGGGGTGCACCCAGCGCACCAGGGCTTCGAGCCCCGCCACCCGGCCGTCGAACTGGACCTTCGGCTGGTAGTGCAGCTCCACGTCCCCGGCGTCGAGCGCGCGCCGCAGATCGCCCAACAGGCCGAGCCGGTCAGGGGTGTTGGAGTCGCGCTTGGACTCGTAGACCTCCACGCCCGTACGGTCCCGCTTGGCCTGGTACATCGCGACGTCGGCCCGGCGCAGCAGCCCCTCGGCGTCCAGGGCGTGGTCGGGGAAGAGCGCCACACCCGCGCTGGCCTCCAGGACGAGGGTCAGCCCGTCGAGGTCGAGCGGCGAGGACAGCTCGGCGACCAGGGCGCGGGCGGTGCGCATGACGCTGGTCGCGGAGTCGCAGACGGGCAGCAGCACGGCGAACTCGTCGCCGCCGAGCCTGGCCGCCTCCGCGCCGCGCGGCAGAGCGGTCCGCAGCCGTTCGGCTATCTGGAGGAGGAGGCGGTCTCCGGCGAGGTGGCCGAGGGTGTCGTTGACCGAGCGGAAGCGGTCCAGGTCGATGAGGACGAGGGCCGAGCGGGTGCCGGTGTTCTCCGCCTCCTCCAGGGCCGACCAGGTGCGCTCCAGGAGCCATTGGCGGTTGGGGAGCCCGGTGAGCGGGTCGCGCAGTTGTTCCTCGGCGCGGGCCCGGGCTATCCACAGCGTCGAGTCGAGGGCGACGAGCGGCACCGCGAACAGCGGCAGCACGATGGGCACCGACATGGCGACGACGCAGATGAGCGGGGCGATGCCGAGCAGCGCGACCGCCACGAGACCTTGTCTGAGCAGGGCCGTGCGGGCCACCGTGGGCAGTCCGCCGCGGGGCGCGAGCGCGTACCAGAGCAGGATCCTGGTGATCAGCAGATAGGTGCCGGCGGCGAGGACGATCTCGGGGACGGTGGCGACGCTCCACTGGGTGGGCCACCACGGGTGGGCCACCGCCGGGACGACGTCGAACGCGGCCAGGACCAGGCCGGCGGAGGCTATGCCGAGGACGTCCACGGCGCCGTGCAGCATGCCCTGACGCCAGCGGTTGCGGCGCGCCGCGCCGACCAGGACCACCACCGCGAGGCTGATGAGCGCGGCCGGTAGCCAGCCGTACAGGAGCAGTACGGCGAGGGTGAGGGCGGCGCCGGAGCCGGTGCCGCCCCACCAGCGGTCACGGCCGAGCGCGACGAGGTGGCCGATGATGATGCCGGTGAGGACGGCGAGCGACCAGCCCGTCGTCCCGCCGGGGAACACGGCGTCGCCCTCTTGGACGGCGCGGTAGAGGCCGGTGGCGAGGACCACGCCCGCGAGGCCTGTGACGACGGCCGTCATCCTGGACGAAAAGCCCGTGAACCCGCGCAGCCTCACGGCCGGGGCGGTGCTCTCGGTCGGTTTCATTCCCGTCCCTCTCACAGCCGGCGGTGCCCGTGCACGCGATGGCCCCCATGTCATGCCACCACGACTGGTGTGCCACCCCAAGCGCTCCACATCAGGGGTCAACAGCCGTGCACGACAGGCGCACATCTCAACAGTAGGCCGCGAAGGGCACTGTCGGGCAGCGGTCTACAGCTCTTGCCCGAATGCGACCCAGGCACCCGCATCGGTCTGCTATGCGCCGAACGGGTGACTCCGCGCAGCCTCCAGGCCCCCTGTTACTACCCTTGTTTGAGTCTCATTCCCCCTCTGGGGCGGTGGGCATCGCGGCTTCTCTCGCCGCTTCGGGCCCCTGCTCCAGGAGAACGGCGAAGCCGTCCTCGTCCAGAACCGGAACCTTCAGCTGCATCGCCTTGTCGTACTTGGATCCGGGGCTGTCGCCGACGACGACGAACGACGTCTTCTTGGAGACGGAGCCGGTGACCTTGGCTCCGCGGCTCTGGAGCGCTTCTTTCGCGCCATCTCTGGTGTGCCGCTCAAGAGTTCCGGTCACGACGACGGTGAGCCCCTCCAGCGGGCGGGGCCCCTCGTCCTCGCCGGTGCTCTCGTCCTCCATGCGCACGCCCGCGGCCTTCCACTTGCGCAGGATCTCCTGGTGCCACTCCTCGACGAACCACTGCTTGAGGGAGGCCGCGATGATGGCGCCCACGCCCTCGACCGCGGCGAGTTCCTCCTCGCCGGCCTGCTGGATGCGGTCGATGGAGCGGAATTCGCGGGCCAGCGCCACCGCGGCGACCGGGCCGACGTGGCGGATGGAGAGACCCGTGAGGATGCGGGCGAGCGGGCGCTCCTTGGCGGCCGCGATGTTCTCCAGCATGGAGACGGCGTTCTTGCGCGGTTCGCCGTTCATGTTGGCGAAGACGAGGGCGGTCTTCTCCTCGCCCGTCTTGGGGTCGCGCTTGGGCAGTCCGCTGTCCTGGTCCAGGACGTACGCCCGGATGGGCAGGAGCTGATCCATCGTGAGGTCGAAGAGGTCGCCCTCGTCGCGCAGCGGCGGGGTGGCCGGTTCGAGGGGTTTGGTGAGCGCGGCGGCCGCCACGTACCCGAAGTTCTCGATGTCGAGGCTCTTGCGTCCCGCCAGGTAGAAGAGGCGCTCCCTCAATTGGGCGGGGCAGGACTGTGCGTTGGGGCAGCGCAGGTCGATGTCGCCCTCCTTCATCGGACGCAGACCGGTGCCGCACTCCGGGCACTCGGTGGGCATCTCGAAGGGGTACTCGCTGCCGTCCCGCAGGTCGGCGACGGGGCCGAGGATCTCGGGGATGACGTCCCCGGCCTTGCGCAGCACCACGGTGTCGCCGATGAGGACGCCCTTGGCCTTGACCACCTCCTGGTTGTGGAGGGTGGCGAACTCGACCTCGGAGCCGGCCACGGTGACCGGCTCGACCTGGGCGTAGGGCGTGACCCGGCCGGTGCGGCCCACGCCCACGCGGATGTTGATGAGCTTGGTGTTGACCTCTTCGGGCGCGTACTTCCAGGCGATGGCCCAGCGCGGGGCGCGCGCGGTGGAGCCGAGGCGGCCCTGGAGAGGGATCTCGTCGAGCTTGACGACGACGCCGTCGATCTCGTGCTCCACCACCGAGTGCCGGTTCTCACCCATGTAGGCGATGAACTGCCGTACTTCTTCGAGGGAGTTGACGACCTTGTTGTGCTGGGCGGTCGGCAGGCCCCATTCGCGCAGCAGGTCGTACGCCTGGGAGAGGCGGTCGATGTCGAACCCCTCGCGGGCGCCGATGCCGTGCACCACCATGTGCAGCGGCCGCGTGGCGGTGACCTTGGGGTCCTTCTGGCGCAGCGATCCGGCGGCCGCGTTGCGCGGGTTGGCGAACGGCTTGTCGCCGGCCTCGACCAGGCGGGCGTTGAGGCCCTGGAAGGCCTCCATCGGGAAGTAGACCTCGCCGCGGATCTCGACGAGTGCGGGGATGCGGTCGCCCTTGAGGCGGGTCGGGATGTCCGCGATGGTGCGCACGTTGGGCGTGATGTCCTCGCCGGTGCGGCCGTCGCCGCGGGTGGCGGCGCGGGTCAGCCTGCCGTGTTCGTACGTCAGGTTCACGGCGAGGCCGTCGACCTTCAGCTCGCACAGGTAGTGGTAGGAGCCGGTGCCGACGTCCTTGGCGATGCGCTCGGACCAGGCGGCCAGTTCCTCGTCGTCGAAGGCGTTGTCCAGGGACAGCATCCGCTCGCGGTGCTCGACCGAGGCGAAGTCCGTCTCGTAGGCGCCCGCGACCTTCTGGGTCGGCGAGTCGGGCGTGCGCAGCTCGGGGTGCTCGTCCTCCAGGGCTTCGAGGGAGCGGAGCAGCTTGTCGAAGTCGCCGTCGCTGATGACCGGTTGGTCCCGGACGTAGTACCGGAAGCGGTGCTCCTCGATCTGTTCGGCGAGGAGCGCGTGCTTCTCCCGTGCCTCCGCCGGCACCGCTGCGTTCTGTTCGCCAGCCACCGTCATGTCCTCCCGTTTCCCGTTGTCCCCGTCACTCAGGGTTGTCCGCGAGCGATCTCGCCGCCCGGACGCAGTGGGCGAGCGCGGCCCGGGCGTGGGCCGGGGACGCGCCCGCCATGCCGCAGGTCGGGGTGATCACCACGGACTCGCCCAGAGTCCCCGGATTCAGCCCCAGCCTGCGCCACAGCGTCCTGACTCCCATGACGCTACCGGCCGGGTCTGACAATGGGCCGTCGGTGGGGGGCACCACTCCGGCGAAGAGCTTGACGCCGCTCTCGGCGGCCTCGCCGATCTGCTCGTCGTCACGCTCGGTGAGCAGCGAGAAATCGAACGACACCCCGGCCGCGCCGGCCCGGCGGAGCAGGGCGAACGGGACGTCGGGGGCGCAGGAGTGGACGATCACGGGCCCGTCGTGCACGGCGAACACCTCACGCAGCGCGGACTCCACGACCTGCCGGTCGACGGCCCGGTAGGTGCGGTATCCGCTGGCGGTACGGATCTGCCCGCGCAGGACGGGGGTGAGGGAGGGTTCGTCGAGCTGGAGCACGAGCTGGGCGCCGGGGACGCGGCGGCGTACGTCGGCGAGGTGGTCGCGCAGGCCCTCGGCGAGCGATCCGACGAGGTCGCGGCAGGCGCCGGGGTCGCCGAGCGAGAGCTCGCCGTTCTTGAGTTCCAGGGCGGCGGCCAGCGTCCAGGGCCCGACGGCCTGCACCTTGAGCGGGCCGGTGTACTCCTGGGTGAATTCCTCCAGGGCGTCCAGGTCCTCGCCGAGCCAGGACCTGGCCCGCCGGGTGTCGCGGCCGGGCCGGTCGCCGACCCGCCAGCCGCTGGGCTCCACATGTCCGTACATCTCGACGAGGAGCCCGATGGTGCGGCCGATCATGTCGGCGCCGGGTCCGCGCGCGGGCAGTTCCGCGAGGTGGGGGAAGTCGCCGGCCGCCCCTTCGGCGCCGATCAGCGATCCGGTGACGGTCTTCGCGGTCTCCCGGGCGTCGCCGCCCGGCATCGAACCGACGCCGGTGGCGGGCCCCCAGGGGAAATTGCTCTGTTCACTCACGCCGGAAGCCTACGCAACCGGGCGCACGGACCCGCGCGGGCTACTTGCCGGGGCGCACCGTGAGGTCGTTGACCTCGGCGTCGGCCGGCAGGTCGATGGCCATGACGATGGTGGTGGCCACCGACTCCGGGTCGATGAACTTCGACGGGTCGTACTCCTTGCCCTCCTGCGAGTGCACCTTGGCCTGCATGGGACTCGCGGTGCGGCCCGGGTAGACCGAGGTGACGCGGACGCCGTTGGCGTGCTCCTCGTGACGCAGTGAGTCGGCGAGCGCCTTGAGGCCGTGCTTGGAGGCGGCGTACGCGCCCCATTCGGCGTGCGCGGCGAGCCCGGCGCCGGAGTTCACGAACACCACGTGACCGCGCGAGGCGCGCAGTTGGGGCAGTACGTGGCGGGTGATCTCGGCGGGGGCGATGAGGTTCACGTTGAGCTGCTGGTGCCAGGTCTTGGGGCGCAGGTCGCCGACGGGACCGAGGTCGACGATGCCCGCGATGTGCAGCAGCGAGTCGAGCTGTCCCGGCATCGGTTGCTTGTCGAAGGCCCAGGAGAGGCGGTCGGGGTCACCGAGGTCGCCGACGAGGGTGCGGGCGCCCGGGTAGCGGGCGGCGAACTCCTTGGCGCGTCCGGCGTCGCGCGCGAGCAGGATGAGCTCGTCGCCGCGCTCGTGCAGTCGGCGCGCGACGGCGGCGCCGATGCCGGAGCCGGCGCCGGTGATCAGATGAGTAGCCATACCCGCCATGCTCGCACTCCTTTCGACGCGATCGCCGCACTACTGGATACCGGCGGACTCCTCCAGGTAGGCGAGGGCGGCGACACCGTCCTCGGCGAAGAAGACCAGGTCGGTGAGGGGCACGGGCAGGAAGCCCTCCTCCTCCATGCGGCGGAACTGCTGCTTGAGGCCGTCGTAGAAGCCGGCGGTGTTCAGCAGGACGACGGGCTTGGTGGTCCTGCCGTGCTTCTTCAGCTCCAGGATTTCGGTGGCCTCGTCCAGGGTTCCGGTGCCCCCCACCATGATCACGACGGCGTCCGACTTGGCGAGCAGGAGCGCCTTGCGCTCGGCGAGGTCCTTGGCGATGACCATCTCGTCGGCGTTCTCGCGCGCCTTGGCCGCGAGGAAGTCGACGGAGACCCCGACGAGCCTGCCGCCCGCCTGCTGCACGCCGTCGGCCACGACCTTCATGAGGCCGCTCTCGGAGCCGCCCCACACCAGGGTGTGCCCGCCCTTGCCGACGAGTTCGGCGAACTCCCGGGCCGGGCCCGTGTAGCGCTCGTCGAGATCGGCCGCGGAGAGGAAGACGCAGATATCCATGCGCCCACCCTACGAAAGACGAAGCGGGGCCACGTGGGCCCCGAGGGAAGAAGCGCGGCCCGGCGGGTGCTGCACCTCACATGACGACAGGACATCGCATCACCATCGAGCGGGGCAGCGAGCATGTGCGGGTCGTTCGGGACGGGCGGGTGCTCGCCGAGAGCACGCGTCCGCTGCTGCTGCGCGAGACGGGTCTCCCGGTCCGCTACTACCTGCCGCCCGAGGACGTCCGCACGGACCTCTTGACACCCTCGGACACCCACTCCTATTGCCCGTTCAAGGGCACAGCCTCCTATTGGTCGCTGCCCGAGGCGCCGGACCTCGTCTGGTACTACCCCGACCCGAAGCCGGACGTGGCCGAGATCAGGGACCACCTCTGCTTCTACGACGTGGAGATCGTCGCCGAGTAGGGCGCCCTGTTCAGCTCCGCGCGCCGACCTGGAAGGTGCGCCGGTAGGCGACCGGCGAGACACCCAGGACGGAACGCATGTGCTGGCGCAGCGAGTTGGCGGTTCCGAAGCCCGCCCGGTGGGCCACCAGGTCCACCGGCAGGTCGCTGGACTCCAGGAGCTGGCGGGCGAGTTCCAGGCGCTGGGAGGTGAGCCAGCTGCCCGGGGTCATCCCCGCCTCCTCGCGGAAGCGGCGCGTGAAGGTGCGCAGGCTCATCCGGGCGTGGGTGGCCATCTCGCCCAGCGAGAGCGGCTCCTGGAGGCGTTCCAGGGCCCATGCGCGGGTGGCGGCGGTGCTGGCCAGGGTCGGCTCGGGGACCGGGCGTTCGATGTACTGGGCCTGGCCGCCGTCGCGGTGCGGCGGGACGACGCAGTGCCGGGCGGCCTGGTTTGCGACGGCGCTGCCGTGGTCGCGGCGCACCAGGTGCAGGCACAGGTCGATACCGGCGGCGGCGCCGGCGGAGGTCAGCACGTCGCCGTCGTCGACGAACAGCACGCCCGGGTCCACGTCGATGCGCGGGAAGGTGCGCGCGAAGGCGGTGGCGTCGCACCAGTGGGTGGTGGCGGGCCGCCCGTCGAGCAGGCCGGCCGCGGCCAGCACATAGGACGCCGTGCAGATCGAGACCATGCGCGTGCCGGGCCGGATCAGGTCGAAGGCGCGGGCCAGCGGCTCGGGCAGCGATCCTCCCTCGGCCATGGCGCCGAGGTCGTGGGTGGGCGGGATCACCACGGTGTCGGCGGCGGCGAGCGCCTCGGGGCCATGGTCGACCGTGACCGAGAATCCGGCCTCGGTACGCACCGGGCCCCCGTCGGCGGTGCAGACGGTCACCTCGTAGAGGCGCTCGCCGCCCGGCCCGCGGGCACTGTCGAAGATCCGGGAGGGGATGCCCAGCTCGAAGGAGACCACCCCTTCGAGGGCGAGCACCGCCACCCGGTGGAGTTCCGGTTCTGCGGTCATGGCCAGATTCTGTCACATCATGGCCAAACGGCCAGCACCACGCGGGGCGTCCCTGGCGCAGCCTTGTCTCTGTTGGTGGCTCCCACCAGCGAAAACACCCCGTGAAGGATCAGACATGTCCCAGACCATGCGTGCCATGAGCTCCCCCCGCCTCGGCGGCCCCGAGGTGCTCACCGAGATCCGGACCGAGCGCCCCGAGCCGGGCCCCACCGAGGTGCTGGTGCGTGTGCACGCCGCCGGCGTCAACCCCGCCGACTGGAAGATCCGCGAGCACGGCCCGTTCGGGCGGGAGACCACGCCGCCGATCCTCGGCTTCGACGTGTCCGGCACGGTCGAGGCGGTGGGGCTCGGCGTCACCCTGTACGAGGTCGGCGACGAGGTCTTCGGCATGCCGCTCTTCCCGCACCAGGCGGGCGCGTACGCCGAGTACGTCGCCGCCCCCGCCCGGCACTTCGTCCGCAAGCCCGCCGGGATCGACCACATCCAGGCGGCGGCCCTGCCGCTGGCCTCGCTCACCGCGTACCAGGCGCTCGTCGAGACGGCCCGGCTGACCACCGGGCAGCGGGTGTTGATCCACGCGGCGGCGGGCGGCGTCGGCCACCTCGCGGTGCAGATCGCCAAGGCGCACGGGGCGTACGTCATCGGGACGGCCCGCGCCGGCAAGCACGACTTCCTGCGCGGGCTCGGCGCGGACGAGCTGATCGACTACACGGCAGTGGACTTCACCGAGGCGGTGCGGGACGTCGACGTCGTCCTCGACCCCATCGGCGGCGAGTACGGCGGCCGCTCTCTGAAGGTGCTGCGCCAGGGCGGCACCCTGGTCTCGATCTCGTCCCCGGACGAGGACGCACTGCGCACGGAGGCCGCCGCCCTCGGCGTCCGGGCGGGCTTCACTCTGGTGGAGCCGGACCAGGCGGGCATGCGGGCGATCGCGGCGCTGGTCGAGGAGGGCAGGCTGCGCGTCGAGATCGACTCGGTGTTCGACCTGGCGGACGCCGCCAAGGCGCACGAGTACGGCGAGCGGGGGCGCACGCAGGGCAAGATCGTGCTCCGGGTGGGCTAGCGGCCAGGAGCTCAGACGGTCGCGGCGGCCCGCTCGGTCGTCGCGATCGTCGCCGAGCCCACCACGCGCGTTCCGTCGTACAGGACGATCGCCTGGCCGGGGGCGACACCGCGGACCGGCTCGGCGAAGGTCACATGGAGGACGTCGTCGACCAGCTCCGCCGTCACCTCGGTCTCGCCGCCGTGGGCGCGGAGCTGCGCGGTGTACGTCCCGGGTCCGTCCGGGGCCGTGCCGCACCAGCGGGGCTTGATCGCGCCGAGGGCGGTGACGTCGAGCGCCTCGACGGGGCCGACGGTTACCGTGTTGTTCACCGGCGAGATGTCCAGGACGTAGCGCGGCTTGCCGTCGGCGGCCGGGTGACCGATGCGCAGGCCCTTGCGCTGGCCGATGGTGAAGCCGAAGGCGCCCTCGTGGCTGCCGATCTTCGTGCCGGACTCGTCGACGATGTCGCCCTCGGCCTTGCCCAGGCGGTTCGCGAGGAAGCCCTGGGTGTCGCCGTCGGCGATGAAGCAGATGTCGTGACTGTCGGGCTTCTTGGCGACCGCGAGGCCCCGGCGCTCGGCCTCGGCGCGGATCTCGTCCTTGGTGGTGAGGGTGTCGCCGAGCGGGAACATCGCGTGGGCGAGCTGACGCTCGTCGAGCACGCCGAGGACGTACGACTGGTCCTTGGCCATGTCGCTGGCGCGGTGCAGCTCACGGGTGCCGTCCTCGTTCAGGACGACCGTCGCGTAGTGGCCGGTGCACACCGCGTCGAAGCCGAGCGCGAGGGCCTTGTCGAGCAGCGCGGCGAACTTGATCTTCTCGTTGCATCGCAGGCACGGGTTGGGCGTGCGGCCGGCCTCGTACTCGGCGATGAAGTCCTCGACGACGTCCTCGCGGAAGCGTTCCGCCAGGTCCCAGACGTAGAAGGGGATGCCGATGACGTCCGCGGCGCGGCGGGCGTCCCGGGAGTCCTCGATGGTGCAGCAGCCGCGGGCCCCGGTGCGGAAGGACTGCGGGTTCGCGGAGAGCGCCAGGTGCACACCGGTGACGTCGTGTCCCGCCTCGGCGGCCCGGGCGGCGGCGACCGCGGAGTCCACCCCGCCGGACATGGCGGCGAGGACCCGCAGGGGGCGGGGGGAGGTCATCGGCGAGGGCTGCGGCGAAGTCTGAGTCATAGCACTCGTAAGGGTACGTGGGATCGGGAACCCGGAGCGCGGGAGTATCCGTTGTGGATCTCAGAGGGGTTCGCTCCAGGTCGTCCCGGCCCTCCGGGTACGGGTAGGGCGCGGGCCTCGCGGGGAAAGCGGTACGGGAAACCGCACGGGGAAGTGGTACGGGGAGCGACGGGGGCGGGGCGTATGGCGACCAGCCGCAGGGGGCTGCTGATCGGGGGCGCGGTGGTGACGCTCGGCGCGATCGGCTATCTGAACAGACCGCTGGCGCGGCCGCACAGGCCGCGCAAGGCCGGAGAGCTGGACTACGCGGGAGCGCAGTGGGTCGCGGCCGATCCGGCGAACTGGCGGATGGCGGACCGGCCGGACGACTACGCGGTGGACCGGGTGGTGATCCATGTGGTGCAGGGCGGTTTCACCAGCGCCCTCAAGGCGTTCCAGGACCCGGACCACAAGGCCGCCGCCCATTACGTGGTGCGCAAGGACGGCCACATAGCGCAGACGGTGCGGGAGTTGGACGTGGCGTTCCACTCGGGCAACCGGAAGTACAACGAGCGCAGTGTCGGCATAGAGCACGAGGGCTTCGTGGAGGAGGCCGCGTCCTTCACGGACGCCATGTACGCCTCCTCGGCACGGCTGACCGCGGCGATCTGCGCGCGCTATCGAATATCCGTGGACCGCACACACATCGTGGGCCACGTGGAGGTGCCGGGCACCGATCACACCGACCCCGGCCCGCACTGGAACTGGGCGCGCTACATCTCGCTGGTCGGAGCGGCGGCCGGCCGCGCCTGAGCCGTGCCCCGGCCGGGAGCACGGGATTCGGGGCCGGGGGTTCGGAGCTTGGCGTTCGGGGCTCGGCGTCGGGGTTTGGTACGGGGCGCTTGGGCGAGCGCGTGCCACGGCTCAGACGAGACCCGCCGTGCGCGCCCGCTCGACGGCGGGGCCGATGGCTTCGGCGACCGCGTCGACGTCCGCCTCGGTGGAGGTGTGGCCGAGCGAGAAGCGCAGGGTGCCGCGGGCCAGGTCGGGATCGGTGCCGGTGGCGAGGAGCACATGGCTGGGCTGGGCCACACCGGCGGTACAGGCCGAACCGGTGGAGCAGGCGATGCCCTGCGCGTCGAGCAGCAGCAGGAGGGAGTCGCCTTCGCAGCCGGGGAAGCTGAAGTGTGCGTTGGCGGGCAGGCGGCCGGCCGGGCTCGGGTCGCCGCCGAGGATCGCGTCGGGCACGGCATCGCGCACGGCCTCCACCAGGCGGTCGCGCAGCCCGCCGATGTCCCGCGCGAACGCGCCGCGCCGCTCGGCGGCCAGCCGTCCCGCGACCGCGAACGCGGCGATGGCGGGCACGTCCAGGGTGCCGGAGCGTACGTGCCGCTCCTGGCCGCCACCGTGCAGCACGGGTACGGGGGTGTACTCGCGGCCGAGCAACAGGGCGCCGATGCCGTACGGGCCGCCGATTTTGTGCCCGGAGACGGTCATGGCGGCGAGGCCGGACGCGGCGAAGTCCACCTCGAGCTGGCCGTAGGCCTGGACGGCGTCGGCGTGCAGCGGTACCTCGAACTCCCGCGCCACCGCGGCGAGTTCGGCCACCGGCATGACGGTACCGATCTCGTTGTTGGCCCACATGACGGTGGCCAGGGCGACGTCGTCGGGGTTGCGCCCGATGGCCTCGCGCAGGGCTTCGGCGTGCACCCGGCCGTGGGCGTCCACGGGCAGGTACTCGACGGTGGCGCCCTCGTGCTCGGCGAGCCAGTGGACCGCGTCGAGCACGGCGTGGTGCTCGACCGGGCTGGCCAGGACGCGCACGCGGCGCGGGTCGGCGTCCCGGCGGGCCCAGTACAGGCCCTTGACGGCGAGGTTGTCCGCCTCGGTGCCGCCGGCCGTGAAGACGACCTCGCTGGGGCGGGCGCCGAGCGACTCGGCGAGTTCCTCGCGGGCCTCCTCGGCGGTGCGGCGGGCCCGCCGGCCGGCGGCGTGCAGCGAGGACGCGTTGCCGGTGGCGGTCAGCTGGGCGGTCATCGCCTGGACCGCCTCCGGAAGCATCGGAGTGGTCGCGGCGTGGTCGAGGTAAGCCATGGTGGGCCCGATTCTACGAGCCGTAGCGGGCGGGCCGTGCCGCAGTTCCGGCCAGGACCGGCGCGAGGGCTCAGCCGTTGAGGCCCCACGAGACGGTGTGGTCGGCCATGGCGAGGGCCGCGAGGACCGCGAGGTCGGCCACGCCCAGGCCCAGACCGAGCATCGCCCGGCCGCGCCGCTTGGTGCCGTACAGCAGCGAGAGGGAGGACAGGACGATGGCGATGGGGCCGAGGATGACGTTCATGACGAGCAGCCCGAGCAGGCCGAGGACGAAGGCCGCGACGGCCATCCCGTCGGCGTCACGGTCCCGGGTGCGGCGGCGGATCGTTGCGAGTTCCATGGTCAGCCCTTCCGGTGCGAGAAGCGTTCGCGGGCGGCGAAGACGAGCAGCCAGACGCCGATGACACCGGCGACGGCCAAGGTGACCGGGAGCGGAAGGTGCGCCGCTGAGCCCAGCACGACCCCCAGCAGGAGGAGGGCGGCGACGAGGAAAAGCATGGGATCCCTTTCTGTCGGGTCGGCTCCGTGGGGCCGGCGTCGTCGATGCTTCGGAGTACAACTGTTCACTGACTCATGAGTCTAGTCTTCCCAACTTCGGCGAACACATGTTTACTGAGTGGAATGAGCCACACTCTCGGAATCCGGCAGGCCCAGAAGCAGAAGACGCGCCAGGCCCTCATGGACTCGGCGCTCCAGCTCCTGGAGCACCAGAGCCTGAGCAGCCTCGGGCTCCGGGAGGTCACCCGCGCCGTGGGGGTGGCCCCGGCCGCGTTCTACCGGCACTTCAAGGACACCGCCGACCTGGGGGTCGCCCTGGTCGAGCAGGCGCTCGGCTCGCTCCACGAGACGATCCGGGCGGCGATCGTCACCACCGGGGCGAGCGACGAACGCATCGACCGGGCGGTCGAGTTGATCGCCGCCCATGTCCTCGCCTACCCCTCGCACGTCCGCTTCATCGCCCGCGAACGACATGGCGGGGTCGCGCCGGTCCGGGAGGCGATCGGGGTACAACTGCGGCGCTTCGCGGACGAGGTGGCGGAGGCGCTCGGTGCGGATCCGGAATCGGTGGGGTGGTCGTCGGCGGATCTGCGGATGCTGGGCGGGATGTACGTCGACCACATGGTGATGACGGCGTCCTCGCTGCTGGAGGGCGAGGAGGGGGCGGTGCTCGCGACGGCGCGGGCGCGGTTGCGGCTGGTGACGCTGGGCCGCCGGCACTGGCTTGACCGCCCGGGGTCCTGACGCCGCCTGCGGGCCCTGCGGCCCCCGGTTCGGGTCACCCTGAGGTGCGCCCCCCACAGGGCCTGGCCGGCTCGGCTCCCCGGAACGGACCCACTCCCTGGGCTCCGGCCCCCTCGACTCCCCCACCCACCCCTCCCCGAAACCCTCCGGGGGCGAGAACCCACCCCTGCCCAGACCCGGCCAACCCCCTGGGGGCGCCGCCCCCAGACCCCCGCTCCTCAAACGCCGGAGGGGCTGAATTCGCCTACCTAGCCGGGCAGTTGAGGGCGCGTCGCGGGAGGGCGAGGGTGCGGGAGGTTCTGGCGGGGGGCGCGAAGTCCCGCGGGGGCGCAGGGGAGGAAGTACCCGCGGGGCCTGGGGCGAGCCCCAGGGGCCGCACCCTCCAGTCCCCTGCACGGGCCGGGCGGACGGGCAGGCGGAAACCCCTAGGAGCGCAGGGGACGAAGCCCCCGCAGTCTGGGGCGAGCCCCAGGGGCCGCACCCTCCAATCCCCCGCACGGGCGGGCGGGCACGCGGGAACCCCCAGCGGTGCAGGGAACAAAGTCCCCGCAGGAGTCTGGGGCGAGCCCCAGGAGCCGCACCCACCAACCCCTCGCACGGGCGGGCGGGCACGCGGGAACCCCCAGCGGTGCAGGGAACGAAGCCCCCGCAGGGGCTGGAGCAGAAGCCCCAGAAGCCGCACCCACCAACCCCCCGCACGGGCGGGCGGGTGGGCAAACACCCAGGGGGTCTGGGGCACAGCCCCAGGAGCCGCACCCTCCAGTCCCCCGCACGGGCGGGCGGGTGGGAAAACCCCCACCCCCGACCCCCTACCCCCGCGGCGCCCGGGCCAACTGGCGGGACTGGGCGACCAGGCGGTCCGCCGTGTCCCAGACCTCCGCGTCCTCCTCCAGGAAGCCACCCGCCAGGTTCCGCGTGGTGATGGACACCCGCAGGGGGCCCGGTGCCGGGCGGCAGCGGATGTGGGTGGTCAGTTCGACCGTGGGGGTCCAGCCCTTGAGGCCGAGTTCGAAGGAGGTCGGCGGCAGGGCGTCGACGGTGAGCAGCAGCGAGAACGGGTCGGCGTCGCGTCCGTCCGCGAGCCCGAACCAGGCCCGCATCTCGCCCTTCCCGGACGGCGCGCCCACGGCCCAGCCCAGCGTCGTCGGGTCGAGCTTGAGCATCAGCCGGTCGGTGATGGCGGAACTGCCCGGGATCGGCGGGCGGCTGCCGTCGGGGGCGTCCGTCGCGCCGATGCAGTGCGAGAGCGGCGGAATCGCGGGGGGCGTGGCGGTCGTGCGGATGTCGTCGGTCAGGGCGTCGAGGTCCCCGTAGGAGGCCAGCACCCGGATGCGTTCGACCTCGGCGCCGCTCTCGTCGTACTGGAAGAGCGAGGCCTGCCCGGTCGAAAGGGTGCGGCCGGCGCGTACGACCTGGGTGCGGATGACCGCGGGTCCGGGCACGGACGGCGTGAGGTAGTGCGCGGAGACGGTGAACGGGTCCGGGTGCGGCAGCGCGTCGCCGAGCGCCCGGCCGAGCAGGGCGAGCAGATAGCCCCCGTTGACGGCGTGGATGATGGTCCAGCCCGCCGAGAGCTCCGCGTCATAGACCCCCGCTTCCCGCAGGGTGACCGCGGTGTCGCGGTCGAACTCGCTGTCCCCGATCGTGGCGGGGAGTACCTGTGACGATGCCTGTGCCATGCGCAGCACCGTACACCGATAAATTACTGAGCGGTAGCTTTTTCTGTCGGCCGACCACCCTGCCCTGAACGCTCCCGCCGCTCCCCCTCCGGCCTCACGCCTCCTCCAGCGTCGAGCTGCGCCGGTTCCAGGCACGGGGCGCCCGCCAGTGGTACTTCAGGGCCGCGATGCGCAGCAGGAACGCGGTGACGACGGCGAGCCCGCTGGTCCCCGCGTTCAGCAGGTCGAAGCGGATGAAGAGCACGATCATCGTGGCGCCGACGATCGCCGGCACCGCGTACAGATCGCGGTCCCAGCGCAGCAGCGAGGGGACCTCGTTGGCCAGGACGTCACGCAGTACGCCACCGCCGACCGCCGTCGCGAGACCCAGCGCCGCCGACGAGGTGAGGCCGAGCCCGTAGTCGTACGCCTTGGTCGTGCCCGTGACGCAGAACAGGCCGAGCCCCGCCGCGTCGAAGACGTTCACCGCGGTCTGGGTGCGCTCGACCTCGGGGTGCAGGAAGAAGACCAGCACCGTCGCGAGCAGCGGGGTCACGAAGTACCCGAGGTCGGAGAAGGCGGCCGGCGGGACGGCCCCGATGATGAGGTCGCGGAACAGCCCCCCGCCCAGCGCGGTGACCTCGGCGAGCACCGCGATGCCGAACACGTCGAAGTTCTTGCGCACGGCGAGCAGGGCGCCGGAGATCGCGAAGACGAAGATCCCGACGAGGTCCAGCGCATGCTGGACGGAGGGACTGAACAGTGAGTGGAGCACCCCGCATTTTTACTCATCGCGGGGCGCCCTCCGACACGCGGTGGATCAGAGCGCGGGCTTGCCCGTGTCGTGGATCCACTTCTGGAACAGACCGTCCAGCTGCTTGCCCGAGATCTTCTCGGCGAGCCGGACGAAGTCCTCGGTGTCGGCGTTCTGGTAACGATGGGCCTTGGTCCAGGCGGGAAGCAGCTTGAAGAAGGCCTGGTCACCGATGTGTTCGCGCAGTTCCTGGAGCATCATCGCGCCCCGCCGGTAGACCGCGTCGGCGAACATCGTGTCGCGCTTCGGGTCGGCCACCTCGATCTTCCAGAAGTCGGCGTCGGCCGGGATCGCGTTGTAGGCGGCGAGGAAGGAGTCGTGCGCGCTCCTGGTGCCCCGGTGCTCGGCCCACAGCCACTGGGCGTAGGTCGCGAAGCCCTCGTTGAGCCAGATGTCGTTCCAGTGGTCGACCGAGACGGAGTCGCCGAACCACTGGTGGGCGAGCTCGTGCACGATGGTCGACTCGGAGCGCACGGCCGAGTAGCTGGGCTTGGACTGGGTCTCCAGCGAGAACCCCGCCTGCGGCATGTCGTCGACGACCGCGCCGGTCACCTCGAAGGGATACGGGCCGAAGACCTGGGACCAGTAGTCGGTGGCCTCGGCGGTCACCCCGTACACGTCGACCTTGTTCTGGTTGGCGAGGACCGGGTCGATCGCCACGTAGATGAGGGTGCCGGCGGGCGTGCGGCCCGTCTTCACGTCGAACTTGCCTATGGAGGCGGTGGCCAGGTACGTCGCCATCGGCTTGGACTCACGCCAGTGGAAGTACGAGCGTCCGCCACGGTCGTGGGAGTCCACCAGGCGCCCGTTGGAGACACCGGTGAGGCCCTTGGGCGCGTCGATGCGGATGTCGTACGTCGCCTTGTCGGAGGGGTGGTCGCTGGAGGGGAACCAGGTGGAGGCGGCGTTGGGCTCGCAGGCCACGAAGACGCCGTCCTTGGTCTTCATCCAGCCGTAGTCGGAGCCGAAGACGATGGGTCCGTTCAGCGCCTGGGGCACGCCCCCGTAGACGACGGTGACCTCGAACTCCTCGCCCTTGCGCAGCCGGTGGCGCGGGGTGATGACGATCTCGTCGCCGCTGCGGTTGAAGTCGGCGGGCCTGCCGTTGACCCGTATCGAGTCGACGGTCAGCTTCTGGAGGTCGAGATCGAAGCGGGAGAGGTTCTGGGTGGCCCGGGCCGTCACCGTGGTGCGCCCGTCCAGGCGCCCCGAATCGGGGTTGTAGCTGACCCCGAGGTCGTAATGGAGGGCGTCGAAGCCGCCGTTGCCCATGTCGGGGAAGTAGGGGTCACCGATGCCCGGGGCGCCGGGTGAGGCGGCGGGCGCGGCGGCGATGGTGAACCCGGCGGCCACCGCGGTGGCGAGGGAGAGCCACCGGGAGGTGCGACGTGCCGGACGGGAGAGTGCCATATGAGTCTGCCCTTCGAACGCATGCCGTTGGTACGGACACGCAGACTCTGCACTCTCCCGCTTCGGCATGAACATGACTTTGCCGAACTGTCATGGCCTACTTGTCGGTTGACTCCTGAGCGGGGCCTTCGGAGTCGCTGTCACGCGCCGCGGTCTCGCCCTCGGAGCCCACCGCCTCGGACTTCGCCACCACGGCCGATTCCGGCTTCGCCGCCGATTCAGGCTTCGCCACTGACGTGGCCGCCGCCGACCCCGACTTCGCCGTCGGTTCCGACTTCGCCACCGGCTCCGGCGCTGTCTCCGGTTCCGACTTGGCCACCGGTTCCGACTTCCCCTCGGGCTCGGCCACCGCCACCGGCTCCGACTTCGCCGTCGGTTCCGACTTCGCCTCGGGCTCGGCCACCGCCGCCGGCTCCGGCTTCGCCGCCGTCCCGGCGGCCTCCGGCTCCTCCGGTTCCGCGGTCGTCGGCGCGTCGCCGATCGTCACGACCTCGATGGACTCCCTGGCCTCCGGCAGGACCGCCTCGCCCGGCGCCTGGTCCGGCGCGTTCTCCGGGTGGTGGCAGGCCACCTGCTGGCCCGGCTTCAGCTCGACCAGCACCGGCTCCCGCGTCTTGCAGATCTCGGTCGCCTTCCAGCACCGGGTGTGGAACCGGCAACCGCTCGGCGGCGAGATCGGCGAGGGCACGTCGCCCTTGAGCAGGATCCGCTCGCTCTTCATGCCGCGCCGCCGGGGATCCGGCACCGGCACCGCCGACATCAGCGCCTTGGTGTACGGGTGCATCGGCGCCGCGTACAGCGACTTGCGGTCGGCCAACTCGACGATCTTGCCGAGGTACATGACCGCGATCCGGTCCGACACGTGCCGGATGACCGACAGGTCGTGCGCGATGATCACATAGGTCAGGCCGAGCTCCTGCTGGAGGTCGTCGAGGAGGTTGACCACCTGCGCCTGGATCGACACGTCGAGCGCCGAGACCGGCTCGTCCGCCACGACCAGCTTCGGCTTGAGTGCGAGCGCGCGGGCGATGCCGATGCGCTGGCGCTGGCCGCCGGAGAACTCGTGCGGATAGCGGTTGTAGTGCTCGGGGTTGAGGCCCACCACCTCCAGGAGGCGCTGCACCTCCTTCTTGACCCCGCCCTCGGGCTCGACGCCCTGGAGCTTGAAGGGGGCCGAGATGATGCCGCCCACCGTGTGCCGGGGGTTGAGCGAGGAGTACGGGTCCTGGAAGATCATCTGGACGTCGCGGCGCATCGGCCGCATGCCGCGCACCCCGAGGTGGGTGATGTCGCGCCCCTCGAACTCGACGGTGCCACCGGTCGGTTCGAGAAGGCGGGTGATCAGCCGGCCCATGGTCGACTTGCCGCAGCCGGACTCGCCGACCACGCCGAGCGTCTCGCCGGAGCGCACGTCGAAGTCGAGGCCGTCGACGGCCTTGACCGAGCCCGTCTGCCGCTTCAGCAGGCCGCTGCGGATCGGGAAGTGCTTCTGCAGTCCGCTGACCTTGAGCAGCACCTCACCGGGGGCCGCGTCTTTCCTGGACACGGCCTCGGTCGACACCGCGCCCTTGCTCTGGGCGGGAATCGTCACGTCGTTGTCCGTCACGCCTTTGTCCTCGCTCACAGCTTGGGCGCAATCTCTTCGGTCCAGATACGCTCCCGCTCGTCCGGCGTCATGTGGCAGGCGGCCCAGTGGCCGCTCCCGCCGTCGGTCAGCTCGGGGCGTACGGTCCGGGTGATGTTGTCCTTGGGCACATCGGCGTACGGGCAGCGCGGGTTGAAGGCGCAGCCGGACGGGATGTTGATCAGGGACGGCGGGGAGCCCTTCACCGGGATGAGGCGCTCGGTCTCCTCGCGGTCGATGCGCGGCATCGAGCCGAGCAGGCCCCAGGTGTAGGGGTGGCGGGGCTCGTAGAAGACCTTCTCCGCGGGACCGCGTTCGACACAGCGGCCGCCGTACATGACCAGGATGTCGTCGGCGAGCTCGGCGACGACGCCCAGGTCGTGGGTGATGACGATGACCGCGGAGCCGAACTCCTTCTGGAGGTCCCGGATCAGGTCCAGGATCTGCGCCTGGACGGTGACGTCCAGAGCGGTCGTCGGCTCGTCCGCGATCAGCAGATCGGGGTTGTTGACCAGCGACATCGCGATCATCGCGCGCTGGCGCATACCGCCCGAGAACTCGTGCGGGTAGGAGTCGACGCGCTTGTCGGGCTGGGGGATGCCGACCCGGTCGAGCATCTCGATCGCCCGGGCGCGGGCGACCTTCTTGTCGACGTCGTGGTGGACCCGGTACGCCTCGATGATCTGCTTGCCGATGGTGAAGTACGGGTGCAGCGCGGACAGCGGGTCCTGGAAGATCATCGCCATGTCGCGGCCGCGGAGTTTGCGCACCTCCTCCGGGTCGGCGGAGAGCAACTCCTTGCCGTTCAGCCAGATTTCGCCGGAGATCTGGGCCTTGCGCTTGCCGTACTGGCCGGCCGTGTGCAGGCCCATGATGCCCATCGAGGTGACGGACTTGCCGGAGCCGGACTCGCCCACGATGCCGAGGGTCTTGCCCTTCTCCAGCGAGAAGCTGAGCCCGTCGACCGACTTGACCAGGCCGTCGTCGGTCGGGAAGTGCACCTTCAGGTCGCGTACGTCCAGGAAGGCGTCCGAGGGCCGCTCACCCGCGACCGGCTCGCCGACCGCGGCGCCGGTCTTGTTCAGGTCGGTCATGCGAGCCTCACTCGGGGGTCGATCACGGCGTACAGGAGGTCCACGACGAGGTTCGCGAAGATCACCGCAGCCGAGGTGATCAGCGTGACACCGAGGATCACCGGAAGGTCGCGCTCGCCGATGGCGCGGAGCACCGCCTGGCCGAGGCCGGGGATGCTGTAGGTGGTCTCGGTGAGGATCGCGCCGCCGATGAGGGCGCCGATGTCCATGCCGAGCACCGTGAGGATCGGCGCCATCGTGGAACGCATGGCGTGCTTGCCGATGACGGTGGACTCGCTCAGGCCCTTGGCGCGGGCGGTTCTGACGTAGTCCTCGCCCATCACTTCGAGCATGGTCGCCCGGGTGAGGCGGGCGTACATCGCCGCCTGGAGGAAGGCCAGGGTGATCCAGGGCAGGATCAGGCCGCTGAACCAGCCCCCTGGTGAATCGCTGAACGGCACGTACTGGCCGTCGATCCAGTGCAGTCCGAAGGAGAAGATCGCCAGCGAGAGCAGGCCGGTGAAGTAGATGGGCAGCGAGACGCCCGCCAGGGCCACCGTCATGGCGGTCCGGTCCCACAGGGAACCGCGCTTGAGGGCGGAGACCACGCCGGCCAGGACGCCGAAGACCACCCACAGGATGGCCGCGCCGAGGACCAGCGCCAGGGTGACCGGGAAGCGGTCCTTGAGCACCGGCCAGATCGCCTGCTCGTTCTTGAACGAGTAGCCGAAGCACGGGGCGTCGCAGTGGATCGTCGAGCCGCCGCCGGTGTAGTCGCGGCCGGCCACGATGCCCTTCACGAAGTCGAAGAGCTGCACGAAGATCGGGTCGCCGAGACCCAGTTTGGAGCGGACCGCTTCGAGAGCAGCGGCGTCGGACTGCTTGCCGACGTACATCGTGGCCGGGTCGACGCCCGTCCACTTGGGGATCAGGAAGAAGATGCCGAACGTCACGAGCATGACGATCAGCAGCATCACGATGGCGGCGGCGAACCGCCTGATGAGATATGCGAGCACTGCTCTCGGCCCGGCGGCGGGCCGGGGGCACCGGATTGCGGTACCCCCGACCCGTCACGCGACGGCCTTCACCTGCCCTTCGTGCCTAGCGGCGGGTGCGCCGGCGGAGCGATTGGACGACGGTCACTTCTCGACGCCGAGGGAGGCGTAGTCGTAGAAACCGTTGTTGTTGGTCGTCGTGTAGACGTTGGTGAGCCGGCTGCTGCGCCACTTGACGTTCTTCTCGAAGACGAACGGCAGGTAGACGGCGTGCTCGGACACCTTCTGGTTGATCTGCTTGTAGAGACCGGCGGCCTCTTCGGGGGTGGCCGCCGCGATGGCGTCCTCGAAGAGCTTGTCGATGGCCGGGTCCTTCAGCATCGAGTAGTTGTTGTTGCCGTTCGGCAGGATGAACTTGGAGTTCACCAGCGGGAGCAGGAAGCCCTGGCCGGACGCGAAGTCCGGGCCCCAGCCCATGATGATGATTCCGTAGTTCTTCTTCTTGACGACCTCGGGGTTGCCGATGATGCCGGTCGTCTGCGAACCGTCGTACTGGTCGATGTCGACCTTGATGTTGACCTTGGCGAGCGCGGCCTGCATCGACTGCGCCGTGGCGACCTCGACCTGCTTGTTGTTGCGGACCGCGATGGTGGTCGAGAAGCCCCCGGGCTTGCCGCAGGCGGCGAGCTCTTCCTTGGCCTTCGCGATGTTCGGGGCACCGTCGTTGGAGGTCACGCCGTACGGGTCGAACTTCGGGTCCGAACCGCTGATGATCGGCGGCAGCATGTTGGTGGCGATGTCACCACCGGCCTGCGGGCCGCCGCGGGCGGTCTGGAGCGACTTGTGGTCGGCCGCGTAGATGACGGCCTTGCGGCAGTGCTCGTTGTCGAACGGGGCCACCGTCTGCGGGAAGACCGCGTAACGGATGTAGCCGGTGTCCGGGTTGTCGACGTTGCCCTTGTGCTGCTGGAGCGCCTTGGTGCGGCCGGCCACGCTGAGGCCGGTGCCGTTCAGGTCGACGTCGTAGTCACCGTTGATCAGACGGCTGTCCATGTCGTCGGCGCTGCTGAGCAGCGTCAGGCTGATCTTGTCCGGGAGTGCCTTGCGGACGTCGTCCGTCTTCGGGTCCCAGTTCTCGTTGCGGACGAGCACCATGGACTTGTTCGGGGAGTAGGACTCCCACTTGTACGGGCCGAGCGAGAAGGGCTTCAGGCCGTACTTCGACTGGGTGTCCTTGTCCTGGCGGACCGGGGTGCCCGAGGGCATGGCCAGCATCTGCTGGAAGTCGACGTTGGGCGCCGGCAGCTTGAAGACGATGGTCTTGTCGTCCGGCGTCTCGATCGCCTTCAGGCCCAGCTTGTCCGGGGCGGTGTCCTTGTAGGGACCCTTGTACTCACCGGTGGGGTCGAGGACGTCCTTCAGGTAGACGGGGCCGCCGGAGATGACGTCCTGCGCCCAGATGCGCTCGATGCCGTACTTGACGTCCTTGGAGGTGACGGGCTTGCCGTCCTCCCACTTGACGCCGTCCTTCAGGTGGTACGTGTACGTCTTCTTGTCCGCCGAGACGTCCGCGAGGCCGGTCGCGATGTCCGGGACCAGCGTCTCGCTCTCCTTGCCCGGGGCGGGCTTGTAGGAGATCAGCGTGCGCGTGTAGTAGCGCGCGTAGTCCCACATGAAGCCGTAGTAACCGCGCTGCGGGTCCCAGGAGTCGGCGTCCTGGGTGCCGACGAACTTGAGCTCCCCGCCCTTCTTCGTCGACGCGTTGGCGAGCTTGCTGTTGGCGGCGTTGAAGCCGGGGGCCTTGCTGCCCTTGCTGTCGCTGTCGCCTCCGCCGCAGGCCGCGGTGGAGAGCAGAGCCGCAACGACGATGGCGGCGCCGGCGGCCGTCTTTCGCCTCGATGAACCTTGGGTTGTCACGATCTGGCTTCCTCCGTTGGGGGCGTCTTGTGTGTCACGGCCCGTGCGATGCGCCGGGCCGGAGTCGGTGAAGTCCCGCATCAGCGGGAGCCCTTCGGGTCGAGGGCGTCGCGGACGCCGTCGCCGAAGAGGTTGAACGCCATCACGGTGATGAAGATCGCCACACCCGGGATGATCATGAACATCGGATCGGACTCATAGGTCGCGATCGCCGTCGACAGCATCTGGCCCCAGGAGGAGGTGGGCGGCTTGACGCCCGCGCCCAGGAAGCTGAGCGCCGCCTCGGTGAGGATGTTCGTGGGGATCATCAGCGTCATGTAGACGGTGATCGGCGCGATCAGGTTGGGCAGCAGCTCCTTGAACAGGATGTAGCCGCGTCCCGCGCCCAGGCTGCGCGCCGCCTCGACGTACTCGCGCTCGCGCAGTGAGAGCGTCTGGCCGCGCACGATGCGCCCGACGTACGGCCATCCGAAGAAGCCGATGACGAGGATCATCACGAGCAGCCGCACTCCGGTGCCGCTGAGACCGAAGAGCTGGTTGGGCACCACGGAGATCAACGCGATGATGAAGAGCAGCTGCGGGAAGGAGAGCAGCATGTCCATCACGCGGCTGATGACGGCGTCGAGCCAGCCGCCGAAGTAGCCGGCGATCACGCCGAGGACGGTGCCGACGAGCACCGCGAAGACCGCCGCGAGGAAGCCCACGAGCAGCGAGATCCGCGCGCCGTAGATGATGCGGCTGAACACGTCGCGCCCGTTGACCGGCTCAACTCCCAGCAGGAAGTGCGAGTTGATGCCGCCCCAGCTGCCCACCGGGGTGGAGAGCAGCGGGTCGATCTGGTCCTCGTGGAAGTCCTCCGGCGGATGGCCGAACGCGTCGACGATCAGCGGCGCGAAGATCGCGACGAGGACCAGGAACACGACAACGATGCCACCGGTGAGGGCGAGCTTGTCCTTCTTCAGCCGGTTCCAGGCGATACGTCCCAGCGAACGTCCCTCGACCGTTCTGGTCTCGCCGCTGGGCGTGACACTGATGTCCGCGGTCGGGTCCGCGTCGGCGGGTGTGTCGTGCAATGGTGCCGTCATCGTGGCAAGGACCCCTCTCAACCGGCGGTGACCGGCCCGCACTTGCCGCTGTAGCGGCGCGTTCCCATCAGCAGTGCGAGCGGGGGGCGACACCGGGCAGCGGGTCGGGCTGCTCGCACACGGGCCCGAACGGCCCTGCATGCCGGGAGTCTTCAATGGCCTCGCGATCACCCGCCAGACCTGACGGCGAATGTATGCGTAAACGTGATGCGGAAAGAGGGTTTCCGTTATGCGGACGCGGCTGAACCAGGGGCGGACGTGGGGAAGTTGGGGCACATATGACGCACGGGCCTATTGTGGTCTTCGCCCCATCACAACGGACATTCCCCTTACGTGCGGGGCGCGTTGACGGGGTTCGTCCCGGTTGGTGTGGGTGCGGAGCGGGGCTCAGTAGGTGCCGGGGGCGGCCGGCGGATAGCCGTATCCGGGCCCCCCGGGGGCCTGGCCGCCGTGTGCCTCGCGGTCGTAGAACGGGCGGGCATGCGCTTTCAGCCACATGCCGACGGGGTCGTACTCGTCCGACATCGCGACCGTGGAGACCGCGAGCCCGTCCGGCACGCCCGCGACGGACTGGCGCATCATCGCCCGCACCGCGTCCACCGACTGCGGGGCGGTGGTGTAGAGGTCGAGCCCGATCGCGAGGTACGGCGTGCCGAGCGCGGGCTGCACCCAGGCGCGGCGCAGCGAGCGCACCGCCGGGGTGCGGTGGGCGTGCTGGGCGAGCAGGGCGTAGAACTGCGGGATCTCCACGGTCGGTTCGGAGAGCCTGAGCGGGCCCGCGGGCATCCGGTCCAGGCCCGTCGCGATCCGGCGCAGATCCGTCCAGGGGATGCCGACGCCGCCGCCGTGGGCGTGCGGATTGAGCCAGATCCCGTAGTGGTCCGGGTAGAGGCCCCGGGCGACGTCGAGGGCGGCGGCCACCTCGTGGGCCCGGTTCCAGCCGCTGGCGGCGAGCTCCTGCGCGGAGGTGACACAGGGGGCGTAGGAGACCCCGTCGACCTCCATGTTTCCGTATTGCGCGTCCGGGGAGCCGGGCCTGCCGTGCCACAGCAGCATCCAGAGGCGGCCCGACGCGGGGTCGGCGAGCGCGTGGAGCAGCGCCTCGTACACGTCGTAGCGCCCGGGGGTCACCTGGCGCAGCATGTGCTCGACCTGCCCGGCCGCCGCGGTGCCTGACGCGCTCACCCTGGGTCCCGCCCCTCTTAGTTCCACCGTGCCGACGCCTGCGCCGCCCCGCAGCCCCGGGCACACGCGTGCGGCTGCGGGGTTGCAAGGGTCATGAAACCAGGTTAAGCCGCCGTACAGACACCGCCATGACCCGGCGGGACCTGCCGTGCTCCACCCGGTGGTCGCCGCCTACCGGGTCCGGGCGTAGAAGGGCCGCACCCGCTCGCGCATCCAGGTGGCGACCGGATCCTGGGTCACGTCGAGCAGGACCAGATTGACCGGCCAGTCGACGGGCGCCCGGCCGAGCGCCCGGCCCAGGGCCTCCATGGGAGCGTTGCGCCCGGCTCCGTCCCAGGTCGCGAACTCCACGCCGATGAAGAGGGTCGGCGACTCGCCCTCGATGGAGGCGAGCGCGCGGCGGGCACTGAGGACCACGCCGATCGCCTCGAACTCCTCGGCCGCGACGGCCAGGAAGTCCACCGGGTCCTCCTGCCAGTCCGGCTCGAAGAGGCGTACCCGGGCGCCGGACGCGGGTCCGTCGAGCGCGGTACGCCCGGTACGGCACAGCTCGGCGACGGCGGGCGGGGGCAGGGGCATGCCCACCGCGCCCTCGGGGTTGACCACGATGCCGAGCTGCGGCGGCAGCCCGCGGGCGAACTCGACGGCGGGGGCCACGGCGAACGACATGTGCGAGCCGACACACTGGAGGAACTGCTGCTCGGAGCTGTACACGGGCACGTAGGGGGCGCCGTCGAGCTCCAGGGTGGGCAGGTCGAGGTCGGTGCTCTCCTGGCTGCCGCCGTTGGGCAGCGGCACCCAGACCGCGTTGCGGCCGAGGACCTCTATGAGCCGGGGGCCCGCGTCCGGCTGCCCGAGGGCCGCGGACATGGCCTCCTCCAGCTCGTTGCCCGGCCAGCCTCCGCCGCCGAGCGGGTGCGCGAACGCCTGCTCCGGAAAGTTCATGTGCCGTCCTTCTCCCCCGAACCCGATGCCTGCCGGCCCGCCTCGGCCGTGCCCCTCGACCCTAACGCCGTGGGTGGGGGCCGGGGAAAGGCGCCGGGCACGGACCCGGCGCGCGTCCACGGGCGGCTACTGTCCGAAGCCGATCCGGCGCAGCGCGGAGGCCGCGTCCCGGTCGAGCAGCACCGCGCCGGCGCAGCCGGTCGGCAGCCGTCCCGCCTCCACCTGCGCTATGAGGCGGCGGGCCGCGCCGCGGTGGCGCGCGAAGGCGTACTTCGACACCCAGCGGCCCCGGGTCGCCTGGCCCTCAAGGGCCACGTCGGCCGGCACGTCCAGCACGATCAGGCGCAGCGCGCGTCCCCGGCGCCGGGCGCCGCGGCCCAGCCAGTGCCGCACCCAGGCCTGGGTACCGCAGTCGTGGACGACGAGGCTGTCTCCGGAGCGCAGGGCCCACCAGGTCCGGACGAAGTGGGCGGTGCGGGTGAGCGGGCGATACAGGGCGTAGGGGATGCCGGGCAGTCGGCGCTGCCAGGCGAGCCGGGTGTCCTGGGAGTCGATGCGGCGGTCGGTGACGGCGCGCCGCATCAGCGTCGTCTTGCCGCTGCCGGGCAGGCCCGACACCACCACGACGTCACCCGGGTCGAAGAGGAGCTCCGGCTCGGCCTGCTCCGGGCGCCCGCGCAGATCGCGTACCGCCTCGTTCGCCGTGGACCGCGCGCGCGGCGCCGGCACCCCGCCGCCCGCGCCCCGCGGCGCGGGCACCTTCCCCACCCGACCCCTCTCGTGTCCAACCGTCATGGCACTCCCCCCTGTTCGGATCCCGGACCGCTGCTTGGGAAGTGTAAAGAGCCGGTAATAGGTCACCAGCGATGTGACGCTTCCAGGATGCGTGCAATGATGTGCGCGCCAACTGCATACCGGCCGTTCGAATCCGCGCGGGAGAGTCCTCAGGAGCTGTGCGCTGGGGCGCCGAAGGAGCAAGTTCTCCCTTGAATCTCTCAGGCCCCGTACCGCGCGGACGAGGCAGATCTGAAAAGCGGGCCGTCCCCTGCCGGGCGGTCCCACCCAAGGTGCAAGCCGTGCCGCGCGACGCGCGACGGTGAACCTCTCAGGTTCCGATGACAGATGGGGAGGATGTCGTCGACCGTCATGCCCCGGGACCTTGGAGCACCATCCATGAGCAACGCCCCCCGCCTCACCTCCCTCGATGCCCTGCATCGTTCGCTGGGCGCCACGATGACCGACTTCGCGGGCTGGGACATGCCGCTGCGCTACGGGAGCGAGCGCGACGAGCACAACGCCGTGCGTACCCGTGCCGGGCTCTTCGACCTGTCCCACATGGGCGAGATCACCGTCACGGGCCCCGACGCCATGAAGGCGCTGAACTACGCCCTGGTCGGCAACATCGCCACCATCGGCCCCGGCCGCGCCCGGTACACGATGATCTGCCAGGAGGACGGCGGCATCGTCGACGACCTGATCGTCTACCGTCTGGGCGAGGCCGAGGCCCCCGAATACATGGTGGTCGCCAACGCGGGCAACGCCCAGATCGTGCTCGACGCGATCACCGAGCGCGCGGCCGGCTTCGACGCCGAGGTACGCGACGACCGTGACGCCTACGCCCTGATCGCGGTCCAGGGCCCCGAGTCCCCCGGCATCCTGAAGTCGGTGACCGACGCGGACCTGGACGGCCTGAAGTACTACGCGGGTCTGCCCGGCACCGTCGCGGGCGTGCCCGCGCTGATCGCCCGCACCGGCTACACCGGCGAGGACGGCTTCGAGCTGTTCGTGGCGCCCGAGCACGCCGAGCAACTGTGGCGCGCGTTGACCGAGGCCGGTCAGGACGCGGGCCTGGTGCCGTGCGGCCTGTCCTGCCGCGACACGCTGCGCCTTGAGGCGGGCATGCCGCTGTACGGGCACGAGCTGACGACCGCGCTGACGCCGTTCGACGCGGGGCTCGGCCGGGTCGTGAAGTTCGAGAAGGACGGCGACTTCGTGGGCCGGACGGCTCTGGAGGCCGCCGCCGACAAGGCCGCGGCCCACCCGCCGCGCAAGCTCGTCGGCCTGATCGCCGAGGGCCGCCGGGTGCCGCGCGCCGGGTTCTCCGTGGTGTCCGGTGGCGAGGTCGTGGGCGAGGTCACCTCGGGCGCCCCCTCGCCGACGCTGGGCAAGCCGATCGCCATGGCGTACGTGGACGCCGCGCACGCCGCGCCCGGCACCGCCGGGGTCGGCATCGACATCCGCGGCACGCACGAGGCCTACGAGGTCGTCGCGCTGCCCTTCTACAAGCGCGAGAAGTGACACCCGCCTCCCTTCGGCGTCCCCCTTCTCGTCCCGCGGTCCGAGACACTCTTCGAGACCCCGTCAGCAGCACTCCCCCGCGTACAGGAGAATTCAGGTCATGAGCAACCCCCAGCAGCTGCGCTACAGCAAGGAGCACGAGTGGCTGTCGACCGCCGAGGAGGGCGTGTCGACGGTCGGCATCACGGAGCACGCGGCCAACGCGCTCGGTGACGTCGTGTACGTACAGCTCCCGGAGGTGGGCGACACGGTGACCGCGGGCGAGACCTGCGGCGAGCTGGAGTCCACCAAGTCGGTCAGCGACCTGTACTCCCCCGTCACCGGTGAGGTCGTCGCCGCCAACCAGGACGTCGTGGACGACCCTTCGCTGGTCAACACGGCCCCGTTCGAGGGCGGTTGGCTGTTCAAGGTGAAGGTCACGGAGGAGCCGGGCGACCTGCTCTCCGCCGACGAGTACACCGACTTCGCCAGCTGACCTAGAGACCACAGGGATACAGGGATCGTCTGATGTCGCTTCTGAACCAGCCCCTCCACGAGCTGGACCCGGACGTCGCCGCCGCCGTCGACGCCGAGCTCCACCGTCAGCAGTCCACCCTCGAAATGATCGCCTCGGAGAACTTCGCTCCGGTCGCGGTCATGGAGGCCCAGGGCTCGGTCCTCACCAACAAGTACGCCGAGGGCTACCCGGGCCGCCGCTACTACGGCGGCTGTGAGCACGTCGACGTGGTCGAGCAGATCGCGATCGACCGCGTCAAGGCGCTCTTCGGCGCCGAGGCCGCCAACGTGCAGCCCCACTCGGGCGCCCAGGCCAACGCGGCCGCGATGTTCGCGCTGCTCAAGCCGGGCGACACGATCATGGGCCTCAACCTGGCTCACGGCGGTCACCTGACCCACGGCATGAAGATCAACTTCTCCGGCAAGCTCTACAACGTGGTCCCGTACCACGTGGACGAGACCGGCGAGGTCGACATGAACGAGGTCGAGCGCCTGGCCAAGGAGTCCAAGCCGCAGCTCATCGTGGCCGGCTGGTCCGCCTACCCGCGCCAGCTCGACTTCGCGGCCTTCCGCCGCATCGCGGACGAGGTCGGCGCGTACCTGATGGTCGACATGGCCCACTTCGCGGGTCTGGTCGCCGCGGGTCTGCACCCCAACCCGGTGCCGCACGCCCACGTCGTGACCACCACCACGCACAAGACCCTCGGCGGTCCGCGCGGCGGCGTCATCCTGTCGACGCAGGAGCTCGCCAAGAAGATCAACTCGGCGGTCTTCCCGGGTCAGCAGGGCGGCCCCCTGGAGCACGTCATCGCGGCCAAGGCGGTGTCCTTCAAGGTCGCCGCGTCCGAGGAGTTCAAGGAGCGCCAGCAGCGCACCCTGGACGGCGCCCGGATCCTGGCCGAGCGCCTGGTCCAGGACGATGTGAAGGCCGTCGGCGTCGACGTCCTGACCGGCGGCACCGATGTGCACCTGGTCCTGGTGGACCTGCGCAACTCGGAGCTGGACGGCCAGCAGGCCGAGGACCGCCTCCACGAGGTCGGCATCACGGTCAACCGGAACGCCATCCCGAACGACCCGCGGCCGCCGATGGTCACCTCGGGTCTGCGGATCGGCACCCCGGCGCTGGCCACCCGCGGCTTCGGCGAGGCCGACTTCCGCGAGGTCGCCGACATCATCGCCGAGGCCCTGAAGCCGGACTTCGACAAGGACGCCCTGGCCGCCCGGGTGTCCGCTCTGGCCGCCAAGCACCCGCTGTACCCCGGCCTGAAGTAGTTTCGTACGCTTTAGTTCTCGCTTCATTCCGTACGGAGCCCCGGGGCACCGCGCACACTGGTAGTGAGCGCGGTGCCCCGTCCCATGCTGTGCCAGCTTTGCTCTGCACCACCCGGCAGACAACGGCGTCTACCAACCCCCACAAGGAGTCTTCCGTGGCCATCTCGGTCTTCGACCTGTTCTCGATCGGCATCGGCCCGTCCAGCTCCCACACCGTCGGCCCGATGCGGGCGGCCCGGATGTTCGCGGCGCGCCTGAAGAACGAGGGCCTCATCGCCCACACCACGCGGATACGGGCCGAGCTGTACGGCTCGCTCGGCGCGACCGGCCACGGCCACGGCACGCCGAAGGCGGTGCTGCTCGGCCTGGAGGGCGACTCGCCCCGCACGGTCGACGTCGAGAGCGCGGACGAGCGGGTGGAGGCCATCAAGGACGCCGGGCGGCTCAACGTGCTCGGCATGCACGAGATCGCCTTCTCCTACGACGACGATCTGGTCCTGCACCGCCGCAAGGCGCTGCCGTACCACGCCAACGGCATGACGATCTTCGCCTACGACGCCGACGGCGAGCTGGTACTGGAGAAGACGTACTACTCGGTCGGCGGCGGCTTCGTCGTCGACGAGGACGCTGTGGCCGGCGAGAACCCGATCGTGCCGGACGACACCGTCCTCAAGTACCCCTTCCGCACCGGCGACGAGCTGCTGCGGCTCGCCAAGGAGACCGGTCTCTCCATCTCCGCGATGATGCTGGAGAACGAGAAGGCCTGGCGCACCGAGGACGAGATCCGCTCCGGGCTGCTCGACATCTGGCGGGTCATGCAGGCCTGTGTCTCGCGCGGCATGTCCCGCGAGGGCATCCTGCCCGGCGGCCTCAAGGTCCGCCGCCGCGCCGCCACCACCGCCCGCCAGCTGCGTGCCGAGGGCAACCCCGAGGCGCACGCCATGGAGTGGGCGACGCTGTACGCGATGGCCGTCAACGAGGAGAACGCGGCGGGCGGCCGGGTCGTGACCGCGCCCACCAACGGCGCCGCGGGCATCATCCCGGCGGTGCTGCACTACTACATGAACTTCGTGCCCGGCGCCGACGAAGAGGGCGTCGTCCGCTTCCTGCTCGCGGCCGGCGCGATCGGCATGCTGTTCAAGGAGAACGCCTCGATCTCCGGCGCCGAGGTCGGCTGCCAGGGCGAGGTCGGCTCCGCCTGCTCGATGGCGGCGGGCGCGCTCGCGGAGGTCCTCGGCGGCACCCCCGAGCAGGTCGAGAACGCGGCCGAGATCGGCATGGAGCACAACCTGGGCCTGACCTGCGACCCGGTCGGCGGCCTCGTGCAGATCCCGTGCATCGAGCGCAACGGCATGGCCGCCGTGAAGGCCGTCACCGCCGCCAAGATGGCGATGCGCGGCGACGGCAGCCACAAGGTGTCCCTGGACAAGGTCATCAAGACGATGAAGGAGACGGGGGCCGACATGAGCGTCAAGTACAAGGAGACCGCTCGCGGCGGCCTCGCCGTCAACATCATCGAGTGCTGAGCGCTCCGCGGGGGGCGGGGACTACCGGCTGCGGACCGTGGGTTGCCGGTCGCGCGGTTCCCCGCGCCCCTTTGGGGCGCTGACCCGCAGCGTAGGGCCGCTCAGAAGCTGTGCGCCGCCGGCCTCTCTCTGGGGGCGGCGGCCAGCGCGTCGGTGACCTCGGCGACGCCGGCGCGCAGCCCGTAGACGGGGGTCGCGGGCTGCTGGCGCCAGGAGTCGTCGATGCCCCCGGCGTCGACGGTGTCGAAGCCCAGCTCGTCGACGAGCTCGCGGACCAGTCGCTTGGCGGCCTCGTCGTCGCCGGCCACCGGCACGGCGATCCGCTCGGGGTCGCCCTGCGGGCGCGGGCGCTCCAGGAGGTCCTGCGCGTAGGTGCCGTTGAAGACCTTGATGACCGGGTGGCCGATGTGCTGCTCGGTCCAGCGGCTCTCGGTCAGCCCGTCCTCGATCGCGTCGATCCGGCCGTCGCGCTCCTTGGGGTAGTAGTTCCCGGTGTCGATCACGGCGACGCCGTCGGCGGCCTTGTCGAACAGGCCCTTGGGCAGATCGGGAATGTGCTTCAGCGGGATGGTGACCACGACGACCTGCGCGCCGTCGGCCGCCTCCTCGACGGTGACGGGGGTGGCGCCCGTCTCCTCGGCGAGGGCGGAAAGCGTGTGCGGGCCACGGGAGTTGGCGACGGACACCTGGTGGCCGAGCGCGGTGAGGCGGCGGGTCAGGTTGCCGCCGATGTTGCCCGCGCCGATGATGCCGATCTTCATGAGCTGGCCTTCCGGAGAGGGTGCGTTGACACGCTCCGGGAACCTGGAAGGACCCTCCGCTTATTCCGGGCCCCCTCCGTACGGTCCGGTGCCGGTGGCGCGCCGCGCGAGCGGGCTCACGCCACCGGCACCGGGCGCGTCACTTGTTCAGCGACGCCCAGAACTCCTCGAAGGAGAGCTTGCCGTCGCCGTTGGCGTCCTTGGCCTTGATGATGGCCTGGGCCACCGTCTCGGTGACGTAGAAGTCGCCCAGCTGCGCCATGACCGTCTTGTACTCGCTCGCGGTGACGCGTCCGTCACCGTCGACGTCGAGCTTCGCGAACGCCTTGCGCGCCTCTTCGATGTCCGCCACTGGGTCCACCCCTTTGTTGGTGCTACTGCTTGGTGCGTTACTGACGCGGGTCAGATTATCGGCCGCCGCGGACGCGCCGTGCGGCGGCCAGCCCTTGGCGGGCTCCCGCGCGGCTCTCCCCCGCCCGCGAAGGGGACCGGCTGGAAGCGGCGCCCGACGGGGGTGGAGACTCAAGGCCTCACGTCGTAGATCACGACGTACGTCACGGAGCGAGAAGGAGCGGGAACAGCACATGGTGAGTGGGACGGACAGTGCGCTCGGGGAGATCCTGGCGGGCGTCGCGCGCGGACAGTTCCCGCCGGCCAACGGCGGGACGACGGTGGTGGCGCAGCCCGCTCACCGCGACGCGGGCGTGCTGGCGTTCACCGCGCACTCGGTGATCTTCCTCGACGAGGACGAGGAGTGGCTCAGGGACGCGCTGGCCCGGACCGACGCCGACCCCCTCGGCGCCTCCATGAACCCCGGGTTCCTGGCCGCCCTGATGGCCCGCACCGGCCGCTCGATGAACTGCGTCGACCTGCTGACCTGTGCCCCCGCGCTGCCCGGGCCGCCCCCGCTGGCGCTGCGGGAGATCGAGGACCCGGACCACCCCAGGGTGGCGCGCGCCCTGAAGTTCCGGGACGAGGTGCGGGTGTGGGCCGCGGACGGCGGGATCCTGGTGCTCGGGCGGGGAGTCGCCGGCCGCTGGGAGGTCGCCGTCGAACTCGACGAGGCCGCGCGCGGCCGGGGCCTCGGGGTCCAACTCGCCCTGGCCGGGCGGCACTTGGTGCCGGACACGGTGGTGTGGGCGCAGCAGTCGCCGGGCAACGCACGCAGCGTGCGCACCTTCCAGGCCGCCGGTTTCCGGCCGGTCGGCTCCGAGGCGCTGCTCCTGGCGCACTGACCGGCGAGCGCCGATCCGCGCGGAAGGGGCCTGACTGTTCGCCATACCCATGAGCCGGTTTTCCGCCGCTCAAAGAGGAGTTCACGCCAACTTCCGGTCGCCCCTTCCTCACGCTCCGCCACTGCCGGATAACTTGCTGCTGTCGCCGCCACACCGGGAGCACAGGGCTCCCAGGGACTAGCGGCGCTGGGGCGTTACAGCTGTGGCCATCACAACTGAAGCATTCACCGTGCAGCCCTTCACACGAAGTTGCCACCACATATGGGACGAGGGCGATCACGTCCTCATCGGCGTGAGTCCGGGAAACAGCTACTTCAGCGCCGGTCGCATCACCGAACTCGTCCGCTGGGCTTCGGCACGGTTCTCCCGCATCGACCTCGTCTACGCCGACCTCCATGTGGCCGAGCTGTTCAGCGCGCTCGGCTACGAGGAGGATCACGCGGCGCGCCGCGCCTCCAAGGAACTCAAAGCCGTACGCCGCCGGATCGTGCGCGGCGTCGAGGAGGCGGACCTGCCGGGCACCCTGGTCGGCGTGCACGGCCTCTCGGAGTTCGCCGCGAACCCGGTGTACGACCTGCTGCACCGGCGCGTGCGGCACTTTCTGGCCACCGACCCGCACTTCCGGGCCGGCTGCGAGCGGATGGCGGGGCACTTCCTCGCCACGAAGGTGGGCGGCCCCGCCGCGAGCGCGGAGCAACTGGCCGCCTGTCTCGACTACATCGCCGCGGAGCTCCCCTTCTTCCTGGACACCCCGGGCATCCTCGGCGTCCCCTCCTCCGTGTCGTGCTACCACGCGCAGATACCGCTGACCGAACTCCTCTACGCCAAGGGCGGCGGCCTGCGTGCCTCCCGCAACCAGGCCTATGCCGTGGTGCGCCCGGAAGGAACAGCCGCATGAGCCCCGAGCCCGTACTCGACTTCCCGCTTTCGCGCCGCGGCGACGTGCTGCCCGGGGAGTGCTCCTGGCTGCGCGAGAAACAGCCGGTGGCCCGGGTGCGTACGCTCACCGGCGACCAGGCCTGGCTGGTGAGCACGCACGCGCTGGCCACGCGGGTCCTGGAGGACGAGCGGTTCAGCCTGAAGGACACCGCCGCCGAGGGCGCGCCGCGCCAGTACGCGCTGACGATCCCGCCGGAGGTCGTCAACAACATGGGCAACATCAACAGCGCGGGGCTGCGCTCCGCCGTGATGAAGTCCCTGAGCCCACGCGCGGACGGGCTCGCCGAGCGGCTGCGCGAGCGGGCCGGGGAGTTCGTCGACGCGCTGCTCGCCGAGGGCCCCCCGGCCGACCTCCGGGCGGGGTTCGCCGACCCCTTCTCGGCGGCGCTGCACTGCCAGGTGATCGGGGTGCCGTTCACGGACTGGCGCCGGCTCATGTCGGGTCTGGACACCGCGTTCATGACGAGCGCGCACACCTTCGAGGGCGCCGGCCTCAACTGGTACAAGGACCTCGGCTACATGGTGGAGCGCCTGAACGCGCCCGATGTGCCGCCCGACAGTCTGCTGGGCCGGCTCGGGGCGCTGCGCGAGGACACCGAGTCCGCGCATCTGACCGACGAGATGCTGGCCACGGTCGCGGTGTCCATGTTCGGCGCGGGCGCGGTCTCCACCTCCGCGTTCCTGGTCCTCGCGATCCTGGCGCTGCTCCAGCACCCGGAGTCGATCGGCCATCTGCGCGAGCACCCCGAGCGCATGGGCCGGGCCGTGGACGAGCTGCTGCGCTGGAACCTGTCCATCGGCGACGGGCTGCCCCGGCTCGCCCTGGAGGACGTACGGCTCGGCGACGTCCTGGTCAAGAAGGGCGAGTTGGTGCTGGTGCTGGTCGAGGGCGCCAACTTCGACCCGGCGGTCTTCAGCGACCCCGAGCGCCTCGACCTCGACCGGGAACACAACCCGCATCTGTCGTTCGGCGCCGGGCGGCACTTCTGCCCGGCCACGGGGCTCGGCCGGCTGCACGCCGAGACGGCGCTGGCGGTCCTGGTGGACCGGATGCCGGGGCTGCGCCTCGCGGTACCGGCCGAACAGCTCGTGTGGCGCACGGGATTCATCAAACGGCTTCCGGAGCGGCTTCCGGTGCTGTGGTGACGCAGGAGTGCCCCGGGGCCGACGGACCCCGGGGCACCGCGCCGCCGCGCGCGGCCGGCCCCGCTCAGCGGAAGATGCCGGTGTGGCCGAGCGAGTACCGGCCGGGCTGGGGGTAGACGGCCAGGCCGTGCGGGCCCGAGCCGACGGGGATGCGGGCCAGCTCCTTGCCGGTGGTGGTGTCGATGGCGTACACCTCCGCGTTGTAGCGGCCGGACAGCCAGAGCACCTTGCCGTCGGCGGAGACGCCGCCCATGTCGGGGCTGCCGCCGTCGGGCAGCTCCCACTTCTTGGTCAGCTTGTTCTTGGTGAAGTCGAAGATGGAGATGGTGCCCTCGCCCCGGTTGGAGATGTACATCTCCTTGGAGTCGCGGCTGATGTAGAGGCCGTGGCAGCCCTTGCCGGTGGGCAGCAGGGTCGGCGTGCCGAACTTGTCGCCGTCCAGGATCCACATGCCGTGCGCCATCATGTCGGCGATGTAGAAGGTCTTGCCGTCCGGGGACATCTTCACGTCCTGCGGCATGGCCCCCGAGAAGGGGAGCTTCTGCTGCCCGACGACCTTCATCTGCTCGGTGTCGACCTTCAACAGCTCGCCGGAGAACTCGCAGGAGACGATGAAGTACCGGCCGTCCATGGAGAAGTCGGCGTGGTTGACGCCCGCACAGGTCACCGGGACGGTCTTGACCCGGTTCAAGGTCACCGGGTCGCGGAAGACGAGCTCGCGGTCCATCGACGCCATGACGACGGCGTACTTGCCGTTGGGCGTGAAGTAGAGGTTGTAGGGATCGGAGACCTGCACGGTCCGTCCGACCTTGCCGGTCGCCGGGTCGATGGCGGTGAGCGAGTCGCCGAGGTCGTTGTTGACCCAGAGCGTCTTCATGTCCCAGGACGGCACCACGTGCTGCGGCTGGTGGCCGACCGGGATCGTCTGGATGACCTTGTACGTGGCCGGGTCGATGACGGACACCGTGTTGGAGTTGGTGTTGGGCACATAGACGCGCGGCAGGAAGTTCTTCACCGCGGGTTGCAGGGCGTTGGGGCGGTCGGCCGCGTAGGCGTCCTTGGGGTCGAGGACGGGCGGCATCCCGGGCAGGCCCTGCGGCGGTGCCTTCTTGGCGACGGCGGGCGGGACCGCCTCCTTGGTGCCGAGCGCCTCGTCCTTGTGGTCGGAGCCCGATCCGCACCCGGCGAGGGCCGCGAGCAGGGCCGCCGCGAGCAGCGCGGTGGTCGTCTTCGTTACGGTCGGCATCAGGTCAGCAGCTCCGTGGTCGTGACCGCGCGCAGTCGGCGGCGTTCCAGTTCGGCGAGGAGGACGGGCAGCGCGGCGACCGTGTCCGCGTAGCCGAAGTGCAGGCTCACCACCGACCCGTTGCGGATCTGCCCGGTGACGTTGCGGGTCACGGCCGAGGCGCCGGGCGAGGTGAAGTCGAGTGAGTCGACGTCGTACGACAGGACGTGCGGGTAGCCCGCCCGCCGGGCCAGTGTCTGGACGAGCGGTGTCGCGTGCTGGGCGCGGGAGGGTCTGAACCACGTCCCGATGGAGCCGGTGAGGCGGCGCAGCCGGTCCGCGCAGCCGGTGATCTCGGCGTAGGCCTCCGACTCGTCCATGGTGGAGATGTCGATGTGGTGCTGGGTGTGGTTGCCCAGCTCGTGGCCGCCGTCCAGGATGCGGCGGGCCATCTCGGGCTGCTCGTCGAGCCAACTGCCGACGGCGAGGACGGTGACCCGCGCCCCGGCCTTCTCGGCCTCGCTCAGCAGGGTGGTGGCGATCTTCGGATCACCCTGGCCGTGGAAGGTGAGCGCGACCTGCGGGCGAGCCCGGGGTCCGCTGGTGATCTGGACCGGCTGCCCGGGGAAGGAGCGGGGGGCCGGTGCCGGGTGGGGTGTCGGGGGTCGGGCGGGAAGGGCGGCCGCCGCGGAGGCGGACGGCGGCGCTTTCGGAGAGCCGGTCGGCTGCCGGCCGGCCCGGTCGTCCGAGCAGCCCGCCGTGAACGCCCCCACGATGGCCGCGCCCGCCCCGGCGCGCAGGGCGCTGCGGCGATCGACCGCACGGGGTGATGGATTCAGCACATGGACATTTAAGTGCGCCGAAGGCTCGTTGGTAACGATTGACCCGCTTCGGGACCTTTGCGGGTCGTGGCCGCGCGGGGTTTCCCGAGGAGGATCAGGTCGCTGATTCACTCAGCACTCCCGATATCTATTCATGCTTTAGAAGGTGAGTGCTGTAGCTCACCTACGATTCACAGCTAAACTGTCAGGGTTCATGGCGTTATGTCCGACTAGGGACTTTTGAGGATGGGCCGCCCATCTGTCATAGTCGGAGCCACGACCCCCATTGACCCGGGCCAGGTCGTCTTCAGTCGTCGTGGATCACACCCCCCCAGATCCACGGCGCCCCACAGAAGCCCCCGCGGCGCCTCATCCGGCAGCCAGGGGGCTTCTGTGATGTCACCACCCTCACGGGCTCCCGTCGCCTCAGCGGTCGGCCACCCTCATCTCGAACCAGGTGGTCTTGCCGCGCGGCAGCAGGTCCACGCCCCAGCGGTCGGAGAGCTTGTCGACGAGGAAGAGGCCCCGGCCGCTGATGTCGAGCTCGTGCACCGGCATCAGACAGGGCAGCCCGCGCGAAGGGTCGCGCACCTCGATCCGGATCCAGCCCCGGCGCCGCAGCATCCGCAGGCCGAAGACGCGGGCCCCGGTGTGGCGCACGGCGTTGCCGACTAGTTCGGAGACGAGCAGCACCGCGTGTTCGGCGAGGGTGGGCGAGAGCGCCCACTGGCGCAGCACGACGGACTGGGTGATGCGTCGGGCGGTCGCCGCCGACTCCGGACGCGAGGGCAGCCGGACTTCGTCCTCCGTCGGATTCCCGAACAACTCCAGTGCTTTCAGAGCCAGTTCGTCATCGGCGGACGGCAGCCACCGGGCCGCGGTCGCACTCACGCGCTGCGCCGGTTGTTCCATACCCTCCAGCCCCGCCATGCCACCATCATGGCGGCCCGGCGCGCCCTTGGGGGCGATTCCGAAGGAATCGCGCCTCCGGAAGCTGACGTTCCGAAGGCGCGATCTGGCATATGACGGAGGCAGCCGATGACCCGCCGCACCCACCCTGACCTGCGATGACGTACCGCGTTCGCTTGATCACCAAGCGTTCCGCAGAGGTTTTCCTTAAGGTCGCCTTAAGGCTGTGCTAATCCCCCCACAGGGTGTACACACCGCCCCCACATGTACAGCCGCTGTTGACCGCGCCCCTCAACTCGGCCGCGATCAGAGGAACTTGGCCTTGCCCGGGCCCTCCTCGACGAAGCTGCGCATGCCCCGCGCGCGGTCCTCGGTGGCGAACAGGCCCGCGAACCAGTTGCGTTCGACGGCGAGCCCGGTGTCGATGTCCGTCTCCAGGCCGGCGTCGATGGACTCCTTGGCGGCACGCAGCGCGATGGCCGGGCCCTTGGCGAGCCGGGCGGCCCAGGCGACGGCCCGCTCGTACACCTCGTCGGCGGGCACCACCTGGTCGACCAGGCCGATGGCGAGCGCCTCGTCCGCCTTGACCTGACGGCCGGTGAAGATGAGGTCCTTGGCCTTGGAGGGGCCCACCAGGCGCGCCAGGCGCTGGGTGCCGCCGGCGCCGGGGATCAGGCCGAGCAGGATCTCGGGCTGGCCCAGCTTGGCGTTCTCGCCGGCGATGCGGAAGTCGGCGCAGAGCGCCAACTCGCAGCCGCCGCCCAGCGCGTAGCCGGTGACGGCCGCCACGACGGGCTTGGGGATCCTGGCGACGGCGGTGAAGGAGTCCTGGAGCGCCCGGCCGCGGACGACCATCGCCGCGTGGTCCATGACCTGCATCTCCTTGATGTCCGCGCCGGCCGCGAACACCTTCTCGCCGCCGTACAGGACCACGGCCCGCACGTCCTCGCGCCGGCTCGCCTCCTCGGCGAGCTCGCGCAGCCCGTCCTGGGTCGCGATGTCCAGGGCGTTCATCGGGGGGCGGTCCAGGCGGATGGTGCCGACGCCCTCGGAAACTTCCAGTTTCACAGTCATGGAGGCAGGTTAACGCTCACTAACGACGGCGGGCCCGGCGCATGGCGAGTTCCCGGGGGTCGCCCCCCACTCGCACGGCGCCGGGCCCGTCGGGGGCCGCGTGCGCGGCCCCGGGTTCCCTGCCTACTTGGTCCACTCCGACCAGGAGAGGTTCCAGCCGTTGAGGCCGTTGTCGGGCTGGATGACCTTGTCCTTGGAGTTCTTCACCACGACCACGTCGCCGACCAGGGAGTTGTCGTAGAACCAGGCGGCCGGCTTGGACGGGTCGCCCGCGCCACGAGCGTCACGCATGCCGACGCAGCCGTGGCTGGTGTTGACCGAGCCGAACACCGAGGGGTCGCCCCAGTAGTTGCCGTGGATGAAGGTGCCCGAGCTGGACAGGCGCATGGCGTGCGGCACGTCCTTGATGTCGTACTCGCCGCCGAAGCCCACGGTGGCGCCGTTCATCCGGGTCACCTCGAACTTCTCGCTGATGACCATCTGCCCGTTGTACGTGGTGTTCGCCGGGGCGCCCGCGCTGATCGGGATGGTCCGCAGGAGCTTGCCGTCGCGCTCCACCTGCATGGTGTGGGCGCTCGCGTCCACGGTGGAGACCTGGGAGCGGCCGATCGTGAAGTGCAGGGTGCGGGTCTGCTTGCCGTAGACGCCGGGCCGGCCCTCGACCCCGTCCAGGTTGAGCTTGACGGTGACCTTGGTGCCGGGCGCCCAGTACTTCTCGGGCCGGAAGTCGAGGCGGTCGTTGCCGAACCAGTGGCCCTCGACGGGGACGGACGGCTCGGCCGTCACGGCGATGGCCTTCTCGACGGCCTCCGGGTTGGTGATGCCCCGGTTGAAGTTGATGGAGACCGGCATGCCGACACCGACGGTGGAGCCGTCCTCGGGCACGTACTGGCCGATGAAGGTGTTCTTGGGGACGAGCGTGGTGAAGGTGGTGTCCTTCGCGGACTCGCGGCCCTTGGTGTCCTTGGCCACCGCGTGGACCTTGTACTGCGTGGCGGAGGCGAGGTGCTGGTCCGGGGTCCAGCCGAGGCCGTCCGCGGATATCTTCCCGGCGACCGCGTTGCCCTTGCTGTCGGCCACCGCGACCGCGGTCAGCCTGCCCTTGTCGGCGGATATCTTCAGCGCGCCATTGGTGGCCACGTCCTTGGCGTTGTCTGCCGGAACGACGGTGACCACGGCCTCGGACGCCTTGGTGTCCTCCGCGGCGTTCGCGCCGCCCGCCTTGGCGTTGGAGCTGGAGCCGTCGCCCCCGCCGCACGCCGTGACCAGGAGCAGCAGCGCCCCGGCGATGAGGGCCGGCACCGCGCCCCTGCGGCCGCGCCGTGCGGCCGCGCTCGAAGCCCCCGAAATAGGCTGCCCGTTCAAGACTGTTTCTCCCCTCGCACGGCGTGGCCCCGCCACCGCCCGCACTCACTCACCCCCGCGCACGTCCTCGCGCACGCACGGCGCTAGATAATCACACCGGATGGGGCCCGATCTCCCGTCCCATGTCACCGTTCAGTCCCAACTTTTTCCTGGCACTCTCAGGCGAAACACAGAAACCGTTCCCGGTTGGTGTACCGGGAACGGTCGGGGACCATGCGATCGAGGGTGCGGGGGATTTCAGGTGAGCGCGGAGCCCGCCTTCCACTTCGGCCAGTCCATGTTCCAGCCACTGAGCCCGTTGTCCGGAGCGACCTGGCGGTCGTGGGAGTTGACGACCTCGACGACATCGCCGATGAGGGTGCGGTCGAAGAACCAGCCCGCCGGGGTGTCCGAGCTGCCGCCCTTCACATCGCGCAGCCCGACACAGCCGTGGCTGGTGTTGGAGTTGCCGAACGTGCTGGAGGGAGCCCAGTAGTTGCCGTGCAGGAAGGTGCCGGTGTTGGTCAGCCGGATGGCGTGCGGAACGTCCGGGATGTCGTACTCCCCGCCGAAGCCGACCGTCTGACTGTTCATCCGCGTCACGTCGTACATCTCGGTGACGATCATCTTGCCGTTGTACGTGGTGTTCTTCGGCGACCCGGCCGAGATCGGCAGCGTCGACACCAGCTCGCCGCCGCGCCGCACCTCCATGGTGTGCGCCTCGGCGTCCACCAGGGACTCCTGGTCGCGGCCCACGGTGAAGCCGATCGTCTTGTCCTGGATGCCGTAGACCCCGGGGGCCGCGACCACGTCGCGCAGCCGCATGTCGACGGTGACCTTGGTGCCGGGCGCCCAGTAGTTCGCGGGCCGGAAGTCGAGCCGGTCCTTGCCGAACCAGTGGCCCCGCACCTCCACCGGGGGCTGCGAGGTGATCGTGATGGCGCGCTCGACCGCCGCCCTGTCCTTGATCGCCTGGTTGAAGTTGAAGGACACGATCATGCCGACGCCCACCGTGGAGCGGTTCTCCGGCTTGAAGTACCCGATGAAGCGGTGCTCGGGCACGAACGTGGCGAAGCTGGTGTGGCGGGCCTGGCGGCGGCCGTGGCCGTCGAGCGCCACCGTGTCCACCGTGTACAGCGCCGCCAGTTGCAGCGCGCCGCCGGTCGGCGTCCACGTCAGCCCGTCCGCGGAGATCTTCCCCGGCACCTCCTCGGGCTGGGCGTCCTCCGTCTTCATCACCTTGACCCGCTCCAGGCGCCCGCCCGGCACCCGCACCTCCACCTTCTGGTCCGCCTTGACTCCCTTGGCCCCGTCCTCGGGGGTCACCAGGATGGCCTCCTGCGGTGTCAGGGGCTTGCCCCCGATGTCACCGATGTCCAGGGCCGTGCCCGAACACCCGGTCAGCGCGGTCACCAGGACCGCGGTCAGTCCTGCCCATGCCAGGGCGGCGGTCGCGCCCGCCCCTGCCCGCTTCAGTACGTCTCTCACGACCGGCCCAACGACCGCCCCCCGCCGGGGGAAACGTGAGTACGAGGGCTGTTGCGGGAAGAACAGGGGCAGAGACGCGCAGGGAAGCCGCGGCCGGGACGCCGTTGCCACCCCCCGCGCCGAGCCGCGGGAGGCCGACAGGTGTCGAGCGCAGCCGAACAGAAGGCGGTGCCGGGTGCCGCGCCCGGCACGCAGGGGCAGCGAAGGGCGAACGGCCACCGAGGTGAACCGGGCGCCTTGCGCCCCCCGGTCTGGCCGGGCGCCCCCACTCCGCTCGGGGCGCGCTTCCGGGTCGGCCCCGACGGTGTCGCGGGCACCAACTTCGCGCTGTGGGCGGGCGGCGCCGAATCGGTCGAGCTGTGCCTCTTCGACCCGGCGGGCACCGAGACCCGCCTGGCGCTCACCGAGCTGACCCACGGGATCTGGCACGGCTTCGTTCCGGGCGTACGTCCCGGGCAGCGTTACGGGTTCCGGGTGCACGGGCGCTGGGATCCGTGGACGGGGGCCCGCTGGAACCCGGCGAAGCTGCTGCTCGACCCGTACGCGCGGGCCGTGGACGGCGACTTCACGCTGCCGCCCGAGGTGTACGGGCACGTGCGGGACTGGCCGCAGCAGCACGTCGCCGACACCGTGCGCGACGACCGCGACTCGGCGCCGCACGTTCCCAAAGGCGTGGTGGTGCAGGACGACGACGACTGGGCGGACGACCGCCGCCCCAAGACCCCCTGGGCCGACTCCGTCATCTACGAGCTGCACGTACGCGGCTTCACCCGGCTCCACCCGGACATCCCCGAACCGCTGCGCGGCACCTACGCGGGCCTCGCGCACCCGGCGGCCATCGACCACCTGGTGCGGCTCGGGGTGACGGCGGTGGAGCTGCTGCCGGTGCACCAGTTCGCGCACGAGGACCATCTGCTGCGGCGCGGACTGCGCAACTACTGGGGCTACAACTCCATCGGCTACTTCGCCCCGCACGCCGCCTACTCGGCGAGCGGGACCACCGGGCAGCAGGTCGGCGAGTTCAAGCGGATGGTGCGGGCGCTGCACGCGGCGGGCATCGAGGTCATCCTCGACGTGGTGTACAACCACACCGCGGAGGCCGGGGAGATGGGGCCCACGCTGTCCCTGCGGGGCATCGACAACCGCGGCTACTACCGACTCGCGGCCGATGCCCGCCGCTATGCCGACTACACGGGCTGCGGCAACACCCTGCATGTGGTCCAGCCCCATGTGCTGCGGCTGATCACCGATTCGCTGCGCTACTGGGTGACCGAGATGGGAGTGGACGGCTTCCGGTTCGATCTGGCGGCGGCGCTGGCTCGCTCGATGCACGACGTGGACATGCTGTCGCCCTTTCTCGCCGTCATCGCCCAGGACCCGGTACTGCGCCGGGTCAAGCTGATCGCGGAACCGTGGGACGTGGGCAGCGGCGGCTACCAGGTGGGCTCCTTCCCGCCGTTGTGGACCGAGTGGAACGACCGCTACCGCGACGCCGTACGGGACTTCTGGCGGGGCGCGCTTCCGGATGTCCGCGATCTGGGGTACCGCCTCTCGGGCTCCAGTGACCTGTACGCCTGGGGCGGCCGGCGCCCGTACGCGTCGATCAACTTCATCACCGCGCACGACGGCTTCACCCTGCGCGACCTGGTCTCGTACGAGCGCAAGCACAACGAGGCCAACGGGGAGGGCAACCGGGACGGCACCCATGACAACCGGGCCTGGAACTGCGGTGTGGAGGGCGAGACCGACGATCCGGGGGTCAACGCGCTGCGACGGCGCCAGCTGCGGAACCTGCTCACCACCCTGCTGGTGTCGACGGGTGTGCCGATGCTGGTGGCCGGCGACGAGATGGGCCGCACCCAGGGCGGCAACAACAACGCGTACTGCCAGGACGGCGAGGTGAGCTGGGTCGACTGGTCGCTCCTGGACGAGCCCGGCCCGCGGGGGCTGCTCGAACTGGCCACCCGCCTGGTCGCGTTGCGCCACCGCCACCCGGTGCTGCGCCGGCGCGCCTTCTTCTCCGGGCGGGCGCAGGGCACGGACGGGCTGCGGGACCTGGCCTGGTTCACCGTGCGGGGCGAGGAGATGACCGAGCGGGACTGGTACGCGCCGGCCGCGACGCTCGGCCTGTATCTGTCGGGCCGCGACATCCCCGGGCGCGACGCGCGGGGCGCGCCGGTGACCGACGACAGCTTCCTGATCCTGCTGCACTCGGGGGACCGGCCGGCGAGCTGTGTGCTGCCGGGGCCGCCGTGGGCCGCCTCCTACGAACGGATCGTGGACACCTCGCTGGAGGACCAGGCCGAGCCGCCGGGCGGGACGCACCGGGGCGGCGACACGGTGACGCTGCCCGCCCGGTCCGTCCTGGTCCTGAAGGTGGCCGGGTAGGGCTAGCCGAGGATCTTGCGGTCGTACGCCACGGCGACCGCGGCGGCCCGGTCCTTGGCGCCCAACTTGCCGTAGATGTGCGTCAGATGGGTTTTCACGGTGGCCTCGCTGATGAACAGGGCGCGCGCGATCTCCCGGTTGGAGGTGCCCTTGGCGACCAGTTCGAGGACCTCGCGCTCGCGGCCCGACAGCGGCTCCCCGGCCGGCCCGGCGGGCGTGCGCACCGCGGTGACCAGGCGGGAGGCGATCGCGGGCGAGAGCACGGTGCGGCCGGCCGCGGCGGCGCGTACCGCGGTGAACAGCTCCTCGCGCGGGGCGTCCTTGAGGAGGTAGCCGGTGGCGCCCGCCTCGATCGCGGGCAGGGTGTCGGAGTCGGTGTCGTACGTGGTGAGGACGAGGACCTTGGAGCGCAGCCCGCGCCGGGTGAGCTCGGCGATCGCGGCCACTCCCCCGCCCCCGGGCATGCGCAGATCCATCAGGACCACGTCCGGGTCGAGGCGCTGGGCGAGGTCGACGCCCTCGACGCCGTCGCGGGCCTCGCCGAGGACCTCGAAGCCGTCGTCGGAGGCGAACATCCCGCGCAGACCGTCCCGCACTACGGGGTGGTCGTCGCAGATCAGCAGGGTGATGGCGGCGTCAGTGGTCATGGGGGACCAACGGTACGCGGGCGGAGACGGCGGTGCCATGGCCGGGCTCGGATTCCACGGTGACGCTGCCGGCGACGCGTTCGGCGCGGGCCCGCATGCCGTCGAGGCCGAAGCCGCCGGTGCCGGAGCGGGCCGGCAGGTCCAGCGGGTCGAAGCCCCGGCCGTCGTCGCGTACGTCCAGGGAGACCTCGTCGCCCATGAAGGAGAGGGTGACGCCGATGCGGGAGGCCTGGGCGTGGCGGCTCGCGTTGGCGAGGGCCTCCTGGGCGATGCGGAGCAGGGTGGCCTCGATCTCGTCGTGGAGCTGCACCGCGGTGCCGGTCACCGTGAAGTCGGCGCGCACCCCGTGCCGGGCGCCCCACTGGGTGACGGTCTTCTTCAACGCCTCGTGCAGGACGCCGTGTTCGAGGTCGAGGGGGCTGAGGTTCTGCACCGAGCGGCGGGCCTCGCCGAGGCTGTGCCGGGCCAGCGACTGGGCGCTGGCGAGGTGTTCGCGGGCCTGGGCCGGGTCGGGGCTGCTCATGACCACCTGGAGCTGGGCGATGATGCCGGTCAGACCCTGGGCGATGGTGTCGTGGATCTCGGCGGCGAGCCGGCGGCGCTCGTCGGCGACGCCCGCTTCCCTTGCCTGGAGCAGGAGTTGGGCGTGCAGGGCGGCGTTCTCGTCGAGGGCCTGCTGGAGCCGGGCGTTGGTGGTCTCCAGCTCGGTGATGGTCTCGGCCTGCACCCGGGCGCGTTCGTCCTCCTGGGCGGCGAGGTGGCTGAACACGGTGAGGAGGACGACGTTGATGGCGAGCACCGCGCCGAACAGCACCCACCCCATGGACCCCTTGGGGGGCAGCCCGCCCGACTGGGAGCCGGCCATGATGACCGCCGTCGCGAACAGGCCGACCTTCACCCAGCGCCGGGGCAGCACCGCCTGGGCGCCGAAGTAGCCGACGACGGCGTAGAACGCGAAGAACGGGTTGAGCCAGGTGAGCGCGAAGGCGATGGCCCAGCGCAGGAAGTAGTAGACGACACCCGCGGCGCCCCGCGCCGACCGGCCGCGGCGCACCCGGCCCCAGCCGAGCTGGAGCAGCAGGGCGCCGCCGACCAGGGCGAGGGCGGCCCAGCGGTCGGCGGTGCTCATCAGCAGATCTGCGGTGGCCGCGGCGGCGAGGCAGCCGATGAACAGCAGCCCGTAGGGCCCCCAGCGGTGGAACGCCTCCCAGCGCTCCTCCACCGTGTCCCGCTTGATGCCGCTCGCCCCGTCGCTCATGGCCCCAGTCTCGTCCACGCCGAAGCCGCCGCCGGAACCGGCTCGCACCGGCACCGCCGTCATTCCCACCGGAACCAGCGGGTCGCGGCGGCCGACAGGAGCACGGTCCACAGGGCGAGGACGCCGAGGTGGTCCCAGCCGGGCCAACCGCCGGCCGCGGCCTCGCCCAGGGCCTGGGCGGCGGCGCCGAAGGGCAGCAGTTCCACGACGCGGCCCAGGGTGTCGGGCATGGCCTGGACGGGCAGCCAGACACCCGCGCTGAACATCATCGGGAAGAACACCGCGGAGCCGATGGCGCTCGCGACCTTGGAGGTACGGGACAGGGCGGAGACCAGGGCGCCGAGGGCCAGCGCGCTCAGGACGGCGAGCAGCAACGCGAGGATGTAGCCGAACAGTTGGCGCGGCAGCGCCACGTGGAAGGCCAGGCGGCCGACCGTGAGGGAGAGGACCGCGGAGAGCAGCGCGGCCGCGCCGTGCAGCCCCATCTGGGCGCCGAGCAGAGCGGACGGGCGCACCGGCGTGACCGACATCCGGCGCAGGATGCCGCGCTCGCGGTATCCGGTGATCACGGGCGGCATGGCCTGGAGTCCGGCCATGATCATGGACAGGAGTACGGCGACGGGGACGTAGGCGTCGACGAAGCGGATGCCGCCCAGCGCCTTGTCGGGGTCGCGGAAGCCCGGGATGGAGCCGAGCACGACCAGCAGGACGGTCGGGAAGACCATGATCCAGAAGAGTCCGGCCGGCTCCCGGCGGAAGAGGGTGGTCTCGGTCCGCAGCACGGCGACGGCGGCCCGGCGGGAGGCACCGGCGATGCCCGAGGGGCGCGGCGGGGTGAGGGTGGTGGTCATGCCGAGGCCTCCGTCAGGTCCAGGAACGCGTCGTCCAAGGTGGCCTCGGAGACGCGGAGTTGGTGGGCGGTGATGTGGTGCCGGGCGAGCAGGGTGATCACGGCGTTGACGGTGTCGTCGGTGCCGTGGATGGTCACCCGGCCCTGCTTCTCCTCCACGGCGGCGGCCTGCGGCAGCCCGGCGAGCGCGAGGTCGTCGAGGGGCGCCGAGGGAGTGAAGGAGATGACGGTGGAGCCCGCCGCCCGCCGGATCAGCCCCGAGGGTGTGTCCAGGGCGGCGATCCTGCCCTTGTCGATGACGGCGATCCGGTCGCAGAGGCGCTGGGCCTCCTCCATGAAGTGGGTCACCAGCAGGACGGTGACCCCGCCGCGCCGCACGTCCTCGATGAGTTCCCAGGTGTCTCGGCGGGCCCTCGGGTCGAGTCCGGTGGTGAGCTCGTCGAGCACCACCACGCGCGGGTTGCCGATGAGGGCGAGTGCGATGGACAGGCGCTGCTTCTGGCCGCCGGACAGCTTGGCGAAGCGGGTGGTCAACTTCGCGGCGAGCCCCAGGCGTTCGGCGAGCGGGCGCCAGTCGGCGGGGTCCGGGTAGAAGGCGGAGTACAGCTCCAGCGCCTCGCGCACGGTGAGTTTGGGCTGGAGCTCGCTCTCCTGGAGCTGGGCGCCGAGGATGCGGGTGACCCGGTCGTGGTCGGCGACCGGGTCGTGACCGGCCACCCGGACCGTCCCGGCGTCCGGGACGCGCAGCCCCTCGACGCACTCGACGGTGGTGGTCTTGCCCGCGCCGTTGGGGCCGAGGATCCCGAAGATCTCGCCCTCCTCGACGGTGAAGCTGACACCGTCCACGGCGGGCCTGCGGCCGTACGCCTTGCGCAGTGAGGTGACCTCGATGATTGCCATGCGTCGAGAATCCCCGCCGGCGGGGGTCGGCCACATCGCCCATCGCGCTCGACCCCGCATCAACCGATCGGTTGACCGGCGCTACGACTCCCGGCGTCCCGGACAAGATCCGCCGGGCAGGTCCTAGGACCAGCGGACGAGCGCGGCCCGTCCGAAACTCGGTGGGCACTGTCCGTGCCCATCCGTAGGCTCGGCCCGATGTCCGAAACACATGCAGCTCCCAAGGACCAGTCGGCCACGCGCTCGCTCCTGCGGCTCTGGCCCTACGTGCGCCCGATCCGAACGCGCCTGTTCAGCGCGGCGTTCGTGGCCGTCGTCGCCTCCTGTCTCGGCCTGGTGATCCCGCTCGTCCTGAAGTGGATCGTCGACGGGCCGGTGGCCGAGCACGACCCCGGCGGGGTGTGGCTCGGCGCGCTGTACCTGCTGCTCCTCGGGCTCGCGGAGGCGGCGCTCTTCGGGTTCCGGCGGTGGCTGGTGGCGCGGCCGCTCGCGCGTGTCGAGGCGGAGATGCGGGCCGATCTGTACCGGCACGTACAGCGGCTTCCGGTCTCCTTCCACGACCGCTGGGCCTCGGGCCAGCTCCTGTCGCGCGGCACCACGGACCTCATGCTGCTGCGGATGTTCCTGGCGTTCCCGCTGACCTTCCTGCTCGTCAACTCGGTCACGATCCTGGCTGGATTCGCGATCCTGCTGTCCCAGCAGTGGAGCCTCGGCCTCGTGCTGCTCGTGCCGGTGATCCCGCTGGTGATCCTCTGCTCGCTCTTCGAGACCCGCTACTCGCTGGTCGCCCGGCAGGCGCAGGACCAGGTGGGCGATCTCACGACGGTCGTCGAGGAGAGCGTCCTCGGCATCCGGATCATCAAGGGGTTCGGACAGCACCGCAGCCAGGCACTGGCCTTCCGCGAGCTCTCCGGACGGCTGCGCGGCACCGAACTCGCCAAGGCGCGGCTGCTCGCGGGGCTCTGGGGCCTGATCACCGCCATCCCCGAACTGGCCATCGGGGCGGCCCTGGTGCTCGGCACGGTGCAGGTGGCCGACGGGGACCTCTCGGCCGGGACGCTGGTGGCGTTCCTGTCCACGGCGCTGGCCCTGCGGTGGCCGGTGGAGTCGATCGGGTTCCTGCTGGCGATGAGCCAGGAGTCTGCGACGGCTACGGTGCGGTTCTTTGAGGCGATGGATGCGGAGGAGGAGGGTGCTGGTTTCTCCGGCCTCCTGGGCTCTGCCCCGGACCCCGGGTCCCTTGGTTCCGTATCGGCTTCGTCCGCGGGCCGTGTGCCGGGGGCTCTGCCCCCGGGCCCCCGCTCCTCAAACGCCGGAGGGGCTGAATTGGTGCCGGGCAGCGCTGAATTGGTGGCCCACGCGGCCGAGTTGCTGGTGGGCGGGGGTGGAATGAGCCGATGCAGGGACGAAGTGGCGTCAGTGGGCGAGGGGTTGACGGAATTCGGTGGCGGGGGGATCCGGTTCGAGGGGGTTGTCTTTCGGTATCCGGATGCCGCTGACGGCAGTGCGCCCGTGCTCGCGGGGATCGATCTGCACATCCGGCCCGGGGAGACCATGGCGCTGGTCGGGGGGACGGGGTCCGGCAAGACCACGCTCACCGCGCTCGTGCCGCGGTTGCACGAGGTCGGGGCGGGGCGGATCACGCTGGACGGGGAGGACATCGCGCGGATGTCGCGGGAGCGGCTGCGCGGGCTCGTGGCGGTGGCGTTCGAGGAGCCCACGCTCTTCTCCGCCACCGTCGGCGAGAACGTCCTCATGGGCGGCGGCGGCCCACAGGATCTGGAGCGGGCGCTCGACATCGCGCAGGCCGACTTCGTACGGCGGCTCCCCCAGGGCGTGGACACCCAGGTCGGCGAGCAGGGGCTGAGCCTGTCCGGCGGGCAGCGGCAGCGTCTCGCGCTGGCCAGGGCGGTGGTGGGGCGGCCGAGGTTCCTGATCCTCGACGATCCCCTCTCCGCCCTGGACGTCCACACCGAGGCGCTGGTCGAGGCGGCGCTGCGCCGGGTCCTTCAGGACACCACCGCGCTGGTGGTCGCGCACCGCCCCTCGACGGTGATGCTCGCCGACCGCGTGGCCCTGCTGTCGGGTGGCCGCATCACCGCCGTCGGCACGCATCAGGAACTGCTGCGGGACAGCGCCGAGTACGCCTGGCTGATGTCCGGTGCCGGAGAACACCACGACGACGAGGGGAAGGACGGGCGATGACCACGACCGTCGGGGAGCAGACCGGCACGGACGAACCGGCGGTGGCCGCCGCCGGCGAGGGCGACCCCTTCGACCGCGACGAACTGCCCGCGCCGCCCGGGGCGACCGGGGCACTGCTGAGGTCGCTGCTGCGGCCGCTGCGCCGGCGGGTGGTGCTCGCCACGCTGATGCTCGTGGTGCAGCAGGCCGCGGCACAGGCCGGCCCGCTGCTCGTGGCGTACGCCATCGACCGGGGCGTACCGGCGTTCCGCGCGCACGACTACGGGCCGCTGATCGTCGTCGGCGTCGGCTATCTGGTGAGCGCGCTGGCCTCGGGGTTCTTCCAGTACGCCTTCGTGCGGGCCTCGGCCTCGGTCAACCAGGACGTGCTGCTCGATCTGCGCGGCCGGATCTTCGGCCACGCGCAGGCGCTGAGCGTGGACTTCCACGAGCGGTACACCTCGGGCCGGCTGATCTCGCGGTCCACCACCGACGTCGAGTCGCTGCGCGAGCTGCTCAGCGAGGGCCTCCAGGAGCTGATCGGGGTCATCCTCTCCTCGGTCTACATCTGCGCCATGCTGCTCTGGCTGGACTGGGGCATCGGCGCGCTCGCCGTCGCCTCCTACCTCCCGCTGCACTTCCTGATCCGGCTCTACCAGCGCCGGGCGCGGGCCGTGTACGGGGCGCGGTCCACGGCGATCGCGGCGGTGATCGTCAAGTTCGCGGAGACGCTCAACGGCATCCGTCCCGTGCAGGCCTTCCGGCGCGAGCGGGCCAACGACACTGAGTTCCAGGAGCTGAACCGGCGCCATGAGCGCAAGAACGGCGACGCGCTCCTGGAGATGGCCCGCTATGTGGTGGGTTCCCGTCTCGTCGCCAACCTGACGGTCGCGGCGATGGTCCTGTGGGGTGCGACGCGGGTCGCCGACGGCACCCTGGCGCTGGGGGTGCTCGCGGCCGCGGTGCTGTACATGCGCCGCCTTTACGACCCCATCGACCGCCTCGGGATGTTCCTCAACTCCTATCAGTCGGCGGCCGCTTCCCTGGGGAAGGTCGCCGGACTGCTCGCCCAGGTCCCCTCGGTCCCGGAGCCGGCGCGGCCGACCCCGCTGCCCGAGACGGCGGGTGAACTCCCGGGCCGGCGCGTCGACTTCGAGCAGGTCGGCTTCGGCTACCGGACCGGTGGCGAGGTGCTGCCCCGCTTCGACCTGACCATCCCGGCCGGCCAGACCGTGGCCGTGGTGGGCTCGACGGGCGCCGGAAAGTCCACCCTCGCCAAGCTCCTGGCCCGCTTCTACGACCCTTCGGCCGGCCGCGTCCTGCTGGACGGAACGGATCTGCGCGAGCTGTCCGTACGGGATCTGCGGCGCGGGGTCGTGATGGTGACCCAGGAGGCGTTCGTGTTCTCCGGCACGGTCGCCGAGAACATCGCGATCGGCCGCCCGGACGCCACCCGGGACGACATCGAGCGGGCCGCGAAGGCGATCGGCGCCCATGACTTCATCGCGAGCCTGCCCGACGGCTACGACACCGACGTACGCAAGCGGGGCGGCCGCATCTCGGCCGGCCAGCGCCAACTCGTCGCGTTCGCACGGGCGTTGCTCGCCGATCCGGCGGTCCTGATCCTCGACGAGGCGACCAGCTCGCTCGATGTTCCGGGCGAGCGGGCGGTGCAGCGCGCCATGCACACGGTCCTGGGCGGCCGCACGGCGGTGGTGATCGCGCACCGCCTGTCGACGGTCGAGATCGCGGACCGGGTCCTCGTGATGGAGCACGGCCGCATCGTCGAGGACGGACCTCCCGCCGAACTGATCGCCGGCACCGGCCGCTTCGCCGATCTGCACCGCGCCTGGCGCGACAGCCTGGCCTGACGGGCGCGAGCCCTTCGGGCAGTGCTCACAGGCTGATCCTGGCCGCCACCGGCAGATGGTCGCTGCCGGTGGCGGGCAGGACCCACGAGCTCTCCGGGCGCACCCCGCGCACCAGGATCTGGTCGATCCGCGCGACCGGGAACGCGGCCGGCCAGCTGAACCCGAAGCCGCTGCCCGCCTCGTCCTGGGCCGAGCGCAGCCGCGAGGTGATGCCGGCGAGGGCGCGGTCGTCGGCGGTGCCGTTCAGGTCGCCGAGCAGCACCATGCGCTGGTTCCGCTCGGCGGCGAGGGCGTCGGCGAGCGCCCCCGCGTTGCGGTCGCGCGAGCCCGTCCAGAACCCGGTCGGGAGCACCCGTACGGACCCCAGGTGGGCCACGTACACGGCCAGCGGGCCCCGGTCGGTGGCCACCGTGGCGCGCAGCGCGCGGGTGTAGGCCAGTTTGACGTCGGCCGGCTTCGCCTCCCCGAGCGGCCCGGCGTCCATCTTGGTGTCCACCGGCCGCACGTCCGACAGGGGCAGCGTGCTCCACAGCCCGACCGTGCCCTGCACGCTGTGGTACGGGTACGTCGCCGCCAGCGCCTTCTCGTACAGCGGCCTCGCCCGCGCGGTGATCTCCTCCAGGGCCAGCACGTCCGCGTGGGAGGCGGCGAGGGCGCGGGCGGTGCCGGCCGGGTCGGGGTTGTCGGCGCCGACGTTGTGGCCGACCAGGGTGAGGTCGCCACCCGGGTGGGACTTGTCGCCGAGCAGGCCCCCGAAGAGGCTCAGCCACACCGTGACCGGCACCAGCAGCGCGGCCAGTGCGGTGGCGGAGCGACGTCGGAGCGCCGCCGCCAGCAGCACCAAAACCCCCAGGCCGCTCCACGGCAGGAAGGTCTCCACCAGGCTGCCGAGTCCCGCCCGGTCGGTGATCCGCGCGTGCAGCGGTAGGAGCAGTCCGAGCAGCAGGGCGAGCGCGGCGAGCACCCGGCCGCGCTTCCAGGGGCCCGGCCGGGTGGCATGGCGCAGCGCCCGGCGAAGACGCGCGCCGAGACCGCCGGTCGCGGCGTCTTGGGGGTGGGTGCCGGTGCCGGGGCGTCCGGTGTCCGGCTCGTCGATGCCGGTGCCGGGGCGGCCGCTGTCGTCCTGTCCGGCTCGCGCGGTGTCCGTCCGTGTCTTCGCCGGCTCGGCGGCCCGGGGAGATGTACTGGTACGGGATGGTGGTGGGTTTCGCTGCATGGCACCAGTCGAGGCCGCGCGGTGTTGCCGTCCCGTATGCGCTTTCCGATACACCCGCGATAGGTCGCCGCTCGTAGCATCGAAACCATGCGCGTGCTGATCGTGGAGGACGAGCCGTATCTGGCGGAGGCCATCCGCGATGGCCTGCGTCTGGAGGCGATCGCGGCCGACATCGCGGGAGACGGCGACACCGCGCTGGAACTCCTGGGCGTCAACGCCTACGACACCGCCGTCCTCGACCGCGACGTACCCGGTCCTTCCGGTGACGAGATCGCGCGGCGCATCGTCGCCTCCGGCAGCGGCATGCCGATCCTGATGCTCACCGCGGCCGACCGGCTCGACGACAAGGCGTCCGGGTTCGGTCTCGGCGCCGACGACTACCTCACGAAACCCTTCGACCTGAGGGAACTCGTGCTCAGGCTCAGGGCGCTCGACCGCAGGCGCGCCCACAACAGGCCCCCCGTACGCGAACTCGCGGGGCTGCGGGTGGACCCCTTTCGCCGTGAGGTCTACCGGGACGGCTCCTTCGTCGCGCTGACCCGCAAGCAGTTCGCCGTGCTGGACGTCCTCGTCGCCGCCGAGGGCGGTGTGGTGAGCGCGGAGGAACTCCTGGAACGGGCCTGGGACGAGAACGCGGACCCGTTCACCAACGCCGTGCGCATCACCGTCTCGGCCCTGCGCAAGCGGCTCGGTGAGCCCTGGATCATCGCCACGGTGCCGGGCGTCGGCTATCGCATCGACACCGGGCCGCGGGGCGGGCCCGAGGGACCTGAGGGAGGCGGGCGTCGTGGATAGGGCGCGCGGGCTGAGCGTCCGCCTCAAGCTCACCCTCAGCTACGCGGGCTTCCTCATGCTGGCGGGCGTGCTGCTGCTCGCGGCGGTGTGGGCGTTCCTCCTGCGGTACGTCCCCGACCGCGCGATGCTCATCAACCCCGACGTCAGACCCGTCGACGGCGTCTTCCCCATCCGCTCCGCCCTCCTCGAGGTCTTCGCTCCCCGGGCGGCCGCAGTCCTGGCGTTCCTGCTGGTCTTCGGGCTTCTGGGCGGCTGGCTCCTGGCCGGTCGCATGCTCGCCCCGCTGACCCGCATCACCGCCGCCGCCGGTCTGGCGGCGCACGGATCGCTCGCGCACCGGATCCAACTGCCGGGCCGCCAGGACGAGTTCCGCGAACTGGCCGACGCCTTCGACGCGATGCTGGAACGACTTGAGGCGCACGTCGCCGAACAGCAGCGGTTCGCGGCCAACGCCTCCCATGAACTGCGCACGCCGCTGGCCGTCTCGAAGGCCCTTCTCGACGTGGCCCGCACCGATCCGCCGTCCGACACCGGTGAACTCGTCGAACGCCTCCACGCCGTCAACGCCCGGGCGATCGACCTCACCGAGGCTCTGCTCCTGCTCAGCCGGGCCGACCGGCGGACCGTCACCCATGAACCCGTGGACCTGTCCCTGCTGGCGGAGGAGGCCACCGAAACGCTGCTGCCCCTCGCGGAGCGGCGCGGTGTCACCCTCGAAACCGGCGGGGACGTCGCGCCCACGACCGGATCACCGGCGCTGCTGCTCCAGCTCACGACGAATCTGGTGCACAACGCGATCGTCCACAACCTGCCCGCGCGGGGGTCGGTGTGGGTGACCACCGCCGTCCGTCCCACGGCGGTGGTGCTCACCGTCGAGAACACCGGGGAGCGGGTCGCCCCGGAGCGGGCCGCGACCCTCACCGAACGGTTCCGGCGCGGCACCGACCGCGTCCACACCGATCACGCCGGCGTCGGCCTCGGTCTGGCCATCGTCCAGTCCATCACCGCCGCCCACGACGGGACGCTCACCCTGACCCCGCGTCCGGCGGGCGGCATGCGCGTCACGGTGGAACTGCCGGCGAGGCCCCCGCGCCGCGCGGGGTGACTCCCGGCATCGCTCCCTCGACGTCAGGCACCCACGGTGCCGTCGATGCCCTCGCGCAGCAGGTCGGCGTGGCCGTTGTGGCGGCCGTACTCCAGGATCATGTGCAGCATCACCATGCGCAGCGACACCTCCTCCTCCCAGCGCGGCTGGTAGCCCGCGAGGTCGAGGGACTCGGCGTCCCGCTCGATCCGCCGGGAGTGCTCCACCTCCGCCTCCCAGGCGGCGAACGCCTCGGCCCGGGTGGATTCGCTCGCGTCGTACGCGGCCTGGAAGTCGATCTTGTCGGACCACACCATGGGGACGTCGTGGTCCTCGAACACCCGGCGGAACCAGGTCCGTTCGACCTCGGCCATGTGCCGTACGAGGCCGAGCAGGGACAGGGTCGAGGGCGGCATCGACTGCCGACGCAGCTCCTCGTCGCCGAGCCCCTCGCACTTCATGGCTAGCGTCGCGCGGTGGTAGTCGAGGAACGCGCGCAGCGTTTCGCGTTCGGTGCCGAAGTGGGGTGGGCCTATGCGGGGGTCGGTCATGGTGGGGGCTCCTGCGGTCGTTCCATCTCGAACGCCCCGCACCCTACCCGCGCCCCCACACCCCCGGGGCTCACCCCCGACCCCCTTGCCCGCATACGCAGTTCCCCGCACCCCTAAAGCCCCCGACCCACCCCGGCCCGGGCCCCCACGCCTCCTTTCGACCGCGGCCCGCCGGGGGCAGATCGCGCAGTTCCCCGCGCCCCTAAAGACCCCTGCCCACCCCGGCCCGGGCCCCACGTCTCCTTTCGACCGCGGCCCGCCGGGGGCCGATCGCGCAGTTCCTCGCGCCCCCAAAAGGCCACCCTTGCCCCAACCCAGTTCTCATCACCGGCCCATCCGAGCCAGCCCCCACGTCTCCCTTCGACTGCGACCCGCAGGGGGCCGTTCGCGCAGTTCCCCGCGCCCCTGACAGCACCACCTGGCCCCAACTCCCAAAGCCGGCCCCTAAGGACGCAAGGCCCCGCGCAACCAGCAACCCGCCCTCCACAAACCCACCCCAGCCCGGAAGGGGCGCGGGGAACTGCGCGACAAGCCACACACAGCCCGCACCGCACAACGCGACCCCAGCCCTGAAGGGGCGCGGGGAACTGCGCGACCAGCCACGCACGGCCCTCACCCCACAAACCCACCCCCACCCCCCAAGGGGCGCGGGGAACTGCGCGACCAGCCACGCACGGCCCGCACCCCACAACGCGCCCCCACCCCCACCCCCCAAGCGGCATCCCCCGGCACCGCCGGCCCGGTGGCTTTGAGCCGTGCCGGTGGGACGGCCCGCGCGGGCCGTCCCGCGGGCGGCGAGGGACTGGCGGGGCCACCGGTGCGGCGGGCGGAGGGCGCGAACCCGGCACCTCCACGACGCCGTCGTACCGGCCGTGCCGACCAGGCGGAGAACTCGTACGCCCGATGACGGACGCGACACCCCGCGAGGCACCGCCCCCGGCACCCCTGCCGAGACTGGCGGGAACAAATCACCGCCGCAGCAGGCGAGTTGTGGGGTACCTACCGCCGCCCCCCGGGGACGCGCCACGGGCCCCGCGGCCCCGCCGCCCCGCCGCCCCGCGCGGCACGTCGCGAAAGCGCACTCGACGCCCTCCCCACGCACCCACCCTCATCGCGTTCGTCCAAGGACTGGGCATGGCCATGGAGTCGGCGGCGCACCCCGCGGACGACACCGGGGTGTCCAACGACGCGTGGATGGCCCGCAACGGGGGGCGGTTTGCGGCCATCGTGTCGGGCGGTGGATACCCCGTCCTGACCACGGTGTTCGAACACGAACCGTTCGAGCCGGACTTGGACTCGCTCTTTGGTTTCGGCCTCGGCCGACTTGTGGACGGTATCGCCGCACGCGTCCACGAAACGTCCGCTTAACGAACGACGACCTTCGGACAACGGACGGTTTTCGGCCAACTTATTGACGCGCTCCTGACACGGGTTCTCCCCTGCTGGCACTCTTCCCCCGTTCCTCGCACAAAGTTTTCGCGCAGCACATCTCGTTGCCGCACTTGCTCCGCTTTGCTCTGCCCGGTCGGCCCCACCCAGTCGACCGGATCCCCCTCGCAGAAGGAGTTCGCGTGAGATCCACGCACCGTCGTCGTGCCACCGCCACCGGCGCCCTGATCGCCGCAGCCGCCATGCTCAGCGTCGGCGTCCAGGCAGGTAGCGCCAGCGCACGCCCCGACGACTCCGCGGCCGCCTCGGCCCTCAAGGCCCAGGCAGTACGCAACCCGGGCGCCCTGCCCGCGAGCCTCACCCCCTCCCAGCGTGCCGAGCTCATACGCACGGCCACCGCGACCACGGCGGCCACCGCCAAGGAACTCGGCCTCGGCGCGCAGGAGAAGCTGGTCGTCCACGATGTGTCCAAGGACCAGGACGGCACCACGCACACCCGCTACGAGCGCACCTACCAGGGCCTGCCCGTGCTCGGCGGCGACCTGATGGTCGACACCGCGGCCGGCAAGACCAAGGGCGTCATCAAGGCGAACAGCGCCCAGCTCAAGGACATCTCCACGAGCGCCCCGGCCGATGCCCCGGCCACCGCCACCACCACGGCCCTCAAGGCCGCCAAGGCCGCCGGCTCCAAGGCCGACAAGGCCGACAGCGCCCGCAAGGTCATCTGGATGGTCAACGGCGCGCCGACCCTGGCGTACGAGACCGTCGTGGGCGGGCTTCAGGACGACGGCACCCCGAACCAGCTGCACGTCATCACGGACGCCAAGACGGGTGCCAAGCTGCACCAGTGGCAGGGCATCGAGACCGGCGTGGGCAAGACCCGCTACAGCGGCACGGTCACCCTCGGCACCTCGCAGTCCGGTTCCAGCTACACGCTGACCGACACGGGCCGCGGCGGCCACAAGACGTACAACCTCAACCACGGTACGTCCGGCACCGGTTCGCTGTTCACCCAGTCCACCGACACCTGGGGTGACGGCACCAACACCAACGCCGCGACCGCGGGCGCCGACGCCGCCTACGGCGCCGGAGCCACCTGGGACTTCTACAAGAACGTCTTCGGCCGCAGCGGCATCCGGGGCGACGGCGTCGCCGCCTACTCCCGCGTCCACTACGGCAACTCGTACGTGAACGCGTTCTGGGACGACGGCTGCTTCTGCATGACGTACGGCGACGGGTCCGGCAACAACGACCCGCTGACCGCGCTCGACGTGGCCGGCCACGAGATGTCGCACGGCGTCACGGCCGCCACCGCGGGCCTGGAGTACTCGGGCGAGTCCGGCGGTCTGAACGAGGCGACCTCCGACATCTTCGGCACGTCGGTGGAGTTCTACGCGAACAACTCCGCCGACCCGGGTGACTACCTCATCGGCGAGAAGATCGACATCAACGGTGACGGCACCCCGCTGCGCTACATGGACAAGCCGAGCAAGGACGGCGGCTCCGCGGACGCGTGGTACTCCGGCGTCGGCAACCTCGACGTCCACTACTCCTCGGGACCCGCGAACCACTGGTTCTACCTGGCCTCCGAGGGCAGCGGCACCAAGGTCATCAACGGCGTGACCTACAACTCGCCGACCTCCGACGGCCTGCCGGTCACCGGCATCGGCCGCGACAAGGCCCAGCTCATCTGGTACAAGGCGCTGACCACCAAGTTCAACTCCAGCACCAACTACGCGGGTGCCCGCGCCGGCACCATCGCCGCGGCGACCGAGCTGTACGGCGCGAACAGCGCCGAGGTCACCAACGTCACCAACGCCTGGGCGGGCATCAACGTCGGCGCCCGTGCCGGTGGCGGCAACCCTGGTGGCAAGGTCTTCGAGAGCACCAGCCAGGTGGCCATCCCGGACTACCCGGGCGCCGCGGTCACCGACCCGGTCACCGTCTCGGGGATCACCGGCAACGCGCCGGCCACCCTCCAGGTCGGCGTGAAGATCACCCACACCTACATCGGCGACCTCCAGATCGACCTGGTGGCCCCGAACGGCACGTCGTTCCGGCTCAAGAGCTCGTCCTCGGACTCGACGCGCAACCTCGACAAGACGTACACCGTGAACGCCTCCAGCGTCGCGGCGAACGGCACCTGGAAGCTCAAGGTCCAGGACAAGGCGGCGCAGGACGTCGGCACCATCACCGACTTCAAGCTGACCTTCTGAACCTCCGGGCTTCGACAGCCGTGACGTTCCCCTTGAGGAAACTCACCTTCTGACCAGGCGGCTGGCCGGAAAGTGAAGGTGCCCGGAGCCCACAAGGCTCCGGGCACCGCCCATGTCCGCGCCTTCTCGGGGCGCGGACTCGGGGCGCGGACTCAGCGCATGAGGACGCCCGCGCCCTCCCCGGTCGCCTCGGTCGGCCCCGCCACCAGACCCAGCTCCGCGTGGGTCGCGAGGTGGGGGTGGGCCGGCAGCACCCGGACGGTGTAGCCGAAGGGGCCCGTGCGGTCGAGGGCGAGCGGGCCCTCGTACATCCAGCGGCCCTCCAGGTCGGGGCCGCCGGTCGGCTTCAGCGGGAACGCGGCGGCGTCCGCGATGGTGTCCGCGGCGTCCACCCGGCCCGCCACCGCCTGCACCTCGACGTCGTCGGGCCCGAGCTCCCCGAGCGCGACCCGCACCCGCAGCGCCAGGGTGGAGCCGAGCTCCGCGGTGCCGCCCGGAGCCGCGGCCACCGGTGCCAGCGCCTCGACGTGATCGACCGCGACCCGCGGCCAGGCGCCCCTGACCCGCGCCTTCCACCGCGCCAACTCGCCTGCCGTGGACGGTTCGAGGGTGCGGTGGGCCGCGGCGGCGGGCGCGTACAGCCGGGTGACGTACTCCCGCACCATGCGCCCCGCGAGCACCTTGGGACCCAGTGTGGTGAGGGTCTGGCGGACCATCTCGATCCAGCGGTCGGGCAGCCCGGAGGTGCCCCGCTCGTAGAAGCGCGGGGCGACCCGGTCCTCGATGAGGTCGTACAGCGCGTTGGCCTCCAGCTCGTCGCGCCGGTCCTCGTCGGTGGCCGAGCCGTCGGCGGTCGGGATGGCCCAGCCGAAGTCCGGCTCGAACCACTCGTCCCACCAGCCGTCCAGGACCGACAGGTTGAGGCAGCCGTTCAGGGCCGCCTTCATGCCGCTGGTTCCGCAGGCCTCCAAGGGGCGCAGCGGGTTGTTGAGCCAGACGTCGCAGCCGGGGTAGAGCTTCTTCGCCATCCCCATGCCGTAGTCGGGCAGGAACACGATCCGGTGGCGCACCCTCGGGTCGTCGGCGAACTTCACCAGTTCCTGCACCAGGCGCTTGCCGCCGTCGTCGGCCGGGTGCGCCTTGCCCGCGACGACGATCTGCACCGGCCGGGTCGGATGCAGCAGCAGCTCCATCAGACGGTCGCGGTCGCGCAGCATCAGCGTGAGCCGCTTGTACGAGGGCACCCGCCGGGCGAAGCCGATGGTGAGCACGTCGGGGCTCAACACCCCGTCGATCCAGCCCAGTTCGGCCGCTCCGGCGCCGCGCTGGCGCCAGGAGGCGCGCAGCCGCTCCCGGGCCTCGGTGACGAGCTGCTCGCGCAGTTCCCTGCGCAGCTCCCAGATCTCGGCGTCCGGGATGTCGGCGACCGCGTCCCAGCGTTCGGAGCCGCCGACGGTCATCGCGTCCTCGGTGCGGCCCGCGCCGATCTGGCGGGCGCCGAGCCGGAACACCTCGGGCGCCACCCACGTCGGGGCGTGCACGCCGTTGGTGACGGAGGTGATCGGCACCTCCTGCGCGTCGAAGCCGGGCCAAAGCCCCGCGAACATCTCCCGGCTGACCGCGCCGTGCAGGGTGGAGACCCCGTTGGCGCGCTGGGCGAGCCGCAGTCCCATGACGGCCATGTTGAAGAGGTTGGGCTCGCCGCCGGGGTAGGTCTCCATGCCGAGCCGCAGGATCTTCTCGACGTCGACGCCGGGCAGTTCGGCGTCGTCTCCCAGGTGGCGGGCGACCAGTTCGCGGTCGAAGCGGTCGATGCCGGCGGGCACCGGGGTGTGGGTGGTGAACACGGTTCCGGCCCGCACCGATTCGAGGGCGGCGTCGAATTCCAGCCCCTCGCCCGCGAGTTCACGGATGCGTTCGAGCCCGAGGAAGCCGGCGTGGCCCTCGTTGGTGTGGAACACCTCGGGTTCCGGGTGTCCGGTCAGACGGCAGTACGTACGCAGCGCGCGCACCCCGCCGATGCCGAGCAGCATCTCCTGGAGCAGCCGGTGCTCGCTGCCGCCGCCGTAGAGCCGGTCGGTGACATCGCGTTCGCCGGGCGCGTTCTCCTCGACGTCCGAGTCGAGCATGAGCAGCGGCACCCGGCCGACCCGGGCCTGCCAGATGCTGGCGTGCAGGGCCCGGCCGCCGGGCAGCGCGAGCGAGACCCGGGCGGGGGTGCCGTCGGCCTCCCGGAGCAGGGAGACGGGCAGCTCGTTGGGGTCGAGCAGGGGGTAGTGCTCCTGCTGCCAGCCGTCGCGCGAGAGCGACTGGCGGAAGTAGCCGTGGCGGTAGAGGAGGCCGACCCCGATGAGCGGAACACCGAGGTCGCTTGCGGATTTGAGGTGGTCGCCGGCGAGGATGCCGAGGCCGCCGGAGTACTGGGGCAGGGCCGCGGTGATGCCGAACTCGGGAGAGAAGTAGCCGATGGCGGACGGGAGTTCACCGCCCTGTTCCTGATACCAGCGGCGGCCGTGCAGATAGTCGTCGAGGTCGTCGGCGGCGGCGGCGAGACGGCGCAGGAAGCGGCGGTCCTGGGCGAGCGAGTCGAGCCGGGCGGCGCTGACGGTCCCCAGCAGCCGCACCGGGTCCTCACCCGCCGCCCGCCAGCCGTCGGGGTCCACGAACTGGAAGAGTTCTCTGGTCTCGGTGTGCCAGGACCAGCGCAGATTGCGCGCGAGGTCGCTGAGCGGCCGCAGGTCGTCGGGCAGGACAGGGCGCACGGTGAATCGACGGATTGCCTTCACGCTTCCACCTTTGCAGGGGACGTACGTATCGGGGTGGGCACACCGCGATGTGCGCCCCTCCTTCACTCCCGAAGGTAGTGCGGGTGCGCCCCGTCGGCCACGGCGCCTCGCGGCCGGGCGCCGCCGGATTCCGCTTCCGGGAGGGCGCCGCGCTGACACGGCGTCACCCCCGTGACCGGTGCGCACGGTTCGCGCCGTCGCCCGAAGGGAGCCCGGACGTCCTCCTTGCCCGAACCGTTACGCGCAGGTAGTTAACAAACCGCCGGAATGCCCACCCGCACACCGTGGAAGGCTCATCCGGTAACGCATTCCCGCACTCTCTCCCGCACGCCATTCGAGTGAACGCGGACAGGAGCGGCCATGCCCGCAGCCGGTCAGCCGTCAACGGAGCAGTTAAAAAGGACAGATTCCCGCAAACGCGGCAAACCCTACCAATCACCCGCAGGTGAGCCCGTGAACCCGAACCCGTCAATCGGCCGCATCCCCGTGCTCGACGTACGCCCCGCCGTCGAGTGCGGCAAAAGGCCCGCCAAGGCGGTGACCGGGGAGAGCTTCCAGGTCACCGCCACCGTCTTTCGCGAGGGCCATGACGCCGTAGCCGCCAATGTCGTGCTGAGAGACCCCAGAGGGCGGGCGAGGCCCTTCACACCCATGCGGGAGCTCGCCCCCGGCACCGACCGCTGGGGCGCCGAGATCACCGCCGACACCGAGGGCGTGTGGACGTACGCCGTCGAGGCCTGGGGCGACCCGCTGGCGACCTGGCGCCATCACGCGGGCATCAAGATCCCGGCGGGCCAGGACATCGAGCTCGTCCTGGCCGAGGGCGCCGCGCTGTACGAGCGGGCCGCCGCCGGGGTGCCCAAGGCCAAGGGGCGCGAGGCGGTGCTCGCCGCCGTGGACGCCCTGCGCGACACGGCCCGCTCCCCCGAGGCCCGGCTCGCCGCGGCCCTCGCTCCCCAGACGGACGCCGCGCTGGCGGCCTACCCCTTGCGCGAGCTGGTGACCTCATCGGCCCGGATGCCGTTGCTCGTCGAGCGCGAGCGCGCCCTGTACGGGTCCTGGTACGAGCTGTTCCCGCGTTCGGAGGGAGCCGTCGTCAAGAGCCGGGGCCGGCCGGTCTCCGGCACGTTCCGTACCGCGGCCGAGCGGCTGCCGGCGGTCGCCGCGATGGGCTTCGACGTGGTCTATCTGCCACCGATCCACCCCATCGGCACCACCCACCGCAAGGGCCCCAACAACAGCCTCAAAGCCGGGCGTTGGGACGTCGGCGTACCCTGGGCGATCGGCTCTCCGGACGGCGGCCACGACGCGATCCACCCCGACCTGGGCACCCTGGACGACTTCGACGCCTTCGTGTCCACCGCCCGCGATCTGCGCCTGGAGGTGGCGCTCGACTTCGCCCTCCAGTGCTCCCCCGACCACCCCTGGGTCGACAAGCACCCCGAGTGGTTCCACCACCGGGCCGACGGCTCGATCGCGTACGCCGAGAACCCGCCCAAGAAGTACCAGGACATCTACCCGATCGCCTTCGACCAGGACATGCCCGGCCTGATCAAGGAGACCGTCCGGCTGCTGCGGTTCTGGATGGAGCACGGCGTACGGATCTTCCGGGTCGACAATCCGCACACCAAGCCGGTGGTCTTCTGGGAGAAGGTCATCGCCGAGATCAACGGCTCCGACCCGGACGTGATCTTCCTGGCCGAGGCGTTCACCCGGCCCGCGATGATGCGCACCCTCGCCAAGATCGGCTTCCAGCAGTCGTACACCTACTTCACCTGGCGTACCACCCGGCACGAACTCACCGATTACGTCACCGAACTGGCGAACGAGACCGCGGCTTATATGCGGCCCAATTTCTTCGTGAACACCCCGGACATCCTGCACGGCTACCTCCAGGACGGCGGCCGCCCGGCCTTCGAGGTGCGGGCCGTGCTGGCCGCGACCCTCTCGCCGAGCTGGGGCGTCTACGCCGGATACGAGCTGTGCGAGAACGCCCCCGCCAAGGCCGGAAGCGAGGAGTATCTGGACTCCGAGAAGTATCAACTCAAGCCCCGCGACTGGGAGTCGGCCGAGCGGGAAGGCCGCTCCATCGCACCGCTGATCACCTCCCTCAACCGCATCAGGCGCCGCCATCCGGCGCTGCGACAGTTGCGCTCGGTCCACTTCCACGACACCGGAAATGACGCGCTGATCGCCTACAGCAAGCGCGCCGGGTCGAACACCGTCGTGGTGGTCGCCAACCTCGACCCCCACCACACCCAGGAGGCGACGGTCTCGTTGGACATGCCGGCGCTCGGCCTCGCTTGGGACGAGTCCGTCCCGGTGCGCGACGAGCTCACCGGAGAGACCTACCACTGGGGCAGGACCAACTACGTGCGCCTGGATCCGGGCCGAGCGCCCGCGCACATCCTGGTCCTGCGACCGTCCCCGCCGATCGGAGGGTCACCCACACCATGATCGTCAACGAGCCCGTCCACGACACCTTCGAGGACACCCCCGCCAAGGACCGCGACCCCGAGTGGTTCAAGCGTGCGGTGTTCTACGAGGTGCTCGTGCGGTCCTTCCAGGACAGCAACGGCGACGGCGTCGGGGATCTCAAGGGCATCACCGCCAAGCTGGACTATCTGCAATGGCTGGGCGTCGACTGCCTCTGGCTGCCGCCGTTCTTCAAATCCCCGCTCCGGGACGGCGGATACGACGTCTCGGACTACACGGCCGTACTGCCCGAGTTCGGCGACCTCGCCGACTTCGTGGAGTTCGTGGATGCCGCCCACCAGCGCGGCATGCGCGTGATCATCGACTTCGTGATGAACCACACCAGCGACCAGCACCAGTGGTTCCAGGAGTCGCGCCAGGACCCGGAGGGTCCCTACGGCGACTACTACGTCTGGGCCGACGACGACAAACAGTTCCCCGAGGCCCGGATCATCTTCGTCGACACCGAGACGTCGAACTGGACCTTCGACCCGGTGCGCAAGCAGTACTTCTGGCACCGCTTCTTCTCCCACCAGCCCGACCTCAACTACGAGAACCCGGCGGTGCAGGAGGAGATCGTCTCCGCCCTGCGGTTCTGGCTGGACCTCGGCATCGACGGCTTCCGCCTGGACGCGGTGCCCTACCTGTACCAGAAGGAGGGAACCAACTGCGAAAACCTTCCGGCAACGCATGAGTTCCTCAAGCGGCTGCGGGCCGAGATCGACGCGAGCTACCCGGACACGGTGCTGCTCGCCGAGGCCAACCAGTGGCCCGAGGACGTCGTCGACTACTTCGGCGACTACACCAAGGGCGGCGACGAATGCCACATGGCGTTCCACTTCCCGGTGATGCCGCGCATCTTCATGGCGGTGCGCCGCGAGTCCCGCTACCCGGTCTCGGAAATCCTCGCCAAGACCCCGGCGATCCCCAAGAACGCCCAGTGGGGCATCTTCCTGCGCAACCACGACGAGCTCACCCTCGAAATGGTCACGGACGAAGAGCGCGACTACATGTACGCGGAGTACGCCAAGGATCCCCGGATGCGGGCCAACATCGGCATCCGGCGCCGGCTCGCCCCGCTGCTCGACAACGACCGCAACCAGATCGAGCTGTTCACCGCGCTGCTGCTCTCACTGCCCGGCTCGCCGATCCTGTACTACGGCGACGAGATCGGCATGGGCGACAACATCTGGCTCGGTGACCGCGACGCGGTGCGCACCCCGATGCAGTGGACCCCGGACCGCAACGCGGGCTTCTCCTCGTGCGACCCCGGCCGGCTCTATCTGCCCACGATCATGGACCCGGTCTACGGCTACCAGGTGACCAACGTCGAGGCCGCCATGGCCTCGCCGTCCTCGCTGCTGCACTGGACCCGGCGCATGATCGAGATCCGCAAGCAGAACCCGGCCTTCGGGCTCGGCTCGTACACCGAGCTGATGTCGTCGAACCCTGCCGTCCTCGCGTTCCTGCGCGAGCGGGGCGACGACCTGGTCCTGTGCGTGCACAACTTCTCGCGCTTCCCCCAGCCCACCGAGCTGGATCTGCGGGCGTTCAACGGGATGCACCCGGTGGAGCTGATCGGCGGGGTGCGCTTCCCGGCGATCGGCGAGTGGCCCTATCTGCTCACCCTCGCGGGACACGGCTTCTACTGGTTCCGGCTGCGGAAGGACCCCGCGGCCATCTGACCCGCCGCCCCGGGCGGAGCGGTTTCCGCCGCTCCACCCGGGGCACTCTGAACCCCGAACCCCGCGCGCCGCCGGACAGCTTCTGTTGCAATCCGGGACACTCTGCGCAAATCGATTGTGTGCCCGGGGAAAGGATGCGCTGCCATGCCGAAGGCCGCACCGCCCCGTACCACCGGCCTCCCACCCACCCGGCTGCTGACCTCACTCGCCCCGCTCCTGCACGAATGGCTGCCACGGCAGCGCTGGTTCGCGGGCAAGGGGCGTCCCGTCACCGACTTCGTCCTGCTCACCGCGACCGAGCTGCTGCCGGGCCTCCTGCATCTGCTCGTCCGCACCGAACACTCCCCGGCCCCGGCCCAGGCGACGGCGGCGCCGGCCGACTGCTACCAACTCCTGATCGGGGTGCGCGACCAGCTCCCGCCACGGCTCGCCCCCGCCCTCATCGGGCACGCGAGCCAGGGCCCGCTGGCCGGCCGCGCGGTGTACGACGCCCTCCACGACCCGCAGTCCGCGGCCCTGCTCCTGGAGCGGCTGCGCAACCCGGGCACGGTGGGTCCGCTGAGCTTCGAGCACGATCCAAAGGTGACGATCCCGCCGGGCCTCGCGCCGCGGCTGCTCGGCGTCGAGCAGTCCAACACCTCACTGGTGTACGGAGATACGTTCATCCTGAAGGTGTTCCGGCGGGTCCAGCCGGGCGTCAATCCCGATCTCGAACTGCCCTGGGCGCTGACCCGCCAGGGCTGCGACCGGGTGCCCGCGCCGGCCGCCTGGTTCCACACATCCGAGCCGGAGGCGGCCACCCTCGGGGTGCTCCAGCCGTTCCTGCGCGGCGCCGACGACGGCTGGACCCTGGCGCTCGCCTCGCTCGCCCAGGGCCGTCCCTTCACCGACGAGTCGTACGAGCTGGGGCGGGCCACCGCCGAGGTGCACCTCGCCCTCGCGGACGCCTTCCCGCCCCTCACCCTCGGCCCGGCGCAGACCGAGCTGATCGCCGCCGCGATGACCGAGCGCCTGGACGCCACCGCGCAGGCGGTGCCCTCGCTCGGCCCGTACGTCCCGCGGCTGCGGGCCGCCTTCGAGGCGGTCGCGGCGCTCACGTCGGCGGGCACCGCCCAGCGCGTCCACGGCGATCTGCACCTGGGCCAGGCTCTGCGCCCGGCCGACGGGAGCTGGTCGGTGATCGACTTCGAGGGCGAGCCGGCCCGTCCGCTCGCCGAGCGCCGCCGCCCCCAGCCCCCCGTCCGCGATGTCGCGGGCATGCTGCGCTCCTTCGACTACGCCGCCCGCACCGCACGGCCCGCGAACCCGGGCTGGGCCGAGGAGTGCCGGGCCGCGTACTGCGCGGGATACGCGGCACGGTCGGGCTCCGACCCGCGCGAGAGCCCCGAGCTGCTGCGCGCGTACGAGACCGACAAGGCGGTGTACGAGGTGCTCTACGAGGCCCGGCACCGCCCCGACTGGCTGCCCGTGCCGATGGCGGCGATCCGCCGGCTGGCCGGGGCGTGAACTCACCTGTGAAACAAGCCACTTGAGGAGGCAGACCCCGTGACCCCCCGCCCCGCCCGCAACTCCTCCGAACCCGCCCCCGGCACCGCCGAGCCGGTGACCGCGACGAAGTCCGCCGCGAAGTCCGCCGCGAAACCGGCGGCGAAGCCCGCGAAGGCACCGCCCGCGCCGCGCCAGGCGGCGGCCCCGCGCCGGACCGCGAGTCGTGGCGTACGGCCCGGGGCGCCCCTGCCCGACACGGACCGGGCGCGCCTGCTCGCGGGCGGGCATCACGATCCGCACTCCCTGCTCGGCGCGCATCCGGTGCGCGGCGGGATCGCCTTCCGGGCGCTGCGCCCGTACGCCCAGGCGGTGACCGTGCTCGGCAAGGGGCTGCGGGCCGAGCTGCACGACGACGGCGACGGCCTGTTCTCCGGGGTGCTGCCGCTGCGCGCGATTCCCGAGTACACGCTGCTCGTGACCTATGACGACGCCGAGATCGAGATCCAGGACCCGTACCGCTTCCTGCCCGCGCTCGGTGATCTCGATCTGTATCTGATCGGCGAGGGCCGGCACGAGGAGCTGTGGACGGCGCTGGGCGCCCGCCCGATGGCCCACCAGGGCGTCACCGGCACCCGGTTCACGGTGTGGGCGCCCAACGCCCAGGGGGTCAGGGTCACCGGCGACTTCAGCTACTGGGACGGCACCGCCCACCCCATGCGCTCGCTCGGCTCGTCCGGGGTGTGGGAGCTGTTCCTGCCTGGCGTCGGGGACGGCGCCCTGTACAAGTTCGACATCATGCGCCCCGACGGCACCCACACCCTGCGGGCCGACCCGATGGCGCAGCGCACGGAGGTGCCGCCCGCGAACGCCTCGATCGTCACCGAGTCGCACCATGTGTGGCGGGACGAGGCGTGGATGGCGCGGCGGGCGGCCCGCCCGGTCCACGAGTCGCCCTTCTCCGTCTACGAGGTCCATCTGGCGTCCTGGCGCCCGCGCCTGACGTATCGTCAGCTCGCCGATCAGCTCCCCGCCTACGTCAAGGACCTGGGCTTCACCCATGTGGAGTTCCTCCCCGTGGCGGAGCACCCCTACGGCGGCTCGTGGGGCTACCAGGTGACGGGCTTCTACGCCCCGACCTCACGCATGGGCACGCCCGACGACTTCCGCTTCCTGGTGGACGCGCTGCACGAGGCGGGCATCGGGGTGCTCGTGGACTGGGTGCCCGCGCACTTCCCCAAGGACGACTGGGCGCTGGCGCGCTTCGACGGGCGCACCCTGTACGAGCACGAGGATCCGCTGCGCGCCGAGCACCCGGACTGGGGCACCCTCGAATTCGACTACGGCCGCAAGGAGGTCCGCAACTTCCTCGTGGCGAACGCGACGTACTGGTGCGAGGAGTTCCACGTCGACGGCCTGCGCGTGGACGCGGTGGCCTCGATGCTGTACCTGGACTACTCGCGCGAGGACGGCGAGTGGACGCCCAACGAGCACGGCGGGCGGGAGAACCTGGACGCGGTGGCCTTCCTCCAGGAGATGAACGCCACGGTCTACCGGCGCTGCCCCGGCGTCGTGACCGTCGCCGAGGAGTCCACGGCCTGGGACGGCGTCACCCGGCCCACCGACCACGGCGGCCTCGGCTTCGGCCTGAAGTGGAACATGGGCTGGATGCACGACTCACTGGGCTACGTCCAGCACGAGCCGGTGCACCGCAAGTACCACCACAGCGAGATGACGTTCTCGATGGTGTACGCGTACAGCGAGAACTACGTGCTGCCCATCTCGCACGACGAGGTGGTCCACGGCAAGCGGTCCCTCGTCTCCAAGATGCCCGGCGACTGGTGGCAGCAGCGCGCCACCCACCGCGCCTATCTGGGCTTCATGTGGGCCCACCCCGGCAAGCAACTCCTGTTCATGGGCCAGGAGTTCGCGCAGGGCGCGGAGTGGTCGGAGGGCCACGGCCCGGACTGGTGGCTGCTCGACCCCTCCTACAGCGCCGAGTCGGACCACCGGGGCGTACGCGACCTGGTCCGCGACCTGAACGCGGTGTACGCGGCCGAGCCCGCCCTGTGGGAGCGCGACACCGACCCGTCGGGCTTCTCGTGGGTGGCCGGTGACGCGGCCGAGGACAACGTCTTCGCCTTCCTCCGCCACGACGCGCAGGGCACGCCGCTGCTGTCGGTCTCCAACTTCTCCCCCGTGGTCCGCGCGGAATACCGCCTGGGCGTCCCGGACGGCCCCGCCGCCTGGCAGGAAGTCCTGAACACGGACGAGTCGCGCTACGGCGGAGGCGGCGTCCTGAACCCCGACCCCCTCAAACCGGAGCCCACTCCGTCCCACGGCCGCCCGCTGTCCCTCTCCCTGACCCTGCCGCCGCTGGCGACGGTGTGGTTCCGGGGGGTGTGAGGACGGACGCGTCAGGGCGGTGACGCCAGTCCCGGTAGCCAAACGCGGCCACCGGGACTGCGCATGCCACGGGAACGAGGTTGCTCAGGACTCCGGGTGAAACAGCCCCCTCCAATCACCTCTAGATGCCGATAATTCCAGCACAAACAGCGCAGAAAATAGCGGCCGCAAGGAAAGCGTCCGCGACCCAGGCGCGCGACACCGACCGCGACGGACGACTCGAAGATTCGCTTTTACCCGCGCGCCGACGCTCTTCATGTCGGCGCTCATCAATACTACCGGCAGCCTTGAGAGAACTTCCGACGAACTTGTCTATCAGCGAACCATTGAAGGCTGAAACGTAGGTGAGGCCGCCGTCGATGCCGCATATGACAAGCGAACCTCCGCCATTGACCACGACCTCCTTGATGGAACTGTACGGAATTCGGTACGTAAACACCGGGTTAATGACGGTAACCTGCCGATCAAGGATGACCCTTGCTCCGAAGATTCGTCGAACGATGGCAATAGTACCGAAGCAGGAGGCAGCACCACTCATGAGACCGCCACGACTACCATGATCAATCTGCGTCATCAAAAAGCCGAAAAATCCGAAGCTCAGCGTATGGATCCAAGAAAGCACGATCACGGACCTTCTCCGCAGTGTTTTACGCCGCGCGTCGCCTACCATCCGCCAGTCCTTGCCTTGAAAATTTCCGTTTACAGCCGGCCTAACCGCGGGAGCGCTGCGGGGAGTGCTTGAGCCCCCTCCCCGCAGCCCATCCGCCCTCTAGCAGATCCCGCCGTGCGGGAGATACGAGCCGAGGCTGGCACTCCCCGACGAGCAGAACACCGTGTTGAAAGCGGCATTTATGGAAAGATTCCCGTATGTGACACCCCAGTTGATCCGATTGCCGCCATCGCGGATTATCGCATGCTTGAGAGCGCTGGCCTTACGCAGCACCAGCAACGTGGGCTCAGAGACGAACGGTGACGCGGTATACGCCTCTCGCCAGGTCTTGGCGCCGCCGAGGGCTCGACCGAAGGCTCCGGCGCTTCCAGCGCCGACAGTCGACCAAGCCAGATCCTTGGAGTACGCACTGAGGTCCCAGTTGTCGTCGATCAAGCCATCGCCGAAGAACTTGGCACTAGCAACAGTAAGGCCAGCTGCCAGGCAGACGCCGACCGAGGCCACGATACAGGCGCCAAAGCCCACAACGCCCAGAAATTCCTTCGTTCCGTCCCAATGATCACCGACCCACTGCACGGGGGCCTTGATGCCATCCCAGATGCTGCTCAAAACACTCTTCTTCTTTTGTTCCTGCTCCTTGTCGGCTTGGTCCCCAGCGCCGGCTGCTTTCCCGCCGCTCCCACCGATAGAGGCACCGGAGGTGTTTCTGCAATCCGGATCCTTCGAGCAGATATATTGATTTTTGCGCTTTTTCTGCACGTATGCCGGAGCCAAGGTTCCACCCGCCACCTCAACCTGGTATTCGTAATTCGATCCGAATCCCGTGACCGTGGTCCCGTGGCTGCTCGTCTCGCAGGTGTACATCCCGCTCCGGCACTCTTCCATCTGCGTACCCGTAGGGTCCGAGAAGCTGACCGGGTTGTTGTTGCTGTACGCGTACGGGTTGAACTGGCGCGGATCGTCACTCACGAACAGCGGGTCGACCGAGATGAAGCGGCCGAGCAGCGGGTCGTAGTCCCGGGCCCCGAGGTGGACGAGGCCCGCGTCGGCGTCCTTGGTGCCGCCTACGAAACCCTTGTCGCCGGCCCACAGCGCGGCCTGGTCACCGCGCGCGCCGCCGAAGATGGTGGACTTGCGCCGCGAGACGGTCTGGGCACTGTCCGCCGTGATCTGGGTGGTGTTGGTGCCGTGCGGGCCGGAGACCAGGAAGGACAGCTTTCCTCCGGAGCGGGCCGCCATCGTCTTGCCGCCGGCGCTGTAGTAGCGCGTACCGGTGACGGAACCCGTCTTGGTGAGGAGCAGTTCGTTGCCGTCCGGCAGGTACAGCGTGGCCCCGGTGGAGTCCTTCCGCTCCAGGCGCTGGCCCTCGGTGTCGTACAGATAGGAGCTGGCAGTTCCGTTCTGTGTGACGGTGGCAAGGCGGCCTTCGGCGTCCCAGGACAGGACCTGGGGACCCGCGGTACCGGTTGAGCGGGACGTGGTGTTGCCCGCCTTGTCGTAGGCGTAGGTCTCCTCGTGCGGGTCGGTCCCGGTCTGCGTGACCTTGGGCAGGTCGTGCTTGCCCGCGGCCGGTGCACCGTAGGTGCGGACCGTGTCGGCGACCGGTCCGGATGCGGTCTTGTGCTGCGTCTCCGTCTGCCGGTTGCCCAGCACGTCGTAGCTGTACGACGTCCAGTACGCGTCCGGGCCGCCGACGGTGGTGTCCGACGGAGCCGCGGAACAGTCGCTCTTCGCTGTCCACGCGTTGGTGATCCGCAGCAGACCGTCCATGGCGAAGCACTGGTTGTCCGTGGTGCGCGTCGCGTCCTGACCGTACGACGTCGAAATGGAGGTGACGTTGCCGGCGGGGTCGTACTTGTAGTGGCTGTCCTCCACCCGCTGCGGTGCGGTGTCCTTGTCGACGTACGTGTCCGTCAGTGCGCTCGTGTGGTCGTCGTAGGCGTTCGAGAGGGTCACCTGCTGCCCGAACGAGCCGTACTTCTCGATGGTGCCGCGCCCGTAGTAGTCATAGGTGACGTCGGCCAGCAACGCGTCACTGCCGGCCCCCACCATCTTCGGCTGGCCAGAATTCGCGTCGTACTTGGTGGTGACCGTCTCGGCCGGCAGGTCGCCCAGAGCCGGCTGCTTCGTCCACAGCTCCTTACCGGTGTTGAGGTCGTAGGAGGTCGTCCACTTGTAGGTGCCGGCCAGCGCGCCTTCGGCCGCCGGGATGGTCACCTGGGTGTTCACCGGCTGGTTGAGCGAGTTGTAGCTCGTGATGGCGGTCTCGTAGGCCTGACCGTCCACGTACCTGGTGGCCTTGGACAACTGCCCCTTGGCCACGGTGTCGTACGCCCACGACGACAGCACCGTGGTGCCGTTCTTCAGCGCCGTCTTGCGACCGAGCGCGTCGTAGTCGGTGTGCAGCGTGATACTGCGGGCGTCGGTGACGTCCGTAGCCCGGTCGCCCTGGTCGAAGGTCGTCTTGACCGTGCCCTTGTCGGGGTCGTCCGTCTGGATCTGGCGGCCCCGGACGTCATAGGCATACGTCCACTTCGCGCCCGAAGGATCGATGACCTCCGAGAGGCGGCCGAGCTTGTTGTAGCTGTAAGTAGTGGACTGGGAGTGAGTCCGTGCCGCGTCCGTGTACTCCTTGAGCTCGGTCTTGCGACCCAGCGCATCCGTCACCGTGGTGCTGGCCACGCCGCCCTGGGGCGGAACGACGGTGGTGGTGTCGCCGGTGTAGCTGGTGGTGGTCCGCTTGGTCTCGTCACCGAACTTCTTGTAGATGACGGCCGTTGGACGGCCGGCGCCGTCGTACTCCGTGTCGGTCGAAGCCGGGTACTTCAGCTCCTGGCCGGTCACCAGAACGGGCTCGGCACTGCCGTCGGCCACGTACGTGCCCGAAGAGCGCCATGCCAGACCACGCGTGTCGTACAGAGTCTCGGTCACCAGCCTCTTGGCCGCGGCGGTTCCAAGCGTCTCACGGGACGCCTGCTGGGTCTGGACCGGACGCAGCATGCCGTCGTAGAACGCGTAGCTCGTCTTGTATTTCGCGTTCTCGTCCAGCGCCTTGGTCGTGACGACGGTCGGACCGTCGTTGCGGATCAGGTAGTCGTACGCGTAGTTGGGCGAGTCCGGGTAGACGGCGGCCGAGCGGGTCGGCAGCCACACCTTGGCCAGTCGGCCGAGCGCGTCGTAAGCGGAGATCGTGACCTTCCCGTTGGCGTCCGTGGTCTGGGTGGTCTGTCCGCGCAGCGGGTCGAGGGAGGCCGTCACCGTATGCCCGAGGGCGTTGGTGACCGCCTTCTTCGTGGGCACCTCCCCCGTGGCCGGTGTGTATGCCGTACTCGTGGGCTTGCCGTAGGCGTCGGTGGAGCTCAGTTCGCGACCGTAGGTGTCGTAGCCCGTCACGGAAGTGACCGTGTCGTAGCCGTCACCGCTGCCGTTGATCCGCTCGCTCTTGGTGATGTCTCCCTTCGTGGGACCAGCTCCCAAAGCACCGTTGTCGTAGTACTTGCGCACGTCGTCGACGACGTCGCCGGTGCCGGGGGTCGTGCCGCACGGAACGGCGACCGTCCGGGTGCGGGAGATCGCGTCAAGGATCCACTTGTCCTTGTTGCGGGCGTACTCGGTGGTCACGCACTTCTCGTCACTGGGCTTGTCGACATCGCCGGTGTCCGACTCACTGGTGATCATGCCGTACTCGTCGAAAGCACGTGTGGTCTTCGTCTTCCGCACTCCGCCGGTGACCGTGGTGCGCTTGGTCTCTTCCGAAGTGCCGGTGAAACGCGCCGTGAGGTCGGGCAGACCGGTGCGGGACCGGGAAGCGGTCACGTCCGAGCGCCATGGTGTGTATGAGGTGGCGGAGACGAGCTTGTTGGTGTCGTCGCCGTTGTAGGTCGCCTCCTCACGCTTCATTCCGGCGAACTCCGGTCGGTCCGTGACCGGGTCACCGGCAGAGTTCTTGACCGCACTGCCGTCGAGGCCCCGGAAATAACGCTCCTCGGACAGCGTCCTCGCGTCGTTGGCGGCACCTGTCCGGGCCTGCACCCGGCCGTAGCCCCGCGCGACGGAATAGCCGCGGTCCTCCGCCTTCGTGAACTCGTCGGTGTCCTTGGCCCAGGCCGCACCGTCGAGGTAGGAGTAGGAGGTGACCTTGTCGGGGGTGGATGCCAGGTTGTCGCCCTCCAACACCTGCGTCACTACATAGGAGTTGAACCAGTCCTGCTTGGCCGTCTCGCCCTCGAACGCCCACTTCACCGGGTAGCAGCGCGTGGTGTTCGTAGCGTCCGCCGGCGGCAGAGTGGAGGCCGTGCAGTCGGGGTCGGAGTAGGTGACCGCTATGGTCCCGCCGGACTCCGTGGTGATCTGGTAGAGCCGCAGCCGGACGATGGGCGCCAGGCCGTCACCCAGCTTGTCGACCCGGTTGGGGCGCTGGACGCCTGCGAAAGTGACTGGCGGAAGGGAGACCTGTGCCCCACTGGCGTCGAACCCCGTCCGGGTGATCGACTTCAGCCACATCGGCGTGGAGATGCCATCGCCGGCGGCCGGATCCTGACCCGGTTGGCCCGTGGGGAAGTCCTGCTTCAGCCCCCAGGAGTCGACGTTCTTGTAGGCGCCGCCGGTCAGTACCTTGGTCGTGATCGTGGCCAGCCGCTTGCGCGACCAGAAGCTCGGCGCGTACTGGGACTTGCACTCCGTCGCGCCGTCCTTGCAGTACAGGTCGAACGGTGTGTCGGGCCAGTTCTTGGCGTTCGTCTCGTCGAAGCTGTCACATGCTGTCAAGCAACGCTCGGTGACATCGAACTTGACCTGCCCCATGGCCTTTGCGCTGTACACGCTGTCCGCGCGCAGACCGTAGTCGATGTGGTCCAGCCATCCTCCGCGTACATACGACGTCACCGTCGACTTGCCCGTCGTGTCCGACACGTTGCGGCCGTAGTTGTTCGTCTCGGTGTTCCAGTAGTACGCCATGGCGTCGCCATGCGGGTCGACTACGTAGTCGAGCTGCCAGCGCCATGCCTGCTGACACCAGGCGGAAGCGAACGAGGCGTTGTAGCAGGGCTCACCCGCCTGGTTGCCGAATACCGGCACCGTCCAAGCCGAGTTGGTGGTCGGCGTCGATGAGTCCTTCCAGCCGGGAAGGTGGTTCAGACCGAAGAAGTACTGGGTGCCGTCGGTCGTGGTGACCTTCCAGTGCTCCCCGTCATTGTCCCCGTTGCTCGCGCCCGTGAGCTTCTCGATCTTCGCCCCGGACTCGTCGGAGGCGTGCCAGCCTCCCTTGTCCTTGTCGTAGACCAGCTCGGTCGACTTGCCGCCGAGCGACATGGTGGCGTTGTCGTTGAACCAGCACTGGTCGCCGACCTTGGTCGTGTTCGTGCCGCCGGTCTTGTCGTCGTCACACGCCTTGTAGCGCCGCTCGATGAATCCTGGCGCCCAGTCCCAGCCGTCACCCAACCAGGAGGTCTGATTGTTCGAGGCTGCCGTACGTCCGTCCACGGACTGCGAGTTGTAGCCCAGGGCCACCGTCGGCTGAAGGCCGCCCGGGACAGAGGGCACATTGATCGGGTAGTTCCAGTTGAACGCGCCCGACGAGCCACCACCGGTCCACGAGCCGGACGCCTGCAAGGGAGTTGCCTTGTAGTTTCCGGTCGGACCGACAGTCTCGGCTGTCGCGGCCAGGACCATGGGCCCGGCCGAGTTGGCGCTCTGCGCGGTCAGTGCCTTGCCGTGGCCGGACGCGGGCGCCGAGGAGACCGTGACAGTCGCGCTCAACGTGTTCGTCTTGACGTCGTTCGTGGTCGCAACTGGCCTGGTGATACGGCACTTGGCTTCTTGCGGAGTGGTCAGCGCGCACTCCGGGAGCTCGACCAGTCTCAGCCTGGTCGCCCAGTCACCGCCGAACGCCCCCTTGAACGAGGAGTAGTTGACCTCGACCCGCGCGGAGCCCGGTTTGGCCTTCTCGTCGACCGGAGCGACGGACAGCAACAGGCCTTCCACGCCCGCTCGTTGTGCGGCACCGCGGTCCTTCACCGACACCTTCAGCGGCCCCGACGCTGCGCCGCCCGCGGCAGGAGCTGTCACCGATACGGGCAGCCCTTCAGCCTTCGTTCGCCCCGTCACGGCGGGATCGACCACGGCCGAACCGGCAGTGGGCCACGACACCTTCGGCGTCTTCCACGGATGCGCCGCCGCAGCGTCAGGCCGTGACGCGCCACCCGGCTCAGCCTTTTTCACCGGCACAGCCGCAGGCTGTTTCAGCGACGGTTTCGGCAGGGGGGAATCCCTTCCTGCCGCAAACGCCGATGTGGCCGGAACTACCCCGGCTATGACTGCGGCGGCCACAGTGACCGCCAGTGCGCGTATGCCAAACAGGCCCACGCCCCCACCCCCTGCACAATTTTCGGAATCAACCTCCGGACCTTAACAGGGCGTGTAAAGAGGACGCTCACTTTCAATTACAGGAAGCACATTCAAATAGTTGAACATCTCGGGCGTTTCCGCCACGAACCTCCGATCGACACGTGGAGGTTCGGTGAACCTCCAGGTGGGACGGCGTCATCAGCAGTGTCCCTATGTATCCCCTTTGTTCCGTCTGTGGGATATAAAACGCCTTGGCCGAGGTGGGCGATTAAGCACCTGTATGAGACTGCGGAATTCCCGTTCGTTGTCAGCGGGACGCTATATGGTCTCCTCTGCAGTTCCCTTGGAAGTGAAGGATGGGTGGGGTGTACAACATGACGCGAAGAAGAGGGCGACCGGGAGGGCCACCGCAAATGCGAGTGGTAGCTGTCGCTCTAATAGCAGGCCTGGTGTCCTCCGGTCTCGTGGCGTTGCCGACAACGGCAGTGGCGAGACCGGCGGTGGCGGCCGACCCGGATCCGGTGGCCGACGGTTCCAAGAGCGCAGAGGACTTCGCCCTGGAAAGGGCCAAGGCGACTGGGCAGCCGTTCGAGTTGACGTCAGCGCGTACGGAGTCCTCGGACACCTGGGCCCTGCCGGACGGCACGTGGTCCTTGAAGCGATACGGGACTCCGGTGCGCATGCTGCGCGATGGAGCTTGGGTGCCCACGGACGCGACTCTGGCGTTCAAGGCGGACGGCAGCGTCGCACCAAGGGCCGCGACCGTCGCCGTCACGTTCTCCGGCGGCGGCACCGGACCGCTGCTCTCAGGCGTGAAGGACGGCCGGACCCTCACCCTGACGTGGCCGAGTGCTCTGCCGAAGCCTGCGCTGGCGGACAATGTGGCTACCTACTCCGAGGTGCTGCCCGGCGTCGATCTACAGCTCAAGGCGGAAGTGGAGGGCTTCTCTCAGCTCCTCGTCGTCAAGTCCGCGGAAGCAGCAAAAAACCCTCAACTTGCCACCCTGAAATACAAGTTGGACACGGTCGGACTGAATGTCTCGACCGATGAGCAAACAGGCTCGATCACGGCGGTCAACCCGGCCGGCCAGACGGTCTTCACGAGCCCCACGCCGTTGATGTGGGACTCCACGACCACCAGCTCCGCGACTGTCCCGCAAGGAGCCAAGTTCGCCAAGTCCGCGCTCTCGGCCACGGATACGGCACCCGACGCTCCAGCGACCGTCTTCGACCCCGCACCGGGCGCGAAGGACGCGCAGATGCCGACCACAGTCTCCGGGGACAGTCTGGAGATCAAACCGGATCAGGCACTGCTGACCGATGCAGGCACCAAGTACCCCGTCTTCATCGACCCGACCTGGGCCTGGGGCCAGCGACAGAATTGGACGCGGGTCTACAAGAAGTATCCGAACACGTCGTTCTGGAACACCAAGGACGTCGTCCGGGTCGGCTACGAGGCGGAGACCAACGGCCTGTCCCGGTCCTTCTTCCAGCTGGACACGTCCAATATCAAGGGCGCCCAGGTCAAGTCGTCGACGTTTCGTGTCAAGAACACGTGGTCCTGGTCCTGCCAGGCACGGCCGGTCGAGCTGTGGAGCGTCGGGGCGATCTCGTCCAAGACCACGTGGAACAACCAGCCCGCCCGGGGCACCAGGCTGAACACGGTCAACGAGTCCAAGGGCTGGAGCAAGGACTGTGCGGCCGGCAACCTGGAGTTCGACGCGACCTCCAAGGTCCGGGAGGCGGCAAGCAAGAGCTGGAGCAGCCTGAATCTCGGCCTGTACGCGGGCGACGAGGGCGACACGTTCGGTTGGAAGAAATTCGACGCCAAGACCGCCACTCTTGAGACGGTCTACAACAACCCGCCGAAGACACCGAGTGCTCTGGGCACCAACCCCAGGACCTCCTGCTCGGCAGGCGGCCTCATCGGCAACACCAGGATCAGCCTGTACGCGACGATCGACGACCCGGACGCCGGTAACCTGACGGCCCAGTTCCAGGTCTTCAAGGCAGGGGCCACCACGCCCACGGTCACCCAGTCGATCCCGGCCGCGAAGGGCAAGGTGGCAACCTGGTCCGTCCCGGACGTGAACCTGCCCACAGGGGACTACACCTGGAAGGTGCAGGCCAAGGACCCCGACGGTGCGACCTCCTCATGGTCGAACACCTGCAAGTTCTCCGTGGACCGCACCCGGCCCTCCAAACCGCCTGTCATCGCCTCCACCCAGTTCCCCAGCGGTGAAAACGGCTGGCCCACCAATCCCGACGGTAGTTCTGCGACCGGCAAGGCCCGCACCCCCGGCACGTTCAGTTTCGACGCCAACGGGGTCACCGATGTCTTCCGCTTCACCTGGTGGACCGACTACGAGCCGACTCCTCAAGAAACCACCCCCGGCGTACCGGTAACCGTCCAGCCCCCCGGGTACGGTCCTCACTTCGTATACGCCTACAGCGTGGACAAGGCGGGCAACCGGTCGGACACCACCACCTACATCTACTACGCCTCGCGCTCTCAGGACCGTGACGGTCCGAACGACCTGAACGGCGACGGCAACAGCGACATCTGGAACGTCGACTCCAACGGAACGCTGCTGACCTACGCCGGCCAGGGCAACACCCAGTTCTCCACGGCGGCGAACGGTGGCGGTTCGTTCGACGGCGGACAGGTCACGGCACGTGGTGACTGGGGTCAGGACGGCTACAACGACCTCGTGGCCCTTCAGTACGACTCCACTGAGAAGCGGAAAGTCCTGCGGGCCTACCCCAACAACGGCCAGGGCGTCGTCCGCTCCGACCCCATCGGCCTGTCTGTCGCGTGCCCGGTCAAGGACGCCGACCTCGGTTGCGACTTCGGTCCGGACTGGACGGGCGACGACCACTGGTTCGACGCGGACCAGATCATCACCCCCGGAGACATCAACAACGATCCCCAGCACAATCCGGACCTGCTCGTCAAGGAGGGCAAGCAGCTCTGGGCGTACTACGGCAGCAGGGCCGCGGGCACCCTCGACAACGACAACGGCCCTGTGCTGGTCGGCAACGGTGACTGGGACAAGTACACCGTGGTGGCCCCCGGGGACCTGAATGGTGACGGCATCGCCGACCTATGGCTGCGGGACAACGCCACCGGTGACATATTCCGTAGCGACGGCCGGAAGGGGGCCAACGGCAACCTCGACCCCACTACGTGGGGCGACGCGGCGAATCGCGTGAAGATCGGCGCGGGTGTCACCGCCACCGACTTCCCTTCCATCGGCTCGGTGGGCGACATCACCGGTGACGGGCTGCCCGACCTCTGGGCGCGCAAGACCGACAATTCCATGGTCGGCTGGCCCGGCAGGGTCCCCGTTGGTTCGTCTTACGCCTTCGGCGACAGGTTCATCATCGACGGCATCACCGGAGGATCCCGCATCCCGGCCGGAACGACGCTGTCGAGCGGGAAGTCCTTCGCCTCACGGTCCGCCAAGCTGACCATGCAGGACGATGGCAATCTCGTCATCTCCTCGGTCGCCAACAAGCAACTGTGGTCGACCAACACCGCCGGTAACCCCGGGGCCACCGCAATCGTGCAGAACGACGGCAATTTCGTCGTCTACAAGGCAGACGGCATCACCAAGCTGTGGGAGACGAAGACCGCCGCTCCCGGTGGCTACGCCCTTCTGCAGGACCGCGGCAACCTGGTCGTCTACAACGTCAAGAGCCAGTCCCTGTGGTCCAGTGGCACCGCCATCCGGCACGACTACAACGGCGATGGACGCAGTGACATGGCGACCTGGTACACCTACGGCGACGGGCACTCCGCGTTCCAAACGTTCCTCACCAACTCCGACGGCACACTCAAGCAGCCCTTCTCCTCATACAGTTCCGGAGTGGGCTCCTGGAACGTGAACAGCATGCGGTTCACGACCGGCGACTACAACGGTGACGGCCGCGGGGACGCGGCGATGACGTACGACTACGGGGACGGGCTCATGAGGGTGTTCACCGCCTTCGGCAAGCCGGACGGCGGATTCCAGTTCCCCGTCCTCTCCTACACGTCGGCTAAGGGGAGCTGGTATGTCGGGAGCATGACCCTGGAGTCCGGGGACTTCAACGGCGACGGCCGCGACGACCTCGGCATCTGGTACTCGTATTCGGACGGATCCGACCGGCTGTTCACGCTGACCGCGGATGTCCGCGGTGGCTTCAACTTGCCCTTCGGCGGCTCAACGCTGCAGTCCGGCTGGTGGGACGTGAAGCACGCCAAAACCGTGACCGGTGACTTCAATGGTGACGGCCGCGACGACCTCGCCGCCTGGTACGTCTACGACGACGGCACCGCGAAGGTCTGGACGTACTTCGCCACGCCCACCGGCGGGCTGGACGGCGGCACCGTCTCCTACACGAATGCCAACTGGGCCGATCTGAACCGGATCGACCTGCAGGCCGGCGACTTCAACAACGACGGAGTCGACGATCTGGCGCTCTGGTACGACTACGCCGATGGCCATGACGGGGTCGCCACCTACTTCTATGACGGGAAGCATGGCGGCAAAATCACCTCTTCCGCCACGGCTTGGCTCTCCGCCGCCGGCAACTTCGACCACAATCACATGAAGCTCGCCAGCGGCGACTTCAATGGTGACGGCCTCGATGACATCGGCGCCATGTACGGCTACAGCGATGGCACGTCCAAGATGCTGACCTGGATCACCAAGCCTGACGGCACCCTCAACCATCCCCTCGACGGCTACACCTTCACCACCCCGGCCTCGTGGACCTTCGCGGCCAACACCATGCTCAGGCCCTACAACTAACCTGTAGCTCACCAAGGGGCCCCTGCCCGGGCGGACGTCCGGGCAGGGGCCCCTTGCTGCTCGGGCCGTCTACGCCCGCCCGAACCGCAGCGTCCGCAGCTCGAACGGCTTCAGGGCGACCTCCACGCCGCCCCGGGTCAGCTCCGGTTCCGCGAGGGGGCGTTCCAGGAGGTCCGTCGGGACCACCTGGGCCGTGGCGAAGCCCGGGGTCAAGGTGGCGCGGGCGCGGCCCCCGTGGGCTTCGTGGAAGCGGATCACCACGTCCCCGCTCCCGTCGTCCGCCAGCTTCACCGCCGTCACCACCACCGCGTCGTTGTCGACCTCGATCAGGGGGGCGACCGGGGCGGCGCCGGGCACCCTGCGCTCGGGGAGGTTCACCGCATACCCCTCGCGCACCGCGTCGGCGATGGTCGCGCCCGGGATCAGGGCGTGGTGGAAGTGGTGCCGACCCTGGTCGGTCTCGGGGTCGGGGAAGCGGGGGGCCCGCAGGAGGGAGACGCGCAGGGTCGTTGTCGTGCCCGAGTCGTCCGGCCGCACCGTGCGCGTCACGTCGTGGCCGTACGTCGAGTCGGTGACCAGTGCCACGCCCCAGCCCGGCTCCTCCAGGTGGACGAAGCGGTGGTTGCACGCCTCGAACTTGGCGGCCTCCCAGCTCGTGTTGGTGTGCGTCGCCCGGTAGAAGTGGCCGAACTGCGTCTCGGACGCGTACCGCTCGGCGTGCACGTCCAGCGGGAAGGCCAGCTTCAGGAACTTCTCCGTCTCGTGCCAGTCCACCTCGGTGCGGATGTCCAGGCGCGAGGATCCCGGCGCGAGCGTGAGGAGCTGGGTCACCGTGGACGCGCCGAAGGACCGCACCACCCGCACCGAGGCGCCGTCCCCGGCCACCAGCTCGTCCACCTCCACGAGGTCCGTCACCGTGTTGCGGTAGAACGCGTCCACGTCCCACGCGTCCCACATGTTGGGGAAGTCGGGGTGGAGTTGGAGCAGGTTCGCGGGGCGGTCCGGGGCGATCGATTCGCGGTCGGCGATCAGGTCGTACGCCGAGACGACCAGGCCCCGCGCGTCGATCTCCACCCGCAGCCGCGCGTTGGTGAGGACGAAGCCGCCGCCCGGACGGGCCGACAGCTCGGCCGGCTTCTCGACGGAGGCGAGCGCCGCGCCGCCCGCCGCCACCGCGTGCCGCGTGTGCGGGGCGGCGTTGAAGACCAGGGGCTGGGTGCCCTCGCCCGCCAGGGCGCGCTGGGCCCGCTCGATGAGGGCGGTCAGCTCGGCCGCGACCGCCGCGTACGTCTTCTCCGCCTCCCGGTGCACCCAGGCGATCGACGATCCCGGCAGGATGTCGTGGAACTGGTGGAGCAGCACCGTTTTCCAGATGCGGTCCAAGTCGGCGTACGGGTAGGCGAATGCGGGCACCCGGACCGCCGCTGTCGCCGACCACAACTCGGCCTCGCGCAGCAGGTGTTCGCTGCGCCGGTTGCCCTGCTTGGTCTTCGCCTGGCTGGTCAGCGTGGCCCGGTGCAGCTCCAGATACAGCTCGCCCACCCACACCGGCGGGTTGGCGTACTCGGCCTCCGCCTTGGCGAAGAAGTCGGCCGGGGTCTCCCACACCACCCGCGCGCTGCCCTCCAGGTCCCGCAGCCGCGCCGCCTTCGCGATCATCTCGCGGGTCGTGCCGCCGCCCCCGTCGCCCCAGCCGGTGGGCGCGAGCGAGTGCCGAGCGACGCCCTTGTCCTTGAAGTTCCGTGCGGCGTGGGCGATTTCGCTGCCCTTCATGGCGCAGTTGTAGGTGTCGACGGGCGGGAAGTGGGTGAAGATCCGGGTGCCGTCGATGCCCTCCCACTGGAAGGTGTGGTGCGGGAACTTGTTCGTCTGCGACCAGGAGATCTTCTGGGTGAGCAGCCACTTGGAGCCCGCCGCCTTGATGATCTGCGGAAGGCCCGCGGCGAAGCCGAAGGTGTCCGGCAGCCACGCCTCGTCGTTCTCGATCCCGAACTCGTCGAGGAAGAACCGCTTGCCGTGCACGAACTGGCGGGCCATCGCCTCCGAGCCCGGCATGTTGGTGTCGGCCTCCACCCACATGCCCCCGGCCGGCACGAATCGGCCCCCCTCGACGGCCTTGACCACCTTGACCCACACCTCGGGCCGGTGCTCCTTGATCCACGCCCACTGCTGGGCCTGCGACATGGAGAAGATGAACTCGCTCTCGTCGTCCAGGAGAGCCGTCATGTTGGACGTGGTACGCGCCACCTTGCGCACCGTCTCGCGCAGCGGCCACAGCCACGCCGAGTCGATGTGCGCGTGGCCCACCGCGCTGATCCGGTGCGCGGACGGTTCGGCGGGGGTGGACAGCACTCCGTCCAGTTCCGAACGGGCGCTCGCCGCCGTGCCGTTGATGTCCTGGAGGTCCAGCGCGTCGAGCGCCCGGTCCACCGCGCGCAGGATGTCGTGGCGCCGGCCGGAGTCCACGGGCAGCTCCGCCATCAGCTCGCCCAGCACCTCCAGGTCGATGACCAGGTGCCACACCGTCTCGTCGAAGACCGCCAGGTCCATCCGGGCCAGCCGGTACAGCGGGTCGCGGTGCGCGGTCTCGATGTCGCCGAGTCGTGTCGGCACGAAGGGGTGGTAGTCGAGCAGGACCGGGTTGGAGGCGGCCTCGATGTGCAGCAGGACCTCCTCGCCTCCCTCGACCGGGGCGCCGACCCGTACCCACTGGTTGCGCGGGTTGAGCCCCTTCACCGGGGTGCCGTCGGGACGGTAGACGAGGCCTTCGCACTGGAAGCCCGGCATGTTCTCGTCGAAGCCGAGGTCGAGGATGGCCTCCACGGATTTGCCCGCCCACTCGCGCGGTACGGTCCCGGTCACCCGGAACCAGCTGGTCCCCCAGGGCGGGCCCCAGAGGTCGCCGACCGCGATCGGCGTCACCGGCGCGGCCAGGCCCTCCGCCACCTGCACCGTTCCCCGAGCTCTCGACTCCGCTCGATCAGGGGAGGCCCCAATCCCGGGCGCGTTCCAGACGGCGACCTCCAGCGGTACCGACTCGGGGTATACGGCGGGGCGGACGCGCTCGTCGAGAACGCGCTTGAGGCGGGCTTCGACCAGGCCGCGGTCGTCATGCATGAGGGGGTGCTCCGTTTCGGATGGGGTGGGACTACCAGGGGTGGACGGCCGGGGCGGGTCCGGAGACCGTGTAGAGCTCCCCCACCGCCCGTACCTCGAAGCGTGCCGACTTCTCCCCCGGTTCGGCTACGGCGCCGGGCACGTAGTACGCGTTCTGGCAGGTGCCGCCGAGGAAGCGCCGGGTGCCGTCGGGCAGGATCCGGTGCAGCTCGTAGTGGCGTACGGGGCCGGGAGCGCCTCGCCAGGTGAAGCACAGCCCGTCCGCCCCTGCCGTCACCCTCAAGTGCCTTGGACAGGCCGGAACTTGGGGTCCGTCATGGAGGGCGAGTGCGCCCAGTCGGTAGTCCAGCGGGCCAGGAGCGGTGAGGCGTACGCCGATCGCCCGTACGGTGCCGGACAGGGCGGCGAGCGACAGCCGTGTGGTGGTCCAGGCGCCTGCCTTCAGGGTGCCGGCGGGCAGATACCGGTACGGCTGGGGATCGCCCGGCGCGGCGGGTTCCGCGGTGGCGACGGCCAGCTCGACGGTGACGTCCGATGCGGCGCGATGGGTGAGTTCGAGGACGGTACGCCTCGACAGCGGCAGCCGGGTGGCGTACAGGTCGAGGGTGACGGGCGCGCCCGGCGTCCCGCTGACCAGGACGCTGCTCCCGCCGCGCCAGGCGTCCGCGAAGTCCAGGGTGACGGTGGGGTGTTGGCCGGTGGTGCGGGTGATCCAGCGCCGGGACGGAAGGCGGTCCTGGAGGCCCAGATGGTTCCACTGGGCGGGCGAGGTCACCCGGCCGCCCTCGTACCAGCGCAGTCCGTGCCCGGTGTTGAAAGTGGTGGCGAAGGGCAGTCCGCTCACCGTCGACCGGTCGGCGACGACCAGGGCGGGAGCCCGCCAGGGCGCCTCGGCGTCGGGGCGCGAGGGGTCGCGGGTGGGGCCGGTCCAGAAGTGGTCGTCGGCCGCGTGGAAGTCGCCGGGCGTGCGGGTCGCGGGAAGGTGGTTACGGGTCCACTCGGGCCGGTAGAACCCGTACGAGACGGTGTGCGGCTTGTTCGCGGGCACGATGGCGTCCCAGTCCACGGGGGTGTCGTAGCCACGGGACTCGACATCCACGCCGGCCCACAACTCGCGCCTGTCGCAGCCCAGTTGCTCAGCCTTGGCGCCGGACGACGCCAGGGTCGCGGAGGTCCACCGGAAGTCGAGGAACAGGGTGTCCGCGGTCCGGAAGAACGCCTGGTTGCGGTCGTTGAGCGCGCCCTGCCAGCTCACCGAGCCGTTCGTGGTCATCGCGTCGTACCAGGTGACGCGCTGCCCCTTGGCCGCGCCGAGCCTCTTGAGTTCCGCCAGGAAGCCGAGCATGCCGGTGGCGAGCGCGGCGTTGCCACCGTCGGTCTCGGCGTTGACGAACCAGCCGTCGAAGCCGTACGCGTCGGCCACCGCGACGAGTTGGGCGGCCAGCGGGTAGCGGCCGTCCGCGTCTTTCTGCACGAGGTCGCGGGTCCACTGGAGCTGTCCGCCGTAGGCGACCGGCGGCAGGAACACATTGCCGAGGACGGGCACGCCGTGCCGGTGGGCCGCGTCCACGATCGGCGCGTTGGGCGCGAGGATCAGGCCCTCGCCGGAGGACCCGCCCCAGAAGACAAGCTCGTCGATGTACGCCCAGTGCGTGAGGGCGTAGTAGTCGGCGGTGGGCGCGCCCTGGGAGGGGTTGGACGCGGTGGGGCCGAAGGAGACCAGGGACTGGATACGGGCCTGGCCGGCGCGGGCGGTCGGGTTCGCCGGCACGGGGGTGAAGCGGGGGGCGAGCGGCACGGACGCGGCGTTGAAGGCGAGGTCCGCGTCGGTGGCCGCGCGCCAGGCCTTCAGGCTGCGCCAGGTGACGCCCTCGCCGGGACTGCCCGGGGGCAGCGAGTCCGGGTACCAGTAGGAGGCGTACGGAGCAACTGCCTTATAACCGAGGGCAGTTGCGGCCTGGGCGGGCAACGCAGGAGCGAGCGCGGCCGCGGCGCCGGCGAGGACCACGGCGCGTCTGGTGGGGTGGTGGTGCACGGGGAGCCTCCTGGAGGGAGCGTTACCGGACCTGGTCGGGGGTGACGACGTCGGTGATGCCGCGGGCCGCGAGGTGCGCGGTGTCGTCGGCGCGGCTCGCGAGGACGGTGGTGGGGCGGGCGCCGTCGGCGGTGAGCCGGAAGAACGCCTCGAAGACGGCGCCGCCGGGGGCGCACCGGGAGCGGGCCGCGGGGTCGTCGGGCACGACCAGGGCGGTAGTGCGGGGGGCGGGCGTGCGGCCCGAGGTGCGGACGGCGGCCGCGGCCCCGGCGAGCACCCGGGCGGTGTCCTTGGGGCGCCGGTCGTTGGTCAACAGGCCGAGCCCGTATTCGAGTTCGGGGAAGTCGGCCAGCTCGCGCGAGACGTCGTGGGAGCACCACCAGGTGATGCCCCACAGGTCGGGGCAGTCCAGGGCGTTGTCGACGGTCGCCTCGGTGAACGCGGCGGCGTGCGCGGGCGGTACGAGCGGCGCCGGGGCGCCGACCTCCTGGAGCCAGACCGGGCGGCGCGGATCGTCGGCCCACGCCTTGGACAGCTCGACGAGATAGGCGGCGTGGTGCTCACTGGGCACCGAGTGGCGGCCGTGGCGCTGCGCGGTGCCGTTGAAGACCCAGGAGTGCACCGCGGTCACCGCGCCGCGCCGGGCGGCCTGGGCGGGGGTGAACGGCATGTCGTCCTGGTACCAGCACGCGTCGTACTCGGCGTGCAGGTGCAGCTTGCCGGGGGCGCCCGCCTCGCAGGCCGCCAGCATCCGCCCGAGCCAGTGGTCGGCCTCGGCCTCGGTGGCCCGGTCGGGGTCGGGGTGGGGGCCGGCGGAGAACTGGTTGATCTCGTTGCCGAGGGTCATCCCGATGAAGTTGGGCCGGTCGGCGAGGGCGGCAGCCAGGGTGCGCAGGTAGACGGCCTGCCCCTCGACGACGTCGGGGTGGGTGAACAGGTTGCGCCGGTGCCAGGTCCTGGTCCAGGCGGGCAGGAAGTCGAAGCTCGACAGATGCCCCTGGAGTCCGTCGACGTTGACGTCCAGGCCGCGCTCGGCGGCCGCGTCGGCGAGGTCGAGGAGGTGCTCGACCGCGCGGGGCCGTATGAGGGTGCGGTTGGGCTGGAAGTAGGGCCACAGCGGGAAGACCCGTATGTGGTCGAGGCCGAGCGCGGCGATCGAGTCGAGGTCGGCCCGCACCGCGCCCGGGTCGTAGTCGAGCCAGTGGTGGAACCAGCCTTGGCTGGGCGTGTAGTTGACGCCGAAGCGCGGGGCTGCCATGGGGTGAACTCCAAGGTCGTTCTGCGGAAGGGGAGTTGACGTCGTCGGCCGGGCGCGCTTCAGCCCTTGACGGCGCCCTCGCCGACGCCGCGGAAGAAGAACCGCTGGAGGCAGGCGAACATCACGATCAGCGGGGCGACGGCGATGATGGTGCCCGCGGCGACGACGCGCTGGTCGTTGGAGAACGTGCCGTGCAGGAAGTTCAGGCCCACGGTCAGCGTGAAGTGGTCCGAGTCGGACAGCACGATCAGGGGCCACAGGAAGTCGTCCCAGGCGCCCATGAAGGAGAAGATCGCGACGACCGCGAGGGTGCCCTTGACGGCGGGCAGCGCGATGCGGGTGAAGCGCTGCCAGACGTTGGCGCCGTCGACGATGGCCGCCTCTTCGATCTCGTACGGGATGGTGCCGAAGGCGTTGCGCATCAGGAGCACGTTCATCGCGCCGATGCAGCCGGGCAGCACCACGGCGACCAGGGTGTTGTTGAGTTCCAGGCTCCGCATGGTCGCGAACTGGGCCAGCATGGTCGCTTCCATCGGCACCAGGAGGGCCAGGACGAACACGATCCCGGCGGCTCCCCTGCCCCGGAAGCGCAGCCGCGCGAGGGCGTATCCGGCCATCGCGGCGCCGACCACGTTGGTCGCGACGTTGCTGACGGCCACCTTCACCGAGTTCAGGACGAAGTCCCAGACCGGGATGGTGTCGGCGACGTGACCGTAGTTCGCGAAGGTGGGGTGGGCGGGCAGCAGCCGGGGCGGCGAGGTGTAGATGTCCTCGGTGGTGCCCTTGAACGAGGTGGAGAGCTGCCACAGGAACGGCCCGATCATGATCAGCAGCACGGCGAGGAGAGCCGCGTACCGCAGGGCCGTGCGCCAGCGCGGGGACCGGGTGCGGCGGGGCCGGCCGCCGGAGGCGGGGGTCGCGGGGGCGGGGGCGGGGGCAGCGGCGTGGGTGGCGGCGGCCATCAGTCCTTGTCCTTCCGGTCGGCCCGCAGCACGAGGAGCATCAGGACCAGGGTCAGCAGGAACAGCACGATCGACATGGCGGAGGCGTAGCCGGTGCGGCCCTGGAGGCCGGTGCCGGCCCGCTGGATGAGCATGACCAGGGTGGTGTCGGCGCCGCCGGGTCCGCCCGTCGGTCCGGCGATCATGAAGACCTCGGTGAAGACCTTGAAGGCGGAGACCGAGGAGAGCGCGCCGACCAGGACCATCGTGGAGCGCACGGACGGCATGGTGATGGAGACGAAGCGCCGGATCGGCCCGGCGCCGTCCACCTCGGCGGCCTCGTGCAGTTCCTTCGGTACGTTCGCGAGCGCCGCCAAGTAAATGATCATGTAGTAGCCGAGGCCCTTCCACACGGTCAGGGCCATGGAACTGAGCAGCAGCAGCCACTGGTTGGACAGGAACGGCACCGGGTCGACGCCGACCATGTGCAGCACGCCGTTGATGAAGCCCCGGTCGTCCAGCATCCACACCCACATCAGGGCGACGACGACCACGGACGCCACGACGGGCGTGTAGTAGGCGGACCGGAAGAACGCGATGCCGGGGATGTGCCGCTGCACCAGAAGGGCGAGGAGCAGCGGCAGGAACACCAGACAGGGCACGACCAGGACCACGTACAGCGCGCTGTTGCGCAGGGCGACCCAGAACTGGTCGTCGTGCAGGAGCGCCGTGAAGTTGTCGAGGCCGACGAAGGTACCGGGGGTGAGGGTGCGGGCGTCGGTGAACGACTTCCACACCGTGGCGAGGAACGGGTAGAGGTTGAAGGCGAGGGTGATCGCAAGGCCCGGCGCCAGGAACAGCCAGGGGCTGAACGCCCGGTGCGTACGTCCGGCGGCACGGCCCGCGCGCCGGCCGGGGGCCACGGTGCGCGGGCGGCTCGCGGCCCCCTTGACGGCGACGGTCGAAGGGGAGGTGCTCATCGCCGGGACCGCCGGATCGGGTGTGCGGCGCTCATATCGCGCCGGGACCGCCGGATCGGGTGTGCGGCGCTCATGTCCCGCCGGGACCGAGCGTTCGGATGTGCGGTGCGCATGTCTCGATCACCGGGTCACTTCTGCTGGATCAGCTTGGTCATCTGGCCGGCCGCACTGTCCAGGGCCTCCTTCGGGGACTCCTTGCCCTGGAGGCACTTGGCGATCTCGTTGCGCAGGATCGTCTTCATCTCGTCGCTGAACAGCACCGGCGTGTAGTTGACGGCGGTCGGCAGCATCTTGGCCGAGGCGACCCGGATCTTGCCCTCCTCGCTGCCGTCGGACTTCGTCCAGTACTCCTTGTCGAGGGAGCCCTTGGTGCTGGGGAAGACGGCGACCTTGTGGCCGAAGTCCTCCTGGTTCTTCTGGTCCGTGACGAAGTGGGCGAAGGCGAGCGCGGTCGCGGCGTTCTTGCTCTGCGCGTTGACCGAGAGGCCCTGCAAGTACATGTTCTGCTTGCCGGTGTTGGTCGGTACGTCGGTGATGCCGAGGCTGCTGTAGAGCGACGGGGCGGTCTTCTTGAAGGTTTCCAGGTCGTGGGCGCTGCCCGGGTTCATGGCGACCTCCTGCTGGAGGAACTTCTGCCCGGCCGTCTCGCCGGTGAGGGTCAGTGCCTGCTTGTGCAGCCCGCCCTCCTTGAACATGGTCTGATACTTCGTCAGGAACTCGACGCCCTTGGCGTCGTTGAAGGTGAACTTCGTGCCGCCCTTGCTCATGATCTCCACGCCGTAGCGCCCGAAGTCCTCGACGGTCGGCGGCTGCGCGAGGGTCGCCTTGCCCTTCTGGCCCAACTGGGCCGCGTCCGCGAAGAGTTCGTCGAAGGTCTTCGGGGCCTTGTCGGCGTCGAGTCCGGCGTCCTTGAACATGGCCTTGTTGTAGAAGAGCGGGCCGGTGTTGAGATACCACGGGAGGGCGTACGAGCCGTCGAGGCCCGGCATGTCGAAGCCGTGCCAGGCGCCGTCCAGGTACTCGGGCCTGAACTTCGCGGCGACCTTGTCCTTGTCCAGGTTGAGCAGGGTGCCGGCCTTGGCCAGCGGATAGGCGAGGTCCGGGGAGAGGTTCACGACATCGGGGAGGGTACCGGCGGTGGCGTCGGCGCTCAGCTTGTCGGCGTAGTTGTCGGCGGGCTGGTCCACCCACTTCACCTTGGCGCCGGGGTTCGCCTTCTCGAAGTCCTTGATGACGCCTTCGAAGTAGTCCTTGAAGTTGGCACGGAGGTTCCAGGTCTGGAACTTGATCTCGCCCTCGATCTTTCCGTCGGTGGCCGAGCCCTTGCCGCCCCCGCCGCCACCGCACGCGGTGAGCAGGGTGAGCGAGAGGGTTGCGCCGAGACCTACGGCCGTCCGGATCGCGACACTGCGATGAATGGACATGAGTGGCTGACTCCTTCGCCTCGTCCCGATGACGTTGCCGCACACCATGCAGCGCCTAGGAATTGGACGTCAATACCGAATAAGTGCCAGCATTCACTAAACCCGCAGGTGGGAGCCGCTAAAAAGGACTAAAGTCCCTAATCTTGCAGGTCAACTAAGGCGGTTTAGTCAGAAGGGAACTAAACCGCGTTACCAACGCGCGTTAGCATCCCCTCATGAGCGAGATCGAAAGCGATGCGCCGCCACCCCGCCGCCCGACGATGAAGGACGTGGCCAGAGAGGCCGGCGTCTCCACCAGCGCCGTCTCCTTCGCGCTCAACGACCGCCCGGGGGTGTCCGACGCGACCCGTCGGCGGGTCATACGGGTCGCGGACCGGCTCGGCTGGCGGCCCAGCTCGGCGGCGCGGGCGCTCTCGGGAGAGAACGCGGGCGCGGTGGGCATGGTGCTGGCCCGCCCGGCCGACAGCCTGGGCGGGGAGTCCTTCTTCCTCCAGCTCGTCTCGGGCATCCAGGCGAGCCTCGCGCCGCGCGACCAGGCGCTGGTCTTCCAGATGGTCGACGACGTCCAGGCGGAGTGCGAGCTGTACCGGCGCTGGTGGGCGCAGCGGCGGGTCGACGGGGTGATCGTGGTCGATCCCCGGGTCTCGGACCCCCGGCCCGAGACCCTCGCGGTACTCGGCCTGCCGGCCGTGATCATCGGCGGAATGGAGGCGCCGGGCAATCCGGGCGCGCCCCAACTCCCCCGCCAGGCAAGGCTGTCCAACATCTGGGCCGACGACTCCGGGGCGATGGACCTGATCGTCCGTCATCTGTACGGCCTCGGCCACCGCCGCATCGGCCACATCGCGGGTACGCCGGGCTTCGCCCACACGGCTCGCCGGATCGCCTCGCTGCGTGCGGCGGCGCGGCGGCTCGGCCTCGATCACGCGGTCTCCGTGACCACGGACTTCACGGACCGCCAGGGCGCCAAGGCGGCCCGCCGCCTGTTCTCGGCGCCGGCCCCGCCGACCGCCCTCATCTGCGACAACGAGGTGATGGCGGTGGCGGCGGTCAGCGTGGCGGCGGAGCGGGGGCTGCTGATCCCGAGGGACGTCTCGGTGGTGTCCTGGGAGGACTCCCCGATCTGCCACACGCTGCATCCCCAACTGACCGCGCTGGTCCGCAAGGCGGACGAGTTCGGCGGCCGCGCCGCCTCCGAACTCCTGGCCCTCCTCGACGGCAGCGCCCCCCGCCAACTCCAGGACCCACTGCCGCGGTTGCAGCCCCGAGAAAGCACGGGGTCGCCTCCGGGCCAGTAGACCCGGGTGGCCGTTCCCACCCGCTCCGCTCGTGACGGGGTGCTTCCGTCACCAAGCGCTGCGGGCTCAAATGACCGAGTGCAGGCCCCCTTGACGCTCTCGGCGAGTCCGGGCGATGGTCATAGAACCATGTGGAACCGCACCGGGCTGGAGGAGCCATGGCACTACGGTTCATCGCGAAAGATCCGAACACGGATGGGGCGAACTGTCCCACGGCGTGGGTGGACGAAGAGACCCATGAGTTGGTGTTCCAGGGCCGCACGGCTGACGAGCACACGTTGACCGAGTGCCTGGTGACCGGACCCGTTCCCGCATACGAATCGGTGGTACGGCTGCCGCTGAGCATGGTGGCCGCTATCAGGGAGGCATGTGATGTGGCGGAGCGCGCCGCCGTTCGCTGAGTTGTTGGCGGGTTGTCAGCACTCGGCCCTGCATCTTGAGATGCGGGACCACTATGACGACCCGGACGAGGCACCCCGCGTCGCGGCGTGGAAGGCGGGGCACCGTCCCGACCCGGACGACCGTGCGTCATGGTGGCGGCCGTGGCTCGACATGGTCGCTGAAACCGTCGCCCGGGGTGTTGTCATCCGGCGTGCCCGAATCGTCTCGGAACCGGTCAGCGAGTACACGAAGTACCTCTACGACGGCACGTTCACCAATGTGGCGGCCGGCGAAGAGGTTCGGTGGCTGCCCCGCCGCAAGGCCTCGGACCTGGCACTGCCCGGCAACGACTTCTGGCTGTTCGACGACCATCTCGTCAGGTTCGGCTACTTCGCGGGCGACGGGGCTTACCTGGGCGACGAGGTATCCGACGAACCCGCCGTGGCCAAGCTGTGCGCTGACGCTTTCCAGAGCGTCTGGAGCAGGGCGACGCCGCACGCCGAATACCGGGTTTGACGGCCACCACAGCACATGCCCACGTCGCCGTCCTCAAGTGTCCAGTCTGCCCGCAAGAGGGTCGCTGACCGGCTACGGGAGCTCCGCAGGGATGCGAACCTGACCGCCACCGACATCGCCGATCGCACAGGTTGGTACAAGTCCAAGGTCTCCCGCCTCGAGAACGCCGTAACGCCCCCGTCCGATGACGACATCCGAGCATGGTGCCGGGCTTGTGATGCCGACGGGCTGGCCGCGGACCTGATCGCGGCCTCCCGCTCGGCAGACAACATGTACGTCGAATGGCGACGGCTCCAACGCACCGGTTTGCGTCGGCTCCAGGAGTCGTACGTCCCCCTCTTCGAGCGCACCCGGTTGTTTCGGATCTACTGCTCCAACGTCGTTCCGGGACTGCTGCAAACGGACGGCTACGCACGTGCGTTGCTCGGATCCATCACCGCGTTCCGCGACGCCCCGAACGATGTGTCCGAAGCGGTGGCGGCCCGGCTGGACCGCTCGCGCGTGATCCGCGAAGGAAACCATCGCTTCGCCCTGCTGGTCGAAGAGGCGGCTCTCCGTCACCGCGTGGGCGACGCCGAGGCGATGGCAGGGCAGTTGGGCTACTTGCTCTCGGCCATGGCACTTCCGTCCGTGTCTCTGGGCGTGATCCCCTTCACCGCCGAACGCCGCATGTGGATGATCGAGACGTTCAGCATCTACGACGAGCAACAGGCCCAGGTCGAGCTACTGACGGCACAGGTGAACGTGACCGCGCCCTCCGAGGTCGGGCAGTACGTCAAAGCGTTCGGCGAATTCGCCAAACTCGCCGTGCACGGCGCCGAGGCCCGGTCTTTGATCACCGCCGCCATCGACGCGCTGGAGTGAACTCGTGGAACTCAGTAGAACTCACTAGGTGTTGCCGCACCCGACTTCCTACCGTGGTCGTCATCGAACCACGCGACGGGATGGGCGACACGACCATGACGGACCCACCGACCTACCCCCAACCGGCCGTCGAACTGGCCGACTTCGTCGAGGAGTACCTCTACGGCTGCTCCCCTGCCGCCGGCTGCGGGGTCTGCGCCGCGCTGGCCAAGGAGCTCGCGGCGGCGCGCGCGCAGCAGGAGCACGGCCGGGCCTATGACGCCGCCGCGGAGATCCGCAACCACCCCCACGCGCCCGCCCGCGCCGAGAGATGACAGCCCGGCCCCACCCCCCGGAGGGCTTCGGGAAGGGGCGGGGTGGGGAAAGATCAGCCCGCCAAACCCCCCAGCGCCCCCGGCAGCACTCCCGAATACAGCACCCCGAGCCGCTGCGTCGCCCGGGTCAGCGCGACGTACAGGTCGCTCACCCCGTACTCCCCGGGCTCCACGACCAGCACCGAGTCGAATTCGAGCCCCTTCGCCTGGCGGGGGTCCAGGAGGACCACCTCGCTCGTCAGGTCGGGGGCGGAGCCCCATGCCGCGCCGGGCAGGGCCGCACGGAGCGCGGGGTGCAGGGCACCCGGGGCGATCACGGCGAGGCGGCCCGCGCCGCGCCAGGACGTCGTGGCTTCCGCCACCGCCGAGGTCAGCGCGTCGGGGGCGACGTGCCGGGCCCAAGGGCGTACCCCGGTGGACCGTACGGAGCTCGGCGGCACGAAGGAGGGATCGACGGCGCGGGGAACCTCGGCCGCCACCTCCATGATCTCCGCCGGCGTGCGGTAGTTCACGCCGAGCCGGACGTGCTCCCAGTTCCCCGGCGCGACATACGGCGCCAGGATCGCGTCCCAGGATCCGACGCCCGCCGCGTCGGCGGTCTGCGCCGGGTCGCCGACCAGGGTCATCGAGCGGGTCGGGCAGCGCCGCATCAGCAGACGCCAGGCCATCGCCGAGAGCTCCTGGGCCTCGTCGACGATGATGTGGCCGAACGCCCAGGTGCGGTCGGCGGCGGCCCGTTCGGCGGCGCTGCGGTGGTCGGCCTCCTCGTGGCGCTCGGCCATCCGCTCGGCGTCGATGATGTTGTGCGCCGCGAGCACCTCGGACTCCTCGTCCTCGAACTCGTACGACTCCGATCCGGCGGAGAGGTCGAGCACGCCCTGCGCGTAGGCGATCCGCTCCTGGCGCTCGGCCTCGGCGGCGGCCCGTGCGGCACTGTCGTCCTCGCCGAGCAGTTCGGCCGCCTCGTCGAGCAGCGGTACGTCCGCCGGCGTCCAGGCGCCGCCTTCGCGCCGGATCAACTTGGCCTCGGCGTCCGGCAGATGGGTCGGCTCGGCGAGGAAGTCCGCCACGAGTTCCTGCGGCGTCAGCAGCGGCCAGAGGGTCTCGATCGCGGCGTGCACCTCCCGACTCGTCGCGATCTCCTTGCCCATCTGGGCGGCGTCGTCGGGACCGAGCAGGTTCGGGCCGCCGAAGGGGTCGGCGCCGATCCGCTCCACCAGTTGCGCGGTGAGGGCGTCGATGATGTGGAAGGCGAAGTGCGGCCGGGCCAGGTTGTGCGGGAAGCCGCTCTCCCGCGCCTTCCACCGGGCGTCCTCGGCCATCGCCCGGTCCAACTGGAGCGTGCCGTAACCGTCGTGCGGGATCTCGACGAACCGCTCGGGCACGGTCTGGCGGTCGCGTACGACCCGCGCGAGCACGTCGGCCATGTCCGCGCGGCCCTTGATCTCGGCCGCCTCGGGGGTGTCGGTGCCACTCGCGTGCACGCCGGGGAACAGCTCGGACATCGTCGACAGGAGCACCCCGGTCTCGCCGAGCGAGGGCAGTACGTCCCCGATGTAGCCGAGGAACGCCGGGTTGGGCCCGACGACGAGCACGGCCCTGCGGGCCAGCAACTCCCGGTGCTCGTACAGGAGATACGCCGCCCGGTGCAGGGCGACCACGGTCTTTCCGGTGCCGGGGCCGCCCTCCACGACGAGCACGCCGCGGTGCGGTGCGCGGATGATGCGGTCCTGCTCGGCCTGGATGGTCTGCACGATGTCGTGCATCCGGCCGGTGCGGGCCGCGTCGAGCGCGGCGAGCAGCACCTCGTCCGCGTTGGCGCCCTCGTGGCCGGTGCGCTCCGCGTCCGTCAGGTCGAGGAGTTCGTCGTGCAGCGCCGTGACGGTGCGGCCCTCGGTGCTGATGTGGCGCCTGCGGCGCAATCCCATGGGGGAATATCCGGTCGCGAGATAGAAGGGGCGGGCGACATCGGCGCGCCAGTCGACCACCAGCGGGGTGCGTTCCCGATCATTCCTGCGGATTCCGATGCGTCCCACGTGATGCGTCGTACCGTCGCGGAAATCGAGCCGGCCGAAACACAGTCCGTTCTCTCCCGCGTTCAGGGCGGCGAGCAGGCCGGACTGCTCGGCCACCAGCACATCGCGCTCAAGGCGCGCTTGTTGACCGGTCCCGACCTGCGCCAACGCCACCCGCGCCGAGCCCTCCGCCTCGTCGCGCAGCTCGTCGAGGCGGGCGTAGAGACCGGTGATGAATTGCTGTTCCTTCCGGAATTCCTCGGTTGACAATTCCACTCCTGACGCGGTACAGTGTTTCCATAAGGCTTCTTCGTGGCTTGCGTTCATTCGGAGACACGAAACACCTAATATACGCAAGGGAATGCCCCGGATGTCAATTCATCCGGGGCATTCCTTTTTCGTTCCCGCGTCCGCGCGTCCGCGGGAACGGTCAGATCACGTCTTCCAGCTCCTGCAACAGCCGCCGCTTCGGCCGCGCGCCCACCATCGACTTCACGGGCTCGCCCGCACGGAAGACCATCAGGGTGGGCATCGACAGGACGCCGTACTTCGCGGTCGTCTCCGGGTTGGTGTCCACGTCGATCTGGACGATCTTCAGCCTGTCCGCCTCCTCCGCCGCCACGGCGCTCAGCACGGGCGCGATCTGCCGGCACGGCGGGCACCAGTCGGCCGTGAACTCCACCAGGACCGGAAGCCCGGCCTCCATCACTTCCGCGCGGAAGGTCGCGTCGGTGACCTCGTCCACGCCTGCTGCCTTGATCATTGCGTCGTCTCCTCGGTGTGGGGCGGGGTCGGCGGACTCAACTCGCAGAGCGGCTCCGGGCCGCCCGGAACCTGCGCCGCGGCCAGCACTTCGGCCCGGGCCAGCTCCTCGCCGACCTGGGCGCGTACGGCGGTGAGTTCACCGATGAGCGCGTCGAGCTCGGTCAGCTTGCGGCGGTACACGGCGAGCGACGCGGGACAGGTGTCCCCGGCCGGGTGGCCGGCCCGCAGACACTCCACGAACGGCCGGGTCTCCTCCAGCTCGAACCCGAAGTCCTGAAGGGTCCTGATCTGCTGGAGCAGGCGCAGATCGTTCTCGTCGTACGTGCGGTAGCCGTTGTCGGTGCGCCGCGCGGCCAGCAGGCCGCGCGACTCGTAGTACCGAAGCGTGCGGGTGGTCGTCCCGGCCCGCGCCGCGAGTTCGCCGATGCGCATGACAAGGACGGTAATCCTTGCCGCCGACGTCAAGGCAAGCGCGACGGCATGCGAGATGCCCGGCGGAAGGAGGGGCTTGCGGGCCCGGGCGCGCGCAGGCGCGACGCCGGCCCGCTCACCCGCGCGACGGTGGCAGCAGCGGCTTGCCCTCCCGGCCGCCGACCGGCGAGGAGAGCACGATCGACGTCGTCGTGCGGCCCAGCGCCGAGGTCTGCTCCAGGATCTCCTCCAGGTGGATGGTGTCGGCCACCGCCACCTTGATGATCCAGCAGTCCTCGCCCACCACGTGGTGCACCTCGACGACCTCCGGCCGGTCCATCAGCTCCAGGGTCCTGGGGTGCTTCAGGTTGTAGCCGCCGTGCGGGCTGACCCGGATGAACGCCTGGATGCCGTAGCCGAGCCGGGCCGGATCGACCCGCGCCCCGTACCCCGTGATCGCGCCGCTCGCCTCCAGCCGGCGCAGCCGCTCCGTGACCGCGGCGGGGCTCAGCCGGACCCGCCGGCCCAGTTCGCTGAGCTTGATCCGGCCCTCCCGCTGGACGACGTCGAGCAACTGCCGATCCAGCGAATCGAAGCCCCCTGACGAATCGTTGGCCGCGGTGCGCGAATGCCGTGGTTCTTTTGGTACGGCGGCGAGATCTCCCATGTTTCCCCCTTCAGTCCCAGGGCCGTCAACGTAACACTGGTACCCGGGAAAACCGCAGGTGGGAAGGGGATTGAGGACATGCGCGAGGTTCTGGTCATCGGGGGCAACCGCTACTTCGGGAAGCGGCTCATCGCCCGGCTGCTCGCGGCCGGCGACCGGGTCACGGTCCTCAACCGCGGCTCCACGCCACCCCCACCGGGGGCCGGCCAGTTGATCGCCGACCGCGACGACGAGGCGTCCTTGGCGGCGGCCGTCGGCGGGCGCACCTTCGACGTCGTCGTCGACCAGGTCTGCTACACCCCGCGCCAGGCGGCGATCGCCCGCCGCGTCTTCACCGGCCGCACGGCCCGCTACGTCATGACGTCGACGGTCGAGGTGTACGAGTACGAGGACGTCCTCGCCGAGCCGCTCGGCGAGGACGTCCTCGACCCCGCCAGGGTGGTCGTCACGCCCGAACTCCCCTGGCAGGACCCCGAGTTCGTGGCAGCACACTACGGCGAGGGCAAGCGTCAGGCGGAGGCGGTGTTCGCCGCGGGGCCGCCCTTCCCGCACGTCGTGGTGCGGGTGGCCCATGTGCTGGGCGGCGCCGACGACTTCACCGGCCGCCTCGCCCACTACGCGGACCGGATCCGTGCGGGCGAGCCCATCGCGGTGGCCGTGCCGAACCGCCCGGCCACCTACATCGACGTCGAGGAGATCGCCGACTTCCTGTTCTGGGTGACCCGTCAGGACTTCACCGGCCCGGTCAACGCCGCCTCGCACGGGCCACTGGGCACCGAGGACATCGTGGCGGCGGTCGTCGCCGCGCTGGGCGGCGAGTGGCCGGCCGTTACCTACCAGCCGGTGGAGGTCGGCGCGGTCTCACCGTTCTCGTTCGCCCGCGCGTACCCGATGGCCACCACCCGCGCCGAGTCGCTCGGCTTCGTCTTCTCGCACACCAAGGACTGGCTGACGCGTGCCGTCGCCGAAACGCTGGGGGTCAACTGACATGCGGTACCGCACACTTGGGCCTTTCGAGGTCGGCGCGATCGGGTACGGCGCGATGCCGCTGTCGATCGAGGGGCGTCCGGACGAGGCGCGGGCGCTGGCCACCGTGCACGCCGCGCTGGACGCGGGGATCACCCTCATCGACACCGCGGACTCCTACTACGCGCCGGGCGGCGAGCCCGGCCACAACGAGCTGCTGATCGCGCGCGCCCTCGCCTCCTACGGCGGCCCCACCGACCACGTCCTGGTCGCCACCAAGGGCGGCCGCGGGCGCACCGACGACGGCGGCTGGACGGTCGACGGCGACCCGGGCCACTTGCGGCGGGCGGCCGAGGCGTCCGCGCGCCGGCTCGGCGGTGGGGCGATCGGCCTCTACCAGTTGCACAAGCCCGACCCGGCGGTGCCGTTCGCCGAGTCCGTGGGCGCGCTCGCGGAGCTGGCCGACGAGGGGACGATCCGCACGGTGGGCCTCTCCAACGTGGACACCGACCAGATACGGGAAGCCCGGAAGATCCTGGGTGACCGTCTGGTCTGCGTCCAGAACCGCTATTCGCCCGCCGTCACCGACAGCGAGCCGGAGCTGGGGCTCTGCGCGGAGCTCGGCCTGGCGTTCCTGCCCTGGAGCCCGCTGGGCGGAATCTCGCGCAGCGCGCTCGAAGGGCCGGGCGGCCCGGCGCCCGAGACCGCCTTCCACACCGTGGCGAGGGAGCGCGGGGTCAGCCCCCAACAGACCGTGCTGGCCTGGCTGTTGAGCCGGTCGCCGGTGGTGCTGCCGATCCCGGGAGCGAGCCGCCCCGCGTCGGTACGGGACTCGGCGGGCGCGGCCGATCTCGTACTGAGCGGGGCGGAGTTGGCGTTGCTGCCCTGAGGCGCGGGGTCAGACCGAGAGGCTCTCGCGCTCCTCGGCGGCCTCGCTCCCCTGCTCCTCGCCCTTGCCGCGACGGGGCAGGAGCACGGCGACCAGGACGGTTCCGACACCCAGGATCACCGCGCCGACCAGGCTGGTGCGGGCCACCGCGTCGGAGAAGGCGGAGCCCACCGCGTGGCTCATCTGCTGGGCGCCCGCGGCGAGTTGCTCGGCCTGCGCCTTGAGCTGGGCCGCCTGCTGCGGGTTGCCGGCGTGCAGGGCCTGGGCGCCGAGCTGCTTGGCCTGCTCGCCGATGCCCTGGGCGACGGCGTATCCGGCGCCGACGGAGTCCTGGGCGGTACTGAGCGCGGAGGGGGGCAGCTTCGTCCCGGCGGTGGCGTCCGCGAGGTGTGAGGAGTACGACTTGGCGAGGACCGAGCCGAGGATGGCGATGCCGAGCGAGCCGCCGAGTTCGAGGGAGGTGTCGTTGACGGCGCCGCCGACGCCGAGCTCGGCCTCGGGGAAGGCGCCCATGATCGCGTCGGTGCAGGGCGAGAGGGCGAGCCCGATGGCCACGCCGAGGATGATCAGCGGGGCGAGGAAGTCGCCGTAACCGGAACCGGAGTCGACCCGGGTGAGCAGCGCGAGCGCGACGGTTCCGGCGACCATGCCCGCGGTGACGGTGACCTTCATGCCGAGCCGCGGCGTGAGGAACCCGGTCAGGGCGGAGCCCACGAAGACCGCGCCGGCCAGCGGCAGCATGCGGATGCCGGTCTCCAGCGGGGTGTAGCCGAGCACGAACTGAAGGTGCTGGGTGAGGTAGTAGAACGCGCCGAACACCGCGAGGAAGAACAGCGCGACGGCGAGCAGCGAGCCGGAGAACATGCGGTGCGCGAAGCGGCGGACGTTCAGGACGGGCCGCGGGTGGCGCAGCTCCCACAGCACGAAGACCACGAAGCCGAGGCCCGCGACGACGGCGGCGCCGATCGCCTTGGCGTCCCAGCCGAAGTGCGGACCCTGGATGATCATGTAGACCAGCGCGCCGACGGAGACGACCGAGAGCAGCCCGCCGACGTAGTCGATGCGGTCGTGGTGGGCGGCCTTCGACGGCGGTACGAGGACGAACGCGCCGACGACCGCGAGCAGCGCGATCGGCACGTTGATGAGGAACGTCGAGGCCCAGCCGTGGTTCTCCAGGAGGGCGCCCGCCACCAGCGGACCCGCGGCGATGGCGATTCCGGCGGTCGCGGTCCACAGCAGGATCGCCTTGGCGCGCTCCGCGCGCGGGAACGTCGAGGCCAGCAGCGACAGCGTCGCGGGCATGATCAGCGCGGCGCCGACGCCCATGACGGCGCGGGAGGCTATGACGCCCGTCGAGCTGTCGACGAGCGAGCCGGCCACCGAGGCGCCCGCGAAGACGAGCAGGCCGAGCACGAGCGCGCCGCGCCGGCTGTACTTGTCGCCGATCGCACCGAGCAGCAGCATCAGGGCGGCGTACGGAACGGTGTAGCCGTCGATGACCCACTGGAGGTCGGAGCTGCTGAGCCCGAGGTCCTTGGTCATGTCGGGGGCGGCGACGGTGAGGGCGGTGTTCGCCATCACGATGATGAGCAGGCTGAGGCAGAGCACGAGCAGTGCCCACCAGCGCCGCCGATAGGGCGCCTGCATCTTCTCGACGGGCTCCTTGATGACGAGACCCACGGTGTCTCACCCTTCCTGTGCCTTGCTTCCCCCGGGATCTGGTGTCCACGGGGGCACTGCTCCCCTGTCGGGGAAGATCTACTTGCACATCGTTGTGCAATTACACACCGCTGTGCAATTTACGCCGGTGCACGCCACTGTGCAAAATGGGGTCGTGACTGCCACCCCTGCCGCCCCCTCGGGGGGCCGCGCCGACGCGAATCGCCGCCGCATCATGGAGGTGGCCTTCGCCGAGCTGCTCCGCGACCCGGACGCGTCGATGGACCAGATCGCCCGGGCGGCGGGTGTCGTACGGCGCACGGTGTACGGGCACTTCCCCAGCCGGGACGCGCTGATCGCGGCGCTGGTGGACGAGGCGGCGGAGACCGTCGCGGACGCGCACCGCGAGGGGCGCGAAGGCGTCGTGGATCCGGCCGAGGCGCTGGCGCGGGCCACCCTCGCGGTCTGGGAGATCGCCGACCGCTACCGGCTCCTCGTCGCCCTGGCCCAGCGCAGCGTCACCATGGCGGGCATCAAGCTGCGCCTCGCCCCGGTCCGCAAGGAGTGCGTGGATCTGCTCCAACTCGGCCTGACCCAGGGGGTGTTCACCTCTCCCCTGCCACCAACGGCCCTCGCCTATGTGCACGAACAGTCCCTGTTCGGCCTGATGGAGGCGGTCAACGAGGGCGCGCTGCCCGCGTCGGAGGCGGGCCGCTCGGCCGCGACGACCCTGCTGCTCTCGGCGGGCGTCCCGGCGGACCGTACGGCCGCCATCGTGGCAGCGGCGCTGGCGCGGTAGCGGCGCGGACGCAGGACCGCGGAGGTCCACGTGGGTGTTGCGGGCGATGCGAGGGAGCCCCGCCAACCCCGGATGGCGAAGGGGCTCCCGCCACCCGGGGCTTTTCCGCCCCGTGGCGAGGACGGGCGGCCGCACCACTCCCCCGTCTTTCAGGCTCAAGTGAATCTGTAGCGCCCGCGTAGTCCGTGCGGCCAGAGTGACGGCACGTCAACTGCCCCTCTCCCCACGGAGTTTCAGGATGCGCTGTCGTACCGCCCTGAGCATGACCGCGACCGCGACCCTCGCGCTCGCCGCCCTCGCCACCGCCCCGGCCCAGGCCGCCCCGGCCGACAAGCCGCAGGTGCTCGCCTCGTTCACGCAGACCAGCGCGACCAGCTCGAACGCGTTCCAGGCCGCCCGCAACGACCAGTCCCGCTGGTCCGCCTACGCCTTCGACTGGTCGACGGACTACTGCTCGAAGTCCCCCGACAACCCCTTCGGCTTCCCCTTCAAACCGTCCTGCGCCCGCCACGACTTCGGCTACCGCAACTACAAGGCGGCGGGCCAGTTCCCCGCCAACAAGGCCCGCATCGACAGCGCCCTGTACGAGGACCTCAAGCGGGTCTGCAACGCGTACGGCACCGCGAAGAAGGCGTCCTGCAACGCGACGGCGTGGACGTACTACCAGGCGGTGAAGGCGCTGGGCGACTGAGGAACGGCGCGGGGCCCGTGTTCGGCGGCGCGGTCCTGCCGCCGAACACGGGCCCTCCTCGGGGCGGGCTCGCGCCGCGCGGGACGCGCGCCCGCGCCGTCATGCTCTCAACCCGCGGCCACAGCGGGCTGGTTGGGCACGTCGCGCTGCTCCGGCACCTCCACCTCGCCCGCCGTCAGCATGCTCTCGTCGAACGGGAGCCGGCCCGCGAGGACCTCTGTGACCCGGGACTTGTCGATCTCCTTCGTCCAGGTGCCGACGAGCACACAGGCGACCGCGTTGCCCGCGAAGTTGGTCAGCGCCCGTGCCTCGCTCATGAAGCGGTCGATGCCGACGATCAGCCCGACGCCGTCGACCAGTTCGGGTCGGTGCGACTGGAGGCCGCCCGCCAGGGTGGCCAGGCCCGCCCCCGTGACGCCCGCCGCGCCCTTCGAGGCGATGATCATGAAGAGGAGCAGCGAGATCTGCTCGCTCGCGGACAGCGGCTTGCCCATCGCGTTCGCGATGAACAAGGAGGACATCGTCAGATAGATCGCGGTGCCGTCCAGGTTGAAGGAGTAGCCCGTCGGCACGGTGATGCCCGCCACCGAGCGGCTCACGCCGAGGTGTTCCATCTTCGCGATGAGCCTCGGCAGCGCCGACTCCGAGGAGGACGTGGACAGGATCAGCAGGAACTCCCTGGCCAGGTACTTCAGGAGGCTGAAGATGTTGACGCCGGTCATCAGGCGCAGGATCGCGCCGAGCACCAGGAACACGAACAGGGCGCAGGTGATGTAGAAACCGATCATGATGACGGCCAGCGCCTTGAGGGCGTCCAGGCCGGTCTCGCCGACCACCCCCGCGATCGCGCCGAACGCGCCGATGGGCGCCACCCACATCACCATGGCGAGCATCCGGAAGACGAGTCGCTGGATGTGCTCGACGCCGCGCAGCACGGGCTGTCCCGCCGAGCCGAGCGCCTGGAGCGCGAAGCCCGCGAGCAGGGCGATCAGGAGGGTCTGGAGCACCTGGCCCTCGGTGAAGGCGGACACCATGGTCTTGGGGATGATGCCGAGCAGGAAGTCCGCCGTGGACTCGCTCGCGCCCGCGGCCTGCTTGGCCCCGGCGTGGCGTGCGGCCTCCGTGAGGTGCAGACCCGAGCCGGGCTCCAGGATGTTGCCGACCACGAGGCCGATGGCGAGGGCCACGGTCGACATGACGAGGAAGTAGCCGAGCGCGAGGCCGCCGACGGCGCCGACCTTGGCGGCCTTACGCACCGAGCCGACGCCCAGCACGATGGTGCAGAAGATGATGGGCGAGATCATCATCTTGATCAGGTTCACGAAGCCGGTGCCGATCGGCTTCAGCTCGACGGCGACTCCGGGCGCCGCGAACCCCACGACGATGCCGAGTATCACCGCGCCGATCACGGCCAGATACAGGTAGTGGGTGCGGTTGGCGCCCCGGCCCTTGGGGCCCTGGGGGCGTTCCGGGCGGGCGACTGGCTCTGCCACGGGGATCCTCCTCGGTAGCGGCTGCGGGAGTGCCCCGGTGGCCGATTCAGCGATCCCCGCGACTATCCAGCACGCTGTGACGCCGGTCACCGTTACGTGCATTTCGTTCATACAGATCCAGCCAGCACACTTACCGGATGCGTCTTCCCGGACCCCGCTCCCTCGCCGGCCAGCTCTTCGCCATGCAGGTGGTCCTGGTCGCCGCGATCGTGGCGGGGTGCGCCCTGTTCTCGTACCTCACCGACCGCCACCAGGCCGAAGAGACGGCCCGGCGGCAGGCGGTCGCGACCGCCACCTCCGTCGCCGCCTCGCCCGCGGTGATCGCCGCGGCCCGCGGCGCCGACCCCACGGCCGCCCTCCAGCCGTACACGGAGACCCTGCGCACCACCACCGGAGTCGACTTCGTCGTGGTCATGGGGCCGGACGGCACCCGCTGGACGCACCCGGTGCCCGGTGAGATCGGCAAGACCTACCTCGGCGACATCGCCCCCGCGCTGCGCGGGCGGACGTTCACCGAGACCCACATGGGAGTGCTCGGCCCTTCCGTACGGGTCGTGGCGCCGGTGCGCGACCCCGATGATCATGGCCGGATCACCGCGCTCGTCAGCGCGGGCATCACCATCGACCGGATCAGCGAGCAGGTGCACAAGCAGCTGGTGGCCCTGGCCGCCATGGCGGCCGGCGCGCTCGCGCTCGGCGGGCTCGGCACCTACGTGATCAACGCGCGTCTGCGCCGCCACACCCACGGCATGAACGCCGCCGAGCTGAGCCGGATGCACGACTACCACCAGGCCACCCTGCACGCCGTGCGCGAGGGCCTGCTGATGCTCGACGGGCAGCGGAGGATCGCGCTCATCAACGACGGGGGGCGCGAGCTGCTCGGGCTCGGCGAGGACGCGGTGGGCCGGTCGGTCGCCGAACTCGGCCTGCCCATCGCCCTCGCCGGGGCGCTGCTCGCCTCCGAGCCCCGGGTGGACGAGGTGCACATGACCGCCGACCGGATCGTCGTCCTGAACAGCCGGCCGGTCTCCTCCGGCGGTCGGCGCGGCACCGTGGTGACCCTGCGCGACCACACCGAACTCCAGGCGCTCTCGGGCGAGTTGGACTCCGAGCGCGGTTTCACCCAAGCGCTGCGGGCCCAGGCGCACGAGGCCGCGAACCGGCTGCACACGGTGGTCTCGCTGATCGAGCTGGGCCGTGTCGAGGACGCCGTCGAGTTCGCCACCGCCGAACTGGAGCTGGCTCAGGCGCTCACCGACCAGGTGGTCACGGCGGTCGGCGAACCGGTGCTCGCCGCGCTGCTGCTCGGCAAGGCGGCGCAGGCCAACGAGCACGGCGTGGAGCTGGTCCTCACCGAGGGCAGCGCGATCGGCGACGGCCTGCTCACGGACACCCTGCCCGCCCGCGACCTGGTCACCATCCTCGGCAACCTCCTGGACAACGCGGTGGACGCCGCGCAGGGCAGCGCGGTCGCCGAGGTCGCCGTCACCCTCACCACCGAGGACGGGCAGCTCCTGGTGCGGGTCGCCGACAGTGGGCCCGGCGTCGATCCGGCCGCCGCGGAGGCCGTGTTCGAGCGGGGCTGGTCGACCAAGAGCCCCGGGCGCGGTCTCGGCCTGGCGCTGGTCCGGCTCGCCGCCGCACGGCACGGCGGCACCATCGCGCTGGCCCAAAGCCCTTACGGTGGCGCCGAGTTCACCGTCCGGCTGCCCATCGAGCAGGGAGTGCGCGCATGATCAGGGTGCTGGTCGTCGAGGACGATCCGGTCGCCGCCGAGGCGCACCGGCTCTATGTGGGCCGGGTGCCCGGCTTCACCGCCGTCGCGGTGGCCCACTCGCGGGCCGAGGCGCTGCGCGCCCTGGAGCGCACCGAGGTGAACCTCCTGCTGCTCGACCTGTATCTGCCGGACGGCCACGGGCTCCAGCTCGTACGGTCGCTGCGTGCGGCCGGGCACAGCGCCGACGTGGTGGCGGTGACCTCGGCCCGGGATCTGACGATGGTGCGCGAGGGGGTGTCGCTCGGGGTGGTGCAGTACGTCCTGAAGCCGTTCACCTTCCCCACCCTGCGCGACCGTCTCGTGCGGTACGCCGAGTTCCGGGCGACGGCCGGGGAGGCGAGCGGGCAGGAGGAGGTGGACCGGGCGCTGGCGGCGCTGCGCGCCCCGCAGCCCTCCGCGCTCCCCAAGGGCCTGAGCGCGCCCACCCTTCAGGCGGTCACCCGGACCTTGCGCGAGACGCCCCGGGGTGTGACGGCGGCGGAGGCGGGCCTCGCGGTCGGTATCTCGCGCATCACCGCCCGCCGCTACCTGGAGCACCTGGTCGCCTCCGGCCGCGCCGAACGCACCCCCCAGTACGGCCAGATCGGCCGCCCCGAGTTGCAGTACCGCTGGCTCAACTCGCCGCGCACTCACGGAAGTTGACGGGCTTCGGGACGCACGGACGCGGGGTTGACCCGGTCACCGGGCGCGTTTACGTTCACCGGGCAGCCAAGGGTGGCCGTGGCCGCCCGCCCGGCGACAGGAGGTCGTGCCCGTGCGCCCCACCGCCCCCGCCCCCCGGTCCCGCCCGATCCGGCCCGGACGCCGGTTCTCCCTGATCCTCGCCGCGAGCCTCATGGCCGGGGCGCTCGCCGGGTGCGGCGGCTCGGCGGGCGATCCCGACACCGTGAAGGTCGCGTACAACCGCTCGACCGACAACAAGATCCGCTTCAAGGACGCGTTCCTGGAGTCGGTCCGCGAGCAGTTCGAGCAGGCGCACCCGGGCAAGAAGGTGCGGCTGGTCCCGATCCAGGCCGCCGACAACGACTACGCGGCCAAGGTCCAGCAGATGATGCGCTCCCCGAAGACCGCCCCCGACCTGGTGTACGAGGACACGTTCCGCGTCAACTCCGACATCGCCGCCGGCTATCTGCGCCCCCTCGACGACCAGCTGTCCCGGTGGGACCTGTGGGGCCGGTTCGCCGAGACCGCCAAGGCCGCGGCCAGGGCCGAGGACGGCAGGACGTACGGGGTGCCGGACGGCACCGACACCCGGGGCCTGTGGTTCAACAAGGAGATCTTCGCGAAGGCGGGCCTGCCGACGAACTGGCAGCCCAGGAACTGGGCGGAGGTTCTGGACGCCGCCCGCAGCGTGCGCCGGAAAGTCCCCGGCGTCATCCCGCTCAACGTCTACACGGGCAAGGCGGCCGGCGAGGCGGCGGCCATGCAGGGCTTCGAGATGCTGCTGTACGGGACCGGCGCGAACCCGCTGTACGACACGGCGGCCAAGAAGTGGGTGACGGGTTCGCGGGGCTTCCGGGACGCCCTCGACTTCGTACGGACGGTGTACGCGGAGAAGCTCGGGCCCGACCCCTCCGACGCCCTCGACCCCAACGTGGGCACCCGCCTCGCGACCGACTGGATGCCCAACGGCAAGCTGGCGATCGCCCTCGACGGCTCCTGGCTCGGCCAGAACTGGATCGACAAGGGGCCCAAGGAGTGGCCGGCCTGGTCGACCGTGCTCGGCCGGGCCGCGATGCCCACGCAGTACGGCCAGGCGCCCGGCAAGGTCTCCCTGTCGGGCGGCTGGACCTGGGCGGTCCCCGCGAAGGCGGCCCACCCCGACCTCGCCTTCGACTTCGTCAAGACGTTGCAGACGAAGGAGAACGCCGTGCGGTGGGACATCGCGGACGCCCAGATCGCGGTCCGCCAGGACGTGGCGGCCGACCCCGCCTATCTGCGCTCCGTGCCGGGCATCGCCTTCTTCACGGGCCTGGTCCCCTTCACCCACTACCGACCCGCGCTCCCCGACTATCCCCAGGTCTCCACGGCGATCGGGGAGGCGATGGAGTCGGTGACGACAGGCGGCTCGACGGACTCGGCGGCCCACGCCTACGACGATCAGCTCGCCTCGCTCACCCGGTGAGCGCCGTCCCGTCCGCACCGGCCGCGCCCGGCAGGCGCCGCGTCCGTGCGGTGCGCTGGCTGCCGATCGCGCCCGCCACCCTGCTCCTGCTGCTCTTCCTCGCCGGGCCGATCGGCTACTGCGGCTACCTCGCCTTCACCGACATGCGCCTGACCGGGTCCTCCACGGTGGACTTCGTCGGTCTCGCGAACTTCCGGCGGGCCTTCGCCGATCCCGCGTTCCGCAACGCGGTATGGCTCACGCTGGTGTTCACCGTGCTGTCCGCGCTGCTCGGCCAGAACACGCTGGGCCTGGCCCTCGCCGCGCTGATGCGGCGGGCCTCGCGCCCGGTGCGGACGGTGACCGGAGCGCTGGTGATCACGGCCTGGGTGCTGCCGGAGATCGTGGCCGCCTTCCTGCTGTACGCCTTCTTCCGGCGCGAGGGCACCCTGAACGCGATCCTCGTCCAGCTCCATCTCCCCACCCAGAACTGGCTGTTCACGTTGCCGATCCTCGCCGTGTCGTTCGCGAACGTGTGGCGCGGCACCGCGTTCTCGATGCTGATCTACTCGGCGGCGCTCGCCGAGATCCCGCGGGACGTCGAGGAGGCCGCGGAGGTCGACGGGGCGAGCGGGGCGCGCCGGTTCTGGCACATCACGCTGCCGATGATCCGCCGTTCCATCGGCACCAGCCTGATGCTCAACACCCTCCAGACGCTGTCCGTCTTCGGGCTGATCTGGGCGATGACCCGGGGCGGTCCGGGCGACCGCAGCCAGACGCTGCCGGTGTACATGTACGACCAGGCGTTCCTGAAGAGCCTGATCGGCTACGGCACGGCGGTCGCGCTGCTGCTGCTCCTGGTCGGCTCGCTGTTCTCGGTGGTCTATCTGCGGCTGCTCGAGGTGGAGGTGTGAGGGCGGTGCCGGCCCGCCGGACGCGCCGCCGTGCCCGGCGCCGGCTCGCCGCCGACGCGGCCCTGCTCGTGGTGGCGGCGGCCTTCGCGGTGCCGCTGCTCTGGCTGCTGCTCGCCTCCCTCGACAGCGAGGCCGATCTGCGGGTACGGGTGCCGAGCTCGGCGAGCCTGGACAACTTCTCGGCCGTCCTCACGCCCGACATCACGTACACCCCGATGCTCAACAGCCTGGTGCTGTGCGGGAGTTCGACCTTGCTCACGGTGGTGTGCGCGACGCTCGCGGCCTATCCGCTCTCGCGCCACCGCTCCCGCCTGGCCCGCCCGTATCTGCTGACGGTCCTGTTCACCACGTGTCTGCCGATCACCGCGGTGATGGTGCCGGTGTACGGGCTCTTCGTGCGGGTCGACCTCGTCGACACGACGTACGGCACGGCGTTGTTCCTGGCCACCGCCCAACTCCCGTTCGCCATCTGGCTGATGAAGAACTTCATGGACGGGGTGCCGATCGCCTTGGAGGAGGCCGCCTGGACGGACGGCGCGTCGATGCCGCAGACGCTGGTGCGGGTGGTGCTGCCGTTGATGGGTCCCGGGGCGGCCGTCGTAACGATCTACACCTTCATCATGCTGTGGGGGAACTTCTTCGTCCCCTTCATGCTGCTGCTCACCCCCGACAAGCTCCCGGCCTCCGTCTCGATCTTCACGTTCTTCGGGAACCACGGCTCGGTGGTCTACGGCGAACTCGCCGCCTTCTCGATCCTGTACTCGACGCCGGTGCTGCTGCTGTACGTCCCTGTGGCGCGGCGGCTCGGCGGAGGTTTCGCACCGGCCGGCGCGGTGAAGGGTTAGCGTGGCGAGCGCACGCTTACCGAACCCTTAGGTAACCCGGACGCCAACAAAACCGTACTTTCCTCCAATTCACCTTCTTTGGTGGAACACACCGTAGGCAGATGTCACTTACCGTCCTACGGTGTGCGCGTGCACCCCACCCCACCCTTCAACGCCCTCGCGGCCCGCCGACTGCGAGAAGCCCTGGGCATGGCCCCCGGCCACGTCGCCTACGGCATGCGCGCCCAGTACGGCCTGCTGGTGTCACCGGACACCGTGACGGCGTGGGAGCGGGGGCTCGCGGCGCCCGAGGCGCGGGAGCTGACCGCGCTCGCCGGCGTCCTGTGGTGCTCCCCCGGCGATCTCATGGCGGCGGCCTCCACGCTGCGCGAACACCGGCTCGCGCGCGGGCTCGGCATCGAGGACATGGCCCGCCGGGTCGGGCTCGACGCCGGGGCGTACCGGCGCATGGAGGACGCAGGGCGCTGGCGCGGCAACGAGCGCCAGTCGGCGGCGCTCGCCGATCTGCTCCAGTTGCCGCTGCGCGACTATGTGACGGCCACCGGCCAGAACGAGGACCTCGCGGAGCTCCTGCGCGGCGCGGTGACCACGCGCTGGCAGGCGTATGTGAAGCCGACGGCGAAGCTGCTGCCGCTCTCCCGCCAGCATCTGGAGGGGGTGCTCGACCAGCTCCACACCGAGTACCAGTCGCACATGGTCGCCACGCTCAACTGGGGCGCGGCCAACGACACGGGGGATGCGGGGCGGGACTTCCTCGACCGCATCGTGGACCGGTTCTGGGAGCTGGCGCACGGGTAGCTCCGCGGGGGGCGGGTTTGTCCGCCGCACCTTGTCCGCGGGCGCCCGGCAACTGGTCGCGCAGTTCCCCGCGCCCCTCAACCCCGTTCACGACTGCGCACCGTGGCCGCTTCTCGCGCAGTTCCCCGCGCCCCTCAACCCCGTTCACGGCTGCGGGCCGTGGTCGCTTCTCGCGCAGTTCCCCGCGCCCCTGGCAGGGTTGGTGCCGGCCCACATGGAGGCATTTCAGCCCGTCCGGCGTTTGAGGACGAGCGCCGTTCAGGCGCGAACGGGGTCTGGGGCGGAGCCCCAGGGGCCCTCGCGCTGCGGGCCGCGGTCGCTGCTCGCGCAGTTCCCCGCGCCCCTGGCGGGGTTGGTGCCGGCCCGCACGGGGCGTCTGGGCCCCCGGGGCAACGTCAGAAGACCGACTCGGCCTCGTACATGCGGGCGTCCGGGACCGTTTTGAGGCTGGTGACGGCGTCCGCCAAGGGGGCCATCACGACGTCGGTGCCGCGCAGCGCCGTCATGTTGCCGAAGGCGCCCCGGTGCACGGCCTCCACCGCGTGCCAGCCGAAGCGGGTCGCGAGCACGCGGTCGTACGCGGTCGGGACGCCGCCGCGCTGGACGTGGCCGAGGATGACCGGGCGGGCCTCCTTGCCCAGGCGCCGCTCCAGTTCGACGGCGAGCCGGTTGCCGATGCCGGCGAAGCGCTCGTGGCCGTACTGGTCGATCGCGCCGCGCTCGTACGGCATCGAACCCTCGGCGGGGTGAGCGCCCTCGGCCACGCAGATGACCGCGAACTTCTTGCCGCGCGAGAAGCGCTCCTCGACCATCTTGACCAGGTCGTCGACCTGGAAGGGCCGCTCGGGCAGACAGATGCCGTGGGCGCCGCCGGCCATGCCGGACTCCAGGGCGATCCAGCCCGCGTGCCGGCCCATGACCTCGACGACCATGACGCGCTGGTGCGACTCGGCGGTGGTCTTGAGGCGGTCGATGGCCTCGGTCGCCACGCCCACGGCGGTGTCGAAACCGAAGGTGCGGTCGGTGGCGGAGATGTCGTTGTCGATGGTCTTGGGCACGCCGACGACGGGCATGCCCGCGTCGGACAGCATCCGGGCCGCGGTGAGCGTGCCCTCGCCGCCGATCGGGATGAGCGCGTCGATGCCGTAGCGCTTCGCCAACTCGGCGCAGTTCTCGGAGGCTTCGCGCAGCCGGTCGCGCTCCAGGCGGGCCGAGCCGAGGATGGTGCCGCCGCGGGCCAGGATGCCGCTCACCGCGTTGAGGTCGAGCGGGCGGAAGTGACCGTCGAGCAGGCCCTTGAACCCGTCCTCGAATCCGATGACTTCATCGCCGTGGCCGACCACGGCTCGGTGCACGACCGACCGGATCACGGCGTTCAGGCCGGGGCAGTCGCCGCCTGCGGTGAGAACTCCGATGCGCATCGTGCTGAATCTCCTGCTTCGCCGGTCCTGGGACGTCACGCCCGTATCCCCCATAACGTGAGCAATTCAGATTGTCCCACGCACCATGGGCCACTCGCCCATCCTGCTACTCCGACCATCATGGGGGGCGGGTCCTTGGACCCTGCCTCCGGGCCTTTCGTCCGGCGGGCGTCCTATCCATCCGCAGAGGTATTGTCAAGAGGGCAAGACCGCCCTATCAGGACATTTCCTGCGACGCAGAACAGGAGAGCACGCGTGACGCGCAGCGTGTACGTGACCGGGATCGACCGGGGAGACGGCCGCCAGGTCATCGAGCTGGGAGTCATGGAGCTCCTGACCCGCCAGGTGGACCGGGTGGGCGTCTTCCGCCCCCTGGTGCACGACGGCCCGGACCGCTTGTTCGATCTGCTCCGCGCCCGCTACCGGCTGGCGCAGGACGCGGCCACCGTGTACGGGATGGACTACCACGAGGCGTCCGCGCTCCAGGCGGAGAAGGGTACCGACGAACTCGTCTCGCTGCTCGTCGAGCGTTTCCACCAGGTGGCCCGCGACTACGAGGTGGTCCTGGTCCTCGGCACCGACTTCGCCGACACCCAGCTCCCCGACGAACTGGCGCTCAACGCCCGGCTCGCCAACGAGTTCGGCGCCTCGGTGATACCGGTGGTCGGCGGCAAGGGCCAGACCGCCGAGTCCGTACGGGCCGAGGCGCGCAACGCCCACCGGGCCTACGACGGGCTCGGCTGCGACGTGCTCGCGATGGTGGTGAACCGGGTGGCCCCCGCCGACCGGCAGGAGATCGAGGAGCGCTTGCGGAGCCGGCTCCCGGTGCCCTGCTACGTCCTGCCGGACGAGCCCGCGCTCTCGGCGCCCACCGTCGCCCAGATCACCGCGGCCCTGGGCGGCACGGTGCTGCTCGGCGACGACGCGGGGCTCGCGCGCGACGCCCTCGACTTCGTCTTCGGCGGCGCCATGCTGCCGAACTTCCTGAACGCCCTGACCCCGGGCTGCCTGGTCGTCACCCCCGGCGACCGCGCCGACCTGGTCGTCGGCTCGCTGGCCGCGCACAGCGCCGGAACCCCGCCGATCGCGGGCGTACTGCTCACCCTCGACGAGCGGCCCGGCGAGGCGATCCTGACCCTGGCCGACCGGCTCGCGCCCGGCACCCCGGTGGTGGCGGTGGCCGGCCGGTCCTTCCCGACGGCGGCCGAACTGTTCGCCCTGGAAGGCAAGTTGAACGCGGCCACCCCGCGCAAGGCGGAGACCGCGCTCGGCCTCTTCGAGCGGCACGTGGACACCGCCGACCTGCTGCGCCGGGTCTCGGTGGCCCGCAGCGGCCGGGTCACCCCGATGATGTTCGAGCACGTCCTTCTGGAGCAGGCCCGTGCCGACCGGCGCCGCGTCGTGCTGCCCGAGGGCACCGAGGACCGGGTGCTGCGCGCCGCCGATGTGCTGCTGCGCCGCGACGTGTGCGAGCTGACGCTGCTCGGCGACGTGGAGACCATCCGCAAGAAGGCCGCCGACCTCGGCATCGACGTCACGACGTGCCAGATCATCGACCCGCACACCTCCGAGCTGCGCCAGCGCTTCGCCGAGCGCTACGCCCAGCTGCGCGCCCACAAGGGCGTCACGGTGGAGCTGGCGTACGACGTGGTCGCGGACGTCAACTACTTCGGCACGCTGATGGTCCAGGAGGGCCTGGCCGACGGCATGGTGTCGGGTTCGGTGCACTCCACGGCCGCCACCATCCGCCCCGCCTTCGAGATCATCAAGACCAAGCCGGAGGCCTCGATCGTCTCCTCGGTCTTCTTCATGTGCCTCGCCGACAAGGTGCTCGTGTACGGCGACTGCGCGGTCAACCCGGACCCGAACGCCGAGCAGCTCGCGGACATCGCGGTCCAGGCGGCCGCCACCGCCCGGCAGTTCGGCGTGGACCCGCGGATCGCGATGCTGTCGTACTCGACCGGCACCTCGGGGTCGGGCGCGGACGTCGACAAGGTGCGGGAGGCCACCAAGCTGGTGCGTGAGGCCCGGCCCGATCTGAGGATCGAGGGCCCGATCCAGTACGACGCGGCGGTGGAGCCCTCGGTCGCCGCGACCAAGCTGCCGGATTCGGAGGTGGCCGGGCAGGCGACCGTGCTGATCTTCCCGGACCTCAACACCGGCAACAACACCTACAAGGCCGTGCAGCGCTCGGCCGGCGCCGTGGCCGTGGGTCCGGTGCTCCAGGGTCTGCGCAAGCCGGTCAACGACCTGTCGCGCGGCGCCCTCGTCCAGGACATCGTCAACACCGTCGCCATCACGGCCATCCAGGCCCAGGCGCAGCAGGAGGCCTCCGCATGACCACCGCCAACCAGGGCACCCGCGTCCTCGTGCTCAACTCCGGGTCCTCGTCGGTGAAGTACCAGCTCCTCGACATGCGCGACGCCTCGCGCCTCGCCGTGGGGCTTGTCGAGCGGATCGGTGAGGGGACGTCCCGGCTCAAGCACTCCCCGCTGGCGACCGGGGGCGAGGCCCGCGAGCAGAACGGCCCGATAGCCGATCACGAGGCCGCGCTCAAGGCGGTCGCGGCGGAGCTGGCGGCCGATGGACTGGGCCTGGATTCGCCGGAGTTGGCGGCGATCGGGCACCGGGTGGTGCACGGCGGCCTGAAGTTCAGCGCGCCCACCGTGATCACCGACGAGGTGCTCGCGGAGATCGAGCGCCTGGTGCCGGTGGCTCCGCTGCACAATCCGGCGAACATCACCGGCATCCGGACCGCCCAGGCGCTGCGCCCCGATCTGCCGCAGGTCGCCGTGTTCGACACCGCGTTCCACACGACGATGCCGGAGTCGGCGGCCCGCTACGCGATCGACACCGAGACCGCCGACGCGTACCGCATCCGGCGCTACGGCTTCCACGGCACCTCGCACGCCTATGTGTCGCGGGAGACGGCGCGGCTGCTCGGCAAGGCGCCCGAGGACGTGAACGTGATCGTGCTGCACCTGGGCAACGGGGCGTCGGCCTCGGCGGTGCGCGGCGGCCGGTGCGTCGACACCTCGATGGGGCTCACCCCCCTCGAAGGCCTGGTCATGGGCACTCGTTCCGGTGACATCGACCCGGCGGTCACCTTCCACCTCGAGCGCGTCGCCGGAATGTCGACGGACGACATCGACGTCCTGCTCAACAAGAAGAGCGGCCTGGTGGGGCTGTGCGGCGACAATGACATGCGCGAGATCCGCCGTCGCTGCGACGAGGGCGACGAGAAGGCCCAACTCGCCTTCGACATCTACATTCACCGGCTGAAGAAGTACATAGGCGCCTATTACGCCGTGCTCGGCAAGGTCGACGCGATCGCGTTCACGGCGGGCGTCGGCGAGAACGCGGCCCCGGTGCGTGAGGCGGCGGTCGCGGGTCTTGAGGAGCTGGGCCTGGCGGTGGACGGCGATCTCAACGCCGTACGGTCCGACCGTCCCCGGCTGATCTCCCCGGAGTACGCCAGAGTGGCCGTCGCCGTGGTGCCGACGGACGAGGAGCTGGAAATCGCCCGGCAGACGTATGCGCTGGTATCACCGGCGCTGAATTCCTGAGCGGATTTCCGGTTTGCCTGGACGACACCTGAGCGCCATCCCGCCCATTTGTACATTCCACCAGACGGAATATTCCGCAGCGAAACAAACCGATAGGATCCGCCTTATGCGCCGTTCCAAAATCGTCTGCACACTGGGCCCCGCCGTCGACTCGCACGAGCAGCTCGTCGCTCTGATCGAGGCCGGCATGAGCGTGGCCCGCTTCAACTTCAGCCACGGCTCCCAGGCCGAGCACCAGGCCCGTTACGACCGGGTCCGCAAGGCCGCCGAGGAGACGGGCCGCGCGGTGGGCGTGCTCGCCGACCTCCAGGGCCCGAAGATCCGCCTCGCGAAGTTCGCGGAGGGGCCGGTGGAGCTGGTCCGCGGTGACGAGTTCACCATCACCGCCGAGGACGTCCCGGGCGACAAGTCGATCTGCGGCACCACCTACAAGGGCCTGCCGGGCGACGTCACCAAGGGCGACCCGATCCTGATCAACGACGGCAACGTCGAGCTCAAGGTCATCTCGGTCGAGGGCCCCCGAGTGAAGACCATCGTCATCGAGGGCGGTGTCATCTCCGACCACAAGGGCATCAACCTGCCCGGTGCGGCGGTCAACGTCCCGGCGCTGTCCGAGAAGGACATCGAGGACCTGCGGTTCGCCCTGCGGATGGGCTGCGACCTGGTCGCGCTCTCCTTCGTGCGCGACGCCGACGACGTCAAGGACGTCCACAAGGTCATGGACGAGGTCGGCCGCCGCGTGCCGGTCATCGCCAAGGTCGAGAAGCCGCAGGCCGTCGCCAACATGGAAGGCGTCGTCGCCGCCTTCGACGGTGTGATGGTGGCCCGTGGCGACCTCGCGGTGGAGTACCCCCTGGAGAAGGTCCCGATGGTGCAGAAGCGCCTCGTGGAGCTGTGCCGCCGCAACGCCAAGCCGGTGATCGTCGCGACCCAGATGATGGAGTCGATGATCACCAACTCGCGTCCGACGCGCGCCGAGGCGTCCGACGTCGCCAACGCGATCCTGGACGGTGCGGACGCGGTCATGCTCTCCGCCGAGTCCTCGGTGGGCGCGTACCCGATCGAGACGGTCAAGACGATGTCGAAGATCGTCGAGGCGGCCGAGGAGGAGCTCCTGTCCAAGGGCCTCCAGCCGCTGGTGCCGGGCAAGAAGCCGCGCACCCAGGGCGGTTCGGTGGCCCGCGCCGCCTGCGAGATCGCGGACTTCCTGGACGGCAAGGCGCTGGTCGCCTTCACCAAGTCCGGCGACACGGCCCGGCGCCTGTCCCGCTACCGCACCTGTCAGCCGATCCTCGCGTTCACCACGGACCCGGGCACCCGCAACCAGCTCGCCCTGAGCTGGGGCGTGGAGACCTATGTGGTCCCGCACGTGGACTCCACCGACGCGATGGTCGACCTGGTCGACGCCGAGCTGCTCAAGCTCAAGCGCTACAGCGAGGGCGACATCATGGTCATCACGGCCGGTTCGCCCCCCGGCATCCCCGGCACCACCAACATGGTCCGGGTGCACCACCTCGGCGGCTCCGCGCAGGAGTAGTAGCGGCCCCACCCCCAGGAGGGCGGCACCCCGTCTCGTACGGGTGCCGCCCTCCGGTGCGTCCGGCCCCGGTGGCCACGCCCCCGCCGAAGTTTTTACGGGCGAAAAGCGGAACTTTGCCCGCCAATTTCCCCGCCAACTGCCAAACCGTTACTTCCAGTTGTGCGGGTGAGGTGTAAGGATCGTGTCAGCCCTGGGGGGGCGCCAGGGTTCTCAGACACCTCGCATCGGGCTCGTATGCCCGAGGGGCATCTCTTTGCAGTCTTCTACGGATCAGCCGGGTTCCCCGGCACCGCGCAGCGCGCTTCCTCCGGGCCGGACCATCACCCAGAGGCAGGAAGACACATGCGAAGAGGACTCCTTTCCGCAGCCGGACTCGCCGGGCGCCCGCTGCGCCGGGCGCTGGTGGCGGCCGTGGCGCTGGCCGCCGTCGGCGCGGTGGGCGCGGCCGCGGCCCAGACCGGCCAGGCACCCGCGCAGCCGGCCGCCGCCAGTCAGCAGACGGCATTGGCGGCGCCCGGAGCGGCCACGACGTTCCCGCTGCTCGCCCGCAAGAGCAACGGCCATCTCTACGACTACGAGCCCAAGGGCACCGGCGGCTTCCAGGCCCAGGTGGACCTGGGCGGCGGCTTCGGCGACGCGACCGCGCTGGTCCAGGCGAACGTCTCGGCCGGCGGCACCGGCAACGACCTGTACCACCGTGTGGGCGGCACGCTCTACTACACCGCCGAGGAAGGCGCCGACACCAGGATCATCGGTGGCGGGTGGGACGTCTACAACCTGCTCGTGTCGGCCGGGAACATGGGCGGCAGCGCCGACCCGGACCTGATCGCGCGGGACGCGGCCGGCGCCCTGTGGCTCTACCAGGGCAAGGCCGACGGCACCTTCCAGGCGAAGATCCGCATCGGCAGCGGGGGCTGGAACGGCATGAACCAGCTGGTCGGGCGCGGTGATTACACGGGCGACGGCAAGACCGACCTGCTCGCCCGGGGCACCGACGGGACCCTCTACATCTACCCCGGCACCGGCCAGGCCGTCGCGGACGCCGCGCTCGGCGCGCGGATCACGGTGGGCAAGGGCTGGGAGACGTACAAACAGCTCGTGTCGACCGGCGACAACAACGGTGACGGCAAGGCCGATCTGATCGGCAACGACGCGGCCGGGGCCCTGTGGCTGCTCAAGGGCACCGGCGACCCGAAGGCGCCGTTCGCGGCCCGGGTGCAGATCGGCACCACCGGCTGGGCCGCCTTCGACACCCTCTTCTGACCGGCGCCGCAGCCTTCCTCTCCCCCAACAGACCCAGCAGAACGGCTACTTCGTGATGCGTACCCACGCACCCGGGGCCAGACGCCGCCGACACCTCGGCACCTGGTCGAAACTCCTCGCCTCCACGGCCCTCGCGACCGCGCTGGCCACCACCGTCTCCGGCAGCGGCCTCCAGCCGCCGCTGGACATCCGCGACACCGCCGCGGTCACCGACGTGCCCGCCGGTTTCGACCTCGACGCCGCCGCCAAGGTCCGCCAGGACCAGTGCCGGCTCGACTTCGTCCTGCGCAAGGGCGGCGCCGCGATGAAGTCCGTCGCCCGCGGCGGCCTGAACCGCACCGACGCCGAACTGGCCACCGCCGCCAACCCGCAGTACTGGGAGGGCACCCCGCTCTCGGCCGCGTACAAGAAGGACCACGACGCCGGTTCGGCGAAGATGGACGAGCTGTACGGGCGCAACGACGTCTGGTCGCAGTCCCTCAACCAGGAGCCGCCGCCCGGCTACGCCTCGGTCGCCGCCTTCCAGGACCCGCCCGGCATGCCCGGCGACTCCACGCCGTCGATCTTCACGCAGACCGGCTACTCGGGCTGGATAGCCGACCAGTTCTGGACCGGCGAGAGCGACTTCTACAACGATCTGACCCCGCCGGCCAACAAGGAGGCCGCGGACGCGGTCACCGCGCTCGCCACGTCCCGGTACTACCCGGAGACCAGCGACAACTACTACGACCGTCGCGCCTTCGAGGACATGACGTTCATGCACAAGATGTACGCGGACGACGCGCGCATCTTCCTGCAGAACGGCGGCTTCCCGACCAGCGCGCCCGACCCGGACTCGATGGAGTTCCGGATCGACGTCGAGAACCTCAAGGCGCGCTTCGCCTCGTGCGCGAGCCAGAACCCGCCGGACCCGCACAACGTGCTCGGCCAGGAGCTGGCCACCGCCGCCATCGAATGGCAGGCCGAACTCGCCGGCCAGCGCGGCCAGCGCGACATCATCCTCGGCGCCGAGGCGCAGGCCAACAAGGACCTCCAGATCGCGACCCAGGCCATGGGCGAGTCCCTCGGCCAGTCGCTCATCGCGAGCAGGCTCGCCGACTGGGAGGCGTACTGGCTGAAGGCCGACCCGGCGAAGGCCGGGCTCTCCTACCCGTCGAAGGCCGACTTCGCCAAGGTGAAGGTGGACATCGCCAACGCCAAGGCGCGGGCCACCGGACGGCTCTACGTCGCCTCGCGTGCCTCGCTCGACGCCACGGCGCAGGCCGACAAGGTGGACAAGGCCCAGCAGGCGGCGTACGCGATCGCGGACTCGGCAGGGCTGCCGCGCGGGCGCGGTCTCCTCTACGGCCAGCAGGCCGCCCAGATCACCAAGGCGTCGGCGGCCGCCGCCCTCGCCGCGTCCAAGGCCACCGAGACGGCGTCGAACGCCACCCGCGCCTCGGCCGCCGACAGTAAGACGCTCAACGCCCTGGCGATGACGCAGGCGCACGCCTCGAAGGCGGAGTTCCGCCGCAAGGCCGCCGAGGAGGCCGCGGCCCAGGCCAAGGCCGCCGCCGACGGCGCCGCCCTCCAGGCCAGGCTCGCCGCGGACAACGCCGCCAAGGCGAAGGCCGCCCAGACCAAGGCGGAGGCCGCCGAGACCACCGCCAAGAACGCGGCCGCCGACGCCCACGCCAAGCGGGCCACCGCCGAGGCCGAGCGCGACAAGGCGGCGGCCGAGCGGGCCACCGCCGACAGCCAGCGCGCCAAGGCAGCCGACGCGGAGGCCCGGGCGCAGACCCAGCAGGCCGCGGCGGCCACCGCGCGCCGGAACGCCGAGACGGCGGGCGCCACCGCGAGCGGCAAGCGGGCCGACGCCGAGGCCGCCGAGCTGAAGGCGTTCAACGCGCGCAACGACGCGGCCACCGCCGACCGCAACCGCGATGCCACCACCGCCCGGGCCAAGGCCCTGGAGGCGGCCGCCGCGGCGGCCGAGGGCACCACGGCCGCGACCGAGACCCGACAGGCCGCCACCGAGGCGCGCAGCGCCGCCAACTCGGCGACCAGCGCGGCCACTTCGGCCCGTTCGGCGGCCAATGACGCGGGCACCGCGTCGCAGGCCGCGGACGCCGCCGCCACCCGCGCCGAGGGCGCGGCGGCTCGCTCGCAGGCGGCCGCGGACGGTGCGGCGGCCGACGCCGCCACCACCCGTGCCGCGGTGCTCAAGGCGCACGCCGCCGCGGCCGACGCGATCGCGGCCTCGGAGGCCGCCGCGCAGAACGTGAAGAACGCCCAGGCGCTCGCCGCGGAGGCCGCCAAGCAGGCCGTCACCGCACGGCAGAACGCGACGGCGGCCCGCTCCGAGGCAACTGCCGCGGCCGCCACGGCCGTTCAGACGGCGGGCTTCGCCTACGCCACCGCGCAGGCGGCCACGGCCGCCCGTGACTCGGCGCTCCAGGTCGTCAAGCCCGCCAATGACGCCATCGAGCTGGGCTCCCCGTACAAGGAGACCGACTCCTCGGCGGGCCTCGCCGTGCTGACCGGGCAGGCCGCCAAGTCGGCCGCCGACCAGCAGGCGGCCGTCGCCCAGGCCAAGGCCGACCAGGCCGCGAAGGCGGCCGTCGAGGCCAAGGCGCTCGCCGCCAAGGCCGACGCCGACGCCAAGGCGGCCGCGACCGCCGCCGCCAACGCCGCCGACTCCGCTGCGGCCGCCGCCGTGTCGGTGAAGCAGGCCCAGGCCTCCGCGTCCCAGGCAGCCGCCGCGGCCAAGGCGGCCAAGGCCGCCGAGGCCCACACGGTCGAGTACGACCGCCAGGCCAACGAGGACGCGGTGTTCGCGCAGCAGGCGGCCACCACCGCCGCCACCTCGGCCACCGCGGCACGCGCCTCGGCGACCGACGCCGAGCAGAGCGCGAGCGGCGCCCGGACCGCGGCCACCGCCGCGGAGGGCGACGCCTCCAGTGCCCGCGCGACGGCGACCACCGCCGAGGGCGACGCCACCGCCGCCGAGGAAGCCGCCTCGAACGCGGACGGCTACGCCAAGGACGCGGACGCCTCGGCCGACCATGCCGAGGAGGAGCTCCGCGCGTTCCAGGCCCAGCAGCGCGCGGCGGAACTCGCCGCCAGCAAGGGCGACGGCGGCGGCGGGAACGCCGGAGCCGATCTGACCGGCGACGAGGAGCAGGCGCTGCGCGCGGAGTGCGGGCAGGCCTGTGTGGACGAGTTCCGCAAGGCGCTGGCCGACTCCAACAAGAGCGTCATCGACTGGGTGATCGAGAACGGCGGCCAGGTCCTCCTGGACGTCGTCGGCGTCACCGACGCCAAGCGCTGCTTCTCCTCGGGCGACGTGGAGAGCTGCCTGTGGACGCTGGTCAACGTGGCGAGCCTGGTGGCGATCCTCGGCAAGATCCCGGCGGTCAGCAAGGCGATCGTCAGCATCTCCTCGGGTCTGTCCGACTTCTTCCGCTCCCTGCGGATCGCGGAGCAGACCGTCGAGCGGCTGCGGGCGCTGGTGCGGGCCCGGGTCGTCGCCAGCGCGCACATGGAGATCGGCGAGTTCAAGGAGATCTCCAAGGCCGGCGAGGCGCTGGTCAACATGCGCCGGGCGGTCCAGGCCGGCGGCTACACCTGGCGGTTCAAGACCGGCCACTCGTTCTACCGCGCCCACCCCGGCCCCGGCACGCTCAAGGACTTCCGTCTGACGAGTCTGACGCCGGACGAGGTCGAGAAGGCGATCATCAACGACGTCGTGACCTATCTCGGTCAGGGCGGCAAGCTGCCGAAGGCCGGCCCCGGGGTCCAGGCCCTGACCCGGACCTTCAAGATCGGCAAGGTGGAGGTCGGCTACCGCATCATGCAGATCACCGATGACATCATCGACAGCAGCACCTACTGGCCCGGCCCCTGAGAGGAGTGACCCCGTGCCCGACCTGATCTCCCTGGCCCGCGCCGTCATGGCCGGCGGCCGTCCCGCGGACGCCGAGCCCGGATTCGCCCTGCCCGAGCACGAGTTCGTCCAGGCGGTGAGCTACGCCGACGCGGACGCCATCCGCGAGATGCTGCGGGTGGTCATCGCGGAGGACTGGTCGGGGCTGCCCGTGTGGGCCCGCAACCTGTCCTACCGGATCGCCTGTCTGCAACGTCCCGACGACGCGGACCTGCTCCGGGAGGCCGCGGCCGACCTGTACAACTTCGGCCCCGACTGGGACGACATCGCGGCGGACCTCCAGGCGAGGGCCGACCGCATCGACGGAGGCCCGAAGCCGCGCACATAACGCGACCGGCCCCGCCGAGGACACCGTGGCCCGTACCCCTTCCGGGGGGTGCGGGCCACGCCCGTGTCCGGGGCCGCGCGGCAGTGGGCGGGCGTCGTCCGTGCCCGCCTTCGCGGTCGTGGACGGGCTGAGCGGGGTGGCCGTTCCATGAACAGCACGTGGCAAATTCCACGGCCGGACGCCTCAACCGCGCGACGGCTCCTGAGGTACGTTCACGTCCATGCGTCTTCCCATATCGCCGCAGGTCCGACGCGCACTCGTGGCGCTCACCGCCACCGCGGCCGCCGCGGGCGCCGCCGTCGTCCCCGCGTCGGCGAGCGGGCACCCCGCGACGCCCCCGAAGTCGCCGCCCCCGGGGGCGCCCGGCGCCCCGGCGAAGAAGGAGCCGCCGGCGGGCATGTCGCAGGCGGGCGGCGCCCGGTTGGGGCAGCCGGGCGATCAACTCGGCCCCGGCGCACCGGCGTTGCCGCCGGGCCTGTCCGCGCTGTCCTGGGTGGTGGCGGACGCGGACACCGGCCAGGTGCTCGGGGCGCGCAACGCGCACTGGCCGCTTCCCCCGGCCAGCACCCTGAAGATGCTCTTCGCGGACACCGTGCTGCCGGCGGTACCGCACGACGCGAGCCGCACGGTCAGCGACGAGGACCTCAAGGGCATGGGTGGCGGCAGCAGCGCGGTCGGTATCGTGCCCGGCCAGACGTACAAGGCACCCGACCTGTGGCGCGGGGTGTTCCTGCGCTCGGGCAACGACGCGGTGCATGTGCTGGCGGCGATGAACGGCGGCGTCGGGAAGACGGTGGCCGACATGCAGAGGAAGGCCGAGGAACTCGGCGCCAAGGACACCCATGTGCTGAGCCCGGACGGCTATGACGCGCCGGGCCAGGTCTCGTCCGCGTACGACCTGACGCTGTTCCTGCGCTCGGGTCTGAAGAACCGGGACTTCACGGAGTACTGCGGGACGGCGTCGGCCGACTTCCCCGGCGGCCCCAACACCAAGGGCAAGCCGTTCGGGATCTCCAACACCAACCGCATGCTGTCCGGCATCGACGGGGTGGCCAAGTACCCGGGCCTGATCGGCGGCAAGAACGGCTACACCACCAACGCGGGCAACACCCTGGCCGAGGCGGCCCGGCGGGACGGCCACACCATCCTGGTGACGGTGATGAACCCGCAGGAGAACAAGCACGACAAGGTCTACACCGAGATGCGCCAGCTCCTTGACTGGGGTTTCTCGGCGGCCGGCCGGGCCCAGCCCGTCGGCACCCTCGACACACAGGCGCCGGCCGCCGCCGGGTCCGGCAAAGGCGCTTCGGCGAGCGGCGACGCGGCCGGCCCGGGCGACGACGGCATCGGCACGCTCGGCTGGGCGGGCATCGGCGCGGCGGTGGTCGCGGCCGGCGGCGCGGGCGTACTGGTACTGGGCCGTCGCAGGAGGGTGCGGGCTCAGCGCGGCAGGGGCGTCTGAGCGGATGCCTTCGCGCCGGTCATCCAGCCGTTGACCTGAGCAATCAGGGGGTCTAGGCCGATGCGTCCGCGCCGGTCATCCACCAGTCGATGACGTGAGCGATCGGGGGGTCTGGGCCGATGCCTCCGCGCCGGTCATCCAGTCGATGACCTGGGCGGCCGAGTAGGGACGCCCGTCCGGGCTGAGGTGGTCGAGGAACCCGAGGTCCTGGCCGAGGGTCACCACGGGTGGCTCGACCGCCCCGTCCGGCCTGCGCTGCCCGAGCCCCACGGTCGCGAGCAGCCCGTTGCACAGACACATCCGCCCGGCGGTGTCCACGGCGTCACCGCCCTTGCGGACATACGCGGCGATCGGCTCGGCGGCGCAGCGGTACACGAGGGACCCGTTCGCGGCACGGGCCGGGGTGCGCAGATATCCGAGGTCGCACACGGGCCGCCGGGCCGCGCGCACCGCTTCGTCGGACAGGGTGCCGGGCAGTTCGGCGACCTTGAACGGGAAGGCGGTCGGCGAGGCCCTGGGGTCGTTGCGCACCCGCAGCGTCCCGGCGCGGGCCCGCTCCCGCAGCTCGGTCCGGAGATCGTCCCGCAGCCCCGATTCCTGGCACAGCGCGAACGCGCTGCCGAGCTGGACCCCGACGGCCCCCGCGGCCCGCGCCTCGGCGAGCCGCTCGGGGTGGGCGGCGCCGCCCGCGAGCCAGAACGGGATGCCGAGCGCCGCCACCTTGGCGAGGTCGGGGTGGTCGCGGGGCCCGTAGACGGGCTCCCCCGCACCGTCCAGGGCGAGTTTTCCGCGCGGCGGGGCACTGTGCCCTCCGGCCCGGTGCGTCTCGATGACGAACCCGTCGGGCCGGGTCGCCGGGTCGCGTACGAGGTAGGAGGCGAGGACCGGCAGCGAGACGATGGCCAGCACCTCGGGGCGCCTCAATGGGCCGTATCCATCCGGGAGTTGAGCCATGAGCCCGCCCCGAGGGTCGAACGTATGAGGCAGGGGTTCCTCGTCCCCCTCCACGGTGATGAGGGTGGTGACGGGTTCCGCGCGAGCGAGCCGCGAGGCGAGGGCCGGTATCTGCCCGGGGATGCCCGCGCCGACCAGCACGTGGTCGGCACCGGCGAGGATCGCGCCGAACAGGGCGGGCGCGGTGGCGAGCTCGATCTTGGCCAGGTAGTTGACCCCGACGAGCCCGTCATGCCCTTCCTTGGCGAGCCACACCTCGACGAAGTTGCCGATCACCGTGAGGAGTTGGGCATCCGCGCCCCGCTCGACCCGGAGCCGCGCCATCGCCCGCATCCGCTCACCGGGCGCGACACCGCCCTCGACGAAGTACCGGTCCAGCACGTACGCGGCCGCCTCCGGCACGGGGAAGGCGGCGAGGGCCCGCCGCATGTGGCCGCCCGGATCCCCGAGCTGAAGGCGCCGCGCCAGCACGGCATCGAGCGCGGTCCCCGACACCACCCCGAGCTGCCCCCGCCCCGCCACGGCCCGAGCCAACTCCCACCCGGACACGGCTACGCCCATGCCGCCCTGGATGAGGAGAGGGTGGGGGCGGGCTGTCGTCGGCATACGGGGTCCCTTCTCGGGTCGGCAGAGCGGCCGACCAAAGGCCGGCGGCCACAACCTACGGAACCGTAGGTTGCTCCTTCCGAGTGTGAGCCACCCCCGACCGCGCGAACGCCCGCCGAAGGTCCCCGGAAAAGGGACCTTCGGCGGGCGTTGGCAAGCGCTGGGTTACGTCGTCGGGTTGCCGTCCGTGACGTAGTTGTGCAGACCTGGGACGGTCAGGGTGCCGCCGAACTGGCCGGCCTGACGGATCGTCACGTTGGTGAAGAAGACGATCGGGATGTTCACCGGGGGCGGGGTCTCCGGGCTGAAGACGATCGGAACGATGCCGAGGAGGTTACCCTTCAGCTCCTCCGTGTACATCGTCACGGTGCCGTTGGTGATCGTCGAGGTGGAGCCGGCGCGCGCCACGACATGAGCGGTGGTCGGCTTCCCGTTCACCTCGGGCCCGTAGACCTGCTGGTCCAGGTTGTCGATCTTCACGCCCGTGGCCGTGAACTTGAGGACCTTCTTGGTCGTCTCGCCTGCCTTGACCTCGACGATGCCCTCGTAGTTCAGACCGGTCAGCGTCAGCATCGAGGACTTGAGGATCCACGGCTGACTGGGCAGGACCGGTACGCCACCGTCCAGCTTGGCCGCGGCGAGCGCCTTCGGGTCGGCGGTCGGGCACGGGAAGCGGGGCTTGGCGCCGTCGGGGATGGCGGTGTCCGCCTTGGGGTCCAACCCCTTTGCCGCGTCCGGGAGTTCGGTGACCTTCTGGCCGGCCTCGTCGGCCGCCTTCTTGATCGCCTCTGCCGTCTTGTCGAGCGGAGTGTCGACCGTCTTCGCCGCGGGGCTGGTCGGCTTGGCCGACTTCGACTCCGGCTTGGTCGACGGCTTCGTCGAGGCCTTGGGTGCGGCCGTGCTCGCCGACGGCTTCGGCGCGGGTGGCGTCGAGGTGCTCGGCGTGGGCGTCGGGGTCGACGTGTCGTGAATGCCGAACAGACCCTTGAGCGCGTCGCCCAGACCCAGCGGGTCCAGCGGGTTGGTCTTCTTGGCGGGCGGCGGCGTCGCGGTCTGGGTCGCCGGCGGCTCGGCAGCGGTCGGCTTGGCCGAGGGCTGGGTCACCGGCTTCAGAAGCTTGTCGACGGTGTCCCCGACGGAACCGGTCGCGGTGGGCGTGGGCGTCTTGGTCTTCGCCTTCGCCGCGCCGTCGTCCGACTTCTGGTCGTCCGACGCCGACGGGCTCGGCGACGCCTTGCCCGACGCGCTACTGGACGGGCTCGGCGAGGCCGAGGGGCTGTCCGAGCGGGTCACGCAGGGGCCGGGCGCGAACGGGATGTCCGTCTTGTCGTCGGCCATCGCGAGCTTGGGCGTGAGGGTCATGCCCATCAGGACGGCCGTGGGCATGGCGGCCAGGGCCATCGCCTTGCCGGCAGGCATGTGCCACTTGGTCAGCAGGGACTTCTTGGGGGCGGCGTGCCGCGGCCCTCTTCTTTCCCGCGGGTCGCCGCCTCCGGTCGAGTCCAGCTGCGTCTGGTCACCCCGCACTGTTCCTCCCGCCGTTGGCGTCAACTGTCGTTTCGGTGGCGGCGGTTGCGGTCGGCTCCGGCGAGTTCTCGACCTGTTCCACCTTGTCGCCTCGACGTGGCTTGGTCGGCACCCACGCACAGGCCAGCGCACCGCCGAACAGGGAGAGCAGGAAGCCGATGACGAAGCCGCCGATGTTGGCGATCGGGATGGAGATCAGCGCCAGAAGGATCGCCGCGACGCCGGCGAACGTCCGCACCACACTGTGGAACCACATGGTCAGGCCGAGCGTGACCAGCAGAACGCCGATGATGAGCGAGCCCGCACCGGCCGTGGTCGACATGGCCAGCGTGACGTTCCCGAGGTGCATGTTGGCGTACGGGAAGTACATGATGGGCACGCCACCGGCCATGGTGAGCAGCCCGGCCCAGAACGGCCTGCGGCCCCTCCACGCCCGGAAACGAAGCCGCCAGTAACGGAAGTCGCGGGAACCCGTGGTCTCGGCGCTCATGGAAAACAGCTCCCTGGTACCGCAATTGCTGTGATCTTGAAAAGGTTCCGATGACCGACGGGCTCTGGGGGACACCCGCCGGTCAACGGTTGCTGGCCTAGGCCTTACCTACTGGGCGGCCTTGGGAAGCTCGCACTCGGGGCCGCCCTTGGACAGCCTCAGGCTGAGACCAGGGAGCTTGAAAGTGCCCGCGGTGGTCGCCCACGCGCGCTGCGAGACGTTTTGGAGCTTGGCCACGTCGGCGCGCTGCGCAAAGCCGTACGGGTTGCCGCCTGGCGTCTTTCCGTCAGCACCCGGCTGGATCTTGGTGACGACTTTGCCCGAGGCGTCCCGCTTGCCCTCACCGGCCGCGACGCCGATGTCGATGTTGGTGAACGTCGCGTCGGTGTCGAGCTGCGAGACATCGAGGTAGAGGTTGCTTGCCTCGATCTGTTCCTTCTGGCCCGCACGCAGCGTCATCGTGACGTTGCCAAGACCGAACGGCAGCGGCTGAACGACCGACTGGCACATGTTGGTGATCTTGGCGTCGCTGAACCCGGAGACAACGACCGGGTGCGGCTCGGCGTCCTTGCCTTCCAAGGTCTTGCCGGTCGCGACGCTTCCGTACTGCAGGAGGTTGTTACCTACCAGCTCCTGTGCCGTCACCTTGAAGTCGACACCCGACACACTGAACGACGCCGCCAGCGCGCCCTGCGCAAGGCCGACGCCTATCGCGGCCGTCGCGGCCACGCTCGGCACCATGACCAGAGCGAACCGCTTCCATCTGGTCCCGCCACGTACTTGGGACTCCATGACTTTCCTCCTTCTCGGACGTACATCTCCGGGACGGACCCTCAAGGGCTGTCACGGGATGGGAGAAGTGCTACGTCCTCGGGAAGGGGAGCGCACGGGAGGTCGATCGTGTACGACTCGCGCACCGTCCGACACCGGCGATCACCCCCGAGCGACAACCACTGGCCACGCGTTCGCGCAACCTCTGGACAGGCCCTGCCGGAGAGCAGAGACCCCCCTGTCCACGGCCGGTGTCAACGTCACCGGTCGGCTCGGTGGGGACCCAAGTGGGCGGCAGCGCCGAATGGCTGTCGGGCTGGTGCGTTATTGGACCGAGCGTGGCCGATCGTGGTCCATTCCGGGCCGGGGCACAAGGGGGGTCGTTACTAGCCAGTAACGGCCTGATAACCGAGGTGCGACCGGTCGGCATCGGGCGGGCACTCAGGGTGCCGCCGAGTGACCGGACAGAAGCGGAAATCGCCGCAGAAAAGCGGACGTAAGAAGCGGCTCAACTTACTGCAAGTAACAGCGGCCGCGTTTACCAAGTTTTGGCAAAGCGCGGCCGCCTCTTGTCTCTCTGTCGCCAAATCGCCCGTCGGTTACCCCGCCCGGACGCTCATTCGGTGACAGGTGGATGAACGCTCGACGGCGTTCACGGGAGGGTCAGAAGAGCACCCTCGCCAGGGCGGTTCGGGCCGCCATGACGCGCGGGTCGTCCCCGCCGATCACCTCGAACAGCTCCAGCAGGCGCACCCGTGCGGCCTCGCGATCGTCACCGAACGTGCGCCGCACGGTCTCGACGAGCCGTCCGAAGGCGTCCTCGACATGGCCGCCGACGAGATCCAGGTCGGCCGCGGCGATCTGCGCGGCCACATCGGCCGGCTTCTCGGCGGCTTCCTTGCGGACCTGCTGGGGGTCGAGCGACTGGACGCGCTGGAGCAGTTCGGCCTGCGCGAGGCCGAGCTTGGCCTCGGGGTTGCCGGGGTCGTCGCACAGTACGTTCCGGTACGCCTGGGCCGCGCCGGCCAGATCGCCCGAGTCGAGGGCGACCACGGCCGCTTCGAGCAGGGCGTCGTACGGGCCGACCGGGACCTGCGCCTCGGCGGCGGGGGCCTGGGCGTTCGGGTCGACCGCGATGCCGGTCAGACCGAAGCGCTCCTCGGCGACCAGCACCAACTGGTCGAGCGTCTCGCGGATCTGCGCCTCCGGGGCCGCGCCCTGGAAGAGCGGCAGCGCCTGACCGGCGACGACCGCGAAGACCGCCGGGATCCCCTGGATCCCGAACTGCTGCATCAGCATCTGGTTGGCGTCGACGTCGATCTTGGCAAGGAGCAGACGGCCGTTGTACTCGACGACGAGACGTTCGAGCAGCGGGCCGAGCTGCTTGCAGGGCTCGCACCACTCGGCCCAGAAGTCGATGACGACGGGCACCTCGGAGGAGCGGGTCAGGACGTCGCGTTCGAAGGTGGCCTCGTCGACATCGATGACGAGCGCGGACGGCGTGATGGCCGGGGCCCCGCCCTGCCGGGCGGCCTCGGCTCGGGCCTGCTCCGCCTTGCTCTTGGCCTCGCTGGCCGCCTTCACCGCGGCGAGGTCGACGACGCCGCTCATGGACATGTTCCTAGGCTGCATGCGTACATCCTCCCCCTTCCGCGACGGTGCGTGGTGATCCGGTGGCAGGATCCGTGCCCACCCGCTGCCTCCCGCCGGATTGCGAGGCATCGGGGGCCACGGATCGCGCCGCGGATCTTCTCTTGTGGCGCCCGGGTCCCCACCCCGGCGCCGGTGACATGTGGTTGTCGCTGAAGGCCGCTCAAGGCTTTCGCTACGAGTCGTAGCGTAACTGGTCGCGGGCCCGGCGCGCAGGGTGATCTCGCGCACATAGCGCGCCCCCTGGCGCGATTGCTACCGGCCGGTATGGTCGCCGACATGCCTTCTTCACCCCGCGCCGCGAGACGGCCCTGCACGGGTCGCACCGGTCGGCCCCGCAGCGCCGAGGCCGATGCGGCGATCCTGCTGGCGACTCGCGAGGCGCTGGTCGACCTGGGCTGGTCGAAGCTGACGATGGGGGACGTGGCGACGCGGGCCGGGGTCGCCAAGACGACCCTCTACCGCCGCTGGGCAGGCAAGAACGAACTCGTCGTCGACGCGGTCGCGGTCCTCTTCGACGAGCTCGAACTCCCGGATCTGGGCAGCCTGGTGGCCGATGTGGAGGGTGTGGTCCTCCAGTTCGCGGCGCTCCTGGAACGCCCCGAGACCAAGACCGCGCTCATGGCGGTGGTGGCCGAATCCACCCGGGACGACGCCCTGCGCGGGCGGATCCGCTCGGCCATCGTCGACCGGCAGAAGCGGCTGGTTCTGGTCGGTCGCGAGCGCGCCCAGGCCCGCGGTGAACTCCCCTACGAGACGGACCCGGTGGTCTCCGCCCGTCACACCGACCTCATCTTCGACGTGGTGGCCGGCGCGGTGGTGCACCGGGCGCTGGTCAGCGCGGAACCGGTCGACGAGGAGTGGGCCCGGGAGTTCACCCTGCTGATCTGCTCGGGGCTGGCCGCGACGGCCTGAGCCCCGCCCACCCCCTCGCGTGGGAGCCCTTGGCCTGAGAGCGCTTTCGCCGGCCGCGCTCAGACCTGGTACCGCCCCGGCGCGAACAGGGCCAGGTTCTCCTCCACCCACGCCGACGTCCGCTTCAGGCCTTCCTCCAGGCTCACTTCCGGCTCCCAGCCCGCCCACTCCCGGGCCCGCGCGTTGTCCGAAAGCAGTCGCTCCACCTCGCTGCCCGAAGGGCGCAGACGCGCCGGGTCGACCACGACCGAGGCCTCGCGGCCGGAGGCGGTGATGAGTGCCTGGGCCAGGTCGCCGATGGCTATTTCCCGTCCGCTGCCGAGGTTCACGACCTCGCCGAGCGCCCGGTCGCACTCCGCCACCGCGAGGAAGCCCCGGGCGGTGTCGGTGACGTAGGTGAAGTCGCGGGTCGGGGTGAGCGAGCCGAGCCTGATCTCCCGTACGCCCGCGTGGAGTTGGGCCAGGATCGTCGGGATCACGGCGCGGGCGGACTGGCGCGGGCCGTAGGTGTTGAAGGGGCGCACCACGGTGACCGGGAGCTCGAAGGCGTGCCAGTGCGAGAGCGCCATCATGTCGGCGCCGATCTTGGACGCGGAGTACGGCGACTGCGGCTGGAGGGGGTGCTGCTCGCTGATCGGCGCGGTCAGGGCCGTCCCGTACACCTCGCTGGTGGAGGTGTGGACGAGTCGGCGGACCGTGTGGCGGCGGCAGGCCTCGGCGATGTTCTCGGTGCCGACGACGTTCGTCTGGACGTAGGCGCCCGGGGATTCGTAGCTGTACGGGATGCCGATGAGGGCGGCGAGGTGGAAGACGGTGTCGCAGCCGGCCACGGCGTCCGAGACCCGGCCCGCGTCGCGGACGTCCCCGGAGACCATCTCGACCCGGGGGTGGCCGATGAGGTGGGCGAGGAAGCCCTTCTCGGCGTACGGCTTGTAGTGCACGAACGCCCGGACGTTCGCGCCGAGTTCGACGAGGAGGTCGACCAGCGTCGAGCCGATGAAGCCCTCGGCGCCGGTGACCAGGACGGTGCGGTTCTGCCATGCGGTGGAGGTGCTCATGCTGCGTACTCCCTGGTGTACGAGGTGGGGTAGGAGGCGAGTGCGAGGACGCGGGCGGCCAGCAGTTCGGCGGCGCGGGCGTGGTCGCCGGGGTCGGCGGCGCCGCTCATCGCGGCGAGGCGCGCCGGGTCGGCCAGGAGGGGTTCGATGAGGCCGGCCAGACGGAACGCGGTGGTCTCGGCGTCCGGCACGAGCAGGCCCGCGCCCGCGTCCGAGAGGACCCGCGCGTTGTGGGTCTGGTGGTCGCCGGGCGCGTGCGGATAGGGCACGAGGACGGCGGGCACGCCGGTCGCGGCGAGTTCGGCGACGGTCGCGGAGCCCGCCCGGCACACCACGAGGTCGGCGGCGGCGTACGCGAGGTCCATCCGGTCGAGGTAGGGCACCGCCCGCGCTCCGGGCAGACCACTCAACTGGCACTGGGTGTCGGCTAGTTGGACAGACCCGGTCTTGATGAGGAGGTGGACGTCGGTCCGCTCCCGCCACCGTTCGGCGAGGCCGATCGCCGCCGCGGTGAGCCGGGCCGCGCCCAGACTGCCGCCGTTGACCAGCACGAGCCGCGCGCCGGGCGGCACGCCGAGCACCCGCCGGGCCTCGGTCCGCAGCGCCGTACGGTCGAGCGAGGCGAGCGAGGCGGCGATGGGCATGCCGGTGGTGACGGCGTTCTCGCCGCCCGACAGATGGGCGCGGCTGCGGTCGAAGGCGACCGCGATGTGCGGGGTGAGCCGGGCCGCGAACTGGTTGGCCCGCCCCGGCACCGCGTTGGACTCGTGGATGAGGCTCGGCAGCCCGGCCATCTTCGCGCCGACGATGACGGGCGCGCTCGGGTAGCCGCCCATGCCCACCGCGACCTGGGCGCCCTGCGCCTTGAGGATGGACCGGCACTGCGCGCCCGACTTCAGCAGGGCGGCCGGCAGCAGATACCGCTTGGCGCCCAGCGACGGGTCGAAGGGGATCATGTCGACGGTGTGCAGCCGGTACCCGGCGCCGGGTATGAGCTCGCCCTCCAGGCCCCGGGTCGTACCGACGAAGGAGATCACGGCGTCGGGGACGGCCCGCCGCAGTGCCTCGGCGAGCGCGAGCCCGGGGTAGATGTGCCCTCCGGTGCCGCCCGCCCCGATCACTACTGACAATGGTGTGCGCATGGCACCGAGGTTCACGGGGCGGCTTAAGAGGGTTCTAAGAGCGATGCCTGGCGGCATGGGGCGCCTTATGAAGGTTCCAAGAGCCGCGCTTGGCGTCACGGGGCGCCATAAGAAGGTTCCAAGAGCCGCGCTTGGCGTCACGGGGCGCCATAAGAAGGTTCTAAGAGCCGCGTTTGGCAGGCTTTGCCCATGAGCACCACGCGCGCGGTCAGAATCCTCGTCGTCGACGACGAGCCGGAGGTACGGGCGGCCGTCGAGGACGGCCTCGCGGTGGAGGGGTACGAGGTCCGGGGCGCCCGGGACGGCCTCGCGGCGCTGTCCGAGGTGGCCGCCTGGCGGCCGGACGCGATCGTCCTGGACGTGATGATGCCGGTCCTGGACGGCCTCGGCGTGTGCCGCCAGTTGCGCGCGATGGGCGACCGCACCCCGGTGCTCGTGCTCACCGCGCTCGACTCGGTGAGCGAGCGGGTGGACGGCCTGGAGGCGGGGGCGGACGACTATCTGGTGAAGCCCTTCGCACTGGACGAACTCATCGCCCGCGTACGGGCGTTGCTGCGGCGGGCGGCTCCCGATCCGGCCGAGCCGCAGGAGCTGCGCTACGCCGATCTGGTGGTGGATCCGGTCGCCCACACGGCCCGCAGGGGCGAGCGCCCGATCGACTTCACGCGCACCGAGTTCGCCCTGCTCGAACTCCTGATGCGCAACCCCGGACAGGTCCTGCCGAGGGAGTTGATCCACGAGCTGGTGTGGGGGCGCGACTTCGGTCCGGACTCCAACTCCCTCGCGGTGTACGTGGGTTATCTGCGCCGCAAACTGGAGGCGGCGGGCGAGTCGCGGCTGGTGCACACGGTGCACGGGGTCGGCTACCGGCTGGACGCCTCGTGAGCTCCCGGCGCCGCCTCGGGGCGCGCTGGCGCCGCCACCGCCCGCTGCGCACCCGGCTCGCGGTGGCCGCGTCGGCCGCGGTCGCGCTGGTCGCGGTCGGGGTGTGCGCGGCCGCCTTCTTCGTGATCCGTTTCGAGCTGTACCAGCAGCTCGACCTGAACCTGACCCAGTCGGCGACGCTGACCATCCAGCAGAACCGGGGTGCGGCGCCCGGAGTGCTCGCCGGGGAGTGCCGCTATCTGTCGGCTCCGGCCTGCGCGCAGGTCGTTCCCGCCGACCCGGTGAAGGATCCCGCCAGGCCCTATCTGCTGCCGGTGAGCCCGCCCGTACGCGAGGTCGCCACCGGTGAGCGCAGGCCGTACACCACCAACATCACGCTTCCCGGCGGCGAGCCCGCCCGGATGCTCACCACCACCTTCGGCGGCAGCGGTGCCTCGCTCCAGGTGGCGCTGCGTTCGGACACGGTACGCAAGGGAGTGGCGCAGGCGGCCTGGCTGCTGAGCGGGGTCGGGGCGGCCGGGGTGCTGCTCGCGGCCGCGCTCGGGTACTGGGTGTCGCGCACGGGCCTCGCCCCCGTGGCCCGCCTCACCGCGACGGCCGAACACATCGCGGCCACCCGCGACCCGAGCCATCGCATCGAGCTTCCGCCGGGGCCGCCGCACCGGGAGGACGAGGTGACGCGGCTCGCGGCGTCCTTCAACACGATGCTCGGCGAGCTGGAGCAGTCGGTGACGGCCCAGCGGCGACTGGTCGCCGACGCCTCCCACGAGCTGCGGACGCCGCTGACGGCACTGCGTACCAACGCCGAACTGCTGGCGCGGGGGGACCGGTTGACCGCCGTGCAACGCGAGCGGGCCTCGGCGGCGCTGGGCCGTCAGATCAGGGAGGTGTCGATCCTGGTCAACGACCTCATCGACCTCGCGAGGGACGAGGAGCCGACGCCGCTCCTGGAGGAGGTGCGGCTCGCTCCGCTGCTCGCGCACACCGTGGACACGGCGCGGGCGCACTGGCCGGCGACGCCGTTCCAGCTCGACCTCGTCGACGCCTCGGTGACGCTGCCCGGCGTTCCGGCCCGGCTCGCCCGGCTGATCTCCAACCTCCTGGACAACGCGGCGAAGTTCAGCCCTCCGGGGTCGCCGGTCGAAGTCGCCCTGTCGGGCTCGGAGTTGACGGTACGGGACCACGGGCCCGGCATCGCGGAGGCCGATCTCCCCCATGTCTTCGACCGGTTCTACCGGGCGGAGCGGGCGCGGGCCCTGCCGGGGTCCGGGCTGGGGCTCGCGATGGCCCGGCAGATCGCGCGGGCGCACGGGGCGGAGCTTTCGGCGCATCCCGCGCCAGGGGGTGGGGCGCTGTTCCGGCTGACCCTGGGCCCGCCGCCCACCCACCCACCCGTGACGGGGGTGGGATAGCCCCGGCCCCCTGGGGCTCCGCCCCAGACCCCGCCCGCGCCTGAACGGCGCTCGTCCTCAAACGCCGGACAGGCTGAGGTTGCCCGATGCGGGCCAGCACCAGTACCGCCAGGGGCGCGAGGAACTGCGCGACCAGCCAGGCAGGACTCGCACCCGAAAGCCGACCCACCTGGGGCTCCGCCCCAGACCCCGATCGCGCCTGAACGGCGCTCGTCCTCAAACGCCGGACGGGCTAAGGTGCCCCGATGCAGGCCAGCACCGAATAGCTAGGGGCGCGGGGAACTGCGCGAAAAGCGACCACGGTCCGCACGCGACCGGGGGTTTTGGGGGCGCGGGGAACTGCGCGAGGGGGGCCGCGCCCCAGTGCCGCGGGGTTAGAAGCCGGGCGGCTCCGTGTACGTGCCCCACTCCTCGCGGAGCACCCCGCAGATCTCCCCCAGCGTCGCCTCCGCCCGCACCGCGTCCAGCATGGGCGCGATCATGTTCGAGCCGTCCCGCGCCGCCGCCAGCATCGCGTCCAGCGCCGCCGACACCGCCGCGTCGTCGCGCCGCGACTTGCGCGCGGCCAGCTCGCGCACCTGCTCGCGCTCCACCTCGTGGCTGACCCGCAGGATCTCCAGGTCACCGGTGACAGAACCGTGGTGGCAGTTGACGCCCACCACCCGCTTGTCGCCCTTCTCCAGGGACTGCTGGTAGCGGAAGGCGGACTCCGCGATCTCCCCGGTGAACCAGCCGTCCTCGATGCCGCGCAGGATGCCGGAGGTGATGGGGCCGATGGGGTGCTGCCCGTCGGGGTGGGCCCGGGTGCCGCGCTCCCGGATCTGGTCGAAGATCTTCTCCGCGTCCGCCTCGATGCGGTCGGTGAGCTGCTCGACGTACCAGGAACCGCCCAGCGGGTCGGCGACGTTGGCGACGCCGGTCTCCTCCATCAGGACCTGCTGCGTGCGCAGCGCGATCTCCGCGGCCTGCTCGGAGGGGAGCGCGAGGGTCTCGTCGAGGGCGTTGGTGTGCAGGGAGTTGGTGCCGCCGAGCACCGCCGCGAGCGCCTCGACGGCGGTGCGTACGACGTTGTTGTACGGCTGCTGCGCGGTCAGCGACACCCCGGCGGTCTGGGTGTGGAAGCGCAGCCACTGCGCCTTGTCCGACTGCGCGCCGTACACCTCCTTCATCCAGCGGGCCCAAATACGCCGCGCCGCGCGGAACTTGGCGATCTCCTCGAAGAAGTCGACGTGCGCGTCGAAGAAGAAGGACAGGCCGGGCGCGAAGACGTCGACGTCCAGGCCGCGGCTGAGGCCGAGCTCGACGTAGCCGAAGCCGTCGGCGAGGGTGTACGCCAGCTCCTGCGCGGCCGTCGCCCCGGCCTCGCGGATGTGGTAGCCGGAGACGGACAACGGCTTGTAGTCGGGGATGCCCTTGGCGCAGTGCTCCATCAGGTCGCCGATGAGGCGCAGGTGCGGCTCGGGCTGGAAGAGCCACTCCTTCTGGGCGATGTACTCCTTGAAGATGTCCGTCTGGAGCGTGCCGTTGAGGACGCCCGGGTCGACGCCCTGACGCTCGGCGGCGACCAGGTACATGCAGAAGACGGGGACGGCCGGACCACTGATGGTCATGGACGTCGTCACGTCACCGAGCGGGATGTCCTGGAACAGGACCTCCATGTCGGCGGCCGAGTCGATGGCGACGCCGCAGTGGCCGACCTCGCCGAGCGAGCGGGGGTCGTCGGAGTCGCGGCCCATGAGGGTCGGCATGTCGAAGGCGACGCTCAGGCCGCCGCCACCGGCGGCCAGGATCATCTTGTAGCGCTCGTTGGTCTGCTCGGCGTTGCCGAACCCGGCGAACTGCCGGATCGTCCAGGTGCGCCCCCGGTAGCCGGTCGGGTACAGGCCGCGGGTGAAGGGGTACTCGCCGGGCCAGCCGATCCGCTCGAACCCGTCATAGGTGTCGCCGGGCCGGGGCCCGTACGCGGGGTCGACCGGGTCCCCGGAGAGTGTGGTGAAGTCCGCGTCGCGCTTGCGGGCCTTGTCGTAACGGGCCTGCCAGCGGCGGCGGCCTTCCTCGATCGCGTCAGCGTCCATGGCTCAAATTTACTTGGACGTCCTAGTAAATGTCGATGGCCGACCGCCACGCGTTGTGCTCGCGCGGCGGTGGGTCGTGCGGTGACGCGGTGGGGTCAGGCGTTGGCGCCGGCCGGGACGGTGCCCATGACCTTCGGCTCCAGCTCCTTGGAGACCTTGCGCTCCACGAAGAAGGCGGCGGTGGGGATCGTGCCGGCGATCAGCACCCACAGCTGCTTGCCGACCGGCCACTTCGCCTTGGAGCCCAGGTCGAAGGCGAAGACGAGGTAGATCACGTACAGCCAGCCGTGGGCGATGCCGATGATCTTGGTGAAGTCCGCGGCGCCGTTCATGTCGAGGATGTACTTCGCGATCACGCCGAGGGTCAGCAGGACCAGCAGGACGCCGGTGACGTACGCCATGACGCGGTAGCGGGTCAGCACGCTCTTTTTCATGCCGCCGAGCCTAACCGGACATGCCGGGCGATCTTCCCTCGGCCCCCCGGGGCTCCGCCCCAGACCCCGTTCGCGCCTAAAGGGCGCTCGTCCTCAAACGCCGGACGGGCTGAAATGCCCCGAGGCGGGCCAGCACCAGTACTGCTAAGGGGCGCGGGGAACTGCGCGAGAAGCGGGCACGGTCCGCAGGCCGAAGAGGGTTTCAGGGGCGCGGGGAACTGCGCGAGCAACTCCGCACGGTCCGCGGCCAAAAAGGGGGTCGGGAGCGCGAGGGCTAGTCCTCGAAGTCGTTCGCCGCCACCCTCAGCGGCCGCAGCATCGCGAAAATCTCCCCGCACTCCTCCGCGTCGTAGACGCCGAGCCCGAACTCCATCGCCATCAGATCCCGCGTGGCCCGCTCCACCACCTCGCGCCCCTTGTCCGTGATGGACGCCAGCGTGCCGCGGCCGTCGTTCGGGTTGGGGCGCTTGTCGACGAGGCCCGACTTCACGAGGCGGTCGACCGTGTTGGTGACCGAGGTCGGGTGGACCATCAGCCGCTCGCCGATCTTGGACATCGGCAGCTCCCCCTCCTTGGAGAAGGTGAGCAGCACCAGCGCCTCGTACCGCGCGAAGGTGAGCCCGTACGGCTTGACCACCGCGTCGACCTCGGCCAGCAGGATCTGGTGTGCCCGCATGATCGAGGTGATCGCCCCCATCGAGGGCACGGGTCCCCAGCGCTGCTGCCAGAGTTCGTCGGCTCGGGCGATGGGGTCGAAGGGCAGGCTGAGCGGCTTGGGCACCCGTCGACCTTACCCACTGGTCACATGCCGGTCAGCCCCGTCTCGAAGTTCGGTACCCCGGCGCCGGCGGCCGCGTGATCGGCGGGTGCCGCCCGGCACGGCGTTCCCCGGCGCGGAGCGGGGGATATGTGAGGCTTGGCCGGTTGCGTCCTGCTCTCGCGACCCCGAAGGGGCCCGATGTCCCGGTACCGAACGCTCCTCGCCGCCGTTCCGCTCACCGCCCTGCTGGTCACCGCCGTCGCGGGCTGCTCGTCCGGTGCGGGCCCCGGCGAGGGCTCCGTGGTGCGGGGCTCGGCCCCGGCCGGATCCGCGCCCGCGCCCGCGCCGGGCGCCCCCTTCTGGGTCGACCCGGAGAGCGACGCCGCCCGGCAGATCAAGCTCTGGCAGGGCCAGGGCCGTACCGCCGACGCGCAGGTGCTCCGGCGGATCGCCGAGCGGCCGGTGGCCATCTGGCCGTCCGGGGACGACCCGCGGCCCGGGATCCGCAAGGCCGTCGAGGGCGCGGTCAAGGAGAAGCGGACCTCGCTGTTCGTGGCGTACGACATTCCGCACCGCGACTGCGGCAAGTACTCGGCGGGCGGGGCGAACGGCGCCGAGGGCTACCGCGCCTGGTTCGGGATGTTCGCCGAGGCGATCGGCGACGCACCGGCGCTCGTGGTCCTGGAGCCCGACGCGGTCGCCCACGTGGTCGACGGGTGCACGACACCCGAGCATCACGACGAGCGCTATCAGCTGCTCGGCGAGGCGATCGAGCGCCTCAAGAGGCTGCCGCGCACCAAGGTCTATCTCGACGCCGGGAACCCGTCCTGGATCCCCGATCCCCACAGCCTCGTCGAGCCGCTGCGGCGGGCCGGCGTCGAGCAGGCCGACGGGTTCGCGCTGAACGTCTCCAACTTCCAGACCAACGCGGCGGTACGGGCGTACGGGGCGAAGGTCTCCCAGGGTCTGGGCGGCAAGCACTTCGTCATGGACACCAGCCGCAACGGCGAGGGCCCGCTGCTCGACGACCGCGACCAGGCCTGGTGCAATCCCCCGGGCCGCTCGCTCGGAGCCCCGCCGTCGGTGAGCACCGGGGATCCGCTCGTCGACGCGTATCTGTGGATCAAGCGGCCGGGCGACTCGGACGGGCCCTGCCGCGGGGGCCCGTCCGCCGGAACCTGGTGGCCGGAGTACGCGCTCGGGCTCGCCCGGCGCGCGCGGCCCTGAGGGCTCAGTCCACCCGCAGCCACTTCGCCTCGGACGGGGTGTTCTCGGCGTCGGAGACGAAGACCATGTACCAGCCGGGCGGGACCAGGGCGTGGTCCTTGGGGACGGTGATGGTGACCGAGCTCTTGTCCTTGGTCAGGCCCAGTTCGATCGAGCGCTGCTCGACGTCGGTGGTGTGCGTGACCGCGCTCGGCCGCATCAGCCGCGCCTTGACGACGCGCTCGGGGTGGTCGGTCTTGAAGGTCGCGCGACCGTCGGCGGCCGCGGCCTCGGGGCCGTCGCCGAGCGCGGGGCGCTTGTCCTTGTCGCGGTAGAGGTAGGGCGGCGTGTAGATCTCCATGCGCTGCTCGAACTTGCCGGGTTTGGTGTTGTCCCGGTCGCCGAAGAGCGAGTCGGAGCCGAAGGTGGCGACCCGGCCGTCGGGCAGCAGCAGCGCCTCGGAGTGGTAGTTGCGTCCGATGGTGGGGTCGGCCGCCTCGCGGAAGGCGTTCGCCTTCGGGTCGTAGAACTGGGCGCTGAGGAGGTTGGAGCCGCCCCGGCCCCGGTAGTCGGAGGAGCCGCCGGTGGTGAAGACCGAGTCGTCCGGCATGAGCACACTGTTCAAGTAGCGGGTGCCCTGCGGGAGTTCGGGGCCCGAGGTGAACGCGGGGTTGTTCTGCTTCAGGTCCACCACGGCGGTGCGCGGTGTGGCCTTCTTGGACTCGCCGACGCCGCCGCCGCCCAGGAGCATGAAGCGCTGGTCCTGCGCGGGTGGCAGCAGCAGCGAACTGGCCGTCTCCAGCTGGTCCGCGGCGCTCAGGCCGCCGATCTTGGTGAAGGTGTTCTTCTCGACGTCCCACAGGCCCGGCTCGCGGCCCTTGTCGGCGGGCCCGTACCCGGCGTTCGCGCCCGAGTAGAAGAGCTTTCCGCCCTTGGTGAGGAACAGCGAGGGGTAGGTCGGGAAGTAGCGGAAGGGACCCTTGGACCACTTCTTCGACTTCGGGTCGTAGATCTCGTTGTCGCCCTGGATGATGGCGCCCACGTCGTCGAGGCCGGAGACGGCGAGCACCCTGCCGTCCTGGAGGGTGGTGAGCGTCGGGTACCAGCGGGCCTCCTTCATGGGGGTCACGGGTATGTACTTCTCGGCCTTCGGGTCGAACTCGTACGCCGCCCGGATCCCCTGGTAGTCCTGCTTCTCCAGGGTGATCTTCTCGGCGAGCCCGTACACGTTGTCGGCGTCCTTGCCGGTCAGGCCCTCGACCTCGTACTGCGCCTGGTCGGTGGCGACCGACTGGGGGCCCTCGTCGACCGCTTCGACGAAGACCCGCGCCTCGGCGGCGGTGGTCTTGGTCTTCCACGGCTTCATCTGCCCGGACGCGTAGTACGAGATCTCGAACTCGCGCTTGGCGCGGGGCACGGTGACGTCGAACTTCGAGACGTACTCCACGCCCGAGGGCGAGCGGAATCTGGTGCCCTTCTTGAGGGTGACGGGCTTGTTGGGGTCCTCGTTCTTGACCCGCATGCCGCCGCCGGCCCGCTTCACCTCGCCGTCCAGGACCTCGTAGCGGGCCGTTCCGCCCGCCACCAGGAGCTTGCCGTCCGGGAGCTGGGCGTGGCCGCCGCAGAAAAAGTCCTCGGGGGTGGGGATCTTCTTGAAGGAGTTGTCCTTCGGGTTCCACAGCACGGTGTCGAAGGTGCCCGCGTCGAAATGGGTCTGCTTGTTGCCGGAGCCCGCGATGATGAGCACCTTGCCGGTGTGCAGCAGCGCCGCGTGGATGGCGTTGGTGCGGTACTCCTTGGGGATGTCGACGCCGTGCCAGGCGCCGTACTGGCGCATGTACTCGGGCTGGGCGATCTCGTAGGCGTGGTACTGCGCGGTGGCGAAGGAGACGGCCGCGGGTGCGTTGAGCCCCGCGAGGACCACGACGGCGCCGCCGCCCAGCAGGGTCTTCTTCGTCCTCTTCGAGGGCCGGAAGGGCATGGCTCAGTTCCCTCCTGTCGTCGTGGCGACGGCGGGTTCCGCCTCACCGGTCGCCTTGGGCTGCGGGGCGGCGGGCTTCACCGTGCCGCGGGTCGCCGCGCGTGCGCGCACCGCGGTCCAGGCCCAGATGGCCGCCGGGGCCAGCGCGATGCACAGGGCGAGCACGGCCCAGGTGCGCATCGCGGCGTGGGTGTGGCCGTAGCGCACGGAGGCGACCAGCGAGCAGGCGAGCACGGCCGCCCAGAACAGATGGATCCGGAAGGTCCACAGCCGGTCGGGGCTGGCCTGGCCGCCCTTGGGCGTGACGACGAACCGGCCGCGGGTGCGCAGCAGGGCCGAGCCGAGCGACTTGAGGTAGATGGGCGCCGAGAGCGCCGACATGCCCATGCCCGCGAGGCCGCCCGAGCCCTCGGGTTCGTGGGGCGAGACGTTGTGCCGCCGGTTCCACAGGTACAGGCCGATCTGGAGGGCGGCCGCGTCGCTGTAGAGCATCAGCCAGACGGAGGCGGTGACCTCGGTGCCGGAGGCTCCGAACCAGAGGAAGAGGACGCAACTCACGATCCCCAGAAGCCAGTTGACGGCCGTCATGGGGTAGTACACGAGCATCAGGGTGTACGAGAGCAGCCGGCCGGGCGGCATGGTGAAGGGTGCCTTCCAGTACTGCTTGAACAGCGTCTCGTAGGTGCCGCGCGACCAGCGCATCTGCTGGGTGAAGAAGTCGGTCCAGGAGGCCGGGCCCTCGCCGACGGCCAGCACGTCCGGGGTGTACACGGAGCGCCAGTGGTGTCCTGTCCTCGGGTTCTTGTGCCGGTGCAGTTCGAAGCCGGTGGCCATGTCCTCGGTGATCGAGTCGTACAGGCCGCCGATCTGGCGCAGGGCCGCGATCCGCACCACGTTGTTGGTGCCGACGAACATCGGGGCGCGGTAGCGGTTGCCGGCCCGCTGGATCAGCGCGTGGAAGAGGAACTGCTGGGACTCGGCTGCCTTGGTGACCGGCGAGTCGTAGTTCCCGTACACCTGCGGTCCGACGACGAAGGCGACGTCGGGGTCGCGGAAGTAACCCATCATCCGCTCCAGGAAGTTGGGGAGCGGGGCGTGGTCGGTGTCGACGGAGGCGAAGAAGTCGTAGCCGCCGCCGTGCATCGCGATCCACGCGTTGTAGTTGCCGTGCTTGGTGCGGGCCTTGTGGGCGCCCTTCTCGCGGTTCCACTCGGGGACGCCCTTGCGGGTGAAGTGGCGTACGCCGAGTTCCGCGCAGAGCGCCTTGGCCCGTTCGTCGTCGCCCTCGTCCAGGAGCCAGATGTCCAGGGGCCCGGTGTGGGTGAGCCGGACGGCCGCCTCCAGGGTTCCCCGCACCATGGATATGGGTTCCTTGCCCGGTACGTACGTGGTGAGGAAGGCGACCCGGGTGCCCTCTTCGGGGGTGACCGGGACGGGGTCGCGGGCGACCAGCGTGGCGTGGGCCACCGAGGCGACGTTGGCGACCATGAAGAGCTCGATCAGAGCGATCGACACCAGCATCGCGATGTCGAGGTCGATCAGCCAGCGGTCGCCGCCCTCGCGCTCGACCCAGTGGGTGGGCCAGACGAGATAGACGAGGAGCAGGCCGGTGAGTATGGGGGCCAGGGTCATCAGGAGCACGGCGCGTATGCGGTGCGGTTCCTGGGAGAGCAGACTCCGGTACTGGACCCGGTAGGGCTTGGCGCCCGGCTCTGTCAGGGGTCCGGCCAGTCGGCTGTGGGTGTCGTAGTCATAGCCCTCCGGACGCACGGTGCCCTCCAGCTTGTCGTCGAGCAGGGTTTTTGCACGGGGTGATATCCCCACAAAAGTGGAGAAAGCCCGGCGTGTCGACTGGAGTACTCCGAGTGAGCGGTTCTACGGTGGACGGCTTTGGTGGCCGGGAGCGGCCCCTCGCGCCCGGGTTCCGGGCGGGTTGCGGCCGGGTTCCGGACGCGCGAGAGCCCCCGGCCGGGGTGGGCCGGGGGCTCTCGGGTGCGTTCGGTCGTCCAGGGGTGGCCGGTCAGGCCGACAGGTGGCGCTCCACCGTCTCGACCTTGGACGTCAGGCCGTCCGTGACGCCGGGGCGGATGTCCGCCTTGAGGACGAGCGAGACGCGGTTGCAGCGGGCCTCGACGGCGGCCACCGCACGCTTCACGACGTCCATCACCTCGTCCCACTCCCCCTCGATGGAGGTGAACATGGCGTCCGTGCGGTTGGGCAGACCCGACTCGCGCACCACCCGGACCGCGTCCGCCACGTACTCGCCCACGTCCTCACCGACGCCGAGCGGACTGACCGAGAAGGCGACGATCACGCGTTGACCACGCCTTCCTTGCGGGCGCGGGTGGCGATCACCGCGTCGTCCAGCTCGCGCCGGATCTTGCGCTCGGCGTAGAAGCCGCCGAAGGGCAGCACCGCGAGCACGAAGTAGAGCACGCCGGTCTTCGCCGACCACTTGGTGCGGTTCCACGCGTCCAGCCAGAAGATCACGTACAGCGTGAACAGGATGCCGTGGACCATGCCCATCACCATGACCCCGTCGAACGAGGTGGTGCGCTTGAGCAGGGAGCACACCAGCAGGATCGGGAACGAGATGGCCTCGGGGAGCGAGATCAGTCGGAGTCGATGCAGGGCGGAGGCTGTCTTGAGGTCCACGGGCGGGGCACCTTCGCTGGGAGGGGCGGGCGGCAGTGATCGTCAGGCGCGATCGTTCGGCAGCGATCTTTGTGAACGCATGCACAAACGTTCCCCATTCTGACATCGCACCCTTGCCCCTGTCGGGGCGGGTCCCCGGCAGCTAACGTCGGGCCGTGGCAATGTTCCGACTCCAGGGCAGCAAGGTGCTCGCCGTCGACATGACGGGCGACGCAGTGAAAGCGAAGAACGGCTCGATGGTCGCCTACGACGGCCAGATGGCGTTCAAGAAGATGTCCGGCGGCGGTGAGGGTCTGCGCGGCATGGTGACCCGCCGCCTCACCGGCGAACAGATGACCGTGATGGAGGTGAAGGGACACGGCACGTGCTACTTCGCCGACCGCGCGAGCGAGATCAACCTCGTCAGCCTCCAGGGCGACAAGCTCTTCGTCGAGTCGAGCAATCTGCTCGCCACCGACGCCGGGCTGCGCACCGGCACCACCTTCACCGGCCTGCGGGGCGCGAGCCAGGGCAACGGCCTGTTCACCACGACCATCGAGGGCCACGGGCAGGCCGCGATCATGTCGGACGGGCCTGCCGTGGTGCTGCGGGTCAGCGCCCAGTACCCGCTGTCCGTCGACCCCGGCGCGTACATCGCGCACCAGGGCAACCTCCAGCAGCACTTCCAGTCCGGGGTGACCTTCCGCACCTTCCTCGGCGAGGGCTCGGGCGAGGCGTTCCAGATCCGGTTCGAGGGCGAGGGCCTGGTGTACGTGCAGCCGAGCGAGCGCAACACGATCGGCGGGGACGTCTGATGCCCTTCCGCGAGATCAACTCGAAGATGGTCGAGGCGACGGTGGAGCCCGGCCGGAAGATGTTCAGCCAGCGCGGCGCGATGCTCGCCTACAAGGGCGAGGTGTCCTTCACCCCCAACATCCAGGGCGGCCAGGGCGGTTTGATGTCGATGATCGGCCGCCGGGTGGCCAACGAGGCGACCCCGCTGATGACGGTCGAGGGCAGCGGGACCGTGATGTTCGGCCACGGCGGCCACCACATCCAGGTCATCAACCTGCAGGGCGACACCCTGTACGTCGAGGCCGACCGTCTGCTCGCCTTCGACGGCACCCTCCAGCAGGGCACCATGTTCATGGGCTCGCAGGGCGGCGTGATGGGCATGGTGCGCGGCCAGGTGACCGGCCAGGGCCTGTTCACCACCACCCTCAAGGGCCACGGCGCGGTCGCGGTGATGGCACACGGCGGCGTGATCGAGCTTCCGATCACCCCGCAGCGCCCGGTCCATGTCGACCCCCAGGCCTACGTCGCCCACCACGGCGACGTGCGCAACAAGCTCTCGACCGCGCTCGGCTGGCGCGACATGGTGGGCCGGGGCTCCGGCGAGGCCTTCCAGCTCGAACTGTCCGGCCAGGGTTCGGTGTACGTACAGGCCTCGGAGGACAAGCTGTGACCGCCCCGGTGATCTTCGATCCCCACTCGTTGCCGTCCGACGACAACGTCAACAAGTACACCTTCTGCGTGGAGCTCAAATCGAGCCAGTGGTTCCTGCAGAAGGGCAAGATGATCGCCTACTACGGGCGGATCGAGTTCAACGGCATCGGCCACGGCCGGCTCGACCGGCTGCTGCGCACCAGCTTCCACTCGCCGCTGCACGCGAGCGACTGGGTGGTGGCGGACGGCAGCGGCAAGATGCTGCTCGCGGACCGCGCCTTCGACGTCAACAGCTACGACCTGGACGACGGCAATCTGACGATCCGCTCCGGCAACCTGCTGGCCTACCAGCCCACGCTGGCCCTGAAGCAGTCGATCGTGCCGGGCTTCTTGACCCTGATCGGCACCGGCAAGTTCGTCGCGGCCTCCAACGGTCCGGTCGTCTTCATGGAGCCGCCGATCCGGGTGGACCCGCAGGCACTGGTCGGCTGGGCGGACTGCCCCTCCCCCTGTCACCACTACGACCACGGGTACATGACGGGCGTCCTGGGCGGAATCCGGTCACTCACCGGGCTCGGCGGAACGTCCGGCGAGGAGCACCAGTTCGAGTTCGTGGGGGCGGGTACGGTGCTGCTCCAGTCCACCGAGGTCCTCATGGCGGAGCAGGCGACCGGGCAGGTCGCCAACGAGCCCGGGGTGCCGGGCGGCGGCCAGGGCGGGCCGGGCCAGGCCGCGGCGGGACCGCGCCTTCCCGGCCAGCTGGGTGACCTCCAGCGTCGCTTCGGCCTGTGAGCGGTAGTCTGCGGAGTGTGACGTCGAACGTCTGAGCCCCTCGGGGCGGGCGGTGCGCGCGCCATGCGCGACCGCCCGACGTGCCGGGCGTCACACTCCCGGACTTTGTTCAGAATTCAACTTCTTAGGTAGAATCCACATATGGAGACCGAGACGGCCACGAACTGGCTGAGCGACGACGAGCAGTGCGCCTGGCGCACCTATCTGGACGTCAACAGGATGCTGACGTACCAGTTGGAGAAGGATCTGCAGCCGTTCGGCCTGACCAACAACGACTACGAGATCCTGGTGAACCTCTCGGAGTCGGCGGACAAGCGGATGCGGATGAGCGACCTCGCGGCCGCCACCCTCCAGTCCAAGAGCCGCCTCTCGCACCAGATCACCCGCATGGAGAACGCGGGTCTGGTCCGGCGCGAGAACTGCGAGTCTGACCGGCGCGGGCTGTACGCCGTCCTGACCGAGCAGGGCACGGACACCATGGAGAAGGTCGCCCCGCACCATGTGGCGTCCGTCCGGCGCCACTTCATCGACCTGCTGTCGAGCGAGGCGCTGGCCGATCTGCGCGAGTCCCTCGGGCCGGTCGCCGAGCATCTGCGCGGACACCGCGGAAAGATCTGACGGCGAACGCCGAACACGGCGCGGGCACTCCCGCGAGCACGAAGCACAGGGCGACGGGCCGCCTCCCCACCAGCAGACCCGCCGCGGCGCCGGCACCCGAACTCCCGGCGTTCACCGCGGTGTTGACCCACGCCCCGGCCCGGGTACGGGCGGCACCTACGCGCGGAGCAGGAGCATGCCCAGCACGCCAACAGCCCCGGTACCCACCCAACGAGCGGATTTTCCGGGGCTGTTGAGAGAACGCGGCTAAGCGGTCTCGGTGAGGCTCGACACCAGCTCGTCGGCGGCCGCGTACGGGTCGAGCTCGCCGTCCACGATGCGCTGGGCCAGCGCGTCCAGGCGGCGGTCGCCGTGCAGGGAGCCGATGCGCTCGCGCAGCGCGGTGACGGCGATGGTCTCGACCTCGCGGGCCGCGCGGGCCCGGCGGCGCTCCGCGAGGACGCCGTGCTCGGCCATCCACGCGTGGTGCTTCTCCAGCGCCTCCAGGACCTCGTCGATGCCCTCGCCGCGTGCGGCCACCGTCTTGACGATGGGCGGCCGCCAGTCGCCGGGGCCGCGCGATTCGCCCAGGCCCAGCATGTGGTTGAGCTCGCGGGCGGTGGCGTCCGCGCCGTCCCGGTCGGCCTTGTTGACGACGTACACGTCACCGATTTCGAGGATGCCGGCCTTGGCCGCCTGGATGCCGTCGCCCATGCCGGGCGCGAGCAGCACCACCGAGGTGTCGGCCTGGGAGGCGATCTCCACCTCGGACTGTCCCACGCCCACCGTCTCGACCAGGATCACCTCGCAGCCCGCCGCGTCCAGGACCCGGATCGCCTGGGGCGCGGCCCAGGCGAGGCCGCCCAGGTGGCCCCGGGTCGCCATCGAGCGGATGTAGACGCCCGGGTCGGAGGCGTGGTCCGACATCCGGACGCGGTCGCCGAGCAGGGCCCCGCCCGAGAAGGGCGAGGACGGGTCGACGGCGAGCACGCCGACCCGCTTCCCGGCCCTGCGGTAGGCGGAGACCAGGGCGGAGGTGGAGGTCGACTTGCCGACACCGGGCGAGCCGGTGAGCCCCACGACGTACGCGTTGCCCGCCAGCGGGGCCAGCGCCGCCATGACCTCGCGCAGCTGCGGGGAGGCTCCCTCGACCAGCGAGATCAGCCGGGCGACGGCCCGGGGCCGGCCTTCTCGGGCCTGGGCCACCAGTTCGGGGACATCCACCATTGCCGCTCCGTTCAGTCGCGTACGCACCGCAGGGATCAGGGGGTCGTTCCGGGACTACTTACCCGGGACGCGCACGATCAGGGCGTCGCCCTGGCCGCCGCCGCCGCACAGGGCCGCCGCGCCCACACCGCCGCCGCGGCGCTTCAGTTCGAGGGCCAGGTGCAGCACGACGCGGGCGCCGGACATGCCGATGGGGTGGCCGAGCGCGATGGCGCCGCCGTTGACGTTCACCTTTTCCGGGGACACCCCGAGGTCCTTCATCGACTGCACGGCGACCGCCGCGAAGGCCTCGTTGATCTCGATCAGGTCGAGGTCCTCGACCGTGATGCCCTCCTTGCCGACCGCGTGCTTGATCGCGTTCGACGGCTGGGACTGGAGCGAGTTGTCCGGGCCCGCCACGTTGCCGTGGGCGCCGATCTCGGCGATCCACTCCAGGCCGAGCTCCTCGGCCTTGGCCTTGGACATGACGACGACCGCGGCCGCGCCGTCCGAGATCTGCGAGGAGGTGCCGGCCGTGATGGTGCCGTCCTTGGCGAAGGCCGGACGCAGTCCGCCGAGCGTCTCCACGGTGGTGTCGGGGCGGATGCCCTCGTCCTTGGCGAACAGGACCGGGCCGCCCTTGCGCTGCGGGATCTCGACCGGGGTGATCTCGGCCTCGAAGATGCCGTTCTTCTGCGCGGTCGCGGCGCGCTGGTGCGAGAGGGCGCCGATCTCGTCCTGCTCGGCGCGGGCGATGCCGAGGCGGGTGTTGTGCTTCTCCGTCGACTCACCCATGGGGATGGACTCGAAGGGGTCGGTCAGACCGTCGTGCGCCATGGAGTCGAGCATCTCGATCGCGCCGTACTTGAAGCCCTCGCGGGACTTCGGCAGCACGTGCGGGGCGTTGGTCATGGACTCCTGGCCGCCGGCGACCACGATGTCGAACTCACCGGCGCGGATCAGCTGGTCGGCGAGGGCGATCGCGTCCAGGCCCGACAGGCAGACCTTGTTGATGGTGAGCGCGGGCACGTTCATCGGGATGCCGGCCTTGACCGCGGCCTGGCGGGCGGGGATCTGGCCGGCCCCGCCCGTGAGCACCTGACCCATGATCACGTACTGCACCTGGTCGCCCCCGATGCCGGCCCGGTCCAGTGCCGCCTTGATGGCGAAGCCGCCGAGGTCCGCGCCGGAGAAGGACTTGAGGGAGCCGAGCAGGCGGCCCATGGGCGTACGGGCGCCCGCGACGATCACTGAGGTGGTACCGGTCGTTCCAGACATGAGGCACGGCCCTTAGGGAGGTGAGATGTGAACGAGGGTTTACTTCGAGTGCGTCGAATGTACTGAGCGGTACTGCCCCACGTCACCGGTCGGCCGGTGTGATGGCGCGCACGTTGCGTAACCGCCCCTGGTAGCGCTGCACTGGAGGCATGCTGACGCGAATCGACCACATCGGGATCGCCTGTTTCGACCTCGACAGGACCGTCGAGTTCTACCGTGCCACCTACGGATTCGAGGTGTTCCACACCGAGGTCAACGAAGAGCAGGGCGTGCGCGAGGCCATGCTCAAGATCAACGAGACCTCCGACGGCGGAGCCTCCTACCTCCAGCTCCTCGAACCCACCCGCGAGGACTCCGCGGTCGGCAAGTGGCTGGCCAAGAACGGCGAGGGTGTCCACCACATCGCCTTCGGCACCGGGGACGTCACCGCCGACTCCGAGGCCATCCGCGACAAGGGCGTACGGGTCCTCTACGACCAGCCGCGGACCGGCTCGATGGGCTCGCAGATCACCTTCCTGCACCCCAAGGACTGCCACGGCGTGCTCACCGAACTCGTCACTTCCGCACCCACGGGCGCAGACGACCACTGAGCCCACACAGTGGAGGCCGGACCTCCGGATACTCGGCCCGGTACAGTGGGCGGTTCCGGGCCGGGGTCGGGTCGGGGCCTGGGACCCACGCCCCTGTTTTGATCTGACACCATTCACCGGGGGCCCGTCCGCTGTCACTCGCGGTCGGACGGCGCTCGTACGGGCAGTGTTCGCGACCAGGGGACGGATGGGACCGCGCAGTGCGGGGCTACGAACGCCAGGAGAGCCAGAGCCACCGGCCTGACGACCACCTCTCGCGGTTCGAGGCCGAGATGGAGCGGCTGAAGACCGAGCGGGAGAAGGCCGTTCAGCACGCCGAGGATCTCGGTTACCAGGTCGAAGTGCTGCGCGCCAAGCTCCACGAGGCGCGCCGCAATCTCGCGACCCGTCCCGCCTACGACACGGCGAACGTCGGCTACCAGGCCGAACAGCTGCTCCGCAACGCCCAGATGCAGGCCGAGCAGTTGCGCAACGACGCCGAGCGCGAACTGCGGGACGCCCGCGCCCAGACCCAGCGCATCCTCCAGGAGCACGCCGAGCACCAGGCGCGTCTCCAGGCGGAGTTGCACGCCGAGGCCGTCAGCCGCCGCCAGCGCCTGGACCAGGAGCTGGCCGAGCGCCGGGCCACCGTCGAGTCGCACGTCAACGAGAACGTGGCGTGGGCCGAGCAGCTGCGCGCCCGCACCGAGGCGCAGGCCCGCCGCCTGATGGAGGAGTCCCGCGCCGAGGCCGAGCAGTCCCTCGCCGCGGCCCGCGCGGAGGCCACCCGGATCGCCGAGGAGGCCCGTCAACGGCTGGGCTCCGAGGCGGAGTCGGCCCGCGCCGAGGCCGAAGCGACGCTGCTGCGCGCCCGCAAGGACGCCGAGCGGCTCCTGAACGCGGCCTCCACCCAGGCCCAGGAGGCCACCTCCCACGCCGAGCGGCTGCGGACGACCACCACCGCCGAGTCCGACCAGGCGCGCCAGCAGGCCGCCGAGCTGAGCCGCGCCGCCGAGCAGCGGATGCAGGAGGCGGAGGCCGCGCTGCGCGAGGCGCGCGCCGAGGCCGAGCGGGCCCTCACCGAGGCGAAGGAGGCCGCGGCCAAGCAGTTGGCGAGCGCCGAGTCCGCCAACGAGCAGCGCACCAGGACCGCGAAGACCGAGATCGCCCGTCTGGTCGCGGAGGCCACCAAGGAGTCCGAGACCCTCAAGGCCGAGGCCGAGCAGGCGCTCGCGGACGCGAAGGCGGAGGCGGAGCGGCTGCGTACCGAGGCCGCCGAGGCCGCGCGCACCAGCGCCGCCGAGGACACCGCGGCCCAGCTCGCCAAGGCCGCCCGTACGGCCGAGGAGGTGCTCACCAAGGCGTCCGAGGACGCCCGGGAGACCACCCGCAAGGCGTCCGAGGAGGCCGAGCGGATCCGGCGCGAGGCGGAGGCCGAGGCGGAGCGGCTGCGCGGCGAGGCGGCCGAGCAGGCCGACGAGCTCAAGGGCGCGGCCAAGGACGACACCAAGGAGTACCGGGCCAAAACGGTCGAGCTCCAGGAGGAGGCCCGCCGGCTGCGCGGCGAGGCCGAGCAGTTGCGCGCCGAGGCGGTCGCCGAGGGCGAGCGGATCCGGGGCGAGGCGCGGCGCGAGGCCGTCCAGCAGATCGAGGGCGCGGCCAAGACCGCCGAGGAACTCCTCGCCAAGGCCAAGGCGGACGCCGACGAGCTGCGCACCACCGCGGGCACCGAGTCCGAGCGGGTACGGAACGAGGCGCTGGAGCGGGCCACCACGCTGCGCAAGCAGGCCGAGGAGACCTTGGAGCGCACCCGCGCCGAGGCCGAGCGGATGCGCGCCGAGGCCGAGGAGCAGGCCGGGCAGACCACGGCGGACGCCGAGGGCGCGGCCGTCCGTCTGCGCGAGGAGACCGAGCGGGCGATAGCGGCGCGCCAGGCCGAGGCCGCCGAGGAACTGACCCGGCTGCACGCCGAGGCCGAGCAGCGCCACGCGGCCGCCGAGCAGGCCCTGAGCGAGGCCCGCGCCGAGGGCGAGCGGATCCGGCGCGAGGCCGCCGAGGAGACCGAGCGGATCCGCACGGAGGCCGCCGAGCGCATCCGTACGCTCCAGGCGCAGGCCGAGCAGGAGGCCGAGCGGCTGCGCACCGAGGCCGCCGCCGATGCCTCGACCGCCCGATCGGAGGCGGAGAACGCGGCCGTACGGCTGCGCTCGGAGGCGTCCGCGGAGGCCGAGCGGCTCAAGTACGAGGCGCAGGAGGCCGCCGACCGGATGCGCGCGGAGGCCGCGGCCGCCGCCGAACGCGTCGGCACCGAGGCCGCCGAGGCGCTGGCCGCCGCCCAGGAGGAGGCCGCCCGGCGTCGCCGCGAGGCCGAGGAGACCCTCAACTCGGCGCGTGCCGAAGCCGATTCGGAGCGCGCCCAGGCCCGTGAGCAGAGCGAGGAGCTGCTCGCCTCCGCCCGCAAGCGGGTCGAGGAGGCCCAGAACGAGGCGCAGCGGCTCGGCGAGGAGGCCGACCGGCGCGCCACCGAGCTGGTGTCGACGGCCGAGCAGACCGCCAAGGACGTACGGGATTCCGTCGCCGGGCTCCGCGAGGAGGCCGAGCAGGAGATCGCGGGGCTGCGCAGCGCCGCCGAGCACACGGCGGAGCGCACCACCAGCGAGGCGCAGGCGGAGGCGGACCGGGTCCGCGCCGACGCGCACGCCGAGCGCGAGCGGGCCGGTGAGGACGCGAGCCGGATCCGCACCCGCGCCCAGGAGGAGTCCGAGGCCGCCAAGGCGCTGGCCGAGCGGACCGTCACGGACGCCATGGCCGAGGCGGAGAAGGCGCGTTCGGACGCCTCCGAGTACGCGCAGCGCATGCGTACCGAGGCCTCGGACGCGCTGGCCTCCTCCGAGCAGGACGCGGCCCGCACCCGGGCCGAGGCGCGCGAGGACGCCAACCGCATCCGCTCCGACGCCGCGAGCCAGGCCGACCGCCTGGTCACCGAGGCGACGGCGGAGGCCGAGCGGCTCGCCGCCGAGTCGACAGCGGAGGCGGAGCGGCTCCTCGGCGAGGCCCAGCAGGTACGCACCGAGGGCCAGGCGGAGGCCGACGCGCTGCGCGCCGAGGCGCGTGCGGAGGCCGAGCGGGTCACTTCGGCGGCCCTCGCCGAGGCCGAGCAGGTCACCACGGCCGCCCGCGAGCAGGCCGAGCGCGTCACCGGCCAGGCGCAGGCGGACGCCGAGCGCACCACCAACGAGGCCAACGCGTATGCCGAGTTGGTCACCACCGAGGCGCGCGCCGAGGCCGGCTCCACGCTCGGCGCGGCCACCGCCGAGGCCGAGCAGACCATAAACGAGGCCCGCGCCGAGGCCGAGCGACTGCTCGACGAGGCGCGCCGCGCGGCCGACAAGCGCCGCAGCGACGCCGCCACCCAGGCGGACCAGCTGATCGCGGAGGCGAGTGGCGAGGCCGAGCGGCTGCGCGCCGAGGCCGCCGAGACGGTGGGCTCCGCGCAGCAGGCCGCCGAGCGGATCCGGGCGGAGGCCGAGAAGAACCGGTCCCGCGCCGAACAGGCCGCGGAGAAGACGCGTACCGAGGCCCGCGAGGAGGCCGACCGGCTGCTCGACGAGGCGCGTACCGCCGCCGCCAAGCGCCGGGCGGACGCGGCCGAGCAGGCCGACCAGCTCATCAACAAGGCCCAGGAAGAGGCGCTGCGCGCCGCGACCGAGGCCGAGGAGCAGGCCGACACGATGGTCGGCGCGGCCCGCAAGGAGGCCGAGCGGATCGTCGCCGAGTCGACGGTCGAGGGCAACTCCCTGGTGGAGAAGGCCCGTACGGACGCCGACGAGCTGCTGGCCGGTGCGCGCGCGGACGCCACCGCCATAAGGGAGCGCACCGAGGAGGTGCGCGCCCGTACCGAGGCCGAGATCGAGGAGCTGCACGACCGGGCCCGCCGCGAGAGCGCCGAGCAGATGAAGACGTCGGGCGAGCGCGTCGACAAGCTGGTGAAGGCCGCGACCGAGCAGGCCGCCGAGGCCGAGGCCAAGGCCAAGGCGCTGGTGGCGGACGCCGGTTCCGAGGCGGGCAAGGTGCGCATCGCCGCCGTGAAGAAGGCGGAGGCGCTGCTCAAGGAGGCGGAGACCAAGAAGGCGGAGCTGATCCGCGAGGCCACCAAGCTGCGTGACGACGCGGCGGCCGAAGCGCGCCGCACCGTCGAGGAGGGCAAGCGCGAACTCGACCAACTGGTTCGGCGGCGCCAGGACATCAATGCCGAGATCTCCCGTGTCCAGGACGTACTTGAGGCGTTGGAATCCTTCGAGGCGCCGACGGCGGGCGGCAAGTCGGGGTCCGGCGGCGGTTCCTCCGCAGGTGTCAAGGCGGGCGCGGCGGCCGGGGCAACACGTTCGAGTGGCAAGTCTTCGGAGGGCTAGCCACTCAAAAGGCTGGACATTCTCCAGATCAAACGGGCATCCGCTCGATGACACGCCGCTTGGGCCCCTAGGATTCCCCCTATCACCTCACCGGTCTCATTCGACAGGAACCCCATGAGCGACACTTCCTCCCCCTTCGGCTTCGAGCTAGTGCGGCGTGGTTACGACCGCGGTCAGGTGGATGACCGCATTACCAAGCTCGTCGCCGACCGTGACAGTGCTCTGGCACGGATCACTTCTCTGGAAAAGCGCATCGAGGAGCTCCACCTCGAAACGCAGAACGCCCAGGCCCAGGTGAACGACGCGGAGCCGTCGTACGCGGGTCTGGGTGCGCGGGTCGAGAAGATCCTGCGGCTCGCCGAGGAAGAGGCGAAGGACCTGCGCGAGGAGGCCCGCCGCGCCGCCGAGCAGCACCGTGAGCTGGCCGAGTCGGCCGCCCAGCAGGTGCGCAACGATGCCGAGTCGTTCGCGTCCGAGCGCAAGGCGAAGGCCGAGGACGAGGGCGTCCGCATCGTCGAGAAGGCGAAGGGTGACGCCTCCACGCTGCGCTCCGAGGCGCAGAAGGACGCGCAGTCCAAGCGCGAGGAGGCGGACGCGCTCTTCGAGGAGACCCGCGCCAAGGCCGCCCAGGCCGCCGCGGACTTCGAGACCAACCTCGCCAAGCGTCGCGAGCAGTCGGAGCGCGACCTGGCGTCGCGTCAGGCCAAGGCCGAGAAGCGCCTCGCGGAGATCGAGCACCGCGCGGAGCAGCTCCGCCTGGAGGCCGAGAAGCTGCGTACGGACGCCGAGCGCCGGGCGCGCCAGACGGTGGAGACGGCGCAGCGCCAGGCCGAGGACATCGTGGCCGACGCCAACGCCAAGGCGGACCGCATCCGTTCGGAATCCGAGCGCGAGCTGGCGGCCCTCACCAACCGCCGCGACTCGATCAACGCGCAGCTCACCAACGTCCGCGAGATGCTGGCGACGCTGACCGGTGCGGCCGTGGCCGCCGCCGGTTCCCCGGTCGACGACGAGCCCGTCTCGCGTGGCGTTCCGGCTCAGCAGTCCCGCTAGTCCCGCAGCCCCTCCCCCGTGGGCTGCGGAAGAATCTCGCGAAGCCCCCTGCCATTCCGGTGGCGGGGGGCTTTGTGCGCCCGTAGCGTGGCCGCATGATTGAGCTGGAGGGCCTCACCAAGCGCTATGGCAGCAAGGTCGCCGTCGACCATCTGTCGTTCCAGGTCAGACCCGGTGTGGTGACGGGTTTCCTGGGACCCAACGGGGCCGGCAAGTCGACCACCATGCGCATGCTGCTCGATCTGGACAACCCGACCAGCGGCACGGTACGCATCGACGGGAAGCACTACCGCGAACTGGCGGAGCCGCTCAAGTACATCGGGGCGCTGCTCGACGCCAAGGCGATGCACGGCGGCCGCACCGCGTACAACAACCTCCTGTGTCTTGCCCAGTCCAACCGGATCCCGGCCTCGCGGGTCTCGGAGGTCCTGGACACGGTGGGTCTGACGGCGGTGGCGAAGAAGAAGGCGAAGGGCTTCTCGCTGGGTATGGGACAGCGGCTGGGAATCGCCTCGGCGCTGCTGGGCGATCCCGAGATCCTGATGTTCGACGAACCCGTCAATGGTCTGGACCCCGAGGGAATTCACTGGATCCGCAATCTCATGAAGCAGCTCGCCGGTGAAGGACGAACGATCTTCGTTTCGTCTCACCTGATGAGCGAAATGGCGCTCACCGCCGACCACTTGATCGTTATCGGGCAGGGCCGACTGCTCGCCGATACATCGATGGCCGATTTCATCCGCGAGAACTCCCGGAGTTTCGTACGGCTGCGTTCACCGCAGTGGGAACGGCTTCTGGATGTGCTGGAGCAGGCCGGGATCGCGTTCACGCAGACCGGGGACGGCGCCATCGAAATCGACAACGGCAGGATCGAGTCGCTCGGCGAACTGGCCGCCCAGCACCAGCTCGTCCTGCATGAACTCTCCGGCCAGCAGGCCTCCCTCGAAGAGGCGTTCATGCAGATGACGGCGGGTTCGGTGGAATACCACGCGCACGGCGCCCCCGCCCCCGACCGGCCGCTCGCCCCGCCCGGACGGGGCGAGGGCCGGCAGGCACCGAACTGGGGCGCGCACGACCAGGACAAGGGGATCTGAACGATGGCATCGGCACCCGCGGTCCTCAAGTCCGAGTGGACCAAGATCCGTACGGTCTCCTCGACGACCTGGACACTGGCCTGCGCGCTCATCGTTACGGTGGCGATCAGCGCGGCGCTCTGCGCGCTGATGAAGTCGCAGTTCGACGACCTCTCGCCGGCGGAGAAGCTGACCTTCGACCCGACGCTCAACAGCTTCTACGGGATGGTCCTCGGCCAGTTGGCGATGGTCGTCTTCGGGGTCCTGGTCGTCGGCACCGAGTACAGCTCGGGCATGATCCGCTCCTCGCTGGCCGCCGTGCCGCGGCGCGCCACGTTCCTGCTCTCCAAGCTCACCGTGGCCACGCTGCTCGCCCTGGTGGTGGGCATGGTGACCAGCTTCCTGTCGTTCTTCCTGGGGCAGGCGCTGCTCGGCTCGCACCGCACCACCATCGGCGCGCCCAACGTGCTGCGCGCCGTCGTCGGCGCCGGGCTCTACATGGCCCTGATCGCGCTGTTCTCGATGGGGGTGGCGGCGATGCTGCGCAGTTCGATGCTGTCGCTCGGCATCCTGATGCCGTTCTTCTTCCTGATCTCGCAGATCCTGTCCGCGGTGCCGGGCGCCAAGAACGTGGCCCGCTACTTCCCCGACCGGGCCGGCTCGCAGATCATGCAGGTGGTCCCGGACGCCATGAACAGTGACCCGGCGCCGTACGGGCCCTGGGGCGGTCTGGGCATCATGGCGCTGTGGGTGGTGGCGGCGGTCGCCGGCGGCCTGCTCGTCCTGAAGAAGCGGGACGCCTGAGGCGCATGTGACACGAGGGACGAACGTCACGACTTAGCCGGAACCGTCAAGGCCTGGATAAGCTCCTCACTCATACGGGGGCATGCCGGCCGCACGCCGGACACCGCCCCGACGACCCAAACCGTCGATGGGGCTGGAGAATGATCGAGGCAGTCGGCCTGACGAAGCGCTATGGCGCCAAGACAGCCGTGCACAACCTTTCCTTTCAGGTGCGACCGGGCACGGTCACCGGATTCCTGGGCCCCAACGGCTCCGGCAAGTCCACGACCATGCGGATGATCCTCGGCCTCGACCAGCCGACCGCCGGCCATGTGACGATCGGCGGCCACCCCTTCCGCGAGCTGCCCAACGCCCCGCGCCAGGTCGGTGCGCTGCTCGACGCCAAGGCGGTGCACGGCGGCCGCAGCGCCCGCAACCACCTGCTCTCGCTCGCCCAGCTCTCCGGCATCCCGGCCCGGCGGGTCGACGAGGTGCTCGGCGTGGTCGGCCTCCAGGAGGTCGCCAAGCGGCGCTCCAAGGGGTTCTCGCTCGGCATGGGCCAGCGGCTCGGCATCGCGGCGGCGCTGCTCGGGGACCCCCAGGTCCTGCTCTTCGACGAGCCGGTCAACGGCCTCGACCCCGAGGGCATCCTGTGGGTGCGCAACCTGATGAAGCAGCTGGCCGCCGAGGGCCGTACGGTCTTCGTCTCCTCGCACCTGATGAGCGAGATGGCGCTGACGGCGGACCACCTCATCGTGATCGGCCGCGGCCAGCTCCTCGCCGACATGCCCATCACCGCCTTCATCTCGCACAACTCCGCCGACTTCGCCCGGGTGCGCACCCCCGGCACGGACCCGGCCCAGCGCGAGAAGCTGACGGCCGCGCTGACCGAGGCGGGCGGCCAGGTCATGTCCGAGCCGGACGGCGCCCTGCGCGTCCTCGGTCTGCCCCTGCCCCGCATCAGCGACGTGGCCCACGAGGCCGACGTACGGCTGTGGGAGCTCTCCCCGCACCAGGCCTCCCTCGAAGAGGCGTACATGCGGATGACGCAGGGCGCGGTCGACTACCGCTCGACGGACGACCAGAAGGCCGGCCTCCAGCCCGCCATGCCGCCCGGGTACGCCTTGCCGCCGGTCGTCCCCGAGGTGCCGCAGCAGGGCTGGTACGCCCCGCCGCCGCCCGGCCAGAACCCGTACGCGGCCGCTCCCGCCGCAGCCCCCGCCCAGCCGGCCCCGCCGGCCCCGCAGCCGCCCGCCGCTCCCCCGGTTCCGCAGGCCCCGGCCGGGCCTGCCGCCCCGACCAAGCCCGAGGACGCCCGATGACCACCCCCTACCAGCAGCAGCACCAGCCGCCGCACCCGCAGCAGCACCCTCAGGCGCCGGGTCCCCAACTCGGCACGTACACCTCGCCGATCGCGGTGCGCCGGGCCACCTTCGGCGACGCGCTCGCCTCCGAGTGGACCAAGATCCGGTCGGTGCGTTCCACCATGTGGACGCTGGGTGTGCTGATCGTGCTCCTGCTCGGCCTCGGCCTGCTCGCCGGCTTCGCCGTGCGCGCCAGCAACCCCGATATGGGCACCACCTCGGTGCTCGTCCTGGGCTTCTACGGGGTGCTGCTCGGCCAGATCTGCGTGATCACGCTGGGCGTCCTGACCATCGCGTCCGAGTACGGCACCGGCATGATCCGTACGACCCTGACGGCCTGCCCGAGCCGGGCCCGGATCCTGGCGGCCAAGTCGGTCGTCTTCTTCCTGCTCGCGTTCGTCATCGTCACGGTGGGAACCGCCCTGGTCGCGGTCATCCAGACCGCGCTGGTGCCGGACGCTCCGACGCCGAGCGCCGACGAATGGCTGCGCGCCACGGTGGGCGTCGGCCTCTATGTCGCGATGATCGGGCTGCTCTCGCTGGCGGTCGGCGCGCTGATCCGGCACTCCGCGGGCTCGATCACGATCATGATCGGCGTCGTACTGCTGCCCCTGGTGCTCGCCCTGTTCATGTTCACCGAGTCCCTGAGCGGAGTGCGCGACTTCCTCATGGAGTACTCGATCCCGAGCCAGCTCGGGGTGTTCTACGGCGCCACGATCTCGGAGACGGGTCCGAGTGGCTGGGACCCGCTGTGGATCATCACCGGGATCACCGCCGTCGCGCTCGGCGGCGCGTTCCTCTCGCTCAACTCGCGTGACGTGTAACGCCGTTCACGCGGACGTTCAGTACCTCGGCGCGTTCCTGGACCGCTGCACCCTCGTGGTGCGGCGGTCCTTCGCGTTCCAGCACGCCTTGTGCCAGTGGCGGCGCTCGTCGACGCCCCCGTACTCGGGCCAGGCCACCAGGTGCGGGGCGCCGGAGGGGATCTCCTGGTCGCAGCCGGGGCAGCGGTAGCGCTTGCCGGCCGCGCTGGCGCCCGCCACGTGCCGGATCGACCACTCCTCGCCCTGCCAGTACTCGGTGCCCTGGAGGCCGAAGCGGTCGCCGCCGGTCCTGCTCTCGGACTCGGTCGGCTTCTCGCCGCCCTTGGGGCGGTTGCGGCGCGGGGACACGTAGACACCTCATGGGGCGGGCCGGACGTTTCCGTCCAGCCTAGGCCCACGCGGTCCGGGTACCCGTCCTGGCAGGGAGTTTCGACGGCCGCGGCATCACCCGTTCGAGGGACTCTTAGCGGACAATCGCAAGAAGTTGGCGATGGGCCGTGCCTTTGGCACTTGTCAGACGTTCCTGCCAGTAAGAGGGGGAGAGCCGCGTCGGCCGCAAGGAGGCAGAAGGCGATGCGTGTGGGCACTTTTGTACTGGCAGCCCAGTTTCCGGGCCAGGGGCAGGGAGAAACGCTCCACCGAGCGGTCAGGTCCGCCGAGGTGGCCGAGGAGGCCGGACTCGACTCGGTGTGGCTGGCCGAACACCACTTCGTACCGTACGGGGTATGCCCGTCCGCCGTGACACTGGCGGCGCTCCTGCTCGGGCGCACCCGGCGGATCAGGGTCGGCACCGCGGTCTCCGTGCTGCCGACCGCGCATCCGGTCACGCTCGGCGAGCAGGCCGCGCTGCTGCACCTCACCTCGGGCGGGCGGTTCACGCTCGGCGTGGGGCGCGGCGGGCCCTGGGTCGACCTGGAGGTGTTCGGCGCGGGCCTCGCGGCGTACGAGCACGGCTTCCCGGAATCGCTCGACCTGCTCCTGCGCTGGCTGCGCGAGCCCCGGGTCGCCGGCCTTGGGGAACGATTCCCCTTCCGGGAGGTGCCGGTCGTGCCGCGGCCCGCCGAGATCCTGGACGGCGGCCCCGAGGACGACTGTCCGGAGGTGATCGTGGCGTGCACCTCGCCGAAGAGCGTGAAGCTGGCCGCGGAGCGCGGTCTTCCGATGCTGCTCGGGATGCACTGCGGCGACGAGGACAAGGCTGGGATGGTCGCACTGTGGCGCAAGGAGGCGCTCGCGGCGGGGCACGCGCCGGAGAAGGTCATGGCGGCGGGCCATGTGTCGGCCGGGGTCGCCCAGATCGCCGACCGCCGGGCCGAGGCCGCGGAAACCCTGGTGAAGTCGATGCCGGGCTGGCTCAAGCAGGGGCTCGACGCCCATGTGACGGTCGACGGCCGCCATCGCGCGATGCGCGACCCGGTGGCGTACACCGAACTGCTGTGCCGCCTGCACCCGGTGGGCACCCCGCGGCTGGCGGCGGACCGGCTGGCCGCCACGTCGGAGCGCACCGGCATCACCCGCTTCGCCCTGCTGGTCGAGGGATCGGGCGACCTGGCCGCCACGGAGGAGAATGTACGCAGGCTCGGCACCGAGGTGCTGCCCCTGCTGACGTAGCCCCCCAAGCGGGGCCGGGACGCCGGACCCGGGCCCGGCACCCGGGCGGCCGTCGCCAAGTGGCCGCCGCCCCGCGTCAGTTGCACCTCCCGCGACGCGGAGCGGCAGCGAAGACTCAGCAGTCCCGAAGCTCCGGAGACTGGTTGAGGAGTTGACCCCTGATCGAGGTGAAGCGGGCCAGCCGCTCATCGGAGGAGGGGTCCAGAGGGAACACCGCGACACGGTGGCAGTTCTGGAACGCCAGACGGACACCGAAGTGCCGCTGGAGCGCACCGCGTATGGCGTCACTCGCAAGAGCCCGCAGCAGCTGGCCGCGGGCCTGCTCGTCCGGCGGTGGCGTCTGGTTGTCGGCGAACGTACCGCCGTCGACCTTCAGCTGGGCCACCAGAGAGCTGATCATCTCCCACGCGTAGGGCAGGGAGGTCCGGACGCAGTCGACGAAGGCAGCTTCGTCGACCTCGCCTCGCTCGGCCTGTTCGAGTAGGGCCGGTGAGACGTCGAGCGACATGGTTTCTCCTCTCGCGACCCCGGGGAGCGGGGCCTTACGGGCAGGGAAGGGGACGATGACGGCCGTCTCTTTCCACAACGCAGCGTGCGCGGCCGACAACCTCCCGCGTCCACGGTAGGCGCGATGTCCGGCTAGTGGCAGGTACTTGGCACGTAACCGGCCAATAACGAACAGTGCACTCCTGGGCGAATCGCGTTCGGCGGGGGGATTCGAGTAGCGTTGCGCCCCATGCGTCTCGTCATCGCCCGCTGCTCCGTCGACTACGCGGGCCGGCTCACCGCCCACCTGCCCTCCGCCCCCCGTCTCATCCTGGTGAAGGCGGACGGCAGCGTCTCCATCCACGCTGACGACCGGGCCTACAAGCCCCTGAACTGGATGTCGCCGCCGTGCACCCTCAAGGAGGGCTCGGGGGACGACGAGGGCGTCTGGACCGTCATCAACAAGGCGGGCGAGAAGCTCATCATCACGATGGAGGAGGTCATCCACGACTCCTCGCACGAACTCGGCGTGGACCCTGGCCTGATCAAGGACGGCGTGGAAGCGCACCTCCAGGAACTGCTCGCCGACCGCATCGACACCCTCGGCGAGGGCTACACCCTCATCCGCCGCGAATATCCCACGGCCATCGGCCCGGTGGACATCCTGTGCCGGGACGGTGACGGCAGGACCGTCGCCATCGAGATCAAGCGGCGCGGCGAGATCGACGGTGTCGAGCAGCTCACCCGCTATCTGGAGCTGCTCAACCGCGACCCGCACCTCGCGCCGGTCCAGGGCCTGTTCGCGGCCCAGGAGATCAAGCCCCAGGCCCGGGTGCTCGCCACCGACCGCGGCATCAACTGTGTGGTGCTCGACTACAACGCCCTGCGCGGCATCGAGGACGACAAGCTCCGGCTGTTCTGACCCCGGGACCGCGACGGCCGCGGTGACGTACGAGAAGGGGCCCGCAGAGTGCTGCGGGCCCCTTCTCGTGTGTGCTGCCACTGTTCTACGAGCTGGTCGACGGCGACGGCGGCTTGGATCCTGCCTGCGCGCTGGACGTCGGGGAGGTGGAGGCGCTGCTGGAAGGCGGCGGTGCCTTGGTGGAGGGCGGCGGGGCCTTCGTGGAAGGCGGCGGGCCGCTGCCGCCACTGCTCGGCGAGGCCGAGGGCCCGGGCGATGTCGACCCCGAGGGCGACGGCGAGGTCGAGCCCGAGCTGGTGGGCGTGGGCTTGCCCGAGTGCGACGGCTTGCCCGACGGCGAGGCCTGGCCCGAGGTGGACGGCTTGGGGGTGCCCGGCGTCGACGGTCCGGTGGAGGAATGGCCCGGGACCGGGCTGCCGCTGGTGCCGGGGACGGGCTGACCCGAGGTGCCGGGCCTGCCGGTGGTGCCCGGCCTGCTCGGGCTCGCGGGGCCGCCGCCCTTGCCGTCGCCGGGGGTGGCTCCGGGGCCGGAGTTGTCGGAGCCGGCGTCCGGGCCACCGTCGGAGCCGCCCTCGTCGGCGGGCTGATGCTGCTTGACGCCACCGCCGCCGCCGTCGCTGTTGTCGTTGGAGGTCGCGCCCAGGGTGACCACGGTGCCGAGCACCGCGGCGAGCAGCGCCCCCGCTCCGGCCGCGACGAGGTTGCGCCGGGCACCGCCGAACACCGTGCGCCGCCGGGCGGAGGGCATGGCGCCGCCGACCGGGGTGTCACGTCGGGTGATCAACGGGGCGCCGTAGTCCGGGAGTTGGGCGGTCACCGCCGCTGCGGGGACGGTCCCGGGTTGCGACTGGGACTCCTCGTGGCGGGCGGCGGGCACCTCTTCGCCGACGGGGGTGCGGCCCGCCACGGTGAGGCCGCCCGCGCAGTCCTCGACCAGGGCGAGCGCCCGGCGTCCGGCGACGGTGCCGCGCTTGTCGGAGAGCGCGCCGCGCAGCGCGATGGAGGCCTCCAGCTCGGCGCGGGCCCGGTCCAGGCCGCCGTTGCACAGCGCGAGGACACCCAACTCGTGGTGGAAGTACGCCTCTTCGGCGACCTCGCCGGTCAGCCGGGCCGCCTCGGACCCGACCCGCAGACTCCGCTCCCAGGCACCCCAGTGCAGTCCCGCGGCGAAGACGGGCGCGGCGGTGCGGGCCAGCTTGACGGCGGTGGCGGGGTGCTCGTCCTGGTCGCCCGGCACGAGCGCGCTCATCGCGGCGAGCACCGCGTCGGCCTCGGCCGCGGCCCGCTCGGGGGTGACCGAGGGGTGGCCGGTCCACCAGGTGTAGTGCTGGGCGGAGGAGTGGGCGCGCTCCCCCGCGTCGGCGGCGTAACCGGTGCTCTCCAGCTGCGTGAGGACACCCGCGGCGAGCCGGTAGCGGGAGCCGACCGGGGACAAGAGCCCGCTGTCGAGGAGTTCGCCGAGGGCGGCGTCCGCGTGGGTGTCGCCGATGAGCGCGGGCAGATGCGCCTGGTGCGGCACCTCACCGCCGAGCGCGACGGCGAAGCGCAGGGTGGCGCGGGCGGCCTCGCTCAGCCGGGAGGCGAGCAGGGCCGCGGGGGCCGCGCCCTCGCCGAGCGTGGGCAGCGGAATCTCGCGGCCCTCGCCCGAGAACACCGACGCGTCCGCGGGCTCGTCGACCGGGAAGCCGTACGCGTCGCGCGAGGTGCCCTCGCCCCGGAGGCGGTCGCGCTGGCGCAGCAGGGCGCCGGCCTGGACGAAGCGCAGCGGAAGACCCTCGGACTCGAACCAGAGGTCGCCCGCCCAGTTGGCCTCCTCGTCGGTGAGCGGCCGGTCGACGGCCTGCTCCAGGAGTTCGAGCGAGGCGTTGCGGCCGAGGCCCGCGAGGAAGACCTCTTCGACGTGCGAGTCGGGGTGCGGCGCGGGGGTGTCGGGGGTCGCGGCGAGCACATAGGCGCACTCGGGCGTGGCCATGAGCAGCTCTTCGAGGGCGGCCCCGCCGAACTCGAGGTCGTCGAGGACGACGACGGCGCCGATCTCGTGGACGCGGTCGAGCAGGGTGGGCCGGTCGGGCCGGTACAGGGGCGTGCGGAAGACGGTGGCGTACAGCTCGTGCAGGAGCTCGGCGGGGCCGCGACGGTGGCCCGAGAGGCGTACGACGCCGTCGGGCGCGAGTTCGGCGCAGTCGCCGGCGACGGCGTCGAGCAGGGCGCTGCGTCCGGCGCCCGCGGGCCCGGTGAGCCGCACGGAGCGGCCACGGCCCAGGAGGCGCACCAACCGGGCGCGTTCCTCCGCCCGTTCGAGCAGGGCGGGGGCGGGTGTCATCAGGCCGGGCGGCAGCGGCGGCCGGGCGGCCCGTTCGCTCTCGGCCCGCTCGGCGGCGGTGCGCCGTACCGGGCGGCCGGGTATCTCGCCCGGCGGGCAGTTCTCGATCTCGCTGCCGTCGACCGGATTGACCGTCAGGAGGAAGTCGCCCGCGACGAGCTGGACGGTGCGCGCGAGGCCGGCCGCGCGCTGGGCGAACTCGGGGGCCGCGGGCTCCTTGTCGCGTGCGGAGCGCTGCGGTCCGGCGCCCGGTTCCGCGTGTGCGCCCGCAACGCCGACGGAGTCGTCGGCATGGTTGAACTCTTCCGGTCCCCGGCTCTTCGGGTCCATGGTGAAAGCCCCCCAGATGCGTGGTGCGTAAGGATTGCCCCTCCCGGCCCTTACGCACTTCGCTCTTCGCTGTCGCTTCTGGTCCGGTCCCCGCCGTGTGGGTTCGTCGATCGGCGGGAAGCCGAACCCTAGACTCCGGACAGTATCTACGAACAGGCGGGGTGCCGCCCCGCCCAAGACGTCACGGTCTCGTGAGGATTGTGCGCGGAGTCCGTTTACCGCACTCCTGTCCGGACAACTCCCGGACGGGCCTTCCCTAGACGCGCGGCAGGGCCTCGGCCACGATGCCGCCCTCGATGGCGAGGATGCGGTGCAGCCGGGTGGCGACCAGGAGGCGCTGCATCTGCGGCGGCACGCCGCGCAGCACGAGGCGGCGACCGCACCGGCCGGCCCGGCGGTGGGCTCCCATGATGACGCCGAGTCCGGTGGCGTCCCACGAGTCCAGTTCGGTGAGGTCGAGCACGAGGTCACCGGCCCCGTCGTCGACCGCCGAGTGCAGGGCCGTACGGGCGTCCGCCGCGCTGCGGACGTCGAGGCGGCCCCCGACGACCAGCTCGACGTGGTCGCCCCTGATGTGCATATGCGCTCCCGAGAGTGCTTGGCTTTTCGACAACCGACTCAACAACTGACTGCCCGACGGCCGCAGAAGTTGCCGCCCGTGAGCCAACCGATACCTAATTCACCCCTGGGGGTGAGGTCTCGGGCGGTCGGCGGTTCAGTGCTTGTAGAAGCCCTGCCCGCTCTTGCGACCGATGTCACCCGCGTCCACCATCCGGCGCATCAGCTCCGGCGGGGCGAACTTCTCGTCCTGGGACTCCGTGTAGATGTTGCTGGTGGCGTGCAGCAGGATGTCCACGCCGGTGAGGTCGGCGGTGGCGAGCGGGCCCATCGCGTGGCCGAAGCCCAGCTTGCAGGCGAGGTCGATGTCCTCGGCGCTGGCCACGCCCGACTCGTACAGCTTCGCGGCCTCGACGACGAGCGCCGAGATGAGGCGGGTGGTGACGAAGCCGGCCACGTCGCGGTTGACGACGATGCAGGTCTTGCCGACGGACTCGGCGAACTCCCGCGCGGCGGCCAGGGTTTCGTCGCTGGTCTTGTAGCCGCGCACCAGCTCGCAGAGCTGCATCATCGGGACCGGCGAGAAGAAGTGGACGCCGACGACCCGCTCGGGGTGCTCGGTGGCCGCCGCGATCTTGGTGATCGGGATGGCGGAGGTGTTGGAGGCGAGCACGGTCTCCGGGCGCACGATCTTGTCGAGCGTGCGGAAGATCTCGTGCTTGACCTCCAGCTTCTCGAAGACGGCCTCGACGACGATGTCGACGTCGGCGGCGGCGTCCAGATCGGTGGTGGTGGTGATGCGGGCGAGCGCGGCCTCGGCGTCCTCGGCGGCCAGCTTCCCCTTGCTCACGAACCGGTCGTACGAGGCCTTGATGCCGTCGGTGCCCCGGGTGAGGGCCTCGTCGGTGACGTCGCGCAGCACGACGTCCCAGCCCGCCTGGGCCGAGACCTGCGCGATACCGGACCCCATGAGTCCGGCTCCGATGACGGCGAGCTTCCTGGCCACGACACTTCCCTCCAACAGGTTTCCACCCAAGCCTTCTTGGCGGAGGCTATCGGCCGGGAGGCCTTCTGGGAGTGCTAAGTAATACGCGTCACGTCTCGGATGACGGACATCACACCGGCGGCGTGAGGTGGGTCTCAGCGGGCGCCCCGTACGGCGTAGTTGAGCACCTTGTCCCCCAGGAGCCCCTCCATCTCGTCGATCAGGACGAGCACCTCTCGGGAGACGACCTTGGGGTCGCGGCCCGCCATCATCTCGCGGCTGATGGCGCCCATGGCCGTCTGGTGGACCCAGCTGAGCTGACCGGCCACCAGCGAGGGCAGCGCTTCTTCGGGGGGCGCGCCGACCTCGTCGCGCAGGGTCGCGTCCAGGTTCTCCAGGACCTCCTGGCCCACCGCCCACAGCCGGGCCTTGAGCGAGGGCGATTCGTGGATGACGGCCATGAACCGGCTGTAGCCCTCCATCAGGCCGACGCGCGGCGACACCGACTCGACCTCCGCGCGCAGCTCGCGCAGGACCGCCCCGGCGGCCGACTCCCCTTCGTCGCGGCCGCGCACCCAGCGCGAGAGCCGGTCGACGATGCCCCGGCTGCGGTCGAGGAACAGGTCCTCCTTGGCGGGGAAGTAGTTGTAGACGGTGTTCACCGAGACGTCGGCCACCTCGGCGATCTCGGCGATCGTGACCGCCTCGAAGCCGCGCTCCATGAAGAGCCCGGTGGCCAGGTCCGAGATCCGCTGCCGCGTCTCGCGCTTCTTGCGCTCCCTGAGCCCTTCTGCCATGGCATCAGAGTAGGCGATCCCGTGCACACGCTTTAATTTTGGTGCCGTTGCAAAATTTAAGCGACTCTGTTTTTCTGGGGTCATGGCAATCATCAGCACGGCCGGGCTCGCCCGGACCTTCCCGGGCAGGGCCGGACCGGTCGAAGCAGTACGCGGCATCGACCTGACCGTCCGGGCCGGCGAGATCCTCGGCCTCCTCGGCCCCAACGGCGCGGGCAAGACCACGACCCTGCGCATGCTCACCACCCTGCTCGCGCCGACCGGCGGCGCCGCGACGGTGGCCGGCCACGATCTGCTGCGCGACCCGGCCGGGGTGCGGCGGGCGTGCGGTTACGTGGCCCAGTCGGGCGGCGTCGACCCCACCATCTCGGTACGCGAGGAACTGGTCACCCAGGGCCGCCTCTACCGGCTCACCAAGTCCCAAGCCGCCCTGCGCGCCGAGGAGTTGGCGGCCGACCTCGGGCTCGGCGACCTCCTGGAACGCACCACGGCCACGCTCTCCGGTGGCCAGCGCCGGCGGCTCGACATCGCGATGGGCCTCACCCACCGGCCGGCCGTGCTCTTCCTCGACGAGCCGACCACCGGGCTCGACCCGGGCAGCCGCGCCGACCTGTGGGACCTGGTCCGCCGGATCCGCGCGGAGCACGGCACCACCGTCTTCCTCACCACCCACTACCTCGACGAGGCCGACGCCCTCGCCGACCGTCTGGTGATCGTCGACCGGGGCGTGATCGTGGCCGAGGGCACCCCGGCCGACCTCAAGACCCGGTACGCGAGCGGCCCCGGCGCCTCGCTCCAGGAGGCCTTCCTCGCCATCACCGGACGCACCATCACCCCGCAGGACTCCGCCCCCGTAGCCCTCCAGGACGCCCCGTGACCATCCCGCCCCTGCTCAGCGACACCGCCCTCATCTTCGGCAGGTACGCCCGCGCGACCCTGCGCTCCAAGTTCCAGATCCTCTTCGGCGTGCTGATGCCGCTGCTCTACCTGTTCTTCTTCGGCCCGCTCCTGACGGGTATGCCGCTGGGCTCGCACGGCAGCTCCTGGCAGGTCCTGGTGCCCGGCCTGCTGCTCCAACTCGCCCTGTTCGGCGCCTCGTTCGCGGGATTCGCGATCATCATCGAGAACAACTGGGGCGTGGTGGAGCGCATGCGCGTCACCCCCGTCTCACGCCTGGCGCTGCTGCTGGGCCGCGTCCTGCGGGACTCCGCCCTGTTCGTCTTCCAGGCGGTGCTGCTCGTCCTGGCCGCCCTGGTCATGGGCCTGCGCGCGCCGCTCGCGGGGGTGCTGATCGGCTTCGCCTTCGTGGCGCTGCTGACCCTGTCGCTGGCCTCCCTGTCCTACGCGCTCGCCATGAAGGTGCGCACCCCGCAGGGGTTCGGTCCGGCGGTCAACGCCCTGGCGATGCCGTCGATGCTGCTGTCCGGCCTGATGCTGCCCATGACGCTCGCGCCGACCTGGCTGGACGTCCTGTCCCACCTCATGCCGTTCCGCTATCTGGTGGACGCGGTACGGGACGCCTATCTCGGCTCGTACGCCACCACGACCATGCTGTACGGGGCCCTGGTGGCGGCGGGATTCGCGGCGCTCGCCGTGACGGTGGGCACACGCGTCTTCCGGACGGCCGGAGCGTAACTACTCTGGCGGCATGGTCAATCTGACGCGCATCTACACCCGCACCGGCGACCAGGGCACCACCGCCCTCGGCGACATGAGCCGGACCGCCAAGACCGATCTGCGGATCGCGGCGTACGCCGACGCCAACGAGGCCAACGCGGTCATCGGCACGGCCATCGCGCTCGGGCAGCTCCCCGAGGAGGTCGTGAAGGTCCTCGTCCGGGTCCAGAACGACCTCTTCGACGTCGGCGCGGACCTCGCGACGCCGGTCGTCGAGAACCCGGAGTACCCGCCGCTGCGGGTGGAGCAGTCCTACGTCGACAAGCTGGAGGCGGACTGCGACCACTTCCTGGAGGACCTGGAGAAGCTGCGCAGCTTCATCCTGCCGGGCGGCACGCCCGGCGCGGCGCTGCTGCACCAGGCGTGCACGGTGGTGCGGCGCGCGGAACGCTCGACGTGGGCGGCCCTTGAGGCCCACGCCCCCGTCATGAACCCCCTGACGGCGACCTACCTCAACCGCCTCTCCGACCTGCTGTTCATCCTGGCCCGTTCGGCGAACAAGGGGGTGGGGGATGTGTTGTGGGTCCCGGGTGGGGAGAGGTAAGGCTCGGGGGGCCGCACGTTCGGGGGGCATCTCCCGGGGGCCCTTTTTTGCGCAGTTCCCCGCGCCCCTGAACCCGCTTCAGCCTGCGGGTCGTGGTCGCTTCTCGCGCAGTTCCCCGCGCCCCTGAACCCGCTTCAGCCTGCGGGTCGTGGTCGCTTCTCGCGCAGTTCCCCGCGCCCCTGAACCCGCTTCGGACTGCGGGTCGTGGACGCTCCTCGCGCAGTTCCCCGCGCCCCTAACCCCTCTCGACCCTGCGGGCCGTGGTCGCTTTTCGCGCAGTTCCCCGCGCCCCTAACGGCACTGGTGCTGGCCCGCATCGGGCATTTCAGCCCGTCCGGCGATTGAGGACGAGCGCCCTTAAGGCGCGAACGGGGTCTGGGGCGGAGCCCCAGGAGGGCCGGAACCGACCGACCCCGCCGCACGGGCGGGTGGGTGGGAAAACACCCCGGGGTCTGGGGCGGAGCCCCAGGGGGGCCGGAACCGACCGACCCTGCCGCACGGGCGGGTGGGTGGGAAAACGCGCCCCGGGTCAGGGGGAGCCCGCCGCGTCCGTGTCGGCCGCCGCTGCCGCGGACTCCGCGTCGGACACCCTCTCCCCCATCTGCCGCTCCGTTCCCGACGACTCCGAAGACCCCGAAGACCCCGCCGCATGGGAGTGCGTACAGCCCGTCACGAGCCCGCCCGCCAGGGCCACCGCCGCGATGGCCGGCCCCACACCCCCCGCACGCATCACTTCTTCCCGTTGTCGTTGGCCGCGCACCAGGAGGCCACGTCCTTGAGGTCCTTCTGCCGCTGCTGGAGCGTCGTCACCAGGCCCTTGCGGTAGGTGAGCCGGTGGTCGAGGTAGGTCGCGATCGCGGTGTGGCCCTCCTTCTTCGCGTCGTCCACCCGCTGTTGCAGCCGGGCCACGGAGCCCACCGTGCCCGCTCCCCCGCCGAGGCGGTTCAGGGCGCGTTCGAGGTGCTTCTCGGTCTTGGGTTCGCGCTTGCAGATGCCCTTGGCGCCGTCGCCCGTGGGCGCCTTCGCCGTGGCGGCGGGCGACGGCGAAGAGTCGGCGAAGGCGCTGGGCGCGGTGACGGTCAGCACGGCCGTCGCGGCGAGGGCGGCCGCCGCGAGACGGCGACGGCGGCGGATGATGGCGTTGCGCATGGCAGATGCCTCCCTGAGGTACGGGTGTCCGATACGCCCGCACGCTAGGACGGCTCTTTGTGGGAACTCTGTGACCGCCCCGCCGTGACCGTCAACCAGTCCCGCCGGAGCGGGAGTTGACTCCCCTCCGGCCCCCTGACGGGCAGCCGCACCGTACAGCGGGTACCCGTCCCGCCCGGCCCCTCGCCGAGTTCGACGGTGCCGCGGTGCAGCGCAGCCTGCTGGGCGACCAGGGTGAGCCCGAGCCCGGAGCCCGTACTGGCGGGCCCCCGGTGGAAGCGGCGGAACACCTCCTGACGGTCGGCGGGTGTGATGCCCGGCCCCCGGTCGTCGACGGTGACCAGCACCTGGTCGCCGTCACGGGCCACGGTGACCGCGACCTCGGCCCGCCCCGCCCCGTCCCTGCCGTGCGTGAGCGCGTTGCCGATGAGGTTGTCGAGCAGGATGCGGACGCCGGGCTCCCAGCCGTGCACCGGCGCGGCCCGCGCGTTCAGGGCGATCTCGGCGTCCGGGGCGCGCCGTCGCGCCTCGGCGACCGCGGCGTCGGCGACCTCCGCCACGTCGAGCGGGTGGAACGCGTCGGCCTCCACCAGATCGCCGCGCCCCAGCTCGCGCAGGGCCACCAGCATCCCGAGCAGCCGCCGGTGCTCGCGCCGCAGCTCCTCGACGACCTCGGCGCGCTCGCCGTCCGGGAGCCCCGGGTGGGCCAGGACGTCGAGGTTGGTGCCGATGCTCATCAGCGGGTTGCGCAGTTCGTGCGAGGCGGCCGCGGAGAAGGAGCGGGCGGTGTCCAGGGCCTCGGCGGTGCGGGCGGCCTGCTCGTCGTAGCGGGCCAGGACCGTGCCGAGGGTGGCGGCCAGCTCGTCCACCTCGACGATCCGGGTCGGGCGGTGTTCCAGACGTACCGACGTCGTCCTCGGGTCGAGCCCGGCCGCCGCCTTGCGCAGCCGGCCCAGCGGGCGGGTCGCCCCGTTCGCGATGGCCCAGGCGAGCAGCGCGGACAGCGGGGCGGCGAGCAGCGCCGTGGTCGCCACCCGCCCGCGCACCAGGGCGAGTTGGGCGCGGCTCGCGGTGTCCGGCGCGAACACCCACAGCGTGCCGGAGACCTGAGGCCCCGTGAGCGGCAGCGCGTACGCCCGCCAGCCGCGCCCGGCGCCCCGCACGGTGACCGGCCCTCCGCCGGGCGCGGGCAGCGCCACCGAGGGGCCGGGCTGGGGTCCGCCGCTGTAGGTTTCGTCGGGGCCGGTGAGCCGTACGCCGACGTCCAACGCGGCGTTGAACAGCCTGCGTTGGCGGTTCTCCTCGGCGGTCGGCCGATCGTTGGCGGCGGCGCGCAGCAGGGTACGGGCGTCCGGGGCGATCGCGGCCGCGCGGGCCTTGAGGTGGCTGTCCTCCGCGCGGTGCAGATCGCGGGCGACCAGGGCGAGCAGCAGGCCGCCGCAGGCCAGCACCAGGAGCGGGACGGTGACGCCGACGGCGAGCGCGATCCGGGTGGAGAGCTTCACGGCCGTTCCCTCAGGACGAAGCCCACGCCCCGCACGGTGTGCACGAGCCGGGACGCGCCGTCGGCCTCCAGCTTGCGGCGCAGATAGCTGACGAAGGTGTCGACGGCGTCGGTGCGCACCTCGACGTCGTACCCCCAGACCCGTTCGAGCAGTTGGTCGCGGCTCAGTACGTGTCCGGCGTTGCGGGCCAGGACTTCGAGCAGGGCGAACTCGCGCCGGGTGAGGTCGAGGGGGTGTCCGTCGCGGTGGGCGGTGCGGGCCGCCGGGTCTACGACCAGGCCGCAGGCGCGGACCACGTCGTGCGGGCCGGGCGGCCGCCGGCGCAGCAGGGCGCTCAGCCGCAGCGCCAGTTCCTCCAGGGCGAACGGCTTGACCAGGTAGTCGTCGCCGCCCGCCTGGAGTCCGGCGATGCGGTCGGCGGTCTCGTCCAGGGCCGACAGCATCAGGACGGGCAGATCGTGTCCGGACCGGCGCAGCGCCGCGCACACCTCGATGCCGCTCATGCCGGGCATGGACACGTCCAGGACCAGCACATCGGGCGGGCTCTGCTCGATGGCGTCGAGCGCGGCCCGTCCCCCGTCGGCGGTGCGGACCCGGAAGCCGTGCAGCCCGAGCCCGCGGTGCAGGGAGCGGCGCACCGCGTCGTCGTCGTCCACGACCAGCACGTCCTTGGCACGGCTCGGCCCGCTCATCCGCGCTCCCTCACGTCGTCCGGCTACCGCCGGGTCAGCGTACGGTCCTCCCCTGTGTGCCGACCGGGCGTGTCCTGTCCGGTGCGATCCGCCGGCGGCTTGAGGAGCCGGTCGAGCACCGAGGGCGACCCCTTCGCCTCCTCGGCCTTCTTCGGGAACAGCGTGTAGCTCAGCGCGATGATCAGGTTGATGCCGATCACCACCAGCATCCTGCTCTGCCATGCCCGCAGCGAGTCGGTGGCGCCGTCGCCGCCGACGTACCAGATCGCGGCCTGGAGCAGGGCGATCGCGAGCAGCGCGGCGCCGGTGAAGCGGCCCGCCACCCGCCACTCGTACGCCGTCCTCGCCGCCCCGCCCCGCGGCGCCCGGGCGGGCCTCGGGCCGCCGGCGAAGCGGTACGCGACCCAGGCGTCGACGCGGGTGACGAGATCGTGGCCCATCACGACCGAGAAGCCGATGTAGACGGCGGCCAGGCCGTGCTTCCAGTCCGGCTGTGCGCCGTTCTTCAGATCGATGGCGGTCACCACGAGCAGCACGACTTCCAGGAGCGGCTCGCACAGCAGGACCGCCACGCTCGTCCTGCGCATGCCGACGACGTAACGCAGGGCGAGGCCGAGGGCGAGCAGGACCCAGAAGCCGACCTCACAGGCGATGATCAAAGCGACGATCACGGTGGTCTCCTCTCGTACTCCTCAAGGCTCGCCCGCGCCCGGCGTCCGGGCGTCGTCGTCAGTGACGAAAGAGGACTGCATCCTTCGATGCAGTCCCGCCTCGGCCGGGGTGGGGAGGCCCCCGCCCGGGCGGCCGTGTTGGATGAGTACGTGACCCCGACCTCCCGCCCGCACCGCGACGACGTCCTCATCGCCGTGGGCGGCCTGCTCAGCGGGCTGGTGCTGTGGGCCGTCGGGCTGCACACCCAGGGCGGCCGCTCGCTGCCCGGCGCCTGGGTGCTGCTGCCGCTGGTGGGGACGGCCGCCCTGGAGCTGCTGCGCCGCACCGCCCCGCAACCCGCGCTGGCCCTCGGCACCTGCCTGCTGGTCCTCGACCAGTTCACCCGGGGCAGCCTGGCGACGGTCGTGATGTTCACCGACCTCGTCTACGCGGCCGTCGTCTACGGCACCCCGGCCGCCGCGCGCCGCATCCCGGTGACGACCGGGATCGTCACGGTCGGCATGACGATCGGGTTCTACGCCTGGTTCCAGCAGCCGGAGGCACTGCTCATCGGCGTGGTGACCGGGCTGATCACGTTCGCGCCCGCGACCACCGGTGCCCTGGTGCGCCACCACCGGGACGCCGCCGACAGCGCCCGGCTGCGGGCCGAACAGACCGCCCTGCTCGCCGAGATGGACCGCAGCCAGGCCGTGGTCGCCGAGCGCGCGCGGATGGCCCGCGAGCTGCACGACATGGTGGCCAACCACCTCTCGGCGATCGCCATCCACTCCACGGCCGCGCTCTCCCTGGACGATCCGGCGACCACCCGCCAGGCGCTGTCGGTGATCCGCGAGAACAGCGTGGACGGGCTCGCCGAGATGCGCCGGCTCATCGGTCTGCTGCGCGACACCGGCGGCCGTGACGAGCCGACCGCGGCGCCCACCCTGTCCGGCCTCGACGCGCTGGTCGCCCAGGCCCGTACCAACGGCGCCGACAGCGGGCTCGGCTTCACGCTCGACGACCGGCGCGCCGGGACCGGGCCGCTGCCGGCCCCGGTGGAGCTCGCGGCGTACCGGATCGTGCAGGAGTCCCTCACCAACGCGCTCAAGCACGCGACGCCCGGCACCGTGGAGGTCGCCCTCTCCCGCGTGGACGGGCTGCTGGCCGTGTGCGTCACCAGCCCCCACGGCGACCGGCCGGGACCGCGCGCGCCGGGTTCGGGGGCCGGGATCATCGGGATGCGCGAGCGGACCGAACTGCTCGACGGCACCTTCACCGCGGGCCCCGTAACGGCGCCGGACGGCAGCCGGATGTGGCGGGTGGAGGCTCAACTGCCCGCAGAAGAAAGGAACTTGAGGACGTGACGATCCGGATCCTGGTCGCCGAGGACCAGTCGGCCGTGCGGGCCGGGCTCGTCCTGATCCTCTCCAGCGCCCCGGACATCGAGGTGGTCGGGGAGGCCGCGGACGGCGAGCAGGCGGTCGCGCTCGCCCGCGAACTGCGCCCGGACCTGGTCCTGATGGACATCCAGATGCCCAGGCTGGACGGGGTCTCGGCCACCGCGGCCGTGGTCGCCGAGCACCTCGCCGACGTGCTGGTCCTGACCACCTTCGACCTGGACGAGTACGTGTTCGGCGCGCTGCGCGCGGGCGCCGCGGGCTTCCTGCTCAAGAGCACCGAAGCGAGGGATCTGATCGAGGCGGTACGGACGGTGGCGCGCGGCGAGGGCCTGATCGCCCCGGCCGTCACGCGCCGCCTCATCGCGGAGTTCGCCTCCTCGCCGCGCCCCGCGGCGCCGCGGCGCCCGGCGGCCCTGGACGCGCTCACCCGGCGCGAGGGCGAGGTGCTCTCCTGTCTGGGTCTCGGGCTGTCCAACGCGGAGATCGCCGGCCGCCTGGACATGGCGGAGGCCACCGTGAAGACCCATGTCAGCAGGCTGCTCGGCAAGCTGGAGCTGCGCAGCAGAGCCCAAGCGGCCGTGCTGGCAAGGGAGTTGGGGATCTGAGCCGTCCCCTCCACCGGAGGTCTGGACCTCTTGACGGTTGGTCCAGACCTTTCTACGCTCACCGCACACTGCTGTGGTGGGCGCGCCGTCCCTGGCGCTCAAGGCACGCCCACCGGACGGAGCAGGGTTCCACCCCCACCACCGTCGCACCACTCGGGAGCAGCCTTGAGAACCGCACGTGTCGTACGAACGCGCTTCAGATCAAGAGCCGCAGCGGCCCTGACCGCACTCGCCCTCCCCCTGGCCGCCCTCGTCGGCCTGGCCTCCCCCGCCGAAGCCGCCACCTCGGCGACCGCCACCTATGCCAAGTCCTCGGACTGGGGTACGGGATTCGGGGCCGGCTGGACCATCAAGAACACCGGCACCACCGCACTCAGCTCCTGGACCGTGGAGTGGGACTACCCCTCGGGTACGTCCGTGACCTCGGCCTGGGACGCGGACGTCACCAGTTCCGGCACCCACTGGACCGCCAAGAACAAGTCGTACAACGGCACCCTTGCCCCCGGCGCCAGCGTGAGCTTCGGCTTCAACGGCGCGGGCAGCGGATCGCCCTCGGGCTGCAAGCTCAACGGCGGCTCCTGCGACGGGACTTCGACCCCGCCCGGCGACACCCCGCCCTCCGCCCCCGGCACCCCGACCGCGAGCAACGTCACCGACACCGGTGTCTCCCTCTCCTGGTCGGCCGCGACCGACGACAAGGGCGTCAAGAACTACGACGTCTACCGGGGCTCGGCCAAAATAGCGACCGTCACCGGCACCACCTACGCCGACTCGGGCCTGACCAAGGGCACGACGTACACCTACAGCGTGACCGCCCGCGACACCGCCGACCAGACCGGCCCCTCCTCGGGCTCGGTCACGGTGACGACCACCGGCGGGGGCACAGGACCCGGTCCCGTCGGCGACAAGGTGCGCCTCGGCTACTTCACCGACTGGGGCATCTACCAGCGCAACTACCAGGTGAAGAACATCGTCACCTCGGGCTCGGCGAGCAAGCTGACCCACATCAACTACGCCTTCGGCAACGTCACCAACGGCCAGTGCGCCATCGGTGACGCCTACGCCGACTACCAGAAGACGTACGACGCCTCCTCCAGCGTGGACGGCACGGCCGACACCTGGGACCAGCCGGTCGCGGGCAACATCAACCAGCTCCGCGAGCTGAAGAAGAAGTACCCGAACATCAAGATCCTGTGGTCCTTCGGCGGCTGGACCTGGTCCGGCGGCTTCGGCGCGGCCGCGGCCAACCCGACGGCGTTCGCGAACTCCTGCTACTCCCTGGTCGAGGACCCGCGCTGGGCCGATGTCTTCGACGGCATCGACATCGACTGGGAGTACCCCAACGCCTGCGGCCTGTCCTGCGACACCAGCGGGCCCGCGGCGCTGAAGAACCTCCTTGCGGCGCTGCGCGCGAAGTTCGGCGGCTCGGCACTGGTCACGGCGGCGGTCACCGCCGACGGCTCGACGGGCGGCAAGATGGACGCGGCCGACTACGGCGGCGCCGCGAGCTACGTCGACTGGTACAACGTGATGACGTACGACTTCTTCGGCGCGTGGGACGCCAAGGGCCCCACCGCCCCGCACTCCCCGCTGACCTCGTACAACGGCATCCCGATCGCGGGCTTCAACACGGACGCGGCGATCCAGAAGTACCTCGGCAAGGGCGTCCCGGCGAGCAAGCTCAACCTGGGCATCGGCTTCTACGGCCGCGGCTGGACGGGCGTCACCCAGGACGCCCCCGGCGGCACGGCGACCGGTCCGGCGCCCGGCACGTACGAGCAGGGCATCGAGGACTACAAGATCCTCAAGACGTCCTGCCCCGTGACCGGCACCATCGCGGGCACGGCCTACGCCCACTGCGGCAGCAACTGGTGGAGCTATGACACGCCGGCGACGATCGGCGGCAAGATGACGTACGTGAAGAACCAGGGGTTGAGGGGGGCGTTCTTCTGGGAGTTCAGCGGCGACACGTCGAATGGTGAGTTGATCTCGGCGATCGACAGCGGCCTCAAGTAGCCCGGGCCAACCCCAGCACCCCGGAGGCGGGCCCGTCCCCCGCCCCCGGGGTCTCTGGGTTACCCAGCCCCAGGAACGTCTTTCACCCGCGGCCCACCGCGCTTGGCCATTCGCGCAGTTCCCCGCGCCCCTGAAACCCGCTTTTCGGTGCGGGCCGTGCCCGCTTCTCGCGCAGTTCCCCGCGCCCCTGGCAGGACCGGTGCTGGCCCGCATCGGGCATTTCAGCCCGTCCGGCGATTGAGGACGAGCGCCGTTCAGGCGCGATACGGGGTCTGGGGCGGAGCCCCAGGGCCACCGGGGGCCTACGCCACGTTGACCCGCTGGCCGGGCGGGGCCGCTTCCAGCCAGGCGAGGAAACCGGTCAGCGCGTCCTCGCTCATCGCCAGCTCGAGGCGCGTACCCCGATGCGTACACCCCAGGATGATCGCGTCGGACAGGAGCGCCAGCTCCTCCTCGCCCTCGGGCAGACGCCGCGACACCACGTCGATGGCGGAACGCTCCAGAACGCGTCGCGGCCGAGGCGCGTAGGAGAAGACGCGGAACCACTCGATCCGGTCACCGTTGTAGCGGGCCACCCCGTAGACCCAGCCCTTGCCGCTGGTGTCCGGCGTCTCCGGAAGGCCCCAGCGCAGACTGCAGTCGAAGGTCCCGCCCGAGCGCTGGATCAGCCGCCGGCGCAGACCGAAGACGAAGAGTCCCACCAGTACCAGCGCGACGACCAGGCCACACACAAGCAGAGCGAGAGTCATCTACACCGACCTCCTCGCTCAACCAGTAATCCAGCAACGGAAAAATCTGCCTGCATCGCCTCAGCCGCGACCGGCTCCGGGAAATTCCGGACCGAGCCGCGGCTGAGGGAAATCTCCGGCGGGGGTGCTAGCGCACCGCCACCGCACGCAGTCGTACATCGGCGCGTCGCTCGGCGGCGGCGTCCGACTCCGACTTCGCACTCTCCAGCGCACGCTCGGCACGCTGGACGTCGATCTCGTCCGCCAGCTCGGCGATCTCGGCGAGCAGCGAAAGCTTGTTGTCGGCGAAGGAGATGAATCCACCGTGCACCGCCGCGACGACGGTGCTGCCCTCGCTCGTACGGATCATCACCGGGCCCGACTCCAGCACACCAAGGAGCGGCTGGTGACCGGGCATGACGCCGATGTCGCCGGACGTGGTGCGCGCGACGACCAGGGTGGCCTCGCCGGACCACACGCTGCGGTCCGCGGCGACGAGCTCGACGTGCAGCTCAGTAGCCAAGGTTGGCTCCTCGGGTCACCACCCGGCGGTTCGGCCGGGTGTTGGGTCGAATTCTAGTAGGCGTGCGGAGAGGGGCGGGACGCACCCGCCCCTCTTCGCGGTGGGGCGCGTCAGGAGACGCCCAGCTCCTTGGCGTTGGCCTTGAGGTCTTCCAGGCCACCGCACATGAAGAACGCCTGCTCGGGGAAGTGGTCGTACTCGCCGTCGCAGATCTGGTTGAACGCCGTGATCGACTCTTCCAGCGGGACGTCCGAACCGTCGACGCCGGTGAACTGCTTGGCGACGTGCGTGTTCTGCGACAGGAAGCGCTCCACGCGACGGGCGCGGTGCACGACCAGCTTGTCCTCTTCGCCGAGCTCGTCGATGCCGAGGATGGCGATGATGTCCTGGAGGTCCTTGTACTTCTGCAGGATCGTCTTGACGCGCATGGCGGCGTCGTAGTGCTCCTGCGCGATGTAGCGCGGGTCCAGGATCCGGGACGTGGAGTCCAGCGGGTCCACGGCCGGGTAGATGCCCTTCTCGGAGATCGGACGGGAGAGAACCGTCGTCGCGTCGAGGTGGGCGAAGGTGGTGGCCGGGGCCGGGTCGGTCAGGTCGTCCGCGGGGACGTAGATCGCCTGCATCGAGGTGATCGAGTGACCACGGGTCGAGGTGATGCGCTCCTGGAGGAGACCCATCTCGTCGGCCAGGTTCGGCTGGTAGCCCACCGCGGAGGGCATACGGCCGAGCAGGGTCGACACCTCGGAACCCGCCTGGGTGTACCGGAAGATGTTGTCGATGAAGAAGAGGACGTCCTGCTTCTGGACGTCACGGAAGTATTCCGCCATCGTCAGACCGGCCAGGGCGACCCGAAGACGCGTGCCCGGCGGCTCGTCCATCTGACCGAAGACCAGGGCGGTCTTGTCGATGACGCCCGAGTCCTGCATCTCCTCGATGAGGTCGTTGCCCTCACGGGTGCGCTCACCGACACCGGCGAACACCGACACACCGTCGTGGTTGTTGGCCACGCGGTAGATCATTTCCTGGATGAGGACGGTCTTGCCGACACCGGCACCGCCGAACAGGCCGATCTTTCCACCCTTGACGTACGGGGTGAGAAGGTCGATGACCTTGACGCCGGTCTCGAACATCTCGGTCTTGGACTCGAGCTGGTCGAAGTTGGGCGCCTTGCGGTGGATCGGCCAGCGCTCGCCGATGTTGGCGTTCTCCTCGGGCTTGTTCAGCACCTCGCCAAGGGTGTTGAACACCTTGCCCTTGGTGAAGTCGCCGACCGGCACCGTGATGCCGTTGCCCGTGTCGGTCACCGGGGCCTGGCGGACCAGACCGTCGGTGGGCTGCATCGAGATCGCGCGGACGATGCCGTCACCCAGGTGCTGGGCGACTTCGAGCGTCAGCGTCTTGAGCTTGCCGTCCTCGGCCGGGTCGGCCACCTGGACGTGCAGGGCGTTGTAGATCTCCGGCATCGCGTCGACGGGGAACTCCACGTCGACGACCGGGCCGATGACCCGGGCGACGCGGCCCGTGGCAACGGCCGTCTCAACAGTGGTCGTCATTACTTGTCACTCCCCGCGGTCGCGTCGGCCAGCGCACTGGAGCCACCGACGATCTCGCTGATTTCCTGGGTGATTTCGGCCTGGCGGGCCGCGTTGGCAAGCCGGGAGAGGCTCTTGATGAGCTCTCCGGCGTTGTCGGTGGCCGACTTCATCGCACGGCGGCGGGCGGCGTGCTCGGAAGCGGCCGACTGAAGCAGCGCGTTGTAGATGCGGCTTTCGACGTAGCGCGGCAGCAGGGCGTCGAGGACGTCCTCCGCCGACGGCTCGAAGTCGAAGAGCGGAAGGATCTCGCCCTTCGCGCCCTCCTCCTGCGGAGCCTTCTCCAGCGACAACGGCAGCATCCGGTTGTCGACCGGCGTCTGCGTCATCATCGACACGAACTCCGTGAAGACGATGTGCAGTTCGTCCGCTCCGCCCTCGGCCGTCTCCGTCTGGATGGCCTCGATCAGCGGTGCGGCCACCTGCTTGGCGTCCGCGTAGGTCGGGCTGTCGGTGAAGCCGGTCCACGACTGTGAGACCTTGCGCTCACGGAAGCCGTAGTAGGCGACACCCTTGCGGCCGACGATGTACGTGTCGACCTCCTTGCCCTCGCTCCGCAGCCGCTCCGAGAGCTTCTCCGCGGCCTTGATGGCGTTGGAGGAGTAGCCGCCGGCCAGACCGCGGTCGCTCGTGATGAGCAGGACCGCGGCGCGGGTCGGCGCCTCCGCCTCGGTGGTGAGCGGGTGCTTGGTGATGGAGCCGGTCGCCACCGCGGTCACCGCACGGATGAGCTCGGTCGCGTACGGCGCGGAGGCCGCCACCTTGCGCTGCGCCTTGACGATGCGCGAGGCGGCGATCATCTCCATCGCCTTGGTGATCTTCTTGGTCGCGGTGACGGATCGGATGCGACGCTTGTAGACCCGGAGCTGCGCTCCCATGAGTCAGGTCCCTTCCGTCGTCGTCACTTGCTGGTGCTGACCGGAGCGTCGTCGCCCAGGAGCTTGCCGTCCGAGGTCTCGAACTGCCGCTTGAAGCCGGCGATGGCGTCGCCCACGGCCTGGAGCGTGTCGTCCGACATCTTGGCGCCCTCGGCGATCGAGGTGAGGAGCTCCTTGCGCTCGCGGCGCAGGTGCTCCAGCAGCTCGGCCTCGAAGCGGCGGATGTCCTCGACGGGCACGTCGTCCATCTTGCCGGTGGTGCCGGCCCAGATGGAGACGACCTGCTCCTCGACCGGGTACGGCGAGTACTGCGGCTGCTTCAGCAGCTCGACCATGCGCTTACCGCGCTCCAGGGAGGCCTTGGAGGCGGCGTCCAGGTCGGAACCGAAGGCGGCGAACGCCTCCAGCTCGCGGTACTGGGCGAGGTCGACACGCAGTCGGCCGGACACCTGGCGCATCGCCTTGTGCTGCGCGGAACCACCGACTCGGGAGACGGAGATACCGACGTTCAGGGCGGGGCGCTGACCGGCGTTGAACAGGTCCGACTCCAGGAAGCACTGGCCGTCGGTGATGGAGATGACGTTGGTCGGGATGAACGCCGACACGTCGTTCGCCTTGGTCTCGACGATCGGCAGACCCGTCATCGAACCGGCGCCCATCTCGTCCGACAGCTTCGCGCAGCGCTCGAGCAGACGCGAGTGCAGGTAGAAGACGTCGCCCGGGTAGGCCTCGCGGCCCGGCGGACGGCGCAGCAGCAGGGACACGGCGCGGTAGGCGTCGGCCTGCTTCGACAGGTCGTCGAAGATGATGAGGACGTGCTTGCCGTCGTACATCCAGTGCTGGCCGATGGCCGAACCGGTGTACGGGGCAAGGTACTTGAAGCCGGCCGGGTCGGACGCGGGAGCGGCGACGATCGTCGTGTACTCCAGCGCGCCGGCCTCTTCCAGGGCGCCACGCACGGAGGCGATGGTCGAGCCCTTCTGGCCGATGGCGACGTAGATGCAGCGAACCTGCTTCTTCGGGTCGCCCGAGCGCCAGTTGTCGCGCTGGTTGATGATCGTGTCGACGGCCAGAGCGGTCTTGCCGGTCTGACGGTCACCAATGATCAGCTGACGCTGGCCACGGCCGATCGGCACCATCGCGTCGACGGCCTTGTAACCGGTCGCCATCGGCTCGTGCACCGACTTACGGACCATGACGCCCGGAGCCTGAAGCTCCAGGGCGCGGCGGCCGTCGGTCTCGATCTCGCCGAGGCCGTCGATCGGGTTGCCGAGCGGGTCGACGACGCGGCCGAGGTAACCCTCGCCTACGCCGACCGAGAGCACCTCACCGGTGCGCTGCACCGGCTGGCCCTCTTCGATTCCGCTGAACTCGCCGAGGACGATCGCACCGATCTCGCGCTCCTCGAGGTTGAGGGCGAGACCAAGGGTTCCGTCCTCGAACCGCAGCAGCTCGTTCGCCATGGCCGAGGGAAGACCCTCGACCTTCGCGATGCCGTCGCCGGCAACGCTGACCGTACCGACCTCCTCGCGCGAGGCCGCGTCCGGCTGGTACGACTGGACAAAGGTCTCCAGCGCGTCCCGGATCTCCTCCGGCCGGATCGTGAGCTCCGCCATCTGGGTTCCCTGCTCTCCTTGTTGGGCCCGAAGTTTCTAAGGGGGTCTGGGGGCCGACCCCCAGGAATCTTCTGCAATTTCTGCACGGCCCAACCGGGCCGCTGGTGTTGCTAATTCACTTGCTGTGCCGACCGTGAGGTCAGCGCGCCAGCCGCCGGTTCGCCTCTTCGAGGCGCTCCGCGATGGTGCCTTCGATGACCTCGTCGCCGACGCGCACCGAGATCCCGCCGAGGACCTCGGGGTCCACGTCGAGGTTCAGGTGCATCTGGCGGCCGTAGATCTTCGCCAGAGCCGCGCCGAGGCGCGCCTTCTGGAGGTCGGTCAGCGGTACCGCCGAGGTGACCACGGCGACCATCCGGTCCCGGCGTCCCGCGGCGAGCTTGGAGAGGGACTCGAGTCCCGATTCCAAGCTACGTCCACGCGGCCGGGTCACAAGACGGGCGACCAGACGCTCGGTGACCGGGTTGGCCCTGCCGCCCAGCAGGCTGCGCAGCAGTTCGCTCTTGGCCGCGACCGTGGCGGTGCGGCTGGTGAGCGCGGAGCGCAGTTCGGTGCTGGAGGTGACGATGCGGCCGAACCGGAACAGCTCGTCCTCGACGTCGTCCAGCGCGCCCGACTGCTGCGCGGCGGTGAGGTCGGCGGTGGCCGCCAGTTCTTCCAGCGAGTCCACCAGGTCACGCGACTGCGACCAGCGGGAGCGGACCATGCCGGCCACCAGGTCGGCGGTCTCGCCGCCCACCTGGCCGCCGAGCAGACGCCCGGCCAGCTCGGCCTTGGCCTCGCCGGCCTGCGCCGGGTCGGTCAGGACCCGACGCAGCGAGACCTCGCGGTCGAGCAGCGTGGTGACGGCGGCCAGCTCGTCGCCGAGCTTCGCCGCGTCGACGGACGTGTTGTCCATCAGCGCGTCGAGACGCTCGCGTGCGGCGGCCAGTGCCTCGCGGCTCGCACCGTTCATCGGACGGCCTCGGCCTTCTCCTCGAGCTCGCCGAGGAAACGGTCGATGGTGCGGCTCTGGCGGGCGTGGTCCTCGAGGGACTCGCCGACCAGCTTGCCGGCCAGGTCGGTCGCCAGCTTGCCCACGTCCTGACGGAGCGAGTGCGCGGCGGCCTTGCGGTCGGCCTCGATCTGGGCGTGGCCGGCAGCGATGATCTCCTCACGCTGCCGCTGGCCTTCCGCCCTCATCTCCTGGATGAGCGCGGCGCCCTGCTCGGTCGCCTCCTGGCGCAGGCGCGCAGCCTCGTGGCGGGCCTCGGCGAGCTGCGCCTTGTACTGCTCAAGGACGCTCTGGGCCTCGGTCTGAGCGGCCTCGGCCTTCTCCATCCCGCCTTCGATGGCCTCGCGACGCTCGTCCAGAACCTTGTTGATGTTCGGGAGGAGCTTCTTGGCGAGGAAGCCGAAGACGATGACGAAGGCGATGAGGCCGATGACGAGCTCAGGCCACGGCGGAACGAGGGGGTTTTCCTTGCCCTCGGCCGCCAGCTGAACCATGGTGAGGTTCACATCAGTGCCTTTCGTCGGTCGGTCTGGTCGTGGTTCGTCTTAGTAGACGAACGGCATGACGAGGCCGATCAGGGCCAGCGCCTCACAGAACGCGAAACCGAGGATCTGGTTGGCGCGGATCAGGCCGGCCGCTTCGGGCTGACGGGCGAGAGCCTGCGTGCCGTTACCGAAGATGATGCCGACGCCGACGCCGGGGCCGATCGCGGCGAGGCCGTAACCGATGGAGCTGAGCGAGCCGGTGACGCCATCGGAGGCAGCGAGGATCTGGGACATGCCAGTTCTTCCTTCTCTTTCACGGACCGGTGGGGGTTGGCCACCGGACGACTGGGGGTATGGAGGGGGCGGGCGGTCAGTGGTGCTCGGCGACCGCGCCCTGGATGAAGACGCAGGCCAGCAGCACGAACACGTATGCCTGGACGGCCTGGATGAAGAGCTCGAAGGCGGTCATCACGATGACCATCACGAAGGAGACGCCGGAGTACGCGATCCCGATGCCGTTGAGCATGTACCAGCTGGCGATCGTGAAGAGCAGCAGCAGGGTGTGCCCGGCGAACATGTTCGCGAAGAGTCGCACCGCGTGGGTGAAGGGGCGGACCAGCACGTTCGAGAAGAACTCGATGGTCATGACCAGCGGCAGCACACCGCCCAGCGTCTTGTCATAGCCGGTCAGGTTCTTGAAGCCGCCGACGAACCCGTGACGCTTGAACGTGAGCGTCATCCAGATCACGTAGACGACCGCGGCGAGCACCGCGGGGTACGCGATGATCGACGTCACCGGGAACTGGGCGACCGGGACGATCGACCAGAGGTTCATCATCCAGACGAAGAAGAAGATCGAGACCATGAGGGGGACCCACTTCTCGCCCTCCTTCTTGCCGATCGTCTCGTAGACGATGCCGCGGCGTACGAAGTCGTAGCCGGCCTCGGCGATCATCTGGAACTTGCCGGGGACGAGCTTCGGCTTGCGGAAGGCGGCCCAGAAGAAGCCGACGATGATCAGCGAGCCCAGCAGGGCCAGCAGCATCGGCTTGTTGAAGTACACCCCGTCGGTGTCGCCCCAGAGCGGCTCGAAGAGGAACGAGTGCAGGCCGGGACCCTCGAAGCCACAGCCGTTCGACTGGAAGATGTGGCAGCTCGGATCGAAGGCGAGCACCTGCGTCGGGTCAGCACTCACCGCGGGCTCCTTCAGCGTGGCGCATAGGTACGGCAACCTCGTTGTGTCGGCGCGGCGCGCAGCCGCGGTTCGGCACTGGACTGGTGTTTCGGATGATGGGGCGGCGGTCGGGCATCAAGCCTCGCGATTGAGCAGGCGTCAGCTCAGATGCCCGCGCCCGCAGTGCCGCAGTTGGCACCGGACGATAGCAGGGTCCTGAACTCGCATTTATTCCGGCCCTACCTCTCACGACGACGGCCCCGTCTTTTCGGGCTTGTCGCCCTTGGCGGTGTCCGGTTCGACGTAGAGGATCTTCGCCTTCATGTGCGCACGCGCCTGCGCGCCGATCCAGACGAGGGTCAGCGCCACAAGGGTTGCCGCAAAGCATTTCGGGTTGAACAGCGTCGTGTTCTTGAAGACCGCGACAAAGATGAAGAGCAGGAGCAACTGCGCGGTGTACAGCATCAGTCCCATGGCCTGGAACAGATGCGGAAGCGATTTGGCAGTGCGCTCCAGGACGACGAGTCCGATGCCCATGAAGAGGATCACGACCAGCGTCGCGACGATGGCACCCACCGCTCCCTTGCCGCCCGCGACCACACCGCTCACGAGGGTCGCAACAGCGCCCGCGGCAGCGGTGGGTAGGGCGGTGGGGAGAAGAGTGCGTGCGTCGTTGGACGGCATGGCGGCAGCTCCGCTTGCTGGTGGGGGCAAAGTGGTGTCGTCATGGACGAGCGTAAGCCCGGGCCGAGTTGGTCCCTCGGGCCAACGGACCGTCGCACTACGGTCCTTCGGCTCTGGCGCCGGGTCTCGTGAACCGTATCACAAACTATTTGATGAGGTCTTTACCATGGAAGTGTGCTGCCCATCACACTTGAGAGTGGTGCCGCGCGTTTGTGCACAACGGGCGGCGAGATGTCTGGTATTGGGCTTGGACGCGGCAAATCGTCAGCGCGACGCACCGGTCTTACGTCGGTCGGGGAAGCGCGAACGGGGGCCGATCGCGGTCGCTCCGTTGACGCCGGAGACTCCGGCCGCCACCGGGGCGCGCTCGCCGCGCACCTCGTCGCCCTCCTCGGGGGCGAGCGAGTGCACCGTCTCCGGCTCCTCGCGGGTGCGCCGGTAGCGCGGCGGAACGAACCGCTCGGCCCACCGCGGGGTGCGCGGGGCGAACCGCGGCAGCAGCAGGAGGACGAGCCCCACCGCGCTCAGCGCGACGATCAGCAGCACGATCCACATCGACGCGGAGTGCACCGAGTAGGCGACCGCGCCGAAGGCGATGAGCGCCGACCAGAAGTACATGATCAGCACCGCCCGGCTGTGCGAGTGCCCGATCTCCAGGAGCCGGTGGTGCAGATGCCCCCGGTCGGCGGCGAACGGCGACTGCCCGTTCCAGGTCCTGCGGACGATCGCGAGCACCAGGTCGGCCATCGGGATCGCGATGATCGTCAAGGGCATCAGGAGCGGGATGAAGACCGGCAGCATCGCGTGGGTCGCGTCGCGGGTGCCGCCGAAGTTGAGCTTCATCGCGTCGGGGTCGACCTGGCCCGTGATGGAGATCGCGCCCGCCGCGAGGACGAGCCCGATCAGCATCGAGCCCGAGTCGCCCATGAAGATCCTGGCCGGGTGCATGTTGTGCGGAAGGAAGCCCAGGCACATCCCCATGAGGATGGCGGCGAACAGGGTGGCGGGGGCGGCCGCCTCGATTCCGTACCCGTACCAGAGCCGGTAGGCGTACATGAAGAACGCCGCCGACGCGATGCACACCATGCCGGCGGCCAGGCCGTCGAGGCCGTCCACGAAGTTCACCGCGTTGATGGTGATCACGACGAGCGCGACCGTGAGCAGGGTGCCCTGCCAGGAGGTCAGCGAGACCGAGCCGATGCCGGGGATGGGCAGCCACAGGATCGTCAGACCCTGCATGACCATGACGCCGGCGGCGATCATCTGGCCGCCGAGCTTGATCAGGGCGTCGATCTCGAACTTGTCGTCCAGGACGCCGATCAGCCAGATCAGCGCGGCGCCGGACAGCAGGGCCCTCGGTTCGTTGGACTGGCTGAAGACGCCGTTGAGCCCGTCGAGATGGTCGGCGACGAGCAGTCCCGCGCACAGGCCGCCGAACATGGCGATGCCGCCGAGTCTCGGCGTCGGTTCCCGGTGCACGTCACGCGCGCGGATCTCCGGCATCGCACCGACGGCGATGGCGAACTTCCGCACCGGCCCGGTGAGCAGATAGGTCACCGCGGCCGTGACGCAGAGCGTCAGCAGGTATTCACGCACGGGCTGCCCCAGAGGTATCGCTGGCCATCTCAGCCCCACACCCTAGCTTCGCGTGCATGTGGTTGAGGACATCCGGATCCGGCAGATGGTTGCAGCTACCCCGGTAAAGCACGGATAAGCCCGCATTTTTGCCGTTATGCGAATCCTGTGAGAATGCGCCGAATCCCGTATTCCCCTTCTCCTGGGGATCCTGGGGAACCGCCCCTCAGGGAGGGGGGAACCTTTCCGCCAGTTCCCTCACCGCCGCCCGCGCCCTGGGATCCTCTCGCATCGCCATCGCGAACAGCACCGCGATTCTGGCCATTTCCGTCTCCCGCATGCCCTGGGTGGTGACGGCGGCGATGCCGAGCCGGATGCCGCGGGCGTCCGCGTGCGGCAGGGCGCAGGAGTCCAGGACGATGCCGGCGCCGGCGAGACGGCCGCGCGCGGTGCGGCCGTCGACGCCGAACGGAGAAGGGTCGGCGAGCACCAGATGGGTGTCGGTGCCGCCGGTGAAGACGCCGAACCCCTCGGTGAGCAGCCCCTCGGCGAGCGTGCGCGCGTTGGCGACCACCTGATGGGCGTACGCCGTGAACCCGGGAGTGGACGCCTCGCCGAAGGCGACGGCCTTGGCGGCGATGGTGTGCATCTGGGCGCCGCCCTGGGTGAAGGGGAAGACGGCCCGGTCGACGCGGGAGGCGAGGTCGGCGCCGCACAGGATCATCCCGCCGCGCGGGCCGCGCAGCACCTTGTGGGTGGTGGCGCACACGATGTCGGCGTACGGCACCGGGCTCGGTGCCGCTCCCCCGGCGACCAGGCCGATGGGGTGCGCGGCGTCCGCGATGAGGTAGGCGCCCACGTCTTCGGCGATCTCGCGGAAGGCCCGGTAGTCCGGGTGGCGGGGGTAGGCGATCGAACCGCACACGATCGCCTTGGGCCGGTGCTCGGCCGCCAGGTCCCACACCTCGCCGTAGTCGATGAGCCCGGTGTCCCGCTCGACCCCGTACCCGACGAAGTCGAACCAGCGCCCCGAGAAGTTGGCGGGCGAGCCGTGCGTGAGGTGTCCGCCGTAGGGGAGGCCCATCGCCAGAACGGTGTCTCCGGGCTTCAGGAGCGCCGCGTAGGCCGCCAGTACCGCCGAAGTCCCCGAATGCGTCTGGACGTTGGCGTGGGCGGCCCCGAAGAGGGCCTTGGCGCGGTCGACGGCGATGCGTTCGGCCACGTCGACGACTTCGCACCCTCCGTGGTGGCGCGCGCCCGGATATCCCTCGGCGTACTTGTTGCCGAGGTGGGAGCCGAGCGCGGCACGCACCGCCGGGGAGCTGAAGTTCTCGGCGGCGATCAACTGGAGCGAGGTGGCCTGGCGCTCGGCCTCGCCGAGGAGCACGTCGGCCATTTCGGGGTCCTGGCGCCTGAGGGCGTCGGACCCCGCGAGTTGGGCGCTTTCCGCGGAGATGACCGGCATGACTTCAGCGTAGGCCTCGGCCGCCGGGGCCGCCCGGCGTGCGGGAGTCGATACCCCCGGGTGGGGTCAGTGGTGGGTCGGCACGCCCGTCAGCGCGGTGACGACCGGGTCGAGCGCCTGGTTGATCTCGTCGCCGATGGAGCGGAAGAACGTGATGGGGGCGCCGTAGGGGTCGTTGACCTCGTCGGCCTCGGCGCTGGGGGCGAGCAGCCAGCCGCGCAGCGCGGCCGCGGCCCGCACCAGCGCTCTGGCACGCTCGACCATGCCCTCCTGGAGCGGGTCGGGCAGGGTGGCCGGGTCTATGGCCCGTACGAGCCGGGTGAACTCCTTCAGGGTGAAGGTGCGCAGGCCCGCCGAGTGGCCCATGGAGATGACCTGGGCCCGGTGGTCGCGGGTCGCGGTCAGGACCAGGTCGGCGGTGATGACGTGTTCGTCGAGGAGCTCGCGCCCGGTGAAGCCGGTCGCGTCGGCGCCGAAGTCGGCGAGGACGGCGGCCGCGTTGGCCTCCATCGGAGCGCCCTCGTGCCCCCAGGTGCCGGCGCTCTCCACGATGAGGCCGCCCGAGAACGGGTCCCCGAGCCGGTCGCTCAGGGCATGGCGGGTCAGCCGCTCGGTGATGGGCGAGCGGCAGACGTTGCCGGTGCTGACGTGGAGGATGCGGAACGAGTCCACCGCGGGGTGGACCGTGCCTATGCCACGCCCCTCAGGGGCGGTCAATTGGCCACCTCGAGGTCGGGTACCACCTTGCGCAGCTCGTCCGCGTCGAGCGCGCCGGCGCGCAGCAGCACCGGGACCTTGCCGGTCACGTCCACGATCGACGACGGGACGATGCCCGGCGTCGGGCCGCCGTCCAGGTACACGGAGACGGAGTCGCCGAGCATGCCCTGGGCCGCGTCGCAGTCCTCGGGCGAGGGGTGGCCGGTGAGGTTGGCGGAGGACACGGCCATCGGGCCGACCTCGTTGAGCAGCTCGATGGCGACCGGGTGCAGCGGCATCCGGATCGCGACGGTGCCCCGGGTGTCGCCGAGGTCCCACTGAAGGGACGGCTGGTGGCGCGTGACCAGGGTGAGGGCGCCCGGCCAGAACGCGTCGACGAGCTCCCAGGCCTGCTCGGTGAAGTCGGTGACCAGGCCGTGCAGGGTGTTCGGCGAGCCGATGAGCACGGGCGTGGGCATGTTGCGGCCGCGGCCCTTGGCGTCCAGCAGATCACTGACGGCCTGCGAGCTGAACGCGTCGGCGCCGATCCCGTACACGGTGTCGGTCGGCAGCACCACGAGCTCGCCGCGGCGGACGGCGGACGCGGCTTCGCGCAGACCGGTCGTGCGGTCGGTCGCGTCGTTGCAGTCGTATCGCCGAGCCATTAGCGGGCCTCCTCGTACACATACACGGTCTGGGTGTTCACGCGGATCACGGTGTGGCCTTGCGGGCCGTGGCGAAGCGGGGGCGGTTGTTCAGGTCGGGGTGGTCGGCCGCGTCCGTCCACCCCTGCTCCTCGTTGAAGATCCACGGCACTTGGCCGCCCTGGGTGTCGGCGTGCTCGATGACGACGAGCCCACCGGGCCGCAGGAGGCGGTGCGCGGTCCGTTCGATGCCCCGGATGGTGTCGAGGCCGTCCTCGCCGGAGAACAGCGCGAGCTCGGGGTCGTGGTCGCGCGCCTCGGGGGCGACGTACTCCCACTCGGTGAGCGGGATGTACGGCGGGTTGGAGATGACCAGGTCGACCTGGCCGTCCAGCTCGGGCAGCGCGGTGAGCGCGTCGCCCTGGTGGAGAACGACGCGGGACCCCTCGACGTTCTTCCGCGTCCACGCCAGGGCGTCCTCGGACAGCTCGACGGCGTGCACGCGCGAGCGGGGCACCTCCTGCGCCATGGCGAGCGCGATGGCGCCCGAGCCGGTGCACAGGTCGACGATGAGCGGCTCGACGACGTCCATCGCGCGGACGGCGTCTATGGCCCAGCCGACCACCGACTCGGTCTCCGGGCGGGGCACGAACACCCCCGGCCCGACGTGGAGTTCGAGGTAGCGGAAGAAGGCGCGGCCGGTGATGTGCTGGAGCGGTTCGCGGGCCTCGCGGCGGGCGATCGCCTCCCAGTAGCGGGCGTCGAAGTCGGCGTCCTTGACGTTGTGCAGCTCTCCCCGCTTCACCCCGTGGATGTGCGCGGCGAGCTCCTCCGCGTCGAAGCGCGGGGAAGGCACGCCGGCGTCGGCCAGCCGCTGGGTGGCCTGGGCCACCTCGGCAAGCAGCACGCTTCGGGGGCCTGGGGGGCGCCCCCCAGTGTTTTGCTGCACGCTGGTCCTCCGGCAGTCGTACGGGGGTGTGATTACTGGGCGGCCGCGAGCTTGGCCGCGGAGTCCGCGTCGACGCAGGCCTGGATCATCGCGTCCAGGTCGCCGTCGAGCACCTGGTCCAAGTTGTACGCCTTGAAGCCGACCCGGTGGTCCGAGATGCGGTTTTCCGGGAAGTTGTACGTCCGGATCTTCTCGGAGCGGTCGACGGTGCGCACCTGGCTGCGGCGGGCGTCGGCGGCCTCGGCCTCGGCCTTCTCCTGGGCCGCGGCGAGGAGCCGCGAGCGCAGGATGCGCATGGCCTGCTCCTTGTTCTGGAGCTGGCTCTTCTCGTTCTGGCAGGAGGCGACGACACCGGTCGGTACGTGCGTGATGCGCACGGCGGAGTCGGTGGTGTTGACGGACTGGCCGCCGGGGCCGGAGGAGCGGTACACGTCGATGCGCAGATCGTTCATGTTGATCTCGACGTCGACCTCCTCGGCCTCGGGCGTGACCAGCACGCCGGCGGCGGAGGTGTGGATGCGGCCCTGCGACTCGGTCGCGGGCACGCGCTGCACGCGGTGCACGCCGCCCTCGTACTTCAGCCGCGCCCAGACGCCCTGGCCGGGCTCGGTCGCGCCCTGGCCGCCCTTGGTCTTCACGGCGACCTGGACGTCCTTGTAGCCGCCCTGGTCGGACTCGGTGGAGTCGATGATCTCGGTCTTCCAGCCGACCCGCTCGGCGTAGCGCAGATACATGCGCAGGAGGTCTCCGGCGAACAGGGCCGACTCGTCGCCGCCCGCGCCCGCCTTGATCTCCAGGAGGACGTCCTTGTCGTCGCTGGGGTCGCGCGGGACCAGGAGCAGGCGGAGCTTCTCGGTGAGCTGCTCGCGCTGCGCGATCAGGTCCTTGACCTCGGCGGCGAAGTCGGGGTCGTCGGCCGCGTACTCACGGCCCGTCTCGATGTCCTCGCCCGTCTGCTTCCAGGCGCGGTAGGTCCCGACGATCGGCGTCAGCTCGGCGTAGCGCTTGCTCAGCTTGCGCGCGTTGGCCTGGTCGGCGTGGACCGAAGGGTCGGCGAGCTTCGCCTCGAGGTCGGCGTGCTCGCCGATCAGATCCTCGACCGCTTCGAACATCGGTGACTCCTGGTTCAGACGAAGAAGTAGGACTGGACGGCAAAGCGCCGGTCGCGGCGCCCCCGGGAAGGAGGCGCCGCGGACCGGCGCAGTGGGCTCGCTACTTCTGGGCGGAGCCGGCAGCGGCCTTGCCGAAGCGGGCCTCGAAGCGGGCCACACGGCCACCGGTGTCCATGATCTTCTGCTTGCCCGTGTAGAACGGGTGGCACTCGGAGCAGATTTCGGCGCGGATGGAGCCGCCGCCGATCGTGCTACGGGTGGTGAAAGCCGCGCCACAGGTGCAGCTGACCTGGGTCTCGACGTACTCGGGGTGGATGTCGCGCTTCAAGGTGTCTCCTAGGTTCGGGAGGGCTCCGGGTCGCAGGCGCGGATTGCGCATACGTGAACCGGGGCCGACGTACCAGTCTGCCAGGACTGGCCGTATCTCCCAAAACCGGGGTACGCCCGCATCTATTCCCCGGCCGGTCCAGGGCCTTCGAGGGCGCCCGTTCCACCGGGCCGCGCCCCTACTGACCGGCGACGTAACCGCCCGCGGTGCCCTTGTCGCCCGCCGAGTCGGCGGTCGCGGACGCCGGGATCGGCTGGTCCTTGGACAGGGCCTCCCAGACCTGCCGCGACTGTGCGGGCAGCGGGCTGACGCGGTTGGGGTCGCGCTTGTCGTACTGCACCGGCAGCGTGATCATCTTGACGTCGGCCGCGTCCAGGCCCTTGAGGCCGCTCGCGAACCCGATGAGCGAGTTGACCGAGTTGAGGTCGGTGTCGGTGGTGATCGCCTTGGTGGCGGCGTTCGCGAGCCCGTACAGCTTGGCCGGGTTGCTGAGCACGCCGACGCTCTCGACCTGGCCGATCAGTGCCTTGATGAAGGCCTGCTGGAGCTGGATGCGGCCGAGGTCGCTGCCGTCGCCGACGACGCCGTGCCGGGTCCGCACGAGACCGAGCGCCTGCTCCCCGTCGAGGGTGTGCCGGCCGGCCGGCAGATCGAGGTGGCTCTTGGCGTCCTTGATCGGCTTGTTGGTGGTGACGGGCACCCCGCCGAGCTCGTCGATGAGCTTCTTGAAGCCGGTGAAGTCGACCTCGAGGTAGTGGTCCATGCGGATGCCGGACATCTGCTCGACGGTCTTGACGGCACAGGCCGGGCCGCCGACCTCGTACGCCGTGTTGAACATCTGGCGCTGGGCGCCCGGGTCGGTCCTGCTGCCGTCCTGCGTGGTGCAGGAGGGGCGGGTGATCAGGGCGTCGCGCGGGATGGAGACGACGCCGGCGGTCTTGTGGCCCTGGTAGACGTGGACCACCATGGCCGTGTCGGAGCGGGCGCCGCCCTCGTCCTCGCCGTACTCCTTGTTGGCGCCGGCCCGCGAGTCCGAGCCGAGGACCAGGATGTCCATCGAGCCGTTGTCGACGTTCTGGGGGCGGTCGGTGCCGAGCCGGGCGTTGATGTCGACGCCCTTGAGGTTCCCGTTGAGCTGGAAGTACACATAGCCGAGGCCGGCCCCGCCGACGAGCACCACGCCGGCCGCGCTCCAGGCGGCGATCCGCACGGCGCGACGGCGCGTGCTGGGCTGCTTGCGGCGCTTGCCCGCCCCGCGTATTCGGCTGGTGCGTGTGCCCTGCTCGGCCATGGTCTCCTCAGTTCCCGGTGTGCCTCCGATGCCCCCTACCCCGATGTGCGGGTACGGATTGTCGACACTTGTCAGACGGTCGAAGCACCAAGAAGGGTTGCACAGGGTTCTAAGAACGCCCTAAGAGCAGCGCGGGGCCGCCGCCCGGCCCGGCCCGCGTCGCACCGCTCTCACCTGCGGCTTCACCCGGGCCACCGCTTTCGCACGGGGGCCGGTCCGCCGAGGGGCGTGTGTCGTACGCCTCAGCGCCCACCCGGAGGCCGCCGGGCCCGCGCACACGAGAGCGCCCCCGGCACCGAAGTGCCGGGGGCGCTCTCAAGTGGCCCTGCTGGAACCGGAGTTGCTAGTCGTTGCCGTTGCCCGGCCCCGGCGTCGTCTTCTGGATCTGGAGCAGGAACTCGGCGTTCGACTTCGTCTGCTTCATCTTGTCCAGGAGCAGCTCGATGGCCTGCTGCTGGTCGAGGGCGTGCAGCACCCGGCGCAGCTTCCAGACGACCGCGAGCTCGTCGCTGCCGAGCAGGATCTCTTCCTTACGGGTGCCGGACGCGTCCACGTCCACCGCCGGGAAGATGCGCTTGTCGGCGAGCTTGCGGTCGAGCTTGAGCTCCATGTTGCCGGTGCCCTTGAACTCCTCGAAGATCACCTCGTCCATGCGCGAGCCGGTCTCCACGAGCGCGGTGGCGAGGATGGTCAGCGAGCCGCCGTCCTCGATGTTGCGCGCCGCACCGAAGAAGCGCTTCGGCGGGTAGAGCGCCGTCGAGTCGACACCACCGGACAGGATGCGGCCGGAGGCCGGGGCCGCCAGGTTGTACGCACGGCCCAGGCGGGTGATCGAGTCGAGCAGCACGACCACGTCGTGACCGAGCTCGACGAGACGCTTGGCGCGCTCGATGGCCAGCTCGGCGACGGTGGTGTGGTCCTCGGCGGGACGGTCGAAGGTCGAGGAGATGACCTCGCCCTTCACCGACCGCTGCATGTCGGTGACCTCTTCCGGACGCTCGTCGACCAGGACGACCATCAGGTGGCACTCGGGGTTGTTGTGGGTGATCGCGTTGGCGACCGCCTGCATGATCATGGTCTTGCCGGTCTTCGGCGGGGCCACGATCAGGCCTCGCTGCCCCTTGCCGATCGGCGACACGAGGTCGATGATCCGCGTGGTCAGGATGCCCGGGTCGGTCTCCAGACGGAGCCGGTCCTGGGGGTAGAGCGGGGTCAGCTTGTTGAACTCCGGGCGGCCGCGGCCCGAGTCGGCCGCCATGCCGTTGGAGGAGTCCAGACGCACCAGGGCGTTGAACTTCTCGCGGCGCTCGCCGTCCTTGGGCTGACGGACGGCACCGGTGACGTGGTCACCCTTGCGCAGACCGTTCTTGCGGACCTGGGCCAGCGAGACGTACACGTCGTTCGGGCCCGGCAGGTAGCCGGAGGTCCGGATGAACGCGTAGTTGTCGAGGATGTCGAGGATGCCCGCGACGGGGATCAGGACGTCGTCGTCGGCGACCTGCGGCTCCGCGCCGAACTCCTCGCGGCCTCCGCGGCGGCCACGCCGGTCGCGGTAGCGGCCGCGACGGCCACGACGGCCGTCAGCATCGTCGAAGTCGTCCTGAGGGCCGTTGTTGTTGTTCTGCTGCTGGCCCTGCTGGCCGCCCTGGCGCTGCTGGCGCTGGCCGCCCTGCTGGTCGTCGCCCTTGCCGCGGCGCTCACCGCGGTCACCGCGGTCGCGGTCCTGGCGCTCTCCACGGTCACCGCGGTCGCCGCGGTCGCTACGGTCCTGGGTCTGGCGCTCCCCCCGGTCACCGCGCTGGCGGTCCCGGCGCTCGCCGCGCTCGCCCCGCTCACCGCGGTCGCGGCGCTCCCGGCGGCCCTCGGCGGTGTCGACCGCTTCGGTGGCCCTGCCCTCGGGCTGCTGGCCCTCGGACTTGACCTCGGCCTTGACCTCCGTCTTGGTGACGGTCTCGACCGCCGCGGACTCGGGGCTGCCGGTCGGCGCGGTGGCACGGCGGCGGCGACGCTCGCCCGCGGGCTGCTCGTCGCCGGCGGCCTGGTCGGAGACCTTGGGGGAAGGCTGGCCGGGGATGTCGATCTGCTGCTGCGCGGCCTGCTTCTCGGCGGCGGGCGCGGCGGCCTCCTCGCCCGTACGCGCCTTGGAGGTGGCGCGGCGCTTCGGCTTGGCCTCGGCGTCGGGCGCGGCGCTCTTGGCCGGGGCCGGGGAACCGCCTCCGGCCTGCGCCTCCTTGATGACCTCGATCAGCTGGCTCTTGCGCATGCGCGCGGTGCCCCTGATGCCGAGGCCGGACGCGACCTGCTGCAGCTCGGCCAGGACCATGCCGTCGAGGCCGGTGCCGGAGCGGCGGCGCCGTGAGGTGGTGCCAGAGGCAGCACCTGCGGCGGGCGCGGAGGTGTCGACAGAGCTGTCGGCAGTCACGCCCATCAGATCGGTGGTGTCGCTCACGAAGGGTCCTTCCCTGGAGCGGACGTCGGCCTGTCTGGCTCGGCGACCGGTTGTGCTGTCCGGCTGCGTCCCGTGATCTTCTCGACCACTGATCGTGCCGGGGCGGTGGTCCGCCGCGTACGGCGGAGAGACAAAAGTGCGTGGGTTCCGGCCCGAGATCCCCCTGCTCGGCCCCTGCCGGGAAAAAGCGTGGGGTGTCGTGCCGGTTCCGGAGCGTGCTCGAAACTGCTCAGGCAGGCTGCGCAGGCAGTTGGGGAGGCTCTCGGAAGAAAGGCGGTCCCTGAAGGGGACACGAAGCACCGCGCCACGAAGACGACCGATGCAGACTTGAGGTTAACACTACCGGATCCAACAAACATTCCCCCTCTCGTTCACCGGCAAGCCGCGCTTCCCGCGCCCGTCTACGACCCGAGCGGCAGGACGCTCGCACCCGCGGCGTCGAGGCCGAGCCGGTTGGCGGCCCACCCCTCCCCCGCCAGGCGTGCGACCTTGTCGGCGGCACCTTCCTCGACCAGCGCGAGCACGGTCGGCCCCGCGCCGGAGATGACCGCGGGGACGCCGTCCGCGCGCAGCCGGTTGACCAGCGCCACGCTCTCCGGCATGGCCGGCGCGCGGTACTCCTGGTGGAGCCGGTCCTCGGTGGCGGCCAGCAGCAGCTCGGGGCGCCTGGTCAGGGCCTCCACGAGCAGGGCCGCCCGGCCGGCGTTGGCCGCGGCGTCGACGTGCGGGACCGTGCGCGGCAGGAGCCCGCGGGCCGTCTCGGTCAGGACCGCCTTGCCGGGCACGAAGACCACCGGAACGACGGAGTCCGCCGGATCCATCCTGATCGCGCGGGCCGAGCCGCCGTCCATCCAGGAGAGCGTGAAACCGCCGAGCAGACAGGCGGCCACGTTGTCGGGGTGGCCCTCGATCTCGGTCGCGAGCTCCAGCAGGGCCGCGTCGTCGAGGCGGGCGTCGCCGCCTATGGTCACGGCGCGCGCGGCGACGATGCCGGCGCAGATGGCGGCGGAGGAGGAGCCGAGGCCGCGGCCGTGCGGGATGCGGTTGGCGCACACGACCTCAAGACCGCGCGGCTGCCCGCCGAGCAGGTCGAACGCGGTGCGCAGGGACCGTACGAGGAGGTGGCTCTCGTCGCGGGGCAGCGTCTCGGCGCCCTCGCCCGCGATGTCGATGCCCAGGCCGGAGTCGGCGACGCGGACGACCACGTCGTCGTAGAGCCCCAGTGACAGGCCCAGGGAGTCGAAGCCCGGGCCGAGGTTGGCACTGGTGGCGGGGACGCGCACCCGTACGGCGGCGGCGCGGAATGCGGGACCGGCCATCGCTCTGATGACTCCTTGTGAGGCTGCTGCTGGGGTCTGCTGCGAGGTTTTCGGAGACGTACAAAACACCCGAGGGCCACGTGGGCGACTGCACCACGGCATATGCGGCGGGGCGGGTTGGGTACAGCCTATCGAAGGAAGGTTCCGCGGCGACATAGGGCGCACAGGAGGCGCACGATGCGTGTCGCGAGCCCCCTGTGCCCCTACGTGCGGGCTTGTCCGGCTTTACGTACGCGTCCCACCGGGGCGGGACGCGTACGCGACGAGCGAGCGGCCGCTACGCGAGACCGAGGCGCTCGGCCGCGGCCGCCGCGTCCACCGGGACGGTGACGGGCTGCGGTGCTCCGGCGACGGCCCAGTCGGGGTCCTTCAGGCCGTTTCCGGTCACCGTGCAGACGATCTTCTGGCCCGGGTCGACGAGGCCGCGCTCGGCGGCCTTGAGCAGCCCGGCGACCGAGGCCGCGGAGGCGGGCTCGACGAAGACGCCCTCCTGCGAGGCCAGCAGCCGGTAGGCGCGCAGGATCTCACGGTCCGTCACTTCGTCGATGAAGCCCCCGGATTCGTCCCGCGCGGCCAGCGCGAACTGCCACGAGGCCGGGTTGCCGATACGGATCGCGGTGGCGATCGTCGAGGGGTCCTTGACGACCTCCCCGCGCACGATCGGCGCCGAACCCGAGGCCTGGAAGCCCCACATGCGCGGGCGGTGCGTCGAGACGCCGTCGGCGGCGTACTCGCTGTAGCCCTTCCAGTACGCCGTGATGTTGCCGGCGTTGCCCACGGGCAGGACGTGGATGTCGGGGGCGTCGCCCAGCGCGTCCACGATCTCGAACGCGGCGGTCTTCTGGCCCTCGATGCGCACCGGGTTGACCGAATTGACCAGCGCCACCGGGTAGTTGTCGGAGAGCGAGCGGGCCAGCGTGAGGCAGTCGTCGAAGTTGCCGTCGACCTGGAGGATCTTGGCGCCGTGGATGAGCGCCTGGCCCATCTTGCCCAGCGCGATCTTGCCCTGCGGCACGAGGACCGCGCACACCATCCCGGCCCGCACCGCGTAGGCGGCGGCCGAGGCGGAGGTGTTGCCGGTGGAGGCGCAGATGACGGCCTTGGCGCCCTCCTCCTTGGCCCGGGTGATCGCCATCGTCATGCCGCGGTCCTTGAAGGACCCGGTCGGGTTGGCACCCTCGACCTTGAGGTGGACCTCGCAGCCCGTGCGCTCGGAGAGCACCTGCGCGGGTACGAGCGGCGTGCCGCCCTCGCGGAGGCTGACGACCGGCGTCGTAGCGGAGACGGGGAGCCGGTCCCGGTACTCCTCGATGATTCCGCGCCACTGGTGGGTCATTGCTGGTTACTCCCCTTCAACACGCATGATGCTGGCGACACCACGCACGGTGTCGAGCTTGCGCAGGGCGTCCACGGTCCCGGTGAGGGCCGCGTCGGCCGCGCGGTGAGTGACGACGACGAGGGAGGCCTCGCCGTCCTTGCCGGACTGCCGCACGGTGTCGATGGACACCCCGTGCTCGGCGAAGACCGTCGCCACCTGGGCGAGCACGCCCGGTTTGTCCGCCACGTCGAGGCTGATGTGGTAGCGGGTGACGACATCGCCCATGGGACTGACCGGCAGCCGGGTGTACGCCGAGTCGCCGGGACCGGTGGCCCCCGCGAGCTTGTTGCGGCAGACCGCGACGAGGTCCCCGAGGACGGCGGAGGCGGTCGGTGCGCCACCCGCGCCGGGCCCGTAGAACATGAGCTGACCGGCGGCCTCGGCCTCGACGAACACCGCGTTGTAGGCGCCCCGCACGGAGGCCAGCGGATGGTCGAGCGGGATCATCGCGGGGTGCACCCGGGCGGTCACGGAACCGTTGTCGGCCGCCCGCTCGCAGATCGCGAGCAGTTTGATGGTGCAGCCCATCTGGCGCGCCGACGCGAAGTCGGCGGAGGTGACCTCGGTCATGCCCTCGCGGTACACGTCGTCGAGGCGGACCCGGGTGTGGAAGGCGATCCCCGCGAGGATGGCGGCCTTGGCGGCGGCGTCGAAGCCCTCGACGTCGGCGGTCGGGTCGGCCTCGGCGTAGCCGAGCGCGGTGGCCTCGTCGAGGGCCTCCTGGTAGCCGGCGCCCGTCGAGTCCATCTTGTCGAGGATGAAGTTGGTGGTGCCGTTGACGATGCCGAGCACGCGGTTCACCTTGTCGCCGACCAGCGACTCGCGCAGCGGGCGGATCAGCGGGATCGCGCCGGCGACGGCGGCCTCGTAGTACAGGTCCCGGCCGTGCTCGACGGCGGCGGCGTGCAGAGCGGCCCCGTCCTGGGCGAGCAGCGCCTTGTTCGCGGAGACGACGGAGGCGCCGTGCTCGAACGCGGTGGTGATGAGGGTGCGGGCGGGCTCGATGCCGCCGATCACCTCGACGACGACGTCGATGTCGCCGCGTTTCACGAGGGCGGTGGCGTCGGTGGTGACCAGGGCGGGGTCGATGCCCTCACGCACCTTGGAGGGCCGGCGGACGGCCACCCCGGCGAGCTCGACGGGGGCGCCGATGCGCGCCGCGAGGTCGTCGGCGTGCGTCGTCATGATGCGCGCCACCTCTGAGCCGACCACTCCACAGCCCAGCAGCGCCACCTTCAGCGGACGCGTACGCATCATCCGACCTCGTTTCCTCTTCAAACCTGGAATGCGAACCAGTCTCACTCACCGGACCGGGGTTTCTGCCCTCGGTCCGGATCCTGAGACAACTATTTCATCTACCCGACGTCGAGACGCAGGAGATCTTCCTCCGTCTCACGCCGGACGATCACGCGCGCCGATCCATCCCGTACGGCGACGACCGGCGGGCGCAGCGCGTGGTTGTAATTGCTGGCCATGGAGCGGCAGTACGCGCCGGTCGCCGGCACCCCGATCAGATCACCGGGCGCGAGGTCGGCGGGCAGGAACGCGTCCCGGACCACGATGTCGCCGCTCTCACAGTGCTTGCCGACCACCCTCACCAGCATCGGCTCGGCGTCGGAGGTGCGCGAGACGAGCGAGACCGAGTACTCGGCGTCGTACAGCGCGGTGCGGATGTTGTCGGACATGCCGCCGTCCACACTCACATACGTCCGCAGCCCTTCGAGCGGCTTGATCGTGCCGACCTCGTACAGGGTGAAGGCGGTCGGCCCCACGATCGCGCGGCCCGGCTCGACGGAGATGCGGGGCACGCGCAGGCCGGCCGCGTCGCACTCGCGCGTGACGATCTCGGTCAGCGCCTTGGCGATCTCGTGCGGCTCGCGGGGGTCGTCGTCGGAGGTGTACGCGATGCCGAGCCCGCCGCCGAGGTCGATCTCGGGCAGCTCGACGCCGTGCTCGTCGCGCACCTCGGCGAGCAGTTGGACGACGCGGCGCGCGGACACCTCGAAGCCCGCCATGTCGAAGATCTGCGAGCCGATGTGCGAGTGGATGCCGACGAGTTCGAGCCCGTCGAGCCTGAGGGCGCGGCGCACCGCCTCGGCGGCCTGGCCGTCGGCGAGGGCGATGCCGAACTTCTGGTCCTCGTGCGCGGTGGCGATGAACTCGTGGGTGTGCGCCTCGACGCCGACGGTGACCCGGAGGAAGGCCTTCTGCACGGTGCCCAGCTCTCGGGCGATGTGCGCGACGCGCACGATCTCCTGGAACGAGTCGAGCACGATCCGGCCGACCCCGGCCTCGACGGCCCGCCGGATCTCGGCCTCGCTCTTGTTGTTGCCGTGGAAGGCGATGCGCTCGGCGGGCATTCCCGCGTCGAGGGCGGTGACGAGTTCGGTGCCGGAGCACACGTCGAGGTTGAGTCCCTCCTCGTGCAGCCAGCGCACGACGGCCCGCGACAGGAAGGCCTTCCCGGCGTAGAACACGTCGGCGCCCGGCCCGAAGGCCTCGGCCCAGGCACGGCACCGGGAGCGGAAGTCGGACTCGTCGAGGAAGTAGGCGGGCGTGCCGAACTCCTCGGCCAGGCGCGTCACTTGGAGCCCGCCGACGGTCAGCTCGCCGTCCGCGCCGCGGTCGACGGTGCTCGACCAGACCTTCGGATCGAGGGCGTTGAGGTCGGCGGGCGGCGCGGAGTAGTGCCCCTCGGTCAGCACGTCGGCGTGGCGGGGTCCGGCGGGGTGCGCGGATCGGCTCATGTTCGGTACGTCTTTCTCTTACACGTCTGCGGTCATGACGGCGGCTGACGGTGTGGGTCGCCGCATGTCACAGAAACTCGGGGGCGTCGATGCCGAGCAGGGACAGGCCACCGGCCAGCACCGTCCCGGCGGCCTCGGCGAGGGCCAGCCGGGAGCGGTGGGCGGCCGAGGGTTTCTCGTCGCCGCGCGGCAGCACCGCGTGCTGGTGACGCAGCAGTTCGTCGGCGACGGCTTCGAGGTGCCGCGCCAGCCGGTCGGGCGCCCGGTGCCGGGCGGCGCCTTCGAGCACGGTGGGGTGGTCGCCCAACAATCCGAGCAGCGCACCCCCCTCGGGCACGGGCCCGGCCTCGGAGCGGAACCCCAACTCCAGGGCGTTGCGCGTGAGGGCACGGCTGCGGGAGTACGCGTACCGCACCCGGAACAGGGAGTTGCTCTCCCGCTGGGCGAGCAACTCCTCGACGTCGGTACGGGGCCGGTCGTGCCGGGCGGCCCTGAGCATGGCCCAGCGGGCCGCGTCGACCCCGACGAGCTCGGCGAGCCGGGGCACGGGACAGGGCACGACGGCGAGCTTCCGCCCGCTCCCGCCCGGAACGACCCGCGCGACCGCCCCCTGAGCCCGGAGCAGCCCCACCACGACCTCGACGACGACCCGCCCGCGCTCGTCCACGCCATCGACGAACTCGTGGGTTTCACCGCGGAGGGCGTCGCCGTGTCCATAAGGGGCGCGACCGGACGTCACCCTCCCCGCACCCGCCGCACCCACCCCACTCGTCGACTCGAGAATGTGGCGTACGAGGTCGTACTGGGCGTCGCGGTCAAGGGTGATGTTGAGGAAGCCGGGCCCGCTGATCTCGACGGAGGCGATCCCGGGCCGCCCGGCGATCCGCTGTCGCAGCACCTCGGCCACCTGGCGGGGAGGCAGCCCCGCCGCGGAGGCGAGCTTGAGAGCGATCCCGCTGGCGTAGTCGCCGGCGCCCCCGGGGCGGGGCCGCTCGACCTTGACGGCCTCGGGCACCACGTCACCCACCGCACCCAGAGCGCCCTCGCCGACCGCGCCACGCACGACGTGCGCGACGGTACGGGAGAGCTCGGCGGGGGTCACGTGACCAGCGTATGGGAGAGGGGGGGTCCCTCCGCGAACCGGTTTCGCCATACGGGCAGAGGGCGGAGGCGGGGCGGGCGGGCTCGGGTGGACGGGCGGGGTCAGCCCCGGGTGCTGCCGGCCCGCCCGGACTCCCTGCTGCCGTCGCTGGACGGCGGAGCCTCCCGGTGCAGCAGTTGCCGTATGAGCCTGACCAGTTCCGCCGGCTCGAAGGGCTTCGCGAGAAAGGCGTCGACACCGGAGGCGAGCCCGGTCTCCACCTCGTACTGGGTGCAGGCACTGATGATGGCGACGGGCAGCCCGCTCGTCCTCGGGTCCGAACGCAGCCGAGCCGCCGTACGCAGTCCGTCGAGCCGGGGCATGACCACGTCGAGCGTGATCACATCGGGGCTGACCTGGTGCACGACTTCCAGGCATTCGGCACCATCGGCCGCGGTCACGACCTCGAAGCCCTCCAGCTCGAGGTTGACCCTGATCAACTGCCGGATGACCTTGTTGTCGTCCACCACAAGGACCCGACCGGACACGCCTGACACACTTCGAGGTTAGGTCCGAGGAGGGCGCCGCGTCCGGGTTTTCCCCACTTCCACCCCACGCGGGGGAAGCGGGCCGCCGGGGAGACCGAAATACCTGTTCACGGCCACCCCGACAGAGCTGGTAGGGTTCTACCCGTCGCCGCCGAACGCGGCGCACGCCCCCGTAGCTCAGGGGATAGAGCAACGGCCTCCGGAGCCGTGTGCGCAGGTTCGAATCCTGCCGGGGGCACTTCGCTTCAACCCAGGTCATGCGGTTGATCAGCGCGAGTGCCGAACTTCGAGAGCGGGATCCAGTTCCACTGGGTCCCGCTCTTCGTCGTACCTCACCGAAGGTCCACGACTCCACTCCCCCGCCCAAGGCCGGCCTGGCATACGCATACGGACCGGACGGCGAGAGCACCAACTCCGGCTGTCTGCGCGGAAGTTGAGCTCGGTGCCGATGCCTGTGCGTCCGGCGCCGATGCCGATGCCGATGCGTCCGGCGATGGCTCGCACCACATGTGGAACCGTCTACTCCCCAGTCGTCGGGGCATACGGTGCGCATGACACTGGCTCGCTCATTACCCGACGATCCCGTCGAATGGTGGATCTACCTGGGCGTGATCGTTTTCTACGTCCTGGGTCGCTGGTTCTTCGCTTGGCGGCAAGCCAGGCACGACGGCCGCAGCCACCCGGCTCGCGCCGTGTGGCACGAAGACGACGGCCCCGATGAGGTGAGTACGCCGCCGACGACCCGGCCCGCGCCCACAGGGGGCTTCGCCTCCTACCGGCAGTTCTTCGGTTTTGTGGGCAGCGCCGCCGTGGTGCTCCTGATCGTCCTTCTCACCGACGGGCCCCTCCGCGTCACACTGATGTGCATCGTGGCCCCCGTGCTGGTCCTGGGGCTTTCCTATCTCGATTTCCGGAAGGCCGGCAAAGCGCGGTCTGCCGCTCAGTCATGAACGCGAAAAAGCCCCGCACCGTGACCGTAAATTTCTTAC
>NZ_JAODUA010000009.1 GCF_025399895.1 Streptomyces sp. ASQP_92 | reverse complement strand
CCGGCGGCTCCGACTCTATCAGATCCTTTCGGTTCCAATTCCCGGTCTCCCGGGGCCAAGTCGGCTTGTCTTCACGGCTGTTGGGCCGTTTCGACGAGTGAGACATTAGCGGAATCCTGGGCCCCGACGCCAATCGGGGCGCGTTCTCGAACGCGGATTCCTCATTTCGCAAAAGCGCACGAAAAATGAGACGACGAGGTGTCGTTCATGAGAAGTGGTTGATGCGGAATGGCTGTCCGGGGACCGACCGGGGTCGGCGCTCACGTCGGACAACTCGGAGAACATTACGTACGAGGGAGGGGCGTGTCAACCCTCGGCCAGGTGCCCAGGAGCGGGCCGTCCGAGGGGGCCGCGTACGCGCCTGGCCTCGTGCTTTTGGCCGAGGCAGGCCTGGCGGGACGGCCGATCTGGTGGGGCCGTCGTTCGCCCTAGCGTGGCGGCCATGAGGACTCTTCTTCGGATCGCCGTGGCCGCCGCGACCCTCCTCGTACTGGGGATGGCCGTCGCCCCGGGGGCCGCGTACGCCATGGATGGGGATGAGCGGGTCGCCCGGATGCGGCTGCGGGTCGTCGACGCGGTCAATGAGGGGCACCAGGCCCAGATCCAGCGGGCGCACGACTGTCCGGGCAGCCGCTCGGCGGATGAGGTGGGCCGGCTGGAGGCGAGGTTGCGTGAGGGGTGTCGGCTCGCGGCGGACCTGCGCGATGTTCGGGCGGTGCATCGGCGGGGCCGGTTGGTGCACGCCGTCGGGGGTGGGCCGGTTGCGACCCCAACACTGGGTGGGTCGGTTCCGGCCCCCACACCGGGCGGGCCGGTTGCGACCCCACCATCGGGCGGCCCGGTTGGCTCCCCGGCGCCGGGTGGGCCGGTTGATGGGGCGCGGGCTTTGGTTGTGGGGCCGGATGTGTCCGGGGGCGGGGACGCCGACACCCAGGACACCGTCTTCCAGGCCGGCCGCGCCGAGCTGCCTCGGCTCCCCATCGGGGTGTTGAGCCTGGTCGGCGGGGTCGCGCTGGCGCTGGTAGGCGGCGGGATGGCGATGGTTGCCGTGGGGTGGCTGCCCCGCCGATGGTCGTACGGCCGTGCTGCGGCACATGAGGAAGAGGGGGCCACGCTTCGCCGTACGACCGCGGGTTAGGGGGTCAGCTCGTGCCGGAGGCCAATTCGCGGCTTCGGTCCCGGGCCGCTTCCAGGGCTGCGATCAGGGCGGCCCGTACGCCGTGGTTCTCCAGCTCCCGGATCGCGCTGATAGTCGTGCCCGCCGGGGACATCACCGCCTCGCGGAGCTTCACCGGGTGCTCGCCGCTGTCGCGGAGCATCACGGCGGCGCCGATCGCGGACTGCACGATCAGGTCGTACGCCTGGGCACGGGGCAGACCGAGCAGGATGCCGGCGTCGGTCATCGCCTCGACGAGGTAGTAGAAGTAGGCCGGGCCCGAGCCGGAGAGGGCGGTCGCCGCGTCCTGCTGCGACTCCGGGACGCGCAGGGTCTTGCCGACGCCGCCGAAGATCTCCTCCGCGTGCGCGAGGTGGGCCGGGGTCGCGTGGCTGCCGGCGCTGATCACGGACATGCCCTCGTCGACCAGTACGGGCGTGTTCGGCATGACACGGACGACCGGGGTGCCGGCCGCGAGGCGGGCTTCGAGGAAGGCGCTCGGGATGCCCGCCGCGGCGCTGATCACCAGGCGGTCGTTGGTGAGGTGCGGGGCGAGCTCGTCCAGGAGGGCGCCCATGTCCTGCGGCTTCACCGCGAGGATCAGGGTGTCGGCGCGTTTGGCCGCTTCGGCGTTGGTGACGGCGTCCACGCCGTAGCGGGTGCGCAGTTCTTCGGCGCGTTCCCGGCGGCGGGCGGTCACGAGGAGGTTGGCCGGGTGCCAGCCGGCCCGGATCATTCCGCTGAGGAGGGCCTCACCGATCTTGCCGGTGCCGAGGACTGCGACGGTCTGGGTCATGCGGTCAACCCTCCAGGTGGTGCGGCGCGCTTGCTGACGTCATCCTCGCATCGGGTGGGGATGGCCGGAGGGGGCGTCCGATGGGCGGTACGGGGGCTTCGGCGCGGTTCGGCGCGTGGGACGCGGGCGCGGGGTCACGGGGCTCGGCCGGGAGGGCGCGGGGTCACGGGGTTCGGCGGCGCAGAGTCGCCGCGCCCAGGGCGAGGACCACCACCGCCACCGCCGCCACGATGCCGGTGTCCCGCGCGAAGGCGGCGGTCGCCTCAGGGTGGTGGAGGACCTGGGTCATCGCGTCGACCGCGTACGACATGGGCAGGACGTCCGAGAGGGCGCGCAGGATCGGCTGCATCGTGTCGCGCGGGGTGAACAGGCCGCACAGCAGGAGTTGGGGGAAGATCACCGCCGGCATGAACTGGACGGCCTGGAACTCCGAGGCGGCGAAGGCCGAGACGAACAGGCCGAGGGCGGTGCCGAGCAGGGCGTCGAGCAGGGCGACCAGGAGCAGCAGCCACGGGGAGCCGATGACGTTCAGGTCCAGGAGCCAGAGCGAGATGCCCGTCGCGATGAGCGACTGGAGCACGGCGAGCGCGCCGAAGGCGAGGGCGTAGCCCCCGATCAGATCGCCTTTGCCCAGCGGCATGGCGAGCAGGCGTTCCAGGGTGCCCGAGGTGCGTTCGCGCAGGGTGGCGATGGAGGACACCAGGAACATCGTGATCAGCGGGAAGATGCCGAGCAGTGAGGCGCCGATGCTGTTGAAGACGGCGGTGTCGGCGTCGAACACGTACCGCAGCAGGACGATCATGAGCGACGGGATGACCAGGAGCAGCGCGATGGTGCGCGGGTCGTGGCGCAACTGGCGCAGGACGCGGGCGGCGGTCGCGAGGGTGCGGGATGCGGTCATGGCGCTGCCTCGGGGTGGGTGGGCCGGCGGGGCGGGGTGCGCGCTCGGCGTCGCGGACGTCGTCATGGCGTGGCCCTGTCCACCAGGTGGAGGAAGGCTTCCTCCACCGTTTCGGTGCTGGTACGGGTGCGCAGGGCGTCCGGGGTGTCCTCGGCGAGAAGGGTGCCGTCGCGCAGGAGGAGCAGGTGCCCGCAGCGTTCCGCCTCGTCCATGACGTGCGAGGAGATCAGGATCGTCGTGCCGCGGGTGTCGGCGATGGTGTGGAAGAGGTGCCAGAGGTCTCGGCGGAGTACGGGGTCGAGGCCGACGGTCGGTTCGTCCAGGACGAGCAGTTCGGGGGTTCCGAGCAGGGCGACGGCGAGCGAGACGCGGCTCCGTTGGCCGCCGGAGAGCCTGCCGGCCCGCTGGTCGGCGTGGCTGGTGAGGTCGACGTCCGTGATGGCCCGGGCGACCGCTTCGGCGCGGGCCGCGCGGTGGGATCGGCCGGGGTGGAGTACGGCGGCGAAGTAGTCCAGATTCTGACGCACCGTCAAGTCCTGGTAGACCGAGGGGGCTTGGGTCACGTAGCCGACGCGTTCGCGCAGGGCCGGCGTGCCCGCGGGGGCGCCCAGGACCGTGAGGGTGCCGGTGACGTTCGCCTGCGTACCCACGACGGCCCGCATCAGGGTCGACTTTCCGCAGCCGGAGGGGCCGAGGAGCCCGGTGATGCGGCCGCGCGGGACGGTGAAGTCCAGGTCGCGCAGGACGGGGCGGCCGGCCCGTACGGCGGTGAGGGAGCTCGCCGTCACGGCGGGGGGCGGGGTGCCGGAGGTGACCGCCGCATCGCCGGGGGCGCTCCCGAAGGCGTCGCCTACGGGTGGGGAGGCCGTGCCGCCGGGCGATGAGGTGGTGCCGCGCGCGGGGGCGGGCTCATAATTCACCATATGATGAATAGTGCTCCCGCGGGGGTGCGTCGTCAAGGATCCGGGGCGGCCGCGAGAGCCGTGCGAGCCGTCCGGTGCGCCCCCTCTCCGTGGCCTCTGCTTTGGGCGCCTGTCAGTTGAGGGCCAGGCGCAGGTGGACCACGTAGCGTTCCTCCACCGTGCCGTCCGGGAAGAGGGCGCTCAGCACGTCGTGCTCCCTCGCCATGAACTCCTTCGTCCGTTCCTCGCCCAGGACCAGGAACGCCGAGTGGCTGCTCAGGTTCGCCAGGTGGGTGGCGAGGGGGATCCGGCGGGTGTGCGGGATGCGGCGTTCGGTGAAGTGGAGGCCGGGGATGTCGGCCCAGCGGTGGCCGCCTCGTTCGGCGGGCGCGGTCCCGCCCGTCCGGACGTAGTCGTGCATGCGGGCGTCCTGCGCGGCCTGCCACCGCGCCGAGTGGTCCGTGACGTTCCACCACAGTGCGAGCGCCCCGCCCGGCCGCAGCACGCGGCGGGCCTCCGGGCCGGCTTCGGCCGGGTCGGTCCAGTGCCAGGCCTGGGCGTACGTGAGGAAATCCGCGGACGACGTGGCCAGCGGCAGGCGGTTGCCGTCGCCCCGCACCAGGGGGATCTCGGGGTTGCTCCTGCGGAACTGCGCGGCCATGCCCTCGCCGGGCTCCACCGCGGTGACCCGCGCGCCACGCTCGTGCAGCAGGGCGCTGGCGATACCGGTGCCCGCGCCGATGTCCGCGACCCGGGCGTTGCGCAGTGGGCGGCCCGCCAGCTCCTCCAGGGTGTCGAGGAGGAGGGGAGGGTAGGAGGGGCGGTTCGCGGCGTACTGGGCGGCGGCGGCGTTGAAGGAGTGGGCGCGGGTCTGATGCGTGGCCATGTGGAACGAGTCTGCCGGGCGGGAGGGGGCCGGGGAGCGGGTTTTCGCCGCTCCCGCCGCTCTGGGCGCTCCCCCGCTCTGGCCGTCGCACCACCGGCCTCCGCCTACCGCCGCTTGGGCCGCTTCCTCCCCGAAGGGTTCCCCGTGCGGGTGCCGCGGCGGCGTTCGTACCGGGCGCGGGCCGCTTCGTACTCCTCGCGGTGCAGGGACTCCCCGGGGGCCTCCGTGAAGGTGCGGAAGAAGTACGCGAGCAGGGAGCCGATGAAGCCGATGGCCTTCAGGCCCTGGAGGGAGCGGTCCGCGTCGGGGTCGGACGGGCGGGTCGAGAAGCCCTCCCACGTCTTGCGGAAGGCGAGCGCGCTACAGATCGCGAACATCACGACCACCAGCACGTTCACGAAGGCCCCGGTGTTCGCGAGCCGCAGGCCCTCGTACGCGAAGCGCAGGACGAAGCAGGCCGCCACCGCCGCCGCCAGCGAGCCGATCGCCACGCCGGCCCGGCGCAGGCCGTACCCGTGGTCGTGGTCCACCCACGTCGTGCCGAAGAAACGGATGGGCTCGGGGCGGGGCCCGGCGGGCGTCGCCGTGGCGCCGCCGCCGTCACCCCGGCCGGCGGCGTCGCTCCCGCTCTCGCCCTTGTTCTCGCTCATGGGGACGATTATCCCCGTATCCCCGGAGCCGGCCGCTCCTCCGCGCTATCCGCAGCGCGGTGCGACGTACCCGTCACTGCCCGTCTTGACGTACGCGTCCGCGACGAACCGGCCGTTGCCGATGTTGTCCCAGATGTTCGAGGTGCCGTACGGGCCCGTGACGGTCGTGCCGGGCGTCTGGCAGTTGATCGGGACGGTCGCGCCGACCGGCAGGACGTCCACGATCGAGTAGCCGGTGCCGGGGCCGCTGCGGACGTTCAGTTCGCAGCCCGGGGCCACCGGGTAGCGATGCGTCCCGAGCGACGCCGCCATGGCTGTTTCGGCCGATTCCGCTGTCATGCCCATCTCCCCCATGTGCTCCCCCAGGTACTCGCCCGGCGCGCACCGATGTGCTCGCCCCTTGGCTTCACTCTGTGTGCAACACGCAGGCTAGCAAGGCCCCTCGGGCCCGTACGCCCCATCGACTAGGCTCCGTCGGGGCGCGCGTACAACGGACACACGGGGGTGGGCCATGGCGTCGCCACGCGGTATCGGGTTCGGGGCGCCGGGCGCCGAGGATCCGGAATCCGTCGGCAGCTACCGGCTCGAATCCGTCATCGGCTCGGGCGGCATGGGGGTGGTGCATCTGGCCACTTCCCCCTCCGGCATGCGGCTCGCCGTCAAGGTCGTACACGCCCAGCACGCCGCCGATCCGGAATTCCGGGCGCGGTTCCGGCAGGAGGTGTCGGCGGCCCGACGCGTCAGCGGCGCCTTCACCGCCTCGGTGGTCGACGCCGATCCGGACGCCGAACGGCCCTGGATGGCCACCCTGCACATCCCCGGCCACACCCTCGCCGAACGCGTCAAGCACAGCGGACCGCTGCCCGCCGACGAGGTACGCCGGCTCGGCGCGGGGCTCGCCGAGGCGCTGCGCGACATTCACCGCGCCGGAGTGGTGCACCGCGACCTCAAGCCGAGCAATGTGCTGCTCGCCGCCGACGGGCCCAAGGTCATCGACTTCGGGATCTCCCGTCCGTACGACAGCGATCTGCGGACCGAGACCGGCAAGCTCATCGGCACCCCGCCCTTCATGGCGCCCGAGCAGTTCCAGCGGCCTCGTGAGGTCGGGCCCGCGGCGGACGTGTTCGCCATGGGGGCCGTCCTCGTGCACGCGGCGACCGGGCGCGGGCCCTTCGACTCCGAATCCCCTTACGTCGTCGCCTATCAAGTCGTGCACAACGAGCCGGAGTTGGCAGGGGTGCCCGAGGATCTCGTGCCGGTCCTCCAGGGCTGTCTCGCCAAGGATCCCGGTGAGCGGCCCACCCCGGACGAGCTGATGTCGGCGCTGCGGTCCGCCGCGTACGGCTCCGAGGCGCAGATCCCGACGCAGCGGTTCCGCAATCCGGTTCCGGCTTTTCCCGTTCCGGCCTTTCCGGCTCCGGCCTCTTCGGTTTCAGCCTCTTCGGTTTCAGCCCCGGTTCCAGCCCCTTCGGTTCCGGCCCTTTCGGCTCCGGATCGGCCCCGGTCGTCCTCGCCGGAGGATGGCTCGGGCGTCGCGATGGCCGGGAACGGCGAGGGCGTCCCCGACGGGTCCGCAGCCGCGTCCGGCCGCGGTTCCGGACCCGGTCGGCTGCGCCGGCTCCGCTGGGGCGTCGCCACGCTCGCCCTCGTCGCCGTCGCCGGGGCGGGGGTGGTCGCCGTACGGGCGATGCCCGACGGCACCGGGACCGAGGCCGACGCCCCGGAACACCATGACGCGCCCCAATTCCGGCCCTGGGAAGCGCGGTTGGGGGCAGCGGCCAAGGAGGGCGGCGGAAACCGTACGGCTTTCTGCTCGGCCGGGGACGGCGGCGGCGCGCTCTACTGTTCCGCGCCGGGCATCGCGCTGACCCGGCTCGACGCCACGAGCGGAAAGGCCGTGTGGTCGGTGCCGGGGGCGGACGGGCAACCGCTCTCCGACGACTACGCCCCGGTCGTGGCGGGCGGCCGGGTGCTGGCGCGGACCCCGGGCGGCCCGTTGCGGGCGTACGACCCCGCGACCGGGAAGCCGGTGTGGTCCGCGGACGTATCGGCGTACTCGGCGGTCCGCCCCGCGGGTGGCGCCGTGCTGCTCATCACGGCCGACGGACATGTCACGGCACTCAACTCCCTTACCGGCAAGGAGACATGGCGCAAGGCGGTGGGCGGGCCGCGCTCCCAGTGGGTCACGTCCGGGGGCGCGGGCGCCGTGGCCTATGCCGTCACCCCTTCCGCCGACGGCGGCTCGACCTCCGTGTCCGCCGTCGACCCGGCCGGTGGTTCCGTGCGGTGGCGGGCCCGGGTGGAGGGGCGGCTGCGGCCGGTCGCGGCCGACGCCGGGGCCCTGGTCCTGCTGGCGACCGACGCCGCCGGGTTCACCTCGGCGGTCGTACGCCTGGACACGGCCACCCATGCCCCGCGCCGCACCACGCTGTCGGCCCCGCTCGACCAGGCGCAGGCCGGGATCGACGGGGACGCCGTCTACCTGTTCGGGGCGGGCGGGGCGCTGGTCGCGGTCGACTCCGCGCACGGCGCGGAGAAGTGGCGGCTCGACACGGGGGTGGCCCGCGCCTCGCGGCCGGTCGCCGCGGGCGGGCAGGTGCTTCTGACCGGCGCCGACGGCAGACTGCTCGCCTTCGACGCGGGCAAGGGCGTACTGGCCGGGCAGACCAACCCCCGTATGCACGACGGGCGTTACACCTTCACGCCCGCCCTCCCGGCGCCGCTCGCGGCCGGGGGCCGCCTGTACGCGGCCTCCCCCGACGGGTCGGTGTTCGCGGTCGACTCGGCCGATATCGGGAGTTGGTGACGGTACGTCAGGGGAACCGGCAGGGGGGGAGGACGCGGGCGCCTACCGACCCGCCCGGCCCTCAGGGCCCCCTGTCGGCCTCAGCCCAGCTTCGACACGTCGCGCACCGCGCCGCGGTCGGCGCTGGTGGCCATGGCGGCGTAGGCGCGCAGCGCGGCGGACACCTTGCGCTCGCGGTTCTTCGGGGCGTACACCCCGCCCAGCGCCTCGCGGCGGGACGCCAACTCGGCCTCGGGGACCAGGAGTTCGATGGACCGGTTGGGGATGTCGATGCGGATGCGGTCACCGTCCTCGACCAGCGCGATGGTGCCGCCGGACGCCGCCTCGGGCGAGGCGTGGCCGATGGACAGGCCCGAGGTGCCGCCGGAGAAGCGGCCGTCGGTGATCAGCGCGCAGGTCTTGCCGAGGCCGCGGCCCTTGAGGAACGACGTCGGGTACAGCATCTCCTGCATGCCGGGGCCGCCCTTGGGGCCCTCGTAGCGGATCACGACGACGTCGCCGTGCGTGATCTCCTTGCGCAGGATCTTGTCGACGGCGTCCTCCTGCGACTCGCAGACGACGGCCGGGCCCTCGAAGGTCCAGATCGACTCGTCGACGCCGGCCGTCTTCACCACACAGCCGTCCTCGGCGAGGTTGCCGCGCAGCACGGCGAGGCCGCCGTCCTTGCTGTACGCGTGCGCCGCGTCCCGGATGCAGCCCTCGGCGGCGTCGGTGTCCAGGGTGTCCCAGCGCTCGGACTGCGAGAACGCGGTCGCCGAACGGACGCAGCCGGGAGCCGCGTGCCACAGCTCGACGGCCTCGGGGGACGGGGAGCCGCCCCGCACGTCCCAGGCGTCCAGCCACTCCTTGATGGAGCGGGAGTGGACGGTGTGAACGTCCTCGTTGAGCAGGCCCGCGCGGTACAGCTCGCCGAGGATCGCGGGGATGCCGCCGGCGCGGTGCACGTCCTCCATGTAGTACGTACGGTCCTTGGCGACGTTCGGCGCCACCTTGGCCAGGCACGGGACGCGGCGGCTGACGGCGTCCATGTCGCTGAGGCCGTAGTCGAGTTCGGCCTCCTGGGCGGCGGCCAGCAGGTGCAGGATCGTGTTGGTGGAGCCGCCCATGGCGATGTCGAGCGCCATGGCGTTCTCGAACGCGGCGCGGGTCGCGATGGAGCGGGGCAGGACGGAGTGGTCGTCGTCCTCGTAGTGCCGCTTGGTGATCTCGACGACCGTGCGGGCCGCGTTCTCGTACAGGGCGCGGCGCGCGGTGTGGGTCGCGAGGACCGAGCCGTTGCCGGGGAGGGAGAGGCCGATCGCCTCGGTCAGGCAGTTCATGGAGTTGGCCGTGAACATGCCGGAACAGGAGCCGCAGGTGGGACAGGCGTTCTCCTCGATGCGGAGGATGTCCGCGTCGGAGATCTTGTCGTTGACCGCGTCCGAGATCGCGTCGACCAGGTCGAGGGTGCGGACCGTGCCGTCGACCAGGGTCGCCTTGCCGGACTCCATCGGGCCGCCGGAGACGAAGACGGTGGGGATGTTGAGGCGCAGCGCGGCCATCAGCATGCCGGGGGTGATCTTGTCGCAGTTGGAGATGCAGATCAGGGCGTCCGCGCAGTGCGCCTCCACCATGTACTCCACGCTGTCCGCGATGAGGTCGCGGGAGGGCAGGCTGTAGAGCATGCCGCCGTGGCCCATCGCGATGCCGTCGTCCACGGCGATGGTGTTGAACTCGCGGGGCACGGCGCCGGCGGCCAGGATGGCCTCGCTGACGATCCGGCCCACGGGGGCGAGGTGGGTGTGGCCCGGCACGAACTCCGTGAAGCTGTTCGCCACGGCGATGATCGGCTTGCCGATGTCCTCGCTCGCTACACCGGAGGCCCGCATCAGGGCGCGGGCGCCCGCCATGTTGCGGCCGTGGGTGACTGTGCGGGACCTCAGCTCGGGCATCGTCGCTCGTCTCCTAGGTATGGGCGTGCTCTGGTGTGAGCCTACGCCGGGGCTCCGCCATCTGGACAGGGTGTCCGAATGGCGGGATCCGGGGTTCGCCATGTGACCCTCCGGGTCGGGGGGGGGTGGGCAGCTGCTGGGGCTTCGCCCCAGACCCCGGGGGCCCCTCCCCGCCCCTTCCCTAAACCCTCCGGGGGGATGTCGTACGGGCGCGGACCGTGGTCGCTTCTCGCGCAGTTCCCCGCGCCCCCAAAACCATCGGTCGTGTGCGGGCCGTGGTCGCTTCTCGCGCAGTTCCCCGCGCCCCTTAGCGGTATCGGTGCTGGCCCGCATCGGGCATTTCAGCCCGTCCGGCGATTGAGGACGAGCGCCCTTAAGGCGCGAACGGGGTCTGGGGCGGAGCCCCAGGAAGGCCCGAACCAACCAACCCTGCGCCTACGGGCGGGCGGGTGGGCAAAGGTGCTCGGGGTCTGGGGCGGAGCCCCAGGGGGCTATTCGGTCAGGTAGCGCTGGAGGGTGGGGCCCACCTCGGTCACGATGCGTTCCGCCGGCACGGACGCCAGCGGCTCGACCTCCAACACGTACCGCATGATCACGATCCCCATCATGTGCGACGCCGCCAGCTCCGCCCGGAAGCGGGGATCCGGCACGTCGAGGTCGGCCGCGACCCGCTCCAGGAGGCGCCGCAGCACCACGCCGCGCAGGACCTTCGCGGCCGCCTCGTGCGTGAGGGCCGAGCGGATCACCGCGATCAGGGGGGTGCGGGTCACCGGGTTCTCCCAGATGCCCAGGAAGTGGCGGGCGAGGCGTTCACCGACGCCGTCCAGGGAGTCGCCGAGGATCGCGTCCGCGGTGAGGGCGGGCTCGAAGTCGACCTCGATGGCCGCCGCGAACACCGCCTCCTTCGTACCGAAGTAGTGGTGGACCAGCGACGCGTCCACCCCCGCCGCCTTGGCGATGCCCCGCATGGACGTCTTGTCGTACCCCCGCCCGGAGAACTCCGTACGCGCCGCGGACAGGATGCGCTCACGCGTGCCGGGCCCCGCCTCGGCGGCGGCCCGCGGCGGCCGGCCGCGGCGGCGCGGAGCGGGGGGGTCCGCGTCCGGCCCGGCCCCGCCCGCCGCCGGTGTCATGCGCGGCGGGCCGGCGCGGACGCCAGGTGCAGGCGGGTGAAGGCGAGCGCCTCCGCGAGGTCGGCCTCGCGTTCGGCGGCGGACATGGCCCGGCGGGTGTTGACCTCGATGACGACATGCCCGTCGAAGCCCGTCAGCGCGAGGCGCTCCAGGAGTTCCGCGCACGGCTGCGTGCCCCGGCCGGGCACCAGGTGCTCGTCCTTCGCCGAGCCGCGCCCGTCCGCGAGGTGGACGTGGGCCAGCCGGTCGCCCATCCGGTCGACCATGGCCATCGCGTCCGTACGGGAGGTCGCGGCGTGCGACAGGTCGACGGTGAAGTGGCGGTAGTCGTCCTTCGTCACGTCCCAGTCGGGCGCGTACGCCAGCATCTCGCGGTCCCGGTAGCGCCACGGGTACATGTTCTCGACGGCGAATCTGACGTCCGTCTCGTCCGCCATCCGCCAGATCCCGCTCACGAAGTCGCGGGAGTACTGGCGCTGCCAGCGGAAGGGGGGATGGACCACCACCGCCGACGCGCCGAGCTTCTCCGCCGCCGCCCGCGCCCGCTGGAGCTTCACCCAGGGATCGGTGGACCAGACCCGCTGGGTGATCAGCAGACACGGCGCGTGGACGGCCAGGATCGGCACCTGGTGATAGTCGGAGAGCCGCCGCAGGGCTTCGATGTCCTGGCTGACGGGGTCGGTCCAGACCATGACCTCGACGCCGTCGTAGCCCAGGCGCGCGGCGATCTCGAAGGCCGTCGCCGTCGACTCCGGGTAAACCGAGGCCGTGGACAGGGCGACCTTCGCATCCGGGATGCGCACCACTGGTTCTGCCACGCAGACAGGGTACGGGCCGTCACCGCCGGGCGGGGAGGCGGTCCGAGGAGACCGACGAACGTCACATCCGCCGACAACGCGTTACGCGCCGCCCGGCGTTCTGGACGGCACGCGGCCGCGCGCGCGACACCGTGGTCGGCGTCACACCGCCGGCAGGTGGTCGAGGTGGCGCAGGATCACGCCCTCGCGCAGCGCCCAGGGGCAGATCTCCAGTTCGTCGACCGCGAACAGGTCCATCGCGCCCTCCGCGACGAGCGCGCCCGCGAGCAGTTGCGGCGCCCGGCCCTGCGAGACGCCGGGCAGGGTGGTGCGCTGCTCGGTCGTCATCGCGGCGAGCTTGGGCACCCACTCCTGAAGTGACGTACGACTCAGCGTGCGCTGCACATAGGCGCCCTCGCTCGACCGCGCGGCCCCCGCGATCCGGGCGAGCTGCTTGAACGTCTTGGACGTGGCGACCACATGGTCCGGCCGCCCCGAGCGCGCGAACTCCCCTACCGTGCCCGCGATTTGGGCCCGTACGTGGCGGCGCAGGGCGCGTACGTCGGACGGGTCCGGCGGGTCGCCCGGCAGCCAGCCGGCGGTCAGCCGCCCGGCGCCCAGCGGCAGCGAGACCGCCGCGACCGGCTCCTCGTCGATCCCGTACGCCACCTCGAGGGAGCCCCCGCCGATGTCGAGCAGGAGCAGCTTCCCCGCCGACCAGCCGTACCAGCGCCGCGCCGCGAGAAAGGTGAGGCGGGCCTCCTCCTCTCCGGAGAGCACGCCCAGATCGACCCCGGTCTCGTCGCGGACCCGGGCGGTGACCTGGTCGACGTTGCTGGCCTCGCGCACCGCCGAGGTCGCGAAGGGAAGCAGTTCCTGAACGCCCTTGTCCTCGGCGGAGAGCAGTGCCTCGCTGATGGTGGCGACCAGCCGGTCGATGCCCTCCGCGCCGATCGCGCCGTCCTCGTCGAGGAGTTCGGCGAGCCGCAGTTCGGCCTTGTGCGAGTGCGCGGGCAGCGGCGCGGCACCGGCGTGCGCGTCCACCACCAGCAGATGAACCGTGTTCGACCCCACATCGAGGACTCCGAGTCTCATGGACCGAACGCTACTGCGCGTCCGGAGGCGCCCTCGGACATACGCTGGAGGTGTGCCAAAGACGAAAAAGGCGAAGCCGGGCAAAGCCAAGGCCCCGAAGAACCCCGCCCCAGTGATCCAGGACGAGCAGGGGATCGACTTCCCGCGCGCCTGGGTCGAGTTCCCCGACCCCGCCGACGACGAGCAGGTCTTCCGCTGCGACCTGACCTGGCTCACCTCGCGGTGGACCTGCATCTTCGGCAGTGGCTGCCAGGGCATCGAGGCGGGCCGGGCCGACGACGGCTGCTGCACGCTTGGCGCCCACTTCTCCGACGAGGACGACGAGAAGCGGGTGGCCGGGCACGTGGCGCGGCTCACCCCCGAGCTGTGGCAGTTCCACGACGTCGGCACGGAGACGGGCTGGATCCAGACCGACGAGGACGGCGACCGCCAGACCCGCCGCTGGAACGGCTCGTGCATCTTCCAGAACCGGCCGGGCTTCCCCGGCGGCATGGGCTGCTCGCTGCACATCCTCGCCCTCAAGGAGGGCAAGGAGCCGCTGGAGACCAAGCCGGACGTCTGCTGGCAGCTGCCGGTGCGCCGGACGTACGACTGGATCGAGCGGCCCGACGACACCAAGGTGCTCCAGATCTCGATCGGCGAGTACGACCGCCGCGGCTGGGGGCCCGGCGGCCACGACCTGCACTGGTGGTGCACCTCGGCGACCTCCGCCCATGGCGCGGGCGAGCCGGTGTATGTGACGTACCGGCCGGAGCTGACGGAGCTGATGGGCGAGGAGGCGTACGCGGTCCTGGTCGAGCAGTGCGAGGCGCGGCTCGCCTCGCTGCTGCCGCTCGTCGCCCCGCATCCGGCCGACCCGGCGCGGTAACTCCCTTGCCCGAGCGGCGAGTTGTCAGCCGCTCGGGGACGGTGAGGGCGGTGTCCCGGTGGGCGAGGGAGTGTCCGTCGGGGTCGGGCTCTGGCTCGGCGGGGTGGGCGTGGGCGTCGGGCTGCTCGGCGTCGGCGTCGGCCGGGGGGTCGGCGACGCGCTGGATCCGGGCGGGCCGGGGTGGCCCGAGCCGCCGGGAACGGGCGAGGACGGGGGCGCGACCGGTGTGCCGTCACCGCTGATCCGTACCGCCGCGCCCGACGGCTCCACGTCGACCCGCACCGACCAGGCGTGCTGCGGCTCCTGGGTGTGGTCGACCCGGATGTACACGGTGACGCTCTGGCCGGGCGCGAGCCGGCCCGCGCTCTGGCTGATGGTGAGCCAGCGGGCGCGGCTGCGCAGCGACCAGTCGACGGGGGCGCCGCCGGTCGAGGTGAGCGTCAGGACGGTCGTGTCGCCCGCCGAACTCGCCGCGACCGCGAGCCGGCCGGGGCCCGCCGGGGCGGTCGTGGGGCTGATGACCTCGACCGACACGTCGGGGGCGCGGCTGCCGGCGGTGAAGCGGGTGTCGGGCTGGGCGCGGGCGTTGCCGGCGTTCTCGTAACGGTCGTGCGGGCGCGCGCCGGGACCGTCGGCCTCGCTCGCGGTGACCTTCGCGGCGCCGGCCTGCGGCTCGCCGGTGGCGGGGGCGCCCCGGTAGGCGGCCCACAGCGCGAAGACGGGGGCCGCGACGACGGTCGCGACGACGGTGGTGGTCACCGCCCTGGCCCGTAGCCGGTCGCGCCGGGCGGCCCGGTCCTTGGGGTCCATCGGGAACCCGGTGCGGTCGAAGCGCGGAGCACCGGCGCGCGTGCGCGGCACATGCATCATCGCGGCCTGCGCGGCGGCCCGCGGCGCCTTCGCCAGCGGCAGCGCGGCCGGGGTGACGGTCGACCCGGGCCAGGGTCCGGCCGCGCCCGCGCGTTCGGCGGCGCGGCGGCAGCGGGGGCAGTCGTCGACGTGCCGGACCAGTTCGCGGCGCAGCGCCGCGGAGAGCAACACCTGGTGATCGCCGGTCAGTTGGGCCACGGTCGGGCAGCCGCCCATCTCGACGACGGCGAGCGCGGCCCGGGTCCGCTCGACCTCGCAGGCGCCCGCGGCGAGCAGTTCGCGCGCGGCCGGGTAGTTCATGCCGAGCACCGAGGCGACCTCGCGGGCGCCGAGGTGGTGGCGGACCGCGAGTTCGAGCGCCTCACGCTGTTCGGGGGTGGTGCCGGCCGCCTCGGGCCAGGCGAGCAGGGCCAGTTCGCGGCGGCGGCGCTCCCGCTCCTCCTCGGAGACCTCCACGGCGGGGGGTGCCTCGGGGGCGCGGCCGGTGTGGGCGCCCTGCCGGTTGCGTCTGCGCTCGGCCAGCTTGCGCAGACAGGCCCAGCGGGCGAGCGCGTACAGCCACGCCCTGCGTTCGGCCTCGGCCGCGGGGCAGCGCGCGTACTGGCGCTCGGAGACGGCGAGTATGTCGCCGAGGGCCGCCGTCGCCTCGTCGTGGTCGCACAGGACGGACAGGCAGTAGGTGAACAGGCCGTCCAGGTACGCCTCGTACCGGGCGGGCGGGCGCTGGGCCAACGTGCGGGGCGCACGGCGCTGCGCCCGGTGTGCGCCGGTGTTGTGCGCTGGTTGATCCAGTCTGCTGCTCGTCACGCGTGCGACCGTAGGGGCAGCATCGGGGCTTCTTCGTACCGGTTGAGCACATTTAATCCTTACGGGTGAACGTATCCCTCAAAAGGGGACAGGAATCGGGAATTCCATGGCATTCCATGGCAGACCCATCACGCACTGTGCCAACGGACGCGGCCCATCGGGGCGACGCGGAGCGGGCTCCGTCCACCCGAACGGCGGGGCGCGGAAGACCGGTGCCCGCGCCCGGCCTCGCGCCCGGCCCCGCCCGAGGTCTTCCGACCGCCTTCGCACGGCCGCCCGGGCGGGATTGTCAGTGGGCCCCTATACGGTGACGCCATGGCTGCCCGTACGAAATCCGCGAAGGACCGGCCGTCCTACCGCTGCACCGAATGCGGCTGGACCACCGCCAAGTGGCTCGGCCGTTGCCCCGAGTGCCAGGCCTGGGGGACGGTCGAGGAGTACGGCGCGCCCGCGGTGCGCACCACGGCGGCGGGCCGGGTCTCCACGGCCGCGCTGCCCATCGGCCAGGTGGACGGCCGCCAGGCGACCGCCCGCACCACCGGCGTCAGCGAGCTCGACCGGGTGCTCGGCGGAGGTCTCGTGCCGGGCGCGGTGGTACTGCTCGCGGGCGAGCCCGGCGTCGGCAAGTCCACGCTGCTCCTGGACGTGGCGGCCAAGGCGGCCAGTGACGACCACCGCACGCTCTACATCACGGGCGAGGAGTCGGCGAGCCAGGTCAGGATGCGCGCCGACCGCATCAAGGCGCTGAACGACCACCTCTATCTCGCCGCCGAGACGGACCTGTCGGCCGTGCTCGGCCACCTCGACGCGGTGAAGCCCTCGCTCCTCGTCCTGGACTCGGTGCAGACCGTCGCCTCGCCCGAGATCGACGGCGCCCCCGGCGGCATGGCCCAGGTCCGCGAGGTCGCGGGCGCGCTGATCCGCGCCTCCAAGGAGCGCGGCATGTCCACGCTCCTGGTCGGCCATGTCACCAAGGACGGCGCGATCGCGGGCCCCCGCCTCCTGGAGCACCTCGTGGACGTCGTGCTCTCCTTCGAGGGCGACCGGCACGCGCGGCTGCGCCTGGTGCGCGGCGTCAAGAACCGCTACGGCGCGACCGACGAGGTCGGCTGCTTCGAGCTGCACGACGAGGGCATCATCGGACTCGCCGACCCCAGCGGCCTGTTCCTCACCCGGCGCGACGTGGCGGTGCCGGGCACCTGTCTCACCGTCACCCTGGAGGGCCGCCGCCCCCTGGTCGCCGAGGTGCAGGCGCTCACCGTCGACTCGCAGATCCCCTCCCCGCGCCGCACCACCTCCGGCCTGGAGACCTCCCGCGTCTCGATGATGCTCGCGGTCCTTGAACAGCGCGGCCGCATCACCGCTCTCGGCAAGCGCGACATCTACAGCGCGACGGTGGGCGGGGTGAAGCTCTCCGAGCCCGCGGCCGACCTCGCGATCGCCCTCGCGCTCGCCTCGGCGGCCAGCGACACTCCGCTGCCCAAGAACCTCGTCGCCATCGGCGAGGTGGGCCTCGCGGGCGAGGTCAGAAGGGTCACCGGAGTCCAGCGCCGGCTGGCCGAGGCGCACCGCCTCGGCTTCACGCACGCCCTGGTGCCGACCGACCCCGGCAAGGTCCCGGCCGGTATGAAGGTCACGGAAGTCGCCGACATGGGGGACGCGCTGCGGGTGCTGCCGCGCGGCCGTCGCGCACAGGCCCCACGGGAGGAGTAGCCGCGCCGGTAGACTTTGCCCTGGTCTCGCCCGTCCGTACGAGCGGTACGCACGCAGCACGCGAGCAGTACGCGCCGTATGAGCAACACCGGAGGAGTGCAGTGGCAGCCAACGACCGGGCATCAGCACCCGGAAAGTCCGGCACAGGCTCCGGTAACGAAGCACTGATGCGGGCCGCGCTGAGCGCCGTCGCGCCCGGCACCGCGCTCCGCGACGGCCTGGAGCGCATCCTGCGCGGCAACACCGGCGGTCTGATCGTGCTCGGCCTCGACAAGACCGTCGACTCGATGTGCACGGGCGGCTTCGTCCTGGACGTCGAGTTCGCCGCGACGCGCCTGCGCGAGCTGTGCAAGCTCGACGGGGCGCTCGTCCTCGACAAGGACATCACCAAGATCCACCGCGCCGGTGTGCAGCTCGTGCCCGACGCGGGCATCCCCACCGACGAGACGGGCACCCGCCACCGCACGGCGGACCGCGTCTCCAAGCAGTGCAACTACCCGGTGGTGTCGGTCAGCCAGTCCATGCGCCTGATCGCGCTGTACGTGAACGGCGAGCGCCGGGTCCTGGAGGAGTCGGCGGCGATCCTGTCCCGCGCGAACCAGGCGCTGGCCACGCTTGAGCGGTACAAGCTCCGCCTCGACGAGGTCGCGGGCACGCTGTCCGCCCTCGAAATCGAGGACCTGGTGACGGTGCGGGACGTCACGGCGGTCGCCCAGCGCCTGGAGATGGTGCGGCGCATCGCGACGGAAATCGCCGAGTACGTGGTGGAGTTGGGCACGGACGGGCGGCTGCTCTCCCTCCAGCTCGACGAGCTGATCGCCGGGGTCGAGCCCGAGCGGGAGCTGGTCGTACGGGACTACGTGCCCGAGCCCACCGCCAAGCGGTCCCGCACGGTGGACGAGGCGCTGCGCGAGCTCAACGACCTCACCCACGCGGAACTGCTCGAACTGCCCATAGTGGCAAGGGCGTTGGGCTACAGCGGCTCCCCCGAGACGCTGGACTCCGCGGTGTCCCCGCGGGGCTACCGGCTCCTCGCGAAGGTGCCGCGGCTGCCGGGAGCGATCATCGAGCGGCTCGTCGAGCACTTCGGGGGCTTGCAGAAACTGCTGGCCGCCTCGGTGGACGACCTCCAGACGGTCGACGGCGTCGGGGAGGCGCGGGCGCGGAGCGTGCGGGAGGGGCTCTCGCGGCTGGCCGAGTCCTCCATCCTGGAGCGGTACGTATAGGCACCCCTGGGGCTCCGCCCCAGACCCCCTTCGCGCCTTAAAGGGCGCTCGTCCTCAAACGCCGGACGGGCTGAAGGTGCCCCAGCACCGAGCAGTTAAGGGGCGCGAGGAACTGCGCGACCAGCCACACACGGCCCGCACCCGAAAGCCGGGCTTCCTGGGGCTCCGCCCCAGACCCCGTTCGCGCCTGAACGGCGCTCGTCCTCAATCGCCGGACGGGCTGAAGGTGCCCCAGCACCGAGCAGTTAAGGGGCGCGAGGAACTGCGCGATCAGCCGGCTGCGGCCCGCAGACAAAAGCGGGTTTGGGGGCGCGGGGAACTGCGCGACCAGCCACGCACGGCCCGCAGCCGAGCCGACATCCCCCGGAGGGTTTCGGGAAGGGGTGGGGTGGGGGCTAATCCTTCGCCAGGGCGAAGGACGCCCGCGCCACCGGGAGCCCGGGGAAGTGGGCCTCCAGGAGGTACGTGCCCGGGGACACCGCCCCCGCCGGCGGCGTCGCACACCCCGGCGCCGACTTCGACCGGTCCCACTCCACGGCGTGGGTGATCGTCGCCCCGCCCGGCACCTGGAAGAAGAGGGCCGGGTCCCCGGAGGGACAGTCGTCCGTGGACCACACGCGGTCGTTGCCGGTGGAGGTGACCGTCACGACGGCCCCCTTCGGCCCGAGGTCCGCCTTGCACGTCGAGGCCGAGTTGTTCTTGAGGACGACCTCGATGCGCGGCTTCTCCCCCGGCCCGAACGTCGTCTTGGTGCTGCGCAGGGTCAGGGACAGTGAACCCGGGGCGCAGATCGGCAGGGGGGAGCCGGCCGGAACCCGGTTGCGGCCCTCACCGTTGCCACCCGAACTGCCGCCCCCGGAACCGGAGTCGGAGCCGCCCGAGCCCGTACTCGTACCGCCGTCCGCGGAGTTGGCGCCGCCGGAGCCGCCAGGGCCACCGGAGCCGGCCGAGCCTGCGGATCCGCCCGACCCACCGGAACCACCGGAACCGCCGGATCCGCTCGATTCGTCGCGGCCGCCCGGGGCCGTACTGATGGCGGGGCCGGAGCCCGTGGGGCCCGGCGTGATGGACTGCGTGGGGTTCGGGCCCTTGCTGGTGCCGCCCTTGCTGCCGCCGCCGCCCGAAGTGGCGAACCACAGAACGAGGATGGCCAGCAAGGCGATCAAGGACAGCGCGACGGCCCTCCGTCGCCAGTAGATGGAGGAGGGAAGCGGCCCGACCGGATTGCGCAGAGATCCCACGCACCGAACCTTACGAGAGATCGGCGCCAACTCCCGCCCCACCCGCCGCCACTCCGGCGAAGTTTTGCGGATCATCATTCCGGAGCGCATCACTCCGCAACCTGGGCGCCGCCTTCCGGGCGACTCGTGGTCACCGGCCCTTCATCATTCATACTGTCCGTCACCATGGATAGTGAGCTCTACCGCAACATCACCGACTTCGCCCACGACATGCCGTCCTGGGTGCAGAGCTTCGTCGAGGTCTGGACGGAGCTCGGACTCCTGCTGTTCGGCGTGCTGTTCGTCTGCGCCTGGTGGCGGGCGCGCCGCCGGGACACGACGTCGTTCGCCCTGGCCCTGCTCGCGCCCCTCGCGACGGCGGCCGCCTACCTGTGCAGCGAGGTGATGAAGTCGCTGATCGACGAGGAGCGGCCCTGCCGGGCGGTGGCGGGCGCGGCGACCTCGCTGATCGCCTGCCCGGTCAACGGCGACTGGTCGTTCCCCTCCAACCACGCCACGATCGCGGGCGCCGCGGCCGTCGCGCTCGCGCTGGCCTGGTCGCGGATCTGGATGATCACCGTGCCGATGGCTCTGGCGATGGCCTTCTCGCGGGTCTTCGTCGGCGTGCACTACCCGCACGACGTGGCGGTCGGCCTGGTGCTCGGCACCGTGATCGCGCTGATCGTCGTCAAGGCGGGCACCCGCCCGGTGCGGGCGCTTGCCGAGTCGATGCGTACCAGCGACATCGCGCCGGTCGCCTGGTTCACCGGGCCCGGCGCGCGCATGCACGCCAGGCAGCACGCACGCCGCTGAGACCCGCCGCGCGCCCCCCTTCGGACCCGAACATGCCAGGATCGGCTCTGCGATGAACATTCTGCCGACGATGCCCACCGTGCCCACGAACGAGACGAACGAGACGACCCGGCCCGCCGTCCTCCACGAATCCGTCATCGGATGGTTCGGCGAACACGCCCGCGACCTGCCCTGGCGGCGCCCCGAGGCGGGCGCCTGGGGCGTGATGGTCAGCGAGTTCATGCTTCAGCAGACCCCGGTCAGCCGGGTGCTCCCGGTGTACGAGCAGTGGCTGGCCCGCTGGCCGCGCCCGGCCGACCTGGCGGCCGACGCGCCCGGCGAGGCGGTCCGCGCCTGGGGCCGCCTCGGCTACCCGCGCCGCGCGCTGCGGCTGCACGGCGCCGCGCTCGCCATAACGGAACGCCACGGCGGCGACGTACCGGCCGACCACGGGCAGCTTCTCGCGCTGCCCGGCATCGGTGAGTACACGGCGGCCGCGGTCGCCTCGTTCGCCTACGGGCAGCGTCACGCCGTCCTCGACACCAACGTCCGCCGGGTCTTCGCGCGGGCCGTGACCGGCGTCCAGTACCCGCCGACCGCGACCACCGCCGCCGAGCGGCGCCTGGCGCGGGCGCTGCTGCCCGAGGACGAGGTCACCGCCGCGCGCTGGGCGGCCGCGTCCATGGAGCTCGGCGCGCTGGTCTGCACGGCCAAGAACGAGACGTGCGGGCGCTGTCCGATCGCCGCGCAGTGCGCCTGGCGGCTGGCCGGCAAGCCCGCGCACCAGGGCCCGGCGCGGCGCGGCCAGACCTACGCGGGCACCGACCGGCAGGTGCGCGGCCGGCTCCTCGCGGTGCTGCGGGACGCCACCGGATCCGTACCGCAGTCGGCGCTCGACGCGGCCTGGCACGAGCCGGTGCAGCGGGCCAGGGCGCTGGACGGCCTGGTCTCCGACGGTCTGGTCGAACCGCTCGACGGCGGCCGCTACCGGCTCCCCCAGTCCTGAGCTCGGACCGGCGCCACCCCCGCGGCCGCAGGGCGTCCGACTGTGTCCGTAACGCCCGAAAGGGAGCCGTTACCCCTGGAAAACGGCGGTAAACCTCGGCTGTTACACAACCGATGGCTCACCGTGCGCCTCCCGACGGCTCCTCCGCACAGGCCCGTGACAAGCGCTCCGTAGGTTCATTCACGTAAGCGACCAGCAGGACGAGCGGGACCAGCTCACGGGGATGACGGAGGCGGTTGGGTATGGCGCAGGGCGAGGTGCTTGAGTTCGAGGAGTACGTACGCACCCGGCAGGACGCGCTGCTGCGCAGTGCCCGGCGGCTCGTTCCGGACCCCGTGGACGCGCAGGACCTGCTCCAGACCGCGCTGGCCCGCACCTACGGCCGCTGGGACGGCATCGCCGACAAGACGCTGGCCGACGCCTACCTGCGCCGCGTCATGATCAACACGCGGACCGAGTGGTGGCGCGCCCGCAAGCTCGAAGAGGTGCCCACCGAGCAGCTTCCCGACGCCCGCGTCGAGGACGGCTCCGAGCAGCGCGCCGACCGCGCCCTGCTGATGGACGTCCTCAAGGTGCTCGCCCCCAAGCAGCGCAGCGTGGTCGTGCTGCGACACTGGGAGCAGATGAGCACCGAGGAGACGGCCGCGGCCCTGGGCATGTCGGCCGGCACCGTGAAGAGCACGCTGCACCGGGCGCTGGCCCGGCTCCGCCAGGAGCTGGAGAGCCGCGAGCTGGACTTCCGCGCGCTGGAGCACGGCAACGCGGGCGACGTAAAGGGGCGGGAGCGGTGCGCGGCCTGACCAGGCACAGGGGGAGCGCGGTGACGGCGGGGACCACGGCACTGGCCGGGATCTCCGCCCTCGGGCTGTTCATGACCGGTTGCTCCACGGGCGGCACCGGCACCCGGGACGAGGGCGTGGCACCGCCCGCCGACAAGGTCGCCCACGCCACGCCGTCGCCGAGCGCGTCCACCCAGGCACCCTTCGCCAAGGTCGACCCGGTGCGGCTGCTCAAGGGCGACCCGAAGGTCAGCGCCCGGGTCAAGGCCCAGCTCAAACCCTGCACCAAGGACGAGTACCCCATCGACGTGACGTACGGGCACCTGACCGGCACGACCGGCCAGGACGTCGTCGTGAACGTCATGAACTGCGCCGACGCCGTGGGCCTCGGCGCCTATGTGTACCGCGCGTCCGGCGCCTCGTACGACAACGTCTTCACCGCCGAGGAGACGCCCGTGTACGCCGAGATCGACCGGGGCGATCTGGTGGTGACGCGGCAGATGTACGCGCCCGGCGACAAGCCGGCCTTCGCGTCGAGCGAGGTCGTGACGACGTATCGCTGGTCGGGCGGCGCGACCGGCAAGTTCGCGCAGCAGGACCAGGTGGAGAACGACTACAGCAAGGCCGTCGACGGCAGTGGGACCAGCGCCCCCGCGCCCACCACTCCCTGACCGCGCCGCCCGCGTCGGTGAGCCGCGCCGTGGGGATGCCGCAGACTGGTACCGCGCCCAGCACACCGACGAGCCGCACCGGCGCCACGGACCGCGGCACGGCCGCCGGGCGCCGCAAGAGACCGCCGGAGAACTGAGAGAGCAGCGCGATGGCCGAGACCCATGTTCTGTTCGTCGAGGACGACGACGTGATCCGTGAAGCCACCCAGCTCGCCCTGGAGCGGGACGGCTTCACCGTGACCGCCATGCCCGACGGGCTTTCCGGCCTGGAAGCGTTCCGCGCGGACCGGCCCGACATCGCCCTGCTCGACGTGATGCTGCCGGGCCTGGACGGCGTGAGCCTGTGCCGCCGCATCCGCGACGAGTCGACCGTGCCGGTCATCATGCTGTCCGCGCGCGCCGACTCCATCGACGTCGTCCTCGGCCTGGAGGCCGGCGCGGACGACTACGTCACCAAGCCGTTCGACGGTGCCGTCCTGGTCGCCCGGATCCGCGCCGTGCTGCGCCGCTTCGGGCACGCGGGCGGCCCCGGCGCCGCCGCCGAGCCGCCCGAGGACGCCTCGGGGAGCGGGGTCCTCGCGTTCGGCGACATCGAGATCGACACCGAGGGCATGGAGGTCACCAAGGGCGGCGAGACCGTCGCGCTGACCCCCACCGAGATGCGGCTGCTCCTCGAGTTCTCCTCGGCCCCCGGCACGGTGCTGTCCCGCGACAAACTCCTGGAGCGGGTCTGGGACTACGGCTGGGGCGGCGACACCCGGGTGGTGGACGTGCATGTGCAGCGGCTGCGCACCAAGATCGGGCAGGACCGGATCGAGACCGTCCGTGGCTTCGGCTACAAACTGAAGGCGTGATGGGCCAGTGAGGCGCCCCGTGCTGCGGACCGGCGTCCGCTGGAAGATCAGTATCGCGATCACGGCGGTGGGCGCGCTCACCGTGATGGCGCTGAGCCTCGTGGTGCACAACGCGGCCCGCGTCTCGATGCTCGACAACGCCCGCGAAGTGCAGATGGAGCGGCTCAACTTCGCGCAGAACTACTACGAGACGAGCAACAAGCGGGTCCGCTTCGGCACCAAGCTGAACGATCCCGCGCTGCCGGGCGCCCTCAAGTCCAAGGCGCTGCAAGGGCGCAAGGTCTCCTCGGTGCAGGAGCGCGACAGCGGGCCGCCCGACATCTGGGCCGCGGTGCCCGTCGGCAACGGCGACGTCCTGTCGCTGCACTCCACCTTCACCGACCGCAGCTCCAATGTGATGGCGGACCTCGACCGCGCCCTGGTCATCGGCTCGGTGGCGGTCGTCTTCGGCGGCTGCGCGCTCGGCATCCTCATCGGCGGCCAGATCTCCCGCAGGCTCCGCAAGGCGGCCGACGCGGCGGGCAGGGTCGCCGAGGGCAACACGGACGTACGGGTGCGGGACGCCATCGGCGGTGTCGTACGCGACGAGACCGACGAGCTCGCCCGCGCGGTGGACGCGCTCACCGACGCGCTCCAGGAGCGCATCGAGGCCGAGCGCCGGGTCACCGCGGACATCGCGCACGAGCTGCGCACCCCGGTCACGGGGCTGCTCACCGCCGCCGAACTCCTGCCTCCGGGCCGCCCCACCGAGCTGGTGCGCAACCGGGCGCAGGCCATGCGCACGCTGGTGGAGGACGTCCTGGAGGTCGCCCGCCTGGACAGCGCCTCCGAGCGGGCCGAGCTCCAGGACATCGCGCTCGGCGAGTTCGTGAGCCGCCGGGTCACCGCGTTCGACCCCGAGGTGAAGGTGCGGGTCGTCCACGAGTCGTGGGTCAGCACCGACCCGCGCCGCCTGGAGCGCATCCTGGGCAATCTGCTGGGCAACGCCGCCAAGCACGGCGGGGGTCCGGTGGAGGTCACCGTCGAGGGCCGGGTGGTACGGGTCCGCGACCACGGGGCCGGGTTCCCGGAGGCGCTGCTGCGCGACGGGCCGAGCCGGTTCCGTACCGGGTCGAGCGACCGGTCGGGCAATGGGCACGGACTGGGTCTCACGATCGCCGCGGGCCAGGCGAAGGTGCTGGGCGCCCGCCTCACCTTCCGCAACGCGGCCCCCGAGGGCTCGCCCAACGCGGCCGGCACCGGCGGGGCGATCGCCGTGCTCTGGCTCCCCGAGCACGCCCCCACCAACACGGGCAGCTTCCCGGCGCAGCCGCCGGGGGCGGGTGCGGTGCAGGCGTAGGGGGTGCCCGGCGTCTCCCGTCACGCGAACGAGGAACGCCAACGGCCGGTCACGGCAAGGCTGTTGACGATGTGCCGTCGGCGATGCGGGCCGGACGGACGCACAGGGGGCCGGGGGCCGCGGGCCCCAGGGGGCCGGGCCTCCGGCCCCCTGCGAAGGCGGGCGGGCGGGAAATCCCTACGACACCGACTCGGTGACCGGCGGAGCCACCGGCGCCCCGTCCCGCTCGGGCTCGGGGGCCGGCGCGGCGCCCCGCAGCGGGACCTCCTTCACGAAGAGGGCCGCCACGAACATGGCCACCGCGATGATCGAGCCGACCAGGAACGTTCCGTGCGTACCGGAGGAGACGGCGTACTGGTACGCCTCGCGCACCGGCGCCGGCAGCTTCAGCAGGCTCGCGTGGTCGAGCTGGGCCGAGCCCAGCTTGCCCGCGCCCGCCCCGAGCCGGCGCACCATCTCGTCGCCGACCCGGTTGGTGAAGATCGCGCCCATGATCGAGACGCCGAAGGACGAGCCGAGCGTACGGAAGAGGGTCGTGGAGGACGAGGCGACGCCCATGTCCTTCATCTCGACGCTGTTCTGCGCGACCAGCATCGTGATCTGCATCAGGAAGCCCATGCCCGCGCCGAGCACCGCCATGTAGACGCCGGACATGAACCGGGTCGTGGTGACGTCCATCGTGGAGAGGAGGAACAGGCCCACCACGACGAGCGCGCCGCCCAGGATCGGGAAGATCTTGTACTTGCCGCTGCTGGTGGTGACGCGGCCCGCGATCAGCGAGACGGCCATCATCGAGAGCAGCATCGGCAGGAGCAGCAGGCCGGAGTTGGTGGCGGAGGCGCCCTGCACGGACTGCTGGTACAGCGGCAGGAACAGCATCGCGCCGAACATCACGAAGCCGGTGAGGAAGCCGATCCCGGACATGAGCGAGAAGTTGCGGTTGCGGAAGATGTGCAGCGGCAGGATCGGCTCGGCGGCCTTGGTCTCGACGAAGAGGAAGCCGACGACGGCGACGACGCCGAGTGCGATGAGCTCCATGATGATCGCGGAGCCCCAGGCGTACTGCGAGCCGCCCCAGGTGGTGACCAGGACGATCGAGGTGATGCCCACGGTCAGCAGGATGGTGCCGAGGTAGTCGATCCGGCCGCGCGCCCGCTTCTTGGGCAAGTGCAGGACGGCGGTGACCATGGCCAGCGCGACCGCGCCGAGCGGGAGGTTGATGTAGAACGTCCAGCGCCAGCCGAGGTGGTCGGTGATGGCGCCGCCGACCAGCGGTCCGCCGATCATGGCGAGCGCCATGACGCCGGCCATCATGCCCTGGTACTTGCCGCGCTCGCGGGGCGGAATGAGGTCACCGATGATCGCCATGACGCCGACCATGAGGCCGCCCGCGCCCAGGCCCTGGATCGCGCGGAAGCCGATGAGCTGGCTCATGTCCTGCGCCATGCCGCTGAGCGCGGAGCCGAGCAGGAAGATCGCGATGGAGGTGAGGAAGGCGCCCTTGCGCCCGTACATGTCGCCGAGCTTGCCCCAGATCGGGGTGGAGGCGGCGGTGGCCAGGGTGTAGGCGGTGACCACCCAGGACAGGTGCTCGAGTCCGCCGAGCTCGCCCACGATCGTCGGCATCGCCGTGTTCACGATCATGTTGTCGAGCATGGCGAGCAGCATCGCGATCATGAGGGCGAGGAGCACGACCCGCACGCTGCGTGGCTGCGGCGCGTCGGTCACCTCCGCATCCACTGCCTTCTCGTCCGGTATCCCCGTAGCCATCGTCCCCAACTCCCTGAAGCCTGACGTCCGCCGGGAGAGCTACTTACTTGTCGCCCGGCTAGTTACCACTACACTGGGGAAGGTAGACCCCAACTTGCCGGGCGTCAAGTAAGTAAATGACAAACGGCACGGGCGCCGGGGGACGGCGCCCGTACGCATTCGGGAGAGCAGGCATGGCCAGAGGAAACACCCGCCAGCGGATCCAGGACGTCGCCCTGGAGCTCTTCGGCGAGCAGGGGTACGAGAAGACCTCGCTGCGCGAGATCGCGGAGCGGCTGGAGGTCACCAAGGCCGCGCTCTACTACCACTTCAAGACCAAGGAAGACATCATCATCAGCCTCTTCCAGGACCTCACGAGGCCCATGGACGAGGTGATCGAGTGGGGGCGCACCCAGCCGCACACCCTCGACGTCAAACTGGAGATCATGCGCCGCTACAGCGAGGCCCTCTTCGGGGCCGAGCCGCTGTTCCGGTTCATGCAGGAGAACCAGGCGACCATGCGCGAGCTGAGCATCGGCGAGATGTTCAAGGAGCGGATGCACGCGATGGTCGACCTGCTGAAGGACCCGGAGGCCACCATGGCCGACCAGATCCGCTGCTTCACGGCGCTGTTCTCGATGCACGCCGGGATGTTCGTCCTCAAGGACATGGAGGGCGGCCCCGAGGAGAAGCGCCTGAGCGTCCTCGAAGTCGCCAGTGACCTGGTGACCCAGGCCCATCACAACTCGCGCGCCTAGGGCGCGCACCAATCGGATCCGGCGCCCAACGGATCAGACCGTGACGCCCACCGTCCGCAGGAAGGCCACCGGGTTGACGGCCGAGCCGTAGTTCGGCGTCGTACGGATCTCGAAGTGCAGGTGCGGGCCGCTGGAGTTGCCGGTGTTGCCCGACAGCGCGATCCGCTCGCCGGTGGCCACGCGCTGGCCGACGCGTACGCCGATGTGGGACAGGTGGGCGTACTGCGAGTACGTGTGGTCGGCGTGCCGGATCACGATCGCGTTGCCGTACGCGGGGCCGTCACCGGCGCCGACCGGGCCGGCCTTCACGACGGTGCCGGAGTGCGCGGCGGAGACCGGGGTGCCGCTGGGCACGGCGAAGTCCTGGCCGGAGTGCTTGTGCGACCACATCGAGCCGCCCAGACCGAAGCTCGCGCTCAGCGTGTAGCGCGCGACCGGCTGCACCCAGGAGGCGGCCTTGGCCGCGGCGGCCTGTCGCGCGGTGGCCGCGGCCTTGCCCTGCGCCTTGGCCTGGTCGGCGACGGCGCTGGTGGTGACGGTGGTCGCGGCGAGCGGCAGGGCGCTGGCCTCGTCGGCCGCCGCGACGCCCGCGCCGAGGAGCGTGGCGGCCCCCGCTCCCGTCGCGACGACGGAGACCGCCAGGGCGCGCAGCCGGGCGGCGGAGGGGCGGACGGTCTGGGACGAGGTGCGCTGGGACATGCGGGGAGAACTCTTTCGTACGGCGACAGGGGATCGCCGCCGAGTGGGATCCGGCGGCATGCGCGGACCCGGCACGCACAGCGGCACACCGGGTCGACCTCACCTTGGTAGCGCGTGACTCCATCTCCGCCCAAAACGCCCATCTACGAAGGAAAGCCGTAACGATCAGAAGGGGAATAGGCGATATAAGGGTAAATACGCCCCAACGGCCCCTAAGGCACCTAGTAGGCCCCTGATCTCCTGTGCGCCTTGTCACCGCAACCGGGACCTAAGCCCTTCCTTTTCAGGACCAACGGCACGCAACCCATGGCGTGGCCGCGCCGTGGGCCCCGCCGCGGGCCGCCCGCCCAGGCCCGCGGGCCCCGCGCGCACGGGCCGCCCGCCCAGACCGTCCGGGCCGGCACCCCCGGGCCGTCCGGGTCGGCACCTCCCGACCCCTCCCACCCCTGTCCCAACTCCCGTACTCAGAGAGAGACTTGGGGTGAGCGAGGGGGAACAGACATGACCGACGACAGCCATGACGCGGACGGGATCGAACTCGCCGACGCCATCGAGTCCGTACGCGAGCAGCTCATCGAGGCCGCCGCCCGAGGCGCCGGGGAGCCGCTGGTCTTCGAGCTCGGCGACATCCAGATGGAGTTCACGTTCGAGCTCCGCAAGGAACGCAGGGGCGGCCTCAAGGCCCGGGCCTGGGTGGTGGAGGCGGGCGCCGACGCGGGGCGCGTCACGGGGCGTACGCACAGGGTGTCCTTCACCCTGAAGCCGCACACCGCCGCCGACGGCTCCGCCTGGAAGGTCCACAACCCCCGGCCGGGCGGAGGCTTCGCGGCCGGCCCGCGGTGAGCGCCGCCCCGCCCACGACCGCCGACCGGGTCGTGGCCATCCTGTCGGAGGGCTGCCAGGGCAGCGGGGTCATCGTCTCCCCGTGGCTGGTGCTGACCTGTGCGCACAACCTGGTGGGCGCCCCGCCGGTCCGCCTCGCCCATCCGGCGATCGGCGAGGTGACCGGTCAAGTCCTGTGGCGGGACGACGAGTTGGACGCGGCACTGATCTACAGCGACGAGGAGCTACTGCCGGGTCTGCTGCGGCTGGGCACCGTCGACACCGCCCAGTCGCTGCCCGGCTGCGAGATCATCGGCTTCCCCGACATCCAGCGCTACGGCGCCGACCACCACCTGGACTACGACCAGTTCGTGGGCACGGTCCTGCCGGTCGCCGGGAGCCTGCGCCAGGATCTGGTCTGCGAACTGCACCGGCCCCCGGCCGCCGAGCGCGCCGACGGCAGCTCGCCGCTCATGGGCCTGTCGGGCGCCCCCCTGTTCGCGGCGGCCACCCTGCTCGGCCTGGTCAAGGAGATCCCGCGCGGGCGCGGCCACCGCCGGGTGGTGTGCGTGCCGCTGCGGGGCATCTTCGCCTCGGAGGGCTTCCTGGCCGCGTTCGCCACGCTCGCCGCGGTGACCGCCCTCGAACTCGTCACCGGCGTACCCCCGCAGGACCAGCGCTACGAGCACGAGTACGCCGAGGCCATCGGCGCCTCGTACCGCAAGACGAAGATCTTCGGCCTGGACGAGCTGAACAAGCGGGACTCCGAGTGGGACCTGGACACCGCCTACCTCAGCCTGGAGGCGAGACCCAAGGCGACCGAGCCCCCGCAGCCGGGCCGCCCCCTGATGGACAGCGCCCCGCAGCGCATCGACGCCCTGCTCGCCTCCCGCCCCCGGGCCCTCATCCGGGGCGAGGCGGGCGCCGGCAAGACCACCCTGGTGTGGTGGCTGGCGGCGCACGCGGCGGCCGGACGGCTCGGACCGGGGCTGGCGGACCTCAACGCGCTGGTCCCCTTCGTGGTACCGCTGCGCACCCTGCGCGCCCAGGGCGCCACCTTCCCGCTGCCCGCCCAACTCCCCACCGCGGCACGCCTGGTGGTCGACGAGGCGCCCGAGGGCTGGGCGGGCCGGGTCCTGAAGACGGGGCGGGCGCTGCTCCTGGTGGACGGCCTCGACGAAGTGCCCCAGGAGGACCGTGAGGAGGCGCACCGCTGGCTCGCCGCCCTCCTGGACCGCTATCCGCGCACCCGCTGCGTGGTGACGGTACGGCCGATGGCGGTCGAGCCGGACTGGCTGAAGTACGCGGGCTTCGAGGAGCTCAGACTGCTCCCGATGAACGACGAGGACATCACCGCGTTCATCGCCGCCTGGCACCGCGCGGCCCGGCTCGACAGCGGCCCGCACGAGGACCTCGACGAGCTGGAACGCGACCTGTCCGAGCAGTTCAAGCAGAACAGCACCCTGCGGGGCCTGGCCCGCACCCCGCTGCTCTGCGCCGTGATCTGCGCCCTGCACCGGCTGCGCCAGGGCTTCCTGCCCGACACCCGCTGGAAGCTGTACGAGGCCGCCCTGCGGATGCTGCTCGGCAACCGGGACCAGCAGCGCAAGGTCGAGTCGCCCGAAGGCATCCAGATCAGCGCCGAGGAGTGCACCGAGCTGCTCCAGCGGATCGCGGTGTGGCTGGTGCGCGAGGGACAGTCGGAGTTCTCCCGCGACCAGGCGCTGCGCCAGCTCAAGCGCGCCCTCTCAGGGATGGAGAACGTACGCGGCCAGGGCACCCCCAAGGACGTGCTGCGCCACCTCCTCAACCGCAGCGGACTCCTCCAGGAACACGCCGACGACGTCTTCCAGTTCACCCACCGCACCTTCCAGGACTTCCTCGCCGCCAAGGAGTTCATCGAGGACGGGCACCTGGGCGAACTCCTTCGGCACGCCTCGGAGGAACAGCAGTGGCAGGACGTGATCCTGCTCGCCGCCGGACACTGCGGCCGCCGCGACCGTCCCGTCCTCATCAACGGCCTGCTCGACGCGGGCTCCCGGCAGCCGAACCCCCAGGACAGGGCCAAGATCCATGTGCTGGCGGCGCGCTGCGCCCAGCACGCCGCCTACCTCGACGAGACCACCGCCCGCCGGGTCCGCGAGCACATCACGGCGCTGCTTCCACCCCGCGACCTGGAGACCGTCACCCTGCTGGCGCGCCTGGGCCCGCCCGTCCTCGACCATCTCCCGGACCCGGCGACGGCCTCCCCCGAGGCGCTCGCGCACGTGGTGGGGCTCATCAACCGGGTCGGCAACGCGGAGGCCATCGAGCACGCCCGCGCGTGGTCCGCGGCCCACCCGGACGCCGTGGACCTGTTCGCCACCGAGTGGTCGCGCTACCCCGCCGAGCGCTACGCCCGCGAAGTCCTCGCCCACCTCGATCTGAGGGAGGCCCGGCTGCATGTGGAGACCCGCTGGCAACTCGCCCAGCTCCCGCACGTGCCCGGCGCCCGCCGGCTGTGGATCACCGTGCCGCCCGACCTGACCGCCGAGGAGCTGCACGCCGCGCTGCGCGGGCGCGAGGTGGCGGCGCTGCGTCTGAACGGCACCGAGCGCCTGACCGGGCTGGCCTTCTTACGGGACAGCGCGGAGCGCCTCACCGATCTGGAGGTGCTGCGCGGCTCGGGTCTGCGCGACCTCACCCAGCTCGCCCGGCTGCCCCGCCTGACCTCGCTCGGACTGCTCGACGTCGCCTCGCAGGAGGTCGACCTGTCCCCGCTCGGCGAGGTCCCGGCGCTGCGCACCCTGCTGTTCGGCAGCAGCACCGATCTCCATCTGGCGCAGCTTCCGGTGCTGAACGGCGTCACCACCCTGCATCTGGAGGCCGACCAGGTCTCCGGCTTCGACGCCCTGAGCCGCTGGCCCGCCCTCAGCTATCTGGAGCTCGCCCCGTCCTCCACGGCGACCACCCGGCGGCTCCTGGCGTATGTGCGGGGGCGGCCCGGCATCACCCGGCTCGGCGTCGCGCTGAGCTCGGTGGCGGCCCTCGCCGGGGTGGCCCCGCTGCCGAGCGTCCGCCACCTCGACCTGTGGCTCGCCAACTCCGACGGCGATCTCGGCGCCGTCCTCGCTGCCTTCCCGGCGCTGACGACGGTGGACCTCGCGGTCGGCACCGTCCAGGCGGGCTCCTGGAACCCGGGCGCCCTGCTGCGCCGCCCCGGCCTGACGGTCACCGTCAACGGAGGCCCGCTCGCCCCCTGAACGACGAAAAGGGACTGCCCCGGCCCGTACGGTGCGTACGGGCCGGGGCAGTCCCTTCGGGCGGGACCTCCGGGGAGGTCTACGCCTCCTTGCTCAGGTTCGGACCGCCACCGGCGGCCGCGTCCTCGATCGGCGGGACGTCGGGCAGCGCCGACTTCTCCTCGCCGCGGAAGGTGAACTTCGCCGCTTCACCCTCGCCCTCGGTGCCGATGACCACGATGTGACCGGGGCGCAGCTCTCCGAAGAGGATCTTCTCGGAGAGGATGTCCTCGATCTCCCGCTGGATCGTCCGGCGCAGCGGCCGGGCGCCCATGATCGGGTCGTAGCCCTTCTTGGCGAGCAGCGACTTGGCCTCGGCATTGAGCTCGATGCCCATGTCGCGGTCCTTGAGGCGCTCGTCCACCTTGTCGATCATGAGGTCGACGATCTGGATGATGTCTTCCTCGGTGAGCTGGTGGAAGACCACCGTGTCGTCGACACGGTTGAGGAACTCGGGGCGGAAGTGCTGCTTCAGCTCCTCGTTGACCTTGGCCTTCATCCGGTCGTACCCGGTCTTCACATCGCCCTGGGCGGCGAAGCCCAGGTTGAAGCCCTTGGAGATGTCCCGGGTCCCGAGGTTGGTCGTCATGATGATGACCGTGTTCTTGAAGTCCACGACCCGGCCCTGGGAGTCGGTCAGGCGACCGTCTTCCAGAATCTGGAGCAGGGAATTGAAGATATCGGGGTGGGCCTTCTCGACCTCGTCGAACAGGACGACGGAGAACGGCTTGCGGCGCACCTTCTCGGTGAGCTGGCCGCCCTCTTCGTAACCCACGTAACCGGGGGGCGAACCGAAGAGGCGGGAAACCGTGTGCTTCTCGCTGAACTCCGACATGTCGAGGGAGATCAGCGCGTCCTCGTCACCGAAGAGGAATTCCGCCAGCGTCTTGGACAGCTCGGTCTTACCGACACCGGACGGGCCGGCGAAGATGAACGAGCCACCGGGGCGCTTCGGGTCCTTCAGACCGGCACGCGTACGGCGGATGGCCTGCGAGAGCGCCTTGATGGCGTCCTTCTGGCCGATGACGCGCTTGTGCAGCTCGTCCTCCATGCGGAGCAGCCGCGAGGACTCCTCCTCGGTGAGCTTGAAGACCGGGATGCCCGTGGCCGTGGCCAGCACCTCGGCGATCAGCTCGCCGTCGACCTCGGCGACGACGTCCATGTCGCCGGCCTTCCACTCCTTCTCGCGCTTGGCCTTCGCGGCGAGCAGCTGCTTCTCCTTGTCGCGGAGAGAAGCCGCCTTCTCGAAGTCCTGGGAGTCGATGGCCGACTCCTTGTCGCGGCGCACGCCCGCGATCTTCTCGTCGAACTCGCGGAGGTCCGGCGGCGCGGTCATCCGGCGGATGCGCATCCGGGAGCCGGCCTCGTCGATCAGGTCGATCGCCTTGTCCGGCAGGAAGCGGTCCGAGATGTACCGGTCGGCCAGCGTCGCGGCCTGGACCAGCGCCTCGTCGGTGATGGAAACGCGGTGGTGGGCCTCGTAGCGGTCGCGCAGACCCTTGAGGATCTCGATGGTGTGCGGCAGCGACGGCTCGGCGACCTGGATGGGCTGGAAGCGGCGCTCGAGAGCCGCGTCCTTCTCCAGGTGCTTGCGGTACTCGTCGAGGGTGGTGGCACCGATGGTCTGGAGCTCACCGCGGGCCAGCATCGGCTTGAGGATGCTCGCCGCGTCGATCGCGCCCTCGGCGGCACCCGCACCCACCAGGGTGTGGAGCTCGTCGATGAACAGGATGATGTCGCCGCGGGTGCGGATCTCCTTGAGGACCTTCTTCAGGCGCTCCTCGAAGTCACCGCGGTAGCGGGAACCGGCGACCAGGGCGCCGAGGTCCAGCGTGTAGAGGTGCTTGTCCTTGAGCGTCTCGGGCACCTCGCCCTTGACGATCGCCTGGGCCAGGCCCTCCACGACGGCGGTCTTGCCGACGCCGGGCTCGCCGATGAGGACCGGGTTGTTCTTGGTACGGCGCGACAGGACCTGCATGACACGCTCGATCTCCTTCTCGCGCCCGATGACCGGGTCGAGCTTGGATTCGCGAGCGGCCTGCGTCAGGTTGCGGCCGAACTGGTCGAGCACCAGGGACGTGGAGGGCGTGCCCTCCGCAGGGCCGCCGGCGGTGGCGGCTTCCTTGCCCTGGTAGCCGGAGAGCAGCTGGATGACCTGCTGCCGCACCCGGTTGAGATCGGCGCCCAGCTTCACCAGGACCTGGGCGGCGACGCCCTCGCCCTCGCGGATCAGGCCGAGCAGGATGTGCTCGGTGCCGATGTAGTTGTGGCCGAGCTGGAGGGCCTCGCGGAGCGAAAGCTCCAGGACCTTCTTGGCGCGAGGGGTGAAGGGGATGTGCCCGGACGGGGCCTGCTGGCCCTGACCGATGATCTCCTCCACCTGCTGGCGGACCGCCTCGAGCGAAATCCCGAGGCTCTCCAGGGCCTTAGCGGCGACACCCTCACCCTCGTGGATCAGGCCCAGGAGGATGTGCTCGGTGCCGATGTAGTTGTGGTTGAGCATCCGGGCTTCTTCCTGAGCCAGGACGACAACCCGCCGCGCGCGGTCGGTGAACCTCTCGAACATCGTTAATCGCTCCTCAGAGCGGTCGGGCAGTTAGGGGGCGTTCCCCTCCCTGTCCTTCCGCATGCTAGTCCCGCAGGGCGGGACAGCTCATTCCAACTGCCGACACCCGTTCATTGCCTCCCGGCCCGAACAGCCGACAACTGCTCCAACCCGATGGTGCGAGACGATGTTCCCGCAGGCCAGACAGATACCCCTGTCTCCAGTACGCCGATGGCGAACGTGAGACCGTCTGACGAGCGTGTCGCCCCTCCCCACTAGGAATGTCTTACCCGCCCGGACTGACACTCCATGCGACGTTCCCCGGTTCCGTAAGCTACGGGCGAACAACCTTGCGCCCGCCCACACCCCCGAGCGCCGCAAAATCCACAGCGGAGTGCGGTCGCATGGAAACCCAGCGTAACTCCGGGCCGTTTTGGAAGTTGCTCCGGGTATGGCCTTCACCGTCCCGCAGCCCCGCACCCCCCTGAACGGCTCGCTCGCGCAGTGGTACGAAAGCGGGCTCGGCTGGGCCGTCTCGGCGGGTCCCCCGGTGCAGCTGCTCACCGGACTGCGCTTCGACGTCCTGGAACTTCCGGCGGCCGCCGGCTTCGCGCTCCTTCGGCGGTACGGGCGGAGCGGGCCGGTCGCCCTGGTGGGGCGCCGGATGCGCTGGCTGGTGGCGGCCGGAAGCGCGGACGAGCTGCCGGGGCTGCTCGACTGGCTGGAGTGGGGCGGGGTCGCCCTGGACCTGCGGGCCATCGGCGCCGGGGGGCGGATGACCGCCCCGGTGCCGCCCGGCTGGACCGGCTCGCCGGGGGCCGCCGTATGGCTGCGGCCCCCCGAGCCCGGCTGCGAGGTCGAGGCGCGGCTGCCCTCGTTCACCGGGCTCACCCAGTGCGGTGGGGACGGCGAGAAGGGCGCTTCCGGCGCCTCGCGGACCGCGCGGGACGGCCGCGCCGCGGGCCTCAGCCTCGTGAGGCTGGTGGCCGCGGCGGCGACGGAATGCCACCGGGCCCGGTTGTTTCACGCTCAATCCCCAGGTGGTGCGGGGAACGCGGAAACTCAGCCGTTCTGCTTCTCGTAGGCTTCACGGATTTCGGCCGGGACGCGTCCGCGGTCGTTCACGTTGTAACCCTGCTCCTTGGCCCACTTGCGGATCTCGGCCGTGTTCTGGTTGCCCGTGCCGAGCAGCGCGCCACGGGCCTTCCCGCGACCGCCCGCCGCGCGACCACCGGTACGCCGGCCGCTCTTGACGTAGGGCTCAAGAAGACCGCGAAGCTTGTCCGCGTTGGCGGTGGTGAGGTCGATCTCGAAGCTCTTCCCGTCAAGAGCGAACGTCACGGTCTCGTCAGCCTCGCCACCGTCGAGGTCATCGACAAGAAGGACCTGAACCTTCTGTGCCACCGGATTTCCTTTCATCGAAAATGCAGTACGCGGAAAGGAAACCGCTTTTGACTGGAAAACACAAACCCCCTGGAGAGGTTCAGGATCCTTGCTCCGCGGGAAACGTACGCGATTCGGACATAGGGTTCCGACAGCTTCGTGCCGCTTCCCCGATCACAGGTGCAGAAGCATCCGGCTGTTGCCCAAGGTGTTCGGCTTCACCCGTTCGAGACCGAGGAACTCGGCGACGCCCTCGTCATAGGAGCGCAGCAGCTCGCTGTAGACATCTGTGTCGACGGTATCGCCGGGAGTCTCGCCGATCTCGGTGAACCCGTGCTTCGCGAAGAAGGCGACTTCGAACGTGAGGCAGAAAACCCGGCTCACTCCGAGCCGGCGGGCGGTGTCGAGCAGCTTGCCGAGCACCATATGTCCGATGCCCTTGCCGTGGAACTCGGGGTCCACGGCGAGAGTACGCACTTCGGCGAGGTCTTCCCACATCACGTGCAGAGCCCCGCAGCCCACCACACGGGCGTCCGACTCGCGTTCCGCCACCCAGAACTCCTGGATGGACTCGTAAAGGGTGACCGTCGCTTTGTCGAGCAGGATCCCGTCACCCACGTACGCGTCGAGAAGGCTTCGTACGGCTCGTACATCGCCGGTCCTGGCCCGGCGGACGGTGACCGCATTCGCGGCGGGATAAGACATGCCTGGACGCTATCGCCCCGTGCTGTCGCCGGGCGCATCGCCCTCTTCGGATCCCTGTTCGGCTTCGCGATCCCGTTCGGGTTCCGGCTCCTGCACCATGCGCACGGCATCGCGCAGCGCTTCGCGCTCCTCGGGCGACATCATCCCGAAGAACGCGACGAGTGCGGCCGCCCGGTTGTCGCTCTGGGACCACGCTTCGTTCATCAGGGCGGCGGCGTACGCGGCCCGCGTGGAGACCGCCGTATATCGATAGGCCCGGCCGTCGACTTCCCTGCGGACCCAGCCCTTCTGATGGAGATTGTCCATTACGGTCATGACGGTGGTGTACGCGATGGACCGTTCCTGCTGAAGGTCTTCGAGGACTTCCCGGACGGTCACCGGACGGTTCCACTGCCAGACCCGGGTCATGACGGCGTCTTCCAGCTCTCCCAATTGACGGGGCACATCTGCACCATAGTGGGAGATGTCGCGAATGGCCGGTCATTTGCGGTTAGCGCGCAGCAAAAAGGGCGCACGGCGGGAAATGGTTCCCGTGCGCCCCCGTTGTAGGTGCTCGTCCCGGCCCGGAGGTCAGGACGAGGCGGGCTTCTGCCGTGCGGCCTCGGCGCGGGCGAGGGCGCCGTCGACGGCCGCGTCCTCCTTGCCCTTGTTGGAACCGCCCTGGCTCTTCACGATCGTCACGACGAGCGCGATGAAGAAGATGGCCATCACCACGGGGGGCAGAAGCGCGGAAACGTAGTCCATACCGACAGGGTAGCTAGCCCGCGCGCCGTTCCTCGGGCGGGGGCACCGGGCGTCGGCGTGGCGGGAAGGCCTCGGAGGGCTTCGGTACGGGGCGCTCGGGCGCGGGGTGCGCGGGGGCCGGGCGGGCCGGGGCCGGCTTGGGCTCGGGCTTCTCGTCCCGGTCGGCGCCACCGCCCACCAGGGTGAGCAGCCGGATGCGTGGCGCTGCGGCGGCCACGGCACGCCCGGCGAGGCGGTCGCGCACGGAGCGTTCGGCGATCCGGCGGCAGCGCTCCAGGAGGGCCGCGCAGACCGGGTTCGAGCGCAGGGCACGCAGGGCGGACAGGTCGTCGGGTCCGGGGTCGTAGCCGGCCGCCAGGGCGTCCTGGAGCAGCTCGGTGTAGCCGGGCAGGGAGCCGGGGAGCGCGTCGCGGTAGCGGGCGAGGTCGGCGAGGAGGAAGGCGCGCAGCCGCTCCCCCTCGCGGACCGCCTCGTCCACCGAGTCGGCCAGGCGCAGACAGTCCTTGATGTCCTCATCCTGGACGGCGCTGGGGTGGAGGGCGATGGCGAGGGCGCGTCGGAGCACACGCAGCTCGTCCGCACCGAACGCCATGCCACCGCGGGATCCGTATGGCGTGGGCATGCGGCGACGATACGTCTTAATTGGACAAAATCGGGTTAATGGGCCGATGCCGGGCGCGTTGCCGGGTGGTTTTCCCCGCGCGCCCGGCCGCCGTCTCAGGAGCGCGCCACGTTCCGCTCGTACACAAGGCGCAGGCCGATCAGGGTCAGCCAGGGCTCGTGCTCGTCGATCTCCTCGGCCTCGCCGAGCACCATGGGGGCGAGCCCGCCGGTGGCGATGACCGTCACGTCGTCCGGGTCGCCGTCGGGGCCGACCAGTTCGCGCTTCATGCGCCGCACGACGCCGTCGACCTGGCCCGCGAAGCCGTACACGATGCCGGACTGCATCGCCTCGACGGTGTTCTTGCCGATCACCGAGCGGGGGCGGGCCACCTCGATCTTGCGGAGCTGGGCGCCCTTGATGCCCAGCGCGTCGACGGAGATCTCGATGCCGGGGGCGATCACGCCGCCCACGTACTCACCGCGCGCGCTCACCGCGTCGAACGTCGTGCCCGTGCCGAAGTCCACGACGATCGCCGGGCCGCCGTAGAGCTCGACGGCGGCGATGGAGTTGACGATGCGGTCGGCGCCGACCTCCTTGGGGTTGTCGGTCAGGACCGGCACCCCCGTCTTGATGCCCGGCTCCACCAGGATCGCGGGGACGTCGCCGTAGTAGCGGCGGGTCACCTCGCGCAGCTCGTGCAGGACCGAGGGGACGGTCGCGCAGATCGCGATGCCCTCGATGCCGTCGCCGAGCTCCGCGCCCAGCATGGGGTGGGTGCCCATCAGGCCGTTGAGCAGCACGGCCAGCTCGTCTGCGGTGCGGCGGGCGTCGGTGGAGATCCGCCAGTGCTCGATGACCTCCTCGCCGTCGAACAGGCCGAGGACGGTATGGGTGTTGCCGACGTCGATGGTGAGCAGCATCAGGCCGAGCCCTCCCGGCCGGCCTCGCGCAGGTCGAGGCCGATGTCCAGGATCGGCGAGGAGTGCGTGAGGGCGCCCACCGCCAAGTAGTCGACGCCCGTCGCGGCGTACTCGGCGGCGTTCGCCAGGGTGAGGCGGCCCGAGGACTCCAGCATGGCGCGGCCCGCGACCAGGGCGACCGCCTCGGCGGTCTGGGCCGGGGTGAAGTTGTCGAGCAGGATCAGGTCGGCGCCCGCGTCCAGGACTTCGGTGACCTGGGCAAGCGTGTCCACCTCGACCTCGATGGCGAGGTCCGGGAAGCGGTCACGTACGGCCTTGAACGCCTCGGCGACGCCGCCGGCCGCGACCACGTGGTTGTCCTTGACCAGCGCCGCGTCCGACAGGGACATGCGGTGGTTGACGCCGCCGCCGCAGCGCACCGCGTACTTCTCCAGGGCGCGCAGGCCCGGGGTGGTCTTGCGGGTGTCGCGGACCTTGGCGCCCGTGCCCTCCAGAGCGTCCGCCCAGGCGCGGGTGGCGGTCGCGATGCCGGACAGGCGGCACAGCAGGTTGAGCGCGCTGCGCTCGCCGGTCAGCAGGTCGCGGGTGCGGGTGGTGACGCTGAGCAGCTTCTGCCCGGCCTCGACGCGGTCGCCGTCGGCGACGTGCCGCTCGACCTCGAACTCCTCGGTGCACACGATGGACAGGATGGCCTCGGCGACGCGCAGACCGGCCACCGTGCCCGCCTCGCGGGCGGTGAAGTCGCCGGTGGCGACGGCGTCCTGGGGCACGGTGGCCGCCGACGTGACGTCGAAGCCGCCGTCCAGGTCCTCCTCGATGGCGAGGTGGGCGATGTCCTCGACCTGTACGGGGTCCAGGCCCGACTCGGCGAGCAGCGCGGCGAGGGCGGGATCGAGCCCGCACTCGTACACCTCCTCGCCGCCGCCGCAGCCGCAGTCGTCGCCACAGCCGCCGCCCTGCGCGGGCGCACCGATCTGGATCAGGGGGACGTCCACGGGCTGGGGACGGAGTTCCTCGGGCGTGCTCACGGTTACGGCTCCAGGGGGGTGGCTGCGACGGTCGGGGGGAAGGTGGCGCTGGGGGTGGGGCGGATGTCCAGGCTCCGCCCGGGGGTGACGCGGACCACGAGGTGGCGCCGCCAGGCCGCGTCGTCGCGGTCGGGGCGGTCCTCGCGCCAGTGGCAGCCGCGGGTCTCCTCGCGGGCGGCGGCCGCCGCGACCAGGACGCGGGCGACGAGCAGGAGGTTGGTGGTCTCCCACGCCTCCACGCCCGGCACGGCGGCCTTGCGCTCGTCGGCGCGGATCGCCTCCAGGCGCTCGGCCGCCTCGGCGAGGCTCTCGGCGGAGCGCAGCACCCCGGCGCCGTTGGTCATGATGCGCTGGATCTGGATACGGGCGGCCGGGTCGAGCAGCGGCACCGGCCCTTCGTCGGGCTTGGTGTCAACTGCCGTGTCCGGTACGGGAGTTGTGGCCACCGGCGCGGATTCGCCGCCCCCGTTCGCGGCGATGTCCGCCGCGATGTTCTCCGCGAAGACCAGGCCTTCGAGCAGGGAGTTGGAGGCGAGCCGGTTGGCGCCGTGGACGCCGGTGCAGGCGACCTCGCCGCACGCGTACAGGCCGGGCACCGTGGTGCGGCCGCGCAGGTCGGTGCGGATGCCACCAGAGGCGTAGTGGGCGGCCGGGGCGACCGGGATCGGCTCGGTCACCGGGTCGATGCCGTGCGAGCGGCAGGCGGCCAGGATGGTGGGGAAGCGCTGCTCCCACATCTCGGCGCCGAAGTGCCGGCCGTCCAGGTACATGTTCACGGCGTCCTGCGCCTGCATCTGGCGGGTGATGGCCTTGGCGACGATGTCGCGCGGGGCGAGCTCCGCCAGCTCGTGCTGCCCCAGCATGAAGCGGGTGCCGTACGCGTCGACGAGGTGGGCGCCCTCGCCCCGTACGGCCTCCGAGACCAGCGGCTGCTGGCCCTCCGAGTCCGCGCCGAGGAAGAGGACCGTGGGGTGGAACTGGACGAATTCGAGGTCGGAGATCTCGGCTCCGGCACGCAGCGCGAGCGCCACCCCGTCGCCGGTGGACACCGACGGGTTGGTGGTCGCCGAGAACACCTGGCCCATACCGCCGGTCGCGAGGACCACGTTGGGCGCGCGGACCGCGCCGACGCCGTCGTGCTGGCCCTCGCCCATGACGTGCAGGGTGATGCCCGCGGTGCGTCCTTCGGCGTCCTTGAGGAGGTCGAGGACCAGGGCGTTCTCGATGGTGCGCACCGCCTGGGTGCGGACGGCCTCGACGAGCGCGCGCGAGATCTCGGCGCCCGTCGCGTCGCCGCCCGCGTGCGCGATGCGCCGGCGGTGGTGGCCGCCTTCGCGGGTGAGCGAGATCGCGCCCGAGTCGTCGGTGTCGAAGTGGGCGCCGGTGTCGATCAACCGCCGTACGGCGCCCGGGCCTTCGGTGACCAGGAGGCGTACCGCGTTCTCGTCGCAGAGGCCGGCGCCCGCGACCAGGGTGTCGTCCAGGTGCTGCTCGGGGGTGTCGCCCTCGCCGAGGGCCGCCGCTATGCCGCCCTGCGCCCAGCGCGTGGAGCCGTCGTCCAGGCGGGCCTTGGTCACGACGACCGTGGCCAGGCCGGCCGCGGTGCAGCGCAGCGCGGCGGTCAGGCCCGCGACGCCGGAGCCCACCACCACGACGTCCGCGTCGATGGCCCAGCCGGGGGCGGGGGCGTCAAGGCGTATTCCGGTGCTTGTCATTCCGGTGCTCCGAACGTGAGCGGGATGTTGTCGATGAGGCGCGTGGTGCCGACGCGGGCGGCGACCGCGAGGATCGCCTCCCCGGCGAATCCCTCGGGGGCCTCGCGGAAGGTCGCGGGGTCGACCAGCGCCAAGTAGTCGGCCACGACCGGGGGTTCGGCCTTCGCCGCGTCGTCCAGGACGCCCTGGGCGACGGCCTTGATGGCCGCGGGCGACGGCGCGGCCGCGGCCACCGCGTGGGCGTCGGCGGCGGCGCGGGCCTCGCCGATCGCGGTGAGCGCGTCGGCCCGGCCCGAGACGGCGCCGCCGGCGGTGGCCCGCGCGTGCAGGGCGTGTTCGGCGGCGAGCCGGTCGCGCGCGGCGAACAGCGCGCGCGACAGGGCGCGGGCCGCGGACCGCTCGGCCGGGGAGAGGTAGCGGTTGCGGCTGGACAGGGCGAGCCCGTCGTCCTCGCGCACGGTGGGCACGCCGACGATCTCCACGGGGAAGTTCAGGTCGCGCACCATGCGCCGGATCAGGGCGAGCTGCTGGGCGTCCTTCTGTCCGTACAGGGCGACGTCGGGCGCGGTGAGGTGGAGCAGCTTGGCGACGACGGTCAGCATGCCGTCGAAGTGGCCGGGCCGCGAGGCGCCTTCGAGGAGCTCGCCCATGGGGCCCGCGGTGACCCGCACCTGGGGCTCGCCGCCGGGGTAGACCTCGTCCACGGAGGGTGCGAACACCGCGTCGGCGCCCTCCCGTTCGGCGATCGCGCGGTCCGCGTCCAGGGTGCGCGGATAGCGGTCCAGGTCCTCGCCCGCACCGAATTGCAGCGGGTTGACGAAGACCGTGACCACCACCTGCCCGGCGGTCCCGGCCAGGGTGCGGGCGGTGCGGATCAAGGTGGCGTGGCCCTCGTGGAGCGCGCCCATGGTCATCACCACGGCGCGGCGCCCGGTCCGCTCCAGGGCCGCGAGCTGTGCGGCCGTACGCACCAGGGCGGTGCGGCCCGTCGGCGTCGTCGATGCCGCCGATGCCCCCGATGCCGTCGGGGTCGTCGATGCCGTCGGTGAAGTCGGTGTCGCCGATGCCGTCGGTGAAGTCGGTGTCGCCGATGCCGTCGGTGAAGTCGGTGTCGTCGGCGTAGTCATCGGGATTCTCCTTCGGCGAGCACACCGAGCAGGTCCTGGGCGAGCTCGGGCTTGAGCAGGCCGTGGGCCAGCGCGCGGTCCGCGGTCGTACGGGCCATCGCGAGGTATCCGGCGACCGTGCCCGGGGCGTGCTCGCGCAACTCGGCCACGTGCGCGGCGACCGTGCCGGCGTCGCCGCGCGCGACCGGCCCGGTCAGGGCCGCGTCCCCGGAGCGCAGGGCGTTGTCCAGGGCCGCGCCGAGCAGCGGGCCGAGCATCCGGTCGGGGTGGGCGACCCCGGCCTGGGAGAGCACCTCCAGGGACTGGGCGACCAGCGTGACCAGGTGGTTGGCGCCGAGCGCGAGGGCCGCGTGGTAGAGCGGGCGGGCCGCCTCCTCGATCCACTCGGGCTCGCCACCCATCTCGATGACCAGGGCCTCGGCGGCCAGGCGCAGCTCTTCGGGGGCGGTCACGCCGAACGAGCAGCCCGCCAGGCGCTGGACGTCGACGGCGGTCCCGGTGAACGTCATCGCCGGGTGCAGGGCGAGGGGCAGCGCGCCGGCCCGCCGCGCGGGGTCGAGGACGGCGGTGCCGTACCGCCCCGAGGTGTGCACCAGGAGCTGGCCGGGCCGGATCGCGCCGGTCTCGGCGAGGCCCTCGACCAGGCCCGGCAGGGCGTCGTCGGGGACGGTCAGCAGGACCAGCTCGGCGCGCTCGAGGACCTGGGCGGGCGGCAGCAGCGGCACGTCGGGCAGCAGGGCGGCGGCCCGGCGCACCGAGGCGTCGGAGACCCCGGACACCGCGACCGGGCGGTGTCCGGCCAGCTGGAGCGCGGCGGCGAGCGCGGGGCCGACCCGGCCCGCGCCGACGACGCCCACGGTGAGGCGGGCGGGGCGGTCCGCCGGGGAGTGTTCGTGGCGGTGCTCTGATGGTGCGTTCACGCGGTGGGCCTTCCGTTCCAGTCCGCGAGGGGTACCGGACGCCAAACCAAAATCAAACGGCCCCTCATGCTACGCCCCGGGCACGGAAACCCCTTTGGTTGTCCACAGGGTGTGGGCGATCATCGCGCCATGGCAGAAACCGAGCGGGATTCCGACCCCCAGACCGCCTCCCCCACCCCCGAGGACGGCCCCGGGGAGACCCCGGACCAGGCCCACCAGCGCCGCCTGGCCGTCTTCAGGGGCGCGGAACGGACCCTGGCCGAGCACTCGGGCGACCACACCCTCGGTGAGCGTCTGAGGGCCCTCCTGGCGGACGGCGCCGAGGTGTACGACCTGGACGAGTTCGCCGACCTCTACGGCAGCGGCGCGGTGGCGGAGCTGGAGCGGGCCACCGCCGAGGAGCTGGGTTTTCCGGCCGGTCTGTTCTTCCCCACCGGCACCATGGCCCAGCAGGCCGCGCTGCGCTGCTGGGCGGCGCGCACCGGGAACCCGACGGTCGCCCTGCACCCGCTGGCCCACCCCGAGGTGCACGAGCGCCAGGCCTTCGCCCAGCTCAGCGGCTTGCGCACGGTCCATCCGACCGACGAGCCGCGGCTGCCGAACGCGGAGGAGGTGCTCACCTTCGAGGAGCCCTTCGGCACGCTGATGCTGGAGCTTCCGCTGCGCGACGCGGGCTTCGTCCTGCCGGGCTGGGACGAGCTGGTGGCCGTGGTCGAGGCGGCCCGCGAGCGGGACGCGGTGGTGCACTTCGACGGCGCCCGGCTCTGGGAGACCACCGCCCACTTCGGCAGGCCCCTGCGGGAGATCGCGGGCCTCGCGGACAGCGTGTACGTGTCCTTCTACAAGACGCTGGGCGGCCTCTCGGGCGCCGTCCTGGTGGGCCCCGAGTCGCTGATCGCGGAGGCCCGCACCTGGCGACACCGCTACGGCGGCCAGCTCTTCCAGCAGTTTCCCGCCGCCCTGTCCGGGCTGCTCGGCCTGCGCAAGGAGCTGCCCCGGCTGCCCGCGTACGTGGCCCACGCCAAGGTCGTGGCGCAGGCGATCGGGGAGGGTCTCGCGCAGGCGGGCGTGCCATGGTTCCGGGTGCACCCCGAGCCGCCGCACACCCACCAGTTCCAGGTGTGGCTGCCCTACGACGCCGAGGTGCTCGGCGCGGCCGCGCTCCAGCAGGCAGAGGAGAGCGGCGTCTGTCTGTTCCGGCGCTGGTTCCCGAGCCCCTCGGGGCCGGCGGGCCTGGCCCTCACCGAGGTCACCGTGAACGCCCCGGGCCTGCGGTGGAGCGCCGAGGACGTACGGGCCGCGGTCGCCGACTTCGTACGCCGGCTGCCGTAGCCCCCGGGGGCTCCCGAGGACCGCGCTCACCCGGGGGCCGGGTTCCCGCGGGGGCCGGGTTCCCGCGGGGGCCGCGCTCAGTGGCAGGCGGGCGGGTGGCGGTGGTGGTGCTGCGGGGCGAACAGATGGGCCAGGGCGGCCCGTACCCGGCCGGTGGCGAGACGGCCCGCCAGGACCGCTTCGAAGCGGCGCCGGTCCCGTATCCCGCGCAGGGTCGCCACGTCGTGGGTGCCCGGCACCGGTGGCGCGGGCGTGCCGAGGCGTGCCGCGCGGTAGCTGTCGATCATGTGCTGCTGCATCGCGTCCATGCGTCCACAGTGGTCCCGTTCGGGCCGCGCGTCGCGCCGATTGACGGGCCGCGTCAAACGGGCCCGTTCCCGGGTGGGCGCGCGGCCGGCCCGCCGATTGACCGGGACCGTCAATCGGCGGCCGGGTTGTCGGTGGCCCGGTGCACCATGGGCGCATGAGCGTGACCATCGACATCACGGGCCTGCCGCCCGAGCGCATCGGCTTCGCGATCTCGCCGCTGGCCGAGCTGGGCCTGGCCCTGCACGCGCTCTCCGAGCCGGGGCACCACCCGGGGCTGCACGGCTGGGCCACGGCGACCGCGGCCGCCCTCAAGCCCGACCTCGCGGACCGGATGCACGAGGCCGAATTCCTGTGGCGGCACACCTTCTCCGACGTGTTCATGCCCTTCGCGGGCATACCCGGCCGGGACGGCGGCACGGGCGCGACGCTCGCCGAGGACCTCGACCTGCTCGACCAGCTCTCGGACGAGCGGTTCACCTCCGCCGCGCTCGAGTTCACCTGCAACCTGTACACGGTCAAGACGCCCTCCCCGCTGCACGATCCGGCGATGCGGGCGCGCGCCCTGGAGCTGGCCGCGAACCGGGGTCCCCGCCAAGTCGACTTCACCCGGCGCCTCCTGGACGACCCGGCGTCAGTACGGGCCTGGCTGCGGCGCCTCCTGGAGGACTGCGACCAGGCGTTCTTCGCCGACACCTGGCGGCGGACCCGGGTCCAACTGGCCGCGGACGCACGGCACAAGGCGGAGCTGCTGCGCCGCAAGGGGCTCGCCGAGGCAGTCCAGGCGGTGTCGGCCGCGCTCAGCCTGGACGACGGCGGCAACCGGATCGCCATCGACAAGCTGAGCGAGGGCCACACGACCGCCCTGGACCCCGAGCCCGGTGCCGGGCTCACCTTCGTGCCCACCTCGTTCGGCTGGCCGCATCTGATGGTGCTGCACGCGCCGGGCTGGCGGCCGGTGATCCACTACCCGGTGCACGGTCCCGAACTGCCCTCCCCCGCCTCGGTGGAGCTGCTCAAGCGGCGCATGGAGGCCCTCGCCCACCCGATGCGGATGCGCCTGTGCCGCAACCTGGCGCGCTCCCCCAACACGACGGGCGAGCTCGCCGAGCAGCACGGCATCAGCGCGCCCGAGGTCTCCCGCCATCTGGCCGTCCTGAAGCGGGCGGGCCTCCTCACCACCCGGCGGCGCGGCCGCTATGTGCTGCACCAGCTGGACCTGACGGTGGTGGCCCGCCTGGGCAGCGACTTCCTGGAGGGGGTGCTGAGGTAGCGGGGGCCCGGGGAGGGGCGGGGCCCCGCCCCACCCCGGGCCCCCGCTCCCAGGGAGCACCCCGGCCCGCCGGATCCGCGGCTAGGAAACCCGCAGCAGGAGCTTGCCCGTCGAGGTCCGGCTCTCCATCAACTCATGGGCGCCCGCGGCCTCTTCGAGGGCGTACTCGGCGGTGACCGGCAGCTCCACCGCCCCGCTGGTGGCGAGCCGCAGCGCGCGGTCCGCGATCACGCGCAGCGCCTCGGGGTCGCCCGCCGCGAGCCCCAGGATGGAGAACCCCGAGACGCTGCGGCCCCGCCCGTACAGCTCGTCCTGCCCCACCTGCCAGGCTGCCTCGCCGCTCGCGTTGCCGTACGAGACGAGCCGGCCGAACAGCGCGAGCGAGTCGAGGCCCCGGCGCAGGGTCTCGCCGCCGACCGGGTCGAGGACCAGGTCCACGCCACGGCCCCCGGTGGCGCGCAGCACATCCGCGTCGAAGGTGTCGGTGAGGAAGGCGTCGTCGTAGCCGTGCTTGCGGGCGTAGTCGGCCTTGGCCCCGCTGGAGACCACCCCGTACACCGCGCCCGCCCCGGCCAGCCTGGCGAGCTGCCCGGCGACGGTGCCGACACCGCCCGCCGCGCCCTGCACCAGGACGCTCTCACCGGCCTGGAGCCGGCCCACCTCGTGGATCAGGGCGTGCGCGGTCGGCAGCACGGTGGGCAGGGTGGCGGCCGTGCGCAGGCTCACGCCATCGGGCAGCGGAAAGACGGTGGCGGCCGGGGCGAGGGCCACGTCCGCGTAGGCGCCGCCCTCGGTCAGCGCGGCGACCTCCTGGCCGACCGCGAGCCCCTCGACCCCGGCGCCGAGCGCACGGACCCGGCCGGACAGTTCGAGACCGGGCACAAAGGGCAGCGCCTCGACCCGGTACCCCACCGAACGCGCCTTGAGGTCGGCGAAGTTGACGCCGACGTACGCGACATCGATGCTCACCTCGCCCGGCCCCGGCGCCGGGACCTCCGACTCCACCAGCCGGAGCACCTCGGGACCGCCGAACTCGTCGAACCTGATCGCACGCATGACGCCACTTCCCCCGTAGCCGAATCATCAGTCGAATCACACCGAGCGCCGAGTGCCGGAGCACTGGACGCCCCCGATAGTACGACGCTCATCGAACTAAGGGCAATGGGGTCACGGAAAGACCCGTCCCCAAGTGGCCTCATGCGCACGTCAGTTGGCGCCGCCGCCCGCGCGCACCAGGCCGGTCTCGTAGGCCAGGACCACGACCTGGACGCGGTCGCGCAGTTCCAGCTTGGTCAGGATGCGGCCCACATGGGTCTTGACCGTGGCCTCCGACAGGACCAGCCGGGCGGCGATCTCACCGTTGGACAGGCCCTGCGCGACCAGCAGCATGACCTCGCGTTCGCGCTCGGTCAGCCGCTCCAACTGCCGGTGCTCCGGCTCCTTGGCGCCGCTCGGCAGCATCGGCGCGAACCGGTCGAGCAGGCGCCGGGTCGTCGAGGGCGCGACCACCGCGTCGCCGCTGTGCACCGAGCGGATCGCGGCCAGCAGTTCGGCGGGCGGCACGTCCTTCAGCATGAAGCCGCTGGCACCCGCCTTCAGGCCGGAGAAGGCGTACTCGTCGAGGTCGAAGGTGGTCAGGATCAGCACCTTCGGCGGATCGGTCGCCTCGCAGATACGCCGGGTGGCCTCCACGCCGTCCAGGCGCGGCATGCGCACATCCATCAGGACCACGTCGACGGCGGTCGCGCGCAGGGTCTCGATCGCCTCCGCGCCGTCGCCCGCCTCCGCGACGACCTCCATGTCCGGCTGGGCGGCGAGCACCATCCGGAACCCGGTGCGCAGCAGCACCTGATCGTCGACGAGCATCACGCGGATCGTCATCGTTCCCTCTCCATCAAGCCGTACAAAGGTCGGGCACACGAGCGCGTACCGGAGCACCGGTCCGCGTACGAGCTCGTAAGCGGCACGTACAGGAAATCAGGCGCCCGTCGTCAGTGGGCCGGTTTGAGGGGCAGCAGGGCGCTGATGCGGAAGCCGCCACCGGGGCGCGGACCCGCGTCGAGGGTGCCGCCGACCATGCCGATGCGCTCGCGCATGCCGATCAGACCGTGGCCCTGGCCGTCCGCGCCCCCGTCCTCGTACACCTCGTGGGCGGCGCCGCGGCCGTCGTCCTCGACGAGGAGGCCGAGCCCGTCGTCGAAGTACACCAGGCGCACGCTGGCCCCCGCGTCCGGACCGCCGTGCTTGCGGGTGTTGGTGAGGGCCTCCTGCACGATGCGGTACGCCGTGAGCTCGACGCCGCTGGGCAGCGGGCGCGGGGTGCCCTCGATCTTGAAGTCGACGGTGAGGCCGGCCCCGCGGACCGTCTCGACCAGGTCCTCGATCTGCTGGACGTCGGGCTGCGGCACATACTCGCCCGCCTCCTGGTGCTCGCCGGTACGCAGCACGCCGAGCAGCCGGCGCATCTCGGCGAGGGCCTGGCGGCCGGTCGTCGAGATCGTCTCCAGGGCGGTCCTCGCCTGCTCGGGCGAGGTGTCCATCACGTACGCGGCGCCGTCGGCCTGCACGACCATCACCGACACGTTGTGCGCGACCACGTCGTGGAGCTCGCGCGCGATGCGGGCCCGCTCGGCGGCGACCGCCACCTTGGCCTGCGCCTCGCGCTCCCGCTCCAGGCGTGAGGCACGCTCCTCCAGCTGCGCGAAGTACGCCTTGCGGGTGCGCATCGAGTCGCCGAGCACCCAGGCCAGCACGAAGGGGACGGTCATGATGACGACAAAGAAGATCTTCTCCGGTGTGCCGTCGGTGCCGCCGGCCATCTCCATCCAGCGCACCTGGGCCACGGGCGCCGCGAACAGGCCGCCCACCAGCGCGAGCCGTGAGGCCCAGCGCTCACCCGCCGAGGCCACGGTGTAGACGATGACCAGCATCGCGAAGTCCGCGATCTGCGGGTGGACGTTCAGGGCCACCTGGGCGAGACCGAGCCCGATCACGAGGAGCAGCATCTTCTCGGGCACCCTGCGCCGCAGCGCCACGACCGCGCCCATGCCGAGCGCCACCAGGGCCTGGATGCTCCAGGCCGCCTGCCTCGGATGCTCCGGCGCCTCCACGATTTGCAGGCAGGAGAACCCGACCAGGATGACGGCCCAGAAGGTGTCGACCCCGGTCGGGTGTCTGCGGATGAAGTCATAGAGGCGCTGCACGTAACCCAGCGTAGGGAAGCCGGATAGGTGCAGGAGTCAACCGCCGGGGCGATCCTGACACCGACGGCGTACTCCGCAAGGTGGAGACTTGAACACGTGACGGATGAGACGTGTCAGCAGCCCGCGGGCGGGAGCGGTTCGGGGACGGGCGTGGGAGGAGCGGAACCGGAGGTGTTCCGTGCGGCGGGCGGGGCGCTCGACGGGGGTGACGGGCCCCGGGGGTGGCTCGCGGCGGCCGAGCGGGCGCTCTACGGGGACGGCGGGTTCTATCTGCGGCCCGAGGGACCCGCGGGACACTTCCGTACGTCGGTGCACGCCTCGCCCCTCTTCGCGGGGGCCGTCGCCCGCCTCCTTACGGAGGTCGCGGCCGGGCTCGGACCCGGGCCGGTCGACCTCGTCGACGTGGGCGCCGGGCGCGGGGAGCTGCTCACCGGGGTGCTCGCCGCGCTGCCCGCCGACTTCCCCGTCCGCGCGTACGCCGTCGAGCGCGCGGCCCGGCCCGCCGGGCTCGACGAGCGGATCGACTGGCGCGCCTCGATGCCCCGGGGCGTGCGCGGGCTGCTCTTCGCGAACGAGTGGCTCGACAACGTGCCGGTGGAGGTGGCCGAGGTCGACCCCGACGGGGTGGTCCGGCTCGTACGCGTAGGGCCCGATGGTACGGAGACGCTGGGCGAACCCGTGTCGGGCGCGGACGCCGCGTGGCTCGCGCGCTGGTGGCCGCTGACCGAGCCGGGCACCCGGGCGGAGATCGGGCGGCCGCGCGACGAGGCGTGGGCGGCGGCGGTCGGCTCTCTGGAGGCGGGACTCGCGGTGGCGGTCGACTACGCGCACACGCGGGATGCGCGGCCGCCGTTCGGGACGCTGAGCGGGTTCCGCGACGGGCGGGAGGTCGCGCCCGTGCCGGACGGGTCCTGCGACATCACGGCGCATGTGGCGCTCGACGCGTGCGCGCTGCCGGGGGCGGAGCTGCTGTCCCAGCGCGAGGCGCTGGCTCGCCTGGGGGTCTCGGGCGGCCGGCCCCCACTATCGCTGGCGTCCTCGGATCCCGCGGCGTACGTACGGGCTCTCGCCCGGGCGGGCGAAGCAGCGGAGCTGACCTCCCGGTCCGGCCTGGGCACCTTCACCTGGCTACTCCAACCCGCCCCTGGGGCTCCGCCCCAGACCCCGTTCGCGCCTTAAGGGCGCTCGTCCTCAATCGCCGGACGGGCTGAAATGCCCGATGCGGGCCAGCACCAGTACTGCCAGGGGCGCGGGGAACTGCGCGAGAAGCGACCACGGTCCGCAGGATCGAGCGGGGTTAGGGGCGCGGGGAACTGCGCGACCAGCCACACACGGTCCGCGGACGCCCTGGGGCTCCGCCCCAGACCCCGTTCGCGCCTGAACGGCGCTCGTCCTCAAACGCCGGACGGGCTGAGGTGGCCCATGCTGGCCAGCACCGAGCACTTAAGGGGCGCGGGGAACTGCGCGACCAGCCACGCACGGTCCGCGGGCGAAGACGGTTTCTAGGGGCGCGAGGAACTGCGCAGAGAAGGGAGCGCCCCCCACCCCAACCCGGCGCAGGCGCCGGCCCCCCGCAGGGGATACTGACCCCATGACGGAGACGACGGTCGGCATCGGGGGCGGGGCGGAGAGCACCGACATGGTGCTCAACATCGGCCCCCAGCACCCCTCCACCCACGGAGTGCTACGCCTCAAGCTCGTACTGGACGGCGAACGCATCCAGCACGCCGAGCCGGTCATCGGCTACATGCACCGCGGCGCGGAGAAACTCTTCGAGGCCCGCGACTACCGCCAGATCGTGATGCTGGCCAACCGCCACGACTGGCTCTCCGCGTTCTCCAACGAGCTCGGCGTCGTCATGGCCGTGGAGCGGATGCTCGGCATGGAGGTCCCCGAGCGCGCCGTGTGGACCCGCACCCTGCTCGCCGAGCTGAACCGCGTCCTCAACCACCTGATGTTCCTCGGCTCGTACCCGCTGGAGCTCGGCGGCATCACCCCCGTCTTCCACGCGTTCCGCGAGCGCGAGGAGCTCCAGGCCGTGATGGAGGAGATCTCCGGCGGCCGGATGCACTACATGTTCAACCGGGTCGGCGGCCTCAAGGAGGACCTGCCGCTCGGCTGGCTCGGCCGGGTGCGGCACGCCGTCGCCTCGGTGCGTTCGCGGATGGACGTGTACGACGGGCTTGTGCTCGGCAACGAGATCTTCCGGGCCAGGACCAGGAACGTCGGCGTGCTGCCCGCCGAGGCCGTGCACGCGTACGGCGTGAGCGGCCCCATCGCCCGCGCCTCCGGCGTCGACTTCGACCTGCGGCGCGACGAGCCGTACCTCGCGTACGGCGAGCTGCAAGACACCCTGAAGGTCGTCACCCGCACCGAGGGCGACTGCCTGGCCCGGTTCGAATGCCTCCTGGAGCAGACCCACAACGCGCTCGACCTCGCCGACGCCTGTCTGGACGCGATGGCCGAGCTGGCGCCGGGCCCCATCAACCAGCGCCTCCCCAAGGTCCTCAAGGCACCCGAGGGCCACACCTACGCCTGGACCGAGAACCCCCTCGGCGTCAACGGCTACTACCTGGTCAGCAAGGGCGAGAAGACCCCGTACCGGCTGAAGCTGCGCTCGGCCTCGTACAACAACATCCAGGCGCTCGCGGTACTGCTGCCGGGGACCCTGGTCGCCGACATGGTGGCGATCCTGGGGTCCCTGTTCTTCGTCGTGGGTGACATCGACAAGTAGGCGGTGCCATCCCCGGCCGGTGCGGGCCACATCGCCAAGTGACCCTCGCCGCCGGTCAGTTCGACCAGTGGCCGTGGAGCGCCGCGAGGACGAAGCCCGGGCCGAACGCGATGACCAGGCCCGCGTCTCCGTCGGCCGGCGGCGTGGTGGCCGTACGGGACAGGACGTCCAGGACCGCCGAGCCGCCCAGGTTGCCGTTGACGGCGAGGCTCTCCCAGGCGTGCCGCAGGGCGGTGGCGTCCATGGCGAGGCCGGCCGCGGTGTCGTCCAGGATGCGCGGGCCGCCGGGGTGCACCACCGCGAAGTCGAGCGGTCGGCCGTCGAGCCACTTGGCGAGTTCGGGCAGGCAGTCGTTGAAGGCGGCGGTGGCCGCGCGGGTGGAGTCGAAGTGCAGGCCCGCGCCGCTCAGTCTGCCCCGGTAGCGGTCGGAGCTGTCCGGCAGCACGTACTCCAGGGCGTCGTCGACGACGAAGCCCGGCCCGTCCCGGACCGGGCGCCCGGAGACCACGGTGGCGGCGGCGCCGTCCCCGAACAGCACCTTGTAGACCATCGATTCGAGGCTGGTGTCCTCGTGGTTGTACGTCGCCGCCGACAGGCACTCCGCGGTGACGACCAGGATGTTGGCGCCGGGGTGGGCGGCGATGTCCTGGTGGGCGCGGACCAGTCCCTGGGCGCCGCCCGCGCAGCCGAGCGTGGCCAGCGGATGGCGCCGCACGGTGGGCGGCAGGCCCAGCGCGCCGACCAGGTGGACGTCGAGGGAGGGCACGGTCCAGGACGTGGTGTGGCTGGTTACGATCGCGTCGATGTCCGAGGGCCGCAGCCCCGTCGCGGCCAGCGCCCGGCGCCCGGCCTCGGTCGCGAGCTCCAACGTGTCTTCATAAGCCGTCCTGTTGCGCTCCTCGACCAGTGCGTTTCCGGCCACTGTTGGCGCGTTCAGGGGCCGGGTGAAGTTACGGGTCCGCACGGTGGTCGCCCGGGCGACCCGCAGCATCGCCTCCAGGCGCGGCAGATCGGGGTGGGCCCGGCGAATGTCTGCGCAGATCTCGTCGGTCGTCACCACATTCCCTGGCAGAACCACACAGGGAGGTGCTATGTGAGCGGGCACGGACGATCTCCCTCAACGAATCGAAAAAGGGTGGAACATCACCGTACGGCAGGTGGCCAGAAACAATCCCGGGAATCCAAAAACTTGGTCAACTCATCTGTGGCGCACGAGGCGAGGAGCTACGGCTCGCGAGCGAATCGCCCGGTGTGTAGAGCAGCAGCATCACCCGCGCCCCCGGTGACGTGACCGGCTGGGCGACACAGGTCGTGACCCAACCGGGGCCGTACAGCGCGTGGTTGAGCGGCCGCTCCGACCCGTCGGGGTAGGCGATGGGCGCAGCCGCCGCCCCCTCGTACAGGGGCCCGGCCACCGGATCCCGGCGTACGTCGTCCTCCAGGCGGGCCAGCGCCGCGTTCCCCGGGCGCAGCTCCACGGCGTGCCGCAGCTGGGGCATCACCACCGGCGCCCAGGACCTCGCCCAGTCGGCGAGGACCACCTCGCGCGCCTGCGGGTCGAGCAGCATCCAGCGCATGGGGTTGGCCGGGGGCTCGCCGCCGGGGAAGAGCGCGGCGAACTCCTTGTTGTGGGCCAGCAGGTTCCACTCCGCGTCATTGATGTACGCGAGCGCCCCGCTGATGCCGTCGACCACCCGCTGCCACTCGCCGGGCACGGTCAGACCCGATGCGCGGTGCAGCGGACCGGGCGGGTGCTCGCGCCGGGTGAGCCGCCACAGGAACACCCACTCCTGCTCGTCGAGGCGCAGCACGGTGGCCACGGCGGTCAGCAACTCGGCCGAAGGAGACGCCAGTTGACCGTTCTCGAACCGGTTGTACGTGCCCGGGGTGCGCTCCAGAAGCAGGTCGAGCTGCTCCTGGCTGAGCCCGGCGGCGCGACGCCCGGGGCCGGGCCGGCGCGGCGGGAAACCGACGGAGGCGGGGCTGACGGCGGCGCGCCGCTCACGCAGCAGCGCCCGCAGAGCGGCGCGGTCGGCGGCGGCGAGGTGCAAGGGGAGCGCCTTCCGTGGCGGGGGCGGTCGGTGGGGGCGGTCGTGGCGCGCGAAGCGGACCGCCGGGCAATTATCTGCATCCGTGCCCCCTGGAAAGACGGCGGGGTTCCCGATCACAATGGGTGCCATGGCCGCCCGGGGGGAGCGGCCGACCGGACGCCGTCTGTCCCGTGCGTCCGGACTCTGCGGCAGGTACCGACACTCGCCACGACGCAGCGGCCTCGGTACCGGCCGCAGACCTTTGCCGCGCGCCTCGGCCCCGTTCCCGCGCGTCGTTCCGTCGGCGGTCGTCCGGGGCGAGCGCCCATCGTCATCGGCCGTCGTGCGGACCGGGTGCCCCATCGCGTACGCACCCGTCCGGCCCGGGCGCCCTGCGCAGGGGCGCCTGTGCTCGTGAGCCCGCGCCACGTGCCCTCCCCGATGCCGTCCGGTCGACCGCCCGGCGTGCGCGGCCGCTCACCCCCGCGCGGCACCGCCGCGCGAGGTCACCGTCCGCACCGCACAAGCGGGCGGACGCTACGAGATCGCGGTCCTCAGTTCCGCCACGTCCAGTTGTTCCGTCTCGTCGTGGACAGTCAGGTCGATGACCTCGCCGACCACTTTGCCGGGGCCCTGCTGGGCCCGGTTCGCCAGTACTTCGGCGCCCACCACGTCGGCGAGGTCCTCGTCCTGGACGGCCTCGATCGCGGCGGCCTTCTGTTCGGCGGCCTCCGCCTGGGCGCCGCCCGTGCCGAAGAAGTCGAAGCTGCCCTCGGGGCGCACCGCGCGGCGGGCGAGATGGGGGACGACCGCGGCGGCCACCGGCGCCGGGGGCGCGGGCAGTTCGGCCCGGCGGGGGCCGGTGGTGAGGGCGGCCGACGGACGGGAGTGCTCCCCGTTGCCGAGGGCCGCCGCGCGCTTCCCCTGCGGCTCCTCATCCTCCCGGGACGGCCTGGACGCGCGGGCCTGCTGGAACTCGCCGGGCCCTGCGTCGCCGGACTCGCGCGCCCGGGACGCCTCGGCCTCGGCCCGCGCCTTCGCCTGGCGTTCGGCACTGAGCGCGAGGCTCTCCAGGGCGCGGGCCGCCGCGAGGTAGGAGGCAGGGGTGGGCGTGCTGCCGGACGGCATGAGCGCCTTGGGTCCGGTGGACTCCAGGGCGAGCTGCCGCCGGCCTTCCAGGGCGCTGGCCCGCTCGGTCTCGGCGTTGGCGTAGCGGCGCAGCAGGGCCGCGTGCTCGCCGCGCAGCGCGGCCAGCTCCATGCGTTTGGTGCGGAGCTTGGCGTCGAGGCGGCCGCGCAGCTCGCGCGACTCCTCCAACTCCGTCTCCAGCTCGGCGATCCGCTCCTCGGTGCGCCACTGGTCGGCGGCGCGCGAGCGGGTCAGCTCGGCGACCCGGCGGCCCGCCGCCCGGTCCCAGGCGCGCATGAGCACCGAGCCGGTGACGCAGGCCGCGGCGGCCGCGGCGGCCAACGCCCGCAGCGCCGTTGGCTGATCGACGAGCCAGGCGCCCCCGGCGCAGATGACGGAGACGCCGGCGACGGCCGACGGCTGGAGGAGCCGGTGCAGCGGAGGGGAATGACGGTGGCGTCCACGTGGCATGGCCTGAAATTTACCGTGCGTAGCGCCCCCATGGACCCCCGCCCGTCAATCTGTTCCCCGGTAGTTACTCCGATCGCCGAATTCGGCTACTTCTTGATCAGGCCCTTCGACTGGAGATACGCCTTCGCGACATCCGCCGGCTTGGCCCGCTCGGCGTCGACCTTCCGGTTGAGATCGACCAGATCGGCCGTGGTCAGCGCCTTGGTGAGCTTGCCGAGCGCGTCGGTTATCTCCTGGCCGCCCGCGTCCTTCGCATGGACGACCGGCAGTACGTTGTCCGCGTTCTGGAGCTTCTTGTCGTCCTGGAGCAGCACCAGGCCGTAGGTGTCCAGGCTCGCGTCCGTCGTGGTGGTCAGCACCAACTGGTCCACCCCGTCCTTGACGGCCTGCTTGGCGCCCGGGGTGCCGACGCCCTTGGGGTCGATGCCCGTGACGTCGATGCCGTACTTGGAGGTCAGACCCGGCGCGCAGAACGGCCGGATCTTGCACTCGTCACCGGCGGCGACCTTCACCTTCACCTTGGCGGCGCCGAGGTCCGAAAGGGACTTGAGGTTGTTCTTGGTGGCGAATTCCTTGGTCACCGCGAACGCGTTCTGGTCGACGGCCTCACCGGCGGGGAGAACCTTCAGACCGCGCGGCCCGGCGAGCTTGGTCAGTTCGGCCACCGTGGCGGAGACATCGCTGGAGGCGAGCGGCTTGTCCTTCGCCTTGTCGCCGTTCACCTTGGCATTGAGGAATTCGGTGAGCGTTGCCGCGTATTCCGGCACGACGTCGATCTCGCCCTTCTCCAGGGCGGGTTCGTACAGTTCGCGGTTCTTCACGGTGGTGATGGAGGTCGCGTACCCGGCGTCGGCCAGGACCTGCGAGTACAGCTCCGCCAGGACCGCGGACTCGGTGAAGCCGGCCGCGCCGACCACCAGCGAGCCCTTCTTCCCGCCGCCCGTACTGCTGGAGCCGCCCGAACTGCTCGAACCGCTCGTACCGCTCGTACCGTCTTTGGCTTTGCTCTTTTCCAGGCTGTCGCCGCCGCACGCGGCGAGCGTGCCGGCCAGGGCCAGCGTGCCGAGCACCGCACCGGTCGTGCGCAGGATCTTGCTCATGAGGGGTTCACCATCCAGGAGACATCGCGAAATCACGGGAGTTGCGGGATCGGGGGAGCCGGGCGTGCCGGGCGTGCCGGGGTGTGCGGGGTGTGCACGGTGGGGTGGGGTCACCGGGTCACGAACGCCCCCGCACCGGGCTGAAGACGCGGTCCACCATCACCAGGACGCCCTCCACCAGCAGGGCCAGCGCCGCCACCAGCATCGCGCCGGCCACCACCTGCGGGGTGTCGTACACCGCGAATCCCTCGGTGACGATGCGGCCGAGCCCGCCGAGGCCCGCCATCGCCGCGATCGTCGCGGTGGCGATGATCTGCACCGCGGCCGAGCGGAGCCCGGTCATGATCAGCGGGTAGGCGAGCGGCAGTTCGACCCGGAGGAAGAGCTGGCGCCCCGACATCCCCATGCCGCGGGCCGCCTCCACCGCCGCCGGGTCCACCTCGCGCATGCCGACATAGGCGTTGGTCAGCAGCGGCGGCACCGCGAAGAGCACCAGGGCGATCACGGTGGGCAGATAGCCGGCGTTGCGCAGCGGCGTCACCATGAACAGGGCCAGCACCGCGAACACGGGGATGGCCCGGCCCACGTTGGACAGGTTCACGGCGAGCGCGCCGCCCTTGCCGATGTGGCCGAGCCACAGCGCCAGCGGCAGGGCGACCAGGCAGGACACCAGCAGGGCCAGCGCGCTGACGTACACATGCTCGCCGAGCCGGTGCCAGGCGCCGTCCTCCCCCGACCAGTTGGAGCCGGTGGCCAGCCACGACCAGGCCTGTGTGAAGACTCCCATCGCTCAGCCCGCCTTCGCCGTACGGATCCGCGTCCACGGTGTCAGCAGCCGCTGGAGGCCGAGGAGCAGCAGGTCGGCGGCGATCGCCAGCACCACGCAGAGCACGGAGGCGGTGAGGATCTGCGCCTTGAAGAAGGTGGGCAGACCCTGCTCGATGAGGTTGCCCAGGCCCCCGTGGTCGACCAGCGAGCCGATCGTGGTCAGCGCGACGGTGGCCACCGTGGCGATCCGGAGCCCGGCCATCAGCGCGGGCAGCGCGAGCGGCAGCTCGACCTCGAACAGCAGCCGTATGCGCCCGTACCCCATGCCGCGGGCCGCCTCCAGGGCGTCGGGCGGCACGGATTCGAGCCCGGCCAGGATGTTCCGCACCAGGATCGTCAGGGAGTAGAGGACGAGCCCCGTGATCACCAGACCGGCCGAGAGGCCGAACAAGGGGAGCAGCAGCGCGAACATGGCAAGGGACGGCACCGTGTACAGCACGGTCGTCACGCCGAGGACGGTGGCCGCGACGCCCTTGCGGCCGCGCGCGAGCAGCGCGAGGGGGAAGGCGACGAGCAGGCCGATCAGGACCGAGACCGCGGTGATCCAGATGTGCTGGACCGTCGCGTCGGTGAGCTCCTGGCTGCGGGAGCTGACGTACTCCCAACAGATCCAGTCGTTGGCCGCCAGGCAGTTCCGCGCCACTCCCCCACCTCCCCCGGGCATGCCGATACCTCTGCCCCGAACGTACGTACCAAACCCTATCCCCGCCCACTGACAATCGCCGTGGGCCTTTGCCGTACAGCAACATGGGCTTCACACAAGCGCGCCCACCAGCCTTCACAATGGGGAACCATGATCCGGTTCGAGCACGTCACCAAGCGGTACGCCGACGGCACCACCGCCGTGGACGATCTGTCCTTCGAGGTGGCCGAGGGTGAACTGGTCACCCTGGTCGGCCCGTCGGGGTGCGGCAAGACCACCACCATGAAGATGGTCAACCGGCTCATCGAGCCGACCGAGGGCCGGATATTCCTGGACGGCGAGGACATAGCGACCGTCGATCCCGTCCAACTGCGGCGCCGCATCGGCTATGTGATCCAGCAGGTCGGGCTCTTCCCGCACAGGACGGTCCTGGAGAACACCGCGACCGTCCCGCATCTGCTCGGCGTCAAGAAGGCCACGGCCCACGAGCGCGCGGCCGAACTGCTCGACCTGGTCGGGCTCGACCCCAAGACCTACGGCTCGCGCTACCCCGAGCAGCTCTCGGGCGGCCAGCGCCAACGGGTGGGCGTGGCAAGGGCGTTGGCGGCCGACCCGCCGGTGCTTTTGATGGACGAGCCGTTCGGCGCGGTCGACCCGGTGGTGCGCGAGCGGCTCCAGAACGAGTTCCTCCGCCTCCAGTCGCAGGTGCGCAAGACGGTGCTGTTCGTCACCCACGACATCGAGGAGGCGGTCCGGCTCGGCGACCGCATCGCGGTCTACGGGCAGGGCGCCATCGAGCAGTTCGACGCCCCTGCCACCGTGCTCGGCGCCCCCGCCACCCCCTATGTCGCGGACTTCGTCGGCGCCGACCGGGGCCTGAAGCGGCTCTCGGTGACGCCCATCGAGGAGGGCGACCTCGACCAGCCGCCCGTGGTCCATCTCGACGACCCGCTGCCCGCCGACATCGCGCGCTGGGCGGTCGTCCTGGACGGCGACGACAATCTGCACGGCTGGATCTCCGGCGAGCAGGCCCGCCTCGGCACGGGCACGGTCCGCGAGCACGCCCGGCGCATGGAGGCCTGGCTGCCGGTCGGCGCCTCCCTCAAGCAGGCCTTCGCCACGATGCTCCAGCACGACGCGGGCTGGATCGCGGTGATCGACCGCGAGGAGCGGGGCCGCTTCCTCGGCGTCCTCACCCCGGCCCGCCTCCACGAGGCGCTGCGCCGCTCCATCGACGCGGACGCCCACGCCGTGCCCCGTACCGAGGTGAAGGTCGAATCGGTCAGCTCGCGCTGAGCGCGCGGGGAGGGGCCCGGCCGGTCAGTTCGCGCTGAGCCGCCCGCTGATCCACTCCAGCGTCGGCGGTATCTCGCGGCGCCAGGTGTTGAAGTTGTGGCCGCCGCTGTCCAGGGTGATCGAGGAGACCCGGCCGGGCGCCTTGACCTTCTTGATGAAGGACTGGGTCGGCTTGTAGTTCTCCTCGCCCGACAGCGAGCTGGTGACCAGGAAGGACGAGGGGCCGGGCTTGATGTGGTCCAGGCTCCACAGCAGGTTGGCGCGGTTGCGCTCGCGCTTGTCGCCGTGGAAGAGGTCACCGGTCGTCGGGTCGTCCGCCGCGTCGTAGTACGCCGAGAGGCCCGCGCTCGCCGCGAACCTCTCGGGGTGGTGCATGCCGATCTTCAGGGCGCAGTAGCCGCCCGTGGAGTTGCCGATGAAGCCCCAGTTCGCGGGCTTGGTGCCGACGCGGTAGTTCGCCGATATCGCGTCCGGCACGTCCTTGGCGAAGAACGTCTCGGTCTGCGGGCCGCCGGGTATGTCGACGCACTCGGTGTCGCGCTGGCCCGCCACGGTGGGCCGCATCATCACCAGGATCATCGGCTGCATCTTCTTCTGCTTGGCCTGCGCCCAGGCCGTCTTGGGATACCGCAGTCCCTTGAGCAGGTTCTCGGCCGTGCCCGGGTACCCGGTCAGCACGATCGAGGCGGGAAACGTCTTGTGCTCGTACGCCTTCTGGAAGTACTCGGGCGGCAGATACACATAGGCGGGGCTGGTTATCTTCGACTTCTCACCGCCCAGCACGATCTTCTGGATCTCGCCCCCGAGCTGCGGCTTTCCCGCGCCCGGGGTGTCCGGCTTCTGCGTGCCGACGACCTTGATGTTCTTGCCGCCCGCCGAATGGTCGACGACCGTGCCCAGGTCCTGCTCCTGTCCGAACAGATCCGCCCAGGATCCGTAGAAGAGGAACGAGTTGTTGGCGGCGAGACCGACCGAGGCGAAGATCGCCAGCTGGGTCGCGAGCAGCAGCCCGATCCGGCCCGTCACTGCCTTCCAGCTGCGACGCGCCAGGCGCGGCCACAACCAGATGGTGACCGCGAACAGCACCACCGCCAGGAACGCGGCGAGTGCCAGCACCTTGTTGCTCGTGAGACCCATGAGTCGATGAAACTTTCTGGCTGAGATTTTCCTGGGACCGAGGGAACCCGCCCCCCTCAAGTCCCGTCCTAGAGGGCGCAAATTGTCCGGCTGGACGGCGCGGACGCCGTCCCCCGGCCAACTGAATCTCTCGCGGAGTCACGGGAAGCGATGTCTGTCAGGATAGATGGGGACAAAAACGGATCGGTTCCGACTCGTGTACGAAAGGTCCTCGGCGGACCGCGCGCGGAGTCGGTTCCCAAGCTGGTCGGTACGGCCTGCACGATCGTGGGCCTCCTGGACATCGCGGCCGGAGTCTTCGATCGCGTCCGGCACAGTCGGTTCCACACGGTCAGCGAGGTGCTGCCGGGCACCTTCGGCCCCTTCGCGGCAGCCGTGGCGCTCAGCGCCGGCATCCTCCTGCTGCTCCTCGCCCACGGTCTGAAGCGCCGCAAGCGGCGTGCCTGGCGGGCCGCCGTGGTGCTGCTGCCCATCGGGGCGGTGGCCCAGTTCTGGTACCGGCACTCCGTCGTCGGCGTACTGATCTCATTGGTACTTCTCACGCTGCTCGTCCGCCACCGGAGCGAGTTCAACGCGCTGCCCGACCCGCGCAGCCGCTGGAAGGCGGTGGCGAACTTCTTCCTGATGGGGGCGAGCTCGCTGGGCCTGGGCCTGGTCATCGTGAGCGTCCACCCGCACCGCACCGTCGGCAACCCGAGCATCGTGGACCGCATCCAGCACGTGATGTACGGCCTCTTCGGCTTCGAGGGCCCGGTCGAGTACCAGGGCAAGACCAGCTGGACCGTCGGCTACTCGCTCGGCGCGCTCGGCCTGCTCACCGCCGTCACCACCATCTACCTGGCTTTCCGCCCCGAGCACCCGGCCGCCCGGCTCACCCAGGACGACGAGCACAAGCTCCGCGACCTCCTCGCCAAGCACGGCGCCCGCGACTCGCTCGGCCACTTCGCGCTGCGCCGCGACAAGGCCGTCGTCTTCTCGCCCAGCGGCAAGGCGGCCGTCACCTACCGCGTGGTCTCCGGCGTGATGCTCGCCTCCGGCGACCCCATCGGCGACGTCGAGGCCTGGCCCGGCGCCATCGAACGCTTCATGGACGAGGCCAAGGCGCACTCCTGGACCCCGGCGGTCGTCGGCTGCTCCGAGACCGGCGGCGAGGTCTGGACCCGCGAGACCGGGCTCGACGCCCTGGAGCTGGGTGACGAGGCGGTGGTGGACGTCGCGGATTTCTCCCTGGCCGGACGCGCCATGCGGAACGTACGTCAGATGGTCAAGCGCATCGAGCGCAATGGCTACGAAACCCGCGTACGGCGCGTTCGTGACCTCTCCGACGGAGAGCTCGAGCGCATCCGGCGGGCCGCCGAGGACTGGCGCGGCACCGACACCGAGCGCGGCTTCTCGATGGCGCTCGGCCGCATCGGCGACCCCAACGACGGCGACTGCGTGATCGCCACCGCCCACAAGGCCGACGACGAGGGCGCGGCCCCCTCCCCCTTCGGCGACCTGAAGGCCATCCTGCACTTCGTCCCCTGGGGCAAGGACGGAATGTCCCTGGAGATGATGCGCCGCGACCGCTCGGCCGACCCCGGCATGAACGAGCTGCTCATCGTGGCCTCGCTCCAGGCCTGCGAGAAGATCGGCGTACGCCAGGTCTCGCTGAACTTCGCGATGTTCCGCTCGGCGCTGGCGCGCGGCGAGAAGATCGGCGCGGGCCCGGTCCTGCGCCTGTGGCGGGGCCTGCTCGTCTTCCTCTCCCGCTGGTTCCAGATCGAGTCGCTGTACAAGTTCAACGCGAAGTTCCAGCCGCGCTGGGAGCCGCGCTTCATGGTCTACCGGGCCCACGCCGACCTCCCCCGCATCGGCTTCGCCGTGATGCAGGCGGAGGGCTTCGTGAACCTGGGCCTGCCGGGCCCGCTGGCCCGCCTGACGCGGGCGGCTCGGCGGGATCGGGCGTGTGCGCATGCGCCGTCCAAGGAGCGCGAGATGAGAGCGGCGTAGGGGTCCCCCCCTCCCGCCCACACCCCGGTGCCGGGCCCCCTGCGGGGGGTGCGGTGCCGGGGTTCTGCTTTTCGTGGGCCGGGGCCCGGGGTGGGTGGGCTGGTTTGCGCAGTTCCCCGCGCCCCTGAATGCCCTTCGGCCTGCGGACCGTGCTCGCTTCTCGCGCAGTTCCCCGCGCCCCCCAACCCGCTTTCGTCTGCGGGCCCCAGGTGGCTGGTCGCGCAGTTCCCCGCGCCCCTAACCCCTCTCGACCCTGCGGACCGTGGTCGCTTCTCGCGCAGTTCCCCGCGCCCCTGAAACCCGCTCGATCCTGCGGACCGTGCTCGCGTCTCGCGCAGTTCCCCGCGCCCCTTGGCGGTACTGGTGCTGGCCCGCATCGGGCATTTCAGCCCGTCCGGCGATTGAGGACGAGCACCGTTCAGGCGCGAACGGGGTCTGGGGCGGAGCCCCAGAGGTCCCGGAACCAGCCAACCCCGCCGCACGGGCGGGTGGGTGGGAAAACACACCGGGGTCTGGGGCGGAGCCCCAGGTGGGCCGAACCAGCCCGCCCTGGGCAAAGGCACCCCCCACCCCGAGCCCCCCGGAGGGCTAGGCGCGTTCCAGGGCCGGCTCCGCCGGCGCCGGGGCGGAGGACGTGACCTTCGAGCGGGACCGGTCGGAGGAGAGGCCCACCAGAGCCACCCCGACCACCAGCACGAACGCGACCCCGGCCAGCGCGAACGACAGCGTGAACTGGCTCTCCGCCGGCAGCGGAGGCACACCCTTGGGCAGCCCGGACAGCACCTTCGAGGCCAGCAGCGAGGTGATCACCGCACTGGCGATCGCCGAACCCACCGAACGCGAGATGGAGTTGATCCCGTTCGCGATACCCGTCTGGTGGTGCGGGACGCTCGCCACGATGAGCGCGGGCATCGCGGCGTACCCGAAGCTGATCGCGGCACCGATCAGCATGCCCGCGAGGATGACGGACGACGTCGAGTCGTGCGCCCCGGTCAGCCAGGCGAAGCCGAGGACACCGAAGGCCGCGCCCGCCGCGAGGGTGAAGCGCGCCCCGATGCGGCCCACGAGGAGCCCGCCGAGGGGGGCGGCGACGAGCGAGACGAGCGTGGTCGGCAGCAGGTACTCGACGGAGGCGCGCAGCACGGACGCCGAGAAGCCGTATCCGGTCAGCTCGTCCGGCATCTGCACCAGGTACGAGACGCCGATGAACTGCGAGAACATCGCGAAGCCGAGGAGCAGCCCGGCGAGGTTGGTGAAGAGGACCGGCCGGTGCGCGAACATCCGCATGTCGACCATGGGCGCGGCGACCTTGCGCTCGACGAACACCCAGACCCCGGCCATCAGGACGGCGGCGACGAAGAGCCCGATCGTACGGCCGGAGGACCAGCCCCACTCGTGCCCCTGGGAGATGGGCAGCAGGAGCAGGACGAGGAAGGCGGCCAGGGTGGCGGCGCCGAACCAGTCGGTGCGTCCGCCCGTCTTCGTACGGGAGGCGGGCACGACCACGATGACGGCGACCAGCGCCAGGACCGCGAGGATCACGGCGAGCCAGAAGACCCGGTGGTAGTCGGGGTGCGAGCCCTGCGTGAGCAGGCCCGCGCCGACGAGCGCGAGGCCGCTGCCGAACGCCAGGGTGCCGCTGACCAGCGCCATGGCGCCGTGCAGCTTCTGCGGCGGGATCTCCTCGCGCAGCACGGACAGCGCCAGCGGGAAGATCGCGGTGGCCGCGCCCTGGAGCACCCGGCCGACGATGAGCAGGACGAGCGAGCTGGTGGTGGCGGCGAGCACGGAGCCCGCGACCATGACCACGAGCACACCGATCAGCGTGGGCTTCTTGCCGTGCATGTCGCCGAAGCGGCCGAGCAGCGGGGTGAAGACGGCCGCGGACAGCAGGGTCGCGGTGGTGACCCAGCTCACGCCCGAGGTGGTGGTGCCGAGGTCGTTCTGGATGATCCCGAGGATCGGCACGACCAGGGTCTGCATCATCGAGACGACCATGGCCGCGAGGCCGAGGACCAGGACGAGCCCGGTACCGCCGCGGGGGCGTTGGTTAGTGGTCACTGTTTCTTCCGTACGGCTGAGGAGGAACGGGTGCAAAGCGAAGCTTGATTACCTCAAGCAACTTAATGAAGGTAAACATCAAAGGTTGAGGTAGTCAAGTTTCGCTCGAATCGCGGGTACAGTGGGCGTCATGCCTGGAACCAGCCCGCCCCCCGCCGTCAGCAACGCCGCGCTCATGGATGCCATCTGGGACTCCCTGGCCGGCTTCTACGGCGACTTCTCGTCGGCCGCGGCCGACGAGGGGCTCACCTCCAGCCAGGCCAAGACCCTGACCGTGCTGCGCCGGGGCCCCGCCTCCATGCGCTCGCTCGCCACCACGCTGCACTGCGACGCCTCGAACGTGACCGGCATCATCGACCGCCTCGAAGCCCGCTCCCTGGTGCGCCGCGAGCCGAGCCCCACCGACCGCCGCGTCAAGAACGTCGTCCTCACCGAGGACGGCATGCGCACGGTGGAGACGGTCCGCACCGGCATGCTCGCCACCCACACCGCCCTCGACGGCCTCCCGGACGCCGACCGGGTCGCCCTGCACGATCTCCTCCAGCGCCTTTTCGCCACCCCCGAGCGTGGTCCGGGAACCAGCGGCTGACGCCTACGCTGGACGTATGAGTACGTTGCACGGACGGGGGTCCGTCGAAGGCCTGCCCGAATGGGACCGCTGCGCGGTCATGGGCGTGGTCAATGTGACGCCCGACTCCTTCTCCGACGGCGGCCGGTGGTTCGACACCTCCACCGCCGTCAAGCACGGCCTCGACCTCGTCGCCGAGGGCGCCGACCTCGTCGACGTCGGCGGCGAGTCCACCCGCCCCGGCGCCTCCCGCGTGGACGAGGCCGAGGAGCTGCGCCGCGTCGTCCCCGTCGTACGGGGCCTGGCCGCCGAGGGCGTCACCGTCTCCGTCGACACCATGCGCGCCCGCGTCGCCGAACAGGCCGTCGCGGCGGGCGCGGTCCTGGTCAACGACGTCAGCGGCGGCCTCGCCGACCCCGCGATGATCCCCGCCGTCGCCGCCACCGGCGCCCCCTTCGTCGTCATGCACTGGCGCGGCTTCAGCCAGGACATGAACAGCCGCGCGGTCTACACCGACGTGGTGGCCGAGGTCGTCGCCGAACTCCGCGCCCGCATCGAGGCCGTCATCGAGGGCGGCATCGCCCCCGAGCGCCTCGTCATCGACCCCGGCCTCGGCTTCGCCAAGCAGGCCGAGCACGACCTCGCCCTCGTCGCCCACCTCGCCGAACTGCGCGGGCTGGGCCGGCCCGTCCTGGTCGCCGCCTCCCGCAAACGCTTCCTCGGCCACGTCCTGGCCGGCCCCGAGGGCGCGCCCCCGCCCCCCGCCCGCGAACGCGACGCGGCCACCGCCGCCGTCTCCGCCATAGCCGCCCACGAGGGCGCCTGGGCGGTGCGCGTCCACGAGGTGCGGGCCACCGCCGACGCCGTCCGCGTGGCGCGCGCCGTCGAGGGAGCCCGGTGAGCCCGCGTACCGAAAGCGAGGCGGTCGAGCGCGCCAACACCGCGTTCTACGAGACCCTGGAGCGGGGCGACTTCGACGAGCTGTCCGCCCTCCGGCTGGACGCCACCGAGGCCGGCGACACCGGGATCTCCTGCGTCCACCCGGGCTGGCCGGTGCTCTCCGGGCGCGGCGAGGTGCTCCGCTCGTACGCCCTGATCATGGCGAACACGGAGTACATCCAGTTCTTCCTGACCGATGTGAAGGTCGTCATCCTGGGCGACACCGCGCTGGTCACCTGCACCGAGAACATCCTCAGCGGCGGCCCCGCCGAGGAGAGCGGCGAGCTGGGCCCGCTCGTCGGCCAGCTCGTGGTCGCCACCAATGTGTTCCGCCGCACATCCGGGGGCTGGCGGCTCTGGTCCCACCACGGCTCGCCGGTGCTGGCCGAATCGGGCGACGAAGAGCCGGAAGAGGACTGAATCCGGGCAGGATTGGGGCTCCCCGAGGATTGAACCGGGGACCATCGGGTAGGGGCGGCTACCAGGCCTGTCCCGATCTGTCCATAGCCCCCGTGGGCAAGCACTGTCAGTGCCCGCAGGTAGATTCGATCGTGGGCACCGTGCCGCCCGCACGCGGCCGCATGCCCGTCTGACCAACGACAGCAGGAGTGATTCGCGTGGATCGTGTCGCGCTGCGCGGCCTCAAGGCCCGTGGGCACCATGGCGTCTTCCCCCGGGAGCGCGAGGAGGGCCAGACCTTCATCGTGGACCTGGTGCTCGGCCTCGACACCCGCCCCGCGGCGGTCGACGACGACCTGGCGAAGACCGTGCACTACGGCGTGGTGGCCGAGGAGGTCGTGGACGTCGTCCAGGGCGAGCCCGTCGACCTGATCGAGACGCTCGCCGAGCGCATCGCCCAGCAGTGCCTCAAGCACGAAGGCGTCCAGGAGGTGGAAGTGGTCGTCCACAAGCCGGACGCGCCGATCACCGTCCCGTTCGACGACGTGACCATCACCATCACCCGGAGCCGAGTATGAGCGTGTATTCGCAGGGGGCCGCCCAGAGCGACCCGACCGTACAGCCGGTGCCCGCCTCCGTGGTCGAGCAGGTCGACGCGGCCGATGTGACGCTCTCCAACCCGCGCCGCGCCGTCATCGCGCTCGGTTCGAACCTGGGCAACCGCCTGGAGACGCTCCAGGGCGCCATCGACGCCCTGGAGGACACGCCCGGGCTGCGCGTGAAAGCCGTCTCCCCGGTGTACGAGACCGAGCCCTGGGGCGTCGACCCCGGCTCCCAGCCCTCGTACTTCAACGCGGTCGTCGTCGTGAAGACCACCCTGCCGCCGGCCTCGCTCCTGGAGCGCGGCCACGCCATCGAAGAGGCCTTCGCCCGGGTCCGCGACGAGCGCTGGGGTCCGCGCACCATCGACGTGGACATCGTTGCCTACGCGGACGTCGTCTCCGACGACCCGGTCCTCACCCTCCCCCACCCCCGCGCCCACCAGCGGGCCTTCGTGCTCGCCCCCTGGTTCGACGTGGACCCCGAGGCGCAGCTCACCGGACACGGCGCGATCGCCGACCTGCTGAGCGCCGTGGGCCGCGCCGGCGTGGAACCCCGCGCCGACCTGGAACTCCGCCTGCCCGAGTAGTCGTTACGCTTCTGAGGTCGGCCACCGGGTGCTCCGCGGACGTGGAGCGCGTGGAGCGTGCGCCGTCCGTGGCCGGTCACGCGGCTCCGGCGTCCTTCGGGACGCCGGAAGCGCACCGGACTCCACACGACCGCAAAGACGCGAAGGGCACTACTCCGTGAAGCAACTGCGCCTGGGTGTGCTGGCCGGGCTGTTCGTCGTCGCCGGAGTGCTCTCCTGGGCGATCGCCCGGCTGTGGGACTCGGTGTCCACCCTCCCGAGCGTGCCGCTCGCGGCGCCCATCGTGCTCGGGGTGATCGCCGTCGTCCTGCTCGCCACCGGCCTGTCCATCCGCGCCCGGCTGCGCGCCCAGCGCGAGCGCCGGCCGGGAGCCAAGGGCGTGGAGCCCCTGATGGCCGCGCGCGCGGTGGTCTTCGGCCAGGCCAGCGCCCTCGTCGCGGCCCTGGTGTGCGGGATGTACGGCGGCACCGGCGTCTATCTGCTGAGCTATCTCGACGTACCGCCCCGCCGCGACCAGGCGATCTACGCCGGCTTCTCGGTCCTGGCCGGTATCGCCGTCGTGGCCGCCGCCCTGTTCCTGGAACGCGTCTGCAAGCTCCCCGACGACGAGGACGACACCACGGCCCCGGTCACCTGACCCGCCGCCGGCCCGGGACACCGAACGGCCCCGGCTCCCCGCTCTGCGCGGGGGCCGGGGCCGTTCCATGCGATCGTCCGCCCCAACCACCGGTCGGCGTACGGGAGTTGAGTCCTGTCATCGGCCGGTACGGGCGGGGCCTCGGCCGCCGTCGGCAGGGGCCGTAACTTCGCGAGAACCCGCTCAGCGGGCCACGATCAGGCTCATCGCCTCGCTGCGCGTGGCAGGGTCGCGCAGCTGGCCGCGCACCGCCGACGTGGTCGTCTTGGCGCCGGGCTTGCGGATGCCGCGTACCGACATGCACATGTGCTCCGCCTCGATCACCACGATGGCTCCCCGGGCGTCCAGGATGCGCATCAGCGAGTCCGCCACCTGCGTGGTGAGGCGCTCCTGCACCTGGGGCCTGCGGGCGAACACGTCCACCAGGCGGGCCAGCTTCGAAAGACCGGTTATCTTGCCCGACTCGGCCGGGATGTAGCCGACATGGGCCACGCCGTGGAAGGGCAGCAGATGGTGTTCGCAGAGCGAGACGATCTCGATGTCCTTGACCAGGACCATCTCGTCATGACCCAGGTCGAAGGTGGTCGTCAGCACCTCCTCGGGCGTCTGACGCAGACCCGCCAGGATCTCCCGGTAGGCACGGGCCACCCGCGCCGGCGTCTCCTGGAGGCCTTCGCGGTCCGGGTCCTCGCCGACGGCTATGAGGAGCTCGCGTACGGCGTTCTCGGCCCGCTTCTCGTCGAACTCGCCGATCTTGGTTTCGCCGTCCAGCGTCACCGGGTCGGTCATCTGTGCCTCGTTCCTCGAACGTCATCCATGCGCGTGGCCGAAAAACACCCGCGCCCCCACAGGCTAGAACCCGGGGGGCGCGGCATGCATTCCGGGGCCGTCGCGGGCCCCGGGACTCAGCTCTCGGGACGGTCCTCGGGGGCCGGAGCGGCCTCCGTGGGGGTGTCCAGCGGGATGGAGCCGTTGGTGCTGGTGGTGGCGCCGTTGGTGAGCGCCAGCTCCTTCGGCGAGAGCACCGGGGGCCTCGTGGACGGCGTACGCCGCGAGGAACCGGTCCAGGCCGGGCGGGCCGGGCGCTTGACGATGCCCGAGAACACCTCGGCGATCTGCTCCTTGCTGAGGGTCTCCTTCTCCAGGAGCTCCAGGACCAGCTTGTCGAGGATGTCGCGGTTCTCGACCAGGATCTCCCAGGCCTCGTTGTGCGCCGTCTCGATGAGCTTCTTGACCTCTTCGTCGACGAGCGCCGCGACCTCTTCCGAGTAGTCGCGCTGGTGGCCCATCTCGCGGCCGAGGAACGGCTCGGTGTTGTCGCCACCGAACTTGATCGCGCCGAGCCGCTCGGTCATGCCGTACTGCGTGACCATCGCGCGAGCGGTGGCCGTGGCCTTCTCGATGTCGTTGGCCGCGCCCGTCGTCGGGTCGTGGAAGACGAGCTCCTCGGCCGCGCGCCCGCCCAGCATGTACGCGAGCTGGTCGAGCATCTCGTTGCGGGTGGTCGAGTACTTGTCCTCGTCCGGCAGGACCATGGTGTAGCCCAGGGCCCGGCCGCGCGACAGGATGGTGATCTTGTGGACCGGGTCCGAGTTGGGGGAGGCCGCGGCGACCAGGGCGTGTCCGCCCTCGTGGTACGCGGTGATCTTCTTTTCCTTCTCGGACATGATCCGCGTCCGCTTCTGCGGACCCGCCACGACGCGGTCGATCGCCTCGTCCAGCGCGTGGTTGTCGATCAGCTTCTTGTCGCTGCGCGCCGTCAGGAGCGCCGCTTCGTTCAGCACGTTCGCCAGGTCGGCGCCGGTGAAGCCGGGGGTGCGACGGGCGACGGCCGACAGGTCGACGTCCGGGGCGACCGGCTTGCCCTTCTGGTGGACCTTGAGGATCTCCAGACGGCCCTGCATGTCCGGCCGGTCGACCGCGATCTGGCGGTCGAAGCGGCCCGGGCGCAGCAGCGCCGGGTCGAGGATGTCGGGCCGGTTGGTGGCGGCGATCAGGATGACGCCGCCCTTCACGTCGAAGCCGTCCATCTCGACGAGCAGCTGGTTGAGGGTCTGCTCGCGCTCGTCGTGACCGCCGCCGAGACCCGCACCACGGTGCCGGCCGACGGCGTCGATCTCGTCGACGAAGACGATCGCCGGGGCGTTCGCCTTGGCCTGCTCGAAGAGGTCGCGGACGCGCGAGGCGCCGACACCCACGAACATCTCGACGAAGTCGGAGCCGGAGATCGAGTAGAAGGGGACACCGGCCTCACCCGCGACGGCGCGGGCGAGCAGCGTCTTGCCCGTACCGGGCGGGCCGTACAGCAGCACGCCCTTGGGGATCTTGGCGCCGACGGCCTGGAACTTCGCCGGCTCCTGGAGGAACTCCTTGATCTCGTGGAGCTCCTCGACCGCCTCGTCGGACCCCGCCACATCGGCGAAGGTCGTCTTCGGGGTGTCCTTGGTGATGAGCTTGGCCTTGGACTTCCCGAAGTTCATGACTCGGGAGCCGCCGCCCTGCATCTGGTTCATCAGGAACAGGAAGACCACGACGATGAGGACGAAGGGGAGCAGGGAGAGCAGGATCCCGAGGAACGGGTTCTGCTTGTCGGGCGAGACGGTGTACCCACTGGGGATGTCACCGGCCTTCACTCCGGACTGGAGCTGGTCGGCCACGGCGGTCGCCTGGGCGTCGCCGATGTAGTTGGCCTGAACCTTGCTGCTGCCCTTGACCTTCTGGCCCTTCTTCAGGTCGATCTTGATGACCTGACTGTCGCCAGTGGTGATCTTGGCCTGTTCGACCTGCTTGTTGCTGATCGCCTGAACGACCTCGGATGTGTCGACCGTCTTGTAGCCGCCACCCGAGCCGACGACCTGCATCAGCACGACCACGGCGAGGACGGCCAGCACGATCCACATGACCGGCCCACGGAAGTATCGCTTCACGTCCATCCATACGGAGCGAGAACGCCCCGTCCCTCCTGCCCGTAGGTAAATGCTGCTGTGAGTGTGACTAAGGCTGTATGTAAAGGCTGTTCTTCGGACGGTACCCCAGCATTGTCACCCGCGGTCGCACGGTACGGCTGACAAAGGCACCTTCTCCTGCTCCAACGGCGGGAGCCGTGCTGTGGTTCCCCAAACGGCCCGTGCTTGCGTCAGCCGCCGTAGACGTGCGGCGCGAGCGTGCCGACAAAGGGGAGGTTCCGGTACTTCTCGGCATAGTCGAGGCCGTAGCCCACGACGAATTCATTGGGGATGTCGAAACCGATCCACTTGACGTCGATCGCGACCTTTGCGGCATCCGGCTTACGGAGCAGCGTGCAGACCTCCAGGGAGGCGGGCTCGCGCGATCCGAGGTTGGAAAGGAGCCACGACAGGGTCAGACCCGAGTCGATGATGTCCTCGACGATCAGGACGTGCTTGCCCTTGATGTCGGTGTCGAGGTCCTTGAGGATCCGCACGACGCCGGAGGACTGGGTGCCCGCACCGTACGAGGAGACGGCCATCCAGTCCATGGTGACCGGGGTGGACAGCGCGCGGGCCAGATCCGCCATGACCATGACGGCGCCCTTGAGGACCCCGACGAGGAGCAGGTCCTTGCCCGCGTACTCCGCGTCGATCTTCCCGGCCAGCTCCGCCAGCTTCGCGTCGATCTCTTCCTTGGTGATGAGCACCGACTGGAGGTCGGTGCCCATGTCCTTCTCGTTCACCCGGGCCGCTTTCTTGGGGGGTTTCTGTTGTCCGTGCGGGAGCCGAGTACGTGCGTGAGCTCAGCTCTGCCGAATCACCAGTCTGCCACCCTGCCGACGCGCGACGACGCGGCCCGGGAGATTGATCGCCCGCTGCCCGCGCCAGCTCGTGATCAGCTTGTCGACCTCCTCGACATGGCGGGCGAAGAGCGAACCGGCGGGCGCGCCCGCCCCGATGACCTCCCGGCGCACGATGCGGCGGCGCACGGCGGGCGGCAGCGCGAAGAGCTTCGCGCACTCCAGGAGCCCGGCGTCGTCCCGCACCGTCGCGTCCGCCTGGAGGGCCCAGGCGTCCAGGGCGTCGGCGTCGTCGCGGGAGAGCTGGGCGGTGCGGGCCAGGGCCTCGACGACGCCCTTGCCGAGCGCCTTCTCCAGGGCGGGCAGCCCCTCCTGGCGCAGCCGGGAGCGGGTGTAGGCGGGGTCGGCGTTGTGCGGGTCGTCCCAGACGGGCAGCGACTGGACCATGCAGGCCTTGCGCGCGGTCTGGCGGTCGAGCTCCAGGAAGGGGCGCCGGTAGCGGCCCGCCGCCCCCGAGACGGCGGCCATGCCGGACAGGGAGCGCGTACCGGAGCCCCGGGCGAGGCCGAGCAGCACGGTCTCGGCCTGGTCGTCACGGGTGTGGCCGAGCAGGATCGCGGCGGCGCCGTGGCGCTCGGCCGCGGCGTCCAGCGCCGCGTAGCGGGCGTCCCGGGCGGCGGCCTCGGGGCCTCCCTCGCGGCCCACCTGGACGGCGATGGACTCGGCGGGCTCCAGGCCAAGGCCGGTCATCCGCGAGACGACCTCGGCGGCCCGCAGGTCGGACCCGTGCTGGAGGCCGTGGTCGACGGTGATGCCGCCGGCGCGCAGCGAGAGCTTGCGGGATTCGAAGGCGAGGGCGGAGGCGAGCGCCATGGAGTCGGCGCCGCCGGAGCAGGCCACCAGGACGAGGGGCTCGGGCGCGGTGCGCGCGCCGGTCCCGGGGCCGGCGGGGGCCCCCGCGGTCACGGCGGCGGCCTCGTGGTCGCGGGAGTGTTCGTTCAGTACGTCGTGGAGTACGCGGCGAACCGCCAGGCGTATCGCTGCGACCGCAGGATGGGGACCCATGTCCGGTGCCCTTCGGTGAAGTTGGGGTGCCTCTGGCGCGGAGAGGAAGCGGGGGGAGCAGGAGGGCCGTTCAGTCACACAGAGTGCGTAGATGGTGACAGAACAGAGCCGTTACCCGAGCATTGCACGCCTACCCATGCGCCACGGTCCCTCGGATGGGTGATTCCCGCGTTGACACCCGCCCACCGGCGGCTTCGGGTCAGGACTCCGCGGGGTGGTGCACCCGCGCGACCCAGTCCGCGGGCTTCGCGATCTCGGCCTTGGTCGGAAGCGTGTTCGGAGAGGTCCACACCCGGTTGAAGCCGTCCATGCCGACCTCGTCGACCACGGCCCGCACGAAGCGCTCGCCGTCGCGGTACTGGCGCATCTTCGCGTCGAGGCCGAGCAGCTTGCGCAGCGCCTGGTCGAGCCGGGAGGCGCCCTTGGCCCGGCGCTCCTTGAACTTCTCGCGGATCTCGCGCACCGACGGCACGACCTGCGGGCCGACCCCGTCCATCACGAAGTCCGCGTGCCCCTCCAGGAGGGACATCACGGCGGTGAGCCGGCCGAGGATCTCGCGCTGCTCCGGGGTCTGGACCAGCTCCACCAGGGAGCGTCCGCCGTCGTCCTCCTCGCCCTCGGGCCGGCCTCCCGCCAGGGACTGCGCCGCCTCGCGCAGCCGCTCAAGGACGCTCATCGGGTCGACCTCGGTCGCGTCCAGGAACGACTGGATCTCGCCCTCCAGGTGGTCGCGCAGCCAGGGCACGGCCGTGAACTGGGTGCGGTGGGTCTCCTCGTGCAGGCACACCCAGAGCCTGAAGTCGTGCGGGTCGACGTCGAGTTCGCGCTCCACGTGCACGATGTTGGGCGCCACCAGGAGCAGCCGTCCGCCGCCGCCGGGCGCCGCCGGAAGGTCCCGGGTCGCGGGCGCGAAGGTCTCGTACTGGCCGAGCACCCGCGAGGACAGGAAGCTCAGCAGCATGCCCAGCTCGACGCCGGTCACCTTGCCGCCGACCGCGCCGAACACCGCACCGCCGGGGCCGCCGCCGCGCCGCTCCTGCATCTTGTCGAGCAGCGGCCGCAGCACCTCGCGGAAGCCCGCCACATTGGCCTTCACCCAGCCGGCCCGGTCCACGACCAGGACCGGGGTGTCCTCGGGTTCGACGCCCTCCGGGATCATCCGGGTGAACGCCCGTACGTGTTCCTCGGCGGCCTTGGCGTGCCGGCGGAGCTCGGCGACGATTTCGCGCGCCTCGTCACGGCTCACGTCGGGGCCCGGCCGCACCAGTCGGGTCGCGGTCGCGACCGCGAGGTTCCAGTCGACCATCCCAGAGGTACCTGCACCGCCGATGCCAGTCATGCGTCAACCGTACGTTGTCGGCCCCGCAAGGGAACCCGGTCGGCGGCGCTCAGTGCTCCAGGAGGCGGGTCGCGAGCCGGTCCAGGGCCCGTTGGGCGGGGGCCGGGTCGGCGCCGGGCGCCGAGGTGGACAGGAACGCGAACGCCAGCAGCCGGCCGTCCGCGCCCACGACGGTGCCGGCCAACGTGTTGACCCCGGCCCCCGCCAGCGTGCCGGTCTTCGCCCGGACCAGGCCGGTCGCGGCGGAGGCGGTGCCGTAGCGGGTGCCGAGGGTGCCGGTGAATCCGGCGACCGGCAGGCCGGTGAGGATCGGGCGCAGCTCGGGGTGCCCGGGCTCGCCGGCCTTGGCCAGCAGCCGGGTGAGCAGGCCCGCGGTGACCTTGTCGGTCCGGTCCAGCCCGCTGCCGTCCGCGAACACGCTCCCGTGCAAAGGGAGTTGGAGCTTGGCGAGCTGGGCGGGCACCGCCTCGGCCACGCCCTCGAAGCTGCCGGGCTTGTGGGTGGCGAGCGCGGTCTGGCGGCCCAGGGCCTCGGCGATGTCGTTGTCGCTGTTGGTCAGCATCCGCTCGACGATCGCGGGCAGCGGCGCGGACCGGGTGCTCGCCAGGGCCTTGGCGTCCGCGGGCCCGGTCCCCGGCGCCGGGTCGGCGACCGTCAGCCCGCGGGCGCGCAGGAGCCGGGCGAAGGCCCGCGCGGTGTCGCCCGCGGGGTCGCCGGTGCGGGCCGCGGGCCCGCTGTCGGAGCCGTCCTGGCGGCCCTCGTCCGTCATCAGGGCGACGACCGGCGCGAGGTTCTCGTTCGGCCCGATCGGATGGACGGCGGACCCGCTGAACAGCGAGGTGTCGTACGCCAGTTGTACGGAGCCGACCGAGCGCGCGCGCAGGGCGCGGGCGGTGTCGTCGGCGAGAGCGGCCAGCCGCGCCGTGTCCAGGGTCGGGTCGCCGCCACCGACGAGGGTGAGCGCCCCACCCCCGGCCGGGGCCAGCACGGTGGTGGTGAAGCGGTGGTCGGGCGGGAGCGCGGTGAGGGCCGCGGCCGCGGTGGCGATCTTGACCGTGGAGGCCGGCGTCATGGGCGCGTCCGCGCGGGCGCCGTACACCTCCTGCCCGGTGGCGGTGTCCAGGACCGAGGCGGCCGGGTGCGGACCGAGCGCGGGGTCGGCGAGCAGGGGGGCGAGGGCCGCGGGAAGGGACGCGGGGACCGGGGCGCCGCCGGGAACACCGAGGGCCGCGAGGACGCCGGGCGCGCTCGGGGCCGGAGCCGGAGCCTCCGGATCCATGGGGCTCTGGTGATGTGCGCCACCCCTGGCGCCCCACGATGCGGCCCGCTCCCGCTCGGCCGTACGCTGGCCTGAGTCCCACGGTCCGGCCAGGGCCACGCTCCCGGCCGACAGTGCCAGGCCGACCGCCGCCGCACCCGCTGTGAGCTGCCATGTCTTGGGCCTCGGCACCGAGGACCAGCCCCTTTCGCGATCACACACCTGCGTGAGGGACACTTAATCACCAGAACTGCGTCCCGCCGTGTACACGGCAGCCGACGCAGCCCCGTCCGATGCATGTGCTGATCATGGAGGAGAGCCACCCGTGGAGTTCGACGTCACCATCGAGATCCCGAAGGGATCGCGGAACAAGTACGAGGTCGACCACGAGACCGGCCGGATCCGCCTGGACCGTCGACTCTTCACCTCGACCAGCTACCCGGCCGACTACGGCTTCGTCGAGAACACCCTCGGCGAGGACGGCGACCCGCTGGACGCCCTGGTCCTGCTCGACGAGCCGACCTTCCCGGGCTGCGTCATCAAGTGCCGCGCGATCGGCATGTTCCGGATGACCGACGAGGCCGGCGGCGACGACAAGCTGCTGTGCGTCCCGGCGTCCGACCCGCGCGTGGAGCACCTGCGCGACATCCACCACGTCTCCGAGTTCGACCGCCTGGAGATCCAGCACTTCTTCGAGGTCTACAAGGACCTGGAGCCCGGCAAGTCCGTCGAGGGCGCCGACTGGGTGGGCCGCGTCGAGGCCGAGGCCGAGGTCGAGGCCTCCTACAAGCGCCTCGAGGCGCAGGGCGGCGCGCACTGACGCGCGATCTTCCGGTACGACTGCGGGCGGTGCACCTACGGGGTGCGCCGCCCGCAGTCGTACCAGCTCATGACCACCCACATACTGGGCAGACGCACGCAAGCGGCCGGAGGGAGGCGAGGGGCCAGTGATGGCCGAGCAGCACGATGTGATCGAGGACCGCAAGCCGCAGTCCGACGAAGCGCGCAGCGCCTTCACGCCCCCCGAGGGCGTGGAGCAGCCGCAGGTGCCCGAGGAGGAGTCCCCGACCTCCGAGTTCGCCCTCCCCGCGGGGCTTGCCACCCCGGTGATCGAGGCCCCCGCCGAACAGCCGGCCTCCGCGTTCACCCCGCCCAGCGCCTACACCGCGCGCGAGCCGAACCCGATGGCCACCACCGGGTCCATGCCGCTCGTGCGACTGTCCAAGGACGCGCCCTGGCAGGACCGGATGCGCACCATGCTGCGCATGCCGGTCGGCGACCGGCCGGTGGCCGAGCCGATCCAGAAGCACGACGACGCGGGCCCGGCGGTGCCCCGCGTCCTCGACCTGACGCTGCGTATCGGCGAGCTGCTGCTCGCGGGCGGCGAGGGCGCCGAGGACGTCGAGGCCGCGATGTTCGCGATCTGCCGCAGTTACGGCCTGGACCGCTGCGAGCCGACGGTCACCTTCACCATGCTGGCCATCACCCACCAGCCCTCCCTCGTGGACGACCCGGTGACCGCCAACCGCACCGTGCGCCGCCGCGGCACCGACTACACCCGCCTCGCCGCCGTGCACCGGCTCGTGACGGACATGACCAGCGAGGAGCACGAGGTCTCGCTCGAAGAGGCCTACCGGCGCCTCGCGGAGATCCGCCGCAACCGCCACCCCTACCCGGGGTGGGTCCTCACCACCGCCTGCGGGCTGCTCGCCGGGGCGGCCTCCGTGCTGCTCGGCGGCGGCATCACCGTGTTCCTGGTGGCGGCGGTCGGCGCGGTCCTCGGCGACCGTCTCGCCTGGCTGTGCGCCTCCCGCGGCCTGCCGGAGTTCTACCAGTTCGCCGTGGCCGCGATGCCGCCCGCGGCGATGGGCGTGGCCCTCAGCCTGCTCCAGTGGGACCTCAGCGCGTCCGCGGTCATCACCGGTGGCCTGTTCGCCCTGATCCCCGGGCGGGCCCTGGTGGCCGCCGTCCAGGACGGCCTGACCGGCTTCTACGTCACCGCGGCGGCCCGGCTGCTCGAAGTGGGGTACTTCTTCGTCGCGATCGTCGTCGGTGTCCTGACCGTCCTGTACGGCGGGCTCCAGATCGACGCACAGCTCAATCCGGAGGGCATCTTCCAGCCCAAGGACCAGCCGATCGTGCAGACCCTCGCCTCGATCGTGCTCTGTCTGACCTTCGCGGTCCTGCTCCAGCAGGACCGTTCCACCGTGCTGATCGTGGCCGCGAACGGCGGTGTCGCCTGGGTGGTGTACGCCGCGATCGCGGTCACCGCGGGGGGCTCCCCGATCATGGCGACGGCCGTCGCGGCCGGCCTGGTCGGCCTGTTCGGCCAGTTGCTCTCGCGGTACTGGAACACCTCGGCGCTGCTGTACGTGACCGCCGCGATCGGCCCGCTGCTGCCGGGTAGCGCCACGTACTTCGGCGTCCTGGCGATCGCCCAGAACCACCTCAACCAGGGCGTCACCTCCCTGGCCAAGGCGGCGGCGCTCGCCCTGGCCATCGCGATCGGCGTGAACCTCGGAAACGAGATCGCCCGCCTGTTCCTGCGGGCACCCGGCGCGGGCCGCGCCGCCGCGAAGCGGACCCGCGGCTTCTGACCGGGCTCAGCGCTTGGCGTGCCGCCCGCCGCGCTGGGTGGCCTGGCCGCCGGGGCCCTCGGACACCGGCGGGTTCTTCTTCGCCTTGGAGCGGGCCCGCAGGAACTCGATGGCGATCGGCACGACCGAGATGAGCACGATCGCCACGAGCATCAGCTCGATGTGCTTGTGCACGAACTCCACATTGCCGAGCGACGCGCCGAGCAGCGTGACGCCCGCGCCCCACAGGGTGCCGCCGATGACGTTGAAGGTCACGAACGAGCGGTAGTTCATTCCGCTGACGCCCGCGATGATCGGCGTGAACGTCCGCACGATCGGCACGAAGCGGGCCAGCACCAGCGACTTCGGCCCGTACTTCTCGAAGAACTCGTGGGCCTTCTCCACGTTCTCCTGCTTGAAGAGCCGGGAGTCGGGCCGGGTGAAGAGGGAGGGGCCCACCTTCTTGCCGAACAGATAGCCCACCTGGTCGCCGAGGACCGCGGCGAGCACCACGAGGACGCACACCAGCCACAGCGGGGTGTCCAGCTTGCCGGTGGTGACCAGAAGGCCGGTGGTGAACAGGAGCGAGTCACCGGGCAGGAAGAAGCCGATGAGCAGCCCCGACTCGGCGAAGACGATGATCAGCAGTCCGGCGAGGCCGAAGGTGCCCAGCAGATAGTCGGGGTCCAGCCAGCTCGGTCCGAGGGCGAGGGAAGTCACGGGTACCGGGCTCCTGGGTGTGGGTGTCGGACGGGCTGTCCGCCATCGGCAGCCAAAGTTATCAACGTAACGCGCGGAAGCGTGGTTCCAGGGGCAGGCTGGGGAGAGCCGACAAGGCCCGACGGAAGGCGAACCCCATGGGCATCGAGGAGTACGGCGGCGGACAGACTCCGCAGTCGGACGTGCTGGTCGTGACCACCAACGACGTACCCGGCTACACCGTGCAACAGGTCATCGGCGAGGTCTTCGGGCTGACCGTGCGCTCCCGCCACCTGGGCAGCCAGATCGGCGCAGGCCTCAAGTCGATGATCGGCGGCGAGCTGAAGGGCCTCACCAAGACGCTGGTCGAGACCCGCAACCAGGCGATGGAACGGCTGGTGGCCCAGGCGAAGGCCCGGGGCGCGAACGCGGTCCTGATGATGCGGTTCGACGTGACGGAGGCGGCGGACGTGGGGACGGAGGTCTGCGCGTACGGAACCGCGGTGGTCCTCACCCGCGCCTGACCGCACCCCCCAACTCCCGCCTGCTGAAAGGTTGTTGACGTCCCATGGCACTGCACCGCGGCGGCAGCGAGAAGGACCGGCACCTCGACGAGAAGGAGTACGCGCGGCTCGCCCTGAACCCCTTCTTCGGGGAGGCCGACCCGGTCGGCTCCATGACCTCCGCGCCGCCCCGGCACCGGCTGCCCGACCGGCCGCTCGCCCCGGCGACCGCGTACCAGCTCGTCCACGACGAGCTGATGCTCGACGGCAACGCCCGGCTCAACCTGGCCACCTTCGTCACCACCTGGATGGAACCGCAGGCCGGGGTGCTCATGGCGGAGTGCCGGGACAAGAACATGATCGACAAGGACGAGTACCCGCGCACCGCCGAACTGGAGCGGCGCTGTGTGGCCATGCTCGCCGACCTGTGGCACGCGCCCGACCCCGGCGCCGCCGTCGGCTGCTCGACGACCGGGTCCAGCGAGGCCTGCATGCTGGCCGGGATGGCTCTCAAGCGGCGCTGGATGAAGCGCAACGCGGACCGCTACCCCTCCCGCGAGGCCCGCCCCAACCTCGTCATGGGCGTCAACGTGCAGGTCTGCTGGGAGAAGTTCTGCACCTTCTGGGAGGTCGAGGCGCGTCAAGTGCCCATGGAGGGCGACCGCTTCCACCTCGACCCCGAGGCCGCGGCCGCGCTGTGCGACGAGAACACGATCGGCGTCGTCGGGGTGCTCGGCTCGACCTTCGACGGGTCGTACGAGCCGATCGCCGCGCTGTGTTCGGCGCTCGACGATTTGCAGGAGCGTACGGGTCTGGACGTGCCCGTCCATGTCGACGGGGCGTCCGGGGCGATGGTCGCACCCTTCCTCGACGAGGACCTGGTGTGGGACTTCCGGCTGCCGCGGGTGTCCTCCATCAACACCTCGGGGCACAAGTACGGGCTCGTCTACCCCGGGGTGGGGTGGGCGCTGTGGCGCACGGCGGACGAGCTCCCCGAGGAGCTGGTCTTCCGGGTGAACTACCTCGGCGGCGACATGCCGACCTTCGCGCTCAACTTCTCGCGGCCGGGCGCGCAGGTGGTGGCGCAGTACTACACCTTCCTGCGGCTCGGACGGGAGGGCTACCGGGCGGTGCAGCAGGCCGCCCGGGACGTCGCGCGGGGCCTCGCCGAGCGGATCGAGGCGTTCGGGGACTTCCAACTCCTCACCCGGGGCGACGAGTTGCCGGTGTTCGCCTTCACCACGACGCCGGAGGTGCGCCGGTACGACGTGTTCGACGTGTCGCGCCGGCTGCGCGAGCGGGGCTGGCTGGTGCCCGCCTACACCTTCCCGGCGAACCGGGAGGACCTGTCGGTGCTGAGGGTGGTCTGCCGCAACGGCTTCTCCTCCGACCTGGCGGGCCTCCTCCTGGAGGACCTGGGCCGCCTCCTGCCGGAACTCCGCCGCCAGTCCGCCCCCCTGGGCCGCGACGAATCGGAGTCCACAGCCTTCCACCACTGACCGGCCCCGGCCCCCTGGGGCTCCGCCCCAGACCCCGTTCGCGCCTAAAGGGCGCTCGTCCTCAAACGCCGGACGGGCTGAAATGCCCGATGCGGGCCAGCACCAGTACCGCTAAGGGGCGCGGGGAACTGCGCAGAAGGCGGGCACGGACCGCGTCCGGGGCCGTTACCCCCGGAGGGTTTCGGGAAGGGGCGGGGTGGGGGAATCACCCTCCCCCGCGAAGACATACGCCCCACCCTCGATCCGCCCGATCAACCCCCGCGTCCACTCCGCCCCCGCATCCGAGGAGTGCACCCACATCTTCATGATCTCCCCAATGTGCCCGTACCGCTCCGGCTCCGCCCCCGCGAGGTAGTACTCCGTCACCGACCCCCGCCACCGCGCCAACCGGTCCAGCCGGTCACGCAGCAGCGCAAGGACCTCCGCGCGCGGCAGGTCCACCATGAAGCCGAGCGCCGCGGAGAGCGCGTCCAGTTTCTGGTCGTACGAGGACAGCGCCTCGCGCAGCAGCCGGAAGTACTCCTCGCGGCCCGCCTCCGTCAGCTCGTACTCGGTGCGCGGCGGCCCGCCCGCAGTGCTGGGCGCCACCTCGTGGGCCAGCAGCACGCCCTGCTTCGCCATCTGCTTGAGTGCGTGGTAGATCGACCCGGGCTTGGCGTTGGACCACTCATGGGCTCCCCAGTACTCCAGGTCGCTCCGCACCTGATAGCCGTGCGCCCGGCCGTGCCCGCGTACCGAACCGAGGACGAGGAGGCGGATGGTTGACATGGCCGCCAGCCTATGGCCTCAGCTGTTTGCGAGCGCCACCAACTCGAACGCCGTCTTGCCGTCGATGGATTCGCGGATGATGTCCGCGTGCCCGGCGTGCCGCGCGAACTCCTCCAGGAGGTGGAGCATCAGCCACCGCATCGAGACCTGCCCGTCCTTGGGGAACCAGGGCGCCTCGGGAAGCGGGAACGTGTCGTCGAGGGAAGGCACCTTCCGGATGAACTCCTCGGTCTGGGCGGCCACTTCGTCCCAGAACGCCAGCATGCCCTCGACGGTCTCGTCGCCGACCAGCAGGAAGCTCTCGTGCCAGTTCGACTCGTCGCGCTGCTTCTCGTTGGGGATCTGCTGCGCCATCCGCAGCCAGTTCAGCTCGCACTCGGCGACATGCTTGAGCAGCCCGGACAGGGACAGCTCGCCGGCGCTCGGACGGCTCGCGGCCTGCTCCTCGGTCAGGCCGATGAGCGCGCGCCGCAGCCCGCCGCGCTGAGCCTCGACGAACTGGAGAAGCGCGCCGCGCTCGTCGCCACGGGTCTCTGAGGGAACGTGCGTGACCATGTTCAACCGCCTTCTTTCAAGTCCTGTGCCCCGGGTGCTGGCTGCTGACAAGAAACACGGTAGGGCGGATAGAGGTCAGATCCTGTCCGCTTGGACGGCCCGGTCGGAACAGCCGACCGGGCGTAAGTGCCCGCTGGATACCCGCTGGATGTCCGCTGGATGCCCGCTAGAACGGGAACGGGCTGCGCTCGTGCTGGACCGAGATCCACTTCTGGGTCGTGAACGCCTCGACCGTCGAGTCGCCGTTGAGCCGCCCGAGCCCCGAGTACTTCTCGCCGCCGAAGGCGACCAGCGGCTCGTCCTGGATCGTCGAGTCGTTGACGTGCATCATCCCCGTCTCGATCCGCTTGGCGAACCGCACCCCGCGCTCCACATTGGCGGTGTGCACGGCCCCGCTGAGCCCGTACGGGCTGTCGTTCGCCATGCGTACGGCCTCCTCCTCACCGTCGAAGGAGATGAGCAGGGCGACGGGACCGAAGATCTCCTGGCGCAGTACGGAGGAATCGGCGGGCAGCCCCGTCAGGACGGTGGGCTCCACCAGATTGCCGCGCGTGCGGCCCCGTACCAGCGCGGTGGCGCCCTCCGCGAGCGCCTGCTCGACCAGTGAAGTCAGCGACTCCGCCTGGAAGTTGTTGATGACGGGGCCGATGTCGGTGGCGGGGTCGGCCGGGTCGCCGGTCCTGAGCGAGGCGACCTTCGCGAGGAACTTGCCGGTGAACTCCTCCTCCACCGACCGGTCGACCAGGATCCGGTTGGCGGCCATACAGACCTGGCCCTGGTAGACGAAGCGGCTGAAAACCGCCGCGTCCACCGCGTAGTCGATGTCCGCGTCGTCGAGGACGACCAGGGCGCTGTTGCCGCTCAGCTCCAGGATGACGCGCTTGAAGTGGCTGCCGGCCACCGAGGCGACATGGCGGCCGGTGCGGTCGGAGCCCGCGAAGGAGATCACCTTGGGGACGGGGTGCTCTATCAGCGCGTCGCCGATCTCGGCGATGTCGGTGACCAGGACGTTCAGCAGACCGGCGGGCAGCCCGGCATCCTTGAAGATCTTGGCGATGAGCCCACCGCCGACGACCGGGGCGTTCTGGTTCGGCTTGATGACGACCGCGTTGCCCAACGCCAGTGCGGGCGCCACGGACTTGAGGGTGACCAGGAAGGGGAAGTTGAACGGGCTGATCACCCCGATCACGCCGACCGGCAGGCGGTAGACCCGGTTCTCCTTGCCGTCGACCGGCGACGGCAGGATGCGGCCCTCGGGACGCAGGGCGAGCTGGATCGCCTCGCGCAGGAACTCCTTGGCGAGGTGGACCTCGTACACCGCCTTGAGGCGGGTGCCGCCCAGCTCGCTCACGATGGCCTCGATGATCTCGGCCTCGCGCTCCTCGGTGATGCGCAGGGCGCGCTCGAAGACGAGTCTGCGGGTGTACGGATTGGTCTGGGCCCACTCGCGCTGCGCACGCCCGGCCGCGCGATAGGCCTCGTCGACCTCCTCGACGGTGGCGACCGTGATGGAGGCGAGCTTCTCCCCGTTGTACGGATCGAAGTCGATGATGTCCCACGACCCGCTGCCGGTGCGCCACTGGCCGTCTATGAACTGGTGGGCGAGGTCGGTGAAGAAGGACATGCCATCCCCTACTGCTGTGTCCGCCGGCTTCGCGCGGTCAACCGCGTCACTGGCCTGATGTGACGTCATCCTACTGGCGGGTCAGCTGAGTTGGAGTAGTCCGCGCAGAAGATCGCGGCTTTCCTCCGGGCCCGGACTGTCCCGCTGGAGGCGCACCATCGCCTTCTCGTACTGGGCGACCTCTTCGGCCTTGTCCAAATACAGTGCGGAGGTGAGCTGTTCGAGATACACGATGTCCGACAGGTCCGACTCGGGGAACCGCAGCATGGTGAAGGCGCCGCTCTCGCCCGCGTGCCCGCCGAAGCTGAACGGCATGACCTGAAGGGTGATGTTGGGCTGCTCCGACATCTCGATGAGATGCTTCAACTGGCCCCGCATGACCTCGCGTTCACCGTAGGGCCGACGCAGTGCCGCCTCGTCGAGCACCGCGTGGAACTGGGGTGCCCGCTCGGACACCAGCGCCTTCTGGCGCTCAAGACGCAGCGCGACGCGCTTGTCGACCTCGGCGCACGGCGCCCCCTGCATACCGCGCGAGACGACGGCGTGCGCATACGCCTCGGTCTGCAACAGGCCGTGCACGAACTGGACTTCATAGATACGGATCAGCGAGGCGGCGCCCTCCAGACCGATGTATGTCTGGAACCATCCCGGCAGCACATCGCCGAAGCTGTGCCACCAGCCGGCGATGTTGGCCTCCTTGGCGAGGCCGAGCAGCGACATGCGCTCCGACTCGTCGCCGACGCCGTAGAGCGTGAGCAGGTCCTCAACATCCCTGGCCTTGAAGCTCACGCGCCCCAACTCCATACGACTGATCTTGGACTCGGACGCCCGGATCGAATAGCCGGCTGCTTCCCGCGTGATGCCGCGCGACTCGCGCAGGCGCCTGAGTTGAGAGCCCAGCAGAATGCGCCGGACCACCGAACCCCCGCCGGCCTCGACTGCACTCGGCCGGGGGGATCCCCACGCCTCCCCTGCGGTCACTTCGCCGTCCTCCCCATCCAATGGTGGTGGGCAGTCTGCCATCAAAACGCTTCACCCCGTACCCGCGTGATTACGGAAATGGTCAAGGAGTGAAATCGGCCTGAGGAACTTCTGAGGAAGAAATGAGCAAGAAACGGCACGGTCGGGGACAGGTCGGTCGCGTGCACGTGCATCTGCCCTTGCATCGGGCCGAAGCATTCGGAACCATGGCCCTCGCGCACCTGCGTGCTCAACTGCGTCTAGTCGCTTGCGTCCTGTACCGCCACGGCCGCGAACCCGGGAGTGCCTCGCATGGGGACGAATGGATCGACCATGCTGGAGCCTTACGAGCCCTTGAGGCATGCGCTTCCCCCCATCGACCCCTCGACCGTGGCGGGTTCTGCTTCCTGCGCGCTGCCCGCGCGCTATGAAGCGGTGGGCGGGGCACGGAAGTTCACCCGGTCCACCCTCACTCAGTGGGAGCTCGCCGAGCGCTTCGACGACGTCGCCCTGGTCGTCTCGGAACTCGTCACCAACGCGCTGCGGCACGCCCTGCCCGCCGACACTCCGCGCGAGACCGAGGTGCCGGTCCGGCTGCACCTGATGCGCTGGACCAGCCGGCTGGTGTGCGCGGTGCGCGACCCCAGCGACGAGAGCCCGGTGGCCCGCGAGGGCGACGACTTCGGTGCCGAGTCGGGCCGCGGTCTGTTCCTGGTCGAGTCGTTCGCCGACAGCTGGGGCTGGCACCCGCTGTCCGGGGCGATCCGCGGCAAGGTCGTCTGGGCGCTGTTCCGGCTCCAGCCGGCGGACTGAGCGGCCGCGGCGCCGTCGTCGGTCGGCTACCGGCCGTCCTTACCTCTGGGCCGTCAGTCGGCTATCAGATGGTCGAACTCGCCGTCCTTGATCCCCAGCAGCATCGCCTCGATCTCCGCCCTGGTGTAGACCAGCGCGGGCCCCTCGGGATGGCGTGAGTTGCGTACCGCCACGCCCCCGCCCGGCAGCTTGGCGAATTCGACGCAGGATCCCTGCGAGTTGCTGTGCCTGCTCTTCTGCCACGCGGCACCCTGAAGCTCCGCTGCCGCCATGCCGTTGTACGCGTGGTGCAAGGTCGCTCCCGGGATGTGCAGACATGCAACTGTGAATGGTCAACTGCCCCGGATCATAGCTGTGTTCATGTGCGCATGCATGGGAAGATGCACGTGCACGCGGGGTGCCCGGGCGGTTACAGCCGCTTCCGCGCCGGAGCGCGCGTGCGGGCCTACTGGTGCGTAACCCCCAGGACATGGTGAAGCAGCCCCTCTATGAGAGACGCAGGGGAGGGCGCTCCGGTTCAGACCGGTGCGGCGTGGAACGGCTGGTAACTTGTCGCGGTCCCGAACACCGTTCACAGGGGGAAGACGCACGCCATGCACAAGCACATACGTACCGCCTCAATCGCCGCGGCCGGGCTCTCGGTCGCTCTGGTCCTGACGGGTTGCGGGAGCAGTGACGGCGGTGGCGACAAGAAGGCGGCCCCGAGGGCGTCGGCCACCGGGGCCGCCACGACCGGCACCGATGGCGTCGGCACCGTGAAGACCGGGGATCTCACGGGCCCGGCCTGGTTCTCCGACACCGACAAGGACGTCATCCTCCTCTTCACCTCGCAGAAGACCGTGACCCTCACCGGGCGCCACATGTGCGTCGGAAAGTTCGACAGCGCGGACGGCATGACGATGGTCACGATGAGCGAGTGCAACGGGGACGACAAGGACAAGCGCTCGCGCGGCATGCTCAAGCTGACCAACGGCACGCTTGAGGTCGACTGGGAGGGCTTCAAGAAGGAGACCTTCACCCGCGGCACGAAGGGGAAGCTGCCGACCGGACTCCCCACCGCCGGCCTGCCGACCCCGTAACGCCGCCCCCCGTCGCGGCGGGTCCAACCCCCTTATGGTTTGGGCGGGTTGGGGAGCGTGAGGGCGTCGGTCAGATCGTCCAGGCAGTGCAGGACGAGGCCGGCTCCCCTGCGCACCACGCGGTCGGGCACGCCCTCGCCGTCCCAGGCGTCCAGGGCCTGCTCCACCCCCTCCCACCGCGGGACCCGCCGCTCGCGCACCGCCTTCGCGCCCTGCTCGGTGGCCTCGCTCAGCGCCTCGGCGAGCTTCGCGGCCGCGGGTACCGGCACCGCGTCCCGCTCCGGCAGATGCGCCTCCATCAGCATGGCCGTACGCCCCAGTTGGCTGAGCGCGTGGTCGGCTTCCGCGGCCGCCGAACGCGACAGGCCGCGGTGGCGCACCGGCTCATGGGTGGCCTTGTCAAGCGCCTCCTGCCAGGCGATACGAGCCGCGCGCGTGTCGAGCAGGGCCTGACGGACCGCGCCGGAACCGCGGTCGGGGTCGGCGTAGTGGGCGACGACGGCGGAGGCGTAACGGCCGCTCGCGGCAAGCCAGTCGGCGAGCCGGGTGCGCAGCCGCGGCGTCTCCCAGGCCGGGTAGAGGGCGTACGACGCCATGGCGAGCGCGCCGCCGATCAGCGTCAGGAACACCCGGTCGGGCACGGTCTGCGTCCACTGGAGTCCGCCCATGCCGAGCAGGAAGACGACATACGCGGAGACGCAGCCGCTGAGCACCGCGTAGCCCGTGCGCATCAAGAGGTACGCCAGGAACGCGCAGACCACCGCGATGGCGGCGGACAGGCCGGTGTCGGGGTGGGTGAGCTGGACGATGCCGGTGGCCAGGGCGACGCCGACGAGGGTGCCGCCGAAGCGGGCGACCGCGCGGGAGTACGTGAGCGTGAAGTCCGGGCGCATGACCATCACGGAGGCCATCGGGGCCCAGTAGCCGTGCCCGAACGGGAGGACGTGGCCGAGCAGATAGCCCGCCGTGGCCACCGCGCAGACGCGTACGGCGTGCCGGAACACCGGTGATCGGCGCCGGCCCAGCTCGTCGCGCATGGTGCGCAGGGCGAGCGGGACCAGTCGGGGCAGGGTGGGCCTGAGCAGGGGCTTCGCTCCCCCGCCCGGGCCGCTCCCCTGGGCTGTTTCGACGACGTCCGCGAGCAGGGCGACGAGCCGGGCGGCGGCGCGGCGGGCCGGGCCGGTGAGGATGGCGCCGGTGTCGGGGGTGGCGAGCGCGGCCTCGGCGGCGGGCGGGATGACGGGTGCCTCGCCGTGCCGGACGGCCCGCGCCGCGGCGTCCAGGACGGTGGCCGCGGCGGCGAGCAACTCCCGGGCCCGGTCGCGTTCGACGCCCTCGTCGGGCACGCCGAGCGCCGGGTCCGCGAGCGAGGCGAGCACCGGCCGGATCCGCTCCGCGACGCCCCGGGCGCCGTGGAGCTCGGACGGCCTGCGGCGGGCTTCGCGGGGGGTGACGGCTGCGGCGAGCCGGGCGGTCATGAGGGGCTGGGGGTCGAAGGGGGCGACGGGGTCGTGGCGCAGCCGTCGCGCGTAGTCGGCCTCGGCGGCGAGGGCGTCGGCGAGCGCGTCGCGCTGGGCGCCCCAGCGCCGGATGGGGAACAGGACGACGAGGGCGGCCTGGACGACCCCGCCGAACGCGATCATCGCGGCGTGACCCGCGGCCTCGGCGAGCGAGCTGGGCAGGGTGACGGTGACCAGCATGATCGCCACGTTCGACGAGGCGATCACGCCGACGGTCGGGCCGACGGCCCAGGCCAGGCCCGCCAGGAACGTCCACAGCGCGAGCAGCAGCAGGAAGAACGGGGAGTGGGTGCCGACGAGATAGCCGAGAAAGGTACTGATCGCGAGCGAGAGCCCGGAGGCGAGGGCGAGCACGGGCCTGGGGCGCCAACTGCGCTGGTACGTGGCGATGGCGCCCTGGAACGCGCCGAACGCGGAGCTGGCGGCGACGGAGGGGCCGAAGAGGGTGAGGCTCACGCCGACGACGATGGCGAGGCCGGTGGCGCCGCGGAGGGCTACGAGGGGTTCGAGCCTTCGCCGCTCGACCGTCAGCCCCGAGCGGGCGGTCTCTTTCAGCGCGCGGAGCCAGCTCATGATCCCGAGGGTAACCCCCTCGCCCCTGGGCCCACCCCCACGCCTTGCGCAGTTCCCCGCGCCCCCAACCCCTCTCCGGCCCGCGGGCCGTGCCCGCTTGTCGCGCAGTTCCCCGCGCCCCTAAAGGCCCTTAGGTCTGCGGGCCGTGGTCGCTTCTCGCGCAGTTCCCCGCGCCCCCAAAACCCGTTTCCGCCTGCGGACCGTGCGTGGCTGGTCGCGCAGTTCCCCGCGCCCCTGGCAGTACTGGTGCTGGCCCGCATCGAGGCATTTCAGCCCGTCCGGCGTTTGAGGACGAGCGCCGTTCAGGCGCGAACGGGGGTGCAGGGGGCGGAGCCCCCGCCCGGGGGTGCTGGGGCACCTACAGCCCGTCCGGCGTTTGAGGACGAGCGCCCTTAAGGCGTGAACGGGGGTGCAGGGGGCGGAGCCCCCGCCGGGGGGACCGGGGTCAGAGGGGTAGGCCCGGGGTGCGGGTGCGGTGGGCCCGGTCGGCTGCCGCGCGGCCGTCCCGCCACCCCGACTCGTCGGAAACCCCCCGCACCCGCGTAGCCACCGTCCGCGGAAACATCTCCTCCGCCCGCCCCCCGACCGCCACCGCCCGCGACGCCAGCACCGGAAGCAGCTCACCCCCGAAGGACTCCTCCACCCCCCGCGCCGCCGCCGCGAGCAGATCGCCGAGCCGGGCGGCGTACGCCAGCAGGAACGACTGCCGGAACGTCTTGGTGCGGCGCCGCCCACCCGCCCGCTGCGCCGCCTCGGCCTTGGCCATCGCGGTCGTACCCTGCACGAGGAGGGAGGTGTACAGGAGCTCCACCGCCTCCAGATCCGCCTCGAACCCGACGACCGTCGAGAACCCGAGCGCGGAGTTCCACACCGCCCGGCAGTGGTTGGCGGACGCGACCGCGTCGAGCAGGATCGCCTTCGCCGTCTCGTAGGGCGCGTCCACCCCGATCCGGCAGGCCCCCGGCACCTCGCCGCCCGGCGAGAGCCCACGCCCGGCGAGCAGCGCGTCGTCCACGCTGTGCCGCGCCATCAGCTCCTGCGCCTTGGTGGTGAGCGCCTCCGCCTCCTCGGGGAAGCCGGTCGCCTCGGCCTTGGCGAGCAGCGCCCTGATGCGGGCCAGCGTCTTCGGCTCGCCGTGCACCGGCGGGCCGAGCCCGGCCGCCCCCGACGCCCCCGGCGCGGGCCCCGCCGGCTCGATCGCGGGCAGCGCGAGCAGCGTCCGGTACAGCTCCAGCACGGCGGTGGCGTACGAGAAGCGGTCGGCCCGCCACGGCTCGCCCGGCAACTCGTCGACCTGCCCCTGCCACCGCGCGGGCAGCCGCTCGTACGAAGCGAGCTCGTCGCGGATCAACCCGCTCAGGATGCGTACCTGGGGCTCGTCCAGGTCACGCCGTACGATCCGTACGACATCGGCGGGCTGCCAGCCCCGGTCCCAGGCGCGGCGCACGAACTCCCGCCCGCGCAGGGCGAGTTCGACGTCCGCCTCGGGTGCGGCGGCGAGCAGCGAGGCGCCGGTGTCCAGGGCGGCGTCGCCCTCGATGTACAGCGCCGCGGCGAACGCGCGGTCGACGGCTTCCATCACCGCACCTCTCCGTCCGCGCGCGACGGCGTCACCGCGCTGGGTCCCCTCACCGGCATGGGGCGCCTCCATCCGTTCCGTCCGTACGGACTCGATCGTCCCAGCAATCGAACGGAACCACGAAACGCGCGCCCGCCCGCCGCTCACACCGTGTGGACGGAGAACCGGCGCGCCGAGGGGGCGGTGGCGGCCGGGCGGTGCGACCGTCGGTGTACGGGACGCCCACAAGGCGCCCGGCCCCCATGGTCCCGGACCCCATTCCCGGCCCCCGCTCCGGCCCCCGCTCCGGTCCCATGATGTCCGCTTGGGACCGGCCCCGCGGGGCACCCGGACGGACATCGAACCGAAAGGATCGCCGTGTTGCGTCTGCGCACCGCCCCCCTGGCCGCGACCGTCGCACTCACCGCCGGCCTCGCCCTGACCCTGACCGCCTGCGGCGGCGACGGCGGATCGAGCCGGGTCGCCACCGACACCCCGAGCGGCACCACCTCGGCCAGCTCCGGCACCAGCACCGGCACCGGCACCGGGCCCAGCACCCCCGGCACCAGCGGCGGCCGGACCATGGCCCCCTCCGGCGGCAGTACGGGAGGCACCGACGCCGGGACCGGAGCGGGCACCGGCGCCGCCGGCTCGCACTGCGCGACCTCCCAGCTCGGCTTCGCCGTCGCCCCCGGCAGCGGCGCCCAGTCGCAGGGTTCGCAGGGCGTGGTCACCATCGAGCTCACCAACAGGGGCGCCAAGTCCTGCGCGATGAAGGGCTATCCGGGCGTCAACCTGGTCGACGGCGCCACCAAGTGGTCCCTGACGCGCGGGACTTCGGAGACCCCGAAGGCGGTGGCGGTACGCCCCGGCGCCACCACCACCTTCACCCTCTTCTATCTGCCGTTCCACCAGGGCGACGGCCAGGAGTTCAAGCCCAGGAGCATCGTGATCACCCCGCCGAACGAGACCCACTCCCACACCCTGCCCTGGGACTTCTCCTCGGTCCTGCTCCAGGACGGCGCGACCCACCCGGGTACCTACATCGGTCCCATCGGCTCCAAATAGCGCTCGGGGGCGCCGAGTTGACGCGTCACAACCCGGCACCCGCCAGCCGGTTCGCGAAGGTGGACAGCGTGTAGGTGCCGATGCCGAGGACCACTTCGAGGGCGTTCTGCTCGGTGTGGCCGTACGACAGGAAGTCCTTCACGGCCTCGTCCCCGACACCGCCCGCCGTCGCGAGGACCGCGAGGGTGAAGCGGCGTACGGCGTCCAGCTTCGGATCCTGGAGCGGCCGCCGCTCGTGCAGGGCGGCCACCAGCTCCTCGTCGGCGCCCAGGTCGCGCAGCCTGTGCGTGTGCATCGCCACGCAGACATGGCACTCGTTGCGGACGGCCACCGTCATGACGAGCACCTCGCGCGCCACCGGATCCAGGGTGGTCCGCTCGAAGATGCCGTTCAGCTTGAGGAAGCCGTCCAGGAGGTGGGGCGAGGTCGCCAGCCTCGCGACCGGCGGGGTGAGCCGGCCGAGATGCCGGATGGTCGCCTCCATGGACGGGCGCGAGGCGGCCGGAGCCGATTCCAGGGTGTGCTGCCTGCTCCTCCTCGCCGGGTTCCGATCCCTCATCGACCGGCTGCACGACGAGCTCGCTCGTCAGGGGCACCCGGAGGTGCGGCCCGCCTACGGCTTCGCCCTCCAGGCCATCGGGCTTCCCGGGTCGACCGCCGGCGAGATCGGGCGCAGGCTCGGCGTCTCCAAGCAGGCGGCCGGCAAGACCGTGGACCGCCTGATCGCCCTCGGCTACGCGGAACGCGCCGACGACCCCGGCGACGCCCGCCGCAAACTCGTCCGGCTCACCCCGCACGGCCTGGACGCCCTCGCGCGATCGGCGGCCATCTTCGGCGAACTGCGGTCCGGCTGGGCCGAGTTGCTGGGGCCCGACCGGGTGCGCGAGCTGGAGGCGTCGCTCCGCGCGGTCGTACCGCCGGAGGCCTTCCGCCTCGACGCGTCCAGCTGGCTGGGCAGTTGAGGCGAAAGACCTTGCCTTGAGTGCACACGAACCGGCTTTGATGACGCCATGAAGTACACACAGCTCGGACGCACCGGACTCCAGGTCAGCCGTCTCGTTCTCGGCACGATGAACTTCGGCGGCGAGACCGACGAGGCCGGCAGCCACGCGATCATGGACGCCGCCCTCGACGCGGGCATCAACTTCTTCGACACCGCCAACATCTACGGCGTCGCGGAGGACAAGGGACTCACCGAGAAGAGCCTCGGCTCCTGGTTCGCGCGGGGCGCCGACCGGCGCGACAAGGTCGTCCTGGCCACCAAGATGTACGGCGACATGACGCAGGGCAAGCCCTGGAACACCGAGGCCTGGCCCAACCACAGCAGGCTGTCGGCGGTCAACATCCGCCGCTCCGTGGAGGCTTCGCTCAAGCGGCTGGGCACCGACCACATCGACGTCTACCAGTTCCACCACGTCGACCGGGCCACCCCGTTCGAGGAGATCTGGCAGGCGATCGACGTCCTGATCACCCAGGGAAAGATCCTGTACGCGGGAACCTCCAACTTCCCCGGTTACAAGATCGCCCAGGCCAACGAGACGGCGGCCCGCACCGGACGGCTCGGTCTGGTCAGCGAGCAGTGCCTCTACAACCTCGCCGAGCGCCGCGCCGAGATGGAGGTCATCCCCGCCGCGCGGGAGTACGGCCTCGGCGTCATCCCCTGGTCCCCGCTCCACCAGGGCCTGCTCGGCGGCGCGCTGCGCAAGGAGCGCGAGGGCACGGGCTCGCGCTCCACCAAGACCGGCCGCTCCGCCGCGGGCCTTGCCGACCCCGCCGTCCGGGCCCGGGTCCAGGCGTACGAGGACCTGCTCGCCAAGCACGACCTCGACCCGGGCGAGGTGGCGCTGGCCTGGCTGCTCAGCCGGCCCGGCGTGACCGGTCCCATCGTCGGCCCCCGCACCCCCGCCCACCTCGAATCGGCCCTGCGCGCCGTGGAGTTGGAGCTGAGCGAGGAGCTGCTCGGCGCCCTGGACGAGATCTTCCCCGGACCGGGCCCCTCACCGGAGGCCTTCGCCTGGTAGCACCCGTACGCGGCCGCGGGCAACCCGTGCGTGGCCGCGCGTGGACCCATGCGATCGCACGCGGCCGTACGCGATCGCACGCGGCCGTACGCGGCCGTACGCGAAGAGGCCGGGCCGGGAAACGCCCGGTTCCGGTCCGGCCTCTTGCTTTGAGCGCGCTCGAAGACGTTGGCTGGACTTTCATGAAGTACACGCAGCTCGGACGCACGGGTCTCCAGGTGAGCAGGATCGTCCTGGGGACGATGAACTTCGGACCGCAGACCGACGAGGCCGCAAGCCACGCGATCATGGATGCCGCGCAGGACGCCGGCATCAACTTCTTCGACACCGCCAACGTGTACGGCTGGGGCGAGAACAAGGGGCGCACCGAGGAGATCATCGGCAGCTGGTTCGCCCGGGGCGGCGACCGGCGCGACAAGACCGTCCTCGCCACCAAGCTCAACGGCAACATGGCCGCGGGCGAGCCCTGGCCCAACCACCACAAGCTGTCGGCGGTCAACATCCGCCGCTCGGTGGAGGCCTCGCTCAAGCGGCTGGGCACCGACTACATCGACCTCTACCAGTTCCACCACATCGACCGCCTCACCCCCTTCGAGGAGATCTGGCAGGCGATCGACGTCCTGATCGCCCAGGGCAAGATCCTGTACGCCGGTTCGTCCAACTTCCCCGGCTACAAGATCGCCCAGGCCAACGAGCTCGCCACCCGGACCGGACGCGTCGGCCTGGTCAGCGAGCAGTGCCTCTACAACCTCGCCGAACGCCGCGCCGAGATGGAGATCGTCCCGGCCGCGCGGGAGTACGGCCTCGGCGTCATCCCCTGGTCCCCGCTGCACGGCGGCATGCTCGGCGGCATCCTGCGCAAGCAGCGCGAGGGCACGGCGGGCCGTTCCCAGGGCGGCCTCGCGGCCCAGGCCCTCTCGGACCCGGCGGTGCGGCGGCAGGTCCAGGCGTACGAGGAACTCGTCGCCAAGCACGACCTCGACCCCGCCGAAGTGGCGCTGGCCTGGCTGCTCAGCCGGCCGGGTGTCGCGGGTCCGATCGTCGGGCCGCGCACGGCGGATCAGCTCGACTCGGCGCTGCGGGCGGTAGAACTCGACCTGCCGCAGGAGTTCCTGAGCGCGCTCGACGACGTCTTCCCGGGCCCCGGCCCCTCACCGGAGGCCTTCGCCTGGTAGACCGGAGAGCCTTGCGCCCCCCGGCAGACCACTGAGGCCTCCGTCCGGTGGGCGGCTTTCGTCCGGTGGGCGGCTTTCATCCGGTGGCCCACGGGTCGAGGCGCGGTGGCGGTCAGCCGACGGCGGCCGCCACCGCCACGACGACGAACATCAACACGAGCACACCGGCCATGATCCGGTTCCTGGTCTTCGGGTCCACCCCTTGAGCCTAGCCGCCCGCGCCGAGCGGCCAGCGGGCGACCGCCTCGTACCGGGGGCGCTCCCCCGGGATGCCGTCGCGCGGGAGGCTGCTGCGGATCAGGGCCAACTCCGTGACCTGCCACGGGCCGCCCTCGAACGCGGCCAGCTCCGTGACGTACGGCCGCAGGTCCATCGGCGTACGCGAACGCGCCAGGGTGAGGTGCGGCACATAGCGGCGGTGCTGGTCCATCGGGACGCCGGAGCGGCGGGCGGCGGCGTCCGCGCGCTCGGCCAGCAGCCGCAGTTCGTCGAGGCCGCCCGCGACGCCGGCCCACAGCGCACGCCCGTCGAACCGGCCGCCGCCGTGCAGCCGCAGTGCGAACGGGTCGGTGCGGTGGGCCGCCCTGCGCAGCCGCTCGCGCAGCTCGTCCAGGAGCGCCTCGTCGACCTCGCCCAGGAACGCGAGCGTCAGGTGCCACCCCTCCCGCCCGGTCCAGCGCAGCCCGTCCGCTCCGGGCAGCGCCGTCAACTCCCTTACCGCCAGGCCGAGTTCAGCGACGGCCCACGCGGGAGGAAGGACGGCGGCGAAGAGACGCATGGGAACAGTTAAGCAAGATCGGCACCGGGCGTGCCACGGCCCGGCCCCCCGGGTATGCGGGGGGCCGGGCCGTGGCACGAGGGATCTCGTCCGTACGGGCAGTACGCGCATTCAGTCCGTGCGTTCAGTACGTACGGTCAGGCGGCCGCCACGAGCGCCGGGTTCCTCGGAACGAATTCGAGGTGGCGGTGGCCGGGGCGGACGTCGACCTTGAGGCGCAGGTTGGCCGCGCGGGCCAGCATCAGGCCCACGCCGATCGCCGCGACGCCGCAGATGAGGCCGCCGAGCGCGAGGCTGACGCGGACGCCGTAGACATCGGTCAGCCAGCCGAAGAGCGGGCCGCCCAGCGGGGTGCCGCCGGTGAAGACCATCATGAACAGGCTCATCACGCGGCCCCGCATCTCGGGATCGGTGGCCATCTGCACGGAGGCGTTGGCGGTCACGTTGACCGTGAGGCCCAGGATGCCGACGGGGATGAGCAGCGCCATGAACACCCCGAGGCCGGGCGAACCGGCGGCCACGAGTTCCAGCACCGCGAACAGACCGGCCGCGAGCACCAGCATCCGCAGCCGCGTACTGGCGCGGCGGGCCGCGAGCAGCGCGCCGACCAGCGAACCGATCGCCATCAGGCTGTTGAACAGGCCGTACAGGCCGGAGTCGCCGTGGAAGACGTCGGAGGCGAAGGCGCTCAGCCAGATCGGGAAGTTGAACCCGAAGGTGCCGACGAAGCCGACGAGCACGATCGGCCAGATCAGCTCGGGCCGCTCGGAGACATACGCGAGGCCCTCCTTGAGCTGACCCTTGCCGCGCGGGGCGAGCCGGGTCGGCTGGAGTTCCTTGGTCCGCATCAGGAACAGCATGATCAGCGGGGCCGTGAACGACAGGCCGTTGGCGAGGAAGGCCCAGCCGGGCCCGACGGCCGCCATCACGACACCGGCGACGGCCGGGCCGACGAGCCGGGCGGACTGGAAGTTCGCCGAGTTGAGGCTGACCGCGTTGCGCACCCGGTCGGGTCCGACCATCTCGGAGACGAAGGACTGCCGGGTCGGGTTGTCGACGACGGTGACCAGGCCGGTGAAGAACGCCGTCAGATAGACATGCCACACCTGGACGTGCCCGGACAGGGTCATCGCGGCGAGGAACAGACCACCCAGGCCCATCGCCGCCTGCGTCACGAAGAGGATGTTCCGCTTGGCGAACCGGTCGGCTATGACGCCGCCGTACAGGCCGAACAGGAGCATCGGCAGGAACTGCATGGCGGTGGTGATGCCCACCGCCACCGAGGAACCGGTGATCGTCAGGACCAGCCAGTCCTGGGTGATCCGGGCCATCCAGGTGCCGATGTTGGACACGATGGCGCCGGAGAAGAACAGTCGGTAATTGCGTACCGCAAGCGAGGAGAACGTCCCCCCGCCACGCTTGTTGTAGGTGGGGTTCGGTGCGGGGGCGGAGTGTGCTCCGGATCCCGTACTCAAAAGGGCTCGCCTCCTAGCGATGCGCGTTTACAGATGTGCGAGCTTCTCCAGGACCGGGGCGGCCGCGCGCAGCTTCGCCCATTCGTCCTCGTCCAGACCTTCCGCGAGGGCGGCGAGCCAGGCGTTGCGCTTGCGGCGGCTCTCTTCGAGCATCGCCTCGGCCTCCGCGGTCTGGCTGACCACCTTCTGCCGACGGTCGTCGGGATGCGGCTCCAGCCTGACCAGGCCCTTCGCCTCCAGCAGTGCGACGATCCGGGTCATCGACGGCGGCTGTACGTGCTCTTTGCGAGCCAGCTCACCGGGGGTGGCCGAGCCGCACCGGGCAAGGGTGCCGAGCACCGACATCTCCGTCGGGCTGAGCGATTCGTCGACGCGCTGATGCTTGAGGCGCCGGCCCAGCCGCATGACGGCCGAGCGCAGGGAGTTCACGGCGGCGGCGTTGTCGCCAGTGCCGTGGGACAGGTCAGACATGTTCGTTAGCTTAACTCATTACTCTGGCTAAATACCACCGGATTCAGCGGAGGTGTCGAGCGCCACATGGGTGTCGTGGCGTCACAGGGGTGGGGTTGCGCCGCGGGGGTGCGGGGCTGGGGCTCGGGGCTGGGCGGGGCTACGGGGGTGCGTGCGCCGCGTCGGCGAGGTGGGGCGGCCGACATTTCACCCGAACGAGTGAGGCTCGGTCGAAAAGTGACCCGCGACGGCCGGGCGGGCGGTCACCCTCGCTCCATGGGGACCAGTGTGCTCAGCCTGCGAATAGACGGTGAGCTGCTCGAACGGCTCAAGCACCATGCGGCGAGGCGCGGCATGAGCGTTCAGGACTATGTGGTGCGGACGCTTATGCGGGACGACTTCGATGAGCGGTTCAAGGCGGCGGTGGATGAGACGGAGAGGTTCTACGGGGCGGCGTAGCCGCGCCGGCGCGGCTACGCCGCCTCTGCCCCCCGGCGGAACCTTTGCGCAGTTCCCCGCGCCCCTGAAACCCGCCCTCGCCCGAGGGCCGCGCGTGGTTGCTCGCGCAGTTCCCCGCGCCCCCAAAGACCCTTCGGTCTGCGGGCCGTGCGTGGCTGGTCGCGCAGTTCCCCGCGCCCCCAAAACCATCGGTCGCGTGCGGGCCGCGGTCGCTCCTCGCGCAGTTCCCCGCGCCCCTGAATGCCCTTCGGTCTGCGGACCGTGGTCGCTTCTCGCGCAGTTCCCCGCGCCCCTTAGCGGCACTGGTGCTGGCCCGCATCGGGCACCTACAGCCCGTCCGGCGTTTGAGGACGAGCGCCCTTAAGGCGCGAACGGGGGTGCAGGGGGCGGAGCCCCCGCCCGGGGGTGCTGGGGCACCTACAGCCCGTCCGGCGATTGAGGACGAGCGCCGTTCAGGCGCGATACGGGGTCTGGGGCGGAGCCCCAGGAGGCCCGAACCATCCAACCCCGCCGCACGGGCGGGCGGGCGGGCGGGTGGGAGAGGTGCCTCGGGGTCTGGGGCGGAGCCCCAGGAGGGCCGGAACCATCCAACCCCGATGCACGGGCGGGCGGGTGGGCAAAGGGCCCGGGGTCTGGGGCGGAGCCCCAGGGTCCCGGAACCAGCCAACCCCCCGCACGGGTGGGTGGGCAAACCCCCAGGGAGTTGGGGGTGGCCCCCGCCGCCGGGCTGGGCGGGGTCAGGTGAGGTTGAGGGCCGGCATGACGTAGTAGAACGCGAACACCGCCGACACGACGTACATCGCGACCGGAACCTCCCGCCCCCGCCCCGCCACCAACCGCAGCACCGTAAAGCTGATGAACCCCATCCCGATGCCATTGGTGATGGAGTACGTGAACGGCATCATCAGCATCGTCACGAACGCCGGGATCGCGATCGTCCAGTCCGCCCAGTCGATCTCGCGGATCGAGCCGGACAGGATCAGGAAGCCGACGGCGAGCAGCGCCGGGGTGGCCGCCTGCGAGGGCACCATCGTGGCGAGCGGGGTGAGGAAGAGGGCGATGGTGAACAGGCCACCGGTGACCACGTTCGCGAGGCCGGTGCGCGCACCCTCGCCGACCCCCGCCGTGGACTCCACGAAACACGTGGTGGCGGACGAGGACGACGCCCCGCCCGCCGCGACCGCGATGCCGTCGACGAACAGGACCCGGTTCATGCCGGGCATGTAGCCCTTCTCGTCGGTCAGACCCGCCTCGTCGCTGATGCCCATGATCGTGCCCATGGCGTCGAAGAAGCACGAGAGCAGAACGGTGAAGACGAACAGGACGCCGGTCAGGACGCCGACCTTCGAGAAGCCGCCGAACAGGCTGACCTGGCCGACGAGTCCGAAGTCCGGGGTGTCGAAGGGGTTGCCCGGCCACTTCGGGGTGGTCAGACCCCAGGACGGCACGGTGGCCACCGCGTTGATGATCATCGCGAGGACGGTCATGGCCACGATGGAGATCAGGATCGCGCCCGGCACCTTGCGCACCATCAGAGCGAGCGTGAGCAGCACGCCGAGGACGAAGACCAGGACGGGCCAGCCGAGCAGGTGCCCGTTGCCGCCGAGCTGGAGGGGGACGGTGGTGTGCGCGGCGTCCGGGATGCGGGAGACGAAACCGGAGTCGACCAGGCCGATCAGCATGATGAACAGGCCGATACCGATCGCGATGCCCTTGCGCAGGCCGAGCGGCACCGCGTTCATGACGCGCTCGCGCAGCCCGGTGGCGACCAGGAGCATCACCACGAAGCCGGCGAGGACGACCATGCCCATGGCGTCGGGCCAGCTCATCCGGGGCGCGAGCTGGAGGGCGACCACGGTGTTCACGCCGAGGCCCGCCGCCAGCGCGATCGGTACGTTGCCGATGACGCCCATGAGCAGCGTGGTGAAGGCGGCGGTGAGCACGGTCGCGGTCACCAGCTGTCCGCTGTCGAGCTGATGTCCGTACATGTCCTTGGCGCTGCCGAGGATGATCGGGTTCAGCACGATGATGTACGCCATCGCGAAGAAGGTCGCGAAGCCGCCACGGACCTCCCGGGCCACGGTGGAGCCCCGCTCGGAGATCTTGAAGTAGCGGTCCAGGCCGTTCATGCGGAACCTCGCTGGTGACGGGGGCGGGGAAACGGCACGTACCCGAACTTCTTTGGACGTTTTAACGAACAGAATGAGTCAGCCGTAAGCCGTTTCAGTATGAATACATCAGTCGAAGATCACCATCTCCGCGCGTAGACCCAGCAGCCGCAGGCGTCCGGCCGCCCCGCCGGACCAGAACACCCCGCGCCCTACACTGACCGCATGGCTGCGTTTTCCACGGGATCACCGAAGCACGAGGCGCCGGAGCCCCTTGAGGGTCCCGTGGTCGCCACCATCACGGGCGGCACGATCCTCTGGTTCGTCCTCTTCCTCGTCCAGCTCCCCTTCTACGGCTGGTTCGACGCGCACGGCCATCTGTGGTGGGTGTGGACCTGCCTGGCCGGCGGCGGCCTCGGCCTCATCGGCATCTGGTACGTGCGCGGCCGCGACGCCGCCCTCAAGCGGCACGCGGCACAACAGTCGGCCCCCGCCGAATAGCCGCAAGGGCCCAAAGGCCCCCGTACCCGGGACGCGCGTACCGCCACAGGACCATTCGTCTCCTCCCCGGGTCGGATGTTCGGCCGTCCCGGCAGGTGAACCGCCCGTTCCCGCCGTACCGTCGACAACATGACGCAGCGCGCCAACATCGACGCCGGGGCGGAACTCGACCCCGTCCATCCCATGAGCCCGCCCGAATCGGCGCGGCGGGCGGGCGGTCTGACGGCGGCCGAGGTCGCCGAACGGGTGGCGCGCGGCGAGGTCAACGACGTACCCGTGCGCAGCAGTCGCTCCACCTCGGAGATCGTCCGGGGCAACGTCTTCACCCGGTTCAACGCGATCATCGGCGTGCTCTGGGCGATCATGCTGGTCGTGGCGCCGATCCAGGACAGCCTCTTCGGCTTCGTGATCATCGCCAACACCGGCATCGGCATCATCCAGGAGATGCGCGCCAAGAAGACCCTGGACGGCCTCGCGGTCATCGGCGAGGCCAAGCCGACGGTACGGCGCGACGGCCGGGCCGTGGAGATCTCCACCTCCGAGATCGTGCTCGGCGACGTCATCGAACTCGGGCCCGGCGACAAGGTCGTGGTGGACGGCGAGGCGGTCGAGGCGGACGGCCTGGAGGTCGACGAGTCCCTGCTGACCGGCGAGGCCGACCCGGTCCTGAAGAAGCCCGGCGACACGATGATGTCGGGCGCCTTCGTCGTCGCGGGCGGCGGGGCGTTCAGGGCCACCAAGGTGGGGCGCGAGGCGTACGCGGCTCAACTGGCCGAGGAGGCGAGCCGGTTCACCCTCGTCCACTCCGAGCTGCGCAGCGGCATCTCCACCATCCTCAAGTACGTCACCTGGATGATGATCCCCACCGCGCTCGGCCTGGTCCTGAGCCAGCTCGTGGTCAAGGACAACGACGTCAAGGACTCCATCGCCCGCACCGTCGGCGGCATCGTCCCGATGATCCCCGAAGGGCTCGTCCTGCTGACCTCGGTCGCCTTCGCCATCGGCGTCATCCGGCTCGGCCGCAAGCAGTGCCTGGTCCAGGAACTCCCCGCGATCGAGGGCCTGGCCCGCGTGGACGTGGTGTGCCTCGACAAGACGGGCACGCTCACCGAGGGCGGCATGGACGTCACCGAGCTGCGCCCCCTCAACGGCGCGGACGAGGCGTACGTACGCACCGTGCTCGGCGCGCTCGGCGAGTCCGACCCCCGGCCCAACGCCTCCCTCCAGGCGATCATCGACGCCTACCCGGACAGCGAGGCCTGGCGCTGCACCGAGTCGCTGCCGTTCTCCTCGGCCCGCAAGTACAGCGGCGCCGCGTTCAGCGAGGGCGACGGCGAGAACAGCACCTGGCTGCTCGGCGCGCCCGACGTGCTGCTCAAGACCGGGGACCCGGCGCTCGCCGACATCGACGCGCTCAACGAACAGGGCCTGCGCGTGCTGCTGCTCGCCCGCTCCTCCCGCGAACTCGACGACCCCGCCATCGCCTCCGACGCCGAGCCCAGCGCCCTGGTCGTCCTCGAACAGAGGCTGCGGCCCGACGCGTCCGACACCCTGCGCTACTTCGACGAGCAGAACGTCCGGGCCAAGGTGATCTCCGGTGACAACGCGGTCTCGGTGGGCGCGGTGGCCGGAAAGCTCGGCCTGCCGGGCGCGGCCGACACGGTCGACGCCCGCCAACTCCCCACCGAACAGGGCGAGATGGCCGACGTCCTCGACTCCCACTCGGTCTTCGGCCGGGTCACCCCCCAGCAGAAGCGCGACATGGTGGCCGCGCTCCAGTCACGCGGCCACACGGTCGCGATGACCGGCGACGGCGTCAACGACGTGCTCGCCCTCAAGGACGCCGACATCGGCGTGAGCATGGGCTCGGGCTCGGAGGCCACGCGCGCGGTCGCCCAGATCGTGCTCCTGAACAACAGCTTCTCGACGCTGCCCTCGGTGGTGGCGGAAGGGCGCCGGGTGATCGGCAACATCACCCGGGTGGCCACGCTGTTCCTCACCAAGACCGTGTACTCGGTCCTGCTCGCCGTCCTGGTGGTGTGCTTCCAGGTCGAATACCCCTTCCTGCCGCGCCACTTGACCCTGCTGTCCACCTTCACGATCGGCATCCCGGCGTTCTTCCTCGCCCTCGCCCCCAACAAGGAGCGCGCCAAACCGCACTTCGTACGGCGGGTGATGCGGTACGCGATCCCCAGCGGGGGCATCGCGGCGGTGGCCACGTTCGTGACGTACATGATCGCGCGGGCGTACTACACGGGTTCGGGCGAGCTGGACGCGGAGACCAGCGTCACCACCCTGACCCTGTTCCTGGTCTCCATGTGGGTCCTGGCGATCATCGCCCGCCCCTACACGTGGTGGCGGATCGCCCTGGTCGTATCCATGGCCGTGGCCTTCCTCCTGGTCCTGGCGGTGCCGTGGCTCCAGGACTTCTTCGCGTTGAAGCTGGTGGGGGCGGTGTTGCCGTGGGCGGCGGTGGGGATCGCGGTGGTGGCCTCGGCGGCCCTCGAACTGACCTGGCGCTGGGTGACCCACCGCTGGCCGGACTAGATCCTGGGGCTCCGCCCCAGACCCCGGGGGCGTTTTCCCACCCACCCACCCGTGCAGCGGGGTTGGATGGTTCCGGGCCCCCTGGGGCTCCGCCCCAGACCCCGGGCCCTTTGCCCACCCACCCGCCCGTGCAGCGGGTTGGTTGGTTCCGGGACCTCTGGGGCTCCGCCCCAGACCCCGTTCGCGCCTGAACGGCGCTCGTCCTCAAACGCCGGACGGGCTGAAATGCCTCGATGCGGGCCAGCATCAGTACCGCTAAGGGGCGCGGGGAACTGCGCGAGAAGCGACCACGGCCCGCAGACGGCCGGCGCTTTTAGGGGCGCGGGGAACTGCGCGACCAGCCACCTGCGGCCCGCAGACGAAAACCGGTTTTCAGGGGCGCGGGGAACTGCGCGAAAGGCGACCACGGCCCGCAGGGGCGGTGGTAGCCCCCGGAGGGTTTAGGGAAGGGGCGGGGAGGGGCCCACGGGGTCTGGGGCGGAGCCCCAGCGCAGGGACCCCCGCCGGCTTAACGGGAGCCACCGGGGCCTGGGGCGGAGCCCCAGCACAGGGACCCCCGTCGGCCGAACGGGGCCAACGGGGGCTGGGGCAGAGCCCCAGTTGCAATGCGGCCGCGCCTAGTCGAACCAGCGGTCACGCGACAGCTCGGCCGTCCGCGACGGGTCCTCCAGAAGCGCCCCCACCTCAAACCGCCGAGGCCACTGCCCCGCCGCCCAGGCGAGCCCCGCCGCAACCCCCTCCAAGGTCGCCGCATGCACCACCCCGTCCCCCGCCCGACGCCAGTCGAGCTCCACCCCGCCCGCCAGCAGCGCCTCGTGCTCGACATAGGTCGCCGGCGCGAGCGGCCCGAGCAGGACCCGTACCGCATCGGGCACTTCGCGCTCGACCCCGACGGACGTCACCTCGCCCGGCGCCGCCTCGCTGAGCCGCCCCACCTGGAGGAGCTCCGCGAGTTCGGCGGCCCGGGCCGGGGCGACGGGCAGCAGGGCCAGGCCGGAGGCGAGGGGCAGCAGGTCGGGGGCGTCCGCCACGACCGCGTCGGATGCGTCGACGACCCGCACCTCGCCGTCCACGACCGCCCGCAGCTCGTCCGGCAGGGTGACCTGCTCGGGGTCGAGGTCCGCCAACGCCGTGTACAGGGCGTGGAGTTGGGCGGACGAGACCGAGCGGTCGGGGTCGGCGAGGCGGCCGAGGAGTTCCGCCGCGCCACCCGGCTCGTCCAGGAGCGCGGCCACCGAGGTGCGTACTCCCAGCGCCCGCAGGACCTGCGCGTCGTCGAAGCCGGTCGCGTCCACGGACTCGTACAGGCCGGCCAGGAGCGGATCGGAGCCGGCCGCGCGCAGCCCGGCGGGGCGCCGGCCGTCCAGGACCGGATGGTCGCGCAGCCACCAGGCGGTGTAGGGGCGTACGGACTCGGTGGTGCCGTCGGGCAGCAGGACGCGCACCGGCTGGACCAGGGCGTCCCGCAGTGGCGGCCGGGCGAGCAGGGCGAGGGCCCGCGGCCACGCGTCGTCGTCGACGAGGTCGAGGTCGCGGACGGCGACGATCTCGGTGGCCACGGGCGGGACCGGCGTGTCGGGCAGCCGGTCCAGGACGTCCTCGCACCACACGTCCACCGCGTCGAGCAGCCCGGCGTCGTCGGGCTCGGCGAAGTCGCCCTCGCGGGGCTCCAGTTCGTCGGGGTCCAGGACGACGTCGGTGGCCCGTACGAGGGCGAACGTGGCGAGCACGCCACACGCGGTGAGCGGCTGCTCGCCCCAGCGTTCCGCCAACTCCCGGTCCACCTCGGCGAGTTCACCTTCCCGGACGACGTCGGCGAAGGGCGATCCGGGCAGCAGGAGCTCTCCGGCGGGGGCGAGTTCACCGTCCTCGTCGGGCAGGGCGAGCGCCCCGAGCCAGGGTTCGTCGCCGGGCGCGAGATTGGCCTCGCGCACCAACGTCAGTACGGTCTCGGCGAGTTCGTCGGCGTCGAGCGCGTCCTCGTCCCAGATCTCCCCGCTGTCGAGCGAGGCGGCGACGGCGGCCCGCACCTGAGGGGTCGTCAGCACGGCGCAGGGGGTGGCGGGCAGCGCGCCGAGCTTTTCGAGCAGGGGGTGGGCCGCGTCCGGGTGGGCGACCTTCAGACCCAGACGCCCCAGGTCGGAGGGGGTGTCGGCGAGCGGCAGCAGGATCTGGCGGGGGCCGATGGCGGTGCGGCCGCCGACCAGCGGCACGGGGAGCCCGGAGAGCCGGTCGGGGTCGACGCCCGCGAGCGTGTCGTACAGGCGGTGCCACCACTCGGGGGGCCGCTCGGCGCCCGCGATCCGCTCGACGGCGTCACCGAGCGAGAGCCGCCCGACCTCCAACGACCGCAGCTCCGGGCGGCGTTCGAGCCCGGCGGGCAGCAGCGTGGGCAGGACTTCGGCGAGCACGCGTACCGTGTCGGCGCCCGCGCCCTCGACGACCTCCGCCTCGAAGGGGCGCAGCGCGGGAAGTTCCTCGGTGGGCGCGGCGGGCGCCAGGAACGCGACGCGGGGCAGCCGCTCCAGGACCGCCGCGCGCAGGGCGCCGTCCAGCTCGCCCCGCCCCAGCGGGCCGGGCACCAGGTCGACGGTGCCGGTCGACACCGGGCGCCAGGCGCCGAGGAGTTCGGCGTAGGCGTCGGCGGCGCGCCGCACCAGGAAGTCGGTGAGCGGGCCGGGCGCCGGGTGGCGGCGCGCGGTGTCGAGCGGGAACGAGGCGATGAGCAGCGCGGGGACGCCGAGCGGCTCGTCGGTGGGGGTGGGCGCGTGCACCACGGCTGCGGTACGGGGCCGCTCGGGCGCGCCGTCCTCGTCCACCGGGACGGCCCAGGTGATGGTCCAGTGCGGACGCAGCCGCTCCTCCACGGGGCGGTCGGCGAGCAGCTCCTTGCCGATCGGCCCGTGGTGGCTGACGGTCCGCCAGCGGTGCACGCTCTGGTCGCGGCTGTCGTCGATGTGGACGTACGCGTCGTGCACCGAGCGCCTCAACACCCTTGTGGCGCCCGGGGTTTCGACGACGATCTCGCTCAGGCCGGGCAGCGTGAGGAGCAGGGCGTCGTCGATGCCGTCGAGGAGACGGCGTACGAGGTCCTCGGCGGCGGCGTCGCGCAGCGGCAGCACCACGACGGTGTCGTAGCCCTCGGGGGCTGCGCCCTCGGCGGGCAGCGGCAGCCTGAGCAGCGGTACGTGTCCGTCGCGGCGGCGCAGCTCGTCGCCGAGGCCGGGGCTGGCGAGGGCGGCCTGGGCGGCCAGCTCGCGGGCCTCGGCGAGCGACCAGCGCACGCCTCCGGTGCGGCCGACCACGGCGGGCTCGTCACTGACGGCGAGCACCGCGGCGAATCCGACGCCGAACCGGCCGACGGCGACCTCGGTGTCGGCGCGCTTGGCGCTGGCGCGCAGGGTGGAGAGCGACTCGACGCCGACGGCGTCCAGGGGGGCGCCGGTGTTGGCGGCGGCCAGTACGGCGGGGCCGTCGGGGCCGCCGGGGTGCAGGGTGAGCCTGAGTCGGCCCTCGGTGCCGGTGCGGGCGGCGGCGTCCGCGGCGTTCTGGGCGAGCTCCACGACGAGGCGGTCGCGGTAGCCGCCGAGGGCGAGGTCCTCCTCGGCGTTGGCGTCCTCGCGGAATCTGGCGGGGCCCGCGCCCCAGGCGTTCAGGACGCCCCGCCGTAGCCGCGCCGTCCCGAAGGGGTCGGCCCCTTCGGCCGCCATCGCCTTGACGATCACGCCGTACTCCGCTCTGTCCTGCCCCGCGTGCCGGGACCGCGGCCCGAAGGTACCGCGCGCTGGGCTGTGGACTGGAATCTTCCCCACCCCGCCCCTTCCCGAGACCCTCCGGGGGATGCGCCTCCCTTGCGGACCGAGGACATTCTCCGCGCAGTTCCCCGCACCCCTGAACCCGCTCGCGCCTGCGGACCGTGCCCGCTCCTCGCGCCTGCGGCCCGCGCCCGCCTCTCGCGCAGTTCCCCGCGCCCCTCAGGAACCCGCCTTCGTCCGCGGGCCGTGGTCGCTTTTCGCGCAGTTCCCCGCGCCCCCAAAACCATGGGTCGTGTGCGGGCCGTGGTCGCTTCTCGCGCCGTTCCCCGCGCCCCTGAAAGCCCTTCGGTCTGCGGGCCGTGGTCGCTTTTCGCGCAGTTCCCCGCGCCCCTTAGCGGTACTGGTGCTGGCCGGCATCGGGCATTTCAGCCCGTCCGGCGTTTGAGGACGAGCGCCGTTCAGGCGCGAACGGGGTCTGGGGCGGAGCCCCAGAGGTCCCGGAACCAACCAACCCTGCGCCTACGGGCGGGTGGGTGGGCGAGGTGCCCGGGGTCTGGGGCGGAGCCCCAGGAAGGCCCGAACTATCCAACCCCGCCGCACGGGCGGGCGGGTGGGCAAAGGGCCCGGGGTCTGGGGCGGAGCCCCAGGGAGGGCGGAACCAACCAACCCGCCGCACGGGTGGGTGGGTGGGAAAACCCCCCGGGCCGGGCCGGAGCCCCAGGGGGTTAGGAGTGGCCCAGATCCTCCGTCGCGTCCGGCGCATCCGGCACGGACCCACCCCGATCCGGCCGGAACACCAGCGGATCCGCCCCCACCGTGTCCAGCACCGGCGAAGCCGGCCGCGGCGGCGTAGGCATGACGGCCGCCTCGGAGTGGCCACCACAACCGTAGTCGAACGCCACGACACGCCCGTCCGCGGGACCGAATTCATTGGCGCAGATACCGAACGCCTGGGACAGCGATCCCGCGATCGGCACGAGGAAGGCGCAGGACACGCAGGAGGCCGGCGCCGCCTGAGCCATCGCGGTCTTGCCGCCGAAGGACTCCTCCCAGCGGTCGGCCGCCGCGTGCAGCCCGTACCGCGAGAGGACCCGCGCCCGGCGCATGCCGAGTTCGTCGGCGACGGACGCGATGGAGCCGCGCGCGCTGCCCGCGGGGGTGTCGCGCTCGGACAGCTCCGCGTCCTCCGCCTCGATCCGCTCGGCCAGCTCCTGGGAGAGCACCGAGTTGGGCGGCGGCGCGTCCTCGCCGGTGTAGCCGGGTTCGAGGCGCAGGTCGTCGGCCTCGGTGGGCAGCAGGTCGCCGGGGCCCATGTCCCCGGGCCGCAGCCGCTCGCTCCACGGCACCCACTCGGGGGCCTGGAGGGCGTCGGGGCCGGGCAGCAGGACCGTCTCGTCGAGGGTGACGAGCTTGGCGCGCGAGGCGCGCGTCACCGTCACCGCCCAGCGCCAGCCCCGGTAGCCGAACTCCTTGCACTCGAAGAAGTGCGTGACGACCCGGTCGCCCTCCGACACGAGGGTCACATGCTCGCCGACCACACCGGGCGCGGCGGCTTCCTCCGCCGCCTCGCGGGCTAGGTCGACCGCCTCGGCGCACAGGCGGTCAGGGGTACGGCTTCGCGTCGTCGCAGCACTCACAGGTCTCGCTTCTCTCCTACGCCGTCTCACGGGTACGCCGGGGAGCCGACTGCGTACGGGCGGCGGGCGGAGCGGACCAGGGGGCCGCGTCAACGTCCGCGCCCGGGCGATCAACTGCCCAGCGACTGTCCAGTTTCACTGACCAAGGGGGTCCCCCCTGCTCCGTATGAGCGTGGAGGCGCACCTTCTACGATCCATTCTGCGGGATCGCGGAGAGGCGCGCGGCCTTGGGCAGCCGCGGGCGGCGCGCCTGTCACGCTACCCCCTTCGTGGCCCCCGGCCCACCTGCGCGTCCGAATCCTGGTTCGGGTCGGACGGGGTTGGGGCACTATGGCGGGGTGGCAACCGCAAGGTCGTCAGGTTCCGCGGACGAGTCCGGCCGCCTGCGCAGGGCAGGCCGGACGGTCGGCCGCGCCCTGCATCTGCCGTTCACGGGGACGGCCCGTTCGATCAGAAAAGCCACGCACGCGCACGGCGCCGGTGAGTCGGGGCTCGGCAAACTGATCGAGCTGCACGCGGTGAACGGCGCCGGGGACGTCATGATCACCGTGGCGCTCGCGTCGACCGTCTTCTTCTCCGTGCCGACCGACCAGGCACGCGGCCGCGTCGCCCTCTATCTGGCGATCACGATGGCGCCCTTCACTCTCCTGGCGCCGGTGATCGGCCCGCTGCTCGACCGCATGCCGCACGGCCGGCGCGCCGCGATGGCCGGCGCGATGGTGGCTCGCGCGCTGCTCGCGCTGACCATGTCCGGCGCGGTCGCCACCGGCGGCCTGGAGCTCTACCCCGCGGCCCTGGGCGTCCTGGTCGCCTCGAAGGCGTACGGGGTGGTCAGAAGCGCCGTCGTGCCCCGCCTGCTGCCACCGCGCTTCTCGCTGGTGAAGGCGAATTCGCGGGTCACCCTCGCCGGTCTGCTCGCCACCGGGGCCGCCGCCCCGATCGGCGCGGGTCTCTCGCGCATCGGGCCCGAATGGCCGCTCTACGGGGCGTTCTGTGTCTTCGTGGCGGGCATGTTCCTCGCGTTCTCGCTCGACCCCAAGGTCGACTCGGCGAAGGGCGAGACCAAGGCCCGGCTCTCCGACCGGGGCGAGCCGAAGCCCAGTCTGCGGACGGTCGGCGTGTCCGTGCAGAACGGCCTGTACGCCAACGCCTCGCTGCGCGCGCTCTCCGGCTTCCTGATCTTCTTCCTGGCGTTCCTGCTGCGCGAGCACCCCCTGTCGGGGCAGAGCGCGGCCGTCTCGCTCGGCATCGTGGGCGTATCGGCGGGCGTCGGCAACGCGCTGGGCACGGCGGTCGGCTCGCTGCTGCGGGCGCGCGGGCCCGAGGTGCTGATCGTGACGATGCTGACGATCGCGCTCGGCGTCGCGGCCCTGTCCGCCGTGTTCTTCAGCGGGGTGATGGTGGCGGTGCTGGGCGCGACGGCCGGGCTCACCCAGGCGCTGGCCAAGCTGTCCCTGGACGCGATGATCCAGCGCGATGTGCCGGAGGAGGTCCGTACGTCCGCGTTCGCGCGCTCGGAGACCCTGCTCCAGATGGCGTGGGTGCTCGGCGGAGCGATCGGCATCGCGCTCCCGCTCAACGGCGTCCTCGGCATGTCGGTGGCCGCGGGCCTGCTGGCGCTCGGCGCGGCCATCTCGGTACGGGGCCTGCTCGGCGCGGCCCGCCGGGGAGCACCACGGCCGCGGGTCGCCTGAGCCCGGCCCGGCTGGGGCGCGCCACAGCAGGTACGGGCGTCGCCCGCGCCCGGCTCCGGTGGGGCGCGCCACACCGGCACGCCGCACCCCCGCGCGGCGTGGCTCGGGACGACCGATAGCCTTCGCTTCATGACCGTTGCGTTCATTTCCGGTAGGACCCGCCGGGCCGGCTTCGCACTCGCCGCCGCCTCCGCAGGACTCCTCGTCCTCTCCGCCTGCGACAAGCCGACGCCTCTCGCGACCGTGACGGTCGGCACGAACTCCGTCAACGCCGAGGCGTCCTGCCGCGGCGAGGGTGGCAAGCCGCTCGCCGAGGCCAAGCTGACCGGCTGCCTCAGCGGCGTCAAGGACGCCAAGTCCATCGACTACGCGCCCGGCTCGACGCTGCGTCTCGGCGTCGACCCCGATGTCGTCGAGGACGGCCACAAGTGGATCGCGCTGCTCGACGGCAGCCCCATCACCGAGGCCTCCTCCCAGACCTACCGCAGCTTCCCCGGCGCCGACGTCTTCTCCACCGGCGGGCAGGGCGCCGCGCCGAAGGAGAAGAAGGTCAGCATCGTGCAGGTCGACAAGGACAACAAGCCCGCGTCGGTCTGGAGCTTCACCCTCAAGCGCACCTCCTGACGAGCGGGCCCCGCCTGATGCGTGTGCTGGTGGTGACCGCGGTGGCGGCGGAGGCGGACTCCGTCGCCGCCGGTCTCGCCCGTGCCGGTTACGTGTCGCCGGGCCCCGCTCCGGTACGCCCCGGCACCGCGCAACCCCTTGAGCCGCTGGCCCGCCTGTGCGCGGGCGGGCACGAGATGAACGTGCTGCCCGCCGGGGTCGGTCCGGCGGCCGCCGCGGCCGCCACCGCCATCGCGCTCGGCCGAGCCCCATACGATCTGGTCGTCTCGGCCGGCATCGGCGGCGGCTTCGCCCCCGTCGCCCCGCTCGGCACCCTGGTGGTGGCGTCCGAGATCGTCGCCGCCGACCTGGGCGCCGACTCCCCCGAGGGCTTCCTGCCCGTCACCGCGCTCGGCTTCGGGCGCGACACCCTGACCCCGCCGGCCGCGCTGTGCCGCGCCGTCGCCGAGGCGCTGGGCGCCCGGAGCGGACCGGTCCTCACCGTCAGCACCGCGACCGGCACGGCGCGGCGCACGGCCGAACTCCTCGCCCGGCACCCTTCGGCGGTGGCCGAGGCGATGGAGGGCTTCGGTGTCGCCGAGGCCGCCGACCAGTACGGCGTACCGGCGCTGGAGATCCGCGCGGTCTCCAACTCCATTGGTCCGCGCGACCGTTCGGCCTGGCGGATCGGCGACGCGCTCGCCGCCCTCACCGACGCATTCGGCAAACTCCCGCCCGTACTGGAGAGTTGGACGTCCCATGAGCACTGAACCGGCGCGGCAGACCCCGGGCACGGAACCGGTGGCGAAGACCCCGGGCACGGAACCGGTGGCGAAGGCCGCGAGTACGGAACCGGCGCCGCTGAAGATCGCCTACTCCCCCTGCCCGAACGACACCTTCGTCTTCGACGCGTGGGCGCACGGCCGGGTGCCGGGCGCGCCCGCCCTCGATGTGACCTTCGCGGACATCGACATCACCAACGGCATGGCGGAGCGCGGGGAGTTCGACGTGCTCAAGGTGTCGTACGCGGTGCTGCCGTGGGTGCTCGACGAGTACGCGCTGCTGCCCTGCGGCGGCGCGCTGGGACGTGGCTGCGGCCCACTGGTCCTGACCCGCGAACCCGGGGATGGGGGCACCTCCCTGCCCGAGCGAAGCCGAGAGCTTGGGGGACTGACGGGCGCGACGGTCGCCGTGCCGAGCGAGAAGTCGACGGCGTATCTGCTGTTCCGGCTGTGGGCCGCCGATGTCGTGCCGGGCGGGGTCGGCGAGGTCGTCGTCATGCCGTTCCACGAGATCATGCCCGCGGTGCGCGACGGCAAGGTGGACGCCGGACTCGTCATCCACGAGGCCCGGTTCACCTATCAGAACTACGGGCTGCACTGCCTCGCCGACATGGGCCGGCACTGGGAGGAGACCACCGGCCTGCCCATCCCGCTCGGCGCGATCATCGCCAAGCGCTCGCTGGGCGAGGACACCCTGCGGCTGCTGGCCGACTCGGCCCGCGCCTCGGTGCGGCTCGCCTGGGAGGACCCCGAGGCGTCCCGGCCGTATGTGCGGGAGCACGCCCAGGAGATGGACCCGACCGTGGCCGACCGGCACATCGGGCTCTACGTCAACGAGTTCACCGCCGACCTCGGCGAGGACGGCTATGCGGCGGTACGCGGACTGCTGACCCGCGCCGCGGCCGAGGGACTCGTCCCGCCCCTGGGCCGCGACGCGCTGGAATTCCTCCGCTGAACCTGAACCTGAACCTGAATCCGGACCTGGACCTGGACCTGGACCTGGACCTAGACGTCGAGCTGGTCGGCGACCGCGCGCAACAGGCCCGCGATCTTCCCTCCGGAGGACTTGTCGGGATAGCGGCCCTTCTCCAGCATCGGCGTGATGTTCTCCAGGAGCGTCGTCAGGTCCTGCACGATCGAGGCCAGTTCGTCGGGCTTGCGGCGCTGGGCCGCGGCGACCGAGGGGGCCGGGTCGAGGACCGTGACGGAGAGGGCCTGGTCGCCGCGCTGTCCGGCGACGACGCCGAACTCGACGCGCTGGCCGGGCTTCAGTGCGTCGACCCCTGCGGGGAGCACGGAGGAGTGGACGAAGACGTCGCCGCCGTCGTCGCGGGAGAGAAAGCCGAAGCCCTTCTCGCTGTTGAACCACTTGACCTTGCCGGTAGGCACGTCTGTCCTCGTCCTCGTACTCGTCGTTGGGTGCGGGGCGCCGAAAACGGCTCTGGATAGCACTGCAGCGGGTCGCCTGCCGACCCGCCGACATCAAGGCTAATGGTCCTGGGGCTGCTGACAAGACGGCCCGGGCAGTCCTTACGAGCAGGGAACTACCCTGGCGGGGTGAGTACCGAAACCCAGGCCAAGGCCGACCGCACCGCCCCCACCACCGGTGATCGGCTGGTTCGTATCGGCGTCGTCGTGTTCTTCGTCGGCGCGCTCGCCACACTGGTCACCGTGGCGCCGCTGTTCCTGCACACCGACCCGTTCCCGTCCGTCGCCTACCTGGTCTGCATGCTGATGGGCGTCGGCTTCCTGGTCGCGGGGGCGGGCGTGCTGCTGACCATCTCCGAGCAGCGGCGCGCGGCCCGCGCCTGAACCGGTCGGGGCGGCGCCCCGGCCGGCAGTTCCTCCGCGCGTACGGGTCGTGGGCGCCGTCAAGCGCGTTGCGCGGCGTAATCCTTCAACCAGGCCGGAAATGACGTCAGATCGTCGAGGACGATGTCGGCGCCGGCCTCGCGCAGTTCGGCGGCGCCGATCGGGCCGGTCGGGACCGCGACCGAGAGGGCGCCCGCGGCGCGGGCTCCGAGCACGTCCCCGAGGTGGTCGCCGACGTACACCGAGGCGCCGTGCTCGCGCAGCGCGGTCGCCTTGGCCTCGGCCCAGAGGCCGCCGACAACCGCGTCCGGGGTGATGCCGAGGTGGTCCAGGTGCAGGGTGGCCTGCGGCGCGTTCTTGGCGGTGACGACGACGGCCCGCCCGCCGAGCTCCTGAACCGCGCGCACCGCGGCGGCCGCGCCGGGCAGGGCGGGGGTGGGCAGGATGGCGCGTGTGGGGTAGATCTCACGGTACTTGAGGACCATCGCGGCGATGTGCTCCTCGGCGAACCAGTGCCGCAGCTCCCAGTCGAGCGGGGGGCCGAGCCTGCCGACGGCCTGGTCGGCGTCGATGTACGTGCCGGTGGTGGCGGAAAGTTCCTGGTAGACGGCGCGGATGCCGGGGCGGGAGTCGATCAGGGTCATGTCCAGGTCGAAGCCGACCGTAAGCACGTCATGAAGCATCCCCCCATTCTGGGGCTCCGCCCCAGACCCCGGGCCCTTCGCCCACCCACCCGCCCGTGCGGGGGGTTGGTTGGTTCCGGGCCTCCTGGGGCTCCGCCCCAGACCCCGTTCGCGCCTGAACGGCGCTCGTCCTCAAACGCCGGACAGGCTGAAATGCCCGATGCGGGCCAGCACCAGCACCGCTAAGGGGCGCGAGGAACTGCGCGAAAAGCGACCACGACCCACAGGATCGAGCGGGGTTAGGGGCGCGAGGAACTGCGCGAGAAGCGCGCACGGCCCGCACACGACCGATGGTTTTGGGGGCGCGGGGAACTGCGCGAGAAGCGAGCACGGACCGCAGCCGAGCCGACATCCCCCGGAGGGTTTCGGGGAGGGGCGGGGTGGGGGGAAAAACCCATCACCGCCCACCCCTCCGCGCACGCCACACCAAAAACCCCGCCGACGACACCGCCGCAACCCGCACCAACCACGGCCACATCCCCGCCAGCGCCACCCCCATCTCCCCCTGCGCGACCGGCTCGCCCCACCGCCCGTCCTGGCGGCCCCAGAGCCACACCAGACCCCCGAGCAGCGTCAGGCCGGGCATGCCCAGGACGGCCCACTTCGACTCCGCCCGGGTCAGCCTGCGGGACGCGTACGCGAGGAGCCAGCCCGCTCCCAGCGCCACCCACAGGCCGAACACCGCACCCGTCACGAGCAGCGCCGCGGCGAGCAGGAGGAGCGGGTTCGAGAAGCCGGGACGGGCCCCCGCCTCGTCCGGGTGACGACGGCGTCGGCCCAGACGCGGCAGACGGCGCCTGACGGGAACGACCTCGACCAGGTCCTCGTCCTCCGAGCCCCCGGCATCCTCCGAGTCCTCGTCCTCAGCGACCCCACCCCCGCGCTCGCGCTCCCGCTCCCCTCCCCCCGCACCCTTGCCCGCGCCCTCCTCCGCCTCCCCGGACTCCTCCTCGTCCCCCCGGGGCCGCAGCATCTCGGGGATCTCGACCCCGCCCACGAACCCCGCGACGGAGTCGCCCCCGAGCAGCCCGGGCGCGCCGGGTGAACCGGGCGCGCCCGGTGGGCCGAGGCGCCACCAGTCGGGTTCGTCGCCCTGGCGGCCCAGTTCGTCCATGCCCGCCAGATGCGGTGGCGCCGGCAGCGACGGGGCCGCGGGCGGCGGTGTCTCGGCCGAGCGACGCGGGCGGGGGCGCGGAACGCGTTTGCTCCGCCCGGGGAACGGCCGGTCGCGCTGTACCGGTACGGCGGGGTCCGGGGCGGGCGGTCGGGGCGCCCCGACGCCCGACGCCGTGCCGGAGGCCAGCGCGTCCACCACCTCCTCCGGCGTTCCGAACCGCCCGAGTACGCGCCGTACCGTCGCCGGGGTCTCCGTCCCGTACTTGGCCCGCTGCTTGTCGATCTCGTTGCGCAGCGACGACACCAGGCGCATCCGGTCGCCGGACGGCAACTGCCGCTGCTGGGCCAGGTCTCCGACCCGGCTCAGATAGTCGTAGACCAGCTGGTCGCTCTCGATCCCCACGCGTGTTTCCCCTCCACGGGCCCCGCCCGCCCCGAACCCTCAAGCCCGCGAACCCTCAAGCCAGGGGGTACCCCCCGCCCGGGCTCTCAAGGCGCGGAGAGGACCCTCGGGCTCACCGGGAGCCGCCGTCCGGCGGTCCGGTCGCGTTTCGGACACCGGCTCCGGGTCCTGACGGTAGCGCGCACGGGCTACCGTGGGGCGGATGGGGACCGGCGAGCGCAATCAGGAGGCGCACGTGTCCGAAGGAACGACCGGCGCGACGAACCGGGCTGCCGCGCGCCCAGCCGCCTCGGCCGACCGCGCCGCCGACACGGCCGACCGCACCGCCGCCTCGGCCGACCGCGCCGCCGACACGGCGGACCACACCGCCGCCACGGCACCCGGCACCCCCGCGACAGCGGACCGCACCGCCGCCGCCTCGGCACCCCGCACCCTCGCCGAGTCCCTGCGTGCCCGTTCCGACGAGTCCCTCGCCGCGCTGCTGCGGATCAGGCCCGATCTGCTCAATCCGGTGCCGAGCGACCTCACCCAGCTCGCCACCCGGGCCGGCACCCGGGCCTCGGTGGTGCGGGCCCTGGAGCGGCTCGACACGTTCGCGTCGCAGACCGCGCAGGTCCTGGCCGTGGCCCCGGAGCCGGCTCCGTACGACGCCGTACGCGCTCTGCTCGTCGGGGACGACGGCGACCCGGCGGTCGAGGCGGCGCTGCCCGGCACGCTCGCGGCGCTGCGCGAGCAGGCCCTGGTGTGGGGCGGGGACGACCGGCTGCGCCTGGTGCGTACCGCCCGCGAACTGCTCGCCCCCTCGCCCCACCACCCCTCCCCGACCGGTCTCGGCCCGACGGTCGCCGAGGCGACGGCGGGGATGTCGCCGGGCCGGGTCCAGGAGATCCTTCAGGCCGCGGGCCTGCCCGCGACACACGATCCGGTGTCCGCGGTCGCCGCCCTGACCTCCCTGTTCACCGACCGCGCCCGCATGGCCGACCTGCTCGACACCGCCCCGACCGAGGCGCTGACGGTCCTGGACCGCCTGGTGTGGGGCCCGCCGTACGGCGAGGTGTCGGCCGATCCGCCGCCGCCGGTGCGCTGGCTGCGCGATCACGGTCTGCTGCTTCCGGCGTCGGCCCGCACCGTGGTGCTGCCGCGCGAGGTCGCCCTGCATCTGCGCGCCGGGCGCGCGCACCGCACCACCGAGCCGGTGCCGCCCGCCGTCGCGCCGCTGCGCGAGTACCGTCCACAGGTTGTGGACGCGGCCGCGGCGGGCCAGGCGTTCACCGCGCTGACCACCGTCGAGGACCTGCTCGCCGAGTGGAACGAGGGCGGCCCCGCCGTGCTGCGCGCCGGCGGTCTGTCCGTACGCGACCTCAAGCGCACCGCTGCCGCCCTCGACACCTCGGAGCAGATCGCCGCGTTCTGGCTCGAACTCGCTTATGCGGCAGGCCTGTTGGCGTCCGACGGCGAGGCGGACGAGCGGTACGCGCCGACCCCCGACTACGACGAGTGGCTCGACCTGCCGCCCGCCGAGCGCTGGGCGCGGCTCGCGGTGGCCTGGCTGACGGCCACCCGCACCGCCGGTCTCGTCGGCGAGCAGGACGCCAAGGGCCGCACGCTCTCCGCGCTCGGCCCCGACCTCGACCGCTCCCCGACGCCCGAGGTCCGCCACCGTGTGCTGACCCTCCTCACCACCCTGCCGGAGGCCACCTCGGCGGACCCCGGTTCGCTGCTCGCCCGGCTGCGCTGGGAGCACCCGGCCCGCAGCGGCCCCGAGGACCTGCGCCCCCGGCTGGCCCAATGGACGCTGTCCGAGGCCGAGTTGCTGGGGGTGACCGGCCGGGGCGCGCTCACCACACACGGCCGCACCCTGCTGGCCCCGGCCTCCGGCGCCGCCGACCGCGAGGCGCTCGGCCTGCTCGCCGCGAAGGCGCTGGCCCCGCATCTGCCCGAGCCCGTCGACCACGTACTGCTCCAGGCCGATCTGACGGCGGTCGCACCGGGGCCGCTGCGGCGGCCGCTCGCGGCGATGCTCGGGGTGCTCGCCGACATCGAGTCCAAGGGCGGCGCCACCGTCTACCGCTTCACGGCCGGCTCGGTGCGCCGCGCGCTCGACGCCGGGCAGACCGCCGCCGACCTCCAGGCGTTCCTGACCGAGCACAGCCGTACGCCGGTGCCGCAGCCGCTCAGCTATCTGATCGACGACGTGGCCCGCCGGCACGGGCACCTGCGGGTGGGGGCGGCCTCGGCGTACGTACGCTGCGACGACGAGGCGATGCTGGGCGAGATCCTCGCCGACAAGCGCAGCCAGCCGCTGAGGCTGCGCCGCCTGGCCCCCACGGTGCTTGCCACCACGGCCGAGCCGGCCGCCCTGCTCGACGGGCTGCGGTCGATGGGGTACGCCCCGGCCGCCGAGTCCGCCGAGGGCGACGTCCTGATCACCCGGGCCGACGCGCGCCGCACTCCGCGCCGTACGGCACCCGCGCCGGTACCGGACGGGCCGCCTCGGCCCGACGAGACGCTGCTCGACGCGGCGGTACGGGCGATCCGGGCGGGGGACACGGCGGCGACCGTCGTCCGCAAGGAGCAGCCCGAGGCCGCCCGCGGGGCCCTGCCGCGCACCTCCTCCGCGGAGACGCTGGCCACGGTGCAGGCGGCGGCGATGACGGGGTCGGTGGTGTGGATCGGGTACGTCAACGCGGAGGGCTCCGCGAGTCAGCGGGTCATTGCGCCGGTGCGGGTGGAAGGGGGGTTTGTGACGGCGTACGACCATACGGCGGATGAGGTACGCACGTACGCCCTCCACCGCATCACCGGCGTGGCCGAACTCTCCGACGACCCCGCGTGACCCACCCCCCTGGGGCTCCGCCCCAGACCCCGAGCACCTTTGCCCACCCACCCGCCCGTGCAGCGGGTTGGATGGTTCGGGCCTTCCTGGGGCTCCGCCCCAGACCCCGTTCGCGCCTGAACGGCGCTCGTCCTCAAACGCCGGACGGGCTGAAGGTGCCCCAGCATCGGCGCTGTTAAGGGGCGCGGGGAACTGCGCGAAAAGCGACCACGGTCCGCAGGTGGAAGGGGGTTTCAGGGGCGCGGGGAACTGCGCGACCAGCCACCTGCGGTCCGCAGGCGCAAACGGGGTTTCAGGGGCGCGGGGAACTGCGCATAAAAGGCCCCCGCTAGTCGAGGCCCACCGGCCCGTCCCCCTTCGCCGCGCCTCCCGACCCGGAGCGCGAAGCCAACCCGGGCAGCGAGAGCTGGGCATCCTTGCCCGAAGGGCGGTCCTGGCGGTCCGAGCCGCCCAGGTTCTGGCGGACCGAGTCGAGGATCGTCAGGCCCTGCCCGACCAATCCCGCCGCGATCTCCCCCAACCCGTCCGCCCCGTTGAGGACATTGACGTTCGCCCCCGCCAGACCCCCCGCCGCCTCCTTGACGATCAACGGAAGCTGGTCGATGAGCATCCGGTCGAGCGCCACCCGGTCGTACGACGCCGCGGCCTCCGCCTGGATCTTCATGCGCTCGGCCTCGGCGATCGCGAGCACCTTGATGCGCTCGGCCTCGGCCTCCGCCGGCTTGACGATCTCGGCGACGAGCTGCTGCTGGCGCAACTCGGCCGCGCGCTGGGCGAGTTCGGTCTGGGCCGCGAGCACCTCCTGCTGGGCGTGGGCCTGGGCGAGCGGGCCCGCCTGGGCGGCCTGCGCCTGGACGCGGTCGACCTCGGCGGAGTACTCGGCCTTGACGACCGCGGTCTGCCGCGCGTACTCGGCCTGGTTGCGCGCCGCGACCTGCTCGGCCTCGACCGAGGCCTGGGTGGCCTGCGCCTGCGCGATCTGCGCGGCCCGGTGGATGGCGGCCTTGTGGGGCGCGGACATCGCGTCGATGTAGCCGACGTCGCCGTCGTCGATCGACTGGATCTGGAGCGAGTCGACGATCAGACCGATCTTCGCCATCTCGGTCTTCGAGGTCTCCAGGACCTCCGCCGCGAGCTTCTGCCGCTCGGTGACGATCTCCTCGACGGTCATCGAGCCGATGATCGACCGCAGGTGACCGGCGAAGATCCGGCCGGTCAGGACGGACATCTGGTCCTGGTCGGACAGGAAGCGCTGGCCGGCGTTCACGATGGACTCGGTGTCGTTGCCGACCTTGAACGCGATCACCGCGCGCACATGCAGCGCGATGCCCTGCTTGGTCACACATGTCTCGGTGACCTCGGCCTCACACATCGAGAGCGTGAGGAATCGGGTCTTGCGGAAAACCGGCAGGACGAACTTGCCGTGGCCGGTCACTACGCGGAACGGGGCTCCCCCGAGACCACGCCTGCCACCCGAGATCAGCATCGCCTCGTCGGGGGCGGGCACCCGGTAACCGAACATCCTTTGTCTCCTTTGAAACGACGTCTCCCTGGAAACGACGTCTAGCCGGCGTCGGCGGAAGGACCGCCCAACGCGTCCAGCGGATCGGCCCACTCGATGACGTCCACCTGACGGGTGCCACGGGATCCGATCACGAGCACGGTCGCCCCCTTGGGCAGGGGCTCCTGCGACCAGGCGAGGAAGGCCTCCGTGCCGCCTCTGACACTCACCACGACCTCGCCGGGCCCGGCGGTTCCGCGGGTGGCGACGTGCAGCACTCCGGGGCAGCCGATGACGGCCTCGTCCTGTTCCACGCCCTTGCGCCCCCCGTCGTTCGCCATCGTTCGCCATCGTTCTGGTCCTGGATTCCCGACCTTAGACCTGAGGGGATCAGCCGCCTATCCTCGGGCCGCCCTGTGTTGCCCCCCGCTCTGCCGGACCCTCCGCCCCGGGCGGGGGTGCCCCACCGGAGCCCCGAATGCGGCAGACTGGAAGTTTGCCCGCCCTGCCCGGGTGGCGATCCGCCGGAAGGACATGCCCCAGGTGACCGGACCACTCATCGTCCAGAGCGACAAGACCCTGCTCCTGGAGGTCGACCACGAGCGGGCCGACGCCTGCCGTCGCGCCATCGCGCCCTTCGCGGAGCTGGAGCGGGCCCCCGAGCACATCCACACCTACCGTCTGACGCCGCTGGGGCTGTGGAACGCGCGGGCCGCCGGGCATGACGCGGAGCAGGTCGTCGACGCGCTGGTCGAGTACTCGCGCTACCCCGTCCCGCACGCGCTGCTCGTCGACATCGCCGAGACGATGGACCGCTACGGCCGGCTCACCCTGAGCAAGCACCCCACCCACGGCCTGGTGCTGACCTCCACCGACCGGCCCGTGCTCGAAGAGATCCTGCGGTCCAAGAAGGTCGCCCCGCTGGTCGGCGCCCGGATCGACGCGGACACGGTCGCCGTGCACCCCTCCGAGCGCGGCCAGATCAAGCAGACGCTCCTGAAGCTGGGCTGGCCCGCCGAGGACCTCGCCGGGTACGTGGACGGCGAGGCGCACCCGATCGAGCTGGCCGAGGACGGCTGGGCGCTGCGCCCGTACCAGCGGCAGGCCGTCGAGGGGTTCTGGCACGGCGGCAGCGGTGTCGTCGTGCTGCCCTGTGGCGCGGGCAAGACGCTGGTCGGCGCCGGGGCGATGGCCGAGGCGAAGGCGACCACGCTGATCCTGGTCACCAACACGGTCTCGGCCCGCCAGTGGAAGCACGAGCTGGTGAAGCGGACCAGCCTGACCGAGGACGAGATCGGCGAGTACAGCGGGACGAAGAAGGAGATCCGCCCGGTCACGATCGCCACGTACCAGGTGCTCACCACCCGCCGTAAGGGCGTCTACGCGCACCTGGAGCTGTTCGACTCCCGGGACTGGGGCCTGATCGTCTACGACGAGGTGCATCTGCTGCCCGCGCCGGTCTTCAAGTTCACCGCTGACCTCCAGGCCCGCCGCCGCCTCGGTCTGACGGCGACGCTGGTGCGCGAGGACGGCCGCGAGTCGGACGTGTTCTCGCTGATCGGGCCGAAGCGGTTCGACGCGCCGTGGAAGGAGATCGAGGCGCAGGGCTACATCGCGCCCGCCGACTGCGTCGAGGTGCGGGTCAACCTCACGGACAGCGAGCGCCTCGCGTACGCGACCGCCGAGACCGAGGAGAAGTACCGCTTCTGTGCGACGACCGCGACCAAGCGCAAGGTCACCGAGGCGCTGGTACGGAAGTTCGCGGGTCAGCAGATCCTCGTCATCGGCCAGTACATCGACCAACTCGACGAGCTGGGCGAGCACTTGAACGCGCCCGTCATCAAGGGTGAGACGACCAACGCGCAGCGCGAGAAGCTGTTCGGGGCGTTCCGCGAGGGCGAGATCAGCGTCCTGGTGGTGTCCAAGGTCGCGAACTTCTCGATCGACCTGCCGGAGGCGACGGTCGCCATCCAGGTGTCGGGTACGTTCGGCTCCCGCCAGGAGGAGGCCCAGCGCCTGGGCCGCGTGCTGCGCCCGAAGGCGGACGGCCACCAGGCGCACTTCTACTCGGTGGTGGCCCGGGACACCATCGACCAGGACTTCGCGGCCCACCGCCAGCGCTTCCTGGCCGAGCAGGGCTACGCCTACCGGATCATGGACGCGGACGAACTCCTGGCGGGCAACTGAGCGTCGGCGTCGAGCTCCGCTGGGGCGGCCCGCCGAGTGGCGCGCCGGGCCGCCCATCCCAGCACCGCGAGCCCGACGAGCGGATAGGGCGACGCCAACGGCTGCTGCCAGAGCGGTAGTTGGAGGTCGCGATCGCCCGCGTGCGGTACGAGCCAGAGGGTGCGGGCGGTGAAGACGACCGCGAAGACGACCCCGAGCACGACGGCCGCACGCGTCCGCCCCGCGAGGGCCCCGTCCGTCCGCCCCTCGGCGACCACCACGGCGATCAGCGGGACGCACCACACCCAGTGGTGCGACCAGCTGATGGGCGAGATCAGCAGCGCGGTGAAGGCGCTCACCAGCAGAGCCCGGCGTTCGTCGGCGTCGCGGCGGGCGGTCCACAGCCCGGCGGCGCCGACGACGATCGCGGCCGCCACCCACACCGCACCCGGCTCGGGCGTGTGCAGCAGCCGCGCGAGCGCCCCTTGCAAGGACTGGTTGTCGACGATCCACGCCTTGCCGACCCGGCCGGTCTCGAAGAGTCGGCTGGTGAAGAACTCGACGGTGTCATACGGGAGTACGAGCGCTCCGACCACCACGGTCGCCCCGAATCCGGCCAGCGCGGTGAGGGCCTCGCGGACGCGTCCCCGTACCAGCAGATGCAGCACGAAGAACAGTGGCGTGATCTTGATCCCGGCGGCGAGGCCGACCGCGAACCCCTTCCCCAAGGCGCCCTCCGGCCGGGACGCGTCCCAGAGCACGAGGCAGACGAGGGCGAGGTTGACCTGCCCGAAGATCAGGGTCTGGAAGACGGGTTCGAGCCACAGCCCGAGCGCGGTGGCGGCGAGGACGTGCGCGGGGCGGGCCCCGATGCGCGCGAAGCGGCAGGACAGCAGCACGAGGAGGGCGAGCAGCGCGACGTTCGCCACGCAGAAGACCGCCTTGAGTACGGACAGCGGCACGAAGGCGGTCGGCAGGAACAGCAGGGCGGCGAACGGCGGGTAGGTGGCGGGCAGGTGCCACGCCGTGACGGTGAACCCGTACAGCGGTCTGCCGTGCGCGACGGCTGCGCCCTCCGCCCGGTAGACCAGGAGGTCCGCCATGGGGATGCGCAGGACGGCACAGAGCACGGCGAGCGCGGCCAGCGAGAGCCCGAGCAGGGCGAGGGCCCGGGTGGTGGTGGCGCGCGGCGAACGAACGGTCACGCCAAGTGACCCTAGCGGTACGGCGCGTGAGTTTCGCGGGGCGGCCGGTCAGCGCTGATGGCGTCGGCGGACGCCCGCCTCCTCGGCGAACTCGCCCATCACCACCACGCTGAACGCGGCACCGGCGAGCACCTTGGCGGCGCGGACGGCGTTGCCGATCTTGTGGGTACGGTGAGGGGCGGCGCCGGAGGCGGTGGCACCGCACGGGGCGCCGGGGCGGGCGGAAGGGGCTGGGGTGTAGGTCGCTGTACTCATGTATCCATGATGGATTTCGGACAACCCAGGCACATCGACCCCGGGGTTGAACCTCGCCGCCCCCCACGTAGTCCTCTGGTCCGAGCCCGTCCCCTACGGGTATGAGCCAGGGCCCCCCGAGGGCGGGACCATCGCCTCCCCCGCATCCGGGACCAGGGCCCCCCGCCGAAGCACGGCAGAAGTCCCGTGCCCCTGTCACACCACCCCCCTTTCCCGTGTCAGAGCAGTGCCACCACGCAACGCGACGGAGGAACAGCAGAGATGGTCGACGACGAATACCTCGCGCGGCGCTTCGAGGAGCACCGAGGTCACCTGCGCGCGGTGGCGTACCGGATGCTGGGCTCGCTCAGCGAGGCCGAGGACGCCGTCCAGGAGGGCTGGCTGCGGGCCAGCCGCGCGGACAGCGACGCGGTCGACAACCTGGGCGGCTGGCTGACCACGATCGTCGCGCGGATCTGCCTCAACATGCTGCGGGCGCGCGGCACCCGGCGCGAGGCGGCCCTCGACGTCGAGGAGTACGAGTACGTGCACGTGCCGGATCCGGTGCTCGGCCCGGTGGACGTGGCCGACCCGGAGCAGGAGGTGCTGCTCGCCGACTCGGTGGGCCTGGCGCTGATGGTGGTCCTGGAGACGCTGGCGCCCGCCGAGCGGCTGGCCTTCGTGCTGCACGACATGTTCGCGGTGCCGTTCGAGGACATCGCGCCGATCGTCGACAAGACGCCGGCGGCGACGCGTCAGCTCGCGAGCCGGGCGCGGCGGCGGGTGCAGGGGCGGGTGCCGTCGCCCTCGCCCTCGCCCGACCGTGCCCGTCGGCGCGAGGTGGTCGACGCGTTCATCTCGGCGGCGCGCGGAGGCGGCTTCGAGGCGCTGCTCGCGCTGCTCGACCCGGACGTGGTGCTGCGGGCCGACGCGGGGGCGCTGCCGACGACGAAGCTGTTGCGGGGGGCGCGGGCGGTGGCCGAACAGGCGGCCACCTTCCGGAAGTTGGCGGCGCTCAACCGGGTGGTCCTGGTCAATGGGGTGCCGGGCATTCTGGCGGCGTCGGAGGGGCGGGCGCTCGCGGTTCTGGCGTTCTCGCTGGGCGCGGACGGTCGCATCACGGAGCTCAACATCCTGGCCGACCCGGCCCGGCTCCGCGGCCTGGACCTCGCGGCGCTGGGGGTGTAGGGGTGTTTTCCCACCCACCCGCCCGTGCAGCGGGTGGGTTGGTCCCGGGCCCCCTGGGGCTCCGCCCCAGACCCCGAGCCACGTCGCCCACCCACCCGCCCGTGCGGCGGGGTTGGCTGGCTCCGGGCCCTCCTGGGGCTCCGCCCCAGACCCCGTTCGCGCCTGAACGGCGCTCGTCCTCAATCGCCGGACGGGCTGAAGGTGCCCCAGCACCGAGCAGTTAAGGGGCGCGAGGAACTGCGCGACCAGCCACACACGGCCCGCAGCCGAAAGCGGGTTAGGGGCGCGAGGAACTGCGCGAAAAGCGACCACGACCCGCACGATCGCGAGGGGTCAGGGGCGCGGGGAACTGCGCGACCAGCCCGGCACGGGCCGCGTGCCGAGCGACACCCCCGGAGGGTCAAGGGAAGGGGCGGGGTGGGGGAAAAACCATTCGCCCCACCCCCACCCCCTCGCTAGAATCCCCCTCCCCCCGGCCTCCCCCTGGAGCGCCGCCCCCCGGCCGGAAACCGGGAGGCACCCGGCAAGGGCCCCGAACCCGGCCCCGCCCCCACCCCACCCGCGCCCACCCCCGCCGGAGGCAACCCGTGCCCGCGCACGCCCCCACCCCCAACCCCCTCGACCACGAACGCACCCACCTCACAGACTCCCGCGCCGCCCTCCGCGCGATGCGCGAGGACGTCCAGGCCCTGGACATCAAGGACGTCACCGCGAACTGGGTGAACGCCGCCGTCCTCCAGCGCCAGATCGACGACCGCATCAAGGCCCTCGCCGACCTCTCCCACACCCCCCTCTTCTTCGGCCGCCTGGACTATCTGCACGCCCCGGGCGCGGACCTCGCCGAGGGGGCCGGGGGCGAGAGGTTCTACATCGGGCGCCGGCACGTCCACGACGCCGACGGCGACCCGATGGTCATCGACTGGCGCGCCCCGGTCTCGCAGCCGTTCTACCGCGCCTCGAAGAAGGACCCGCTGGACGTCGCCCTGCGCCGCCGATTCGGTTACACCGGAGGTGAGTTGACGGCGTACGAGGACGAGCACCTGATGGACGCCACGGAGACCGCCCGGACGAGCAAACTGCTCCAGGCGGAGATCGAGCGCCCCCGCGTGGGCCCGATGCGGGACATCGTGGCCACCATCCAGCCCGAGCAGGACGAGATCGTCCGGTCGGGCCTGAGCGGCAGCGTGTGTGTGCAGGGAGGTCCCGGCACCGGCAAGACCGCCGTGGGCCTGCACCGGGTCGCGTATCTCCTGTACGCGCACCGGGACCGGTTGGCCCGCACCGGCACGCTCGTCATCGGGCCGAACAAGTCCTTCCTGCACTACATCGAGCAAGTCCTGCCCGCCCTGGGCGAGTTGGAGGTCAAGCAGGCGACCGTCGACGACCTGGTGGCCACGGCGGGTGTCGAGGTGCGGGGCGCCGACCCCGCCGAGGCGGCCGTGGTCAAGGGCGACGCCCGCATGGCCGAGGTACTGCGGCGCGCCGTCTGGTCGCACGTGACCACCCCCACCGAGCCCCTGGTAGTGGTGCGCGGCTCGCGGCGCTGGCGGGTCCCGGCGTACGAACTCGCCGAGATCGTCGAGCAGTTGAGGGACCGGGACATCCGTTACGGTGCCGCGCGCGAGGCGCTGCCGCAGCGGATCGCGCACACGGTGCTCGTCCGCATGGAGCAGGCGGGCGAGGCCCCCGACGACCGGGTGCAGGACGCGGTGGCGCGGAACACGGCGGTCAAGGCGGCCGTGAAGGCGATCTGGCCCCCGGTGGACCCCGCGAAGCTGGTACTGCGCCTGCTCAACGAGCCCGACTTCCTGGCCGCGCACGCGGAGGGCGTCCTCACCGCCGACGAGCAGAAGGCGATCCTCGCCCCCAAGCCCGCCCGCAGCGTGAAGGCGGCGAAGTGGTCGGCGGCGGACGCGGTGCTCGTCGACGAGGCGAACGACCTGGTCGCCCGCACCCACTCGCTGGGCCACGTGGTGCTCGACGAGGCCCAGGACCTCTCCCCCATGCAGTACCGGGCGGTCGGCCGCCGCTGCACGACGGGTTCGGCGACCGTCCTCGGCGACCTGGCGCAGGGCACCACGCCTTGGGCGACGGCGAGTTGGGCCGAGGCGCTGCGTCATCTCGGCAAGGGAGACGCGGTGGTGGAGGAGCTCACGGCGGGCTTCCGTGTACCGCGCGAGGTCATCGCGTACGCCTCGAAGCTGCTGCCCTCGATCTCACCCGGCCTGGCCCCGGTGGAGTCGGTCCGTGAGACGCCGGGCTCCCTGGACGTGCGCGCGACGGGCACACCGGCCGAGCTGGACGCGGCCGTGGTGGCGGCCTGCGAGGAGTCCCTCGCCCACGAGGGCTCGATCGGCCTGATCGCCGCCGATGCCCGCATTCCCGTACTGGCCAAGGCACTTGAGGCCGCGGGGCTCCCCCATCTCGACCCCGGCGAGGAGACCACGGCGTCGTCCCGCCTCACCCTCGTGCCCGCGTCCCTTGCGAAGGGCCTGGAGTACGACTACGTGGTCCTCGACGAACCCGCCGCCGTGGTCGACGGCGAACCCGACGAACGCACCGGCCTGCGCCGCCTGTACGTGGCCCTCACCCGAGCGGTCTCGGGCCTGACGATCGTCCACGCGAGCACCCTGCCTCCCCAACTCGCCTAGTAGGGAAGGGCGGTGACGAGCGCGTCGAGCAGCCCGGGGAAGCGGGCTTCCAAGTCCTCGCGGCGCAGCCGCACATAGCGGTTGCGCCCGACGACGCGCGTCGAGGTGACCCCGGACTCACGCAGGATGCGCATGTGGTGGGAGACGGTCGACTTGTGCAGGTGGTCCAGGCCGAGCGCCCCCGGCTTGCAGCTGTACTGGCCCTCTTCCGAGTACACCTTGAGCAGCCACAGCCGCACCGGGTCGCCCAGCGCGTGCAGCACCTTGACCAGCTCGATGTCGGCCGTCTCGGGCTGCGGGAGCTGCTCGCCCTCGTCCCACGGCTCCGGCGATCGGCCCTTGTCCGTCTCCATGGCCGCACTCTCCCTTCCCCCAGAAGTGTTTGACAACCATCAAACAATCCCTAGGATTCAAGTCGCCTCGGTTTGTTTGATGTCCATCAAACCATTCTGGCATCACCTCGCGCTGCCCGTGGAAGGGGACCACCCATGCGCCTCCGCCTGATCCTGCTCGCTCTCGGCACCTTCGCCGTCGGAACGGACGGGATGGTGATCGCCGGCATCCTCGGTCTCATCGCCCACGACCTGGACGTCTCGATCTCGGCCGCCGGCCAGATGATCACCGTCTTCGCGCTCTCGTACGCGGTGCTCGCCCCCGTCCTCGCCACGCTGGCCGCGAAGTGGCCACGTCGCCGCACCCTGCTCCTGGCCCTCACCGTCTTCACGCTGGCCAACGCCCTGTCCGCGCTCGCCCCCACCCTCGGGACGCTGCTCCTGACCCGGGTCCTGGCCGCCGTCGGTGCCGCCCTCTACACGCCGACTGCCAGCGCCGCCGCCACCGCACTCGTACCGCCGGAGCGCCGAGGCCGCGCCATCGCCACCGTCATGGGCGGTATCACCGTGGCCACCGCGCTCGGCGTACCCCTGGGCACCTGGCTCGGCCGCTCCGACTGGCGACTCACGATGTGGCTGGTCACCGCCCTCGGCGCGATCGCGCTCGGCGGTCTCGCCCTGCTGCTCCGCGACCTTCCGGCACCCGCGCCCGGCGTCTCCCTGCGGACCCGGCTCGCCCCGCTCACCGACCGCCGGGTCCTCGGCGGGACGGCCACGACGTTCCTGTTCTTCCTCGCGTTCCAGACCGTCTACATCTACTACACGGTCGCCTCGGCCCCCGCGACCGGCGGCGACCAGTCCCGGCTGACCCTGCTCCTGCTGGTCTCCGGCGTCTTCTCCGTAGTGGGCAGCAACCTGGGCGGCCGCGTCGTCGACCGGTGGGACCCGACGTTCGTCGTGCTCACCGCGGGCACCCTGACGGCGGCCATCAGCCTCGCCCTGCCCTGGCTGATGCAGTCCATGGCCACGGCGCTCATCGCCTCCGTGCTCAACCCGCTCGCCGGCTGGACCGTGGCGGTCGCCCTCCCGGCCCGCCTGGTCTCCCTCGACCCGCCCAGCGCCCCCCTCCTCCTGTCCCTCAACTCCACCGCGCTGTACCTGGGCATAGCGGGAGGAGGCGTCACGGGCAGCACGGCCATGGCGATCCTGGGCACGAGGTGGTTCCCCCTCGCCTCGACCGCCCTGACCCTGCTGTCCCTGGCGGTGGCGTACGCGACGACGCGCGAAACTCAGCCCCGCCCGCCCGCGTACCCGACGAACTCGCCCCAGGCACTGGGCGAAAGCGTGAGCTGAGGACCGGCCTTGTCCTTGGAATCCCGGACGTGGATCACGGCGGGGGTGGCGGCCACCTCGACGCAGTCGTCACCGTCGCCGCTGCTGTAGCTGGACTTGCTCCAGCATTCGGCGACTTCGACGCAGTCGTCGCCGGAGCTCCCGCTGTACGTCGACTTCCGCCAGCCGAGGGCGACTTCGACGCAGGAGTCACCCTCTGCACTGCTGTAGCTGCTCTTGAACCAGGCGAGTTGGGATGTGCTCATAGGGCTCCTCGCATTCGCTCCAGCAGACCCCGTGACTCCTCGGGCGTGAGAGCCTGCGAGCGCAGTGTCGCATACCGCTGAGCTAGGAGAGAGACCTCCTTCGGGTCGATGATCAGCCGTCCATTCTGCTGCCCTTCGGAGTAGGCGAGGCGCCGACCCTCCGGGGTAACGAGCAGTTGCAGGGCCCCGGCGAGGCACGCGTGCCTTTGGCAGTGGAGCGGCATGAGTTGGAGGTCCACGTTGCGCAGGGACGTGACGTCCAGGATGCGGTCGAAGAGTTCCCGCGTCACCTCAGGCCCCCCGAGCCGTCGCGCCAGTACAGCCTCGTCGAGGATGAAGCTGTACGAGGTGTTGGGCCGCCCACGCAGCAACTTCTGGCGTTCCACCCGCGCCGCGAGCCGTGCCGTCATCTCCGCGTCCGACAGGGGCGGGAGCCGGTTGTCGAAGAGCGCCCGCATGTAGCCCTCCGTCTGGAGCAGCCCCGGCACCATGCGGCACTCGTACGTATCGAGGCTGACGGCGTGGCGCTCAAAACGGGCCCACCGGCGGAACCAGGACGCGAGCCCCGGCTGGCGGCTGAGGTGGCGAGCCGCAGCGGTCAGCGCCCCCGTGTTGCCCAGGGCGCGTTCCGCGCGCTCGACGAACGCCGGGTCGGGCATGCGGCGGCCCAACTCCACAGAGGCGACCGTGTGTTTGGAGTAGCCGACCATCGCCCCGAGCTGCGCGCGGCTGAGGCCGGCGTGTTCACGCAGGGCCTGGACGACCGCACCGAACGTCCGCAGGCTGTCGGAGGCCTCGGGCTCCCCGTCCCGCCCCTCGCACTCCTCCGATTCCTCAGATTCCTCCGACTCCTCCGACTCCTCGCACCCCTCCTGGCACGCGGAGGAATCCTCGGATTCCCGGCCCGCGTGATCGTCCAGGTCCGCGTGTTCGTCGTGGTCCTCGTGGTCCCATGGCATCGGCGGCCACCTCCAGGTGAACGATCGCCCCGCGTTCGCAACTCACCCAGAGTTACGGCACGAGCGGCGTACCGTCTACACCCTGTACGCGTACGCTCGCGCAGCGTACGCGGTCGAGGCCTGGTGGTGAGTGCTGCGGCGCCCCCACCTTGGGGTTATGCATCTCGACATGGAACCCCGAGCCGACCAACTCCCGGCTACCGTCTGTGCGTTCAGGAAGCGGTTCGCGTCGACGCGGCGGGCGGCGGGGCTGGCGCGCAGGCTGGCGCAGGGGCAGTTGGCCGCCTGGGGCATCGCGCCGGAGAGCGAGGTGTCGCGGACGGCGGCGCTGCTCGTGGCGGAGCTCGCCGCGAACGCGGTGCTGCACGCCTATGTGTCGGGGCGGGGCTTCGAGGTGGGGGTGGCGCTGCGTGAGGACGGCGTCCTGCGCATCGAGGTGACGGACACCCGGGCGGACAAGGCGCTGCCGGTGGTGGCCTCGGCCCCGTCCGCCGATTGCGAATCGGGGCGGGGGCTTCTTCTGGTGCAGGCGTTCGCGGACCGCTGGGGGACGGTGGAGGGGCCGACCCCGCTCAAGACGGTGTGGGCCCAACTGTCGCTCCAGGAGGGCGAGTTGACCAACCTCCGTCGACTCTGACGGCACGGCGGACGGCGACGGGTGGGGCGGCCGCGCGCCCCACCCCCGGCGCCGAGGGAGCGCTACGCGTCGAGCGCCGCGCGCCACTCCGCGACGGCGGCCGGGGAGACCGGCTCACTCCATCCGCCGGGGCGGGACGCGCCGCCGATGTGCACCGCGTCGATCCCCGCGTCCCGCAGCACCGGCAGGTGGGAGAGCTGGAGGCCGCCGCCCACCAGGATGCGCGGCTCGTAGCCGGGCTCGCCGTGGCGCGCGGCTTCCGCGAGGAGGACCGGCAGGCCGTCGTCGACGCCGAGCGGGGACCCGGCCGTGAGGTAGGTGTCGAGGCCCGCGAGGCCGGAGAGCTCCTTGCGGAGGGCGTCGCGGGACGCGGCCCGGTCGACGGCCCGGTGGAAGGTCCAGCGGCAGTCGGCGAGCACGGGGGCGAGGGCGCGCAGGGCGGCCAGGTCGGGGCCGCCGGTCTCGTCGAGGAAGCCCACGACGAACTCGTCCGCGCCTTCGACCCGCAGCGCCTCGGCGTCCCGCAGGAGCGCCTCTACGTCGCCGACCGCGAAACCGTCGTGCGCGCGGAGCATCACGCGCAGCGGGATGTCGACGGCTTCGCGGATCGCCGCGAAGGTCTCCCGGGACGGGGTCAGGCCGTCGGCCGCCATGTCGGTCACCAGCTCCAGGCGGTCCGCCCCGCCGGCCTGGGCCGCGATGGCGTCCTGCGCGTCGAGCGCGATCACCTCAAGCAGTGCGCGGTTGCTCATCTGACCCCATTCCTCCGTAACCCGGGCCCGGTATCGGGCCCCAATAGGTCTAGTCCATTGACCAGCCTACGCGGCGAGATGCCCACCCGCGGCGACGGTAAACGCGGCGGTCCTGACCTTTCCGCCATGCTGGAAGTCCAGGAACAGACGGTACGTACCGGCACTGGGCGGCGTCGCGCTGAACGAGACGACCGGCCCGGGGCCGCCCTCATTGGGGTGCACATGGAGGTAGGCGAGGTCACCGGCGCGCAGCGCCACGAGGTGTCCGTACGCTCCGAGGTACGGCTCCAGATCGGTCACGGGCCTGCCGTCCTTGGTCACCGACAGCTTCAGCTCGCCGGTCCGGCCCGGCGCCAGACCGCCCGCGAGGCTCACCTCGTAGCCGCCCTCGACCTGAGCCGTGGCCGCCGGCGCGGGCAGTTCCTTCGGCGCGTAGGCGCCCGAGACCGCGAGGTCGGCGCCGAGCACCAGGTTCTTGGCGTCCTTGGTGTCGCCGGGCGTGAAGTCGGCGAAGACCCGGTAGCCCCCAGCCTCGGGCAGTTCGGCCGGGACCGACCAGGTGCCGTCGGTGGCGCGTACCGGATGCAGATGGCGGTAGACGGCGAGGTCGTCGGAGGCGACGACGAGGTGCAGCTCCTTGCCGTGCTCGCCGCGGAACGCGGTCACCGGGCGCCCGTCGTGGCCCGTCACCACGAACCTGATCTCGGCGGCCCGGCCCGCTGCGAGGCGGGGCGTCCTGAGGTCGAGGGCGTATCCGCCCTCGGCGACCTGGAGGCCGCCGGGCAGTTCGGCCGCGCCGCCCTCCTCCCCGTGTCCGCCGTGTTCCGTCCCGCCCCGCGCGGCGGGCTCCCCGTGCGCGGCGTGCCCGGCGGGCCGCGCGACGACCGGATCGACGCCCTTGCCGACCCCGTAGGCGGTGCCGAAGGTCGCGGCGAGCGCGGCGGCGAAGGCGGTGATCTTCAGTCCTGTGCCCATGACGAATTTCATGACGTACTCCCTACGAACGCTCTCCGGACGGACCGACCACGTCAACATACCCCCAGGGGGTACCAAGTCAAGGTGGGATCCGCCTTGCGTCGCGTACGCCCCGGGGGTATACATGACGTTGTTGCTGTACCCCCAGGGGGTATCGGAAGACCCCGTGGGTCCCGTCCCACCGCCCCACCGCACCTCACCGCACGTCGCATTTCGTACGAGGAGCCGCAGTCATGACCACCACCACACCGGGCGCCGCCGACGTCGAACTCGCCATCGGCGGCATGACCTGCGCCTCGTGCGCGGCGCGGATCGAGAAGAAGCTCAACCGCATGGACGGGGTCGAGGCGACCGTCAACTACGCCACCGAGAAGGCGAAGGTCACCTTCCGCGAGGACGTCTCCGTCGCCGACCTGATCGCCACCGTCGAGGCCACCGGCTACACCGCCAAGGGGCCCGCGCCGGTACGGACCGAATCCGGCGGTGGCCCCGCCGAGGGCGAGAGTGGCGAGACCGGCGACGAGCTGCGGCCACTGCGCCAGCGCCTGCTGACAGCGGTGGTTCTGGCCGTCCCGGTCATCGCGATGGCGATGGCCCCGGCCCTCCAGTTCGAGTACTGGCAGTGGCTCTCGCTGACCCTGACCGCGCCCGTCGTCACCTACGCCGCCTGGCCCTTCCACCGGGCCGCCTGGACCAACGCCCGGCACGGCGCGGCGACCATGGACACGCTGATCTCCGTCGGCACCTCGGCCGCGTTCCTGTGGTCGCTGTGGGCGCTGTTCTTCGGCACGGCCGGCACCCCCGGCATGACCCACCCCTTCGAGCTGACCATCGGGCGCTCGGACGGCGCGGGCAACATCTATCTGGAGGCCGCGGCCGGGGTCACCGCCTTCATCCTCGCCGGGCGCTACTTCGAGGCCCGCTCCAAGCGCAAGGCGGGCGCGGCCCTGAGGGCGCTGCTCGAACTCGGCGCCAAGGACGTCACCGTCCTGCGGGCCGACGGCAGCGAACTGACCGTGCCCACCGGCGAGTTGAAGGTCGGCGACCGGTTCCTGGTGCGGCCCGGCGAGAAGATCGCCACCGACGGCACGGTCGTCGAGGGCTCCTCCGCCGTCGACGCCTCCATGCTCACCGGCGAGTCCGTACCGGTGGAGGTGGCCCCCGGCGACGCCGTCACCGGCGCCACCCTCAACGCGGGCGGCCGGCTCGTCGTCGAGGCCTCCCGGGTCGGCGCGGACACGCAGCTCGCCCGCATGGCCAGGCTCGTCGAGGACGCCCAGAACGGCAAGGCGGCCGCCCAGCGGCTCGCCGACAAGATCTCCGCCGTCTTCGTGCCGGTCGTCATCGGCCTCGCCCTGGCCACCCTCGGGTTCTGGCTCGGCAACGGCTCCGGCCTCACCGCCGCGTTCACCGCCGCCGTATCCGTACTGATCATCGCCTGCCCCTGCGCCCTGGGTCTGGCCACCCCGACCGCCCTCATGGTCGGCACCGGCCGGGGCGCCCAGCTCGGCATCCTGATCAAGGGCCCCGAGGTCCTGGAGACGACCCGCAAGGTCGACACGATCGTCCTGGACAAGACCGGCACGGTGACCACCGGCCGCATGACCCTGCTCGCCGTCCACACCACCGACACCACCGACGAGGCCGAAGTCCTGCGCCTGGCAGGGGCGTTGGAGCACTCCTCCGAACACCCCATCGCCCGCGCGGTCGCCGACGGCGCCGCCGCCAAGGCCGGCCCACTGCCCACCCCCGAGGACTTCGCCACCATCGCGGGCCTCGGCGTCCAGGGCGTCGTCGAGGGTCACGCCGTGCTGGTCGGCCGCGAGAAGCTGCTCGCCATGGGGGTCTCCCCTGCTCGACCGGAGTGGAGAGCTTGGGGAAGGTCGATGGAGCTCACCCCCGCCCTGAAGAAGGCGAAGGCGGACGCCGAGGCGGCGGGGCGCACCGCCATCGCGGTCGCCTGGGACGGCGAGGCCCGCGCGGTCCTCGAAGTCGCCGACGCCATCAAGGAGACCAGCCCCGAGGCCATCAGGCGCCTCCGCGCGCTCGGCCTCACCCCGATCCTGCTCACCGGCGACAACCGGGCCGTCGCCGAGGCGGTCGCGGCCGAGGTCGGCATCGACACGGTGTACGCGGAGGTCATGCCGCAGGACAAGGTCGACGTGGTCAAGTCCCTTCAGGCACAAGGCCGTTCGGTCGCCATGGTCGGCGACGGCGTCAACGACGCGGCCGCCCTCGCCCAGGCCGACCTCGGGCTCGCGATGGGCACGGGCACGGACGCCGCCATCGAGGCCGGCGACCTGACCCTGGTCCGCGGCGACCTGCGGGCGGCGGCTGACGCGATCCGGCTCTCCCGCAAGACGCTCGGCACCATCAAGTCCAACCTGTTCTGGGCCTTCGCCTACAACGTCGCCGCCCTGCCCCTCGCGGCGGCCGGCCTCCTCAACCCGATGATCGCGGGCGCCGCGATGGCCTTCTCCTCGGTCTTCGTGGTCGGCAACTCCCTGCGCCTGCGGGGGTTCCAGGCCACCGACTGACCGGGCCGCCGATCACTGAACCCCCCGTGCACCGCGCGGGGGTTCGGGTTGTCGGCAGCGTCCCGGGGGGGCAGGTCGTCGGCAGCGTCCCCGGGGGCGGGTCGTCAGCAGGCCCCGGGGGGTCAGCTCGTCAGCAGGCCCCCGGGGGGTCAGGTCGTCAGTACGGTCAGATCGAGCGCGTCGAGCCGCTCCGGGTCGGCCAGGATGTCGATGGTGGCGATCCGTCCCCCGGCGATGGTGAAGGCCATCACCGACAGCGGCCGCCCCTCGGTCAGCGAGACGAGCCCCGGGCTGCCGTTGACCAGCACCAGGATGGTGAACTCGGCGAGCCGCGCCCCGAACAGCGCGCCGCCCGCGACCGCCTCGGCGCCGCGCAGCACCCCGCCGGGCCGGAGCTCCCCGCCGTCGGAGCGGGCCACCACGTCCGGGTCGAGCACCGCGACCAGCGCGTCGAAGTCGCCCTCGCGGGCCGCCGCCATGAACGCCTCGACCACCTCGCGGCGGCCCGCCGGATCCATGTCGGAGGCCGGGGCGCCACCCCGGACCCGCCGCCGCGCCCGGGAGGCGAGCTGACGGGCGGCGGCGGGGGTGCGCCCGACGATGGGGGCGATCTCGTCGAACGGCACGGCGAACAGGTCGTGCAGCACGAAGGCGAGCCGCTCCGCCGGGCCCAGTGTCTCCAGGACGACGAGCAGCGCGAGCCCCACCGAGTCGGCGAGCAGCACCTCGTCCTGCGGGCCCGTGCCGTCCGCGCCCGTGACGATCGGGTCGGGCACCCGCAGCCCGAGCGGGTCCTCGCGGCGCGAGGTCCGGGCGCGCAGCATGTCGAGGCAGACCCGCCCCACGACGGTGGTCAGCCAGCCCCCCAGATTGGCCACCGAGCCGGTGTCGGACCGGCTGAGCCGCAACCAGGCCTCCTGCACGGCGTCGTCGGCCTCGTGCAGCGAGCCGAGCATTCGGTAGGCCACTGCCCGCAGATGCCCCCGATGCCCCTCGAACCGCTCGGCCAGGTACTCGTCCCCGCGCATCTCCCACGTCTCCTCACACCGGTTCCACCAGCTCCGTCACCGCGCTGACGCCCACGGGCGCTCCGATGTGACAGAGGGCGCCCCTCCGGGCCCCCTGGGGCTCCGCCCCAGACCCCGAGCACCTTTGCCCACCCACCCGCCCGTGCACCGGGGTTGGCTGGTTCCGCCCCTCCTGGGGCTCCGCCCCAGACCCCGTTCGCGCCTTAAGGGCGCTCGTCCTCAAACGCCGGACGGGCTGAGGTGGCCTCTGCTGGCCCGCACCGAGTAGTTACAGGCTGAGGTGGCCTGTGCTGCCCGGCATCAGTCCTGCCAGGGGCGCGGGGAACTGCGCGAGACGCGAGCACGGTCCGCAGACGAAGACGGGTTTTTAGGGGCGCGGGGAACTGCGCGAGAAGCAAGCACGACCCGCAGACGAAGACGGGTTTTTAGGGGCGCGAGGAACTGCGCGAGAAGCAAGCACGACCCGCAGACGAAGACGGGTTTTTAGGGGCGCGGGGAACTGCGCGAGACGCGGGCACGGTCCGCAGGATCGAGAGGGGTTGGGGGCGCGAGGAACTGCGCGAGACGCGAGCACGGTCCGCACGGGACGCGGGACGCGGGGCGCAGGGGCCCGGGGGCGCAGGGCGGCCCCCGGAGGGCCCCCGTTCAGACCCCCACCCCGCTACCCTCGGCCGCATGCCCCACCCCGACGACCTCCGCCTCCGCTGGCACCGAACGATCCTCGCGACCCGCTCCGCCGCGGACAGCCCCGTGGACCCCGCCCCCTACGGGGAGAACCTGCTCGCCCGCTGGGCGGAACCGCAGCGCCGCTACCACGACACCGCCCACCTCACCGCGGTCCTGGACCACATCGACGTACTGGAGCGCTACGCCGACCAGCCCGACCTCGTACGCCTGGCCGCGTGGTTCCACGACGCCGTGTACCTTCCGGACCGCTCCGAGAACGAGGAGCGCTCGGCGCGGCTCGCCGAACGGGCCCTGCCGGAGGCCGGGTTGAGCCCCGAGGACACGGCCGAGGTCGCCCGCTTGGTGCGCCTCACCGTCACCCACGCGCCCGAGGAGGGCGACGCGAACGGCGCCGTGCTGTGCGACGCCGACCTCGCGATCCTCGCCGCCGCCCCGGACGCGTACGCCGCGTACGCCGCCGCCGTACGCGAGGAGTACGCCTTCGTGCCGGACGAGGCGTTCCGCGCCGGCCGCGGCGAGGTGCTGGCCCAACTGCTCGCGCTGCCCGCCCTGTTCCGCACTCCGCACGGGGTACGCGAATGGGAGGGACCGGCCCGGGAGAATCTCGAGGCGGAACTGACCCTGCTCACCGCATAATCGGGCCGAGCCCACCGCTCGCCCCGACACAAGGCAGGTGTCCCGCGTGCTCCCCGTGACAGTCCAGGCCGATCGCATCGCCCTCTTCGAGCTGACCCGCGCCTCGGCCGCGGAACTCCAGGACGGCGGCTCCGGCGGCTGGGAGTGGGCGCCCGGCGGTCCCCACGAGGGCAGCCGCTTCGCCGCCGCGAAGATGCTCGCGGGCATCGAGACCGGCCGCCACCGCACGGGCTGGGGCGCGTACGTCATGGTCCGCGCCGAGGACGGCCGGGCGATCGGCGGCATCGGCTTCCACGGGCCGCCCGAGGACGGCCGCGTCGAGATCGGCTACGACCTCGCGGAGTCCGCACGCGGCCAGGGGTACGCCACGGAGTCCCTGGCCGCGCTGACCGCCTGGGCGCTGGCGCAGCCCGGCGTGGAGACGGTGTACGCGACGACGGACGAGGACAACACGGCGTCCCAACGCGTCCTGAACCGAGCGGGTTTCACGCGCGTCGGCGACACCCCACGCACGATCGGGTGTCGGCCGTTCCAGTACCTCTTCGAGCGGGGCCGGGCCTGAACGCGGATGCCCTCCGGGGCCCGCCCCGAAAACCCCGCCCTTGCGTGCAGACCGTGCTCGCTTTTCGCGCAGTTCCCCGCGCCCCTAACCACTCGATGCCGACCCGCACGGGCCACCTCAGCCCGTGACTGCTCGATGCCGGCCCGCACAGGCCACCTCAGCCTGTAACTACTCGATGCCGGCAGCAGAGGCCACCCCAGCCCGTCCGGCGATTGAGGACGAGCGCCCTTAAGGCGCGAACGGGGTCTGGGGCAGAGCCCCAGGTCCTTTCGTCCGCGGACCGTGCCCGCGTCTCGCGCAGTTCCCCGCGCCCCCGGCAGGACTGATGCCGGCCGGCGCGGGCATGGCGCGAACGGGGTCTGGGGCGGAGCCCCGGGGAATGTGGACGGGGCGGCCGGCGTTGGGAACCGGTATGCCCGCCGAGCCCATACCCACGCCCGTGCCCGCACCCACCCCCACCCCCACGCCCCCCGCCCAAGGGGCCCGCATGCCGCTCGCCGTCTACATCCTCGGCCTGTCCGTCTTCGCGCTCGGCACGAGCGAGTTCATGCTCACCGGGCTGCTCCCGGCCATCGCGGACGACATGAACGTGTCGATCCCCCGGGCCGGCCTGCTGATCTCTGCCTTCGCCATCGGCATGGTCGTGGGCGCGCCACTGCTCGCGGTGGCCACGCTGCGGCCGCCCCGCCGCACCACCCTGATCGCGCTGATCACGGTGTTCGGCCTCGGCCAGGTCGCCGGCGCGCTCGCCCCGAACTACGCCCTGCTCTTCGCCTCCCGGATCGTGTCCGCGCTGGCCTGCGCCGGGTTCTGGGCGGTCGGCGCCGCGGTCGCCATCGCGATGGTGCCGGTGAACGCGCGGGCCCGCGCGATGGCCGTCATGATCGGCGGCCTGTCCATCGCGAACGTCCTGGGCGTGCCGCTGGGCGCGCTGCTCGGTGACGGCCTGGGCTGGCGCTCGGCGTTCTGGGCGGTCGGCGCCGCCTCCGCGATCGCCCTGGTCGGCATCCTGACCCGTATCCCGCGCATCCCGCTGCCCGCCGACAAGCCCCGGCTCAGGCAGGAGCTGCGGATCTACCGCGACCCGCAGGTGCTGTTCTCGGTGGCCGTCACGGCGCTCGCCGCGGGCGGCGTGTTCTGCGCGTTCAGCTACCTCAAGCCGCTCCTGACGGACGTGGCGCACGTCGACGCGGGCTGGGTCCCGGCCGTGCTCGGCCTGTTCGGGGTGGGCGCGCTCATCGGTACGACGATCGGCGGCCGGGTCGCCGACGCGCACCTGTTCGGCGTGCTGCTCAGCGGCATCACCGCCTCGACGGTGTTCCTGGTCGCGCTGGCCCTGTTCGCCTCGACGCCCGCCGTCGCGGTCACCCTGTCGTTCCTGATCGGCCTGTCGGCGTTCTTCACCGCCCCGGCGCTCAACGCCCGGATGTTCAACGTGGGCGGCGCGGCCCCGACGCTGGCCGGCGCGACCACGACGTCCTCGTTCAACCTGGGCAACACCGCGGGCCCCTGGCTCGGCGGCCTGGTGATCAGCGCCAACCTGGGCTTCGCCGCCACGGCCTGGGCGGGCGCCGCGATGACGGTCCTGGCCCTCGTCCTGGTCACCGCCTCCCTGCGCCTGCACCGCTCGCAGTCCCGCGTGGTGGCCCGCTCGGCGGAGCGGGCGCCCGCGGCGGCCTGCGTGGAGGCCTGAGCCGCACGTGGAGGCCTGACCCGCACGCGAACCGGCCTGCGGGCCCGGCCCGGCCCGGCCCACCGACAAAACGCCCCGCACCCATTCCTCGGGTGCGGGGCGTCCGTGTCGTTCCCCCGGCCGGAGCCGGGGTCATCGAATCAGCGAGTCACCGACTAGGCGGGGGTGACGTTCTCCGCCTGCGGGCCCTTGGGACCCTGGGTGACGTCGAAGTTGACCTGCTGGTTCTCCTGGAGCTCGCGGAAGCCGGTGGAGTTGATCGCGGAGTAGTGGACGAAAACGTCCGGGCCGCCGCCGTCCTGCGCGATGAAGCCGAAGCCCTTTTCGGCGTTGAACCACTTCACGGTGCCGGTTGCCATGTGTTTCCCCTGTCGAGGATCGCGGGGTACTGGCTTGTCAGTACCCCTGGGTGAGGTGATCGCCCTGGTCCTCGGACATTGCTGCACAGCAAACGCCCACGGCGTAAACCGCGGGCGCTGAGACTTCGGAACCACGACTACTGGCAAGGAAGTTAGCCGATCCGCAGTCGTCTGGCTACGGGCCGCAGCCGAACCGGGGACAAGTTCCGGCCCCCGGAGTCCTCCGTCCGGCGCAGAAAGGACGGCGGGACGGGTGACGGCACGGGCGGGCGGGCCCCACGACCGGGCCGGGGGCCCACGCGGCCGATCCGGCCGCACCTGGGCTCAGGCCGGTCGCCCCCCGGCTCAGACCGGCCGCACCCGGGCTCAGGCCGGTCGCCCCTTCGGGCGTCTGAGTCCCGCCTCCGTCAGACGGCGTACCAGCTCCTTCGAGCCGATCTCCACCGCGCCCGCCCGCACCGCGTCCGCGTACCGGTGGGACGGCACGTCGTAGTGATCACGTTCGAAGGCACGCCGAGGGCAGCCGATGGACGCGGCGAACGTGTGCAGCTCCTCGTACGACACATCGCTGACCAGGTGCGACCACATCCGGCCGTGTCCCGGCCAGGTCGGCGGGTCGATGTAGAGGGTCATCCGCCCGACCCACCGGGTCCGCCGGGTGCGCCGAGCCCGCCGAGACCACCGACGCGGGACACCACCACGCCCGCCTTGCCGCACACCCAGTGCGGGTCGGGTCCGAGCTCCGGCTCCACGTCGAGCGCGTGCGGCTCGCCGCCGTCGCACACCGGGCACAGCGGCCAGCGTCCGTACCGCTCGAGGAGCGCGTCCTGGACGTCCTGCGCGACCAGGCCGGCGACGTACTCCGTGCCCTCCGGCCACTGCTCCACCCACCAGCGCCGGTGGGTGACCGCGTCCTCAACCATCGAGACGACGTCCGCGTGCGCCACGTCGCGCGCCGCGAGATCGGCGAGGACCAGGGCGCGGGCGGCGTGCAGGGCTTGTTCGAGGGGTTGTATGGGTTGTACGTCGTCCATGCCCTCCATTGTCACCCCAGCCGCACCACCGTCACCGGGCGACCGGGTCCGGCGGGCGCACCGAGGGGGTTGACCGCACCCCGGACCCGAAAATATCTTTCAGAGGTGACCAATGACGTGAAGGAAAGTTTCAGTGGAGGTGCCCCGCCCGCGCCGGCCGCCCTCGCGGCCAAGGTGCGCACGCTCGCGCCGTCCATGACGCGCTCCATGCAGCGGGTCGCTGAAGCCGTCGCCGGTGACCCGGCCGGCTGCGCGGCCCTCACGGTCACCGGTCTCGCCGAGCTCACCGGCACCAGCGAGGCCACCGTCGTGCGCACCGCCCGCCTCCTGGGCTACCCCGGCTACCGCGACCTGCGCCTCGCGCTCGCGGGCCTGGCCGCCCAGCAGCAGTCGGGCCGGGCCCCCGCCGTCACCGCGGACATAGCCGTGGACGACCCCATCGCGGACGTCGTCGCCAAGCTCGCCTACGACGAGCAGCAGACCCTCGCCGACACCGCGGCCGCCCTCGACACCGTCCAACTGGGCGCCGCGGTCGGCGCGTTGGCGGTCGCCCGGCGCATCGACATCTACGGCGTCGGCGCCTCGTCCCTGGTCGGCCAGGACCTGGCACAGAAGCTGCTGCGCATCGGTCTCATCGCCCACGCCCACACCGACCCGCACCTGGCCGTCACCAACGCCGTGCAACTGCGCTCGGGGGACGCGGCGGTCGCCATCACCCACTCCGGCTCGACGGGCGACGTCATCGAGCCCCTGCGGGTCGCCTTCGACCACGGCGCCACCACCATCGCGATCACCGGCCGCCCGGACGGCCCGGTCTCGCAGTACGCCGATCACGTCCTGACCACCTCCGCGGCCCGCGAGAGCGAGCTGCGCCCGGCCGCGATGTCGTCCCGCACGAGCCAACTCCTCGTCGTGGACTGCCTGTTCATCGGTGTCGCCCAGCGCACCTACGAGACCGCGGCCCCGGCCCTCGCCGCCTCGTACGAGGCCCTGGCCCACCGCCGCAACCCCCGAACCCGCTGAAGCCACCACCAACCCCGCACCCGCACCCGCACCTGCACCCGCACCCGCACCCGCACCCGCCAGAGCCGTCCGCAGAGAAAGAGCCGCCGTCACCATGACCACCCAGGACTACGCCGAGCTCCGCGCCGAGCTGGCCACCCTCACCACCGAGGCGTTCCGGCCCGAACTCGCGGAGATCGACCAGCTGCCGACCGCCGAGATCGCACGAATCATGAACGGCGAGGACGCCACGGTCCCGGCGGCGGTGGCCGAGCGGCTCCCGGAGATCGCGGCGGCCATCGACGCCACGGCCGCCCGGATGGCCCGCGGCGGACGGCTGATCTACGCGGGCGCCGGCACGGCCGGACGGCTCGGCGTCCTGGACGCCAGCGAGTGCCCGCCCACCTTCAACACGGACCCCTCCGAGGTCGTCGGCCTGATCGCGGGCGGCCCCTCCGCGATGGTCAAGGCGGTGGAGGGCGCCGAGGACTCCCGTCTCCTGGCGGCCGAGGACCTGGACGCACTGCGCCTCACCGCCCTCGACACCGTCGTCGGCATCTCGGCCTCGGGCCGCACCCCGTACGCGGTCGGCGCGGTCGAGCACGCGCGGGGGCTCGGCGCCCTCACGATCGGCCTGTCCTGCAACGCGGACAGCGCGCTCGCGGCGGCGGCCGAGCACGGCATCGAGGTCGTGGTGGGCCCGGAGCTGTTGACGGGGTCGACGCGGCTGAAGTCGGGCACGGCCCAGAAGCTGGTCCTCAACATGATCTCGACGATCACGATGATCCGGCTGGGCAAGACCTACGGGAACCTGATGGTCGACGTACGGGCCTCCAACGAGAAGCTCCGCGCCCGCTCGCGCCGCATCGTGGCACTGGCCACGGGGGCGGGTGACGCGGAGATCGAGGCCGCGCTGGCCGCCACGGACGGCGAGGTGAAGAACGCGATCCTGGTCATCGTGGCCGGCGTGGAGGGCCCCACGGCCGCCCGCCTCCTCGCCGACTCCCAGGGCCATCTGCGCGCGGCCCTGCACGCGGCCCTCTGACCGGGCGCAGCCCGCTCTCTCGACCACGTCGGCGCCGCGGCCGTGCCCCTCTCGGGGCGTGCTCGGCGGCGCCCGCCGTGCCGATGACGTAGCCGTTGACGTAGCCGATGACGTAGGTGCCATCACGCCCCGGGCGCCCGGGCCCCTGCCCCCTCCCCGCCCGATCCCGCCCGATCCTTAAGGCCGATCACTCTTGCGCGGGCCGTACGCCCCCTGCTACGCGACGCGACGCCATTTTCGGCCGACGCACCGCGGGCACTTGCCCGGCCCAAGATCCACATGCCTAACTTTGTACGGGCGGCGCACAGGTCGCACGGGGAACGAGGGCGCGGGGGACATGAGTGTCGCGCCGCACGGGGAGCGGGGGCCTGGGGGCATGGGAACTGCGGCATATCCGGAGAGCTGGCAGCGGCTGCTCGACCAGGCGGGACCGCCGCCGGCCCCTTCTCTGCACCTGGCGTCGGCCCCGGCCCCGCCGAGTGGCGGCGACCTCCAGCACACTCCCAAACCCTGGAACGACGCCGCCGGTGCCGCGCACTCGCTGCGCACCGACACCGACACGGCCAGGTCCGGACTGACCACGGCCCACTCCGGCATCGACACGGGGACCGCCGGCCTCCTGAGCGCCACCGTGCTCAGGACCGTACTAACGTCGTGGGAGGAACGGCTCGCGGCCGTACGCGACGAATGCGGCGCCCTGGAACCGAAGTTGCGCGAAGTGGCCCGCACGATGGGCGGCACCGACCACGCCGTCCGGTCCTCCATCGCCGGTTACGCCGACCCCGCCCCCACCGACGAGAAGGGGCGCTGACGGCGTGCTCACCTGGCAACAGCTCCGCGACCTGCGGCCGACCGGCCTCCAGAGCGCGGCCGACGGCTGGGGCGACGTCAGCCGCCACGCCGCCGCGGCCCGCGACCGGCTCAGCAACGAGATGCTCGGCGCGATCGAGAAGTCCCAGACGAGCAACGCGGCGGACAGCGCGGCCGTGCGCCTGCGGGGCCTGGACCGCAACTACGACTACATCCACATCGAGTGCGGTCTGATCCGCACGGACCTGGACTCACTCACCTATGAACTGATGGGCCCCCAGCGGAAGTTGAGGGACGCACTGGACGAGGCGGCGGCGCTGGACTTCGCCGTCGGCGCGGACGGCTCCGTGAGCTATCCGCCCGGCGGGCAGAACCTGATCTCGAACCAGCCCCTCCCCGGCGGCAGCGCGACGGGCGGATCGCCCCTGCTGTCCCGCCCACCCGCCCTCACCCGAACCCCGCCCGGCTTCACCGACACCAACCCCCACCACGTCAAGGCCCAGGCCATAGCGGACCAGATCCTCGCGGCACTCCAGGAAGCCCGCCGCGTCGACGAGCGCTTCAGCACGACCCTCGCCCGCCTCAAGGCCGAGCCCGGCCTCAGCGTGGCCACCGCGACCTGGCAGGACATGGCGGCCGACGCGGCGGCGGTCCGCGAGGTCGCCGACCAGTACCTGAAGAACGACATCCCCACGGACAAGTCCCCCGCCGAACGCAAGGCCTGGTGGACCTACCTCACGGACAAGGAACGCGAGGAGTACCTGGCGGCCTACCCGGACATCATCGGGAACCTGGACGGCATTCCGAGCGCGGTACGGGATGCGGCGAACCGGGACAATTTGCAGGTGTTGATCGGAAAGCTGGCGGGAGCGGACGACGAGGCGTCGAAGACGAAGCTGGCCGGACTGCTGTCCATAGACAAGCAGCTGAGCGCCGTTCCGGAACCTGGTGTGCCCCCTATGTACCTGCTCGGGATCGGAGACCACAACAACGGCCGCGCGATCGTCTCCTTCGGTGATCCCGATGCCGCCCGCAATGTCTCCGCATACGTCCCGGGACTCTGCACCAAGTTGAGTGAGCACTTCGCGACGAGCGACATCGAGCGTGCCCGCGCGACCGCCAAGTCCGCTGCCTTCCTGGACCACTCCAGTGCATCCATCGTCTGGCTCGGCTACGACGCTCCTCAGCTACCGGCCGAGCAGATCACCGACGACCTGGCCGTCATGGGAACACACGATGCCGCGGTGGGCGCGACGGCGTACAACCACTTCATGGACGGCATCCACGTGACGAACCAGAACGCCGATCCGCACATCACCGCCATCGGCCACTCCTACGGTTCGCTCACCGTCGGCCTGGCCGCGCAGCAGGCCGGCGGCATTCCCGGCGCCGACGACATCATCCTCGTCGGGAGCCCGGGCACGGAGGCGAAAACCGCCGACGACCTCGGGGTGGGACGCGACCATGTCTATGTGGGCGCAGCCGAGAATGATCCCGTGACCATGTTGCCGAACAAGAAGGAGGCGACGGGTGTCCTGGGCGGAGCGGCCGTCGGGGCGCTCGGAGGGTTCGTCGTGCCGGTGCCCGGGGGGCCGATCCTGGGTGCCGCGGAAGGCGCCCTGGAGGGCTACATACTCGGAGACGCGGCGAGCGACCCCTCCCAGATCTACTTCGGTACCGATCCCGCGAACCACGCTTTCGGAGCCCATCGATTCCAGGTCGGCGACGGTCCGCGCCCCTTCATCGACGGGCAGGGGCCCGTACCGGCCCATTCGAACTACTTCGACGACGACCCGGTCTCCGCGGCCAACATCGCCGCGATCGTCGCGGGACAGCCCCAACTGGTCACCTCCCAGGAGCCCCGATGACATACCTCCGCCGCGCCTGCGGTCTGCTCCTGTTGCTGACCATGACCGGGTGTGGCCTGACCTCACACGCTTCCACGGGCAACCGCACAGGAAAGTCACCGAGCATGAACATGCAGCAGGCCGCCGACAGGGCCGACGCCGTTCTCCAGGACACCGTCGCGAGGATCAACCCAGGGCTGCGCTGGGTCCACGAGGCACCGGGCCAGAACAGTTGCACGGACTGGAAGAACACCGAGACCGGAGGCGGCTACGTCAACCGTGGGCTCATGGTGATGACGATCGTGTCTCCCCAACGTCGAGGCGGGCTCCTCGGGGTCGTCGAGCGCGACTGGAAGGCCCGCGGCTTCACCGTGACCAATGTGCGGTCGGACGCCCAGTTCCCCGCGATCTTCGCGTCGACCCCCGACGGCTTCCGTCTGGAGGTGGCTGTGGGTGGTGAAGGTCAGTTCCGCTTCGGCGTCACCAGCCCCTGCGCCGCAACGTCCCCGGTGGCAAAGCCCACCGCGCCGTCCAACGTGGACACCAACACCCCTGCCTACGAGGGCGGCAAGCCCCTGCCGCGCCCGTACATCCACGACGCCTTCTGGTCCGCCACCACCCCGCCCACCACCGCACCCACCGCACCCGCCCCCTGACAACACCCCATCCCGGAACCCCGTTCCACCCCCTCACATCCGCCCAGGTCAAAGGGGTCGCAACCATTCCAGCGTCCCGGATGGGGCGGCGGCCCTGGCGGGTGGGACGGACGGCGGCGCACAGTTCGGTCACCGACCAACCGCCGACGCTCCCGGAGTGACCGATGCCCAAGCCCACCCCCCGCCTCACCACCACCCTCCTCGCCGGTGCCGGACTCGTGGCGCTCGCCGCCTCCCCCGCCGCCGCCGTGCACGGCGGGACGGTCACCAGCACCGGCGCCCACCCGTTCATGGTGGTGCTGGAGAACCCCGACGGCTCCCAGTGGTGCGGCGGGGCGCTCATCGCGCCGGACAAGGTGCTGACCGCCGGGCACTGCGTGCGGAACTCGCCGGACCCGATGGCCCTCACCGTCACGGGTGGCCGCACCGACCTCACCACGGACACCGGCCGCGTCCGCCGCGTCAAGGCGATCACGGTGGACCCGAAGTTCGACATCGGCACCCTCGACCACGACGCCGCCGTCCTCACCCTGAACAAGCCGCTCCCGTACAAGCCGGTCCGCGTCGCCACCAAGAAGGACGCCGCGCTGTACGAGAACGGGCGTACCGCATCCGTCTACGGCTGGGGCATGACCGCCACCAACACCCTGGGCCAGAAGCTCAAGCAGGCCACGCTCAAGCTCGCCCCGCTGTCCGCCTGCGAGCCGTTCACGGAACCCGGCGCCGACCCGTCCCTGCGCGTCTGCGGCGTACCCACCAAGGGCACCACCGACAGCATCTGCGCCGGTGACTCCGGCGGCCCGCTCGTCGAGAACGGCGTTCTGATCGGCATCGTCTCGACGGGGAACAAGTACTGCGACACCCAGCACCCGGTCTCCGTCTTCACCAAGGCGAGCACGGTCGCCCCCGAACTCGGGCTGTAATACGCCCAGTTCACGAGGGCGCCCGCGCGGGGGACGATCCCGTCAGCCCCTGCGCTCCCTCCCCCACTCCTCGAACTCGGCCACCACGTTCCGCAGCCGCCACGGCGGGTCCTTGAGGAACATGTCGCGGAGTTCGGGGACGGGGACGGCCGCCGGGTAGTAGTCGTCGTCCTCGTACAGGTCCTCGTGGTCCGGGTCCTCCATCGGATCGCCCGGGACGCCCACGAAGGGGCCGTCCCAGAGGGTGAAGTCCGAGGCCGGGTTCACCTTCCACACCGCCCCCGCCCGTACGCACACCTCGCCGAGGTACCACGCGGGCGCCGTCACCCGGGGAGTGTGCTGGGCGGCCCGCACGTCCTCCCACGTGGACGCGGCGAAGTCCGCCCGTACCGCGCGTTCCAGCGCGTCCACGGAGGCCGTGGAGAAGTCCCAGTCGCCCGGGTGCGCGGCGGCCCACTCCCCGAACGCCGCCTCCTGCTTCGCCAGCCAGGCCCTGAGCCGGGGGTGGTCCGTCCACTGCTGCTCGCTCATGGGGTCCGAGCGTACGGGAGGGGTGTAAGAGGGTTGTGGAGATGGCGAGTTGGGAGTTTGGGGGGCCGAGAAAACTGTGGGTCTCCTGTGACCCGGACGGCTAGCGTGTGGTGTTGCGCGACGCCATTGAGCAACGGGGGCCCCTGGTGTCGCAGCACATGCTCCACGCCCACTTCTCTGGGCTCCCGGGGAAAGACATGTTCGCGTGAACCATCCGATGTCTTCCATATCGACCAGATCGACGCGCCGACAGCACCTGTGGGCGCGCGCCGCGGTCGCGCTGGCCACCGTCGGCATCCTCTCCGCAAGCGGCCTGCCACAGCTCCAGGGCACGGCCGAAGCGGCAGTGAAGGCGATGCCCTGCGAGCAGATGTTCAAGCTCAAGGGCAAGCCGACCGACCCCGGCAAACTGCCGTGGGCCAAGGGCGACGCCGTACGGCCCGAGACCGACTGGGACTCCTACGGCTTCCCCAACCAGCGCCAGGCCATGGACGGCCTGACCCTGCCCGACGACCCCGCCGAGCGCGACAAGATCCTCGGCAAACTCACCCTCCCGTACAAGAAGTACGCGGAGGGCACGCCCGAGCGGGTCTACGCCACGTACAAGGACTACCTGTCGCGCAACGGCAACACCGACGCCAAGTACGGCGGCTTCGGCAACTGGCTGAACGAGGCGTACATCGAGGTGTACGGGCGCAACCCGCGCGGCGAGGCCTTCCACGGCAAGGTCGTGAAGGACCTCGGGCTTCTCGGTCCCGACTGGATCTGCGAGGAGACCCTCGACGTCACCGACCCGGACACCAAGACGCCGTACAAGCGGCGCTTCGACGCGGTCAACCACAAGACCAAGGAGGTTCTTGAGGTCAAGTCCGGCGGAAATCACGACAGTTCGCAGGCTCCGAAGGACCGCGCGTTCCTGAAGGACCCCAAGTACAAGGAGTACAAACTGCGGTACGCCTTCGGGCAGCCGCAGAGCGGGGATACCGCCCGCTACACCGACGGGCTCAAGAAGCTCGGCGGTCAGGGCCGGGTCACCACGTACGAGCACGTCTCCACCCCGGAGGCGCAGTTCAAGCCCGGCAAGTACACCGCCCAGGACACCGCGCGCAGCATCGGCCGCGGCGCCGACGTCATCCGCCAGTCGCCGCCCAGCCCGGCCGACATGGCGCGGCAGATGGAGCGCGTCCGGGCGGGCGACCCGACGGGCCTGCGCGTGCGCGGCCCCGGCGGCGTCGACTTCTCCACCCTGGAGCTGCGCTACGTCGGCAAGCCGGTGAAGGGACAGGGCCTCAACTACTCCTTCTCCGCCAACAAGGTCGACGAGTCCGCGGGCCTCGGCTACGGTGGCCGGCAGCGGGCCGAGCTCATCTCCGACTCGTTCTTCACCTGGCTCGCCCTGACCCCGGACAAGTTCTGGGTCAACCTCAACCCGGACGAGCCGAACCGGATCATGGACAGCACGTTCGGCAGGACCGACGCGGGCCGCGTCCTGCTCCAGGCCGACCTGGAGATGAAGCACGACTACGCCAAGGACATGGACCCGCGCACCGGCGTAGGCAAGCAACTCTTCGACAAGCTCGCGGCGGAGAACATCCCCTGCACCCACGGCGTACGCAACTGGATCGTGCCCAAGCCCGCCGAGGTCCGCGAACAGGACGGCGGCCTGTACATCCTGGACGCCCCGCTCAAGGTCAACTCCGTTCCGCAGGAGGTCAACACCCCCAGCCCGAACGGCCAGTGCAACCTCACCACCGCCCAGCACAAGCGCGTCCAGGAGCTCATGGACGCGATCATCGTGCCGGACATCGAGAAGAAGGTGAACGGGGACGCCAAATACGCCGACCTGCGCACCGTGTACAACGCCCGGGTCGCCGCCGAGTGGATCCGCCAGCAGGACGCCAAGTCGCCGACGGACTACCACGCGATCGTCAACGGCAACAAGGTGACCGACTGGCCGCTGCGCGGCAAGAACGCCTCGTGGACACCGAAGCAGACCTACGACGACTACGTGAAGTCCTTCACCCAGGGCGACTACAGCTACCCGTGTGAGAAGGCCGGCCGTCCCGGCACCTGCGTGATGGGCGGCGTCGACTTCTCCAAGTCGCCCAAGGAGAACGTCTCGCAGGCGAAGTTCACGGCCGAGCACCAGCACCTGCCCCGGACGACCGACATCTCCGTCAGGGCGATGACGGACGACGCGGAGAACAAGGCGCTGCTCGCCCTTGGCGGCAACACGTCCGCCCACACGGGCACGGGCGACACCCCGACCCCGCCCGCGACCCCGACCCCGGGCCACACGGGCGGCCCCACCCCGACGCCGACCCACACGGGCGGCCCCGCCACCCCGGCCCCGGCCCCCTCGGGCCAGGGCGGCCACCGGCCCGCCCCCGGTGACCGGCACGCCGGCGGCGGCCTCGCCAACACCGGCACCCAGATCGCCACGATCGCGGGCGCGGCCCTGGCCCTCGTAGGCCTGGGCGCCGGCCTGGTCTGGCTCCGCCGCCGCCGGGGCGGTCTCGGCTAGGAACGCTCAGCAGGAGAAGGGGAAGGGGTGTCGCCCATCGGCGGCGCCCCTTTCCCGCTGTACGTCCCGGCCAGTACGGCCACCAGGCGCAGCGCCATGTCCATGTTGCAGCGCCCCAGGTCCACCAGCGGGAACAGCACGTGCCCCGCGCACGTCAGCGGGTCGATCCTGAGCGACGGCAGCACCACCCCGACCCGGTCCAGTTCCGTACGCAGCTGCTCCACGGCCTCCTCCGCCGCCCGCACCCGCTCCATTGCGGTCAGTGCCATCTGCCTTGCCCTCCTGCATACCGAGTGTTCTGCTTTCCTCACCCAGCGTGGCCGAATCTCGCTAGCCTGACTACCGACGGCAACCCAACAACCCCGCCTGTCCAGGGAGTTGCCCATGCCAGGATCCAAGGACCTCGACCCCTCCTCCTCTCCCCGCGCCTTCCTCGGCGCCGAACTCCGCTTCGCCCGCGAAAAGGCCGGCCTCACCCAGGACGAACTCGGCCAGCCCCTCTTCGTCTCCGGCTCCTTCATCGGCCAACTCGAAGCGGGCACGCGGCGCATGCACCTCGAATACGCCCGCCAGATCGACGAGATCCTGGGCACGGACGGTTTCTTCACCCGCAACTGCGTGGCGGCGGCGAAGTCGAAATACCCGGATCACTTCGCCGAGGCGGCGGAGGCGGAGGCCGTGGCGACGACGATCCGCGAGTATGCGCCGCTGCTAATTCCGGGGCTGTTGCAGACCGAGGCGTATGCGCGGGCCGTCTTCCGCGCCTACCAGCCCACGGCGCCGGAGCCCGTCATCGACGACCTGGTGTCCGCCAGGCTGGACCGCGCCCGCCTGCTCGATGATCCAACGACGCCCTTGTTGTGGGCGGTACTTGATGAGGCGGTACTGCGGCGGCGGGTCGGCGGCTCGGCAGTCATGGCCGAAGCCCTGGCCCATGTGGCGGCCCTCGGTTTCCGGCACCGGATCATCGTGCAGGTGCTGCCGTTTGCGGTGGGTGGGCATGCGGCGCTCAACGGCTCCCTTAAGTTGATGAGCTTCGAAGGCGCTCCACCACTCGCATACCTCCAGGGACTCGGAACGGGACGGCTCCAGGATGATCCCGCCACGGTTACCCGACACGAACTGACCTACGATCTACTTGGGGCCAGCGCACTGCCACCACAACAATCCCTGGCCCTGATCGAATCAGTGGCGGAGGATTACGCCCATGAGGATCAGCCCTGAGTACGACCTGAGCAAGGCCACGTGGCACAAGTCCAGCTACAGCGGCGGCGATGGCGGCGATTGTCTTGAGGTCGCCCGTTGGCAGAAGTCCAGTTACAGCGGTGGAGACGGCGGCAACTGCCTCGAAGTGGGCCACTGGCGCAAGTCCACCCACAGCGGCAGCAGCGGTGGCGACTGCCTCGAAGTCCGCGACGGCGTACCGCACATCGTCCCCGTCCGGGACTCGAAGACTGCTCCGCACGGCCCGACGCTCGTGTTCCGGGCGGCGACGTGGTCGGTCTTCATCGACAATGTAAAGGCATCCAACTCGGCGGACTGACAACGCGGTTCGCCAGGACGAGCCGGTCACCTCCCCGAGGTGACCGGCTCGTTGCGCATACGGCTCGAAGCTCACGCGCCGGACGTCGAGCCGTGCTGGAAATCGAATGGGTGGAGGGTCTCAACCCACCCTCCCACCCTGCGTGTTGGGCTCGCAGCACAGCCGATCGGCACTTTCCGCGTTCGACTTGCCACAGAGGGTGACGAGCGTCTAGCGTCCCAGACAGCAAATAGCCCCCTTCGGTGCTGAGAACACCTCCGGGGGCTGACCGCAAGATCGAAGAGACCGATCCGGCGGTGCGACCACCTCGATCGAGTTAGGCGATCCGATGGCTGACAGCCACTTTAGTGCCGACCCCTTCGCCGCGCATCCGGACCGGCATCCGATGGCCAGTCCGGGCTACGGAAAACGGCGCGTTCCCGATCAACGCCCGCGCACGAATCACGACTTCATGCACCTTCCGCCACGCGAGGCGGCTGTTGCCGGGTACATAGACCGGCTTCCCGAGGGCGCGGACATGTCCGTGAAGACGCTGGCCCAGGTGCTGCCGTACGGGCAGTGCGCCCTGCGTACCGCCCTCCAACGCCTCGTGCACGCGGGCCACCTACGCCGGGGGCGGGAACATCTGCGCGGCTCGGACAGCGCCCGCTGGGTGACCCGGACCTGGTTCTCGCGTACGGCGCGGGACGACGCGTGGTGGGCGGAATTCACCCGTGGGGGTGGCGACGACAGTTCACCGTCGCCGCCACCCCCGCCGCCCCAGCCTGCTCCCCCGTCGGCTCAACCGGCTTTGCGGAGCCGGGCGTTGATCCTGCTGGCCGCCCTGGGGCGTACCGCGCCGGTGCTTTCTCTCTCGGCGCGGGAGTGCGCGGAGCTGGCACCGCTGGCCGCCACGTGGTTCGAGCGCGGCGCGACGGAACAGGACATCCTGCGCGCCGTGACCTCCGGCCTCCCGACCCCGGTCCACAGCCCGGCCGCCCTCACCCGGACCCGCCTCATCAACAAGCTGCCCCCGGAACCACCGCCGCCACGCCCGGTACTGCGCATCCTGGAGTGCGCGAAGTGCGGCGCCCCGGGCCGCCCGGAGGCTCTGCCAGGCGGGGAATGCGGCCCCTGCCGAGGCGAACCGGGTCCCCGGCCATCCGGCGCGGCCCTCTCCTCGGCCAGGGTCCACGCCCTGGCCGCCGAGGCCCGCGCGGCGGCGGGCCGCCCGGCCGAGAGGACACCCGCATGACCATGCAGCCCATCCGCGCGCCGGGCGGGGCACGATGGAGGGGAGGAGGCGACGCCATGACCCCCAGCACCGCCGAGCACCCCCAGATGTCCGTCGAGGACTTCGAAGATCTCGCCCGCCATGCTCCCGAGACGGTGACTCTTGAGTTCATCAACGGAAAGCTAGAGGTCAAGCCCGTGCCGGACGGCGACCACGTCACGATCTTCATGTGGCTGCTTCGACAGTGCATGCAGGCGCGACCCGACCTGGATCTGCACCCCGAGCAGGGTCTGAAGGTCGGGACCTACCGCAATGGGCGCGCTCGGCCCGACGGGTCGCTCGGACCGGTGGGCCATTTCGCCGGGCAAGGCGAATGGGCTGATCCCGCCGGGGTTCTCATGGTCGTGGAAGTCACCTCTCACGACTCCGGCACAGACCGTCGCGACCGGGTCGAGAAGCGCGACGGCTACGCAGAGGCCGGGCTACCCGTCTACCTCCTCATCGACCGCGACGCCGACGCTGTTGTCGTCCACAGCGCCCCGCGCGACGGCCGCTACGCCGAGATCACCGCCTACGCGTATGGCGCGACCGTCACCCTCCCGGCCCCCTTGGGCATCACTCTGGAAACCGAGGGGTTGAAGGACTACTCCCTTTAGACCAGGGCTCAGTGGGCGCCGACTCGTTGGCGACGCTTGCGCAGAGCCCAAAAACCTAGAGCTACGACCAGGGCGCCCGCGGCCCCAACCCCCCAAATGACAGCGCCAGTTGGCCGCTTCTCAGACTCGGTAGCCTGAACCGCTTCTGCCTTGGCCGGAGTGCCGGCCGGACTCGGCGCCGGGGGCGCGGTCGACGGCGCGAGGTCGGGCAGGGGGTACACGTCGGCCGGGCCCGGGTCGCCTGGGTTCTCCAGGGCGATCCGGGGGCGGACGATGCCGTAGCCGATCGAGTCGTTCCGCTTCGACCCGTCGGTGGGGGCGCCAATGGTGTTGAGCATGACTCGGAGCACCTGGTTGTTGGTCCAGGTCGGGTGCTTGGACCAGATCAGGGCGGCGGAGGCGGAGGCCAGGGCGGTGGCGTCGCTTGTGCCGTCGGTTTTACAGAGGCCGGTTTTGCCTCCGCAGGGGTGGACCATCTCGGCGCCGGGGGCGGCCATGTCCACCTGGGGGCCGTATTCAGACCACGCGGTCCTGCGAAGGTCCTTACCCACTGCCCCTACGCCCACCACGCCTGGTGTGGCGGCCGGGTATTCGACCCGGTTGTCGCTGTCGCCACTGTTCCCGACCGCGGCAAACACCAGCGATCCCTTGTTCAGGGCGTACTTCACCGCTGCGGTCAGCTGGGCAGAGCCTGCGGCTCTGCCCAGAGAGAGATTGATGACTTTCGCGCCTGCGTCGGCCGCATAGCGGATCGCCTGGGGCGCAACCGCGTTGAACCGCTTGTCGCCTTCGGCCTGGTTGGCGGCGTCACCTGCTTTAGGCAAGCGGACTGGAAGAATTTTCACGCCCGGGGCAAGGCCAAAAGCCCCGCCTCCGCCGTCGCGTGCCCCCGTCCCAGCGATCAACCCGGCCATGCTTGTGCCATGACCCTCATAGTCGGCGCGTGCGTCCCCCGGCTGGTCCTGTGCGAAGTCCTTGCCTGGCAGCACTTGTCCGAGCAGATCGGGATTGTTTGAGTCGACGCCTGAGTCGATCACGGCAACGGTGACGCCCGTGCCTGTACTGGTTCGCCACATATCGTCGGCCTTCATGGCGTCGAGGAACCACTGCTTCTCGCGTGTCGACTGCGCCCAGGCAGGCGCGGCGGCGGCACTCAGCAACAGCACGCCGCACAATGCCAATACGGCTGCGGACCCACGCTTGCGCCGAACACTGCTCAATGGCATGAGCTTCCCTCGCGCCTTTCTTGTACGCATCAGTCGATGACCGGCGGCACAACGCGTGGGTCGTCCCGCAGCCATGTCTCGTCGTCTTCGACGAGGTGGCCGCGGACGTTATCGCCTGCCTCACGCCGTGATTTTCCTCTTTGCGAGTCCCTGGGCAGTCGCCCGCCACCCTGGCCTCCACCGCCCGCATTCCCAACGACCGGCCTTCCGCCCGATACGCCTCCTCGTTCCGCTCCTGCACCAGTCGATGCGGCACGGGTGCCGGCAACGCGCCCCGACTGCTGTGTGCTTCCCCCACTCACCCCGCTGCGTGGCGTAAGCGAAGCGTGACCAGGCGCCGCTCCCGGCCGACCCATTGCCTGCCCGACAGGACCCGCTCCGGTAATGGGCCTCGTCGTGCCGTGGCCTTCGGTTTCCCCTACCCCTACGACTGTTCCCTTGGGAATGCCACCATTCGGTCGGCCCTGTGGAGCTGGAACGGGGCGACCACCCGTGATCCCGGGACTGCCACCGGGCAGCCGCACGGAGTTACGGCTGGAACGGCTCTGCCGGGGCTCCACCAGGGATCGCTCCCCGGCCGACGGCCGCTCCGGGCCAATTGCGGTGGATGGCACGCTCAACCCTCCGCCGAAAATCGGCGGAGACACACGTGTTACCGGCGTCTCACTGACGGTCAGTCCCAGCGCGCTCCTGGCAGATCCTGGTGTCCGTACTGCGGGCGGCAACGAGGCCACCGAGTCGACATCCATCCGCGCAGGTCGCGGCGCCTCCGCCAGCACAAAACGCTCTGGTGAGGAGAGATCAGGCTGCTGCGACGGATTGGGAGCAGCGGAGGTTGAGGCTCCTGAACGCACGGACCCTGCTGGGGCGGCGTGGCCAGGAGAGGAAGTACCTAGACCCGTACCGCCTGAGTCAAGATCGACTCCAGTACGACGGAGAGAACCGTCGTTATCCGGCGCAATCGTCGCCGGCGGCGGCGGAAACTTCGGCCGTACCAAGCCGTTCATCTGCGTCGCAGACTGCTCGTACGCCTGGCCCAGCTTCCGCATCTGGGCGACGGCCTCCTGCCGGACCTTCTCCTTGTCGGCTTCCAGTGCCGCCAGTTCGGACGTCGACTTGCGGGCGATCATCGACGCGTCCGGGTCGTTGTGTGCGGCCTTGGCCGCGGCCAGGTTTCCTTGTGCGCCCGTCTGGTCGCGGGGGATGGCGGCCTGGGCCGTGGCGATGGCGTCGGAGGCGTGGCCCAGCCATTTTGAGGAGTCTTCGCTGAAGTCGCCCAGGCGCAGGGTCGCGTTGGCCAGGTCGGCGCTCCAGGTGCGGAAGGCGTCCGCGCCCGCGCCCTTCCACTCGACCCATTGGGGGCGGACCTTCAAGTCGTCCGCGATCTTCCGGATCTCCTTGGCCGCGGCCGCCAGGCGGTCGGCGGCGCCCTGCACGGTGCCGCTGTTCGCCTGGTCCAGCCAGGCCAGCATGGCTTCGTGGCTCATGCCCTCGAAGGGCGTGCTGCCGCCCATCAGATCGTTCCTCCGGCGTCGCCGCCCGACGGCTTCGGCATCGGCTTGTTCTGGTTCGGCTGCTCGGGGTGGTAGTCGCCCCCGTAATGCTTCTTTGCTTCCGCGCTGATCGCGGCCATCCGTTCGCGGATGTCCGCGTCGATGTTCTGGTAGCCCTTGTGGGAGGCCAGCACCGCGATGCCCATGCCTTCGATGGAGTCCGACAGGAGGCGGGACAGATTCTCCAGCTCGGTGATCACCGTCTCGTACGAGGTGAACAGGCCCGAGGCTTCGGTGAACGCGCCGGCCCCGCCGCCGAACTGGTCTCGTGCCAGGCGCTCCTGGCCCACCTGGCCGGGGCCGGCCGGTGAACCCTTGAGGGTGCGGATCAGTTCGTCGACCCGCCGCTGGAAGTTTGTGAAGGACGACAGTTCGGTGACCACGTCGCCCGCAGCGGCCGCCCCCAGGCCGAGCATGCCGAACTGCCAGGGCGGCGACTGCGGCGCGCCCTTGTCCTCGTTGGTTGCCAAAACCCCTCCCCCGTACAGCCCTTGCCCCACAACTCTAGCCAGCGGTCATTGCAGTTCACAGTCGTACCAGTGCGAACAGTGCCCAAAACTGGCCAATGTGGCGCGGGAGATGACGCGTTCGGGGCGGCTATGTGGCCTGCTTCAGGGTGATGCCGCCGTTGGCCGTGGTCAGGGTCAGGTGGTGGGCGGCCGAGGGGGCGTCGGGTATGCCGAGGGCCTTGTGTCCGTGGCTGGACTGGGCCGAGACCCGGTAGGGGGCGCGTGGAGCCGTCACCGTGATGCTGCCGTTGCTGGTCTGGGCCGTGACGTCCTGCACCGTGGCGGGGGTGAGGGTGATGGCGCCGTTGGACGTGCGGGCCGTCGTGGCCGTGCCCTTCAAGCCGTTCGCGTCGATCGAGCCGTTGCTCGTGCGGATGTCGACCGGGCCCGTCGCTCCGCGCACCTTCACGCCGCCGTCACTCGTCGACACCTGGACCTGGCCGACCGAGGACAGGCTCAGGCCGCCCGCCCTGGTGGAGCCCGTGACCGGGATGCCGGCCGGGACGTCCACCACGTAGTCCACCGAGCAGTGGCCCGCGCAGCCGCCGAGGACCAGGACGCCGTTCTCCACGCGGTACGTCGGTTCCGTCGGCTTCTTCTTGCCCCGGTAGGTGACCTCGCGGTGCACGGCGGCCTTGGCGAGACCCTGCTTTCCGCGCACCCGGAAGCCGTCCGACGTCCCGTCTATCCGTACCGCCGTGATCGTGTCCTTGACGGTCGCGTCGTCCTTGAAGGTGGTGCTGTCCATCATCGGGCCGCATCCTGCGAGTGCGCCCACCGCGAGGACGGTGAGGGCGGTCAGGGCGGTGAGTGGCACGGCCGCGACGGAGCGGGTACGCAGTCGTGTGGTGGTCATGAACGTCCCCCGGATTGATGCCAGTTGATGCCAGTGGATGCCAGTCGAGGCGTCCCATCGGCCCTCGCTGTGTCTCAAGCTTGCCCGGACCCGAGCCCTCGCACCATGGCGCCAGCACCCGTATCGACCTTCGGTTTTCCGTAGGCCGTCTGGTTCGGTCGGCACGAAGAACGAACGGCCGAGGGCGGCACCCCCAGCGATGGGGATGCCGCCCTCGGCGTACACCTTTGGCAGCGAACTGCCGTGAACCACCGATCCGTTGGGATCAGAAGTCCATGTCACCGCCCGGCATGCCGCCCGGAGCGGCCGCGGCGGCCTTCTCCGGCTTGTCGGCGATGACGGCCTCGGTGGTGAGGAAGAGCGCCGCGATGGAGGCGGCGTTCTGGAGCGCGGAGCGCGTGACCTTCGCCGGGTCGATGATGCCCTCGGCGATCATGTCGACGTACTCACCGGTCGCGGCGTTCAGGCCGTGGCCGACGGGCAGGTTGCGCACCTTCTCGACGATGACGCCACCCTCGAGACCACCGTTGACGGCGATCTGCTTGAGCGGGGCCTCCAGGGCCAGCTTCACGGCCTTGGCGCCGGTCGCCTCGTCACCCTCGAGCTCAAGCTTGTCGAACACCGCGGAGGCCTGGAGCAGGGCCACGCCACCACCGGCGACGATGCCCTCCTCGACGGCCGCCTTCGCGTTGCGAACGGCGTCCTCGATGCGGTGCTTGCGCTCCTTGAGCTCGACCTCGGTGGCCGCGCCCGCCTTGATGACGGCCACGCCGCCGGCGAGCTTGGCGAGGCGCTCCTGGAGCTTCTCGCGGTCGTAGTCCGAGTCGCTGTTCTCGATCTCGGCGCGGATCTGGTTGACACGGCCCTGGACCTGGTCGCTGTCACCGGAGCCGTCGACGATCGTCGTCTCGTCCTTGGTGATGACGACCTTGCGGGCGCGGCCGAGCAGGTCGAGACCGGCGTTCTCCAGCTTGAGGCCGACCTCCTCGGAGATGACGGTGCCGCCCGTGAGGATGGCGATGTCACCGAGCATGGCCTTGCGGCGGTCGCCGAAGCCCGGAGCCTTGACGGCGACGGACTTGAAGGTGCCACGGATCTTGTTGACGACCAGGGTCGACAGGGCCTCGCCCTCGACGTCCTCGGCGATGATCAGCAGCGGCTTGCCGGACTGCATGACCTTCTCGAGGAGCGGCAGCAGGTCCTTGACCGAGCTGATCTTCGAGTTGACGATCAGGATGTACGGGTCGTCGAGCGACGCCTCCATACGCTCCATGTCGGTGGCGAAGTACGCCGAGATGTAGCCCTTGTCGAAGCGCATGCCCTCGGTGAGCTCGAGCTCCAGACCGAAGGTCTGCGACTCCTCGACCGTGATGACGCCTTCCTTGCCGACCTTGTCCATCGCCTCGGCGATGAGCTCGCCGATCTGGGTGTCGGCGGCGGAGATGGAGGCCGTAGAAGCGATCTGCTCCTTGGTCTCAACATCCTTCGCCTGCTCCAGGAGGGCGGCGGAGACGGCCTCGACGGCCTTCTCGATGCCGCGCTTCAGGGCCATCGGGTTGGCGCCGGCGGCCACGTTGCGCAGACCCTCGCGCACCAGGGCCTGGGCGAGGACGGTCGCGGTGGTCGTTCCGTCACCGGCGACGTCGTCCGTCTTCTTGGCGACTTCCTTGACCAGCTCGGCGCCGATCTTCTCGTACGGGTCCTCGAGCTCGATCTCCTTGGCGATGGAAACACCATCGTTGGTGATCGTGGGGGCGCCCCACTTCTTCTCGAGGACGACGTTGCGGCCCTTGGGGCCGAGGGTGACCTTGACGGCGTCGGCGAGCTGGTTCATCCCGCGCTCGAGACCGCGCCGTGCCTCCTCGTCGAACGCGATGATCTTGGCCATGTGAAGTGGTCCTCCCGGACAGGGGTGGCGTTCTTCGTGGACCGCGTCGGCGCCCGCGACGGACGGCCTGCATCCCTTGTGGTTCCTTGCCCCACATGGGCTGCGGGCCTCACTGACCCGATCCAAGTTCTGTCACTCTCACTCGGAGAGTGCTAACGCCAATGATTAGCACTCGGTACCTGCGAGTGCAAGCGAGTCTCTTGAACCGGGGGCCTCACTTGCCGGGTGGGGCTTCGGTCGGGTGCCCCCCGGCGAGGGGGCGGGCGCGGGTCCCCTGGGGGGCGGGGCGCTTCTTGCGCAGTTCCCCGCGCCCCTTCAACCCGGTTTCGGCCGCGGGCCGTGCGTGGCTGGTCGCGCAGTTCCCCGCGCCCCCAAAACCCGGATTCGGCCGCGGGCCGCGGTCGTGCGCAGTTCCCCGCGCCCCCAAACCCCCGTTTCGGCCGCGGGCCGTGCGTGGCTGGTCGCGCAGTTCCCCGCGCCCCTAAGTAACTCGATGGCGGCCAGCACAGGTCATCTCGGCCGTTGGGGACGGGGTGTTTGGGGGGCGGTAGGGACGCGTGGAGGGGGCCACCCTGGTGGGTGGCCCCCTTCATGCGTGCGTGCGTCGGTGGTCGATCGCGCCGAGATCAGACGGCGAGCTTGACCATGTCCGCCTGCGGACCCTTCTGGCCTTGCGAGATCTCGAACTCGACTCGCTGACCTTCTTCAAGGGTGCGGTAACCGTCCATCTGGATCGCGCTGTAGTGGACGAAAACATCCGCACCACCGTCGACCGCGATGAAGCCGTACCCCTTCTCCGCGTTGAACCACTTGACGGTGCCCTGAGCCATGCCTAACTCCCCTATTACTGGCCCTTGCACGGGACCACACTTCGCGGACCCGGGTCAGACCTGCACCCTCCGACAGGAGAGGGTGTGCGCCGGAACGCGTCGACCGCGGCTGAATGTATCTGCCCAACTGCCCTCTGCAACAGGTCAATCGGACGAGAATTCCGGGCGCACTCGGGGAGCGGAATGCCATCAATTCAACATTCCGGGGCAAGTCGGGCCGGGCAAAAGCGCACTTAGGGCGCAAAGGGCTCGCATACTTTGGCCCCACGTTGTCGCGTTCTCATATGCGCTCGGCGCCGGAAGCGAGGGGGCTTCCCCAACTGTACCCCGCTCAACCATGTTGAATTGCCCCCTCCGCTTCTCTTGCGGAGGGGGCAATTCCGAAAACAAACGCGGGAGCGATCAGCCGCCCGCCACCGCCGGAATGATCGAAACACCGGCGCCGTCGGGCGTGGCCGTCTCCAAGCCCTGCTCGAAGCGCACGTCGTCGTCGTTGACGTACACGTTGACGAAGCGGCGCAGCTTGCCCTGGTCGTCCAGGACGCGCGCGGCGATGCCGGTGTGGTTCTTCTCCAGGTCGGCGATGACCTCGGCCAGCGTCGCGCCCTCGGCGGCGACCTCGGCCTGGCCGCCGGTGTAGGTGCGCAGGATCGTGGGGATGCGGACGTTCACGCTCATGGTTCGGTGCTCCTAGTCGTTCGGCAGTGGCTCAATGGGGCAGTGGCGCAATGGCCCAGTGAGCCCCACTTCATCGCCCAGCGGGCGAGGGATCGCTCAGTGGGCGAGGCCCGCGTCGCGGAAGGCGTCCAGGCTCGGGCGGATGGTCGCGGTCGCCTGGGACGTGGCGGCCACCGCGTCCAGGGTCTTGAGCCCGTCACCGGTGTTGAGCACCACCGTGGTGAGCGAGGGGTCGAGGAGACCGGCCTCGATGAGCTTCTTGGTGACGCCGACCGTCACACCGCCCGCGGTCTCCGCGAAGATCCCCTCGGTGCGGGCGAGCAGCTTGATGGCGTCCACGATCTGCTCGTCGTCGACGTCCTCCACCGCCCCGCCCGTACGGCGCGCGATGTCCAGGACGTACGGGCCGTCCGCCGGGTTGCCGATGGCGAGCGACTTGGCGATGGTGTCCGGCTTCTGGGGGCGTACGACGTCGTGTCCGGCCTTGAAGGCGGTCGACACCGGGGAGCAGCCCTCGGCCTGGGCGCCGAAGATCTTGTACGGCTTGTCCTCGACGAGGCCGAGCTTGATCAGCTCCTGAAGTCCCTTGTCGATCTTGGTGAGCTGGGAGCCCGAGGCGATCGGGATGACGAGCTGGTCCGGGAGCTGCCAGCCGAGCTGCTCGCAGATCTCGTACGCCAGCGTCTTGGAACCCTCGCCGTAGTACGGACGCAGGTTGACGTTGACGAAGCCCCAGCCCTCGCCCAGCGGGTCGCCGATGAGCTCGGAGCAGAAGCGGTTCACGTCGTCGTAGTTGCCCTCGATGCCGACGAGCTCGCCGCCGTACACCGCGGCCATGACGACCTTGCCCTGCTCCAGGTCGTGCGGGATGAACACGCAGGAGCGGAAGCCGGCCCGCGCGGCGGCGGCGCCGACCGCGCCGGCGAGGTTGCCGGTGGAGGAGCAGGAGAGCGTGGTGAAGCCGAAGGCGCGGGCGGCTTCGAGGGCCTGGGCGACGACGCGGTCCTTGAAGGAGTGCGTCGGGTTGCCGGAGTCGTCCTTGACGAACAGCTTGCCCGGCTCGACGCCCAGCTCGCGCGCCAGGTTCTCGGCCTTGACCAGCTTGGTGAAGCCCGGATTCAGGTTCGGCTTGTCGGCCACGTCGGCGGGGACGGGCAGCAGCGGCGCGTAACGCCAGATGTTCTCCGGGCCCGCCTCGATCCGCTTGCGCAGCGCCTCGGGGTCGCCGAGCGGCAGGTCATAAGCCACTTCGAGCGGTCCGAAACACAGTTCGCAGGCGAAGATCGGGCCAAGTTCGAAACGCTGGCCGCACTCGCGGCAGGAAAGCGCGGACGCCGGACCGAGATCCACGGGAGTGTTCACGGAAGCACGGGTGGAGGCGTTGGCGGAACCGGAGGCGCCGGAAGTGTTCTCGGCGGAGGTACGGCTTTCAACGGTCTGTGCAGACATGGAGGGGAGGCCCTTTCTCCTCATCTTCCTCAGGGCGAACTTCGCCATGAGACGGATTTGGCACCTTCCCTAGCCGGTGGCCTCGTGGTCTTGATCGACGAGAACCGACTGGAGGGTTGCCGGGGCTTCAACGGGCCGTTTCCCTCTGCCCCTCTGGATGAGCGGTATTTGATTGTCGGCGTGAGGACCCCCGGCATGCGACGGTCCCTCGCGTTGTTCAAGACTGTAACCGAAGCCCCGGACGGTTGAGATAGACGTCCGAACCGCGAGATGGATCACACAAGGAGGCCAGGAGCCGTGCTGGAAGAGGTGGAACGCTGGCTGAGCAGGCGTTCCTGGGCCGCGGCCGAGCGTCCGCTGGACCGGATGCTGGCCGCGAAACACCGCACGGGGACGACGGTCAGTGTCGTGTTGCCGGCGCTCGACGAGGAAGCCACGGTCGGCGCCATCGTGGCCACGATCCGGCGCGAGCTGATGACCGACGCGGTGCCGCTCGTCGACGAACTCGTGGTCGTCGACTCCGGCTCCCGCGACCGTACCGCCGAGGTCGCGGCCGAGGCCGGCGCCCGGGTCGTGCACCGCGACGCGATCCTGCCCCGCGTTCCCGCGCTGCCCGGCAAGGGCGAGGTGCTGTGGCGCTCGCTCCTGGTGACCAGCGGCGACGTCGTGTGTTTCGTCGACGCCGACCTGAGGGACTTCGACGCCGGGTTCGTCTCCGGCATCGTCGGGCCGCTCCTGACCGACCCGGACGTGGCCTTCGTCAAGGCGATGTACGACCGCCCCTTCCTGGACGGGGCCGACGCGCTCCTGTCGGACGGGGCCGACGCGCCTTTGGCGAACGCGGACATCCGTGAGGGCGCGGGTGGGGGCCCGGGTGGGAGCCCTGGAGGGAGTGCGCTTCAGGGCGGGCGGGTCACCGAGCTCGTGGCGCGCCCGCTGCTCAATCTGCACTGGCCCCAACTGGCCGGAGTGGTACAGCCGTTGGGCGGCGAGTACGCGGCCAGGCGCTCCCTCCTGGAACGGCTGCCGTTCCCCGTCGGGTACGGGGTGGAGCTGGCGCTGCTCGTCGACTCGCTGCACACGGTGGGCCTCGACGCGCTGGCCCAGGTCGACGTGGGCGTACGCAAGCACCGCCACCAGGACGGGCAGGCGCTCGGCCGGATGGCCGCCGCGATCTACCGCACCGCGCAGTCGCGGCTCGCCCGCGGCCAGCTCGTACGGCCCGAGCTGACCCAGTTCGAGCGCGGCGAGCACGGCTTCGTACCGCGCACCTACGCGGTGGACACCGAGGAGCGGCCGCCGATGCGGGAGATCGAGGAGTACGCGGTCCACCGGGCGGCATAGCGGGGGCATGGCGGGCGGTGCCTTCGGGCGGCATAGCGGTGACACGGCGGGCGGCGCTTTCCCGGTGGCATAGCGGTGGCATGGCCTGCGGTGCCTTCGGGGGCCCAGCGTGGCCGGATCCCGTCCACGGGGGTGGGCGCACGGGTGTTTGAGGGATCGCGGGGCGGGCTAGGTTCCGCAATATGGTCACCACGCACGCAGCCCCCCGGGCCCAGGTACTCCTCGCCTCCAATCGAGGCCCCGTCTCGTACGCCCTGAAGGACGACGGCTCCCTGGAGCCCAAGCGGGGCGGGGGCGGGCTCGTCTCCGGGCTCAGCGCGATCGGCTCGGACGTGGAGTCGGTGTGGGTGTGCGCGGCGCTCGGCGAGGGGGACCGCGAGGCGGTGCGGCGGGGCGTCGGTGAGAACGGCGTCCGGATGCTGGACATCGATGCCGAGGTGTTCGCCGACGCGTACAACGGCATCGCCAATTCCGTGCTGTGGTTCGTCCAGCACATGCTGTACCAGACGCCGCTCGAGCCGGTCTTCGACGCGGAGTTCCGGCGGCAGTGGGCGTCGTACGAGACGTACAACCGGGCCTTCGCCGAGGCGCTCGCGGCCGAGGCGGGCGACGGGGCGCGGGTGATGGTGCAGGACTACCACCTCGCGCTCGTGCCGGGCATGCTCCGCGAAATGCGCCCCGACCTGCGCATCGGTCACTTCTCGCACACGCCGTGGGCGCCGGTGGACTACTTCCGGATGCTGCCGGACGACATCGCGCGCCGGCTCCTGCGGGGCATGCTGGGCGCCGACCGGCTCGGGTTCCTGACCCGGCGGTGGGCGTCGGCGTTCATGGCGTCGGTGGCGGGGGTGCTGCCGGCGGACGAGGGTGAGCTGTTCGGTTCGAGTGCCATGGGGGGCGCCGGGGACGGTGCCGGGGCCGGGGCCGGGGGGCAGGGCGGGGCCGGGCGGGCCTTCTTCCGGCACGCGCCTGCCGGGTCACTGCCTTCGCGCGAGACGGAGATCGCCGTCCACCCGCTCGGGGCGGACGGAGACTTCCTGCGGCGGCGCTCGCACGAGCCCGACGTCGAGGAGCGGATGGCCGCGCTGCGCGAGCAGATCGGGGCGGGCCGCAAGACGATCGTGCGGGTCGACCGCACCGAGCTGTCCAAGAACATCGTGCGGGGTCTGCTCGCCTACCGGCACCTCCTCGATGAGCACCCCGAGTGGCGCGAGCGGGTCGTGCACGTCGCCTTCGCGTACCCCTCCCGGCAGGATCTGGCGGTCTACCGGGAGTACACGGAGGAGGTCGCGCGGGTCGCCGCAGAGATCAACTCCTCGTACGGTACGGAGAGTTGGACCCCGGTCGTGCTGCATGTCCAGGACGACTTCGCGCGCTCGCTCGCCGCGTACCGGCTCGCGGACGTCGCCCTCGTGAACCCCGTCCGGGACGGGATGAACCTCGTCGCGAAGGAGGTGCCGGTCGTGTCGGACGCGGGGTGCGTGCTGGTGCTGTCGCGGGAGGCGGGGGCGTACGAGGAGCTCGGGCAGGACGCGTTGGTCGTGAACCCGTACGACGTGACGGGGACGGCTTCCGCGTTGCACGCGGCGCTGAGTATGGGGGAGGGGGAGCGGGGGGAGCGGACGAAGCGGTTGGCGGCGGCGGGGACGGCGTTGCCCCCGCGGGGCTGGTTCCTGAGCCAGCTCAAGGCGCTGGCCCCGTAAGCCCTTGGGGGCTCCGCCCCCGGCCCTGGGGTGTTTTCCCACCCACCCGCCCGTGCAGCGGGTTGGATGGTTCCGGCACCCTGGGGCTCCGCCCCAGACCCCGGGGCGTTTTCCCACCCACCCGCCCGTAGGCGCAGGGTTGGAGGGTGCCGGGAACCCTGGGGCTCCGCCCCAGACCCCGTTCGCGCCTTAAGGGCGCTCGTCCTCAATCGCCGGACGGGCTGAGGTGCCCTGCGCTGGCCGGCACCGAGTAGTTAAGGGGCGCGGGGAACTGCGCGAGAAGCGACCGCGGTCCGCGGACCGAAGGGCTTTTAGGGGCGCGGGGAACTGCGCGAAAAGCGAGCACGGTCGGCAGACGAAGGCGGGTTCTTTTGGGGCGCGAGGAACTGTGCAGAGGCGGGCACGGTCCGCAGGATCGAGAGGGTCTAGGGGCGCGGGGAACTGCGCAAGGCGTGGGCGCGGCCGCAAGGGCGGGGCGGGTTGGGGGCGCGGGGATGGGGGCCCGCGCCCGGCCGACGGGTTACAGGTGGGTCGACAGGGACTTCAGGAAGGTCGCCACAGTCGCGGGGCCCGACAGCAACAGGTCCGCCCTTTCGGCCAGTTCCTCGATGACCGTGTCCGCGGCCACCAACAGACCCGGCACGCCCTCCGACCGCAACTTCTCCACCGCCCCGAACGCGGGCAGGTCGCCCAGGTCGTCGCCCGCGTACAGCACCGACTCCGCGCCCACCTCGCGCAGATACGCCGTGAGCGCCACCCCCTTGTCCATGCCGGGGGGCCTCAACTCCAGGACCATCCGGCCGGGTTCGATGACCAGTCCGTGCTGGGCCGCCAGGTCGGTGAGGGGTGCGCGCAGGGCCTCGAAGGCGGCCTGGGGGTCTTGGGCCCGCCGAGTGTGGACCGCGACGGCCTGCCCCTTCTCCTCCACCCAGGTGCCCCGCCACGCGCCGTGGGCCTCCAGGAATCCGGGGAGTTCGGCGCGGGCGGCGGCCACGCCCGGGTGCGGGTCGGGGGTGTGGACGGTGCCGGTGACCGCGTCCCAGCGCTCCGCTCCGTAGTGGCCCAGGACCACGAGGTGCTCCAGGCCCGGTACGCCCGCGAAGCCTCCGTAGCGGACCGCGACCCCGGCCGGCCGGCCGGTGACCACGGCGACGGACGCCACGTGCGGGGCGAGCGCGGCCAGCGCGGGTACGGCGTCGGGGTGGGCGCGGGCCTGTTCGGGATCGGCGACGATCTCGGCGAGCGTGCCGTCGAAGTCGACGGCGATCACGGCTCGCTCCGGTCGCGCGAGGATCGCGGCGAGGCCGTCACGGCCGTACTGGGTGACGGGGGTCGGCAGGGGTTCCGGTCGGTTTCCCATGACACCGACCCTATAGGGCTCCGGCGGGGCAGGGGTGGGTGCACGTATGGCGCAAGGGCGGGAGCACGGGCGCGTACGTCATCGTCGGCCTCGCTGTTCCTCGCGGACGCGGCGCAGCCGGTTGATCGTGACGGGGTCGTGGGCGAGGGCGCGGGTGTCGTCGAGGAGGGCGTTGAGAAGCTGGTAGTAGCGGGTCGGGGAGACCCCCAGCTCCTCCCGGATGGCTCGTTCCTTGGCGCCGGGGGTGGGCCACGGGCGGGTCTCCAGGTGGAGTACGGCGCGGGCGCGGGCGTCCAGGTCGTGTTCTGCCATGCGATCCACGGTAACGGCCTCGCGTCCCGGTACGGCCCCCGCCGACCCACCTCCCGCGCAGTTCCCCGCGCCCCTGATCCTCTCGATCCTGCGGACCGTGCCCGCGTCTTGCGCAGTTCCCCGCGCCCCAAACAACCGCCTCCACCCGCGGACCGTGGTCGCTTTTCGCGCAGTTCCCCGCGCCCCTAAAGGCCTTCGGCCTGCGGACCGTGGTCGCTACTCGCGCAGTTCCCCGCGCCCCTTAGCGCTACTGGTGCTGGCCCGCATCGGGCATTTCAGCCCGTCCGGCGTTTGAGGACGAGCGCCGTTCAGGCGCGAACGGGGTCTGGGGCAGAGCCCCAGAGGTCCCGGAACCCTCCAACCCCGATGCACGGGTGGGCGGATGGGCAAAGATGCCCGGGGCCTGGGGCGGGAGCCCCAGGGGGCCCGGAGCCAGCCAACCCCCTGCACGGGTGGGCGGGTGGGCAAAGGGCCGGGGTCTGGGGCGGAGCCCCAGGGGCCCGGGGCCAACCAACCCCCCGCACGGGCGGGTGGGTGGGAAAACACCCCCGGGGTTTGGGGCGGAGCCCCAAGGAACCCCGGGTTATTCGGCGTTCTCCGCGTCCATCGCCACCTTCGCGATGTCCTGAAGTACCGACTTCGGAGACCCCCCCGGCGCCACCGCCGACCCGATCTTCTTCTTCACCGTCTCACTCACCTTCGGCCACGACGTCTTGCCCACCGGAGGCAGCTCGGACGTCGGAAGGGCCGCCAGGAACGGCTTGAGTTCCTTGTGCTTGGGGTCCGCGGCCATCGCGGAGGACGCCGTCACCGTGGACGGCAGCAGGTCGTACTGGTCGGCGAACTTGAGCACGTTCTCGTCGGAGAAGGTGAAGTCCAGGAACTTCCCGATCTGCGCCCGGTGCCCGCCCTGCTTGAAGCCCATGATCCAGTCGGCGACACCCATCGCCGCCTTGGCCTGGCCGTTCTGCCCGGGCAGCGGGACCATGCCGAACTTGACGCCCTTCTTCTTGGCCGCCTCCATCAGCGAGGGGTGGCCGTTCAACATGCCGACCTCCCCCTTCGCGAACGCGTCGAACGCGTCCTGCCGGTTGAGCTTGCCGGGCGCGACCGGGCCGGTCAGTTCGGGCTCCACCAGGTTGGCCTTGAGCCAGTCGAAGGCCTGGATGTTCTCGGGTGAGTCGATGTCGTAGCCGTCGACGGTGTTGGTGTAGCCACCGTTGTCGCTGAGCATCCACATCATGGTCTCGGCCTGCGCCTCCTCGCTGCCGAGCGGCAGCGCGAAGGGGGTCTTCACACCCTTGGCCTTGAGCGCCTTGGCGTCCGAGGCGATCTCGGCCCAGGTGGTGGGCGGCTTGATGTGTGCCTGCTCGAACAGCGTCTGGTTGTAGAACAGCAGCCGGGTGGAGGCGACGAACGGCATGCCGTACTGGACGCGCTTGACGTTGCCCGCGTCGGCGAGCGGCGACAGGAAGTTGGCCTCGACGGGGATGGAGAGGAGCTGGTCGACGCTGTAGAGCTTGCCGCTGGACGCGTAGTCGGAGTACGCGCCGATCTGCGCGATGTCGGGGGCGTTGCCCGCCTTCACCATCTCGGCGACCTTGGCGTCGACGACGTCCCAGGAGAAGATCTGGACGTCGACCTTGATGTTCGGGTTCTTCTTCTCGAAGTCCTCGACAACGTTGTGCCAGTACGTCTTCGTGCTGCTGCCGCCGGCTATGTCGTAGTCGGCGGCCACCAGCTTGAGCGTGACGTCGCCGGACCCGCTCTCCCCGCCGCATCCCGAGAGCACTGCCGTCATGCCGAATGCGGCAACCGCCGCGGTCAAGCCCAAGAAGCGCCTGCGCACGCGCTATCCCACCCTCGTCGTTGATCCTGGCGGATCCAGTCGGTCCCCCGTGACGTCCTGTATTGAGCTGCGATGTTCCCTCATCCGGGGGTATGAGGTCTACACCAGTCGCATATCGCTTCCGCAACGCCCGGTGCAAGAGTACATTGGGGAAGTTTCTGGGAAGAAAGCGCTTTCTGCTCCATCCGGCGAGTGGACTAGACCTTTAGTGGGTGTTGGCGCGAGACTGTCCCCCGTGAGACACGTCATCGCCCTGGATGTGGGCGGCACCGGGATGAAGGCCGCCTTGGTCGGGGCGGAGACCGCGCTGTCCGCAGGGAATCCCCCCGGCCCCCCCAAGCTGCTCCACGAGGCGCGCAGGCCCACCGGCCGGGAGCGCGGGCCGGACGCCGTCGTCGAGTCGATCCTCGCGTTCGCCGCGGACCTGCGGGCGTACGGGGAGGAGCACTTCGGCGAGAGCGCCGTCGCGGCGGGCGTCGCCGTGCCCGGCATCGTCGACGCCGAGAACGGCATCGCCACCTACGCCGCCAACCTGGGCTGGCGCGACGTGCCGATGCGCCGGCTGCTCAGCGAGCGGCTGCACGGCGTACCGGTCGCCCTCGGCCACGACGTACGCACGGGGGGCCTCGCGGAAGGCCGTATCGGCGCGGGCAACGGCACCGACCGCTTCCTGTTCGTACCGCTGGGCACCGGCATCGCGGGCGCCATCGGCATCGACGGCCGGGTCGAACCGGGCGCGCACGGCTTCGCCGGCGAGATCGGGCACATCGTCGTACGCCCCGGCGGCATCGCCTGCCCGTGCGGCCAGCGGGGCTGTCTCGAACGGCTCGCCTCGGCCTCCGCGGTGACGCTGGCCTGGGCCGAGGCGAGCGGCGATCCCGACGCGGACGCGGCCGACTGCGCCAAGGCCGTCGAGTCCGGCGACCCCCGTGCGCTGGCCGTGTGGCGCAACGCGATCGAGGCGCTGGCCGACGGCCTGGTCACCGCGCTCACCCTGCTGGATCCCCGCGTACTGATCATCGGTGGCGGACTCGCCGAAGCCGGGGAAACCTTGTTCGTACCGCTCCGGGCCGCCGTCGAGGAGCGGGTGACGTTCCAGAAGCTGCCCGAGATCATTCCGGCGGCCCTCGGGGACACCGCCGGATGCCTGGGCGCGGGCCTGCTCGCCTGGGACCTCGTCGCCCAGACCACCGGAACCGGCTCCCGCACCGCTCCCCACCCGCATCCCGGCTCCGACCCCGACTCCAGTGAGGTAACCGTCTGATGGCCGCATCGAAAGTTCTCTCCGGCGCCCGTGTCGTCCTCCCGACCGGGGTCGTCGAGAACGGACGCGTGATCGTCGACGGCACCTCGATCGCCGGGTCCGCCCCGGCCGGCGCCGCCCCGCTGGACCTGTCGGGCCACTGGGTCGTGCCGGGCTTCGTCGACATGCACAACCACGGCGGCGGCGGCGCCTCCTTCAGCAACGGCACGGTGGAGGACGTCCTCAAGGGCGTGCACACCCACCGGCTGCACGGCACCACCACCCTGGTCGCCTCCACGGTGACCGGCGAGATGGACGTGCTCGCCCAGCGTGCCGGGCTGCTGTCCGAGCTGGTCGAGCAGGGCGATCTGGCCGGCATCCACTTCGAGGGCCCGTTCATCTCGCCCTGCCGCAAGGGCGCGCACAGCGAGAACCTGCTGCGCCACCCGGACCCGGCCGAGGTCCGCAAGCTGATGGACGCCGCGCGCGGCACCGCGAAGATGGTCACGCTCGCCACCGAGCTGCCCGGCGGCCTCGACTCCGTACGGCTGCTCGCCGAGCACGGCGTGATCGCGGCGATCGGCCACACCGACGCCTCGTACGAGCAGACCGTCGAGGCGATCGACGCGGGCGCCACCGTCGCCACCCACCTGTTCAACGCGATGCCCGCGCTCGGCCACCGCGAGCCCGGGCCCATCGCGGCCCTCCTGGAGGACGAGCGGATCACCGTCGAGCTCATCAACGACGGTACGCATCTGCACCCGGCCGCCCTCGAACTCGCCTTCCACCACAAGGGCGCGGACCGCGTCGCGTTCATCACCGACGCCATGGACGCGGCCGGCTTCGGCGACGGGCTCTACCACCTGGGCCCGCTGGAGGTCGAGGTGAAGGAGGGGGTGGCGCGGCTCGTCGAGGGCGGTTCCATCGCGGGCTCCACGCTGACCCTGGACCGCGCGTTCAAGCGCTCGGTGACGGTCGACGGTCTCTCGGTCGAGGACACCGTGCGCGCGCTTTCGGCCAACCCGGCCCGGCTCCTCGGCATCGACGACACGGTGGGCTCCCTCGAACCCGGAAAGGACGCCGACCTGGTGGTCCTGGACGCCGACTTCACCGTCAAGGGCGTTCTGCGCAAGGGCAGTTGGGTCGTCGAGCCGCAGCTCGGCTGAGCACGCGGGCGCGCCGAGGGCACGGCGACCGGTTTCGGGGTCTGGGCCTGCCGCCGTCCGTTTGGCATGATCACCCCGTGATTCTGACCGTCACGCTGAACACCGCACTGGACATCACCTACCGCGTCCCCGCCCTCGTACCGCACGCGAGTCATCGCGTCGACGAGGTCACGGAGCGCCCCGGCGGCAAGGGCCTCAACGTCGCCCGGGTGCTCGCCGCGCTCGGCCACGAGGCGGTCGTCACCGGGTTCGTGGGCGGCCCGAGCGGTGAGGTGCTGCGCGCCCTGCTCGCGAAGCTCGCACCCGTCGACGAGCTCGTCCCCATCCGGGGCGCCACCCGCCGCACCATCGCCGTGACGGACACGGCGACCGGTGACACCACGCAGCTCAACGAGCCGGGCCCGGTGGTGTCGTCCGCGGAATGGGACGCCTTTCTCACCGCGTATGAGCGGCTGCTCGACGGCGCGGACGCGGTGGCCCTGTGCGGGAGTCTGCCGCCGGGCCTGCCCGTCGGGGCGTACGCACAGCTGGTGCGCCAGGCGCGTACCGCGAAGGTGCCCGTGCTCCTGGACACCAGTGGCGAGGCCCTGCGGCGGGGCATCGCGGCCCGGCCGGACCTGGTCAAGCCCAACGCCGACGAGCTGGCCCAGCTGACGGGTTCGCGCGAGCCGCTGCAAGCGACGCGGGACGCGCGCAGGCGTGGCGCGCACACGGTGGTGGCCTCGCTCGGCGCGGAGGGGCTGCTCGCGGCCTCCCCCGACGGCCTGTGGCAGGCGGCTCCGCCGGCCGCGGTGCGCGGCAATCCGACGGGTGCGGGCGATTCGGCGGTGGCCGGACTGCTGTCGGGCCTGGTCGAGGGCCTGGACTGGCCGGGGCGCCTGACCCGGGCGGTGGCCCTGTCCGCGGCGACCGTACTGGCGCCCGCGGCGGGCGAGTTCGACGCGGAGGCGTACGAGAAAACGCTCGGCTCGGTGCGCGTGACCGAGCACGCGCACTGAACCGAGCGCTCTGCGAACGACTGCCTCCTTACGGAGGCGGGCGCCGGCCGACGAGCCCCCTCAGAAGGGGCATCGACCATCGGCCGCCCGACGGTCCCTTTACGAGGCCGGTGTCAGCCAGAACTGGTCGAGGTTGGCGTTGCACTGGTCGCCCGTCTCGCAGGACAACTTGATCTCGTTGGAGCCCTTGCCGAGCTGGACTATGGCGTAGGTGCTCTGCCAGCCCTTGGCCCAGTCCCCGGCCGGGGAGTGCGCGAAGTTCTTCATGTTCATCGGGCGCGACTCGCGCTTGCCGTTGATCGTTATCGTCGCGCTGGCGTCCGCGCCGGGCACGCCGAAGCGCAGGTTCAGCTTGTACGAGCCGCCCTTGGAGAGGGTGGGCTTCCAGGTGACCGAGGACCCGACGGTGTTGAAGTTGCCGACGAAGGCCCCGCCGGTGCCCTTGGCTCCCGGCACGTTCGTGCCGACCTGCGCGGCACCGCCGAGCGTCAGCGTCGCCGCGTCACCCTTGGGCAGGTCCGCCGGGGCGGAGGGCGACGACGACGGGTCGGTGCTCGGCGACGGGGACTGGCTGGAAGCGGACTTGTCGGGCTTGGCCGCGTCGTCCTTCTTGTCCTTGTCGTCGCTGTTGCTGGCCAGCGCCACGGCGATGCCGATGACGACCGCCGCGACCACCGCGACCGCGCCGATCAGCAGGCCCTTGGTGTTGGGCCCGCGGCCACCGCCGCCGGTCTGCTGCGGGGGCGGTCCCTGCCGGGGCGGGGTGGCGCCGGGGTAGGTCTCGGGCGCCGCGTACTGGGCGGTCGGCTGCCCGTACTGCTGCTGAGGCCCTTGGTGCTGCTGGGGCGGGCCCTGGTACTGCTGCGGGGGGCCCTGGTACTGCTGCTGCGGGATCTGGCCGTACTGGCGCTCACCGACCGTGCGCACCTGGTTGTACGACGTCCTGGGGACTCCGGGCTGCTGCTGCCCCGCCGTCGGATTCGGGTAGCCGTAGCCGCCACCGCTGCGGGCCGGGTTGCCTGTGGCCTGCCCGTCCGCGTACAGGTAGCCGAACGGATCGTCGTCCTCGGGGGTGTTCGCGCCGTTGTTGCCGGGCGTCGTCATCCGGGGTCACTCCTCACTGTCCGCCAGCCGTCGCCGACCGGCCGAGCCTACCCCGAACGGACCACTGCCCGATCTGGCCCCGACCACACGCCCGCCGGGCCCGGTACCGCTCAGCCCGCCCGGCGGTGGACCTTGGCGCGGGAGCGCTTCTCGATGTACATCCGTTGGTCGGCGGAGCGCAGGACCTCTTCGACGGACATCCCGCAGCTGGCCCAGCCGATGCCGAAACTGGCCCCGACGCGGACCGCCCGGCCGTCCACCCGGATGGGCGGGATGATCGCGTTGCGGAGCCGAACCGCCAGGTCGGCGGCGTCCGCCGCGCCGAGCCCGTCGGCGAGCACGACGAATTCGTCGCCGCCGAGCCGGGCCACCGTGTCGCCGTCGCGGACGCCGGTGTTCAGGCGGCGGGCGACCTCGATGAGGACGGCGTCGCCGGTGTGGTGGCCGAACCTGTCGTTGATCGACTTGAACCCGTCGAGGTCGCAGAAGAGCACCGCGAGCCCCTTCGTACCGTCGTCGATCTCACTGTCGGGGGCCACGGTGTGGACGTGGTGGTCGTACGGTCCGCCGCCCGGCAGCGCCTCGAAGTCGAAGCCGTCGGCGCGGAAGGCGTGCCCGTGGGCCTCGGCCTCGGCGTGTGCGGGCGCCCGGTCGTAGGCCGCGTCGAGGGACTCGGCCGCGCCGACCGGACCGACCGAGTGCGGCCGGGGACAGAGCCGGGCCGAGAGTCTCGCGCGCAGCTCGGCACTGTTGGGCAGGCCGGTGAGGGCGTCGTGCGAGGCGCGGTGGGCGAGCTGGAGCTCGTGGCGCTTGCGGTCCTCGATGTCCTCGACGTGGGTGAGCAGGAAGCGGGGCCCGTCGGCCGTGTCGGCGACCACGGAGTTGCGCAGGGACACCCAGACGTAGCTGCCGTCGCGCCGCCCGAGCCGCAGTTCGGCGCGGCCGCCCTCGGCGGAGGTGCGCAGGAGCGTCCCTATGTCCTCGGGGTGCACGAGGTCGGCGAAGGAGTAGCGCCGCATGACGGAGGCGGGCCGGCCGAGCAGCCGGCACAGCGCGTCGTTGGTCCGCAGGAGGCGGCCGTGCTGGTCGCCGCCCATCTCGGCGACGGCCATGCCCGAGGGCGCGTACTCGAAGGCCTGGCGGAAGCTTTCCTCACTGGCGCGCAGCGCCTGCTGCTCCCGCTCCAGGCGGACCAGGGCACGCTGCATGTTTGCGCGGAGCCGGGCGTTGCTGATCGCAATGGCGGACTGCGATGCATACATCTGGAGGGCTTCCCGCCCCCAGGCGCCGGGCTTGCGGCCGTTGCGGGGTTTGTCGACAGAGATGACGCCGAGAAGTTCCTGGGTGCCGCCCGCCGAGTACATCGGGGCGTACAGGCGGTCCTGCGGATGCCACTCGTCCTCGAAGCGCGGGTCGGGGCCCTCGGTGTACCACTGGGGGACGTCGTCCTCCAGGAGCACCCAGCCCTCGGTGTGCGGGATGAAGCGCAGCCCGTCCCAGTCCTCGCCCATCGACAGGCGGCGCTCCCAGGAGGTGCGCGAGCCGACCCGGCCCGTGATCAGGGCTTCTGCGGCGGCGTTGCCCGCGAAGGCGGCGACGACCAGGTCACCGTCCGGGCGTACGAGATTGACGCAGGCCAGCTCGTAGCCCAGCCCCGCGATGACGCCGTCCGCGACGGTCTGCAACGTGTCCGCGAGGCTGCGGGCCGTATTGAGCTCCCCGACCACCTGGTGCAGCTGCCGCAGGGTCGCAAGACGGACGTAGGGCTCCGACTCGGTCTCCATTGCTCGCTCTCCCCGAGACCTCGACAGCAACTCCTGGCTTTAGATCGACATTCCTTTTCGCACTGTCCCGCCACTGAATCACAGCGAGCTGTCTAGCCGGTACACAGGGTCAACAAATAGTGCCTTCTGTGACTCAAGTCACAGCGGATAATGGGGGGTTGGCCGTTCTTTCCGTCTTTGCCCCCTACCTTTCCTGAACGCAAACTGAGAACGGGCCAGGAGCGGACCGACAGTGGATCGACATCGGACCGACAGCGGATCGACATCGGACCGACAGCGGATCGAGAAGCAGTCGAGGGCCGCGAAGGCTCACCGGACGCGACGGGACGCCTCGGCCGGGAGACCTAGGTCCCGGCTGGTCCCAGCGTCCGATGCGGCCCGCGGTGGCAGGAGACTAGCGTTCCGGTTGTGTTGCAGACACCCCTTACCGATGCCCTTTCCGCACTTGCCGCGGCGACCCCTCATCCTGAGGGGGTGACCAATGACGAGTTCCGCGCCGCGATGTCCCGACTGGCCGCGGGCGTGGTCCTGGTGACCGCGCACGACAGCGACGACGGGCCGCGCGGCGAGGATGTCGGCATGACCGCGACGGCCTTCCTCTCGGTCTCCCTCGACCCACCGCTCGTCCTGGTCTCGCTGCGGGAGGGTTCGCGGATGGACGACCTCCTCGCCGAACAGCCGCTGTGGGCGGTGTCGATCCTCTCCGAGAGCCAGCGGCACATCGCGGGCCGGTTCGCGATGAAGGGCCGGATCAGCGACCGCCTGCTCTTCGAGGACATCCCGTACAGCAGGGGCGAGGCAAGCGGCGCGCCCCTGGTCGCCGGGGCGCTCGCCACCCTGGAGTGCCGTACCGAGCAGCGCGTGGAGGCGGGCGACCACACCCTGGCCATCGGCCGCGTCCTGACGGCCAACCTGCCGAGCTCCGAGGGCGGCCCGCTCACGTATTTCCGGGGGCGGTACCGGCAGTTGGGGTGACCAGGGGGCGCGGCCGAAGCCGTGCGACGTGCCGGTCGCGGCCGAAGGGGCGTGAAGTGGCGGTCGCGGTCGAAGGGGCGCGAGGGGATCGCGGCTGAAGGGGCGCGACCTACCAGTCGCGGCCCGAGCGGCCGTTCTTCGTCTGGGCGCGCTGCTTCTTCTCGCGCAGCCGGCGCTCGTTGATGCCGCGCGGGATCTTCGTGGCGCGGCGCGGCTTGGGCGGTGGGGCGGTCGCCTCGGCGAGGAGCGAGGCGAGCCGGACGGCGGCCGTCTCGCGGTTGCGCCACTGTGAGCGGTGCTCGGAGGCGCGTACGGAGACGACACCGCCCACCAGACGGCTCGCGAGCCGTTCGAGGGCGCGGGCCTTCCAGACCTCGGGCAGCGCCTCGGTCCTGGCGAGGTCGAAGCGGAGCTCCACCTGGGAGTCGCTGGTGTTGACGTGCTGGCCGCCGGGCCCTGACGACCTGGAGAAACGCCAGATCAGCTCGGCCTCCGGGAGGGAGACGGAGCCGCGGATGACATAGGGCCCGGACATGACATCCATGGTGCCGGGTGCGCGGCACCGCGTCACCCGCTTTTCCCGCGGATGTGCCACATGTCGCTCTTGGCAAAGAAAGCAAAGCGGGATGGAACCTCTCGGTCCCCTGCCGACGTTATGGGGGATGACGGTAGCTTCGGGACGGCTCGGAGCCCGCACACCAAGACGAAGGGGACACATCCCATGGCTGTAAGCCTGTCCAAGGGCGGCAACGTCTCGCTCACCAAGGAGGCCCCGGGCCTGACCGCCGTCACGGTCGGCCTCGGCTGGGACGTCCGCACCACCACCGGAACCGACTTCGACCTCGACGCCTCGGCCATCGCCGTGAACACGACGGGCAAGGTCTACTCCGACAAGCACTTCGTCTTCTTCAACAACAAGTCGACGCCGGACCAGACCATCGTGCACACCGGTGACAACACCACCGGCCAGGGCGAGGGCGACGACGAGGCGATCAACGTCAACCTGGCCGGCCTGCCCGCCGACATCGACAAGATCGTCTTCCCGGTCTCCATCTACGACGCCGAGGCGCGCTCGCAAAACTTCGGCCAGGTGCGCAACGCCTACATCCGGATCGTGAACCAGGCCGGCGGCGCCGAGATCGCCCGCTACGACCTGAGCGAGGACGCCGCGACGGAGACCGCGATGGTCTTCGGCGAGCTGTACCGCAACGGCGCCGAGTGGAAGTTCCGCGCCGTGGGCCAGGGTTACGCCTCGGGCCTGGTCGGCATCGCGCAGGACTTCGGCGTGAGCGTCTGACGTTCGGCGACGATCGTTCGGCAACGACCGTCCGTGACGATCGGCGCGGTTCGTCCGGCGACGATCGGCGACGATCGTCCAGCGACGGTTGACGACCATCGTCCAGCGACCGTTGACGCGAAGGTGCCCCCGGCGGGAACGCCAGGGGCACCTTCGCGTTCCGGCCGGGGGCGCCCGCGCGTTCCCGGCCGGGACGTCACCGGGTCGTAGCCCCACCTGACCAGCGGATCAACGGGTCACGGAACCGCCGGGCCGACGGAACACCGGGCCGCCCCGGTGAACCAGGCCCTCAAAGGGAACCATCAACTCCGGTGCATACGGCCGGAATTGATCGGTCAGCGGACATTCGCACCCACCTTTCGGACACGATCAGGTCAAATACTTGTCGCGTCTCTGTCAACGAGTGGTCATCCACTGGCAGTCTCCAACTCGCCCCCACGGAACGAGTGAAGGAGAACACCGAGTGCGAACCACTCTGCGTGCCGCCGCTCTTGCAGCATCCGCCGCCATGGTCGTCGTCGGCGTACAGTCCGGCTCGACGGCCGGCGCCACCGACCGCGCCGCCGGCGCCACCGCCCTCGACCTCACCAGCGCCCAGCGCTCCGACGCCCTGGCCGCGGCGCAGGACACGGCGCCCGCCACCGCCCAGCGGATCGGGCTCGGCGCCAAGGAGAAGCTCGTCGTCCGCGACGTGATCAAGGACGCCGACGGCACGGTCCACACCCGCTACGAGCGCACCTTCGACGGCCTGCCCGTCCTCGGTGGCGACCTCGTCGTGCACTCCTCGAAGGACGGCGCCCTCAAGGGCGTCAACAAGGCGACGGACGCGAAGATATCCGTCGCCACCACCACCTCGCTCAAGGCCGCCCCCACCGGCTCCCGCAAGGTCGTCTGGGCCGCTTCCGGCAAGCCGGTCCTCGCGTACGAGCGCACCGTCACCGGCACCCAGCCGGACGGCACGCCGAGCCGCCGCGACATCGTCACGGACGCCGCCACCGGCGCCGAGCTCTACTCCCACGAGGAGATCGAGACCGGCACCGGCACCAGCGAGTACTCCGGCACGGTCACGCTCGGCACCACCAAGAGCGGCTCGACCTACAGCCTCACCGACGCGTCGCGCGGCGGACACTCGACGTACGACCTGAAGGGCGGCAGCTCCGGCAAGGGCACGCTCTTCACCAAGTCCACCGACACCTGGGGCAACGGCTCGCCGTCCAACCGCGAGACCGCCGCCGTGGACGCCCACTACGGCGCCGCCGAGACCTGGGACTTCTACAAGACCGAGCTCGGCCGCAACGGCATCGCGGGCAACGGCAAGGCCGCCTACTCGCGGGTCCACTACGGCAACGCGTACGTCAACGCGTTCTGGGACGACAGCTGCTTCTGCATGACGTACGGCGACGGCGAGGGCAACAAAAAGCCGCTCACCGCGCTCGACGTGGCCGGTCACGAGATGAGCCACGGCCTCACCGCCGCCACCGCCAAGCTGAACTACAGCGGGGAGTCCGGCGGCCTCAACGAGGCGACCAGCGACATCTTCGGCACGTCGGTCGAGTTCTTCGCCAACAACGCCTCCGACAAGGGCGACTACCTCATCGGCGAGAAGATCGACATCAACGGCGACGGCACGCCGCTGCGCTACATGGACAAGCCCAGCAAGGACGGCGGGTCGGCCGACTACTGGTCGAGCGGCGTCGGCAACAAGGACGTGCACTACTCGTCCGGTCCGGCCAACCACTTCTTCTACCTGCTGTCCGAGGGCAGCGGCGCGAAGACGATCAACGGGGTGAGCTACAACTCGCCCACGTACGACGGCTCCAAGGTCACCGGGATCGGCCGCGTCAAGGCGTACAAGATCTGGTACAAGGCGCTCTCGACGTACATGACCTCGACCACCAACTACAAGGCCGCGCGCGCCGCGACCCTGAAGGCGGCGGGCGACCTGTACGGCACGACCAGCACCGAGTACAAGACGGTGGCGGCCGCCTGGACCGCCATCAACGTGAAGTGACCGACGTGCAGTAGCAGCCTCAACCCACCTGGTTCTACGGGGAGTTCTCGGAAGCCTCGGGCTTCCCGTCCCCGTAGAGCCAGGTGTCCCACACCGCCGTGAGCCGGCGCCCGGCCTCATCGTCCACGAAGCGGACGAAGTCCTTGGTCGAGGCGTTGCCATGGCGGTGTTCGCGTACCCAGTCCCGGACGAGCGCGTGGAAGCGCTCGTCGCCGAGGGCCTCGCGGATCTTGTGGACGACCATGGCGCCACGCACGTACACCGGCCGCCCCGACACATCGGCGGCGGTGGGCGGTTCGGCCGGCGGGAAGGCCCAGATGTCGTCGCCGTCGCCCTTGGCGTACTCCCCCTCGAAGATCTGCTGAGCGCTCGGACCTCCGTGGTCCTCGCTCCACAGCCACTCCGTGTACTGCGCGAAGCCCTCGTTCAGCCACATGTCGCGCCAGGTGGCGGGGGTGACGGAGTCGCCGAACCACTGGTGCGCCAACTCGTGCACCAGGGTGGTGGCGTCGAAGTGGTCCAGCGGCAGCACCGGGCGGTTCTGCGTCTCCAGTGCGTAGCCCGAGGCCTTCGCGGGCGCCACGATCACCCCGGTGGACGAGAACGGATAGGGCCCGAACTCCTTCTCCTCCCAGGCGATCATCTCCGGCAGCCGTGCCACGACATCGGCGGTCTGCTTGCGCACCTCCGGATCGATGGCGCTGTAGATCGGGATGCCGGAGCCGGTCCTGCCCTGGTCGATCTCGTAGGGGCCGATCGCGACGGTCGCCAGATAGGTCGCCATCGGATCCCGGGTCCGCCAACTGAACGTCGCCCGGCCCCCGTTGACGGTCCGCGACACCAACTCGCCGTTGGACACCGCCTGGAGACCGTCGGGCACGGTGATCCTGATGTCGTACGTGGCCTTGTCGCTCGGGTGGTTGTTGGACGGGAACCAGGTCATGGAGCCCGTCGGTTCGCCGAGCGCCAGCACGCGACCGCCGGGCGAGCGCAGCCAGCCCTCCTCCGAGCCGTCGACATCGGTGATGGTCCGCGGGCGCCCCGAGTAGCGCACATACGCCGTGAACGTCTCGCCCCGCGTGAGATCTTCCTCGGGGCGCAGGGTGAGTTCGTCGCCGGCCCGGTTGACGGCGGCGGGCTCGTCGTCGACGGTGGCCGACTCCACGTCCATGCCGGCGAAGTCGAGGTCGAAGGCGCTGAGGTCCTCGACGGCCTTCGCCACGATGGTGACGCCCCCCTTGAGCCGCCCGGTCCCTGGGTCGTAGTCGAGGTCCAGGGCGTAGTGCTGGACGTCGTAGCCGTCGTTGCCGAGCCGGGGGAAGAGCGGGTCGCGCACCCCGGCCGCGCCGGGGCCGCCGGTCACGCCGCCGGTGCAGGAGGTGGCGGCGAGGGCGGCGAACAGGGCGGCGGCGAGGCGGGTACCGCGGCTCCCGCGCCCTTTCGGCGCCGTCCGCCGGGCCGGTCGTTTGTCCACGTCTGTGATCCTACGGGCGGCCGGGCGGCGGGGCCGACCGCTTCCGGAATCCCGACTTCCCCCGCAGGTGGGCCACTTGCACGGGGTCGTTGCTCGCGCCGGTGGGCTACTTGCGCCGGTGGGCTACGTGCGCCGGTGGCCTACTTCCCGAGGGCGGCGACGCCGGCCTGCGCGAACTTCTCGTCGAGGTCGCCGCTCGGAGCCCCGGCGACGCCGACACCCGCGACCGGGGCGCCCTTCGCCTGGACGGGGGCGCCGCCCGCCAGGAACAGCGTGCCGGGGATGTCCTTGAGGTTCGGGGCCTGGGCGAGCCGCTTGGCGAGCTCGGAGGTGGGCGCGTTCCAGGACACGGCGGTGTACGCCTTGCGCACGGCCGACTCGGGCGACTGCGGGCCCGTGCCGTCGCCGCGCAGGGTGACCAGGGTGTTGCCGTCACGGTCCACGACGGCGACGGACACCTTCTGGTGCTCCTTCACGGCGGCGTCCAGCGCGGCCTGGGCGGCGTGGGTGGCGGCGGCCACGGTGAGGTGGGTGGTGGTGGTGAGGTTGCCGTTGGCGGCGGTGGTCGCGGTGGTCGGGGCCGCGGTGCCGGTGGTGGCGGTGGCGGGGGCGCCGGTTGCGGCGTTGGCGGTGACGACGCCGAAGGTTCCGGCGGCGGCGATGGCGAGGGCGGCGGTGGTGAGCGCGAGCTTCTTGTTCCGGGTGCCGTGGCTGTGCCGGGTGCGGGGCCCGTTGCGGGTGCCGTTCTCGTTCCGGGTGCCGTTCTCGTTCCGGGTGCCGTTCTCGTTCCGGGTGCCGTTCTCGTTCCGGGTGCCGACGGTGTTCGGGGAGTTCTTCGTGGTGAGGTTCATGCTTCGATCCTCCGGGCGGAACCGGCCCTTCCACCTCGACGTACCGGCTGCCCTCGCGACCCGGTACGGCGGACCCGTCCGTCAGCCGATCGGTTGATGCGGGGGTGGCCCGGCCGGGTAACGATGGGTACGCGACGCCTGCGTACGGGCAGGTGAGCGTGTGTATGGGCAGGTGAGAGGGAGCGGGCGGATGAAGGACGACGACGGCGGGGTGGGGGTGCGCGGGGCTCCGGGGGTGCCGGGGGCAACTCCCTCGGCCGACGCCGAGCCGTGGCTGCCCGTGGTCATGCACGCGGCGTTCTTCCTGCTCCTCGGCGCCTCGCTCGCGCGGTTCCTGATCCGGCACCCCGGAGAGCCCCGCACGCCGTGGATCATCGCCCTGTCGACGACGCTGGCCCTGCTGTACGTGCTCGGGCCGGCCCTGGGTTCGCGGCCGACGCCGCGCAGGCTCGGCTGGCTCGGCGGGGTCGTGGCCACCTGGATGGTTCTGGTGCTGCTCGCGCCGAGCTTCGCGTGGTGCGCGGTGCCGCTGTTCTACACGGGCCTGCGGACGTTGCGGCCGCGCGCCGCGCTGGTCCTGGTCGGGGTGCTGACGGCGTTCGTCGTCACCGCCCAGGTCGAACTGTCCGCCGACGGCTTCGACCCGAACCTCGTACTCGCGCCGCCCGCCGTCGCGGCGATCGCGACGGCCGTGTTCGTCCAGATGCAGCGCCAGGGCGAGCGGCAGCGTGAACTGACCGACGGACAGCGCCAGTTGATCGACGATCTGCTGCGCACGCGGCGCGAGCTCGCCGCGACGGAGCGCCGCGAGGGCACGCTGGCCGAGCGACAACGGCTCTCCATGGAGATCCACGACACCCTCGCGCAGGGCCTGTCCAGCCAGCGGATGCTGCTCCAGGCGGCCGACCGGGTGTGGGCCGCCGACCCCGACGCGGCACGCCGCCATGTCCGTACGGCCGAGTCCATCGCCGAACGCAACCTCGCCGAGGCGCGCCGCTTCGTCCACGACCTGGGGCCCGCGGACCTCGCGGAGGGCGGAAGCCTGGAGGAGGCGCTGCGGGTGCTGGCGGCGCGGGAGTCGGAGGAGTGGGCGGGGGCGGTGGGGGGTGCTGAGTCCACCCGGCCCACGCAGCCCGCGGGATCCGCCGGGTCCGCAGAGGGTGCGGGGGCCGCAGGTGTCTTCGGTGCGGCGGGGGCCGCGGAGGGTGGGGCCGGTGCGCCGGGGGCGTTGCGGGTGCGCTGCCATGTCGACGGTGCGCCGAACGCGCCGCTGCCCGAGCGGGTCGGCCCGGCCCTCCTGCGCATCGCCCAGGGAGCGCTGGCGAACGTGCGCGAGCACGCCGGTGCCTCCACGGCCGCGCTCACCCTCACCTATCTGGGCGACCAGGTGGTCCTGGACATCGCCGACGACGGCCGGGGCTTCACCCCGGGTCCCCTCGGCGTACGGGAGCCGGCCCCAGGCGTACGGGGTCACGGTCTGCCCGCGATGTACGCGCGGGTACGGCAGCTCGGCGGCACCCTGACCGTCGAATCCGCGCCCGGCGAAGGCACCGTCCTGTCCGCGGCGATCCCCCTCGATCCCCGGGAGCCCCGGCCATGACCGTTCCCCCGCCCCTGACCGATCCGGTACGGATCCTGCTCTGCGACGATCACGCGGTGGTACGGGCGGGGCTGCTCGCGCTGATCGGCAGCGAGCCGGACATCGAGGTCGTCGGGGAGGCCGGCAGCGGTGAGGAGGCGGTGGCCTCGGCCGCCCGGCTCCGGCCCGACGTGGTGCTGATGGACCTCCAGCTCGGGCCCGGCATCGACGGCGTCGAGGCGACGCGGCGGATCGCCGCAAGCGGGGTGCGGGTGCTGGTCCTGACGACGTACGACACCGACGCGGACATCACGCGGGCGATCGCGGCGGGGGCTACGGGGTACCTCCTCAAGGCGGAGCGGCCCGAGGAGCTGTTCGCGGCGATCCGGGCGGCGGCGCAGGGGCGTACGACGCTGTCCCCGCCCGTGGCGAGCCGGGTCATGAACCAGCTCCGCGGGGCGGGCCGGCCCGCGCTGACCCCCCGCGAACTCGACATCCTGGCCCAGCTCGCCAACGGCCTCGGCAACCGGGAGATCGCCCGGGCGCTCTTCATCAGCGAGGCGACGGTGAAGACGCATCTGGGACGGATCTACGAGAAGCTCGGGGTTGATACGCGGGCGGGGGCGGTGGCGGTGGCGAAGGAGCGGCGGATTCTGCCCTGACGCGCGGCCCCCCGATCTGTACCCGGGGTGTCTCCCCGGGCCCCCTGGGGGTTTTCCCACCCACCCGCCCGTGCAGCGGGTTGGCTGGTTCCGGGACCCTGGGGCTCCGCCCCAGACCCCGAGCACCCTTGCCCACCCACCCGCCCGTAGGCGCAGGGTTGGAGGGTTCCGGGACCTCTGGGGCTCCGCCCCAGACCCCGTTCGCGCCTGAACGGCACTCGTCCTCAAACGCCGGACAGGCTGAAATGCCCGATGCGGGCCAGCACCGGTGCCGCTAAGGGGCGCGGGGAACTGCGCGACCAGCCACCTGCGGCCCGCAGACGAAAACGGGTTTTGGGGCGCGGGGAACTGCGCGAAAAGCGACCACGGTCCGCAGACGGCCGGGGATCAGGGGCGCGGGGAACTGCGCGACCAGCCACGCACGGCCCGCAGACGAAGACGGGTTCCTGGGGGCGCGGGGAACTGCGCGACCAGCCACGCACGGCCCGCAGACGAAGACGGGTTCCTGGGGGCGCGGGGAACTGCGCAAAAGCGGGCCGGCCGCAGGGCGGCGGCGCGGGGAGACGGGTCGTCGGCCGGATGTGGGGCCAGGGGGAGCAACCCCAGGGGGGCAGAACCCAGGGAGGGGGGCCCGAGGGGGGCAGAACCCAGGGAGGGGGGTCCGAGGCGCAGAACCCCAGGGGGGCAGTACCCCAGGGGGCTCCGGGTGAGGGGACGCGCCGTCGTGACACCATCGGAGCGTGCTCGACATCGGCTACTCCCTATCCCGCCACTTCCCCGACCCCACCCGCATCGACTACCGCCGCGCAGACGTCTACACCCTCCGTCACGACCTGTTCTGCGGAGACGTCTACCTCGCCGACACCAAGGCGGACCGCGAGGTGTCCACGGCCTGGGGATGGGTGCCGGTGCTCGACTTCGCGTGGGCGCTCTGCGACACCGTCGAGCAGCTCGACCGCGACCCCCTGGGCTCCCGCGCCGCACGGCCCCAGTACGCCGAGATCGACTTCACCGAGTCGTCCGACCGCATGCTCTTCGAGCGCCGCTTCGGCTGGGTGGACGTCGAGGCGGACTGGATGCCCGGCGACGAGGAACCCCTCACCTTCTCGCACACCGAACTCCGGCGCGAGACAAGGGACTTCCTGCACGATCTGATCGCCGACCTCACCGACATGCACGAGGACCTCGGCGAGAACCCGATCATCTGGGACCTCCAGGCCCGCTTCCCCAGGATCCCGTAGCGGGCCCCCTCACGGCTCCACCCGCACCCCCACCTGCGCGGCGAACGCCGGGGCCAGGTCGAGGAGTTGGGAGGGGCTGATGACCGCGCCCGCCAGGCGTTCCACCCCGCGGGCGATGTCGAGCAGCGTCGCCCCGCGCAGGTCGACGTCGGTCATGCGCACGCCCGTGAAGTCGGCCCCGCGCAGCTCGCAGCCCCGGAACTCGACCCGGGTCAGCCCGGCGCCGCCGAAGTCGGGCTCGGCGAGGACGCAGCCGTCGAAGACGACGTCGCGCAGCTCGGCCTCGCGCAGGTTCAGGTAGTCGATCTTCCCGCCCTTGACCAGCACCCGTTCCAGCACCGCGCCGTGGAGCTGGACCCCACCCATCCGTACATCCCGCACCTCCACATCGCGCAGGCTCGCCCGCGCCAGATCCGTACCCACCCCCCGGATCCCCGACAGCACCGAGTCGATGAAGCGGGCTCCGGTCAGACGTGTGTCGTCCAGGACGCAGCCGTAGAGGCCGCAGTCGAGGAAGCGCGCGCTGGGTGCCTGCTGGCGCGCCAGATCGAGGTCCCGGAACTCCAGGCCGTCGTAATCGCCCTCCGGTTCCAGCTCACCCGCGCCGAACGGCGCCAGCGGTGGCAGTCGCACCTCCACCCTGCGGGCACCCGCCCTAGCCGCCGTCTTCTTCGCACTCCGAGCCGCTGCCATGTCCCCATGCTGACCCATGGCACTGACAATCACCCCTGCTCGCGACGGGGGAATCCCCCACTCCGTACTTTCGCGCCACGGGCCCACCACATTCCGGCCGCCCGGCCGCGGCGCCGTCACGAGCGGCGGCCGCGCCGCCCTAATCCCTCGACTCCCCCAGCACCTCCAACGCCGCGTCCGTCAGCCGGTACACCGTCCACTCGTCCTGCGGGCGCGCGCCCAGCGACTCGTAGAACGCGATCGACGGGGTGTTCCAGTTCAGGACCGACCACTCCAGGCGCTCGTAACCCCGTGCCACGCAGATACGGGCCAGCTCCCGCAGGAGCGCCTTGCCGTGGCCGCCGCCCCTGGCGCCGGGGCGTACGTACAGGTCCTCCAGGTAGATGCCGTGCACCCCGCGCCACGTCGAGAAGTTCAGGAACCAGAGCGAGAAGCCCACGGGTTCGCCCGACGCGTCCTCCGCGATGTGCGCGAAGGCGGCGGGGTGCGCGCCGAACAGCGCCTCGTGGAGCTGCTCCTCGGTGGCGCGCGCCTCGTCAAGGCACTTCTCGTAGTCGGCGAGCTCACGAATCATCTGGTGGAGGGCGGGAATGTCGGCGGGTGCGGCGTCGCGAATCATGGCCGAAGGGTAGGCCGGGGCAGGGGCGCGCGCGGGACGCGGTCCGCCGTACGAGACCACGGGCACGGGGGGCGACCAGCCCACGGCCGGCCGTACGAGACCACGGGCACGGGGGGGACCGGCCGCCGGCCGCCGAACGAGACCGCGGTCCGCCGCAGCGGGCCACGGCGGGATGTCGGTCCCCCCGCCCGCCCCGCCCCCGTGGGTGAATCGGGGTATGAGGCCCTTCCCTCCCGGCGTGCGGCCGGTGCGTGCCGTGGTGCGCTACGTCCGCAGCGCACCCGGCACCTACCTCTGGCTGGCGGCGTTGTTCGTCACCACCATCGCCATGCACCACATGTCACCGGAGTTCGAGGCGGACTTCCTGCGGCAGCGGTCCACCAACATCCACGAGCTGTCGAGCAACCCCCGCCGGGTGTTGATCGCGAGCGCGTTCTGGATCGACGGGGGCGGCTGGCTTCCGTACGCCGTGCTCTACAGCGTCTTCCACGCCCAGGCCGAGCGCCGGCTCGGCACCCCGCGCTGGCTGGTCGTCGCCTTCGGTACGCATGTGGCCGCCACCTTCATCAGCGAGGGCGCCCTGTTGTGGGCGATCCGGCACGACCACGCGCCGCACTCCGCCGTCAACACCCTTGATGTGGGCGTGAGTTACGCGCTGGCGGGGGTGGTGGCCGTGCTCACGTACGTGATCGCCGTGCCGTACCGGTATGCGTATCTGCTCGGCGTCCTCGTCCTCTACGGCGCCCCGCTGCTCAGTGGCCGTACCTTCACCGACCTCGGGCACTTCGCGTCCGTGCTCATCGGGCTCGCCTGTTGGCCGCTCACACGGGGCCGGGGCGGGGCGCCGTGGAATCCGGCGGACAGTCTGCGCGCGGCCGGACGGCGGCTGGGCGGGAGGTTTCGCCGGTGGCGCCGTCAGGAGACGCCCGACTCGGCGAGCACCTTCTTGAACGCGTCCGCGTCGAAGATGGCCCGGCCGTCACCGGACGGCTTCTTGCCGTCGATCAGGACCACGGGGCTGCTGTTGACGCCCGAGTCCTCGAACGCCGCCTCCGCCGCCTTCACGAAGTCCTGGTACGTGTTCTCGCGGACCGCCCGGTCGAAGGCGGCCCCGCGCAGGCCCGGCACCTTGTCGGCGATCTTCAGGAGGTTGTCGGCGGTGAAGGCGTCGTCCGTCTCCTCCTGCGGCTGGCTGGCGAAGACGGCCGCGTGGAACTCCGCGAACTTCCCCCGCTCGACCGAGGCCCGCATGGCGTTCACGGCCCGCTTCGAGCCGCCCCCGCCGAGGTTGGCGTCGAGGAACGAGGCGATCGTGTAGCGGATCTTGACCTTGCCCTCGGCGGCGAGCCGGGCGACGGCCCTGGCGCCGCCCTCCTCGAAGTGCTTGCAGTACGGGCAGCGCGGGTCCTCGTACACCGACACGGTGTGCGGCGCCTTCGGATCGCCGACGACGATTTCCGCACCCTCGGCCTTCGCGGGCAGCTTCGCCAGCGTGGCCGCGTCCGGGGAGGTCCTGACGTTCAGCTCCGCCCGCGAGGCCACGTCCGAGCCGGTGACGCGGGAGCCCTCGCCCGCACCGGAGCCGCCGGAGCCGGAGCCGGACGAGCAGGCGGCCGCCGACAGGCCGAGGGCGGTGGCCGCCACCACCGCGACGGCGGCACGACGGAAACTGCGGACACCCATGACGACCCAACCCTTCGGTACAAACCCCGCGAAACCACCTGACCTTCGACACTAAACACCCGCCCCCGCCCTCCCGCCCGCCAAAGGTCCCGCCCCACGCCGCCGTTGGTCCCACGAATTCCGCAGCGCGCCCGCCACCTGCGGATTCCAAGGGTGGACAGGGGAGTGGGGCAGGTGTACGAACAAGCCCCATGAGCGCGATCAACGGCGGAATCTCCTTCTGGTACGCAACCGACGGCATCCCCGCACCCCGTGAGCCGCTGCCCGGCGACACGACCGCCGACGTGGTGATCGTCGGCGGCGGCTACACCGGCCTGTGGACGGCGTACTACCTGAAGAAGGCGGCCCCCTTCCTCGACATCACCGTCCTGGAGTCCCGCTTCTGCGGCTACGGCGCCTCGGGGCGCAACGGCGGCTGGCTGTACAACGGCATCGCGGGCCGCGACCGCTACGCCAAGCTGCACGGCCAGGACAGCGCGGTGCGCCTCCAGCGGGCGATGAACGACACGGTGGCGGAGGTGGTGCGGGTCGCCGCCGAGGAGTCCGTCGACGCCGACATCCACCGGGGCGGCGTCCTCGAAGTCGCTTACGGTCCGGCCCAGTTGGCCCGGCTCAAGGCCTTCCACCACGCCGAGGTGGCCTTCGGCGAGAAGGACCGGGTCCTGCTCGGCGCGCGCGAGACCGCCGAGCGCGTACGGGTCAGCGGCGCGGTGGGCTCGACCTGGACGCCGCACGGCGCGCGCATCCACCCGGTGAAGCTCCTCAAGGGCCTGGCCGCCGCGGTCGAGGCGCTCGGGGTGACCGTGTACGAGTCGACCCCGGTCACCGAGATCCGCCCCCAGCACGCCGTCACCCCGTACGGAACGGTCCGCGCGCCCTATGTGCTGCGCTGCACCGAGGGGTTCACCGCCTCGCTCAAGGGGCAGCGGCGGGCCTGGCTGCCCATGAACTCCTCCATGATCGCCACCGAGCCGCTCGGGCCCGAGGTGTGGGACGCGATCGGGTGGGCGGGCCGCGAGACGCTCGGCGACATGGCGCACGCGTACATGTACGCGCAGCGCACCGCGGACGACCGCATCGCGCTCGGCGGCCGGGGCGTGCCGTACCGCTTCGGTTCGCGCACCGACAACGACGGACGCACCCAGCCGGCGACGATCGAGGCGCTGCGGGAGATCCTGGTCCGCTTCTTCCCCCAGCTCGCCGGGGTGGCGATCAGCCACGCCTGGTCGGGCGTGCTCGGCGTACCGCGCGACTGGTGCGCCTCGGTCACCCTGGACCGCACGACGGGCCTCGGCTGGGCGGGCGGCTACGTCGGCTCGGGCGTCGCCACGGCGAACCTCGCGGCGCGCACGCTGCGCGACCTGATCCAACAGGACTCCGGCCAGGCCGGCCCCACGGAGCTGACCACCCTGCCGTGGGTGGACCACAAGGTCCGCAGGTGGGAGCCGGAGCCGTTGCGGTGGCTGGGGGTGCGGGGGATGTATGCGGCGTACCGCGCCGCGGACCTCAGAGAGCTCCGGCGGCCCCGGCCGGCCACGGATCGGGTGGCGAAGGTGGCGGATCGGGTGGCGGGCAGATAGCGAGGCCCCCACCCGCGAAAGCCGCCCGCGCAGCTCCCCGCGCCCCCAACTCCCCTTCCCCCGCGGCCCGTGCGGGGTGCTCGCGCACCTCCCCGCGCCCCCGACTCCCTTTCCACCCGCGGCCCGTGCGGGGTGCTCGCGCAGTTCCCCGCGCCCCTGAAACCCTCTTCGGCCTGCGGGCCGTGGTCGCTTCTCGCGCAGTTCCCCGCGCCTCTGGCTACTCGGTGCCGGCCCGCAGCGGCCACCTCAGCCCGTCCGGCGTTTGAGGACGAGCGCCGTTCAGGCGCGAACGGGGTCTGGGGCGGAGCCCCAGGGCGGCCCTTCATCCGCGGACCGTGCGGGGTGCTCGCGCAGTTCCCCGCGCCCCTGGCGGGGTCGGTGCCGGCCTGCACCGGGCATTTCAGCCTGTCCGGCGTTTGAGGACGAGCGCCGTTCAGGCGCGATACGGGGTCTGGGGCGGAGCCCCAGAAGTGCGGCACCGGTGCCGGCCCGCAGCGGCCACCTCAGCCCGTCCGGCGATTGAGGACGAGCGCCCTTAAGGCGCGAACGGGGTCTGGGGCGGAGCCCCAGGGAAGTGGGGGGGTCAGGCGACCGTGATGCCGAACTGGGCGACCAGTTCGGCCAGCCCACCCCGATACCCCGCACCCCCCGGCACAAAGTCCCAGTCCCCACCCGCCCGACGCCGAAACGACCCCAGCACCAGCGCCGTCTCCCCCGCCCGCCCGTCGGAAACGGGCAACCGGTCCAGCTCCCGCCCCACCCCGTCCCGCAGACAGATCGCCGCATGCGTGAACCCGGCCAGATCCTGCCCGGGGTCCGCCTCGGGGTCGACCGCGGCCACCAGCACCAGCCGGTCCGCCCCTTCGGGCAGCGCGTCGAAGACGACCCGCACCGCCGTACGGTCACCCCCCACCCCCGGCACCATTCGTACGGAACTCCCGGGATTCTCGGGGTTGTTGAAGAACACGAAGTGCTCCTCACCAAGGACCCGCCCGCCCCGGCACACCAACGCGCACACGTCGAGCGACACCGACCCGGCCCAGGTCATGCCCAGCAGATTGAAGTCACGGGAGTCTTCGGAGCCCCCCACCCCCTCGGCGTCCCCGGTACCGGCACCGACACCGACACCGGCACCGGGTCCCGACCCCGACCCGGCCCGCTGAGCCGGCACCGGGGAGCCGCCCTCCCCCAGCCGCCCCCGCAACCCGTGCTGATGCAGCAGCTCCACCAGCTCCACCCCCGACACCAACGTCAGCGGCTTGCCCTCGGCGAACCCGTACGACCCGGGGCCGAAGCCCGAAGTCGTCACCAGGACGCCCTTGTTGGCCCCGGCCGCCTGCACCGTGCCGTACAGATCGCGCACCGCCGTCGGCGGGACCGTGTTGCGGTAGCGCTTGACCTGCACGATGATCCGGCCGCCGCTGATCGGGTCCGGATCGAGCGCCTCGACGTCGACGCCGCCGTCGTTGGAGCGCTGCGTGGTGAGCGCCTGCATCCCCCGGGCCCGGAACAGCTCGGCGACCAGCCCCTCGAACTCGATGGGGTCCATCGTGAACAGGTCGGGCTCGCCGCCACCTCCGTGCGACACGACACCGGTGCCGACGTCGGCGGGCCGGCGCCCCGGACGTACGGCCGCGCGCTGGTCGGGCCGGGCGGAGAGCTGCCCGCGCAGCGCCTCCACGAGGCACTCCACCGCGCTGACCTGCCCGAGGTTCAACTCCGCGAAGCCGGCGCGCGGCACGCTCACCGACGCGAGGAAGATCTCCGCGCGCCGCCCGGTGGCGGGATCCACGTCATCGACGAAGCCATTGAGGACGACCGAGTCGAGCACCCCGTACTCGTCGGCCGCGAACAGATCGCGCAGCACGAGCAGCACGCACTGCGCGAGCGCGTCCCGGTACAGCGCACGCCGCTGCGTGACGGGCCGCGCGGTCTCCTTCTCCTGGTCCGAACTGGCCACATAGCGAACGGACTTGACCTCGGGCACCACCTCGATGCCAGGCAGCTCCCAGTCGAGTACGAGCTGGCGGGCGCCCCGGTCGAAGGCGGCCGTCACCTGCCGGGGGAACCCCTCGGGCCAGGCGCCCGACGCGTACAGCGCGGCCGTGAAGTAGTCGACGGCCGCACCGGGGTCGCCGGCGCGCAGCGCGTCCACGAGCTGGGCGAGCCCGGCGTTGTGCGCACGCACTTCGGCGAGCTGCTGCGCCGCCCACGCGTCGTACTGCGCCCGGTACTCGGCGAGTTGCCGCACCCGGTGCGCCTCGGCGGCCTGCGCCGCGTGCCAGTCGTGCTGGTACCTGGCCTGCGCCTCCTGCTGCGCCTGCGCCCGCCGCCCGGCCGTCCAGCCGCCCTGCGCCTGGTAGTGCGCGGGATCGGGCATCGCCACGGGCTGGGCGAGCGGACCGGGCTCGAACGGCGCGACCCGTTCCGGCCGGGTCAGCGCCGCCACCCGGAACGGCGCCGCACGGCACCCCTCGGCCAACAGCGCGCCCATCGAGGCGACTTGAGCCTCCAGCTCCTCCGTACGCAGCCGGGCGTCCGCCTCCCGCCCCTGCCGGTACGCCGCCTGCTGCTCGCGCTGCATGCGTGCGAGATCACGCTCGTAGGCCCGCCGCTGCCGCTCCCCCTGCACGACCGCCCGCTGCTGCGCCTCCCGCTGCCGCTGCTGCTGCCGCTGCGCCTCGGCCCAAACCCCAGCCACCCCACTGGAACGCCGGCTCATACGATCTCTGCCTTTCTCCCCACACCCCGGAACGACAAGTGTCCCGGACCCGAGGGGCGGGCGACCCCGCAGGTTCGTCCTGACCGGAGTCGGAGCGGAGCCCGGCGGGCAGGCCGTCAGTGGGCGCAGTTGTCGCGCTCCTCGTGGAGGCGCCGGAGCTCACCCAGCTCCGCGGCCGGGAAGGGCTCATCCCCCCACTGCTTCCGGTAACCCTTCGCACCGTGCTTGTCCAGAACGCCCTGCGCCGCCTCCAGAACGGCGTGGGCGACGACGCGGCGCGGCTGGACCGAACTCCACCTCAGCTCGCCGTCGCCGTCCGGCAGACGGAAGCTCTCGTGCAGGTCGGGGAACCAGTAGATGTCGATCCCGACGGTCTTCCCCCCGGCCCGCAGGACCCACCTCACCTCGGGCGGCTCCATGTCGAAGGAAACCCGCCGCGCGGCGTCCGCGCCGTACAGCCCCGCCACCCCGGTGAGCAGATCGGCGAGAGCGTGGGTGCAGTAGCTGGGAGTGTCCTCGTGCTCCGACACCCCGTCACTGATCCGATACGTCGCCCACCCGGACCCCGTCAGAGCCCACCGGAACTCAAACCCGCCGGCCACTCTCTCCCCCACGGTCGTGCACCCCCGAAAACCGGAGGGCCCCAGCCAAGATCGGCTGGGGCCCTCCACCCAAGAGCCCCCTGTCGGGTTCGAACCGACGACCCCCGCTTTACAAGAGCGGTGCTCTGGCCAACTGAGCTAAGGAGGCAACCCGTGAAGTGTAACCAACCCGCGCGCGGGCGCGGCCGGAAATTCGGTGGGGTGGGCGGGCGGGGGCAGAGCCGGGGCGCGGGCCCGGCAAGTTCCCGTCTCCGGACTGCTGACAAGCCGGACACCCCCGGGGTAGCGTCCTGACCCAGTCCACTCAGGTGGACTACACCACTTCTCCCTCTACTCGGATCGTCCGGCACGTTCCTGCCGGTGAAGGGACACATCAGTCATGGCTACTGTCACGTTCGACAAGGCGACCCGGATCTACCCGGGTTCCACCAAGCCCGCCGTCGACGGGCTGGAGATCGAGATCGAGGACGGCGAGTTCCTCGTGCTCGTCGGCCCCTCCGGCTGCGGAAAGTCCACCTCCCTGCGCATGCTCGCGGGCCTGGAGGACGTCAACGGCGGTGCGATCCGCATCGGTGAGCGGGACGTCACGCATCTGCCGCCCAAGGACCGGGACATCGCGATGGTGTTCCAGAACTACGCGCTGTACCCGCACATGACGGTCGCCGACAACATGGGCTTCGCGCTCAAGATCGCGGGCGTGAACAAGGCGGAGATCCGCAAGAAGGTGGAGGAGGCGGCGAAGATCCTCGACCTCTCCGAGTACCTGGACCGCAAGCCGAAGGCCCTCTCCGGCGGTCAGCGCCAGCGCGTCGCCATGGGCCGCGCCATCGTGCGCGAGCCGCAGGTCTTCCTCATGGACGAGCCGCTCTCCAACCTCGACGCCAAGCTCCGCGTCTCCACCCGTACGCAGATCGCCTCGCTCCAGCGCCGGCTCGGCATCACCACCGTGTACGTCACGCACGACCAGGTCGAGGCCATGACGATGGGCGACCGCGTCGCGGTCCTCAAGGACGGTCTGCTCCAGCAGATCGACTCGCCGCGCAACATGTACGACCGTCCGGCCAACCTCTTCGTCGCCGGCTTCATCGGCTCGCCCGCGATGAACCTGGTCGAGGTCCCGATCACCGACGGCGGCGTGAAGTTCGGCAACAGCGTGGTGCCGGTCAGCCGCGAGGCGCTGACCGCCGCCGCCGACCGAGGCGACCGCACGGTCACCGTCGGCGTCCGTCCCGAGCACTTCGACATCGTCGAGCAGGGCGGTGCCGCCGCGCAGACCCTCACCAAGGAGTCCGCGGACGCCCCGGCCGGCCTCGCCGTCACGGTCAACGTCGTCGAGGAACTCGGCGCCGACGGCTATGTGTACGGTTCCGCCGAGGTCGGCGGCGAGACCAAGGACCTCGTGGTCCGCGTGAACGGCCGCGCGGTGCCGGACAAGGGCACACAGCTCCACGTCGTCCCGCGTCCGGGTGAGACCCACGTGTTCTCCACCTCTACGGGCGAACGCCTCACAGACTGAGTCCGTACGGCGGCCGCGACCAGCGGGTCTACGGCGACAGCGGCCCCGCACGCCCGTGCGGGGCCGCTGCCCGTTGTCGACAAATACCCCGGCACACCGCCCATTTCGAATCATGTTCGTCAACACGTGACTCGAAAAGTGACATCGAACCATCCCCCGACAGGGTGACTAAATGTCGCCAAATCATTACCCCCCGCTACGCTCGCCTCCGTGACGCACACAGCCCGCCGAATCGGCCGAACCCTCGCCCTCGTCCTGCCCGTCGTCCTCGTCCTCTCCGGGACGCTCGCGGTCACCCGGGTCAACTGGGCCGGGAACGAATCGCAGATCCTGACCGCCTCCTCGGAGAACGTCTCCGTACGCGCCAAGTCCCGCGCCCCGCAGGACGTTCTGCGCGACGCGCTGCTGACCGAGCTCCAGGAAAAGGACCCCGGCACCGCGCTGACCCACCTCCAGCGCGAGGTCGAGCACCGCCCCTCGCTCGCCCAGCACTGCATGTCCATCGCCCGCGCGCTCGGCAGGGCCGCCGTGGAGCACTACGGCCCCGTGAAGGCGCAGTCGTACTCCCGCCCCGTCTGCGACACCTCCTTCGCCTCCGGCGTGGCCCAGGAGCGGTGACGCCCCGCTGCGGGGACGCCTATCGTTCACCGCATGACTGCGAGCACGACTGCGACATTCCCGACCCAGGCCGTGGTCCTGGCGGGCGGCCAGGGCTCACGACTCCGCCCGTACACCGACGACCGCCCCAAGCCGATGGTCGAGATCCCGGGCACCGGGGTCCCGATCATCGGCCATCAGCTCTCCTGGCTGGCCGCCGAGGGCGTCACTGACGCCGTGGTCTCCTGCGGCCACCTCGCCGACGTCCTGAAGGACTGGCTGGCGAAGGCCGACCTTCCGCTGCGCGTCACCACGGTCGTCGAGGACGAACCGCTGGGCCGGGGCGGCGGCCTCAAGTACGCGGCGGCCTCGCTGCCCCACCCCGACCGGCCCTGGTACGCCACCAACGGCGACATCTGGACGCGCTTCTCGCTCCGCGAGATGGCCTCCTTCCACGGCGAGCGCGACGCGACCGCCACCCTCGCCCTGGCCCGCCCCCGCATCCCCTGGGGCGCCGTCGAGACCGACGCCTTCGGCCACATCACCGACTTCATCGAGTCGCCGCCCTCGCCGTACCTCATCAACGCGGGCGTGTACGTCTTCTCCGCGGCCTTCACCGCGATGCTGCCGGACATCGGCGACCACGAGCGCACCACCTTCCCCCGCCTCGCCCGGGAGCGGCGCCTGGCCGGGTTTCCGCTGCCGCACGGGGCGTACTGGCGCGCCATCGACACGGCGAAGGACCTCACGGAGGCCGCCAAGGAACTCGCCACACACCGCAGCTGACGCCCGCCCGTAAGCGCAGGGTTGGTGGGTTCCGGGACCTCTGGGGCTCCGCCCCAGACCCCGTATCGCGCCTTAAGGGCGCTCGTCCTCAAACGCCGGACGGGCTGAAGGTGCCCCAGCACCGAGTAGTTAAGGGGGGCGGGGAACTGCGCGGGAAGCGACCACGGTCCGCACACGACCGATGGTTTTGGGGGCGCGAGGAACTGCGCGAAAAGCGACCACGGCCCGCGGGCGAAGGCGGGTTCCTGAGGGGCGCGGGGAACTGCGCAAAAAGCGACCACGGCCCGCAGGATCGAGAGGGGCTAGGGGCGCGGGGAACTGCGCAAAAAAGCCACGCACGCCCCGCAGGCGAAGGCGGGGGCCGCGGCATGCGAAGGGGGCCGGAATGTTCCGGCCCCCTCATCCGTGCCCGTGCGCCGCCCGCGCGGCCGCGTTAGCCCAGCAACCCCCCGATCGGGTTGCGGTTGCCCCCACCACCCCCGCCACCCCCACCGGACCCACCGGACCCCGTGCCGCCCGAGGACGTCGGTCCCGCGCTCGTGGACGGCGGGGCCTGCGGGGCCGTGTGGTGGCGGGTGGGGGGCTGGCCGCCGGTGCCGGCGGAGTGGCTCGGGCGGCCGGTGGTGCCCGCCGTGGCGCTCTGGTGCGCCTTCGGCTTCTTGGACGCCTTCGCGGACGGGCTCACCGAACTCTTCGGCTTGGCCGACGGCTTGACGGCCGTGGGCGTCGTACGGGGCGCGAGCGCCGGGCCGGTCTCGCTCGGGAGCGGGGTGCCGGGCAGGTAGTTGGTCGGGTCGTCGTCGGGTCCCGGCACGGTCACCACGGTGGTGGAGCGCACCGCGCCGCCGAGCAGCGCGCCGGTGGTCAGGGTGAGGCCGACGACGACGGTCGTCATGACCAGGCCGCGCCGCAGCACCCGCCGCCGCAGCTCCCACAGTTCGGAGCGCGGGCCGAGCTTGCGCCAGGCCTCGCCCGCGAGCCGCGCGTCGAGCGAGTACACCGGGGCGCCGGCGATGATCAGCGGGGACCAGGCGGCGAGGTAGATGATGTCGGGCGCGTCATAGGCGCGTACGGTCTGCCAGCTCACGGTCACGAGCAGGGCCCCGGAGAGCAACGCCCCGAACACGGCGGCCACCCGCTGCCACAGGCCGAGCATCGTCAGTACGCCGACGACGACTTGGAGGAAGGCGACGGTGAGGCCGGCGCCCACGGGGTGCTGGAGGGCGAAGTCGCGCAGGGGCTCGGCGAGCGCCCAAGGGTGCAGCGAATGCAGCCACTTGACCATCGAGCCGCGTTCGCCGCCGTCGAAGTACACGGGGTCGCACAGCTTGCCGAGCCCCGCGTAGACCGAGATGAAGCCGAGGAAGACGCGCAGCGGGAGCAGCACCACGCCGAGGTTCATCCGGCGGCCGGGGTAGTAGGCGTGCCGGACCGGATCGGCCCCGCGCCGCTTGGCGGGCGAACCGTCGTCCGGGTCGCCGTCGAGGCCGTCGAAGTCCTCGAACTCGCCCTGGGCGTAAGCCTGTTCACCGTAGGGCGTACGCATCTGCGGGAGCAGCGCGGTCTCCGGGCCCGAACCGGCGCCGGGGATCAGCGGGGTGGGCCTCGTGTCGTCGACGGCGACCCGCGGGATGGTCTGCGTCGCGCCGGTTTCATAGCCGTCGCCGGCGCCGGCGACCGAGGTGGCACGGACCGCCTGCAAGAGGCCGCTCGCCCCCGGTGCCGACTTTCCGCTCCACACCACGGGCGCCCTGCGGCGCACCGAGGTGCCCGAAATGACGGGCTTCGGCAGCGACTTGGGTGCAAGCTGCACCCGGAAACTCGCGTGGTTGACGATGACCTGCGCGGGGTCGCAGTCCACCTTGGCCATGCTCAAGGCAGGCTGGTCGTCGAACCCGGGCCGGGGCGTTCTGGTGTCCACACTCATCTAACCGAGTGATGGGTGCTTAGGACACTGCTTGACGGGCCCGAATCTGTCCGAGACCCGTCAAGATCACCCGGCTCAGGCGCGTCGGCGGGCCGCCTCGTAGAGCACGATGCCCGCCGCCACGCCCGCGTTGAGGGACTCGGCGCCACCCGGCATCGAGATCCGCACGCGGTAGTCGCAGGTCTCGCCGACGAGTCGGCCAAGTCCCTTGCCCTCGCTGCCGATCACGATGACGACGGGGCCGCCGATCTGCTCCAGCTCCTCGACCGTGTGCTCGCCGTCGGCGGCGAGACCCACGATCGTGAGGCCTTCCTTCTTGTAGGCCTCCAGCGCGCGCGTCAGGTTGGTGACCCGGGAGACCGGCGTACGCGCCGCGGTGCCCGCCGACGACTTCCAGGCGCCCGCCGTCATGCCGGCCGCGCGCCGCTCGGGCACGACCACGCCGTGGCCGCCGAAGGCGGACGTGGAGCGGACGATCGCGCCGAGGTTGCGCGGGTCGGTCACGCCGTCCAGCGCGACGATCAGCGGGTCCTCGCCGTTGTCGTACGCGAACGTGGTGAGGTCCTGCGGCTCCGCGTACTCGTACGGCGGGACCTGGAGGACCAGGCCCTGGTGGTTGAGGCCGTTGGTCATCCGGTCGAGCTCGGCGCGCGGGGCCTCCATCAGGTTGATGTTGCCGCGCTCACCGGCGAGCTGGAGGGCCTCGCGGACCCGCTCGTCGTTGTCGATGTACTGCTGGACGTAGAGCGTCGTCGCCGGGACGCCGTCGCGCAGCGCCTCGAAGACGGGGTTGCGGCCCACGACCATCTCGGACGCGCCCTTGGCACCGCCGCGCCGGGGCGCGGGGCGACGGGTCGCGGCCTGCTTGGCCTTGGCGGTCGCGATGCGGTTCTTCTTGTGCTTCTTGCGGGCCTCGGCGGGCGGCGTCGGGCCCCTGCCTTCCAGACCCCGGCGCCGCTGGCCACCGCTGCCGACCGTCGCGCCCTTCTTGTTGGACGTGCGGCGGTTCCTGCGCTGGCTGTTCCCGGCCATGACCTACCTATTTCCTCAGTGAATCCGCGATCCACATGCGGATGCAGATCGTGTACGTACGTATATGAAGTGTGCCGCCCGATCGCCCGGGCGGCACATCAGGCCGCTCAGCGCGGGCCGAGGGTCCAGCGGGGGCCGCTGGGGCTGTCCTCGATGACCAGGCCGGACTGGGTGAGCTGGTCGCGGATCGCGTCCGCGGTGGCCCAGTCCTTGCGGGACCTGGCGGCCTCGCGCTGCTCCAGGACGAGGCGTACGAGGGTGTCGACGGCCCCGTGCAGGTCCTCGCCCCGCTCGCCCTCCTCGGCCCATTGCGGGTCCAGCGGGTCCAGGCCGAGCACGCCCAGCATGGCGCGCACCTCGGCCAGGCGCTCGGTGGCGGCTTCCTTGTCGTCGGCCGCGAGGGCGCTGTTGCCCTGGCGGACCGTGGTGTGGACGATCGCGAGGGCCCCGGGCACGCCCAGGTCGTCGTCCATGGCCTCGGCGAACGCGGGCGGCACCTCGGCGGCGGGCTCGACCACGCCCCCCGCCTTCTCCACCACGCGCTGGATGAAGCCCTCGATGCGCGCGAACGCCGACTCGGCCTCGCGCAGGGCGTCCTCGCTGTACTCGATCATGGAGCGGTAGTGCGGGGTGCCCAGGTAGTAGCGCAGCACGATCGGGCGCCACTGCTTGACCATCTCGGAGACCAGCACGCTGTTGCCGAGCGACTTCGACATCTTCTCGCCGGACATCGTCACCCAGGCGTTGTGCACCCAGTACGAGGCGAAGGCGTCACCGAAGGCCTGGGCCTGGGCGATCTCGTTCTCGTGGTGCGGGAAGATCAGGTCGAGGCCGCCGCCGTGGATGTCGAAGGCGCTGCCCAGGTACTTGTGGGCCATCGCCGAGCACTCCAGGTGCCAGCCGGGACGGCCGCGCCCCCAGGGCGTCTCCCAGTCGGGCTCGCCCGGCTTGGAGGCCTTCCACATCGCGAAGTCGCGCGGGTCACGCTTGCCGGAGACGCCCTCGTCGGGCTGGCGCAGGTCGTCGATGTCCTGGTTGGACAGCGCCAGGTACTCGGGGAAGGACCGCACGTCGAAGTAGACGCTGCCGTCCGCCTCGTAGGCGTGGCCGCGCTCGATGAGGCCGCGCATCATCTCGACCATCTCGGTGATGTGGCCGGTCGCCCGCGGCTCGTAGGTGGGCGGCAGGCAGCCGAGCGCGCGGTAGCCGTCGTTGAACGCCCGCTCGTTCTCGTAGCCGATCGACCACCACGGGCGGCCCTGCTCGGCCGACTTCTTGATGATCTTGTCGTCGATGTCGGTGACGTTGCGGATGAACGTGACGTCGTAGCCGCGGTACTCGAACCAGCGGCGCATGATGTCGAAGTTCAGCCCCGACCGGATGTGCCCGATGTGCGGAGCCGCCTGGACGGTGGCACCACACAGGTAGATCGAGACACAACCCCGCGTGAGCGGGACGAAGTCACGAATCTGCCGGGCGCTGGTGTCGTACAGGCGAATGGTCACCACACCAGGGTAGTGGCCCAATACCAGTGCCCCGCGACCCTTCCGGGCCTCGGGGCACACAATTTGGCGACTGTTGGGTGTCAGAGCATTCCGACGATCTTGCGGGGCGTGATCCGGACCACGACCCGCGGGGCGTCGTCGACCGAGGCCGGGTTGAACTCCCGGTACCTCTTGCCGGAGTACTTCATCGACAGTTCGTCGATCAGCTCCTGGCCACCCTCCGTGGTGAGCTCGGCGGTGCCCCTGATCTCGGCGTACTCGTAGGGCGAGTCGAAGCGCTGGAGGAGCACGCTGACCCGCGGGTCGCGGCGCAGGTTCTTCTCCTTGCGCCGGTCCACGGTCGTCGAGATCAGCACGTCGTTGCCGTCCCGCTTCACCCAGACCGGGGAGACCTGGGGGCTTCCGTCGGGCTGGATGGTCGCGATGTTGACGAAGACGGGGCTGTCGAGCAGTTCCTTGAGCTTGTCGCTGAGCTCAGCAGACACAGGTGCGGTCCTTCCGGAGCGGAGGTGGAACGGGTGCCTCCTCTACTACCCCAATCCGGACCTTTTTCATTGCACCCGGTACACCATCGCCGTGGCGATCGCCGCGAGTCCCTCCGCCCGGCCGGTCAGCCCGAGCCCGTCGGTGGTGGTGCCGGAGACGGCGACGCTCGCCCCGGCCGCGGTCGACAGCGCCTTCTGCGCCTCGTCGCGCCGCTTGCCGATCTTCGGGCGTACGCCGATGACCTGCACCGCGATGTTGCCGATCTCGAAGCCCTCGGCGCGCACGATCCGGGCCGCCTCGGCGAGCAGGGTCACGCCCGAGGCGCCGGACCACTCGGGGCGGTCGGTGCCGAAGTGGGCGCCGAGGTCTCCGACGCCGGCCGCGGAGAACAGCGCGTCGCAGGCGGCGTGGGCGGCGACATCGCCGTCCGAGTGCCCGGCGAGCCCGTACTCCGCGTCCCCCGGGCCGTCCCACAGCAGTCCGGCGCACCACAGCTCGCGCCCGCGCTCGAAGGCGTGGACGTCGGTGCCGATCCCGACCAGCGGGATCACGGGGAGAGGACCGGGCCGCTCCCCCTGGACGGACGCGTCAGAAGCCATCGTTGGCCCTCCGTCGTGCGAGTACGGCCTCGGCGAGTACGAGGTCGAGGGGGCGGGTCACCTTGAACGCCTCTTCGTGGCCGGGCACCACCACGACGGGCAGGCCGAGCCGCTCGATCATGCCGGCGTCGTCCGTGACGCCCTCGGTGACCGTGGCGTGGGCGCGTACGAGCGTGTCGTGGTCGAAGCCCTGCGGGGTCTGCACCGCGCGCAGCGTGGCCCGGTCGGGGGTGGCGAGGACGGGCTCGGGCGAGCCGTCGGTGCGCGGCTCGACCTGCTTGACGGTGTCGGCGAGCGGCAGCGCGGGCACCACGGCGGGCGCCCCGTCACGGACCGCCTCGATGACCGCGTCGACGGTGTCGACGGGGACGAGCGGGCGGGCCGCGTCATGGACCAGTACGGCGTCGAAGCCGGGCGGCAGCGCGTCCAGACCCAGCTTCACCGACTCCTGGCGGGTTTCGCCGCCGGGCACCACGAGGTACTCGGTCCGGCCCCAGCTGCTCCCGGGCGGGCCGCCGGGCAGCGCGTGCTCGGAGAGGAGGTTCTTCACCTCGGTCTCCCCGTCGGGCGGGGCCACCACGACGACGAGCGAGACGGCGCGGGACGCGGCCATCGCCCGGACGGCGTGGATCAGCATGGGGGTGCCGTTCAGCGCGCGGAGCGCCTTGGGGGCACCCGGGCCGAGCCGCACACCGCGACCGGCCGCTGGAATCACCGCGGCGGTGCGGAACGTGCGCGATTCGTCAGACAAGGTTTGTGTCCTCAAACGACATGGGTATGGCCTGGGGGTGCCCCTGGCTCCTGGAGCCCGGGGAGTGCCCGGCGCGATGCCCTGACCGGCCCTTCCGTGACGACTGGTCAGGCAGCCGCCCGGGCCCGGCACGCATAGGGTGCGGGCGTTGGGGCAGGGGATACGAACATGCCGCAGCGCCCGGCGACACAGCAATTTTCACTGCTGGTCAGCGGGCACCGCGGCAATGCCGGACGTCCCGGGGCGAGCCCCGGAACCAACGGCGTCAGGACGCGAGAACCTCGTCGAGAAGGGCCTCGGCCTTGTCTTCGTTGGTGTTCTCCGCGAGGGCCAGCTCGCTCACCAGGATCTGGCGCGCCTTGGCGAGCATGCGCTTCTCACCTGCGGACAGTCCACGCTCGCGCTCACGACGCCACAGGTCACGCACCACTTCCGCGACCTTGATGACATCGCCGGAGGCGAGCTTCTCGAGATTTGCCTTGTAGCGACGGGACCAGTTCGTGGGCTCCTCCGCGAACGGCGCGCGCAGCACCTCGAAGACCCGGTCCAGCCCATCCTGCCCAACTACATCGCGAACGCCGACGAACTCCGCATTGTCCGCGGGCACGCGCACAGTCAAGTCGCCCTGGGCGACCTTGAGCACCAAGTAGGTCTTGTCCACGCCTTTGATCTGGCGAGTTTCGATAGCCTCGATCAGCGCGGCCCCGTGATGGGGATAGACCACGGTGTCGCCAACCTTGAACGTCATGTGACAGGTACCCCTTCCGTGGCTATCCAGGGTAACACGGATACGGCTTCTTCTGAATGGCGTTTTCGCAGGTCAGGGCATATCTCGGGGCTTGACAACAGCGCCAGGAACGTGCTGCGGAGGCCTTGCGGAAGGCGGTATTCGCAGGTCGGAGTAGCTGCGAAGGGGCTGCAAAACCACTACGGTACGCACCCTCGATCGGGGCCCCGGACGGCCGAACGTCCCGGTTTGTCGCCTTCCGGACGGTGAACTTCATCTACTCCGTTCGGCGCCCGTTCACCCGTTCGGGCGTGCGGGATTCTTTCCGGAATTGATCAACGAACGACCCCGCCGGATCGCTCCGGAGGATTTTCCGTAAGGAATGTGTGGCGGCCGCGGGAATTGATCACCCGCCGATATGGGAACGGCACCCGAAAGACCAAGATCCGCCCGTGATCCACCCGAGTGGGACGGGCCCGTCGTCCGTAGGGGCGGGTCGGGTGCGGGACGGGTGGGACGGCTCGGTAATCTAGGCCCGCTGACACACCCTTAGCCGGCCCTCAGGCATGCGGCCGGCCGACGCTCAGCCCGTCCGAAGCCAGTCCGTCCCGTACGTCCAAGGAGTTGCCGCCGCCGTGAGCCGCAGCCTTCGACGCGGCGCCCTCGCCGCTTCTGCCATCGCGTTCTCGCTCGCCTCCCTCTCCGCCTGCGCGGCGGGCAACGGGGCCCAGACGCTCGGAGTCAAGGCGGACAACGCCTACGTCACCGTCGGCGACATCAAGGTCCAAAACGCGACGGTCGTCACCCAGCCGAAGGCCGACGCCGAGGGCCCGGCCGTCGTCGCGGCGACCCTGTTCAACAACGGCGCGGACCCGCAGACGCTGGACTCCGTCCAGGTCGGCAGCGCCACCGTCAAGCTCTCCCCCGCCAAGGGCACCGGCGCGATCACCGTCCCGGCGCACGGCTCGGTCGTGCTCGGCGGCAAGGACAACGCCTCCGCGGTCGTCGACAACGGCCGTGAGGCCGCCAAGAACGGCGACGCGCAGAAGGTCACCTTCCAGTTCAGCAAGGCCGGCGCCGTGAGCCTCCAGGCCTTCGTCGTCCCGGCCACCAGCTACTTCGCGGGCGTCGGCCCCAGCGAGGTGCCGAAGGCGAAGGAGAGCCCCGAGGCCGGCCCCACCGGCAAGGCCAGCGGCTCCCCCGAGGCCGGCGCCTCCAACTCGGCCTCCCCGAACACGGGCACCGCCAGCGGCAAGCCCGCCGGCTCCGGTTCGCCCTCGCACACCGCGACGACGGGTCACTGACCCGGCGCAGGCGGACGGCACACAAGACAGACGAAGGAGGGCGGGCCCGGATCGGGCCCGCCCTCCTTTCATGTCTCCGTCCGGCGGGTCATGTGTCCGACCCGCCGGCCATGTCGGCCTACGGCTCGAACTTGTAGCCCAGGCCCCGGACCGTCACCAGATAGCGCGGCGCGCCCGGGTCCGGCTCGATCTTGGCGCGCAGCCGCTTCACATGGACGTCGAGGGTCTTGGTGTCGCCGACGTAGTCCGCGCCCCAGACCCGGTCGATGAGCTGCATACGGGTCAGGACGCGGCCCGCGTTGCGCAGCAGCATCTCCAGGAGGTCGAACTCCTTGAGCGGAAGGTCCACCTTGCCGCCCGAGACGGTGACCACGTGGCGGTCGACGTCCATGCGGACCGGGCCCGCCTCCAGGGCGGCCGGTGTGACCTCCTCCGGCTCGCCGCGACGGCGCAGCACGGCGCGGATGCGGGCCACCAGCTCGCGGGAGGAGAAGGGCTTGGTGACGTAGTCGTCGGCCCCTATCTCCAGGCCCACGACCTTGTCGATCTCGCTGTCCTTGGCGGTCACCATGATGACCGGCACATTGGACCGCCCGCGCAGCTGACGGCAGACCTCGGTGCCCGGCAGGCCGGGCAGCATCAGGTCGAGCAGCACCAGGTCGGCGCCGTTGCGCTCGAACTCGTCCAGGCCGTCGGGCCCGGTGGCCGCCACCGCGACCTCGAAGCCCTCCTTGCGGAGCATGTAGGACAGGGCGTCGCTGAAGGATTCCTCATCCTCGACGACGAGCACTCGGGTCACGGAAGGACCTCCGGGGCAGGAACTATGGCTGGTGAGTGAGGCACAGCGGAACTGAAGGTCTCGTACGGGACGTCGTCGTCCTCGTCCACCGCCGCCGGCCCGCGCCGGGCCGACGAGCGGTCGCGGACGGCGCCGGCTTCCGGCAGTCGCAGGGTGAAGGTGGAGCCCTGTCCCTCGGAGCTCCACACCGTGACCTCCCCGCCGTGCGAGGCGGCCACGTGCTTGACGATGGCGAGGCCGAGGCCCGTGCCGCCGGTGGCACGGGAGCGGGCCGGATCCACCCGGTAGAAGCGCTCGAAGACGCGCTCGCGGTCCTTCTCGGAGATGCCGATGCCCTGGTCGGTCACCGCGATCTCGATCAAGTCGCCCCCCGGCGCCGCGATGCGCCGCGCGGCGATGCCGACGCGGGTCCTGGCCGGGGAGTAGTTGACCGCGTTCTCGACCAGGTTGCCGAGGGCCGCGGCGAGCTGGCCGCGATTGCCCCAGACGTACAGGTCGGCGGTGCCGCCCGAGGCCATGGTGATCTGTTTGGTCGAGGCGGGGTGGCGGGAGCGGTCCACGGCCTCGGCGACGAGTTCGTCGACGCGGACCGGCTCCGCGTCCTCCAGCGGGTCGTCGTTCTGGACGCGCGAGAGGTCGATGAGCTCTTGGACCAGATTGGTGAGCCGGGTCGCCTCGATCTGCATCCGGCCGGCGAAACGGGTGACCGCCTCGGGGTCGTCCGAGGCGTCCATGACGGCCTCGGAGAGCAGGGAGAGCGCCCCGGTCGGGGTCTTGAGCTCATGGCTGACGTTGGCCACGAAGTCGCGCCGCACGGCTTCGATGCGGCGGGCCTCGGTGAGGTCCTCCACCAGGAGCAGCACGAGCCGGGAGCCGAGCGGGGCCACCCGGGCCGAGACCGCGAGGGCCTCGCCCCGGCCGGTGCCGCGCCGGGGCAGGTCGAGCTCGACCTGGCGTATCTCGCCGTCGCGCCGGGTGTCACGGGCCATGTGCAGCATGGGCTCGACGGCCAGCTTGCCGCCCCGGACCAGGCCGAGCGCATACGCCGCCGAGCTGGCCTTGACCACTGAGTCACTCTCGTCGAGGACGACCGCGGAGGAGCGCAGTACGGAAAGCACCGTGTCCACGCCCGGGGGCAGGACCGCGTCCGTGTGCAGGGACGACCGGGTGGGCCGCGCCTGGTCGCGCTCGCTCCAGCGGAACGCCAGCATGGCGATGACGCCGGTGCACACGCCGGCGATCGCTGCCAATGCGGCGACTGCCGCGTTCACGTCCATGCACCCAGGTTATGCGGGGTCACCGACACTCTCCCAGCCAAATGGGTGGCAGCCCGAACGTTCGTCGCCCAGAGTTCACCGAGGTGATAGGGACGGTTCACTTCCTATGGCCGAACCGGACGCGTAACGGACGGAACGTGGAAGCGTGGGGGCCGAAGGCACCCCCGGCCCCCCGGAGACCGTTGAGAGAGGGACACCCATGCGGGACGCGTACCACGAGGAACTCGACTCGATCGGCGAGGGCCTGGTCGAGATGGCCCGGCTCGTCGGGTCGGCGGTCGGGCGCGCCACCACGGCCATGCTCGACGCCGACCTCAAGCTCGCCGAGAGCGTGATCGCGGCCGACCAGAAGGTCGACGATCTCCAGCACGACCTGGAAGCCCGCGCGATAGCCCTGCTGGCCCGCCAGCAGCCGGTCGCCACCGATCTGCGGATCGTGGTGACGTCGCTGCGCATGAGCGCCGACCTGGAGCGCTCGGGCGACCTGGCCCAGCACGTCGCCAAACTGACCCGGCTGCGCTACCCGGATCGCGCCGTACCGCACGACCTGCACGCCACCATCCTGGAGATGGGCCAGCTCGCCCAGCGCCTGATGGCGAAGGCGGCCGAGGTCATCATCACCAAGGACGTCGACCTGGCCCTCCAACTGGAGCAGGACGACGACGAGATGGACCTGCTCCACCGCACGCTGTTCCAGCACCTGATGGACGACCGCTGGAAGCACGGCATCGAGACGGCCGTCGACGTGACGCTGCTCGGCCGCTACTACGAGCGGTTCGCGGACCACGCCGTGTCGGTCGCCAAGCGCGTCGTCTACCTGGTCACGGGCGAGCACGCCGACGAACTCCAGCCGCCGACGCAGCCCGAGGGAGCCTGAGCGCTCCACACGGGGGCCCGTCCCCGAAGGGCGGCCCCCAACCGCCATGTGGGCGCGGGCAGTTGAAGCTTGCGCGCATGCGCCGTTGATGCGCCCGTCCCCGTGGGCATGCAATGGGCGAAGGCTCCACGCGTCTGCCTACCCCCGGGAGGGACCCATGGCCGATTCGCCCATGACCGAACCACGCCAGGAAGCACCCGCGACACCTGTGGAAGTGGTCCGACTGCCGCTGCTCGGCGCGTGCGGCTGCGGATCGAGCTGCGGCTGCGGCTGCCAGTCGGGCGCGCCGTGCCAGTGCGGCGGCTGTTCCTGACGACGCGGTTCCCGGCATGAGGAGGTGCCCCGCCCGGTTTCGGGCGGGGCACCTCGCGGCTCATCGCGCGCCGGGGGTCACTTCACGGTGACGCTGACCGTCGGCGACACGACCTCGTCGTACTTGATCCGCAGGTCCTGCTTGCCCTTGTCGTTGAGCTTGGCGTCCAGGGAGTAGCTGCTGCCCTGCTTGACGACGGTGCTGGCCTGCAACGTCGTCCACTTGTTGCCCTTCTTGTGCTGGAGCACCAGCTTGGTGCCTATGGGCAGGCCCTTGGTGCGGCCCGTGAAGGTCACCTTGTCGCCGGCCTTCACCGACGTCGACGAGGCCTTCACGGTGATCGAAGCGGCCGTCTTGGACGCGGAAGGACTCGGCTTGGGAGTCGCGGCCGAGGCAACGGTGCCGACGGCCCCGGCGGTCAGCAGGGCGGCGGACAGCGCGCCCGCGGCGAGGGTACGGACACAGCGGCTGCGCAGGGTGGTACTCACGTTCTGGTCTCCCGTCTTGGCGGACTCCCCCGGCACGCGGATCGCCACGTCGGGCGGGACGCACGCGGGGCGCGATGCATGTCGGGCGAAATGCACCTTTCGAGGCTAGCCAGGGAGGGAGGCGACGGCGACCGGAGAGTGGCGCGACCGTGGCAGAGCGTGACCGTGCCCGCCGTCGCCGGTCAGCCATCACCATCCGATATCTGTCATCTGCCATCTGCCATTCGGCACCCGGCACCCGGCACCCGGCACCCGGCACCCGGCACCCGGAAAACGCGAACCCCCTGACACCGGGGATGCGGCGCCAGGGGGTTCGACGGAGGGCTACTTCTTCTTGCCCTGATTCTTCACGGCCTCGATCGCGGCGGCCGCCGCGTCCGGGTCCAGGTAGGTGCCGCCCGGCTTGACCGGCTTGAAGTCGGCGTCGAGTTCGTACACCAGCGGGATGCCGGTCGGGATGTTCAGGCCCGCGATGTCGGCGTCGGAGATGCCGTCGAGGTGCTTGACCAGCGCGCGCAGCGAGTTGCCGTGGGCGGCGACCAGGACGGTCTTGCCGTCGAGGAGGTCCGGGACGATGCCGTCGTACCAGTACGGCAGCATGCGCGTCACGACGTCCTTGAGGCACTCGGTCTGCGGGCGCAGCTCCGGCGGGATCGTCGCGTAACGGGCGTCGGCGCTCTGCGAGAACTCGGTGCCGTCCTCGAGGGCGGGCGGCGGGGTGTCGTACGAGCGGCGCCACAGCATGAACTGCTCCTCGCCGAACTCGGCCAGGGTCTGCGCCTTGTCCTTGCCCTGGAGCGCGCCGTAGTGGCGCTCGTTCAGGCGCCAGCTGCGGTGCACCGGGATCCAGTGGCGGTCCGCGGACTCCAGCGCGAGCTGGGCGGTGCGGATGGCGCGCTTCTGGAGGGAGGTGTGCAGCACGTCGGGGAGCAGGCCGGCGTCCTTGAGCAGCTCACCGCCGCGCGCCGCCTCCTTCTCGCCCTTCGGCGTGAGGTTGACGTCCACCCACCCGGTGAACAGGTTCTTCTCGTTCCACTCGCTCTCGCCGTGGCGGAGCAGGATCAGCTTGTACGGTGCGTCGGCCATGCCACCGAGCCTAATCGACGTTCCGGGGCCCTCGCGCGCCCGGGGACCAAGGTCCCGGGGGCGTCTCGATTGACGGACGCCGTCAATTCGCTGGCCCCCGGAAGCGGCCCGCTTGTAACGTGCGGACATCGGCTGCACCACTTACAGGCACCACTTACAGGCACAGACCGCCGTGCCGCGTACCGGTGCCACTGCTTCCGGGGGAAATCGTCATGTCCATCGCCATGTTGAGACGCGCCGCACGAGAAACGGTCTCGGGTCTGCCCCGGGAGTTCTGGTGGCTGTGGACCAGCACCCTGATCAACCGGCTCGGGGCCTTCGTCGCCACCTTCATGGCGCTCTACCTCACCCTCGACCGGGGCTACTCGGCCTCGTACGCGGGACTCGTGGCCTCGGTGCACGGGCTCGGCGGGGTCATCTCCTCGATCGCGGGCGGTGTCATGACCGACCGCCTCGGACGCCGGCCCACCCTGGTCATCGCCCAGACCTCGACGGCCCTTTCGGTCGCGCTGCTCGGCTTCATGACGGATCCGGTGGCGATCGTGGGCGTCGCCTTCCTCGTCGGCATGGCGAGCAACGCCTCGCGGCCGGCCGTGCAGGCGATGATGGCGGACATCGTGAAGCCCGAGGACAGGGTGCGCGCGTTCTCCCTCAACTACTGGGCGATCAACCTGGGTTTCGCCGTCTCGTCGATGGCGGCCGGCTTCATCGCGCAGTACAGCTATCTGGCCGGCTTCCTCGGCGAGGCGACGCTCACGCTGGTCTGCGCGGTCGTGGTGTTCCTCAAGCTCCCGGAGTCGCGCCCGGTGCGCACGGCCGAGGAGAAGGTGGCGGAACCGGGCGTCGGCATCGGTACGGTGCTGAGGGACGGCCGTTTCATGGGCGTGGTGGGCCTGTCCTTCCTCATCTCCCTTATTTTCCAGCAGGGTTACGTGGGTCTGCCGATCGCCATGGGCACGGACGGCTTCTCCAGCTCGGACTTCGGCCTGGCGATCGCCGTCAACGGCATCCTCATCGTGGCGGTCCAACTCCCCATCACCCGCTACACCCAGCACCGCGACCCGCGCCACCTGCTGATCGTCTCGGCCCTGCTCGCGGGCTACGGCTTCGGCCTGACGGCGTTCGCGGGTTCGGTCGCGATGTACGCCCTGACGATCTGCGTCTGGACCCTGGCGGAAATCGTCAACGCCCCGACCCAGACCGGCCTGGTCGTCCGCCTCTCCCCCCTCCACGGCCGCGGCCGCTACCAGGGCGTCTACACGATGTCCTGGTCGGTGGCGGCCCTGGTGGCCCCTTTGATGTCCGGCTACGTCATCGACCACTTCGGCGCGGGCTGGCTGTGGGGCACCTGCGCGGTACTGGGAACGGCGACGGCGGTGGGGTACTGGGCGCTGATGCGGGGGTTGGCGGGCGAGCCGGGAGTGGCGGGCCCAGGTGGGCCTTCGGGCGCGGCTCGGGACCGGGTCAAGGTTCGGGCGGACTCGGGGGTGTGAGGCGGGGGTAGGCGGGTGTGCCCCCTACCCCGCCCCACCCGTCACATGCCCGAACGCCGCCAGGTTCGCCGTGGACTCGCCCCGGGACACCCTCCACGCGTACTCCCGCCGGATGGCCGACGCGAACCCCAGCTCCAGCAGGGTGTTGAAGGACCCGTCCGCCTCCTCGAGGACGACGCCGAGAAGCCGGTCGAGTTCCTCCGCCGTCACCGAGGAGAGCGGAAGCTTGCCGGCCAGGTACACGTCCCCGAGCCGGTCGACCGCGTAACTCACCCCGTACAGGCGGAGGTTGCGCTCCAGGAGCCAGCGGTGGACGGCCGGCTCGTTCTCGTCGGGGTGGCGCACCACGAACGCGTTCACGGACAGGGAGTGCCGCCCGACCCGCAGGGAGCAGGTGGTGGAGAGCTTGCGTGTGCCCGGCAGCGTCACCACGTACGCGCCGGGCTCAGGGGACTCCCACGAGAGTTCCGCGTCCTTGAGGGCCGCCTCGATGACCTGCCGCACGTCAGCCATGCCGCGAGCCTACGCGAAGCGGCGCGGCCCGGCCGAGGGAGCCGGGCACGTCCGGAGGCGCCCCGGGCCCGCCGCGGCACGGGACGCCTCACCCGCGCCGCGGCGGGGCCCCGCCCATGCCGCGGCGGTACCGCTCAGCCGTGGTGCGACCGCATCCGCCGCCGGTGCTCGTGCATCGCCGCCGTGTACACGTCCGCCGTCGCCGATGCCGCCGTCCCCCAGCCGAAGGACTGCGCGTGCCGGGCGGCCGCGTCGCCCATGCGGCGTACCAGGGCCGGGTCCGCCACGAAGCGGTGCAGGGCGCTCGCGTAGTCCTTGGGGTCGTGGCCCTGGACGAGGAAGCCCGTCGAGCCGTCCCGCACCGCCACCGGAAGCCCGCCCACCGACGCCGCGACCACCGGTGTGCCGGTCGCCTGCGCCTCGATGGCGACCAGGCCGAACGACTCGCTGTACGAGGGCATGACCAGGACGGACGCCGCCCGGAACCAGTCCGCGAGCCGGTCCTGGCCCACGGGCGGCTTGAACCGTACGACGTCGCAGATGCCGAGCTTGGCCGCGAGCTTCTGCAAGCCCTCCGGCTTGGCGAGGCCGCTCCCGGACGGGCCGCCCACGATCGGCACGATCATGCGCGAGCGCAACGACGGGTCCCGGTCGAGGAGTTCGGCCGCAGCGCGCAGCAGGATGTCGGGCGCCTTGAGCGGCTGTATGCGGCCCGCGAAGAGCGGGATGAACGCGTCCCGGGGCAGCCCGAGCCGGTCGCGTGCCGCGGTCCTGCCGTCGGCCGGGCGGAAGCGGTCGAGGTTCACACCGGGGTGGACGACGGCGACGGTGCCCGGGTCCGCGTCGTAGAAGCGGACGAGTTCGTCGGCCTCCTCGGCGGTGTTGGCGATCAGCCGGTCCGCCGCGTTCACGATCTGCGTCTCGCCGATGACCCGCGCGGCCGGTTCGGGGGTGTCGCCCTCGGCGAGCGCGGCGTTCTTGACCTTGGCCATGGTGTGCATGGCGTGGACCAGAGGCACCCCCCAGCGCTGGGCGGCGAGCCAGCCGACGTGCCCGGAGAGCCAGTAGTGGGAGTGGACCAGGTCGTAGTGGCCGGGCCGGTGGTGCGCCCAGGCCTGCATGACCCCGTGCGTGAAGGCGCAGAGCTGGGCGGGCAGCTCCTCCTTGGCGAGCCCCTCGTACGGCCCCGCGTCGATGTGGCGCACCAGCACCCCGGGCGACATCTCCACGGTCGGCGCGAGCCCGCCCGTGGTGGCCCGCGTGAAGATCTCGACCTCGATGTTGATCGCGGCGAGGCGCTTGGCCAGCTCGACGATGTACACGTTCATGCCGCCCGCGTCGCCCGTCCCCGGCTGGTGCAGCGGGGAGGTGTGGACGCTGAGCATGGCGACCCGGCGCGGCTTGCGGTGACCCCCGGGCAGCCGGAGCCTGGGCGGCCCCGCCAGGGTGCCGGCGAACCGGGACACGTACTGGCTCACGTCGAGGCCCTCCTCGGCTCGGGGCACTGCCTTCGGACGCGGAGCGGGCATACGGGCACGCCTCTCCAAAGCCCCGAACACCGGAATCCGTCCTTTCATTTCCACTTTGCCAAAATGTTGCCGGACGGGCCGGGGGGGGCGGCAGGCACGGCCCGTCGCGCGGGCCGGGGCGGGGGAGGAAGCGCTGAGCCCCGCCCGAATCGGCGCCGCTGGGCCCGGCCCGCCCCCGGCCGCCCGCCGCCTACCCTCGTCCTATGGCTCCACCCGCCCCGCCCGCCAAGCGCGCCCCCGCCAGGCGCCCCGTCGGCACCGTCACCCGCGGCACCACCAACCCGAACCGGCTGCGCCGCATGGACCGCTGGATCGCGGACGTGCACGGGGCCGTGCTGCGCCGTGCCGACGCGCCGGTCGCCGTAGACCTCGGGTACGGGGCGTCCCCCTGGACCGCGGTGGAACTGCTCCAGCGCCTGCGCACCACCGCCCCCGCCGTCTCGGTGGTCGGCATCGAGATCGAGCCCGCCCGGGTGGCCGCGGCCAAACCGTACGAACGCGAGGGCCTGGTCTTCCGGCACGGCGGCTTCGAGGTGCCGCTGGCCGAACCGCCGCTGCTGATCCGCGCGGCGAACGTACTGCGCCAGTACGACGAGGCCGAGGTGGCGGCCGTCTGGGCGCGGCTGTGCGCACGGCTCGCGCCCGGCGGACTGCTCGTCGAGGGCACCTGCGACGAGATCGGCCGACGCCACGTCTGGGTCGCGCTCGGCCCGGACGGCCCCCGCACGGTGACCTTCGCGACCCGGCTCGGCTCCCTGGAGCGCCCCTCCGACCTGGCCGAACGCCTGCCCAAGGCGCTGATCCACCGCAACGTTCCGGGTGAGCCGGTCCACTCCTTCCTGCGCGACTTCGACCGGGCCTGGGCGGCGTCCGCCCCCTACGCCTCGCTCGGCGCACGCCAGCGCTGGATCAAGTCCGTACGGGAACTGGCGGCGGACTGGCCCGTCGTGGACGGCGTACGGCGCTGGCGGCAGGGCGAGGTCACGGTCAACTGGTCGGCGCTGGCGCCTCGTTGAGGGCCGGGCCGCCGTGCGGCCGAGGCCCGCGTCCCACCCTGGCAGGCGGCACACCGAGAGCTTCCGCCCCGACCCGAGCAGGCTTGCGCGCGTCGTCCAACGAGTGAACTCCCGTGGCGGCTGGAACGCGTGGAGGGCGAGGTTCGTCAGACGGGAGGGGACGGAGGGCGGCACACGCAAGGGGATGTGCCCCGTCCGGTGCCTTGGCGCCCCTGTCGTTTTGGCGGCGGGCGTGGCAGCATCGCGGTCACTGTGTGATGTTACTGACGGTAAATCACCTGCGAAGTGACCGGCGTTCCGGGCGAGGTGCCCGGTGGTCCGGGCGCGGGGTCCGGCGATCCGGGCGAAGGGCCCGGTGTTTCCGGTGTGGGGCCGGAGCTGACTGGAGGGGGAGTTCTCAGTGCCGAAGACGCGACGTTTGGCGATCGCCATCGCCCTGGTGTGCGCCTTGACCGCGGTGGCCGCTCCGGGCACGGCGTTCGCCGATCCGGTGCCGACGCCGTCGACCACGGCGCCGGACCGGCCCAGGACGCTGGACGAGGTGAGCAGGCAGATCGACGACCTGTACCGCCGGGCGGCCGCGGCCACCGACGCGTACAACCTCGCCGAGGAACAGACCAAGGAGCAGTCCGCGCAGATCGTGCGGCTGGCCCAGGACATCGTGAAGGGCCAGGAGAAGATCAAGCGCTTGAAGGACCAGGCGGGCGCAACCGCGCGCATGCAGTACCGCAACGGCGGCCTTCCGCCCGGCGCGCAGATGATGCTCAGCGGCGACCCCGAGGGCTTCCTGGACGGTGCCGGCGCGCTGCGCCAGGGCCAGCAGGCGGCCCAGGGCCTGCTCGGCGAACTGAACAGAACCCAGGCCGACTTGGCGGCGTACAGCGCGGACGCCACCGCCCAGTGGAAGAACCTGGAGGCCAACCGGGTCAAGAAGGAAGCCGCGAAGAAGGACATCACCGAGAAGATCGCGGCGGCCGAGAAGCTCCAGTCCCAGCTCAAGGAGCAGGAGCGCGAGCGCCTGGCCGAGCTGGAGCGCAAGAAGGAGTTCGACTCGCAGACGGCCTGGCTGAGCACCGGCGTCCTGAAGGACATCAACGGCAGCGCGAGCGAGCAGGGCAGGAAGGCCGTGAAGTTCGTCACCGACCAGATCGGCAAGAAGTACATCTGGGGCGCCGCGGGTCCCGACACCTTCGACTGTTCGGGGCTCACCTCCCAGGCCTGGCTCGCGGCCGGGCACCCCGTCCCGCGCACCTCGCAGGAGCAGTGGGCGCGACTGCCGCACGTGGCGATCAAGGACATGCGCCCCGGCGACCTCGTCATCTACTTCGCCGACGCCACCCATGTCGGGATGTACATCGGCGACGGCGCGATCGTGCACGCCCCGCGGCCCGGCCGGACCGTGACGATCACCGGAGCGGGTTCCATGCCGATCCTCGGGGTCGTGCGGCCGGACAAGTAGCCCGTACGCCCCTGCCTCGCGGGAGCGCCCGGGCGTGCGGGGGCGCCTCCGAGCCGTCGCGACGGGCACTCCGCAACTTCCTGGGGCCCCGACAAATCGGGCATGAGGCATATGCCAACCGGGGTTCAGTGATGAACGACCCATCGCCATTCCGCCGCGCCGGTGGATGAGGCTAGGGTCCCGGCTGGTGGGGCGCCGACCGGCGCTCCATCCGCACCCTCGGGGGGAGGGAAGGATTCCGGAACCGACGATGCCCGCATCCCAGCACGTACCCGTACCGCACCAGCGCGCCGCCCCGGAGGCCCAGACGGGCGGCGCCGTCGACGGCCCGCTCAATCTGCTGGTCATCGAGGACGACCCGGCGGGCACCTTCACCGTGCACGAGCTGCTCGACGAGGCCGGCACCCGGGTCCGCATCCGGACCGCCCGCAACCTCACCGAGGCCGAGCGGCTGCTCACCGACGACATCCACTGCATCCTCCTGGACCTGGCGCTGCCCGGCCGGGACCCCGACGACGAGCTCGCGGCACTGCGCCATCTGCTCCGCCTCGCCCCGCGCCACGCCGTGCTGGCCCTCACCCCGTCCACGCACGCCGAGCGGGCGGCGGAGGCGGTCCGGGTGGGCGCGCAGGACTATCTGTTCCGCGACGAGCTGGACGGCAGGCTGCTGAGCCGCGCCATCCGGTACGCGGTGGAGCGCAAGCGCGCGGACACCGCCCAGTACAAGCTGGCGGAGTCGCGGCTGCGCGCCCAGGAGAACGCCCGCCTGGAGCGCGGGCTGCTCCCGACGCCGCTCCTTGACGGCTCGGACCTGCGTTTCGCGGCCCGCTACCGGCCCGGCCGCTCGCGCGCGCTGCTCGGCGGCGACTTCTACGACACGGTGCGCACCCCCGACGGAACCGTCCACGCGATGATCGGCGACGTCTGCGGCCACGGCCCCGACGAGGCGGCCCTCGGGGTCGAACTCCGCATCGCCTGGCGGGCGTTGACGCTCGCGGGCCTGTGCGGGGACGAGCTGCTCTCCACCCTTCAGCAGGTCCTGGAGCACGAGAGGGACAGCGAGGAGATATTCGCGACGCTGTGTACGGTGGACATCGCGCCCGACGGCCGCCGGGCCGGCCTCTGCCTCGCGGGCCACCCCTCGCCGTTGATCGCGCTGAACGGCCGGGCCCAGTTGCTCCCGTACGAGAACAGCGGCCCGGCCCTGGGTCTGCTGCCCCGGGCCCGCTGGCCGCGCCGGCAGGTCGAACTCGGCCGCGAATGGGGCCTGTTGATGTACACCGACGGCCTGATCGAGGGCCGCACCGGCGAGGGCAGCCGGCGGCTCGGCCAGGACGGCATGCTGGACATGATCAACGATCAGCTCGCGTCGGGGCTGCGCGGCGAGGCCCTGCTGGAGGCGGCCGTGACCCGGGCCCGCGAACTCAACGGGGGCGAGCTGACGGACGACGTGGCGGTGGTCCTCCTGGAGCGCAAACGCCCGGAGAGCCGGCCCGCCTGAGGAGGACCGGCTCTCCGGGGGCCGCCGCCCCGGGTGGCAGGGGTTAACGCCCGCCGTTGTAGGGCCCGTAAGGACCGTCACTGCTGGAGCCGCCGCCGCGGCGGCCACCCCGGCCACCGCCGGAGACCTGCCGCAGCGCGGGCCGTACGTCCACCATGAACACGATCGAGGCGACGAGCCCGGCGAGCTGGAGGAACAGGACCGGCACGACCAGGTTCACCACGACCGTGATGCCGAGGATGATCAGCCAGAACGGCTTGGTCTGCTTGCCGGCCGCGCGGTACGCGTCCTCGCGGGCGATGACGGCGAAGACGAACGCCACGACGGCGATGACGAGCATCGCGAGATTGAGCAGCGAGGTGAAGAGGCTGAATCCCGTGAGCAACATGCCGTGCACCGCCTAGATAAGTCCTGATGAGTGATGAGCCCCGAGAGCGCTCGCGGCCACGGTACTGGTCCAACGGCGCGGGCACCCCGGAAGTGCCCGCACCGCGGGATGGCTCAGCGCGTCGCTGGGGGACGCCCGGCGAACGCTACTCCGCGGACTTGGCGGTCGGCTTCTTCGCCGGGGCCTTGCGCGGGGCAGTCTTCTTGGCGGCGGGCTGGTCGGCCGCGTCCGCGCCCACGACGGGCTCGACGGACTCGACGGACTCGACGGGCTCGGCCTGGGCCGGAACGTCCTTGGCCGGGGCGTCGCCCTCGACGGCGCCGGCGATCTCGACGATCTCGTCGGCGGCCTCACCGCGCCACTGCCTGACGACCTCCTGGCCGTGCTCGGCGACGGAGTCGTAGCCCTCGCGCGCCTTGACGGCGTACTCGGCGAGGACGCCGACCCCGCGCAGCGCCAGGTCCTGGGCGTTCTCACCCAGCTTCTTGAAGTCGCCGTCGATGGCGCCCAGGAGATCGGTGGCGCGGGTCGTGACGGCGGTCTGGACCTCCTTGACGCGAGCGGCGGCCTTCTCCTGCACGACCTTCGGGTCGGTACGGCGCACGGCCTCGATGCGCTCGGGCGCCTCGGCCTGGATCTTCTCGATCAGCGCCGGCACCTTCTTGGCCTGCTGCCCCGCGAGGTCCGCCGTCCCGGCGAGGAAGTAGAGGGGGGTGGGGTCGGTGAGGGTCTTGCGCAGGTCATCGGTGATGGCCATGTCTGTCCTCCCGGATCAGTTACTCAGTTGCTCGCTTGAGGGTGGTCGGCATCACTGCCGTCGGCGGCGCTGTCGGTGTCCGTGTCGTCGTCGAGCCCGTTCTCCTTGCGGAAGGACTCGTAGATCTGGAGCAGAACCTGCTTCTGACGCTCACTGAGCGAGGGGTCGGCAAGAATCACGCTGCGCGTCCCGGCGGCCTCGGGAGACCGCTCGTCGAGAATCCCGGCCTGTACGTACAGCGTCTCGGCCGAGATCCGCAGCGCCTTCGCGAGCTGCTGCAAGATGTCCGCACTCGGCTTGCGCAGCCCGCGCTCGATCTGGCTCAGATACGGATTGGACACCCCGGCGGCATCGGCGAGCTGCCGCAGCGAAAGCTGCGCGGTGCGCCGCTGCTCGCGCAGGAACTCGCCGAGATTGCCGACGTTGAGCGATGCCATGCCCCGATGGTGCACCCCCCTTGCTAACTTTTGCAAGCGCCCGCTTGCAAAAGTGTGCCACGCCACCCGGAGGGGGGGCCGGGAGCCCGGCTCAGCAGCCAAGGCCACGGCCCCCGCTCCTCCCCCCTACGCCGTGATCGTCACGCAAGGCAGCCCAACGCTCTCCCCGCCCCGGAAGCCCTCCGCGCACAGGCGGGTGCCCGGGGGGAAGTGGCGTTGGGGGTAGGCCTGGTCGCGGTAGGTGCGGAACTTCGAGACGTCCTCCACCTTCGTGTTCGCGCTCCACCCGTTCGTGGTCCACACGCGGGCGTGGATGCGGTGCGGCTGGTTGGTGTTGATCACCGAGACCTCCACCCGGCCCAGGTAGTCGCCGTTGTCGTAGGTCTCGATGCAGACCGCGTTGTTGCACCATTTGCCGGACGCCGCCGCGGGCGGCCCCGCGACGATCACGCAGCTCAGTGCGGTCGCGGCCACCGCCGCTCCGGTGGCCATTCTTCGGGTGATCTCGTGCATGACGGTGCCCTCACGTGTGTCGGCGGGAGCCGGGCGGTCCCCGCCGACACAACGCCGCGCGTGATCATGGGTTACGCCCCCTGCGCCGAGGGGCGCAGCCGCACGCACTCCCACCCCCGCCCCGACGCGTGCCCGCCGACCGGCAGGGTCGTGGAAAATCGCGGCCCCCTCGAATCACCCTTGACCTCAAGTGCGCTTCGGGTTGAAGACTCGGGCCATCGGCCGCGCACCGGCGCGGACAACGGGTGGGAACGGTGGCTGTCATGCGTGTCGCACAGGTGCGGGAGTTCGGCGGGCCCGAGGTACTGGTGCCGGTGGAGGTGGTGGACCCGGTCGCCGGGGCCGGCGAGGTCGTCGTGGCGGTGGACCACATCGACACCCTCTTCGTGCAGACCCAGATCCGCGCCGGAGGCTTCCGCGAGTTCTTCGGCATCGAGCCGCCCTATGTGCCCGGCGGCGGCGTCTCCGGCACGGTCGCCGCCGCCGGACCCGGCGTGGACGCGGCCTGGGTCGGCCGCCGGGTGGCCGTGTCCGGCATCGACGACACCTATGCCGAGCTCGTGACGGCACCCGCCGCGCGGCTCTCCCCGGTCCCCGACGGCGTCGGCCCGCGTGAAGCGGCCTCGCTCGTCCACGACGCGGTGACCGCCCTCGCGCTCCTGGAGAACACCGCGCTCAAGCCGGGCGAGACCGTACTGATCACCGGCGCCTCGGGCGGCATGGGCACCCTGCTCGTCCAGTTGGCGCACGGGCTCGGCGCGCGGGTGGCGGGCGTGGCGCGCGGGCCCGAAAAGACCGCGCTGGTGCGGAAGTTGGGGGCCGATCTCGTCATCGACGCGGGCGAGCAGGAGTGGGGGCGGCGCGCGCGGGCCGCGCTGGGAGAGGGCGGCGCCGATCTGGTCCTGGACGGCGTCGGCGGCCAACTCGGCCGGGACGCCTTCGCGTTGACGGCCGACGGCGGACGCTTCTCCGCGCACGGCGCCCCCTCCGGCACCGGCTTCGCCGCCGTCGACCCCGACGAGGCCCGGCGCCGCGACATCGCCCTGCTCGGCATCGGCGACATCCAGGTCACGGCCGAGCGCCGCACCGCGCTCCTCGACCGGGCCCTGCGCGAGGCGGCGGCCGGCCGGCTGCGCCCGGTGATCGGCGGGGTGTTCCCGCTGGCCCGCGCCGCCGACGCCCACCGCGCCATCGAGGGACGCGGCCTGGTCGGAAAGGTGCTGCTCACCCCGTGATCGCCGGGCGGGCCAAGAACAGAGGCCGGACCCGTGCTGCGCGCACGCCGCCCCCCCCTGTCGCCCGCCGACGGCACCCAGCCGGCATGTGACGATCCCCCACGGGGGTGGGGGTCAGAACATGTCGGGGCACCAGGGGCGGCGCGCCGTGCGGAACAGCGCGTCCGCGCGTGCCGCCGCCCCCGGTCGCTCCTCCACGACCCGGCCGAGCGCGAGCAGCCTCGACGCCGACTCGTCGCCGAGGTAGAGGGAGGCCAACTCCCTTGCGTCCAGGGCCAGTTCGGCGCTGCGCGTGGTGGGCGTGCAGCGCGCGCCCGTCTCGCTCGCCTCAAGGAGGAAGCGTCCCGCGGCCAGGCCCGCCTCGTCCTCGACCTCCAGGACGAGGGCGCCCTCAGCGGCGTACGCGCGTGCCTCAAGGGCCCGTACGACATCGATCAGCCGCAGCCACAGGAAGTCGCTGTGGGTCACGATCCTGGCGGCGCGCGGGTTCGGGAAGAACAGCGGGAGCAGGTCGTCGGGGGCGCGGTAGCCGGTGCGTACCGTGCGGATCCAGTCGATGGAGCACAGGAAGTGCCACAGGGCGCGGTCGGCCTCGGGGGTGAGGCCGATCAGGGTCTTCACCGTGGCCGTGTTCTCGGGCAGCTTGGCGTCGCTCCACCGCTCGTCGGCGGTGTACGCGGCGATCCCGGCGGGTTCGCCGTCGGCCGTGCGGTACACCGCGAAGAACGGCTCGGTCCAGGGGCCGTCGCGGCGGACCACGCCGGTGGTCAGGTCCCACCAGCGGCGGTCGCGGCTGATCGCACCGGCCTGGGACGGCCGGAAACGTTCGAACACCTCGGTGCCGAGCTTGGCGGCCTCGGCCGGATCCACCAGGTCCACGCGGCCACCGTCGGCCGGGCCCGACCAGTGCGGGTCGAGGCCGCTGCGGGCGGTGTCGATCTCCCACTCGGCGAGCTGGGTGGCCGGGCCGTAGCCGTACCGGCCGTAGATCGGGTACTCGGCCGCGATCAGCGTGGACGCCACGTCGCCGCGCTCGCGGGCCGCCGCGAGATCGGCCGCCATCATCCGGGTCAACAGGCCGCGCCTGCGGTGGGTGGGCGTGACGGTGACGCCGCTGACGGCGCTCACGGGCAGCGCGGCGCCGCCGGGCACGGTCAGCTCCTGCGCGAAGGACCGGAGCGTGGCCACGCACCGGCCGTCGTCGAAGGCCCCCCGCACCCGGCTCAGGTCGCAGTTGGCCCGCAGGTCACGCGTGTACTCCTCGCCCACCGCCGACGAGCGCAGGAATCCCACGGCGACCGCCTTCATCCAGTGGGTGAACTCGTCGTCGGTGACGCTGCGGACCTCGATGCCGGGCGTGTCCGGGATGCTCATGGCGGTCACGCTAGGCGGGCCCCGCTCAGAATGTCGCCCGAATTTCGCCGACCTCCGCGGCCCCGCCCAGCAGCGGCGCCCGGCCGATGCGGTCCACCACGGGCGCGTCCACGCCCATCAGGCGCAGCGCGCGGGCCAGGACCGGGCCGAGCGCGCGGATCGCGCCGTCGTCGACCTTGAAGGCGAGCGCGCGCCCGTCGGCGAACGCCACCGCCTGCACGGCCTCGGCGCCCATCTTCGACAGGGTGCCGGGCACCTCGCGCATCAGCCAGGTGTCGGGCCGCCGGGTGCCGGCCACGTACTCGGGGTGGGCGCGCATCGCCTCGGCGACCCGGCCCTCGACCGAGCCCGGGTCCGCCGTCGCGAAGGTGCGGAAGGCGCGGGCCAGGCCGGTCAGGCCGATCGCCATCAGCGGCGCCCCGCAGCCGTCCGTGCCGACCGAGGCGACCGGCTCGCCCGCGGCCGACTCGACGGACTCCAGGACCAGGCGCTGGAGCGGGTGCGCGGGGTCGAGGTAGGTGGTGAGGTCCCAGCCGTTCTGCTTGCAGGCCGCGAGCATCGCCGCGTGCTTGCCCGAGCAGTTCATGGTGAGCCGCTCGCGCACGTGCCCGGCGGCCAGGTACGTCTCGGCCTCGGCGGCGTCCAGCGGCAGGTCGGGCGGCGTCTGGAGGTCGTCCGGGCTCAGCCCGTGCTCGGCCAGCATCTTGCGTACGAGATCGAGGTGGAAGCCCTCGCCCGAGTGGCTGGCGGCGGCGATGGCCAGGCGCTCGCCGGAGAGGTCGAGGCCCGCGCGCAGCACGGCGGCGGCCTGCATCGGCTTGTTGGACGAGCGGGGGAAGACGGGCGCGGCCGGGTCGCCGAGCGAGAACTCGACACTGCCGTCGGCCGCCAGCACCACCAGCGAGCCCCGATGGTGGCCCTCGACGAATCCGGAACGTACGACTTCGGCGAGGACCGGGGGTATCGGGGACGTCGAGGACACGGCGGTCATGGGTGCGGCCTTCCGGACGGGGTGCCCCGCCCCGGAGGGGTCGCTTCCGGACGGGCGGGTCAGATGAGCAGATCGTCTACTTGTGCTTCCCCATCACGGTACCTGCGGGCGATCTCCGCGCTGCAATCGTCGGCGGTGCGCTGGACCTCCTTGCGGCGCCGCGAGACGTGCTGTTCGTAGCGGATCAGGCGCCCGGTGGCGGTGTGCAGCTCCTCGTCCGTACGGGCTTCCAGGTCGGACAGCTCGACCTCGGCGTCCATCTCGGCGGCCAGCGTCCGGTACTCCTCGCTGCGCGGCGCGGAGAGCGTGACATGGCGGGCCGAGGCCCGGTGTGAGGACGGTGCGTCGGTGAGGATCTCGGCGAGCCGCTCCACCACCGGCGCCTGCGGCCCGGTGCGCCGGGCCAGCTCCGCGCGCAGGATGTCGATGCGGCCGTGCAGCAGCCGCCGCACATAGCTGAGGTCGGCCTCGTCGCGCTGCGACTGCCGGCGCAGCGTGCGCAGTTCGGCGAGGCGGAGCGCGGCCAGGTCGTGGCCGCGCTGGGGCGGCAGGGTGCCGCCCGCCCGCCGCACGGGCGGTCGCACGGCGGTCGTCGTACGCGGGCTGGTCCGGGTGAGCGATACGGGACCGGGCGACTGCCCGGCGCCTGGTGTAGTCATGCGTCTTTCCGTCCCCTCGACCGGTGCATGGGGTCTCCCCGGGCCCGAAGGACCAAGGGGAAGCACCGCCTGTACGCATCGTGCCACTCCCGGTACGGCACGTGCAGGTGCACTGCACCCGTTCAGCCGCTCGGAATTCGGACTCGCCAGTGGCATAGGTTGGGGCGCATGCGAGCGGTGGTGCAGAGAGTCGACGGCGCGAAGGTCGTCGTGGCGGGTGAGACGGTCGGCGAGATCACGGGCGAGGGCCTGTGTGTCCTGGTGGGCGTCACCCATGAGGACAATCCGGACAAGGCGGCCCAGCTCGCCCGCAAGCTGTGGTCGGTTCGCATCCTTGAGGGCGAGAAGTCCTGCTCGGACGTGAATGCGCCCTTGCTGGTGATTTCGCAGTTCACTCTCTACGGGGACGCCCGCAAGGGCCGCCGCCCCACCTGGAACGCGGCCGCCCCCGGCGAGGTGGCGGAGCCCCTGGTCGACGAGGTGGTGGCCCAACTGCGGGCGCTGGGCGCCCAGGTGGAGACGGGCCGGTTCGGCGCGGACATGCGGGTGTCCCTCACCAACCACGGCCCGTTCACGATCGTCGTCGACGTCTGAGCCGCACGGGTGCGGGCCGCGCTCTGGGCGAGGGACGCGCCCGGCCGGGTACGGGACCTGCCAACGTCCCAGCCGCCGCGCCCCGGCGGTGGACGGGACCTGTCGACGCCCGAGCCGCCCGGCTCAGCGGCAGACCCGGCCTACGGCTCGACCACGACCTCCTGGGCCGCCGCCGTGTTCCCGGCGAGCAGCGCCGCGTCCACCGGCACGTTCCGCTTGACCAGGGCCAGCGCGATCGGGCCCAGCTCGTGGTGGCGGGCCGAGGTCGTGATGAACCCGAGCTGACGGCCCTCCGCGCCGTCGGCCGCGAGCCGCACCGGCGTACCCGAGCCGGGCAGCAGCACCTCGCTGCCGTCCAGGTGCAGAAAGACCAGGCGGCGCGGGGGCTTCCCCAGGTTGTGGACACGGGCGACCGTCTCCTGGCCCCGGTAGCAGCCCTTCTGGAGGTGGACGGCCGAGCCGATCCAGCCGACCTCGTGTGGAATCGTCCGGTGGTCGGTCTCGAAGCCGAGCCGGGGCCGGTGGGCCTCCACCCGGAGCGCCTCGTAGGCCAGGATCCCCACGAGGGGGCCGGCCTCGGCGGCGTACTTCTCCAGGTCGGCGCGGGGCAGGAACAGATCGCGGCCGTACGCCGTCTCGCGCACCGCCACCCCGTCCGGCACCTCGGCGATGGAACCGGCCGGCAGATGGGCGACCGCGAACTCCCCTGTGCGGTCGGCCACTTCGACCCGGTAGAAGAACTTCATCGACTCCAGGTACGCGATCAGCTCGCCCTGGGTGTCGGGCTCGACGTGGATCCACACCGTGGTGCCGTCGTCGACGAGATAGAGGGCGTGCTCGACGTGTCCGTGCGCGGACAGGACGAGCGCCTCGGTCGCCTGTCCGGCGGGCAGGTCGCTCACGTGCTGGGTGAGCAGCAGGTGCAGCCAGCTCAGCCGGTCGTCGCCGGTGACGGTGACGACCCCGCGGTGCGAGAGGTCCACGAGGCCGGTGCCGCCGGCCAGCGCGCGCTGCTCGCGGAACAGGTCGCCGTAGTGCGCCGCGACTCCTTCGTCGGGCCCCTCGGCGGGGACGGCGCCGGGCAGGGACAGCAGGGGGCTCTTCATGTACGCAAGCCTACGACTCGGCGTCCGCGGCCTTCCGGGCGCAGTCCTGGCAGCGCCCGAAGATGGCGAAGTGCTTCATGTCCGTCTCGAAGCCGAAGGTGTCCCTGAGCTTCGCGGTGAAGTCGGCGGCCACGGAGACGTCGGCCTCGATCACCTCGGTGCAGTCCCGGCACACCAGATGGATGTGGTGGTGGCGGTCGGCCAGGTGGTACGTCGGGGCGCCGTGGCCCAGGTGGGCGTGCGAGACCAGACCCAGCTCCTCCAGGAGCTCCAGGGTCCGGTACACGGTGGAGATGTTCACGCCGCCCGCCGTCTTCCGCACCTGGGTGAGGATGTCGTCGGGCGTCGCGTGTTCCAGTACGTCCACGGCCTCCAGCACGAGCTGTCGCTGGGGCGTCAGGCGGTATCCGCGCCTGCGGAGGTCGCTCTGCCAGTCGGTGGTCACCACGCCCCCAGTGTAGGAGTCATCGCGGCGACCGCCCCGGGCGGAAGGCGACCGCTTGAGCGGGGCGGCCTACTTGAAGAAGGCGATGCCGTCGTCCGGAAGGTCACCGAGGCCCCGCGCCATGTCCGCGACCTCCTCGGGCGTGACGACCTTCTTCAGGTGCGCCGACATGTAGGGGCGCAGCTCGACCTCGGGGGTCGCCTTCTCGCCGACCCACATCAGATCGCTCTTGACGTAGCCGTACAGACGCTTGCCACCGGTGTACGGGCCGGAGGCGGCGGTGCGGGCGACGGCGTCGGTGACCAGGTCGATCTGGGGCTTCTGGTGGGCGAGCTCGCCGTACCAGATCTCCACGATGCCCTGGTCGCGGACCATGACGACCTCGACCTTGCGGTCCTTGTCGATGCGCCAGAAGCCCGACTCGGACTCCAGCGGCTTCACCTTGTTGCCCTCGGCGTCCAGGATCCAGGAGTGCGAGACGTACTCCAGGAAGTCACGGCCGTCGTGGGAGAAGGTCACGGACTGCCCGAAGTTCGCCTTCTCGGCGCCGGGGAAGTCGGTGACGCCGGCGCCCTCCCACGTGCCGAGGAGGAAGACCAGGGGAACCAGGTCGGGGTGGAGGTCGGACGGAATCTCGATCATGAGGCTGCGATCTCTTCGTTGCGGTCGGGGTGAGCGTCGGGGTGGTTAGCGCTGACCCTGGTACAGCTTCTTGACGGTCAGCCCGGCGAAGGCGAGGACGCCGACGCAGACCAGGACAAGGAGGGTGGAGAAAACAGCCTCAAGCACGGGGGGCTCCTCGCATGAGCGGGTGTAGGGGCGGTCAGGGCCGGCCCCCAGCCTAATGGGTGGGGGGGCCGGCCCTCTCTGTGAGGTACGCCGCCGGTGGCGCGGCCCGGCGCGGGGGCGGGCCGGGCCGCCCGGCGGTCTCGGCCGCTCAGCCCAGAAGCTGTTCCTGCAACACGGTGGTCTGGTGGAAGGGGACCGCGGCGGCGGAGCCCTTCCTCGACTGGACGACCAGGGCGAGGACGTCACCGGCCGTGAGGTAGGCATGCCGCACCTGGACGGGGCCGGTCGGCGCGGACTCGGCGTACACGTCGTGGCGCACGTGCGGGATGCCGTTGCCGAAGTCGTACTCCTCGTCGAGCGCGGACTCCCCCTCCACGTCCTTCAGGGTGCGCGGGGCGACGCCTCCATTGGAGAGGTACAGGGTGCTGAACACGTTCTGGTACCCGGCGCTGTGGAAGCGCACCAGATAGATACGGGTGGCGGTGCCGTCCGGCATGGTCCAGCCGCGGGCCGCGAACTGGACCGGGCCGCCCTGGGCGAGGTCCTGGCGCATCTCGGAGACCCGCGAATCGGTCCCGAACTCCTGGAGGAACCGGTCGGCGGAGATCCGGCTCTTCTCCCCCTTGAGCGTGGCGTCCGGCACGGATCCCGCCGGGGCGGGCAGCAGGAGCTGCTCCAGATCGGCGTAGTGGATCATCCCGGGGTTGTCGGCGGCGAACGGCAGCGCGGCCCCGGCCGGAAGCGCGGGCTTCACCAGCCGGGGGTAGTCCCAGCGGCCGTCGCTCTTGGTGGAGAGGCCGGGCACGTCGGTGCGCTCCCGCTCGGTGATCCCGTACGCGACCCCGCTGCCGAGCACCCCGAAGACGACCACGGCGGCGGTCCAGCGCGAGACGGCCCGCAGTATTCGGCGGTCCTTGGGGGCGGCGGGCGGGGGTGTTTCGGGGAGCGGGGGTGCGAGGGGCGGGTCCGAGGGCGGGGCCGGGGTCACGGGCGGGACCGCGTCCGCAGGCGGGGTCGGGGTCTGGCCCTGGCCGCCCTGGACAGCTTGCTCGTTCGCTTGATTGAGGTCGCTCACACGGACTCCCCGGGGGACTTGATGAGGTCGAGCTGCCGGCCGAGCAGCTTGGCCGCGGCGTCGGTGTCCAGCGGGGCCGGCCCGTAGGTGTACGTACCGACCATGACGTCACCCTCGAAGGCGTTGCAGAACATCGCGTCGAGCTTCACCGTGTCGTCCTTGGGCAGCAGGAAACACACGGCGTTGGCGTGGCCCGCGATCTTCGGACCCGCGCGCAGCGCCTTGAGGGCGTGCGCGAACTCGCCCTGGAAGGCGTTCAATTCCTTGATCGCCTTCGTGTTCTCCATCTGGGACAGCCGCATCTCGGTGACGACGCCGTCCTTGGTGTAGCTGCGCAGGGCGACGCCCTGGACCTTCAGGCCGTCGATGGCCTTGTCGTTCTTCTCCCGCTCATCGGCCGGGAGATGGCGCCCGCCGTCCTTCAGCATGGCGACGGCCTGCTGGGCGCCGAACACGGCGTCGTTGCCGAACTCGCCTATGTCCGGGCCGAGTTCGTAGTCCCAAGGCAGGGGAAGCAGCTTGCCGCCGAGCCCGGCGCGGACGGGGGCCGCGGCCCGGGGCGTGGGCGTCGCCGCTCCGCTCGGCGTCGCCTGGAGCACGGTCGGGGCAGTGCGGTCCGCGTCTCCCAGCTTGCCCAACGCCCAGACGGCACCCCCGGCCACGACCAGCAGCGCGACGGCACCCGCCACGAACGGAACGAGGCGGCGGCGCCGACGGGGAGTGGGCTCGGGGGACTCGGTCGCGGCTTCCCCGAGCGCGGGTTCCACGGTCGTCGGCCGCTCGGCCGTGCGCTGCTCGGTCGTGGGCTCGTCGTGGTCGTTCACAGTCGCTCCAACTGCTGCTTGGCCAGCGCCTGCAGGGCGGATTCCGAGATGGGGCCCGAGTTGTTCTCGTACAGCACCTCCATGAAGGTGCCGTCGCGCCAGGCGAAGGCCCGGCCCTCGTACAGCGGCTCGTAGCCGGGCTTGGTCTGCGGCTTGTCGTACACGTAGGTGCGTCCGTCGACGCTGCCCGGGATCGGCTTGCCGTAGTTGCCGGCGTGATCGTCCTCCGCCATGAAGTCCTGCTGTTTCCGGGCGAACTCCTTGGAGTTGACGGCGGTGTCGTCACGGAACTGGGTCAGGATGACGGTGACGTACACACGGCCGTCCTGGGACCAGGACGTCGTCGCGCTGCGCCGGAAGCCGGTGCTCAGGAGGTGCGAGAACGCCGCGTCGGGGTGCTCGTAATCGGCCGCGGTGAGGAGCAGGTCCTGCCAGTCGGGGCGTTCCTCGATCTTCGCGCCGTCCGGCGCCGACACGAGGAGGCGGCGCAGATCGCCGTCCGTCTTCTCGCTCCAGCGGTTGGCCGAGATGGAGCGGGCCGTCGTCCTGTTGTCCGCCGGCGCGGTCTTCGACTCGGGCAGATCCCGCTGGGCGAGCGGTGCCGAAGGCGTGGGCTGCCGCTGGTACTGCACGGCGTATCCGGTGACGGTGCCCGCCAGCACCCCCAGCACGGCGGCGCCCGCGACGATCAGGGTGGTGCGGCCCCGGCGGCGGCGCGGACGCGCGGGGATCCCGTCCGGGACCTCGGCGCCGGACGGATCCGGCGCGGGCCGCGCTTCGGGGTCGGGCCCGGGCATGCCGGGCGGCTCTTGCGACGAACTCATGGGTCCCCCCACAGGACTTGGTGCACACAAAACGTGGTGAACACGGGGCTTGGCGAATCTGGGCGCGGGGCGGCAGGAGCCTGCCTTCCACCTGCGGCACACAACAGACTCACAGGGGCGGGGGGAGGTTGCGGCACGGCGGATTACAGTTCGGCATATGCCCAAGCAGAAGCTCGTGATCAAGGTGACCGCCGGCGCCGACGCGCCCGAGCGGTGTTCGCAGGCCTTCACCGTCGCGGCGGTGGCCGTGGCCAGCGGGGTGGAGGTCTCCCTCTGGCTGACCGGCGAGGCGTCCTGGTTCGCCCTGCCCGGCCGGGCCGCCGAGTTCTCGCTTCCCCACGCCGCGCCGCTGCCGGACCTGATCGCGTCGATTCAGGCGGGCGGAGGCATCACGCTGTGCACGCAGTGCGCGACCCGCCGGGAGATCACGGAGCAGGACGTCCTGGAGGGCGTACGGATCGCCGGGGCGCAGGTCTTCGTCCAGGAGATCATGGCGGACGACGTCCAGGCGCTCGTGTACTGAGCCCCGATCCGCCGCGTACGGCTACGGGCGGCGCTTCTTGCCGTCCAGCTCGTCCCACCACTCGTCCGACTTGGGGTCGCCCGAGGGGTCGTCCCACCAGCGGTCGTCGGGGCCGCGCCGGTTGGCGACCATCGCCGCGACGGGCGGGATCACCATGGCGACGACGCACATCCCGACGGCCACCGGGATCGACCAGAGGCGCACGAAGCCCCAGGCGGACACGAAGAGCAGGATGCAGCCGCCCATCATCCAGAAATAGCCGCGCCGGCGCCGGGCCAACATGTGTCCAGCGTACGACCGGAACGCCGGGCCCGATACGGCACGAAGGACCGCACCCCATTCCAAGGCGTCCAACCCCCGGGGTGCGGCCCTCCGGCCGGTCCTGCGATCGCGCCGTCGGTCAGACGGCGATGGCGACCTCGGCGAGGCCTCCGGTCTGGGCGACGACCGTACGGTCCGCGCTGCCGCCCGGCACCAGGGCGCGCACGGTCCACGTGCCCTCGGCCGCGTAGAAGCGGAACTGTCCGGTGGCCGAGGTCGGGACCTCGGCGGTGAACTCGCCGGTCGAGTCGAGCAGGCGGACGTAGCCGACCACGGGCTCGCCGTCCTTCGTCACCTGGCCCTGGATCGTGGTCTCACCGGGCTTGATCGTCGAGGCGTCGGGGCCGCCGGCCTTCGCTCCACACATGGTTCTTCCTTACGGTCTACGGTCTGGCGGGTGGGCTACGCGGGCTGTGCGGGTTACTTGTTGGCGCCGAGCTCGATCGGCACGCCGACGAGGGAGCCGTACTCGGTCCACGAACCGTCGTAGTTCTTCACGTTCTCCTGGCCGAGCAGCTCGTGCAGCACGAACCAGGTCAGGGCCGAACGCTCACCGATGCGGCAGTACGCGATGGTGTCCTTGGCGAGGTCGACCTGCTCGGCCTCGTACAGGGCCTTGAGCTCCTCGTCCGACTTGAAGGTGCCGTCGTCGTTGGCGTTCTTCGACCACGGGATGTTGCGGGCGGACGGGACGTGGCCCGGACGCTGCGACTGCTCCTGCGGGAGGTGGGCCGGGGCGAGCAGCTTGCCGGAGAACTCGTCGGGCGAGCGCACGTCGACGAGGTTCTGGTTGCCGATCGCGTTCACGACGTCGTCGCGGAAGGCGCGGATCGAGGTGTCCTGCGGCTGGGCCTTGTACTGGGTGGCCGGGCGGCTGGGGATCTGGTCGCCGTCCACGAGGTCGCGGGAGTCGAGCTCCCACTTCTTGCGGCCGCCGTCGAGGAGCTTCACGTCCTGGTGGCCGTAGAGCTTGAAGTACCAGAAGGCGTACGAGGCGAACCAGTTGTTGTTGCCGCCGTACAGGACGACGGTGGTGTCGTTCGCGATGCCCTTGGCGGAGAGGAGCTTCTCGAAGCCCTCCTGGTCGATGAAGTCGCGGCGGACCGGGTCCTGGAGGTCCTTCGTCCAGTCGATCCGGATCGCGTTCTTGATGTGGTTCTTCTCGTAGGCCGAGGTGTCCTCGTCGACCTCGACGATGGCGACCGTCGGGTCGTCGATGTGGGCCTCGACCCAGTCGGCGTCTACCAGGACGTCACTGCGGCTCATGTTGTTCTCCTCCGGGGCAGTCTGCGGGGGCGGTGCGGGTGTGCGGGGACGCGGCGGCGCGGGTGCGGTGCGAGTGCGGTGCGGGTGCGGTTCGCCTGCGGCGGCACGGGGTGGCCCTGTGGTCCGGTCGACCCGGGTACGGTCGTTCGCGGCCAACGGGCCCGGGGAATGCGGGAGTTGAGCGTCCCGCTCAGAAGGGGCGACAGAGCATGGCGGCGACGCGGCACAGGTCTACTGCCCGCCGCTTCGTGAGGTCCGCCTGTCGCTTCATGCGTCCGATCGTAGGGACGCATACCGGGGCGTGTCACCGGTGTGTCGCATGCTGAGACTCGATCATCCGCATACTGATACGCGGCCGTCCCTCGACCCCCTCGGGAGGTGGCCCCGGGCCGGGTGTGGGGCGGGTCTTCTGCCCTACGGACCAAGCCGTCTCACGATCCGGGCCCCCGGGTACGGGGGCCCGCCCCCCTGGGGCTCCGCCCCAGACCCCGTTCGCGCCTGAACGGCGCTCGTCCTCAATCGCCGGACGGGCTGAGGTGTCCCGTACCGGCCCGCACCGAGCAGTTAAGGGGCGCGGGGAACTGCGCGAAAAGCGACCACGGTCCGCGGACGGAGGCGGGTTTGGGGGCGCGGGGAACTGCGCGACCAGCCACGCACGGTCCGCAGGTGGAGGACGCCCCCGGAGGGTCTCGGGAAGGGGCGGGGTGGGGGAGAATCAGCCCGCCAGCCGGACCTCCGTGCCCTCCCCCGAGAACCGCAACCCCGTCTCCGACGCCGTCACCTTGTTGAGCTTGATGCTCGACGGCATGCCATCGATCTTCAGGTCGTAGTCGACCGCCTTGCGCAACCGCTGGTCGAACCCCGGCACGGGCAACGCCGGCAGCGACTCCGCCCTCAGCTGCACCGCCCCGGACCCGTTCAGACTCACCGTGCTGTACGCCGAGACCGTCCGCCCCTGGATCAGCGCCTTGATGGCCGCCGGCAGCGTCACGCCCTGGCCCTCCAGGAGATCCGCGAGGGGGCCGCTCACCTTGACCTGGCCCTTGGCCGCCCGCTCCGGGCCCGCGTAGCCCACCGTCGCCCCCTTGGGCGCCGCCTTGGACAGGTCCGCGTACGAGATCTGCGCGGCGCCCTGCGCCCGCCCGGCCACCGCCGACGAGAAGGAGCCGTCGATCTTCACCGCGTGCAGCTCGGCCGTCACCTCGGTGACGTTGACCGAGTGGCCCCCGGCCGTCGCGGTGACCCCGGACAGCGAGACGTCGACCTCGTCCAGTTCCTTGCCGACCACCTGGGTCAGGAAGGGGAAGCCCTTGATGTCGACGTCGGGGGTCGAGGCGAGCCGCTGACTGCTCTTGATCTTGTCGGCGGTCTTCGACTCGGCGATGTTCACCGCGACGCGGTCCACGGCGACGAAGATGCCGCCGAGGACGATCGCGATGATCAGAAGTATTCGCAGTGCTCGCATTGCCTACGTGTCCCCCACCAGTCGGCCGCCAGTCGGCCCTCGACCCTTTGATCAGAACCCGATCGACCAGAAACCCGGTCGATCGGACATCGAATCGACCGGAATCCGGTCGATCGGAATCCGGTCGATCGACCAGAGCTGATCGATTCTCCGTGTTCGTGATCCACCCGAATGACGATCGCGAGCCTAACCCCGGTTCCCTACGCCACGGCGCGCCCGATGAGATACAGCACAGGGACGGCCGCCGTGAGCGGCAGGGCCACGCCCGCCGTCAGGTGGACGAACCGGGAGGGGTAGTCGTACGAGGCGACCCGCAGCCCGATCAGCGCGCAGGCGCCGGCCGCGAGACCCAGCAGCGCTCCGGAAGCGCCGATGCCGGTCGGACCGCCCACCGCGACGCCCGCGCCCGCGGCCGCGAGCAGCGCGACCGCCACGGGGGCCATCGAGGGCAGCGGAAGCGCCCGGGCGAGGGCCGCGACGGCCACCGCGGCCGCGCCGACCGACACCGCGTGCGGCGGCGCCGCGAGATATCCGCCGGCCAGGATCGCGAGCGCCGCCGAGGCGACCGTCGCCATCAGCCCGTACATCCGCTCGTCGGGCTCCGCGTGCGAGCGGAGCTGGAGGACGAGGGTGAGCAGCACCCAGACCCCGAGGGTGCCCAGGATCGCGGCGGGAGCGTGTTCCCGGCCGAGCGCGAGGAGGGCGACGTCGGCGACGAGTCCGCCCGCGAAGGCGAGCGCGATGCCCTGGCGGGCCGGCCACATCCCGTTCAGGCGGAACCAGCCGGCGGCCGTCACGGCCTGGAGGGCGACGAGCGGCACCGCCAGGGCGTAGGGGCCGATCGGGGCCGCCACCGCGAGGAGCAGGCCGAGCGCGGCGGTCAGCGCGGCCGGCTGCATCCCGGGCGCGATGATCGGCGAGCGGCCCTCCGCGCGGGCCCGCTGGGCGTCGGTGACCCGCGCGTTGCCGACCGTGGTGGGCGAGCCGTAGGCCGGCCCTCCGGCGGCCCCGGCGGCCGGGGTCGCGGCGGGCTCGTACACCGGCTCGGCGGCCGGTCCGGACGCCATCGGCACCTCCGGCGGCAGCGGCACGGACGTCGTGCCCCCGCCGTTCTGCGGCGGCAGATACGCGCCACCCGCCGAGCCGCCGTCCTGCCGTGGCTCGCCTCCCTGCCAGGGCTGGGCGGTGTTCGCCCCGGCGCCTTCCTCCCACGGCCGGGCCGCGTTCACCGACGCGCCCTCCTGCCAGGACTCGGCGGGCTGGGCATGGCGGCCCCGGCGCGGCGCGGGCTCGGCGGCCTGCTGGGTCGGCGCGACAGTGGGCTGGTACTGGGTGTCCCAGGTCTGCCCTTCCCAGGTCTGCGTGTACTGCTGGTGGGGGTCCTGCTGGTGGGGGTCCTGCTGAGCCGGCTGGTCCTGATGGAAGCCCTGCTGGTCCTGATGGAGGCCCTGCTGGTCCTGATGGAAGCCCTGCTGACCGTGCCGGCCCTGCCGGCCCGAGAGGTCCTGGTGGCCCTGCTGACCCTGCTGGTCCTGCTGGTCCTGGTACGGCTCGTACGGGAACGACGGCTGCGACTGCGGCTGCTGCGCGGGCTCCCCGTAGGGGGCCTGCGGCTGCACGGGCCGGCCGTACTCGTCGTACTGGGGCTGCTGTTGATACGGGTACTGCTCGCTCATGACGTGGGGGTCACCCTCCTGCGAACGGCGGGAGCACCTCGACCGTGCCGCCCTCGGCAAGGCGTACGGTCTCATGCTTCCGCTTGCCGACGGGGTCACCGTCGACCAGGAAGGAGCATCGGCGCAGGACGCGCGTGAGCTCTCCGGGGTGCCGTTCGCGCACCGCGTCGAGGGCTTCGGCCAGCGTCTCCGCCGCGTACGGCTCGTCGGCGACACCGGCGGCGGACTTGGCCGCGGCCCAGAAGCGGATGGTTCCCGCTGCCATGGTCAGGCTCCTTTCGTCGCCCTCCATGATGGGCTACCCGGCGGGCCGCGCGGCGATCAGCCAGGTGGCGATCCGCCCGAGGAGCTCGTCACCGGCCGCGTTCTCGGCGTGCCCCATGCCCTTTTCCAGCCACAACTGCGCAGGTCCGGCCGCCGCCAGCATGTGGGGGTGGTCCACCGGGAAGTACGGGTCGCGGTCGCCGTGCACGATCAGCAACGGGGTCGGCGCGATCAGCGGAACCGCCTCGACGGGCGAGAGCGGCACCGGGTCCCAGTCCTCGGAGTGGATCCGGGTGGCGAAGCCGACGCGGCCCACGAGCCGGCCGGACCGCCGGGTGATCAGCCAGTGCACCCGCCGCATGGGGGCCGTCCCCCGGTAGTACCAGCGCGCGGGCGCGCTGACCGCCGCCACTGCTTCCGTGCGCCCCGCGGCGCTCCCCCGATGGGTCGCCGCGTGCCGCAGCACCACGGAGCCGCCCATCGAGAAGCCGACGGTGACCACCCGGGCGTACCCGAGTGATCTCGCCCACTCGACGGCCGCCGCGAGGTCGAGCACCTCGCGGTCGCCGACCGTCGAGCGGCCGCCCGACCTCCCGTGCCCGCGGAAGGAGAAGGTGATCACGGCGGCGTACTGGGCGAAGACGGCCGCGGCCCTTCGGACGGCGGGCCGGTCGGCCGAGCCGGTGAAGCCGTGCGCGACCACGATGGCGGTGTCGCAGGCGCCCCTCGTCCAGGGGGTGTAAACCGCCTGGATCCGGACACCGTCCGACGTACGCAGGGTGGCGCGCAGAGGGCCGGGAGTGATCGAGGAAACAGCGGAACTGTGAAATCGACCCTCTGCCTCGCCATTCATGTGGGCTATTCTCCTTGGCAGAGGATCCGGGCAACGTAGCCCCCGGGTCCTTTTGTGTTTCCCGGTCGTTGTAACGGACGGGTGAACAAACGCTCACACAGGGCGTGAGGACCGGCACCACCAGCAAGCAGGACCGGCACCACCAACAGGACGGCGCCACCAGCAGGACCAGTACGAAGCAGTGCCGCAACGCCCCCCGGCTCCGAAAGAGCGGAGGGGGACCCCCCTCCGCAGGGACCGAGGAGGAAACGACGTTATGGGCAAGCGAACCGTGCACGATACGAAGCGGACAACCGGGGTAGGGGGAGCACGATGAGCTCCTTGTTGCTCCTGACCAATGCCCTCCAGCCGTCGGCGGAGGTGCTCCCCGCCCTCGGCCTGCTTCTGCACAGTGTGCGGGTGGCCCCCGCCGAGGGGCCGGCCCTCGTCGACACCCCTGGCGCCGACGTCATCCTGATCGACGGCCGCCGCGATCTGCCCCATGTGCGTTCGCTGTGCCAGCTGCTCCGCTCGACGGGTCCCGGCTGTCCGCTGATCCTCGTGGTGACCGAGGGCGGGCTCGCCGCCGTCACCGCCGACTGGGGCATCGACGACGTGCTGCTCGACACCGCGGGTCCCGCCGAGGTCGAGGCGCGGCTGCGGCTCGCGACCGGGCGCGCGCAGGCCACCTCGGACGACTCCCCGATGGAGATCCGCAACGGCGACCTCTCGGTCGACGAGGCGACGTACAGCGCGAAGCTGAAGGGGCGGGTCCTGGACCTGACCTTCAAGGAGTTCGAGCTGCTCAAGTACCTCGCCCAGCACCCGGGCCGGGTGTTCACGCGCGCCCAGCTCCTCCAGGAGGTCTGGGGTTACGACTACTTCGGCGGCACCCGCACGGTCGACGTCCACGTACGGCGGCTGCGGGCCAAGCTCGGTCCCGAGCACGAGTCGCTCATCGGCACCGTCCGCAACGTCGGCTACCGCTTCGTGACGCCGGAGAAGCCCGAGCGCTCCACCGAGGGCGCCAAGGCGAAGGCGGTCGTGGACGCGGCCACCGCCGAGGCGAAGGAGGCGGCGGCCCGGTCCTCCAACCGGTGACGCGGGCCTTCCGCCGGTGACGCGGCGGTGACGCAGCGGTAGATCACGCATGGGGTACGACCTGCGATACGGCCTGCCCAGCGGGGGGTCACCCCGCGTAGACTGCCGCGCGTGGCCAAGGTGACGCGGGACGACGTGGCACGACTTGCGGGTACTTCGACCGCCGTCGTCAGTTACGTCATCAACAACGGACCCCGGCCGGTCGCCCCGGCCACGCGCGAGCGTGTCCTCGCCGCGATCAAGGAGCTGGGGTACCGGCCCGACCGGGTCGCCCAGGCGATGGCGTCGCGGCGTACCGACCTCATAGGAATGATCGTCCCGGACGCGCGCCAGCCGTTCTTCGCGGAGATGGCGCACGCCGTCGAGCAGGCCGCGTCCGAGCGCGGAAAAATGGTCCTGGTCGGCAACTCCGACTACGTCGACGACCGCGAGGTCCACTATCTGCGGGCCTTCCTCGGCATGCGGGTCGCCGGTCTGATCCTGGTCAGCCAGGGCCCCAGCGAGCGGGCCGCCGCCGAGATCGACGCGTGGGACGCCCGCGTGGTGCTGCTGCACGAGCGGCCCGAGGCCATCGACGACGTGGCGGTGGTGACCGACGACATCGGCGGCGCCCAGCTCGCCACCCGTCACCTGCTCGAACACGGTCATGAGTACGTCGCCTGCCTCGGCGGGATCGAGTCGACGCCGGCCGTGGGCGACCCGGTGGCCGACCACGTCGAGGGCTGGCGCCGGGCGATGCTGGAGTCCGGCCGCTCCCTGGAGGGCCGCCTCTTCCAGGCCCCGTACAACCGTTACGACGCCTACCAGGTGGCCCTGGAGATCCTCGCCGGGCCGCGGCGGCCGCCAGCCATCTTCTGCGCCACCGACGACCAGGCGATCGGCGTGCTGCGGGCCGCCCGCGAGCTGCGCATCGACGTGCCGGGCGAGCTGGCCGTGGCGGGCTTCGACGACGTCAAGGAAGCGGCCCTCACCGATCCCCCGCTGACCACGATCGCCTCCGACCGGCCCGCGATGGCGCGGGCCGCGGTGGATCTGGTCCTCGACGACGCGCTGCGGGTCGCGGGGTCGCGCCGCGAGCGTCTCAAGCAATTCCCCTCGCGGCTCGTCGTCCGCCGGTCCTGCGGCTGCGGCTGACCCGCCCACACACCGTTCCCCGGGCGCCGCGAGGCGTCTTTATTTCGGGCAAACGCGGTTCTGCCGGGCTTCTTACCCGGTCCTCAGACTGCTCTCATCATCCGTGGCGAAGGTCATAGACATGACCGAGAGCCCCCGCCACAGCGGCGAGTACCCCGAGCAGCAGCCGATCCACTCTGACGAGTCCTGGCAGCGAGCCAAGGACGACGCCCGGCGAGAGGCCGAGGCCTACGCGGGCGCCTATCCGCCGCCGCCCCCGTACCAGCCGGCCACGCCGATGCCCGGCCACGCGATGCCCGCCACCGCGGGCGAGCCCGGCGCCCCCCGGCCCCGGCGCGCCAAGCGCTCCGTCGGCCTGATCGCCGCCGTCGCCATCGTCGCGGCGGCCATGGGCGGCGGCACCGCGAGCGTCGTCGAGCACTACGTCGGCCACGACAACGCCTCCGTCAGCTCCGGAGTCAGCGGCACCAACGCCTCCCACAGCACCAACGGCACCGTCTCGGGTGTCGCCAAGGCCGTGATGCCGAGCATCGTCGAGATCAACGCGACGTCCGGCTCGGGCGAGTCGACCGGCGCCGGCGTGATCATCACGGCGGGCGGCGAGATCATCACCAACAACCACGTCATCGCGGGCGCGACCTCGGTCAAGGTCAAGCTCAGCAACGGCAAGAGCTACACCGCCAAGGTGGTCGGCACCGATCCCGACAAGGACCTCGCCCTGATCAAGCTGGACGGGGCGAGCGGCCTCAAGCCCGCCTCCCTCGGCGACTCCGGAAAGATCGCGGTCGGCGACCAGGTCGTGGCCATCGGCTCCCCCGAGGGCCTCACCGGCACCGTCACCAGCGGCATCGTCTCCGCCCTCGACCGCGATGTCACCGTCGCCAAGGAGCAGGGCAACCAGGGACAGGGCAACCAGGGACAGGGCAACCAGGGACAGGGACAAGGGCGTCAGGGGCGCGGCCAGGGCGGGTGGCCGTTCGAGTTCGGCGGCCAGCAGTTCAACGGCGACACCGGCTCCTCCAAGACCACCTACAAGGCGCTCCAGACCGACGCCTCGCTCAACCCGGGCAACTCCGGCGGCGCCCTCATCGACATGAACGGCAACATCATCGGCATCAACTCGGCGATGTACGCGCCGAGTTCGGGCGGCCAGAGCGGTTCGACGGCGGGCAGTGTCGGGCTCGGCTTCGCCATCCCGATCAACACCGTCAAGTCCGACCTCGCCAGTCTGCGCGGCGGCGGCAGCGGCGGCGCCGACACCGGGGGCTCCGCCAACCAGGGCGGCGACACCTCCGCCGACCCCTTCAGCGGCAGCTACTGACACCCGCCCCGGCCGGTACCGGTACCGGCTGACACCCACCGGGGCCGGGTGGCAGGACCCCCCGCGTCACACCGTCCGCGTGCGAGGCTGATGCTCCGAGCCGGCAGAGAGACAGAAGAAGGAACCCGCTCATGAGCCCCGCCGATGACGACCCGCAGCGCATCCTGATCGTCGACGACGAGCCCGCCGTCCGCGAGGCGCTCCAGCGCAGTCTCGCCTTCGAGGGGTACGGCACCGAGGTCGCCGTCGACGGCCTGGACGCCCTCGCCAAGACGGAGGCGTACCGGCCCGAGCTGATCGTCCTGGACATCCAGATGCCGCGGATGGACGGGCTCACCGCGGCCCGCCGGCTGCGGTCGGGCGGCTCCACCACGCCCATCCTGATGCTGACCGCGCGGGACACGGTCGGCGACCGCGTCACCGGGCTCGACGCGGGCGCCGACGACTACCTGGTCAAGCCGTTCGAGCTCGACGAACTCTTCGCCCGCATCCGGGCGTTGCTGCGCCGCAGCTCGTACGCGGTCGATGCCGGGGCGACCGGTCAGGACGCCGGGAACGTGCTGACCTTCGCGGATCTGCGGATGGACCTGTCGACCCGCGAGGTCACCCGCGGCGACCGGGTGGTGGAGCTGACCCGCACCGAGTTCACCCTCCTGGAGATGTTCCTCGCCCACCCCCGCCAGGTCCTGACCCGCGAGCAGATCCTCAAGGCGGTGTGGGGCTTCGACTTCGAGCCCTCCTCCAACTCCCTGGACGTGTACGTCATGTACCTGCGCCGCAAGACCGAGGCGGGGGGCGAGCCGAGGGTGGTACACACGGTGCGGGGCGTGGGGTACGCCCTGCGGCCGGGCGGCGCGGAGTGAACCGTCTGGTCCGCCGCTACCGTGCCATGCCGCTCCGCTCCCGCCTCGCCCTGCTGGTCGCCACGGCGGTCGCGATCGCGGTGGCGGCGGTCTCGGTCACCTGCTGGCTGCTGACCCGGGCCCAGTTGCGCGAGGAGCTCGACACCACGCTCCGCAACACCAGTGCGCCCGCCAGCCTGGTGCAGGCCGCCCTCCAGTCCTGCCTCGCGGACGGCAGCCTGCCGCCGGGGAAAGAGCCGTTCGCCTACATCCAGGTGGTGCTGCCGGACGGCACCCGCTGCGTGGCACCGGACTCGCCGCCCGTGCGCGTCACGTCCCAGGACATCGCGGTGGCCCGCAACGTCAAGGCCGAGGCCCTGCACAGCAGCACCACCGACGACGGCATGGACGTACGGGTGCACACCCAGCGCCAGGAGTTCGCCGGGCGCTGGGCCACCGTCTCGCTGTCCCGCTCGCTCACCGAGATCGACTCCGCGCTCAACCGGCTCGCCCTGCTCCTGACGGGACTGGCCGGCATCGGCGTCGTCGCGGCCGGCGCGGCGGGGCTGTGGGTGGCGCGGACCGGGCTGCGGCCGGTGGACAAGCTGACCGGTGCCGTCGAGCACGTGGCCCGCACCGAGGACCTCACCGTGCGCATCCCCGTCGAGGGAGAGGACGAGATCGCCCGGCTCTCCCTCTCGTTCAACGCGATGACCGCGGCGCTCGCCTCGTCCCGGGACCGGCAGGCGCAGCTCATCGCGGACGCGGGCCACGAGTTGCGTACGCCGCTCACCTCGCTGCGTACCAACATCGAGCTGCTCGCCAGGAGCGAGGAGACCGGGCGGGCCATTCCGCCCGCCGACCGCAAGGCGCTGATGGCGTCCGTCAAGGCCCAGATGACCGAACTCGCCGCCCTCATCGGCGACTTGCAGGAACTCTCGCGTCCAGACGCGGTCCGTGAAGGTCCCCTGGAGGTGGTCGGGCTGCACGACATCACCCGGGTCGCGCTCGACCGGGCCCGGCTGCGGGGACCCGAGCTGACGATCACGGCGGAGCTCGCGCCCTGGTACGTACGGGCCGAGCCGGCGGCGTTGCAGCGGGCGGTGGTGAACGTGCTGGACAACGCGGTGAAGTTCAGCCCGCCGCACGGGGCGATCACGGTCACCCTGGACCGGGGGGTGCTCTCGGTGCGGGATCACGGGCCGGGGATCCCCGCGGAGGATCTTCCGCACGTCTTCGAACGGTTCTGGCGCTCTCCCTCGGCTCGGGCGCTGCCGGGGTCGGGGCTGGGGCTTTCCATTGTGGCGCGGACGGTTCGGGGGGCGGGGGGTGAGGTTGTACTGGGTCCCGCGGAGGGGGGTGGCACGCTGGCCACCCTCACCCTGCCGGGCGCGGCCTCCCCGCCCCCGGGTCCCCCCTGACCCCGGGGGTCCTCCCGCCACCCGTACAGCGGCCTCGGCCGCCCCCGACCCCCTGGGGCTCCGCCCCAGACCCCGGGGCGTTCTCCCACCCGCCCGCCCGTGCGGCGGGGCTGGAGGGTTCCGGCCCACCTGGGGCTCCGCCCCAGACCCCGAGGCACCTCGCCCACCCACCCGCCCGTAAGCGCAGGGTTGGAGGGTGCCGGGACCTCTGGGGCTCCGCCCCAGACCCCGTATCGCGCCTGAACGGCGCTCGTCCTCAATCGCCGGACGGGCTGAAGGTGCCCCAGCACCGAGCAGTTAAGGGGCGCGGGGAACTGCGCGAGCAGCGACCTCGGTCCGCAGGGTCGAGAGGGTTGAGGGGCGCGGGGAACTGCGCAAAGAGCGACCACGGCCCGCAGGAGCGAAAGGGGTTAGGGGCGCGGGGAACTGCGCGAGAAGCGACCACGATCCGCAGGGTCGAGCGGGGTTAGGGGCGCGGGGAACTGCGCAAAGCGGGGCGTCGGCCGCAGGGCACGGCGGGGGCGCGGGCGCGGGAATCGCGCGAGGTGGCCGCCGCCCGGGCAATGGCGAGGGGGCGCCGGGATGCGAGCGACCCGCGTCCGCGACGCCCCGCCGCACGGCTACTTCAGCACCGCGATACGACCCCCCACCGGCGGAGCCATCGGCGCCGACGCCGAGGAGTTCGCCGCCAGGTACGCGTCGAGGACGTCCAGGTCCGACGCCCCGACCAGCTTGTTCGTGCCGACCAGCGCCGGGAACCCGTCACCCCCGCCCGCGAGGAACTCGTTCATCGCGACCCGGTACGTCTTCGCGGGGTCGATCGCCACCCCGTTCAGCTTGATCGTGTCGACGACGACCCGCGCCGCCCCGGACTTGGTCAGGTCCAGCGTGTACGTCAGGCCCCTGGAGACCTGGAGGATCTTGGGGTCGGCCGCGTTCGCGCCGCTGACCTGCTGCTGGAGCGCGGTGATGAGCTTCGCTCCGGTCAGGTCGACGACGTTCATCATGTTGGTGAACGGCTGGACCGTGAACGCCTCGCCGTAGGTCACGACCCCGTCGCCCTCGGCGCCGCTCGCCTTGTACACGAGGTCGGAGCGGATGCCGCCGGGGTTCATGAGGGCGAGTTGCGCGCCGCCCTTGTCGGGGGCGGAGAGGCCCGCGAGCTGGGCGTCGGCGATGAGGTCGCCGAGCGGCTTCTCGGGGGCGTCCGAGCCGCGCCCGTTGATGTCGGCCGAGATGAAGCCCTGCGGCCGGTTGGCCACCGGCGCCGCCAACGCGCCCCAACGGGCGATCAGTTGGGTCATGTCGGCCGCCTTGGCCTGGTCCCGGCGCACGATGTGGTTCGCGGACCTCGGGGACCGTACCGCCGTGCGCACGATGTCGTTGGTGCGGCGGTCGTAGGTCAGCGTCGTGTCCGTGTACAGCTTGCCGAAGGAGGCCGCCGAGGTCACCAGGCGCGGGTTGCCCGCCGGGTCGGGGATGGTGCAGACGTACGCCTGGTGGGTGTGGCCGGTGACCAGGGCGTCCACCTTCGGCGATATCCCCTTGGCGATGTCGACGATGGGGCCCGAGACGCCGCTGCCGGGCCCGTTGGTGTCACAGCTGTCGTTGTACGCGTTGGTGACGGGCATCCCGCCCTCGTGGATCAGCGCGACGATGGACTTGACGCCCTGGCGGTCCAGTTCCTTGGCGTACTTGTTGATCGTCTCGATCTCGTCCGCGAACTTGAGGCCCTTGACGCCGGAGGCGGTGACGACGTTGGGGGTGCCCTTCAGCGTCACGCCGATGAAGCCGATCTTGACGCCGTTCTTCCTCCACACCGTGTACGGCTTGAGGATCGGCTTGCCGGTCTTCTCGCTCGTCACATTGGCCGCGAGGTAGGGGAAGTCCGCACCGGGGAACTTCTTGCCCTTCTCGTAGCAGCCGTCGGTGGGGTGGCAGCCGCCGTTCTGCATCCGGGCGAGCTCGGTGGCGCCCTCGTCGAACTCGTGGTTGCCCACGGCCGTGACGTCCAGCTTCAGCTTGTTGAGCGCCTCGATGGTCGGCTCGTCGTGGAACATCCCCGAGAGCAGCGGGCTCGCGCCGATCATGTCGCCGCCGGCCGCGGTGACCGAGTACGGGTGGCCCTGGCGGGCGGTGCGCAGCGACGTCGCGAGGTACTCCATGCCACCGGCCGGCACCGACTTGGTGGTGCCGTCGGCCTGACGCTCCGTCACCGCGCCCGCGGAGCCCGCGGGGGGCTCCAGGTTGCCGTGCAGGTCGTTGAAGGACAGGAGCTGGACGTCGACGGTGCGGTCCGGCTTCGGGTGGTGTCCGTGTCCGCGGTCGTGCGCGTCAGCGGGCATCGCGGCGACGAGCGCTCCGACGGTGGCGAGTCCGGCGGCCCCCGCCCACATTCGTGTGGCCGCACGCTTCATGTGGGGTTTCGCTGGCATGTGTTCTGTGTGTCCCCTGTGAGAGTCCGGGTGGAGTCCCGGCGCAGCCTAAGGTCAACGCGCGTAGCGCAACAGGGGGTGGCGGGTCACGAGCTGATTGCCGTTGGGTTCGGGTACGCGTCCGGGGCGGGCTCCCCCGGGACTCCGCCCGGCGAACCCGGCCCGCACCCACCTCCGTTCACGAGGGCCTCCGCCGTACCCTCGTACCCATGACAGACGCAGCCGCCCCCGTTCCGTCCTCCCGCGACATCCAGACGCTCGACGAGCTCAGCCACTCCCAGGCGCGGGACGTCCTCGACCTGCTCGCCGAAGCCGGCCGCGCCGACGGGCAGCAGGCGGTCTCCGAGCAGGGGCGGCTCCAGTTGCGCGGGGGCCGGCGCGAGGGAGTGCGGCATTTTCTGCTGACCCTGGGCGATGTGCTCGCCGGGTACGCCCAGCTGGAGGACACCGACCCCGTCGAGGCGCCCGCCGCCGAGCTGGTGGTGCACCCCGCGCACCGCGGCCAGGGGCACGGCCGGGCGCTGGGCAGCGCGCTGCTCGGGGCGACCGGCAAGCGGCTGCGGGTGTGGGCGCACGGCGGCCACTCGGCGGCGCGTCATCTCGCCCAGGTGCTTGGCCTGACCCTCTTCCGTGAACTGCGCCAGCTGCGGCGGCCGTTGAGCCCGCTGGACATCGCCGAGCCGGTCTGGCCCGAGGGCGTCACCGTCCGCGCCTTCGCGCCGGGCGAGGACGACGCGGCCTGGCTCGCGGTGAACGCGGCCGCCTTCGCGCACCACCCCGAGCAGGGGTCGCTCACCCAGCGCGACCTCGACGACCGCAAGGCCGAGCCGTGGTTCGACCCGAAGGGCTTCCTCCTCGCGGAGCGGGACGGCGAGCTCATCGGCTTCCACTGGACCAAGGTGCACGCCGAGGAGCAGCTGGGCGAGGTGTACGTGCTGGGGATCCGGCCGGACGCCCAGGGCGGCGGCCTCGGCAAGGCGCTGACCGCGGCGGGCCTGCGCCACCTCGCCGCCGAGGGCCTGCCCACCGCCATGCTGTACGTCGACGCCGACAACACCGCGGCGCTCAACGTCTACGAGCGCCTCGGCTTCACCACCCACGAGGTGGACCTGATGTACCGCGCGGAGTCCTGACCCACCCGCGGAGTCCCGACCCACCCGCGAATTCCTGACAACTCCTGACGCGACCGAGCCAAGGCCCCGCCCCCTGAGGCGCCCCGCGGCGCCCCAGGGCCCGGGTCCGCTTGCCCGCACGCCATGTCCTCGTAACCATTTATTCAGACACGCTTGCGACGCTCGCGTAATGAAGCCGCCGGCGCTCGCCTCCCGGAACGGACCAGTTCCCCCACCCGGCACCAGCCGGGCCCTCACTCCCGCCCTCTCCGACGCGCTGGAGAACCCCGGTGCGCGGAACAATGGGGACATGAGCCAGCAGCCCAGCGCCGAAGTCCCGCCCCAGCCGTCCGTCGGTTCCATAGCCGGGCACCGGCCGCACACCCTGGCGGCCGCCGTCTCCGACCTGGAGCCGGACATCGACGCGGACCTGGACGCCTACGAGGACGAGAGCGAGGGCGACGAGCTGCCCTCGGGCCGCTTCCTGGACCGCGAACGCAGCTGGCTCGCGTTCAACGAGCGCGTGCTGGAGCTCGCCGAGGACCCGTCGACCCCGCTCCTCGAACGCGCGAACTTCCTGGCGATCTTCGCCTCGAACCTGGACGAGTTCTTCATGGTCCGGGTGGCCGGCCTCAAGCGCCGCATCGCCACCGGCGTCGCCACCCGCTCCGCCTCCGGCCTCCAGCCCCGCGAGGTCCTCGACCTGATCTGGACGCGCTCGCGCGAGCTCATGGCCCGCCACGCCGCCTGCTACCAGCAGGACGTCGCCCCGGCCCTGGCCGACGAGGGCATCGACCTGATCCGCTGGCCCGAGCTCACCGAGAAGGAGCAGGCCCGCCTCTTCACCCTGTTCCGGCAGCGGATCTTCCCGGTCCTGACGCCGCTGGCCGTGGACCCCGCGCACCCCTTCCCGTACATCTCGGGGCTCTCGCTCAACCTCGCCGTGGTGGTGCGCAACCCCGTCTCGGGCCACCGCCACTTCGCGCGGGTGAAGGTCCCGCCGCTGCTCTCCCGCTTCCTGGAGGCCTCGCCGCAGCGCTACGTCCCGCTGGAGGACGTCATCGCGGCACACCTGGAGGAGCTGTTCCCCGGCATGGAGGTGCTCGCGCACCACATGTTCCGGGTGACCCGCAACGAGGACCTCGAAGTCGAGGAGGACGACACCGAGAACCTGCTCCAGGCGCTGGAGAAGGAACTCATGCGCCGCCGCTTCGGGCCGCCGGTGCGCCTGGAGGTCGAGGAGTCCATCGACCCCTACGTACTCGACCTGCTGGTACGGGAGTTGAAGGTCTCGGACGCCGAGGTCTACCCGCTGCCCGGCTCCCTCGACCTGACCGGTCTCTTCGGGATCGCCGCGCTCGACCGGCCGGAGCTGAAGTTCCCCAAGTTCATCGCGGGCACCCACCGCGACCTGGCCGAGGTCGAGTCGGCCTCCGCGGCCGACATCTTCGCGGCGGTCCGCGAGCGCGACGTGCTGCTCCACCACCCCTACGACTCGTTCTCCACCTCGGTGCAGGCCTTCCTCGAACAGGCCGCCTCCGACCCGGACGTGCTCGCCATCAAGCAGACCCTGTACCGGACGTCGGGCGACTCGCCCATCGTGGACGCGCTGATAGACGCGGCCGAGTCCGGAAAGCAGGTGCTCGTCCTCGTCGAGATCAAGGCCCGCTTCGACGAGCAGGCCAACATCAAGTGGGCGCGGAAGCTGGAGGAGGCCGGCTGCCATGTGGTGTACGGGCTCGTCGGCCTCAAGACACACTGCAAGCTCTCCCTCGTGGTGCGCCAGGAGGGCGAGGCGCTGCGCCGCTACAGCCACGTCGGCACCGGCAACTACCACCCCAAGACGGCCCGGCTCTACGAGGACCTGGGGCTGCTGACCGCCGACCCGCAGGTCGGCGCCGACCTCTCGGACCTCTTCAACCGGCTGTCCGGATACTCCCGCAGGGAGACCTACCGCCGGCTGCTCGTGGCCCCCAAGTCCCTGCGGGACGGCCTGGTCGCCCGGATCAACAAGGAGATCGCCCATCAGCACGCCGGGCGGCCCGCGCACGTCCGCATCAAGGTCAACTCGATGGTCGACGAGGCCGTCATCGACGCCTGTTACCGGGCGTCCCAGGCGGGCGTGCCGGTGGACATCTGGGTGCGCGGCATCTGCGCCCTGCGCCCCGGAGTCGCCGGCCTCTCGGAGAACATCCGGGTACGGTCGGTCCTCGGCCGCTTCCTGGAACACTCGCGGGTCTTCATCTTCGGCAACGGCGGCGAGCCCGAAGTCTGGTTCGGCAGCGCCGACATGATGCACCGCAACCTCGACCGCCGTATCGAGGCACTGGTCCGGGTCGCCGACCCGGCCCACCGCGCGGCCCTGAGCCGGCTCCTGGAGACCGGGATGTCGGACACCACCGCGTCCTGGCACCTGAGCGCCGACGGGAACTGGACCCGGCACTCGGCCGACGCCGAGGGACAGCCGCTGCGGAACGTACAGGAGATGCTGATAGACGCCCGGAGGCGCCGGCGTGCAACGCCCTGAGAACACCGCCCGGCCGGCGCCCGACGCCCCGGCCCCCGACCCGCTGGGGCGGGCGGCCCACGCCCCGCACCCGGGCACGCAGACACGGGGAGTCCACGCCCTGAACCCGGACCAGCAGGGCCCGGCCGACCACGCCCTGTCCCCCGACGTCCATACGCCCGCGGCCCACGCGTCGGCCGGCGAGGTGCTGGCTCCCTATCTGCACGCCCGGGCCGGGGACTTCCTGCGGGGGCTGCGCCACCACCAGGAGGCGGGGTCCGACAGCCGCTCGGCCGAGGAGGCCGCCCGCGCGCTGCGCTCCGCCGCCCGCCGCGTCAGCGCCACCCTGTACACCTTCCGCCCGCTGCTCGACGCCGCCTGGGCCGACCAGCTGCGCGGCGAACTGGGCTGGCTTTCGGCCACGTTGGCGGCCGAGCACTCCTGCTCGGCCCGGCTCGCCCGGCTCCTGGACGCCCTGCACCGGCTCTCCGGCACCCGGGTGCCGCCGCCGCGCGGGGACACCGGCACCCTCACCGTGGGAGCCGCCCGCGCCGGAGCCCTGCTCGACCGGCAGCTCACCCTGACCCGCACCCGGGCCCACTCGGCGGCGCTCCAGGCGCTCGGCTCCTCCCGCTTCCACGCGGTGGCGGACGCGGTCGCGCTGCTCGCCGGGGAGGTTCCGCTGGCGTCCGCCGCCTCGGCCCAGGCCGCCGAGGTGCTGGTGCCGGCCGCCCTCGACGCCGAGGAACGGCTCCAACGGGCCGTCGCCGCACTGCCGTTGGCCCGCGCGGCCCATCCGTACAACGCCGAGGCGCTCGGCCAGGAGAGCGAGCGCCAGGACGGTCCCTGGCATCAGGTGCGGCTGCTGTTGCGGCTGCACCGGTACGCGCGGGAGGTCCTGGACCACCGGCCCGGCGAGCCGGAGCGCCCCGAGCGTACGGCCGCCGCCGGGGTGGCCCTGGACCGCCACCGGGACGCCGCCGAAGCCGCTTCCGCCGCGGCCGCCGCCGCCCGCACCCCCAAGATCGCCCCGGCGACCGCGTACGCCCTCGGCGTGCTCCACGCCGACCAGCGGCACGAGGTGGAGGCGGCCCGCTTCACCTTCCAGCGCGTCTGGCAGCCTGGGGCGGTGACCACAGCACCGGCGGCGACCCCGGCCGCATCATGAGCACCGCACCCGACGGAACCGTCCTGGCCGCGGGCTGCGTCCTGTGGCGCCGCTCCCCGTGGGGCGACGGAGCCCTGGAGATCTGCCTCGTACACCGGCCGAGGTACGACGACTGGTCGCATCCCAAGGGCAAGCTGAAGCGGGACGAGGAGCCGCTCGCGGGCGCCCTGCGCGAGGTCCTGGAGGAGACCGGCTTCCGGTGCGTGCCCGGCGCGGCCCTGCCCACCGTCCATTACACGGACGGCCAGGGCCGCCCCAAGCGCGTCGACTACTGGGCCGCCGAGGCGGGCGAGGGCCGCTTCACCGCGAACGACGAGGTGGACCGGCTGCTCTGGCTGCCCCCGGCCGCCGCCCACCACCGCCTCACCCAGCCCCGGGACCGCCAGCTCGTCCTCGCGCTGCTCGACGCGCTGAACCGCGCCTGAAACCGGTCCGGGCCCGGCCCAAGGGGGGCACGGGGCGGGCGCGTGCCGGGTCGGGACCGGCCCGCGGAACACGGACCGATAACGGTCGGCACCGCACTGCCCGCCACGGTTCACCTTCCGTTAACTCTCCCCCGCCGACCGCTTCACCTGTTCTGCCTAATTTCGGCCTTACACGGTGCACGGCATCCCGCCTCACCGCCCATCCAGCGCACGCCGCCGTACAACGAACGGACCCCGGCGGCTCCCGGAAGGAACACCCGACAGTGAAGCTTCAGCGCAAGAACCGGCTCCGCGCCACCGCCCTCGGCGTCATCGCCGTGTCCAGCGCCCTGGCCCTCACGGCGTGCGGCAGCGACAACAACAGCGGCGGCGGGAGCACGGGCGGCGGCGGCGCGACCACCGGCGCGGCCTCCAGCGTGAAGTGCGACGGCGCCAAGGGCCAGCTCCTGGCCTCCGGCTCCTCCGCCCAGAAGAACGCCATGGACCTGTGGGTCAAGAACTACATGGCGGCCTGCAAGGACGCGCAGATCAACTACAAGGCCTCCTCCTCCGGTGACGGCATCGTCGCGTTCACCCAGGGCACGGTCGGCTTCGCGGGCTCGGACTCGCCGCTCAACGCCCAGCAGGTCGAGGACTCCAAGAAGGTCTGCACCGGCGGCGGCCAGGGCATCAACCTGCCCATGGTCGGCGGCCCGATCGCGATCGGCTTCCACGTCGAGGGCGTCGACACCCTGGTCCTGGACGCGTCCACGATCGCCAAGATCTTCAACGGCAAGATCAGCAAGTGGAACGACGAGGCGATCGCCAAGCTGAACCCGAACGCCAAGCTCCCGGACCTGGCGATCCAGGCCTTCCACCGCTCCACGGACTCCGGCACCACCGACAACCTCACCAAGTACCTCTCCGCCGCCGCCAAGGCCGACTGGCCCTACCCGCCGGCGAAGAAGTGGGCCGCCTCCGGTGGCCAGGCCGCCTCCGGCTCGGGTGACGTCGCCGCCCAGGTCAAGCAGGTCAACGGCGCGATCGGCTACTTCGAGCTCTCCTACGCCGCCTCGCAGTCCATCAAGACGGTCGACATCAACACCGGCGCCTCCGCCCCGGTCAAGGCGACCGCCGAGAACGCCTCCAAGGCCATCGCCGCCGCGAAGATCGCCGGCACCGGCAAGGACCTGGCGCTGAAGCTCGACTACACCACCAAGGCCGACGGCGCCTACCCGCTGGTCCTGGTCACGTACGAGATCGCCTGCGACAAGGGCAACAAGCCCGCGACGCTCGCCGCGGTCAAGTCCTTCCTCTCCTACACCGCCGGCGCCGACGGGCAGAAGCTGCTCACCGACGCCAGCTACGCGCCGATCCCGGCCGAGATCAACGCCAAGGTCATCGAGACGGTCAACTCCCTCTCGTAAGGCCACAGTTGGACCGCCGGGCCGAAGACCCGGCGGTTCGCGTGGGGCGGGGGCCCCGATCCGGCCCCCGCCGCACACCATCCGGTGCACCGCCGCCAGGGAACCCGTCCGGTTCCCGCCCACAGACCGGAAAGACCATGGCTTCTTCCATAGTTAGCGACACACCGCCACCCGCTCCCGGCTCCTCTTCCGCCCTGCGCACGGCTGCCACCGGCCGCGCGGGCGACAAGATCTTCCTCGGGCTCTCCCGGGGCTCGGGCATCCTGCTGCTCGTCGTGATGGCGGCCATCGCCGCCTTCCTCAGCGTCCGCGCCGGCATCGCGATCTCGCAGGACCAGGGCAACTTCCTGACCACCTTCGACTGGAACCCGGCCGGCTCGCCGCCCGCGTTCGGCATCGCGGTCCTGCTCTTCGGCACCGTCGTCAGCTCGGTCATCGCGATGGCCATCGCGGTCCCGGTCGCCGTCGGCATCGCCCTGTTCATCTCGCACTACGCGCCGCGCAGGCTGGCCGCGCCGCTCGCCTACGTCGTCGACCTGCTCGCCGCGGTGCCCTCGATCGTCTACGGCGTCTGGGGCGCCCTGTTCCTGGTGCCCTACCTCGGCGGCCTCAACGAGTGGCTCGACACCTACATGGGCTGGATGTTCGTCTTCGAGAAGACCGAAGTCGGCGTCGCCCGCTCGATGTTCACCGTCGGCATCCTGCTCGCCATCATGATCCTGCCGATCGTGACCAGCGTCAGCCGCGAGGTCTTCCTCCAGGTCCCGCGCATGAACGAGGAGGCCGCCCTGGCCCTCGGCGCGACCCGCTGGGAAGTCATCCGCCTGTCCGTGCTGCCCTTCGGCCGCTCCGGCGTCATCTCCGCCTCGATGCTGGGCCTGGGCCGCGCGCTCGGCGAGACGATGGCCGTCGCCACGGTCCTCTCCCCGAGCTACGTCCTGTCGCTGCACGTCCTCGACCCGGGCGGCGGCACCTTCGCGCAGAACATCGCGGCGAAGTTCGACGAGTCCAACCAGCTCGGCCGGGACGCCCTGATCGCCTCCGGTCTGGTCCTGTTCGTCCTCACCCTGCTGGTCAACGGCGCCGCCCGCATGATCATCGCGCGCCGCAAGGAGTACTCGGGGGCCGCCGCATGAGCGCCGACCGCACCCGGGACGTCCCTACCGCCGCCCCCGAAGGGAGCCCCGCATGAGCGCCGCGCTCCCCCGGGGGACAGCCCCCGGACACCCGGCCGCAGCCCACCGGCGCCGACCCCGCCCGAACCTCCGCCCCGAAGGGAGCCCCGCATGAGCCACGCAGTCGTCCAGGACGCCCGGCCGGCCACCCCGGCCCCCCGCAAGGGCAGCCTCAGCCACCGTGCCCTGCCGCGCTGGGCGGGGGCCGGCTTCGCGGCCGTCTCGATCGCGCTCGCCGTCGGCATCGGCCTCGCCTTCGACCTCCACAGCAAGGTGCAGTGGGGCCTGATCGCGGCGCTGCTGTTCATCCTCGTCTCGTACGCGGTCACCACGGCCGTCGAGAACAAGCGGCAGGCCAAGGACCGGGTGGCGACCTCCCTGGTCTGGGTCTGCTTCATCCTCGCCGTGATCCCGCTGGCGTCCCTGCTGTGGACGACGATCGGCCGCGGCACCAAGGTCCTCGACGGGTACTTCCTGTCCCACTCGATGGCCGGCGTCCCCGGCTTCGAGACCGGCGGCGGCGTCTACCACGCCCTGATCGGCACCCTGGAACAGGTCGGCCTCGCCACCCTGATCTCGGCGCCGCTTGGCCTGCTGACCGCGGTCTACCTGGTGGAGTACGGCAAGGGCGCGCTCGCCAAGAGCGTCACCTTCTTCGTGGACGTCATGACGGGCATCCCGTCCATCGTGGCCGGCCTGTTCATCCTGACCCTGATGCTGATGTTCGAGCTCCAGCCCTCGGGCTTCATGGGCTCGCTGGCGCTCGCGATCCTGATGATGCCGGTCGTGGTGCGCTCCACCGAGGAGATGCTCAAGCTCGTCCCGAACGAGCTGCGGGAGGCCTCCCTCGCCCTCGGCGTGCCCAAGTGGCGCACCATCGTGAAGGTGGTCCTGCCGACCGCGATCGGCGGCATCACCACGGGCGTCATGCTCGCGATCGCCCGCATCGCCGGTGAGACCGCCCCGATCATGCTGCTCGTCTTCGGCAGCCAGCTGATCAACACCAACCCCTTCGAAGGCGCCCAGTCCTCGCTGCCCTTCTACATCTGGGAGCAGTACCGGGTGGGCAGCGACGCGGCGTACGACCGCGCGTGGGCCGGGGCCCTGGTCCTGATCGCCTTCGTCATGATCCTCAATCTGGTGGCTCGCGGCATCGCCCGCTGGAAGGCCCCCAAGACCGGTCGCTGACGCGACCCCCTCAGCGACCAGTCCTCCCGAAAGACAGTGAGCTAGCCATGGCCAAGCGAATCGACGTATCCGGCCTCTCCGCCTACTACGGCGCCCACAAGGCGATCGACGACATATCGATGACCGTCGAGCCGCGCTCGGTGACCGCCTTCATCGGCCCGTCCGGCTGCGGCAAGTCGACGTTCCTGCGCACCCTGAACCGCATGCACGAGGTGACCCCCGGCGGCCGTGTCGAGGGCAAGGTGCTCCTGGACGACGAGAACCTGTACGGCTCCGCGGTCGACCCGGTGGCGGTGCGCCGCACGGTCGGCATGGTCTTCCAGCGCCCCAACCCGTTCCCCACGATGTCGATCTTCGACAACGTGGCGGCGGGGCTTCGCCTGAACGGTAAGTTCAAGAAGAGCGAGCTGGCCGACGTGGTGGAGAAGTCCCTCAAGGGCGCCAACCTCTGGAACGAGGTCAAGGACCGCCTCAACAAGCCCGGTTCGGGCCTCTCCGGCGGCCAGCAGCAGCGCCTGTGCATCGCGAGGGCGATCGCGGTGGAGCCGGACGTCCTGCTGATGGACGAGCCGTGCTCGGCCCTCGACCCGATCTCCACCCTCGCCATCGAGGATCTGATCGGGGAGCTGAAGGAGCGCTTCACGATCGTCATCGTGACGCACAACATGCAGCAGGCGGCCCGCGTCTCGGACCGTACGGCCTTCTTCAACCTGGCGGCCGTCGGGCAGCCCGGCAAGCTGGTCGAGCTCGACGAGACCGCGCGGATCTTCTCCAACCCCTCCGTGCAGGCCACGGAGGACTACATCTCGGGCCGCTTCGGCTAGGCCCGCCCCCGACCGTCTGCGGTGCTGCATGGCGGTGCCACCGCACGACGAAGGGCCCGCCTCCCTCAGGGGAGGCGGGCCCATTGCCTTGTACGGGTGTCGCTCTGTACGGCTGCCGGGGCTAGCCGAAGAAGAGCTGCACCACGAAGTAGCTCACCGCGGCGACCAGGGCCGCCGCCGGCATGGTGATGAACCAGCCCAGGATGATGTTCTTGGCCACGCCCCAGCGCACCGCGTTGACCCGCTTGGTGGCGCCCACACCCATGATCGCCGAGGTGATCACATGCGTGGTGGAGATCGGCGCCTGGAACAGGAACGACGACCCGAACATGATCGAGGCACCGGTGGCCTCCGCCGCGAAGCCCTGCGGCGGGTCCAGCTCGATGATCTTGCGGCCCAGGGTGCGCATGATGCGCCAGCCGCCCGCGTACGTGCCGAGCGACAGCATCGCCGCACACGCGAACTTGACCCAGATCGGGATCTCGTCGCCGGCGGACTGCACATCGGCGATGGTCAGCGCCATCACCACGATGCCCATGGTCTTCTGCGCGTCCTGGAGGCCGTGCCCGAGCGCCATGCCGGCCGCCGAGACGGTCTGCGCGATACGGAATCCGCGCTTGGCCTTGTGCGGGTTCGACTTGCGGAACAGCCACAGGATGGCGCACATCACGAGGTAACCGGCGATCAGGCCGATCACCGGCGAGATGAACATCGGGATGACGACCTTGTCGAGCACACCGGACCAGTACACGGTGGTCCCGCCCGCGAGCGCCGCGCCGACCATGCCACCGAACAGGGCGTGCGAGGACGAGGACGGCAGCCCGAAGTACCAGGTGACCAGGTTCCAGATGATCGCGCCGACCAGCGCCGCGAACAGGATGCCCATGCCCTTGTTGCCCTCGGGCGTGGAGATCAGGCCCTTGCTCACCGTCTTGGCGACGCCGCTGCCGAGGAAGGCACCGGCGAGGTTCATCACGGCGGCCATCGCGAGCGCGGCCCGGGGGGTGAGCGCCCGGGTCGACACCGAGGTGGCGATGGCGTTCGCCGAGTCGTGAAAGCCGTTCGTGTACGTGAATCCGAGCGCGACGCCAATGGTCACGATCAACGCAAAGGTGTCCATGACTGGGTCAGGACTCCTTGACGGCGATGGTCTCCACCGTGTTCGCCACGTGCTCGAACGCGTCCGCCGCCTCTTCGAGTACGTCCACGATCTGCTTGAGCTTCAGCACCTCGATGGCGTCGTACTTGCCGTTGAAGAGGTGGGCGAGCAGCTTGCGGTGGATCTGGTCGGCCTGGTTCTCCAGGCGGTTGACCTCGATCCAGTACTCGGTCAGGTTGGACATCGTGCGCAGGTTGGGCATCGCCTCGGCGGTCAGCACGGCCGCCCGGTTGAGCACCTCGATCTGCTGCTCGACGCCCTTGGGCAGCTCCTCCACGTTGTAGAGGACGACCAGGTCGACGGCCTCCTCCATGAAGTCCATGATGTCGTCGAGGCACGAGGCGAGGTTGTAGATGTCCTCGCGGTCGAACGGCGTGATGAAGGAGGAGTTGAGCTGGTGGAAGATCGCGTGGGTGGCGTCGTCGCCCGCGTGCTCCGCCGCCCGCATACGCTCCGCGATCTCGGCCCGGGACGCGGAGTCCGCTCCGAGCAGTTCCATGAGGAGCTTCGAGCCCGTGACGATGTTGTCCGCTGATGCGGAGAACATGTCGTAGAAGCTCGTCTCCCTGGGGGTCAGACGAAAGCGCACGTGGGGTCCTCGGAGTGCTTGGGATTCGGTCAGGCTGATGCTAGGCGCATCATCCGGCCACGGCTAACCGGCGTTCCTCAGTGTCGCCCATCGGGCACAGTGATCAGCACGGACCCCCGCCAGGGGGGCCGGAAATTCGTTACCATATACCCATGAGGGGTATCAAGCCCCTTGCCGCACAAGGCAGCCACTTGGCACATGAAGGACAACGGGAGGACGCGATGACGACCACCGAGGCAGCCGGCCCCCCGGTCGAGCCCCCCCTGACCGATCACGACCACGGCGTGCACGGCTACCACAAGCAGAAGGACGAGCACCTCAAGCGGCTGCGCCGGATCGAGGGGCAGATCCGCGGCCTCCAGCGCATGGTCGACGAGGACGTCTACTGCATCGACATACTCACCCAGGTCTCCGCGTCCACCAAGGCCCTCCAGTCCTTCGCCCTCCAGCTCCTGGAGGAGCACCTGCGCCACTGCGTGGCGGACGCGGCGGTCAAGGGCGGCGACGAGATCGACGCCAAGGTCGAGGAGGCCACCAAGGCCATCGCCCGCATGATGCGCACCTGACTCCCCCGCCCCGTCCGGCGCGGGCGCCCCACGCCCGGGCGCGGCGGAACCAGCCCCGGCCGCGCCCGAAAGGCACCGCGCCCAAGGCGCCGCGCCCGAAGACGTCGCGCCGCCGGCACCGCGACGGCGGCGGCCCGCCGGGCTTCAGGGCCGGGCGCTCCCGCGACCGGCCACCCCGCAGGACCGTTCCGCCGACTGCCCGGCACCGGACTGACCCACGTTCAGCACCTCGTCGATGAGGTCCGGGCTGAGCCGGTCCCCCTCGGCGGCGGACGCCGCGATCATCAACTCACCGCACAGTTCGATCTCGACGAGGGCCACGTGGTCCTGGACGGTCGCACCGCGAAGCGAAGCCACGCACATCACCTCTTCCTCGACCTCTTCCCACCGGTCGTCGCTCGCTGCCGTTCGCTCGGTCGGTTCGCTCGCTCGATCTGTTCGCCGGGTCTGCTGCCTCGTCGGCTTCCCAGCGTAGGGAGAGGGGCAGGGACCGCGCATGGCACGGACGGACCATTTCCGCCACCACCGGCCCCCCTGAGGGGGCCATGTCTGGCTGATTACGGCTGGATCTTCCCGTCGAAGATGTCCCGCGCGTCCGGCAGCCGTACGTTCACGGCCGTCCCGAACGCGTACAGCAGCGTCGTCGAGGCGACCGCGACGGGCCGGCCGCGGTTGACGTAGCTGAACTGCTGGCGCACCTTGCACAGCCGTCCCGCCGCGTCGAAGTACGCGTCGAACGGCACGACCGCTCGGGAGAACCCTTTCGTCACCGAGGCGGGCAGCGCCGCGCTTCCCCGGTAGTGGCGCACCGACACCCCCGCGAGGTCCTCCTCGCCGACGTACGTCACGTCCTGGGCGCCGCGCAGCAGGGCGGCGGCCGCGTACGGCTCGGTGGCGCCGCCCGTCACCAGGTTGCCGTCCGGGAGCGTGGTGGTGTCGACGCGCACCCACTTGTCGGCGGGCACCCCGGCGCCCCGGTTCTTCATGTAGAGCGCGCCCGGCGCGAGGAGTTCGGTGAGCGGCCGCCGCTCCTCGGTGCCCTTGGCGTCCTGGGGCAGCAGCACCGTCAACTCCCCGGTTCTGCGCCGGAAGTCGTACGTGCCCATGCCCCGGATCGTGACCCGGGTGCCCCCGGTGGCCATCTCCATGGAGGTGGTGGCCCGCGAACTCCCGGCCGCCACCAGCCGATCGGCCGCCGCCCGCACCAGCGCCGCCGGATCGGGCGCGGACCCGCTCGCGATCTCCGCACTGCTTCCGCCGCACCCTGCGACGCCCGCGATCACGCCGCCCACCAGCGCGGCGGCCACGATCGCACCCGCTCGCCCGGCTCCGTGCCGTTGCACCACCATCGCCGCCGAACCCCCAACGCCCTTGGACTGGCCCGTACCTCCTAACGACCGCGGTACGGCCCCCGTCACGCCCGCAGTACGGTGGTGAGGTGTCCCACCAGACCTCCCTCACGGAGCGCGGCAGCTTCGCCGTGGCCCGTTGCTCCTGCGGCTGGGCCGGTCCGGCCCGCCGAAGCCGCGACAGAGCCCGCCTGGACGCCGAGACCCACGCCCTCGCGCTTCCCCCTCCCCCCGCTCCCCCGGACCCCGTCGACGCCTGAGGCGGCGCCCGTCGCGGGCGGCCGGTTCGGCGTGGGGCTGGGCGGGGAAGAAGCGGGCACAGCGCCCGCCCCACGCCCTCCGGGAGCCCCCATGCGCCGCCGCACCCTCCTGACCGCCGCCACCGGCGCCGCGGCCGCGCTCACCGCCTCCGCGTGCGGCGCCTCCGGGCACCCCGAGCCCACGCCGACCCCGACCGCGACCCGCACTCCGTCCCCGAGCCCCCCGGCGCCCGCCGACTGGAACGCGCTGGCCCACTCCCTGGAGGGCAGGCTCGTCCGCCCCGGCGACGCCGACTACGCCACCGCCCGCCAGCTCTACAACACCCGTTTCGACGGCCAGAAGCCGGACGCCGTCGCCTATGTGGCCCACGCCGCGGACGTCCAGGAGTGCCTGTCCTACGCCCGCGCCCACCACACCCCGGTCGCCGTCCGCAGCGGGGGCCACGACTACGCGGGCTGGTCCTCGGGGACCGGGCGCCTGGTGATCGACGTATCGCGCCTGAACACGGTCGGCGCCGACGGCACCATCGGCGCGGGCGCCCGCCTCCTGGACGTCTACACCGGCCTCGCGCGCGGCGGGCGCACCATCCCCGGCGGCTCCTGCCCCACGGTCGCCGTCTCGGGCCTGGCCCTGGGCGGCGGACACGGCGTCACGGCCCGCGCCTACGGCCTCACCTGCGACAGCGTGACCTCGATCGACCTCGTCACCGCCGACGGACGGGAACTGACGGCCAGTCAGCACCAGAACCCGGACCTGTTCTGGGCCCTGCGCGGCGCGGGCAACGGCACCTTCGGCGTGGTCACGGGCTTCACCTTCCGTACGCACCAGGCGCCCCGCGGGGTGACCGCCTTCCTCACCTGGCCCTGGCGGCACGCGCGCGGGGTGATCGAGGCCTGGCAGGAGTGGGGCCCCGACCAGCCGGACGAGATCTGGTCCGCGGCCCATGTGGCGGGCGCGGTCGGCGGGGCCGATCCGACCGTCAACGTCGCCGCGTTCTCGATCGGTTCCTACGGCGATCTCCAGAACGCCCTCGACCGCCTCGCCGACCGGGCGGGCGCCCCCGCCTCCACGGTGGCCCTGCACCGCACCGGATTCCAGGACGCGATGCTGCTGTACGCGGGGTGCTCCACCTTCAGCCAGGCCCAGTGCCATCTGCCCGGCACGACCCCGGGCCGCTCCCCGCAGGGGGTGCTCCAGCGCGAGACGTACGCCGCGAAGTCCGACTTCTACACGAAGGCGCTCCCCGAGCCTGGCGTACGCCAACTCCTGTCATCCGCCGAGGAGTTCACCCGCATCGCACCCGGCGACAACGGAGGCGGCGGCACCCTCGTGCTCACCGCGCTCGGCGGCGCGATCAACCGGGTCGCCCCGGACGCGACCGCCTTCGTGCACCGCACCTCACGGGTGCTCGCCCAGTACATCGCCTCGTGGGTCCCCGGCACCCCCGGCACCACCCAGCAGTCCTGGCTGGCCCGTACCCATGACGCGATGCGCCCCTACGCCTCGGGCGCGGCCTACCAGAACTATCCCGACCCCGCGCTCAACGACTGGCGTACCGCCTACTACGGCGCGAACGCGGGGCGCCTGGCGCAGCTGAAGCGGCAGTACGACCCCGGCAGGCTCTTCGACTTCCCGCAGGCGCTGTGACGCGCAGGCGGGTCGTCCACGGGGACGCGGAGCTGCGTCGTCCACGGGTCAGGCCGCGAGGTCGCGCTCCTCGGTGCCCGGCCGGCCGACGGCGCCACCGGGCGCGGCCGGAACGACCGTCAGAGCCCGGCGTGAGTGCACCAGGAGGCCGAGCCGGGGGGAGCGGGCGACGGCCGCGACGACCGGGGTCAGCAGCAGTTGGGCGAGCGGCGCGAGGAGCAGCGTGACGGCGGTGCCGAGCGCGAAACCACCCACGACGTCGGTCGGGTAGTGCACTCCCATGTAGACCCGGCTGAACCCTTCGAGCAGGGCGAGGCCGAGCGCGATCAGGCCGAACTTGCGGTTGGCGACGAAGAGTCCGGTGCCGATGGCCATGGCGAGGGTGGCGTGGTCGCTGACGAACGAGAAGTCGCTCTTGCCGTCGACCAGGACGTCGAGGCCCTTGTGGTCGAGGAAGGGCCTCGGCCGCTGCACGAAGCCGCGGATGGGGATGTTGACCAGGACGGCGATCCCGGCGGCCAGCGGCGCCCACACGATCCCGGCGACGGAGGCGACCGCCGACTGCCGGTCCTCCGCGCGCCGCACGCTCCACCAGCACCACAGCACGACGAGCACGAGGCCCAGCAGGAGGCCGTACTCCCCGACGAAGGCCATCGCCCGGTCGAACCAGGACGGGGCGTCCTGGGCGAGGCCGTTGATGTCGTAGAGCAGGCCGACATCGGGATTCGCTCCGTCGAATGCGAGTCCAGCCATGCTGCGGCCCCTTGCCTTGTTGCGTCCTGCTACCAACCCCCGTGGTCAGTACGTACATCAGTCACTGTCCAGGGAACGCCCTCGGCGCCCGCCGCGTTCCACTCTCCACCGAATGATCACGCCGACGTTATCGAAGAGTGACTCGTCGTCCCAGCTCAGGGCCTTGGCTTCACGGAGAGTTCCAGCCATCGAGGGGCCGTGTTCAGGCCCCCGCTTTGGAGCCGGGCAGCGCGGCCGCACCGTCCTTGGTGACCCGGGTCGCGCCGAAGTAGTCGGGCGCGTCGATCTTGTCGAAGCGGATGACGGCGCCGGTGTAGGGGGCGTTGATCATGTACCCGCCACCCACATAGAGGCCCACGTGGTGGATGGCGCGCGAGTTGCCGAGGTCCGTCGAGAAGAACACCAGGTCCCCCGGGAGCAGTTCGTTGCGGGCGGGGTGCGGGCCGGCGTTGTACTGGTCGTTGGCGACCCGGGGCAGCGTGATCCCCACGCTCTGGTACGCGGCCTGCGTAAGCCCCGAACAGTCGAACCGCCCCCCTTGCTCGGGCGTCCCCTCCCCGCCCCAGAGGTAGGGAGTCCCGAGCTTCTGCTGCGCGTAGTAGATGGCCCCCGCCGCCTGCTGCGAGGGCTGCACGCGGCCCACGGGGGCGGCGAAGCTCTTCTCCAGGGAGCGGATGGTTTTCACGTAGCCCTGGGTTTCGCGGATGCCCGGAACACCGCGCGCCTGGATGACGCGGTACGCCCCGGCGTTGTACGCGGCGAGCATGTTGTCGGTCGTGTCCCCGGGTACGTCCTTGACGTATTTGGCCAATTCACAGTCGTACGAGGCGGCTGACGGAATGGCATCCTCGGGATCCCAGATGTCCCGTTTGCCGTCCCCGTTGCCGTCGATCCCGTGGGTCTCCCACGTACCGGGGATGAACTGCGCGATACCGCGCGCGTCGGCCGAGCTCACCACCTTGGGGTCCCAACCGCTCTCCTGGTAGAGCTGGGCCGCGAGCAGGGCCGGGTTGATGGCCGGGCAGAGGGTGCCCCACTTCTGCACCACGGCCCGATACGCGGCGGGCACCGCCCCCTTGGCGAGCCCCACCGCCGAGCCGGAACCGGACGCGAGCCCGGCGGCGGCCGAATACGTGCCGACGACGAGCAGCGCGATGAAGCTCAGGCACACCCCGAGCCCGACACCGCCGACCAACCAGACCTTGCGCACCCCTCAACCCTCCCCCATCCGGGCCGGATTCACCGGCGTTCTCCCGGAGTGGCGTGTATCAGCCACCCGCCTTGAAGCCCGTGCACACGATGGAGGCGTACTCCTTCGGCCCCTTCACATGCTCGACGAGCAGTGTCCAGTCCCCGGGGTCCTTGCCCACCTCGACGGCGGGATGCGGCTTCCCCATGACGGTCTCGGTGAAGTCGTCGGGATAGGTGAACTCGACCCACTGTCCCAGGCCCTTGGCGAAGAGGTCGACGGGCTTGCTGGCATAACCGAGGGAGAGATTCGGCTGGAGCACGCCCGCCGCCGGGGCCCCGGTGTCCGGGTCGATGGCGTGCGGCGGCTTGACGACGAGCGACACGTAATAGGGCGCCTTCACCTGGCCGTCGGCGTACGCCTTCATCATGAAGCCCACCTTCAGCTTCCCCTTGAGCACCTCCTTGTGCTCCGGGCTTCCGGCCTCGGTCACCGAGTACGCGGGGAAGTTCGGGTTCAGCCGCTCCTCGACGGGCAGCCCGCAGGTCCCCGACGGCGAGTTCCAGTAGTCCCGCGAGGGGTTGGTCTGCTCGATGTACCCCGGCAGGCCCACCGGCTTCACCGCGCCGCCGGTCGTGTCCGCGGCGGGGGTCGGCCCCGGGGCGCCGGACACCGAGGCCTTCGGGGCCGGCGTGGCGGTGCCGTGCGCGGTCCCGGCGCCCTCGCCCCGGCCCGGCAGCCACCACACCAGACCGGCCCCCACCAGGCCCAGCACCACCGCGACCGCGCCCGCCGCGAGCCAGGGCGTGGCGCGGCGCCTGGCGGGGGCGCCCAGCGCGGTCGGCACATAGGTCGCGGGGTGTGCGGACGGCTGGGCGGGCGCCGCCGTGGGCAGGTCGTGCACCAGCGCGGGGGTGGCCTGCGCGGGCGTGGCCGAGGGAGCGGGGGTGGCCGGTACGGCGTACTGCGGGATCGCGTCGCCGAGGCTCATCAGCGGCCGGTAGAACCGGTCCTCCACCAGCGCCGAGTCCACCCCGCACGCCGCGATGACCTCGCCCGCGCCGGGCCTGTCCGCGGGGTCCTTGGCCACACAGGCCCGGATCAGGGCCGCGAGCCCCGGCTCGACGCCCTCGACGTCGATGTCCTCGTGCACGGCCCGGTACGAGACGGACTCCATCGCACCCGAACCGAACGGCGCCCGCCCCGTCGCCGCGAACGCGATCGTCGCCCCCAGCGCGAACACGTCCGCCGCCGCGCCCACCTGATTGCGCATCAGCACCTCGGGCGCCGTGAACCCCGGTGTGCCGGGGGCGAGGCCCGTGCGGGTGAGGGCCGTGTCCTCCGCGCCCTTGGCGATGCCGAAGTCGATGAGCTGGGGTCCCTGGGGCGACAGGATGACGTTCTGGGGCTTCAGGTCGCGATGGGTCACCCCGTACCCGTGCACACTCGCGAGCCCCTCCGCGAGCGCCGCGAACAGGCGCAGACAGGTGTCCGCGGGGAACGCGCCCCGCTCACGCACGGCGTGGGAAAGGGTCGGCCCGGCGACGTACTCCGTGGCCAGCCAGTACGGCGGCGCGGACAGCGACGCGTCGATGAGGTTCGCGGTGTACGCGCTGCGCACCGCCCGTACGGTCTCCGCCTCGCGGCGAAAGCGGGTCAGGGCCTCGGGGTGGTCGGTGATCTCGTCCTTGATCACCTTGATCGCGACGAGCCGCCCGCCCGGCGACCGCCCGAGGTACACCATCCCCATGCCACCCGCCCCGAGCCGGGCGAGCAATGCGTAGGTACCGATCCGTTCCGGATCCTGCGAAGGCCTGAGCGTGTCCACCGCTCAACCCTGCCATGTGACGGTGCGCGTTCAACTGCGGGGTGGCGCCCGGGATTCACACCGCCGCAAGGGCCCTCACGGCATCAGACAGGCACACACCATCGGCCGCCCCGACGGAGCCGACCCGGCATCCCCATCCGGCGCCGCGGGCTGAGGTGTGGTCAGCGACCCGCCGCTCGCGACCGGTTGGGGCGCGGCCGCCTTCGCCACCGCCGCCGTCTTCGGGGCACCCGCCGACTCCGCCAGCCGGAACAGCGCCTTGGTGCGCGGCCCGAAGACGACGCTGTACGAGACGTCGGGGTCGTCCCCGCCGAACTGGTAGCCCCCGATCACCCCCGCGACCGCCCCGCCCTCGACGACCCAGGGGCTGCCGCTGGTGCCGCCGGGGAAGTCGGGGCAGTCGATCCGCTGCTGGGTGTTCCCGTACGCGACGGCGGTGTTCGTACAGACCTGGGGGACCTCGGCATCGGACGGATAACCGGTCAGCGTGGCGGCCATCCCGGTCGCGCGGCCCGCGAACAGCGGGGCGCCGCCCACCACGTCCTCGATCTTCCTGCCGCCCTCCGAGCCGGGCCCGAGCACGGCGAAGGCGACGTCGCTGTCCTGGTCCCCGTCCTCGTTCCAGCGGTCGTCCTCGTACACGGACTCCACCGGCCAGGTCCCGTACGGCGCCGACCCGTCCCGGTAGCCCGGCACGAACACCGCCTTGCCACCCTCCGACTCGTCCGCGGGCAGACAGTGCGCGGCGGTGACGATGAGGTCGCGGCCCGCGCTGCGCACCACCGACGCCGTGCAGTAGTGCCCGTCGCCCAGGCCCCCCTTGAACAGCGCCCCCACCCGGGCGTTCTCGGCGGTGGCCGGCGCGGGCGCCGTCCGGCCGCTCGCCTCCGCGGCCTGGCCCCCGTACGCCGGTATGACGAGGAGCGCCACGGCGGCCGACAGCGCGCCGAATCTTCCGCGCCCGGTCACGAACTTCTTCCCGAAGATGCCAGTGCGCTTCATACGGTGCGTCTCCTGGTGGTCGGCGGGCGTGCTGCTGACTGCGAACACTGTGACTCTCGCTGCCCCGACTGAGAGCGACCATGAACCTTTTCTGAGAACTTTCTATGAACGGCCCCCGGTCCCCACCTGCGCCGTCGGCCGCCGACACGACAAGCGGCCCAAGGGTGTAACAACGACAGTCATTGCCCGGAGTCACCCTGCGTGATACACAGAGTGACCATACGCACTTTCGTCAACAGCCGGTTCGCCGCAGGTCAGGGCGGTCGGACCGGCACTGGTGTGCGAAAGCGGGTAAAGAGAGGCGCGAAGGCGTCCTACTCCGGCGGTTTCATCAGCGAAGATAGAACCTGACCCATGCCATGGGGCAGGGGCATCGAACTACCCGACAGGGGCGGTGAGTTACATGTACCTGGCAGCCGGAAAAGGCGACATCACCACCATCATCGGCGGAATCGCCCCCAACTGGGGGCCGTTCGGGACGCTCGGCAACGAGGCCCGCATCATGGTGGAGGTGGTGATGGCGGTCGCCATCCTCCTCTGCCTCGGCATCGCGGTATGGGGTGCGGCCAAACAGCGGATCGGAGCGACGGCGCTGCGCGACACCTTCAGCGCCGAACAGGGCAAGGGCCTGATCGTGGCCGGCCTGACCGGAGTCTTCATCATCGGCTCGCTCGGCACGCTCTTCACCATCGTGTACGGGATGGCTGTCTGACCCGGCGTCAGTCGAACCTCTCCCCTCCCGTCCCCCTCACACCATCCGTCCGTCGCGCCCACCGGCAGAGGTTGCGTCCCCCTGATGTCGAGTCACCACACCGCGCCCGCGCGGCAACCAGCACGGCTACCGTCGTACTACGCGGAACCGCACACGGTCGAGGGGGCGCAGGCATGAGTTTCGACGACGAGCCGGGCCACGGCGGGGGCGACTCCGGCCACGCCGACGACCGCTTCAACACGCTCGGCGGCACCCGCCAGACCCGCACCCGCATGCCCGAGGGCCCCACGGACGGCTACGGCGCCACCCGCCGGCCCCCGCGCACCTCCCGCTCCCTGGTCATGGTGGTCGGCGTCGTCGTCCTCCTGATCGCGGCGATCGCCTTCGCGAACCGCAGCGGCGACGACGCGGCCACGTCCCCCGACAACGCGGCCAAGCCGGGCACCGCCCAGTCCACGGCGGCGACGGGCACGAAGCCGGTGTCCGGCAAGCAGTCCGGAATCGCCTCGGGCTTTCCCCAGACCGAGCAGGGGGCGCAGTCGGCTGCGGCGAATTACGCGGTGGCGTTGGGGTCGGACGGCATGTTCAAGCCCAGCACCCGCGGGGAGATCGTGCGGGCCACCCATGACCCCGCCATCGTGGACGGGCTGCTCGGCAGGCTCGACCAGGCGTACACCCCGAGCTTCTTCAAGAACGTGGGCCTTAACGACGACGGCTCCACGCCCTCGGGGCTCACCTTCGTGTCGCGCACCGTCCCGGTCGGCACCAAGGCGACCCAGCAGGACGGCACGTCCGCCACGGTCGAGGTCTGGTGCACCGGCCTCGTCGGCCTGGCCGGCGCGGGGTCGACCAAGCCCGTGACCCAGACCTGGTTCACCCTCACCGAGAAGCTCAAGTGGATCGATGGGGACTGGAAGATCGCGTCCTCGTCGCAGGCGGAGGGGCCCACCCCCGTCAGCGGCGACAACCGCGCCTCGACCGCCGACGAGATCGCCAAGGCCGTTCAGGGATACGGAGGCTTCACCTATGCCCGGTAGCCGGCGTGCGCTCTCGTACTCCCTGCTCGCGGCCCTGCCACCCTCGGTGGTGATGCTCGCCTCCGGCGCCTGGGCGGCGCCCAGCCCGACGCCGACACCGGCCGGCAGTCCGAGCCCCAGCCCGAGCAGCAGCAACAACCCCTGCGACCTCATCGTCGGCCTCGCCAAGGAGTACTGCGAGAACGGCAGCGCCAAGGGCGGTTCCAAAACCACGGCTCCCGACCCGGCCGGGACCGCCGACCCCCTCACCTCCCTCGCCAAGGGCTGCGCCGACGCCGCCGCCTGGATCGTCGGCAAGCTCTCCGACGCCGTGAAGAACACGGCCACCGTGGACTTCACCAACGACAGCTTCCGCACCCAGTACGCCGTCGTCTTCGCCGCCGCCACCTTCCTCACCCTCGTCCTGTGGCTCCTGGCCGTCGCCAAGCGGGCCATCCGGGGGGTGCCGCTGTCGACGGCGATCTCGGAAGCCGTCGGCTTCCTGTGGCTGACCGTGCTCGCCTGCGCGTTCACCCCGCTGATCCTCTACACCGTCGTATCGGCGACGGACGCCGTGACCGAGGCGATCTCCAACGCGACCGGCAACCAGTCGGACGTGTTCTTCGGGTCGTTCTCGGCCGCGCTCAAGAAGGGCACGGACATCGGGGGCGGCCCGATCATGCTGATCGTCGTCTCGCTCGTCTCGATCCTCGCCTCCGGCATCCTCTTCCTCGAACTGGTCGTCCGGGCGGCCCTGTTGTACGTCGGCGCGCTGCTCGGCACCGTGGTGTACGCGGGGCTCGTCGACAAGAACATGTGGGGCCACGTCCGCCGCTGGGCCGGCATCATGATCGCCGTGATCATGGTGAAACCGGTCATCGTGATCGTGCTCGGGCTCGCCGGAGCGCTCTCCTCCGGGAAGGGCCCCGACTCGTTCTCGGCCGTCGTCTCCGGCCTCGCGATCATCCTGCTCGCGATCTTCGCCTCGGCGATGATCTACCGCTTCGTGCCCGGCTTCGGCGACGAGATCGCCTCCGCCCGCACCAACCGCAAGCAGGCCACCGACGGCTCCCAGGCCGCGGCCCTCATCTCCTCGCCCGCCGCCCTGGTCTCCCAGGGCATCAAGACCCACAGCGGCCGGGGCAACCAGGGGGGCGGCGCCGCCCAGGCCCGCCCCACCAACCCCCTGTCCGGTGGCGTGGCCGCCCACAGCAGCCGCGGCTCCGGCGGGGCCGGCGGGGCCGGCGGCGGAACTGTCCCCTCCGCCGCACCCCCGCCCCGCAGCGGCTCCGGACCCACGTCCGGCACCCCGCACACCCACCGCCGCAACTCCGGCGGCACCGCAGGTAACAAGAACACTGGAGGTGGAGGGCGTTGACGACCCAGTCCCAACCGGTCGCGCCCCGCCGTACGTATCTGATCGGCCGTGCCCGGCCGTCGGCCGTCGTCGGCAAGAACCGCGAGACCGGCGAGATCGTCCTGATCATCGGCGGCGCGTTCCTCGGCATGATGTGCGGACTCCTGGTCCCCGTCCTGTCGCTGCGGATCGTGCTCCTGATGGGCTTCCCGTTCCTGGCGCTCGCCGCGGTCTACCTCCCGTACAAGCACCGCACGTTCTACAAGTGGTTCGAGATCAACCGCAGTTACAAGCGGTCGCTGCGCCGCGGCACCGCCTACCGTTCGGGCGTGGCCGAGGCAGGCGTACGGCTCGACGGGCGCGAGATCGAGGTCGGGCCGCCGCCCGGCATCGGCCACGTCAACTGGCTCGCGGCCCCCTTCGGCCCCGACGAGCTCGCGGTCCTGCTGCACGCGGACCGCCGTACCGTCACCGCCGCGATCGAGATCGAGGGGCCCGGCGTCGGCCTGCGCGACAGCGAGGACCAGGAGGCGCTCGTCGACCGCTTCGGCACGCTCCTCAAGCACGTCGCCAACGGCGACGGCTTCGTGACGCGCCTCCAGATGCTGGCCCGCACCCTGCCCGCCGACCCCGACGCCCACGCCAAGGACGTCTCCCAGCGCGGCGACCCCAAGGCGCCGGGCTGGCTCCAGGAGTCCTACGAGCAGCTCCAGTCGATGGTGTCCACCTCCAGCGAGCAGCACCGCGCCTACCTCGTCGCGTGCATGCAGTACAGCCGCGAACTCGCCGCCGAGGCGCACGCCATGGCCCGCGCCGCCAACCCGCACGGCCGCAAGCTCGACCGGGACGCGGGCCTCGCGGTCGTCATGGCACGCGAACTCACCGACATCTGCGCCCGGTTGGCCGAGGCCGACATCCGGGTACGCCAGCCGCTGGGCCAGAGCCGGCTCGCCTCGCTCGTGCACTCCATGTACGACCCGGACCACCCCATCGACCACATCCAGGCCATGACCAAGCGCAACGCCTGGCCGGCCGAGCTCGACGCCGTCGAGCCGACCTACCTCCAGGCCAAGACCCGGGAGTCCTCGACCCGGGCGCCCTGGTGCCACGCCACGGCCTGGGTGAAGGAGTGGCCGATGACGCCGGTCGGCGTCAACTTCCTCGCCCCGCTGCTCGTCCACACCCCGGATGTGATCCGTACGGTCGCCGTCTGCATGGACCTCGAACCCACCGAAGTCGCGATCGAGCGCATGCTCACGGAGAAGACCAACGACGAGGCCGAGGCGTCCCGCGCGGCCAAGATGAACCGCACCGTCGACCCCCGCGACATCGCCGCCCACGGCCGTCTCGACCAGCGCGGCGAGGACCTCGCGAGCGGCGCGGCCGGCGTCAACCTGGTCGGCTACATCACGGTGTCCTCGCGTTCGCCGGAGGCGCTGGCCCGCGACAAGCGGACCATCAGGGCCTCGGCGGGCAAGTCGTATCTGAAGCTGGAGTGGTGCGACCGCGAGCACCACCGGGCCTTCGTCAACACCTTGCCGTTCGCGACCGGAATCCGCCGCTAGTTGAGAGGCAGTACCCGCCATGCGAGATCCGCTGTCTCTCATCACCGACGCCTTCACCGCCCTGCTGTTCGGCAAGGTGGAGACCACCCGGCTGCCCGTCCGCACCTCCACGGGCCAGGCCCAGGCCGTCTATCTGCCGACGGCCGCCCCCGGCCTCGGCGACTCCGGCGTGATCATCGGTCGCGAGGTGTACAGCGGCAAGGGCTACATCTACGACCCGTTCCAGCTGTACGGGCAGCAGCTCCCGGCGCCCCACTGGCTGGTGCTCGGCGAGTCCGGCAACGGCAAGTCGGCGCTCGAAAAGACGTATGTGCTGCGGCAGTTGAGGTTCCGCGACCGGCAGGTCGTGGTCCTGGACGCCCAGGGCGAGGACGGCGTCGGCGAGTGGAACCTCATCGCGCGCGAGCTGGGGATAACTCCCATCCGGCTCGACCCGATGACCGCGATGGACGGCGGCATCCGGCTCAACCCCCTGGACCCGGCGATCACCACGACCGGCCAGCTCGCCCTGCTTCGAACGATCATCGAAGTTGCGATGGGTCATGGCCTGGACGAACGATCGGGTTTCGCTCTCAAGGTGGCGCACGCGTATGTCAACGCCACGATCACCGACCGCCAGCCGGTCCTGACCGACATCGTCGAGCAGCTGCGCCACCCCGAGGCCGAATCGGCCGAGGCGATGAACGTCGACATAGAAGACGTGCGCGCCTGGGGCCTTGACGTCGCCCTCGTCCTCGACCGTCTGGTCGACGGCGACCTGCGCGGCATGTTCGACGGCCCGACGACGATCGGCATCGACCTGGACGCCCCGCTGATCGTCTTCGACCTCTCGCACATCGACCGCAACTCGATCGCGATGCCGATCCTGATGGCGATCGTGGGCGTCTGGCTGGAGCACACCTGGATCCGCCCCGACCGGAAGAAGCGCATCTTCCTGGTCGAGGAGGCCTGGCACATCATCAACAGCCCCTTCGTGGCCCAGCTCTTCCAGCGCCTCCTGAAGTTCGGCCGCCGCCTCGGCCTGTCGTTCGTGGCGGTGGTCCACCACCTCAGCGACGTCGTGGACGGCGCCGCGGCGCGGGAGGCGGCCGCGATCCTGAAGATGGCCTCCACCAGGACGATCTACGCCCAGAAGGCCGACGAGGCACGGGCCACCGGCCGCGTCCTCGGCCTGCCCCGCTGGGCGGTGGAGATCATCCCGACCCTGACCCCCGGCATCGCGGTATGGGACGTGAACGGCAACGTCCAGGTGGTGAAACACCTGATCACCGAGCGGGAACGGCCCCTGGTCTTCACCGACCGCGCCATGACGGAATCCGCGGCCACGGACGACATCCTGGCCTCGGAGCTGGACTCCCAACTCGAATCCGAGACGGAACGGCGAGCGGCGACGATGGAACGGCAACGACTGGCATCCGACTCCCCCGAGTCCACGGTGGCCTGAATGAGCGCGGCGGGCACCCCGAGAGGCGACCAGCGAGGCATCCCGGACTCCCTCCTGGTCGGACTGCTGGCCTTTCTGCTCGGCCTGACCGTCCTGGTGTGGACGGCCACCGGCCTCGGCGGCCTCTTCACCCAGGGGGCCTGGCCCCCAGGCGTATCGTTCACGCACAGCCCGATGGCCCTGCGCGCCCTGGTCACGGCCCCCCACGACCTGCCCGCGGCCTGGCCCGACACCCCGCCCTCGGCCCTGTCGGGGTACGGCCTGTTCTGGGGTCTGCTGATCGGCGAACTGCTCATCGTGATCGTTCTGACGATTTTCGCTCTGGGAACGTTCACCCGATGGCGCGCGGTACGCGCGAGAGCGAAACTCACCTCCGCGACCGCCCCCGCCACCGCGACCCCCGTTCCGGACGCCCCCGCCGGCACCCACCCACCGCGAACCCCGGCCGCCGAGCCCCCGCTCCCGTACCCCGCACAACCCGTCGAGACCGCACCGCCCATCCACACCACGCGGCCCACCGACCCCGCGCCCCCGGTCCATCCCGCGCCCGTAGCGGCGGCCACCACGGCGCCCCAACTCCCGCACCCCACAGGGGAGTACGCGACCGCCCCCGCGGATCACATTCCGCTCCCCCGTGCCGAACAGGCCACCCCCCGGCTGCTCTTCGGCGCCCCCGAATCCCGAAGGCCCGCCGCCGTCCAGGCGATCCAGGACGCCGAGGGGCCCGCCCTGGTGGTCACCTCGGACGCCACCCTGTGGGCCGAGACCAAGGACGCCCGGGCCAAGCTCGGCCCCGTCCACGTCTACGACCCCACCCACCGCTGTGACACCCCCGCCCGCCTCCACTGGTCCCCCACCGCCGGCTGCGAGGACCAGGACACCGCCACCGCCCGGGCCGCCGCCCTGCTCGCCCCCGTACGCCCCCAGGCCCGGATGGACGCGGCGATGGCCGACACCGCGGAGACCCTCCTGCGGTGCTGGCTGCACGCGGCCGCCCTGGAGAGCCGGGACGGCAGGGCGATCAAGCAACTGCACCGCTGGGCCCAGGGCACGGCCGCCCATGAGGCCGTACGCATCCTGCGCACCCACCCCAAGGCGCAGAGCGGCAGTGCCGGGCTCCTGGAGTCCGCCCTCACCGCGTATCCCGAACGCCGGGAGATCGCACAGCAGTTGACGGCCCGCGCCCTCGACTGCCTCTCCTCGATCCACATCCGCGAGGCGTGCACACCGAACCGAGCGGATTCGCTCGCTCTGGAATCATTCGTGAACGAGGGGGGCACTCTTTATGTGGTGGGTGAAGCGATCGAGGATCCCCGGTCCCGTCCCGCCGCGATGCCTCTGCTCACGGCACTCGCCTCAGACGTGGTCGAGCGCGGCCGCCGCATGGCCGAACGGTCATCTGACGGTCGCCTCGACCCACCAATGACGCTCGTCCTGGACGATGTCGCGGCCGTGGCCCCACTCCCCCGGCTGCCGGAGCTCCTGTCGACCGGCCAGAGCCGCGGCCTGCACCCCCTGGCCCTGCTCCGCTCCCCCGAACAGGCCCGAGCCCGCTGGACCGAGGCCCTGACGTAAGTCCGGGTGCGACACCAGGAGCTCGTATCGCCGTTCCTCTATCGCCGTTCCTCTATCGCCGTTCCCGTCTCGCCGTTCCCGTATCGCCGAGCCCCTCCGGGAGACGCGTTCACACATCCCGGCGCCGTACGACGACCACCGCGAGGGCGACCGCGAGCAGCGGCCACAGGACATAGACGGCCCAAGAGCCGAGGACCGTGGCGGTGTAGCCCAGGGATCCGGGGTCCGGCTCCCAGATCGCGACCAGGCGCGTCCAGGCGGCCGACACCATCGCGTGCCTGAAATCCGCCGACCAGCGGCTGCTTTCCGAGAACATGGTGGGCAGCATCAGCAGGGCGAAGACACCGGTGATCATGGTCCCGGCGGCATGGCGGAGCAGAACGCCCAGACCGAGCCCGGTCAGAGCGCACACCGGCGCCAGCAACGCGGAGGCCACCAACGGCCGCACCACGTCGGGGTGATTGAGGGATACCGCGGCCCCGTGCCCGCTCAGGACGGCCTGGGACGCCAGGAACGAACCCAGCGAGGCGACCGTGCCGGCCGCGGTCCACAGCCCCGCGGTGACGACCGCCTTGGCCAGCACCACCGCACCCCGGGCGGGGACGGCCACGGTGGTGGTGCGGATCAGACCGCTGCTGTACTCACTGACGACGGCGAGGGCCCCCATGCTGGTGGCGACCAGTATCAGCGTCAGGTATCCGGTCGAGGGAAACGCGTCGTAGGGCAGGAACGCGCCGGGCCGCGAGCCCGCGGCCTTGTCCGCGAGCGCTGCCACGACGGCGGACCCGATCACGAACAGGGTGATGAGCGCGAGAACCCATGGAGTGGAGCGCAGGGACCGCGTCTTGATCCACTCGGAGGCGATCAGATCACCGAAGCGGGCGGGCGGCTCGGCGAGGGACGCGGCCGTGCCGGCCCCGGCGGCGGGGGCGAGTGTGGTCATCGTGGTTGTCCTGCCTGGTATTCGACGCTGTCGGCGGTCAGTTCCATGAAGGCCTCCTCCAACGAGGCGGTGCGGGTGGTCAGTTCGTTCAGGAGGATCCCGTTCTCGAAGGCGAGTACGGAGATCCGGTCGGCTGCCAGCCCGGTCACGGCGAGCTTCTCGGCGCCCGCCGACCCCTCCGGTTCGACCGATGCGCCCGCGGCGGTCAGTACGGCCGCCAGCTCGGCGGCCTGCCGCGTACCCACCACGACCCCGACGCCGGTGCTGCGCGCCGCGAAGTCCCGCACGGACTCCGCCGCGATGAGCCGGCCCCGGCCGATGACCACCAGCTGATCGGCGGTGTTCTCCATCTCCGACATGAGGTGACTGGAGAGGAAGACCGTGCGGCCCTCGGCGGCGAGGCGCCGGAAGAGGCGCCGCATCCAGAGCACGCCTTCGGGGTCCATGCCGTTGACCGGCTCGTCGAACATCAGCACCGGCGGATCGCCGAGCAGGGCCGTGGCGACGCCCAGCCGCTGCTTCATGCCGAGCGAGAACCCGCCGATCCGGCGGTTCGCGGCCTCGGCCAGCCCCACCGCGTCCAGTACCTCCCCCACCCGGCGCGGGGAGAGCCCGTTGCTCCGGGCCAGGGCGGACAGGTGGGCCGTGGCGGTGCGTCCGCCGTGGACCTGGCCGGCGTCGAGGAGCGCGCCGACGTGCCGCAGTCCCCGGGCATGACGGCGAAAGGGCACCCCGCTGACGGTGGCGGCCCCCGCCGTGGGGCTCTCCAGGCCGAGGATCATCCGCAAAGTGGTGGACTTTCCCGCGCCGTTGGGGCCGAGGAAGCCGGTGACCTGGCCGGGTCGCACGGTGAAGGACAGCTGGTCGACGGCGGTCTTGCCGCCGTAGCGCTTGGTGAGTTCATTGACTTCGATCACCTGAACAACCCTGCCGGGCAGGCGCGTTCAGGACAGCGGGCCATGGGCGGCAATGCCGGGCCCGCATGCGCCCGTGGACGTAAGCCCACGGGCGGAAGCCAGAGGGGCGGCGGCTGGATAGCCTCACGGGATGAACGACATACCGCCCGCCGCCCCGACGGGAACACGAGTCACCGCCTGGGCGGGAGGCGTGCTGTACGTCCTCGCGGTGGGCCTGCTCATCGGGGGCGCGCCCCGGGCTTCCGGCACGGTCCAGGGCATCGGCGCCCTGCTCGCGGCAACCCTGCTCGTCGGCGTCCTGCGCCGCGGGCCGGTGCTGACACTGATCCTGGTCCTTCTCGGTGCCACCGCCGTGGTGGCGGGCCGCTTGAGCACCGGCGACGCGGGCCAGTCGGACGCGTATCAGGGCCAGTTCCTGGCGTTCCTTGCGGTGGACCTCGTGCTGGCCCACCTCGTCGCCACCCGCGCGCGGCGGGCTTCGACCGTCGCCGTGGCCGTCTCCCTCGTCGTCCAACTGCTGCTCGTGGGGGGCTTCGCGTCCGGGGAGTCCCTGACCGTCAACGTTGTGATCGCCGTCCTGGCGATGGCCGCGGCCTGCACGGCCGGGCTGCTGGTCACCGAGCGGCGCGAGCACGCGGTGGCGCTGCGCACACAGGAGGTGGCCGAGGCCGTGGTCGCCGAACGGCTGCGGATCGCAAGGGAGTTGCACGACATGGTCGCGCACAGCATCAGCATCATCGCCATCCAGGCCGGGGTGGGAAGCCGCGTCATCCAGACGCAGCCCGCCGAGGCCCTGGAGGCGCTGCGGGCCATCGAAACCACCAGCCGGGACACCCTGTCGGGCCTTCGGCGCACCCTGGTGGCACTCCGCCAGGCCGACCCCGACGCGGAACCCTCGGGACGGGCGCCGCTCGCGCCGTCGCCCGGCCTGGCCGACCTCGAGGAGCTGGTTACGGTGACGGCGGACGCCGGTGTACGCGTCGACCTGCGCCGCAGCGGGGAACAGCGCCCGCTGCCCGTCGACATCGACCTCTCGGCCTACCGTATCGTCCAGGAGGCGCTGACCAATGTGGTCCGTCACGCGGGCACCGCGGCTTGCCGGGTGGCCGTCGACTACGGGGACGGGGAACTGACGGTGGACATCGTCGACAACGGGCGCGGGACCACCGAGGACGGCCCGCCCCACGGCTTCGGCATCGTCGGCATGCGCGAGCGCGTGGCCCTCCTGAACGGCCGCATCACCGCCGGACCACGCCCCGAGGGCGGCTTCCGCGTAACGGCCCGCCTCCCGTTGGCCGAACCCGTGGGAGTCCCGGCGGAGTCACGATGACGGACCGCCCGACGACAGGAAGCCCGACGGCCGACGCTCCCGTACGTGTCCTGCTCGCCGACGACCAGCCGCTGGTTCGGTCCGGACTGCGCGTGATCATGGCCGACCACCCCGATCTCGACGTCGTCGGCGAGGCGTCCACCGGCGTCGAAGCGGTCCGCCTGGTCGAGGAACTCGCCCCCGATGTCGTGGTGATGGACATCCGGATGCCCGTCATGGACGGCATCGAGGCCACCCGCCTCATCACCGAAGGGCCGACCACGACGCGCGTCCTCGTCCTCACCACCTTCGACGAGGACGACTACGTCTACGGTGCCCTGCGCGCCGGGGCGAGCGGGTTCGTGGTCAAGGACATGGCGCTCGACGACATCCTCGGGGCCGTCCGCGTGGTCGCCGCCGGGGACGCGCTGATCGCGCCCGGTGTCACGCGCCGTCTGATCGCGGAGTTCGCCGGGCGCCCCGAAACCGCCCCGGTGCGCCCCCCACGGCCGGTGGAAGGCATCACCGAACGGGAACGCGAGGTCTTGGCCCTGATCGGGCGCGGCCGGTCGAACACCGAGATCGCCGAGGACCTCTTCATCACCGTGGCCACCGCCAAATCGCATGTGTCGCGCCTGCTCGCCAAGCTGGACGCCCGGGACCGCGTCCAACTCGTCATCACCGCCTACGAGATGGGGCTCGTCACCCTGCCCCGTTGAGCAGGTCCTGTCCCTACGGCTCACCTGGGTTCAGGAAGCCACGACCCCCAGCCGCGCTACGGCCGCCCGATCTCCATCTCCAGATCGTGCCGGCCGTCCCCGGTCAACAGAGCGGTGACGCCGGTCGCCACGAACCCGGCCTTGCGGTAGAAACCCTGGGCCCGCGCGTTGTCCTCGTGCACGAAGAGGCGAACCCGGTTCAGCCGCGGCTCCTCCAGCGACCAGGCCCACTCCAGCGCACCCGCGACCAGCAGCTCGGTCAGCCCGGTCCCCCGGCACTCGGGCCTGACGAAGACGCCCACGAGGTGGCCCTGTGACGTATCGACGCGGGTCCCGAAGATGTCGTCGGCGCCCCCGGCCTCGACCAGTACCGCAACGGTGCCGGCCCACGCGCCGTCGGGCCCCTCGGCGACGAACTGCCGCACGGAGTCGCCCTGGGCAGCACCCGCAGCACGTTCCTGCCAGAACGAGTCGGGCTGCGCGGACGCGGTCTCCCACGTATCCAGGAAAGCGAGCGGAGCCGCGGGATCGGCCAACGCGGCGAGTCTCAGCTCTTTGACCTTGCGCCATTCATCGGCGCGTACGGGACGTATGGCGTGCTGCATGCGGAAATAGTGCCACAACGCGAAAAAGCCCCGCACCGTGACCGTATTTCTACGGTCTA
>NZ_JAODUA010000008.1 GCF_025399895.1 Streptomyces sp. ASQP_92 | reverse complement strand
ACGATGGTGGTCGCCCTGCTGGCGGTCCAGAAGTCCGGCGCCGCCTACTTGCCCATCGACCCCGCCCATCCGGGCGAGCGCATCGCGCTGATCCTCGGCGACGCGAGCCCCGCGCTCCTGGTCACCGACACGGCGACCGCGGCGGCCCTGCCCGAGACGGGCGTCGCGCGCCTGGTCCTGGACGACCCCGGGACCGTCACCGCGCTGGCCGTCCGCAGCGCGGCCGACCCCCTCGACGGGGAGCGGACCGCGCCCCTGCGGCCCGCCCACCCCGCCTATGTGCTGTACACCTCGGGTTCCACGGGACGGCCCAAGGGCGTCATGATCGAGCACCGCAACCTGATGAACTTCCTGCTCTCCATGGGCGAGCGCTTCCCGATGGGCCCGGCCGACCGGCTGCTCGCCGTCACCACCTGGTCCTTCGACATCGCGGGCCTGGAGCTCTACCTTCCGCTGCTGTCCGGGGCCGGCGTCGTCATCGGCGGGGACGGTGTCGTCCTGGACCCGGCGGCCCTGACCGCGCTCATCGAACGCGCCGGCGTCACCGTGATGCAGGCGACCCCGGCCCTGTGGCAGGAACTGGTGCTGCGCGACCCCGAAGCCGTCCAGGGGCTGCGCGTCCTGGTCGGCGGCGAGGCGCTCCCGCAGTCCCTCGCCGACACCCTGACCGCGCACGCCGCCGAGGTCACCAACCTCTACGGCCCGACCGAGACCACCATCTGGTCGACCGCCACCGAACTCGCCGCGGGCGAACCCGTCACGCTGGGCCGCCCGGTGTGGAACACCGGCGCCCTCGTCCTGGACGAGGCGCTGCGCCCCGTGCCGGTCGGGGTCGGGGGCGAGCTGTATCTGACGGGCGCGGGCCTGGCCCGGGGCTATGTGGGCCGGCCGGACCTGACCGCCTCGCGGTTCGTGGCCTGCCCCTTCGGGCCCCCCGGAGCCCGCATGTACCGCACCGGAGACGTGGTGCGGTGGACGGCCGAGGGGCGGCTGGTGTTCGTGGGACGCGCGGACGACCAGATCAAGGTGCGCGGCTTCCGAGTCGAACCCGGCGAGATCGAGTCCGTGCTCCTCACCCACCCCACGGTGGGCCGGGCCGTGGTGGTGGCCCGCTCCGACGGCGGCCGCGGTGGCGTCCTCGTGGCGTACGTGGTCGGGGCCGCCGGATCGGCGGGCGTGGACGCGGGCGTGCTGCGGGAGTTCGTGGGCCGCTCCCTGCCGGAGTACATGGTGCCGGTGGTGGTGGAGCTGGACGCGCTGCCCCTGTCGCCGAGCGGAAAGGTCGACCGGCGGGCGCTGCCCGCACCCGACTTCACGGCCGCCGCCTCCTCGCGGGCGCCCCGTGACCCCGTCGAGGAGGCGCTGTGCGGTCTGTTCGCCCAGGTCCTCGGCGTCGACCGGGTCGGCGTCGACGACAGCTTCTTCGACCTCGGCGGCCACTCCCTGCTCGCCGTCCGCCTGGTCAGCCGCGCCCAGACCGCGGGGCTGCGGTTCACCGTCGCCGATGTGGTGCTGCACCGCACGGTGGCCGAACTCGCCGTCCGCACCGAGAAGGCGGCCCCGGCCGCCGACGGTCTGCTCGACCCGTTCGCCCCCGTCCTGCCGATCCGGCCGGGCGGCGACGCCCCGCCGGTCTTCCTCGTCCACAGCGGGCTCGGCTTCAGCCTCCCCTACGTCGGGCTCGCCGGACACCTCGACCGGCGCCACCCGCTCTACGGACTCCAGTCCACCGCGGCCGGCGGCGCCACCCCCATGCCGAGCGACATCACGGCGGTGGCCGCCGAGTACATCGGGCACATCAAGGAGCTGCGGCCGCACGGCCCCTACCGGCTGCTCGGCTGGTCCTACGGCGGCGTACTCGCCCACGAGATCGCCGTACAGCTCCAACAGGCGGGCGATCAGGTCGACTTCCTCGCCAACCTCGACGGTTACCCCGGCCGGACCGCACGCGAGGAAGGCGACCAGGACGACCGCGAGCTGCTGCTGCGGGCCCTCGAAGCACTGGGACGCAGCCGTGAGGAGTTCACCGGGCGGACGGTGACGCCGGCCGAAGTCCTCGACGCGCTCCGGCGGATGAACCACCCGCTGGCCGAACTCGGCGAACAGGGCATACCGCGCCTGCTGCGCCTGGCCCGCACCCACGGCGAGCTGATGGACCGCTTCACCGCGGGCCGCTTCGCCGGCGACATGCATCTGCTCCTCGCCACCCGCGAGTACGCGCCGGACGAGGCCGACGAGCTCACCGGCCGATGGGAGGCCCATGTGGAGGGCGAGCTGCGCGTCCACCGGATCGACTGCGGCCACGAATACCTGATGCACCCCGGACCGCAGGCCGTCGTCGGACGCGTCCTGGACGCCGCGCTGGACCGGCTCGACCACACCCCGGCCGCCCCGTCGGCCCACAACGCACCCGAGGAGGGCGAGCGGTCATGGTGACGCTGGTGGAGATACGCAGGCCCGCGGCGCCCCTGGCGCTGGTCGTGGAGTCGCTGGCCGTGGCGGGCCGCCGGCTGCGGCGGCTGCGCAGGGCCCCCGGCCGGCTGGTCGGCATCATCATGAACCCGCTGGTGTCGATGATCGTGCTCGGCTACCTCTTCCGGGGATCGCTCTCGGTCACCGGAGGCGGCGGCTACCAGGAGTACATCTTCGCCGGGGTCGCCGCCCAGGCCGGGCTCGCCGGCATCGGGCCGACCGCCGTGGCCGTCGCCGAGGACCTGCGCGGCGGGCTCGTCGCCCGGTTCCGCTCGCTGCCGATCTCCCGGCCGGCCGTCCTCATCGGCCACACCCTGGGCGATCTCGCCGTCGGGCTGATCGGCCTCGCGGTGGTGACGCTGCTCGGCGTGCTCTTCGGCTGGCGGCCCGACAACGGCCCGCTCCCGGTCCTCGCCGGGTTCGCCCTGCTCGCCCTGTTCATGTACGCGATGCTCTGGGTCGGCGTCCTGCTGGGCCTGTTCTCCCGCAACCTGGAGACCATCAACGTGGTGGCGGGCCTGGTGACCGTGCTGTTCTCGTTCCTCTCCAACGCCTTCCAGTCCGTGGACCGCCTCCCGGCGGGGCTGCGCGCCCTGGCCGAGTGGAACCCGGTCAGCGCCGTGGTCACCCGGACCCGCGAACTCTGGGGCAACCCCACCTCCACCGGCGGGAGCTTCCCCTCGGAACACGCCTCCCTCGCGCTCGTGGTGTCCCTCGGCGCGGTGTTCGTCCTCACCGTGGTCCTGAGCCTGCGGCGCTACCGCACGGCCGCCCGGTGAGCCGGACCGCGCCACCCCAGGCGACCGAGCCGCCCCAACTCATCCGCACCACACGGCAATTGACCATCACCAAGGGGGGACGTCATGGCGGCACAGGCCATGTCCATCGCACCTGACCTGGACCGGATCGACCTCACCGACCCGGGCACCTTCGCCGGCACCGACCTGCGGGCGATGTGGGCCCGGTTCCGGGCCGAACAACCCGTCCACCTGCATCCGGCGACCGGGGGAGCACCTCCGTTCTGGGTCCTGTCCCGGCACGCCGACGTGCTCGCCGTGTACCGCGACAACAAGCGGTTCACCTCCGAGCGCGGCAACGTCCTGGCCACCCTGCTCCAGGGCCAGGACTCGGCGTCCGGCAAGATGCTCGCCGTCACCGACGGCCCGCGCCACCGCGACATCCGCAACCTGATGCTCAAGTCCTTCTCGCCGCGGGTCCTGGCCCCCGTCGTCGAGGGGGTGCGGCGGCGCACCGACGCGCTGCTCGACGAGGCCCTGGAGCGCGGCTCCTTCGACTTCGTCACCGACCTCGCCGACCACATACCGATCAACACCATCGGCGACCTCATGGGCATCCCGGAGAAGGACCGCGAACAGCTCGTCCACTGGAACACCCAGACCCTGTCCCGCACCAGCTCGGAGCACGGCGCCGAGGAGGAGTGGCTGGCCCGCAACGAGATCCTGCTGTACTTCTCCGCGCTCGCCGCCGAGCGCCGCCGTCACCCCGGCGACGACGTGCTCAGCGCCCTGGCCACCGGCATCGTCGACGGCCGCCCGCTGAGCGAGGACGAGATCGTCTTCAACTGCTACAGCCTGATCCTCGGCGGCGACGAGTCGAGCCGGATGTCCTCGGTCGGCGCGGTGCTGGCCCTGGCCGAGCACCCCGAGCAGTGGGAGGCGCTGCGCGAAGGCGCCGACCTGGACACGGCCACCGAGGAAGTGCTGCGCTGGACCACCCCCGCCATGCACTTCGGCCGCCGCGCCCTGACCGACGTCGAACTGCGCGGCCGCACCATCGCCGCGGGTGACGTGGTCACCCTGTGGAACAGCTCCGCCAACTTCGACGAGGACGCCTTCGTCGAGCCCGAGCGCTTCGACCTGGCGCGCACCCCCAACAAACACGTGGCCTTCGGGCACGGCCCGCACTTCTGCCTGGGCGCGTTCCTGGGCCGCACCCACGTCTCGGCGATGCTCGCCGCGCTGCGGACCAAGGTCGGCGCCATCGAGATCCTCGGCGACCCCAAGACCCTCTACTCCAACTTCGTGTACGGCTACACGAGCCTGCCGGTCCGGCTCGGCCGGGCCCCCCACGCCTGACGGCCCCCATCCCGAGAGAACGGAAGCGACGACATGGCGAACCCCTTCGACGACCAGGACGGCACCTTCCGCGTCCTGGTGAACGACGAGGCGCAGTACAGCATGTGGCCCTCCTTCGCGGCGGTCCCCGACGGCTGGACGGTGGTGCTCGAAGCGAGCCCGCACGCCACCGCGCTGGCCCATGTGGAGGAGCACTGGACGGACATGCGCCCGCGCGCTCTGCGGGAGCGGACCCAAGACTCGGTGCGCTGAGGGAACGGGGCGGCTGACGTGGAGATGGCCATCCGGGCGGAGGGCATCCGCAAGAAGTACCGGGGCGTCGAGGCGCTCTCGGGCATCGACCTGAACGTCCGGGCCGGCACCGTGCTCGGCCTGCTCGGACCGAACGGGGCGGGCAAGACGACCACGGTGCAGGTGCTCACCACGCTGGTGCCGCCGGACGGCGGCCACGCCGAGGTGGCCGGCTTCGACGTGGTGACCAGACCCGCCGAGGTGCGCCGGCGGATCGGCCTGGCCGGGCAGTACGCCGCCGTGGACGAGGTGCTGACCGGGCACGAGAACCTGGTGCTCCTCGGGCGGCTGCTGCACCTCGGCGGGCGGGCCGCGCGGCGCCGGGCCGACGAGCTCCTGGAGCGCTTCGACCTGGCGGGCGCCGCGCACCGCCCCACCCACACCTACTCCGGAGGCATGCGCCGCCGGCTCGACCTGGCGAGCTGTCTGATCACCTCCCCGCCCGTGCTGTTCCTCGACGAGCCCACCACGGGCCTCGACCCGGTGAGCCGGATCGCGCTGTGGGGCCTGGTCCGGGAGCTCGTGGACGGCGGAGTGACGCTGCTCCTGACCACCCAGTACCTGGAGGAGGCCGACATCCTGGCCGACCAGATCGTGGTCGTGGACTCCGGCCGGGTCATCGCCGACGGCACGCCCGAGGAACTGAAGCGCAAAGTGGGCGGCGACCGGCTGGAGTTGACGGTCTCCTCGCCGGCCGATGTCGGCGCGGTGCTCACCGCGCTCGGCCCGGCGCTCACGACTGCCCCGGCGGTGGACACCGACAAGGGCCGGGTGTCCATCCTGCTCGACGACGGTCTCGGCGATGTCGCGGACGTGGCGGTCGCGCTGCGCGGGGCGGGCATCACGGTGTCCGACTTCGCGCTGCGCCGGCCGACCCTCGACGACGTCTTCGCCCAGCTCACGGGAGGCCCGGCGTCATGAACACCCTGGACGGGCTCGTCGCCGGGGCCCGGGCCGACCTCGTCGTACGTCAACTCCGCCTACCGCTGGGCGAGTTGAGACGGCGGGCGGAGGCGGCCGGTCCTGCAAGGGACTGTGCGGCGCTGCTGCGCGGGACCGATGGCGTACGGGTCGTGGCGGAGGTGAAGCGGGCGAGCCCCTCCAAGGGCGCGCTCGCCGAGGTCGCGGACCCGGCCGCGCTCGCCCGCGCCTATCAGGCGGGCGGGGCCGCCGCGATCAGCGTGCTGACCGAGGGGCGCCGCTTCGGCGGCTCGCTCGACGACCTGGACGCGGTCGTCGCGCACGTCCACGTACCCCTGCTGCGCAAGGACTTCGTCGTCGACCCCTACCAGGTGTGGGAGGCGCGGGCGCACGGCGCGGAGCTCGTGCTGCTCGTCGTCGCCGCCCTGGAGCAGCCCGCCCTGACCGCGCTGCACGCCCTGGCCCTCGACATCGGGCTCACCCCGCTGGTGGAGGTGCACGACGCCTTCGAGGTGGCGCGGGCGCTGCGGGCCGGGGCGCGGGTCGTCGGCGTCAACGCCCGCGACCTGCGCACCCTCGACGTGGACCGCTCCACCTTCGCGCGGCTCGCCCCGGCCCTCCCCGAGGACGTGGTGCGGGTCGCCGAGTCCGGTGTCCGGGGCCCCGCCGATGTGCTCGCGTACGCCTCCCACGGGGCAGACGCCGTCCTGGTCGGCGAGGCGGCGGTGACCGGCGCCGACCCGAGCGCGACGGTCGCCGCGCTGGTGGCGGCGGGCCGGACCGCTCCCGCCGCCTGACCCGATCAGCCGCCCTGGGCCGCGTACTTGGCGGTCACCGAAGTCCACCGTTCCAACAGGGCCGCCGCGGCCCCCGAGTCGATCGCCTCGGCGGCCTCGGCCACGCCCTCGGCGAGCCGCCCCGCGACGGGGCGCCCGCTGGGGCGCAGGGCCGCGAGACCCGCCGCCGCCGAGAGCAGCACCGCGTCCCTGACCGGCCCGCGCGCCCCGTCGAAGACCTCCCGGGCCACCCGCGCGTTGTGCGCCCGGTCCCCGCCGCGCAGGGCGTCGGGGGAGGCGTACGCGATACCGAGGTCGCGCGGGTCGAACGACTCGCGCCGCACCCCGGACCCGACGACCGACCAGATGGTGGAGGTAGTGGTGACCGTCAGTTCGTCCATCCCGTCGTCGCCCCGGAAGACCAGCGCCGACACCTCGCGGCGGGCCAGCACCTCGGCGAGCAGCGGCGCCAGCCGGAGGTCCGCGACACCGACGGCCTGCGCGGTCGGGTCGGCGGGGTGCGCGATCGGACCCAGCGCGTTGAAGACGGTACGGATGCCCAGCTCGCGGCGCGGCGCGGCGGCGTGCCGCATCGCCGGGTGGAACAGCGAGGCGAAGCAGAAGGTGATGCCGGTCTCCTCGGCGACGGTGGCGACCACCTCGGGTTCCAGGTCGAGGGCCACCCCGAGCTCCTCCAGGACATCGGCGGAGCCGCAGGCGGAGGAGGCCGAACGGTTGCCGTGCTTGACCACCCGGGCTCCCGCGGCGGCCGCCACGACCGCCGACATGGTGGACACATTGACGCTGTTCGAGCCGTCGCCCCCCGTCCCGACGATGTCGAGGGTGGGACCGGCCACCTCCAGCGGCACCGCGTGGCGGCGCATGGAGCCCACCAGGCCCTCGATCTCGCCGACGCTCTCGCCCTTGGCGCGCAGCGCCACCAGAAAAGCGGCCAGGCGCGCGGGACCGACACTTCCCGACATCACCTGGTCCATGGCCCAGGCGCATTCCTCGGTGCTCAAATCCCTTCGTTCCAGAAGCGAGTTCAGTAATTCCGGCCAGGTACGGCCCTGCGGCTCGGCAGTCACGGGGAATCTCCTCGAACGGCGCCAGTGGACGGGTACACGACCCATTCTGTGCGGCGTGCACAGCGCCTTCCAGACCACTGGCCGACCACTCATACGGTCCAATCGGTGAAGGGGGGCGGGGCCGATGGCCCTGCACATGGCGGTGGAAGTGGTCCGGGACTCGTCGCATTCCCTGACCTCGCAGATCCAGGAATTCATCAAACGCGAAATAGCGCAGGGAATTCTGCACCCCGGCACCCGGCTGCCGTCCAGCCGCCGGCTCGCCGACGACCTCGACGTGTCCCGCAGCGTGGTCGTGGAGGCGTACGGCCAACTCGTCGCCGAGGGCTATCTGGAGGCGCTCCAGGGCGCCGGCACCCGCGTCGTACGCCATCTCGGCGCCGAGCAGCCCGTGGTGCCGGCGCTCCTCGAAGAGCCCGGACGGGGCGGCCCGCGCGAGGCGGCGCCGGCCCACCCGGTCCGCTGGGACCTGCGGCCCAGCGGCGGCAACCTCCCGGCCTTCCCCCGGCGCGAGTGGCTCGGCTGCTACCAGCGGGTCCTGCACCGGGCGGGACCCGCCGAGCACGACTACCCCTCGCTCGTCGGCGAGGCCGACCTGCGGCTCGAACTCGCGCGCTGGCTGGGCCGGTTGAGAGGGGTGTGCTCCTCGCCCGACCGGCTCATGGTGGTCGCGGGCTTCGCGCAGACGCTCGGTCTGATGTGCGCGGTGCTGCCAAGGATCGGCATCGACGCGCTCGCCGTCGAGGACCCGGGCCACCCCGGCCAGCGGCAGTTCGTGCGCGAGAGCGGGCTGCGGGCCGTGCCGGTACGGGTCGACGCCGAGGGCATCGACGTCGCGGCCCTCGCCGCGTCCGGCGCCCGCGCCGTCCTGGTCACCCCCGGCCACCAGTTCCCGACCGGTGTCACGCTCTCGGTGCGCCGCCGCGAGGCGCTGGCCCGCTGGGCCCGCGACACCGACGGCTGGATCATCGAGGACGACTACGACGGCGGCCTGTGGTACGAACGCGGCGCCCGGCCGCTCGCGTTGCAGCGCACCGACCCCGAGCGGGTCGTCTACGCCGGGACCGCCAGCAAATCCCTCGCGCCGGGGCTGCGCCTGGGCTGGCTCGCGGCGCCCCCGCCGATGCTCGACCTGCTGCTGCGGGCCCGCGCCCGACAGGACCTCGGCACCGAGACCCTCACCCAGCTCGCCTTCGCCGAACTCCTGCGCACCGGCCTCTTCGACCGCCATCTGCGCCGCCTCAACTCCCTGGGCCGCAGCCGCCGGGAGGCCCTGGAGGAGGCGGTGCGCAGACATCTGCCCGGGGCCGCCGTGCTCGGCAGGGGCGCCGGCCTGCACGCCTACCTCCAACTGCCCCGGGGCACCGACGAGGCGGCCCTGGTGGCCCGGGCCGGGCGCCGCTCCGTGCTGGTGCGCGGCGCCGCGCCCTTCCACGCCGGGCCCGGCCGCAGCGCCCCCGCCCTGGTGGTCGGCCACGCCCACCTGCCGCGCTCCGGGGTGGCCGAGGCCGTACGGGAGCTGGCGCTGGCCGCCCGCAGGTGACGGTTCAGGCCCGTACGAGCGGCCGCTCGGAGCGCCAACCGGCCGCGCCGCAAAGGAAGTTGTCCAGCATGGCGAGGCCGCCGGTGGTGGTGATGGACTCCGGGTGGAACTGCACGCCCTCGACCGGCAGGGCGCGGTGGCGCAGGCCCATCAGATAGCCGTGGTCGACGGCGACGGCCGTGGACACCAGCTCTTCGGGCAGCGGCTCCGCGACGATCAGCGAGTGGTAGCGGGTCACCTCCAGGGTGTGCCCGAGCCCCTCGAAGAGGCCGCCGCCGTCGTGCCGCACGGTGCTGGTGCGGCCGTGCATCACCTGGTCGGCGACCTCGATCCGGCCACCGTGCGCCAGCGCGATCGCCTGGTGGCCCAGACACACCCCGAGCAGCGGGACCCGCCCGGCGAACCGGTGCACCAGCTCCACATGGCCGGAGCGCGCGGGGTGGCCGGGTCCGGGGCCGAGCACCACCGCATCCGGCGCCCGGGCGGCGAGCTCGTCGGGGGTGTGCGTGTGGGACCGCACGACCTCCGTGTCCGCCCCCAGGGTGCGCAGATACTGGTCGATGATGTGCACGAAACTGTCGTAGGCGTCGATCAGAAGCACCTTCATGACGACAGCTCCTCACCGGTGAGCGCCCAGTAGGCGGCCCCCATCTTCGCCAGCGTCTCGCGCCACTCCGACTCGGGCTCCGACTGGGCCACCATGCCCGCCGAACTCTGGGTGGAGTACGTCCGGCCGTCGTACTCGACGGTGCGGATGGTCAGCGCGAGCTCGCTCCAGCCCCGTACGTCCACCAGGCCCACCGCGCCCGCGTAACTGCCCCGGCGCTCCTGCTCCAGGGTGTCGATGATCTCCATGGCGCGGACCTTGGGGGCGCCCGTCATCGTGCCGGCCGGGAAGGTGGCGCGCAGCGCCCGCCAGGTGTCGACGCCCGCTTCGAGACGGCCCGAGACCGTCGAGACGAGGTGGAAGACATGGGAGTACGTCTCCACCGCCATCAGCCGGTCCACCGGCTGGGTGCTGGGCCGGGTCACCCGCCCGATGTCGTTGCGGCACAGGTCGACCAGCATGATGTGCTCGGCCTGCTCCTTGGTGCTGGCCCGCATCTCCTTGACGCGGCGCTGGTTCTCCTCGTCGTCCGGGCCGCGCCGGGCGGTGCCGGCGATCGGCCGCATCGTGATCTCGTCGCCCTCGATCCGGTAGAACAGCTCGGGGCTCGCCCCGATGAGGGTGCGCCCGGCGCGCGGCATCAGATACATGTACGGCGAGGGGTTGCGGGCGCGCAGCCGCCGGTAGACGTCCACCGGCTCCAACGCGGTGCGCACGTCGATGCGGTGGCCGATCTGGATCTGGTAGATGTCGCCGACCCTGATGTGCTCGAGACAGCGCTCGGCCCAGCCGAGGAAGGTCTCGCGGCTCACGCTGTCGCGCACGGAGCTCGGCGCGGGCGCCTCGGGCACCGGGACCTGGGCGCCGTCGCGTCGCGCGCCCCAGGCGTGGCCCGCGGCGAGGGAGACGTCCGCGCGTCGCGGCACGTCCACGAACGCCCGGCTCTGTGCGGCCAGTTGACGCACCCCGCCGCCGACCAGGTCGTACCAGACGGTGTCCCGGAAGAGCGTGAGCGTGATGTCCGGGCCGCCCGCCGCCTTGGTGCGCCGGGGCAGCGTCTCCATGTGCCAGGCCGACTCGTACGCGAACGTCGCCAGGAACCCGAAGGCGTACGACGTGGAGGGGATGTCCGTCGCGACCTCGAAGAGCCGCTGCGCCCCGGCCAGCACGTCCCACATCTGCTCGGCGGAGCCGAAGGTCAGCCGGTGCACCCCGCCCTCGACGGTGTGGTCCGCCATCCCGGCCGCCACGGCCCGCCCGGCCAGCGCCCCGGCGATCCGCGCGGCTCCGTCGATCTCCAGACGGCCGTCGTGCACCCGGATCTCCGCGAGCCGCCCGACGCCGACGACGGCCCAACGGCGGTCCGGATCGGCGCCGTCCACGCTCTCGAAAAGGAATACGTCGTCGGCGGCCAGGTTTTCGCGCAGCCGGACGTACAGATCGAGAGGGTCATGACGCGGCAGCGCCGTATCGGTGACCCGCACACCGATCGTGGTGAATTCCGGCATGATGAACTCCTCCTGCATTCGGAACGACGGGGGCTTTGTTCGCCGACGCGGACCACTCGGCCATGCCCAGCAAATCAGCGGAACCATCGGCCCTGCCAGACCAATTGGCCGCGCCCGGTACGGACCACTCGGGATTCGCTTGACCCCGGTGGCCCGATGGGGCTGACCTGATATCGGCCCGGTTCCGGCGGGCCGCCCCGATCGTTTTCCCGTTCTCCGCTTTCCGTTTCCACCCGCTCTCCCGCTCTCCCTCCTTGTCCGCCGTATCGGAGGCAGTCATGAGAAACAGCATCTGGGACACCGCAACGCAGGCGTCCGCCGACAGCGCCGCCGAATCCTGGCGCGGCCGGCCCGCGGCTCAGCAGCCCGAGTGGCCCGACGCGGCCGAACTACGGGCCGTCACCGCCGGGTTGGAGAAGGCGCCGCCCCTGGTGTTCGCCGCCGAATGCGATCTGCTGCGCCGGCGGATGGCGGCGGTCGCCCGGGGCGAGGCCGTCCTGTTGCAAGGGGGCGACTGCGCCGAGACCTTCGCGGGCACCACGAGCGACGCCATCCACGGCAAGCTGAAGACGCTGTTGCAGATGGCCGTCGTGCTCACCCACGCCACCGCCCTGCCGGTCGTCAAGATCGGCCGGATGGCCGGGCAGTACGCCAAGCCGCGCTCCCGGAACCAGGAGGTGCGCGACGGCGTGACGCTGCCCTCCTACCGGGGCGACGCGGTCAACGGCCTCGCGTTCACCGCCGAGTCCCGCCGCCCCGACCCGGCGCGCCTTCGGGCCATGTACGAGGCCTCGACCACCACCCTCAACCTGGTGCGCGCCCTGACCACCGGCGGCTTCGCCGATCTGGGTCAAGTGCACGCCTGGAACCGGGGGTTCGTGGCCGACTCGCACGTGGGTGAGCAGTACGAGGAGCTCGCCGACGAGATCGACCGCAGCCTCGCCTTCATGAAGGCGTGCGGGGTCGACACCCGGGAGCTGGGCACCGCCGAGTTCTTCGTCGGCCACGAAGGGCTGCTCCTGGACTACGAGGCGGCCCTGACCCGCACCGAGGCCGAGTCGGGCCGTTCGTACGCCACCAGCGCCCATCTGCTGTGGATCGGCGAGCGCACCCGGGACCTGGACGGGGCACACGTCGAGTACTTCTCCCGGGTGGCCAACCCCATCGCGGTCAAGCTCGGCCCTAGCGCGGGGCCCGACACCGTCCTCGGCCTGCTCGACCGCCTCGACCCGGAGCGCGAGGCCGGCCGGCTGACCTTCGTGGTGCGGGCGGGCGCCGAACGGATCCGGGACGTGCTGCCCACCCTGGTGGAGAAGGTGCAGGCCGAGGGCGCCCAGGTCTGCTGGGTCAGCGATCCGATGCACGGCAACACGATCACCGCAGCGAGCGGGCACAAGACCCGCCGGTTCGACGCGATCCTGGACGAGGTGCGCGGCTTCGTCGAGGTGCACGACGCCCTGGGCAGTCACCCGGGCGGCATCCATGTGGAGCTCACCGGCGACGACGTCACCGAGTGCGTAGGTGGCGGCAACGCGGTGCTCGCCGAGGAGTTGCACCACCGCTACGAGACGGCGTGCGACCCCCGGCTCAACCACACTCAGTCCCTGGACCTGGCGTTCCGGCTGGCCCGGATGTACCGCGAGCGGGGCCGGGTCAACGCCCGGCCGAGGAGCCTTCGATGATCTCGAAGGGCGGGTGGTGGGCCAGATAGAAGTGGTCCCCGGGCAGCGTCCGCACCGCGAAGGCGCCCCGGGTCGTCTCCCGCCAGGCGGACGCCTGGTCGCGGGTCACCCGGGGGTCGTCCTCGCCGACCAGCGCGGTGAGCGCGCAGTCCAGCGGGGCGCGCGGGGCCGGCGCGTACGAGGAGAGCATCCGGAAGTCGGCCCCGATGTAGGGCAGGACGAACTCCACGAAGGCCGGATTGTCGAGGAGTTCGGCGTCCGTGCCGCCGAGTTCCACCAGGGCGGCCGCGATGGAGGCGTCGTCCCAGCGCGCGCCGGGATCGGGCCGCATCAACTGCGGGGCCCGCGCCCCCGAGGCGAAGAAGTGGTGCGGCGCCAGGTGGTCGTCCGCCAGGGCCACGGCCGTCTCGTACGCGACGACGGCGCCCATGCTGTGGCCGAAGAAGACGGTGGGCCGGTCGTCCTCACGCATCAAGTCGGCCGCCTCGCGGGCGATTTCACGCGCCATCGGGATCAGCTGACCGGCGGGCTCCTCCGCGATCCGCTCCGCCCGCCCCGGGTAGCACACCGCGTGCACCTCGAACCCGCCGAGCGCCTTGCCCCACTGCTGAAAGAAGTACGGCGACCCCCCGGCGTGCGGGAAGCAGACGACCCGCCGGGCCGCGAACGGCCTCGGCGCGACGCGTTGTATCCAGACCATGGGCCCCCCAGGACCGGTGCGACGGGACGGTGCATACGCGCCGTCCATGATCCAGCGGGGCACTGACCGGGACCTGACCGGGGGCTGACGGGGCGCTGACGCCGGGCCGCTCCTGGCGGGGGCACGTGAAAGCGGCGCACCCGGTGCCGCGGGTGCGCCGCTCACCTCAGGGGGGCGGAGCGTGCCTCGTCAGACGTCGTAGTCCTGGTCGAAGCGGTCCTGCTCCTCCTGCTGGGCGCGCCGGGTCTCGTCCTGGCCCGTGTCCTGGCCCTTGTCCTGGGCCTGACGGGCGCGGTCCCGCGCCTCGTCCTTCTTCGAGCCCATCGCCTGGCCGGCTCGGTCCGCGAGATCCTGCGCCTTGTCCTGGAACTGGTCCTTGATGCCCATCCGGGTTCACTCCTACGGGGTGTGAGGGGCTGGGGGCCGGGGCTGTTCCCGCGGCTCCGCCGAGCCTCGACCAGCCTGGCACGGAGGGACATTCACCGCATTCCCAGCCGTAACGGACCGTATTCGGGGCGTGGGGGGCCTCAGAAACCGCGGACGTACGCCACGGTGAACGGTGTCTCGGGGATGCCCGGACCCATCGGGCCGCCCTTGTCGAACTGGGAGCGGACCACCAGTGCGCGGCCGCCGGTGTGCACCACGGTGGTGGGGATCTGGAGGGAGTCGTCGGTGATCCGGCGCTCGAGCCGCGCCGATGTGCCGTCCGGCGAGAGGTGCCAGCGGGTGAGGGTGTCGCTCTTGTTCTGCACGGCCCACAGAGTGCCGTGTGCCAGCTCCAGGCCGTCCCCGTTCACCAAGTCGCCGCCCTGGAGCGGTACTTGGCGTATCGAGCCGTCGTGGAGGTCGATGCGGTACAGGCCGCCGCCGGTCATGTCGACGGTGAGCAGGAAGCGGCCCGCCGGGTCGGCGACGATGCCGTTGAGGGTGAAGCTGCCGGACGGGTGCGCGGGGATGGCGCCGGACAGGTCGTGGCCGACCGACAGCTCGGCTCGGCGGCCGTGCGCCTCGGCACGGGCCAGCTCGGCCGGGGTGACCCGGTAGACGACGGGCCGGACGCTGTCGGTGACATACGCGGTGCCGTCGGGCCCGATGGCCAGGTCGTTGAGGAAGCGGGCATCGGCCGCGGGGGCGTCGAAGCGGGCCAGCAGCGCGCGGGTCCGCACGTCGTACACCGCGACGCCGGCCGTGGAGTCGATCACCCACAGCCGGCCCGCCCGGTCGACCTTGAGGCCGTTGGCGGTGTGCCGCCCGTCGGCGCCCTCGGGCAGGAAGACCTGGGCGGCGCGATGGCCGGGGGTGGCCCGGTAGACGGCGCCGGTCGTGTACGAGCCGACGTAGACGTCGCCGGTGCGCGGGTCCGCGGCGATGCCCTCGGGGTAGACGCGGGCGCCCGGCAGCTGGAACGCGGTGGAGACCTTGGCCGCCCCCACCGGCGCCGCCTGGGCCGTGCCGGTGAGGGGCAGGACGGCCAGCACGGCCGCGGCGGCGGCCAGGGCGGCGGGGAGCGTGCGGCGCTGGGTCGAACGGGACACGGTGGTGCCTCTCGGTCGGTGAACGAGTCGAATGGTCGAACGGGTATGAACGTAAGTTAGAGCTCTAATGTTCGTCAATGCTCGCATCCTCGAATCGCTGCTCATGGTGGAAGGGCCGTAGCATGCGGAGATGACCTCCCTGCCCGCGGCCGAGCGGCTCGGCGCGCATCTCAAGCGGGCCGAGCAGGCCCTCAACGCGACCAAGCACGCGGTGCTCAAGCCCGCCGGCCTGACCGTGGCGCAGTACGCGGCGCTGCTTCACCTGGAGGAGAGCCCCGGCATCTCCGCCGCCGCGCTCGCCCGGCTGTGCGGGGTCACGCCGCCCACCATGAACACGGTCCTGAAGAACCTCCAGGAGCGCGGCCTGATCGAGCGCACCCCGCACGCCTGGCACCGCAACGTCCTGGAGACCCGGCTCACGGAGGCCGGGCGCACCGTCATGGCGGACGCGGACGCGCGGGCGGTGCGGGTCGAGCGGGCCTTGGCCGCCGAGTTCACCGACGCCGAACGGGAGACCCTGGTCGGCCTGTTGGGGCGCTGCGTCACCCTCCTGGAGAAGGCCAGGCCGAGCGCCTGACCGGCGGCGGTCGCCGCGCGGGCGCGCGATAGGGTCGAGGCCCGTGACCACCTTCGACCTCCCCGCGACCCCTCTTCGCGTCGCCGCCGCCCAGACCCGGTCCGTCCCCGGCGAGGTCGAGGCCAACGCGGCCGCCGCGGCCCGCACGCTGCGCGCGGCCGGAGCCTGCGGGGCGCGCGTCGTGGTGTTCCCGGAGAAGTTCCTCAGCGGCTACGAGCCCGAACTGATCCGCGCGGACCCCGAGCGCTGTGCCGTACGCCCCGGCGACCCCCGGCTCGCCCCCGTCATCGAGGCCTGCCGTGCGGGCGGGGTCACCGCCGTGGTCGGAGCGGCGGTGCGCGACGGCGGGGAGCTGTATGTCTCCGCGCTCGTCCTGGACGCGACCGGCTACGCGGGACGCTACGACAAGCAGACCCTGTTCCAGCAGGAGCGGACGCTCTACCGGCCCGGCACCGCGGGGGCCACGCTCCAAGTGGGCGACTGGCGGCTCGGGTTGGGGGTCTGCTACGACTCCGGGTTCCCCGAGCACGCCCGCGCCGCGGCGCTCGACGGCTGCCACGCGTATGTGGTCGGCGCCCTGTTCGGCGAGGGCAACGGACACCACGAGTCCCGGATCTGGTTCCCGGCGCGGGCCTTCGACAACACGGTGTACGCGGTGCTCGCCAACCACGTCGGCGTGACCGGCGGCCGGCGGGCCTGCGGCGCCAGCGCGGTGTGGGGTCCGGACGGGCGCCTGGTCGCCGAAGGCGGCCCCACCGACGAGGAGCTCGTCCTGGCCGATCTCCTCCCCGAGCGCCTGCGCGCGGCCCGCGAGGCGGAGCCCATGCTGCGCGACCTGCGTCCCCTGGCGGCCCGGGCTGGCACCGTCCTGGGGGCGGCCCCGACGGGCTGAGCGGGGCCCACCCGGCGCGAGCCCGGCGGCCGTTGCCCCGCGGGTGTCCGCGTACGATGCGCATTCGCGCAACCGTTCGCACCGCCCGACGAGGAGCACCACGCCCGTGGAGATACCGCCGCCGCCCGCACCCGGGCAGCCCCCCCAGCCGCAGCCGGGGCAGGGGTACGGCTGGCCCGCGCCGCACCAGGCGCCGGGGGGACAGCCGGGTCCCTACCCGGGGCAGCCGATGAACACCGGCCCCTGGTACCCGTATCCGGCCGCGCCGCAGCGCCCGCCGGTGAGCGGTCTGGCCATCGGGTCCCTGATCGCGGGCATCCTCTGCTGCATACCTCCGCTCGGTCTGATCCTCGGCGCGTTCGCGCTGGGGCAGATCAAGAAGAAGGGGCAGCGCGGCAAGGGCATGGCCATCACCGGCCTCGTCCTGTCGACGATCAGCACGGTGCTGCTGGCCGTCACGATCGCCTCCGGTGGATTCGCCGACGGCTGGCGCGACTTCAAGGACGGCTGGAACGACTCCGTCGCCAACTCCCGCGACACCGTCGATCTGCGCAAGGGCGACTGCTTCGACGTGCCGGGCGGCAAGCTGGAGCGCGAGGTGGTCTCGGTACGGATCGTGCCGTGCGCGGGCAAGCACGACGCCGAGGTGTCCGGCTCGTTCCGCCTGACCGACACCTCCTTCCCGGGCCAGAGCGCCATCGCGGCCCAGGCCGACAGCAAGTGCTGGAAGCTGGAGCAGGCGTACGCCATGGACCGGTGGAAGGTACCGGCCGACGCGGAGGCCTACTACTACACGCCGAGTTCGCGGAGCTGGGGGCAGGGCGACCACTCGGTCACCTGCGCCTTCGCCTCGGAGCACGGCAAGCTCACGGGCTCGGTCCGCAACGACATCACCACGCTCGACGCCGACCAGGTCGCGTTCCTCGACGCCCTGAACGCCCTGGACCGCGTGATGGCCGAGGCCCCCGACGAGGACCGGGTGGAGGACGACCTGCCGGGGTTCAACAAGTGGGCGATCAAGGTCTCCGGCACCATGGACGCCTATGTCGGCATCCTGGCGAAGCACGCCTGGCCCGCCCGGGTCTCCGGTTCCGTTCAGCCGTACATCGACGGCATGAGGATCGCGCAGAAGGAGTGGCTGAAGGCGGCCTCCGCCCTGGACGCGGACGCCTACTACCTGCACTCCGGTGCGGCGGACGCGGCGATGAAGCAGTCGGTCGAGATCGCCGCGCGCGGCGCCCTCGGCCTCGCCACCACCCCGCCCTCCACCGACGACCGCTCCGGCGGGGGCAGCGGCGGCGGGGGCGGCACCGGTGGGAGCACCGGCGGCGGTTCCGGAAGCGATGGTTCCAAAAGCGTCTGAGAAGGCCCCGGGAGGGGCAGAACGTACCCGCTGTACCGCGGGTACGCGCTGGGTAAGGGCGCTTCATCACTTCGGGTGAATGTTTGGCCTTTGCTTGCGGTCGCCAACCCACGGTTGCCACGCTGTTGCGGTCTGTCAACCTGATGGGAGTGGCCAGTGACTTTCGGTGAGCAGCCGGCCTATCTGCGCGTAGCCAGCGATCTGAGGCAGAAGATCGTGAGTGGTTCGCTGCCGCCGCACACCCGACTTCCCTCGCAGGCCAGGATCCGCGAGGAGTACGGGGTTTCGGACACCGTGGCCCTGGAGGCCCGCAAGGTGCTGATGGCCGAGGGCCTGGTCGAGGGCCGCTCGGGCTCGGGCACCTATGTGCGCGAGCGCCCGGTGCCGCGCCGGGTGTCCCGCTCCGGCTACCGGCCGACCAAGGGTGCGAGCCCGTTCCGCCAGGAGCAGGCCGAGGAGGCCGCGCGCGGCACCTGGGAGTCGCGCAGCGAGCAGGAGGAGGCGAGTGCCGAGATCGCCAAACGGCTCGGCATCCGCCCCGGCGACCGGGTCATGCGCACCCGCTACGGATTCCGTGACGCGGGCGAGCAGATGATGCTCTCCACGTCGTGGGAGCCGCTGGCGGTCACCGGCCGCAGCCCCGTGATGCTGCCCGAGGAGGGGCCGCTGGGCGGGTGCGGAGTGGTCGAGCGGATGGCCGCGATCGACATCGTGGTGGACAACGTGGTCGAGGAGGTCGGCGCGCGCCCGGGGCTCGCGGAGGAGCTCCTGGCGCTCGGCGGGGTCCCCGGCCATGTCGTCCTCGTCATCGAGCGGACGTACTACGCCTCGGGGCTCGCGGTCGAGACGGCCGACGTGGTGGTCCCGGCGGACCGCTACCGCATCGCCTACCACCTGCCGGTGAGGTAGCAGGCCCGGCCGACGGGACCAAGGGGGCGCGCCCACGGGGTGCGCCCCCTTTCGCATGTGCCGCCGTTGACCGAATTCGTATCTCTTTGTGTAAATCCATATCCGGTGAGTAAAGGTCAGGCGTAGGCTCGGGCATATGCGGATTGCGGTTTCCTGGGGATGCTTACTGACCTGCACGCCGATGCCGGGAGAGATGTGATGAACGACAGTGGCGCTGTGCTCAGCTGGCTGGTGATACGTCAGGACGACAACGGCAACCAGTACCGCGTGGGCAAGTACGCCACCCAGGCCGAGGCACAGCGCATCGCGGACAGCCTCGACGAGCGCGGCCACAAGCAGCTCTACTGGGTCGAGCACATCGGCGCCCCCGCCCAGCAGTAGTCCCCGCCCAGCGGCGACGCCCCGCCCGCCGGTGCCCCGGCCCGGCGGGATGCGGGCCCTCGGGAGCCCGCGCGTTACGCTCCGGCGCATGAACCAGACCGTGGTGGTGGCCGGGGCCGTGTACGACCGGGGGCGCCTGCTCGCCGCCCGGCGCAGCGCCCCGCCGGAGCTGGCCGGCCGCTGGGAGCTTCCCGGGGGCAAGGTGGAACCCGGCGAGAGCCCGCAGCAGGCCCTCGTCCGTGAACTCCGCGAGGAACTCGGCATCGAGACCGAGCCGCTGACCCGCATCGCGGGGGAGTGGCCGCTCGCGCCCGGCCTCGTCCTGCACGCCTGGACGGCCCGGCTGCTCGACGGCGAGGCACGTCCGCTCCAGGACCACGACGAACTGCGCTGGCTCGCGCCCGAGGAGGCCGACGCCGTCGACTGGCTGCCCCAGGACCGTCCGGCCGTGACCGAAGCCATGCGCATCCTCGCGGCCTGCCGCCCCTGAGCCCCGCGCGGTCGACTCCAGGGCCCACTCCAAGCGGCGATCGGTGCCGCCATACGCCCCACTTGGGGATAGGGCGTACCAAATTCCGGGTATGTGCCTGTTAATCGTTTTCAAACCCCCCGAACCATCGGATGCGGGTGATCGGCGTGATCGACACCTCGGGCGAGTGCGCCGAGTGGACCTTCCCTGCTGAACCGGGGGCCGTACGGACCGCCAGGCACGCCGTGCGGGGCGCCCTGCGCGACTGGCACCTGGACGCCGGGGCCGTGGACGTCGCGGTTCTCCTGGTCAGCGAGTTGGTGACCAACTCCCTGCGCTATGCCTCGGGGCCCATCGGGGTCCGGCTCGACCGGCTCGACGGCGGCACGCTGTTGGTGGAGGTCTCCGATCCCCTTCCGGATCCGCCCATCGAACGCACCGCCGGAATCGAGGACGAAGGGGGCCGTGGCATCCAGCTCGTGGCCTGTTCCGCGCTGCGCTGGGGGACCCGCCGCGGCAGAACGGGCAAGACCGTGTGGTTCGAGCTCGCTCTGCATGGTTAGAAGGAGGGAGGGACGGACGATCACGACCGGGAACGGGACCCCGCCGAGAACGGCTGGAAAAGAACGAGACCGGGATGTGATCGTGAACGCCGTGTCGGTTGGGGCCGTAGTGCTGAATACTGCGGTCAAGGCCGGTCCGGTGCGGTGAGCTGGAGGGGACGGTCGTGTGAGCGAGATACCTGAGACGGCTGGCGATGTCGTGTGGCAGAGCAGCCCGCCTGGCTCGATCTATGACTACATCCGCGTCGCCTCGTTCTCGATCGGGCCGGACGGACTGATCGAGCAGTGGAGCCTGCGGGCCGAGGAGCAGTTCGGCCTGGCCGCGGCCACCGTCATCGGCCGCGACCCCGTCGAGGCCTTCATGCCCCCGGAGCTGCGCCCGCGCGGCCACCGCCGGGTCGCCGAGATCCTCGACGGCAAGGAGTGGACGGGCGTCGTCCCGTTCCACATGCCGACGCCCGAGGGCGGCGAACGCGCCCAGGGGCTCGCCGAGCTCTACGTCATGCCGAGCCGGACGGCCACCGACGAACGCGCAGCGCTCTGTATCGTCGTGGACGTACGCGCCCTGCGCGGCATCGAGACCGACCTGGCCGCCTCGCAGGCCATTTTTGGTCAATCTCCCTATGGCTTCCTGCTCTTCGGTACGGACCTCACCGTGCTGCGGGCCAACCGCCGCTTCGCCACCGTCTTCGGCGGCGCCCCCGAGGAACACCGCGGCCACACCGTCCACGACTACCTCAGCCGCCCCGAGGCCGACCGGATGACCGCCGCGCTGCGCCGGGTCCTGGAGACCGGGGAGTCCGTCACCGATCTGCGGATAGTGGGCTCGGCGACCGGCGGCTCCGACCACCGGCACTGGTCGATCAACCTGTACCGGGTGCACAGCGGCACCGGGCGCCCCATCGGCGTCGCGGGCCTCGGCACCGATGTGACCCGCCGTCACAACGCGGCCCGCGAGGCCGCCGACGCCCGCCGCAACCTCGCCCTCCTCAACGAGGCGGGCGCCCGCATGGGCAACTCCCTCGACCTGGAGACCACCGCCCGCGAACTCCTCGACATCACCGTCCCCGGCTTCTGCGACCTGGCCTCCGTCGACCTCTACCAGGCCCTGCTGGCCGGCGACGAACCCACGGGCGGGAGCTCCGACGGGCGAGGAGAACTGCGCAGGGTCGCCTTCGCCAGCGCCGTCTCGGACGGGCCGCCCGCCGACGGGGAGGCGGAGGTGGGGGTGGGCGACCTCCACCGCTACCGGTTCCACTCCCCGTACGCGAGCGCCCTGCGCACCGCCCGGGTGCACACCGTGCGGGGCGCCGACGGCAGCCTGGTGCACACCACCCTCGCCGTCCCGATGGTCGCCCACGACACCGTCGTCGGCCTGGTGCAGTTCGCCCGCGCCAAGGGCAGCGAACCCTTCGGCGAGCGCGACCGGGCGCTCGCCACCGAGCTCGCCTCCCGCGCCGCCGTCTGCATCGACAACGCCCGCCTCTACCGCAGGGAGCACGAACGCGCGCTGATCCTCCAGCGCTCCTTGCTGCCGCCCGGCGACCCCGAGGCCGCCGGGCTCGACATCGCCTGCCGCTACCTGCCCGGCAGCGCCGAGTCCGAGGTCGGCGGCGACTGGTTCGACGTCATCGAGCTGCCGGGACACCGCACCGCGCTCGTCATCGGCGACGTCATGGGGCGCGGCCTGCGCGCCGCGGTCGCCATGGGTGAACTGCGCACCGCCGTAAGGACGTTGGCGCTGCTCGACCTCGAACCCGCCGAGGTCCTCTCGCACCTGGACGAGATCGCCCGGGGACTTGGCGCGCCCGGCGGCAGCCAGCCCGCCTCCCGGGTCGCCCACAAGTCCCGCGACGCCGACGCCGACCTGTCCGAGGTGTACCTGGCGACCTGTGTGTACGCGGTCTACGACCCGGTCACCCGGCGCTGTACGTTCGCCAACGCCGGCCACCTGCCGCCCCTCCTGGTCGAGCCCGGCGACGATCCGGGTGAGCCCGCGATGCTCCTCGACGTGCCGCCGGGGCTGCCGCTCGGGGTCGGCGGCGAACCCTTCGAGGAGGTCGAGGTCGACCTGCCCGAGGGGGCGCTGCTCGCCCTGTACACCGACGGCCTCGTCGAGTCCCGCGACCATCCGCTCGACGAGGGGCTCAACGCCTTCCGCAAGACCCTCACCGACCCCGACCGGCCCCTGGAGGACGTCTGCGACCAGGTGCTCGGCTCGCTCGACACCCGGCACGGCGAGGACGACATCGCGCTCCTCCTCGCCCGCATCCAGGGCCTCCCGGTGGACGCGGTCGGCGACTGGCGGCTGCCGCGCGAGCCCCGCTCGGTGGGCCGGGCCCGCGAGCTCGCCCGCACGCAACTGCTCGCCTGGGACCTCGGTGACCTCGTCGACACGACCGAGCTCCTGGTCAGCGAGCTCGTCACCAACGCGCTGCGCTACGGCGACGGGGAGATCCGGCTCCGGCTCCTCCGGGACCGCACGCTCGTGTGCGAGGTGTGGGACGCGGGCCTCGTCCAGCCCAGGCGTCGCCGGGCCCGCGACACGGACGAGGGCGGGCGGGGGCTTCAGCTCGTGGGTCTGCTCAGTGCGGCGTGGGGTGCGCGGCGGACCCCCCGGGGGAAGACGGTGTGGTTCGAGCTTGCGCTGCCGGACGGGGCGGGGCCTCCGGCGGAGCTGACGGAGGAACAACTCCTGAGCATGTTCTGACCCCACCCTCCGGGGGCCGCCGCGCCCCCAACCCCCCTCGTCCCTGCGGCCGTACTCGCTCTTTGCGCAGTTCCCCGCGCCCCTAACCCCTCTTCGACCCGCGGACCGTGGTCGCTCTTTGCGCAGTTCCCCGCGCCCCCAAAACCCACTTCAATCCGCGGACCGCAGGTGGTACTCGCGCAGTTCCCCGCGCCCCCAACAGCACCGCCCCCGCCCCACCGAACAGTCCCGCCGCTCCAACGGCAGCCCCCCACCGACCCACCTAGGGGCGCGGGGAACTGCGCGAGGAGCGAGCACGGTCTGGAGTCGAGAGGGGGTTTGGGGGCGCGGGGAACTGCGCGAGTACCACGCATGGTCCGCGGGTCGAAGGGGGTTTAGGGGCGCGGGGAACTGCGCGAGAAGCGACCACGGTCTGTAGCCGAGAGCGGGTTGAGGGGTGCGGGGAACTGCGCGAGGAGCGAGCACGGTCTGCAGTTGAGAGAGGGGTTAGGGGCGCGGGGAACTGCGCGAGTGGTTTGGCGGGGGCTAAGGGGGACGTAGCCTGGGGGCCGGTGGCGCGGGGAGGGGTTTGGGGTGGGCGGGATACGTCGGTGGTGGCAGGGCCGAGGGGGACGCTGGACGAGGCGGAGCCTGACCGCGGCCACCCTCACCCTCGCCCTCCTGATCGCCGGCACCGGAGCCGCCCTGCGCGCCCAGTACGCCGGCGTCCCCGGCGAGGACACCAGAACCCGCGGCCGCGACGCGTACTGGCTCGGCCACGCCTGGGTCGACGGCCGCAAGACCGAGCAGGACCTCGACGCCTTCGCCGCCAAGGTGCGCGGCAGCGGCATCAAGGACCTGTTCGTGCACACCGGCCCGCTCGACCACGACGGCACCCTGCCCGCCACCCGCTACCCCCGGGCCGCCTGGCTCGTGGCCGGCGTGCACCGCAGGCTGCCCGACGTCCGCGTACAGGCCTGGCTGGGCGACCAGTTGGCGAGCGAGGGCCCCGTGGGGCTGCGGCTCGACGACGGCGCGACCCGCACCGCCGTGGTCACCACCGCCCGCCAGGTCCTGGACAGCGCCCGCTTCGACGGCGTCCACTTCGACCTGGAGCCGCTGCCCTCGGGCGACCGGAACTACCTCGCCCTGCTCGACGCGCTGCACGCGCTGACCCGGCCGCGCGGCGCCCTGCTGTCCGTCGCCGCGCACCAGATAGACCCGCTGCCCGCCCTGCACTCGGCCGCGAACGGACTCACCGGCCACGGCAAGTGGTGGTCGCAGGCGTACTTCGCCCAGGTCGCCCGCCGCGTCGACCAGATCGCCGTGATGTCGTACGACACCGCCATGCCCGTGCAGAGCCTGTACGGCGGCTATGTCGCCCGCCAGACCGCGCTGGCCCTCCAAGTCACGCCGAAGCAGACCGACTTGCTCATGGGACTGCCGTTCTACGACGACGAGAGCATGAGCCACCACGGCTCGGCCGAGACCGTCCAGGCGGCCGTGCGCGGCGCCCGGCTCGGCCTGGCCCGCACCGACCGCCACCGCAGGACCTTCGGCCTCGCCCTGTACGTCGACTTCGCCGAGCGCGACGAGGACTGGACTGCGTATCGCAAGGGCTGGAGCTGACGCTCCGTCAGGAATCCCGGCGCCGGATCCGGCTTCCCAGCCACACCAGGGGGTCGTACTTGCGGTCCGCCGCCCGCTCCTTCAGCGGGATCAGCGCATTGTCGGTGATCCCGATGTGTTCGGGGCACACCTCCGTACAGCATTTGGTGATGTTGCAGTAGCCGAGCCCGTGTTCGTCCTGCGCGGCGCGCTTGCGGTCCAGGCCCTCCTCGGACGCCGCGTCCAGCGGGTGCATGTCCAGTTCGGCCACCCGCATCAGGAAGCGCGGACCCGCGAACGCCGCCTTGTTCTCCTCGTGGTCGCGCACCACATGGCAGGTGTCCTGGCAGAGGAAGCACTCGATGCACTTGCGGAACTCCTGCGAGCGCTCCACGTCGATCTGTGCCATCCGGTACTCGCCGGGGGCCACCCCCTTGGGCGGCACGAACGCCGGGACCTCGCGCGCCTTCGCGTAGTTGAAGGACACGTCCGTCACCAGGTCGCGTACAACGGGGAAGGCCCGCAGGGGAGTCACGGTGATGACGTCCGCCGGGTCGAACACCGACATCCGCGTCATGCACAACAGGCGGGGCCGCCCGTTGACCTCCGCGCTGCACGAACCGCACTTGCCCGCCTTGCAGTTCCAGCGCACCGCCAGATCGGGAGCCTGGGTGGCCTGGAGGCGATGGATGATGTCGAGGACCACCTCGCCGTCGTTCACCGCGACCGTGAAGTCGGTGAGCTCACCGCCGCCGGTGTCGCCCCGCCAGACCCGGAAGCTCGCATCGTACGTACTCAACTCTTCAGCTCCTCTTCGGCGAGGTACTTGACCAGCTCCTCCTTCTCGAAGAGGGAGAGCAGATCGGCGCGGACGGGCTCGGTCTCCTCGCGGGCGAGCCGGATCTGGCCGCGCTCCGACTCGGGGGGCGCCAACCCCTCGGTGGGGTCGGCGAGATGGCACAGCAGGTTCACCCGGCGCCAGGCGCGGTCCATCCCCGGCCAGTCCTCGCGGGTGTGGCCGCCGCGGCTCTCGGTGCGCTCCAGGGCGGCCCGCGCCACGCACTCGCTCACCAGAAGCATGTTGCGCAGGTCGAGCGCGAGGTGCCAGCCCGGGTTGAACTGGCGGTGCCCCTCCACCCCGGCCCGCCGGGCCCGCGCGCGCAGCTCCGCCAGCTTGCCCAGCGCCTGGCGCATCTCGCCCTCCCGGCGGATGATGCCGACCAGATCGTTCATGGCCTGCTGGAGCTCCTGGTGGAGGGTGTACGGGTTCTCGACGGGCGAGCCGTCCTCGGGGGCCTCGGCGCTGAACGGGCGCAAAGCCTCCGCGGCCGCCGTGTCGATCTGGATCTCGTCCACCGCGGGGCGCGCGGCGAGCGAGGCCGCGTACTCGGCGGCGTGCAGCCCGGCCCGCCGGCCGAACACCAGCAGGTCGGAGAGCGAGTTGCCGCCGAGCCGGTTGGAGCCGTGCATGCCGCCCGCGACCTCGCCGGCCGCGAACAGGCCCGGCACCCCGCGGGCCGCGGCGGTGTCGGAGTCGACCGCGATGCCGCCCATGACGTAGTGGCAGGTCGGCCCGACCTCCATGGACTCGGCCGTGATGTCCACGTCCGCCAGCTCCTTGAACTGGTGGTACATCGACGGCAGCCGACGCCGGATCACCTCGGCGGGCATCCGCGTGGAGACGTCGAGGAAGACCCCGCCGTGCGGGGTGCCCCGGCCCGCCTTCACCTCGGCGTTGATGGCGCGCGCCACCTCGTCGCGGGGGAGCAGCTCGGGCGGGCGGCGGTTGTGGTCGGGGTCCTCGTACCAGCGGTCGCCCTCCTCCTCGGACTCCGCGTACTTCTCCTTGAAGACGTCCGGCACGTAGTCGAACATGAACCGTCTGCCCTCGGAGTTCCGCAGCACCCCGCCGTCGCCGCGCACCGACTCGGTGACCAGGATGCCCTTCACGGACGGCGGCCAGACCATGCCGGTGGGATGGAACTGCACGAACTCCATGTTCAGCAGCGGCGCCCCGGCGAGCAGCGCCAGCGCGTGCCCGTCGCCGGTGTACTCCCAGGAGTTGGAGGTCACCTTGAAGGACTTGCCGATCCCACCGGTCGCCAGGACCACCGACGGCGCCTCCAGAACGAAGAACCGGCCGCTCTCGCGCTGGTAGCAGAAGGCGCCCGAGACGCGATCCCCCTCCTTCAACACCCGTGTGACCGTGCACTCCTGAAAGACCTTCAGGCGTGCCTCGTAGTCGCCGAACTCCCGCTTGTCCTCCTGCTGGAGGCCCACGATCTTCTGCTGAAGGGTGCGGATGAGTTCGAGTCCGGTGCGGTCGCCGACGTGCGCGAGGCGCGGGTACTCGTGGCCGCCGAAGTTGCGCTGGGAGATCCGGCCGTCGGCGGTGCGGTCGAACAGGGCGCCCCAGGTCTCCAACTCCCATACGCGCTCGGGTGCTTCGCGTGCGTGCAGCTCCGCCATCCGCCACTGGTTGAGGAACTTTCCGCCGCGCATCGTGTCGCGGAAGTGGACCTGCCAGTTGTCACCGGAGTTGACGTTGCCCATGGAGGCCGCGATGCCGCCCTCGGCCATGACGGTGTGCGCCTTGCCGAAGAGGGACTTGCAGATCACCGCCGTGCGGGCCCCGCGCTCCCGTGCCTCGATCGCGGCCCGCAGACCGGCGCCACCCGCGCCGACCACGACGACGTCCCACTGCTGCCGTTCCAGCTGAGTCATTCAGGCTGCCTTCATTCAGAAGAACCTCGGATCGTCGAACGCCCCCGTGGCGAGCAGATACACATAGAAGTCGGCGAGCGCCACGCTGATCAACGACGCCCAGGCCAGCAGCATGTGACGTTCATTCAGCTTCCCGACATAGCCCCAGAGCCGGTAGCGCACCGGGTGCTTGGAGAAGTGCCGCAGCCGGCCGCCGACGATGTGCCGGCAGGAGTGGCAGGACAGGGTGTACGTCCAGATGAGCGCGATGTTGACCAGGAACACCAGGCTGCCGAGCCCCATGTGGCCCCACCGGTAGTGCTCGTCGCGGAAGGAGAGCGCCGTGTCGTAGGTGAGGACTGCCGCGACCAGGACCGCGAAGTAGAAGAAGTACCGGTGGAGGTTCTGGAGGACGAGCGGGAAGCGGGTCTCGCCCGAGTACGTCTTGTGCGGCTCGGCCACGGCGCAGGCGGGCGGCGAGGCCCAGAAGCCCCGGTAGTACGCCTTGCGGTAGTAGTAGCAGGTCAGCCGGAAGCCGAGCGGGAAGAGCAGGATGAGGAGGGCGGGGGACAGGCCCCACCAGCTTCCGAAGACGTCCGCGTTCGGGCCGTGCCGCATGGGTGCGCAGTTGTCGGCCAGGCACGGCGAGTAGAACGGCGAGACATAGGGCGCGCGGTAGTAGTCCGCGTTCGCGAACGCCCGCCAGGTCGAGTAGACGACGAAGGCGAAGAGCCCCGCGGCGGTCACGGCCGGCGCCAGCCACCAGCGGTCGGTGCGCAGATGGCGGGGTGCGATCGCGGCGCGCGAGGCGTCATGGACGCCGGTGCGCCGCTCCGCCGGGGGAGAGGGTTCCGTGCCTGTGGCCAAGAGTGGCTCCCATGGAGGTCAGGGGGTGCGCCGGCCGCGGGACCGGGTGCTCCCGAGCCCTTCGTCGTCGGAGTCGGTCCAGAGCGAGGCGTCGTACGGGGCGTCGGGGATGGTGACCAGGTCGGGCCGGGCCGTCGCGCCCGCCGGCGCGGCCTCTCGGAGCAGGGCGAGGCTCTCGCGCAGATGGTCGGCGTCGGTCCGTACCCGCCGGATGTCCAGGCCGTGCCCGACCTGCTGCTCCAGGCGTCCGACGGTTCGTACGAGGTCGTCCAGGCAGCGCTGTGCCGCCGTCAACTCGTCGTGCAGGGACATGACGTGACTGCCTTTCGCCGGAGCGGGTGGCAATGCTCATGCGCCTGAGAGTGTCGCGCCTCACATGCGCGGTTGTGAAGGTGCGTGCACGGGGTTGTGGGGTTGCGGAATCCCGGCACGCCCTTTATCGGCCGCACTCGGCGCGCGGTGGCCGCCGAACCGTGGCCGAAAGGCGCGTTCCGCCGCACGGGTGGGGTTCGGGGCCCGCTGCGCCGTGTCGCCGCCCGGGGAGCGGGCCCGTCCTCTTCAGTGACTGGGATACGTGTGATCATCGCGAAATGGCATCAAATCCCATAAATCTGACGAAGAGGTACAAGCCATGTCCCACGTCGGTGACCCGAACGGGAGGGCGCCCCGGATCGTCGCGGCGATCCGGACCGCGGCCTCGCTCCGGTCGCGCTCCATCGCCCTGTTGACCACCGGAGTGCTCACGCTCCCCGTGCTGACCGGCTGCGGCGCCGCCGACAGCGGGACCGAGGCAGGCGCCGCGCCCCAGGACATCGGGGCCGCGGCCCGGGAGCGCGTCGCCGACGGGGGCACCCTGAAGTGGGCCGTCGACGCGATGCCCGAGACGCTCAACACCTTCCAGGCCGACGCCGACGCCACGACCCAGCGGGTCGCCCAGGCGGTGCTGCCCGCGCTGTTCACGCTGGACGAGCACGGCCGGCCACAGCGCAACGCCGACTACCTGGAGTCCGCCGAGGTCGTCCAGCGCGAGCCCAAGCAGGTCGTCCTCTACAAGCTCAACCAGAAGGCGGTGTGGAGCGACGGCCGCGAGATCGGCGCCCCCGACTTCGTCGCCCAGTGGCGCGCGCTCAGCGGCAAGGACGCGGCGTACTGGACCGCCCGCAACGCCGGATACGAGCGGATCGAGAAGATCGAGAAGGGCGCCAACGACCTGGAGGTCAAGGTCACCTTCGCCAAGCGGTACGCCGACTGGCGCTCCTTGTTCAGCCCGCTCTACCCCAAGGACGTCACCGCCGCCCCCGACGCCTTCAACGACGGCGCCCGTACCCGCCTCAAGGCGACCGCGGGCCCCTTCCGGGTCAAGGAGACCGACCGCGCCAAGGGCACCATCACGCTGGAGCGCAACCCCCGCTGGTGGGGCCGGCCCGCCAAGCTCGACACCCTCGTCCTGCAAGCCGTGCCGCGCGACAAGCGGGCCGAGGCGCTCGCCGGGGGCAGCGTCGACATCGCCGAGATCGACCGCGCCGACGCCGACCGCGTCAAGCTCGCCGAACGCGACCAGGGCCAGGCCGTCACGCACGGCCCCGCCGCCGCCATCACCCCCGCCTCCGCGCTGCGCTCCTGGGCGATCGCCCACGGCGCCGAGGACGACAAGGCCGAGGCCGAGCGGGAGGCCCGCAGGGCGAGCCGGGCCGCCGTCGAGAAGTACGCCGCCGAACAGGCCGGGCTGCGCGGCCTGGCCATCCGCAAGACCCTGGAGCCCGCCTACACCCAGCTCGCCCTCAACGGCGCCTCCGGGCCGCTGTCCGACGAGCGGGTGCGGCGCGCGGTGGCCCGCGCCCTGGACCGCCAGGAGATCGCCGAGGCCGTCCTCAAGCCGCTCGGCCTGCCGGCCCAGCCCCCCGGCAGCCACCTCGCGCTGGCCGGCCAGGACGCGTACGCGGACAGCAGCGACGCGCTGGGCAGCCACGACGAGAAGGAGGCCCGGGCGCTGCTCGCCGACGCCGGGTGGACGCCCGGCGGGGCCCGGCACAAGCCCCAGCAGGACGCCGCCAAGGCCGGCAGCAGGGCCGACTCCGAGCACGACGTCGAGGACGGCAAGCGCCAGGCCCGGGCGTCCGGCAACCACCCCAACGACGAGGGCACCTACATCGTCGGCGACGACAAGCCCGCCGGCGCGGGCTCCGGCTCCGGCGCCGGAGCCGGGACGCATGTGCTCGCCCCGGCCCGCACCGCGGCCTTCCAGCGGGCCGCGCTCCTGGACCAGGCCCGGGTCTTCGAGGCCGAGCCCGCGGACCAGGCCAGGAAGACCGACCACACCAAGACCGAGGCCCGCCTCAAGGGCGGCGCCCCCGGCGCGTACGCCCCCAAGGGCACCGCGGCCCCCGCGCCGCAGGGCGGCCCGCTCGGCAAGGACGGCAAGCCGCTCACCCTGCGCTTCGTCCTGCCCTCGGGCCCCGGCTCCGAGGCGCTGCGCAACGTGGGCGACAAAATCGTGGCCATGCTCAAGGGCGTCGGCATCAACACCGAGATCGTCAAGGTCGCCGACGACAGCTACTTCAAGGACCACATCGCCTCGGGCGACTTCGACCTGGCCCTGTACTCCTGGCCCGGCACCGCCTACCCGGCCACCGACGACCGGCCGATCTTCGCCAAGCCCGAGCCCGCGTCCGACGGCTCACTGCTCGTCGAGCAGAACTACAGCCGGGTCGGCACCGACCACATCGACCAGCTCTTCGAGCAGGCGGTCGGTGAGCTCGACGAGGACGAGGCCCGCGAGCTGGTGCAGAAGGCGGACGCCAGGATCTGGGCCGCGGCCGGCTCGATTCCGCTCTACCAGCGTCCGCAACTGGTCGCCGTGAAACCCAATGTGGCCAACGCCGGAGCCTTCGGCTTCGCCGCCCCGAACTTCCAGGACATCGGGTTCAAGAAGCCGGAAACGGCGCACAACGGATCGGCGAACAATACGAAGTAGAACGGTAAACCAGCAGGTCAGAGGCGGCCGCCCGGATCGGCCCCAAGCTCAGAACCTGCTCAATTCCCTTGCCCGCCGGCCCCGCCGGCGGGCAAGGTCGTACCTGCCCCTGACCCAGGCTCAATCACTGTGAAGACCCCTGCTCCGGATCGAGGGAATCGGCCCGGGAGGCCATCGGCGCGGCGGCCCCGTACCATGGGAGGCAGCCGTGGCCTGTCTGCCCGGCGGGCGGACGAGCACTCGACCGCGTCAGATGCCTGATCCCACGATCGAGAGAAGCGCCAGTCAGTATGCCCACGCGCCACGACATCCGTAACGTCGCCATCGTCGCCCACGTCGACCACGGCAAGACCACGCTGGTCGACGCCATGCTCAAGCAGGCCGGTGCCTTCGCCGCGCACGCCGCCGAGTCGCTCGACGACCGCATGATGGACAGCAACGACCTGGAGCGTGAGAAGGGCATCACGATCCTGGCGAAGAACACCGCCGTCAAGTACCACCCCAAGGATGGCGGCGACGTCATCACCATCAACATCATCGACACCCCGGGCCACGCCGACTTCGGCGGCGAGGTGGAGCGCGGTCTGTCGATGGTGGACGCGGTGGTTCTGCTGGTCGACGCGTCGGAGGGTCCGCTGCCGCAGACCCGCTTCGTGCTGCGCAAGGCCCTTCAGCAGCGCCTGCCCGTCATCCTGTGCATCAACAAGACGGACCGCCCCGACTCCCGGATCGACGAGGTCGTCAACGAGACGTACGACCTCTTCCTCGACCTGGACGCGGACGAGGACCAGATCGAGTTCCCGATCGTCTACGCCTGCGCCCGTGACGGCGTCGCGTCGCTGACCAAGCCGGAGAACGGCACCGTGCCGGCCGACAGCGACAACCTGGAGCCGTTCTTCTCGACGATCCTCTCGTCCGTGCCGGCCCCCGAGTACGACGAGACCGCCCCCCTCCAGGCGCACGTCACCAACCTCGACGCCGACAACTTCCTCGGCCGCATCGCGCTGCTCCGCGTCGAGCAGGGCGAGCTGCGCAAGGGCCAGACGGTCGCGTGGATCAAGCGGGACGGCACGATCTCCAACGTCCGCATCACCGAGCTGATGATGACCGAGGCGCTCACCCGCAAGCCGGCCGAGATGGCCGGCCCCGGTGACATCTGCGCGGTCGCCGGTATCCCCGACATCATGATCGGTGAGACCCTGGCCGACCCGGAGAACCCGATCGCGCTGCCGCTGATCACGGTCGACCAGCCCGCCATCTCCATGACCATCGGTACCAACACCTCGCCGCTGGTCGGCCGCGGCGGTGGTACCGGCAAGGGCGCCGACGCCAAGTCCCATGTCAAGGACCGCAAGGTGACGGCCCGTCAGGTCAAGGACCGCCTCGACCGCGAGCTCATCGGCAACGTCTCGCTGCGTGTCCTGGACACCGAGCGCCCGGACGCCTGGGAGGTCCAGGGCCGTGGTGAGCTCGCGCTCGCGATCCTCGTCGAGCAGATGCGCCGCGAGGGCTTCGAGCTGACCATCGGCAAGCCGCAGGTCGTCACCAAGCTCGTCGACGGCAAGGTGCACGAGCCCGTCGAGCGCCTCACGGTGGACGTCCCCGAGGAGCACATGGGCGCGGTCACGCAGCTCATGGGCGTCCGCAAGGGCCGCATGGACAACATGTCCAACCACGGCTCCGGCTGGGTCCGCATGGAGTTCGTCGTGCCCTCCCGCGGCCTCATCGGCTTCCGCACGGAGTTCCTGACGAACACCCGCGGCACCGGTATCGCCCACTCGATCCACGAGGGCCACGAGCCGTGGTTCGGCACCCTGACGACCCGTAACAACGGTTCGCTCGTCGCCGACCGGGCCGGTTCGGTCACCCCCTTCGCCATGATCAACCTCCAGGAGCGCGGTGTGCTGTTCACCGAGCCCGGCACGGAGGTCTACGAGGGCATGATCGTCGGTGAGAACTCGCGCGCTGACGACATGGACGTGAACATCACCAAGGAGAAGAAGCTCACCAACATGCGTGCCGCTTCCGCCGACAACACCGAGAACGTGGTGCCGGCCCGCAAGCTCTCCCTGGAGCAGTCCCTGGAGTTCTGCCGCGACGACGAGTGCGTCGAGGTGACCCCGGAGGCCGTGCGCATCCGCAAGGTCGTCCTGGACGCCAAGGAGCGCGGCCGCACCGCCTCCCGCGCCAAGCGCAACTGACGTACCCCGTACGCCCCGAAGGCCCGGCCCCGCGCGAGCGGAGCCGGGCCTTCGGCGTGGGCGGCGGAGGTTTGAACGGCGGCGTACACACGCGCGGGCGATCAAGTACAAAGGACTGTCAAAGAGGCCTCTGGATCATGGCCGCGGGGCCCTACGGTCAAGTTGTTTTACGGTGCACCCTGTTCGGATATCGACCGTCGCTCTCCGGAAGATGTGTTAACGGTCCGTTTCGGGTGTGTCTGTCTGTGCTCACTTTGTCCGGATTTCGGGCCGTTGACCGTTACTGATGTTGTCAAAACGAGACCCTTTAAGTGTGGTTTACAGCCCGGCCGTACTTAATAGTTGGCTCCATTGAGCTCGGGTCAATGGGTCACGCACTGTGGGGAGTGCCGACTCACGAGCACACTCGGGGTACTTGACGTCAAAGCGCTGTCAGGGGTGTCAGCGCGCGTAGAAGTACCCCCTCTTGTAGTAACAAGTGGACTCATGAGGAGGAAACCCATGCGTGGTGCTACGAGCGCCAAGTGGGTCGCGGGAGCGGCAATCATCGCCCTGGGCGCCACCGCTTGCGGCGGTGGCGACGGCAAGGGATCCGATGCGAAGGCCGCGGTGGACGCCAACGGCGTCTACAGCTACCAGAGCACCGAACCGCAGCACCCGCTGCAGCCGGCGAACGCGATGGAGGTCGGTGGCGGCCGCATCGTCAAGAACCTGTTCCGCGGGCTGACGGACTACGACCCGGCGACGGGCAAGCTGCGGAACCAGATGGCCGAGAAGATCGAGACCACTGACTCCCAGCACTACAAGATCACCATCAAGACCGGCTGGACCTTCCACGACGGCACTCCGGTGACCGCCGCGTCCTTCGTGGACTCGTGGAACTGGTCGGCCAACACCAAGAACAACCAGGTCAACTCCAACTGGTTCTCGGACATCGCCGGTTACACCGACGTCCACCCCGAGAAGGGCAAGGGCGACCCGACGACCGACAAGATGTCCGGTCTGAAGGCGATCGACGACAAGACGATCCAGATCGACCTCACGGCGCCGGTCTCGTACTTCCCGTACAAGCTCGGTTACACGGCCTTCTCGCCGCTGCCGAAGGCGTTCTTCACCGACCCGAAGAAGTTCGGCGAGGCGCCGGTCGGCAACGGCCCGTACCAGTTCGTCAGCTGGGAGCACAACAAGGCCGTCACGCTGAAGGCGTACGCCGGCTACAAGGGCGAGGACAAGCCGAAGAACGGCGGCATCGTCTTCAAGAACTACACCCAGGCCGAGGCTGCCTACAAGGAGCTCACCTCGGACACCCTGGACGTGCTCGACCAGGTCGACCCGACCGACCTCCCGAAGTACAAGGCGGACCTCGGCAACCGCGCCGTCGACCAGCCGATGGGTGGCATCACCTCGGTCGCCTTCGCCATGTACGACCCGGCGTGGAAGGCCCCCGAGAAGGCCAAGGTCCGCCAGGGTCTCTCGATGGCGATCGACCGCGACACCATCACCAAGACGGTGCTCCAGGGTTCGCGTCAGCCCGCCGACAGCTGGGTCGCCCCGGGTGTCGCCGGCTACAAGCAGGGCGCCTGTGGCGAGGCCTGCACGTACAACCCGGAGAAGGCCAAGCAGCTCATCAAGGACGGGGGTGGCGTCCCGAACAACAAGGTCACCATCCTCTACAACGCCGACGGCGCTCACAAGGAGTGGGTGGACGCGGTCTGCAACTCCATCCGCCAGGCCGCAGGCGTCGAGTGCACCGGCGACCCGAAGCCCGACTTCAAGACCGCCCGTGACCTCATCGACGGTCACAAGGTCACCAGCATGATGCGGTCGGCGTGGCAGCAGGACTACCCGCTGAACGCCAACTTCCTGCGCGACATCTACGGCACGGGCGCCTCGGCGAACGACTCGCTGTACTCCAGCCCGGAGTTCGACAAGTTCTCGAAGGACGCCGACAAGGCGACCAGCGTGGACCAGACGACCGCGCTGTACCAGCAGGCCGAGGGTGCGCTCGCCAAGGACATGCCGTCCATCCCGCTCTGGTACTACAAGACCAACTCGGGCTGGTCGAACAAGGTCCAGAACGTCAAGTTCGACTCCTTCGGCGACCCGGTCTTCACGCAGGTCGAGGTCAAGAAGAAGTAACCAGGTCGGCATCCGGCCCACCCCCAAGCTCCGCAATCGCGGGGCAGGCACTGTGAAGACGCGGCCGGACGCTCCCCCCTATCGTTGGGGGAGCGGTCCGGCCGCCGTCGCGCCGACCCCATCTATGGAGGCACCATGGGGCGTTATGTCGCGAGGCGACTGCTCCAGATGATCCCGGTATTCCTCGGGACGACCCTGCTCATCTTCCTGATGGTGTACGCCCTCCCGGGCGACCCCGTCAGAGCCATGTGGGGCGACAAGGCGGCCGATCCCGCCCAGCTCGCCGCCATCAAGCACCAACTGGGCCTGGACCAGCCGCTGTGGAAGCAGTACTGGGACTACATCACCAACCTGGTCCACTTCGACTTCGGTATGACCATGTCGGGCCGCAAGGTCACCGACGTGATGGGCGAGGCCCTGCCGGTCACCGTCCGGCTCGCGCTCATGGCGTTCTCCATCGAGGTCGTGCTCGGCGTCCTGCTCGGCGTTGTCTCCGGTCTGCGCCGCAACAAGCTGATGGACAAGCTCGTCCTGGTCATCACCCTCCTGGTGATCTCCGTGCCGATCTTCGTCCTCGCCTATGTGTTCCAGGCGATCTTCGCGGACGGCCTGGGATGGGTGACGCCGACCGTCCAGGACTCCATGGACCTCAGCCAGTTGATGCTGCCGGCCATCGTGCTCGGCTCGCTGTCGCTCGCGTACGTGGCCCGGCTCTCGCGCACCTCGATCGTCGAGAACCTGCGCGCGGACTACATCCGCACCGCGGTCGCCAAGGGTCTGCCCCGGCGCCGGATCATCACCCGCCACCTGCTGCGCAACTCGCTCATCCCGGTGGTGACCTTCCTCGGAACCGACCTCGGCGCCCTGATGGGCGGCGCGATCGTCACCGAGGGCATCTTCAACGTGCAGGGTGTCGGAAACGCGCTCTACCGCGCCATCAACGGCAAGGAAGGTGCGACGGTGGTCGGTTTCGTGACCGTCCTGGTCGTCGTCTACCTCCTCTCCAGCCTGATCGTCGACCTGCTCTACGCGGTCCTGGACCCGAGGATCCGGTATGCCTGACACCATCGAGAAGACCTCGGTCCCCGGATCGGCGGCCGTAAACGCCCCGGTAGACCAGGTCGACAAGCCGCGCAGCCTCTGGTCGGACGCGTGGGGCGATCTGCGCCGCCGCCCGGTCTTCGTCCTCTCGGCCCTGCTCATCCTGCTGCTGATCGCCATCTCCATCGCGCCGAGCCTGTTCACCTCGGTGGACCCGCGCGCCGGCGACCTGCGCAACCACTACCTGACCACGCCGAGCTGGAGCCATGTCTTCCAGGCCGACTGGTTCGGCTACGACGGCCAGGGCCGCAGCATCTACGCCCGTACGCTCTACGGCGCCCGGGCCTCGATCACCGTCGGCATCTGCGTGACCGCCGCGGTCACCCTGCTCGGCGGCGTCACCGGCATGGTCGCCGGTTACTTCGGCGGCTGGGTCGACACGCTGCTCTCCCGCGTCACCGACATCTTCTTCGGCATCCCGCTGCTGCTCGGCGCGCTGGTGATCCTCAACGCGTTCACCAACCGCACCGTGTGGACCGTGGTGTTCGCCCTCGCGGTGCTCGGCTGGACCCAGATGACCCGTGTGATGCGCGGTGCCGTGATCACGGCCAAGGCCGCCGACTACGTCACCGCGGCGCGTGCGCTCGGTGCCGGCACCTTCCGGATCATGCTCCGGCACATCCTGCCGAACGCCGTCGCTCCCGTGATCGTGGTCGCCACGATCGCGCTCGGCGGCTACATCGGCGCCGAGGCGACGCTGAGCTACCTCGGTATCGGTCTTCAGGACCCGACCATCAGCTGGGGCATCGACATCTCCTCGGCCAAGAACGTGATCCGTACGGCCCCGCACGCGCTGTTCTTCCCGGCGGCGATGCTGAGCCTGACCGTGCTCGCCTTCATCATGCTCGGCGACGCGGTCCGCGACGCCCTCGACCCCAAGCTGCGCTGAGGAGGGCGTACGACGTGACCACTATCGACAAGACCCTCGACGTCCCGGCACAGCGTCCCCCCGGGGACGGCGCCGGTGCGCTGCTCGAAGTCCGCGACCTGCACGTGGAGTTCCACACCCGTGAGGGTGTGGCCAAGGCGGTCAACGGTGTCAACTACTCGGTGAACGCGGGCGAGACCCTCGCCGTGCTCGGCGAGTCCGGCTCCGGCAAGTCCGTGACCGCCCAGGCGATCATGGGCATCCTCGACATGCCGCCGGGGAGGATCCCGCAGGGCGAGATCCTCTTCCACGGCCAGGACATGCTCAAGATGTCCAACGAGGAGCGCCGCAAGATCCGTGGCCAGAAGATCGCGATGATCTTCCAGGACGCGCTCTCCGCCCTCAACCCGGTGCTCAACGTCGGCTACCAGCTCGGCGAGATGTTCCAGGTGCACCAGGGCCTGTCCCGCAAGGACTCCAAGGCCAAGGCCGTCGAGCTGATGGACAAGGTCAAGATCCCGGCCGCCAAGGCCCGGGTCAACGACTACCCCCACCAGTTCTCCGGCGGTATGCGCCAGCGCATCATGATCGCCATGGCGCTGGCCCTGGAGCCGGACCTGATCATCGCGGACGAGCCGACCACCGCGCTCGACGTGACCGTCCAGGCCCAGGTCATGGACCTGCTCGCGGAGCTCCAGCGCGAGTACAACATGGGCCTGATCCTGATCACCCACGACCTCGGCGTGGTCGCCGACGTCGCGGACAAGATCGCGGTCATGTACGCGGGCCGCATCGTCGAGCAGGCCCCGGTGCACGAGATCTACAAGCGCCCCGCGCACCCGTACACCAAGGGTCTCCTCGAATCGATCCCGCGCCTGGACCAGAAGGGCCAGGAGCTGTACGCGATCAAGGGGTTGCCGCCCAACCTCCTGAACATTCCGCCGGGTTGCGCCTTCAACCCGCGCTGCCCGATGGCGCAGGACATCTGTCGCGAGGAGGTCCCGGCCCTGCTGTCGGTGACCGAGCGGGACGGGACCGATCTGGTCGGCCGCGGCAGCGCCTGCCACTTCTGGAAGGAGACGATCCATGGCTGAGCTCGACAAGAAGGACGAGGCCGTGGACGCCACCCCCAACGTCACCGACGTCATCAAGACGGATGCCTCCACGACCACCGAGGTCGAGGCCATCCTCGACGCCCCGGTCGACCGGGGTGAGCCGATCCTCCAGGTCCGCAACCTGGTCAAGCACTTCCCGCTGACCAGCGGCATCCTGTTCCGCAAGCAGATCGGCGCGGTCAAGGCCGTCGACGGCGTCTCCTTCGACCTGTACCAGGGCGAGACGCTGGGCATCGTCGGCGAGTCCGGCTGTGGCAAGTCCACCGTCGCCCGGCTCCTGATGACGCTGGAGCGGGCGACCGCCGGCGAGGTCTTCTACAAGGGCCAGGACATCACCAAGCTGTCCGGGCGCGCGCTCAAGGCGGTCCGCCGCAACATCCAGATGGTGTTCCAGGACCCGTACACCTCGCTGAACCCGCGCATGACGGTCGGCGACATCATCGGGGAGCCCTTCGACATCCACCCCGAGGTGGCCCCGAAGGGCGACCGGCGCCGCAAGGTCCAGGAGCTCCTGGACGTGGTGGGCCTCAACCCGGAGTACATCAACCGCTACCCGCACCAGTTCTCCGGCGGTCAGCGCCAGCGCATCGGCATCGCCCGGGGCCTGGCCCTGAACCCCGAGATCATCATCTGCGACGAGCCGGTCTCCGCCCTGGACGTGTCCGTCCAGGCCCAGGTCATCAACCTGATGGAGAAGCTCCAGGACGAGTTCAACCTGTCGTACCTGTTCATCGCGCACGACCTGTCGATCGTCCGGCACATCTCCGACCGGGTCGGCGTGATGTACCTCGGCAAGATGGCCGAGATCGGCACCGACCAGCAGATCTACGAGCACCCGACGCACCCCTACACCCAGGCGCTGCTCTCCGCCGTCCCGGTCCCCGACCCGGACGCGCGCGAGCACCGCGAGCGGATCATCCTCAGCGGAGACGTCCCCTCGCCCGCCAACCCGCCGTCGGGCTGCCGCTTCCGCACCCGCTGCTGGAAGGCGGAGGAGCGCTGCTCCACCGAGGTTCCGCTGCTCGCGATCCCGGAGCGCTACCAGGGCGTGGACAGCCCGGTGGCGCACGAGTCGGCGTGCCACTTCGCCGAGGAGAAGGACGTGGTCGGCGCGGCCTGACGCCGGCACCCAACGGGTGGGCCCGCGGTTCCGTCGAGGAACCGCGGGCCCACCCGTTTGTGCGTGTACGGCCGTTGGGACATCCACCGGGACATCGGGCCCTTCAGCGTGGGACAGCGGGCGCCCGACCATGGTCGGGCGGGGCAGGGACGGCCCCGCCGGGCCGCCCGGGTCAGCGTCCGCGCTGCCGGACACAGCGGTCCGACCACGCAGGTTCGATCAGACAGGGCCCGGTCCTCATCGCCCGGCCCGAGAAGGGAATCACTCATGCTGGTTCAGCTCATCGAAGCGCCCGAGTTCACCTCCGAGCTGCTCATGGAGGACGAGTCCCCGGCGCTGGCCGTGGACTCCGCCGCCGAGCGCGCCTGGGTTCCCGCCTACGCGGCGGCCCTGGCCGGCTGACGCCACCTCGCGTCACCGCACCGGTCACAACCCGCCGCCCCGCCGTGGGCCCGCGCCCGCGGCGGGGCGGCTCCCGCCGCTACGCACCAGAAGGACGGTCATTCCCTTGTCCGGAACCGTTGTCGAGAACCCGATGTCGCACCGGGCCGTGGACCGGGCCGACACCCTGCTGTCCGCACACCGCCAGTTCGGCGACTCCACCGCCATCGAGCTGCGCAACGTCGCCCGCTACCGGCTCGGTCTGACCATGCTGGCGCGCCGTGACGAGGCGTCGGCCCCGGCGCTGCGCGCGGTGGCCGCGCTGGACGACGAGCGGCTGCGCCCGCTGCTCTTCGACCCGGTGCTGCGCAACTGCTTCGAGGACGACATGGCCCGGCTGGAGAACGACGTCCTCGAACACAGCGCGCTGGGTGCGCACTTCACCCGCCACCCGGTCGACCCCGCTTCGGGCGGAGGGACCTGCGAGGCGCTCACCCACCCGATGCGACGCGCCTGGGACGCGTACGGCCCGGCCTGGATCCTCACCGGCCTGCGCCCCCGCGGCGAGTCCGAAGAGGCCCTGGGGAAGCGGTTGTTGGAGCTCTACCGCAACGCCTTCGAGGGGCGCGAGGACGCCAACCCGATCGACCCCGACGCCCCGACCCGTGAAGGGCTGCGGTCCGGCGCCGACCTGCTGGTGGCGCTCATGCCGCACACCGGCGCGAGCGTGCTGCGCCATGTCGCCCTGGTCGGCTTCACCCGCGGCGAGAGCGCGGAGGGCCCGCTCCAGTCGCTGTCCGGCGGCGACCCGCTGCCCTCCGCCGTCCTGATGGCCCCCGAACGCTGCGCCACCCCCTGGCTCGCCGCGGAGACCCTGCTGCACGAGGGCGCCCACCTCAAGCTGTTCGACGCGCTGCGGTCGGGTTCGGTGGTGGAGGACCCGGACCGCAGGGTGCCCATCCCGTGGCGCATCGACTCCTGGCGGGTCGTGCGGGTCTTCGTCGCCCTCCACTTCTACGTCCACATGCTGGTGTTCCAGGCCGCGTCGGCCGCCGCCGACGACACCCTGCGCGAGCGCTTCGGGGCCCCGCCCACGGCGGAGGACGTCGACGAGCCGAGCCCCGGCACCCCGGCCGCCCTGGAGGGGACGTACCGCACCAGCGCCGAGCGGGCCCGCTATCTCGCCGGGTGCGCCCTCGCGCTGCCGCCCGGCGCGCTCACCGACAACGGGCGCCGCTTCCTGGGCTGGCTCCTGGACACGCTGCGGCTCGTGCTCGACGACGTACCCGAGGGGAGCGTGGCTCCCGCGACGGTGCCGGACGCGACGGTGGCGGACGTGCCCGCCGGGTCGCTGACCCGGGTCGAGCCCGTGGACGCCTGTGCCCTGCCCGAGTTGGGCCAGCTCGTCGTGGCGACCGCCCACTCGGCCAAACTCCACTGGCTCAACCGCCGTTCGTGGGCGATCTACGCGCTGTGCGACGGACGCGACGGAGCCTCGCTCCGCGCCGCCTACGCGGAGCTCGCCAAGCTGCCCGCCGGATCGGACACCGTCGCGGAGCAGGTCGCCCGGAGCGTCGAGGGTCTCGCCGCGGCCGGCCTGATCACCGTCGGGGCGTAGCGGCCCGGGCCGGCCGTGCGCACGCCCTCAGGCCACGGCCGGCTCGGGTGCCCCCATGTCCCGCGCGGCGGCCCGCGCCTGCTGCGCGTAGGCGCCGCCCAACTCCCGCTCGCCCAGGGCGACATGGGCGAGCGCGAGGGTCTCCAAGGAGTGCACCGCGCCGAGCCGGTGGCCGGACTCCGACTGCACGGCCAGCGCCCGCTCGGCCCGGCGCACCGCCGAGGCGGGCCGGCCCGAGGCCAGCCGGACGCGGGCCAGCTCGGTGAGGGCCACGCCCTCCAGGACCCGGTAGCCCCAGGCGTGCGCCTGGTCGTGGGCCCGCCGGGCCGCGTCCTCGGCCCCCGCGAGGTCGCCCGACCGCAGCCGTACCTGCGCGACACCGAGCAGCGCCATCGTCTCGGTGTGCCGGGCGCCGACCTGTTCGGCGAGTTTCAGCGCGGCGCCGTAGTGCTCCTCGGCCGGGCCGAGCGCGCCGGTGGCCAGCCGGATCGAGGCCAGGGTGTGCAGCACCGCCGCCTTCAGCCGGTTCTCGCCGATCCCGGTGGCCAGGACCTCGGCGGCCCCGGTGAGGTTCAGCGCCGTCTCGAACTCGCCCTTGTCGCGGTGGAGTTCGCCGAGTGCCCGCAGCATCTCGGCCTCGCTGCCCCGGTTGCCGAGCTCGCGGTGGATGGCGAGCGCGTCGGTGAGGTCGTCCAGGGCGCCGTCGAGGTCGCCGAGCAGCAGCCGGGCCTCGCCCCGGTTGCCGATGCTCACTCCTTCGCTGCCGCGCAGCCCGATGCTTCGGCTGAGCACCAGGCACTGGCTGCTGTACGCCTCGGCCTGGCGCAAGGCGCCGAGTTCGTGGTTGAGGATGCCGGTGTTCCCGAGAATGCTCACCCGCAGGATCGCCCAGCGCCGGTCGTCCGGCAGGATCTCCAGGGCCTCGGTGTACCGGCCGACGGCCTCCTTGAGCCGTCCGGTCAGGATGTCCACCAGGCCCAGGCTGTTGAGGGCCTGCGCCGTCCCCTCGGGCCATGTCGCGCCCCGCGCCGTCCGCAGCATCCCCGTGTAGTGCAGGGCCGCTTCGTCGTACTGACCCAGACTGCGGTGGGCGTCGCCCAGGCTCATCAGGGTGGCCGCCTGCCCGGTCACATCGCCGCACTCGCGGGCCGCCTCGACCCCGGCCCGGGCCACGGAGATCCAGTCGGCCCCGGTGCGGCACAGCCAGAAGTAGCCCCGCAGGATGTCGCAGAGCCGCCAGCCCGTCCGGGCGTGGCCCCGTTCCCTGGCCTGTTGCACGGCGGCGACCAGATTGCGGTGCTCCCGCTCCAGCCAGTCCTGCGCCTCGCCCCGGTCCGCGAGCGGCGCCGCCGCCGGGTCGGGCTGCTCGACCTCGGCGACCCGCATCTTCTCCGGGTACAGCAGCCGGGCGGCCAGATCGGCGGTGGCCAGATAGTGCGCGTAGAGCCGGGCCAGGGCCGCCGCGCGCTCGGTCGGGCAGTCGTACAGCTCGGCGCACTTGCGGGCGTAGATGCGCAGCAGATCGTGGAAGACATACGCGTCGGGGCCCGGCCGGCCCAGCAGATGGGCGGCGACCAGGCGGCGCAGGGTGCGCCGGGCCCTCGGCTCGTCCCAGCCGAGCAGCGCCGCCGCCGAGCCGGCCGTGGCGATCGGACCCGGCAGCAGACCGAGGGTGCGGAACAGCCGCTGCTCGTCGGGGCTCAGCGAATCGTAGGAGAGCGAGAACACCGCCTGGAGGCTGCTGAGTTCGTCGTCCTCCACGCTGAGCGTGGAGAGCCTGCGGTCCTCCGCCGCGAGCCGGGTCACACAGTCGGCGACCGGGGTGGCGCTGTCGGAGGTGAGGGCGTTGACCGCCGCGACCCGCAGGGCCAGCGGGATGGTGCCGCACAGCTCGGCCAACTCGGCCGTCGCCTCGGGCTCGGCGGCCACCTGCCGCTCCCCGACGAGGCGTTCGAGCAGGGCCCATGCCTCGGCCGGGGCCAGGGCGTCCACCCGCAGCGGCCGGGCGCCGTCCCGTACGACCAGACCGGCCAGCCGGTCGCGGCTGGTCACCAGGACGAAACAGCCCGGCACGCCGGGCAGCAGCGGGCGCACCTGCTCGGCGTTGCGGGCGTTGTCCAGGACGATCAGCATCCTGCGGTCCGCGAGCAGCGTCCGGTAGAGGCCCATCGCCCGTTCCAGGTCGTGCGGCACGTCCTCCCACGGGATGCCGAGGGCGGAGAGGAAACGCGCGAGCGCCTCCAGGGGGGTCGCGATCCGCCCGGCCGAGTATCCGCCGAGGTCGGTGTAGAGCTGGCCGTCGGGGAACGCGTCGCGGGCCGAGTGGGCCCAGTGCAGCGCGAGCGCGGTCTTGCCGATGCCGCCCTGGCCGTCGATGGCCGTGATGACCATGGGCCCGGTGACACCCGGGTCGTGGGCCCAGGCCTCCAGTGCGCGCAACTGGTCCTCGCGGCCGGTGAACCAGGGGATGTCCGGCGGCAACTGCCGCGGTATGGACACCGGTTGGGGGCGCGGCGGAGCGAGCGTCACGGGCGCCGCCGGTGGTTTCAGCTCGGGGCTGTCGACGAGGATGGCGTGCTCCACGTCCCGCAGCCGGCGGCTGGGCTCCAGGCCGAGCTCTTCGATGAACGCCTGCCGCCCGCGCCGGTACACCTCAAGGGCCTCGGCGCGGTGCCCGGAGCGGTACAGGGCGACCATGTAGTGGGCGCGCAGCTCCTCGCGCAGCGGCGAGCGGTCCAGCTCCTGGCGCAGTTCGGTCAACACCTCGGCGTGGCGGCCCAGTTGGAGCTCGACGTCCATCAGGCTCTCGAAGGCGAACAGCCTCGCCTCTTCGAGCCGGGGCGCCTCGATCTCGGCGAGGTACGGAGAGGCGGTGCCGTCGAAGGCCCGGCCCCGCCACAGCCCCACCGCCTCGCGCAGCCGCGCCGAGGCGCCGGGAAGGTCGTCGGCCGAGCGGGCCGCGGTGGCCTGGCGTACGCGCTCCTCGAACCGCCGCACATCGACGTCCTGGGGTGGGGCGTCAAGGATGTAGCCACCGGGGGCGGTGCGCAGCAGCTCGGCTCCGGCGAGTGCCGGCGCCTCGGGCCGCAGGATCCCGCGCAGCCGGCGGACGTAGTTGTGCACGGTGGTGCGGGCCGTCTTCGGCGGCCGGGTACCCCACAGGCCGTCGATCAGATCGTCGGTGGACACCACGGTCGCGGAACGCAGCGCGAGCATCGACAGCAGCGCACGCTGCTTCGCCGCGGAGATCGGCAGCGGCAGGCCCCCGCTCAGCACTTCCTCCGGGCCCAAGACCAGGAACTCCACCGGACCCCCCACACCCCCGGCCGCCCTCCCGCGCTAGCCGCGCGATAGCCGGTCTCGACGATCCTAAGTCATCGAAAGCCGCAGGACAGGGGGAATAGATCGTGACAAAGGTGAATGACGGACTTATTCGGGTGGTTCTGGTCGAGGCCAACCCGCTGCTGAGGGTGGGCATGCGCACGGTGCTCGCCGCCGGCCACGCCCAACTGGTGGGTGAGGTGGGGGACTCCGCGGCCTGTCGTGAGGTGGTGGCGGCGACCGCGCCGGACATCGTGCTGCTCGACCTCGACCTCCCCGACCGTTCCGGCCTCGCCACCATCCGGACGCTGCTCCGCGACCACCGCGACCTCAAGGTCGTGGCGACGGCCTCCTCGGGGGAGGGCCGCGACGAACTGGTGGCGTCCGCGCTGCTGGCCGGCGCCAAGGGCTATCTGCTCAAGGACATGAACCCGGCGCTTCTGATGGACGGCCTCGACCTGGTGCACCGCGGCGGGGTGGTGCTCGGCCCCGGGGTCGGCGGCAGGTTCTCCGCCCTGCTGGGGCATCTGGTCGAGGTCAGGCGCAATGTGGTCTTCCGCTCGCTGACCGCCCGGGAGCACGACGTCCTCGACCTGGTGGCCAACGGCTTCGACAACCGGCACATCGCCCGCGCGCTGGCCCTGTCCGACAAGACCGTGCGCAACTACGTCTCCGCCGTCATCACCAAGCTCGGCGCGACCAGCCGGGGCGAGGCGATCGTGGTGGCCCGTACGGCGGGCGTCGAACGGGTGGGGTGAGGGTCCGGATGGCGGGTCGGCGAAGGGCCCCCATCCAGCCCCCGTAAAAGTGCGGTCCGCGCCGAGGTGGGGTGATATTTGGGCCTAAGTGAGACTTGGGACTCGAATGGGACTCTGGGAGGACTCCATGCGCGGAGCCACGCACGCCAAGTGGGCCGCAGGTGCGGTGGTCGTCGCCCTCGCGGCGACGGCCTGCGGTGGAGGGGGGAGCGGCGGCGGTGGCGCGGACGGCATCGTGAGCTCCTCGTGGGGCGACCCGCAGAACCCGCTGGAGCCCGCCAACACCAACGAGGTCCAGGGCGGCAAGGTCCTCGACATGCTGATGCGCGGCCTCAAGCGGTACGACCCCAAGACCGGCGAGGCCAAGAACATGCTCGCCGAGAAGATCGACACCTCGGACTCGCAGAACTTCACGGTCACCCTGAAGGACGGCTGGACGTTCTCCAACGGCGAGAAGGTCACCGCCAAGTCCTTCGTGGACGCCTGGAACTACGGGGCGAACCTGAAGAACAACCAGAAGAACGCCTCGATGTTCTCCTACATCGAGGGCTACGACCAGATCCACCCCAAGAGCGGGACGCCGAGCGGCGACACGATGTCGGGCCTGAAGGTCGTCGACGACAAGACCTTCACGGTCAAGCTCAACCAGAAGTTCTCCACCTGGCCCGACACCCTCGGCTACCCCGCGTTCGCGCCGCTGCCCCGGGCGTTCTTCGACAACCACGCGGCCTGGGTGTCCAAGCCCGTCGGCAACGGGCCGTACCTGGTGGACTCGTACACCAAGGGCTCCAAGTTGGCGATGCGCAAGTGGGCCAAGTACATGGGCGAGGACAAGGCGCAGAACGGCGGCATCGACCTCAAGGTCTACACCGACAACAACACCGCCTACACCGATCTGACGGCCGGCAACCTCGACCTCGTCGACGACGTGCCCGCATCCCAGCTCAAGAACGTGAAGGCCGACCTCGGCGACCGGTACCTCAACACCCCGGCCGGCATCATCCAGACGCTCGCCTTCCCGTACTACGACGCCGCCTGGAACACCCCGGACGCGGCCAAGGTCCGCAAGGGGATCTCGCGGGCGATCAACCGCAAGCAGATCACCGAGACCATCTTCCAGAAGACCCGTACCCCCGCCACCGACTGGACCTCGCCGGTGCTCGGCGAGGCCGGCGGCTACAAGGCAGGGCTGTGCGGGGACGCCTGCGACTACAACCCGGCCGAGGCCAAGAAGCTCATCACCGAGGGCGGCGGCATCCCCGGCGGGCAGCTCAAGATCTCGTACAACGGGGACACCGGCTCGCACAAGGAGTGGGTCGACGCGGTCTGCAACAGCATCAACAACGCGCTCGGCAACGACAAGGCGTGCGTCGGCGGTCCGGTCGGCACCTTCGCCGACTTCCGCAGCCAGATCACCCAGTCCAAGATGAGCGGCCCCTTCCGGGCCGGCTGGCAGATGGACTACCCGCTCATCCAGAACTTCCTCCAGCCGCTGTACTACACCGGCGCCTCCTCCAACGACGGCAAGTGGAGCAACCCCGAGTTCGACAAGCTGGTCGACCGGGCCAACGCCGACACCGACAAGGCCAAGGCGGTCGCCGACTTCCAGGAGGCCGAGGGCGTCGTACGCGATCAGATGGCGGCCATCCCGCTCTGGTACCAGAACGGCAGCGCCGGCTACTCGGACCGTATCTCCAATGTCTCGCTGAACCCCTTCAGCGTCCCGGTGTACGACCAGATCAAGGTCGGCTGACGCCGTCAGGGCACGGCCCGGCACGCCCCCGCCGACGGGGGCCGGGCCGTGCCCCTCGCGAGTTCCTTACGACCCCCGGAGGGCCTCATGGGACGGTATGTGATCCGGCGCCTGCTCCAGATGATCCCGGTCTTCTTCGGGGCCACGCTGCTGATCTTCCTGATGGTCAACGTGATGGGGGACCCCATCGCGGGCCTCTGCGGCGACAAGGCCTGCGACCCCGCCACCGCCGCGCAGCTCAAGAAGGAGTTCGGGCTCGACAAGCCGGTGTGGCAGCAATACCTGACGTACATGGGGAACGTGTTCACCGGCGACTTCGGCACCGCGTTCAACGGGCAGAAGGTCACCGAGCTGATGTCCACGGCCTTCCCCGTCACCATCCGGCTGACCATCGTGGCGGTCCTCTTCGAGATCGTCATCGGCATCACCCTGGGCGTGGTCACGGGGCTGCGGCGCGGCCGCCCGGTCGACACCGTCGTCCTGATGCTGACCCTCGTCGTCATCGCCATCCCGGTCTTCGTCACGGGTCTGCTGCTCCAACTGCTGCTCGGCGTCGAATGGGGGGTCATCAAGCCCACCGTCTCGCCTGAGGCCCCGTTCAACGAACTCCTCATCCCGGGGCTGGTGTTGGCGTCGGTCTCGCTGGCGTACGTCACCCGGCTCACCCGCACCTCGATCGCCGAGAACTCCCGCGCCGACTACGTCCGCACCGCCGTCGCCAAGGGCCTGCCCAGGCGCCGGGTGATCGTCAAGCATCTGCTGCGCAACTCGCTGATCCCCGTCGTCACCTTCATCGGCACCGATGTCGGCGCCCTGATGGGCGGCGCGATCGTCACCGAGCGCATCTTCAACATCCACGGCGTCGGCTACCAGCTCTACCAGGGCATCCTGCGCCAGAGCACCCAGACCGTGGTCGGGTTCGTGACCGTGCTCGTCCTGGTCTTCCTGATCGCCAACCTCATCGTCGACCTTCTGTACGCCGTACTCGACCCGAGGATCCGCTATGCCTGAGCCTTACGACGACGGAGCGATCGCCGGTACGGGGGCCGGCGGGGCGATGGACCTCGCGGCGAGCGAGGCGACGACGCTGGAGAAGACCCCGGGCGGGCCGCAGGGCACGGGCCCCGCCGAGCTGCGTCCATCAGGCGCCTCCGGCGACCGGGCGCGCTCCCTGTGGTCGGACGCCTGGCGCGACCTGCGGCGCAACCCCGTCTTCATCATCTCGGCGCTGGTCATCCTCTTCCTGGTCGTCATCTCGCTGTGGCCCTCGCTGATCGCGAGCGGCAACCCGCTCCAGTGCGAGCTGTCCAAGGCGCAGGAGGGCTCCCAGCCGGGCCACCCCTTCGGGTACAACGGGCAGGGCTGCGACGTCTACACGCGGACCGTCTACGGCGCCCGCACCTCGGTCACCGTCGGCGTGTGCACCACCGTCGGCGTCGCCCTGTTCGGCTCGTTCGTCGGCGGGCTCGCCGGGTTCTTCGGCGGCGGCTGGGACGCGCTGCTCTCCCGCGTCACCGACATCTTCTTCGGCATCCCGGTCGTCCTCGGCGGCCTGGTCTTCCTCTCGGTGGTCACCTCCTCCACCGTCTGGCCCGTCATCGGCTTCATGATCCTGCTGGGCTGGCCGCAGATCGCCCGTATCGCCCGCGGCTCCGTCATCACCGCCAAGCAGAACGACTACGTCCAGGCGGCCCGCGCGCTCGGCGCCTCCAACGCGCGGATGATGCTCCGCCACATCGCGCCCAACGCGGTCGCCCCGGTCATCGTCGTGGCAACCATCGCGCTCGGTACGTACATCGCCCTGGAGGCGACGCTGTCCTACCTCGGCGTCGGGCTGAAGCCGCCCACGGTCTCCTGGGGCATCGACATCTCGTCCGCCTCGCAGTACATCCGCAACGCCCCGCACATGCTGCTCTGGCCGGCCGGCGCGCTGGCCATCACGGTGCTCGCGTTCATCATGCTCGGCGACGCGGTGCGCGACGCCCTCGACCCCAAGCTGCGTTGAGGAGACCCGCCATGCTGCTCGAAGTACGTGATCTCCAGGTGGAGTTCAGGACGCGGGACGGGGTCGCCAAGGCGGTCAACGGGGTCGACTACTCGGTGGACGCGGGTGAGACGCTGGCCGTGCTCGGCGAGTCCGGCTCCGGCAAGTCGGTCACCGCGCAGGCCGTGATGGGCATCCTCGACATGCCGCCCGGACGGATCGGCGGCGGCGAGATCCTCTTCCGGGGCAAGGACCTCCTGAAGCTCAAGGAGGACGAACGGCGCAAGATCCGCGGCTCCGAGATGGCCATGATCTTCCAGGACGCGCTGTCCTCCCTGAACCCGGTGCTCAGCGTCGGCGACCAGCTCTCGGAGATGTTCACCGTCCACCGCGGCATGTCCCGCAAGGACGCGAAGGCCAGGGCCGTCGAGCTGATGGACCGGGTGCGCATTCCGGCGGCGAAGGAACGCGTGGGCCAGTACCCGCACCAGTTCTCCGGCGGCATGCGCCAGCGCATCATGATCGCGATGGCGATGGCCCTGGAACCGTCCCTGATCATCGCGGACGAGCCGACCACCGCCCTCGACGTGACCGTCCAGGCCCAAGTCATGGACCTGCTGGCCGAGTTGCGGCGCGAACTCGACATGGGTCTGATCCTGATCACCCACGACCTCGGCGTGGTCGCCGACGTCGCGGACAAGATCGCGGTGATGTACGCCGGCCGCATCGTCGAGCGGGCCCCGGTGCACGAGATCTACAAGCGTCCCGCGCACCCGTACACCAAGGGCCTGCTCGAATCGATCCCGCGCCTGGACCAGAAGGGCCAGGAGCTGTACGCGATCAAGGGCCTGCCGCCCAACCTGATGCACATCCCGCCGGGCTGCGCCTTCAACCCGCGCTGCCCCATGGCCCAGGACATCTGCCGCACCGAGGTGCCGCCGCTGTTCGAGGTGGGCCCCGGCCGGCAGAGCGCGTGCTTCTTCTGGAAGGAGACCCTCGATGGCTGAGGCCATTCTGGAGGTCAGGGACCTGGTCAAGCACTATCCGCTGACGCAGGGCATCCTCCTCAAGAAGCAGGTCGGCGCGGTGCGGGCCGTCGACGGGGTCTCCTTCGACCTCGCGGCCGGCGAGACGCTGGGCATCGTGGGGGAGTCCGGCTGCGGCAAGTCCACGGTCGCCCGCATGCTGGTCAATCTGGAACGCCCGACCGCGGGACGGATCTCCTACAAGGGCGAGGACATCACCCGGATGTCGGGCCGGGCCCTCAAAGCCGTGCGCCGCAACATCCAGATGGTCTTCCAGGACCCATACACCTCGCTGAACCCGCGCATGACGGTCGGCGACATCATCGGGGAGCCGTACGAGATCCACCCCGAGGTGGCCCCGAAGGGGGACCGGCGCCGCAAGGTCCAGGACCTGCTCGACGTCGTCGGGCTCAACCCCGAGTACATCAACCGCTATCCGCACCAGTTCTCCGGCGGCCAGCGCCAACGCATCGGCATCGCGCGGGGCCTAGCGCTGCGGCCCGAGATCATCGTCGCGGACGAACCGGTCTCCGCGCTCGACGTGTCGGTGCAGGCCCAGGTGGTGAACCTGCTCGACCGGCTCCAGAGCGAGTTCGCCCTCTCGTACGTGTTCATCGCCCACGACCTGTCCATCGTGCGGCACATCTCCGACCGGGTCGGCGTGATGTACCTCGGCCGGGTCGTCGAGATCGGCCGGGACGAGGAGATCTACGAGCACCCCACCCACCCCTACACCCAGGCGCTGCTGTCCGCGGCGCCGCTGCCGGACCCCTCGGCGCGCGAGCGCCGCGAGCGCATCATCCTCACCGGGGATGTGCCCTCGCCCGCCAACCCGCCGTCCGGGTGCCGCTTCCGCACGCGCTGCTGGAAGGCGCGCGAGCGGTGCGCGCAGGAGGTGCCGCTGCTGGCCGTGCCGGCCGAGTTCCGCCTCACGGAGGGGCCGGCGCGGCACCCTTCGGCGTGCCACTTCGCGGAGGAGCGGCGCGTCGTGCCTCCGGCGGGCTGACGTCTCACTGCGGGCGCGCCGTGCTGGGCCGTTCGCGCAGTTCCTCGCGCCCCTTGGACCCGTTTTTGTCTGCGGGTCGCAGGTGGCTGGTCGCGCAGTTCCTCGCGCCCCTTGAACCCGTTTTCGCCTGCGGGCCGTGGTCGCTTCTCGCGCAGTTCCCCGCGCCCCTGAATGGCTCGGCTGCGCCATCGCCGGCGACGCCGAACCCCCTAGGGGCGCGGGGAACTGCGCGAGCAGCCACGTACGGGCCGCACCAGAACACCAAGGCCCGCACACCCGTGCTGGTGGGCGAGAGGGGGCGTGGGGAACTGCGCGAGCGGCCCCGCGCGGTCTGCCAGAATGCCAAGGCCCGCGCCCGCCGGCATGCACGGGGTGTGCGGGCGCGAGCCCCGGCTCCGAGTGGAGGCATCGAACTCGGGTCAACGGGCGGTGTCCGTCGCCTCCTCGATCGCGGCGAGAGCGGGGTCGAGGACCACGTCCTCGTCCCGGGCCGCGACCGTCGGTTCCTCGGGGAAGTGGCAGGCCGTCAGATGCCCCTCCCGGTTTCCCTCGATCCGCACCAGCGCGGGCGTTTCCGCCGCGCACTTGTCCCGCGCCTTCCAGCACCGCGTACGGAAGCGGCACCCGGACGGCGGGTCCACGGGCGAGGGCACGTCCCCGGCGAGCCGGATGCGCTCGCGCCGCTCGCCCTCCTCGTCCACCACCGCCTCCGGCACCGCGGAGAGCAGCGCGTGGGTGTACGGGTGGCGGGGCCGCTGGTAGATCGACTCGCGGTCGCCGACCTCGACGATCCGGCCGAGGTACATGACGGCGACCCGCTGCGAGAAGTGCCGCACGATCGCCAGGTCGTGGGCGATGAACAGAAAGGCGATGTCCAGCTCCCGCTGGAGCTGCTGGAGCAGGTTGACGACCTGAGCCTGGATCGACACGTCGAGCGCCGAGACCGGCTCGTCGGCCACGATCAGCTTGGGTGACATGCCCAACGCTCGCGCCACGCCGATGCGTTGGCGCTGCCCGCCGGAGAACTCGTGCGGGAAGCGGTTGTAGTGCTCGGGGTTGAGGCCGACGATCTCCAGGAGCTCGCGGACCCGCCGCTCCACCCCGCCGGACGGCTTGATGCCGTTGACCACCATCGGGTTGGCGACGATGTCGCCCACGGTCTGGCGCGGATTGAGCGAGGCGTACGGATCCTGGAAGATCATCTGGATCTCGGACCTGATCGGGGCGAGCGTCCGGCGCGAGGCGTGGGTGATGTCCTGGCCGGCGTACCGGATCCGTCCGCCGGTCGGTTCGAGCAGCCGGGTGACCAGTCGGCCGGTGGTCGACTTGCCGCAGCCGGACTCGCCGACCAGGCCGAGCGTCTCGCCCCGCCCGATGTGGAAGTCGATGCCGTCCACGGCGCGTACGTCGCCGACGTGCCGTTTGAAGAGGAAGCCCATGTTGATGGGGAAGTACTTGACGAGGCCGGCCACTTCGAGCAGGGATTCCGTGCCGCCGGATCCGGTAGCGGCGTCCGGCTGCTTGACGAGGCTGGTGGCGTTCTCACTCATGACGATGTCCCGCATCCTTGTCAGCGCAGCCGGGGGCGGATCTGTTCGGTGAAGATGGATTCCTTTTGTGCATGCGTCAAGTGGCAGGCGGATCCCCGTTGTTGGGCGGCCGGCAGCTCGGGCCGTGCGGTGTGGCAGGCCCCGCCCGCCACCCGGTCGGTGAAGCCGCACCGGGGGTGGAAGGGGCAGCCCGGCGGTGGGGCGAGCAGGCTGGGCGGGGCGCCGGGGATGGGCACCAGGGGGATGTCCACCGAGGAGTCCAGGCGCGGCACCGAGCTCAGCAGGCCCCAGCTGTAGGGGTGCTGTGGGTGGTGCATGACCTCCTTGACCGTGCCGCGCTCCACGCACCGGCCCGCGTACATCACCATCACCTGGTCGGCGGTCTTGGCGATCACCCCCAGGTCATGGGTGATGATGATGATCGCCGCACCGGTCTCCTGCTGAAGGCTCTTCAGGAGGTCCAGGATCTGCGCCTGCACCGTCACGTCCAGCGCGGTGGTGGGCTCGTCGGCGATCACCAGGTCGGGGTCGCAGACCAGCGCCATCGCGATCATCGCGCGCTGGCGCATCCCGCCGGAGAACTGGTGCGGGTAGTCGTCGACGCGGAGTTCGGGCTGGGGGATGCCGACCTTGCGCAGCATGTCCACGGCCCGTGCCCGCGCCTCGCGGCGGGAGGCGCCGGTGTGCTTCATGAAGGGCTCGGCGATCTGGCGGCCCACCGTGTAGAACGGCGAGAGCGCGGCGAGCGAGTCCTGGAAGATCATCGCCATCTTCTTGCCGCGCAGCCGGTTGAGCTGCCGTTCGCTCGCTCCGGTCAGCTCCTGCCCGTCGAGCACGATCTCGCCCCGGATCGTGGTGTTGCGCGGGTTGTGCAGCCCCAGGACCGCGAGGTTGGTCACCGACTTTCCGGACCCCGACTCGCCGACGATGCCAAGGGTGGAGCCGCGTTCCAGATCGAAGGAGAGGCCGTCGACGGCCTTGACGATGCCGTCCTCGGTGGCGAAGTGGACATAGAGGTCGGTCACCGAAAGGAAGGAGGACGCCGGCGCGGCCGACGGCTCGGCGGCGCTCTGGCTCAGGGTGGACACGGATGGTTCTCCTGGAGGTCTGCGGGCGTCAGGCGAGCCTGATCCGGGGGTCGATGAAGGCGTAGGCCAGGTCCACGACGATGTTGCAGACGACGATGAGGGTGGCGCCGATGAGCATGACGGCCATCTCCAGCGGCAGATCGCTGCGGAGCACCGCCTGCACCGAGAGCAGTCCGAGGCCGTGCAGCCCGAAGGTGACCTCGGTGATGATCGCGCCGCCGAGCACCGCGCTCAGGTCCACGCCGAAGATGGTGATGATGGTGGCCATCGCGCCCCGCAGCGCGTACCGCAGAAAGACGTAGCGGGACGACATGCCCTTGGCGCGGGCCGCCCTGATGTGGTCCTCGGAGAGCTGCTCGACCATCAACGACCGTGTCTGGCGGCTGTAGTTGGACCAGAAGATCACCGACAGGACCAGACAGGGCAGGATCATCCCGGAGACCGACCCCACCGCGTCATGGGCCCAGTCCACGTCGTGGCCCCGGTCGAGCCAGCCCAGTTGGGTGGAGAAGAACAGGATCGCCAGCGGTCCGATGAAGTAGATCTGCACCGATTGCCCCAGCAACGAGGTGGCGCTCGCGACCCGGTCGAAGACGGTGCCCTGACGCCAGGCCGAGATGAGGCCGAGGGAGACGCCGACGGTCAGGAAGACCGCCGCGCCGCCGACCGCGAGGGTCAGCGTCGTCGGGTAGCTGTCGGCAATCGTTCCCCACACCGGTTGTTGATTGGCGAAGGAATAACCGAAACACGGCGCGGGACAGTCGCCGATCGGCAGATGGCGGCCGGCGAAAATACCGACCATGTAATGCCAGTACTGCGTCCAGATCGGCAGGTCGAGCCCGAGGTTCTTACGGATCAGGGCGACATTCTGCGGATCGCATTGTTTTCCACAGGAAAGCAGCGCCGGGTCGGAGGGCAGGGCGAAGAAGAGGAAATAGGTGATCATGCTGATCAGCAGCAGGATGACCATGGCACCGAGCACGCGGCGCACGAGGAAACGGAACATGGGATGGCTCTTCCGTCGCTATGCGGTTTCCCCGGCCCGTTCGGGGCCGGGGAAACCGAGCCGTACGTGCTACTGCTTCACGAAGACCGAGTTCGGGTTGATCGTCCCGTAGACCTGGTTGTAGGTGACACCGCCGAGGCCGGATCCGTGCAGGTTGAAGTACTTGTCGAAGATGAACGGAAGCTGCGAGGTGTCCGTCTGGAGCACGTACTCGGAGAGCTGCTCCCACGCGGCCGCCTGCTGCGGCAGGTCCGTGATCTGGTTGATGCGGTCGATCTCGGAGTTGACCTTCGGGTCGTTCAGGAACGAGTAGTTGTTGGTGCCGTCCGCCAGATTGCGCCCGTCCATCGTGGGCGGCACGACGGTGGAGCCGTTGGGCCAGTCGGCGCCCCAGCCGGTGCGGTACATGTCGTACGGGGTGTCCACCTTGCCCACCACGGTGTAGTACGACGTCGGGTCGATGGCCTTGCGCTCGACCTTGAACCCGGCCTTCTCCAGCGCCTTCTGGATGGTCAGCGTGACCGTGTCCCAGCGCGGGGTGTTGGCGTAGGCCAGCGAGATCTTGTACGGGGTGCTCACCCCGGCGTCCTTGAGGAGCTGAAGGGACTTCTCCGGGTCGCCCATGGGCTTGGCGAGCTTGCCGAACGGGTCGAACTTCTTCCAGCCGGCCACGGTCGGGCTCAGCAGCGTGGTGCCGAGGTCACCCTGCGCGGCGCCGCCGAAGGCCTGCTGGACCTGGGTCATCGGGAAGGCGTAGACCAGCGCCTGGCGGACCTTGGGGTCCTTGATCCGCTTGGTGTTGAGGTTGAAGACCTCGACGTAGGGCTGGTACTCGTTGACCGTGCGGCCCTTGTACTGCGGGTCCGAGGTCAGCGTCTGCATCTTCGAGGGATCCGCCGAACCCGACATGTTGATGGCGAACCTGTCGGTGCCGGTGTCGGCCGCGAGCCGGTTGGTCAGACCCGGCTCCTGGATGCCGAGCTGGAACTCCCACTTGTCGGGGTAGGCGTTGCGGATGGGGTCGGTCTTCGGGTCCCAGTTGGTGTTGCGCTCGAAGGACAGCGACTTGCCGGGCTGATAGCTCGCGATCTTGTACGGCCCGGTGGAGACCGGGTGGTTGTTGTACTTCTGCTTGTCGTCCTTGGCCTTGGGCACCGGCGAGATGTTGGGCATCGCCATCGCGTACGGGGTGTCCGCGTGCGGGGCCAGGAAGTGGAAGACGATCGTCTTGTCGTCCGGCGTGGAGATCTGCGCGTCCGGGATCTCCTTGCCGTCGTAGGGGCCCGCGTACTTCTTGCGGTAGTCGGTCCCGTACAGCCACTTCTGGACGTACTGCGGGCCTTGCGTCTCGTAGTCCGCGAAGAGCCGCTCGATGCCGTACTTGACGTCCTTCGTGGTGATCGGCGTGCCGTCCTCGAACTTGACCCCGTCCTTGAGGGTGTACGTCCAGGTCTTGGAGCCGTCGGAGGGCGTGCCCGCGTCGGTGGCGAGGTCACCGACGACGATCGTCTTGCCGGACTTCGGGTCGATCTTGTAGCCGGTCAGGGAGCGGTTGTAGAGGAGCTGCACCGAGAGCTGGTCGCTCACGTACTGCTGGCCCGGGTCCAGATAGTCGAAGCCGGCCTGGTCGAGGCTGTAGGCGGTGCCACCGGCCTTGGCGCCGTCGACCGCGACGGCGGGACCGGTGGAGTCCGCCTTGGTGCCCACGCCGAAGTTCTGGACCGCGGCCTTCTTGCCCGAGTCCGGGCCGTTGCCGCCGTCACTCGATCCGCCGCTGCTGCATGCGGCGGTCAGCGCCAGAGCCCCGACCGCGAGGACCGCGGAAACCTGGCGCGCCTTGTTTATTCTCATGTGTTCCTGCCTGTCAGGATGATCGGGCTTCAGCGCACGGTCTTGGGGTCGAGAGCGTCCCGGACCGAATCCCCGAGCAGGTTGAACGCGACGACGAAGGCGACCATCGCGATGCCGGGGAAGAACATGAAGGTGAGATCGGAGTCGTAGTACGTGGCTCCGGACTGGAAGAGCAGGCCCCAGTCCGGAGTGGGGCTGTGGACCCCGACGCCGAGGTAGGAGAGGCCCGCCTCCGCCGTGACGTTGACCGGGAGCAGCAGGGTCGACTGCACGAGGACGGTCGACCAGATGTTGGGCAGCAGCTCCTTGCGGATGATCCGCCAGCCGGAGGCGCCGCTGAGCCGGGCGGCCTCGATGAACTCGCGTTCGCGCAGCGAGAGCACCTGGGCCCTGATGAGCCGGCCGATCGTCATCCAGCCGAGGATGAGCTGCACCAGGATCAGCGCCACCACCCGTACGTAGGCCGGTTCCTCCTCGGTGGGCGAGACGAACAGCGCCACGATCACCGGGGTGAAGGCGATGAAGAACAACTGCTGGGGGAAGGACAGCATCAGGTCCGAGAAGCGGCCGACGAAGTAGTCGGCCCTGCCGCCCAGGTACCCCTGCACCAGCCCCACCAGGACCCCGATGACCACCGCGATCACGGTGACCGTGAGGGCGATGAGCAGGGACGTCCGGATGCCGTAGATCAACAGCGTGAACACGTCGCGGCCGAGCTTGGGTTCGAGGCCGAACCAGAAGTCGCCGTCGATTCCGCCGTTGGCCTTGAGCGGAATGCCGTAGCTGTTCAGCAGTCCGCGGTCCTGCCCGTAGAGCTGGTAAGGATCTTTGCCGTACAGCTTGGAGATCAGCGGGGCGGCCAGGGCGACGAAGATGAATCCGAGGACCGTAAAGGCACACAGGATTCCGACCTTGTCGCGTCTGAACCGGATCCACGCGAGACGTCCCGGGGAACGTCCGACAAGTTCACTTGTCTTTACTTCGGGACCGTCGGCCGGTTCGGGGGTGTCGCCCTCTCCGGGAAGTGGATCGGTGGGCTCCATGGCAGCTCTTGTGGAACTCGTCATTTCGCATTGCCCTCCGCGCAGGAAGGATTCCGCAGCGCCGTCGTGTCTTTTGTTGACCGGAACATTCACGGGTGCGGCGGTTCTGCGTCAAGGGGTGTGCGCGGGCCGGGGTGAACTCATCGGTTATCTTGGCCCAAGATTTCATTCTTCGGTGCGGCGGCGTGCTTGACAGCCTTCCGGCTTATCCGGAATATCGCGCTAAATGTCCATCAATTTCCGTAACGCGGGGGCGGTGCGCCATGTGCCGCGCCGATATGCGGACAGGGCGCGATGAGCACCGTACGGCCGCGGGGTGTCGCGGGCCGGCCGGGCGCCCTGGGGCGGCCCGGCCGGCCGTGGTTCGGGTGTGGTTCGGGTGTGGTGACTACGGCCGGGGGAGCCCCAACGACCGCCGCAGGAAGTCGACTTGGAGCAGCAGCAGGTTCTCGGCCACCTGCTCCTGGGGCGTCATGTGCGTCACGCCCGTCAGGGGCAGCACCTCATGGGGGTGGCCCTCCGCCAGGAGTGCGGAGGACAGGCGCAGGGTGTGGGCCACCACCACGTTGTCGTCCGCCATGCCATGGATGACCATCAGGGGGCGGTCCGGGCCGGGGGCGTCCGGGCGCACCAACTGCCCATCGGCAACAAGGGAGTTGGCGGCATAGGCGGAGGCGTTCTCGGTCGGTGTCCCGAGGTAGCGCTCCGTGTAGTGCGTGTCGTACAGCTCCCAGTCCGTGACCGGCGCCCCCGCGATCCCGGCGTGGAACACGTCGGGCCGTCGCAGCACCGCGAGCGCGGAGAGGTAGCCGCCGAACGACCAGCCCCGCATCGCCACCCGGCCGAGGTCCAGCGGGTGGGTGCCCGCCAGGCCGTGCAGCGCCTCGATCTGGTCGTCCAGGGTGAGCGTGAAGTCGTTCCTGATCGCCTTCTCCCAGCCGGGGGAGCGGCCCGGGGTGCCGCGCCCGTCGGCGACGACCACCGCGAAACCCTGGTCGGCGAACCACTGGGAGGTCAGATGCGCGTTGTGCGCGGCCACCACCCGCTGTCCGTGGGGGCCGCCGTACGGATCCATCAGTACCGGCAGTGGACCGTCCGACTCCCGGTAGTGGGACGGGAGCAGCACGGCGCACGGGATGCGCTGTGCGCCCCCTTCGGTCAGCCGGAGCCGCACCGAAAGGCCCGGCGTGGCGGCATATGACGCGATCTTGGCCAGTTCCTTGCCGTCGCGCAGCACCCGCACCTCGGCGCCGGGCCGGTCGGGCCGCGCGGAACTGAGCACGGTCACCGCCCCGCAGCGCACGGCGGAGTGGACTCCGGCGCCGTCCGAGACGCGTTCCGTACCCAGCTCATTGACGCGGTACACATGGATCTCGCCGGTCTCGGAAGCACTCGCCGCGCCGGACGGGGCCTCCGCCCCCGCGGACGCGGAGATCAGCACATCGTCGCCGCCGATGTCGAGCACCGCCCTGACGTGCAGCCGAGGCCCGGTCAGGGTCCGGTCGCCGACGGCCAGCACCCGCGCCCCGCCCTCGTCGGCGATCCGCACCAGACGTCCGTCGGGAGCCCAGGCCGGGACGCCCGGCAGGAGTTCGAGCCAGTCGGCGTCCTCGTCGACGTGCACGGTGCGGGTGGTGCCGGATGCGGGGTCCACCACCAGGTGCAGCTGGGTGCGCTGGTCGCGGGACTGGACGAGCAGCAGCGGCGACCCGTCGGGGGACCAGTGCACCCGGGCGAGATAGGGGTGGCGGGCCCGGTCCCAGACGACCTCGGTGCGGGTGCCGTCCAGCGCGTACAGGATGGGCGTGCCGGCCGCCGGATAGGCGACCCGGGCCGGCTCCTGCCCGGGGTTGGCCGGGTCCGCGATCCACCAGCGCCGCACCGGGGACTCGTCGGCCCGCGCGACCAGGAGGCGGTCGGAGTCGGGGCTCCACCAGTGGCCGCGCGAGCGGGACATCTCCTCCGCCGCGATGAACTCAGCCAGCCCGTACGTCACTTCGGCCGACTCCGGCTCGGCGAGCGCCCGGTCCCCGTCGCCCTCGGCCCCCACGACCCGCAGCGCGCCCCGCGTCACATAGGCCACATGGCGCCCGTCGGGGGAGGGCCGGGGGTCCAGCACCGGTCCCGGCACGGGCAGTTCGCGAGCGGTCCCGGCCCGCAGCTCAGCGGTGAACAGCCGTCCCGACAGGGCGAAGGCGGCCAGTTCCACGGCCGCGTCGGTGGCGTAGCCGACGATTCCGGCCGAACCCTCCCGGCTCCGCTCGCGCCGCGCCCGCTCCTGCGCCGAGAGCCGCTCCTCGCCGCCGCCGAGCAGGGCGCCGGGGTCCGCCGCGATCCGCTCCGTACCCCCGCGCACCAGGTCGAGTACCCAGAGCTGGTTGCTGCGTTCGGTGCCCGACGGCGAGCGCAGGAAGACGATCCGCTCGCCGTCCGGCGCCACGGTGAACGCACGGGGCGCACCGAGGGTGAAGCGCTGGGTGCGTGCCGAGTGCCGGGGAAACGAGAGCTGTTGGGGGTCCTCTGGGTGCCTGGAGGCGGTGGTCGTCATGAGGGGAACCTAGCCGCCCGCCCCGCGGCCCGCTCGGGCGCGAGTCACGTGCGCCCCTTGTGCGCCCGTGCCCCGATCAATGCGGTCCCACGGATAGTTATGATCCGTAGCGCTCGGTGGGTATGAACCCGCTGGCTGTACGCACGCTGCTGGGTCCGTCCGACCACCGGAACAGATGGAGGTGAACCGCCGTGGCACTCTCGATTTCGGCGGTGGTGCTGCTGGCGATCGTCGTCTTCCTGCTGGTCCGGAAATCCGGGCTGAAGGGCGGACATGCGGCGATCTGCATCCTGCTCGGCTTCTATCTGGCGAGTTCGTCCATCGCCCCCACCATCAGCCAAGTGACCAGCAACGTGGCGGGAATGATCGGCGGTATCAAGTTCTGACCCGCGAGCACGGCGGGGCCCCGTCCCGGCGGGCCACCGGATGGCGGCGGTGCCGGGCGGCCCGGGCCTCGTAGGCTGGGCCCATGTCGGAACTTCCCGCCCGCCGTCTGCTCCTGGTGCACGCGCACCCGGACGACGAGTCGATCAACAACGGCGCCACCATGGCCAAGTACGCGGCCGAGGGCGCGCACGTGGCCCTGGTCACCTGCACCCTCGGTGAGGAGGGCGAGGTCATCCCGCCGGACCTCGCCCATCTCGCGCCCGACCGCGAGGGCGGCCTCGGCGCCCACCGCATCGGTGAACTCGCCGCCGCGATGAGGGAGCTGGGCGTCACCGACCACCGCTTCCTCGGCGGCCCCGGCCGCTTTCGCGACTCCGGGATGATGGGCGTCGAGCAGAACCACCGCCCGGGCGCCTTCTGGAACACGGACGTGGACGAGGCGGCCGGGTACCTCGTAGAGGTGATCCGTTCGCTGCGCCCCCAGGTCCTGATCACCTACGACCCGGACGGCGGCTACGGCCATCCCGACCACATCCAGGCCCACCGGGTCGCGATGCGCGCCGCCGAACTGGCCGCCGACTCCGGCTACCGCGGCGACCTGGGCGAACCGCACGCCGTGGCGAAGATCTACTGGAACCGGGTGCCCCGCCCGGTCGCCGAGCGCGCCTTCGACGCGCTGCGCGCCGCGAACACGGACTTCCCGGGCATCGCCGCCATCGACGACGTACCGGGTGTCGTGGACGAGTCGGACATCACGGCAGAGATCGACGGCACCGCCTACGCCGCCGCCAAGAGCGCGGCGATGCGCGCCCACGCGACCCAGATCACCGTCCAGGGGCCCTACTTCGCGCTCTCCAACGGGCTGGGGCAGCCGATCTTCACCACCGAGTACTACCAACGGGCGGCGGGCGTCGCGGGAGTTGCGGCCGGGCGTCGCGAGAGCGACCTGTTTGAGGGCGTGGGCGAGTGAGTACACGTACGGCCATGGAGGACGCAAGGACGGGCGGGACAGCCGCCCGTATCGCGCTGTACGCGCTGCTCGTCGTCCTCGGCGCGCTCGTCGCCGTCGCGGGGGCGCTCGTGCAGACCGCCTGGTTCCCCGGCGGCCTCGCGCTGGCGCTGGGCGGAGCCGTCGGCCTGTTCTACGGCGGTACGCAACTGGTGGGCGGCCGGGGCGGAGTGGGCGCGCCCGCGGCCGGCTGGCTGGTCGCCGTCGTCCTGTTGACCACTCCGCGCCCTGAGGGCGACTTCGTGTTCGGCGCCGGAGCGGGGTCGTACGTCTTCCTCCTCGGCGGCATGCTCGCCGCTGTGATCTGCGCCACGATCGGCGGATTCACCCGACCCGGCGGCCCGGCCGCCCGACTTGGCGAGTGACGTGCGAGGGCGCCGCGACGCAGTAGGGGAGGACGGGGCGCGCCTCCTCCGGGCCGCCCCGTACGCGAGGACGGCGGCCAGTATGGTGGTGCGCGCCGCCGAGCCGCCCGTACAGAGGCACCACAAGAACGAGACCGGGTGGCGGAGCCAAACGGGAGAGAACCAGCCTTGAGTCGTGAAACTGACAGTTCGTCCTCCGGTCCCCAGGGTCGGGGTGCAGCCGGGTACCCATCGGGCACCCCGCCGTACGGAACCCCGTCGTCCGCGGGGCAGGACACTCCTGAGGTCGCTGCCGCACCGGACGAGCCCAAGACCGAGACCACGCTGACGACGCGGATCCGGATCAACATCCCGGGCTCTCGCCCCATCCCGCCGGTCGTGATGCGCACGCCGATGAGCGAGGCCGCCAAGACGGCCGACGCGGACGAGGCGAGCGAGCGCACCGGTTCGGTGCCCCGGCCCGAGGCGCCGGAGGCGGAGCCCGAGGAGCAGGGTGCCGACGGGCGGCCCACGAGCGACTGGTTCGCCCCGCGCAAGTCCCCGGCGGCGCCCGGCTCTTCGACCCCGCCGTCCGGCACGCCCCGGCCCGACCTCCCGTACTTCTCGGACGGCCCCGGCGCCGGTTCCCCCGGCGCCGACGGGCCGGGCCGCGCGGAGGGAAGCGGCGGCCCGGACGGGGCACGCCCCGCCCCGCCGTCCGGCCCGACCACGGGGCCCGTCACCGGGAACGCCGCGCTGCCCGTGCGGCCGGTCGGCAACCGCCCGGGCCAGGGCCAGGGTTCGGGCCCCCGGCCCGACGAGGGCTCGCTGTTCGGCGCGGCCCCCGACCAGCGCCCCCACCAGCGCCCCGGCCAACGGCCCGGGCAGGGGCCCGACCTGGGACGCGGCCCTGATGAAGGCCCGCGCCGGGGCGCCGACATGGGCTTCGGCCAGAACCCGCTCCAGGCTCCCGGCGGCGGCCACCCCTTCGCGCCCGGCGGCCAGGGCCCCGCCCCCGCGCTGTCCGACGACACCGCGATCCTCACCCCGCAGCCCCCGGCGCCGAGCCCGCTCACGCACTCCGTGGGCAACCCGCTCGCGAACCCGGCGGTCAACCCGGCGGCGCCCGGCGGCCATGTCTCCGGCGACACCCTGACCAGCGGCATCCCGGTCGTCCCCCCGGACCACCGCGGCTCGTCCTTCCCGCCCGGGCCCGGCGGCCCCACCCTCACCCCGCCCCCGGGGCCGGGGGCCGACGAGGCCGAGCCGCCGGACGCGCCGCGCCGCACCGCCCCGGCCGCGGCGCCCGCCAAGAAGAAGGGCCGCTCCAAGGTGGCGCTGCTCGGCGGTGGGCTCGTCGCGCTGGTCGGCATCGCGTACGGCGCCGGCCTCGTCCTGAACCACTCCGAGGTCCCCAAGGGCACCACCGTCCTCGGTGTCGACATCGGCGGCGGCACCAAGGAGGCGGCCGTCTCCAAGCTCGACCAGACGCTCGGCAAGCGCGCCAACCAGCCGCTGCGGCTCACGGTCGACGGCAAGCAGGAGCAGCTGAAGCCCGAGATCGCGGGGCTCTCGCTGGACAGCCAGGCCACCGTGCGGGCCGCCGCGGGCAGCGACTACAACCCGGTGTCCGTCATCGGCTCGCTGTTCGGCGGCAAGCGGGTCGCCCAGCCGGTGATCCCGGTCGACGAGGAGAAGCTCGGGGTGGCGCTGACCGACCTGGCGGGCGCCTCGGGCTCGGCGACCGAGGGCACGATCAAGTTCGTGCCGGGCAAGGCGGTGGCCGTGCCGGGCAAGGCGGGCAAGTCGCTCGACGTGAACCGCTCGATGATCGCGGTGAAGGACGCCTACCGGACGCTGGTGGAGACCGGCAAGGCGGACGCCGTGGCGCTGCCGGTGGCGGTTCGTCAGCCCACCATCAGCGAGGCCGAGATCGACCGGGCGATGAACGACTTCGCCAAGCCCGCGATGTCCGCGAACGTCACGATCAAGGCGGGCGGCAAGCCGATCGCCTTCGGCCCCCTGAAGTCGCTGCCCAAGATCCTCTCGATGAAGGCGGCCGACGGGAAGCTGGTCGAGGTCTACGACAAGAAGGCGATCACCGAGCTGATCGGCAACACCTTCAAGGGCGTGATGATCACCAAGGGCGGCGAGAAGCACGAGGTGTCGGCCGACGACGTCGCCGTCGCCATGCAGACCGCCCTGCGGGCCAAGGGCGCCCAGCGCACCGTCACGATCGAGCTGAACCAGGGCTGAACCCGGAGGTGAACCCGGGCCGCCGAACAGGGCTGATCCGGCCGGCCCGGGCCCTCGCCGCCCCCGCGTCCCCGTGACGCGGGGGCGGTGTCATGCCCCGCCCATGACATCCGTCATGTCGCAGTCACGACGGCTGCCACTGCCGGGCGAGGGGCGCCACGGGCGAGTCTTGACCCATGACGCAGACAGCCCCTCCCGCCGAACGGACCGCACCGTCCGTGGTGAGCTTCGAGAACGTGAACAAGAGCTACGGCACCGTCCGTGCCGTGGCCGATCTGTCGCTGCGGCTGCACCCCGGCGAGACGGTGGCGCTGCTCGGTCCCAACGGCGCCGGCAAGTCCTCCACGCTCGATCTGCTGCTCGGGCTGCGCAAGCCCGACGCCGGCACGGTCAGCCTCTTCGGCATGACGCCCGCGCAGGCCATCGAGGCCGGCAAGGTCGGCGCGATGTTGCAGAGCGGCGGCCTGATGGAGGACGTGACCGTACGCGAACTGGTCGGGCTCGGCTGCTCCCTGCACCCGAGGCCGCACCCCGTGAACGAGGTCATGGACCGCGCGGGGATCACCGCGATCGCCGACCGCAAGGTCAACAAGCTCTCCGGCGGCCAGGAGCAGCGCGTGCGCTTCGCGCTCGCCACGGCCGGCGCCAACGACCTGATCGTCCTCGACGAGCCGACCACCGGCATGGACGTCACCGCCCGCCAGGCGTTCTGGGCGACCATGCGCGAGCAGGCGGCCCAGGGCCGTACGGTCCTGTTCGCCACCCACTACCTCGAAGAGGCCGACGCGATCGCCGACCGGGTGCTCGTCCTGCACAAGGGCCGGCTCCTCGCGGACGGCACGGCCGCCGAGATCAAGGCCAAGGCGGGCGCCCGCCGGGTCAGCTTCGACCTCGAAGGCACCATCGACGAGGCCGCCCTGCGCGAGCTGCCCTTCCTCTCCACCCTCGACATCTCGGGCCGCACCGTCCGCATCCAGTCGCACGACGCCGACGCCACGATGCACGCGGTGTACGGACTCGGCCTCTACCCGCGCAACCTCGAAGTCGCCGGTCTCGGGCTCGAGCAGGCCTTCATCGCCATCACCTCGGCCGAGGAGGCCAACGCGTGAACACTCTGATCAAGCTCGAAATCACCCGCACCCTGCGGAACAAGAAGTTCATGTTCTTCTCGGTGATCTACCCCTCGGCGCTCTACCTGCTCTTCGCGGCGTCGCAGAACGGCACCGACAAGGTCAAGGGCACCGACCTCACCTTCCCCGCCCTCTACATGGTCTCGATGGCCTCCTTCGGCGCGATCACCGCCGTCCTCATGGGCAACAGCGAGAAGATCGCCAAGGAGCGCGAGAAGGGCTGGGTGCGCCAACTGCGCCTGACCACCCTGCCCGGCCGGGGCTACGTCCTGGCGAAGATCGCCAGCGCGGCCGTCGTGACGCTGCCCTGCATCGTGGTGGTGTTCGTCGTCGCCGCTGTCACCAAGGGCGTCCGCTTCGAGGCCTGGCAGTGGGGCGCGCTGACCGCCGCCATCTGGGGCGGCTCCCTCTGCTTCGCCGCGCTCGGCGTCGCGATCGGCTACCTCGCCAGCGGTGACGCGGTCCGCCCGATCACGATGATCATCTACTTCGGCATGTCGATCCTGGGCGGCCTGTGGATGCCCAGCACCGTCTTCCCGCAGTGGCTCCAGAACATCGCGGAGTGGCTGCCCACCCACGCGTACGCTGCCCTCGGACAGGCCATCGAGCTGGGCGACGCCCCGCACGGCAAGGACCTCGCCATCCTCGTCTTCTACTTCCTGCTCTTCGCGGGCGGCGCGGCATGGCTGTACCGGAAGGACACCCTGAAGGCGTGAGTTCCCTGAACGAGGGCCACGGCAAGGCGCCGGCGGTGCGGATCGGGATGAGCCCCGAGACGCGCCGCCAGATGTGGCAGAAGCTGATGTGGGTCGGCGTCTGGCTCGCCTTCATGGGCGCCCCGATCGGCGATCTGCTCGACGGCGACCACGCCATGGTGGCCACCGTGCTCGGCTGGCTCGGCCTCGCCGGCTTCGTGAGCGTCTATCTCGGCCTGGTGATGCGGCACACCGCCCGCGCGCCGGGCCGCGTGACGCTCTGCGGCCTTCTGGGCTTCCTTGCGGCCCTGGCCATCGCCCTCTCGCTGTGCCTCGGCTCCCCGTGGCTGGTGCTCTTCGTCTACGTGTCCGTCTCCTGCGGGGCGACGCTGCCGCTGGCCCTCGCGACCTGGGCGATCCTCGTGACGACCGCCACGATGACCCTGATCGGGGCCCATGTCACCCACGTCGGCGACATCGTGCCCGGCCTCGCCATCCCGGCGCTCCTCGGCGGCTTCGCCATGACGGGCGTACGCCATCTGATCCGCACCTCGGTGGAGCTGCGCGAGGCCAGGGCGACCGTGGCCCAACTGGCCGCGAACGAGGAGCGGTTGAGGATGGCGCGCGATCTGCACGACCTGCTCGGCCACTCGCTCTCCCTCATCACGCTGAAGAGCGAACTGGCCGGGCGGATGCTGCCGGGCCACCCCGAGCAGGCGGCGCGGCAGGTCGCCGACATCGAGCAGGTGAGCCGCCAGGCCCTCGTGGACGTACGGGCCGCGGTGTCCGGCTACCGCAGGGCCACCCTGCCCGCCGAACTCGCGGGCGCCCGCACCATGTTGAACGCGGCGGGCATCCGGGCGACGGTGCCGAACGAGGCGCCCGTCGCCCTGCCCGCCGCGGAGGAGGAGGCGCTCGCCTGGGTGCTGCGCGAGGCGGCCACCAATGTCGTACGCCACAGCGGGGCCCGGCACTGCACGGTCGCCCTCACCGAACTCCAGACCCTGGACGGGCTCTTCCTCGAACTGCGCGTCCAGGACGACGGGCCGGGCCGGGCCGGTTCCGCGGCGCCGGTGGCGGGCAACGGCCTGACCGGCCTCGCCGAGCGCCTGGAGAAGGTGTCCGGAGTCCTGGAGACCGAGGCGGGGCGCAAGGGGTTCACCCTCACCGCCCGGATCCGGCTGATTCCGGAGCCGCCCGAGAGCCCTCTAGTATCCGGATCATGATCAGACTTCTCCTGGCCGAAGACCAGTCCATGGTGCGCGAGGCCCTGGCCGCGCTGCTCGGCCTGGAGCCCGACATGGAGGTGGTGGCGCAGGCGGCCCGCGGCGACGAGGTCCTGCCGGCCGCCCGCGCCCACCCCGTGGACGTCGCCCTGCTCGACATCGAGATGCCGGGCCTCACCGGCATAGAGGCGGCCGCCCTGCTGCGCCGCGAACTGCCCGCGGTGAAGATCGTCGTCCTCACCACCTTCGGGCGGCCCGGCTATCTGCGCAGCGCCATGGAGTCGGGCGCCGACGCGTTCCTGGTCAAGGACGCCCCGGCGGCCCAACTGGCCACGGCGGTACGCAAGGTGCTCGCGGGGGAGCGGGTCATCGACCCCACGCTCGCGGCGGCCGCCCTCGCCGAGGGGGCCAACCCCCTGACGGAGCGCGAACGGGACGTGCTGCGCGCGGCACAGGACGGCGCGACCAACGCGGAACTGGCCGTGGCCCTGTGCCTCTCGCAGGGCACGGTCCGCAACTACCTCTCCATGGCCATCCAGAAGCTGGCGGCCCGCAACCGGGCGGAGGCGGTCCGCATCGCCCGCGAGAAGGGCTGGCTGTAGGCGCGGCCCCTCAGCAGCTCACCAGGAGCAGGGTGAGGGCCGAACAGACGCGGACCGCCGCGTTGTTGCCCGGCTCCGGGTCGAGGGGCGTCAGGTCGACCAGAGCGGCCGTGACGGGCAGGTTTCCGCTCATCGTCAGAAGCCCGGCGTGCAGTGTCAGCTTCCTGGTGACGGTGGCGCCGGACGGGATCGGGCCGAGCGCGCAGACGGCGGTCCGGTTCGCCCTGTCGATCGTGCAGCCGGACGCGGAGGGTGCCGTGAACCCGGCCGGATAGCTGAACCACACCCGGGCGGAACTCACGTCCGAGGGGCCGGAGTTGGTGACGGCGGCGGTGAACGTGGCCGCGTTGATGGCGAGCCCCTTGGGCGAGGCGTCGAGCACCACGGAGAGGTCGGCCCGCGGTGCCTCGGCCGCCCCGGCGGGTCCGGCGGGCCCGAGGGCGAGCAGGGCGAGCGGCAGGGCGGGGGCGAGTCGGGCGGCTAAGGATCTGAGGCGTGACAAAGCGACTCCCGGCGACGTCGAAGTGGCATGGCTGCGCCCCGCCGACAGTCCGGAGGAAACCTCCTGTCGAGGACACGCCAACAGATTGTGACCGCTGCCCACGATCCCGTCAGCCGTTTCCCACTTTGCCCCCAACCCCCTAGGGGACGCGGGGAACTACGCGCCCAGCCACACCGAACCCGCACCCGAACACCGACGCCTTCCCGGCACCTCCCGACCCCGGCGGTCGGCACCCCCTGAGGGGCGCGGGGAACTGCGCGCCCAGCCCCAGCGGACCCGCACCCGAACCCGCACCCGAATCACGGCCCCCCGAGGCACCGCCCTAATTGAGCCGCGCCCGCGCCGCCCCCGCCCGCCGGCGGATCGACTCGGCCGCCGTCGGATCGACGGCCTCCACCACCGCCGCGTAGTCCTCCAGCTCCGCCGCCCCCGCGAGGAACTCCCCACGCTGGACCAGGAGTTCGGCCCGCTCCAGGCGCAGTCGGGCCGGGTGGGCGGGCAGGAGCAGGCAGAGGTCCACGGCCCACAGGGCCACGTCGCTGCGCTCCGGGCGCGCCGCGGCCCAGGCGCGGATGTTGTTCAGGATGCGTACGACCGTGTCCAGCGGCGCGGCCGGGCTCAGCATCGACTCCTCCAAGGGCGCACCCGTCGCCCCGACCACCAGGAGCTCCGCGTCCGCACCGCTCAGCAGCCGGCCCCCGTCGAACGGGTCGGCGAGGACCCGCTCCTCGGGAGGGCCGAAACCGACGACGAAGTGGCCGGGCAGCGCCACCCCGTACACCGGAGCCCCGGCCCGCCGCGCCACCTCGATCCACACCACGGAGAGCAGGATGGGCAGCCCCCTCCGGCGCCGCAGCACCTCGGGCAGCAGGGACGACTCCAGGCGCTGGTAGTCGGCGGGGCCGCCACGGAACCCGCAGGACCCGCCGAGGAGTTCGGCCAGCGCCGCGGCCCAGGGGCGGGGGCCCGCGAGTCCGTAGGGGAGCAGTCCGGCGAGCCGGTCCAGTTCGATGTGTGCGGCGTCGATGCCCCGACGGCCGAGCGAGGGGTCGGCGACCGCGCCGAGCAGGAGGCAGAGCGTCACCACGTCGGGTCGCTCCGAGCGGGCCTCCTTGGCGAACTCCCGCCGCCAGTCGGTGACTTCAGGATCCATGTCGCCCTCGTACCTCGCGCTTCGTGCCTCGTGTCCCGTGCCTCGTACCCGGTCAGTGCGACCGGAAGTGGTGGTAGCTGTGGTGGGTCGCGAACCCCTGGCCGTCGTACAGGGCGCGGGCGGCGTCGTTGTCGGACTCGACCTGGAGCCAGGCCGCCGACGCGCCCTCCTCCAGGGCCCGGCGGGCCAGCGCGGTCATCACGGTCGTGGCGAGGCCGCGCCGCCGCAGCGCCGGGTCCACCTCGACCGCCATGAAGCCGGCCCAGCGCCCGTCCACCACGCACCGCCCGATCGCCGCGGGCGCGGCCCCCTCCCCGGGGACGGACGCGAACCACACCGAGGGGCCCGAGCGCAGCACCTTCAGGACGTGCTCACCCGGCGTGCCGAAGCGCTGGTAGCGGCTGAGCCAGGCCTCGTCCATGTCGCGCTCCAGGCGCACCCGGGACACGTCCGCGTCCACGTCACCGATCGGCGCGAGCGCCGCGATCCGCACCTCGGCGCTCACCTCCCGCTCCCAGCCTGCCCGTTCGAGCTCCGCGCAGAGCGCCTCCTGGGTGCCGGCGGCGCCCGTCGCCGCCTGGATGTAGGCGGGAAGCCCGCGTGCCGCGTACCAGTCGCGTACGTGGACGAGGGCGTCCGCGAGCGGCAGGCCCGGGTCGCCCAGCGGGAGGGCCGAGTTCGCGCGACGGGTGAAGCCGGCCGCGGCCCGCAGCGTCCACTGGCCGAGCGGCTCGCTCTCCACCGGCTGCCAGCCGCGCGCCAGGACCGGAGCGAGCTCCTCGAAGGAGGCGGCAGGGCCGCGACGGCGGGCCGGCGCCGCGGGGACGACCTTGCCCGCCACGAGGCTCGACTCCTCGACGCGTACCGTCTCGCCGCTCTTTCGTGTGATCGACAACACACCGTTGTCCCACGATGTGAGCACGCCGACCGTGTCGGTGAACAGGGAGCCTGGACTTCCGCTGTAGCTCAGACGCCGGACTGATACGCGTTTGCCCGTATCGGCGGCCGTAATTCGGACCTCAAGCCGTCCGCCGGTGGTGAATTCCACAGGTCTCTCCGCCCCTCCTGTTCGGATCGTGCCCCGAACCGGAGATACTAGGTGCGGGCATCGACGACGCCGCGCTCCCGCGCGCCACGTGGACGGAGCCGCAGATCGGCCCGCCGCGCCCTATCGAGGAGGAACGACAGCGTGACCTACGTCATCGCGCAGCCTTGTGTCGACGTCAAGGACAAGGCGTGTATCGAAGAGTGCCCGGTCGACTGCATCTACGAGGGCTCCCGGTCCTTGTACATCCACCCGGATGAATGCGTCGACTGCGGCGCCTGCGAGCCGGTGTGCCCGGTCGAGGCGATCTTCTACGAGGACGACACCCCGGACGAGTGGAAGGACTACTACAAGGCGAACGTGGAGTTCTTCGACGAGCTCGGCTCGCCCGGTGGCGCCTCCAAGCTCGGCCTGATCGAGCGGGACCACCCCTTCATCGCAGCGCTGCCGCCGCAGAACGGCTGACAGCGTCTCCCCGGTCCCCGTACGGCGCGTCTGCCGTACGGGGCCGCGGTGTTTCCCGGCGCGGCCGCCCGCGGCACCGTACGTACGAGAAAGTGAGCACCTTCCGTGAGCGCAGTCTCCTCACGCCTTCCCGTCTTCCCGTGGGACAAGCTGGAGCCGTACAAGGCGACGGCGGCGGCCCATCCGGACGGCATCGTGGACCTCTCCGTCGGCACGCCCGTCGATCCGGTCCCGGCGCTGGTGCGGGAGGCCCTGACCGAAGCCGCGAACTCGCCGGGCTATCCCACGGTGTGGGGCACGCCCGCGCTGCGCGACGCGATCAAGGGCTGGCTGGAGAAGCGCCTGGGGGCACGCTCCGTCGAGCACACCAACATCCTCCCGGTGGTCGGCTCCAAGGAGCTGGTGGCCTGGCTGCCGACCCAGCTCGGCCTGGGCCACGGCGACCAGGTGGCCTATCCGCGGCTCGCCTACCCGACCTACGAGGTCGGCGCGCGGCTGTGCGGCGCGGAGCCCGTCGTCTACGACGACCCCACGGAGCTCGACCCCACGAACCTGCGGCTGCTCTGGCTCAACTCCCCGTCCAACCCGACCGGCCGGGTCCTGCCCAAGGACGAGCTCGTCCGCGTCGTGGCGTGGGCCCGCGAGCACGGTGTGCTCGTCTTCTCCGACGAGTGCTACCTGGAGCTCGGCTGGGAGGCCGAGCCCGTCTCGGTGCTCCACCCGGACGTGTGCGGTGACGGCTTCGAGGGCGTCGTGGCCGTGCACTCGCTGTCCAAGCGCTCCAACCTGGCGGGTTACCGGGCCGCGTTCATCGCCGGTGACGCCCAGGTGCTCGGCGAGCTGCTCCAGATCCGCAAGCACGGCGGCATGATGACCGCGGCCCCCGTCCAGGCCGCCACCGTCGCGGCGCTCGGTGACGACGCGCACGTGCACGAGCAGCGCGAGCGCTACGCGGCGCGCCGGGCCGCGCTGCGCGAGGCCCTGGAGCGGCACGGCTTCCGCATCGAGCACAGCGAGGCGAGCCTGTACCTGTGGGCGACCCGGGACGAGGGCTGCTGGCAGACGGTGGCCCACCTCGCCGAGCTCGGCATCCTGGTGGCTCCGGGCGACTTCTACGGCGAGGCGGGCGAGCGGTTCGTGCGGGTCGCGTTCACGGCGACCGACGAGCGCGTCGAGGCCGCCGTGAAGCGCCTCGCGGCATAGGCGCCGGGACGTCGGCGCGGCGCGCGGCGGACCCGGGCGGGACGCGGCGCGCGTACGCGCGAGGGGCCCGGGGAGTGTGTACTCCCCGGGCCCCTTCGCATCACCCGCGGCCGTGGTCGGATCAGCCCAGCGGCAGGCTCTTCAGGGGGAGCGGGTCGGTGCTCGGCAGGCCCTGCGTGGGCAGGCCGCCCGTGGGCAGGCCGCTCTGGGTGGCGGTCTTGGCGGTCGAGCCGAGGATGTCGCCCGCGCTGCCCGCCGCGTCACCGGCCGCCTTCTGCGCGGCCGGGGTCGCCACCTTGCCCGTCTGTCCGACCGTCTTGCCCGCCGTCGGCACGGCCTTCTTGACGGTGGCGGCGCCGGTGTCGCCGGCCATGCCGGTGGCCTTCTGGGTCACGCCGTCGACGGCGGTGCTGACCGAGCTGGGGTCCATCTGGGTCAGGCCGCTGAGGTTCGGGGCGGCCTGGGGGAGTTCCACGGCGCTTGCGGAGCCGGCCGCACCGACCACGGGCGCTGCACCTGCCGCGATGAGCAGCGCGGCGCGGGCGATCCGACGGGTCAGGGGGAGGGACATGATGCTCCTTCAGACGGGTTGGAAATGTGTCGCTGTCCGGTGTTCGGACGCAGTGACAACCGCCCTGAGGGGAGGAGAGGTTGCGGTGGGCCCCGGTAAAGAGTTCGTAATGCGTCGCATTATCTACTCTGGATAAAAACGGGCAAATGAATCTTTGAGCGTCAGCCTGACGCAACGTCAGATCCCTTTGCCTTCAAGGGAATTGACGATTCGTCGGACCGGCGTCCGGACGGGGGTGCGAAACCTGGAACCGGGGTCGCGGCCCTACCTCGGTCGAGTGCCCGGCCGAACGGATGGCCGGTTGTGCGACCGGGAGATCTAGGACGCCACGGTGATCCGGACCTCCTGGGCACCGGCGCCCGAGGCCCCCGCAGCGCCCTCCGGCCCGGGCGAGGCCGTGCCCGACGCCGAGGCGGACCCGGCCGTCCAGCCCTTCGCCGAGTCCTCCGCGCTCCAGACGCGGCCCGCGTACTCGACCCGCGCGATGTGCAGGGCCGCGGCATGGGCCACCGCCCAGTGCGCCAGGGCCCAGCCGCGCTGCTCCCGCCCGGCGCCCGGGGCGGCCGTGCCCTCGGTGCCCCGTACCGGCACCACCACGTCACGGTCCGCGCCGCTCGTCCGCTCGGCGGGCACCACGCCCTGGCCGAAGGCCCGCGTCAGGCCGTCGCGCACCCGCGCGGGGTCGCCCGGCTGCGCGTTCTTGGCCACCGTGCAGGTCAGCGACGCGGACTCGCGGCCGGTCAGCGCGTTCATCAGCACCGTGGCGTCCGGCTCGTGCTTCGCGTACGCCTCGGGGAAGCCGCTGCGCTGCACCCGCTGCGCGGCCACCGTCAGCGGAAGCGTCGAGTAGTCGGGCACTTCGGCCAGATGCTGGTAGAACTTCCCCGCCGAGTACACCGGATCCATGATCTGCTCCGCGCTGCCCCAGCCCATCGAGGGCCGCTGCTGGAACAGGCCCAGCGAGTCCCGGTCGCCGTGGTCCAGATTGCGCAGGCCCGACTCCTGGAGGGCGGTGGCGAGCGCGATCGTCACGGCCCGCTCCGGCATCTTGTGCGCGAGGCCGACGGCCGTGATCGTCGCCGCGTTCTCGGCCTGCTCGGGGCTCATGCCGAAGGTCGCGCCGTCGCCGCTGTCCGACCCCGCCACGCACCGCGGAGCGCCCGGGCCCCCGCTCACGTACTGCACCACCAGATAACCGGCGAGCGCGAGCAGCACGGCCAGGGCCGCCCCGATACGCAGGAGGCGGCCGCGTCGGGAGGGGCGCGGGAGGGTGGTGGGCTCGGACACGGTGCCCACCGTACTGGAGCGCGAAGGGACCCCCGGTGGTGGAGTTAGGGTCGGACGCATGGCCCCAAGCACCCTGGATCTCACCGCGGACGCGCCCACGCTGACCGCCCGGCTCGTCGACTTCGCCTCCGTGAGCGGCGACGAGAAGCCGCTGGCGGACGCCATCGAGCGCGAACTGCGCAAGCTGGCGCACCTCACCGTCGACCGGTACGGCAACAACATCGTGGCGCGCACCCATCTGGACCGGGCCGAGCGGATCATCCTGGCCGGGCACATCGACACGGTGCCGATCGCCGACAACGTGCCCTCCCGCCTGGACGAGGACGGCGTGCTGTGGGGCTGTGGGACGAGCGACATGAAGTCGGGCGTGGCGGTGCAGTTGCGCATCGCGCAGACCGTGACCGAGCCCAACCGGAACCTGACCTTCGTGTTCTACGACAACGAGGAGGTCGCGGCCCACCTCAACGGCCTCGGCAAGATCGCCGAGGCCCACCCGGACTGGCTGGCGGGCGACTTCGCGGTGCTCCTCGAACCCTCCGACACCGAGGTCGAGGGCGGCTGCCAGGGGACCCTGCGGGTCCTGCTGAGGACCAGCGGCGAGCGTGCCCACTCCGCCCGCAGCTGGATGGGCTCCAACGCCATCCACACGGCCGCCCCCATCCTCGCCAGGCTCGCCTCCTACGAGCCGCGCCGCCCGGTGATCGACGGCCTGGAGTACCACGAGGGCCTCAACGCGGTACGCATCGAAGGGGGCGTCGCGGGCAATGTGATCCCCGACGCCTGCACGGTCGTCGTCAACTACCGCTACGCGCCCGACCTCACCGGCGAGCAGGCCCTCGACCACGTCCGCGAGGTCTTCGCGGACTGCGACATCGCCGAGTTCGTCGTCGACGACCACTCGGGGGCCGCGCTGCCCGGCCTCTCGCACCCGGCCGCGGCGGCGTTCATGGCCGCCGTCGGCGGCACCGCGCGGCCCAAGTTCGGCTGGACCGACGTCTCGCGCTTCGGCGACCTCGGCATCCCGGCCGTCAACTACGGGCCCGGCGACGCGCTCCTGGCCCACAAGCGCGACGAGCACGTCCTGGTCGAGCGGATCACCCAGTGCGAGCGGCGGCTGCGGGCATGGCTCACCGGCTGAGGCCCCAAGACGGCCCGCGCGCGCGGGCCGTCCCCGCGCTCAAGGCACCGGTAGCGGTGTGGCCCGCCGGAATTCCGCCATTCGTCATCTACACCGACCTACCCTGGCTGAGCACGCGCAACATCGTCAGCGGAGGGAGCACGGTATGGCCAACCCCGAGGGAAACCCGTTTCCGGCGGAGCAGCGGCTGGAACAGCGGCTCGGACCGGTGCTGCGCCGCCGCGACCAGGTCCAGGCCGGCACCACCGACCAGCGTCTGCTGGACACGGAGGGCGACTCGCAGTGGGTGCACACCGACCCCTGGCGGGTCATGCGCATCCAGTCCGAGTTCGTCGAGGGCTTCGGCGCACTGGCCGAACTGCCCAGCGCCATCAGCGTGTTCGGCTCGGCCCGCACCCCGGCCGGCTCGCCCGAGTACGAGGCGGGCGTCCGGATCGGCCGGGCACTGGTCGACGCGGGCTTCGCGGTGATCACCGGAGGCGGCCCCGGCGCGATGGAGGCCGCGAACAGGGGCGCGCGCGAGGGCAACGGCGTCTCCGTGGGCCTCGGCATCGAGCTCCCCTTCGAGCAGGGGCTCAACCCGCACGTCGACATCGGGATCAACTTCCGTTACTTCTTCGTGCGCAAGACCATGTTCGTCAAGTACGCCCAGGGCTTCGTGGTACTCCCGGGCGGACTCGGCACCCTGGACGAGCTGTTCGAGGCGCTCACCCTGGTGCAGACCGGCAAGGTCACCCGCTTCCCGATCGTGCTGTTCGGCACCGCGTACTGGGGCGGCCTCGTGGACTGGCTGCGCGACACGGTGATCGCCCAGGGCAAGGCCTCCGAGAAGGACCTCCTGCTCTTCCACGTCACCGACGACGTGGACGAGGCGATCGCGCTGGTCACCAAGGAGGCCGGGCGGTAGGCGCCTAGGCGAGCCCCCGGCGGGCCACCGCCGGGGCGCGGTGGCCCGCGATGGAGGCCACCATGTCCAGGACCTGGCGGGTCTCCGCCACCTCGTGGACGCGGTAGACACGGGCGCCCAGCCACGCCGACACCGCCGTCGTCGCCAGCGTCCCGATCACCCGTTCCTTCACCGGCCGGTCCAGCGTCTCGCCGACGAAGTCCTTGTTGGACAGCGAGACCAGGACCGGCCATCCCGTGTCGGTCATCTCCTCCAGGCGCCGCGTCGCCTCCAGGCTGTGCCGGGTGTTCTTCCCGAAGTCGTGGCCGGGGTCGATCATGATCCCGTCCGGCCGCACCCCCAGCGCCACGGCCCGCTCCGCGAGGCCCACGGTGACCCGCAGGATGTCCGCCATGACGTCGTCGTACGCGATCCGGTGCGGCCGGGTGCGCGGCTCCACACCGCCCGCGTGGGTGCAGACCAGACCGGCCCCGTAGCGCGCCGCGACCTCGGCCAGCCTCGGATCGACGCCGCCCCAGGCGTCGTTGAGGACGTCCGCCCCGGCCTCGCAGACCGCCGCGCCCACGTCGTGCCGCCAGGTGTCCACGCTGATGACGACGTCGGGGAACCGCTTGCGCACCTCGGCCACGAAGCCGACCGTGCGCCGGGCCTCCTCCTCGGCGGTGACCTCCTCGCCGGGGCCCGCCTTCACCCCGCCGATGTCGATGATGGCCGCGCCCTCGGCCACCGCCTGCTCGACGCGGGCGAGCGCCGGCTCGTCGTGGAAGGTGGCGCCCTGGTCGTAGAAGGAGTCGGGGGTCCGGTTGACGATGGCCATGATCACCGGTTCGTACGCGGTGAATTCGCGTCGGCCAAGCCGCAGCGTGCCGCGGTCCGTTCCGCTGTGCATCCCCTGTTGTCCTTTGCTGTGGTCCGGCCGTTGTCCGCCTGCGACCCTAACTGTCAGTGCCGCATGGCACGATCGGACCCGACAGATTCCGGCGTCGGAAGAGGCTCGCACGTGTTCTGGTTCTTGCTGATCGCGATGGTCGTCGTGGTCACCGCCGTGACCCTGGCCGTGGTGGGCGGCGGCGGTGACGACGCCGCGGTGCTGCCGGACGCCGAGCCGGAACACCTGGTGGACCCGCTGCCCGAGAACCGCCCCGTGGCCAGGGCCGACGTGGAGGCCCTGCGCATCCCGGTGGTGCTGCGCGGCTACCGGATGGCGGACGTCGACGACGTGCTGAGCAGGCTGGGCGCCGAGCTCGCCGAGCGGGACGCACGGATCGCCGAGCTCCAGAGCGCCGCGAGCCCGTCCGGAGGCGGCCACCCGGCGCCGCCGTCCGCGCCGACCTCGTCCGCCCCGGCTTCCTCCGCCCCGGCTTCCTCCGCCGACCGCGACCAGGCACCGGCCCGGATCCCGGCCGAGTCGCCGTCCGACGAGGAGCCCCGGCGATGAGCGGGGCGATCCCCGGCCCCGACGGCCGGCCGCGCTGCCCCTGGGGCCTGTCCACCGAGGACTACGTGGCGTACCACGACACCGAGTGGGGCCGCCCGGTGCACGGCGACGACGCGCTGTACGAGCGGCTCTGCCTGGAGGCGTTCCAGTCAGGTCTCTCCTGGATCACGATTCTGCGCCGCCGGGAGGGCTTCCGGCGGGCGTTCGCCGACTTCAAGATCGCGGCGGTCGCCGAGTTCACCGACGCCGACAAGGAGCGCCTGCTCGGCGACACGGGCATCATCCGCAACCGCCTCAAGATCGAGGCGACGGTCGCCAACGCCCAGGCCCTTGCCACCTGGACCCCCGGCGAGCTCGACGCCCTCATCTGGTCGTACGCGCCGGACGCGGCCACCCGTCCGGCCCCCCGCACCCTCTCCGACGTCCCGGCCGTCACGGACGAGTCGACGGCCCTGTCCAAGGCCCTGAAGAAGCGCGGTCTGCGCTTCATCGGCCCGACGACGGCGTACGCCCTGATGCAGGCCTGCGGCCTGGTCGACGACCACCTCGTGGACTGTGTGGCACGGGGCGGCGCCTGAGCACCGCCCCACCCCTCGGCCGCCCGCTCAGCGGCCGACGTACTTCGGCTTCTCCTTGGCGAGGAACGCGGCCACCGCGATGGCGTGGTCCTCGGAGGCACCGGCCTTCGCCTGGAGCTCGTCCTCCTTCTCCAGCGCCTCGGCCAGGGTGTGCCCCGCGCCATAGGCCAGGGACGCCTTCAGCGCGCCGTACGCCACGGTCGGGCCGTCGGCCAGCGTCCGGGCCACCGCGAGGGCCGCGGCGGGCAGTTCGTCGGCCGGTACGACCTTGTTGACCAGGCCGATCTCGTACGCCTCGGCCGCGGAGACCGAGCGCGGGAACAGCAGCAGATCGGCCGCGCGGGACTGGCCGATCAGGCGCGGCAGGGTCCAGGAGACGCCCGAGTCGGCCGTCAGGGCCACCCCCGCGAACGAGGTGTTGAACGCCGCCGTGTCCGCGACGACCCGGTAGTCGGCGGCCAGCGCGAACCCGAGACCGGCGCCCGCCGCCACCCCGTTGACGCCGGCCACCACGGGCTTGGGCATCTCGGTGAGCGCGGTCAGGATCGGGTTGTAGTGCTCGCGCACCGTGCTCATGGTCTGCCCGGTGCCGGCCTCGCGGTCCGCCGTCAGCGTGGCGACGTGCTCCTTCAGGTCCTGTCCGACGCAGAACGCCCGCCCGGTCGCGGTCAGCAGCACGGCCCGCACCGCGGGGTCCGCCGCGGCGGACCGTACGGCCTCGCGGAGCGCGACCTTCGCCTCCGTGTTCATGGCGTTCATGGCCTCGGGCCGGTTGATCGTGATCGTCGCGAGCCCGTCGCTCACCTCGTACAGCACGGTGTCGGCCATGGTGGGGTCCCCTCCGTCGCGGATGCTTCTCGGTCCTCGTATCCGCTCAGCATGGCGGAGATCACGAGCGGTGGGCATGTGACCTGCGTCAAACAATCGGGACGCCGGAGCCGACCGGCGGCGGCGAAGTATCGCAGGCGGATCGCCGAATTGAGTGGTTTTGATAGAGCGCGTTGCCCAAGCGATGCGGACCGATGTTGGTCATCGGGTCCTGCCATGCGGGATAATGACCTGGAAGCAATGTGTTCGATGCCGTGACGCGTGCCCAATCCCGGGGGCCGTCGGCTGACGATGAGCTGGTTTCAGGAAGGGGAACGAGCATGGCGGCCATGAAGCCGCGGACGGGCGACGGCCCGCTCGAGGTGACCAAGGAGGGGCGGGGCATTGTCATGCGCGTTCCGCTCGAAGGCGGCGGTCGGCTTGTCGTCGAGCTGACTCCGGACGAGGCCGATGCCCTCGGCGATGCCCTCAAGAAGGTCGTCGGCTGAGTTAGCGGGTACGACCCAGACTCTTCACCGCCCCGGTCCGGCATGCACGACAGCGCATGCCGGAGCGGGGCGGTGTCGTGTTTCCGGGCGGCGCGGATCGGGCCGGGGCAGCGCGCGCGGCGGCTCAGCCGCGGCGTACCGCGCAGAGCAGTCCGTCGCCGACCGGCAGCAGCGAGGCGACCAGCTCCGGGCTCTCGCGCACCGCGCGCAGCAGTTCGCGCAGCCGCAGCACCTCGGCCGGCTGGGCCGCCGAATCCACGGTGCGGCCGTCCGCGAAGACGCCCTCGAAGCAGACGATTCCGCCGGGGCGCAACAGGCGCAACGATTCAGCGAGCACATCGAGCGACTCCAGGCGGTCGCCGTCGCAGAACACCAGGTCGTATCCGCCGTCCGCGAGCCGGGGCAGCACGTCCAGGGCGCGCCCCGGGATGAACCGGGCCCGGTTGGCGGCGAATCCGGCGGCGCGGAAGGCCTGCTTGGCGAACTGCTGGCGGTCCGGCTCCGGGTCGACGGTGGTCAGCACGCCGTCGGGGCGCAGCCCTTGCAGCAGGTAGATGCCGGAGACGCCGGTGCCGGTGCCGATCTCCGCGACCGCCTTGGCGTCCGCCGTGGCGGCGAGCAGCCGCAGCGCGGCACCCGTCCCCGGGGACACCGAACGCAGGCCTGCCTCCCGGGCCCGGTCACGGGCCCAGCGCAGCGCGTCGTCCTCGGCGACAAAGGCGTCGGCGAACGCCCAGCTCGTCTGCCGGTTGGCGGTAATGGCCCTCTCCTGTCCCCTTGGTTGGCGCAACGGTGACTGTATCCGCTGGAGTCGGGAACCCGCAGATGGGACCGCGCGTTGTGGAAGAGAGGGGGAGGAGAGGGGAACGCGGGGGGCGTATGGACGAGTTCGGGTGGTCAGGCGGCAAGCCGGTCCCAAATGCACGTAAAGATTCTTATCCGGAGCTAACGGGCGAGGTGGCTATGGTAGGGGCTCCACTGGACACCACCAGAGCCGACAGGGGAGGTGCGGCTGCGCCTGTGGATCGGGGAGGAGTGCTGCGGCGCTTTCTCAGGTCGGCGGGTGAGCCGAAATCCGTGACCAACATTGCTGACCGTTCCCGCGCTACCAGCTCCGCAACTACCGCGACCTTCGCCGACGCGGATTCCCAGGCGTGGACTCCCCCTACGTGGGAGGAGATCGTCAGCACGCACAGCGGTCGGGTCTATCGCCTCGCCTACCGTCTGACGGGTAATCAGCACGATGCGGAGGACCTCACCCAGGAGGTCTTCGTCCGCGTCTTCCGCTCCCTGTCGACGTACACGCCGGGCACCTTCGAGGGCTGGCTGCACCGCATCACCACCAACCTCTTCCTGGACATGGTCCGCCGCCGTCAGCGCATCCGCTTCGACGCGCTCGGCGACGACGCGGCGGAGCGGCTGCCCAGCCGCGAGCCCAACCCCCAACAGGCCTTCAACGACGCCCACTTCGACGCCGACGTCCAGCAGGCGCTGGACACGTTGGCGCCCGAGTTCCGGGCGGCGGTCGTCCTCTGTGACATCGAGGGCCTCTCCTACGAGGAGATCGCGGCCACCCTCGGAGTGAAGCTCGGCACCGTCCGCAGCCGGATCCACCGCGGCCGTTCCCAGTTGCGCAAGGCCCTCCAGCACCGTTCGCCCGAAGCCCGCGCCGAGCAGCAGCGTGCGCTGGCCGGGGTGGCGCCGGGAGCTGTCGGGGTGGCCGGAGAGGGGATGGCGTGAGTGGCACGAGTCCCACCCCGGCGGAGCAGCATCTCGGGGACCGGCTCGCGGCGCTGGTCGACGGCGAGCTGAACCACGACGCCCGCGAACGGGTCCTGTCCCACCTGGCGACCTGCGCCAAGTGCAAGGCGGAGGCCGACGCCCAGCGCAGCCTGAAGGACGTCTTCGCCCGGGCGGCGCCCCCGCCGCCCTCGGAAGGCTTCCTCGCCCGGCTCCAGGGCCTGCCCGGCGGGCCCACCCGCCCCGAGGGTGACGACGGCTCGGATCCCTTCGACGGGGGCCGGGCCGAGGGGTACTTCGGAGGGTTCGGGGTGCTCGGCCATGCCGCGGGCGGTCCCGGCCCGGGTGGTTTCGGCTATGTCCCGGCCGGCTCCCACGCGCCCGTCGTGCCCGAAGGGCCGGGCAGTGGTTTTCGCATACACGAGGTCGCCAGGCCGGAGCAGGACCGCCCGGGCTCGGCATGGCGCGGCCGAAGATTCGCGTTCGCCGCGGCGAGTGCCGTGTCCCTGGCGGCCATCGCGCTCGGCGGCACCCTCCCGCTGGGCTCGGCATCCGGGGCCCGGGCCGCGGGCGGGGGCACCAATGTCGTGCCGCTGCGGTCCAACAGCCCGTCTCCGAGCGGCAGTTCGGCCGAGGACCGCCGGCGCGGCGGCGTCGCGGCCGGGTTCCTCCCGACGATGGCCGCGCAGCCCACGGCGCCCGTGGTGCCGGGCATACGCACCCTGAACGGCATGCCCGCGCAGAACGGCCCCGTCCGGCCGCTGGGCGGCGCGTTCCCCGCGGCCCGCCTGGACGGCTCGTCGCTGCCCCCGCTGATACGGCCGGCCGTGGCCACGCTGCCGCTGACCACGACGGACCTGATGACCGGTCCGCTCGCCGCCGCGCCCTCCGTGTCTCCGGCGGCGCCGCACCATCCGGCGGCTCCGATCGCCCCCGGCCTCCCCTTGGCCGCCCGGCGCTGACCGCGCCCTGCCGTTGCCCCGGGCGACCTGGTTGAATCCCGGGGAGGGGTGCTCGTCGGAGCACGCAGGAAAGCCAGTTGCGGGGAGAGCATGAACGAGCAGACGCCCACCGGGCCGAAGCCGAAGTGGTGGAGCCGTCCGCAGACAGCCCGCCCCCGCCCCGCCGAACCGGCGCCCGAAGCCTACGACTTGGCCCCGCCGACGGCTCCGGAGTCCGAGGCGGGCGAGCCCACGGGGACCCCCGCGGAGCAGGCCGCCTCCGTTCAGCCCGGGCCCGCCCCCACCCCCGGCCCGCCGCAGGACCTCCCCGCCGAGCCGGTCGGGGAGCCCGGCGGTGAGCCCGTGGCGGAGCCCGCGGGGGAGCCCGTCCCCCTGCGGCCCCGGCACGCGCCCGACCCCTATGGCACGCCTCCCTACGGCGGGCCCGGGCCGTGGGCGCCCGCGCCGCCCGTGCAGCGGCCGGTACCGACGCCGCCCGCCGGAACCGCGCTTCCGCAGCAGCCCCCGTACGCCGCGCCGCAGGCCGCCACGCCTCAGGCCCCATACGCCGAGCCTCGGAACCCCGCGCCTCAGGCCCCGTACACCGCCCCCGTGACGCCACCCGCGCCTGTCACGCAGTGGCTCCAGTACGACCCCTGGGCCGCGCCGGGCTCCCCGGGCGCGCCCAGGGAGCCGTTCAGCCGGGAGGGGCGGCCCGGGGGCGGGAAGGGGCGGCGGGGGACGTTGCTCGTGGGGGGTGTGCTGCTCGCTCTGGTCGCCGGAGGCATCGGTGGCGGCGTGGGCGCCTATGTGGAGCGCAACGGCGGGATCACCTCCGTCAAGCTGCCGCAGTCCGGCAAAGAGGCGCAGGGCCGGGCGCCCGACAGCGTCGCCGGGATCGCCGCGAGCGCGCTGCCGAGCGTGGTCACCATCCATGTCACCGGCTCCGGCGAGTCCGGCACCGGAACCGGCTTTGTCCTCGACAACGCGGGGCACCTCCTGACCAACAACCACGTCGTGAAGTCCGCCGGGGGATCCGGCAAGATCTCGGTGACCTTCAGCGGCGGGGAGAGCGTGCCCGCCGAGGTGGTCGGCCGCGATGCCGGGTACGACCTCGCGGTCGTCAAGGTCACGGGCGTATCGGGGATGAAGCCGCTGCCGCTGGGCAATTCCGACAACGTGCTCGTCGGTGATCCGGTGGTGGCCATCGGCGCCCCCTTCGACCTCTCCAACACCGTGACGTCGGGCATCATCAGCGCCAAGGAGCGTCCGATCACGGCGGGCGGCGAGAGCGGTGACGGCACCGATGTCAGCTACGTCGACGCCCTCCAGACCGACGCCCCCATAAACCCGGGCAACTCCGGCGGCCCCCTTGTCGACTCCAAGGCGCGCGTCATCGGCATCAACAGCGCGATCAGGTCGGCGGGCAACGGCGGTTCGGAGGGGGGCGGCGGCCAGGCCGGCTCGATCGGGCTCGGTTTCGCCATACCGATCAACCAGGCCAAGCGGGTCGCCGAGGAGCTGATCAACACCGGGAAGGCCACCCACCCCGTGATCGGTGTCACCCTCGACATGAAGTTCACCGGCGACGGCGCCCGCGTCGCCGAGCAGGCCACCGACGGCAAGGCGTCCGTCGTCGCCGACGGCCCCGGGGCCAAGGCGGGCATCAAGCCGCAGGACGTGATCACCAAGGTGGACGGCCAGCGGGTGCACGGCGGCGAGGAGTTGATAGTCAAGATCCGCGCGCACCGCCCCGGCGACCGGCTCAGGCTGACCCTCCTGCGGGACGGCAAGGAGCAGGAGCTCACGCTGACGCTGGGCTCCTCGTCCTGACACGGCGGCGCCGGGCCTGCGCGGGCCCGGCGTCCCACGAGCCCCTGCCGATGCCCAAAGGTCACCCCGCGGGTACCGCGGCGACAGATTCGCCGGGTACCGTGGAACGGTCCATGACCGGACGCGGGGCCGAGTGCCGGGCGCCGTGATCGCGAGCAGTGAGAACACGAGGAGCAGCGGGTGTTCAACGACATCGGGCCCATGGAACTGGGCACACTCGTGGTCCTCGCCGTGCTCATCTTCGGCCCGGACAAGCTGCCCAAGCTGATCCAGGACGTGTCGAACATCATCCGCAAGGTGCGCAGCTTCTCCGAGAGCGCCAAGCAGGACATCCGGGCCGAGCTCGGCCCCGAGTTCAAGGACTTCGAGTTCGAGGATCTCAACCCCAAGACGTTCGTCCGCAAGCAGTTGATGGACAACGACGACCTGGGCCTGAAGGAGATCCGCAACAGCTTCGACCTGCGCAAGGACATGGAGGAGGTCGCGGACGCCGTGCACGGCCGCGAAACCGCCCCCGCGACCACCGCGGCCAACGGTTCCGGCAGCGCTTCGGGCACGCCCGACCTGCTGAAGAAGCGCGAGAAGCTGGACCCCGGCGAGCGTCCGCCCTTCGACGCCGACGCCACCTGACCGCGCCCCTTTCGCGCCCCCGGTCGCGACCCGGTACACGCCAATCCCACATGGGCTTTTCCGGCGAGCCGCGCCGAGGTGGCTATCCTCCATCTGTCCGGCAGCCAGGACGCCCGAGGGGGGCGGGCCGCTCCGGACGCTACTGATCTAGGAGGCGGCCGGGCAGATGGAGACGACAAGCCGGGTAACGGGGCAGTCCCCCCAAGGGGTGCCCGAGGGTGCCAAGGCCACACCGGAGGGAGTGCCGGCGGCCCGGCGAACGGTCGACGGCTTTCTGCGCGCACCCTTCCCCTGGTACGGCCTCGACGAGGCGTTCACCGGGCCGCGCTGGCTGATGCAGGTGGCGCTCGCCGCCGACGGCACGGTCCAGCACGGTTCGATCGGGCACGGCGACGAGCCGTCGATACGGCCCGAGGCGGCCGGCGCCACGGCCGACCGGGAGCGGTTCGCGGTGGTCGTGAGCATCCCCGCGAACCCGGTCCGCCGCAGCGGCGACGGCACGGGCGTCCTGGAGGCCACCTCGGTCTCCTCGGCGGCCTGGCTCGCGGGTTCGGGGCTTCTGTCCTTCACCTGGCCCGCGCAGATGGACCACGTGCTGCGCGGTGACTGGCTGGACCAGCAGACCGAGACGGCCTGGGAGCTCGCCGACGACCTCGACGGCTCCGACTGGTCCACGCTCTCGCTGCCCGTCGACGGTGAGCCCACCGACTTCCACTACCGCGAGTCCGAGTTCGGCTGGGTCCTGGCGGGTTCGGCACAGAACGGCGTGCACCTGGGGGCTTACGGGCGCGGCCTGAGCGCTTACGGGCTCGGCTTCTCGGTGGTCAAGGACATCGCCTCGTACGAGTGAGCGCGGTGCGGCCACCGCGTCTCGTGGGGCGCTCGCACAGCACGCGTACAGGGCCCGCGCGGCACATGTACAGGGCCCGCACGGCATGCGTAAGGGGCGCCCGCAGTAGCGAGGCGCCCCTTACCGTGTGCCGCGTACGGCAGTCGCGCGGACCGGAACGGGCCGCGCGGGCTAGAACTTGTTGCGCGGGGTGATCCCCAGCGACATGCCCGACAGACCGCGGGCGCGGCCGCCCAGCTTGCCCGCGATGGAGCGCAGGGCGGCTCCGGCGGGCGAGTCCGGGTGGGACAGGACGACGGGGCGGCCGTCGTCGCCGCCCTCGCGCAGGCGGACGTCGATCGGGATGGAGCCGAGCACCGGCACCGTGGCGCCGGTCGTCTTGGTGAGGCCGTCGGCGACCTTCTGACCGCCGCCGGTGCCGAACACGTCGACCATCTCGTCGCAGTGCGGACAGGGCAGGCCCGCCATGTTCTCGACGACGCCGACGATCTTCTGGTGGGTCTGCACCGCGATGGAGCCGGCCCGCTCGGCGACCTCGGCCGCGGCCTGCTGCGGGGTGGTCACGACGAGGATCTCCGCGTTCGGGACCAACTGGGCCACCGAGATCGCGATGTCACCGGTGCCCGGCGGCAGGTCGAGCAGCAGCACGTCCAGGTCGCCCCAGTACACATCGGCGAGGAACTGCTGGAGGGCGCGGTGCAGCATCGGGCCGCGCCACACCACGGGCGCGTTGCCCGGCGTGAACATGCCGATGGAGATGACCTTCACGCCGTGCGCGGACGGCGGCATGATCATGTTCTCGACCTGGGTGGGCCGGCCGTCGGCGCCCAGCATGCGGGGCACGGAGTGGCCGTAGATGTCGGCGTCCACGACGCCCACCTTCAGGCCGTCCGCCGCCATCGCGGCCGCCAGGTTGACCGTCACCGAGGACTTGCCGACGCCGCCCTTGCCGGAGGCGACCGCGTACACCCGGGTCAGCGAGCCGGGCTGGGCGAACGGCACCTCGCGTTCGGCGGTGCCGCCGCGCAGCGCGGACGCGAGGTCCTTGCGCTGCTCGTCGCTCATCACGTCGAGCGTCACGTCGACGCGGCTGACGCCCTCGACGCGCTCGACGGCCTCGGTCACGTTCTTCGTGATGGTCTCGCGCATCGGGCAGCCGGACACGGTCAGGTACACCGTGACAGCGACCGCCCCGTCCGTACCGATCTCTACCGATTTGACCATGCCGAGCTCAGTGATCGGTCGGTGGATCTCGGGGTCGTTCACCGTCGCCAGTGCCTCAAGCACCGCGTCTTCCGTAGCCATACGGTCGATGGTACGGCGCTTACCGCACGGTACGGAAAGCCCTGTCAGCGGTCGCCTTCGTCACGTCCGTGAGCGCGCTCCGGCGGGAATACGTTCCTGCGCTCCTCCATCTCCTTGACCAGGTCCTGGAGTTCGGAGCGGATCCAGTCGCGGGTGGCCACCTCGCCGAGGCCCATCCGCAGCGCCGCGATCTCCCGTGTGAGGTATTCCGTGTCGGCGATGGACCGCTCGTTCTGCTTGCGGTCCTGCTCGTGGGTGACCCGGTCGCGGTCGTCCTGCCTGTTTTGCGCGAGCAGGATCAGCGGGGCCGCGTACGAGGCCTGGAGGGAGAGGGCGAGCGTGAGGAAGATGAACGGGTAGTTGTCGAAGCGCAGACTGCTCGGCGCGAAGATGTTCCAGGCGACCCACAGGATGATGATCAGGGTCATCCAGACGATGAACCGCCCGGTGCCGAGGAAGCGCGCGATTCGCTCGCTGAACCGCCCGAACGCCTCGGGGTCCCACTCCGGCAGCAGCCGCACCCGCCCCGAGCGCGGCTGGTCGAGCCGGCTGCGGCCGCGCGGCACCGCGCTCGCCCCGCTCGCGCGGCTGCGCTCCTCGGCCCGGTCAGTGCCGCCCATCGGGCACCCCCTCGGGCCCGTGGAACTCCGTCTCGCGCCAGTCCTCGGGCAGCAGGTGGTCCAGTACGTCGTCGACGGTCACCGCGCCGAGCAGCGATCCGCTCTCGTCCACCACGGGCGCGGCCACCATGTTGTACGCGGCGAGGAAGCTGGTCACCGACGGCAGCGAGGCGTTGGGCGGCAGCGGCTTCAGGTCGCTGTCGACCACCGAGCTGACCAGCGTGAACGGCGGTTCGCGCAGCAGCCGCTGGAAGTGCACCATGCCGAGGTACTTGCCGGTCGGCGTCTCGTCCGGCGGCCGGCACACATAGACCTGCGCGGCGAGCGCCGGCGAGAGGTCCTGCTGGCGGACCCGGGCCAGGGCGTCGGCGACCGTGGCGTCGGGGCGCAACACGATCGGCTCGGTCGTCATCAGGCCGCCCGCCGTGCGCTCCTCGTAGGAGAGCAGCCGGCGCACATCGGCCGCGTCGTCGGGCTGCATCAGGGTCAGGAGGCGCTCCTTGTCCTCCTCCGGCAGCTCGGAGAGCAGGTCGGCCGCGTCGTCCGGGTCCATCGCCTCCAGGACGTCGGCGGCCCGCTCGTCCTTCAGCTTGCCGAGGATCTCCACCTGGTCGTCGTCGGGCAGCTCCTCCAGGACGTCGGCGAGCCGGTCGTCGTCGAGGGCGGCCGCCACCTCGGCGCGGCGCTTGGGGGAGAGGTGGTGCATGACGTTGGCGAGGTCGGCCGGGCGCAGCTGCTCGAAGGTGGCGACCAGGTTCTCGGCGCCCTGCCCGTGCTCCTCCAGGGAGAAGCCGGTGACGGCCGACCACTCCACGGTCAGCGTCTCGCCCTTGCGCCGCAGCGCACCCGCCTTGCCCCGGCGTACGAAGACCTTGTCGATCTCCCAGTCGCGGCGGGCCGGAAGCTGCTGGATCGCCACGTCGAGGACGGTCACCTGCTCGTCGCTCTCCACCAGGGTGACCCGGCGGTCGAGGAGTTCACCGAGGACCAGGCGCTCGGTCGGGCGCTGCTCGAAGCGGCGGAGGTTGACCACGCCGGTGGTGATGACCTGGCCCGACTCCACCCCGGTGACCCGGGTCATGGGCAGGAAGATGAGCCGGCGGCTCGCCACTTCGACGACGATGCCGAGCAGCCGGGGAGGCCTGCGGCCGACCCGGAGCATGGCCACCAGGTCGCGTACCCGGCCGACCTGGTCCCCGTTGGGGTCGAAGACGGCGACACCGGAGAGATGCGAGACGAAGACCCGGGGGGCGCCTGCCGCCATACGAGCGCCTCCTTACTGTTCAGGGTTGCTCCGCACCACCGCGATCGCTGCGGGACAAGGGCTTCAGGCTAGCCGGTGGCGGCGCGGTACGCCCTTGCGGGTCGTCCGTCCGGCGCTCTGCCGGGTGGCGCGGGCGGTGCGGGTAGGGTGCGGTCTGCCGACCCCCTACATCCATGTGAGAGGCAGTGCGCAGGTGACCTCATCCCCCTGGTTCGTACGGGTACGGGTCCGCGCCCGCCGGGCGGCGCTTCCCGTCGCGCTCTGCGCGGGGCTCGCCGCGACGCTCACGGCGTGCGGCTCGGACCCGGACGAGGGCACCAACGGCGTCGGCAAGCTGTCCGCGCCCGAGATCGAGAGCAAGGCACGGGCGGCGGCGGACGGTGCGGACGCGGTGCGCCTGTCGGGGACGCTGGTCAGCAAGGGCGGCTCGTACCGGATCGACATGCGGCTCAAGAGCAGCGGCGGCACCGGCACGGTCACCTCGCAGAAGAGCACCTTCGGGCTGCTGCGGGTGGGGGACGACCTGTTCCTCAAGGCCGGTGCGGGGTTCTGGTCGCACAGCGGGTCCGGCGACGCGGCCGCTGCGGCCGGAAAGCTCGACGACAAGTACGTGAAGGTGCCCTCGGGCGACCCCGCCTATCAGCAACTGCGCGGTTTCACCGAGAAGTCGGTGCTCCTGAAGGGGATGCTCGGCCTTCAGGGCGCGCTCGCCAAGGGCGACCGCTCGGAGGTCGGCGCGGTCCGTACGGTACGGATCGCGGCGGGCAAGGACGGCGAGGGCGGCGCGCTCGACGTCTCCCTCCAGGGCACGCCCTACCCGCTGCGCTTCGAGCGGGCCGGCGGGGCCGGAGTCCTCGAACTGGCCGACTGGAACAAGGACTTCCCGCTCGCCGCCCCCGCCAAGGGCGACACCGTCGACTACGGCCGTCAGCTCCCGACGACCTAGACCGCCCCCGGGCCTCAGCGCCGCTTGCGCTTGAGGAGCAGCCGCGGCAGCGCGGCCGGCACCGGGTGCCGGGTGGTCGCGGGCGTGGGCACGGGCGCGGCCGCCAGGGACGTCTCGGGGGAGGGGGCCAGGGGGCCGCGTGGCGTCAGGCGCAGCAGGCGGCACTCGGCCGCCCAGCGCGCCGGCATCGCCTCGCCGTCGTGGGCGTTCAGGCGCTTGCCCTTCAGCTCGGCCACCGCCGTCTCCCAGGCCTCGGAGCCCGCCGGGACCTCGGACACCGACGCCGTCCAGGTCACCAGGCGGCCGCCCTTGTCCTTGGAGCGGACGGTCACCGTCGCGGTGCCGCCGTCCGGCAGGCCCTCCAGCGGCTGCTCGCCCGGGCCGCCGCCGACGACGTACGCCGCCCCGTCGAGCCACCCGTGCCACAGCGCCCGCTCGGCCACCCCGGTGCCGCGCACCCAGATGAGACCGGACTTCTTCGTGGCCTCCTCGACGAGGGCCTGATCGAGCAACGTCTGCGTCATGGCCACCACATTAGAGGCCCCGGCGAAAGGTCAGTTCCGTTATCCGGCCATGCCCCTTACGCTGCGGCGGTGACCACTGCCACCACCCCCGCCCGGGACGTCGCCGCCGTCCCGCGCGTCGACCTCGTCCTGCTCGGCGTCGCCCTCGCCAGCGTCTCGCTGTCCGCGCCCCTGATCGCCGCCACCGCGGCGCCCGCGCTCGCCATCGCCTTCTGGCGCAACGCCCTCGCGGTGGGGGCGCTGACCCCGGTGGCCTGGTTCAAGTACCGCGCCCGGCTGCGCGCGCTGACCCGGCGCGAGGTGGGCCTGACCGTCGGCGCGGGGGCTCTCCTGGCGCTGCACTTCGGGCTGTGGCTGCCGAGCCTGAGCATGACGAGCGTCGCCTCGTCGACCGCGCTGTGCACCACCACCCCGATCTGGACGACCCTCGCGCTGCGGCTGCGCGGCCACCGGCCCCCGGCGCTGGTGTGGAGCGGCACCCTGGCCGCCTGCGTCGGCGTGGTGATGCTCACCGGCGTCGACCTCAGCCTGTCGCCGCGCGCGCTGGCGGGCGACGCGCTCGCGCTCGGCGGGGGCATCGCGGCCGCCGGCTACGTCCTGCTCGGTGCCGAGGTCCGCAAGAGCGTGGCCACGGTGCCCTACACCTGCCTCTGCTACGGCACGGCCGCCGCCGGGCTCCTGGCGGCCGCCCTGGTCAGCGGCGCGAACCTCACCTCGTACGACGCCGGGACCTGGGTCAAGCTCGCCGTGCTCACGCTCGCGGCCCAACTGCTCGGCCACTCCCTGCTGAACCGTGTCGTGGCGAGCCTCGGCCCGTCCGTCACCTCTACGGCGATCCTGCTCGAAACCCCCGGCGCCGCCCTGATCGCCGCGCTCTGGCTCGGCCAGCAGCCGCCGGTCCTCGCCTACCCGGCGCTCGCGGTGATCCTGGCCGGACTCGCCCTGGTCGTACGGGCGAACCGGGCCAACTGAGCGCTCAGAGCCAGCCGTTGCGCTTGAGGGTGCGGTGGATGACGAAGCAGGCGACGGCCACCAGACCCATCGAGATCGGGTAGCCGTACTTCCAGTGCAGCTCCGGCATGTGGTCGAAGTTCATGCCGTACACCCCGCACACCATCGTCGGCACGGCGATGATCGCCGCCCAGGACGTGATCTTGCGCATGTCCTCGTTCTGAGCGACGGAGGCCTGGGCGAGGTTGGCCTGGAGGATGGAGTTGAGCAGTTCGTCGAAGCCGACGACCTGCTCCTGGACCCGGGCGAGGTGGTCGGCCACGTCCCGGAAGTACTTCTGGATGTCCGGGTCGACCAGACGCATCGGGCGCTCGCTCAGGAGCTGCATGGGACGCAGCAGCGGCGATACGGCGCGCTTGAACTCCAGTACCTCGCGCTTGAGTTGGTAGATCCGCCCGGCGTCCACACCGCGCGGGCTGCCCTTGGCCGGGGCCGAGAACACCTCGATCTCGACCTCGTCGATGTCGTCCTGCACCGCGTCCACGACGGCCAGATAGCCGTCGACCACCTGGTCGGCGATGGCGTGCAGCACGGCCGATGGGCCCTTGGCCAGGAGCTCGGGGTCGTCCTGGAGGCGCTTGCGCAGGGCCCGCAGCGAGCCCTGGCCGCCGTGCCGGACGGTGATCACGAAGTCCGGCCCGGTGAAGCACATCACCTCGCCGGTCTCCACGACCTCGCTGGTCGCGGTGAGCTCGGCGTGCTCCACGTAGTGGATCGTCTTGAAGACGGTGAACAGGGTGTCGTCGTAGCGCTCCAGCTTCGGCCGCTGGTGGGCGTGGACCGCGTCCTCCACCGCCAGCGGGTGCAGCCCGAACTCGGCCGCGATACCGGCGAATTCGGCCTCGGTCGGCTCGTGCAGACCGATCCACGCGAAGCCCCCGCCCTCGCGCACCCGGCGCATCGCCTCACGCGGTGTCAGACAGGACGTCTCCTCGACGGACTGGACGCGCCGCCCGTCCCGGTAGACCGCGCAGTCCACGACGGCGCTGCTCGCCGAGGGGTCGCGGGTGGTGTCGTAGCCGTTGTACGGGGTGCTGGTCTTGCGCAGCGCGGGGCGGACCACGGCGCGCAGGTCACGGATCATCGACATGGCAGGACTCCTTCACGGAGGGGCCGTCGGGGCGTGACGCTCTGGAACTGCCCGGAATGAGGACGTCCTGCGACGAGGGGGACCCACGAGGTCGACGCGACCCCGCACGGCATTCATCGCACACGTTCGCAAAGCGGGCGGCACCACAGGGGCACGCGGTGACGGCGTTCGCTACTGAAACGGACTGGGCGAGGCGAAATGCTCTTCCGTCGGGCGAAACGCCATGAGACTCAGGTGTTTCCGGGCGCGGAGGCCGGGTAAAGAGGCTCTCGGATCAACGAGAACGTGACATCACCGGGAACAACGCGACCGTGCGGAAGAGCGGTTGGTACTGCCAGGCCGACTTCGATCCATCGCAGCCCCACCTCCTCCAGCCGGTCCCCCGTGGGGAACTTCCTGCTGTCCCGAACAGCGGCCAAGACTATCAGCCCACTGTCACGTCAAGCCCCTTCTTTGCCGCTTGCATACGCCTTCTATGCTCGGCTCATGGTTGATGTTCTTGCTCTGGTCGAGGCCCGTTTGCGCACCGCGCTGGGCGAGCCGGACGCGCGCGCGGCGGTCACCTTCCTCGGTACGGACCGCATCGAGGTGCTGCGGTTCAACGAGCGCGACATCGTCCGGTACGCCACGCTCGGCATGTCCGCCCAGCCGATGGCCGACCCCACCGCCGCGCTCGCCGACCCGGTGAAGGGCCCCCGGGCCGAGCTGGTCCTCTCGGTACGCGCCGGGCTCGCCGACACCGACAAGGTGCTGCGCCCGCTCGCCGTGCTGGCCGCGTCCCCGCAGGTCGAGGGCGTGGTGGTGGCCCCGGGCGCCTCGCTCGACCTCGGCGAACCGCTGTGGCCGGGCGCCGCGTTCAGCTCGGTGCTCGTGGCCGAGCCGGGCGGCCTGGTCGAGGACCTGGAGCTCGACGCCCCGATGGACCCGGTGCGGTTCCTGCCGCTGCTTCCCATGACCACGAACGAGGCCGCCTGGAAGCGGGTCCGCGGCGCGAAGGAGCTGGAGGAGCGCTGGCTCACCCACGGCACCGATCTGCGCGACCCGCTGCGCAGGTCCGTGCCGCTGGACTGAGGGGGGCCGCCTTGGGCTCCGCCCCAGACCCCGGGCCCCCTTGCAACGGGTCAGTTGGTTCTGGGCCCTCCTGGGGCTCCGCCCCAGACCCCGTTCGCGCCTGAACGGCGCTCGTCCTCAATCGCCGGACGGGCTGAGGTTGCCCGATGCGGGCCCGCACCGAGCAGTTAAGGGGCGCGGGGAACTGCGCGAGAAGCGACCACGGCCCGCAGCCGAAAGACGGGCTGGCACGGGCCAGGTATCCGATGCCGGCCCGCACCGAGCAGTTAAGGGGCGCGGGGAACTGCGCGAGAAGCGACCACGGCCCGCACGTGAAAGACGGGCTGGCGCGCGTCAGGTATCCGGTGCCGGCCCGCACCGGTACCGCCAGGGGCGCGGGGAACTGCGCGAGCAACCCCGTACGGCCCGCGGCCGCGAGCCGACCTTCCTCAGCCCCGGCCGGGCTGGGTGTACGGCACGGTCCCGCACCAGCGCCGCCAGGGAGCGCGGGGAACCGCGCGAGCAACCCCGCACGGCCCGCGGCCGAACAGCCACCCCAACGACCCACCCAGAACGCTCAGTTCGCGAAAACAGAAACCCCGTCCTCCGTCGCGTGCGCCGGACGCAGCTCGGTCGCCTCGTGCGTGAGCGAGGTGCGCCGGGCCCAGACGATCAGCGCGCCGACCACCGCCGCGGCGGCCGCCACCACGAACGGGATGTGGAGGTCGCTCCACTCCTCGATCTTCGGCGCGAAGTAGGGCGCCGCGGCCGCCGCGAACCAGCGGACGAAGTTGTAGCCCGCGCTCGCCACCGGCCGGGGCGCGTCCGAGACGCCGAGCGCCAGCTCCGTGTAGACGGTGTTGTTGAGGCCGATGAACGCGCCGGAGGCGATGGTCGCGGCGACCGCCGTGGTGTGGCTGCCGTAACCGAGTACGAGCAGGTCGGCGGCGAGCAGCACGAGCGATCCGCCGAGCACCTTCAGGGAGCCGAACCGCTCCTGGAGGCGGGGCGCGACCAGCACCGAGAACACGGCGAGAAGCACACCCCAGGCGAAGAAGACGCCGCCCGACTTGTAGGGCGACATGTTCAGGACGAACGGGGTGAAGGCGAGCACCGTGAAGAACGCGTAGTTGTAGAAGAAGGCGGAGGCGGCGGCCGAGGCCAGCCCGCCGTGGCCGAGCGCCTTGAGCGGATCGAGCAGCGAGGTCTTGCGCGCGGGGCGGGGCTGCTCCTTGAGGAACACCGTGATCGCGAGGAAGCCGATCGCCATGAGGGCCGCGGTGCCGAAGAACGGGTAGCGCCACTTCATGTCGCCGAGGATCGCGCCGAGCAGCGGCCCGCACGCCATGCCGAGCCCGAGCGCGGACTCGTACAGCAGGATCGCCGCCGCGCTGCCGCCCGCCGCCGCGCCCACGATGACGGCGAGCGCGGTGGAGACGAACAGCGCGTTGCCGAGCCCCCAGCCGGCCCGGAAGCCGACGAGCTCCGCGACCGAGTCCGAGGTGCCGGCCAGCGCGGCGAAGACGACCACCAGGGCCAGGCCCACCAACAGCGTCTTCTTGCCGCCGATCCGGCTCGACACGAACCCGGTGACCAGCATCGCGACGGCGGTGATCAGGAAGTACGAGGTGAAGAGCAGGGAGACCTGGCTGGGTGTGGCGTCCAGGCCCTTGGCGATGGAGGGCAGGATCGGGTCGACCAGGCCGATGCCCATGAAGGCGACGACCGAGGCGCCCGCGGTCGCCCAGACCGCCTTGGGCTGACGCAGCAGACTCCCGGTTCCCGCGCCGTCGTCGAGAGGGTCCTTTCCTTGCCGCATGGATGCTCCCGCTTCGCGTTCGGAGGATGGGCACAAGATCGTTGTGTAGTACATACAATAAATTAGCCAGGCTAAAGAATGCAAGATGAAACTACTTTTGGGGACGCCCGGTCCGACAGGCGGACGGCACTCCGGACGGGTGATCGTCCTTGACGGGGCGACGGCCGGAGAGGACCGTGGGGCCCTATGAGGGGCGAACCCAGTTGCCCGAAGTGCGGAGGCCGGGTCAGGGCGCCCGGTCTCTTTGCCGACACCTGGCAGTGCGACGCGCACGGACCGGTGTATCCGCTGCAACCCGTGGTGCCGCCCAGCGTCGAGGCCCTGGAGGTCGTCGTGCGCCGGGCGCAGGTCCCCGTGTGGATGCCCTGGCCGCTGCCGGTCGGCTGGCTGTTCACGGGCGTCGCCTACGCGGGCGACGACCGCAGCGGCGGCCGCGCGACCGCCGTCGCCTGCTCGGGCCCCGGTCCGCTGGGCGGCCTCGGGGAGCTGATCCTGGTCGCCGAGGAGTTGGGCGTCGGCCTCGGCGCGCGCTACGCGGGCATCGAGGGGCCCGACCCCGGCCCGTTCATGAGCGTCGACAAACCCCCGCACACCAAGGTCCTCGCGGCCGGCCGGCCCACCCCGCTGTGGCATGTCACCCGCACCCCGGACGACCGCGCGGTCTTCGCGGGCGAGGCGCGGGGCCTGTGGCTGTGGGCGATCGTCTGGCCCGAACAGTCCGGGCTGCTCATGTACGACGAACTCGTCCTGACCGATCTGCGCGACGCGGGCGCCGAGGTCGAACTGCTGCCGTGCGGGGCCCTCACCCCGCGCATCCTGTCCTGACCGCGCCCCGGCGACGGACTCCACAAGCACCCCTCGCGACGGGCCCTGCGAGCCGCCCGGCGCCCCCTCGCGGGCCCCGCTCGCGGGCGGGCGGCGGTGTGCGGACGGGCGGTTATCCTTGACTGTCCCCTGATCCGCCCCTTATGCCCTGGAGTACGCGTCGTGCGCATCGATCTGCACACCCACTCCACGGCTTCGGACGGCACGGACAGCCCCGCCGAACTGGTCCGCAACGCGGCCGCCGCCGGGCTGGACGTCATCGCGCTGACCGACCACGACACCACCCGCGGTTACGCGCAGGCCATCGCCGCGCTGCCGGGACTCGACCGCGACCTCACCCTGGTGACCGGCGCCGAACTCTCCTGCCGCCTCGACGGCGTGGGCCTGCACATGCTGGCCTACCTCTTCGACCCCGAGGAGCCCGAGCTCTCCCGCGAGCGCGAGCTCGTGCGCGACGACCGGGTGCCGCGTGCCCAGGGGATGGTCACCAAGCTGCGGGAACTGGGCGTGCCCATCACCTGGGAACAGGTCGAACGCATCGCGGGCGACGGCTCGGTGGGCCGCCCCCACGTCGCCGAGGCGCTCGTCGAACTCGGCGTCGTGGCCTCCGTTTCCGACGCCTTCGTGCCGGACTGGCTCGCCGACGGCGGCCGCGCCTACGTCGGCAAGCACGAGCTCGACCCGTTCGAGGCGATCCGGCTCGTCAAGGCCGCGGGCGGCGTCACCGTCTTCGCCCACCCGCTCGCCGTCAAGCGCGGCCGGGTCGTGCCCGAGTCGGCGATAGCCGAACTGGCCGCCGCCGGGCTCGACGGCATCGAGGTCGACCACACCGACCACGACGCCCCCACCCGGGAACGGCTGCGCGCCCTCGCCGGCGACCTCGGACTGCTGACCACCGGCTCCAGCGACTACCACGGCAGCCGCAAGACCGTACGGCTCGGGGAGTGCACCACCGACCCCGAGATCTACGGCGAGATCACCCGCCGCGCCACGGGGGCCTTCCCCGTGCCGGGGGCGGGCGGAACCACCTGCCCGTAACCCGGTAGGGAGAGCCCGCCTCTCCGGACCCCCGGGGCCCCGCCCCCGTATCCCCGCTCCTCACACGCCCGCCCGGTTCTCCTTCCGCGCGGCCGGGGGGACGGGCCCGGCCGACCCGCGCGACAGCGCCCCGGCCGCCCCCTTCATGTACGCCCCTCACTTGCAAGGCTCACCGTGTTCGACGCTGCCGTCTTCGGCTCCCTGTTCCTCACTCTGTTCGTCATCATGGATCCGCCCGGGATCACGCCGATCTTCCTCGCGCTGACGGCCGGCCGGGCCGCCAAGGTCCAGCGCAGGATGGCCTGGCAGGCCGCCGCCGTCGCGCTCGGAGTGATCACGCTCTTCGGCCTCGTCGGCCACCAGATCCTGACGTATCTGCACATCGACGTCCCCGCGCTGATGATCGCGGGCGGTCTGCTGCTGCTCCTGATCGCGCTCGACCTGCTCACCGGGAAGACCGACGAGCCCCAGCAGACCAAGGACGTCAACGTCGCGCTCGTGCCGCTCGGCATGCCGCTGCTCGCCGGGCCGGGCGCCATCGTCCAGGTGATCCTGGCGGTCCAGAACCACGACACCGTCGCCGGGCAGGTCTCGGTCTGGGCGGCGATCCTCGCGATTCACTGCGTGCTGTACGTGACCATGCGGTACTCGCTGCTGATCATCCGCGTCATCAAGGACGGCGGCGTCGTCCTGGTGACCCGGCTCGCCGGCATGATGCTCTCCGCCCTCGCGGTGCAGCAGATCATCAACGGCGTCACCCAGGTCATCCACGCCTACTGAGGCCCCGGAGCCGATTGAGCCCCGGACAAGCCAAAGCGCCCCCGTACGCACATCGGTACGGGGGCGCTCTCTACATACGGCGCCCGCGGCCGGTCATCGGCTCGCGGGGCACTGCCTCAACGTGTTACGAGGCTGCGGATTCGGTCGGGCGGATGTAGATGCGCTGACCCATGGCGGCGGCCTGCTGCACAATCCGGTTGACGGAGGCGGCGTCCACGACGGTGCTGTCAACGGCGGTACCGTCGACGTCGTCCAGGCGCATGATTTCGAAGCGCATTGGCTTCTCCCTTCGTCTGATCCTCCTGCTAGGAGAACTACTGGTGCGGGGGGCTGCTAACAGCCTGCTCCCACGAGGCGTCGGGGCGGTTGCCCGCCCGTTACATGTGGATTGCGTGACTCATGTGCAACGCGTTCCGTAGGGTTCAACGGGTTGCCTCCAGCAAACATTCCCTACGCTAAGGAAATTTTTCGATTTGCTAAGGACCGGGGGAAACGGCGACCGCGTGTGCCCGGTTGTGCCCCCTGCGTCACGAAGCCGACAATGGAAAGCGTATGGACGACTCCCAGGAACCTCAACCGGCGCGGGCGCCCCACGACCCCGTCGCGCAGCTCGACCGCAAGCTGGACGCCACCAACGAGCTGCTCCAGCGCATGCTCGCCGAGGTCGCGAAGACGCCCTCCACGCACGCGATCTTCGTCGACGCGGGCTATGTCTACGCGGCCGCCGGCCTCCTCGTCACCGGCACCGAGGACCGCCGCTCCTTCGACCTCGACGCGGAGGGCCTGATCGACGCGTTCATCGACAAGGCGCGCACGATCTTCGCGGACAGCCGGCTGCTCCGCGTCTACTGGTACGACGGCGCGCGCCGCCGCATCCACACCCCCGAGCAGCAGTCGATCGCGGAGCTTCCCGACGTCAAGGTGCGGCTGGGCAACCTCAACGCCAACAACCAGCAGAAGGGCGTCGACTCCTTGATCCGCTCCGACCTGGAGTCCCTGGCCCGCCACCGCGCGATCAGTGACGCGGCCCTGATCGGCGGCGACGAGGACCTCGTCTCGGCCGTCGAGGCCGCGCAGGGGTACGGGGCGCGCGTCCATCTCTGGGGCATCGAGGCGGCGGAGGGCCGCAACCAGGCGGAGCCGCTGCTGTGGGAGGTCGACAGTCAGCGCACCTTCGACCTCGACTTCTGCAAGCCGTACGTCACGCGGCGGCCGGTCACGCTCTACGAGGACGGGCCGGCGCCGAGTCGGGAGGACGTGCGGTTCGTGGGGGCGCGGATCGCCGCGACCTGGCTCTCCGAGCGGGGGAGGGCCGCGCTGGCCGACCTGCTGCCCGGCCACCCCTACCTGCCCGGTCCCGTCGACCAGGACCTCCTCATCGAGGCGGAACGCCTCCTCCAGCGCTCCCTCCGCGGGCACGCGGACCTGCGGCGGGCCCTGCGGGACGGGTTCTGGCAGCACCTCCAGTCCCAGTACTGAGGGGGCACCGCCGGTCTGGTGGGGTGCGGGTGCTTACCGGTCACTCGCGCGGTTCCCCGCGCCCCTTGGCCCCTGTGGTTGGTCGGGTGCGGGTCGTCGCTGGTTGCTCGCGCAGTTCCCCGCGCCCCTTGGGGTGGTGGGGTTTGTGTCTGTCCGCGGGTTGTCGGCGGCTCGTCGCGCAGTTCCTCGCGCCCCTGGGGGGGTGCCCGTTCGGTTGGTCGGGTGCGGGTCGTCGCTGGTTGCTCGCGCAGTTCCCCGCGCCCCTTCGTAGCGGGGTTGGCGCGGGGGCGTTTCTTGACCGCAGGGGGTGCACCGTTTGGTGCGGGGCTGTCGAAGCCGCCTAGGGGCGCGGGGAACTGCGCGAGTGACCCCGCACGGTCCGCGGTGGATCGAGGCGGGAGGAGTCGTGCACGCCCGGTGCTGGGCTGTCGAGGTGACCTGGGGGCGCGGGGAACTGCGCGAGCGGCCCCGCACGGTCCGCGGGGAGCCTCGTGGGACCGGGTCAGGGGTGGGGCGTGGTGGACCAGAACGTGGTCAGGGCCGCGGCCAGCTCCGTCGGGTGCGACACGTTGGGGGAGTGGTCGGCGCCCGGAATCACCGTATGCCGCGCCCCCACACTCCGCGCCAGGTGCGCCAACTCCCCCACCGTCCACACCATTTCCCCCTCCCCGTACGCCACGTGCAGCGGCAACGGCAACCGCGCGAGCCCCTCCGTGCGATCCGGCTCGATCCTCAACTGCCGCCCCGTGGCGATGAGTTGGGCGGGCTGCGTACTGAACCAGCGCCGCTGGAGGAACTCCACGATCTCGGGCGGGTCGGAGACGTACGCCGGGTCCCTGCCGTCCAGCCACACCGTCGCCGCCCACACCCACGACGGCGGAAGGACCGGCAGCGCCGCCCGGAGCATCCGGATCTTGGTGCGCTGATCGGGTCCGACCCGGCCCGGCCCGGACGAGAGCAGGGTCAGCGAGCGGAACGCCGACGGGTCGAGCCGCGCCGCGGAGCGGGCGACGAAGCCGCCGAAGGAGTGCCCCACGAGGTGCACCGGACCGTCGCCGAGGGCCTCGACCTGGGCGAGTACGTCACCGCCGAGCTGACGCGGGGTGTACGCGGATGTCCGGCGCGGCCCGGGGCTCTCGAACTGCCCGCGCCCGTCGACCGCTACGGCCCGGTACCCGGCGTCCGCGAGCGGGTCCAGGAGCGCGAGGAAGTCTTCCTTGCTCCCGGTGTACCCCGGCACGAGCAGCGCCGTCCCGAGCGCCCTCCCCTCGGGCCGCGAGTCGAGCACGGCGAACTCCTGGCGCGGGGTGCGGAGTCGGTACGCACGGGTACGGGCCGGGAGGTCGAGGGAGCGGGGCTTACTCATGAGTAGAGCGTATCGGCCCCGCCGGGCCGCCCCCGCCCTGGAACGCGAACGGCCCGGCACCCTCGCGGGGGGCCGGGCCGTTTCGGGTGGAGCTGGCTACGCCTCGGGCGCTGCCGCCGCCTTCTTCGCGCGGGTGCGACGCGGCTTCGCCGGGGCCTCGGCCTCGACGGCCTCGGGGGCGACCGCGGCCTTCTTGGCCCGCGTACGACGGGGCTTCGCCGGTGCCTCGGCCTCCGTGGCGGCCTCGACGACCGTCTCGGGGGCGGCCTCGGCGACCTTCTTGGCCCGGGTCCGACGCGGCGCGGCCGGAGCCTCGGTCGCCTCGGGGGCGGCCTCGGCGACCTTCTTCGCGCGGGTGCGACGCGGCTTGGCGGGTGCCTCGGCCTCGGTCTCGGCGACGGCCGGTGCTTCGACCGTCTCGACAACGGCCTCCACGGCCTTCTTGGCCCGCGTGCGGCGCGGCTTCGCCGGCGCCTCGGCCTCCGTGGCGGCCTCGACGACCGTCTCGGGGGCGGCCTCGGCGACCTTCTTCGCGCGGGTGCGACGCGGCTTGGCAGGTGCCTCGGCCTCGGCGACCGCCGGTGCCTCGACCGTCTCGACGACGGCTTCCGCGGCCTTCCTGGTCCGCGTGCGGCGCGGCTTCTCCGGGGCGGCCGTGACCGCGGCGGCCGGAGCCGACGCGACCTCGGTCATCGCCGCGGTGGTCTTGGCCTTCGCGGCCCTTGCCAGCTCGAGCGCCGCCGACTCGGGCGTCATGAAGCCGACCTCGGAGGACGTGTCGACCACCTTGCGCACCCGGCGCCGGCGCGGCTCGGCCTTGACGGGCTCGGGCGCTACGACCGTGGCGGCCTGGGCGGAACGACGGCGCGGCTCCGCCTTCACCGGCTCGGGCGCGACGACCGTGGCGGCCGGAGCCGAACGACGGCGCGGCTCCGCCTTGGTGACGGGCTCGGCGACCGGCGCGGTCTCGATCACCGGTGCCGCGGCGGCCTGCGGCGCGGCCGACGGCGCACCCACGCGGGTACGGCGGCGGCGACGCGGCGTGCGCGCCTCGGTCGCCGGCTCGACGGCCTCCGTGACGGGGGCCGCGACCGGAGCGGCGGCCGGGGCCGGGATCTCGGCGCCGTCCTGCTGCGAACCACCACGGGTACGGCGACGCTGACGCGGCGTGCGCGTACGGGGCGCACGCTCCTCGGTGACGACGGGAGCCGCGGCGGCGGACTTGCGGCCGCGCCCACCGGTCTCGCCGAGGTCCTCGACCTCTTCGGCGGCGAGGCCGGCACGGGTGCGCTCGCCCCGGGGCAGTACGCCCTTCGTGCCCGCCGGGATCTTCAGCTCCTCGAAGAGGTGCGGGGACGTGGAGTACGTCTCCGGCGGGTCGGGGAACTTAAGGTCAAGCGCCTTGTTGATCAGCTGCCAGCGCGGGATGTCGTCCCAGTCGACCAGCGTGATCGCGATGCCCTTCTTGCCCGCGCGGCCGGTGCGGCCGATGCGGTGGAGGTAGGTCTTCTCCTCCTCGGGCGACTGGTAGTTGATGACGTGCGTGACGCCGTCGACGTCGATGCCGCGCGCGGCGACGTCGGTGCAGACCAGCACGTCGACCTTGCCGTTGCGGAAGGCGCGCAGCGCCTGCTCGCGGGCGCCCTGGCCCAGGTCGCCGTGGACGGCGCCGGAGGCGAAGCCGCGCTTGGCGAGCTGCTCGGCGATGTCGGCGGCGGTCCGCTTCGTACGGCAGAAGATCATCGCGAGTCCGCGGCCCTCGGCCTGAAGGATGCGCGCGACCATCTCCGGCTTGTCCATGGAGTGGGCGCGGTAGACGAACTGCTCGGTGTTGGCGACGGTCGTGCCCTCGTCGTCCGGCGACGTGGCGCGGATGTGCGTGGGCTGCGTCATGTAGCGGCGGGCGAGGCCGATGACGGCGCCCGGCATCGTCGCGGAGAACAGCATCGTCTGCCGCTTCGGCGGGAGGAGCTGGATGATCCTCTCGACGTCCGGCAGGAAGCCGAGGTCGAGCATCTCGTCGGCCTCGTCGAGGACGAGGACCTTGACGTGCGAGAGGTCGACCTTCTTCTGACCGGCGAGGTCGAGCAGGCGCCCCGGGGTGCCGACGATCACGTCGACGCCCTTCTTGAGCGCCTCGACCTGGGGCTCGTAGGCGCGGCCGCCGTAGATGGCGAGCACGCGCACGTTGCGCACCTTGCCGGCGGTGAGCAGGTCGTTGGTGACCTGCTGGCACAGCTCGCGCGTCGGGACGACAACGAGGGCCTGGGGAGTGTTGGTGAGCCGGTCGGAGGTGGCCCGGCCCGCTTCCACATCGGCGGGCACGACGGCCCGCTCCAGGATCGGCAGACCGAAGCCGAGCGTCTTGCCGGTGCCGGTCTTGGCCTGTCCGATGATGTCGGTGCCGGAGAGCGCTACGGGGAGCGTCATCTCCTGGATGGGGAACGGGGACACGATGCCGACGGCTTCAAGGGCTTCGGCGGTCTCGGAAAGGATCCCGAGCTCTCGGAACGTAGTCAGGGTGCTGCCTCTTCTGTGAGACGCGGTACGGAGGCGAACGCGGCGGGTCGTACCGTGCCCTTGTCGTCCTGGCGGGGGATCAGAGTTCGATCGGGTTGCCGGGGGGCGCGGGACCACTGCCGTCGCTCAAGCGCTCGTGCCGCTGAGGGATCCCTCTTCGGTGGCACGTACTGAAACGCGTCCCGTGGAGGGCTGTCGGGTCGGAGCCGACCGGAGCAACCGACCGGGCATCCTCATTCGTGCAGCCCGTCTGCATACTCGGCGGGCGCATTACCACTGTACCCCGGATTCGCGCATGTGTGTCGGGACAATTCGCGGGACCGGTGGTTCGGGTGTGAGGAAGCAGGCCCTTACGGCCCACCCCGGGCGGGCTATTGTGCGGCTTATGGAGACGTCTGACAACGCCACTGCAGCCGAAGGAACCACCCCGGAGCCCGAGCGCACCGGGATCGCCGCCCAGGACTGGGCGGCGGCCTCCGCGGTGCCCCAGTACCGCGCCGCCGTCGTGGACCTTCTCGGCGCCCTCGCCTACGGAGAGCTCGCGGCCTTCGAGCGGCTCGCCGACGACGCGAAGCTCGCGCCATCGCTCGCGGACAAGGCGGAGCTGGCGAAGATGGCCTCCGCCGAGTTCCACCACTTCGAGCGGCTGCGGGACCGCCTCGCCCAGGTCGACGCGGAGCCGACCGCCGCGATGGAGCCGTTCGCCAAGGCGCTCGACGACTTCCACCAGCAGACCGCTCCCTCGGACTGGCTGGAGGGTCTGGTCAAGGCGTACGTCGGTGACTCGATCGCGAGCGACTTCTACCGCGAGGTCGCCAACCACCTCGACTCCGACACCCGCTCGCTCGTCCTCGCGGTGCTCGACGACACCGGGCACGGCAACTTCGCCGTGGAGAAGGTGCGGGCGGCGATCGAGGCGGACCCGAGGGTGGGCGGCCGGCTCGCGCTGTGGGCCCGGCGCCTGATGGGCGAGGCGCTCTCGCAGGCCCAGCGGGTGGTCGCCGAGCGCGACGCGCTCTCGACGATGCTGGTCGGCGGCGTCGACGGGGTGGCCGCGGGCTTCGACCTCGCGGCGGTCGGCGAGATGTTCACGCGGATCACCAAGGCCCACACCAAGCGCATGGCCGCGCTGGGCCTGGCCGCCTAGCACCCCGGGACCCGACGCCCCGTCAGCGCGCGGACCGCGCGCGGCGGGTGAGGACTCGGCGGGAAGCGGCGTTCTCGTACGGGAGCGCCGCCTACGCCGCCCATCGGCGCAGGCGGCGCGTCGGCCGCAGCAGCAGCGAGAGCGTGACCGAGGCGACGAACGCGGCGCCGAGCACCGTGGTCACCCCGTGGCCCGGGCCGATCGCCGAGTGGGTCAGAAAGGCGCCGAACAACCCGGCGAGCGGGCCGACTCCGAGCACCGTGCGGCGGTCGGGCAGCCGGTGGGCCAGCCGGGCGGCGGCGGTCCACGCGAGGGCGAATCCCAGCAGTACGGAGCCAATGGCTTCCAGCAGCATGTGCGTCCCTCCCAAGGGTGTGGCCAGGGCGGATCCGGTCACAGCCGTCCTACCCGACCCTCGCGGAACGCAACCCTCCCCTCACCGGGAGGAAGCAACGCGGCGAGGCCGGAACAGGGCCGCGTTCCCAGGGGCGTTCGGCACGTGTCGCGACCACGCGGAAGGGGTGCCACCGGCGTGAACCGGTGGCACCCCTTCCGCGATGTGCCGTGTACTACAGCGCGCCGAAGCCCACGCGGCGGACCGCCGGCTCGCCGATTTCCACGTATGCGATCTTGTCGGCCGGCACCAGGACCTTGCGGCCCTTGTCGTCCGTGAGACTGAGCAGCTGCGCCTTGCCGGCGAGGGCGTCGGCTACCGCGCTCTCGACCTCTTCGGCGGACTGCCCGCTCTCCAGAACGATCTCCCGGGGCGCGTGCTGCACGCCGATCTTGACCTCCACGGCTAAGTCCCTCCGACGTCGTGCGGTGCGCGGTAAGCCGCGCTGTCCGCTGCACACATTAGCCCGGCCACCGGGCCCGAAATGGCCGGTGGCTGAACGCCAGGAGCGAACAGAATCCGGGAATGACCGGCCGAAAGCCGCTCAGTGGCCCTCGGAGGCGTGCAGCGGGAAGCCCGCGATGCCGCGCCAGGCCAGCGAGGTGAGGAGCTGGACCGCCTTGTCGCGGGGGATCGTCGACTCGCTGGAGAGCCAGTAGCGGGCCACCACCTGGGAGACCCCGCCCAGGCCCACGGCCAGCAGCATCGACTCGTCCTTGGACAGGCCGGTGTCCTCGGCGATGACGTCCGAGATGGCCTCGGCGCACTGGAGACTGACCCGGTCCACGCGTTCGCGCACGGCCGGTTCGTTGGTCAGGTCCGACTCGAAGACGAGCCGGAAGGCGCCGCCCTCGTCCTCGACGTACGCGAAGTAGGCGTCCATCGTGGCGGCGACGCGGAGCTTGTTGTCCGAGGTCGAGGCGAGGGCGGTGCGGACGGCGTGCAGCAGCGACTCGCAGTGCTGGTCCAGCAGGGCCAGATACAGGTCGAGCTTGCCGGGGAAGTGCTGGTAGAGCACCGGCTTGGAGACGCCCGCCCGCTCCGCGATGTCGTCCATGGCGGCCGCGTGGTAACCCTGCGCGACGAAAACCTGCTGGGCCGCGCCCAGAAGCTGATTGCGGCGGGCCCGGCGCGGCAGGCGCGTGCCCCGCGGGCGCGCTGCCTCGGTCTGCTCGATGGCTGTCACGCCGCCTCCCAAAGTTGTTCCGGTGCGCGAGTACGCGCGCCGCCATCGTACTTTTGGGTAACCCGGCTGTGCGCGGCGCGAACGCAGAATTTCACGGACCGGACGCGCTGGGTAGCCGGAGATACCCGGGGTAAACCGAACAAATCATCGGTAGTCGTCCTCGTCGAGGGAGACCACCCGTGTCTGCTCGACGGCGTCCGCCTCGTTGGCGCTGCCGGGATCGACCCGGCTCAGGGGCTCGTCGCGGTCCTGCCGTACGTCGGTGTGCTGCTCGGCGGCGTCCGCCTCGTTGGTCTCGTCGGGCACCCGCGGGGCGCCCTCCTCCGCTTCCTGGAAGGTTTCCGGATCGCTGGGATCGACGGACATGACTGCACCCTTTTCGTCGGCTTCGAGTGATTCGGGGGCTTCCTTATGAGCCTAGAAGTTCCCCGGGCCGACCGCTATATGGCCTGTGACGGCGAACACATGAACCACGGTGTGATCGTCTCGTAACATTGCCCGCATGTCTTCGACCGAGCTGCCGGAAACCCCCGCCGCTGCCGCCCTGGCGCCACGGGTGAGCCCGGTCGGCGCCGCCGAGGGCGAGGAGCTGCGCCAGGTGAGCATGCCCGGCCTCACGCTCGCCGTCCGGTCCCGGCCCGGCACCCGCCCCGGCCTCGAACCCGCCCTGTACGTCCATGGGCTCGGCGGCTCCTCGCGCAACTGGTCGGCCCTGATGGCGCTGCTCGCCGACACCGTGGACGGCGAGGCGCTCGATCTGCCCGGCTTCGGGGACTCCCCGCCGCCGGACGACGGCGCCTACTCGGTCACCGCCCATGCCCGCGCCGTGATCCGCCTGCTCGACTCGACGGCCCGCGGCCCGGTCCACCTCATCGGCAACTCGCTGGGCGGCGCCGTCTCCACCCGTGTCGCGGCCGTACGCCCCGACCTGGTGCGCACCCTGACGCTTGTCTCGCCCGCGCTGCCCGAGATCCGCGTCCAGCGCGGCGCCTGGCCGACCGCGCTGATCGCGGTGCCCGGCGTCGCCGCCCTGTTCGCGAAGCTGACCCGGGACTGGACCGCCGAGGACCGCACCCGGGGTGCGATGGCGCTCTCCTACGGCGACCCCGCCCGGATCACGCCCGAGGGGTTCGAGGCCGCGGTGCGTGAGATGGAGCGGCGCCTGCAACTGCCGTACTTCTGGGACGCGATGGTGCGCTCGACCCGTGGCATCGTGGACGCGTACACCTTGGGCGGTCAGCACGGGCTGTGGCGGCAGGCGCAGCGGGTCCTCGCGCCGACGCTGCTCGTGTACGGCGCCCGTGACCGGCTCGTCTCGTTCCGGATGGCCCGCCGTGCGGCGGCCGCCTACCGCGACTCGCGGCTTTTGACGCTGCCCGATGCCGGGCACGTGGCGATGATGGAGTACCCCGAGACGGTCGCCCGTGCCGTGCGGGAGCTGATCGACGACACCAGCGGCGGCCGACACCGCGGCGACGACCGAGACAACAGGAGCTGATCCGGGGCGTGGGACGACACAGCCGACCCAAGGGAACCGGCGGCGAGGGGGCCATACCCCAGGCGCGGGCGCTCCGGGCCCCCGAGGCCGAGCAGGCTCCCGCCCCGGCTCCGGCCCCCGCCCCCGGTGGCGGTCGGCGCAGACGACCGGTCCAGGGCGACGGCCCCGAGTCCCACCACGGCGCGGGCACCCCGGCCTTCGGCACGCCTCAGGTGCGCGGCGGCCACCCCCAGCACCGCGAGGACGGCCCCGGCGCCGGATACGCGGCCCGCCACGGTGCCGGGCACGGGAAGCCGCGTCCGGTCCAGCAGTCCCCGTACGGCGCCGCGCCCCGCATACCGGGCCCGCGGCGCTCCTACACCGAGGCCTTCGACGGGCCCGCCGACACCGGGGGGCCGCGTACCGCCGGCGTCCCGATGCCCGCGCGGGAGGAGCCGCCGGCGCCCGCGCCCGAGGCGAAGGCCAAGACCTCCAAGGGGCGGACGTTCACCGGGATCGCGGCCGCCGCGGTGACCACCGTGCTCGCGGTCGTCGTCGCCGGGCAGGTCGCCTCCGACGGCGGCAAGCACGACGTCGCCGGCCAGTCGGCGGGCGACAAGCACCGCGACGACGACGGCTCGGCCTCGCGGGGCAGTGGCCGCTCCACCCCGCAGGCCGCCCCCGCGGTCCTGACGTACGACCAGAAGATGGCCCAGCAGTACCCGCTGGACGCCGGGCTCACCGCGTCGGGCACCTTCGAGGCCGTGCCCGGGTCCGCCCCCGCGCCCGGCAAGGGGACCAAGTACCGCTACCGGGTGGACATCGAGAAGGGGCTCGCGCTCGACGGCGGCCTGTTCGCCGACGCCGTGCAGAAGACCCTCAACGACGACCGCAGTTGGGCGCATGCCGGGAAGATGGCCTTCGAGCGGGTCTCGTCGGGCAAGCCGGACTTCGTGATCACGCTCGCCAGCCCCGGCACCACCGGCGCCTGGTGCGCCAAGTCGGGCCTCGACACCACCGAGGACAACGTCTCCTGCGACTCGGCGGCCACCGACCGCGTGATGATCAACGCCTACCGCTGGGCCCAGGGGTCGGTGACCTTCGGCCCCAAGGCGATGCTCGCCTACCGGCAGATGCTCATCAACCACGAGGTCGGCCACCGCCTCGGCCACGACCACGAGTCCTGCCGCACGCCCGGCGCGCCCGCGCCGGTGATGCAGCAGCAGACCAAGTCGCTGGACCTGAAGGGCATCAAGTGTCTGCCCAACCCCTGGGTGTATCCCGGGAGTTGATGACGTCCCCGTCCCGCATGTCCAGCATGTGGGACGGCCGTCTCGTTCTCGATTGACAGTGAACAGCGGGTCGTCCATATTTCTCGGCATGTCGCACCGTCCCGCCGCCTCCGAACGCGCCGCCATCGAGCTGGCGCTCATCGGCGTGACCTGGCACAGCGTGGCCGACATTCTCTGTAGCTGACGCCGTCCCGAGCGCGTTCGACTCTTCCTTTTCCCTTTTCCGCGCCCGGGGCATTTCCGTGCTTTCGCACGGTTTCTCCTGCGGGCGCAGCCACCTCTCTTTCCTTGCGGTGCTGTGGGCGCCCGCGTTTCCCGCCCTGCCCAGCAGTCACCGAGAGGCTTTCTTCCGATGCGTCACACGTCCATTTCGTCAGGGAATGTCGCAAGAGCGGCCGCGACAGCCGTGGTTCTCGCCCTGGGCGCCGTCGCCTGCGGCCCCGAGGGCGGCGGCGCCCAGAGCGCCGGCTCCGGCGCGTCCGGCACGCCCCACAAGGGCGGCACGCTCAGCGTCCTCAACAACGAGGCGCAGACCGACTTCGACCCGGCGCGGCTCTACACCTCCGGCGGCGGAAACGTCCCCTCGCTCGTCTTCCGCACCCTGACCACCCGCAAGCGCGCGAACGGCGCCGAGGGCACCAAGGTGGTCCCCGACCTCGCGACCGACACCGGCAGGCCCAACGCGGACGCGACCGTGTGGACGTACACGCTCAAGGACGGGCTGAAGTACGAGGACGGCAGCCCCATCACCACCGCCGACATCAAGTACGGCATCGAGCGCTCCTTCGCGGCCGAACTCTCCGGCGGGGCACCGTACGTGAGGGACTGGCTGGTCGGCGGCGCCCAGTACCAGGGCCCCTACAAGGACGGCGGCAAGGGGCTCGCCTCCATCGAGACCCCGGACGCGAAGACCATCGTGTTCCACCTGAACAAGCCCGAGGGCGAGTTCCCCTTCCTCGCCACCCAGACGCAGTTCGCGCCGGTCCCCAAGGCGAAGGACAACGGCACCAAGTACGAGGAGCACCCCGTCTCGTCCGGCCCGTACAAGGTCGTCAAGAACGAGAACGACGGCGAGCACCTGGTCCTGGAGCGCAACCCCAACTGGTCCGGGGCGACCGACCCCGAGCGCAAGGCCTACCCCGACACCATCGACGTGCGCTCCGGGCTCGACCAGGCCGTCATCAACCAGCGGCTGTCCGCCTCGCAGGGGCCGGACGCGGCCGCCGTCACCACCGACACCAACCTGGGCCCGGCCGAACTCGCCAAGGTCGGCAGCGACAAGCAGCTCGCCGCGCGGGTCGGCACCGGGCACTTCGGCTACACCAACTACATCGCGTTCAACCCGAACGTGAAGCCGTTCGACGACCCCAAGGTCCGCCAGGCCATCGCGTACGCCGTCGACCGGACCTCGGCCGTCAACGCGGTCGGCGGCTCCTCGCTCGCCGAGCCCGCCACCACCTTCCTGCCGAACCAGAAGGCCTTCGGGTACACCCCGTACGACCTCTTCCCGGCGGGCGAGTCCGGCAACGCGGCCAAGGCCAGGGAGCTGCTCAAGGAGGCGGGCCACGCCGGCGGGCTCACCGTCACGCTCACCCACTCCAACGCCAAGGGCGGCCCCAAGGGGCCCGAGGTCGCCACCGCCCTCCAGGACGCCCTGAAGAAGGCGGGCATCACCGTCAGGCTCCAGGGCCTCGAAGGCAACGACTACAACGACACCGTCGCCAGCGCGAAGAAGGAGCCCGGCTTCTTCCTGCGCGGCTGGGGCGCCGACTGGCCCTCCGGCGGCCCGTTCCTCGCGCCGATCTTCGACGGCCGGCAGATCGTCCGGGACGGCGCCAACTTCAACACCGGCTTCCTGAACGACGCCTCCGTCAACAGCGAGATCGACGAGATCAACAAGCTGACCGACCTGACCGCCGCGGCGCCGCGCTGGGGCGCGCTCGACAAGAGGATCGGCGAGCAGGCCGTGGTCGTGCCGCTGTTCCACCCCGTCTACAAGCGGCTGGTCGGCAAGGACGTCAAGAACGTCGTCATCAGCGACTGGACCGGCGTGCTCGACATATCCCAGGTAGCGGTCAAGTAGCCATGTCCGAAGCCCTGTTGACCACCGGGGCGGGCGTCGACGCGCCCGCCCCCGGCGGCCGCCTCTTCTGGCGGCGCCTGCGCGCCCAGCGCGCGGTCACCGCCGCCGCGGGCGTCTTCGCCCTGCTCGTCCTGGTCGCGCTCACGGCCCCGCTGCTCACCGCGCTCGAAGGGCAGGACCCCGACGCCTACCACCCCGCGCTCGTCGACTCGGCCAGTGGCGGCGTGCCGCTCGGCCCGTTTGGCGGGATCAGCGGTGAGCACTGGCTCGGCGTCGAACCGGGGACCGGCCGCGACCTGTTCGCCCGGATCGTCTACGGCGCCCGCGTCTCGCTGGGCGTCGCCTTCGTCGCCACCCTCATCCAGGTGGCGCTCGGCGTCGCCCTCGGACTCTTCGCCGCGCTCGGCGGACGCTGGGCCGACCAGCTCGTCAGCCGCGTCACGGACGTCGCGGCCGCGCTTCCGATGCTGGTCATCACGCTCGGTCTGCTCGCCGTGGCGCCCGCCTCGATCCCGCGTCCGGTCCTGATCACCCTGATCATCGCCGGGCTCGGCTGGTTCGGCACCTCGAAGATCGTGCGGGCGGGCGCCCTCGCGCTCAAGACGGTGGACCACGTCTCGGCGGCGCGGCTCAGCGGCTGGGGCACCTGGGCGATCGCCCGCCGCGAGCTGCTGCCCGCGCTCGCCGCACCCGTCATCACGTACGCCGTGCTCCTGGTCCCCAGCAATGTGGTGGCCGAGGCCGCGCTGTCCTTCCTCGGCGTCGGCATCAAGCCGCCCACGCCGTCCTGGGGCCAGATGCTCACGGATGCCAACACCTGGTACCAGGCGGCCCCCACCTACCTCCTGCTGCCCGCCGGCCTGCTCTTCGTCACGGTCCTCTCGCTGACGGTGATCGGTGAAGGAGTGCGCACGGCCCTGGACCCGAGGGCGGCGTCGCGGCTGCGCGTCGGTACCGGCAAGTCCCGTGAGGAGAAGGCACGTTGAGCGGCCTGACAGGTCATCTGCTGCGCCGGATCGCCGGAGCCGCGCTTGTGCTCCTCGCCCTCTCCGTCATCGTGTACGCCGTCTTCTACGTGGCCCCCGGCAACGTCGCCCAGATCGTCTGCGGCGAACGCTGCTCCCCGCAGCAGGTGGCCCTGGTCCACGACAGGCTGGGCCTCGGCGACCCGCTGTACCTCCAGTACGCGCACTTCCTCCAGGGCGTCTTCGCCGGCCGCGACTTCTCCTCCGGCACGGGGGTGGTGCACTGCTCCGCGCCCTGCCTCGGCCAGTCCTACCGCACCGACGAGCAGGTCACCGACCTCATCCTCGGCAAGCTCCCGGTCACCGGATCGCTGGTCGTCGGCGCGTTCGCGCTGTGGCTGCTCATCGGCGTCGGCACGGGTGTGCTGTCCGCGTGGAGGCGCGGCGGGGCGATCGAGCGGGTGCTGACCTGGCTGACCCTGGCGGGCACCTCCACACCGGTCTTCGTCATCGGCCTGCTGCTGATCATCGTCCTGTGCTCCACCCTCCAGTGGCTGCCGTTCCCGCAGTACGTACCGTTCACGGACGACCCGCAGCAGTGGTTCTGGGGGCTGCTCCTGCCCTGGTTCTCGCTGGCCCTGATCGAAGCGGCCAAGTACGCGCGGCTGACCCGCAGTTCGATGCTGGAGACGCTCGCCGAGGACCATGTGCGCACGTTCCGGGCGTACGGGCTGACCGAGCGGGCCATCGTCGGACGGCACGCCCTGCGCGGCGCGGTCGCCCCGGTGATCGCGCTCAGCGCGCTCGACGCGGGCACCATGTTCGGCGGCGCGGTGCTGACCGAGACGCTCTTCGGCATCCCCGGCATCGGCCGCCAGCTCGTCCTCTCGGTGCGCACGGTCGACCTGCCGGTGGTGGTCGGCGTGGTCCTGACCACCGGATTCTTCGTGGTGCTTGCCAATGCGGTCGCGGACGTCCTGTACGCGATGGCGGATCGACGGGTGGTGCTGTCATGACCGAGCCTCTGGTCGAGGTGACCGACCTCGGCATCTCCTTCGGCGCGGTACGGGCCGTCGACGGCCTCTCCTTCACGCTCCGGCCCGGCGCGGCGCTGGGCGTCGTCGGCGAGTCCGGCTCCGGCAAGAGCGCGTCCGCGTACGCGTTGCTGGGCCTGCACCGGGGGACCGGGGCGCGGGTCACCGGCTCCGTCCGGGTCGCGGGAGTGGATGTCGCCTCCGCCTCCGACGCCGAACTCCGCTCCCTCCGTGGCGGGTTGGCGGCGATGGTCTTCCAGGACCCGCTGTCCTCGCTCGACCCGTACTACAGCATCGGCGACCAGATAGCCGAGGTGTACCGGGTGCACGAGGGCGGCTCGCGCCGGGCCGCCCGGGCCCGCGCGGTCTCGGTCCTCGACCGGGTCGGCATCGCGGACGCGGCCCGCAAGTCCCGTTCCCGCCCGCACGAGTTCAGCGGGGGGATGCGGCAGCGGGCCCTCATCGCGATGGCGCTGGCCTGCGAGCCGCGCCTGCTGATCGCGGACGAGCCCACGACGGCCCTCGACGTGACCGTCCAGGCCCAGATCCTGGACCTCCTCCACGACCTGCGCCACTCGACGGGCCTCGCACTGCTCCTCGTCACCCATGACGTGGGGGTCGCGGCGGAGAGCGTGGACGAGGTGCTGGTGATGCGGGAGGGGAGGGCGGTGGAACGGGGGCCCGTGGGCGCGGTCCTGGGCGCCCCCACGAACCCGTACACCCGCACCCTGCTGGCCTCGGTCCCCCGCATCCCAGGGGCTGGGAATGTTGACCCTGCCGGGCCGGATGCTGGCAGGGGCGCGGGGAACTGCGCGAGCGGCCCCGCACGGTCCGCGGACGATCCTGGGGCTTCGCCCCAGACCCCGTTCGCGCCTGAAGGGCGCTCGTCCTCAATCGCCGGACGGGCTGGGGGTGTCGGCACTGCCGGGCCGGATGCTGCCAGGGGTGCCGCCGGGGCTCCGCCCCAGGCCCCAATCGCCGGGCGGGCTGAGGGCGTTGGCCCAGCCGAGCCGGATGCTGCCAGGGGCGCGGGGAACTGCGCGAGCGGCCCCGCACGGTCCGCGGACGATCCTGGGGCTTCGCCCCAGACCCCGTTCGCGCCTGAAGGGCGCTCGTCCTCAATCGCCGGACGGGCTGAGGGTGTCGGCCCTGCCGAGCCGGATGCTGCCAGGGGCGCGGGGAACTGCGCGAGCGGCCCCGCACGGTCCGCGGCCGGAACCGGAACCGGCCGCGGAGTCGCGCACCCCGCCCAGGCGGGAGACGTCGTGCTCCGAGCGCGCGGGCTCCGGAAGGTGTTCGGGCGGGGGCGGGCCGCCTTCGCGGCCGTCGAGGGCGTGGATCTCAGCGTGCGCCGGGGCGAAACCCTGGGCATCGTCGGCGAGAGCGGAAGCGGGAAGACCACCCTGGGCCGCATGCTGGTGGGGCTGCTGGAGCCCAGTGCCGGGCACGTCACCCGTGCCGGGTCCGTGCAGATGGTGTTCCAGGACCCCGTCTCCTCCCTCAACCCCCGCCGCTCGATCGGCGAATCCGTGGCCGACCCGCTGCGGGCCGCCGGACGGCGCGACGAGGCGGGAATCCGGGCTCGCGTCGGCGAGCTGCTCGAACGGGTCGGGCTCGACCCGGACCGGTACGACAGCTACCCGCACGAGTTCAGCGGCGGCCAGCGCCAGCGCGTGGGGATCGCCCGCGCGCTGGCCGCCGAGCCGGCCCTCATCGTGTGCGACGAACCCGTATCGGCTCTGGACGTCACCACGCAGGCCCAAGTCACCGCGCTGCTGGCCCGGTTGCAGCGGGAGCTGGGCCTCGCGCTGGTCTTCGTCGCGCACGACCTCGCCGTGGTACGGCAGGTCAGCGACCGGGTCGCCGTCATGCGGCAGGGCCGGATCGTGGAGGAGGGCGAGGTGCACGTGGTGTACGGGGCGCCGAAGGACCCGTACACCCGGGAGCTCCTCGCGGCCGTGCCCGCACTGGACCCCGCGCTGGCCGCGGCGCGCCGCGCGGCCCGCCGGGAGCTGCGCGGGGACGACACCCCCGAGCGCGGCCAGGGCCGCCAGGACCGTCAGGACCGCGAAGAGGTGGCCGTGGCATAGCCCTGTGTCACCGGGCCACCCCGTAGCGCGACCGAACGCCCCCGGGTCGCGAAAGTTACGTGCATTCACCCCTTCCGGTGGCGCGACGGACAACCGTCCGTCGCGCCACCGGCATATCCGCATACGTTCGTCCCGCTGCGAGTCGCCGTTGCCAACGGTGGCCGCCCACAAGGGAGATCGGGGGTGCGCACATGCGGATCGGACTGCTGACGGATGGCGGTTATCCGTACACGACCGGCGAGTCCAGGCTGTGGTGCGACCGGCTCGTGCGCGGGCTCGCGCGGCACGAGTTCGACATATTCGCGCTGAGCCGCAGCCGTGAGCAGGAGGAGCGCGGCCTCGTCGCGCTGCCCCCGCAGGTGCGCCGGGTGCGCACGGCCCCGCTCTGGGCCGCGCCCGAGAGCCGCCACGGCGCGAAGAAGCGCGCCGAGCGCGGCTACGGGCGCCGTGAACGCCGGGAGTTCGCCGCCCTGTTCGGGCATCTGGCCACGGCGATCTGCGCCGAGGGCGCCGAGAACCGCGGGGCGTCGGAAGGCTTCGCCGAAGGGCTGTACGGGCTCGCCGACCTGGCCCGTGAGCACGGCGGCCTCGGCGGCGAGCTGCGGTCCGAGACGGCCGTCCGCATTCTGGAGACCGCCTGCCGCGCGCCGGGCGCGAACCGCGCCGTCCGGGCCGCCCGCGTCCCCGACCACCTCGCCTTCGCGAGCCTGCTCGAACGCGCCCTGCGCCCCCTCTCCCTCGACTGGTACGGGGACGACGCGCTCGGCGCGGTCGACCTCAGCCACGCCACCTCCGGCGGTCGCGCCGCCCTGCCCGGCCTCCTGGCCAAACGCTTCTGCGGGGTCCCCCTCCTGGTCACCGAGTACGGCGTCCACCTGCGCACCCAGTATCTGGACAATGCCCAACTATCCGCACCGGTAAGGGCGTTGGGCTCCGGCTTTCAGCTCCGCCTCGCCGCCGAGGTCTACGCGCGGGCCGAACTCGTCACCCCCGGCAACACCCACGCCCGCCGCTGGCAGGAGCGCTGCGGAGCCGACCGGGCCAAGCTGCGGACCGTCTACCCCGGGATGGCCGCCGACCGCTTCCACGCGGTGGGCGAAGGGGCCTACGGCGGCGACCCGCACACCCTCGTCTGGGTCGGCCGGATCGAGCCCGCCAAGGACCTCATCGCGCTGCTGCACGCCTTCGCCGAAGTCCGCAGGGCCGAACCCGAGGCACGCCTCCGGCTGATCTCCGCCCCCGTCCGGGGCGTCGAGGCGCACGGCTACCTCGCGCACTGCCGGGCCCTTGCCGCCCAGCTCTTCCCCGACGAGGCGGCCGGCGCCCATGCCGTCGGCGACAACCCCGTCTCGTTCGAGGAGATCGGCGGGCCCGAGGCCCCCGACCTGGCCGACGCCTACGCCGCCGGAAGCGTCGTCGTGCTGTCCAGCGTGGTGGAGGGCTTCCCGATCAGCCTCGTCGAGGCGATGTTCTGCGGACGCGCCACCGTCTCCACCGACACCGGCGCCGTCGTCGAGGTCATCGGCGGTACGGGCCTGGTGGTGCCGCCGCGCAACCCGCGCGCCCTCGCCGACGCCTGCGTCGCCCTGCTGCGCGACCCCGAGCGCCGCTCGCGCCTGGGCGCCGCCGCTCGCGCCCGCGCGCTCGAACTGTTCACCGTCGAGCAGAACGTCACGGCATTTCGCGGCATTTACCTGGAGCTCATGTCGCACAACCCGGTCCACCGCGAGAACGCGGATCGGGCGGCCGCGCCCCAGCCCTTCGCGCACCCCGCCGAGTCCCATGTGCCCGGCCGCTGGGCGGCCCCCACCGCCGCCCGGGTGCCGGCCGGCGCCGCGCCGAGCTGGGTGCCCGGCCCCCTCGCCGTCCTGACGCGGGACCAGCTGGACATCGCAGAGGAAGGGGCGGGCGCATGACCGACCACCCCTCCGCCCCCGCGCACGGAACCCCCTGGAACGACCGGCAGCCGAGCGCCCCCGCCGTTCCGCCCACCCCGAACGGCACGAGCCGTACCGCCGTCCGGCGAGGGCCCGCCGACCCCGTCAAAGCCCTCATGCACCGCCACCGCGAACTCTGCGAACGCGCCGTCGACCCGCTGGAGATCGCGGCCGGTCTCGAAGCGCACGGCGTCACCGACCGCACCGCGGCGCGGTTTCGCCACCGCGACGTCTTCTCGCTCGCCGAGGAGCTCTACGCCCGGGTGCCCCGCGACACGCAACCGCCGTTATCCGCAAGGGAGTTGACCGCGCCGTCCGCGGGCCGGGCGCTGTGGGGCCTGCTGCCCGGGACCGTCTGCGTCCTCGCCGTGGAAGGCGTACGGCTCACCGAGGGCGCGGTCCGCCCCGCGGTGGGCGCGCTCGGCGCGCTCGCCTTCACGGTGACCCTCACCCTGGTCCTGCGGCGAGGGCCCCTGCGCGCCGGCCCCGGCACCCGGCCCGCCGCCGTCCTCGGCTCCGCCTGGCTCATGGCGTACGCGGCCGGCGGCGACGGGCTGCTCGACGAGGCCCTGCGCGGCGGCCCCGACGGCGCCTGGCCGCTCGACCCGGCCGCCGTCACCGGGCTCGCCTTCGCGGTCGCCCCCGCACTGTGGTGCGCCCACCTCTTCTCCGTCCAGGCGCGCAAGAAGCTCGACTCCAGCCGGGGCCTCGCCGAGTTCACGGGCCGCTCCCGGCCCCTGCTCTTGGCGACCGTGGCCCTGTACCTCTGCGGCCTCGTCCTCTGCCTGACGGCCACCCAACTGGCGTACGGCAAAGGCGAGTTCGCGGGTGCGATGGCGCTCGGTGTGCTCCTCTGGGCCGCCCGGCTGCTCTCCGCGCACGGGTTCTCCGCCGCCGCCACCAAGGTGCTCACCATCGCCGCCGGCACGGAACTGCTCGCCCTCGCCACGGTGTTCGCCGGACGGCTGCCGGGGTGCGCCCCGCTGGCCCGCCCGGTCGACACCCTGGTCGGGAGCTGGGGCCCCGGGGCGCTGCCCGCTCTCGTGTGCGGCGTCGCCGCCCTCGCCCTGCTCGCCCGGGCCGTCGCCGTACTGGCCCGCGCCTCGGCCCACTGTGACCAGTAGGCGCCCGACGACCGGCGCGCCCATCCCACCGAAACGCCGACACCGTCCACCCCCTCGTGGAGCGGGCGGGAAGGCCATTGAAGGAGAACGACACATGACCGCCCTGCCACCGGCCTCCCGCCGCCCGCTCGGAAGGACCGCGCGATGAGGGTGCTGCTGCTCGGAGCCAACGGATACCTCGGCCGGTTCGTGGCCGACCGCCTGCTCGCCGACCCGGCCGTGCAGCTCACCGCCCTCGGGCGCGGCGACGACGCCGACGTACGGTTCGACCTCGCCACCGGCAGCCCCGGAGCGCTGACCCGCTTCCTGGACGCCGTGCACCCCGGAGTCGTCGTGAACTGCGCCGGGGCCACCCGGGGCGGCGCCCGCGAGCTGACCCGGCACAACACCGTGGCCGTCGCCACCGTCTGCGAGGCGCTGCGCCGCAGCGGCTGCGGCGCCCGGCTCGTGCAGATCGGCTGCGCCTCGGAGTACGGGCCCTCGCAGCCCGGTTCCTCCACCGCCGAGGACGCGGTGCCCCGCCCCGGTGGACCGTACGGCGTCTCCAAACTCGCCGCGACCGAGCTCGTCCTCGGCTCCGGGCTCGACGCGATCGTGCTGCGCGTCTTCTCGCCCGTCGGCCCCGGCACCCCCGCGGGCTCGCCGCTCGGCCGGCTCGCGGAGGCGATGCGGCGCGCCATGCAGTCCGGCGACGGCGAACTGAAGCTCGGCGGGCTCGGCGTCCAGCGCGACTTCGTCGACGTGCGCGATGTGGCGCGAGCCGTCCACGCCGCCTCGCTCTCGGCCGCCCAGGGCGTGGTCAACATCGGCACCGGACGCTCGGTGAAGCTGCGCGACGCGGCCGCCGTGCTCGCCAGGGTCGCTGGCTACGCGGGCGCCCTGCACGAGCTCGACGGGCCGCCCGTCATGCGCCCCGGCCTCATCGGCTCCCCGCGCTCGGGCGAGGCCGCGCTGGAGCACCTCGCGGCGCCGTCCCCCTACCCCGACGGCTGCGGAAGCTGGCAGCAGGCCGATGTGCGCACCGCGCGGGACCGGCTCGGCTGGCGGCCCAGGATCAATCTGGAGGAGTCGCTCGCCGACATCTGGATGGAGGCGGCATGCCGCATCTGATCCGCCGCCCCACGGGACAGCGCACGGCCCCCGCCGCCGACCGGCTGGGCCTGGGGGTGCCCGGCTACGCGCACCCCCTGGTCGCCCCGGTCGAGTGGGCCGAACTCACCCGTCCCGGAACGCCGTTGCACTGGGCCGTCCTCAATGTGAGCGGCGGCACCCCGGGCGGCCCCGGCAGCCGCCCCGACCCGCACTGCCTCGAAGCGGTCGGCAGGCTCCGCAACGCGGGGATCCGGGTGCTCGGCCATCTCGACACGGCGTACGGCACACGTGCCTTCGGGGAGCGGATCTCCGAGGCGCACCGCTACCTCGACTGGTACCGGGTCGACGGCTTCCTCCTGGACCGCTGTCCCGCAGAGCGAGACGCGCTTTCCGACATGCGGCGTACCGCCGACACCCTGCGGGCGCTGCGGGACGACGCGCACCTCGTGTTCGGACACGGCACGCATCCGTACCCCGGCTACGCCGAGGCGGCCGACCAGCTCATCACGTATGCCGGGCCCTGGCGCGACTACCGCTGGTCGCAGGTGGCCGAGTGGACCGCCGACTACCCGGCCGAGCGCTTCTGCCATCTGGTGCACGGGGTGCCGAGGACACATCTGGAGGAGGCGCTGCGGATCGCCCGCTGGCAGGGCGCGGGCACGATCTTCTTCACGGACCGCGCCGACCGGGCCAAGGAACGAAAGGGACCTGTCGATCCATTCGAGACACTGCCCGGCTACTGGGACGAAATCGTCTCGCGGATCGGACCGGGTATCTCGGAATGAGAAGGGCCGTGGCAGTGTTACGGGGGAGAACAACCGTACTGACTTACCGACCGACTGCGTAATTGAGGTTCTCGTGTCGCTGCCACCCCTGGTCGAGCCAGCAGCTGAGCTCACCGTAGACGAGGTCCGCAGGTATTCGCGCCACCTGATCATCCCCGACGTCGGGATGGACGGGCAGAAGCGGCTGAAGAACGCCAAGGTGCTCGCCGTGGGCGCCGGCGGCCTCGGCTCCCCGGCCCTGATGTACCTGGCGGCCGCCGGTGTCGGCACGCTCGGCATCGTCGAGTTCGACGAGGTCGACGAGTCGAACCTCCAGCGCCAGATCATCCACAGCCAGGCCGACATCGGCCGCTCCAAGGCGCAGTCCGCGCGTGACTCCGTCCTCGGCATCAACCCGTACGTGAACGTGGTCCTGCACGAAGAGCGGCTCGAAGCCGACAACGTGATGGACATCTTCAGCCAGTACGACCTGATCGTCGACGGCACGGACAACTTCGCGACCCGCTACCTGGTGAACGACGCCTGCGTGCTGCTGAACAAGCCGTACGTCTGGGGTTCGATCTACCGCTTCGACGGCCAGGCCTCGGTCTTCTGGTCCGAGCACGGGCCCTGCTACCGCTGCCTCTACCCGGAGCCCCCGCCGCCGGGCATGGTCCCGAGCTGCGCCGAGGGCGGCGTGCTCGGCGTGCTGTGCGCGTCGATCGGCTCCATCCAGGTCAACGAGGCCATCAAGCTCCTCGCGGGCATCGGCGAGCCGCTGGTCGGCCGCCTGATGATCTACGACGCCCTGGAGATGCAGTACCGCCAGGTCAAGGTCCGCAAGGACCCCGACTGCGCGGTCTGCGGTGAGAACCCGACCGTCACCGAGCTCATCGACTACGAGGCCTTCTGCGGCGTCGTGTCCGAGGAGGCCCAGGAAGCGGCCATGGGTTCGACGATCACTCCCCGGCAGCTCAAGGAGTGGATCGACGGGGACGAGAAGATCGAGATCATCGACGTCCGCGAGCCGAACGAGTACGAGATCGTCTCGATCCCCGGCGCCCGGCTGATCCCGAAGAACGAGTTCCTGATGGGCACGGCCCTGGAGTCGCTGCCCCAGGACAAGCGGATCGTCCTGCACTGCAAGACCGGCGTCCGCTCGGCCGAGGTCCTCGCGGTCCTCAAGTCCGCGGGCTTCTCCGACGCGGTGCACGTGGGCGGCGGCGTGATCGGCTGGGTCAACCAGATCGAGCCGGAGAAGCCGATTTACTGAGGCGCGGTTGTCGACTGCGGGCCGCCGGTGGCTGGTCGCGCAGTTCCCCGCGCCCCTGGCAGGGTTGTCGTCACTGGCGCCGAGGGGGCCGGCCCGCACTACGTGCGCGGGCCGGCCCCCTCGGCCGTTCTTGCCCCGGAACGGCACCAGGTCACTGGCAAACGGTCCCGGCGGAGGGAACCTTTCCTTCCAGGAGATAGGCGTTCACCGCGCCCTGTACACACTTGTCGCCGCTGTTGTACGCCCCGTGCCCCTGCCCTTTGTAGGTGAGCTCCACGCCGACGCCGGGGCCGAGCTTGTCCACCATGTTCTTGGCGCCCTGGTACGGGGTCGCCGGGTCGCCCGTGTTGCCGACGACCACGATCGGGGCCGAGCCCGGCGCGCTCACATCGGGCGTGGTCCACTGACCGGCGACCGGCCACGCGGAGCAGCCCAGCAGACCCCAGGCCATGAAGTCGCCGAAGACGGGCGAGGCCCGGCGGAACTCGGGCAGCTTCGCCTTGGTCTGCTCCAGAGAGTAACGCTGTTTGAAATCGGCGCAGTTGATGGCCGCGTTGGCGGCCTGGATGTTGCTGTACGTGCCGTCCTTGCCGCGCCCGTTCATGGCGTCCGAGAGCGCCAGCAGCAGCGCGCCGTTGCCGCCCTCGGCCTCGTCGACGCCCTGCTCCAGGAGCGGCCAGTACTCCTTGGAGTACAGGGCCTGGGCGATGCCGTTGGTTGCCTGGGTCGCGGTGAGCCGCCGGCCGCTGTTGCCCGCCGGGATGGGCTTGTCGCCGAGCTGGGCGATCAGCTTGACGACGACGTCCTCGACCTCCTTGACGTTCGCGCCGCGCAGCAGGCACTTGTCGCCCCGGTCCACACAGTCCTTGGCGAAGTTGTCCAGGGCGAGCTGGAAGCCCTTGGCCTGGCCGATCGCGCCCTGTTCGACGTCGCTGGTGGGGTCGACGACCGCGTCGAAGACGGCCCGCCCGACGTTCTGCGGGAACAAGTGGGCGTAGACGCCGCCGAGTTCGGTCCCGTACGAGATCCCCATGTAGTTCAGTTTCTGGTCCCCGAGCACCTGGCGCAGCAGATCCATGTCGCGGGCCGCGCTGATGGTGCCGACGTGCGGGAGCACCGTGCCGGAGTTGTCCTGGCAGGCGGTGGCGAACGACTTGAGGCCCTCCAGGTACGCCTTCTCCTCGGCGGCGTCGTCGGGGGTGGCGTCCTGGGAGAAGTAGGTGTCGAGCTGGGAGTCGTTCTCGCAGCGCACGGGCGCGCTGGCGCCGACGCCGCGCGGGTCGAAGCTGACCAGGTCGTAGCGGGCGCGCAGGGCCGCGTAGTCGCTCGCCGCGGCGGGCAGGGTGGTGACGCCGGAGCCGCCGGGGCCACCGAAGTTGAAGACGAGCGAGCCGATGCGGCGGCCCTTGTCGGTGGCCTCGGCGCGGATGAGGGCGAGGTCGATGGTGCCGGCCTTCGGGTCGGCGTAGTCGAGCGGCGCCTTGAGGGTGGCGCACTTCCACTCGCCGCCGCCGGGCGGCGCGGAGGGCGCCGAGCCCGTGCCCTGGGCCGCGGTGGGCGCCGGGCACGCCGTCCAGTTCAGCTTCTGGGTGGCGAGCTTGGCCGCGTCCGCGGTGCCGGAGGTGAGGCCGCCCTCGTCCTTCGCCCCGCCGGAACAGCCGACGGCGGCGAGCAGTACGGCGGCGGCGCTGAACGCGGCGGCCCGGTTCCGCTTGCGCGGGGCACGGTGGTCTTCCATCCCCCCATCCTGCGGCGGGGGGCCGGGGGGCGCGCGAGCGGGGCGGCCCAAAGGGTGGCGGCCGACTCAGCCGGGTACCACCGCCCGCGACCCCTCCAGCACCCGCCGGGCCGCGGCCGACCCCGTCGCCACACAGGCCGCGATGCCGACGCCCTCGTAGGCCGCGCCGCACACCTCCAGACCCGCCAGCGCGGCGACGCCCGCACGGATCCGGGCCAGGCGCGCGGCGTGGCCGACCGTGTACTGGGGCAGGCCCCGGTCCCAGCGGGTGACCCGGGCCGCGAGCGGTTCGCCGATCGGGCCGACCGCGTGGTGCAGATCGTGCAGGGCGGTCCGCAGGAGGTGGCGGTCGGGCCGGTCCAGGAGGTGCTCCTCGCCGGCCCGGCCCACCGAGGCGCGCAGCAGGAAGAGATGAGGGGCCGCGGCGGCCTGCCAGCGCCACTTGGTGGAGAGGAAGGTGGCCGCCTTCGCCGTGCGGCCGTCGACGGGTGGCACCAGGAAGCCGTTGCCGCCGGGCAGCGCGCCGAGCCCGGTCCGGTCACGGGGGAACGCCATGGTCAGGACGGCCGTGCTCGCGTACGGGATCGCGGCGAGGTCGCCGTGGACGGCGGGCGCGTGCGGGCGCAGCAGGGCCGCCGCCGCGAACGCGGGCACCGCGAGGATCACCGCGTCGGCGGTCAGAAGGAGCGGCCCGTCCGCGGTCACCGCCTGGACCCGCCAGCCACCGGAGGCGGTGCGTTCCAGGGCCCGTACGGTCGTGCCCGTCAGGACGCGGGCCCCGCTCGCCCGCGCGACGGCGAGCGCCAGCCGCCCGGTGCCGCCCTCGATGCCGCGCACGAAGGAGCCCCGGGGGCGCGGGCGGCCGAGCAGCGAGGTGAGCAGCGGCTCGCCGCGCTCGGCGATCCCGGCCACGCCCGGCATCGCCGAGCGCAGGGACAGCTCGTCGGTGCTGCCCGCGTACACGCCGCCGAGCAGCGGCTCCACCAGGCGGTCCACCGCCTCGCGGCCGATCCGCTCGGTGAGGTAGGCGGAGATGGCGACGTCCTCGGTGACGGGGGCCGGGGGGCGGTCCGGCTCGGTGCGCAGGCGGGCCAGGCCCTCGTCGGAGAGCAGGCCCGTCCCGGCGAGCGCCGCCGGGTCGGACGGGATGCCGAGCACATGGCCGGCGGGCATCGGGCGCAGCGCGTCCCGCGTCCACACGGTCACCGGGGCGGGGGCGGGCTCGACCAGGGTCCGGCCGAGGCCGACCGCCTCCGCGAGCTCGACCGCCTCGGGCCGCAGCGCCATCACGGACTCGGCGCCCTCGTCGACGGCGACCCCGGCGAGCGTGCCGGTGCGGAGCTTGCCGCCGACCTGCGCGTCGCTCTCCAGGACCGTCACCTCGGCGCGGCCGCGCAACTCCCAGGCGGCGGCGAGGCCGCTGATGCCTCCGCCGATGACGATGACCGATCGTGTCGATGTCATGGAACCAGCTCTCGGAGGTCGTCCTGATGGGGGAAGCTGCCGGGCTCGTACGCACACCACGGGTCGGCGGCGAGCACATCCCCGGTCAGCCCGTAGGCCCGTGAACGGGAGCCCCCGCACACGGAGTTGAACTCGCAGCGCCCGCACGCACCGCGCAGCAGGGCCGGCTCGCGCAGCATGGTGAAGAGGGCCGAGCCGCGGTAGATCTCGGTCAGCGGATGGTGCTTCACATTGCCCGCCGTGACGGGCAGGAAGCCGCTGGGGTGGACCTCACCGGTGTGCGAGACGAAGACGAAGCCCCGGCCCGATGACACATCCATCGGAGGCCTGCGCACCGCGCGCCCCTCGCCCGCGAAGAGCCCCAACTCGGCGGCCCTGGCGGATAGTTGACGGTGAAGCGGCCCCAGCGCGGGGCTTTCGCCGTGCCGGGCCAGGATCGCCCGCTGGAGCGCGACCCTGCGGAAGTGGTGGCCCTCCGTCGTCTTGGTGGCGATGACCGAGCCGCAGTCGTACAGGAAGTGCAGCACGTCCTCGATCTCGTGCGGGGTCAGTGCGTCGAGGTCGGCGCCGCGCCCGGTGGGCACCAGCACGAAACCGGACCAGAGCATGGCGCCCTCGCGCTTGACCAGGGCCGCGACGTCGGCGAGGTCGGGCAGTGACGCGCGGGTGACGGTGGTGTTGATCTGCACCTTCAGGCCGAGTTCGCGCGCCGTGCGCCACCCCTCCAGGGTCCAGTCGAAGACCCCGGCCACCCCCCGGAAGGCGTCGTGCCGCTCGGCCGTCGACCCGTCGAGCGAGAGGGAGAGCGCCACCGCGCCCGCGTCCCGCACCGCCGTCAGGTTCGCGCGGGTCAGGGTGGGCGTGCCCGACGGCGACACCGCGACCCGCAGGCCCAGCGAACTCCCGTATGCCACAAGCTCATTGAGGTCGGGGCGCTGGAACGGGTCGCCGCCGGTGATCACGAACAGGGGGCTCGGCCTCCCGAACGCGGCGACCTGGTCCATCAGACGCCGGGCGTCCACCGAGTCGAGCTCGCCCGGATCGCGGTCCGGGCGCGCCTCGGCCCGGCAGTGCAGGCAGGCGAGCGGGCAGGCGCGGGTGGCCTCCCAGATGACGATGAAGGGCCGCTCCGCCAGGGCGTGCCGGGGCCTGCGGACGAGAGTGCGCCCGCTCATCGCACCTTCTCCCAGCCGCGCCGGTCCTGGCGGTTGCCGGTCAGCTTCGGATCGCGGCGCCGGTAGACGACGTACGGGCGGAACAGGTACCGCACCGGAGCGCTGAACATGTGCACCAGACGCGAGTACGGGATCAGGGCGAACAGCGTGAAGCCGAACAGGATGTGTGCCTGGAAGGCGAGCGGGGCCGCGCCCATCAGGTGGTAGTCCGGCTGGAAGGTGAAGAGCGAGCGGAACCAGATCGAGATGCCCTCGCGGTAGTTGTAGTCCCCGGTCGCGCCGGTCGAGTTGAGGATCGTCGCGGTGAGGCCGAGCGCCATCGCGCCGAGCAGGAACGTGTACATCAGGCGGTCGCTGCGCAGGGTCGCCCGGCGCACCGCGGGGACCGTGAACCGGCGGAAGACCAGGATGCCGATGCCGGCCGCCGCCGCGAGGCCGGCGAGGGCGCCCGTCGACACGGCGACCAGATGGTAGGTGTGGTCGTCGACCCCCACCGCGTCCGTCCAGCTCCGGGGGATCAGCAGACCCACCACATGGCCGAGCACGACGAACGCCATCCCGAAGTGGAAGAGCGGCGAACCGATGCGCAGCAGCTTCGACTCGTGGACCTGGCTGGAGTGGCTGGTCCAGCCGAACCGGTCGAAGCGGGCCCGCCAGCAGACGCCCGCGATCAGCAGGGCGATCGACACATAGGGCAGCACGCCCCACAGCAACAGCTCCATCAGGAGTCCTTCCTCTCGGGGAAGCCGGGCCAGGGGAGTTCGGCGCCGGGCCCGAACGGCTCGGCACCCGGGCCGAACGGCTCGGCACCCGGGCCGAGCGGTTCGAGCCCCACGGACTCCCGCGGCGGCCCCGCCTTCGCCAGCGCCTTCGCCTCGGCCTTCGTGGTGGGTGAGGCCCCCGGCAGGGTGGCGCACACCGCTTCGAGGACATCGGCGTAGGGGGTGCCGGCCTCGATCAGGGCGAGCCGCAACAGTTCGAGGCCGGCGCGGTGCTCCTGGAGCAGCCGGGTGCCGGGCTCCTCGTGGCGTCCGGCGAACTCCAGGACGGCCGGAAGGAAGTCGGGGAGCTCCTCGTGGCTGAACTCCAGGCCGTGGTCGCGGTAGATCCGCTTCAGCCGCACGAGCGAGAGGCCCCGGCGCCGGGTGTCGCCGTCGGCCCACCACGTCAGATACAGACAGCGCCGGTTGCGGGTGTCGAACGTGGACGTGTAGTGCGCGGCCAGGTCCAGCGGCTCGGTGGCGGCCACCACGTCCACGAAGTCCCTGAGCCGCGCGGCGCCCGGGACCGCGTGCTCGCTCAACGCCGTGCGCAGCAGAGGGAGTTGGGCGTACAGAAGCTCGTCGGGGTAGCGCAGACAGCGGGCCGCGACCAGCCGCGGGACGGCTGAGTTCTGGGGGCTCTCGGCGTTCGCGGGGTTCTCGGGGTTCTCGGGGTTCTCGGCGTTCACGCGGATCTCCGGGTGGGGGAGAGGTTCAACAGGACACGGCCCGGGGTCACGTCGCCGACCGGGCAGGCGTCGTCGAGCGGATGGGACTCGGCGAGCGCGTCGGCATCGGCGCGGGCCGCGCTCGGCACGACGTAGCGGTCCTCGTACTTGGCGATCGCGAGCAGCCGGAACAGGTCCTCCATCTCGGTGCCGGTCAGCCCCACGGCGGCGGCGATCGACTCGTCCCGGTCCTCGCCGAGGTTGACGCGGCGCATGTACGCGCGCATCGCGGCCATCCGGCGCAGGACCGCCTCCACCGGGACGGGGTCGCCCGCGGTCAGGAGCTCGGCCAGATACTCCACCGGGATGCGCAGGGCGTCGATCGCGCCGAACAGGTTCCCGGCGTCCTCACCGTCGTGGCCACTCGCGGCGACCGCCTCGACGACCGGCGAGAGCGGCGGCACGTACCAGACCATCGGCATGGTGCGGTACTCCGGATGCAGCGGAAGGGCGACCTGGTAGGTGGCGATCAGGTCGTACACGGGGGAGCGCCGGGCCGCCTCGATCCACTCGTGGGTGATGCCCGAGGCCTTGGCCGCGGCGACCACCGCCGGGTCGGTGGGATCGAGGAAGCACTCCAACTGGCTGGGATACAGGTCGTGTTCGTCCTCCACCGAGGCCGCCTCGGTCACCTTGTCGGCGTCGTACAGCATGACGCCGAGATAGCGCATCCGGCCCACGCACGTCTCCGAGCAGATGGTGGGCAGCCCCACCTCGATGCGCGGGAAGCAGAAGGTGCACTTCTCTGCCTTGCCGGTGGAGTGGTTGAAGTAGACCTTCTTGTACGGGCAGCCCGTCACACACATCCGCCAGCCCCGGCAGGCGTCCTGGTCGACCAGGACGATGCCGTCCTCCTCGCGCTTGTACATCGCCCCCGACGGGCACGACGAGACGCACGCCGGGTTCAGGCAGTGCTCGCACACCCGCGGCAGATAGAACATGAAGCTCTGCTCGAACTCGAAGCGGATCCTCTCGCCGACCTCGTCGCGGATCTTCTCCACGATGGGGTCGCGCGGGGCGTGCTGCGGCGCGCCGCCCAGGTTGTCGTCCCAGTTCGGGCCCCACTGGATCGTGTCGAGGGGTTCACCGGTCAGCCCCGAGACGGGCCGCGCCACGGGCAGGTCGTCGCCCGCCGGGGCGTCGATGAGGTTCTTGTACTCGTACGTCCAGGGCTGGTAGTAGTCGTCGATCCCGGGGAGTTCGGGGTTGGCGAAGACCTGCCCGAGGCGCTTGAGCCGACTTCCGGCGCGCAGGCGCAGCTTGCCGGAGCGGGCGCGCTCCCAGCCGCCCTTCCACTTCTCCTGGTCCTCCCAGCGACGCGGATAGCCCTGGCCGGGGAGGGTCTCGACGTTGTTGAACCAGACGTACTCGGTGCCCTGCCGGTTGGTCCACGCCTGCTTGCAGGTGACCGAGCAGGTGTGGCAGCCGATGCACTTGTCGAGGTTCATGACCATGGCGATCTGGGCCATGACGCGCATCAGAACTCCACCTTCTGGTCGCGGCGGCGGATGACGGTGACCTCGTCGCGCTGGTTTCCGGTCGGGCCGAGGTAGTTGAACGCCCAGGTCAACTGGGCGTAGCCGCCCACCAGATGGGTGGGCTTGAGCATGATGCGGGTGAGTGAGTTGTGGATCCCGCCACGCCTGCCGGTCTTCTGCGTCTTCGGCACGCCGACCGTGCGCTCCTGCGCATGGTTCATGTAGACGGTCCCGGCGGGCATCTTGTGCGAGACGATGGCGCGGGCGGTGACCACGCCGTTGCGGTTGACCGCCTCGATCCAGTCGTTGTCCGCCACGCCGATCGCGTCGGCGTCCTGCGGCGACATCCAGATCGTCTGGCCGCCCCGGCCGAGCGTCATCATGTACAGGTTGTCCTGGTACTGGCTGTGGATCGCCCACTTGTTGTGCGGGGTGAGGTAGCGGACCGCGACCTGCTTGCCGTCGGTGGAGCCGAGCTCCGGCTCCCCGTACAGGCGGTGCATGTCCAGCGGTGGCTTGTAGACGGGCAGCGCCTCGCCGACCTCGTGGATCCAGTCGTGGTCGAGGAAGAAGTGCTGGCGTCCGGTCAGGGTGTGCCAGGGCTTGAGGTGCTCGGTGTTGACGGTGAACGCGGTGTAGCGCCGCCCGCCCGACTCGCTGCCCGACCACTCCGGCGAGGTGATCACCGGAACCGGCCGCGCCTGGGTGTCCGCGAAGGTGATCCGCTTGCCCTCGGCCTCGGCGGCCAGGTGGGCCATGGGCTGCCCGGTCCGCTTCTCCAGGGTCTCGAAACCCTGCGTCGCCAGGCGCCCGTTGGAGGTGCCGGACAGCGAGAGGATCGCCTCGCAGGCGCGCTGGGCGGTGTCGAGGCGCGGTCGGCCCTCGGCGACTCCCGTGCGCACGCGACCGTTCTTCTCACCCAGGTACGCGACCTCCTCGGCGACGTCGAAGGTGATCGCCTTCGTGGTCACCCCCAGCTCGTCCACCAGCGGCCCGAGCGCGGTGAACTTCTCGCCGACCGCGCCGTAGTCCCGCTCGACGACCGTCAGGTTGTACATCGTCCGGCCCGGCACCGGCTCGCACTCGCCCTTGGACCAGTCGAGCGCGTTGCCGCCGGGCTGGGCCATCTCACCACCCGGGGTGTCGTGCTGGAGCGCGGTGGCGACCACGTCCCTGCGCACCCCGAGGTGCTCGCCGGCCAGCTCGCCGAAGCGCTCGGCCAGCGCCCGGAAGGCGTCATAGTCGGAGCAGGCCTGCCACGGCGGGTCCACGGCCGGGGTGAAGGCGTGCAGGAAGGGGTGCATGTCGGTGGAGGACAGGTCGTGCTTCTCGTACCAGGTGGCGGCGGGCAGCACGACATCGCTGAGCAGCGTCGTCGACGTCATCCGGAAGTCCATCGAGAGCAGCAGATCGAGCTTGCCCTCGACATCCTCGGGACGCCAGGCCACATCGCGCGGGGCGCACCGGGGGCCGTCGTCGGGCAGGTTGGAGTGGGTGCCGAGCAGATGCTTCAGGAAGTACTCGTTGCCCTTGGAGGACGAGCCGAGCAGATTGGCGCGCCACACGTTCAGGACGCGCGGCCAGTTGCGGGGCGCGTCCGGGTCCTCGCCCGCGAAGCCGAGCCGCCCCGCCTTCAGCTCCTCCACCACATGCCGGACGGGGTCCTCGGCGTCGCCGAGCTCCAGCGGATTGCGGTCGAACGTCGGGTACGACGGCATCCAGCCCATCCGGGCCGAGGCCGCCAGGCAGTCGGCGCCCGTCATGCCCTCGAAGCGGCCGTCACCGAGCGGCGAGGCCAGCGCCTCGGTGGGCAGTGTGTCGTAGCGCCACTGGTCGGTGTGGAGATAGAACCAGCCCGCGCCGATCATGTGCCGGGGCGGCCGGGTCCAGTCGGAGGCGCTCGCCAGGGTGGCCCAGCCGGTGACCGGGCGGCACTTCTCCTGTCCGACGTAATGCCCCCAGCCGCCGCCGTTGCGGCCCTGGCAGCCGGTCAGGGTGAGCAGCGCGAGGAACGCCCGGTAGATGGTCTCGGAGTGGAACCAGTGGTTGGTGCCGGCGCCCATGAGGATCATGCAGCGCCCCTCGGACTTCTCCGCCGTCTCGGCGAACTCCCTTGCAACGCGCGCCACTTGGGCCGCAGGTACGGAGGTGAGGCCCTCCTGCCAGCCGGGCGTCCCCGGGCTCCCCGCGTCCTCGTACGAGGTGGGCCAGACGCCCGGCAGCCCTTCGCGGCCGACCCCGTACTGGGCCAGCATCAGGTCGTACACGGTGGTGACGGGCCGCCCGCCGATCCGGCGGACGGGGACGCCGCGGCGTATGACACCCGGGGCGTCCTCGGTGGTCTCCTCGAAGCGCGGCAGCACGACCTCGGCGCTCTCCCCCGAGCCGAGCAGGGTGAGCCGCGGCACGACCTCCCCGAGGTCCAGGTTCCACTCGGGCGTGCTGCCCCAGCGATGGCCCAACGTGCCGCCCGGAACGGTCGGTTCGCCGGTCACGTCGTCGACGAGGACGGTCTTCCAGCGCGCGTTCTCGGTGTCCTCGCCGAGGTCGGCGGCCGTGACGAACTTGTGCGGGACGAGCCCCTCGTCGGTTTCCTTGAGGGAGACCAGGAACGGCAGATCGGTATAGGTGCGGACGTAATCCGTGAAGAAAGGCGTCTGCCGGTCCACGAAGAATTCCTTGAGGATCACATGGCCCATGGCAAGGGCGAGCGCGCCGTCCGTTCCCGGGTGCGGATGCATCCACTCGTCCGCGAACTTGGTGTTGTCCGCGAAATCGGGGGAGACGGTGACTACTTTCTGGCCGCGATAGCGGGCCTCGGTCATCCAGTGCGCGTCGGGCGTACGCGTCACCGGGACATTGGAGCCCCACATCATCAAATAGGCCGCGTCCCACCAGTCGCCCGACTCCGGAACGTCGGTCTGGTCGCCGAAGACCTGCGGGGAGGCCACGGGCAGGTCCGCGTACCAGTCGTAGAAGGACAGCATCGGAGCGCCGATGAGGGAGTGGAAGCGGGCGCCGGCCGCGTGCGAGGCCATCGACATCGCGGGAATGGGGGAGAAGCCCGCGACCCGGTCCGGGCCGTGCTCCTTGATGGTGTGCACATGGGCGGCCGCGACGATCTCGACGGCCTCCTCCCAACTCGCCCGCACCAGACCGCCCTTGCCGCGCGCCCTCTGGTACGCCCGCCGCCGCTCCGGGTCGCTCTGGATGTCGGCCCAGGCCAGCACCGGATCGCCCAGGCGCGCCTTGGCCTCGCGGTACATCGTGAGGAGCTCGCCGCGTACGTGCGGGTGGCGGACCCGGGTCGGCGAGTAGCTGTACCAGGAGAAGGAGGCGCCACGCGGGCAGCCGCGCGGCTCGTACTCGGGGCGGTCGGGTCCGACGGAGGGGTAGTCGGTCGCCTGGGTCTCCCAGGTGATGATCCCGTCCTTGACGTACACCTTCCAGCGGCACGAACCGGTGCAGTTCACGCCGTGCGTCGAGTACACGACCTTGTCGTGGCTCCAGCGGTCCCGGTAGAACGCCTCGGCGCCCCGCCCGCCCGTGCGGTGCACGGTGCGCAGGTCGTCGGAGACCTCGGCGCGCGTGAAGAAGCTGCCCGCCCGCACCAGTGCGTCGGCGGTGCCGCTTTCGCGCGGCGCCTTCGGTTGCGGCCTCGTCCTCTTGTGCACGGGAAACTCCTCGGGCCCGGAAAAAAGAATGTGAGCGGGCCTTTCCGGACGGACTGTCGGGAAATGCGGACGCCTCCGGACGGCCTTCAACGACCCTACGCCCGCCGCCTCTTGGAACCCGGGGACTTTGGTCCCGTCGGCCGGTGACCTAATCCCGCAAATGTCCCTGAGCGGGGCTGAGAAAATGAGAAAGGCGCCGCGCGGGTACGGGGTCTCGTACTTTCGGTCATTTCTTTGCGGAATGGGAAAAGGGGGGTGTGCTGTGAGCGGGAGAGCACGTGGGGCCGATGTCCGCCGGGGTCGGGGTCGGGGCCGGGGTCGCTGGTTGCCGAACCAGCACGGGGCGTGGGCGATGCTGGCCGTTCCCTTCCTCGCCGGGGCCCTCCTGGGCGGACCGCGCTGGGCGCATGTGCCGCTTCTGGTGGCCTGGCTGCTCGGCTACCTCGCGGTGTACCACGCCCAGCAGTGGGTGCGCCTGAGCCGGATCCGCCGCACCCCCAAGGCGCCTCGCCGCCACGTCCGCCCGGCGGTCTGCTGCGCCGCGGGCGCCGCCGCCCTCGGTCTCCCGCTCGCCGTGGCGTACCCCTGGCTGCTGCCGGCGGCGGCGTGCGCGGTCCCGTTCGTCGGGGTCAACTTCCTTTACGCGTACGCCAATCGGGAGCGCGCGCTGTGCAACGGCCTGGCGGCGGTGGTCCCCGCGTGCGCGATGCCGCTCGTGACGGTGCGGCTGGGGTCGGGCGGCCCGTGGAGCGCGGGCCTCGGGCCCGCGCTGGCCTGTCTGTTGTATTTCGCGGGGACGGTTCTGTATGTGAAGACGATGATCCGGGAGCGGGGTTCGCGTACGTACTACCGGGCTTCGGTCGCCTACCACTGCGCGGCGCTGCTCTTCGTGACCGCCCTGTCCCCCTGGCTGGCGGCCCCCTTCGCGATCTTCCTCCTGCGGGCGGCGCTGCTGCCGGGGCGGGGGTTGAGGGTGGGGGTGGTCGGGGCGGTCGAGGTGGCTTGCTCGGTGGGGTTGTTGGGGGTGGTGGTGGGGGTGCTGTGAGGGGGCCCTCCGGGGGGCGTGGGGGTGCGGGTCGTGTGTGGTTCCTCGCGCAGTTCCCCGCGCCCCTTGGGCCGGTTTTTGGGTGCGGGCTGTGTGTGGCTGGTCGCGCAGTTCCTCGCGCCCCTTCAGGGCGCTGGGTTGCGCGGGGCTTTCGTGAACTGCTCGGTGCGGGTGCGGTACGTGCCGCTAGGGGCGCGGGGAACTGCGCGAGACGCGGGCACGGTCCGCGGGTCGAAGGGGGGTTGGGGGCGCGGGGAACTGCGCGGACGGGTGCTGGCGGGCCGCGGTGAGGGGTCGCGTTTCGGGGTGGCTGGGGTACGTGCCGCCAGGGGCACGGGGAGCTGCGCGCGCGGCTCCGGCCGGGCTGGGGTTACAGCTGGCCCTTTCGGGTCAGGTAGTTGAAGCACAGCCACCCCGGCAGCACAGGCAACCAGAACGTCAGCAACCGGTACAGCAGCACCGCGGACGTCGCCGTCTCCGCCGTCATGCCCGCGATCGTCAGCGCCGTGGACAGCGCCAGCTCGACCGCGCCGACACCACCCGGCGTCGGCGCCGCCGAACCGAGCGCGTTGGCGGTCAGGAAGACCACCGCCACGCTCGCGTAGCTCAGCGTGTGGTCACTGCCCGTACCGAACGCCCGGATCGACGCGTCGAGGCACATCACGAACACGCCCGTCAGGAGCAGCATGCCGCCGATGCCCGTGATCAGTTTCTGCGGACGCTGGAGCACGTCCAGCATGCGCGGCACCACACCGGCGAACAGCGAACGCACCCGGCTGACCACGAACTTCCGCAGGAACGGGACCGCGGTGACGACCAGGATCAGCACGGCCGCCGTGAGCAGGCCCGCGATCACGGTGCGGGACGGCGACAGCTCCGAGGTCTGCTCGGTGCCGGTCACATAGCCGAAGATCAGCAGCAGCGAGATGTGCGAGGCGAGCCCGAAGAGCTGCGAGGCGCCCACGCTCGCCACCGCGAGCCCCGGCCGTACCCCCGCGCGCTGGAGGAACCGGGTGTTGAGGGCGACACCGCCGACCGCCGCGGGCGCCACCAGCTTCACGAAGGAGCCCGCGACCTGCGCGACCACCGCCCGCCAGAACGGCACCCGCTCGGGCACGAAGCCGAGCAGGCTGGCCGCGGCCGCCGGATAGGACAGCGCGGAGAACAGCACGGCCGCCGCGACCCAGCCCCACTGGGCGTTGGCGACCAGATCGCCGAACTTGATGTTGGTGAGCTGCACCAGCAGGAAGTACGCGGCGAAGGCCCCCGCGACAAAGCTGATCAGCGTCTTCATCTTGATGCGTTCCAGGCGTACCGGCTCCACCGGGGCCTGCGGCCGGATCAGCAGCACCTGGTGGCGGATCTGGGTGAGCAGATCGTCCTCGTGCGCCTCGTCCAGGGCCTCGTCGATGGCCAGCTTCTCGGCCTTCTTCTCGGCCTTGACCGCCTTGCGGCCGTCCGGCGCGGCCACGGCCTCGGGGTGCGCCGCGGCCTCCTTGGCGGCGGCGGCCTCCGCGGCCTTGGCCTCCCTCGTTGCGTCGGAGGCCTCCAGGACCGCCTCGCGTTCGCGCTGCGCCTGCTCGCGCCCGAGCTTGCGCAGCGTCGCGCGGGTGGAGCGGCTCAGCGCGATGGGCTGGAGCAGCGGAAGGCTGTCGGCGACCGCGTCCGGGCCGAGTACGTCGAGCGCGGAGGCCACCGAGCGCTCGGCGCCGACGCGCAGGCCGAGGGTGGTGAGCAGTTGGGCGACGTCCATGCGGAGCACGATGTCGCCGGCCGCGATCTCGCCGCCGCGCAGATCGGTCACGATCACCCTGCCGGAACGATCCACCAGGATCGCGTCCCCGGCCAGCCTGCGGTGCGCGATCCGGCGCGACTGGAGGGCCTCCACCTGGCGCCAGGTCTCGCGCAGCAGTTCGTCGGTGATCTCCTTGTCCTCCAGGGAGTCCAGGGAGCGGCCGCCGGTGTGCTCGTACACCAGCATCACGGCGTCGGGGCCGAGTTCGGAGGTGGCGATCAGCTTGGGCGCGTTCGCCCCGGCCGCGATGGCCGCGTACGCGAGGAGCGCCTCCTGCTCCAGGGCCTGTCTGAGCGACTGGATCGAGCGGCGGGTGGTGATGGAGCGCAGCGTCAGACGGCGCCACACCCGGTAGAAGAAGCCCTGCGCCTGCTGCTCCCGGTCGACCACCGTCACGTCGAGGGGCGGCCCGTCCTCCAGGGTCACCAGATAGCGCCGGCCCCGCTCGCCCTGTTCCATCGAGTCCGGTACGTCCTCGGCGCGCAGCGCGGTCACCGGGTTGAAGCCGACGTGGCGCAGGCCCGCGAGCAGGGTCTGGCCGGTGGGCCGCACATTGGGCGAGCCGACGGCGTAGAGCGTGCCGTACGCGACGGTCCAGCCGATCAGGATCGTCACGATGATCGAGAACGGGGTGGTCTGCCGGCCGACCAGCACCGCGAAGGAGTTGAGTAGCAGGACCGCCCACAGCGCGACCCGCCACCGGGGCCTGCGGGCCATGCCGACGGCCGTCATATAGGCGATGACGGGGGCGAGATAGCCGTGCACGGGGTCGGTGAGGCCGCCCGAGGAGGACGCCCGGGTCAGCGCCTCGGTGATCGAGCCGGGCGCGGACTTGGCGACCCACAGATCGGTGGCGAGGGCGACGCCGTGCGCGAGCACCGCGGCGAGCACACCGTCGGCGATCCGCAGCCCGTCCCGTTTGATCAGCCGCTCGATGGCGAAGGCGACGGGCAGCACGAGGACGGCGATGCTGGAGGTGAGCCCGGCGAGCCGGATCAGGACGTCCGGGGTGCCGGTGGTGCCCTTGGTGATGTCGTCTTCCAGGCCGGACGTGGTGCCGTGGGCGAACGCGGCGACGGCCAGGACGACGGCGATGGCGAGCACACCGGTGAGCAGCCGGAGCAGATCCGAGGGACGGTGCACGCGTGCGGGCAGCAGCGGCTCGTCCACCGAGACGCGCTCGATGGACCCCGGGGTGTCGTCGCACAGGGCGTCACCGCGCGGGCCGCACTCCGAGGGGCCGGCGTCGGGGGCTTCGGAGCCCTCGGCGTCCGCGGGGCGGGCGTGGTGCGCGGAGGGTTCGGATCCGGTTGCGTGGCCGGGTTCCGCGCCGGGTGTCCCGCCCTCGCCCGCCGGCCCGAAGGCCTCGGACGGGTCGGCCTGACGCCCCGTTCCAGGGGTGCTGTCCGCCGCCGCCTCGGGTGGCTGCACGCCCCGCTCCTTCGCTGACTGGTCCGACTTGTCTCTGTCTCGTATCACCGCTCACCGCCCGCATGATGGTGGCATGTCCAGAGATCCCAGGGGGGCATCAGGGTGCATTGCCCAGGCGTGCGCTGTGTGAGTTGCGCCCCTTTGTCGCTCCGCGACCGCCCTGCGCCCGGAAGTGACCCGTCTCGGGGCGACTGTCGGTGACGTACGGCAGGATGGAGCGGATGAGCCAGCAGCAGAGGGACCGGGCGGACCGGGCGGGCGAGGCGCCGCTCGCCCTTCCCGAGTACGCGGAACGGGTCCTCGACGTCGCCGAGCGGATCCCGCCCGGACGGGTGATGACCTACGGGGACGTGGCGGAATGGCTCGGCGAGGGCGGGCCCCGCCAGGTCGGCCGGGTCATGGCGCTCTACGGCGGCGCGGCGCCCTGGTGGCGCGTGGTGCGCTCCGACGGCGTGCTGCTCGCCGGCCACGAACTGCGCGCCCTGGACCACTACCGGGACGAGGCCACACCGCTGCGCGAGGCCGGCCGGTCCGCCGAGGGCCATCTGCCGCGGCTCGACATGCGGCGGGCACGCTGGGACGGCGCCGAGGGCCGCGAGGGCTCCGACAGCGCGCACGGCTCCGGCGGCTCGCACGGCTCCGATAGCGCGCACGGTGCCAACAGCGCGCACGGCTCCGGCGGCTCGCACGGCTCCGTCGGCGCGGAGGGCGGGCACGGCGGCGGGGCGGCTCATACCTGACAGCTTCCGCCATCCGGCGCCGCCGGGGGCAGCCGAAGGACCGTACGGATGACTCGCTGCGGTTCGGGCACGGTTCGGCGTACCGTCGAGGGTCCGCGCCGAGCGCGCGAGCCCCATCACCCCCATCACGACCAGCACACCCACCAGGACCGGCGATCCACGTGAGCTCCTCCTCCTCCACCGGGCGTACGGCGTACCAGCAGGTACGCCGGGCGACCCCCGGCGCGTACCGGCTGGTGCGAACCCCGCCGGTCCCGGTGGACCCCCCTCTCCTTGACGCACCCCAGCGCAGGGTGGTTGACCACCGCTCGGGTCCGCTTCTCGTGCTCGCGGGGCCCGGCACCGGCAAGACCACCACCCTGGTCGAGGCGGTCGCGGCGCGAGTGGCGGCCGGCACGGACCCCGAGCGCGTCCTGGTGCTCACCTTCAGCCGCAAGGCCGCCGTGGAACTGCGCGACCGCATGGCGCTGCGGCTCGGCGCGGGCGCCAAGAGCCCGCAGGCCACCACCTTCCACTCCTACTGCTACGCCCTGGTCCGCGCGCACCAGGATGCGGAGCTGTTCCGCGAGCCCCTGCGCCTGCTGTCCGGACCCGAACAGGACGTGGCCGTACGCGACCTCCTGGCCGGGCAGATCGACCTCCAGCGGACCGGCCTCGCGCATGTGAGCTGGCCCGACGAGCTGCGCGCCTGCCTCACCACCCGGGGCTTCGCCGACGAGGTCCGCGCGGTGCTCGCCCGCAGCCGCGAACTGGGCCTGGGCCCCGCCTCCCTGGCCCGCTTCGCCGAGCGCGCGGGCCGCCCGGACTGGAAGGCGGCCTCCGCCTTCCTCGCCGAATACCTCGACGTGCTCGACCTCCAGGGCGTCCTGGACTACGCGGAACTCGTCCACCGCGCGGTCCTGCTCGCCGAGCGCGTCGAGCTGCCCTCCTACGACGCCGTCTTCGTCGACGAGTACCAGGACACCGACCCGGCGCAGGTACGGCTGCTGCGGGCGCTCGCGGGCGGCGGCCGCACCCTGGTCGCGTTCGGCGACCCGGACCAGTCGATCTACACCTTCCGCGGCGCCGACATCAACGGCATCCTCGACTTCCCCGACACCTTCCCGCGTACGGACAAGCGCCCCGCGCCCGTCGAGGTGCTCACCACCTCGCGCCGCTCGGGCACCGTGCTCCTGGACGCGACCCGGCTGCTCACCCGCCGCATGCCGCTGCCGCGGCTGCCCGTCGAGCAGGTCCGCGCCCACCGCGAGCTGCGGCCCACCCGCACCGGCGGCCGGGTGGAGGCCTACACGTATCCCACCGCTTCCACCGAACAGGACAACATCGCGGACCTGCTGCGCCGCGCCCATCTCGAAGAGGGCGTCCCCTGGCGGGAGATGGCGGTCCTGGTCCGCGCGGGCACCCGCACCATCCCCGCGCTGCGCCGCGCCCTGACCGCCGCCGGCATCCCCGTCGACACCTCCGGAGCCGACACCCCACTGCGCGACGAACCCGCGGTGGCGCCGCTCCTGACGGCGCTGCGGGTGGTGGCCCGGGCGGCCCTCAAGGGCGCGGACGGGGCGCCCGCGCCGACCGTGCCGCCCACGCCGGTCAGCCTCGTCCACCCCGACAGGGGCCCGGCGGCGGACCCGGCGCCGGGCAACGCCGAGAACGTCTCCGAGGACGACACGGGGACGCCTCCCGCGTGGCCCGACCCCGAGGACGACACCGAGACGCCCCCCGCCTGGCTCGACCCCGAGGACGACACCGGGACGCCCTCCGCCTGGCTCGACCCCGAGACCGCGCACACCCTCCTCGCCTCGCCGCTGGGCGGCATGGACACCGCCGACCTGCGGCGTCTGGGCCGGGCCCTGCGCGACGAGGAGCGGGCCGCGGGCAAGCGGGTCCCGGCCCCCTCCGACGTGCTGCTCGCCCGGGCGCTGGCCGAGCCCGAACGGCTCGTCGCCCACGACCCCTCCTACGCCCGTGGCGCCCAGCGCCTCGCGACCCTGCTGCGCAAGGCCCGCGAACTCCTGGCCGGCGGCGGCACCGCGGCCGAGGCGCTGTGGGAGCTGTGGAACGGCACGCCCTGGCCGCAGCGCCTGGAGCGGGCCGCGCTGCGCGGCAGCGCGGGCGGCCGGGCCGCCGACCGCGACCTCGACGCGGTCTGCGCCCTGTTCGACACCGCCGCCCGCGCCGAGGAGCGCACGGGCGGCCGGGGCGCCCTGAACTTCCTCGAAGAGGTCGACGCGCAGGACATAGCCGCCGACACCCTGACCCGCCGGGCCGCCCGCCCGGACGCGGTACGCCTCATGACCGCCCACCGCTCCAAGGGCCTGGAGTGGAGCCTGGTCGTGGTGGCCGGGGTGCAGGAAGGGCTCTGGCCCGATCTGCGCCGTCGCGGCTCGCTCCTGGAGGCCGACCGGATCGGGCGCGACGGCCTGGCCGAACCGCTGCCCCCGGGCGCCCTCCTGGCCGAGGAACGACGCCTCTTCTACGTGGCGGCCACGCGCGCCCGGGACCGGCTGATCGTGACCGCCGTCAAGGCCGCGGCCGACGACGGTGATCAGCCGTCCCGCTTCCTCACCGAGCTGGGCGTCGAGCCCCGCGACACCACGGGCCGCCCCCGCCGCCCGCTCGCCGTCGCGGCGCTCGTCGCCGAACTGCGCGCCACCACCGTCGACCCCCAGGCCTCCGACGCGTTGCGCGAGGCCGCCGCCGAACGTCTGGGACGCCTGGCCGCGCTCACCGACGACGAGGGCCGCCCGCTGGTCCCCGCTGCGCACCCGCACCGCTGGTGGGGCCTGTACGAGCCGACCCGCTCGGAGGTCCCGCTGCGCGACCGCGACCTGCCCCTCGCCCTGTCCGGCAGCGCCCTGGACCAGCTCGCCAACACCTGCTCCCTGCAATGGTTCCTGGGCCGCGAGGTCAAGGCGGACGCGCCCGCGACGGCCGCCCAGGGCTTCGGCAACGTCGTCCACGTACTGGCCGACGAGGTGGCCTCGGGCCGTACGCCCGCGGATCTGGCCGTCCTGATGGAACGCCTGGACTCGGTGTGGGACGCGCTCGCCTTCGACGCGCCCTGGAAGTCCGTCCAGGAGAAGCAGAACGCGCGGGCCGCCCTGGAACGCTTCCTCCAGTGGCACACCCTGGACCGCGCGGGCCGCACCCCCGTCGCCACGGAACATGGCTTCGACGTGACCCTGGAGGCGGGCGAGTACGAGGTCCGTATCCGGGGCTCCATGGACCGTGTCGAGCGGGACGTGGAGGGCCGCGCGTACGTGGTCGACTTCAAGACCGGCAAGCAGGCGCCCACCGCCGCGGAGGTGGCCGCCCATCCGCAGCTCGCCGTCTACCAGCTCGCCGTGCGCGAGGGCGCCCTGGACGAGGCCTTCGACGGCCGCCGCCCCGAGCCCGGCGGCGCCGAACTGGTCCACCTGCGCCAAAGCGCCCCCAAGCGCGAGGGCGGCGACGCCTTCCCCAAGGTCCAGTCCCAGCCCCCCCTGGAGGGAGCGTGGGTGGGCGACCTCCTTGCCACGGCGGCGGGCAAGGTCCTGGACGAACGGTTCACCCCGACCCCGGGAACGCACTGCACCCACTGCACGTTCCGCGCCTCGTGCACGGCCCAGCCGGAGGGACGGCAGGTGGTGGAGTAGGGACGGGGCGGGCAGGCATCTGGGGGACCGGATCGGAGCCCTGGCAAACCCCCGCGAACCCCCCATTGTCAGCACCCCCCACTACCCTTTCTGACGTGCCCACCCACCTCAGCGACCCCGAGCAGCTCAAAGAGCTCCTCGGCATCCCCTTCACCCGGGAGCAGACGGCGTGCATCACCGCCCCGCCCGCCCCGCAGGTCATCGTGGCCGGAGCCGGCTCCGGGAAGACCACCGTCATGGCCGCCCGGGTCGTGTGGCTGGTGGGGACCGGACAGGTCGCCGCCGAGCAGGTCCTGGGGCTCACCTTCACCAACAAGGCCGCGGGCGAGCTCGCCGAGCGGGTGCGTACGGCGCTGATCCGGGCGGGCATCACCGACCCCGACGCCCCCGAGCCCGAGCAGGGCGAGCCCGGCATCTCGACGTACCACGCCTTCGCCGGCCGGCTTCTCACCGACCACGGCCTGCGCATAGGTCTTGAGCCGACCTCCCGGCTGCTCGCCGACGCCACCCGCTACCAGCTCGCCGCCCGGGTGCTGCGCGAGGCCCCCGGCCCCTATCCGGCACTGACGAAGTCGTTCGCCTCCCTGGTCAGCGATCTGCTCGCGCTCGACGCCGAGCTCGCCGAACACCTCGTGGAGCCCGAGCGACTGGCCGCGTACGACCAGGAACTGCTGCGCACCCTGGACGGCGTGAAGCTCAGCAACGCCGAGCTGCGCGCGGTGCCCGAGGCCGCGGCCGCCCGGCTCGAACTGCTCGACCTCACCACCCGCTACCGGGCCGCCAAGAAGAGCCGGGACCTGCTCGATTTCGGCGACCAGATCGCGCTGTCCGCCGAGCTCGCCCTCACCCACCCCGAGGTCGGCCGGATCCTGCGCGAGCAGTTCAAGGTGGTGCTCCTCGACGAGTACCAGGACACCTCGGTCGCCCAGCGCCGTCTGCTCGCCGCGCTCTTCGGCGGCGGCACCGGCCACGCCGTGACCGCGGTCGGCGACCCCTGCCAGGCCATCTACGGCTGGCGCGGCGCCTCCGTCGCCAACCTCGACGACTTCCCCCGCCACTTCCCGTACGCCGACGGCACGCCCGCCACCCGATACGCACTCTCGGAGAACCGCCGCAGCGGCGGCCGCCTGCTCGACCTCGCCAACTCCCTTGCCGCGCCGCTGCGTTCGATGCACCAAGGCGTCGAGGCGCTGCGCCCGGCGCCCGGCGCCGAGCGGGACGGCGGCGTCCGCATCGCCCTGCTCGACACCCACGAGCAGGAGATCGAGTGGCTCGCCGACTCGATCGCCCACCTGGTACGCACCGGGAAGGCGCCCGGCGAGATCGCCGTCCTGTGCCGCACCGCCGGTGACTTCCCGGGGATCCAGGGCGCGCTGGTGGCCCGCGACGTCCCCGTCGAGGTCGTCGGCCTGTCCGGGCTGCTCCACCTGCCCGAGGTCGCCGACCTCGTGGCGGTCTGCGAAGTCCTCCAGGACCCGGGCGCCAACGCGCCGCTGGTACGGATCCTGACCGGCCCGCGCTGGCGCATCGGCCCCCGCGACCTGGCGCTGCTCGGCCGGCGCGCCCGCGATCTGGTGCGCCGCGTCCCCGCCGGCTCCGACGACCCCGACCAGCGCCTGGCCGACGCCGTCGAAGGGGTCGACCCGGCCGAGGTGATCTCGCTCGCCGACGCCCTGGACACCTTCCTCGAAGGCGCCGAGGACGACGGCCTGCCCTTCTCCGCCGAGGCCCGGATCCGCTTCGCCCGCCTCGCCGCCGAACTGCGCGACCTGCGCCGCTCACTGGCCGACCCGCTCATGGACGTACTGCACCGCGTCCTGAACGTCACCGGCCTCGAAGTCGAACTCTCGGCGTCCCCGCACGCCCTGGCCGCCCGCCGCCGCGAGACGCTCTCCGGCTTCCTCGACACGGCGGCCGGTTTCGCGGCGCTCGACGGTGAGGCCTCCCTGCTCGCCTTCCTCGGCTTCCTGCGCACCGCCGCCCAGTACGAGAAGGGCCTGGACAACGCGCTGCCCGGCGGCGAGAACACGGTGAAGGTCCTCACCGCGCACAAGTCCAAGGGCCTGGAGTGGGACGTCGTCGCGGTCCCCGGCCTGGTCACCGGAACATTCCCCTCCACCAAGGCGAGGGAGGCCTGGACGTCCCAGGCGAAGGTCCTGCCGCACGCGCTGCGGGGTGACGCGCCGACGCTCCCGGTCGTTCCGGAGTGGGACGCGAAGGGCCTCAAGGCGTTCAAGGAGGCGATGAAGGACCACCAGCACACGGAGGAACTGCGCCTGGGATACGTCACGTTCACCCGCCCCCGCTCGCTGCTGCTGGGCTCCGGCCACTGGTGGGGCCCCAGCCAGAAGAAGCCGCGCGGCCCCTCCGACTTCCTGCACGCCCTGTACGAGCACTGCGCGGCCGGCCACGGCGAGATCGAGGTGTGGGCGGACGCGCCGGCCGAGGGCACCGAGAACCCCGCCCTCCACGAGTCCGCGACCCACCACGCCTGGCCACTGCCGCTCGACCCCGAGTCCCTGGCCCGCCGCCGCGCGGCCGCCGAGCGGGTCCTGGCCCACCTGGCGGCCACGCCGACCCCCGCCTTCTCCGACGGGGCGCACCCCTCTTATGAGGGCGCGGAGTACGGGGACGTCCCCCATGGAGGCGCGCCGTACGAGGGCACGCCCCCAGAGGAGGAGCCGTTCCCTCCGGACGAGGCGTTCCCTCCGTATGAAGAAGGGGAGTGGGGTGACCCTGCCAACTCCCCTTACGCAGAAGGCGAGTTGATCGACCCGGCCGCCTTCCCCGACGACTGGGACTCGCTCCCGACGGAACGCCCCGCCCCCGTGCTGTCGCCCTCCGCCGATCCGCCGGTCGCGCACGCCTCCGCCGAGCCCGACGGAAGCCGGCCCGAGCCCGACGGAAGCCGGCCCGAGCACACCCGCAGCGAGCCCCCCGCCGATCCCGGCGGCCGCGACCACGCCCCGGCCCGGGCCCGCGCCCATGTCCCGGCGCCCCGGCCGACCCCCGAGGACCGCCGCACCCTGCACTCCTGGGACCGCGACCTGGAGGCGCTCACCACCGAGCTCCGCCGGGCCCGCGCCACCACCCGCGAGGTCGAGGTGCCGGCCTCGCTCACCGCTTCCGAGCTGCTGAGGCTGGCCGCCGACCCCGACGGCTTCGCCAGGGACCTCGCCCGTCCCATGCCGCGCCGCCCCCAGCCGGCCGCCCGCCGGGGCACCCGTTTCCACGCCTGGGTGGAGTCCCGCTTCGAGGAGCTCCCGCTGCCCATGCTCGGCCCCGAGGAGCTGCCCGGCGCCGACGACAGCGAGGCCGACATCGTGGACGAGCGCGACCTGGCGGCCCTCAAGGAGGCCTTCGAACGCACCCCGTACGCCTCCCGCACCCCGTACCGCACCGAGGCCCCGATCCAGCTCACGCTGGCCGGCCGGGTGATCAGGGGCCGGGTCGACGCCATCTACAAGAAGGGCGAGGGCGCCCTCGCCACCTACGAGATCGTCGACTGGAAGACCGGCCGCCAGGCCACCGCCGACCCTCTCCAGCTGGCTGTGTACCGGGTCGCCTGGGCCGAGCAGCTGGGTGTTCCGCTGGAGTCGGTCGAGGCCGCGTTCGTGTACGTACGCACAGGTGAGACGGTACGTCCGAGCCGTCTGCCGGACCGGGCCGAGCTGGAGGCGATCCTGCTGGGCCGCGGTCCGGGGAGCGGACCGGGGGACCGGCCACCACCCCCGGCCGGATAGGCTCAAGGGCATGAGCGAGACCCCGGACAGCGCCGTCCAGACCGCCACCGCGGCGGTGCGCACGTACATCGAGCAGCACCGTGCCGCCTTCCTCGACGACCTCGCACAGTGGCTGCGCATCCCGTCCGTGTCGGCCCAGCCCGAGCACGACGCCGACGTGCGCCGCAGCGCCGACTGGCTCGCCGCCGCGCTGCGAGGGACCGGGTTCCCGACCGTCGAGATCCTGGAGACCCCCGGGGCCCCCGCCGTCTTCGCCGAGTGGCCCTCGGGCGAGCCGGGCGCGCCCACCGTCCTGGTCTACGGCCACCACGACGTCCAGCCCGCGGCCCGTGAGGACGGCTGGCGCAGCGATCCGTTCGAGCCGGTGATCACCGACGGCCGGATGTACGCGCGGGGCGCCGCCGACGACAAGGGCCAGGTGTTCTTCCACACCCTCGGCGTGCGCGCCCACCTCGCCGCCACCGGCCGCACCGCTCCCGCCGTCAACCTGAAGCTCCTGATCGAGGGCGAGGAGGAATCCGGTTCGCCGCACTTCCGCGCCCTGGTCGAGGAGCACGCCGAGCGCCTCGCGGCCGACGCGGTGATCGTGTCCGACACCGGCATGTGGTCCGAGGACACCCCCACCGTGTGCACCGGCATGCGCGGCCTCGCCGAGTGCGAGATCCAGCTGTACGGTCCTGGCCAGGACATCCACTCCGGTTCCTTCGGCGGCGCCGTCCCCAACCCGGCGACGGCCGTGTCCCGCCTGGTCGCGGCGCTGCACGACGCGGACCAGCACGTCACCGTCCCCGGCTTCTACGACGGCATCGCCGAGCTGACCGACGCCGAGCGCGAGCTCTTCGCCGAGCTGCCCTTCGACGAGGCCGAGTGGCTGCGCACCGCCCGGTCGGAGGCGACCCACGGCGAGGCCGGGTTTTCCACCCTGGAACGGATCTGGGCCCGCCCGACCGCCGAGGTCAACGGCATCGGCGGCGGCTACCAGGGCCCCGGCGGCAAGACGATCATCCCCGCGTCGGCGATGGTGAAGCTGTCCTTCCGGCTGGTCGCGGGCCAGGACCCCCAGCACATCGAGAAGCGCGTCACCGACTGGGTCGCGGCGCAGCTCCCGGCCGGGATCCGGCACGAGATCACCTGGAGCGCGGCCACCCGGCCGTGTCTCACCCCGCTCGGCCACCCCGCGCTCCGGTCCGTCGTGCGGGCCATGAGCCAGGCCTTCGGCACGAAGGTCCGCTTCACCCGCGAGGGCGGCTCGGGCCCCGCGGCGGACCTCCAGGACGTGCTGGCCGCACCCGTCCTGTTCCTGGGGATCTCGGTGCCCTCCGACGGCTGGCACGCGCCCAACGAGAAGGTCGAGCTCGACCTCCTGTTCAAGGGCGTCGAGACCACGGCCCTCCTGTGGAGCGACCTCGCCGCCACCGCAGTCTGAGCCGCCCGCCCGCCCGCCCGCCCGCCCGAGCCGCCGGCCGGCGGACAACGCCGAACACACCATCCACCCGGGGGAGTTGGAAGCACCTGTGAGCACCACCAGCAGTGAACCCTTCACGGACCGGCCGATCGGCCTCTCCTCGCCCATCGGCCTGACCGAGCCCAGCGGCATCGACCGGGCGGCCCACCACCGCCTCGACGAGGCCTGGCTGGCCGCCGCCTGGAGCCACCCGACGACCCGGGTCTTCGTGGTCTCCGGCGGCCAGGTCCTGATCGACGAGCCCACCGGCGGCACGGACGGCGAGGACGGGCGCACCGAACTCGTCATGACCCCGGCGTTCGAGGCGCCGGTCACCGAGACCCACCGCTACTTCCTGGGCACCGACGAGGACGGCGTCAGCTACTTCGCCCTCCAGAAGGACGCGCTGCCCGGCCGCATGGACCAGTCGGCGCGCCCCGCCGGGCTGCGCGAGGCCGGTCTGCTCCTGTCGCCCCGCGAGGCGAGCCTGGTGACGCACGCCGTCGCCCTGGAGAACTGGCAGCGCCTGCACCGCTTCTGCTCCCGCTGCGGCGAGCGCACCGTGATCGCCGCGGCCGGCCACATCCGCCGCTGCCCGGCCTGCGGCGCCGAGCACTACCCGCGCACCGACCCCGCCGTGATCATGCTGGTCACCGACGAGCACGACCGGGCCCTGCTCGGCCGCCAGGTGCACTGGCCCGAGGGCCGCTTCTCCACCCTGGCGGGCTTCGTGGAGCCCGGCGAGTCCATCGAGCAGTCGGTACGCCGCGAGGTCTTCGAGGAGGCCGGTGTCACGGTCGGCCCGGTCGAGTACGTCGCGAGCCAGCCCTGGCCCTTCCCGTCCAGCCTGATGCTCGGCTTCATGGCCAAGGCCATCTCGTCCGAGATCAACGTGGACGGCGAGGAGATCCACGAGGCCCGCTGGTTCTCCCGCGAGGACCTGGCCGCCGCCTTCGAGTCCGGCGAGGTCCTGCCCCCGTACGGCATCTCGATCGCGGCCCGCCTCATCGAGCTCTGGTACGGCAGGCCCCTGCCGAAGCCGACCCACTGAGGACCGGGCCGACCGGCCCGCCCGCCCCCGGCCATGCGAGAGGCCCCCGTCCCGGTCGGACGGGGGCCTCTCGGCCCGCTCGGGTCGGGGCGCCGCGCACGGCGCCCGCGCCTCGGGGGTCTGCCTCAGACGCCGATCTTCTGCTTGACCTGCGCGAGCGAGGGGTTGGTGAGGGTCGAACCGTCGTCGAAGAGCACGGTCGGGACCGTCTGGTTGCCGCCGTTGGCCTTCTCCACGAACGCCGCCGACGCCGGGTCGTGCTCGATGTTGACCTCGTTGTACGCGATGCCCTCGCGGTCCATCTGCTTCTTCAGCCGCTGGCAGTAGCCGCACCAGGTGGTGCTGTACATCGTCACAGTGCCCGGCATGTGTCTCGCGCTCCTCTGTATCGCTGACTGGCGTGCGCGCCCCGCCGAATGCGGTTCCGCAGGGACAGGAACGTACGGGAGCCGACCGCCATTCCCCAACCGTCCCCGCATGTGACCGAATCGCCACGGCGGGGCGCGCCGCCGGGCTGTCCCGCCCCGGTGGCCGGGCGCCCGGCGCCTTTTCGGCCGTTCGTGGGCACGACCGACCCCGTATTAGTACGACCGCGGCCGCCCCCTGTGGACAACGCGGCACGGCCGCCCCGGGCGACCTGGCAGCATGGCGGGGTGACATCAGCAACGCACTCCACTCTCTTCCCACCGGTCCCCGACACGGCCGACGCGGTGCTCGACGGGCTCGACCCCGAGCAGCGCGAGGTCGCGACGGCGATGCGGGGCCCGGTGTGCGTGCTGGCCGGCGCGGGCACCGGCAAGACCCGCGCGATCACCCACCGGATCGCGTACGGGGTGCGCTCGGGCATCTTCCCGCCGGCCGGGGTGCTGGCCCTCACGTTCACCAACCGGGCGGCCGCCGAGATGCGCGGACGGCTGCGTGACCTGGGCGTCGGCGGCGTCCAGGCCCGCACCTTCCACTCGGCGGCCCTGCGCCAGCTCCAGTTCTTCTGGCCGGCGGCGGTCGGCGGCCGGCCGCCCCAGCTCGTCGAGCGCAAGGTCCAGCTCGTCGCCGAGGCCGCAGCCCGCGGCGGGCTGCGCCTGGACCGCAATGAGCTGCGCGATGTGACCGGTGAGATCGAATGGGCCAAGGTCACCCAGACGGTCCCCGACGACTACCCGGGAATCGTCGCCAAGTCGCACCGCGAACCGCCCCGCGGCCCCGCCGAGATCGCGCAGATCTACCGGACGTACGAGCAGCTCAAGCAGGACCGCGGGGTGATCGACTTCGAGGACGTGCTGCTGCTCATGGTCGGCATCCTTCAGTACCGGGACGACCTCGCGCAGAAGGTCCGCAGCCAGTACCAGCACTTCGTGGTGGACGAGTACCAGGACGTCAGCCCGCTCCAGCAGCGGCTGCTCGACCTGTGGCTCGGCGGCCGCGACACGCTGTGCGTGGTGGGCGACGCCAGCCAGACCATCTACTCCTTCACCGGCGCCACCCCCGATTATTTGCTCGACTTCCGCACCCGCCACGCCAACGCGACCGTGGTCAAACTGGTCCGGGACTACCGCTCCACCCCCCAGGTCGTCCACCTCGCCAACGGACTGCTCAACCAGGCCAAGGGCCGCGCCGCCGAGCACCGCCTGGAGCTGGTCTCCCAGCGTCCGGCGGGCCCCGAGCCCCTCTATACGGAGTACGCCGACGAGCCCGCCGAGGCCGAGGGGGTCGCCCGGCGCATCCGCGACCTCATCCGCTCCGGGGTCCCGGCCGGCGAGATCGCGGTGCTGTACCGGATCAACGCCCAGTCCGAGATCTACGAGCAGGCCCTCGCGGACCTGGACGTGCCCTACCAGCTGCGCGGCGCCGAGCGGTTCTTCGAGCGGCCCGAGGTCCGCGAGGCGATGACCGCGCTCGCCGGCGCTTCCGTGGCCGGCCGCAACGACTCGCTGCTCGACGAGGCGGTGGACGTGCCGACGCAGGTGCGCGCCGTGCTCGGCACCAAGGGCTGGACGGCGGTGCCCCCCAAGGGCTCCGGCGCGGTGCGCGACAAGTGGGAGTCGCTGGCCGCGTTCGTCCGCCTCGCCGAGGACTACGTGAAGGCCAGGCCGGACGCGACGCTGTCCGATCTGGTGGCCGAGCTCCGCGCCCGGCAGGAGGTCCAGCACGCGCCGACCGTGCAGGGCGTCACCCTAGCCTCGCTGCACGCGGCCAAGGGCCTGGAGTGGGACGCCGTGTTCCTGGTGGGCCTCACCGAGGGCATGCTGCCGATCACCTACGCCAAGACGGACGAGCAGATCGAGGAGGAGCGCCGGCTCCTGTACGTCGGCGTCACCCGGGCCCGGGCCCACCTCGCCCTCTCGTGGTCGCTTTCGCGCTCCCCGGGCGGCCGGGCCGGCCGCCGCCCCAGTCACTTCCTGGACGGCCTGCGCCCCGGCTCCGGCTCGCGCGCCCGGGCGGCGGCGGGCGGGGCGGGCGGCATCGAGCGGGGCCCGGCCCCCCGCAAGCGCACCCGCAGGGGCCCGGTGCTGTGCCGGGTCTGCGGAAAGACGCTCACCGAGGCCGGCGAGATGAAGCTGATGCGCTGCGAGGACTGCCCCTCCGACATGGACGAGGCGCTGTACGAGCGGCTCCGGGACTGGCGCGCGCACCAGGCGCGGGAGCTGGGCATGCCCCCGTACGTCGTCTTCACCGACAAGACGCTGATGGCGATCGCGGAGGCCGTGCCGTCCAGCGGCCCGGAGCTTGCCGTGATCTCCGGCGTCGGCGCCCGCAAGCTGGACCGGTTCGGCGCCGATGTGCTGGCCATCTGCGCAGGTGAGGACCCCGGGGGAGCCGACGAGGACGGTTCCTGAAAACTCGTCGAAAAAATAGTTTGCGCCCGCCAGGGGAATCCCCATAGGTTCTTAACCACGGAAACAAGAGCTTCTCCGAAGCCAGGTCTCCGTGCTGTACTTAGCTGTACTTATCCGCATACGCATGGGATCACGCCGCGAGGCCGAAGTCCCCGAGACGCCGAGAGGAGGCGAGACCAGTGGCCAGCTTCATCAAGATCGACACCAGCTTCATCAGCACCAAAGTGACGGACCGCTCGGTCGCCGCCACCTGCACGCTCGGCTCTTCCTTCCAGGGCACCGGTCTGTCCACCGGCGTCTCCGGTCTGCTCGGCCTCTCCGCCGTCATGCCGGCCTCCCTGGCGAGCTTCCCCGTGCGTGATGAGCGTAATGAGCGACCGATTCAGGCGCCGGGAGCAGCAGTAGCGAAGGGACGGGCCCAGGCCCACGCCCTCGCCGCGACCGGTGCGGGAGCCGAGAAGCAGACGAAGAAGTACCAGCACCACACGATGTGGGCCTTCCGTGGGCTCGAACCCTGGAGCGATCCAGCCTGATGCGATCAGGCAGGCGCCTTCAGGGCCGCGGAACCCCACCAGGGATCCGCGGCCCTTCTGTTTGTCCCGAACGGGACGGGCGGAGCGAAGGGGCCTCGGTACCAGCCGACACCCGGCCGACCGGCCGGACCGACACAGCCGACAAGACGAGGAAGAAAACACCGTGCAACTCGAAGCGCACGCCCCGTCCGTACCGCCCGCCCCGACTCTCCCCCCGTCCGGTCTCACGGAGGACCCCGCCTTGACTCCCCTTACCGCGCTCACCGCGCTCGACGACGCCATCGAGAACCTCGGCGTACCCGTCCCCTGCCGTTCCTTCGACCCGGAGGTCTTCTTCGCCGAGTCCCCGGCCGACGTCGAGTACGCCAAGTCGCTCTGCCGGACCTGCCCCCTGATGGCCGCCTGCCTCGCGGGTGCCAAGGAGCGGCGCGAGCCGTGGGGCGTCTGGGGCGGGGAGCTCTTCGTCCAGGGTGTGGTCGTGGCCCGCAAGCGGCCGCGTGGCCGCCCGCGCAAGAACCCGGTCGCCGCATGAACCGCCCGGGAACCATCGACCACCCCCTAACGAACGACCCCCAGAAGCAGGCCCCGATGACACCGTCCGCGAGCGAGCCCACCGGCTCCGCGACCCCAGACTTCACCACCACCGGCGCGAACGAGTCGCGTCAGAACAGGACCCTCGAAATGCAACTCATGCCAGAAGCCATGGCTCGTGCGCATATGCATCAGCGACTGCGAGAAGCCGAGGTGGAGCGCCAGGCGGTCCGCATGGTCGCAGCCCGGCGTATGCAGCGGCGCGCCGAGCGCGCGTCGATGCGCGCCCGCCGTGCCCTCGCCATGGCCGTCATGCACTGACCTCGTGCAGCGACCTCACGCACTGACACTCAGCACTGGCGCTCAGCACTGACGTCGGGCACCCGGTCGGCACGACCAGGAAGCAATAGGAAGCAACAGGAAGTACGCGACAAGAAGCGGGGGCCGGTCCGAACGGACCGGCCCCCGCGGTGCGTTATGGCCCCGAAGGGCCGAGCGCGGCGGTATCGTCGCGAGGTGGACGACCAGAATCGGCCGGTGGCCGAAACCATCGTGTGCTCCCACTGCGGAACCCCGGCCCCGGCCGGGGGCCCACCGCCGACCTGGACCTACTCGGTCGAGAACGGCACCGGCCGCTACTACTGCGAGGACTGCGCCCGCGCCAACATCAGAGCCATCGAAGGCAGGCTCGACGCCACCTGGTGGTAGCGCCGTTCCACCCCCGGCTCCGAGGCCGGCCTCAGGCCTTCTCGACCGCCGCCGGCTCCGGCTCGGGCGCCGACTCGCCCTCTGACTCGTACGGCGCCTCCGCCAGGAAGCCGGGCATCCAGGCCTCCAACTCGTCCCGCATGCGCACCGTCGCCTCCAGTTGGCACAGCACCCCGATGGTGGACAGCGTCACCCGGTGTATCAGCAGATACGACGGCGGCAGATTGAGCTGCTTGCCCAACTGGTGGGCGGGGGAGCGGGGATCGGCGATCCGGGCCGCCTGCCCGCGCATCCAGCCCCGGCTGAACGTGAACTCCTCGGCCTGGGCCGGCTCGATGATCGGCAGCAGATAGTCGAGGACCGCGTCCGGGTCGAGCTCGATCGAGTCCTTGACGAAGCCCTCGCCGCGCAGCAGTTCGTAGACCGCCTCGGCCTCGCCCTCCAGTGTCATCCGCAGGGACTCGCCGATGGTCGCGGGCAGCCCGCCCGGCAACCGGTCCACCGTGCCGAAGTCCAGGACGCCGAGCCGCCACGGGCCGCCGTCCTTCTCGGGCGGCAGCAGCCGGAAGTTGCCCGGATGGGGATCGGCGTGCAGCAGCCCGGTCCTGGCCGGCCCCGAGAACAGGAACCGGGTCAGCAGCTGCCCGGCCCGGTCGCGCTGCTCGGGCGTGCCGTCCCTGATCACGTCCGAGAGGGGTATCCCCTCGATCCACTCGGTCACCAGGACCTGGTCGCACTGGTGCACCACATCGGGGACCAGCACATCGGCGTCGCCCGCGAACTCCTCGGCGTGCTCCCGCTGGGCCCGCGCCTCCAGGGCGTAGTCCAGCTCCTCCGAGACGCGGTCGCGCAGCTCGGAGATGAGCGGCTTGATGTCCATCCCCGGAATCAGCGGGCCGAGCAGCCGCGCGAACCGGCTCAGCTGGGTCAGATCCGACAGCAGCGCCTGGCCGGCCCCCGGATACTGCACCTTGACCGCCACCTCGCGCCCGTCGTGCCACACCGCCCGGTGGACCTGCCCGATCGAGGCGGCCGCGGCCGGCTTCTCATCGAACTCCAGGAACAGCTCCCGCCAGTCCGCGCCGATGCGCTCCTCCAGCACGGCGTGGACCGTACGGGTGGGCATGGGGGGCGCCGCCTCCTGGAGCTTGGTCAGGGCGGCCCGATAGGGTCCCGCGACCTCCTCCGGCAGGGCCGACTCGAAGACGGACAGTGCCTGCCCGAACTTCATCGCGCCGCCCTTGAGCTCGCCCAGGACCTTGAAAAGCTGTTCGGCGGTGCGCTGCTGGAGCTCACGGGCGACCAGTTCCGCGGACTTGCCGCCGATCCGCTTGCCCAGGCCCCACGTCGCCCGCCCGGCGAAGCCAAGTGGCAGCGCGGCCAGCTTGGCGGTCCGGGTGACCGCCTTCCGGGGAAGATCAGACATGCGCCCCTCCAAATCCCAGACAGCAGCGCCCTCGCAGGCGTTACCCGGCCATTGTGTCGTGTGGCCCCACGGCCGCGGAGGCCCGCTCCCCCCGAGTGTTCCCGACCGCCCCGCAGGAGCAGTCCCGGTGGGGCTCGATCGGGGTGGATCGCCAGTCGAGCCGGGGCAGCGAGACCTCCCAGCGGCTGCCGGTGCTCTCCGGAAGATCACCGTCGAGGAACGCCAGCGCGTGTGCCGCCGCGAGCCCCGCCACCGCCGTGGCCAGCGCCAGATCGCACGCGGGCGCCGCGGCCCGCCTCTGGCGCCCGGAGCGCCACTGGGCCAGCAGTCGCGGCCAGCCCGGATCGCGCTCGGTGCGGCCGAGCGAGAGACACCCCGCACACCCGGTGCCGCCGGGCAGCACCAGCGGCCCCACCACTCCGCTCGTCTCCACAACTCCCGCGTACAGATGGGGAATTGCGGCGCCGACCCACTCCTCGGCGTCCGCCTCGTTCGGCGCGTACACATCGAGGGGCTCGCGCGGGGCGACCACGATCAGGCGGAGCGCGCCCGGCTCCGCGCCCCGGCCCTGGCGCGGCGGCCCGCCCGGCGCCGCGTCCCGCACCAGCCGGCCCGCGGCCGTCGCCCTCCGCTCGCCGACGGCCCGCTCGGGCAGCCCGCCCGGAGCCACATCGCCCGGCTGGGCCAGACCCCCGTCCAGGACATCGACCCGCCCGACCCCGGCACCCGAGAGCACCGCGGCGACGGTCGCGCCCACCCGGCCGGCGCCCCGCACCTGGACCCGTATGGCGCGGCGGGCCGCGAGCGCGCGCACCGCGTCGCCCGGCCGCGGGTGGACGAGGGAGAGCGACGCCAGATCCGGCCGGAGCCGCTCCGCCGCGCCCGCCCGGCCGCGTAGGACATCGACGGCCGGGCCCCCCGCCGTCGGATCGTCCACCACGCCGGCCGCGGTCAGCCGGGCCACCAGTTCGTCCACCCGCTCAGGTGTCATGTCCAGGGCGCGCGCCCGCTCGTACAGGATCGGCAGGCCCTGCGTGCCGTCGAGCAACTCCAGGAAGTGGCCCGTCGCCGGGTCCACCGGCGACAAGACCACCGCCTGCGCGGGCGTGATCCCGAACTGCACGGTCCCCCGGTCCCGCCACGCCCTGCGCAGTGCCGGCTTCAGCATCGGATGCATCGTCGAACCCCCGTCGTCGTGCCACCCGCACGTCCAGGGAAGCTGCCCGGTCGCAGGCCCTCGTGCGGCATGAGGTCAGAGTGCCCGCCCGCGCCGAGAGGCGTGAAAAGTTGTCCACAGGCGGGGGGTATTAGTCATTCGAATGCCGCATCCCAGCGGATGGATCATGGCTCAACCGTCCCGGAGGCGGGACTTCCCCCACTGACAGCGGGTAACGTCGGGGCGTGCCCGCCGACCCACTGCAGAGTGCCGGAAGCCCGCCGCGCAGCCCGTCCAGGCTGCCGCCCCGCGGCGCGGCGACGAGCGCGGTCGAGGTCCGCCGCAGCGCCCGGCGCAGCAGGACGGTCTCCGCCTACCGCGAGGGCGACCGCACCATCGTGCTGATCCCGGCCCGGATGTCCGAGGCCGAGGAGCAGCGCTGGGTCACCGTCATGCTCGACAAACTGGCCGCGCAGGAGAGCAAGCGCATGCTGGGCGACGCCGAGCTGACCGAGCGCGCCGAGCGGCTGTCCGAGCAGTACTTCGACAGCCGCGCCCGTCCCGCGTCCGTGCGCTGGGTCACCAACCAGAACACGCGCTGGGGCTCGTGCACCCCGGCCGAGGGCAGCATCCGCCTCTCGCACCGGTTGCAGGGCATGCCGGAATACGTCGTCGACTATGTGCTCCTGCACGAGCTGGCCCATCTCCTGGTGCCCGGCCACGGCCCCCGTTTCTGGCAGCTCCTGGACGCCTATCCGCGCACCGAGCGGGCCCGCGGCTACCTGGAAGGCGTGGTCGCCGCCGACCGCCTTCCGCACCTGCCCGCGGCCCGCGAGGAGTGAGTGTCGGCGGTTGTGTACCGAATGTGTAGCGGCTTCGTCGAATGTCCGAAGCAGCCGTTAGCCTGGCGCGACGCAATCACCTCGGGATGGGGGACGGTCGGTACGCATGGCCAGGGAATTCCAGCGCGGCCACAAGGCCAAGGTCAGTGATCTCACGGCGGGGACGGATCTGTACGTAGGCGTCCAGATCGGCGGTCCCGGGCTGACCTTCGACATCAGCTGCTTCGGGCTCGACGCCAACGAGCAGCTGTCCGACGACCGTTACTTCGTCTTCTTCAACCAGCCCAAGTCCCCCGAGGGGTCCATCCAGCTCCTGGGCGCCCAGTCCGGCGACACCGAGTCGTTCCGCGTCACCCTCGACCGCGTCCCAGCCACCGTCCACCGCCTCTCCTTCACCGCGACCCTCGACGGCCCCGGCCAGATGTCACAGGTGGGCCCCGGCTACATCCGGGTCGTCGCCGGCGGCGAGGAAGTGGTGCGGTACTCGTTCACGGGCGCGGAGTTCAGCACCGAACGGGCCGTCATGCTGGGCGACTTCTACCTGAAGGACGTCTGGCGCTTCGCCGCGGTGGGCCAGGGCTTCGACGGCGGCCTCGAAGCCCTGCTGAAGAACTTCGGCGGTGAGGTCCTGGAGGAGGAGCCCGAGGTCGCGCAGCAGCCCGGCCCGCAGGGTGCCTCGCCCGGCTTCGCCCCGCCGCCCCAAGCCGGCCCGCCCGCACCGCAGTTCGGGGCCCCCGCGCAGGCGCCCCAGCCCGCACCCTCCTTCGGCGCGCCCGCCCCGGCCGCCCCGCAGCACTACGCGCCGCCGCCTCAGGGATCCACCCCGCCCCCGGCGCCCGCGCCCAGTCCGCAGATCCACGCGGCGCCGACCATCGCCGCGCCGATGCACCTGGTGCCGGGCACCGTTCCGCCGCCCGCCCCCGCGCCCTACGGTCAGCCGCAGCCTTCCTACGGACAGCCTCCGCAGCAGCCGCAGTTCGGGCAGGGCCCCGGCCACATCCCGGGCCAGACACCGCCGCCCGGCGCGCCCGCCCCGTACGGTCAACCGGCACCCTACGGCCAGCCCGCCCCCTATGGGCAGCCGCAAGGAGCCCCCCAAGGGGGCGGCCTGCACGCCGCGATGCAGACGTACAAGGAACTGCCGACCGGGCAGCGATGGACCGCGCAGAACAAGCAGATGGTCCGGGTCGACCTCGGCGCCGGGGGCCAGCCGGTCCTGGCCCGCCAGGGCAGCATGGTCATGTACCAGGGCAAGGTCGACTTCGGCTACAAGGGAGCCGGGTTCGCCGGCCGGATCGTCGGCAACGCCACCGGGCAGGAAATGCAGTTGATGCGCTGCACCGGCCGGGGCCAGGTCTTCCTCGCCGAGAAGAGCGCCTATCTGCACCCCATCGAGCTCCAGGGCGACGGCATCTGCGTCTCCGCCGAGCACGTCCTGGCCTTCGACGAGTCGCTCCAGTACGAGGTCCGCCGCATCGAGGGGCACGGCATCCCCGGCGGCGCCCTGTTCACGATGCTCTTCCAGGGCAGCGGCACCGTCGTCGTGATGACGCACGGCGCCCCGGTGGTCCTGCCGGTCACCCCGACCACGTTCGCCGACAGCGACGCGATCGTCGCCTGGTCCGCCGCGTCCCAGGTGATCGTCTCCAGCCAGGTCCGGCTGCGCCGCAACGCCTATCCCGGAGACAGCGGCGAGTCCGTCAACCTCCAGTTCCGGGGCGCCCCCGGCAACTTCATCGTCGTCCAGCCGTACGAGGTCTGAGGGAGCCCGAAGAATGAACCAGCAGCTCGCGGGCTATGTCCCCACCCCCGTCGCGGCCCGTATGGAGAACCACGGCAGCGCCATGCTGAAGGTGGCCATGGCCACCGGTCAGGACCTGTTCGCCCGGGTCGGCTCGATGGTCGCCTACGAAGGCTTCATCCAGTACGAGCCCAACCCGCCCGCCGTGCGCCAGATGGCCCGGGACTGGATCACCGGCGAGGGCGCGCCCCTCATGAAGTGCACCGGCGACGGCCTGCTCTACCTCGCCGACTACGGCGCCAATGTCGTGATCGTCAACCTCGACAACGACGCGCTCTCGGTCAACGGCACCAATGTGCTGGCCTTCGACGCGAGCCTCCAGTGGGGCGTGGAGCGGGTCAAGGGCCTCGCCAAGTTCGCCGGCCAGGGCCTGTTCAACGTGAAGATCTCCGGCACCGGATGGGTCGCCCTGACCTCGCGCGGTACGCCCGTCGTCGTCGACTGCGGCAGCGGCGAGGACGAGACCTACGTCGACCCGGACGCGCTGGTCGCCTGGTCCCCGAACCTGAAGGTGAAGGGCAAGCGCAGCTTCAAGGCGTCCTCGCTGATCGGCCGGGGCAGCGGAGAGGCGTACCAGATGGCCTTCTCGGGCCAGGGCATCGTCGTCGTACAGCCGAGTGAGGACAGCACGGACCGCCTGCGGGCCCGGGGCTGAGGGGGAGAGACAGCATGCAGAGTCCGCTTTTCAGCTACACTGAGCAGCAGTCCCAGGAGCGGTACACGGCGCAGAACCCGCAGCTGCTGCGGGCCGTGCTCACCGGCCACGACGACCTGCTGGCCCGCAAGGGCTCGATGGTCGCCTACCAGGGGCTGATGGAGTTCGACGGCGAGTACCAGTCGCGCGGACAGCAGAGCGCACGCGCCCGCACCGGCGAGGGCCTCGACCTGATGCGCGTCTCGGGTCAGGGCACGGTCTACCTGGCCAACCTGGCCCAGCACGTCCATGTGGTGGACGTCGACCGGGACGGGCTGACCGTCGACAGCGGCTATGTCCTCGCAATGGACTCCTCGCTGCACTACGAGGTCATCGCCGTGGACAGCCAGTACGGGGTCGCCGGCACCGGCAAGTACCAGCTCAACATCACCGGCACCGGCAAGGTCGTCCTCATGACCTCGGGCCAGCCGCTGATGCTCCAGGTCACGCCCGACAAGTACGTCAACGCCGACGCGGACGCGATCGTCGCCTGGTCGACCTCGCTGCGCGTCCAAATGCAGGCGCAGACGCACTCCACCGGCGTGTGGCGGCGCCGCGGCAACACCGGTGAGGGCTGGGAGCTGAGCTTCCTGGGCCAGGGCTTCGCCCTCGTCCAGCCCAGCGAGGTGCTGCCGCCGCAGAACGCGGTGATCGGCCAGGGCCTGCGGGCCCAGTACGGCATGGGCCAGCAGGGCGCCCACGCCCAGAACCAGGGCAACGCCTGGAGCTGAGCGCGAGGGCGCTCGGTTCCAGGCGCGGGGCAGGAGGTTCGGCCGGCCGTGGCCGGTCGCGCGGTTTCCCGCGCCTTCCGTGCACGCGTAAGGGGCGCTCGCCATGGCGAACGCCCCTTACCCATACGCCAGTTGAGGCCCGGCTCCGCCCTCGGCTACAGCCGGGCCCGGGTCTCCGCGAGCAGCCGGACCACCGATGCGTCGGCCGCCCCGGCCACCTCGTTGTAGGCGAACCAGCGCAGATCCAGGGACTCGTCGCTGATCGTCTCGACCGCGCCGGGTGGGGCGAGCGCCGCGTACTGGACGTCCAGGTGCCAGTGGCAGGGCGCCGGGATCGGATGCCGGTCCAGACGGACGGGCCCGCCGGGCAGCAGGGTGAGACCGGCCACACCGGACTCCTCCTCGGCCTCGCGCAGCGCCGCGGCCGCCACCGTGGCATCCCCCGGCTCGCAGTGACCGCCCATCTGGAGCCACATGCCGAGCTTGCGGTGCAGCGTGAGCAGCACCCGCCCGCGCTCCGGGTCGACGACCAGCGCGCTCGCCGTGAGATGGCCCGCCGTGCAGGCCTTCCACATGCCGTCGGGGTGCGTGTCGAGATGGTCCAGATAGGTCCCGCGCAGCTCGGGCTGGCCCTCGTACGCCTTCAGTACGCGGACGGCGTCGTCGTGCAGGCTCACTTGTCGGAGTCGTCCTTGCCGTCGTTCTCGTCGGCGGAGCCGTTCTCGCCGTCCGCCTTCCGGTCGCCCTTGTCCTTCTTCAGGGAGGGGCCGTTCTGCTCGGCGGCCTCGCCCAGCATCTTGTCGAGCTCCGAGAAGTCCAGGTGCTCGCGGTGCACGAAGCCGTCCGGGTCGTCCAGGTCGGAGGCGGTCGGCAGCATGTCCGGGTGCTCCCACAGGTCGTCCCGGCCGTCCACACCCCGCGCGTCGGTGAGCGAGGCCCACAGGCGCGAGGCGTCCCGCAGCCGGCGCGGCCGCAGTTCGAGACCGATCAGCGTCGCGAAGGTCTGCTCGGCCGGGCCACCGGTCGCCCGGCGCCGGCGCAGCGTCTCGCGCAGCGCGTCCGCCGAGGTGAGGCGCGGCTTGGCGGCCGCGTGGACCACCGCGTCCACCCAGCCCTCGACCAGCGCGAGCGCCGTCTCCAGGCGGGCCAGGGCCGCCTTCTGCTCCGGGGTGTCCTCCGGCTGGAACATGCCCTGCTGGAGCGCCTCCTGAAGCTGCTCCGGGTTGGACACGTCGAGCTGGCCGACGGCGTCCTCCAGCTTCGCGGAGTCGACCTTGATCCCGCGGGCGTAGCCCTCCACCGCACCGAACAGGTGCGAGCGCAGCCACGGTACATGGGCGAAGAGACGCTGGTGAGCGGCCTCGCGCAGCGCCAGATACAGGCGGACCTCGTCCTTGGGGACGCCCAGGTCCTTGCCGAAGGCCTCGATGTTCAGCGGCAGCAGCGCGGCCTTTCCGGCCGGGCCCAGCGGCAGCCCGATGTCGGTCGAGCCGACCACCTCGCCCGCGAGCACGCCCACGGCCTGCCCGATCTGCTGGCCGAACATGGCGCCGCCCATGGAGCGCATCATGCCGATCAGCGGGCCCGCCATGGCCTGCATCTCCTCGGGCAGCACACCGCCCATGGCCGCCCCGACGCGCTCGGCGACCGGGTCGACCAGCTCCTTCCAGGCGGGCTGGGTGGCCTCGACCCACTCCGCGCGGCTCCACGCCACGGCGGTCGTCGAACCCGAGGGCAGCGACGTCGCGTCGTCCAGCCACAGGTCGGCCAGGCGCACGGCCTCCTGGACGGCGGCGCGCTCGGCGGGGCCGACGCTCTCGTCCTTGGTGCCGTCCGCGGTGCCCTGGGCGACGGTCTGGCGGGCGATCTGCTTGGCCATGTCCCAGTTCACGGGACCGCCCTCATAGCTGAGCATCTGGCCGAGCTGCTGGAAGGCGGCGCCCAGGTCGTTCGGGTTCATCGAACCGAACATCGCGGCGAACGGATTGTCCCCGCCGCCCGCTCCCGGGAAGCCGAAGGGGTTTCCGCCCTGCCCGCCTGCACCCTGACCACCTCCGGCAGGGTCCTTCTTCTTGCCGTCGCCGTTGTCCGGCTCCTCCGGCGGAAGGCCAAATCCGAATGGGGTGTCACTCACGGGTTTCCTCGGCTCGTTAGGCCGTCGGCTCCTGCCGACGGCGGCTTCCCCACAACACCACCAGCGTAGACATCCGAGCCGGATAAGGGCTCGGTGCTCCGCCGCCTCGCGGCCTGCGGCAGGATGGACGCCACCTGGTACGTACGCGTCATTAACGTACGTACTGAAGACAACCGCTGGAGACGCCCGGTGAGTTCCCCAGATCCGCAGGTTCGCGCAGCGCGAAACCTCTCAACCTCAACATCGCGCGGTCCCGTCGTCGCCGTTACCGGTGCCGCGTCGGGAATCGGCGCCCTGCTGACCGCGCGGCTCGCCGCGTCCGACGAGGTCAAGCAGGTCGTCGCCCTCGACGAACGACGGGGCGAGGTCTCCGAGGCGACCTGGCACATTTTGGACGTACGCGACCCGGCGATCGCCGAGAAGCTGCGCGGCGTCGACGTCGTCGTGCACCTGGCGCTCGACCTCGACCTGGAGACGGACACGGCCGCCCGCACCGCCTACAACGTGCGCGGCACCCAGACCGTCCTGACCGCCGCGGCCGCCGCCGGCGTGCACCGGGTGGTGCTCTGCACCTCGGCCATGGTCTACGGGGCGCTGCCCGACAACGACATCCCGCTCTCCGAGGACGCCGAGCTGCGGGCCACCGCCGAGGCGACCGGCGTCGGCGACCTCCTGGAGATCGAGCGCCTGGGACGGCGGGCCCCGCGCGCCCACCCCGGCCTGAACGTGACCGTGGTGCGGCCCGCCGTCCTGGTCGGCGGCACCGACACCGCCCTCACCCGGTACTTCGAGTCGCCGCGTCTCCTGGTCGTCGCCGGATCCCGGCCGACCTGGCAGTTCTGCCACGTCGACGACCTGTGCAGCGCCCTGGAGTACGCCGCTCTGGAGAAGGTCGAGGGTGAGTTCGCGGTCGGCTGCGACGGCTGGCTCGAACAGGAGGAGGTCGAGGAGCTCAGCGGCATCCGCCGCATGGAGCTGCCCTCGGCGGTCGCCCTGGGCGCGGCGGCCCGGCTGCACCGGATCGGGCTCACGCCCTCGCCCGCCGGCGACCTGGCGTACACGATGCACCCGTGGGTCGTCAGCGTCGGGCGGCTGCACGACGCCGGCTGGCGGCCGCAGTGGACCAACGAGGAGGTGCTGGCCGAACTCCTCGAAGAGGTCGCGGGCCGGCACACCGTCGCGGGCCGCCGGCTCGGCCGCAAGGACGCCACCGCCGCCGGTGCCGCCGGCGCCACCGTCGCGCTGCTCGGCGCCGCCGCCGTGGTGCGCAGGGCCCGCAAGCGCCGGGGGCTGTAGGACCCTCCTACGGAGAGCCGTGGCGCCCGGTCGAAAGAGCTATACCGCGATGTCACTCCCGTACGGCACGATGGGAACCATGGCACGCACCTACCCCGACCACCCCGGCGAGCAGGCGGCGCACGACCCGATCCGCCTCCTCGCGATCCGTGACACCCCGCTCTCGGTCGACGAGGTCTTCGCGGCTTCGGGCGACTTCGCGGCGGGGGGCACCACGCTCTTCGTCGGCACCGTGCGCAACCACGACGGCGGCACCGACGTCGACACGCTGGGGTACTCCTGCCACCCGAGCGCCGAGGCGGAGATGCGCCGGGTGGCCGAGAAGGTCGTCGCCGACTATCCGGTCCGCGCGCTGGCCGCCGTCCACCGTGTGGGCGATCTGGCCGTGGGGGATATCGCAGTCGTCGTCGCGGTCTCCTGCCCGCACCGCGCGGAGGCCTTCGAGGCCTGCCGCAAGCTGATCGACGACCTGAAGCACGAGGTCCCGATCTGGAAGCACCAGAAGTTCTCCGACGGCACCGAGGAGTGGGTGGGGGCCTGCTGAGGCGGGCCGTCCGTCCGAAACCCCGGCGGGCGCCATGCGCCCCGATTTGCGTAACCGCACCCCTGGCGTAAGCGTTGAACCGGCGGATGGCTAATCTGCTGATCTGTCAGTTGCGGTCGCTCATAGGGGACGGGAGGTCGGAATGGCTGTACTCACCTGGCTGCTGATTCCGCTTTTCGCTTGCGTCGGCGCGGCGATATGGGCGAGCTGGACCGCCCGTGATCGCACCACCGGCGACGTGGCTGAACTCGCCGGATACAGCCGGTTCCGTGAAGCGATGGAGAAGACCCACTCCGGAACCGACGCCCTCTAGGACCTTCCCCGTCGGCGCGCCGCGCCCTTTGCCCGTACGCGGTCGCCAACGGCCCCCGTACGGACCGGCCCCAGGGGTGGGCGCCGGGACCGGTCCCGTACTGTCGTGCCATGCCACGCCGCACCGCGACGATGCTCGCCTCCACCCTCGTCCTGATCGCGCTGCTCTGCGCCGGCGTGCTCATCAAAGTCCCGTACGCCGAGATGTCTCCCGGGCCCACCGTGAACACGCTCGGCGACTCCGGCGGCGAGCCGGTGCTCCAGATCGCAGGCCACAAGACGTACCCGACGACCGGGCACCTCAACATGACGACGGTGCGCGTCACCGGGGCCGACTACCGGATGAACCTCGTCGAGGCCGTCTACGGCTGGCTGGCGCACGACAGCGTGGTCGTCCCGCACGACACGCTCTACCCGGACGGCAAGACCGACGAGCAGTCCAACCAGGAGAACGCCGAGGAGTTCAGCCAGTCGCAGGAGAGCGCCAAGGTGGCGGCCCTGAACGAGCTGCACATCCCGGTCAAGAGCTGGGTCATCGTCTCCTCGGTCGTCAAGGGCAGCCCCGCCGAGGGCAAGCTGCACGCCGGGGACGCGATCAAGGCGGTCGACGGCACCGCGGTCACCAAGCCCGCCGATGTCGCCACGCTCGTCACCAAGCACAAGCCGGGACAGAACGTGGTCTTCACGATCGTCCCCGCCAAGGAGGCCGGGGTCGCCAAGAAGGCCGGCCGGGCGCCCGAGGGCGGCGAGAAGGTGACGATCACCACGGAGAAGGCGCCGGACAGCGACCGGGCCATCGTCGGCATCCAGGCCGGGAACGACCACGCCTTCCCGTTCACCGTCGACATCAAGCTCGCCGACGTCGGCGGCCCCAGCGCGGGCCTGATGTTCTCGCTCGGCATCGTCGACAAGCTGACGCCCGAGGACCTGACCGGCGGGAAGTTCATCGCCGGCACCGGCACGATCGACGACGCCGGCAAGGTCGGCCCGATCGGCGGCATCGAGATGAAGCTGATCGGCGCACGCCAGGCGGGCGCCCGCTACTTCCTGACGCCCAAGGACAACTGCGCGGCGGCCGCGGCCGACATCCCGGCAGGGCTCACCCTGGTGAAGGTCGACACCATCCACGACGCCCGCCAGGCGCTGGAGAAGCTCCGCACGGGGGACACGGCGGGCCTGCCGAGCTGCTCGGCCAGGTGACGGCCGCCGCGCCCCCGTACGCGGCCTAGGCGAAGGTCGCCGCCAGCGCCTCGGCGAGGCCCGGCACCAGGTCGGGGCCGGTCAGGACCTCGGTGGCGGAGTCCTTCTCGCGCAGCCGGATGGCGGACTCGCGGGCGCCGCCGCGCAGCACCGCCACCGTCAGCCGCACCTCCTGGCGGTCGGGGTGGGCGGCCACCCACTTGGCGAGCTCCTTGTCACCGAGCCCCTCGGGCACGGAGGCCTCGGCGGACGGCGGCAGCATCAGGCGCTCCACCGTGAGCGCGCAGCCGGCCACCGAGTCGGGCCACTCGATGGTGCCGAGGAACTTGTCCAGCGGCTTGTTCCGCGGGATCTCCTCCTGGTCGATCGGGGTCAGCCCGGAGACCGCCGCGTCATCGGCGGCGGAGACCACGCCCGGCGCCTTGGCGCGGAGCTTCGCGGTGTCGACGAGGGCGAAGAGGCGGGCCGGCTTGTCCCAGCCGAAGCCGGACGCGTACTCGTCGATTTCGAGCACCGCGCGGGTGAGCGGGCTCGCTGCCATCGGGGGGCCTGAGGGGGAAACGTTGGACATGGACAACATCCTGCCCTCTTTCACCCCCCGATCGGGAACTGAGTAAAGCCTCAGTAAGTTGCATGAGTGGGCTCTACGATCGCGGGGCCCGCCCATACGACAGCGAACTTCGAGGTGCGCACGTTGGCTTTCCAGATGCCGGACCGCGGCTCAGGCCCGTCCGGGCCACGGATCAGAGTCGGCCGGCCGTCCCGCCGGGTCCGGACCCTGCTCATGACACTGGGCATCCTGGCCGTGCTTGCCATGGCCTTCGTCATGTTCGCGGGGTTCTGGACGGACTGGCTGTGGTACCGCTCGGTCCACTACTCGTCGGTCTTCACCACCCAGTTGTGGACCAAGATCGGACTGTTCTGCGTCTTCGGACTCCTGATGGCCCTGGCCGTCGGCCTGAACATCTGGCTGGCACACCGGCTGCGGCCGCCGCTCAGCGCGATGTCCCTGGAGCAGCAGAGCCTCGACCGCTACCGGATGGGCATCGCCCCGTACAAGAAGTGGATGCTGCTCGGGGTCGCCGCGCTGATCGGCCTGATCGCCGGCGCGTCCGCCTCCGGGCAGTGGCGCACCTGGCTGATGTGGGTCAACGGGGTGCCGTTCGGCCAGAAGGACCCCCAGTTCCATCTGGACGTGTCGTTCTACGCCTTCGACCTGCCCTGGTACCGCTTCATGCTCGGCTTCGGCTTCGCCGCGGCCGTCCTGTCGCTGATCGCCGCCGCCCTCACGCACTACCTGTACGGCGGGCTGCGCATCACCAGCCCCGGCGCGCGCGCCACGGGGGCCGCCACCGGTCACCTCTCGGTGCTGCTCGGTGTCTTCGTGCTCCTCAAGGCGGTGGCGTACTGGCTGGACCGGTACGGCCTCGCGGTCAAGTCCAGTGACTTCAAGGCGACCAACAACTGGACGGGTCTGCGGTACGTCGACGCCAACGCCTATCTCCCCGCGAAGACCATCCTGTTCTGCATCGCGGTCATCTGCGCGGTGCTGTTCTTCGCCACCCTGTGGCGCCGCACCTGGCAGCTCCCCGTCATCGGCTTCGGCCTGATGGTGCTCTCGGCGATCCTGATCGGGGGGCTCTACCCGGCGATCGTGCAGAAGTTCCAGGTCCAGCCCAACGAGCAGGCCAAGGAAGCCCCGTACATCCAGAAGAACATCGATGCCACCCGCAAGGCGTACGGCATCGACGCGGCGGACGTGCAGGACTACAAGGGCACCACCGACGCCAAGGACAACGCGAAGCTGCGCTCGGACGCCGACTCGGCGGCCAGCTACCGGCTCATCGACCCCAACGTCGTCTCGCCCGCCTTCCAGCAGCTCCAGCAGGAGCGCAAGTACTACCAGTTCCCCTCGACCCTGGACGTGGACCGCTACACGGACAAGGACGGCAAGGAGCAGGACACCGTCATCGGTCTGCGCGAGCTCGACCTCAAGGGCATCGACAAGCGCAACTGGATCAACGACCACTTCACCTACACCCATGGCTTCGGCGCGATCGCGGCCAAGGGCACCAGCGTGGACGTCAACGGCGCGCCGGACTTCACCGAGTCCGGGCTGCCCACCAGCGGCCAGCTCCCCTCGGACTACCAGCAGCGCGTCTACTACGGCGAGAAGACCGACCAGTACTCGATCGTCGGCGGGCCCCAGAAGGAGCTCGACTACGAGAGCGAGGGCAAGGGCCAGGTCACGACGAGCTTCGAGGGCAAGGGCGGCGTGAGCCTGTCCAACCCCTTCAGCCGGGCCGCGTACGCGGTCACCTTCAACGAGCCGCAGATCCTGTACTCGGGAGCCATCGGCAAGGGATCGAAGATCCTCTACAACCGCACCCCGAAGGAGCGCGTCGAGGCGGTCGCCCCCTGGCTGACCATTGACGGCGACGCCTACCCGGCGGTCGTCGGCAAGCGCATCCAGTGGGTCGTCGACGCGTACACGACGACCAACGGCTACCCCTACGCCTCGCGCACCACGCTCGGCGAGACCACCACGGACTCGCTGACCGACAACCAGCGCGCGGTGGTGGCCCAGCAGAACCAGGTCAACTACATCCGCAACTCGGTGAAGGCGACCGTCGACGCGTACGACGGCACGGTCACCCTGTACCAGTGGGACGACAAGGACCCGGTCCTCAAGACCTGGATGAAGGCCTTCCCCGGCACGGTGAAGGCCAAGTCGTCGATCCCCGCGGAGCTGCTTGCACACCTGCGCTACCCGCAGGACATGTTCAAGGTCCAGCGCGAGCTGCTGACCCGCTACCACGTCACCAACCCCGCGCAGTTCTACAGCGGCAGTGACGCCTGGCAGGTCCCGGACGACCCGACCAACAAGGACAACAGCGCGGTCCCGCCGTACTACCTGTCCATGAAGATGCCCGGGGCCGAGTCCGAGGGGAAGAAGTTCTCGCTCACGACGACGTTCACGCCCAACGGCCGCCCCAACCTGGGCGGGTTCATGGCGATCGACGCCGATGCCGCGAGCAAGGACTACGGCAAGATCAGACTGCTCAGGGTCACCGACAACGTGCAGGGCCCCCAACAGGTGCAGAGCAAGCTGAACGGCCTGCCCGAAGTGGCCGAGTTCGTCAGGAACTTGAGGGGCACCGACTCCGAGATCGACTACGGGAACCTGCTGACCGTGCCGCTGGGCGGCGGCTTCCTGTACATCGAGCCGGTGTACGCCCGCGGTGGCAGCGCCAACTATCCGCTCCTGAAGAAGGTCGGCGTCTCCTACGGGGACAAGACCGTCTTCCGGGACAACCTGGCCGACGCGCTCAGCGCCGCCTTCGAATCGGGCGGGACGACCCCACCGCCCACGACGAATCCGCCGACCATGCCTCCCACCACCACGCCGCCGGACTCCGGCAACGCCACGGTGGACCAGGCCATCAAGGACGCCCAGAAGGCGTACGACGACGGCCAGAAGGCGCTCGCCAAGGGCGACTGGAAGACCTACGGCGACGCCCAGAAGGCGCTGCAACAGGCCCTCCAGCGTGCGGCCGACGCACAGGCCAAGGCGGCCAAGCCGAAGAGCTGACCCTGGTGGACCGGAGCTGACCTGGGAGGACCGGGCCGGCTCCGGTCAGGGGCCCACCCCGTGCCGTGGTAGCGTTGGGTTCACCGACGCGGGGTGGAGCAGCTCGGTAGCTCGCTGGGCTCATAACCCAGAGGTCGCAGGTTCAAATCCTGTCCCCGCTACTCACGGACGAGGGCCCGGATCCTTTCAAGGATCCGGGCCCTCGTCGCGTTCGCACCCGGGTGGCCACGGCCGACCACCGTTGGCTGGAACCCTTCCATCCGAAAACCGCTCTTACCAACGGGAGTTGAGCCGAAAGGGTTTGGCGTGTCTCCCTGTGGGCATGTCGACAAAACGCTGAAGTGACCTCACTGGCTGCGGTATACCAGGTGTACGCGGGTTGCGGGTGGTGCGACGATGGTATTTATGGGGGACAGGGCAACTCTGTTGGAGACAGGGCGGTTTGTGCAGACACGCTCCGATGAGGACGCCGACACCGCCGACGCCGAGACCGAGGCGCGGCACCGGCGTGCCGCCGACGGTGGAGACGCCGAGTCGATGAGCGTGCTCGGCGCCCTGCTGCTGCGCCGTGGCGACCTCGACGGCGCCGAGCCCTATCTGCGCGGCGCCACCGCCGAGGGCGACCGGGCCGCGGCCAACAACCTCGGTGTCCTGCTCCACCAGCGCGGTTACGCGGACGAGGCGGCCGGCTGGTGGCGCATCGCCGCCGTCGCCGGATCCGCCGCCGCGGCCCACGCCCTGGGCCGCCACTACCGCGAGCGTGGCGACGAGCCCGCCGCCGAGTACTGGCTGCGCCAGTCCGCCGAGCAGGGCCACGCGCTCGGCGCGTACGCGCTCGCCGACCTCCTGGAGCACCGCAGTGATGTCGGCGCCGAGCGCTGGCTGCGCGCCGCCGCCGAGCAGGGCCACCGCGAGGCCGCCTACCGGCTCGCCCGCCTCCTCGACGGACGCACCGACGACGAGACCGCCGGTGACGGCCCGGGTGACATCGCTGTCGCGGAGTCGCCGGAGGCCGAGGGGGCCACCGACGAGGCCGAGCCCTGGTACCGGCAGGCCGCCGCCCGGGGCCACCGCAGGGCCGCCCTGCACCTGGGGGCGATCCTGGAGAAAAGGGGCGAGCTCAAGGAAGCGGGCCGCTGGTACCTGACCTCCGCCAAGGACGGCGAGGCCAAGGCCGCCTGCGCGCTCGGCTTCCTGCTGCGCGACGCCGGCGACGAGGAGAGCGCCGCCGTGTGGTGGCTGCGGGCCGCCCAGGACGGCGACGGCAACGCCGCCAACGCGCTGGGCGCCCTGCACGCGGCGCGCGGCGAGCAGCAGACCGCCGAGCGCTGGTACCGGGCCGCGATGAGCGCCGGGGACGTGAACGGGGCGTACAACCTGGGGCTGCTCTGCGCCGCCCAGAACCGCACCGCGCAGGCCGAGCAGTGGTACCGCAGGGCCGCCTACTCCGGGCACCGCGAGGCCGCCAACGCGCTCGCCATCCTGCTGCTCCAGGCCGGGGACGCGACGGGCGCGGAGCCCTGGTTCTCCAAGGCCGCCGAGGCCGGCAGCGTGGACGCCGCCTTCAACCTCGGCATCCTGTACGCCGGCCGGGACGACGACCGCACCGCGCTGAAGTGGTACGAGCGGGCCGCGGCCGCCGGGCACACCGACGCCGCCCTCCAGGTCGGCATCGCACTGCTGCGGGACGGCGAGGAGCAGGCCGCCGAGCGCCATCTGCGGTGCGCGGCGGGCGGCGGCAGCGCGGAGGCCGCCTTCCGCCTCGCCACCGTCCTGGACGCGCGCCAGCCCCCGCCGGGCCCGCCCGCGCTGGGCGAGCCGATGGGTGAGAAGACCGAGTGCGAGGAGTGGTACGAGCGGGCCGCGCAGCAGGGCCACCGCCGGGCCCAGGTGCGGGTCGGCATGCTGGCCGCGGCCCGGGGTGACCTGGAGGCGGCCGCGCGCTGGTACGGGGAGGCCGCCGAGGCGGGCAGCCGCAACGGCGCCTTCAACCTGGGCCTGCTGCTGGCCCGGGAGGGCCGGGAGCGCGAGGCCGCGCTGTGGTGGAGCCGGGCCGCGCACGCCGGGCACGGCCGGGCCGCGCTGCGCCTGGCGCTGCTCGCCGCCCGGCACGGCGAGCTCAGCGAGGGGCAGCGCTGGTGCGCCAGGGCGGTCGAGCTGGGTCCGGCGGAGGTCGCCGAGCGGGCGGCCCGGCTGCGCGAGGCGCTCCACCAGGAGCTCACGGCCTAGCGAGCGGGTGGCCCCGCCCCGGTGGGGAACAGATTTGCGCTGGTCCACACCGTCCCGTAGGGTTGTGTTCACCGACGCGGGGTGGAGCAGCTCGGTAGCTCGCTGGGCTCATAACCCAGAGGTCGCAGGTTCAAATCCTGTCCCCGCTACTTGCAGGATGAGGCCCGAATCCTTTGGGGGATTCGGGCCTCAGCCGTTTCCGTGTATGCGTGGAGTGCCGGGCGCCCGGAAGATGGGCGGCGCACAGAAGAAGCGCGCACAAGAGAAGCCCTCCGGCCGGTGCCGGAGGGCTTCGTCGTGCGGGGGTGCGGGCGGTCAGGCCGCTGCGCAGTTGGGGCAGGTGCCCCGGTAGGTGACCTCGACGGCGGCGATCGTGAAGCCGAAGCGCTCGGTGTCCGGGAGGTCGGCCAGCGGGTTGCCCTGCGGGTGGACGTCGCGGATCGCGCCGCACTGGGCGCAGACCAGGTGCTGGTGGGGCCGGTGCGCGTTCGGGTCGTAGCGCTTGGCGCGGCGGTCCGTGGAGACTTCCAGGATCTCGCCGAGGGTCACCAGCTCGCCCAGGGTGTTGTACACCGTGGCCCGGGAGATCTCGGGCAGCCGTTCCGCCGCGCGGGCATGGACCTCGTCCGCCGTGAGGTGGACGTGGTCGCCGTCGAGCACCTCGGCCACGACGCGCCGCTGTGCGGTCATGCGCCAGCCGCGGCCGCGCAGTCGCTCCAACAGGTCGCTCATGCGCCCCAGCCTAACAGGGGAGCGGCCCAGTCCCGAATCGGTGTGGGATTGGACCGTCGTTTGACTTAGACAATGTCCATTGTAGGATCGAAACCAGTTAAGCCGCGGGACAGGACTCGCAGGACATGACGCTGGAGGCGCACGTGACACAGGGACCGCTCACGACGGAGGCCGGCGCGCCGGTCGCCGACAACCAGAACAGCGCGACCGCGGGCGCCGGCGGGCCGGTTCTGATCCAGGACCAGTCGCTCCTGGAGAAGCTCGCCCACTTCAACCGCGAGCGCATCCCGGAGCGCATCGTGCACGCCCGCGGCGCGGGTGCGTACGGCACCTTCACGCTCACCCGTGACGTCTCGCAGTGGACGCGCGCCGCGTTCCTCTCCGAGGTCGGCAAGCAGACCGAGACGTTCCTGCGCTTCTCCACGGTGGCCGGCAACCTCGGTTCCGCCGACGCCGTGCGCGACCCCCGCGGCTTCGCGCTGAAGTTCTACACGGAGGAGGGGAACTACGACCTGGTCGGCAACAACACGCCCGTCTTCTTCATCAAGGACGCCATCAAGTTCCCCGACTTCATCCACACCCAGAAGCGCGACCCGTACACGGGCAGCCAGGAAGCCGACAACGTCTGGGACTTCTGGGGCCTGAGCCCCGAGAGCACCCACCAGGTGACCTGGCTCTTCGGTGACCGCGGCATCCCGGCCACCCTGCGCCACATGAACGGCTACGGCTCGCACACCTACCAGTGGAACAACGAGGCCGGCGAGGTCTTCTGGGTCAAGTACCACTTCAAGACCGACCAGGGGATCAAGAACCTCACCCAGGACGAGGCCAACAAGCTCGCCGGTGAGGACCCGGACAGCCACCAGCGCGACCTGCGCGAGGCCATCGAGCGCGGTGACTTCCCGTCCTGGACCGTGCAGGTGCAGATCATGCCGGAGGCGGACGCGGCGACGTACCGCTTCAACCCGTTCGACCTCACCAAGGTGTGGCCGCACGCGGACTACCCGCCGATCGAGATCGGCAAGCTGGAGCTCAACCGCAACCCGGAGAACATCTTCGCGGAGGTCGAGCAGTCCATCTTCAGCCCCGCCCACTTCGTCCCCGGTATCGGTCCCTCCCCGGACAAGATGCTCCAGGGCCGCCTCTTCGCGTACGGCGACGCGCACCGCTACCGCGTCGGCATCAACGCCGACCACCTGCCGGTCAACCGCCCGCACGCCACCGAGGCGCGCACCAACTCCCGTGACGGCTACCTGTACGACGGCCGCCACAAGGGTGCGAAGAACTACGAGCCCAACAGCTTCGGCGGGCCGTCCCAGACCGACCGCCCGCTGTGGCAGGGCAGTTCCGTCACCGGGGTCACGGGCACCGGGGCAGCGCCCGTGCACGCCGAGGACAACGACTTCGTGCAGGCCGGAAACCTCTACCGGCTGTACTCGGAGGACGAGAAGACCCGTCTGATCGACAACCTGGCGGGCTTCATCGCCAAGGTGTCCCGCGAGGACATCGCGGACCGGGCGATCAACAACTTCCGCCAGGCGGACGACGACTTCGGCAAGCGGCTCGAAGCCGCGGTCCAGGCCCTTCGCGGCTGATACGGGCCCGCCTGCCGAGGGACGGAAGGCCGGACTTCCCTTCGGGGGTCCGGCCTTCCGGCGTGCACCGGACACCGTCAACCGGCGTGCGGGGTACGCCTGTTCAGCCGGTCAGGGCGGCTTCGGGGCGCGCCGGGGCCCAGCAGCGGATGATGTCGCGGACCGAGACGATGCCGACCGGGCCGTGGTCGTCGAGCACGATCAGATGCCGGAACCCGCCGTGCGTCATGGCCTCGGCGGCCTCGACCAGGGTCCAGGACGGCGCCGCGAACACGACGTCGGTGGTGGTGTGTTTGCTCGCCGTCTCGTGGTCGGGGTCGAGACCCCGGCCGACGGCGTTGAGGATGTCGCGCTCGGTAAGGATGCCGAGGCCGCTGGTGTCGGGGTCGAGGACGACGGCCGCGCCGATGCGGCGCGCGGACATCAGCCCTGCCGCCTGGCGGAGGGTGTGGTCGGGTCCGATGGTGAGGACCATCGTGCTCATGGCGTCACGGACGAGCATGAAGAGGGCCACCTCCTGGTGGATTCCGCTTCCGGGCACGGCGCGAGAAGCCCGCCCCGAAAGGGATTCACAAGTTCACAAGTGGGGGGACTCCTAGAGTCGCATCCCGGCCGCCCGTCAACAAGGGGTGGGTAGAGGCCCGTTGAGGGGCGCGCAAAACCACGGCACACGCCTCTCGCGCGCCTCAGCCATGACACGCGCGGGAGCCCGGCCGTGCCGGACCCGAGCGGCCCCGCCGGTGAAGTGCCCCACGCGCCCGGCCCCCGTCAGGGCTGCGGAGTGTCTCCGAGGTAGCCGAGCAGCTCCTCGTGGAGCAGGCCGTTGGAGGCCGCCGCGTTGCCGCTGTGCGGACCCGTCCTGCCGTCGAGACCGGTGAAGACGCCCCCGGCCTCCTGCACCACGATCACGTTCGCCGCCATGTCCCACAGGGACAGCTCCGGCTCCGCGCAGAAGTCCACCGAGCCCTCGGCGACCATCATGTACGGCCAGAAGTCACCGTAGGCGCGGGTGCGCCAGCACTCCCGCGTCAGATCGAGGAAGTCGTCGAGCTTGCCCCGCTCCTCCCAACCGCTCAGCGAGGAGTACGAGAACGAGGCGTCGGCCAGCTCCGAGACGCTGGAGACGTGCAGCCGGGTCGCCGAGGTGAGACTGCGTCCGGTGTACGCGCCATGGCCCTTCGCCGCCCACCAGCGCCGGTTCAGGGCGGGTGCCGAGACGACGCCCACCACCGGCTGGAACCCGTTCTCGCCCGCCTCCATCAACGAGATCAGCGTCGCCCACACCGGCACGCCCCGGACGTAGTTCTTGGTGCCGTCGATCGGGTCGACCACCCAGCGCCGCGGGCCCGTGCCCTCCAGGCCGTACTCCTCGCCGAGGATCGCATCGCGCGGCCGCGCCCGATGCAGATGCCCCCGGATGACCTCCTCGGCCGCCTTGTCGGCCTCGCTCACCGGCGTCATGTCCGGCTTGGTCTCGACCTTCAGGTCGAGGGCCTTGAACCGGTCCATGGTGGCCGCGTCCGCGGCGTCCGCGAGGACGTGGGCGAGACGCAGATCATCGTGATAGTCGGGCATGGTCACCACCGTAGCGACCGTCCGCTGTACGAGCCACGGCGCCCGCACTCCGGGACGCCCCCGCGCCCGCCCCCGGCGCCCCTTGACACCCCCGGCGGCCGCGTCAACCCTGAACCAGGAGCCGCTCGCCAGGCCTCGGGGGCTCCGGAGGCGACCATGCCCACGGCGCGGGAAGCGTTGCTCGACGTCGCCCTCTCGGCGCTCGCGGAACTGCCCTGGCCCGCGGTGCGGATGGTGGACGTGGCAGCCGCGGCGGGGGTCTCGCGGCAGACCCTCTACAACGAGTTCGGCGGCAAGGACGGCCTCGCCCGGGCTCTTGTGCGCCGGGAGGCCGATGTCTATCTGCGGGGCGTCGACCGGGCGCTGGCCGAACCCACCGGCCCCGCCGACCGCATGGTGCTCGTGGCGGAGTGGATGCTCGGCTCGGCCCGCTCCAGCGTCCTGGTGCGCGCCCTGCTCACGGGCTGCTGGAGCGAACGCCTTCCGGCGCCGTCCCCTCCGCGCACCCCCAGGGCCTCGACCGTGCCCGCCCAGCGCCGCGCCGACGCCGGGGTGCCGGGCCCCGCCGAACTCGTGGCCACCGTCAGGGACCGGGCGCTCGCGGCCCTGGCGGCGCAGGTGCCGGGCGCGGATCCGGTGGAGCTCGGCCGGTACTGCGAGACGGCGGTGCGGCTCGGCCTGTCCTGCCTCGTGGCACCCCCGGGACGGGGCGAGGGCCAGTCCGTCTATCTGCGCGCGGTACTCACCCCGCTCCCGATGCGGGCCCCGGAACAGCCGCCCCGCAACTGACGCCCCGTCAACAGGCCCCGGGGCGTGGGTCAGTGGGCCGATCCCGAGATCTGGAGGCCGATCACGCCGACGATGACCAGGGAGATCGACACCAGCTTGAGGGTGGAGACCACGTCCCCGAGGAAGACCATGCCGTAGATCGCGGTACCGGCTGCCCCGATGCCCGTCCACACCGCGTACGCCGGGCCCACGTCCAGCTTCCGCAGGGACAGCGTCAGCAGGCCGAACGAGCCGAGGGCGAACGCGGCGAAGGCGATCGTCGGCCACAGCCGGGTGAAACCGTGCGAGAGCTTCAGACAGACGGCGAAGCCCGTTTCCAGGATTCCCGCCACCACGACCAGCAGCCACGCCATCTCCAGGGCCTCCCACAACGCCTCGTCGTCGCTGACTGCATGGTCAACACTTGGGGCGATTATGCAACGCGGGGTCCGCGCACGCCCCTGGAAACGGGTCAGTCGCCCTCGCGTCGCTCCCTGGTCGCGAGCAGCCGGCGCAGCGAATAGAGCCGGGCCGGATCGGCGTGGCCGTCCGCCACCCACTGGTCGAGCGCGCACTCGGCCTCGTCGTGGCTGCACGCGCGCGGACAGTTCGCGGTGCCCGGTACGAGGTCGGGGAAGGCCAGGATCACCCGCGACGGGTCGACGTGGTGGAGCCCGAAGGACCGTACGCCCGGGGTGTCGACGACCCAGCCGCCGTCCGCGCTGTCCAGGGGCAGCGCGAGCGCGGAGGTGGTGGTGTGGCGGCCGCGTCCGGTGACCGCGTTGACATGTCCGGTGATGCGCCGCCTGGCCTCCGGGACCAGCGCGTTGACCAGGGTCGTCTTGCCGACGCCGGAGTGGCCCACGAACGCGGTGACCTTGCCGTGCAGTTGCTCGCGCACCCGGTCGGCCGCGTCGCCCTCGTACAGCTCCTCGCGCGAGGTGACGACGTACGGGACGCCCAACGCGCCGTACATCTCCAGGAGTTCATCGGCCGGCGCCAGGTCCGACTTGGTCAGGACGAGCAGCGGCTCCAGGCCGCCGTCGTACGCCGCCACCAGACAGCGGTCGATGAGGCGCGGGCGCGGCTCGGGGTCGGCGAGCGCCGTGACGATGGCGAGCTGGTCGGCGTTGGCGACCACCACGCGCTCGTAGGGGTCGTCGTCGTCGGCCGTGCGTCGCAGGACCGAGGTGCGCTTGCCGATCCGTACGATCCGCGCGAGCGTGTCCTTCTTGCCGGACAGATCGCCGACGATGTCGACGCGGTCGCCCACCACCGCGGCCTTGCGGCCCAGTTCGCGGGCCTTCATGGCGTGGATCGTGCGGTCGCCGACCAGACAGGTCAGCCGGCCCCGGTCGACCGTGAGGACCATGCCCTCGGCGGCGTCCTCGTGCTTGGGTCGGATGGTGGTGCGGGGGCGGTTGCCCTTGGGGTTGGGGCGGACGCGGATGTCGTCCTCGTCCGGGTTCTTGCCGTAGCGGCGCATGTCCTAAGCCCCGCTCAGCTTCCGGTCCCCGTCAGCATGGCGTCCCACATCTCGGGGAAGTCGGGCAGCGTCTTGGCCGTCGTCGCCACGTTCTCGACCTGGACGCCCTCGACGGCGAGGCCGATGATCGCGCCGGCCGTCGCCATCCGGTGGTCGTCGTAGGTGTGGAAGACACCTCCGTGCAGCGGGCGCGGCCGGATGTGCAGACCGTCCTCGGTCTCCGTCACATCGCCGCCCAGCTCATTGATCTCCTTGGTGAGGGCGGCAAGGCGGTCCGTCTCGTGCAGGCGCAGATGCGCGACGCCGCGCAGCGTGGAGGGGGAGTCGGCGAGGGCCGCGACGGCCGCGATGCCCGGGGTCAGCTCGCCGACCTCGCTCAGGTCCACGTCGATGCCGTGGATGCGGCCCGAGCCCTTGAACACGAGCCCGCGGTCGGTCAGTTGGCAGGTGCCGCCCATCTCGGTGAAGATCCGGCGCAGTTGGTCACCGGGCTGGGTGGTGCGGGCCGGCCAGTCGGGGATGACGACCGTGCCGCCCGTGATGAGGGCCGCGGCCAGGAAGGGCTGAGCGTTGGACAGGTCCGGCTCGACCGTCAGGTCGCGACCGAGCAGCGCCGAGTGCGAGACCCGCCACACGTTCGGCTCGCCGCCCGTCTCCGGCTCGTCGACCTGGGCGCCCACACAGCGCAGCATGTCCACCGTCATCCGGATGTGCGGCAGCGACGGCAGCTTGGCGCCCACGTGCCGCACCTCGACGCCCTGGTTGAAGCGGGGCGCGGACAGCAGCAGGGCCGAGACGAACTGGGAGCTGGAGGAGGCGTCGATCTCCACCCGGCCGCCTTCGAGGGCGCCCGCGCCGTGCACGGTCATCGGGAGCGCGCCGCGGTTGTCGTCGTCGACGCGGGCACCCAGCGCGCGCAGTCCGTCGATGACACCGCCCAGCGGGCGCTCGTAGGACCGGGGGTCACCGTCGAAGCGGATGGGGCCGTCGGCGAGGGTCGCCACCGGCGGCAGGAAGCGCATGACCGTACCGGCGTTGCCGACGTCCACCGTGGCCGGGCCGTGCAGGCCGGCCGGGATCACCCGCCAGGCCTCGCCCGAACCGTCGGGGCCCACGGCCTCCTCGATGCCGACGCCCAGGGCGCGCAGCGCCTCCGCCATCAGCAGGGTGTCGCGCGAGCGCAGGGGGCGGCGCAGCCAGCCGGGCTCGGCGGCCAGTGCCGCCAGGACGAGTCCGCGATTGGTGACCGATTTCGATCCGGGCACGGTGATCGTCGCGTCGACGGCTCCGCTCGCGAGGGGGGCGGGCCAGAGGGCGTGGTGCACGGGTGTTTCGGTCATGGCCCTCACTTTAGTGGGGCCGACGGCTAGAGGCCGAGCAGCCAGCGGCCGCCGCCGATCAGGGAGCACACCGAAACGGCGTGGAAGAGGAAGAGCCAGAGCGCCGGTGGTACGTGGGTGAGCCGGGCGAGCTGGTCGGCGTCCGAGTCGCCGTCGTTGTGCCGACGGCGCTTGCGCTGGAGCTCGAAGGCCGGGCGCACCCCGCCGAGCAGCAGGAACCACACGGCCGTGTACGCGAACGCGGACTGTACGTCGGGGCCGGTCAGCCAGGACACGAGCAGGAACGCGGCACCGGTGATCACCACGGTCAGGACGCCGTACGCGTTGCGGATCATCACCAGCATCGCGAGCAGCAGGGCGGTGGCCAGCCACAGCAGGAGGGTGATGTGGTGGGCGGCGAGCAGGGCGGCGCCGCCGAGGCCGAGGAGCGGCGGCGCGGTGTAGCCGGCGGCCGCCGTCAGGATCATCCCGAGGCCGTACGGCTTGCCCCGGCTCACGGTGAGGCCGCTGGTGTCGGAGTGCAGCCGGATGCCGTCGAGGCGGCGCCCGGTGAGCAGCGCGACCAGGCCGTGGCCGCCCTCGTGGGCGATGGTGACGGCGTTGCGGGACAGGCGCCACAGGCCGTGCGGGACGACGGCCACGAGCGCGACCACGCCGGTGGCTATGACCAGCCAGGAGGCCGGCGGGCTCTGGGTGCCGAACAGCTCGAAGTCTTGCAGCGCGGTCATTTCTGGGACGGCTCCTCACGGGGTACGGGGGCCGTGGCAGTCTGGCACCCATGTGCGGTAGGTATGCAGCGAGTCGCAGGCCCGAGGATCTCGCGGGCGTCTTCGAGGTGGAGAAGTGGGACCCGGCACAGGCGCTGGAGCCCGACTGGAACGTGGCCCCCACCAAAGAGGTCCTCGTCGTCCTGGAGCGCCCCCTGAAAGACGCCGAGGACCCCCGTCCGGTTCGCCAGTTGCGCAAGGTGAAGTGGGGGCTCGTCCCCTCGTGGGCGAAGTCGCCCGACGGCGCGGCCCGGATGATCAACGCGCGCGCGGAGACGATCCACGAGAAGCCGTCCTTCAAGAAAGCGTTCTCCTCCCGGCGCTGCATCGTGCCCGCGGACGGCTACTACGAATGGGTCACCGGCGTCGGGGAGCGGGAGCTGGAGGTCGAGGGGAAGAAGAAGCGGCCGCGCAAGCAGCCGTACTTCGTGACCCCGGCGGACGGCTCGGTCTTCGCGATGGCCGGCCTCTACGAGTTCTGGCGCGACCGCACCCTGCCCGACGACCACCCCCTGGCCTGGTGGGCGACGTGTTCGGTGGTCACCACCGAGGCCGAGACCGGCCCGCTGGGCGTCGCGCCCGCCGAAGGCCCGGGCTCGCTCGCCGAGATCCACCCCCGGATGCCGCTGATGCTCACACCGGACCGGTGGGGCGCCTGGCTCGACCCGTCCCACACGGACACCGAGTCGCTGCGGGGGCTGCTCGTGCCACCCCCGCAGGGGCTGATGCGGGCCTATCCCGTCTCGACGGCGGTGAGCAACGTCCGCAACAACGGGCCCGAACTCCTGAAGGAACTGGAGGGCCCGGAGGAGGGCACCCTGTTCTGACCCGTCCGATCCGTCCGGCCGGTGCGTCCCCCGGATGTGACCCGCCCCATGTCGTACGCGGGACCGGCCGGGACCGGCGGCAGGATGGGCCCGTGAGCGACACCGAGATCGTTGAGACCGGCGCCGGAGCGGCGCGCATCACCTGGCACCCCGCCGACGCCCCCCGCCTGGTGCTGGCCGTCGGCCACGGCGCGGGCGGCGGCATCGAGGCCCGCGACCTGCGGGCGCTGGCCGGCGCGCTGCCGCCGCTCGGGGTCAGCGTCGCCCTGGTGGAGCAGCCCTGGCGGGTGGCGGGCAAGAAGCTCGCCCCCGCGCCCAAGACGCTGGACACGGGCTGGCGGGACCTGTGGCCGGCCGTGGCGCAGCGGGGGCTGCCCGTCGTCGCGGGCGGCCGCAGCGCCGGGGCGCGGGTCGCCTGCCGCACGGCGGCGGAGCTCGGCGCGGCCGGCGTCCTCGCCCTGAGCTTCCCGCTGCACCCGCCGGGCAAGCCGGAGAAGTCCCGGGCGCCGGAGCTGCTCGGCGCGGGCGCGCCCACCCTCGTGGTGCAGGGCGGCAACGACCCCTTCGGCAAGCCCGCCGAGTTCCCCGCGCCGGACGCCTTCCCCGAAGGGAGCTACGAGCTGGTGGAAGTGCCCTTCGCCGACCACGGGTTCGCCGTGCCCAAACGGGCCGGCCTCACCCAGCAGGAGGCACTGGACGTGATCACCGGGGCGGTCGGGGCATGGCTGTGCGCGCTGACCCTCTGAGCGTCCGGCGCCCTGGGGAATGCCGGGTGGGGGAGCGCTGTTATGGCCGTCGTAAGGGATACGCAGACCAGTTGTGGAGAGGGAGTCCGTCGCATGGGTTCGACCATCTGCCCGAGCCGCAAGGCCGCCTCTGACCTGGAGTGGACGGTGCTTCCCGCGGCCAGGACGGCTCCTGTTCGAGCGGCGGGCGGAGTGGATCGTCGTCTATCCTCCGATTCGAGTGGGTCCGCATTCGGACTCAGCACACCGTTCGAGGAGGTGGGTCCGGTCACAGGGACCGACGACGGCCACGTGGAAGAGACCACCGCCGAGCGCAACGCGCGCTTCGAGCGGGACGCCCTGGGCTACCTCGACCAGATGTACTCGGCCGCCCTGCGCATGACGCGCAATCCGGCCGATGCGGAAGACCTGGTCCAGGAGACGTATGCCAAGGCGTACGGGTCCTTCCACCAGTTCCGCGAGGGCACCAACCTGAAGGCTTGGCTCTACCGGATCCTCACCAACACGTTCATCAACTCCTACCGGAAGAAGCAGCGCGAGCCCCAGCGCAGCGCCGCCGAGGAGATCGAGGACTGGCAGCTCGCGCGCGCCGAGTCGCACATGTCCACGGGTCTGCGCTCCGCCGAGTCGCAGGCGCTGGACCACCTGCCCGACTCGGACGTGAAGGCGGCCTTGCAGGCCATTCCGGAAGAGTTCCGCATCGCCGTGTATCTCGCGGACGTAGAGGGCTTTGCGTACAAGGAGATCGCGGACATCATGGGTACACCCATCGGTACGGTGATGTCCCGCCTGCACCGGGGCCGCCGCCAACTGCGCGGAATGCTGGAGGACTACGCCCGTGACCGCGGGCTCGTCCCGGCCGGCGCCGGTGAGTCGGACGAAGCGAAAGGCTCGGGCTCATGAGCTGCGGAGAGCCGCACGAGACGGACTGCTCTGAAGTCCTCGACCATCTCTACGAGTTCCTCGACCACGAGATGCCCCCCACGGACTGCAACAAGTTCGAGGTGCACTTCGAGGAGTGCTCGCCGTGCCTGGAGAAGTACGGCCTGGAGCAGGCCGTGAAGAAGCTGGTGAAGCGCTGCTGCGGCTCGGACGACGTGCCCAGCGACCTGCGCTCCAAGGTGATGGGCCGTATCGACCTGATCCGCTCGGGCCAGGCCGTGCCCGAGCAGGACGTCGTCACCGGAGAGGTGCCGACGCTCCGCCCCGAGTGACCGCCGTCCGCCCCTGTGACGCGGACGAAGAAAACCGGTGAACTGCCGCTCGCGGCAGAGCAGTTGAGGGCGGTCGCGACACACGTCGCGGCCGCCCTCCGGCATGTCCCGGCCGGCCGCCCCACGTCACCCGAAGGTGCTAATCCAGGCGGCCCGAACCGCCCTATTCCGACCATGCGCCTGACCGCCGCCGCACACGGGCCTATCCTCGCGAAGCTGTACGCACTGGGCCGACCGGGCGAATGGGGAGGTGGGGCCATGGCGGAGCCGCGGGGACTCAGGGACATTCCGGCGGGTGCGCGCATCGCCGTCCTCGGCGCCGTCACGGGCGCGGCCGCCTGCGCCCTGCCCGCCCTGCGCCAGAACGTGCCCTGGGCAGCCGTCGCGCTCCTGGCGGGCCTGTACGCGCTGTGCGAATGGCCCGCCCGCTGCCCGGTGCTGGCCGGGCGGGTGAGCGTGCCGGTCGCCTCCGGCTCCTTCTTCCCGGTGCTGCTCGCCGCCGTCTTCCTCCTGCCGCCGGCCGCCGCCGCCCTCGTCGCGGTGCCGGGCGCGCTCATCGCCCACGTCGAGGACGAGCCGCGCCGGGTGCGCCGCATCTGGCGGGCCGCCCAACTCGCCCTCGCCGCCCGGGCCGCGGCCGGCGCCCATGTGCTGCTCGGCGGGCGCGCGGCGCTGGGTGGCCGCTCCACCGCGACGGCCCCCGACTTCCCGTACGTGCTGGTCCCCGCCGCGGCCGCGGCGCTCGTCTTCTGCCTGGTCCTGACCGCGCTCGACGGTCTGATCCTCACCACCGCCGAGCGCCGCCCGGTCCGCACCGCCTGGCGCGGGCTGCTGCTGCGATCGCTCGCCCCGCACTGTGTGCACGGGCTCGCCGGGCTGATGATGGCGGTGCTGTGGCGCAGCCGGTTCGGACCGCCCGCGGCGCTGTTCGTGCTCCTGCCGATGTACATCTCCTGCTGGGTCTTCGCCCAGTACCACCGCGAGCGCGCCGCCCACCAGGCCACCATCCGCGCCCTCGTCCAGGCCGTCGACATCAAGGACCGCTACACCCGCGGCCACAGCGAGCGCGTCGGCCGGGCCTCGGAGCTGATCGCCCGTGAACTCGGCATGGAGGAAGGGCGGTTGGAGGTCATCCGGTTCGCCGGGATCCTGCACGACGTCGGCAAGCTCGGGGTGCCCACCCGGGTGCTCAGGAAGGACGGTCCGCTCACCGAGCAGGAGCGGGCGGTGATCGAACTGCACCCCGAGTACGGGCACGAGATGGTGCGCGGCATCGGCTTCCTCGGGGAGGCCCGCGCCGCGGTCCTGCACCACCACGAACGCCTCGACGGCAGCGGCTACCCCTACGGCCTCGTCGGGACCCAGATCCCCGAGGCCGCGCGCGTGGTGGCGGTGGCCGACGCCTTCGACGCGATGACCTCCACCCGCTCCTACCGGCGGGCCAGGCCCGTCGCCGCGGCCGTCACCGAGCTGGAGCGGTGCGCGGGCGCGCAGTTCGACCCGCGGATGGTGGCGGGCCTGGTGCGGGCGCTGTCCCGGTACGGGTGGCACGTGGAGGTCACCGCGGACGAGCCGGGAGCCGCCGGGGCGCGCGGAAACGTGCCTCCACCCCGCCCGACCGCCGCCCCCGGGGCGGACCGTCCCCCCGCCGGATCCGCGCCGCGCCCCGGGCCGGGTCCCTTCACCACGCCGGGAGCCTGAGATGGCCGCCCGTCCGACCGCCCCGGCGCTCGCCGTCCACGCCCTGGCCGGGGCGCTCACCGTCTGGGCGCTGGGGGCGACCCTGCGCGGCGGGCTCGTGGAGCCCGCCACCGCCGTGGCGTTCGGCGCCCTCATCGTCGTGGGCGAGCTGGCCCGCTGGGGCGCCCGGGACGGCGAGCGCGACCCCGCGCCGCTCGCCTCGGCCGGCGCGCTCGCCTACGCGCTGCTCGGCGAGAACGCCGGGCGGACCAGCCAGCACGGGGTCCTCCAGGTGATCGCCGTGGTGGTCGCCTCCGGCCTGCTCGGCTCCGTACCGCACGTGGCCGTCGGACGCGGCCCGAGCCCGGACCAGGTGGCCCGGCGGGTGCTCACCGTCGCCTTCGCCGCCGTCTGCTTCCAGCCGCTCTACAACTCCGGGCTCCTCGACGACTGGTTCGGCTACGGACCGTACTTCGCGCTCGTCCTCCTGCTGCTGCTCGTCCTGACCGCGCTGTGCGACGCGGTGGTGGCGGCCCTGCTGCTGCGCGCCCGCACCCGCTACCCCTTCGGACCACTGCTGCGCGACGAGTTGCGCGGGCTGCTCGGCATCGGCTCCGCCGTGTGCGCCACCGGCACCGTGATCGCCCTCGCGGTCGCCGTCGCCGGGCTCTGGGCGCTGCCCGTGTTCTGTGTGCCGCTGCTCCTGACCCAGCTCGCCTTCCGGCGGTACGCGGCCGTGCGCACCACGTACCGCCAGACCATCACCTCGCTGGCCCGCGCCACCGAGATCGCCGGATACACCAAGCCGGGCCACGCCCGCCGGGTCGCCGAGCTCAGCCGGGCCGTGGGGCGCGAGCTGGGGCTCCGCGAGAGCGAGCTGACCGTGCTCGAATACGCGGCCCTCATGCACGACATCGGGCAGCTCTCCCTGCTCGACCCCGTCCCCGCCGGGGCCACCGCCCGGCTGCCCGCGGCCGAGCAGCGCCGCATCGCCCTGCTGGGCGGGGCCGTGGTGCGCCAGACCGGGGTGCCGGCCGGAGTCGCCCGCGTCGTCGAGCGGCAGGCCGACCCCTACCGGGAGCAGCCGCTGCCCGCCCGGATCGTGCGCGCGGTCAACGCCTACGACGATCTCGCGGAGGGCGCCGACGGCCCGGGCGGATCCCTGAACGCACTCGAACAGCTCCGCCTGGGCACCGGGCGTGACTACCATCCCCAGGTCGTCGAATCACTGGCACGCGTGCTGGCCCGGGGCTGTCTGACCCGGGGGTCTCCTGGGTAACCCAGGAGTAATGAGCGGCCTTCCGGCCGGGCATGGTTGGATGCGAAAAGAACCCAGAAAACTGGGAGACCGTAAGACCGACCCGGTAGCCGGGGCCGGTCTGGGCAGGCGGGAATCGTGAGGATCTTCGGCAAGGGACGGCACCGGCCCTCCGCCTCGTGGCGGCAGGCCACAGACCGTGCGTTCACGCTGATCGGCGACGGCAGGTACGAGGACGCCGGCGCGCTGCTGACGCGCGCCGCGGACCTGGAGCCCTGGCTGTCGGAGTCCTGGTTCAACCTGGCGCTCCTGCACAAGTTCCGGCACGACTGGGAGCAGGCGCGGGCGGCCGGGCTGCGCGCGGTCGCGCTCCTCGACAAGGAGTCCGGCGCCCCCGACTGGTGGAACGTCGGCATCGCGGCCACCGCGCTCCAGGACTGGCCGCTGGCCCGCCGGGCCTGGCAGGCGTACGGCCTGAAGGTGCCGGGCGAGGCCACCGGCAGCGTTGAGCCCGTGGGCATGGAGCTGGGCAGCGCCGCGGTGCGCCTGTCGCCCGAGGGCGAGGCCGAGGTGGTGTGGGGCCGCCGGCTGGATCCGGCCCGTATGGAGGTGCTGTCCATTCCGCTGCCGTCCTCGGGCCGGCGCTGGGGCGAGGTCGTGCTGCACGACGGGGTCCCGCACGGCGAGCGCACCACGGCCGCGGGCCCCTCATTCCCGGTGTTCGACGAGATCGAGCTGTGGGCGCCCTCGCCCGTGCCGACCTGGGTGGTCCTCCTGGAAGCGGCCACCGAGGCCGACCGGGACGCCCTGGAGCGGCTGGCGGCCGAGGCCGGTTTCGCCGCCGAGGACTGGTCCTCCTCCGTACGTCTGCTGTGCCGGGCCTGCTCCGAGTCGCAGATGCCCAGCGACGAGGGCGACGGCGAGCACCTCGACCCGCACGACCACAGCGAGCCCGGCCACCCGGGCCCGCTCGGGCACCGCACCTCGGGCGACCTGTGGGTCCCCGAGCGCGAATGCGGCATCGCGGCCCCGGCCGGCCTGGTGCGGGGGCTCCTCGACGGCTGGGTGGCCGACAATCCGGACAGCCGGGAGTGGCGCGATCTGGAAGAGGTCTGCTGAGGTCCGTGGCGCATCCAGGAGATCTCCGGCGGACCGGGCCTTAGGCTGTACGGGATCGGAATCGGGTTTTCAGGAAGGCTTACGGCGGACATGGCGCAGCAGGAGACGGACCAGCAGGTGGAGAACGACGGGTTCGTCGTGGACACGGAGGACTGCGAGGCGCGTGAGCTGGCCCACCGCGAGCGCGGCACCGCCCGCCCCATCACGGTGGTCGGCAACCCGGTGCTCCACAGGGAGTGCAAGGACGTCACCTCGTTCGACGACGACCTCGCCCGGCTGATCGACGACATGTTCGCCAGCCAGAAGGCGGCCGAGGGCGTGGGCCTCGCGGCCAACCAGATCGGCGTGGACCAGAAGGTCTTCGTGTACGACTGCCCCGACGACGAGGGCGTGCGCCACGTCGGGGTCGTCTGCAACCCGGTCCTCGAAGAGCTCCCGGCCGAGCTGCGCGTCCTGGACGAGTCCAACGAGGGCTGCCTGTCGGTGCCGACCGCCTACGCCGAACTGGCCCGCCCCGACTACGCGGTGGTCACCGGCCAGGACGCCGAGGGCAACCCGGTCAAGGTGCGCGGCACCGGCTACTTCGCGCGCTGCCTCCAGCACGAGACGGACCACCTGTACGGGCGGCTGTACATCGACCGCCTCTCCAAGCGGGACCGCAAGGACGCGCTGCGGCAGATGGCGGAGAACAGCCCGCGCTACGAGGTCGTCCCGAACGACTGACCCCGGCGGTACGCGCGGAGGGGCCCCGCACCGGCATGGTGCGGGGCCCCTCCGCGCGGTTCGACCGCGGACCGTGCGTGGCCGGTCGCGCGGTTCTCCGCGCCCCTCAAGGGGCGCGGAGCGGGAGCTAGAAGTCCTCGTCGAAGCCCACCGAGCCCTCGACCGCCACCTGGTAGGCGGACGGGCGGCGCTCGAAGAAGTTCGTCAGTTCCTGGACGCCCTGGAGCTCCATGAACGAGAACGGGTTCGACGAGCCGTACACCGCGGGGAAGCCGAGCCGGATCAGGCGCTGGTCGGCGACGCACTCCAGGTACTCGCGCATCGACTCGGTGTTCATGCCGGGCAGGCCGTCACCGCACAGGTCGCGGCCGAACTGGAGCTCCGCCTCGACCGCTTCCTTCATCATGTCGGTGACCTGCTCCTGAAGCAGATCGTCGAAGAGGTCCGGCTCCTCCTTGCGGACGGTGTCCACGACCTCGAAGGCGAAGTTCATGTGCATCGTCTCGTCGCGGAACACCCAGTTGGTGCCGGTGGCCAGGCCGTGCAGCAGGCCCCGGCTGCGGAACCAGTAGACGTAGGCGAAGGCACCGTAGAAGAACAGGCCCTCGATGCACGCCGCGAAGCAGATCAGGTTGAGCAGGAAACGGCGGCGGTCGGCCTTGGTCTCCAGGCGGTCGAGCTTCTCCACCTCGTTGATCCACTTGAAGCAGAACTGCGCCTTCTCGCGGATCGAGGGGATCTCCTCGACGGCGTCGAACGCGGCCGCGCGGTCCTGCGGGTCGGGCAGATAGGTGTCGAGCAGCGTCAGATAGAACTGGACGTGCACGGCCTCCTCGAAGAGCTGACGGCTCAAGTAGAGCCGCGCTTCAGGGGAGTTGATGTGCTTGTAGAGGGTGAGCACCAGGTTGTTGGAGACGATCGAGTCGCCCGTCGCGAAGAACGCGACCAGCCGGCCGATCATGTGCTGCTCGCCCGGCGTCAGCTTCGCGAGGTCGGCGACGTCGGAGTAAAGGTCGACCTCCTCGACGGTCCAGGTGTTCTTGATCGCGTCCCGGTAGCGCTCGTAGAAGTCCGGGTAGCGCATGGGACGCAGGGTCAGCTCGAAGCCCGGGTCGAGCAGGTTCTTGTTCTCGGAGCTCATTACTGGCAGGCCTCGCAGGACTCGGGGTTTTCCAGGGAGCAGGCGATGGCGTCGGCGTCGGGCGCCGCCTGCTGGGCCGGGACGGTGGCGGTGGCCTGCGCGGCGCGGGCGATGCGGGTGGCCGGGCGCGAGCGCAGGTAGTACGTCGTTTTGAGGCCCTGCTTCCAGGCGTACGCGTACATCGACGACAGCTTGCCGATGGTGGGCGTCTCCAGGAACAGGTTCAGCGACTGCGACTGGTCGAGGAAGGCGGTGCGGGCGGCGGCCATGTCGATCAGGGCGCGCTGCGGGATCTCCCACGCCGTGCGGTACAGGGCGCGCACGTCGGCCGGGATCCAGCCGAAGCCCTGCACCGAGCCGCTGGCCTCGCGCAGCGCCTCGCGGGACTGCGCGTCCCACACGCCGAGCTTCTTGAGGTCCTCCACCAAGTAGCCGTTCACCTGGAGGAATTCACCGCTCAGCGTCTCGCGCTTGAAGAGGTTGGAGACCTGCGGCTCGATGCACTCGTACACCCCCGCGATGGAGGCGATGGTCGCGGTCGGGGCGATCGCGAGGAGCAGCGAGTTGCGCATGCCGACCGTGGCGATGCGTTCCCGCAGGGCCGCCCAGCGCTCCGGCCAGTTCAGCTCGACGTCGTAGTGGTCGGGGTGCAGCACCCCGCGGGCGGTGCGGGTCTTGTCCCAGGCGGGCAGTGGACCACTGCGCTCCGCCAGGTCGGCGGAGGCCTCGTACGCGGTCAGCATGATCCGCTCGGCGAGCTTCGTGGACAGGGCCTTCGCCTCGGGGGAGTCGAAGGGCAGCCGCAGCTTGAAGAAGACGTCCTGGAGACCCATCGCGCCCAGGCCGACCGGACGCCACCGGGCGTTGGAGCGGCCGGCCTGCTCGGTCGGGTAGAAGTTGATGTCGACGACCCGGTCGAGGAAGGTCACGGCGGTGCGGACGGTCTCGTCGAGTCGCTCCCAGTCGATCCCGTCACCGACGACGAACGCGCCGAGGTTGACCGAGCCGAGGTTGCACACGGCCGTCTCCCCGTCGTCGGTCACCTCCAGGATCTCGGTGCACAGATTGGAGGAGTGGACCGTGTGGCCGGGCTCGGCGGTCTGGTTGGCGGTGCGGTTGGAGGCGTCCTTGAACGTCATCCAGCCGTTGCCGGTCTGCGCGAGGGTGCGCATCATGCGGCCGTACAGATCCCGGGCGGGCATGGTCTTGAGGGCGAGGCCCGCGGCCTCGGCCCTGCGGTAGGCGGCGTCGAACTCCTCGCCCCACAGGTCCACCAGCTCGGGCACGTCGGCCGGGGAGAACAGCGACCACGACGCGTCGGCGTCGACCCGGCGCATGAACTCGTCGGGGATCCAGTGCGCGAGGTTCAGGTTGTGCGTACGCCGCTGGTCCTCGCCGGTGTTGTCGCGCAGCTCCAGGAACTCCTCGATGTCGGAGTGCCAGGTCTCCAGGTACACCGCGGCCGCGCCCTTGCGCCGGCCGCCCTGGTTGACCGCGGCCACCGAGGCGTCCAGCGTCTTGAGGAACGGGACGATGCCGTTGGAGTGGCCGTTGGTGCCCCGGATCAGCGAACCCCGGCCGCGGATACGGGAGTACGAGAGGCCGATGCCGCCCGCGTGCTTGGAGAGCCGGGCCACCTGGTGGTAGCGGTCGTAGATCGAGTCCAGCTCGTCGAGCGGCGAGTCGAGCAGATAGCAGGACGACATCTGGGGGTGGCGGGTGCCGGAGTTGAAGAGCGTGGGGGAGGACGGCAGATAGTCCAGGCGGCTCATCAGGCCGTACAGGGACGCCACTTCGTCCAGGGCGCGGACCGATCCGTCCTCGGCGAGGCCGGACGCCACGCGCAGCATGAAGTGCTGGGGGGTCTCGATGACCTTGCGGGTGATCGGGTGGCGCAGCAGATAGCGGGAGTAGAGGGTGCGCAGGCCGAAGTAGCCGAAGCGGTCGTCGGCGCCGTCGGCGAGGGCCGCGTCGACCAGGGCGTCGAGCCGGTCGGCGTGGGCGTCGACGAAGTCGGCGGTGCGGTCGGCGATCAGTCCCTCGCGGTGGCCGACCGCGACGGATGCGGAGAACGACACCGCGCCCTGGGAGGCGGCCTCCTCGGCGACGGTGAGCGTCAGGAGCCGGGCGGCGAGGCGGGAGTACGCCGGGTCCTCGGAGATGAGCCCCGCGGCGGCCTCGGTGGCCAGCTCCCGCAACTCGGCGGCGTCGGAACGGGCGTTGCGGCCCCGCAGCGCGGCCGCGGCGACCCGGCCGGGGTCGGTGTCCGCCAGGTCGGCGGTGAGCTCCGTCAGGGTCCGCAGCAGCGCGGTACCCGGGGCATCCGCGAGCTCGTCGGTGATCGCTGAAGCGGGATCCGCTGGGGCGATGGTCACTGTGGGGGCACTCCCTCGCTCGGCACGGGGCCTTCGGGGGAGGCGTCGGCGCGCCTCGGGGCAGCCCTCGGCGCGTCGTCCACCGGCCCAACCGCGAGGCCCGGACGTCTGGCACCCGATTCGGTCGAGCCGGGTGCGCCATCGGCAGGTGCTCGGACTCGACGCGTACGTATCCGTACGGGTCATACCGTTGCGGGACAGTTCCGGATTCGCACCGGATTCCCCTGCGGCGACAGCGAGCATGAGCATACATGTGGGGGGCGCTGCGGACGGCACCCCCCACATGTTGTGTCGGTCGCGGAGAAACCTCCTTGCGGCGTTCCTCTCCGCTATCGTCGGAGACAGACCGTCGAGGAAGGCGAGCGAGGCATGCCCGTGACGACCGACCGGCCCCACATGCTGCCCGACGAATTCGGCTGGGTGCGCTGATCGACGCATATGAAAGGGCCGCCGCACCCCTCAGGATGCGGCGGCCCTTTCGCGTACGAACAGGCGAACTCAGTGCGCCGCCCCCGCCGTCGCCGGCGGCAGCTCCGTGACGACGCCGGGGTCGCCCGCGTCGGCCGTGTAGTCCTCGGGGGAGGTCTCGTCGATGCCGTCGGGGGCCTTGACGGCGCGCAGGGCCACCGTCAGGACCACCGTCACCACCACGTTCAGGACGAACGCCGTCAGACCGATGTAGCCGATCTCGCCGATGCCCGGGATCTCCTTGGAGGAGCCGCCGAAGTGCTTCTGGGTGGGCGAGGCCACCCCGTACGCGGCGAGCGTGCCGTAGACCATGCCGACCGCCCAGCCCGCGAGCAGCGCCCAGCGGTGGAACCAGCGGGTGAACAGGCCGCCGACCAGGGCCGGGAAGGTCTGGAGGATCCAGATTCCGCCCAGGAGCTGGAAGTTGATGGCGACCGTCTTGTCCATGGTCAGGACGAAGACCAGCGCGCCGACCTTCACCACGAGCGAGACCAGCTTGGAGACCTTGGCCTCCTGGGAGGGGGTCGCGTCCCGCTTGATGAAGTCCTTGTAGATGTTGCGGGTGAAGAGGTTCGCCGCCGCGATGGACATGATGGCCGCCGGGACGAGGGCGCCGATGCCGATCGCCGCGAAGGCGACGCCCGCGAACCAGTCCGGGAACATGTCCTCGAAGAGCTGCGGAATGGCGAGCTGGCCGTTCTTGACCTTGACGCCCGCCGCGATCGCCATGAAGCCGAGCAGCGCCAGCAGGCCCAGCATCAGCGAGTACAGCGGCAGGATCGTGGTGTTGCGGCGGATCACGTTGCGGCTGCGCGAGGACAGCGTCGCGGTGATCGAGTGCGGGTACATGAACAGCGCGAGCGCCGAGCCGAGCGCGAGCGTGGCGTACGTCCACTGGCTCGAATCGCCGGGCACGATGGCGCCCGTGGGCTTGCCCGTCGCCGGATTCGGCGTCGCGAACTTGTGCTGCGCCGCGCTGAAGATGGCGTCGAAGCCGCCCAGCTTGATCGGGATGTAGATGATCGCCACCGCGATGACGAGGTAGATCAGACCGTCCTTCACGAACGCGATCAACGCGGGGGCGCGCAGGCCCGAGGAGTAGGTGTACGCCGCGAGCACCGCGAACGCGATGAGCAGCGGCAGGTCCTTCACGAACCAGTTGCTGGACTCGCCGCCCACGCCCATGACGTCCAACACGGCCTGGATGCCGACCAGTTGGAGCGCGATGTAGGGCATCGTGGCAAGGATGCCGGTGATCGCGACGGCGAGCGACAGGCCCTTCGAGCCGAACCGGCCGCGCACGAAGTCCGAGGTGGTGACGTAGCCGTGCTTGTGCGAGACCGACCACAGGCGCGGCAGGAAGGTGAAGATCAGCGGATACACGAGGATCGTGTAGGGCACGGCGAAGAAGCCGGCCGCGCCCGCCGCGTAGATCGCCGCGGGCACCGCGACGAAGGTGTACGCGGTGTAGAGGTCGCCGCCGAGCAGGAACCAGGTGACCCAGGTGCCGAACGACCGCCCGCCCAGGCCCCATTCGTCGAGGCTCGCCTCATTCTCGGCCTTGCGCCAGCGGGCGGCCATGAACCCGATGACCGTGACGGCCAGGAAGAAGAAGATGAAGACGCCGAGTGCGACGCCGTTCACGCCGTCCTTCACTTGGACGCACCCCCCTTGGTGGTGTCAGAGGTGGTGCGCGAGCGCTGGTCGTGCTGCCACAGCTTGTACGCGAGCATCGTCAGCGCGGTCGAGATCAGCACCCAGAGCATCTGGTACCAGTAGAAGAACGGGATGCCGCCGAGCACCGGGTCCGCCTTGGCGTACGAGCTCACCCACAGCATCGCCCCGAAGGGCGCGATCAGGCAGAGCGCGATGATCACGCGCAAGGGCGTGATCACCGGTCTCTTCACTTCCGTCGATTCCGGCATTGGGTGGCTCCGTCCCCTCACGATCACCTGTGCGTTGGATCACTTGGTAATGCGCAGGAAATCTAGGGGAGAGATTCGGTCAAGGGAACCCCCGTCCGGATTCCGGACGGGCCGCAACCGGACGACGTCCTTGCCGGAGCGTCAGAGCCAGCCCTCCTTGGCCGCGCGGACGCCCGCCTCGAAGCGACTGCGGGCGCCCAGGCGGGACATGAGCTCCGAGCTCATCCGGCGCACCGTGCGCAGCGACACCCCGAGTCTGCGCGCGGCGATGTCGTCGGTGCAGCCGATCCCCAGGAGCAGCACCAACTCCCGTTCCTGGGGCGAGAGGGCGTGCTCGTTGCGGCGCGGGGCCTCCCCGAACGGGGTGCCCGACTCCCACAGATGGTCGAAGAGGACCACCAGCGCGTTGACCAGGCCCCGGCTGCGCACCTCCAGGGCGCCGGCCCGCGCGTCCTCGGGATCCACCGGGACCAGCGCCGCGCTGCGGTCGACGATCACCATCAGCATGGGCACGATCGGCACGGTGCGGGCCTCGCCCCCCAAGTCGCAGTACCAGCGGACGTATTCGAGGGTGGGCGCGTCGTTGCGGAAGCTCTCCTGGTAGATGCTGCGGATCTGCACGCCGCGCTCCAGGGCCAGCTCGTCCAGGGGCTGGCTGGCGTCCATCGTGTCGGGCAGCTGGGCGCCGCCGGGCAGCAGGGAGAGGCACTCGGCGCGGGCGCTCCCGGCCAGGTCCTCCAGGCGCTCGCGCACCGCGTCCACGCCGTGGATGCGGTCGACGACGTCGTGCCGGAAGGTGTTGCCCGCGTGGAACTTGGCCAGGATCGCCGCCACCGTCTGCTCGGCCCGCTCCACCTGGCGTCTGCGCTTGGTCAGCTCGGCCTCGGCCCGCGACAGCAGGAACGCGAATCCGACGTCCGGGCTGAACGGGGCGATGCCGTCCGAGGCATCGTCCATGAGCACGAGCTTGAGGTCGGCGAGATGGCTGAGCGCCGCCCGCACCTCGGTCTCCGACCAGTCCAGATGCTCCGCCAACTCCGGTATTCCGTAATCGGGTTGGGACAGCAGGAGCCGGTAGACGGTTTCTGTGGACTGCTGAATTCCGAGTGCCTCGAGCATGCGGTTCCCCCAGGTGCGCGTATGCCGTGGTGTCACTGTGCGTGGTCCGATGGTTCGACCAGGGGGATCGTATGACCGAGACGCAATCCAGGTCTAGACCAATAAGATGACAGCGGTGTGGCCGGAAGGCCGCTTGCGGGGGGTTGTGCGGCCGTGTCGTGAACGAGTCGTCGAGACGGGCCCGACAGCACCGCGAGGGCGCGGAGCGGCACGGAACCCAGCAGCGCCGCTCCGCCAAGTCCCGTGACCAGAATGGCCAGTTCCACTTGCGGGCCGAGCCCGATGGCCAGAAGTGGCAGGGCGACCACGAGCCCGACGCGGGGCCGGACGCGGGCCATCGCGTCGTGCGCCACGGCGTGGTCGAGCGTGTTCAGAAAGGCGAAGGCCCCCGCCACCAGGGGAATCCACCCCGTCACCGCCCCCGTCGCCGCCACCCCGCCGAGCGGCCGGGACCCGATGCCGTACTGCCAGACCAGCACCAGGAGCCCGGTGGTCGCCACCGCCGCGACCACCGCGGACAGCGCGGCCCGCCCGGCCCGCGCGGAGGTCCCGGCCCTCCGTGGCCGCACGAGCGCGAGGAAGCCGAGCAGTGCCATGGCCGCGAGCGCGCCCGGAAGAATCCGGTACACGCCCCGTACCAGGTCGGGTTCGGGCACCCCGGAACCCCCGACCTGCGCCCCCGCGTCAGCCGTCGCGGAACGCACGTCGGCCATCGCGCGGCGGCCGGACGGGGTCATCGGCTCGGCGGAGGGGACCACCGCGACCAGCGCGGAGCCGTCGCGGCGCCAGGCGGCGTCGCGCGGGGCGGCGGCCGCCAGGACGCCGGGGACCTTGACGGCGAGCGATGCCGAGCGTTCGGCGTCCGGGCCCGAAGGGGCAAGCACCTCAAGGGGGTTGAGCACCCCGGACGGAATCCCGGCGGCCGTCAGCTGATCGAGCCCGTCCCGGGCCGGACCGCTCTCCACCAGGGCCTCGGCCCGGGGGTTCCCGGCCGTCAGCAGCCCGCTCGCGCCGATGAGCAGCCCGAGAGCCGCCAGGACGCCGACGGCGAGCAGCCGGTGAGTGGGCCGAGGGGCAGGCGCCAACTCCCTTGCATCTCCAGGAGGTTGGCGCATCAGCCCCCTCCCCGCGACAGGCAGCAGCGCCGGGCCCAGTGTCAGGGCCGCCAAGGTGGCCGCCAGGCAGACCATGGCCCCCGCGATGCCGATCGAGCGCAGGAAGGGCACGGGGAACAGGGCGAGGGTCGCCAGGGCCGCGGTCCCGGCCAGAGCTCCGGTGGTCGCCGGGCCCGCCAGGGCGGACCCCGCCCGGTGCGGCGCGAGCCGGGCGTCGGTCCCGCCCACCAGCTCCGCCCGCCAGGCGCCCAGCAGGAGGGCCGAGCGACGCACCGAGAGGGCGAGCGCCGCGACCGGGATCAGGTACACCACGACGAAGCTGATCTCCATGGTCCCTGCCAGGGCGAGCACCACCAGGAGGGCCACCACCGACGACGCCGCCGTGAGCAGCAGCGGCAGCAGCAGGCGTCGCACCCCGAACGCCCTGAGGAGCAGGGTGAGACCCCCCAACGCGCAAGCAACTTTGAGCAGTTGGAGGCCCGGGCCCGGCCGGGCGAGGGCGCTGTCCTGCTGGAGCGGCAGCACGCCCGTCACATTCACCCAGGCGCCGGGCAGCGCCTCGCGCAGCCCGGTCCGCAGCCGTTCGGTGGCGTCCCGCACGGCGGTGAGCCCGGCCAGGTCCGGCTTCCCGGAGAGCGGATACACCAGGGCGAAGGTGGTGCGGCCGTCCTGCGCCAGGAACGCCCGGTCGCCGGTGTCGGCGTACGAGACCACCCGGGTGCCCGGCGCCGTGGCGGCCGCGAGGCCGGACCTCAGCCGGGCGGCGGCGAGCGGCGAGCGGCCGTCGGTGCCGTCCGGCCAGGTGACCACGGCGACCAGCGGGGCGACGCCCGCGCCGGCCCCGTACCGCTCGGTGATCGCCGCGTTGGCCCGGGAGCCGTCCTGGCCGGAGGTGGTGAAGCTCTGGTCGAGGCGGCCCAGGTGCGTGGCCGCCGCGACCCCGCCCGCCACCAGCACCGCCAGCCACACCAGGCACACCAGCCTCCGGTGATCGGCGGACAGGCGGGCGAGCCCAGCCGCGTACCGCTCAGTTCGCCGCATCGAGTCCCGCCGCGTCGAGCCGGGCCCTGACCTCGTCGGCCAGGACCAGATCGACCGCGTCGAGCGACTCGTCGAGCTGGCCCACCGAACTCGCCCCGATCACCGGCAGGATCGGCAGCTCGCCGCCCAGGGCCCACGCCAGCACGACCTGTCCGGGTGCGACCCCGAGCTCCTTGGCGACCTCCCCGAGCACGGCGAGCCGCTGGGTGGAACCGGCGTGCCGGTACTGCTCGGGGATCTCCTTGGCCGGGTTGTTGTAGGCGCCGGTGAGCTGAGTGGTGTAGGCCACGAAGGTCAGTTCGGGGTGGGTGCTCAGATAGTCGAGCAGCTCCTCCGAGGCGTGCGGGTTCACCCCGAAGTCCGCGCCCGGACGCGGCTGGAGGTAGGTGTAGCGCTGCTGCACCGCCGCGTACGCCGGGCCGCCCGCGCGCTCGGCGGCGCCGCGCGACTCCTCGACCCGCCAGGCCGCGAAGTTGCTGCACCCGGGAAGCGTGATCTTCCCGGCGTCGGCGAGCTCGGCGAAGGCGCCCATGGTCTCCTCGACGGGCGTGACACGGTCGTCGATGTGCGCGTAGTACAGGTCGATCCGGTCCGTGCCCAGATTGCGCAGACTGGCCTCCACCTGGCGGCGCAGGACCGGCGCGGACAGGCCCTCGGCGGCCTCGGGCCACGGCGCGTCCAGCGGCTCGGGCAGCGCCCCGACCTTGGTGGCCAGCACCATCTCGTCCCGTACGCCCCGGCTGCGCAGCCACTTGCCGATGACGAGCTCGCTCTCCGCGCCGGTGGCGCCCGGCTCCCAGAAGGCGTACGTGTTGGCCGTGTCGAGGAAGGTGCCGCCCGCCTCGTAGAAGCGGTCCAGGACGGCGAAGGCGGTGGCCTCGTCGATCCGGGTGCCGAAGGGAAGCGTGCCCAGGCACAGGGTGCTCACCCGCAGGCCGTCCTTGCCGCCCAGCTCTCGGTACTGCATCAACGGTTCATCTCCTTGGAATCGGTGGTGGTGGTGATCGTGACGTCCTGCGCCAGATGGTCGGAGAGACCTCTCGGGTCGCGGAACGCGTAACTCCGCGCGCGGAGCCCGGCGCTGGTGAACACCCAGTCGATGCGCCAGAGCCGCGGCCTCCACCGGGCGTGCCAACTCGCCGGGAACAGCGAGCGGTTGGCGCCGATGGCGTCGTGCGCGGACTTCGGCATCCGGCGGATGTCGCCGATGGCCGCGCTGGTGTTGAAGTCCCCGGAGACCAGGAACAGGTGGGGGTTGGCGAGCAGATCGGCGACCAGCGCGTCGTACTCCCGGCGCCGCGCCTCGTGCCGGCGCCGCATGTCCCGGAAGAACGCCCGGCACAGCGGGTTCATCACCGTGAGCTGGACCGGGATGTGCACGTTGTACGTCGACAGGACGCCGGCCGGGGTGTCCACATCGGCACGCAGGGAGCAGGCGCCGACGGGCACCGGGGGACCGGCCGGCGGGAACCGGGACAGGGTCACCGCGTTGTTGTCGATCAGCAGATGGTGGTCGGGGAACTCGCGCCGCAGCCGCTCCTCGTCGTCGATGTCCCACACCTCGCCGCCCTCGTACCCGTTGAGGTACTCCTGGAGCAGGTAGACATCGGCCGGCAGGGTGTGCAGAAAGGCGTAGAAGTCGTCGGGGTCGCGGCCCTGGTTCCAGTGCTGGGTGTTCCACGACACCACCCGGATGCCGTCGCCTCCGGCGTCGCGGCCGGAACCGCCGCCCAGCGCACGGTGGTTGAAGCCGCTCTGTGTCCAGCCCGCCATCAGGCATCCGACTGCCAGGGCCGCGCCGGACCCGCTGCCGGTGGCCGCCGACGCCACGAGCAGCGCGAGGGGCGCGGCCGCGAAGAGCGGCGGCGGCAGCAGCGACACCGCGAGCCAAGGCCACCAGCGGCCGTTCAGGACGAGATGCGCGCCGAGGAAGGCGGCCCAGACGAGCGCGCAGACGGCTACGGCGGAAGCGGGGGACACGGACGGCTCACCTTTCACCGGTGTTCTTCTCGGCGGGCGGCACGGACACCCACAGATCCTGCATCGAGTGGTCGGACAGCTTCTCCGGCGCATCGAAGCGGTACTTCTCCGCCCTGGCCCCGTGCCCCGTGAACGCCCAGTCCGTGCGCCAGAACGGCTTCCAGCCGCCCTGCTCCCAGCTGGTCGGATACAGGTCGTCGCTCGCGCTCATCGCGTCGTCGAGCCGCGCGCGCATCCCGTCGAGTTCGGACATGGCCGCCGTGGTGTTGAAGTCGCCCGCCACGACAACGGGGTTGGGGTTGTGCGCCACATCGTCCTCGAGGCCCGCGTACTGGGCCTGCCGGGGCCCGAAACTCTTGCGCATATGGGTGTAGAAGGCGTCCGAGAGCGGGCCGTCGGGCATGCTGTTCCAGACCGGCATGTGCAGGTTGTAGAACGACACCGTTCGCCCCTTGATCAACAGGTCGGTGCGCAGCACCTTGGCCTCCCGGTAGCGCGTGGTCCAGTCGGCGTCCGGCGCGAGGGCGCGGGCCGGGCCGACGGCGGGGCGGGCGACGACGGGGAAGCGGGAGAGGGTGACCAGCTCGCCGTCGGCGGTGACCTCGTACCCCGGGAACTCCGCGCGCAGCCGCGCCAGATCGTCGATCGGCAGACGGCCCTTACGGTCCGGGGTCACGTGCTGGTACTCGTGCAGCAGATACACATCGGCCTTCTTCGACTTCAGGAAGGCGTAGAAGTGGTCCTGGGTGCCCAGGAGTTGGTTCCACGAGTTGGTGTTCCAGGCGACGACGCGGATCGAATCCGGGCCGGCCTCGTGATCCGGGGTCCACAACGCCCCGAAGTTGATCCCCGACTGGCCCGCTCCCAGGACGAGTGCGACGGCCACCGCGGCTCCGGTACGCCACCGGTCCCGGCCCCGCGCCAGCGGGAGCAGCACCGCGAGCACCAGCGGCAGGACGACGTAGGCGAACGGCGGTAGCGCTCCCGCCAGTTCGCCGAACCAGTAACGGCCGTCGAGTGCCCACTCCACCGCCAGGCACACCAGCCAGCCGAGCGCCGCCCAGCACACCAGGCGCCCCGCCCGGCGGCGGGCCGGCCGGGCGGGCGGGGAGTCCGGCGCCGGCTCCCCGGGAGCCTCGGCGGGCGCGATCCGCAGCTCAGACACCGGAAGCACCCACCGCGGAGCCGAGCGCCGCGCTCCCCGACGGGCGGGGCCGGGGATCGTAGAGGTGCCGGAAACGGGAGGAGCACAGCCACTGGACGCCCGCCACCCCGATGGCCGCGAACACCGTCAGGTTCACCAGGAAGTTGACGGCCACGAAGTACCCGAGGAACAGCCGCCCCCGATGTCCGCGCACCACCCGGTACATGTCGAGGTCGCCGAGCACCGACAGGACGAAGAGGGCGACCGGAAGCAGCGACCACACCGGGCCCCACAGCGCCGGCGCCGCCAGGGCCGCCACCGAGAGCGGGGCCGCGAGACTCGCGCCCGCCCGGGGGCCGGTCACGAAGCCGCCCTGGAGGGCGCGCCGGCTCAGGATCAGCGGCACCGCGAGCCGGGCCCGGCTGAACACCTTCTCGAGGACGATCCGTACCGTGTCGTCGTGGTCGTGCCGGCCGCGCACCTCCAGGGAGCTGAGCACCTTGTACCGCTCCGAGATGCGCCGCCCGTAGTCCTGGTCCTCGGTGTGGCGCAGCAGCGGATTGAACGGGCCGACCTCCTCGAACACCGTGCGGCGCATCGCCAGGATCGCGGTGTGCACGGTGTCGATGACGCCCTCGGACTTCAGCAGCAGGTAGTACTGCTGGAGCGAGCGGTACTCCTCGATCAGGCTGTCCCGGATGAGCGGCTCCGGCTCGTAAGTGCCGCACACCGCGCCGTACTTGACGCCGTCGACGCCGTCGGTCAGCAGGGCGACCGAGCGCTCGACCGCGTCGGGGTGCATCGCCACGTCGGAGTCGAGGAAGACGAGCACCTCGCCCCGGGCGAGCTCCGCCCCGAGGTTGCGGGCCACCGCGACCCCGCTGTTGGTGCCGGTGCTCACCACCCGGGCGCCGAGCGCGGCGGCGGTCGCGGCGGAGTCGTCGGTGGAGCAGTCGTCGATGACGATGATCTCGATGTTCGGGTACGTCTGGTTCTGCGCGGCCTCCACACACAGGCCGATCGAGCGGCCGTAGTTGTAGTTGGGGATGATCACGGAGACCAAGGGCTGCTGGTCGCTGGGCACGGTGTCTACTCCTCGGATCTCTTAGAACAGCACCTTGGCGAGGGAGAGGGCTCCCTGGCGCCACGGTTCGACACTGGTGACGCCCTGCCCCTTGGCGGGGGCGGCCTGGGTTCGCCGGTGCTCGCGCCACCAGGCGTAGGTGCGCAGGATCGCGTCCTGGTTGGAGTGGCGCGGGCTGAAGCCGAGCTGCTCGCGGGCCCGGTCGGTGCTGACGTAGGAGTCGTCGAGCAGCTTGTGCAGCAGGCGCCCGTAGACCGGCGAGAGGCCGGTGCGCTGGAGGGCGCTGAGCGCGGCGAGCGCGGGCCTGGCGGGCAGCGAGCGCACCCGTCTGCCGTGCCCGGCCGCGTCCAGGACCGCCTGGAAGTCCTCGCGGATGGTGCCGAACTCGGTGGCGCCCAGGTTGAACGTGCCGTCCGCGCGCTCGGCCGGCGCCTCCATCGCGGTGACCACCGCGTCCACGAGGTCGTCCACGTCGAACATCTGGATACGGACGTCACCCCTGCCGAGGACGGGGAAGTGCCGGCCCTCCTCGGCCCATTCGAAGAGCATCGCGAACAGGCCCATGCGGCCCGGCCCCAAGAACGTCTTGGGCCGCAGGATCGGCAGGCACATCTCCTTGCCCCGGAACCGCTCGGCGACCACCTCCGCCTCCGCCTTGGCGGCGCTGTAGGTGTCGACGGGCTCGCGCGGGTACTCCTCGGGGGTGGGCACCACCTTGGGCAGCCCGTACACGGCGGTCGACGATATGTGCACGAAACGCGGCACGCCGTTGGCCTCGGCCGCGCCCAGGACCGCCTCCGTACCACCGACGATCACCGAGCGGATCTGGTCGGCCGGATAGCTGGGCAGCGCCGCCGCGCAGTGCACCACCACGTCCGCGTCGGCGGTGACCCGCTTCATGGTCACGGTGTCCCGGACGTCCGAGACGGTGTGGCTGAGGCGTTCGTGCGCGGTGCGCGGGGCCCGAAGATCCACGCAGTGCACATCGTGGCCGTCGGCGAGCAGCCGCTCCACGAGGGTCGAACCGAGCATTCCGGCACCGCCGGTCACGACTGTCCTGGTCACCACAGCGACGACACCTTCTCCTTGACGAAACGGGTGAGCAGCCGCGGCAGGCCCTGGGCGAGCGTGGCGTCGAGGGCGTCCAGGAAGTACTCGACCTCGTGGTCCTCGGTGATCAGCGAGGGAGCCGCCATCAGCGGGTTGTCGCCGTTGAGCGTGTAGTAGGCGTAGACGCCGTGGTCGCGGTAGAGCGCGTTGACCACCGAGGAGGTGATGAGCTTGGTGCGAAAACGCGGGTCCTTGGTCATCGCGCCCGGCACCAGCTTGGTCGCCAGTTCCAGGAGCTTGGGGCCCTTGTGCAGGAACACCCCGTGCAGCGCGCCCACCCCGCGCACCTCGGACACCACGTCCGGGTGCTCCTTGGCGATCCGCTCCAGACCGGGGCCGAGGACCCGCTCGATGGCGCGGGCCCGGGCCGGATAGTCGTCCTCCACCGCGATGTTGACGGCCTCGATGGCGGTGATGGCCTCCTCGCCGAACCCGTAGTAGGTGGTGCTGGTCGACTGGAGCAGCGCGTCGGTGAGGTTGTCGTAGGCCTTGCGGAAGACCGGCTCGCGGGCGATGAACGCCGAGATGGAGGACTTGCCGCCGCCGAACGACTTGGAGGTGGTGAGGATGTCGGGGACCAGGCCCTCGTGGCGCATGAAGTAGAAGAGGCTGCCGGTCTTGCCCCAGCCGGTGTAGATCTCGTCGAAGAGCAGCACGATGTCCTCGCGGGTGCAGAGCTCCCGGAGCCCGCGCAGGAACTCCTCCGAGCACACGTTCATCGTGGACGCGCTGAGCGGCTCGATCAGAATGCAGTAGACATCCGAATCGCCCTTGGCCGTACGGGACTTGGCGACCTCGCGCTCGACGGCCGCCAGGTCCCCGTACGGGAAGACGCCGACGCCGGGGATGCCCGGGAACTGGAAGGTCGACTGGTTCTGCCCGGTCAGACTGCCCGAGCCGAGCAGCTTGCCGTGGAAGCTGATGTCGGCCCGCAGCACCTTCGAGCGCCGCCCGCCGTGGTACTTGTACGCCAGCTTCACCGCGCCCTCGACCGCCTCCGCGCCCGAGTTGGGGAAGAACGACATGTTCAGATCACCCGGCAGCAGCTCGGCCAGGTTGTGGCCCAGGGCCGCGATGTAGGGCGAGAAGTAGGTCTTGTGGACCTCCATGCGGCGCTCCTCCTGGAAGCGCCGGCGGGCGGCCAGGATGCGCGGGTGGTTGTGGCCGTGGTTGAGGACCCCGACCCCGCCGGTGAAGTCCAGGACGCGCCGGCCGTCGCGCTGGTGGATGTAGGCGCCCTCGGCGCGCTCCACGAGCTCCTGGCCGAAGCCGAAGGAGGTCATGAGCGAGACCTGGCTGCGGTTGACGTGGTCCTTGTAGAGGCCGTGGACCTGCTTGGTGGTCAGCGACTCGCAGTCGTCGACGGAGTAGAGCTGTGGCATGGAATCCCTCTTCGTGGGAGGCGGACGGTCAGGAAGTGGCGGCGGCGGGCTTGCCGGAGGTACGGGTCAGGAGCAGCGCGGCCCCGCCGACCAGGACTTCGCTCAGGGTGCAGACGACCCGGCTGGCGACGGCCGCGGCGGCCGCCGCCTGCCAGGGCAGGACCGCGGACAGGGCGAGCATCAGGACGGCCTCGCGGGCGCCCCACCCGTCGGGCAGGACCACCACCAGGCTCGCGGCGGCCGTGGCGAGCGCGAACCCGCCGACACACACCGGGAGCGCCTCGGCGGCGGGCGCACCGAGCATCACGGCCAGCGCCCACAGGTGGAGCCCGGACACCGCCCAGGACGCGGCGGCCGAGGCCATCGCCCGGCGCATGCCCCGGTCACCGGCGGTGGCGGTGGGCGGGGGCCGGCGGGCGAGCCTGGCGCCCAGCGCGGCAAGGGAGTTGATGAGGCCGGGCCGGACGGCGCAGGTCACCGTGGTCGCGACCGGGAGCAGCAGCCACCAGGCGTCGCCGCCAAGCGTCCAGGGCGCCGCGATCGGGCCGATGGTGAGACCGGTGAGGACGGCCGCCATCAGGTTGAGCAGGAACACGGCGACCATCACGGGCCCGGGCACCCCCACCGCGCGGCCCATCTTCACCTGGGCGAGCACCCCCCAGACCGCGCCGGGCAGATACTTGCTGAGGAAGGACGTGAAGAAGATCCGGGTGGCGGCGGCCCCGGGCACCTTCGGGCCCAGGTCGGCGAGCAGGGTGCGCCAGGTGACCATGGACAGGAGCACGGCGCCCGCGTTGGCGGCGAGCGCCCCGAGCAGATAGGGCACGGCCCCGGGGCGTACCACCAGATCGGCCAGGTCCCCGATCCGGTCGTGCAGGGCGAAACCGATGCCGGTGGCGACGGCGAGCGGGAACAGGACGGGTGCGGCCCGGCGCAGCGGGCCACGCGGGGCGGCCGGGGCGAGGTCGGCGGCCGTCATGACGCGGTGTGGACGAACAGCGCGGAGCCGCCGACCAGGCAGGACCACACCAGCGCGTTGGACACGGTCACCCGGTCCCGGAACAGGGCCCGCGACGGGTTGCCGCCGCCCGCGTCGACCACGAGCAGTTGCAGATAGCGGGCCAGGCCGAACAGCGCGAACGGCGCGGTGAGCATCGCGACGGCCGTGCCGTGGGCGCCGAACACGGCACTGTTCTGCACCTGAAGTACGTAGCTGATCGCGGTCAACACCGCCGCGAACACCAGGAGTTGGTCGAGGAAGCCGACGGTGTAGCCGCGCAGCGCCGGCCGGTGCAGGACACCTCCCACGCTCATCTCGTGGCGCCGCTTGCCGAGGATCAGCATCAGACACAGCGAGAACACACAGAGCGCCAGCCAGTCCGGTACCGGCGAGGACGCGGCGAGCGCGCCCTGCACGAGTCTGAGGACGAAGCCGAGCGCGACGATGAAGACGTCGAGCAGCGGTACGTGCTTGAGGCCTCTGCTGTACGCCGCGTTGAGGGCGAGGTAGGCGAGGACCGGCCACCAGGCGGCGGCCGGGGCGACCCCGAGCAGCGCGCACCCGGTGACGGCCGCCCCCAGCAGCACGACGAGCACCCCGGCGAACGTCATGGCGGCGGCCACCTTGACCCGGCCGGCGGCGATGGGGCGGTTGCGCTTCTGCGGATGGCTGCGGTCCCGGTCGCGGTCGCTGATGTCGTTGACCAGGTAGACGAGCGCCGAGGCCAGGGTGAAGGCGATGACGGCGGCGACCGCGCCGCCGAGCAGCCGGCCGGCCGGGCGTTCGGCGCCGAGCAGCCCGAGCGGCACCACCACCAGGTTCTTGGACCACTGGCCGGGCCGGACGAGGGAGGTGAGATCGCGAAGGAGGCTGGGGGGCCGGGCCTGCTGGGTGCGGGCCGGCTGCTGGGCGAGCGTGGGGCCGTAAGTGGCCATGGACAGGCTCCAGTTGCTGACGGGCGGTGGCGGGGGACACCGGGCGGAGGAGGCGGGCGTGGCGGGCGGGGCCGGGGGTCACCGCCGGCCGGTGGCGGGCACCGGGGTGCGGCGGCGGACGGTGGGCCCGAACTCCGGCTCGGTGAGCCAGCGCACGACCCCGCGCGCCGCGCCGAGCACCAGCGCCAGATGCAGCACGAAGTGGACGCCGGTGAACCACAGCAGGAAGCCGGGCCCCTTGGTGCGCAGGACGAAGGAGCTGAGCCCCGGGTCGGCGCAGGCGAAGACCAGGACGCACAGGGCGGGCACGAGCAGCAGCCACGGCGACAGGAGGCCGAGGAGCAGCGCGGGCGGGGCGAGGGCGGCGGCCAGCACACCGAGCGGCCGGTTGGCGCTGAGCCCGCCCGCCCGCATCTGGCCCACGGCCGCGATGAGGAGCTGGGAGCGCCGGTACTGCTCACGGAGCATCGGCAGCAGCCGGTCCACGTCGTCGTGGCGTCCGGTGACCGTCTCGGACATGCGGATGCGGTACTTCTCGACGAGCCGCCCGCTGTACTCGACGTCCTCGGAATCCCGCAGGTTCTCGTCGAAGGGGCCGATCTCCTCGAAGACGTGCTTGCGGATCGCGCCGAGCGCGAAGAACGCGGTCCGCACCTCGCCGGCGCCGCGCCGGCGCCAGAAGTGCGCGTGCAGCGCGTGATAGCGCTCGATGGGCCCGTCGTCGTAGAGCGGCTCGGGGTCGAGCACGCCGTGCACACAGCCGAGGCCCGGGTCGTCCAGGAGCTGGTCGACGGCGTTGGCCAGGGCGTCCGGGGAGAGCGCGGTGTCCGAGTCGAGGAAGAAGAGGATCTCGCCACGGGCCGCGGCGGCGCCGAGGTTGCGGGCCGCGGAGACGCCCCTGTTGCGCGGACTCGCGATGAGGACGCAGGGGAATTCCCGGGCGATGTCCCGCGAGCGGTCGGTGCTCGCGTCGTCGACGACGATGACGTCGAGCGGGGCGTGGGTCTGGGCGAACACCGATTCCAGACAGGCCCGCAGGGTCTTCTCGTAATTGAAATTGGGGATGATGACGGACACGCTCGGGCGGGCCCTGGGCATGGCGAATTCCGTTTCTGGAGTGCTGGGGATTACGGCGGCGGTTTCACAGGAGCCTGAAGTCCGTGATGTGGAAGCGGGCGAACTCCGGCGACGCGGCAAGGAGCCGTACACAGACGTCCAGGGCGCGGGCGACGGCCTCGGTCTCGTCCGGACTCCGGAGGTAGAGGGCCAGCCGGATCGACTGGCCCCACACCAGCGCACGGGCCGGCTCCTCATGGCCGCAGTGCGCGTCGATGCGCCGGAGTGTTTCGATGACCTGTGTCTTCGTCGGGGGTTCGGCACAGTCCCCGTCAGAGGCGGTCATCGAGATGCCGACGAGGTAGATGGGTCAGCCCCAGGAGAATCCGTCACCGGGGTTCGGGGACGGGACGGGGACGACGACGGTGGCGGAGTCGGCGGCGCCGGCGAATTGATGGGCCGGCACGGTGGTGTTTCCCTGTGCGGTCAGTACGCATGCGAACAAGGCGGCGGCCGGAAGGAGAAGAGCCGCGATCGAACGGAACCTGGCACGCATCGAGAACCACCTTTTCGTAAGGAGCGGGATTTCCTTTGGCGGGTTCAACACTGGCGGACGGCGGACGGGGTGTCACCGGAATCCGGGTGGCCACAACCGCCCGGCAGGACGGTGCCACCGAAGCCGGCCCCGTCCGGCGGCCCGATCACCCGGCTCAGCAGGGGTTCCGTCGCCGGGGGCACTTTGGTGCCAGGCACAAGGTGCCTGTGTCCCACTGGAGTTGGACTCGAAGCCCCGGGGAACGCGAAACGGCCACGCCCTGAGGGCGTGGCCGTTTCTCTGCGGTACGGGTACGGGGGCGGGGGCTCAGTCGGCCGGGCGCTTGAGGCGGGCCACGAACTTGTACCGGTCGCCCCGGTACACCGAGCGCACCCACTCCACCGGCTCGCCCTGGCCGTCCAGGGAGTGCCGCGACAGCATCAGCATCGGCAGGCCCACGTCGGTGCCGAGCAGCCCCGCCTCGCGCGGGGTGGCGAGCGAGGTCTCGATGGTCTCCTCGGCCTCCGCCAGATGCACCCCGTACACCTCGGCGAGCGCGGTGTAGAGGGAGGTGTACTTCACCAGGGAGCGGCGCAGCGCCGGGAAGCGCTTGGCGGACAGATGGGTGGTCTCGATGGCCATCGGCTCGCCACTGGCCAGGCGCAGGCGCTCGATGCGCAGCACCCTGCCGCCCGCGCCGATGTCGAGCAGGCCCGCGAGGGTGTCGTCGGCGGTGACGTAGCCGATGTCCAGGAGCTGGGAGGTGGGCTCCAGGCCCTGGGCCCTCATGTCCTCGGTGTAGGAGGACAGTTGCAGCGGCTGGGAGACCTTCGGCTTGGCGACGAAGGTGCCCTTGCCCTGGATGCGTTCGAGGCGGCCCTCGACGACCAGTTCCTGAAGAGCCTGGCGCACGGTGGTGCGGGAGGTGTCGAACTCGGCGGCCAGGGTCCGCTCCGGGGGCACCGGGGTGCCGGGCGGAAGGGTTTCCGTCATCTCCAGCAAGTGGCGCTTGAGGCGGTAGTACTTGGGAACGCGCGCGGTGCGGGTGCCCGCGGCCGTCTCCGTCTCGCTCCCGCTCCCGTCGGCGGTCATGGTCTGCCTTCCCGAGTGCTGCGCTGCTGCCGTCACCGGCTCCTCCGTCTGTCGCGGCTCACATGGTGGCACGGACCGGTCACGGGTCGTCGCCCTCCGTCAGGGTGTCGGTCCGGGAACGCGATCGACAAGCCCTTCTTATACACCGCCGTGCGGCGGACGTGCGGAGAAGTGCCCAAGTTGGTCTAAACCATTAAAGCTCAGGGGGCCGCACGCGGCAGCTCGGCGGGGGCCGGGAGGGGCGCGCGGGGGAGGAGTTGGGGGGTGTGTCGGGCGGTGAGGTGTCGGTCCGATAACGGACGGTCTCAGCGTTCTTATCGACCCTTGACACCCCAATAGGTCTAGGCCAAGCTCCCGGTACTGGTCTAAACCATTAAAGACCAGATCCCAGCCCCACGGGCAGTACTCGTCGTATGCCGCATCGCGGTGGGCGGGGCCACGCAGAAGGCAACGGGGTCAGTCATCCCTGAGGAGAGTGGCGTGAAGCGCAAGCTCATCGCGGCGATCGGCGTCGCGGGCATCATGATCGGTGCCGCGGCATGCGGCGGCAGTGACAAGAAGGATGGCGCCGCGGGGGGCGACGCCAAGGAGCTGACCGTCTGGCTGACGGTCGACGCCCAGAAGAACTGGCCCGAGCTGGTGAAGGCCGCGGACGACGCGATCGTCGCCAAGCACCCCGGCCTGAAGATCAACCACGAGTACTACGGCTGGCCGGACAAGAACGCCAAGCTCGACGCGGTCCTGGCCACCGACAAGGCGCCGGACGTCGTCGAGATGGGCAACTCGGAGATGCTGCCCTACACGGTCAAGGGCGCCTTCGCCGAGGTCGACCCGTCGAAGTTCGACAACTCGGCCGGCTGGCTGGACGCGCTCAAGGCGTCCGTCACGTACAACGGCAAGACCTACGGCGTTCCCTACTACGCCGGTGGCCGCACGGCGACCTGGCGCAAGGACATCGCCGCGGAGTCGGGGATCACCGCGACCCCCAAGACGTACACCGAGCTGACCGCCGACCTGGACAAGATCCAGGCCAAGCAGGGCGACAAGTTCAGCGCCTGGTACCAGCCCACCCGCGACTGGTACGCGGCCATGTCCTTCGTCTACGACGCCGGCGGCTCGATCGCCAAGCAGGACGGCGACAAGTTCAAGGCGAACCTGTCCTCGCCGGAGTCCGTCAAGGGCCTCACCGAGTTCAAGAACGTCGTCGACAAGTACATGAAGAACGACAAGACCAAGGACGAGGCGGACCGCCCGATCGTCTACGGCCAGGGCAAGTCGGCCCTCGTCTTCAGCCCGGCCTGGGAAGGCGCCAACGCCGCCCTGCCGGAGAACGACAAGGTCGGCAAGCTCGCCGAGAAGATCGAGAGCTTCGTCATGCCGGCCCCGTCCGGCAAGGCCATGCCGGTCTTCCTCGGCGGCTCGGACCTCGCGGTCCCGGTCAAGTCCAAGGCGCAGGCCCTCGCGGCCGAGTGGATCAACGCCTTCACCGGCACCCAGGGCCAGAAGGGCCTGGTCGCCAAGGGCAACCTGCCCAACAACAAGGCGGACCTCGCGCCCCTGAAGGCGGACCCGAAGACGGCCGTGCCGGCCACCGCGGCCGAGTCCAGCTGGTTCGTCCCGATGGCGCCGGGCTGGGGTCAGGTCGAGAAGGCCAAGACCCTCCAGGACATGCTCCAGGCCATCGGCACCGGTAAGAAGACGGTCGAGGCAGCCGCGAAGGACGCGGACGCCGCGATCGACAAGGTCATCAACACCAAGTGACCTTTGGGCAGGGCCCCGTCACGGTGACGGGGCCCTGCCTGGCCAGTTCCAGAGAGGGATCACCAGGAGCGCGCGATGAGTGCCGCAGAGACAACCACCGCCAAGGTGCCGCCGGCGCGGCGCGACCCACTACCGGGTGCTGGATCCGGTCATCCCGGCAAGCCGGGGAAGAAGCGCGGCACGGGCGGGGGAGCGGCGGTGCCCTGGGCACTGCTCGCACCCTGTCTGATCGTCCTCGCGCTCGTCCTCGGCTATCCGCTGGTACGGCTCGTCACCCTGTCCTTCCAGAAGTTCGGGCAGCCCCAGCTCTGGGGCTTCCAGGCCGCCGAGTCCGTCGGCCTCGACAACTTCACCGATGTCCTCGGCGACAGCGAGTTCTGGCACGTCGTCGTGCGCACCATCGTCTTCGCCGCCACCGCGGTCGTCCTGACCATGGTCGTCGGCATGCTCATAGCCCTGCTGCTCCAGCGGGTCTCGGGCTGGGTCAAGACCCTCATCAACATCGCCCTGGTGGCGAGTTGGGGCATGCCCATCGTCGTCGCCATCACCATCTTCAAGTGGATGTTCGACAGCGACTACGGCGTACTGAACTGGCTGCTCAGCCAGTTGCCCGGGGTCGACGTCACCGGACACAACTGGTTCATCGACAGCACCCAGGGCCTCGCCGTCATCATGCTGCTGGTGGTCTGGGGCGCGGTGCCGTTCGTGGTCATCACCCTCAGCGCCGGTCTCACCCAGGTCCCCAAGGAGCTGGAAGAGGCCGCCCGGCTCGACGGCGCCGGATCCTGGGGCGTGTTCCGCCACGTCACCCTGCCGATCCTCAAGCCCATCATCGTGATGCTCGCGACGCTCTCGGTGATCTGGGACATGGGCGTCTTCCCGCAGGTCTTCGTGATGCGCGGCGGCCACCCCGAGCCGGAGTACCAACTCCTCACCACGTACTCGTACGACAAGGCCTTCGTCGTCAACGACTACTCCCAGGGCTCCGCGATCGCCCTGCTCACCGTGCTCCTGCTGCTCGGTGTGATCGCGGTGTACATGCGCCAGATGCTCAAGATCGGGGACGTCGAGTGAGCTCCGCGATCGCAAAGGACGGAGTGACGATGGCCGCCTCCACCGCCGCCACGCGTACCAGGCCCAGCCGCAAGAAGACCAAGCTGGGCTGGAACCTGCTCGGCCTGCTGGTCTTCGTCACCGCGGGCTTCCCGGTCTACTGGATGCTGAACACCGCGTTCAAGCCCTCCACGGAGGCGATCGACCCCGATCCGCACCTGTTCCCCACGCACTTCACGCTGGACAACTTCCAGCGGGCGCTCCAGATCGGTGACTTCTGGGGCTCGATCGGCCGGTCCCTGACCGTCTCGCTCGTCGTCGTCATCATCGGCATCGCGGTCGGCCTGCTCGCGGCCCTGGCCATCTCCCGGTTCGCCTTCCGCGGCCGCAAGATCGTCATCATCGGCATCCTCGCGGTCCAGATGGTGCCGCTGGTCGCCATGATCATCCCGGTCTTCCTGCTCCTCAACGACCTGGGTCAGTACGACAAGCTCTCGGGCCTGATCATCACGTACCTGACCTTCATCCTCCCCTTCACGGTGTGGACGCTGCGCGGTTTCATCGTCAACGTCCCCAAGGAGCTGGAGGAGGCGGCCATGGTCGACGGGTGCACCCGCACCGGCGCCTTCATCCGCGTGGTCTTCCCGCTGCTCGCCCCCGGCATGGTGGCCACCTCGGTCTACGGTTTCATCCAGGCGTGGAACGAGTACCTCTACGCCCTGATGCTGATGAGCCAGAATCACCAGACGGCCACCGTGTGGCTGTCCAACTTCACCACCCAGCACGGCACCGAGTACGCCCCGATGATGGCCGGATCGACCATGATGGCCGTTCCCATCGTGATTCTCTTCCTCCTCGTCCAGCGCAAGATGGCCGCGGGTCTGACGGCCGGCGCAGTGAAGGGATAACCCCGCCCCATGACGACTATGACCACGGGTTCCGCCACACTGACCCGCGACGCCCTCGCCGTCCTCCAGCCCGGGTTCGTCGGCACCACCGCCCCCGACTGGCTGCTGCGCCGCATCGGCGAAGGCCTGGCCTCCGTCGGCCTGTTCGGCCGCAACATCGTCTCCGCGCCCCAAGTGGCGGCCCTGACCGCCCAGTTGAGGGCCGAGCGGGACGACCTCCTGGTGGCCATCGACGAGGAGGGCGGTGACGTCACCCGCATAGAGGTCCGCACCGGCTCGTCCTTCCCCGGCAACCTGGCCCTCGGCGCGGTCGACGACCTGGACCTGACCCGCGAGGTCGCGCGCGAACTGGGCCGCCGGCTCGCCGCGTGCGGGGTCAACCTGAACTGGGCGCCGTCCGCCGACGTCAACTCCAACCCGGACAACCCGATCATCGGCGTACGGGCCTTCGGGGCCGACACCGACCTGGTGGCCCGCCACACGGCCGCCTACATCGAGGGCCTCCAGGCCGCCGGGGTGGCCGCCTGCACCAAGCACTTCCCCGGCCACGGCGACACCAACGTCGACTCGCACCACGCGATGCCCCGTATCGACGTGGACCTCGACACGCTGCACCGGCGTGAGCTGGTGCCTTTCCGTGCCGCCATCGCCGCGGGTTCCAAGTCGGTCATGAGCGCGCATATCCTGCTTCCCGCGCTCGACCCCGCCCGTCCCGCCACGCTCAGCCCGCGCATCCTCACCGGACTGCTGCGCGAGGAGCTCGGCTACGACGGGCTGATCGTCTCGGACGCGGTGGAGATGCAGGCCATCGCGGGGACGGTCGGCATCGAACGAGGCTCCGTCCTCGCGATCGCGGCGGGCGCCGACGCCCTGTGCGTCGGCGGCGGCCTGGCCGACGAGGGCACCGTACTGCGGCTGCGCGACGCGCTGGTCCAAGCGGTACGGGACGGCGAGCTGGCCGAGGAGCGCCTGGCCGACGCCGCCGCACGGGTCCGTGCGCTGGCGGCGTGGGCCCAGCGGGCCAGGGCCGAGGCGACGCCGGGCGCGGCGGTGCAGGAGGGGACCGCGCCCGGCGCCACCACCGGCATCGCGAGCGACATCGGCCTGGTGGCCGCGCGCCGGGCCGCCCGGATCACCGCGGCGCCGTCGTGGCGCCCGCTGGAGTCGGCCCCGTACGTGGCGACGTTCACGCCGGTCATGAACATCGCGGTGAGCAGCGAGACCCCCTGGAGCATCGGCGCCGAGCTCGCCGAGCTGCTGCCCGGGACCGAGGGGGGCACCTTCGGCACGGACAGCGGCGCGGCCGAGGTGCTGGCGGCCGCGGGGGAGCGCCGGGTCGTGGCGGTCGTCCGCGACGAGCACCGCCACCCCTGGATGGCGGCCGCCCTCGACGCCCTGCTCGCGGCCCGGCCGGACACGGTCGTGGTCGAGATGGGCGTGCCGCGGGCGACCGCGCGCGGGGCGCTGCACATCGCCACCCACGGTGCGGCCCGGGTGTGCGGGCGCGCGGCGGCGGAGGCCATCGCCGGGGTATGACCCGGCGCGAAAGCCGCGGGGCGGGGTGACGGTCGGCGGACCGTGACCCCGCCCCGTTTGCATGTGCGGGTACGGGCGGGGACACGTGAAGAAGATGTACGAAGGGGCCGAGTTTTCATGTCCGAGAGGGCCGACTTCCCACGCGCCACTCGGAGGGACCAACTCCGCTTCCCGCTCCGGGCGGCCGTCAACTCGGCTGTGCGGAGCTCTACTTGACAGTACGTATCACCTGCGTGTCCGGTGCGTGAACCCATCCCATTTGTGCCGCGTGGGGCCCCAACTTGGGGCTTGACACCGGAAGTTGGTCTAGTCCACCTTGGAGGTACGCAAGATCGGTGTAGGTGCCCTCGGCCCGCGAGCGGCACCGTGCGCAAGGAGGTGGCAACCCCGGCCCAGTCTTCGTGGAGACCCTCACTCTCCACCTGGTGACCGGCCGGCGCGACGACGCGCCGAGCACGCCACGACCGGTTGCCCCGCGCCTCTTCGCTCTCGCAATGCTCGACTGTGAACCGGTCGGCGCAAAGCCTCCGCCGAGGGCGCCCCGCATCGCCCGGCACCCGCACATCCCCGGCCCCGGACGGCCGCGGCGCGGGCCGGACGCGAGGACGACCGTACGCCGACCCCTTGTGCCGCAGCGCTTCGCCGCCGTCCGTGACCTCCCCCGGCCGGCCGCGCGACCCGCTCCGGACGCCGCACCCCGCCGATCCCCGCCCGCAGGAAGCCCGCGCCACGGGCCGATTCCCCATGCCACCCGGGGATCCGCACAGCCACCGACCCTTTTCGACCCTGGAGCGATCGCATGCCGGCCCCCGACCGATATCTCTACCGAGCCGCCTCCGGCGTCCCCTACTTCAGCTCCGACGGCGGCGAGACCTACCTGGCCCGGACGCCCCTGCGCGACCTGGAGAAGACGCGCCCGCTGCGCGTCCTGTCCGAGGACGACTTCGCGTTCTGGCAGACGTACGGCTATGTCGTCGTGAAGCAGGCCATCCCGGCCGACGCCGCCCGGCGGCTGCTCGACTTCGCCTGGGACTTCCAGGGCCTGGACCCCGAGCGGCCCGAGACCTGGTACTCCGAGGACCGTACCTTCGCCACCGAGCTCGAACAGCACCTGCACGTCTACGGGTTCGTCGAGGCCTACCACCACCAGCTCCTGTGGGACAGCCGCCAGACGCGACGGGTCTACGACGCGTTCGCCGACGTATGGGACTGCGAGGAGCTCTGGGTCACCCTCGACCGGCTCAACCTGAACCCGCCCAACGTCAAGGACCGGGACCGCGCCCTGATCGAGCCCACCGACAAGGGCTTCGACATCGAGCTGCACTGGGACGTCGACACCACGCTCGGGGTGCTGCCGCAGCGCGTCCAGGGGATCATCGCGCTCAACGACACCCAGGACGACCACGGCGGATTCCAGTGCTCGCCCGAGCTGTTCCGTCGCTTCGAGGAGTGGAAGGTCACCCAGCCCGCCGACCGCGACCCCATCCGGCCGGGCGCCGACCGCACCGAGTTCCCGGTCGTACGGCCCGAACTGAAGGCCGGCGACCTGCTGATCTGGAACGGGCTCCTCGCGCACGGCGTGGCCGCCAACACCTCTGACAACGGTGTCCGCGCCGTCCAGTACCTCTCGATGATGCCCGCCCTGGAATCGGACCAGGAGGTGCGCAAGTCCCGCGTCGAGTCCTGGCGCAGCCTGAGCACCCCGGACTGGAACAAGACGCTGGTCGGCGACGCCCGACGGCACGAATCCCTCAGGTATCCCACCGCCACCCTGAACGAGCTCGGCGCGAAGCTGCTCGGCCTCGAATCCTGGCACGGCCAGGACGCGGCCGGACAGGACGCCGAGCGGCCGACCGGAGATCCGTCATGCGCAGCATCTGCCTGACCCTGCCCACCAACCGGCCCTGCGCCGCCACGATCACCGCGCTCGGCGAGGAGGCCGCGTACGCCGCCGAGCACTTCGACGTCGAGGTGCATCTGCTGGTCCTCGACTCCTGCGCCGCACCCGTCCACGCCGAACACGCCGTCGCACTCCGGCAGTTGACGCCCCGGCCCGATGTCGTCGTGCACCACCTGGACGAGGCGCGCCAGCGCGACTTCCTCCAGCGGGTCATCGAACGCTCCGGCGTCGCCAAGCCCGAGCTGATGCTCGACCTCATGCTGCCCGCCGACGTCTCGTACGGGGCGTGCACCAACCGCGCCTTCCTGATCGCGAGCGCGCTGGGCTGTACGTCGGTGCACCGCAGGGACTCCGACAGCAGCTACCAGGCGCTGGACGGCGAACCCGTGTACCCCATCCACCACGAGCTCCTGTCGCTGGGCAAGCGGGCCGTGGACGCCCTGCCCGATGTCACCCGCACCCGGCTCGACCCCGCCGACGTGTACAAGCCCGTCGCGATGGTGGGCGCCTCGTTCGTGGGCGAACTGTCCGTGGACATCGGCGAGATCCGCGAGCTGGACCCCGAGATCTACTACGAGGTGGTCGGCCTGTGGGCCGAGGCCGGGACCCCGGCCGAGGAGCGCCGCGAGCTGGTCGACGACTCCTTCGTCGGCGCCGGCACCGACCCCTTCACCCACGACGAGTCGACGCTGGGCACCCCCGACATCTGGCGTGTCGACATGTGCAACATCGGCCTCGACCACGAGGTCTACGAACGCGTGCCGCTGCCACCCGCGACCAGCACCATCGGCAGCGACTACTTCCTGCTGCACCTGGTGCGCGACGCGACGCTGCCCGGCGTGGTGCACAACCGGCACATCGTGAACTACTACACCCCCGAGCGCCGGACGGGCCCCGGGTTCACCGCCTACCAGCTCCGGTTCACCAAGTTCCTCCTGTCGATGCTCTACCTCTACCCCGTCTACACGGCGATGGAGCGGGCCCGTGGAGCGCTGCTCGACGAACAGCACCGCATACGCGTCGACGAGATAGCCCGCCACGTCGGGCACAGCGTGGGCGCGGACCGGACCGAGAACATCCGCAGGCTCGACGTACTGGACCGCTGCTACCGCCAACTGGGCGCCAAATACGCCGAGTTCGCCGATCACATCGTCCCCCTTCGCGAACGGCTGCTCGACGAGGCCCAGGCCGACATGGAGGACTTCGCCCTGCTCATCGAGGCATGGGGGCCGCTGGTGGCGGCCAGCAGATCCGAGCGCCCGGCCCGGGGTGTCGACGATGCGTGAGAGCACGGCGCTCCGGGCGGCCCTGACGGCCGCCACCGACGACCGGATCTTCTTCGACCTCACCGGCATCGAGGCCCAGTACGCGGCCCTGCTGCGCGAACTGCCCGGCATCGCGGTGCGTTTCGCGATGAAGGCGTGCCCGGTGGACGAGGTCCTCGCGTGCCTGGCCGGCCGGGGCGCCGGCTTCGACGCGGCCAGCCCCCGCGAGATCGAACAGGCCCTGCGGACGGGCGTACCGGCCGACCTAATCCACTACGGCAACACGATCAAGTCGGACGAGAACATCGCCGACGCCTACCGCCTGGGCATCCGTGACTTCGCGACCGACAGCGTGGAAGATGTCGCGGCGATCGCCCGACTGGCCCCCGGATCACGGGTGTTCTGCCGCCTGGCCACCAGCGGTGAGGGCGCGCTGTGGGGCCTCAGCCAGAAGTTCGGCTGCTCCGCCGGCGACGCCGTCCGCGTCCTGGAAGCGGCGCGCGACGCGGGTCTGATCCCGTCGGGGCTCTCCGTGCACGTCGGCTCACAGCAGATGACGTCGGAAGCCTGGCGCAGTGCGCTGGACGACCTGACGGACCTGGTGGGAATCCTCAACGGGCGCGGAATCCTGCTCGACACGATCAACCTCGGCGGCGGCCTGCCCGCCCTCGGCTGCCTCGACAGACGGGGCCGGCCACTGGACCCGCCCCTGGACAAGATGTTCGCCGTCCTGCGCGAGGGAATGCAGCGCCTGCGCGAGGAATCCTTGTCACCACTGGAGTTCCTCATGGAACCCGGACGCCATCTGGTCGCCGACCACGGCGCCATCCGGGCCCGCGTCTCCCGCCTCACCACCCGGCGCCGTCCGGACGGCGAGCGCGGCCACTGGCTGTATCTGAGCTGCGGCAAGTTCAACGGGCTCTACGAGATGGACGCGTTGCAGTACCGCCTGGAGTTCCCCGGCCACACGGCCGGCCGCCATGTCCCCGCCGTGATCGCGGGCCCCACCTGCGACAGCGACGACGCCTACGACCACGAGTCGGGCCCTGTCCAGGTTCCCGCCGAGGTGGCCTCCGGTGACCCGGTCTGGGTCCACTCCTGCGGTGCGTACGCCATCGGCTACACCACCCGGGGCTTCAACGGCTTCGATCCGCTGCCGTACACCTGCATCGGAGGTTCGCGGTAGATGTCCCCGCTCAAGACCCAGCTCCCGCCGGACACGGACGTCCTGATCCGCCCGCTCGCCGAGCGCGACTGGGACGCCATCGTGGCCCTCGAAGCGGGCGCCTACACCGAGGACGGCCTCTCCGAGGGCCGCGAAGCCCTCAAGTCCCGCTATTGCGCGGGCACTTGCTTCGTCCTGGAGCACGAGGGCCGCGTCGGCGGATACCTTCTGGCGCTGCCCTATCCGCCCTTCACCAGCCCGGACCTGAGCAGGGCCGAGCAGGCCGGCCACCCCTCGCGCAACCTCCACGCCCATGACCTCGTCATCGCCGAGCACCTGCGCGGCCGGGGCCTGGGCCCCCGACTCCTGACCCATCTCCTCATCACCGCACGAGAGTTGGGGTACGAGCGGATCTCCCTCGCGGCGGTCCGGGGGGCCCACGTGCTGTGGGCCCAGCTCGGCTACCGCCCCCACCCCGAGGTCGAACTGCCGGCGAGCTACGGCCCGAACGCGATGTACATGTCCATGGAAGTAGGCTGACAACGCATGTATCGCGTGCGCGATGACTACCGGCGATCCCAAGCGGCGATCGCGGCACTGTTCTGCTGCCTCGGGTTCCAGTACGCCACCTGGGTCTCGCGGATTCCCGCCCTCAAGACGAGGCTCGACCTGTCCGAGGCGCAACTCGGCCTGCTCCTCATGGTCTGCGGAGCCGGCGCGGCCATCTCCTTCCCGCTGGTTGCGGTCCTGACGAAACGGCTCGGCTCGCGCCGGCTCGCCCTCCTCTCCGCGCTCGGCCTCGGCGTGGTCCTGCTCGCCCTCTCCGTCACGCCGAACTATCCGGTCACGCTGCTCATCGTGTGCTGCGACGGGATCGCGGTCGGCTGTCTCAACGTCGCCATGAACGCGCAGGCGGCGGCCCTGGAGGTCAAGTACCGGCGGACCACCATGGCCAAGATGCACGCCACGTTCAGCGCGGGCTCGCTGTTCGCCGCGCTGCTCGCCTCCGGCGTGACCTCGCTCTCCTCGGCCCTCCCGTCCCACTTCGTCACGGCGACGGCGCTGCTCGCGCTGCTGGTGCTGGGTGCGAGCGGGGGCCTTCTGACGGACGACGCGCCTTCGGCGGAACCGGCTGTGCCGGTCGCCGAGAAGAAGTCCCGGGGTCTGACCCTGCCGACCAGGGTGACCATCTGGATGGGGCTCGCGATGGCGTTCGGCACGGTGACCGAGGGAGCCATGAACGACTGGTCGGCGCTCTACCTGAAGGACGTGGCGGGAGCGGCCGCGCACCTGGCGCCGCTGGGCATCGCCGTCGTCTCGGTGATGATGGTGCTGGCCCGCCTCTTCGCCGACGGCTGGCGCACCAAGTGGGGGGACGACCGGATCGTACGGGTCGGCAGCGCGCTGGCCGGCGCGGGCCTCACCCTGGCGCTGCTGGTCGGGGGAGTGGTGCCGGCCCTGATCGGCTTCGCCTGCGTGGGGCTCGGCATCGCGGCGGTGACGCCCTGCGTGTACGTGGCCGCGGCCCGCCAGGGCTCCGACGCGCTGGCCCTGGTGGCGGCCATGGGCACGACGGGTCTGCTGGCGGGGCCCGCGGTGATCGGCTTCATAGCCGACGGTACGGGGCTGGCCTGGGGGATGGGCGCGGTGGCGGCCTCGGCCCTGCTCGTCTCCCTGTGCGCGACACGCATCCGCTTCCCGGCGCTGGCTGAGGCGTAGGGGACGCTCCGGGGGCCCCGCCCCGCTCCCCGGTGCGCTTCCGCGCGTGTGCGTTTCGTCTGCGGTTGGTGGTGGCTGATCGCGCAGTTCCCCGCGCCCCTAGGGGGCTGGGGGCCCCGTCCCCGATGTGCCTCCGGGGTGTGTGCGTTTGGCTGCGGGTGGTGGGGGGCTGATCGCGCAGTTCCCCGCGCCCCTGGGGGTCGGCGCCGCGGTCGGCGGGCGGCCGGGGCGTTTGGGGGCGCGGGGAACTGCGCGAGGAGCGACCGGGGTCCGCAGGTGGAGGGGGTTTGGGGGCGCGGGGAACTGCGCGAGGGGGGCTCAGGGAGTCGCCGGGTCGGGGCGGGCGGCGTTCCGGGATCCGAGCCCCCCGGAGGGCTAAAGCCCTTGCCACACCGGCTTGTTGACGAACGTGTGCCGGAAGTACGGCGCAAGCTTCAGCTTCGACGCCGCCGCCTCGTCCACCACAACCGTCGCATGCCGGTGCAACTGCAGCGCCGACGCCGGCACCACCGCCGCCACCGGCCCCTCCACCGTCTGCGCGACCGCCTCCGCCTTGCCCTCGCCCGTCGCGAGCAGCACCAGGTGGCGGGCCTCCAGGATCGTGCCGATGCCCTGGGTGATCACGTGGTGCGGCACCTGGTCGATGTCGTCGTCGAAGAAGCGCGCGTTGTCGACCCGGGTCTGCTCGGTCAGCGTCTTGATCCGGGTGCGCGAGGCGAGCGAGGAGCAGGGCTCGTTGAAGCCGATGTGCCCGTCCGTGCCGATGCCCAGGATCTGGAGGTCCACTCCGCCGGCCGAGGCCAGCGCCAGGTCGTACGCCTCGCACGCGGCCTGGACGTCCTCGGCGGAGCCGTCCGGCCCGATGAAGGAGTCCGCGCCGAGCCCGAGCGGCTCGACGACCTGGCGGATGACGGTGGCGCGGTAGGACTCGGGGTGGCCGGCGGGCAGCCCGACGTACTCGTCGAGCTGGCACACGCGGGCCCGCGAGACGTCCACGTCACCGGCGGCGACCTTCGCGGTCAGCGCGTCGTAGATCGGGATCGGCGTCGAGCCGGTGGCCACCCCGAGCAGGGCGTCGGGCTTGCGGCGCCACAGGGCGGCGATCGACTCCGCGATGAGTTCGCCGCCTGCCTTGGCGTCCGGGACGATGACAACTTCCACGTGGGCCTGCCGATCTGGAGACGTGACACTACAACGGGCGTGGTATAGACCAATCTAGCAGAGCGACGGCCTTCACGACGGGCGGTCGCACCCACTGCCATGGTCGGCCGGACGGGTTGCCGGAACGTATACGGGGGCGGCCATTCGGAGGCATGGACCGTGGCGCGCCCACATTTCGTCCAGACGTCGGCCGGCGCGAGGAACGTCCGGCCGGGCGGCCCACCCGGGCGGAGATCGTCCCGCGAACGTGCCTGACCCGGACGGCCCACCGGCGCGGGAAACTCGCCGCCACCGAGGGTTGCGGTGCCCGGGTCGGCAGGGAATATTGCGGGGTGCAGATGGATGGACATGGCAGAATGGTCTAGTCCACAATGAAACAACACATCGCACTTCCGCCCACCCCGCACAGGCGGGCGGAACCGAGGCCCCGGCGCTCTCTGCCCTGACTGCGCCGTGACCTCCCTTGATGGCCGGGGGGACCGCACACCCGCCGGCCGGCAACCGGGCTGCGGTGCCCGGACGGGCCGAGGGTCCCGTCCAGGCGCCGCGGCCCGCAGTCATATGAGTGCTCCCGCGCAGGTACGCTCACCCCGTGCCCTCCATGAACGACCTCGTCCGCCAGCACACCGCTCTGAGTGAGTCCGACCTCGAGTGGCTGCACCTGCTGGTCTCGGAGTGGCAACTGCTCTCCGACCTGTCCTTCGCCGACCTCGTCCTGTGGGTCCCGACCCTGGACGGCACCCGCTATGTCTCGGTCGCACAGATGCGGCCCAACACCGGCCCCACCTCCTACCAGGACGACATGGTCGGCCACCTGGTGCCGCGCGGCCGGCGCCCGCTCCTGGACGCCGCGCTCGACGAAGGCCGCATCGTGCGCGAGGGCGACCCCGAGTGGCGCGAGGAGGTCCCGGTCCGCGTCGAGTCGATTCCGGTGCGCCGGGAGGGCCGCGTCCTCGGCGTCATCGCCCGGAACACCAATCTGCTCACTGTCCGTACACCCTCGCGGCTGGAACTCACCTACCTCCAGTCCGCGTCCGACCTGGCCCAGATGATCGCCGCGGGCTCCTTCCCGTTCCCCGGCCAGCAGGTCGACATGGACGCGTCGCCCCGCGCCGGTGACGGTCTGATCCGGCTGGACGCGGACGGCATCGTCCAGTACGCCTCGCCCAACGCGCTCTCCGCCTACCACCGCCTCGGCCTCGCCTCCGACCTCGTCGGGCAGCACCTCGGCCAGCTCACCGCCGACCTCGCGCCGGCCCGTGGCCCGGTCGACGAGGCCATCGTCAAACTCGCCAGCGGCTACGCCCCGAGGGAGGCCGAGGTCGAGGGCAACGGCGGGGTGATCCAGCTGCGCGCCATCCCCCTGAAGCCCAAGGGCGCGCGCATCGGCTCGCTCGTGCTGCTGCGCGACGTGACCGAACTGCGGCGCCGCGAACGCGAGTTGATCACCAAGGACGCCACCATCCGGGAGATCCACCACCGGGTGAAGAACAACCTCCAGACGGTCGCCGCGCTACTCCGCCTGCAATCCCGCCGGATGGACTCCGACCAGGGCCGCGAGGCGCTCAACGAGGCGGTCCGGCGCGTGGGTTCGATCGCCATCGTGCACGAGACGCTGTCCCAGAACCTGGACGAGCGCGTCGAGTTCGACGAGATCGCGGACCGCGTCCTGGCCATGGTCGCCGAGATCTCGCCCGGCAAGGTCAACTGCCGCCGCACCGGCCGCTTCGGCATACTCGACGCCGAGGTGGCGACCCCACTCTCCATGGTCCTGACCGAGGTGTTGCAGAACGCGCTGGAGCACGCGTTCGCGCCCGGCGAGCAGGGTTCGGTGGAGGTCTCGGCACTGCGGGGCGGCACCCGCGAGGAGGCCCGGCTGCTGATCACCGTGCGGGACGACGGCCGGGGACTGCCCGAGGGATTCGACGCCCAGCGCACCGGAAACCTGGGCCTTCAGATCGTACGGACGCTGGTGGAGGGCGAGTTGGGCGGAACCTTCGACATGCTGCCGGCCCCGGGGCGTGGCACGAAGGTCGTGCTCGACGTTCCGGTGGGACCCGACAAGTAGCGAACGCCTCCGCCCGGACAGGCGGCGAGTACCCCCGCATCATCGACGTACACCCCCGCATCATCGACGTACACACAGCAGCGAGCCCCGAACCATGAATGAGGTTCGGGGCTCGAATGCTGTGGGTTTTTCCTGCTGCGCGCTGCGGCTCGGGGGGCGGTGACTGCGTACGCTCTGTACGCGCCGCGCGGGGCTAAGGCGGGAAGTGGGGGCTCAGGCGGTCGCGTTGCGCGCCCGGTTGCGAGCGGCACGGCGCTTCATCGCGCGGCGCTCGTCCTCGCTGAGGCCACCCCAGACGCCGGAGTCCTGGCCGGACTCGAGCGCCCACTGCAGGCACTGCTCCATGACGGGGCAGCGGCGGCAGACGGCCTTGGCTTCCTCGATCTGCAGCAGCGCAGGACCGGTGTTGCCGATGGGGAAGAACAGCTCGGGGTCTTCCTCACGACAAACGGCGTTGTGACGCCAGTCCATGGCTGCTACCTCTCTCGGTGTTACATGCGGGTGCTTGTGAATGTGAACGCTTTCACGAATCCCTCAACAAGGGAAGGGCCATCTTCCAGTTGGACTGGTGGTGGTCCGTGATTTGAGGAGGGGTTCTGGCTTTCAGTGGAGGCCGGTGTTGCGGGCCGTCCCGATCGCCATGTAGAGATTCGCAAACCTCGGCGGCGGATACAACCCCTTCCGGAAAGTTTTTTTGGATTCCTCGGTGTCGACTGGGTCACAGTCGTACTTCCATGGGGTGGATGCCAGCCTAAACGTTCGAGTGAAAGGACTTTGGGCCCTTCCACTCACACAATCACACGCAGTGCACGGCGTACGCCTGTGAACGCGACGCTAGTACGCAGGCCCAGGTGGTCGCCGTCCATCTGGAACGGGAGCGGGGCCTTGGAATGCAAGGTGAAGTCCGTCAAGTCGTGGAGTGATACGGCGTGCTTGCCGTGCGGACCCCGTTCGGGGGTCGACGTCAGGAGCTGGGTGGCGTAGCGGGTCGCCGAGGGGGTGGTCATCTTCGTCAGGGCGAGGACGTCCAGGGCCGCCTCGAAGGAGGCCTCCGGAGATGCGTACAGCGGACGATTGCCCAGGTAGGTGTAGGGGGAGGTGTTGCAGACTATCGACAGGACAAGATCCTCGACGGGGTCCGAGCCGGGGCGCTCCAGGGTGATCTGGCCGTGTCTGCGATGGGGCTCTCCGAAGAACTGTCGGGCCACCTGGCGCAAATAGAGCGCGTGCGTCGAACGCTTTCCGCGCTCCCTCTGCTGTTCGACCCGGCCGACGACTCCCGCGTCGAATCCGAACCCGGCACAGAAAGTGAACCAGCGTTCGGGGACGCCTTCGTCGGGGCTGCCCGCGACTCCCGAGGCGAGACCGAGGCTCACCGTCCGGCTCCGGTTCTCGCGCAGCGCGTCCAGAATGACACCGGTCGACTCCACAGCGTCATTGGGCAGACCGAGCGCCCGCGCGAACACATTGGTGGAACCGCCGGGAACCACCGCGAATTCCGGGAGTTCGGGGCTCGGCCCGTTGTGCAGCAGTCCGTTCACGACCTCATTGACCGTGCCGTCGCCGCCGAGCGCCACCACCAGGTCGATGTCGTTGCTCTCGGCCGCACGGCGCCCGAGGTCCCGGGCATGGCCGCGGTACTCGGTGGTCACCGCCTCCAGCTTCATCTCGCTGGCGAGGGCGTGGAGCAGAACGTCACGCGTGCGCGCACTGGTGGTGGTAGCCGCCGGATTGACCACGAGAAGTGCACGCATGGGCGCCAGACTACCTACCGGGGGGTACCGGAGCGCACTCTGGGCCCGGCCGCCCGCCCCGGGGAGGGCCCCGTCGCGCGGGCTACCCTGGCCGGGTGAGTACTGAGCAGACCCCCGAAGCCCCCGCCGCGCGCCCCGGCCGGCTGACCGCCGCGGCGGCGCTGTCCGCGCTGGAAGGCCTCGCTCTGGTCGCCGGTGGCCTCTTCATGCTGGTGATGGGTCTCACTGGCAAGCCCGACCGGCCCACCCAGGCCGAGACGGGCGGTGTGACCCTGATGGTGCTCGGCCTGATCCCGCTGATCGCCGCGCGCGGACTGCTGCGCCGCCGGCGCTGGAGCCGGGGGCCCGCCATGATCACGCAGATCATGGCGCTGCCGGTGGCCTGGATGTTCCTCAACTCCGACGGTGCGCCCTGGATCCCGGCCGGCATCGCGCTCGCGGCGGTGGCCGTCAGCGGGCTCGTCCTGCTGGTGAACCCGGCCACCACCGAGGCGCTCGGGATCCGCGGGCCGATGCGCGACGCCTGAGGCGAAGGGCCCCGAGCGCGCTCCCGGGCCCGGTCGCTCCCCGAGGCGCGCCCGGAGCCCCGGGCAACCTCTCGGACCCGGCTACTCCTCGACGAGAAGCCTCTCCCGCAGCTGGGCCAGCGTGCGGGCCAGCAGCCGCGACACATGCATCTGCGAGATGCCGACCTCCTGCGCGATCTGCGACTGGGTCATGTTGCCGAAGAACCGAAGCAGCAGGATCCGCTTCTCCCTGGGCGGCAGGTCTTCGAGGAGCGGCTTGAGGGACTCGCGGTACTCGACCCCCTCCAGCGCCTCGTCCTCCGCGCCCAGCGTGTCCGCCACGGCGGGCGACTCGTCGTCGGTGTCCGGCACGTCCAGGGACAGCGTGGAATAGGCGTTGGCCGACTCCAGGCCCTCCAGGACCTCCTCCTCCGAAATGCCGAGCCGCTCGGCCAGTTCGTGCACCGTCGGTGAGCGCCCGTGCTGCTGGGACAGCTCCGCCGTCGCCGTGGTGAGCGCGAGCCGCAGCTCCTGGAGGCGGCGCGGCACCCGCACCGCCCAGCCCTTGTCGCGGAAGTGCCGCTTGATCTCGCCGACGACGGTGGGCGTCGCGTACGTCGAGAACTCCACGCCCCGCTCGGGGTCGAAGCGGTCCACCGACTTGATCAGGCCGATCGTGGCGACCTGGGTCAGGTCGTCCAGGGGCTCACCGCGGTTGCGGAAGCGCCGCGCCAGGTGCTCGACCAGCGGCAGGTGCATCCGGACCAGCCGATTGCGCAGTTCGGCCTTCTCGGACGAGCCGTCGGGCAGTTTGCGCAGCTCGATGAACATCGCCCGCGCCCCGCTGCGATCGCGTGGATCGTGGTGCCTGTGCTCGCTGTGTTCGCTCATAAGGGCCGCCCGCTCTGCCTGCTCCGCCGCGTACAAAACGCCATTTGGGCCATCCACAGGGCTGTCCTCCGGGTGCGGCCGGGCCTGCTGCTCCGGGATGCCCGCGGGGCGCGCCGCTTCCGGGATGCGCTCGCCGTCCCGCACCGGACCCTCCTCGCTCACGCCGGTCCGGGTCCCGCGCCGCGCTGTTTGTACAGGCTGATGGAGACCGTGCGGTCCTCGGCCACGGTGGAGTCGACCTTGCCGGCCAGGGCGGAGAGCACCGTCCACGCGAAGGTGTCGCGCTCCGGGGCCCGCCCGTCGGTGGTCGGCGCCGCGACGGTGACCTCCAGGGAGTCGTCGACGAGGCGGAAGACACAGCTCAACACGGAACCTGGGACGGCCTGCTGGAGCAGGATCGCGCAGGCCTCGTCGACCGCGATGCGCAGGTCCTCGATCTCGTCGAGGGTGAAGTCCAAACGTGCCGCGAGTCCGGCCGTGGCCGTACGCAGCACCGACAGGTAGGCACCCGCGGCCGGCAGCCGGACTTCCACGAAGTCCTGATTCCCGGGCTCGCCTGCGATCTGGGACACCCTCACCTCCAAGGTGGCACAAGCTCTGTCAAGGCCCGGGGAGGGGGGAGGTCCCGGGGCAGTGGGTACGGGGTCCGTACCTGGACTGGCGACGCTATCGCGATCCATGGTGCCCTGTCGCCGGAAGCTCTCCCGGCGGCTGTCACTCATGGTAAGCCTACGAGTACGGACAGTGGCTAGAGGTTTGCAGTGCCCAATTGCTGTGAACCGGGACCGGGTTGACGTACCCAGGCACCGCGGGCTTCGAACCTCCGCGTCCGCTCCGGACGGGGATCGGGGAACGGCTCCTCACACCAGCACGCCGTCCACGAAACACCAACGCCAGCTCTCGCCGGGCTCGAAGGTCCGCATCACCGCGTGACCGGTCTCCTTGAAGTGGCCCGTGGCGTGCTGATGCGGCGACGAGTCGCAGCACCCCACATGGCCACAGACCAGACACAGGCGGAGCTGGACGGGGTGCGTACCCTCTTTCAGACACTCCGGGCAGGTGTCGCTCAGCGGGGCCGGCTCGGGGCGCGGCAGTTCTGCAACGTGCGGGCACTCGCTCATGATGGCCAGGTTACGACGGAGCGCGGGGCACTGGTGAGTGGGGACGGACGGTTGTGATGGATGCATTGCCGCTGGTGGCGCTGATCGCGGCGAGTGCCGCGGTCGCGGGGGCCGCGCGCCGGACGCCGGTGCCGGCGCCGCTGCTCCTGGTGGCGGTGGGGCTGATGGGGGCGTACGTTCCCGGCGTTCCCGAGTACACCCTCGACCCGCACATCGTGTTGCCCCTGGTGCTGCCGCCGCTGCTGCACACGGCGGCCCTGGAGAGTTCGTACCTGGATCTGCGGGCCAACCTCCGTCCGGTGGCGCTGCTTTCGGTCGGCTACACCCTGTTCGCGACGGTCGTGGTCGGCTATCTCGCGTATCTGCTCGTACCCGATCTCCCGCTGACCGCGGCCCTGGTGCTGGGCGCGGTGATCGCGCCGCCGGACGCGGTCGCCGCCACCGCCATCGCCCGGCGGCTGCGGCTGCCCAGCCGCATCACCACGATCCTCCAGGGCGAGTCCCTGGTGAACGACGCGACCGCGATCACCGCGTACAAGGTGGCGCTCGCGGCGGCGGTCGGGGCCGGGGCCACCTGGGGCGACGGGCTCAAGGAGTTCGCGCTCGCCGCGATCGGCGGGATCGGGGTTGGGCTCGTCCTGATGCTGCCCATCCACTGGCTGCGCCGCCACCTCCACGAGGCGCTGCTCCAGAACACGTTGTCGCTGCTCATCCCGTTCATCGCCTATGCGGCGGCGGAACAGGTGGGGGCGTCGGGCGTGCTCGCGGTGGTGGTCGTGGCGCTCTACCTCGGGCACCGTTCCTGGCAGGTGGACTTCGCGACCCGGCTCCAGGAGGAGGCGGTGTGGAAGGTGGTCGCCTTCGTCCTGGAATCGGCGGTGTTCGCGCTGATCGGCCTGCAAATGCCGGTGGTTCTCAAGGGACTTGGGGAGTACGGGGTCGCTGAGGCGGTCTGGTACGCGGTGGGGGTGTTCGCCCTCGTGGTGGCCGCCCGCTTCGTCTGGGTCTTCCCGGCGACGTTCCTGCCGCGCGCGGTCTCCGAGCGGATCCGGCGGCGGGAGCCGGAGACAGACTGGACGGCGCCGGTCATCGTGGGGTGGGCCGGCATGCGCGGGGTCGTCTCGCTCGCCATCGCCTTCTCGATCCCGCTGACGATGGAGGACGGCCAGGACTTCCCGGCCCGCAACCTGGTCCTGTTCCTCACCTTCACCACGGTCATCGGCACCCTTGTCGTACAGGGTCTGACGCTGCCCCCGCTGATCCGGCTGCTCAAACTGCCCGGACGGGACACCCAGGCCGAGACGCTGGCCGAGGCCCAGGCCCAGAGCGAGGCCTCCCGGGCGGCCGAGGCCCGCCTGGAGGAGCTGCTCGCCGACGAGCGCAACACCCTGCCGCCGCCGCTCGCCGCCCGGCTGCGGACGGTCCTGGAGCGGCGGCGCAACGCTGTGTGGGAGCGGCTGGGGGCGGTCAACGAGACGACCGGCGAGTCGGCGGACGACACCTATCGGCGCCTGTCCCGCGAGATGATCGACGCGGAGCGCACGGTGTTCGTGTCCCTGCGCGACGAGCGCCGCATCGACGACGAGATGATGCGGACCCTGCTGCGCAGACTGGACCTGGAGGAGGCGGCCGCGTACCGGGAGGGCGAGGACTAGCCGCACCCCCGGCCGCCGGAACGTACGGGCCTCAGGGCCGCCCGGTGATCACCGCCGCCACCCTCGTGCCCGCCGGGAACGCCCCTTCCTCGGCCAGGGCCACCAGCGCGTACAGCAGTTTCGCCACGTACAGCCGCTCCACCCCCACGCCGTGCCGCTCCTCGAAGTCCCGGGCGAAGGCGTCCAGTTCGGCGGGCAGGCGGGCGTAGCCGCCGAAGTGGAACCGCTCGTCCAGCGTCCAGGCGCCCCGCACCTCGCCGAACGCGGCCCGCTGGAGGTCCCGTATCTCCTCGCCGAGGAAGCCGCCCTTCAGGACGGGCACCCCGAGCGCCCGCTGTTCCGGACCGAGTCCGGCGGCGAGCCCGGCCAGGGTGCCGCCGGTGCCGCAGGCCACCGCGACCACGTCCGCCTGCCCGCGCAGCTCGGCGCCCAGCTCCGTACAGCCTTGTACGGCAAGGGAGTTGCTGCCGCCCTCGGGCACGACGTACGCCTCGGGGGCCAACAGGTCCAGGAGGGCCGCCAGGACCTCGGGGTCGGACTTGCGGCGGTAGGTGGCGCGGTCGACGAAGTGGAGCCGCATCCCGTCCGCCGCGCACCGCGCGAGGGACGGATTGAGGGGCCGCTCGGCCAGTTCGTCGCCCCGGACGACTCCGATGGTGGGGAAGCCGAGCAGGCGGCCCGCGGCGGCCGTCGCGCGCAGATGGTTGGAGTAGGCGCCGCCGAAGGTGAGGAGGGGCCGGCCGGCGGCGGCGCGCAGGTTCGGCGCGAGTTTGCGCCACTTGTTGCCCACCAGGTCCGGGTGGATCAGATCGTCCCGCTTGAGGAGCAGCCGCACCCCGTGCCGCGCGAAACGCTCGTCCGCCGCTTCCTCCAGGGGCGAGGGGAGGCGGGGGACGAGCGCTTCGGAGGTCATGCCCCCATTGTCGCGGCGGCGGTCACGGAGGGCATCACGGCACCCCTTCCGCCGGTCACTTCAGGCGCTCGTGCACCCGCTCCCGCAGCCAGTCCATCGTGAAGCCGCTCGGGTCCACCTTGCCGACCTGCCACTCCTTGTGGCCGATGACCGAGCGCTCCGTCCAGCCGTAGTGGCGGCACACGGCCGCGGCCGCCTTCACGATGGCGTCGAGCTGGGCCGCGGGCCACGGGTCCTCGCCGTCACCGAGGTTCTCGCACTCGAAACCGTAGAAATGGGTGTTGCCGTCGGTGTTGTTCGTCACCGGCGGCGGCAGCCGCTTCTCGGCGATCACGGCGCGCAGCACGTCGCCGTCGCCCGCGCCCGCGTGGTTCGCGCGGCCGTTGCCGACCAGGTGCACCGTGCCGTTCTTGGTGATCACCCCGTGGCAGAGCGGCCCGGGCAGCGCGTCGTAGCCGTCGTAGCAGAGGCGGACCGTGGCGTCGGCGCCGTGGGTGGCGGTGTGGTGGATGACGACGCCGTTGACCGGGCCCCAGCCGCCGTGGCCGGCCCGGTTATGAGTGCGCCACTGGCCGACCTCGACAACGGTGAGGCCCTCGGCGCGCAGGGCGGCGAGGAATTGGTCTGCGGACAGGGGAGGGGCCATGGCCGCCTCCTTCCAGAGCGGTGCGGACTGTCTCGTACCGCTTGTACCCCAACTCCCGCTATGGGGCGATCTGTTCGGTTTGCCGAGCGAGCCGATCCGGACAGGCGTGGCTCGCGGGGAGTGGATCAGTGCTGGGCCAGCCACAGGTCGGGTCCGAACACCTCGTAGTGGATGTCGGCCGCCGGTACGCCCTTGGCGAGGAGCTGGCCGCGCACCGCCCGCATGAAGGGGAGCGGGCCGCAGAGGTAGGCGCGGGTGCCCGGCAGGACCGGGAGCGCGGCGAGGTCCATCAGGCCGGTGCGGTCGGCGGGGTGGCCCGGACCGGGCGCCTCGTACCAGAAGTGGGCCGCCGCGTCAGGGAGTTGGGCCGTGAACGCCGTGTGCTCCTCGCGCAGCGCGTGCGCGGCGGGGGAGCGGTCGGCGTGCGCCACGGTCACCGGGGCGCGGTGCCCGTCGGCCGCCAGCCGCTCCAGCATCGACACCATCGGCGTGCAGCCGATCCCGGCCGAGGCGAGCAGCAGCGGCGCCTCGTCGCCGTCGAGGACGAGATCGCCGTACGGGGCCGAGACGCGCAGCCGGTCGCCCTCGCGGAGCCGGGCGTGCAGGTGGCCGGAAACCTCCCCGTCCGGGTCGCCCTGGACGCGCTTGACGGTGAGGGAACGCAGCTCGCCCCCGGGGGCCGAGCGCAGGCTGTACTGGCGTATCTGGCGGGCGCCGTCGGGGAGTTCGACCTGGACGGAGACGTACTGGCCCGGGCGGAAGGCGGGCGCGGGCGCGCCGTCGGCGGGGCGCAGCCGGAAGGTGGCGCAGTCGGGGGTCTCCTCGACGCGGGCCGCCACGGTCCACTCGCGCCAGACGTCCCCGGCGAGCAGGCCCCGCTCCTCGTACAGCCGGGTCTCGGCGGCGATCAGTCCGTTCGCCATCAGCCAGTACACCTCGTCCCACGCGCCGGCGACCTCGGGCGTTACCGCCGCGCCGAGCACCTCGGCGATCGCGGCGAACAGGTGCTGGTGGACGACCCTGTACTGGTCGGCGGTGACGCCGAGCGAGGCGTGCTTGTGGGCGATCCGGCTCAGCATCACATCCGGGCGCTCTTCGGGGTGGTCCACGAGATACGTCGCGAAGGCGGCGATGGAACCGGCGAGCGCCTGCCTCTGGAGGCCGGACGCCTGGTTGCCCCGGTTGAACAGATCGCGCAGTAGCTCGGGGTGGGCCGCGAAGAGACGTTGGTAGAAGCGCTCGGTGATGGTGTCGATGGCCGCCGCGACGGCGGGCAGGGTGGCGCGTACGGTCACGGTCGACTTTTCGGACAGCATCGACGGGCTCCTTCTGTGAAATTGGCAGGCAGAATGCATATTAAAGGCCGTGAGGAAGGCGGCGCGGGCCGGTGGGCGGCCGCGCGGTGTCAGCGGCTGGTGATGCCGATCAGGAGGGGGCCGGTCGGCGAAGCCACGAGATCCTCCACGGTGAGCTCGTCCAGGGAGTCGTAGAACGCCTCCCTCGCGCGGTGCAGCGCCCGGCGCAGCCGGCAGGCCGCGACCAGCGGGCAGGGCGCCGCCCCTTCGCACTCCACGACCTCGGCGGGCCCTTCGAGTTCGCGCACCAGGCCGCCCACGGAGGCGAGTCGGCCGGCCGTGGTCAGCACGAGCCCGCCGCCCCGGCCGCGCCGCGCCTCGATGAGGGAGAGGTGCTGGAGCCGGGCGACGACCTTCGCGGTGTGCGTGTACGGGATCCGCATCGAGTCCGCCACCTCGCGCGTGGTGGGCGGGGCCTGGTCGTCGGCGTGCTCGATGACCGCGAGGCGCATCAACACCCGCAGCGCCAGATCGGTGAATCTCGTCAACCGCATGCGAGCACCGTAGATAACTTGCATGCCGCGTGCAAATTAGATCGCCCGTGCTCGGCGTCGGTTATCGGCCGGGTGGCTGCCGGGCCGACGGTGGAGGCCGCGCGGGGACTGTTCGAAGACTTCGCGTGCTGCCCCTCCCGTCGATGCTCTAACCCCACTCATTTGAGTAATGGCGGTGGGACTCTCTGTGATGGAAGTGTTCTCAGGGCAGTCCGGCTTGAAGATCGTGAACGCTCAGAAGGAGTCACATGTCCGTCGAGGCAGGCCCCGAGAACCGCGCCCAGCAGAGTCTCGGCACCGCTGCCGCGCGAAACTTGGCGACCACCACCAAGTCCGCGCCGCAGATGCAGGAGATCACCTCCCGTTGGCTCCTGCGGATGCTGCCGTGGGTCCAGGTGCAGGGCGGTACATACCGGGTCAACCGACGCCTCAGCTACTCGGTGGGAGACGGGCGGATCACCTTCGTCCAGACCGGCGAGCGGGTCGCCGTCATCCCCGCCGAACTGGGTGAGCTGCCCGCCCTGCGGGACTTCGAGGACGAGGCGGTGCTCGGCGAGCTCGCCAACCGCTGCGAACAGCGCGACTACGCCGCGGGCGAGGTCATCGCCACCGCGGGCGACGTCACCGACCGCGTGTACCTGCTCGCGCACGGCCGCGTCGAGAAGGTCGGCACCGGCCAGTACGGCGACGAGACGGCGCTGGGATTCCTCGCGGACGGAGCGCACTTCGGCGAGCGGGCCCTGGTCTCCGGCGAGGCCGCGTGGGAGTGCACCTTCCGCGCCACCACCGGCTGCACCGTGCTGATCCTGAGCCGCGCCGACGTGCTCAACCTCGCCGAGCGCTCCGACGCGCTGCGCGACCACCTCGCGGCGGTCTCGGCACTGCCGGAACAGCGCACCAACAACTACGGCGAAGCGGCGATCGACCTCTCCGCCGGACACGTCGGTGAAGCGGTCATCCCGCACACCTACGTCGACTACGAGGGCGCGCCCCGCGAGTACGAACTCTCCGTGGCCCAGACCGTGTTGAAGGTCCACAGCCGCGTCGCCGACCTCTACAACCAGCCGATGAACCAGACCGAGCAGCAGCTCAGGCTCACGGTCGAGGCGCTGCGCGAGCGCCAGGAGCACGAGCTCATCAACAACCGCGAGTTCGGTCTCCTGACCAACTGCGACTACGGCCAGCGCCTCCAGCCGCACGACGGCGTGCCGAGCCCCGACGACATGGACGAGCTGCTCTCCCGCCGGCGCGGCAACAAGCTCTTCCTCGCCCACCCGCGGGCGATCGCCGCCTTCGGGCGCGAGTGCAACAAGCGCGGCCTGGTGCCCGAGTCGGTGGAGGTCGCCGGCAACCACGTGCCCGCCTGGCGCGGGGTGCCGATCTTCCCGTGCAACAAGATCCCGGTCAGCGACGCCCGTACGACCTCGATCATCTGCATGCGTACCGGCGAGGCCGAGCAGGGCGTCATCGGTCTCCAGCAGTCGGGCATCCCGGACGAGATCGAGCCCAGCCTGTCGGTCCGCTTCATGGGCATCGACGAGCAGGCGATCATCTCCTACCTCGTCACCGCCTACTACTCGGCCGCGATCCTGGTCCCCGACGCGCTCGGCGTCCTGGAGAACGTCGAGGTCAGCCGCTGGCGGTGAGCCTCCGGTCCGGGCGCGCCGGCTCCGGCGCGCCCGTGCCGCCGTCAACCCCGAGGAAGGGCACACCTGTTGGCAAGGCCGGAAACCGTGGAGGGCCGTGAGGCCGTAGATCTGCTCGAACGCACCCGTACCGCCGTCACCCCGCATCTGCGCTCCACCGTCGAGTCGCTGCCCGGCCCCCTGCGACGGGTGGCGATGTACCACTTCGGCTGGGAGCACGCGGACGGCACCCCGGCAGGCACCCCGGCCGGCACACCGATCCGGCCGGCCCTCGTCCTGGCGGCCGCCACCGCGCTCGGGGGCCGACCGGAGGCCGCCGTGCGGGCGGCCGCGGCCGTCGAACTCGTCCACCACTTCACCCTGCTCCACGACGACGTCATCGACGAGGACGCGACGCCCCGCGAGCGCCCCACCGCCTGGACCGTCTTCGGTACCCCGGACGCCGTCCTCGTCGGCGACGCGCTGCTCGCTCTCGCGCTCCGGCTCGTGGCGGACGAGGGCCTCCTCGTGTCCGCCGCCGCCTCGGCCCGGCTCGCTGCCTGCGTCGTCGAACTCTGCGCCGGCCAGCAGGCCGACCGCGCCTTCGAGCATCGCGGCCCGCGCGACGTCTCGCTCGACGCGTGCCTCACCACGGCGATGGCGAAGACCGGGGCGCTGCTCGGCTGCGCCTGCGCGCTCGGCGCGCTCTACGCGGGCGCGGGCGAGGAAGAGGTCGCCGCCATGGACGCGTTCGGCCGGGAGGCCGGGCTCGCCTTCCAGCTCATCGACGACCTCATCGGGATCTGGGGCGACGCCGGACGTGCCGGGAAACCCGCGGGCGCCGACCTCGCCGGGCACAAGAAGTCGCTGCCCGTCGTCGCCGCGCTGAGCTCGGGCACCCCGGCGGCGGCCGAACTCGCCGAGCTGTACCGGGGCCCGATGGGGGCCGACGCGGTCGCCCGGGCCGCCGACGCGGTGGACCGCGCGGGCGGCCGCGACTGGGCCCAGATCCACGCCGCCGACCGGATGGCCCGCGCCATCGACCACCTCTCCCGCGCCGTTCCCGACCTGGCGGCGGCGGGCGAACTGCTCGCCCTGGCCGAGTTCGTGACCCGCCGAGGCCCGTGATCCGCTGCGGCTCGTGTCTCGCGGGAGCCCGTGACTCGCCGCGAGCCGCGACCCGCCGGGGCTCGGTAATTGGCGGTGCGGGACCCGGCGGTCAGGCCGGTCGTAACCGGTATCCCCGCCGTACGGAATGGCCCAGGCAGACCGGGTCCAAGTGGCCCCAACACCGGGCCATTCGACTTGATTTGATGAGGGCATGCCCTCTCGACTCCTGCCGCCGGCCGGCCCCGCCCGCGGCCTCGCCGCCGCCCAGCTCGTCAACTCGCTGGGCGACGGCGCCTTCCTCGTCACCTCGGCGCTGTACTTCAGCCGCGTGGTCGGCCTCTCGCCCACCCGTATCGGCCTCGGTCTGACCCTCGCCTGGGCCGTCGGCGCGCTCGCCGGGGTGCCGCTCGGACAGCTCGCGGACCGGCGCGGACCGCGCACCGTGGCCGTCCTGCTCGCCACCGCCACCGGCGCCTCGGTCGCGGCCTTCCTCGTCGTCCGGGGCTTCCTCCCCTTCGTGCTCGCCGCCTGCTGCTACGCGACCGCCCAGACCGGCCTCGCCGCCGCCCGCCAGGCGCTCCTGGCCGCCCTCGTGGACCGCACCGACCGCACCCATGTCCTCGCGCACCTCCAGTCCACGCTGAACGCCGGACTCGCCGTCGGCGCCGCGTTCGGCGGGGTCGCGCTGCACTACGGCACCCGGACCGCCTACCTCACGGTGTTCGCCCTGGACGCGGCCGCCTTCCTGCTCTGCGCGCTCGTCCTGCTCCGGTTGCCCGTGGTGCCGCCGAGGGCGGCGACCCCGAACCGGGGCCCTCGGTTCGCGGTGCTGCGCGACCGGCCCTACGCCCTGGTCACCCTCCTCAACACGCTGCTCCTGCTGCGGATGCCGCTGATCAGCCTCGCCATCCCGCTGTGGACCGTGACCCGCACCGACGCGCCCGGCTGGCTGGTGTCCGCCCTGCTGGTGCTCAACACCGGCGCCGTGATGCTCTTCCAGGTCCGTACCGCGTCGGCCGTACGCGACCTGCCCAGCGCGGCGCGGACCGTGGCGCGTGGCGGGGTCCTGATGCTCGCCTCCTGCGCGGTGTTCGCGCTGAGCGCGGTCGGGGCGCCCGGCTGGGTCGCCGTCCTGGTGCTGCTCGTCGCGGGCGGGCTCCAGGTGGCGGGCGAGATGATGCAGTCTGCGGGCGCCTGGCAGATCGGCTTCGACCTCGCCCCGGCCGACCAGCAGGGCCAGTACCAGGGCTTCTTCGGCATGGGCGTGCCGCTGGCCAGGATGCTCGGCCCGCTGCTGCTCACCGCGCTCGTCATCGACTGGGGCGTCCCCGGCTGGCTCTTGCTGGGCGCCCTGTTCCTCGCCGCGGGCCTCGCCCTCGGTCCCGCGGTCCGCTGGGCCGAGCGCGACAACTCGGCCGTGCTGACCGTCAGTTGAGGGCTCGCTCAGGCGGGCACGATGCGATCGACGATGAGACGTACGAGCCGGGTGGTCTCGGGGTCGACCACCTCGACACTCACCAACTCGCCCTCCGACAGGCCCTGTTCGTCCCCCTCCGCTCCCACCGCGCCGAACATTCCCGGCAGCGTGAAGGTCTCGACGAGCAGCCCGTTCACGGCGAGGTACAGCAGCCGGACGGTGTCGGCGTCGCCCGGCAGGCCGGACTCCACATGGAACTTGATGTTGGCCTCCAGGTCCGCGCGCAGGGCGCGGGTCAGCTCCGCCCGCAACGCGGGCCGACGAGTGGCCTCCAGGCGCAGCTCCAGCATGGCCAGACAGCCGGTGCGCTCGGCGGTCATGCGCCGCACCACCCAGTGCGTCAGCGAGGCGACCAGCTCGCGCGAGGGCCCCGGCCGCATCACCTCGGCCACCTCGGCCGGATCCGGCGCCATGCGGACGTGGATGTGCCGGCCGGCCTGGGTGAACAGGTCGTCCCGGCTGCTGAAGTAGTTGGACGAGGTGCCCGCCGGGACGCCCGCCTCCGCGTCGACGGCGCGAAAGGTGAGGCCACGCGCTCCTTCGCGTGCGAGCACTTCGATCGCCGCGTCCACGAGGGCCGTTCGCCGTTCGGGGTTTCTGACCACGCCGGAACTCCTCTGCCGGAAAAGGGGGTTGCGCAACCACTACACCTGAAGCACTATAACTGTCGTGGTCAGCGGTGAAGGCCACGCCCCCGAGCCCAAGAGGTCAGTTTGCGCAAGCTCTCGTATTTCATCGGCATGTCCCTCGACGGCTTCATCGCGGGCCCCGATGGCGAGATCCAGTTCCTGTTGGACCAGCTGTCCCCGGCGTACCTGGAGTACCTGAAGGCCGCATGGCCGGAGACGCTCGCCACGCCCGGCCGGCGGTACTTCGGCTGCGACGACGCCGAGAACACCCACTACGACACCGTCCTGATGGGCCGGGCCACCTACGCTCTGGGGCTCAAGGACGGCCTGTCCAATCCGTACGCCCATCTCGCGACATATGTCTTCTCCCGGAGCCTCACTCAACCCCCGCACCCGGACGTCGAGTTGGTGGCCGGCGATCCCGTGGCCAAGGTGCGCGAGCTGAAGCGACAGGACGGCCTCGGCATCTGGCTGTGCGGCGGCGGCGACCTCGCCGGTCAGCTCGCCGAGGAGATCGACGAGCTGGTCATCAAGACCTATCCGGTGCTGGCGGGCGCCGGAATCCGGATGGTGTCGGGTGAATTCGCCGCCCGGCAGTTCGAGTTGACCGAGTCGCGATCGTTCGACAACGGGGCGCTCGTGGCGAAGTACGCAAGGAAGCGGTAACACCCATTTCGGTCACCCCCTGTGACGAACAGCAGGGTGCGCCGCTAATCTCCGCCCATGACACCACAGTCATGGGCGGGTTGGTATCGGGACCGCCTAGGATCAGAAGCGCTGACGATCACCACTGACGGGACGCAACTGCGGACCCGGATCAGGGGGGTCGACTTCGCCGGAGCGAGCTTCGACTCGCTCGGCCCGGTACCGGGGATACCGGCGGAGAGCGGCACGTTCGCGCTCGACGGCGGGAACCTCCGTGACTTCGTACTCGAATGGGACATGCCCGTGCCCATCGCCTCCGACGACGGCGCGGTCCAGCAGGCCACCCTCAGCTGCCTGCTCTCCCTGAAACCGCCGGAGCCCGACCTCGGGGTCGCCCTGCACTACGGGGGAGCGGTGTACGCCAGCGGGCGCGCCGAGCTGGACTTCGGGTCCGTACTCGACGACATCCGGCGCCAACTCCCTTCCGGCTCACGCCTCCAGCCGTCCCTCCTGGACGCCATCTGACCTTCACCGTCCCCGTTGTGTTCCTCCCGCGGCCGTCGTGCGGCGGGGAGTCCTCAGGGCTCCCCGCCGCACGACGGCCGCTCTGCGTCCCCCGGGCTTTCGGGGCCGGCCCCTAGTACGTCTGGAGCTCCACCAGATTCCCGTCCGGGTCCAGGATGTGCGCGGCCCGCAGTCCGGGGCCCCACTCGGGCAGGTCCCGCGCGGGTTCGGCCACGGTGCCGCCCGCCTTCACGCAGAGCGGGACCGCGGCGTCCAGGGCCTCCCGGGTGGCCAGGTGGATCACGAGGGACGCGCCCCCGCTCGGCACCCGCTCCCGGCCGAGCGCGGAGACCATCGCGGCCCGGGTGAACAGCGCGAGCGCGGTCCGGCCGTCAGGGGCGTCCCAACTGGCGTATCCGGACGTGGAGTTGCCGCGTGCGAGGGTGCAGCCGGTGAGCCCGGGCAGTATGGCCTCGTAGAAGCGGAACGCCGCTTCGTAGCGGTCGGCGAGAAGCCGGGGGTACGGAGGCTCCAGAGATTCCATGCCCTCGAAGCTAACCCGGAAGGCGACCGTCCGAGGCGTCCCCTCCGTCACGCCTCCCGACCACGAGCCCCGCGTACGTGCTGCGCGTACCGCTCGGCGATCAGCAGGGCACAGGCCATGGGCTCTCTGGCGGCCGAGTCGACCTCCATGTCGTAGCCCACCCCGAGGTGGACGGACTCGGCCTGGGCGCGGGCCATGCCGGGGACCCGGTCGCCGCGCGCGGCCTCGCGGCCGGCCGCGGTGTCGGGGTCGCAGCGGACGCCGACCCAGAGCGCGTCGAGCCCGTCGAGCGCGTGCAGCCAGCGCTTCTGCCCGCCGGCGCCGTCGAGGAAGACCTCGTCGAGCACCACGTGGGCGCCGGCCCGCACCATCGCGGCGACGCCGAGCGCCCAGGCGTCCGAGAGCCGGCGGTACTCGGGGCCGACGCCCACCGACCCGTCGGGCCGTATGTCGAGACCGCCGTCGCCCTCGCGCAGCGCAGCGGGCATGGCCGCGTCCAGCGAGTCCACGCCGAAGGTGAGCCAGGCCCCCGGCAGCACGTCCTGGAGGCACCGGGCGATCCCGGACTTGCCGGAACTCGACCCTCCGTTGAGCACGATCACCCGGCAGCGGGGCGTACGCATCCGATCCGTCACGGACGCCACCGTAGAACGGGCGCCCCCGCCCGGCCAACCGGATTCCCGCGCCCGTACGGCGACAGCGAGAAGGGCCCGGCCGGCGAACCGGTCGGGCCCTTCTCGCTGTGCCGGGACCGAGGCGATCGGGGATCGCGCACGGCCACGCGGACTCGGCCCGGGTCAGGCCTTCTTGGTCTCCCAGAAAATGCGGTCGATCTCGGCGATGAGGTCGAGCGCCTTCTGGCCGGTCGCCGGGTCGGTCGACGCCTTGGCGGCCGAGAGGGCCTTCAGGGTGTCGTTGACCAGCTGGTGCAGCTCCGGGTACTTCTCGAAGTGCGGGGGCTTGAAGTAGTCGCTCCACAGCACCGAAACGTGGTGCTTGGCGAGCTCGGCGCGCTGTTCCTTGATGACCACGGCACGGGCACGGAAGTGCGCGTCCTCGTTGGCCTGGAACTTCTCCTGCACGGCCTTGACCGACTCCGCCTCGATGCGGGCCTGGGCCGGGTCGTACACGCCGCAGGGCAGGTCGCAGTGCGCGCTGACCTTCACCTTGGGGGCAAACAGGCGGGAAAGCATTGAGCTGTCCTTCCTCGTGATCGTCTTCTCAGGTGGGACATTACTCGGTGAGAGACGGGATTTCGCGGGTGCCCCCATGGGCTTAGGTCAAAAGTCCAGGGTCGTCCTCGGACCCGTGGCGGAACGTACCGTGGGAGTGGCGGCGGGGTGCCGGTGGCCGGGAGGTGGGTGACGTATGACGGATGAGGGGCGGGAGCCGAGCGCGCTGTTGGGGATCGCCGAGGTCCTGGGGACCTCGATGGTTCCCACGCTGCTGCACGGGGACCAGCTACTGGTGCACTACGGGGCCGAGTTGCGGGCCGGGGACGTGGCGGTGCTGCGCCACCCCCTGCAACAGGACCTGCTCATCGTCAAGCGCCTGATGGAGCTGCGCGAGGGCGGCTGGTGGGTGCTCGGGGACAACACCGACGACGAGGCCGTGGACAGCAGGGCGTTCGGCACGGTGCCGTTCGACCTGGTGCTCGGCCGGGTGCGCGGACGGTTCCGGCCGATGACGGCCGGACGCCGGCGCACCCTCGGCTACGTGGCGTCCTGGGCGCTCTCCTCGGTGCGGCCGGTGCTCTCCGACCGGTCGGTCTCCAGGCGTTTGCGGGCCCGGTAGGCGGCCACATTGGCCCGGGTCGCACAGCGGTCCGAGCAGTAGCGGCGCGAGCGGTTGGTCGAGGTGTCCAGGTAGGCGTTGCGGCACGGCGCCGCCTGGCACAGGCCGAGCCGGTCGACCCCGTACTCCGTGAGGTGGAAGGCGAGCCCCATGGAGGCGATCGCCGCGTAGCCCGCCGTGGCGTTCGAGGGGTGGTCGGCGAGGTGCATGTGCCACAGGGGGCGGTCGTCCTCGTCGCGGTGCTCGTGGCCCGAGACCTGCGGGCTGACGGGGAATTCGAGGAGCAGCGAGTTGAGCAGGTCCACCGCCTGGACCTCCTCGCCCCGGTCGGCCGCCTCGAAGACCGCCCGCAGCCGGGCCCGGACCGAACGGAAGCGCGTCACATCCGCGTCCGTGGCCCGGCGGGCCGCCGACTTGTTGCCGCCGAACAGTTCGCGCACCGCGTCGACCGAGGTCAGGGCGTCCTTGTTGCGGGCCGGCTCCTCGGTGTTGACCAGACGCACGGCATAGTCCGAGTAATAGGCCAGTTCCACTTGTAGTCCTTACGGCGGCGGTCTAGGGTCTGGAGTGTTCGCAGGTAACGGCTGTATGCCCTTTGAGGGTATTACAGGTGGCTTTCTTGGGAGGGATCACGGTGTCGGAGACTGGGGCGGAAGCCGGGACGAGCACCGACTGGCGGGGCTGGCAGGACAGCTGGGACCGCCAGCAGGAGTGGTACATGCCGGACCGGGAGGAGCGCTTCCGGATCATGCTCGACATGGTCGAGGCCTGCGTCGGTCCCGCGCCGCGCGTGCTCGACCTCGCGTGCGGTACGGGGAGTATTACGGACCGGCTCCTCAAGAGGTTCCCGGACGCCGTCAGCACCGGGGTGGATCTGGACCCCGCGCTCCTCGCCATCGCCGAGGGCACCTTCGCCGGGGACGACCGGGTCACCTTCGTGACGGCCGACCTCAAGGACCCGCACTGGGCCCGGTCGCTCCCGTACGACTCCTACGACGCCGTGCTCACCGCGACCGCCCTGCACTGGCTGCACAGCGCTCCGCTCGCCGCGCTGTACGGACAGATCGCCGAACTCGTCCGCGACGGCGGTGTGTTCATGAACGCCGACCACATGATCGACCCCGCGACCCCGCGCATCAACGCGGCCGAACGCGCCCACCGCCACGCCCGGATGGACCGCGCCCAGGCCGACGGCGCCCTCGACTGGGCCCAGTGGTGGGCGCTGGCCGCGAAGGACCCGGCCCTCGCCGAGCCCACCGCCCGGCGGTACGAGATCTACGGGGAGCACGCCGACGGCGACATGCCCTCGGCGGGCTGGCACGCCGAGGCGCTGCGCGCGGCCGGATTCGCCGAGGCCCGCCCGGTATGGGCCTCGCCCTCCGACACCCTGCTCCTCGCCCTCAAGTAGCCCATGGAAAAAGGGGGGTTACAGGCCAGAGCCCGTAACCCCCCTTCCGTCGGGGCGAGTTACAGCACCTTCGACAGGAACGACTTCGTGCGGTCGTGCTGAGGGTTCGTCAGAACGTCGCGCGGGTTGCCGGCTTCGACCACCACGCCGTCGTCCATGAAGACCAGCGAGTCGCCGACCTCACGCGCGAAGCCCATCTCGTGGGTGACCACGATCATCGTCATGCCGTCCTCGGCGAGACCCCGCATGACGTCCAGGACGTCACCCACCAGCTCGGGGTCGAGCGCGGACGTCGGCTCGTCGAAGAGCATCAGCTTCGGCTGCATCGCAAGCGCACGGGCGATCGCCACGCGCTGCTGCTGGCCGCCGGAGAGCTGCGAGGGGTAGTTGCCCGCCTTGTCGGCGAGGCCCACCCGGTCGAGCAGCTTCAGGGCCCGCTCACGGGCCACCGCCTTGGACTCCCGCTTGACCTGGACCGGCGCCTCCATGACGTTCTCGACGGCCGTCATGTGCGGGAACAGGTTGAAGCGCTGGAAGACCATGCCGATGTCCCGCCGCTTCAGGGCGACTTCGCTGTCCTTGAGCTCGTACAGCTTGTCTCCCTTCTGGCGGTACCCGACCAGATCGCCGTCGACGTAGAGCCGCCCGGCGTTGATCTGCTCCAGGTGGTTGATGCACCGCAGGAAGGTCGACTTCCCGGAACCCGAGGGGCCGATGAGGCAGAACACCTCGCCCTCGGCCACCTCCAGGTCGATGCCCTTGAGGATGTGGGCGGGGCCGAACGACTTGTGGACGCCCTCCGCCTTGACCATCGGTTGTGCAGTCATGGGGTCACCGCCGCCACTGGGAGAGGGAGAGCAGGTTCGACTTGATGCGCTCCAGCGGCGTGGGCGGCAGGGCGCGCAGCGAACCGCGGGCGAATCGGCGCTCCAGGTAGTACTGGCCGACGCTGAACACACTGGTCAGAGCCAGGTACCAGATCGAGGCGACGAAGAGCATCTCCATCACCGCGAACGAGGTCGCGGCGACGTCCTGGGCGCTGCGCAGCAGATCCTGGTACTGGACGGCGACGACGAGCGACGACGTCTTGAGCATGTTGATGAACTCGTTGCCCGTCGGCGGGATGATCACCCGCATCGACTGGGGGAGCACCACGCGGCGCATGGTCTGCATCTGCGTCATGCCGAGCGCGTGCGAGGCCTCGGTCTGGCCCTCGTCCACCGACTGGATGCCGGCCCGGACGATCTCCGCCATGTACGCGCCCTCGTTGAGGCCGAGGCCGAGCAGGGCGGCGAGGAACGGAGTCATGACCGCGGTCATGTAGTCCTTGTAGAACCCCAGGTTCAGGATCGGGAAGATCAGCGCCAGGTTGAACCAGATGAGGAGCTGTACATAGACCGGGGTGCCGCGGAAGAACCAGATGTACAGCCAGGCGACCGAGCTGGTCACCGGGTTCTTCGAGAGCCGCATCACGGCGAACAGCACGCCGAGGATCAGACCCACGGCCATCGAGACGACGCTGATGAGCACGGTGTGCCACAGGCCGGTCAGGATGCTGGTGTCGAACAGCTTGTCCGTCACGGTGGCCCAGCGCACATTGCCCTGGGCGAACGCGTACCCGAGCGCGCCGAGCACGGCGACGACGACCACGGCGCTGATCCAGCGGCCGTAGTGGCGCACCGGGATGGCCCGGATGACGTCCGGGGGGACCTGCTCCGGCGCGGCGTCCGCCGGGCCGGAGGGGGTCTTGTCGAGCTTGTCAGTCACAGCGACTGCCCTTCAGTGGTGCGCGGGTCAGGAGCCGCCGTTGATGGCTGCCTTGGTGACGGCGCCCTGTGCGCCGCCCCACTTGTCGATGGCCGTCTTGTAGGTGCCGTCCGCGATGATCGCGTCCAGCGCCGCCGAGAGGGCGTCCCGCAGCTGGGTGTTCTTCTTGTCGACCGCGATGCCGAAGGGGCCCGCGTCCGACTTGTTGGCGACCGCCTCGAAGTCGGCGCCGCCGCCCGCGGTCTTCGCGATGTACGCGGCCACCGGGGAGTCGTTCAGGTCGGCCACCGCGCCGCCGGCCTTGACACGGGTCTGCGCCTCGGCGTCGGTGGCGTACGGCTCGAAGGCCAGCTCGCCCTTGCCGTCCGTCTTGCACTTGGCGGCGAGGTCCTTGGCGGCCTGCTCGTAGGTGGTGCCGCGCTGCACGGCGATCTTCTTGCCGCACAGGTCCTCGGTGGACTTGATGCCCTCCGGGTTGCCCTTCTTGACCAGGATGCCGGTGCTCGCGGTGTAGTAGTCGACGAAGTCGACGCCCGTACCGGTCTTCTTGCCGTCCTTGTCAAGGCCCTGCTGGCGGGCCTTGGTGTCGCTCACCGAGGACATGACCGCGTCGTAGCGGCCGGTCGGCAGCGCGCCGAGCAGGGTGTCGAAGGTGCCGCTGGTGAACTCGAACTTCACACCGAGCTGCTTGCCGAGGGCCGCGGCGATGTCGGGGTCGATGCCGACGATCTTCTCGCCCTCCTTGAACTCCATGGGGGCGTACGTGGCGTCCGTACCGATCTTGATGACGCCGGCCTTCTGGATGTTCGCGGGGAGCTTGGAGAAGAGCGGGGCGGACTTCGAGGCGCCGCCCGAGGACTCGGGGGCGGAGCCCTTCTTGGTCTGGTCACCGCAGCCGGTGACCAGCAGGGCGCCCGCGACCGCGATCGCGCCGACCGCGGCAATCCGGGACTTGGAGGCGGTCGTACGGCGGGTGGTGCTTGCGGTCATGGTCGGGTTCCTCCGGCAGATGTTGAGTGGAGTGGCCATGGAGTGCGTGCGGCGACGAACGCACAGGTCCTGGCGGTGGTCGTGCACGCATCCTCGGGTGTCGCGACCGCGGTGTGAACCGCGTGTGAAGTCGCATCTTGCCATTCGGACCTCGGAAATCGGCGTCGCAGCCATGTCAAAATCGGATAACGGGTCACCCCCCGAACCCGACAGGCCGAGATACCAAGGCCCCACGGGCCGGACCATGTGCGGGAACCGCCCCCGGCGGCCGGAAAATCTCCGGTTCATCTCGCGTTGTGGACACGTTTCACGCCGCGTATCGGAAGTGTCGTGACATCACGCCAAGAGTCGTGTCACGGTACGGAGGCCGCTTGCGACGGAGCGTCGGCGCTGGGCCAATATGGACTCGTCGGCGGACGTCACTGTCCGGTAAGAAGGATCCTTACACCCCTCATCCGGGGCTCAGGGCGCGTGTGCGGCGCGCCCGCGCGTACGTACCTCCTCCCCGCGGGGCGGGCCAACCGCCCTCAGCGGGGCACGTACGCGGGTCCGCCCACCCCTCCTCAACAAGGAGTGGCCACCCTCAACTGATGAAGACTTAAGGGGTACAACAACATGGCAGCGGAGATCGTCAATCCTCGCAGCGACAGCAGCCCGGAGGCCTACGGAGATTCCGTCGACGCCTTCGATCCGGCCTTCGCGCTCCACCGCGGCGGCAAGATGGCCGTGCAGGCCACCGTGCCGATCCGCGACAAGGACGACCTGTCCCTCGCCTACACGCCGGGCGTCGCCAAGGTGTGCAGCGCGATCGCGGAGAACCCGGAGCTGGTCCACGACTACACCTGGAAGTCGCAGGTCGTCGCCGTCGTGACGGACGGCACCGCGGTGCTCGGGCTCGGTGACATCGGCCCGGAGGCGTCCCTCCCGGTCATGGAGGGCAAGGCGATCCTCTTCAAGCAGTTCGGCGGCGTCGACGCGGTTCCGATCGCGCTCGCGACCACGGACACGGACGAGATCATCGAGACCGTGGTCCGGCTCGCCCCGTCCTTCGGTGGGGTGAACCTGGAGGACATCTCCGCCCCCCGCTGCTTCGAGATCGAGCGCCGGCTCCAGGAGGCCCTGGACATCCCGGTCTTCCACGACGACCAGCACGGCACGGCCGTCGTCACCCTGGCCGCCCTGCGCAACGCGGCGAAGCTCACCGGACGCACCCTCGGCGATCTGCGCGCGGTGATCTCCGGCGCCGGCGCGGCCGGTGTCGCCATCGCCAAGTTCCTGCTCGAAGCGGGCCTCGGTGATGTGGCGGTCGCGGACCGCAAGGGCATCGTCAGCAGCGACCGCACCGACCTCACGGACGTCAAGCGCGAGCTCGCCGAGCTCACCAACAAGGCGGGCCTGAGCGGCTCCCTGGAGACGGCGCTGGCCGGCGCCGACGTCTTCATCGGCGTCTCCGGCGGTACGGTCCCCGAGCCCGCGGTCGCCTCCATGGCGCCGGGCGCCTTCGTCTTCGCGATGGCCAACCCGAACCCCGAGGTGCACCCCGACATCGCGCACAAGTACGCCTCGGTCGTGGCCACGGGTCGCTCGGACTACCCGAACCAGATCAACAACGTCCTCGCCTTCCCCGGCATCTTCGCGGGCGCCCTCCAGGTCCGGGCCTCCCGGATCACCGAGGGCATGAAGATCGCCGCGGCGAACGCGCTGGCCGACGTCGTGGGCGACCAGCTCGCCGCGGACTACGTCATCCCGTCCCCGTTCGACGAGCGGGTCGCCCCCGCGGTCACGGCGGCGGTGGCGGCCGCGGCCCGCGCCGAGGGTGTGGCGCGGCGGTAGCGGTACGGGTTCCGCCGGTAGCCGGTAGCCGGTAGCCGGACGTGCCGGGCTTCCCTTGCGGGGAGCCCGGCACGGCTGTTTTCGGGGCGGGGGTTCCTCGTGCCACCGCGGCGTGCGGGGCGTCACAGCCGTGGGAGGTTCCGGCGGCCGGGCCGCGCACCCTAGGGTCAGGGCCATGTTCGCCGCATACGCCGCCCGCATCGACCGTGACCAGCCGCTCAGCGGCCTTGAGTTGGGGGAGCGCCCGGCCCCCGAGGTACGCCCCGGCTGGAGCCTGATCGACGTACGGGCCGCCTCCCTCAACCACCACGACGTCTGGTCGCTGCGCGGGGTCGGCCTCAGCGGGGACAAGCTGCCGATGATCCTCGGCTGCGACGCGGCCGGAGTCGACCAGGACGGCAACGAGGTCGTCCTGCACTCGGTGATCGGCCAGAGCGGCCACGGAGTCGGCCCCACCGAGGGCCGCTCGATCCTCACCGAGAAGTACCAGGGCACCTTCGCCGAGCAGGTCACCGTGCCGACCTGGAACGTCCTGCCCAAGCCGAAGGGGCTGAGCTTCGCGGAGGCCGCCTGTCTGCCGACCGCGTGGCTGACGGCGTACCGGATGCTGTTCACCAACGCCGGTGTCCGGCCCGGGGATTCGGTCCTGGTGCAGGGGGCGGGCGGCGGCGTCGCCACGGCCGCGATCGTGCTGGGCAAGGCCGCGGGCCTGCGGGTCTTCGCCACCAGCCGCGACGAGAACAAGCGCAAGCGGGCCGTGGAGCTGGGCGCGGTCGAGGCGTACGAGTCCGGTGCGCGGCTGCCGCAGCGCGTGGACGCGGTGATCGAGACGGTGGGGGCCGCGACCTGGTCCCACTCGGTCAAGTCGCTGCGCCCCGGCGGCACTCTGGTCATCTCGGGCGCCACCAGTGGCGACCGCCCCGCGCACGCCGAACTGACCCGCATCTTCTTCCTCGAACTCAAGGTCGTCGGCTCGACGATGGGCACCAAGGACGAGCTGGAGGACCTGCTGGCCTTCTGCTCGGCGACGGGAGTACGCCCCGTGATCGACGAGGTGCTCCCGCTGGACCGGGCGCGGGAGGGCTTCGAGAAGGTGGCGGCGGGGGACGTGTTCGGGAAGGTGGTCCTCACCACGGGCTGAGACCGGTTCCCCGAAGTTCCGTGGCCGCGGCCCCGCGTGTACGAAGACGCGGGGCCGCGGCCTTTCGCTTGGGAACCTTTGCCCCGCCCTTGTCAACGTTGGTTGACAGGAGGGTCATGTCAACGTAAGTTGACACGCATGACCGAGGCCACCGATCTCGCCGCACGAGCCGGCGATCGCGACCCCAGGATCGGGCTGCGAGCCGTCGCCGCGCTGCGCCGACTCCTTGAACAGCTCGAATCCGTACAGGTACGAAGCGCCCGCAATCAGGGCTGGTCATGGCAGGAGATCGCCACCGAGCTGGGGATCAGCCGTCAGGCCGTCCACAAGAAGCACGGGAGGAATTGATGTTCGAGCGATTCACGGTGGACGCGCGTGGTGTCGTGACGGGTGCGGTCGAGCACGCCTCGCGGGCCGGGTCCCCGGTGGTGACCGAGGAACACCTGCTCCTGGCCCTGCTCGACCGCGAGGGCACCAAGGCGGCCTTCGCGCTCGCGTCCCTCGGGGTCACCGCTCGCCGCGGCGAGGTGGTCGAGGCCTTGGCCGCCGCGCGGCGGCGGGGCGGCCTGTCCAAGGCGGACACGGCGGCCCTGTCCGAACTCGGCATCTCCGTCGAGGAGATCGTCACGAAGGTGGAACAGACCCATGGCCACGGCGCGCTGGCCGACGCCCCCCGGGGCAAGGCGTGGCCCTCGGGCCGGCCCTCCTTCACGAAGGAGGCGAAGAAGGTCCTGGAGAAGGCGTTGCGCATCGCCCTGGCACACAAGCAGAAGCACATCGGGGACGAGCACCTGCTGCTCGCGGTGGCGGCGGGGCCGGGGGTGGTGGGGGAGGTGCTTGCGGAGTTCGGGGGGACGTATGGGGGTGTGGAGAGGGTGCTGTTCGCCTCGACGGGGTGAGTGGTTGCCGGTGCTTGCGCCTGGGGAGTGCGGGGTTGGGTGTCTGGTACGTCGCACCCTTGAAACCCGCTGTCACGTGCGGGTCGTGGTCGCTTTTCGCGCAGTTCCCCGCGCCCCTGTGGCGCGTTGGGTGCTGAGGGGCCGGGGTGGTTCTGGCGTGTTCCGCGTGCCCCTGACACCCGCTGCACTACGGGGGTTCGGGGCGGGTCTGTGCAGTTGCTCGCGTCCTTGCACAGTTGAGCCCGTGCCCGCCTGGGGGCGTGGGCGCTGCATGCGCGGTTCCTCGCGTCCCTGAAACCCGCTGTCACGTGCGAGTCGTGGTCGCTTCTCGCGCAGTTCCCCGCGCCCCTATGGCGCGTTGGGCTCTGAGGGTGTCAGTTCCTCGGGTCGCTTGGGCGAATGGTGCTGGGTGGCATGTTCAGCCCGTCCGGCGTTTGAGGACGAGCGCCGTTCAGGCGCGATGGGGGTTCGGCGGCGGAGCCCCTGAGGGGGTGCGTGCGGGAACCCCAGCGTCCGTTGGGGTTCGAGGGGCGGCGACCCTCCGGGGGCCTGGGGCGCGGGCCCCCGGGGCTCAGCTTTCCCCAACGCGCCGCATGGGCGGGTGGGTGGGCGGCTCCCTGGGGGGCTGGGGCGCAGCCCCAGGGTTCAGCTTTCGCGGCGCGCCGCACGGGCGGGTGGGTGGGCGAACCCCCCGGGGTTCGGGGCGGAGCCCCGAGGGGTGGGTCCGTCAACCCCTTGTACCTGGGGGCCCGGGGCGGAGCCCCCGGAGGTTTCCCTACGCCCCCGGGGGCCGCAACGCCCCCCCGATGCGGACCGCCGCCTCCGCCAAGTGGCGGCGCGCCTCCAGGAGTTGGGGCGGGGTCACCCCGTGATCCCGGGCCGCATCCCGAATGTCGTCCCGGAAACGATCGAGCAACCGGTCGAGATCCCGCGCCGGGTTCCCGGACGGCTCCTCCCGCGCCCACTCCGGCTCCGCCCCACCCTCGGCCTCCACCTTGCCGAGATCCACCCGCTCAACCGTGACATCGGCCGCCGAGGACGCACCCGCCTCGGAACCCGGGGCCGGGGCCGGGGCGGGGCCGAACCCGAACCGGCCCAGCTCCTTGGTGATCTCCGCCAGCCCCTCGCGCACACCCGTCGGCCAGTCCCCCCGCGCGAAGTGCTCCTGCACCTGGCGCTGCACATCGCGCGCGACCCGCTGCATCTCCTCGCGCGCCTTCTCCTGCGCCTCCTTGGCCTGCCGACGTGCCTGCTGGGCCTCGTCGCGGGCCCGCCGGGACTCGTCCTTCGCCCGGCGCGCCTGCTCCTTCCACTCCTGCTTGGCCCGCTTGAACTCCTCCTTCGCCTGCTGCCAGGCCTCCCCGTCGCCCCACGCGCTGTCGAAGAAGTCGGACGCCTCGGGGAACCCCTTCCGGGCACCTCGGCCGGCGCCGGCCGAGGCCTGCCCCGTACGGGCTTCGCGGGCCGCGCGGCGCATGTCCTCGCGGAGGCTGCCCGCCGCGCCGCGTACGTCGTCGCGGATCTCGGCGGCGAGTTCGGAGACGGACTCGCGGATCTCCAGCTCCAGATCGGCGAGTTCACCGCCCCGGCCCGCCAACTCCGCGCGGCCGGCTTCGGTGATCGAGTAGACCTTGCGGCCGCCCTCGGTGGTGTGGGTGACGAGCCCCTCGGCCTCCAGCTTCGCGAGCCGCGGGTAGACCGTGCCGGCGCTGGGCGCGTACAGCCCCTGGAAGCGCTCTTCGAGCAGCCGGATCACCTCGTACCCGTGGCGCGGCGCCTCGTCGAGCAGTTTGAGGAGGTAGAGACGGAGGCGGCCGTGGGCGAAGACGGGGGGCATGTCAGAGCACCTTCTTGGTGGGGTCGGTCGAACTGCCGGCGCTGGGCGACGTGGGCGATCCGCCGGGCGGCGGCGATCCCTCGTCGCCCGCCCCTGCATCCGTCGACTCCGTCGCCTCCGCTGCGTCCACCGGCTCCGTCGGCCTGCGCAGCAACGCGATGGCTCCGGAGACCGTCGTCGCCCTGAGCGTCCCGTTGCCCGCCCCCAGCGTGCCGGTGATCTTCTTCGTACCCCACTGCCCGCTGATCCGCAGGTCCTCGAACGCACTGGAGACGGTCCCGCTCGTGGTGTTCGCCTCGACCCGCGCGTCGGCCGGGTGCGGCAGCCGGATGGCGACCTCGCCGGAGACCGTGGTCAGCCGGATGTCGGTGGCCTTCGTCCCGGGGTCCAGGTCGAGCAGCATGTCACCGCTCACCGACTCCGCCGCCACGCGGCCCCCGGCCCCCTCGACGACCGTGAGATCGCCGGAGACCGACTTGAAGCGGAGCTCGCCGGTGACCGCCTGGGCCTCCAGGTTGCCGGTGACGCTCTCGGCCTTGATCGGGCCCGCGAGCTTGACGAGGGTGGTGTCGCCGCTGACGCCGCGTACCTCCGTACGTCCCCGGATCCCGGAGACCACGGAACCCGCGCCGACCGTGCCGACCTCGACGTCCGCGTCGGCCGGCACGGCGAGCGAGACCACCGCGCTGCGGTTCCAGGCCTTGCGGTCGAGCCACTTCAGGAAGCCGCGCCAGGGCAGATCCTCGTAGGCGACGGTGAGCGTGGAGCCGTCGCGCGTCACGATCAGCGGCGGTCCCTCGATCGAGGAGACCTCAAGGCGGGCGGAACTTTCCTCGGTCCCGACGACGTTCACCGTTCCGTTGACGATGCGCACCTGGAGCTTCGTCACCGGACCGCCGTGGCCGCCGTCCCCGCCATCACCGCCCTGCTCGTCGTGCCCGTCAAAGGTGAGCTTCCGCGGCTCTGGGACGGTCCACGTGGACTCGGACATCTGCTGACCTCCTGGCGCTGCGACCGGGTACTGCAAGACGCAACATATCGCGTCTCTGGCTAGACACGATATATCGCGCTCGCCGGAAGTCAAGACGGCGGCGATGCGATGCCCCACGAGTGTCGATTCGTGTACGAATAAGGGGAAATCGGGCCATACATGGCCTAGCGTATGGATCATGCCCGTCCCCGATGCCGCCGCCCCCGGCGCCCTGCTCCTCTGCCGCGCCGAACCCCCGATGGTCCGCCCGGTCGCCCATCTGCTGCGCGAGCGGATGCTGCTGGCGCCGGCCGGGACCGGCTGGAGCGTGATCGTTCCCGCGGACAAGCCCTGGCAGGCCGGTGCGGGCCCCGTCGAGGAGGTGCTCGCGGGCTGGGCGGGCGCGCTCACGATCGGGGTCGGCGCGCCCGCCATCGCCCTGTGGTGGGACGACTCCCAGGCCGGCTACACCCTGGCGTCGGGCTTTCGCCGTACGGTCGGCTACGTCTGGCTGGCGGACGGCACGCCGGTCGGTGAGGGGGAGGCCATGCGGACGTTCGCGGCCCGGCTCGGCCTGGATCCCGTACACGACAGGGAGGCACTGGACGCCCTGACCCTGCCCGACCCGGCCGCCGACGCCCGCGCCCGGCTGTTCGGCCTCATCGCGGTCCTGGCCCGCACGGGAGTGACTCTGCCCGCCGGACTCACTCCGGGCGAGCCCACCGACCGGCTGCGCTCGGTGGCCCAGGCTCTCGGTGCCGAGCCGATCGCATGGTCCGGCTGGCGCGATGCCGTACGCGCGGAGCTCGACGTGGTCGAGGACAGCCCGCTCGGCCCCTGGGTGCGCGGCCCCAAGGCCCGTCTGCTCGGCGCCGCCCAACTGGCCGCGGGCCTCCCGCTCACCGCCTGGGGCCTGTCCCGCCGCAGCGGCGGCTGGACCGCGGCGGGCGCGATCCTGGTCGCCCACGGCGCCCTCGGCCTCGTCTACGACCGGCTGCGGACCAGCACCACCGGCTGACGCGTATTACGCGTTCCCGCACCGGCCCCGCCATCCCGGCCCTGACGCCGGGGTCCGGCTCACTCCTCGTCGTCGTCCTCGTCGTCGAGCCGGGCCAGCCAGGTGGCGAGCCGCTCGACCGGGACCTCGAAATCGGGGTTGAGGTCGACGAAGGTGCGCAGCTGCTCGGCGAGCCACTCGAAGGTGACCTCCTCCTCGCCGCGCCGCTTCTCCAGCTCCTCGATGCCGCGGTCGGTGAAGTACACAACGTGCTCCTGTGAGGGCGTACCGGATGTTCGCCCTTCAGCGTATCCGGCGGCCGCCGCCGACGATGACCGCCCTTTGCGTCCCCTTGGGACTCGTCGTGCCGACCATGTGACCCGCCCCCAGCGGGCCCCCGCGCCGTGCTTCGCCGGACGGGTGCGGGGTACCGCGTACTCACCGTGCCCGAGCGGCCCGGCGGCGCCCACCGGACAAAGCCGATGGGCGTTACGGGATGCGCCGGGCGCCGTACGGCGTTGTGCGGATACGGGACGGTCGACGGAGGTGGTCACGGATGTTCGGTGGGCTCGACGAGTTCTTCGCGCCCGCGCGGCGGCACACGGAGGAGGAGCGCCGGCGCCAGGAGCTCACCCTCGACGAGGTGGGTGACTCCGACCCCGGGCGCGGCCCCATAGACCTGGCCGGCGGCAGCGTGGTCATACGCGTACCCCCGCCGGCCCATCGCGACGACGGCGACGCCGATCGCGACGACGGCGACGCCGATCGCGACGACGGCGACGCCCATCGCGACGACGACGAGAGCTGACACCCGCGCCGAAGGGCCCGGCATCCCCGTGAAACCGGGGGTGCCGGGCCCTTCGTGTGCGTACTGCGGGAGCCGGGCGAGCGGCTCGGGGAGGTCCGGGAGCGCGGCCGACCGGGCCCGCGCTCCCGCGGCGTGCTTACGCCTCGAAGACCTCGTTCACCAGCTGCTCCTGCTCCTGCTCGTGACGCTTCTTCGAGCCCACCGCCGGGGACGAGCCGTGCGGGCGCGAGATGCGGCGCAGGCGCTCGCCGTGCGGCACGTCCGCGCCGACGGCCAGGTCCAGGTGGTCGATCAGGTTGAGCGCGATGAACGGCCAGGCACCCTGGTTCGCCGGCTCCTCCTGGGCCCACAGGTACTTCTCGGCGTTCGGGAACTTGGCGATCTCCGCCTGGAGCTCGGCACCCGGTAGCGGGTACAGGCGCTCGATGCGGATGATGGCCGTGTCGTTCGCGCCCCGCTTGTCGCGCTCCGCGGCCAGGTCGTAGTAGACCTTGCCCGCGCAGAAGACGACCTTGCGGACCGCGTTCGCGTCCACGTGCTCGTCGCCGATCACCGGGCGGAAGCCGCCACTGGTGAACTCCTCGGCCTTCGACGCCGCCGCCTTCAGACGCAGCATCGACTTCGGGGTGAAGACGATGAGCGGCTTGTGGTGCGGGTTGTGGACCTGCCAGCGCAGCAGGTGGAAGTAGTTCGACGGCAGCGTCGGCATGGCGACCGTCATGTTGTTCTGCGCGCACATCTGGAGGAAGCGCTCCGGGCGGGCGGACGAGTGGTCCGGGCCCTGGCCCTCGTAGCCGTGCGGCAGGAGCAGGGTGACGCCGGAGGTCTGGCCCCACTTCTGCTCGGCCGAGGAGATGAACTCGTCCACGACCGTCTGGGCGCCGTTGACGAAGTCGCCGAACTGCGCCTCCCACATCACCAGGGACTCGGGACGGGCCAGCGAGTAGCCGTACTCGAAGCCCATCGCCGCGTACTCGGAGAGCAGCGAGTCATAGACGTTGTAGCGGGCCTGGTCCTCGGACAGGTACATCAGCGGGGTGTAGTCCTCGCCCGTCACCTGGTCGACCAGGACCGCGTGGCGCTGGCCGAAGGTGCCGCGGCGGGTGTCCTGGCCGGAGAGCCGGACCGGGACGCCCTCCATGAGCAGCGAGCCGATGGCCAGGGTCTCGCCCATGCCCCAGTCGATCGTGCCGTCGTCGACGGAGGAGGCGCGGCGCTGCATCTGCGGCATCAGACGCGGGTGGACGGTGATCCGCTCCGGGATGTTCACCTGCGACTCGGCGATGCGCTTGACGGCCTCCTGCGAGACCGCCGTGTTGACCGCGACCGGGAACTCCGCCTGGTGGTCGGACGAGTGGATCTCGCCCGGCGCCGAGGTGGCCTCGCGGACCTCCGCGAACACCTTCTCCAGCTGGCCCTGGAAGTCCTGGAGCGCCTGCTCGGCCTCTTCCAGGGTGATGTCGCCGCGACCGATGAGCGACTCGGTGTAGAGCTTGCGCACCGAGCGCTTCTTGTCGATCAGGTTGTACATCTGCGGGTTGGTGAACTGCGGGTTGTCGCCCTCGTTGTGACCGCGGCGGCGGTAGCAGATGAGGTCGATCACGACGTCCTTGTTGAACGTCTGGCGGAACTCGAAGGCGAGCCGCGCGACGCGGACCACGGCCTCCGGGTCGTCGCCGTTCACGTGGATGATCGGCGCCTCGATCATGCGGGCCACGTCGGTGGCGTACATGGAGGAGCGCGACGACTCCGGGGCGGCGGTGAAGCCGACCTGGTTGTTGATGACGATGTGCACCGTGCCACCGGTGCGGTAGCCGCGCAGCTGCGACATGTTCAGGGTCTCGGCGACGACACCCTGGCCGGCGAAGGCCGCGTCACCGTGCAGGGCGACCGGCAGGACGGTGAAGTCCGTGCCGCCCTTGTTGATGACGTCCTGCTTCGCGCGGGCGACACCCTCCAGGACCGGGTCGACCGCCTCCAGGTGCGAGGGGTTCGCGACGAGGGAGACCTTGATCTGCTCGCCGTCCAGGCCGGTGAAGGTGCCCGACGCGCCCAGGTGGTACTTCACGTCGCCGGAGCCGTGCATCGACTTCGGGTCGAGGTTGCCCTCGAACTCGCGGAAGATCTGCGCGTACGACTTGCCGACGATGTTGGCCAGCACGTTCAGGCGGCCGCGGTGGGCCATGCCGATGACGACCTCGTCAAGACGCGACTCGGCGGCGCTGTCGATGACCGCGTCGAGCAGCGGGATGACCGACTCGCCGCCTTCGAGCGAGAAGCGCTTCTGGCCGACGTACTTGGTCTGGAGGAACGTCTCGAACGCCTCGGCCGCGTTCAGGCGGCGCAGGATGCGCAGCTGCTCCTCGCGCTCCGGCTTGGAGTGCGAGCGCTCGACGCGGTCCTGGATCCACTTGCGCTGCTTGGGGTCCTGGATGTGCATGAACTCGATGCCGGTGGTGCGGCAGTACGAGTCGCGCAGCACGCCGAGGACGTCGCGCAGCTTCATCAGGGTCTTGCCGGCGAAACCGCCGACCGCGAACTCCCGCTCCAGGTCCCACAGGGTGAGGCCGTGCTCGGTGATGTCCAGGTCGGGGTGCTTGCGCTGGCGGTACTCCAGCGGGTCGGTGTCGGCCATGACGTGGCCGCGGACCCGGTAGGAGTGGATCAGCTCGAAGACGCGGGCGGCCTTGGTGACGTCGTCGTCGTGCGAGGCGTCGATGTCCTTGAGCCAGCGGACCGGCTCGTAGGGGATGCGCAGCGCCTCGAAGATGTCGTCGTAGAAGCCGTCGTCGCCGAGCAGCAGGTTGGCCACGATGCGCAGGAACTCGCCCGACGCGGCGCCCTGGATGACCCGGTGGTCGTACGTCGAGGTGAGGGTCATCACCTTCGAGATGCCCAGCTTGTTCAGGGTGTCCTGCGAGGTGCCCTGGAACTCGGCCGGGTAGTCCATCGAGCCGACGCCCATGATGACCGACTGACCGGGCATCAGACGCGGCACGGAGTGCACGGTGCCGAGGCCGCCGGGGTTGGTCAGCGAGACGGTGACGCCCGTGAAGTCGTCCATCGTCAGCTTGTTGTTGCGGGCCCGGCGGACGATGTCCTCGTACGCCTGCCAGAACTCGAAGAAGTTGAGCGTCTCGGCCTTCTTGATGCCCGCGACGACGAGCTGGCGGTCGCCGTTGGGCTTCACCAGGTCGATGGCGAGGCCGAAGTTCACGTGCTCCGGCTTGACCAGGGTCGGCTTGCCGTCCTTCTCGACGAACGCGTAGTTCATCGACGGCATGGCCTTGATCGCCTGCACCATCGCGTAGCCGATGAGGTGGGTGAAGGAGACCTTCCCGCCCCGGGCGCGCTTGAGGTGGTTGTTGATGACGATGCGGTTGTCGAACAGGAGCTTCACCGGGACGGCGCGCACGGACGTGGCCGTGGGCATCTCCAGCGAGGCGTTCATGTTCTTGGCGACCGCGGCGGCGGGGCCGCGCAGCGTCACGTACTCGGGGCCGGCCGGGGCCTCGGTCGCCGGGGCGGCCTTGGCGGCGGGCGCGGCGGCGGCCGCGGGCTTCGCCGGAGCCGGAGCCTTCGCCTGGGCGGCGGCCGGAGCCGGAGCCTTGGCCGCTGCCGGGGCTGCCGGGGCTGCCGGGGCGGCGGGGGCCGGAACGGCCTGGGCCGGGGCGGCGGGCGTGGCCGGAGTGGCGGCGGCAGGCGCAGCCCCCGCGGCTGCGGCTGCGGTGGGAGCACCCTGGACAGGGTTGTCCGCCGTGCCGGTGGCTCCCGGCTTGTAGTCGGCGAAGAAGTCCCACCAGGCACGGTCGACCGAATTGGGGTCCTGGAGGTACTGCTGATAGATCTCGTCGACGAGCCACTCATTGGCACCAAAGCCGGCCGCAGGGTTCTTGCCCTGCCCGTCTTGGTCGGTCGAGACGCTCGAATTACTGGGGGACTGAGACGACACGGCGGTAACCGCCCTCTTCCGCTTCACAAGGTGATGGACAGCGGAAATAAAGGCTACGCCTCCCTGGCCTGGACGTGCAGACCGGGCTTGCCACAGTCGCGTAAGTCACACCGGAACCCTGGTTTCAGGGCAGGAAATGGCGGGAAACAAGCGTGGTTCCGCTGCTGCGCGACCCGCTCCGGGTACGCGGCAGTGCGAGTACGGCCCATTGGCCCGTACCCCTGAACGACCGCTTCCACCGAAGACCACGCAGAACGGCCGCTTCCGGTTCGAACTTTACGTCAACTTTGCTGGCGGGGGATCCCCGGGAGGGTGACCTGGATCCGGCAGCCGCGGGCGGATTCGGCCACTCCGATCCGGCCACCGTGCAGATCCACCGCCCAGCGCGCGATGGCCAGGCCGAGCCCGGTGCCGCCGTCGCTGCCCGGGCCGTGCGGGGAGGGCGCGGTGCCGCGGTTGAACCGCTCGAACACCCGGTGCCACTCCGACTGCGGTATGCCCGGCCCCTCGTCCAGGACCTCCAGGTCCAGCGACTCGGGCTGCGGTCCCCGCCGGGCCCGAACGGTGACGCGGCCGTGCGGCGGGGAGTGCTTGACGGCGTTGTCGATGAGATTCGCCACGACCTGGTGCAGGCGCTCGGCGTCCGCGTGCGCGGTCAGCTCCGGCGGTGAGACGTCCAGGTGGAGGTGGACGTCGGTGCGCTGGTGGTTGCCCGAGCCGGAGGAAAGACCCCGCTGGGCGGCCGCCAGGTTGGCCTCCTTGAGGACGCCCGACAGATACGGCCACACCTCGAAGCGGTGGGCGCGCAGCGTCACCACGCCGTTGTCGAGGCGGGACAGGTCCAGGAGGGTCTCGACGAGGCGGCCCAGGCGCTCGGTCTGCTTGAGGGCGGTGCGCATCGTCTCCGGGTCGGCCGCCGAGACGCCGTCCACCACGTTCTCCAGGACCGCCCGCAGCGCCGCGATGGGCGTGCGCAACTCGTGCGAGACATTCGCCACGAGTTCCTTGCGGTGGCGGTCCACGGCCTCCAGGTCGTCGGCCATGCGGTTGATGGTGCCCGCCAGATCGCCCAGTTCGTCCCGGCGGTCGGCGCCGCGCACCCGGCGCGTGTAGTCCCCGTGCGAGATGGCGCGGGCCACGGTGTTCATCTCGTCCAGCGGGGCGGTGAGCCCGTGCGCGACGAACTGGGTGATCAGCAGGGTCGCTATCACCGAGAAGACGGTGATGAAGCGGAGCTCGGTGCGCGTTTGCAGGGCGACCATGAGCAGCCCTGTGGTGATGAACACGGAGACCACGACGAGCGTGCCCAGCTTGGTCTTGATCGATATCGAGACCGACCGCAGCCCGGCCGCTATCCGGCCGCGCAGCCCCCGGGTGGCCCGGGCCCAGCCGCCGCGTCGGCCCGGTTCGTCCCAGCCGGGCCGCTCACCGCTGCCGCGGAGCTGTCGGGCCCGGTCTCCGGCCCGGCTCATGGCGCCGGGGTCTCCAGCGCGTATCCCACGCCGTGGACGGTACGGATGCGCTCCGCGCCGATCTTGCGGCGCAGCGCCTTGATGTGGCTGTCCACGGTGCGGGTGCCGGACGCGTCGGCCCAGTCCCACACCTCCGCGAGCAGCTGCTCGCGGGAGAGCACGGCGCGCGGCGTGTTCGCCAGGCAGCTCAGCAGGTCGAACTCGGTCGGCGTCAGGTGGACGTCCTCGCCGCGCACCCGGACCCTGCGCTGTGCGTGGTCGATCTCCAGCTCGCCGAGGCGGAGTATGCCCGTGCGCGGCGTGGTGGCGGCCAGCGCGGCCCGCTCCACCCGGCGCAGCAGGACGTGCACGCGGGCCGCGAGCTCGCGCATCGAGAACGGCTTGGTCATGTAGTCGTCCGCGCCGACGCCGAGCCCGACCAGCATGTCGGTCTCGTCGTCGCGGGCCGTCAGCATGAGGACCGGCACGGGCCGGCGGGCCTGGACCCGGCGGCAGACCTCCAGGCCGTCGAAGCCCGGCAGCATGATGTCGAGGACCATCAGGTCCGGCTGCCAGGCCTCGGCCGTGTCGACGGCGGCGGGGCCGTCGAGGGCCGTCTGCACCTGGAAGCCCTCGGCCCGCAGGCGGGCCGCGATGGCATCGACGATCGTCGTGTCGTCCTCGACGACCAGCACCCTGCGCTGGGCGCCGGGGGTCGCCGCGACGCCGTTGTGGCCGGTGTGTGTCTGCTCCATCGGTTTGCCCCGCCCTGACTGTGCTCGCCCGGGGATCCGTGGGGTGATCCCCTGTGTCGCTCAGAGACTAGAGGCACTTTCCGTATCTCGGCTACGCAGGGCGAACGCCGAGATGGACCACGTCAGGGACGCCCCGGGCAACTCGGACCTCTTTGGTATGTACCCCAGTGAACCCGGCATTCCGCAGGGCCTGCTCGAAGGCGGGGGAGGGCTGGGCCGACCAGACGGCGAGCACCCCGCCGGGCCTCAACCGCCGTACGCAGTGGGCGAGTCCGGCCGGTGAGTACAGTCCGTCGTTGCCCTCGGTGACGGTCCAGTCGGGTCCGTTGTCGATGTCCAGGCAGAGCGCGTCGAAGGTGTCCTCGGCGGTACGTACGTAATCGACCAGATCGTCCTGGATGATCCGGGTGCGTGAATCGGACAGGGCCGGGCCCGAAATGGCGCCAAGTGGACCCGTGCGATGCCAGTCGATGATGGCCTGTTCCCTCTCCACCACGGCGATTTGGCCCCAGCGCGGGTCCTGCGCCGCGTGGACGAGGGAGAAGCCGACGCCCAGCCCGCCGATGAGCAGGGAGGGCCGGGTGGCGCCCGGCGAAAGTGTGGCGTACGCCGCATCGATGAGCAGGCGTTCCGAGCGGCCGTCCGAAGTGTCCATGAGGAAGCACCCGTTGGCGATGATCTCGAAGTGCGCGCCGCGCTGCCGCAGCACGACTTCCCCGTGCGGTCCCTGGCGCCGGTCGAGGGTGGCGATGTCGTTCATGACGGTGAGGATGCCGTGTCCGGGGGTGCCGCGCACGCGAGTTGAGGTGTCGGCGACGGGGGTGCGGGGTACGCCCCTGACGCTCGGGGCGGGTCAAAGGTTGTCTCATGTGGCGCACGTCATAGACGGGGCCGGAGTCGATCACGGAAGGTGGGCCGTTGTAGGGCACGTAAGCGAGAACGGAACACGGCCGAAGAACGCGGGCGTGGCTTGATTCGGGGAGCGCCCGCGCTGCCCGGGGAAGGGGCCTCTCCCGGTGCACCCGCTCGAAACCCACACGATCCCCGTCGCCGTCCCGCCGCTCGACGTGCTCCCGCCCCCGCGCCCGGAGCCGGCCCCGGCGAACGGCTCCGCCGCGCGGGCGGCCTCGCCCGGGCTCCCCGGAGCGATGGACACCCTCGGCCCTGCTCCGGCGGGCGGCCCGGATTCCGGCTCCGGCCCCACGGGCGCAGCGGCCTGCGTGCCGCTGAGCGCCCCCGCGGTGCGGGCCGCTCTGCTGAGCGCCGGACGGCTGCTGCCCTCCCCGCGCTCCACCCCGTTCGCCTTCGGCTACGTGGTGCTGCTGCTGGCCACTTCGCTCTTCAGCGAGTACGGCGATCCGGACACCGTGAGCGCCCTGCTGCGCGGGTCGAGCACCGATGTGGCCCACCTGTCGACGACGCCGGTCCTGACGATCTTCGCGAGCGCGCTGTGGATAGCCGGGGGGATGGCCTCCCCGTACGCGATGGTCTTCCTCTTCGTCCTGGCCGCCCTGGAGCGCCGTATCGGCGGCTGGCGCACGGCCGGGGTCTTCCTGCTCGGCCATGTGGTGGCGACCCTGGCGACCGAGGGCCCGGTCGCCCTGTCGGTCCTGGCCGGGCATCTGCCCGAGAGCTCCCTGCACCGCCTGGACTACGGCATCAGCTTCGGCCTGATGGCCACGGTCGGCGCGCTGACCGGACTCCTCGCACCGTTCTCGCGCTGGACGGCCCTGGCCGTGGTCGGCGTCCTGCTCGTCCAGGACCTCGTCGAGATGGTGGAACCCCTGGCGGCCTGGGGTCACCCCGTCGCCCTCCTGGTCGGCGTGGCCTGCTGGCCGGCGGTGCGGCGCGTACGCGTCCTGCCGTACCGGCCCTGATCCGCCCTCGGGCCCGCGCCCTCAGCCCTCGGACGGCTTGAAGTACAGGCTCGCCATGGGGGAGCGGGTCACCCAGCCCAGGGCGGAGTACAGGGCCTGTCCTTCGGGGGTGCCGACCAGGATGCCGGTGGTGGCGCCCGCCTCGTAGGCGGTGTTCTGGAGCGTGCGCATCACCAGGCTGCCCAGGCCCCGGCGCCGGTGGTCGGGGGAGGTCTCGATCTGGTCGGCGACGGCGTTCGGGCCGGTCGGGGCGATCTGGCCGCGGGCCGCGAAGTGGCCCTCGGTGGTGCGGACCAGGACCCGGGTGGTGCCGCCCCGAGTCCACGAGGTGAGGGTGTAGCCGGCGGGTACCTCGGGCCGCTCGGCGGTGAGCGGGGCCGTCATCAGGAAGCCGGGCAGGTCGAAGTGCCAGCCCGCACCGATCCAGGGCCGCACGGTGTCGTCGTCGGCGAACAGCTTCAGCCAGGTGCCGGGCGCGCTCGTGGCGGCCACGAGCGCGCGGACGTCGTTTTCGGCGGGCTCGGGAAGGACGTGGCGCGAGACGTGGTGGGCGGTGCCGGCGTCGATGGTCCAGCCCCAGGGCCGGTCCATCGGGTCGGAGGTTCCGCGCGACACGATCCAGCCGTCGATCCAGGCCCGCACCAGCGCGCGGGTCACGGCCCCGTCCGTCCGGTCCTGCGCGGCGGTGGTTGCCTCCGCCGTCGTCGTCGCTGTCATGACCGCCCCCGCTGGTAATGGATGAAATGGCAAAGAGAACCTTACAAGTTTCGGTTCGTCCTGTCTGCATCCCGGGGGTCGGTGATGCGCGGGACGGTGATGCGCGGTACGGCGTGGGCCCTCGCTCGTCGGCACCTTCGGTCCGGCGATGGGGGGCGTCGTCGTGTGCGTCCGAGTCCCGCCGCGTTCCTGGTCACGGGGGTGTGCCGGGTGATCGCTCAGAGCGAACAGCGCTCGGGGAACATTCCTCGACTCACATGCATTGAGTCGGCATAGCTCAACTTGACTGCCGAAGGGGAGATCATGGCTACCGAGTCCACGGCGAACACACCGACCGCCCTGCCCGTGCTGCCGCTCGACGACGAGGTCGTGCTGCCCGGCATGGTGGTTCCGCTGGACCTGTCCGATGCCGAGGTACGGGCCGCCGTCGAGGCCGCTCAGGCCGCCGCCGGGGCCGATGCCGGCAAGCCGCAGGTCCTGCTGGTGCCGCGGATCGACGGTACGTACGCCGGGACCGGCGTGCTCGGCACCGTCGAGCAGGTGGGACGGCTCTCCGACGGTGACCCGGGCGCCCTCATCCGCGGTCGGCACCGCGTACGCATCGGCGCCGGGACCACCGGACCCGGCGCCGCGCTGTGGGTCGAGGGGGCCCGCGTCGAGGAGGCGCTGCCCGAGCCGCTGCCGGGCCAGGTGACCGAACTGGTCAAGGAGTACAAGGCGCTCGCCACCAACTGGCTGAAGAAGCGCGGGGCCTGGCAGGTCGTCGACCGCGTCCAGCAGATCGAGGGCGTCTCCGCGCTCGCGGACAACGCGGGCTACTCGCCGTTCCTCACCACCGCCCAGAAGGTCGAGCTGCTGGAGGCCAACGACCCGGTGGCCCGCCTCAGGCTCGCCACCGAGCAGCTCCGCGAGCACCTCGCCGAGCAGGACGTCGCCGAGGCCATCGCCAAGGACGTACAGGAAGGCGTGGACAAGCAGCAGCGCGAGTTCCTGCTGCGCCGCCAGCTCGACGCCGTGCGCAAGGAGCTGCGCGAGCTCAACGGGGAAGGCGGCGACGAGGACGAGAGCGACGACTACCGCGCCCGCGTCGAGGCCGCCGACCTCCCCGAGAAGGTCCGCGAGGCCGCCCTCAAGGAGGTCGACAAGCTGGAGCGCGCCAGCGACCAGTCGCCCGAGGGCTCCTGGATCCGCACCTGGCTGGACACCGTCCTCGAACTCCCCTGGAACGAGACCACCGAGGACGTGTACGACATCCGGGGCGCGCGTGAGGTCCTGGACGCCGAACACGCGGGCCTCGCGGACGTGAAGGACCGGATCACCGAGTACCTCGCGGTGCGCAAGCGGCGCGCCGAGCGCGGGCTCGGGGTCGTGGGCGGCCGTCGGGGCGGCGCCGTGCTCGCGCTTGTGGGCCCGCCCGGAGTCGGCAAGACCTCGCTCGGCGAGTCCGTGGCGCACGCCATGGGCCGCAAGTTCGTGCGCGTCGCGCTCGGCGGCGTACGCGACGAGGCCGAGATCCGCGGACACCGGCGCACCTATGTCGGCGCCCTGCCCGGCCGGATCGTACGGGCCATCAAGGAGGCCGGGTCGATGAACCCGGTCGTGCTGCTCGACGAGATCGACAAGGTGGGCTCCGACTTCCGGGGCGACCCCGCCGCCGCCCTGCTCGAAGTCCTCGACCCCGCGCAGAACCACACCTTCCGCGACCACTACCTGGAGGTCGAGCTCGACCTCAGCGACGTGGTCTTCCTCGCCACCGCCAACGTCCTGGAAGCCATCCCCGAGGCACTGCTCGACCGCATGGAACTGGTCAGGCTGGACGGCTACACCGAGGACGAGAAGGTCGTCATCGCCCGCGACCACCTGCTGCCGCGCCAACTGGAGCGGGCCGGGCTCGAAACCGGTGAGGTCGTCCTGGAGGACGCCTCGCTGCGCAAGCTCGCGGGGGAGTACACCCGGGAGGCGGGCGTGCGGAACCTGGAGCGCTCCATCGCCCGGCTGCTGCGCAAGGTGGCCGCCGAGCACGAACTGGACCAGCGCGAGCTGCCGTTCACCATCGCCCCCGAGGACCTGCGGGCCCTGATCGGGCGCCCGCACCACGTGCCGGAGTCCGCCCAGGACCCGGCCGAGCGGCGCACCGCGGTGCCGGGTGTGGCCACCGGCCTCGCCGTCACCGGGGCGGGCGGCGACGTCCTGTTCGTCGAGGCCTCGCTCGCCGACCCGGAGACCGGCGCCGCGGGCCTGACCCTCACGGGCCAGCTCGGCGACGTGATGAAGGAGTCCGCGCAGATCGCGCTGAGCTTCCTGCGCTCGCACGGGGCCGAACTGGAGCTTCCCGTAGGGGACTTGAAGGACCGGGGGGTGCACGTCCACTTCCCGGCGGGCGCGGTCCCCAAGGACGGTCCGAGCGCCGGCATCACCCTGGTCACCGCGCTGTCCTCGCTCCTGTCGGGACGCCTGGTCCGCACCGACGTGGCGATGACCGGTGAGGTGTCGCTGACCGGGCGGGTGCTGCCGATCGGCGGCCTCAAGCAGAAGCTGCTCGCCGCGCACCGCGCCGGGATCACCACCGTCGTGATCCCCAAGCGCAACGAGGCGGACCTGGACGACGTCCCGGCGGAGGTCCTCAAGACGCTGGAGGTCCACCCCGTGACCGACGTCCGCCAGGTCCTGGAGATCGCGCTCGCCCCGGCGGAGGTCGCGGTGGCCGCGGCCGCCTGACCGGACCCGGCCGACCGGCCGCGCTAGGCCCGAGTGGCCCGCTCGTACACCGAGCGGGCCTTCGCGTCGAAGAGGGCGGCCGTCGACTCGACATCGGTGTCGCCGCCGCTCAGGACGCCGACGATCCGGCCGAGCCGGTCCGGCCCCCGGTAATCCACCAGCCAGGGGCTGCCGCTGGTGCCGACCCAGAAGCCGGCGCACTCCATCCGCAGCATCGCGGCCTCGTCGGGGTCGCGGTGGACGTCGGTGGTGCACATGACCGGACGGTTCTCGGGGTTGTGCTCCTCGTCGGGATAGCCGACGACGGTCACCCGCTGGTCGGGGCCCGCCCCCCAGTCGGGCGCCGAGGAGCCGACCACGCTCTGCACGCTGCGGCCCTGGGCGTCCGGCTCCACCGTGAGGAAGGCGTAGTCCGCCGCGTCCTCGTGGTCGGCGGTCCACCGCTCGTCGACCTGGACCGACCGCACCTTCCACTTCCCGTACGGGAACGTCCCCTTGCCCGCCCCGGAGAAGCCCGGCGCGAACTCCACCGAGTCCGGCGGAAGTCCGGTCGCGCAGTGCGCGGCGGTGGCGACGACGTTGCCGCGCGGGCTGTCCACGACGCTGGCCGTGCAGGTGTGGTCGTCGCCGTTGACCAGCACGCCGACCGACGCCACCTTCCCGGCCGGCACCGCGCTGCTGCGGGTCCCGGGGGGTGGCGCCGCCGCGTCGGGTGTCCCCTCGGCCTGCGGCGAGGACGCCGCGGACCAGCCGCAGCCCGCGCCGCAGGCCGTGACGACCATGATCAGGGCGACCGCCCGGCCCACTGCTCCCAACCTGCGCATGGCCCCATCCTTACGCATGCCGCGGACGGCAGGGGGTCAGGTGTGCGAGTGGTGTTCCGTACGGGGGACGCGGAAGGGCCCCCGGCCACGCGGCGCCGGGGGCCCCTCGGGACGACGGGAGGCAGTCAGCCGTTGGCGAGCGCCTGCAACCGGTCGTACGCCCCGTTGAAGCGGGAGTGGTCGCCGACCGTCGGGCCGGACGAGGTGTACTGCCACATCGTCTGGTAGTCCCAGCCGGCCGGAAGGGTGCCCGGGTCGGTGTTGTAGCGGGCGATCCACAGCGGGTTGGAGCCGCCGAACGCGGCCGAGTCGCCGGTGCACTGGGTCCACCAGCTGGTCGCGGTGTAGATCACCGCGTCGCGGCCGGTGCGGGCCCGGTACTGGTTGAGGAAGTCGTGGATCCAGGCGACCATCCCGGCCGCCGACTTGCCGTAGCAGGCCGCGCCGTACGGGTTCCACTCGATGTCCAGCGCGCCCGGCAGGGTCCGCCCGTCGCGCGACCAGCCGCCGCCGTGGTCCACGAAGTAGTTGGCCTGGGAGGCGCCGCTCGCGGTGTCCGGGGTGGCGAAGTGGTAGGCGCCCCGGATCATGCCGACGTTGTACGAGCCGTTGTACTGCTGGGCGAAGTACGGGTTGGTGTAGTACGTGCCCTCGGTGGCCTTGACATAGGCCCACTTCACGCCGCTGTTCCACAGCGTGGCCCAGGCGACGTTGCCGTTGTGGCTGCTGGTGTCGACGCCCTCCGTCTGCACGGTGCGGGTGTCACGGGGCAGCGGGCCCACCCCGTCGTGCCGCGCGACGCCCATACCCAGGCTCGCGGAGCCGCGCTCCGGGGTGTCGGCGGCCCCCGAAGTGCCGGTGAAACCGAGGACGAGGGCGAGGGAGGAGAGGAGGATCCCGGCCGCGGCGATGGGGCCGCGGCGGGCCGTTCCGGATCTGTGCACGGGCATTGCGTGCCTCCGAAAGGCTCGGTGGAGCTTGAGACGTGACGGCCTGGGTCGACATGACGACGTATCGCTGTGGACATGTCAGAGACGACGCTACGCACGTAGACCCGTGGCGCGAAAGAGCCTTCAGGTTATGCCGATGGTTCAGACCTGTGGTGGGGGCGACACGCTGCGGGAACGGCGTGGCCCGACGGAAACTTTCAGCCGTGGCCGGTCCCGGCGCCATCCGGGATGCCGGTGGCGGGGCCCGCTGGGAAATACTGTGCCGTCACGACACACCTACGGCATGGGAGCCGATGTGCACGGTCCGGACCAGGAGTTCCTCGCGCTCGAACGCGAGCTGGCCGTCTTTCTGCGGCGGGCCAGGGCCTCGTCCGGCGAGATGGCTCGCGAGGTCCATCCCGATCTCGAACCGGCGGCGTACGGACTGCTGGTACGCCTCGACGAGGTCGGGCCGCAGCGGGCGACCGAACTCGCCGGGTACTTCGGCGTGGGCAAGGCGACGATGAGCCGTCAACTGCACGCCCTGGAGGACCTGGGCCTGGTGGCCCGCGAGCCCGACCCGGCGGACGGCCGTGCCTTCCTGGTGCGCATCACCGAGGAGGGCACGGCGAGGTTCGGCCGGGTCCGCGACGCCCGCCGCGAACGCTATGTGCGCAAACTGGCCAACTGGGACCGCCGGGAGATCTCCGAACTGGCCCGCCTGCTGCACCAGCTCAACGTGGCGGCGGAGAGTTAGAGCCGCCGTTCCGGGCCGGGCGGGGGGTCACACCTCCGGGAGCCGCACCTCCGGGGCCACGCCTCCGGGAGTCGCACCTTCCGGGCCACGCCTCCGGGAGCTACACCTCCCGAGCCGCACCTCCGGAGTCACACCTCCACCCACACCGCCGTCGCGTCGTCGTGCCGCTTGCTCCTCCCGAGGAACACCCGCTCGCCGTCGGCCGCCTCCAACTCCCGCACCCGCTCGACCAACCCGTCCACCCCCGCCTTGCGCACCAGCGCCAGGCAGTCCTGCCACGAGCCCTCGCGGAACTTCTCGACCCAGCGCGTCGCCCCGTCCGTCAGGGCGAGCACCGAACGCACCCGCGCGAGGGGCTCGCGGCCGGTCACGGCGAGGGCGGCGACCGCCGGGTCCGCCGCCGCGGTGAAGAAGCCGCCCTCCTTGTTGCGGGCGAGGGAGTCGGCCACGGCGTCGCTGACCAGACAGGCGCGCGGCACCCGGTCGAGCCGGTCGTCCAGGACGGCCCGGACCGTGCCGTCGGCCGCCTCCAGGAGCAGAGCCGAGTCCGACAGGACGAGATACTCCAGCTCCGCCGTGTCCCACCGCGCGAGCACCACCGTTGCCTGAGGCGTACGGGGGTGAGAAAGGTCACAGGTGTCCCGATGGGCGTCGGCGGTGCGCCGGATGGCTTCGGCGAGGACCTCGGTCAGCGTCATGTCCCGCCGCGAAGCCGACAGTTCGGTCAGCGCGCCGCCGAGCCGCGCCGTGAACCAGGGCACGTCGTGCACACAGTCCCCGTTGCCGGGCAGGGGCGTCACCCCGTCGAGGACGACGAGCAGTCCGCCCAGGCCCGAGGCGGGCAGCGCGGTGGCCGCCCAGTCCTCATTGGGGCGGGCGGGGTCTCCGGGCGCGGTGGTCGACTGGATGCGCATGTCCGCCAGTCTGCACGAGGCCTCCACGACACCTTCATGGCGGCGGCGGGCGCGGCGGACGCCCCGTCAAGGGGGGTGCCGGGGCGCCCCGACCGTGTGGTCCCGGGGGGAATGAGCCACTCCGCCGAGCTGTGGGCGGGCATCCTGCCAAAGCCCGCGCGGAAGTTCCAGCCGACCCTCCACCGGAGCGGGGCCGGGCATTCCGGGGGAGTTGATGGTCAACTCCGAAGTGATGTTCACTCGTTCAGGTGGCCGAGCAGTGACTACTCGTCATGACCAGTCGTCACCTTGGCTTCCTTGGTGGACTGGCAAACACGAGTGAAGATTGAGAGCACCGGTGCAGAACAAGCGGCCTCGGGGCAACGACGGCACACGCGCACAGCGCACCGTACGGGTGCGGAGCCGCCTGGTCGTCTCCGTCGCCGTTGTCTCCCTCATCGTGCTCGGAGCCGGTGCGCCCACCCTGTTCGCGGCCTCCGCGGACCTCACGGACTCCCAGCACCTGGTCACCCTCGCCCAGCTCGACCAGCAGGCGCTCGGCCTCGCCCACGCGCTGGGTGACGAGCGGGACGGTGTGACGCGCTACGTCGCGGCGGGCCGGCCCGCCGGCAAGGACGCGGCCCTCAAGGAGCCCGCCGCCCGGGTCGACCGCAAGATCGACGAGCTGCGCGCCACCGCCCCCGCCGGACTCGCGCGCGACCTCGCCACTGTGCCGGCCCTGCGCCGCACCGCGCTCACCGGCAAGGGCACGGCCCTGGAGGCGCAGAAGGCGTACTCCGACGTGATCGCCACGCTGCTCGCCGTCGCCGACGAGCTCGCCGACCGCACGCCTCCGCACGCCGCCGAGGCGGTCCGGGCGCCGGGTGCGCTGGGCCGGGCCGTCGAGCAGGCCTCGGCCACCCGGGGGCTGCTGCTCGGCGCGCTCTCGGTGCCGCCGGGCCAGGCCTCCCGGGTGTTCGACCCGATCACCGGCAAGTACGTGCAGAAGGAGAAGGACGACGGCGACGCGGCCCGTGCGCGGGACGCGCTGAGTACCGCCGCCCAGCAGGCGCACGTCCGCGAACAGGCCGCGCTCGCCGACTTCGACCAGGCCGCCGGGGCCGACGCCCGCGACAAGGTGGCCACCACCGTCACCGGGCCCGAGGTCGAGGCCGCCGACGGCTTCCTCACCCGCCTCACCGACCAGCCCCAACTCAGCGCCGCCGACCGCAAGTCCGACCCGGACGTGGTGGACGCCGCGCTCTCCGCCCGGATCGACCGCATGCGGGGCGCCGAGGCCGCCCTCGCCACGGCACAGGTCAAGCGGTTCGAGCAGCTGCGCGACGACGACGTGAACGCCCTGGAGATCCGGGTCGGCCTCATCGGCGCGCTGCTGCTGCTCGCCATCGGCGTCAGCGCCGCCACCGCCCGCAGCCTGACCCGGCCGCTCGCCGTGCTGCGGCGCGGCTCGGCCCGGCTCGCGGAGGCGCCCGAGAGCGAGGAGTCGGTGCGCTTCACGGGCCGCAACGACGAGTTCGCCCAGGTCGTCCGGTCCCTCAACGAGCTGCACGAGAAGTTCGGCGAGCGCCACGCGCGGGCCGCCGAGCTCGACGAGGACCTCGTCAAGCAGCGGGGCCGGCTCGCCCGGCTGGCCGCCGAGAAGGAGGAACTCCGCTCGCAGGTGCGCGAGTTGAGCGCCGAGCTGGAGCGCGCGCACGGCACCGTCAAGCACGCCTTCGTCAATCTGGGGCTGCGCAGTCTCGGCCTGATCGAGCGTCAGCTCTCCGTGATCGAGGGTCTGGAGGAGCGCGAACAGGACCCGGACCAGCTCGGCGTGCTCTTCAAGCTCGACCACCTGGCCACCGTGATCCGGCGCCACGGCGAGAACCTCCTGGTCCTGGCCGGCACCGAGCACCACCACAACCACCCCGGCCCGGTCCCGCTCGTCGATGTCATGCGGGCCGCGGTCAGCGAGATCGAGCGGTACGAGCGCGTCGTCATCCAGGCTTTGCCGCCCCACGCCCAGGTGGCCGGATTCGCCGCCGACGACCTGAGCCACCTCGTCGCCGAGCTCCTGGAGAACGCCACCTCCTTCTCGCCTCCGGACTCCCAAGTGCAGCTCTCTGGCTGGCAGTTGGAGGGCGGCGACATCATGCTCTCGGTCCAGGACGAGGGCATCGGCGTACCCCCCGAGCGGCGGGCCGAGCTGAACCGGCGCCTCGCCGACCCCTCGTCGTACGAGCCGGGCGAGCCCGGCACCGAATCCGGCGGGCTCGGGCTGCACGTCTCGGCGCTGCTCGCGCACCGGCACGGGGTGCGGATCGAGCTGCGCGAGCAGAAGCAGGGCGGTGTCGCGGCGGTCGTGGTGCTGCCCGGGGCGATCCTGCCCGCCGCCCCGCCGGCGTCCGCGCCGCACCTGATGACGGCGCCGGACGACGCCCCGCGCTTCACGCTGCCGGGCGCGCTCGCCGAGGCCAACTCCAATGTGCTGCCGGAGCGTACGGAGCGCTCGGGCGAGATGGCCAGGCCCGCCCCGCCCGAGCCGGCCGCTCCGTCCGAGCCGGCCGCTCCGTCCGAGGCCGAGCCGGTTCGGGCCGCCACCCCGGCCGGATCCGCCGAGCCCGCCGAGCCGACCCCGTCCGCCGGGGCGCGCCTCGACGAGCCGACCTTCGAGATGCGGCTCCCCGGCCCCCGGACCCCGGCCCCCGACCACGACGCGGCACCGGAACCCGCGCCCGCACCCGAGCCGGAACCCGCGCCCGAGCCCGCCCCGGAACCCGCACCGCGGCTGACGGACAAGGGGCTTCCCAAGCGCACCCCCAAGGTCGTCCAGGCGGGCTCCGCCGCGGCGCGGGAGCGCAAGGGCGGCACCGACGCCGCCGAGGCCCTGCGCCGCAGGCTCGGCGGTTTCCAGCAGGGCGCGATCGAGGGCCGCCGCGATGTGGCGGCGGAACTGGAAGACACCCAACAGCAGGCAGACACGGACACGGGGGAGACAGTCGAGGAGGTACGCAGATGAGTGCGACCGGCACCGGTATCGGCAGGCCCGGCAGCACGACGTCCGGCACCGGCACGATCGGAGTGAGCACCGAGGCCCGCAATCTGCGGTGGCTGCTCGGGAACCTGGTCGAGGAGGTACCGGGGATCCACTCCGTCGCCGTCGTCTCCTCGGACGGACTGCTGCTGCTCTCGTCCGACCCGGAGCAGCGCCAGGCCCCCGTCGCCCAGCAGGGCCCGCGCGGTTCCAGCGCCGACCTCGCCACCATCGTCTCCGGCATCGGCAGCCTCACGGTCGGGGCGGCCCGGCTCATGGACGGCGGTGGCGTCAAGCAGACGATGGTCGCGATGGAGGAGGGCAGCGTCTTCGTCATGTCCATCAGCGACGGCTCGCTGCTGGGCGTGCACGCCACCCCGGACTGCGACATGAGCGTGGTGGCGTACCACATGGCGCTCTTCGTGGGCCGCGCCGGACACGTCCTGACCCCCGAAGTCCGCAGTGAGCTGCGCCAGTCGATGGAGGCCGCCCAGTGACCCCGCCCGCCGAGAAGTCCGCGCGGCTCCCGATACGCGGAGCGGACCGGAAGCCCGCCCGCGTCCGTCCGTACTCGCTGACCGGCGGCCGTACCCGGTTCGGCCATGTGCTGCTCGTCGAGACGTTCGTCGCGGCCATCGAGGCCCCGCCGGAGCGCAAGGAGCTCGGCGGCCGCACCCACCGGGTCATGCCGGAGATGCTGGCCATCGTGGAGATCTGCCGCGCGATGCGTACGGTCGCCGAGATATCGGCGCTGCTCAAGATGCCGCTCGGCGTGGTGCGCGTACTGCTCAGCGACCTCGCCGACCAGGGAAGGATCCGTGTGCACGGGACCGGGCGCAGCCCGGGTCAGCCGAACCGCGCACTGCTCGAAAGGGTGCTCAGTGGACTCCGCCGCCTCTGAACTTCTCGTCCCCGACGAGGAGTTGCTCCCCTGGCAGCAGGATCGCAGCAAGGCCCCCATCGCGACGAAGGTCGTGGTCGCGGGCGGCTTCGGCGTGGGCAAGACCACGTTCGTGTCGGCGGTCTCCGAGATCACCCCGCTCCAGACCGAGGCGGTGATGACCCAGGCCAGCGAGGCCACCGACGACCTGTCGGCGACCCCGGACAAGGTGACCACCACCGTCGCCATGGACTTCGGCCGCATCACCCTCGACGACGACCTCGTCCTGTACGTGTTCGGCACGCCCGGACAGCAGCGGTTCTGGTTCATGTGGGACGACATCGTGCGCGGCGCGATCGGGGCGATCGTGCTCGCCGACACCCGGCGCCTGTCGGACTGCTTCCCCGCGCTCGACTACTTCGAGAGCTGCGGGCTGCCGTACATCGTGGCCGTCAACCACTTCGAGGGCACCGAGTCCTTCGAGCCCGAGGACGTGCGCGAGGCGCTCACCGTGTCGCCGCACATCCCGGTGGTGATCATGGACGCGCGCGACCGGTCCTCGGTGATCGAGTCCCTGCTCGGCCTGGTGGCCCACGCGCTGGAAGCCTGCCCCGAATAGACCCCGCCCCCCACGGCTCGCTACGCACTCAACGGAGAACGTCCCGCATGCGGAGAATACTCATCGTCGGAGCCGGCCAGTCCGGTCTCCAGCTCGCCCTCGGACTTCAGGCGCAGGGGTACGAGGTCACCCTGATGTCGAACCGCACCGCGGACGAGATCCGGTCCGGCCGGGTCATGTCCACGCAGTGCATGTTCCACACCGCGCTCCAGCACGAGCGCGACCTCGGGCTGAACTTCTGGGAGTCCCAGGCCCCGCGCATCGAGGGCGTCGGTGTCTCGGTCGCCGCGCCCGACGCCACCCGCGCCATCGACTGGGTGGGCAGGCTCAAGGGGTACGCGCAGTCCGTGGACCAGCGGGTCAAGATGGCCGGCTGGATGGAGACCTTCGCCGAGCGCGGGGGCCAGCTCGTCATCCACGGCGCGGCCGTCTCCGACCTCGACTTCTTCGCCCGCACCTACGACCTGGTCCTGGTCTCCGCGGGCAAGGGCGAGCTCGTCTCGATGTTCGGCCGGGACGCCTCGCGCTCCCCGTACACCGAGCCGCAGCGCGCGCTCGCGGTGTCGTACGTGCACGGGCTCGGCCCGCGTCCCGAGCACCCCGAGTTCGACGCGGTGCGCTGCAACCTGGTGCCCGGCGTGGGCGAGCTGTTCGTGATGCCGACCCTGACCACCTCGGGCCGCGCGGACATCCTGTTCTGGGAGGGCGTGCCCGGGGGCCCGCTGGACGTGTTCAACGGCGTGACGGACCCCGCCGAGCACCTCTCGCTCACCCTGGAGCTCATGGAGAGGTTCCTGCCCTGGGAGTACGCCCGGGCCACCAAGGTCGAACTGACCGACGCGGGCGCCACCCTGGCCGGCCGCTACGCGCCCACCGTCCGCAACCCGGTCGGCCGGCTGCCCGGCGGTGGCCTGGTCCTCGGCGTCGCCGACGTCGTCGTGGCGAACGACCCGATCACCGGCCAGGGCTCCAACTCGGCGTCCAAGTGCGCCGCTTCGTACCTCTCCTCGATCGTCGAGCACGGCGAGAAGGAGTTCGACGAGGCGTGGATGCGGTCGGCCTTCGACCGGTACTGGGACACCGCCCAGCACGTCACGAAGTGGACCAACGCCATGCTCGGGGCGCCTCCGGAGCATGTCCTGAACCTGATCGGCGCGGCCGGGCAGCTCCAGCCGGCCGCGGACCGCTTCGCCAACGGCTTCGACGACCCGGCCGACTTCGAGAACTTCTTCTACGAGCCCGAGAAGACGGCCGCCTACCTCGCCGAGGTCGCCGGCGGCCGGGCCTAGGCCGGCCCGGACTCGGCCGAGTACCCCGTGTCCACCCCCTGCGCCGCTCCCTCGGGGAGCCTCGGGGGGTGGTACGAGGACAGCGGGTCCGCCGCCGGGTCCGGACGGACCGCGCCGAGCAGCGGGTTGGCGGCGATGGGGGAGACCTTGACGCGGCTGCCGGGGCGCGGTGCCTGCACGACCAGGCCGTCGCCCAGGTACATCGCCACATGGGTGGCCGTCGGGAAGTAGATCACCAGGTCGCCGGGGCGCAGCGAGGTCAGCGGGACGCGGGGCAGTTCGGCCCACTGCTCCTGGCTGGTGCGCGGGATCGCGCGGCCCGCGTGCGCCCACGCCTGCGAGGTGAGACCCGAGCAGTCGTAGGACTCCGGCCCCTCCGCGCCCCACACATACGGCTTGCCGATCTGCTCGACGGCGTAGGTCAGCGCCCGGTCCCCCTCCGCCGAGGGGGCCCGTGTCCCGCTCAGCGCCCCCGAGGCGAGCAGGGACTGCTGGGCCTTCTCGGTGCCCTGCGCTTCGAGCCGGGTGAGCTCGGCGAGCTGCTCGGGCGAGAGGTCGGCCAGCAGCTTCTCGACCTCCTTGAGCCGGAGTTCGACGTCGTCCTTGGCCCGGCGCTGCCGTTGCGCGAGCGCCTGCTGCTCGTCGAGGGCCTGGCGCGCGGCGCGGGCGAGGTCGGCGGCGCGCTGCTCGCCGCGGGCCAGCCGGTCCACCGCGGCCTGCCGTTCACCGGCCGCGCGGTCCAGGACATGGCGCTGGTCGAGCGCGCTCTGCGGGTCCCGGGCCAGCAACAGGCGCAGATACGTGGAGAGTTCGCTGCGCCCCTGGTACTGCTCGCGGGCCAGTCGGCCGGCCTCGCCGCGGCTGCGCGCGAGCGCGGCACGGGCGGTGGTCAGCGAGGCGGCGAGCTTCTTGTCCTCGTCCTCGCGGCGCTTCAGCTCGACATCGGTGGCGTTGTAGGCCTCCGTCGCCTCCTCCGTCTGCCGGAACAGCGTCTGGAGCCGGCTCAGCAGGGCCGAGGCCGAGGTCTCGGGAGGCCCCGCGGGCAGCACGGTGGAGGACTCGCCGGGCGGCTGGGGCGCCGCCACCGCGAGCGGGCCCACCGCGGCCGTCGCCAGGGCCGCCGCGACGGCCATCGCGCACACCGAGCGCACGCGAGCTGACATGTGCTCACCTCCGGTCCGGAGCCGGTCCCTCCGGCCCCCACCGGATCGTGGCACGCGGCCTCGTCACAATCCCGGTGGGAGAAGTGAACGGGCTATTCGGCTCACTCGTGCGGCGGCACACCGGTGCGGGGGCTTGCGCCGCCGCCCCTCTTCGTCCATGGCCAGCGGCGCGGCTCCCGGCCCTCGGGTACGTAGGTGTACTTCCAGCCGCGCGGCAGCCCGAGCCGCTTGGTGTGGGAGGCCGGCTCGAGGCGGTAGGCGTACACCGTCGCCGGGCCGCCCCCGGCGTCGGGCACGGGCACCTCGTACCACCGCGGCGGCTTGCCGGTCGGGCCGGTCAGTACCGGCAGGACGCGCCCGTCGAGGGGGCCGCCCACAAAGAGGGTGTTCTCGCTTCGCACCCCCCAAGTCTCACAGCAGGTGGGCCGCCTCGCTCACGACGGGTATCACGCGACGGGCGAGCACCCCGGCCGCGCCCTCGGCCGACTCGTGGGCGAGCGCGCCGCGCACCGCGGCCGCGGTCTGCTCGTCGGTGGCGGCCGTGACGGTGAGCAGCGCCACCAGATGGTCCACCAGCCAGTCGCGCAGCTCGGCCAGCGGCGGCTGCTTGTCCTCGTCCAGCCAGATCAGCGAGGCCGCCTCGACGGCCGCGATCCAGGTGCGCACCATCATCCGGAGCCGGGGGCCCGGCTCGGCCACCTCCAGATGGACCAGGATCTGCTCGGCCGCGGCCCGCCGCACCTCGTCCACGATCGCCGTCGTCCGGGACGTCTCGGCCATGCTGCCGCCCTGGAGCAGCGCCGAGAACCCGGCGTCGTGCTCGTCGACGAACGCGAGGTAGCGGTCCAGGACCCGGGTGAGCCGCTGGGTGAGCGGACCGCTCTGCGCCTCGGCGAAGCACAGCTCCAGCTCGTCGGCGGCCGAGCGCAGCGCGGCCTCGTACAACTGCTGCTTGCCGCCCGGGAAGTAGCGGTAGACCAGCGGCCGCGAGACGCCCGCCGCCTCGGCCACGTCGTCGAGCGACACGTCCTCCGGCGCCCGGTGCGCGAAGAGCGACAGGGCCGCGCCGAGGAGCTGGACGCGACGCTCCTCGACGCTGAGCCTGCGGTACGCGGGGGTGGCGGCGGGGGAGGTCATACAGGCAGCGTAATCCCCCTGAACGGGCTTTACGCCAGGAGTCCCGAGCTCTTCCACAGCCGCCGGCTGACCCCGTTCATCACGCCTATGTCGTCGAGGAATTCGGTCAGGCGGCTCGCGCCGCTCTGCATCACCTCGCGGCGGTGGCAGCTCGCCTTCACCTGGGCGACGGCCTCGCGCCGGTCCAGGCCGACGTTCTCGTACACCTGCGGGTTGACGAAGCAGGTGGCGAAGACGCGGGCCGCCTCGCCGCAGCTGAGCCGGGTCAACTCCCGTTCCCAGCGCGGCGCGGAGACCATCTGGCGCCTCAACTCCTCGCGGGCGTACCGGACATGGCGCGCCTCCTCGACGACGTGGATGCGGGTGACGCCGCGCACGATGGGCTGGATGCGCTCGTCCGGGAAGGTCAGGCGCTGCATCCAGTCCAGGATCTCCTCGCCGAGCAAGGTCGCGGCGAACGAACCAGGCGTGGTGGAGACGGTCTTCAGGACGCGCGCGAGGTTGTGGTAGACGCGCGGCACCTGGTACGTCGGCGCCCCGCCCTTCTTGATCATGCGGGCGAACATCATCGAGTGGCGGCACTCGTCGGCTATCTCGGTGAGCGCGTACCGGACGTGGTTGCTGGTGAGCGACTTGTCGTAGATGTGCCGTACGAGGAGCTGCATCAGGATGATCTCGAACCAGATCCCGAGCGAGGCGAGCGAGGCGGCCTCGTGGCGGGCCAGGTCCATGCGCTGGTCCTCGGACATCCTGCGCCACAGCGGGGTGTCGTACAGGGACAGGAGCTCCGGCGGCCAGAACCACTTCCCGTCCTCGACGGGCGCGTCCCAGTCCAGCTCCTTGTCGGGGTCGAAGGAGTGCTTGGCGGACGATTCGAGCAGCCGCTCGGCGACCTGCTCGCGGTCCCTGAGCAGGCCGAGTGCGTCGCGGAGCACTTCGCGTTCGGTCACGGTTGTCATGGCGACGGGCACCTCGTGGCTGGGTTACCTGGGGTCACTCGTTATGAGACTCCCTGTCAGCAAGCTCGTCAATCCCTTGCGCGCGACTTGTTGACCCCGCGTCTACCGCCGTGTGAACCTGCCAACTGCACAACGGTGTGCAGTAGTTGAGTCGCCGGACGACGCCGTCCGCGAGGCGAAGGAGCCGCACGTGTCGACGCACGACCTCTATGTGAAGGCCCCGCAGGAACCCCACTGGCAGGTGCCGGCCTCCGGCTCGGCCCGCTTCAGCTGGGACTACGACGACGGGCGCGACCGGCTCCTTGCCCTCTACCAGAAGGGCAAGGACAAGCAGTGGGACGGCGCCAAGCGCATCGACTGGTCCCTGGAGGTCGACCCCTACGATCCGCTGGGCACCCCGGACGAGGCGATGACCCTGTACGGCACCCCGTACTGGGCCAAGATGACCGACCGGGACAAGGGCGAGCTGCGTCTGCACTACACCTCCTGGCAGTTCAGCCAGTTCCTGCACGGGGAGCAGGGCGCGATGGTGTGCGCCGCCCGCATCGTGGAGTCCGTGCCCGACCTGGACGCCAAGTTCTACTCGGCCACCCAGACCATGGACGAGGCCCGGCACGCCGAGATCTACGGCCGCTTCCTGCACGAGAAGCTCGGCATGCTCTACCCGATCAACGACAACCTCCAGGCGCTGCTCGGCGACACCCTGCGCGACTCCCGCTGGGACATGCCCTACCTCGGCATGCAGGTCCTCATCGAGGGCCTGGCGCTCGCCGCCTTCGGCATGATCAGGGACACCACGGACAAGCCGCTGCCCAAGCAGATACTGGCGTACGTCATGCAGGACGAGGCCCGGCACGTGGCCTTCGGCCGCATGGCGCTGCGCGACTACTACCAGCAGCTCTCCGACGCGGAGCTGAAGGAGCGCGAGGAGTTCGTCATCGAGGGCTGCTACTTGATGCGCGACCGGCTGCGCGGGGTGGAGGTCCTGGAGAACTTCGGCATCCCGAAGAAGGAGGCCGAGCGGCTCAGCGAGGAGAGCGAGTTCCTGCACCTGTTCCGCAAGCTGCTCTTCAGCCGCATCGTGCCCTGCGTCAAGGACATCGGCCTGTGGGGCGAGCGCCTTCAGAAGGCCTATCTGGACATGGGCGTCTTCGACCTCGGCGACTCCAACCTGGACCTCCTGATGTCCCAGGACGAGGAGATCGCCGAACAGCTCGACAAGGAGCGCTTCGCCGAGGAGGAGGCGGCTCGGGTGGCGGAGGTGGAAGGGGCGATCGCCGAGGGCGCCGCGTCCTGACGGCGGGGTGCGCCGGTCGCGGCGGGCGGCGTCCCCGGCGCGACCGGGCGTCGCAGGCGCCCCTTTGGACGCGATCGGCTCCGGCCCCCCGGCGGGCACCGGCCGGGCCCGGGATCACGGCGTGCCCGCCAGCGCCGCCTCCATCACCGCCTTCGCGATCGGCGCCGCGTCGCCGCCGCCGCTGATGTCGCCCCGGTTCGCCGACGCGTCCTCGACGACCACCGCGACCGCCACGGCCGGGCGGACCGCGCCCTCCGCCTGGGCCCAGGAGATGAACCAGGCGTACGGGCTGCCGATGTTGCCGACGCCGTTCTGCGCGGTGCCGGTCTTGCCGCCGACCGTCGCCCCCGCGATCGCCGCGCTGGTGCCGGTGCCGGTCCGCACCACGTCGATCATCATCTGCCGCAGCCGCATCGCCGTTGCCGGGTTCATCGCGCGCTGATAGGTCCGCGGCCGGGTGGTGGACACGGTGGTGCCGCGCGAGGTGGTCGTACGGTCCACGAGATAGGGGTACTTGAGGTCCCCGCCGTTGGCGACCGCCGCCGAGACCATCGCCATCTGGAGCGGGGTGGCCGTCGTGTCGAACTGGCCGATGGAGGACAGGGCGAGCTGGTCGGGGCTCATCCTGGTGTCGAAGTTGGACTTGGCGACCCCCGAGGGGATCCGCAGTCCCGTGTCGTTGAAACCGAACCTGCGCACCGCCTCCAGCATGTGGGGCAGCCCCACCTTCACCCCGAGGTTCGCCATCACCGTGTTGCAGGAGACGGTGACCGCGTACGCCAGCGACGCGTTGCCGCAGCCGCTCGCCTCGTTGGGGAGCGTGGTGCTGGTGTTCGGCAGCACATAGGGATCGGGTGTGTCGGTCGGCGCGTCCACATCGGTGACCACCCCCGCGTCGAGCGCGGCCGCCGCCGTCACGATCTTGAAGGCTGAGCCGGGCGGATACGTTCCCCGGATCGCCCGGTTCAGCATGGGCTGATCGGCGTCCCTGGTCAGCCGCGACCAGGCGCTCTCCACCGCCCGGCCGGTCCCGGACAGCACGCCGGGCTCGTAGGAGGGGCTGCTGACCAGCGCCAGGATTTTGCCCGTCGCGGGTTCGAGAGCCGCGACCGCGCCCTTCTTGCCGCCCAGGCCCGCGTAGGCGGCCTGCTGCATCGACGCCTTGATGGTAGTGACGGCCCGCCCGCCGGAGTGCCGCCCGCGCGTGAGGTCGTTCCACAGCGGGAACACCGACAGGAGCGAGGAGGTGCCCGACAGGACGGCGTCCTCCGCGTTCTCCACCAGCGTCGTGCCGTACGTCTGCGAGGCGTATCCGGTGACGGGCGCGTACAGCGGCCCGTTCTTGTACGTCCGCTCGTACCGCAACTGCTGGCCGCTGTCCCGCGAGCCGGTGACGCTCTCGTCCCCGACCACGATGGCGCCGCGCGGCTGGTGGTAACGGGCAATGGCCAGGCGGCGGTTGGCGGGATTGGCGTCGAGCGCGTCGGCCTCGAAGACCTGGACGCGCGCCGCGTTCACCAGGAGCGCCACGAGCAGGACGAGACAGAACGCGGCCGCCCGACGGATGTACCGGGTCACTTGACCGTCCCCTCCACCGACGCTTCGGGCCGTGCGATGACACCCGTCTCGACCACGGGCAGGGGCCGGCGGGCGGAGTCGCTGATCCGGATGAGCAGCGCCACGATGATCCAGTTGGTGACCACGGACGAACCGCCCTGCGCCAGGAACGGCATCGCCATGCCGGTGAGCGGGATCAGCCCCATCACGCCGCCCGCGATCACGAACACCTGGAGCGCCAGGATCGAGGCGAGCCCGATGGCGAGCAACCGCCCGAACGGGCTGGGCAGACTGAGCCCGGCCCGGTAGCCGCGGGCCACGAGCAGCGCGTAGAGCAGGAAGATCGCGGTCAGCCCGGACAGGCCGAGCTCCTCGCCCGCGGTGGCCAGGATGAAGTCGGACTTGGCGGCGAAACCGATCAGCACCGAGTGGCCGAGGCCGAGGCCCGCGCCGAGGGTGCCGCCGGCCGCGAAGGCGAACAGCGACTGGGCCAGCTGGCTGGGGCCGAGGCCCGCCTCGATGGTGGCGTACGGGTTCAGCCAGTCGGTGACCCGGGCGTGCACATGCGGTTCGAACAGGGCGACCGCGGCCGCGCCGGCCGAGGCCAGCAGCAGGCCCACCGCGATCCATCCGATGCGCCCGGTCGCCACGTACAGCATGATCACGAAGAGCCCGAAGAAGAGCAGCGAGGTGCCCAGGTCGCGTTCGAGGACCAGGACGCCGACGCTCAGGAGCCACACCGTCACGATCGGGCCGAGCACCCGTCCGGTGGGCAGTTGGAGCCGCCAGATCCGGCGGCCGGTGTACGCCAGCGCGTTGCGGTTGGCCGCGAGGTGGGCGGCGAAGAACAGGGCGAGCAGGATCTTGGCGAACTCCGCGGGCTGGAAGGAGAGGCCGGCCGCCCTGACCCAGATCTTGGCGCCGTTGACCGGGGGGAACAGGATCGGTACGAGCATGAGGACCAGGGCCGCCGCCATCGAGAGATAGGCGTAGCGCTGGAGCACGCGGTGGTCGCGCAGCACCAGGACGACGACGAGGAACAGGCCCACCCCCAGCGTCGACCAGACCAGTTGGGCGGGGGCCGCCCGGCTGCCCGGCGTCGCGAGGTCCAGGCGGTAGATCAGCACCAGGCCGAGCCCGTTGAGCAGCACCGCGATCGGCAGCAGCAGCGGGTCGGCATAGGGGGCGCGGAAGCGGACCACGAGGTGGGTGAGGAGCGCCAGCAGACCGAGCCCGGCCCCGTACCGCGCGGCGTCGGGCGGCACCGTGCCGGTGCGGGCGAGCCCGACGTCCACATAGCCGAGCACCACGACCAGGACGGCACCGACGAGCAGGAAGAGTTCGACGCCCCGCCGCTTGGGGAGACGGAGCTCGGGCGGGAGGGCGTCCGCCGCCGACGGTGCGGTCATGCCACGCAACGTAGCAAGCCGGGCGCTTATGTCGGTGTATGTCGTGAGGTGCCGGGCGGAATCGATGACGGCCCGTCAAACCCGCTGCGCGCGGGCCGTGTCATGACGCGCGGCCGCCGCCCCGCCCGCGCTTCGGCCGCGCACGGGGTGCCGGCGCGGGACGGCCGGGTTCGCGATCGCGATCCCGGCCCGCGGTCGGCGGCGGCTCAGCACCAGCGCGGCACGGCCCCGATGTTGTCGATGTAGTAGGCCGAGCCCCACGCCCAGGTGCCGTCGGTGAGCAGGTACCAGCGGTCGTTTCCGTTGACCCGGTCGCCGCCGGTCTTGCAGAAGATGTGCACGATCGAGCCGTACGCGGCCTTGCCGACGATCCTGCTGCCGCGGGTGGGCCGGTCGCGCAGGATCAGGCCGCCCTTGGCGGTGACCCGGCCCTTGTACTCCTGGTGTGCGGACTGATCGGCCGCGGCGGGGGAGGTGGTGGCGAGAACGGCCGCGGCGCCGGTGGCAACGCAGAGGGCGAGTGCGGCAAGGGGGGAACGCGGGAACATCGTGCCTCCTGGAACGGGGCGGGGCCGCGGGTGAGCGACCCTCAGTTCGCTTGCCTCACACTAAATTCGCGCGTTGTGGACCGCAAAGCGTGACGAGGTGTCACGCGCCGTGCGGGGCGCCTTCCCCGGTGGGCGTTTCCAGGTCGGCGTACTCGGGGAGTTCGAGCCGGGCCACCGCTCCGCCGTCCGGGGCGTTGCTGAAGGTGAGCTCCGCGCCGATCACGGCGGCCTGGCCCACCGCGATGGTCAGTCCGAGGCCGTGTCCCTTGCTTCCGGCATCCGTGCGAAAACGCTGCGGCCCGTGGTCGAGGAGGTAGTCCGGATAGCCGGTGCCGTGGTCGCGCACCGTCACGACGGGGCCGTGCACGGTCAGCTCGACCGGGGCCTTGCCGTGCCGGTGGGCGTTGGCCACCAGATTGCCGACGACCCGCTCCAGGCGGCGCTTGTCGGTCTCCACGCAGGCATCGCGTACGACCGTCACGGTGGTGTCCGCCTCGGCGGTCCCCGACGCGACGGAGGCGCGCACCACCCGCTCGACCACCGGGGCGAGCTGCTGGAGGTCGAGGTCGACCGTCTCGCTGCCCGCGTCCAGGCGGGATATCTCCAGGAGGTCCTCGGTGAGCGAGCGCATCGCCCGCACCCGGTCCCGTACGAGCTCGGCGGGCCGTCCCTCCGGCAGCAGCTCGGCCGCCGCGTGCAGGCCGGTCAGGGGGGTGCGCAGCTCGTGCGCCACGTCCGCGGTGAAGCGCTGTTCGCTGAGGAGTTTGCCCTGGAGCGTGGAGGCCATCGTGTCCAGGGCCCCGGCGACGGTGGCCACCTCGTCCTGGGGGCGCGAGGGGTCCTTGGTCCGGGGGTCGTTGACGCGGGCGTCGAGGTCGCCCGCGTCGATCCTGCGGGCCACCGTCGCCGTCTGGTGCAGCCGCCGGGTGACCCGGGTGACCGCGAAGACGCCGACCAGCAGGGTCGCGCCGATGGCCAGGATGGACGAGCCGAGGATCGCCTTGTCCAGGCCGTTGATGGTGCGGGCGCTCTGGGTGTAGTCGATCTCGGCGGCCAGCGCCTTGCCGTCGGCCGGGCCCGCGGCCCACATGGTGGGGCGGCCGTTGTCGTCGTCGACCAGGGTGCCTCGCTTGCCGGAGAGGGCGAGGGCGCGCAGCGAGGCGGGGAGCTGGGGCGGGTCGAGGCCGGAACCCGGCGGCAGCTGTTCGCCCGCCTCGTACATCAGGGTGACGTCCGTGAGCCGGTCGAGTGCCTTGCCGCGGGCCTCGCCCACGGTCTGCCGGGTCACCGACACATGCACCAGGACGCCGAGCAGCGCGGCGAGCGCGCAGCACATCACGGTGATGAACACCGCGGCCTTCCAGGTGAGGGTGGCGGTCCAGGCGGGCAGCGGCAGCCGGGGCGTCCGGGGGAGTCTCATGGTGCGTCCGCCGTGGGGGTGGCCGACGGGCTCGCCGTCGACGGCTTCTTCTTCGGCGACGGCGGTATCTGCCCGGCGCCGGTCGGTGCGGGGTGCTTGCCGCCCGGTTTGTTCCGGACGATCTCGTCCCGGGTGGGGAGCATCGCCTGCTGGTGGTCGTCCCAGGACCACGCGGTGCGGTACTCGTACCCCGACATGCCCGTCGCGACCGACCGCAGGATCACGTCGCGCCCGGCCAGGTCCACGCTGATGATCTGGTCGACGGTGGACATGATGCGGATCAGGCCGCCGTCCTTGGCCGGCATGTAGCAGCGCACCGCGAGGTTCTGGTCCGGCATCCGGATGCCGAGGATGAGCTCGTCCCTGCCGTCCCCGGTCAGGTCCCGGTAGTACGGCTTGAGGACCGGGCAGCCGGCCGGCTTCTGCTTGCAGGTGGCGAGCTGGCGAACCGTTTCGTCGTACAGGCCGTCCTCGCCGCTGTAGGTGTTCGGGTGCGCCTTCACCTCGGCCTGCACCACGGCGACGGGGTTCAGCTTGTGCACGTCGCCGCCGGTCACCTTGATGCCGGGCACCTGCTCGGTGTCGGTCTCGCCGTAGTCGTTGGGCGTCGCGGTCGCGGGCGGCAGGCCCGGCCACAGGTGGATGGGCCCGACGGCGGTCGGCGTCGCGCCCGAACTCTCCAGCTGGCCCGCGCCGCCGCAGCCGGACAGCACCAGGGCACCCACTGCGGTCAGCAGGGGTGCCAGGAGGGCGGTGCGGCGCTGGCGGATCAAGGTGCTCCTGTCGTGCGGGAACCCCAGGTTATTTCACCGTCCGCCGGGGCTCCGCCGGAGCCCCGGCGGTCTGTCGGGCCTCGACGAGGTCGGCGTAGAAGATGATGCGTAGTGCGCGACCAGCACCGCGGCCCCCTTCTCGCCCGGGGTGACGCTGCCGGTGTACCAGCCGGCCTGCTCGGCCCGGTCCACCGGCGGCACCTCCAGCTCCCGCGCCGAGTCCACCCCGAGCCGCAGCACCGGGCCCGCGTCGACCCCCGCGGACGGGATGACGAGCCGGGTCGGCTCGGCGGCCGCCATCGGGCCGACGGCCGTCCTCGCCCTCGGGGCGGCGGCATCGCGCACCTGGATGTCGGGCGTCTTGGCCACCGGCTCGGGGGCGCAGGCCAGCAGTCCGCCGCCCAGGGCGAGCGCGAGCGCGGAGGAGACCGCGAGCCCCGCCGTGCGGGGTCGTGCGGTGCGGGTCCGTGCGATGCGCGGCGGGGTGGGCGTCGTCATGGGTATGACGCTGAATGTCCGCTGTTGCGGCCTTGCCGCGCCCGGGTGACAGCTCGCCGTAGAGGAGCGGGCGATGCTGTCACCGCGCGCTGGACCGCCGTGCGGCCCGTCCTACTGCTGGTACGGGTTCTGGCCCTGCATCTGGCCGGGCTGCGGCTGCTGGCCGTACGCCTGCTGCGGCGCGACCGGCTGGGCGAGGAGGCCCTCGGCCTGCTCCTTGGTGATCTGCTGCTCAAGACCGCAGAACGTGCACTGCGTACGGAACTTCGTCGAGAACGGGAACAGCGGAACGAAGAACAGCGTGAACTTCGTGACGTACTTGCGCAGCGAGTGCGCGGAAGGATTGCCGCAGTTTCCGCACACGAGCGTGAGCATCGCGAGCTGGTAGAGATAGCCGCGGGTGCCAAAGATGATCATTGAGTGTTTCCCCTCCCGGAATGCCTGGTCTTCGTCGCGCGTAAGTGTCGTGGTCATGACCGCCCTGCGTCCATCGCGTTGTGAGACGCCCCCACGACTTATTGCCCTCACGGGCACGGGCTGTTCCCATGGTCGGGGTGGGGTGATGGGGCTATGGCAGGACTGCGGGTCACACCGGTACACCGGCACGGACAGGCGCGACTGTACGTCAGCCTCCCGGACGGGCGCAGCGTCGCCTGGTACGACCGCGACACCGGACGCGTATCGCTGCTGCTCGACGACCACCGGGACGAGGTGCTCGCCGCGCTGCGCCCGTACGTGGTCGGGGAACCCCTCGTCGGGCCGCCACCCGTGCCGACCGCCACCGACCTGGCCCGGCTCGGCCTGCACCCCGACGACGACCTCGCGCCCAACCGGCCGGCCGAGGCCCTCCTCGGCGAGCTGGAGCGGAACGGGGGCGCCCACCGGCTGCGGGCCGATCCGCGCCGCCGGGACCTCGCCGCCCAACAGGCCACCGGGGCCGCGCTCGACCGGCTCGACGGCGCGGGCTGGCGGGTCCTGCACTCGGTGCCGCTGCCCGGCAACGCCACCCTCCACCACCTGCTCATCGGGCCCGCGGGCGCGCTCGCGGTGCGCTCCCTGCACGCCCGGCGCCACCGGGTGCGGATCGCCGACCCGCTGGTCGCGGTGGGCAGGGCGGCCCCGTCACCTCTGCTGCGCACCGCCCGACACGACGCCGAACGCGCCTCCCTGGCCCTCGCGGCGGCGGTGCGCGCGGTCGTCGTCCTGGTCGGCGCCGAGCGGGTGGAACGCGGCCCGGCGCCCGACGTCAGTGTCCTGAGGGACACCGAGATTCCGGACCTCGCCCACCGCGGCGGCGTCCTCAAACCGGCCGACGTGGAGTCCCTGTACTGGACCGCCCGGGACCGCAGGACCTGGCTGCGCGCCTGAACGCCCCTGGACCGGCACCCGCCCCGGCTCAGCCCCCCGCCCCGCGCAGCCGCAGGACCACCGCCCCCACGTGCCGCGTCGTCGCCCACTCCACCTCCGCGAGCAGCCCCGGGCCGACCGCCCGGTAGTCCACCTCGCCCAGACCCGCCGCCACCGCCGTGCCGCCGCCCTCGGCCACGAGCGGGGCGAGCGCACGGCCCGCCTCCGCGCGCAGGGCGGCCGGCAGCGGACTCGACACCACCGGCACGTCGTCGCCGGGCAGCACCAGGACCAGCGCGGCCGGGCGGGCCGGGCTGCCGGTGTGGCCGATGACCACCGCCTCCCGGGTGTCGGTGTGCCGCACCTTGCGCCAGGCGCGGTGCCCCGACCGGTACGGGGCGTTCAGACGCTTGGCGACCAGCCCCTCGATCCCGCTCGCCGGCAGCGTCTCGTACCAGGTCAGCGCCGTCTCCACCGAGGTGGTCATCGGCACCGCCTGGAGCGGCGGTCCCAGCGGGCCGAGCACCTCGACGAGCCGGGCCCGCCTCACCTCGTACGGCTCGGCCCGCAGATCCCGGCCCGCCTCCGCGAGCAGATCGAAGGCGGCGTACGAGGCGGGCAGGCGGCGGGCCAGCAGAGGAGCGCGGGCCGGGGTCGCGGCGGCCCGGCGCTGGACGGCCGCGAAGTCGGTACGCCCCTGCGTCCACACCACCACCTCCCCGTCCAGCACGGTCCCCGGCGCCAACTCCCTTGCCGCGTCGGCCAGATCGGGAAAGGCGGCGGTGATGATCCGCCCCGAGCGGGCCTGGAGCACCACCCGCTCCGCGGTGCGGAACACCACCATCCGGTGACCGTCGAACTTCGGCTCGTACGCCCAGCCCGCCCCGCGCGGCAGCGTGCCCACCGCCTCGGCGAGGGCGACGGAGAGCGGCGGGCGCGGCGCCTCGGCGCTCATGGCAGCCGGCCCGCTCCGTCGGGGTCGGAGAGGGGGGCGAGCAGATCACCGTCCCGCTCCAGACGGGGGCCGATGTCACCGATCAGAAACGCCAGCTCCGCAGGGTCGGTACACGCCTCGACCTCCGCCCAGGACACCGGCGCGGACACCGTCGGACGGTCCTTGGCGCGCACCGTGTAGGGCGTCGCCGTCGTCTTCGCCGCCGCGTTCTGGCTGAAGTCGACGAACACCTTCCCGGGCCGCAGCGCCTTGGCCATCTTGTGCGTGACCAGCCCGGGCAGCTCCGCCTCCGCCTCCCTGGCCAGCTTCTTCGCGTACGCCGAGACCTGCGCGGAAGGGGTCGGCTCCAGCGCCGAGAGCAGGTGCAGCCCCTTGGACCCCGACGTCTTGGCGTAGGCGCTCAGCCCGTCCGCCGCGAGCCGGTCCCGCAGCCACCGCGCCACCGTGCAGCACTCGACGATGCTCGCGGGCTCTCCCGGGTCGAGGTCGAGCACCAGCCGGTCGGCCTGCCCGGGAGCCCCGGCCCGCCACTGCGGGGTGTGGAACTCCACCACGAGGTTCGCGGCCCACATCAAGGTGGCCAGATCCGACACCACGACCTGGCGGGCCGCCTTGTCCTCGGTGCGCGGCACCTCGGCGGTCTTCACCCACGTGGGGGTGCCCGGCGGCGGATTCTTGGTGAAGAAGCGCTGGCCGCCCGGACCGTCGGGGAAGCGCAGGAACGACACGGGACGATCGTCGAGCTGGGCCAGGAGCGGGCCCGAGACCGAGGCGCAGTAGTGCAGCAACTCGCCCTTGGTGGTGCCGGTGGCCGGGTAGAGCACCTTGTCCAGGTTCGACAGGGCCACCCGCCGCCCCTCCACCTCCGTGATCGGCGTCATACGATGAGAGTCCCACGAACCACACGAACCACACTCTTCGGGGGCGAAGAGGAGAAAACGTGCGATCCATCTGGAACGGTGCGATTTCGTTCGGCCTGGTCAGCATTCCGATCAAGCTCGTCAACGCCACCGAGAACCACTCGATCTCGTTCCGCCAGATCCACACCGAGGACGGCGGCCGGGTCCGCTACCGCAAGGTGTGCGAGCTGGACGGCGAGGAGCTGAGCACCGACGAGATCGGCAAGGCGTACGAGGACGCCGACGGCTCGATGATCCCCATCACCGACGCCGACCTGGCCTCGCTGCCGCTGCCCACCGCCAAGACGATCGAGATCGTCGCGTTCGTACCGGCCGACTCGATCGACCCCCTCCAGATGGACGCCGCGTACTACCTCTCCGCCAACGGGGTGCCGGCCGCCAAGCCGTACACGCTGCTGCGCGAGGCCCTCAAGCGCAGTCGGAAGGTCGCCATCGCCAAATTCGCGCTGCGCGGACGTGAGCGGCTCGGCATGCTCCGGGTGGTGGACGACGTGATCGCGATGCACGGGCTGCTCTGGCCGGACGAGATCCGGGCCTCCGAGGACGCCGCCCCCGAGGCCGACGTCAGCGTCCGCGAGGCCGAACTCGACTTGGCGGACGCCCTGATGGACACCCTCGGCGAGGTCGACATGTCGACCCTGCACGACGACTACCGGGCCGCCGTCGAGGAGCTCATCGCGGCCAAGGCCGACGGCGCGGTCCCCACGGCGGAACCCGCTCCCGCCGCCAAGGGCGGCAAGGTCATCGACCTGATGGCCGCCCTGGAGAACAGCGTCAAGGCCGCGAAGGCCGCCCGTGGCGAGGACGGCGGCGAGAGTGGGGAAGGGCAGGGCGACGGCGAGGCGGACGGTGACGAGGTCGCCGAGGTCACCGAGCTGAGTTCGCGCAAGGCGACGTCGCGCAAGTCCGCGCCGGCGAAGAAGACGACGTCCAGGACCACGGCGAAGAAGTCCTCGGAGTCCAAGTCGGCCCCGGCGAAGTCCACCCAGAGCAAGACCTCACAGACGAAGACCGCACCGGGCAGAGCCACGCAGACCAAGACCTCACAGGGCAGGAAGAGCACCGCCGGCAAGGCGACCACCGCCGCCAAGAAGTCCGCCGCGGCGAACCCCAAGTCCACCGGCGCGAAGAAGTCCACCTCCACCACCGCGAAGAAGACGGCCGCCAAGAAGACGACCCCCCGCAAGCGCGCCAGCGCCTGACCTTCGCGGCGGGCGCGCGGCCTCGATTCGGTAACGGAAGGGTTGCGGCGCACCCCTGATGGCGAAATGGATGCCCAAGGGTGTGAAAGGGGTGCGGCCATGGTGCGCAGAACCGTCGAAGGCCACACCCGTACCGAGGAGCAGGCCGTCCCCGACGTCCTGTGGGTGCTGCCGTACGCGGTGATGGCGCTGGTCGTCGTGGCCAACCTGATCGCGGGCCCCACCGTCGGACTGCTGCCGCTGGTCTCCCTCGGCCCCGCCTTCGCCGGCCTCGTCGGAGGCTGGCGGCGCACCGTCCTCGTCGGGCTGATCGCGCTCGTGGCCGGGGTCGGGCTCGGGATATACAGCCAGCTCTTCGAGGAGCGCCGGGGCTATGCGTCGCTCGCCGCCGTCGCCGGGGTGACCGCCGTGGGCGTGGCCGGCAGCGTGATGCGCCAGCGCCGCGAGGCCGAACTCGCCGGCATGCGCTCCATCGCCGAGGTCGCCCAGCGCGTCCTGCTGCGCCCGGTGCCACGCAGCGCGGGCCATCTGCGCGCGGCGGTCTCGTACACCTCGGCGGTCGCGGAGGCCCGGATCGGCGGAGACCTGTACGAGGTGGTGTCGTCGCCCGAAGGAGTACGGGTGATCATCGGGGATGTGCAGGGCAAGGGCCTCGAATCGGTGGAGACGGCGGCCGTGGTCCTTGGCGCGTTCCGGGAGGCGGCGCACGACGAACCGGACCTGAAGGGGGTCGGCGCGCGCATCGAACGGGCGGTGGGCCGGGCCCTTGAGGGCGAGAAGTTCGTCACCGCGATCATCGCCGAACTCGACCCCGCGAACGGGGCGGTGTTCCTCAACTACGGCCATCCGCCTCCCCTGTTGGTACGCGCCGACGGCTCGGTGTCCTTCCCCGAACCCGACCAGTACGCGCTGCCGCTCGGCCTGGGACTCGGCTCGGGAGAGGGCCCGAGGCCCTTCCGGGTCGCCTTCGCCCCCGGCGACCAGCTCCTCCTCTACACCGACGGCGTCACCGAGGCCCGCGACCGCACCGGCGCCTTCTACCCCCTGGGCGCCCGCACCCTCTTCCTGAAGGACCCCGACCCCGAGGCCGCCCTCGAGGCCCTGAGGCGCGACCTCATCCTCCATACGGAGGGCCCCCTGCACGACGACGCGGCGATGCTGCTGCTCCGCCATCGCGAGTAGCGGGGCCCCTCGCGAGTAACGGCCCGGCCTCGGTCGGCAACCGACCCGGCCCCGGTCGCGGGGCGCCCCCGGGGCTCACGGCGGACCTGGGCGGCGAGCACCGGCTCCGCTTCCTCCCATGGGGGCGTTCCCGCGCCGGGGGAGCCGTCGTGTAGTGTTCTCCGAGTTGTCGTGCAGCCGGGACGGTTCCGCGACGACCATCCGCCGCAGAGAATTCTGCGGCACCCCCCAACTCAGCTAGACCCCCGGCCGGGGTGAATTCGGCATGCCGAATTCCCTTTATGGCCGGTCCGGAGACTCGATTACGAATCACCGGAAGGTTCCGCTAGAGTTCGGGACGTCGAAACGGCCCAACCGCCGGGAAGACAACCCGATTTCGACCGGGAATCAGGCCCGAAAGGATCTGATAGAGTCGGAGCCGCCGGAAAGGGAAACCCGAGAGGGAGAACCGGAAAGGCGCCGAGGA